>CAVVOR010000001.1:0-180113 GCA_963749795.1 uncultured beta proteobacterium
TGTTCACCTTGCTCAGACTGGCACCCCAGCCTGGCTCGAACGTCGTGCGGTGCATGTCGGCGTTTGACGCCGACAGCGTCGTGCTCTGAAACCCCGCGCCGGCCCGCGCGCCAGCCTGGTTGACCACGTCCTGCAGAATCTGGCCCATGCCAAGCTTGAGTTCATCGGCGGACTGCGCGTTGACGAAGCGCCCGCGCCCATTGACGGCCGCGTGCCAAAGATCGTCCACGCCGGAAATATCGGGCTTGTAATACATACGGATAAGGTTGCGGCCAAAGCAGTGTGCCGGCCGAGAGTTGGGACTCGACGATGCTTGGTTGCCTGCGGGCAGCTTGCCTTCGGTGCCGAGCGACATCGCCGCGAAGTTGCGATGCGGCCAGCTCGCCGGGTCGCGTTGCGCTGGTGGCTACGTTCATCGGCATCGCGGGACGGAGGTCGGTGACCCAGTAGTTCATCGAGTAGTCCGACGCGGAATTGCTGGCGGTGCCGGCGGGTCTTCGCGGTACGGCGGCGGCCGCGGCTGGCCGGGGTTGAGGCCCGTGATTGCGACCGTCGTCGCCGCCGTTCACCGGACGCGCCGGAAACGTGTCGTCCTGGTCGTTGACGACGGTTGTCGGCAGCGACGGCTGGTTGGTGAAGCCATCGGTGAACAGCATGTGCCAGTTCTTCTGACACGACAGGACGATCGGATCGGCACCGGACAATTCGCGCTGCCGCCCGGCGAATAGTATTGGCCGATGCGCATCATAGCGTTTAGATTCGGCGTTTCGAAGCTCAGCGGAATCGAATCCCAAACAATTGGTCGCCCAGACCTTTCTGAGTGGAGTCGAAGTAACCGCGACGAACGTTGCCGGATCTACAACAATTCACCGAGGTGTTGTTCGACAGCGTATGGAACCCGACGCGAAACGTATCATCGAGGTTCTATGTGTTGCCGGTCTTCCCAGGAACGCAAGTGACGTCACTGTTTTGACCGCTTGAATTCGAGTCCGGTAGTAGGCGAACCAATTGGCGTAGTTGGTCATTTCCTCGGCGTAGTTGCGTTATCGTTTGCGTCGCCCCGGCATCGTCGGTCCAAGTATGGAACGGCGCGTCGCGGGACCAGGTCGACGCGCGCAAAGGCGGCCGTGTTGACGTAGTCCAGATCCGCGGCTGCGCCGAACTGGTAGAAGCGGGGAAACGTGTGCAGCGAGTCTTTGAAACCTTGGCAAGTGCCGGTCCCGTATCCCTGCCACTTGTCGCCGCTGGAAATCGAGTTGTCGCACCATTGGACTTCGGTCTTCCAATAGTGACGCGGAACAGACGTAAAGCTTGGCGTCGGCGAGCATGCGTCGGGTCCAACTCCTGCCGTAACGGCAACCGTGTATCGGCCAGAGGGATAGTTGAACCGGTCGGCGGTTACCGTGCTGGTCGCGGGATTGGTGCGCTGAGAGCAGCATAGCCTTGGTCGTTATGCCTGCACACGATTCCCTTGTCGTTCGCGTCCTCCAGCAGCGACTTGGTGCTGGCATTCACTAGTGTGCTGCAGGTCGCGCCCGTTGCGGGCGAATTTACGTTGGGGCAGTTGCCCTGCCCGGATCCTTGGCAGGTCGCTCCAGTGACACTGCATGTTCCGTTGGTAATTTGGGGCGGACATTTAGTGCCCGCATTGGCCGGCGTACATGCGACCGCCGTAATGCTGCAAGTCCCGCCCAGAGCAGGGCAGTTGGTAGCGGCATTGGCTGCGGTGCAAGCGACGCCGGTACTGCTGCAAGCCATGCCTTGATTAAGACACTTCGTGGAAGCGTTGGCCGCGGTGCACGCGATCGCGGTCTGAATACTGCAATGGCCCGGCTGGTCCGGACATTTGGTCGCCTGATTTGCGACAGTACAAGCAACACCGGTGGCGCTACACGTTCCGTTCAGAGTAGGACAATTGGTGGTGGCGTTGGCCGCAGTGCACGCATTGCCTGTTACGCTGCACATTCCTGCAGTGGACAGTTTGTAGCCTGATTCGCAACTGTACAGGCGGCGACACCGTTATGCTGCAGCCTCCATTGATTGTTGGACAGGTGGTCGTGCAAAGAGCATTGCTAACGCTGCAATTCCCCTGCGCGGGGCACTGCGTCGCCTGGTTGGCTGGTTGGCAAGCCACGCTCGTGACGTTACATGCGCCGTTGATTGCGGGACATGTTGACGTACAGAGTGCGTTCGTCACATTGCAACGACCTTCGGGCGGACACTGCGTTGCCTGATTTGCGGGTTGGCACGTCGCCGCTGTGACGCTGCAGTTCCATTAATTGCGGTGCAGATAGCGGCAGCGTTCGCCGCAGTGCACGTTGCATTGCTGACGCTGCATTTGCCTTGACCCGGGCATTGGGTCGCTACGTTAGCGGGCTGGCAGGTAGCACCTGTAGCGTGCATGCGCCGTTGATCGGAGTGCAAACGGTCGACTCGTTTGCCGCATTGCAAGTAACGCCGGTAACGGTGCACTTGCCCGGCAGTTACGCAAGTGTCCGGCGGGCAGTGGTGACCGGCGTACACACGGGGTCTTCCGGTCCGCCACAGGGATTGGGAGAAAGTGTCGTAGTGCATGTGCTCGGATCAGGGTGCGTACAAGTCGTCGTTATGTTGGCGCAGGTCTGCGTCTGGTAGTTGTTGCAAGTCTGCGCGGTAATATTGTTGCAGGTCTGTGTCTGGTAGCCATTACAGGTCTGAACATTGATGTTGTTGCAAGTCTGCGTCTGGTGGCCATTAGTTGCGCCGTGATGCCATTGCAAGTTTGCGTCTGCGAATTTTGACAGGTCTGCACCCGATTGATGTTGTTGCAAGTCTGCGTTTGCGAATTTTGACAGGTCTGGGTGACGATCGCTGCACACGTCTGCGCAGTGCCGCCCTGGGAGATGTTGAGGAGTAGAACTTTACCACACGTCTGGGCGTTGTTCTGATACCCATTGCAAGTTTGGGGGATCGTCGGGGGCCCAGTCGTGGCCATGACGGACTGGTCGCATCGCACCAAAGCAGGTTGTCGTTAGGGTAGGGCGCGACGCCCGACACGTTTGTTACGTTGCGCGGGTAGAAATATTTCGCATCGGGCGTTGAACTCGGAGGCAACCAAGGGTAAGTGTAGTCGCCGTCGGCCGCCGGCGCACCCGAGCTCGCCACCGCGACAGCGCCGTTTGTACGACAGTAGGCTGGCTGCTGTCGCGAAGAGATTGCCCGTTGCGGGGTTCGTTGCCCTGAGTCCAGTCGGAATTGCACCACTGTCCCACGATGACGCTCGCGGTCAGATCGGCGCAAGGCTCCGACGAGCAGTCGGTCGGCGTGGCAGGCGTGGTGAACGGGTCGGCGCGCACCTTCGTCCATCCGACGGTATTGCCGGAATCCATTTGCGGATAACTCTCGCGTCCGCGTAGGCCGGCGGATCGTAGGTCAGGCGCGGGTTGTAGTACATGTGGTTGAGCGCGCTGTTGTGCACGGCGCGGGCCACAGCAACCAGTACTCGTAAGGCTGGCCAGCCAGCGGCGAGCCGGATGCCCCCGGATAGATCGCAATTCCCGGCAGCGCGCCGGGGTCGATGCCGCCGCTGCAACTCGGCGGGATGGAAAGCAGATTACACCCGGCGCCCGGACCACTCTTCGAAAACAGTTGCGGCGAAAAACTGGATGGTACGGCGCCCGTCCCTGTCCCGTACGTGGGGTAGGGCATGGACGGCTGTTCCCATATGTACTGGGGCGAAACGTATTGGCTGCTACCGGTGTTGATCGGCGAGCCGCTGTAGCCGCAAGAGGTGTTCATTGCGCCCGTGCGGTCGCGGCAATATTTGTTGCTGGCTACGTAATCGGGCAGGAAGTCGTAGAGCATCGACGTCGAATCGTCGACGGTGAGAATGATGTTCGGCTTCGCCTGGTTCTTGATGTTGATCGGTTCGTCGGCGAGAGGTGTCAAAGCGGCGTAGGCGGGACTGGCCAGCGGTCCCAATCCGATCATGAGTGCCAGCAGGCCTGCGAGCCAGCGGCGGAGGAGCGACGGAGCGGATTGGTACGGCATGTTTTTCTCCCTTGCGGCCTTTACCGCAGCATCGCCTGTAGAAACGATGCGGTGTTCTTCGGTCCATCAACGCGTATCGTTACGCGGTAAAACGGAATCGGGTTCAGCGTCGGCGCGGATTCGTCGTGCACCGTTGTCCCCGGGTTCTGCTTAGGCGGCAGCATGTCGCATCGCTTCGGCGCGGCAGGCCCGGCCTCGATGCACATGCGTTCAATTACGTAGCGAATCTCGGTGACCTTGGCGTTGGCGTCGGCCTGGTCGACATCGACGATCAGCTTTTGCCCGAGCCCTGCGCTGTTCCAGTTGTTGAGCGTTTGCAGAGGCGCAGGAATCCCGCGCGCGTCATCGCTGGCCTGCCAGCTCGCGTAGTAGTTTTGCGCGGGAAGGTCGGCGGTCGGATCGGAGATCGCGGGCACTCCGGCCGTATTGACGTCCGAAAAAAGCGCCGCCGCCGCCTGTTCAACAGCGTAGTTCGCCGGAAGGATCGAGGCCTGCCTGAAAGCGAGGTTGCCGATCACCGTGTTGGCCGTGTCAACCGAGCGGATCAGAGCGATGGCGGCAAGGCTCATAGCCACCATGACAATCAAGGCGACAAACAGGACGACGCCGCGCTCTCGCGCAATATGCGAATGTCGCGGCGATATCACGATTCGCGATTCCATACTTCGTTCCGCAGCGGAATCACCGTTTCATAAACACGATAGCGCCAACTGTAGGGTTTGCCGGTAGGTGCCGGAATGTTGAAGGTCACCGGATAGCATGTGCCGCCGTCCGCGCAGTCGTTGAACACGAGTTGCGTAAAAGCTTGGCCGGCCAGGTCCCTGTCGGGTTGTTCGCTCGCCACGAGAATAGCGATCCGTGCCGCTTTAATCTTGTTCAGCGTGGCAATCGGCGCCGCAAGCAGCGTCGCCGCGTCCCAGTCGCCGTAAGCCGTCCCGGCGGCACCAGGGACCCAGTGATGGATCAGGCCGTCGCCAACAGTATCGAGGCCGTACTGCACTTTCATGTTGACAATATTGGACGCCAGCGGATTCGGTACCTGAGCGCTCGCCGTGTCGGGCGTTCCGTCTGCATTGAGCAGAGACAAGCTTTGCAATGTGCAAGTGGCACCGCTTACCGGGTCGCAGGTTACAGCGCTCAGACTGTACTTGATCTTCTGGACGAGGTTTGCCGGGCCGAGGTTGAACAGGGTCGACGAGGCGCCGATGGTGACCGGAGCGCCGGTGTGGGTGATGGTCACGATGCCGTTGGCGTCGGGCGCCGGGACATTGGCCGTGATCCGCGAGGTATAGCAATCGCCCGTTCCGGAAGGGTTCGATATTGCAACGATCAGATCGCCCTTTTTGAAGCCGTTCGCGCTTTGCACGACATAATCTGCATTGGCTACCGCAGTGTTCGTGAACAGAGCCGGTGACAGCAGGGTCCGCGCGACGCTGTAGTAAATGATAAAGCTGTCGGACTTGTTGTCGCCGCCGCCGTCAGTAATCAGCAAAGGAATCGGCCGCAGCGATGTCACCATGTCGGTGGTGGCCGTGCACGTCCCGAGATCCTGGGCCGCGACCGCGAGACCGTTGCCGGCGTTGGCGAGTTCGATGCCGAGCATGAACGAGGACAGAAGACCGTTCTGCTGCGCATCGCCCGCCGCAGTGATGTTGCGCTTGATCCCTTCGGAGGTCGCGAACACCTGGTAGATGACGAGAATGGCGATCATGGCGATGACAACACCGACCATGATTTCGATGATGCTGAAGCCGGCCTGCTCGCCGCTTCGTCGTTGGTTGAATGTTCGCATGCTCATTGCATCACTCGTCGTTTGTTCGTGTCGCCTGGTTCCGTCGCTCGTTTGTACGATCCGGTGTCGAGCGCGGTCAGTTCGGATTGGTCCCGACGATGCCGGTCGTCGAGTACTTGTGCACGACCGTATCGCCGGTCGCTTTCCAAAATACGGTCACCTCGACGATGTGCCCCTGGACGGATGGCGTCTGTGGCTCCGGAGCAGGCGGGTCGACGAGGACGATTGGTGCGTTCGTGCTCGGCGTACCGATGACAACGCCGGGAAGATTCGCGACGGCACTGGCGAAGTCGGCATAGCCTTGGCCAGTGCCGACGGAACTGTCGTACTTCGCCTGCAGCGTGGACTGATCATCGGCCCACATCTTGGAAATCAGCGAATTGGCGAGGTAGGTCGCTTCGGCCCGGTATTCGGAGTCACCGGTATTGCGCAGCGACTGCGCCTGCAGCCCGACAATGCCGAGGATGCCGAACGAGAAGATCAGGATGCCGATCAACGCCTCGAGCAGGAAGCCGCCTTGCTGTGGTCGGCGGAGGTTGTTCTGTCGCATGGAATTAGCCATCAGCGGTTTCGCCGTCAGCATGCCGACGGGTCAGGGGATGAGAGGCCGGGGTCGCACAGTTTGGTGCCGCCTTGCGTGCCTCCGATCGCGCTGATGATCACACTGAGGTTGCGCGGGTTCGAAATCGTGGTGTTGGTGATGTCGATCTGCGTCAGCGAAGCGCTGGCGTCGGCGTTGGGGATGACGCGACCGAGACCGTCGAACGTCACCGCGCCGGTGCTGGGGGACACCGTTGCCCTCGACGCGCCTTCGCTGAACTTGTAGCTTTCACCGGGAATCAGGCCCGTCCGCACCCGTATTCTGATCGGCCGTGTACAGCGTCCAGCCTGTCGACGCGTCGAGCACAAACCTCACCGGCACGTTGGACTTGATGGCGTCGGCGTGCGCCTGGCGCACGCCGTTCAACACTGCTTCGCCGGCAGCACGAATGTAGGTGTTGCCGATATAGGTCGTGTACATCGGTCCCGCGATCATCACCAGGAACGCGAAAATGACGACGGCGACCATCAATTCGATCAGCGAGAAGCCGCGCGGAGCGGATACTGGGCAGACGCGAACTCACAAGCACGAACCATCCTTTCGCGCGACCCAGCAAGAGGAACTGGTCTTGCCCCACGCGCTGGTGGTGGATTTGGTGTCCGGAGTGGCCGTTGTGTTCGTGTACACGTAGACGAAACCGTTCATGCCCTCGGTCGCGACGCCGGTCGCGGTCACGGTGTAGCCGGTCGCATCGCCCGCGCAGGTGATGGTGAAGGTCTTCACGTTCTTTTCGGCGACGCTGGGGTCGATACCGCAACCGCCACCATTGTTGTACTTGCGGTTGTCGAGGAAATACTGTTCCATCCGGGTCCTCATGTCTGAGAGGCCCGTCGTTCCTTCGACGATTTTGCCGCGCTTGATGTAGTCGGCGTACGAAGGCAGCGCGATCGCCGCGAGAATGCCGACGATCGCGACAACAACCATCAGTTCGATCAGCGTGAAGCCGCGCGCAGGGATGGCCAAACCCAAGCGCTGGCCATGATGCGAAAACGCGGGCCGGTAAGCGGGCTCCGACATGGCGTGCAACATGCAAACCTCCCAGTTCTGTTCGGGCGATAGTAAGGTGCCCCAACACGCCAGGCAAAGGCGCCCGATTAGAGGTATTGCAGCCGGAACAGACGGTTGCTGCGGGTGTCGCGTGCGGCGCGCCGGCCGCCGGCACCATGTCGTGCACAGATTTGCGCCCACAAGCTTCGTCGGTTGACCGCCGCGTTTACTGACACCGATCCGTGGTGTTCTCGATCCGCACCCGTCCGCTGTTCGCCAAGACGACGTGAAGTGCGGCCTGCCCGGGCTTGCACACGACAAAAGTGCCCATTTGCAACGCGCCGCTAAGCAATCTCGCGTGGCCAAGACTGGTATAGGAAACATAGTCCGCTACCGGGCGGTTGCCGCTGATGGTGACTCCGTCGGCGCTCGGCCCGTCGGCGAAAATAATCGGCTCATCGGGGTCGAGTTCGCCGTTCTGATTTTCGTCAACGAACATGATCCAGCCGGCCTCCCATCCTCCGGTATCGCTGCACTGCTTGCGGTCCCGGGATTTGCACAGATTGACGCGATAGCCACTCTTGATCGACTCGCTGCGGGCCTGATTGAGTCTATCGACCAGAAAGTGGGTGTGGTGGGCCAACTGTTGCGCGGCGATCCAGTCGCGATAGACGGGCGGCGCGAACAGCACCAACAGTCCGAAAACGATGACGGCGATCAGCAGTTCGATCAACGAAAAACCTTTGGCCGGCTGGAGTCGCCCGGGCAGGCAATTGGATCGGCGTGGACAGTCGTGAAGCCATTGCGGTGCTCCCAGAGGTAAGACGAGGGCGGCCACGGGATGGACAGCGGAGTCGGCCGTTCAACGCATGCTGCGGGCGCGGGATCCGAGCAGATCGTCGGAAACGGTTAAGACGTATGGGTCGATCGCAGACACACTTTTGCGGGCGGACCGGCGCATGCTGGCGCGCGGTCATGCGCTGGGCGATAATCGGGGCAGACGCGCACGCCTGATGCCGCGCGTCGCTGTGTGCCCCGCATGCCCGCGCCGCTTGTATCTTGTGCAAGCGCAGCAAAGTGGCGCTGCCATCCCTCCTATCGGCCAAGCGGCACCGTTGCGGAGTTGCCCATGAACGCGACAGATCAGATGCGTACCAAGCAATCGGGCGCGACGTCCAAACCGAAGTTCGTCTGGGACGATCCGCTGTTGCTGAGCGAGCAACTAGCCGAAGACGAGCGGATGGTGCGCGATGCCGCGCACGCTTACGCGCAGGACCAGCTTCTGCCGCGGGTGACCGAAGCGTTCCGGCACGAGAGTTCCGATCCCGCGATTTTTAGCGAAATGGGCGCGCTGGGACTGCTCGGCGCGACGCTTCCTGCCGAATACGGCGGGGCGGGGCTGAACTACGTCTGCTATGGATTGATCGCGCGCGAAATCGAGCGCGTCGACTCGGGATATCGCTCGATGATGAGCGTGCAGAGTTCACTGGTCATGTATCCGATATTCGCCTACGGGACCGAAGAGCAGCGCAGGAAATACCTGCCCCGACTCGCCAGCGGTGAGTCCATCGGCTGTTTCGGTTTGACCGAGCCTAACCACGGGTCCGATCCTGGCTCGATGATCACCCGAGCCAAATCCGCGCCAGGCGGGTACAAGCTTTCGGGCGCGAAAATGTGGATATCGAATTCGCCCATTGCCGACGTCTTCGTCGTCTGGGCCAAGACCGACGACGGCATCATTCGCGGTTTCATTCTGGACAAGGGAATGAAAGGCCTGAGCACGCCGAAAATTGAAGGCAAGTTCAGCTTGCGTACATCGGTAACCGGCGAGGTCGTACTTGATGAAGTGTTCGTGCCCGAGGCCAATCTGCTGCCCAATGTCGAGGGTCTTGCCGGTCCGTTCGGATGCCTCAACAACGCGCGCTACGGCATCGCCTGGGGAGCGCTCGGTGCCGCGGAATTCTGCTGGCACGCGGCGCGCCAGTACACGATGGATCGCACCCAATTCGGCAGGCCGCTCGCCGCGAACCAGCTGATCCAGAAAAAGCTCGCCGACATGCAGACCGAAATTACGCTGGGCCTGCAGGGTTGTCTGCGTCTGGGGCGTCTCAAGGACGAAGGCAAGGCGGCGCCCGAAATCACGTCGATCATGAAACGGAACTCGTGCGGCAAGGCGCTCGACATCGCTCGCGCTTCACGCGACATGCACGGAGGAAATGGCATCGTCGACGAGTTTCACGTCATCCGTCACGTGCTGAACCTGGAGACCGTGAACACCTACGAAGGTACGCACGACGTGCACGCGCTGATTCTCGGACGCGCGCAGACGGGCATCTCGGCGTTCGTATAAGCCAAGTGAAGCTCTACAGCTATTTTCGCTCATCCGCGGCCTATCGCGTTCGCATCGCGCTCGCGTTGAAAGGGCGGGCGTACGAGTACGTTCCCATTCACCTGGTGAAGGGTGATCAGCGTTCATCCGAGTATGGCGTGATCAACCCCCTGGCGCTGGTCCCTGGCCTGGTTGATGAACACGGAACGTTCACCCAATCGCTGGCGATCATCGAATACCTGGACGAGCGTTTCCCCGCGCCGCCGCTGCTACCCGCAACAGCCGCGGAGCGGGCACGGGTGCGTGCTATCGCGCTGACGATTGCGTGCGACATACATCCGATCAACAACCTGCGCGTGCTGCGCTATCTGGGGCAGGAACTCGGCATCGCCGAGGAAACCAGAGACGCCTGGTATCGACACTGGGTCGACGTGGGCCTCACCGCGCTGGAAACGCAACTCGGCAAGGACCCGGCCACCGGCACGTTCTGCCATGGCAATGCGCCGACCCTCGCCGACGTCTGCCTGGTGCCGCAGCTGGCCAATGCTCGCCGCTACAAGATTCCGCTCGACCGGTACCCGACGGTGACTCGTATCGAGTCCCATTGCCTCGCGCTGGACGCCTTTGCAACCGCAGCTCCCGAACGACAACCCGACGCGGCCTGATGGCTGGTCTCGGCCGCTCGAACCAGCCAAGCTCGTCACCCGAGTCAATTCCAAATCAACTTCAGATCAACTTCAAGCAAACCAACACAAGGACGGCCAGATGAACCACCCGATTCCGTCGTGGGACGCGCCCACGGTCCCGATTGCCGGTCGCGGCGAGCGTTTCCCAGTCAGGCATATTTACTGCGTCGGACGTAACTACGCCGAACACGCCAAGGAAATGGGAGGCGATGCCAGCAAAGAGCCGCCGTTCTTTTTCACCAAGGCGACCGACAACATCGTTCCTGTCGTTCCGCCAGCGATCGGTCACGTTCGCTATCCGCTGGCTACCAAGAACTACCAGCATGAAATAGAGCTGGTCGTCGCGATCGGTGCGCGCGGCGTGCGCGTCGCGCCGGAAAATGCGAATGCGCTGGTGTTCGGCTACGCGGTCGGCCTCGACATGACACGTCGAGATCTGCAGAACGCGATGCGCGAAATCAAGCGTCCCTGGGATATCGGCAAGTCGTTTTCGCAGGCGGCGCCGATCGGGCCGCTGCATCCGGTGAGCGATGTCGGCTACCTTTCGCGGGGCCGTATTTCAGTCGAAGTCAACGGCACGGTCAAGCAGCAAGGCGATCTCGCCGACATGATCTGGGACGTGCCGCATACGCTGCATTTCCTGTCGCAGTACTACGAACTCCTGCCTGGCGACCTGATTTTCACGGGCACGCCATCCGGAGTCGCGGCAGTCGTTCCTGGCGACACGCTGGTCGGCCGCATCGAATCGTTGGGCGAACTCAAAATTCATATCGAAGCGCAAGCCTGAAGGATGACAGCGACGGACGCGGCCGCCGGCCCCGAGCTGTCGGCGGAGTTTGTCGAGCGCGAATACAATTTGCGCGCGGCATTTCCCGACCATCCTCAGTGGTTTGCGAAGTGGGCGGCCGACAGCACGGCCGCGCGGGCGCGACTTCGGTCGCGACTCGATCTGCGCTACGGGCCGGGACCGAAGCAGACGCTGGATCTGTTTCCGGGGGAAACATCGGGCCCGCTCCGCGGCACGCTGCTGTTCATCCACGGTGGCTATTGGCGTGCGCTGGACAAGAGCGATCACTCATTCGTCGCGCCCCCGCTGGTGGAGCAAGGCATCAACGTTGTCGTTATCAACTACGACCTTTGCCCCGACGTCAGCGTCGCGCGCATCGTCGAGCAATGTCGCGAGGCCGTCGGGTGGCTCGCGCACGATCGCTCGCACGGACTGGAGCGGGGGCCGCTGATTGTCAGCGGTCACTCGGCGGGAGGGCACCTGGCGGCAATGCTGTTTGCGACCGACTGGCACGCATACGGCGTGCAGCCCGACCTCATCCGCGGCGGAGTTTCGATCAGTGGCATCTTCGATCTTGAACCGATGACCAAGGTCTCATTCAACAGCGATCTGCGACTCGATCGCGCACTGGCGCGCGCCGTCAGCCCCGCACGTCTTGCTCCGCGCGTGCACGCGCCGATGCTGCTCTGCTTCGGAGCCGGGGAAACCAGCGAGCTTGCCCGCCAGGCGCGACTGCTCTGGGACCGCTGGCCCGAATGCCGCCCAGTCGGCGCGTCTGGCCCTGTATCCGTACCCGACCGCCACCACTACAGCGTCCTCGCCGATTTGGGAGATCGCGATAGCGAACTCTGCGCGGCGACGCTGAGAATGTTCCAGTTGGCCCGCTAGCGTCGGCGGCAAACCCACCCAGATCAGCGTGCCCGCTGCGAGCGGTGCCAGCCGGCGCGGATGTCGCATTGCGTCATTGACAACTGACCATCGGTCACTTACTATGTGACTCTCAGTCAGTTACCGTCCGCTACCACCCTGAGCCATCGTCATGGTCATCAAGCAGCGCGCCATCCAGGCGGAAGACAAGCGGGAGCGCTACGACGCCATTCTTGATGCCGCCGAGCGGCTTCTGCTGCGTTCGCCCGAACACAGCGCAAACATGGCCGACGTCGCGGATGAGGCGGAGCTCGCCAAGGGCACGGTATATCTGTATTTCCCGAGCAAGGAAGAGCTTTTGCTCGCTTTGCACGAACGCAATATCGATGCGTTTTTTTCGCGCCTGACCGAATTGCTCGAGGCCGACATCCCGGTCGACTTCGACCAGGTTTTCGCGCTGACTCGTCAGACGATGATAGAGCCGGCCCTGTTCCTTCCGCTGGCCAGCCGATGCTTCGCGCTGATGGATCAGAATCTTCCGGGCGAAGTCGCATCCGCGTTCATGGAGCGTATGGGTGGGCGCTTGCAACGAGCCGGCGCAGGGCTAGAACGCCATTTTCGCGCATTGCATGCGGGCGACGGCCTGGTACTTCTGCGTGACAGCTATGCGCTGATCCTCGGCCTGTGGCAGACGGCAGGACGCGGAGGATGGTTTCGGGGACACGAACATTCGGCGCAGGCGTTCGTGACGGGTGATTGGAACTACGCTGACGAACTCGAACGCGCCTTGTGTGCGCTTTGGGCAGGAACGTTTCAGCGCGGCTCGGAGCAAGGCGCGCGATGAGGTCGCTTCGCGCAACCACGTCCGGAGCATGGACGAGTGCGCTGGGGCGTCGCGGCCCGCGGCAGTATAATCAGAGCCACCTCGTTTCATCGCCACTCGCTTACCCATCGTGAAGCCAAGTTCGCCGCAAAAGTCCCCGACCAAGGCATCGCACCTGCGCGCGCTGGAGCCTCCGGGCGGCAGCGCGCAAACGCACAGCCACGCACCTGCCTCTTCCAGCGCGATCAGCCCGATTCCGGAGATCATCGACGGAACTTCGCGCAGGCAGGATGGTGATTCTGGTCGACGAAGAAGACCGGGAGAACGAAGGCGATCTCGTCGTTGCTGCCGACGCGGTGACGCCGGAGATCGTGAACTTCATGGCGCGCTTCGGGCGCGGGCTGGTCTGCATGTCGATCACCGAGGATCGTGCGCGACAGTTGCAACTGGCGCCGATGACGACCGTGAATCGTTCCGTCCATGGAACGAATTTCACGGTTTCGATCGAAGCCGCCAGTGGAGTGACGAGCGGCATCTCGGCCGCCGACCGCGCGCATACGATCCGCGTCGCGGCCGCTGCTGGCGCCCGGGCGGAAGATATCGTGCAGCCCGGCCACGTATTTCCGTTGATCGCCCAGCCCGGCGGCGTGCTCGCGCGCGCCGGTCATACCGAAGCCTGTTGCGATTTGGCGCGGCTCGCGGGCTTCTCACCGTCAGCGGTGTTGTGCGAGATCATGAAGGATGACGGGACGATGGCGCGGTTGCCCGACCTCATCGACTTCTCGCGTGAGCATCAACTCAAGATCGGCGCGATCACGGACCTGATTCACTACCGCAGCCGTACTGAGCGTCTGATCGAGCGTGTCGGCGAGCGCGAAATCGAGACAGCGGAGGGCAAGTTCCGGTTAGTGACTTTCCGCGACAAGCTATGTGATGCGACGCATCTCGCGTTGGTCCGCGGGAACATCGCGCCGGGGCGCGAAACGGTGGTCCGCGTGCATGAACCATTGTCGGTGATCGACTTCATCGATGCGCACAGCCGCTCGCATTCGTGGACCATTGCGGCGGCGCTGGCCCGGATCGCTCGCGCCGAGTGCGGCGTGCTCGTACTCTTGCATCGTCCCGAATCGGCGCTCGAACTGCGTCAACGTGCACTGGCCGATGAGCCTCGCGCGGAAACCAAGATGGACCTGCGCAACTACGGTATCGGCGCGCAAATTCTGCGCGACTTGGGCGTCGGCAAGATGCGCGTTCTCGCGCGGCCCCGCAAGATGCCGAGTATGGCGGGGTTCGACCTCGAGATCTGCGGCTACGACGAGCGTCCCGACGCCGCGTCGCCCCAAGACAACATCTAGCGCGATTGATAGTGCGAGCCCGAACGTTCTCCGGGCTCCTCGCGAAAGCACACATGCCGATACGCAAGATCGCTCCCAATACACGCGCCGGGCATTTTCGCATCGGCATCGTGCAATCGCGATTCAACCCCGCGGTCGGCGAGCGTCTGCTGGCCGGCGCCTTGCGTGCGCTTGGCGAGGCCGGTGTCGCCGAGTCGGCGATCACTCTGGTCACCGTCCCCGGCGCTCTGGAGACACCGCTCGCGCTGCAGCGGATGGCGCAGGCCGGCGACTACGATGCGCTGATCGCACTCGGGGCAGTGATCCGCGGCGAGACCTATCATTTCGAAATCGTCGCGAACGAGTCCGCAGCAGGCGTGGCCAGCGTGCAGCTTGAATTTGGCATTCCAATTGGCAACGGCATCCTGACGACCGAATCGGACGCGCAAGCCGAGATACGCGCAGACCTGAAAGGCCACGACGCTGCACTTGCGGCACTGGAGATGGCCAATTTGCTGGAAGCCATCGATGAGCAGTAGCTCGCGGCGCCGAGCGCGCCAGTATGCGCTGCAGGGAATTTATCAGTGGCTGCTTTCCGGAACCGATCCGGCATTGATCAAGGAGCAGCTTGCCGAGACTCCCGGCTTCAACAAGTGCGATGGAAAACTATTCGATCGCATTTGGATAGGCGTGACCCGCGAGTTTGCCGCCTTGCAGCACGCGTTCACACCTTACCTGGATAGGCCTGCCGCCGAAGTGTCGCCGGTGGAAAAAGGCATTCTCGCGATCGGCGCGTGGGAGTTGCTGCATTCGCCCGAAGTTCCTTACCGAGTGGCGATCAACGAGGCCGTCGAACTCGCCAAGACCTACGGCGGCACCGACGGACACAAGTACGTCAACGGCGTGCTGGACAAGATGGCAGCGGTCACGCGTACGTCAGAGATCGTGAGTCGCTGATGTTCCGCTGCGCGTGCCCGGATCCGATTCATCGATCGGAAACCGCGTGCGCGCCATGACCGAATTCGAGCTCATCGACCGGTTCTTCCGGCGTCCTGGGCGACACACGGTATTGGGCGTGGGCGACGACGCGGCACTTTTGGTGCCGAACGAGGGCTCGCAACTGGCGGTGTCGGTCGACATGCTGGTCGAGGGCCGGCATTTTTTCGCCGATGTCGATCCGGAAAAGCTCGGCCACAAGACGCTTGCGGTCAATCTTTCTGACATGGCGGCAATGGGGGCGACACCGCGATGGGCGCTGCTCGCCGGCGCCCTGCCGCGCGCAGATGAAGAATGGCTGCGAAGCTTTGTGCGCGGCTTTTTTGCGCTCGCGGATGAATACGAGGTCGATCTGGTCGGGGGCGACACGACCCGGGGACCGCTCAATCTGTGCGTGACGGTGCTGGGCGAAGTCCCGGTCCGGCAGGAGCTACGCCGCAGCGGCGCGAGAGCAGGCGATTCGATCTGGGTTTCGGGTGTGCTTGGTGATGCCGCACTCGCGCTGGCGCATCGGCTGGGCCGATTGAAACTCGGCGGTGCGGATCTTGTCGATTGCGAACGCGCGCTCCTCCTGCCCTCGCCTCGTGTCGCCTTGGGTCTTTCGTTGCGCGGTGTGGCCAGCGCTGCGATCGATATCTCCGACGGTCTGACCGGCGACCTTGGCCACATCCTGGAAGCCTCGGAAGTCGGCGCGTCGATCGAGTTCGACGCCGTGCCCCGGTCGCCTGCGATGACGCGACAGTTGCGCAGCGACGAAAGCGCGATAGCCATGAGCTGCCTGCTGGCGGGCGGCGACGATTACGAACTGTGCTTCACCACGCCTTCGCAGCAAGCCGATAAAGTCTCGGCGCTGTCGGACGCGCTCGGACTCGGTCTCACGCGAATCGGCCACGTAACCGCGACGCCGGGTCTCATCGTGCGCGTCGACGGCAAGCCTATGGATTCGTTTCCGCGTGGATTCGATCATTTCGGCCCGGCTGCTCCGGGTCAGCTCGCATGCGCGCACGAAGCAAAATGATGATGCCCGTCGATTGCGTGGAGCGCGCTCGATGAGCGAGATCGAGCAACCGGTCAAAGCCGTGCCGAACGTGCGTTTTCTTTTTGCGCACCCGGCGCACTGGGTGGCGCTTGGCTTCGGAGCGGGTTTGTCGCCGATCGCCCCCGGAACGGTCGGTACCCTGATCGCACTGCCTCTCGCAGCGTTGCTGCGAATGTATACCGATGGCACCGGCTTTTTGATCGCCGTTGCGTTGGCCTTTCTGGTAGGCATCTGGGCAGCAGATCGCACCGGACGTGATCTGGGCGCGGCAGATCACGGAGCGATCGTTTGGGACGAGGTCGCTGCATTTCTGCTGGTGCTGTTTTTCGTCGGCGAGCGCCCTCTGGCGCAGGCATTCGGCTTCCTGCTGTTTCGGATTTTCGATGTCGTCAAGCCGCCACCTGCCAATATCATCGACCGCGAGTGGAAACACGGGTTCGGCGTGATGGCTGATGATCTGGTCGCCGCGGCCTACACCTTGCTGGTGCTGGCACTTTGGCAAAGGCTTTTTTTATGACGGGGAAGGTGTCCGAGGATCGTCTGATCGATTCGTTGGTCGGCCGGTTAGCCACGACGGCGTTGGCGCGGCGCGTTATGCTCGTAACAGCCGAATCGTGTACCGGCGGCTTGGTGGCTGCCGCGATGACGTCGGTGTCCGGCAGTTCGGCCTGGTTCGATCGGGGCTTTGTCACGTACTCCAATGAGGCCAAGGTGGATCAGCTCGGCGTGGATCCGGCGATAATCGAGCGCTTTGGCGCGGTCAGCGAAGAAGTGTCCCTGGCCATGGCCGCGGGAGCGCTGGCCGCCAGCGCTGCGCAATGGTCGGTGGCGGTCACCGGGGTGGCAGGGCCGACAGGCGGCTCCGCGGAAAAGCCCGTAGGGACCGTCTGGTTCGCCTGGGCGGGGCCGTCGGGAGCGAGTGCGGTCCGGCACCAGCTGGAAGGCAATCGGGACGACATCCGGCGGGGTGCGGTGCTGATTGCGCTGGAAGGCCTGGTCAGTCGATTGGACTAAGCCAAATAAGGCGAGAAAATAGTTCGAAATAGCCTTTATCGAACGATCGTTCTATGCAACAATGGTGTCGATCCCGTCCGCAAGGACCGCCACCGAGAGAGCCTGCTATGAGCAACGTATCACTGGTCAAATCCACTGGAATGAACGCGATGGACGACAACAAGAGCAAGGCGCTCGCAGCGGCGCTGGCACAAATCGAAAAGCAGTTCGGCAAGGGCTCGATCATGAAAATGGGCGAGACCCAGATCCAGAACGATCTCTCGGTCGTCTCTACCGGTTCGCTGGGTCTCGATATTGCGCTGGGCGTCGGCGGTTTGCCGCGTGGGCGCGTCGTTGAAATATACGGGCCCGAAGCTTCGGGCAAAACCACGCTTTGCCTGCAGGTCGTTGCGCAAGTACAGAAGGCCGGCGGTGTTGCCGCTTATATCGATGCCGAGAACGCGCTCGATCCGGTGTATGCCGGCAAGCTGGGCGTCAAAGTCGGCGACATGCTGATTTCGCAGCCCGATACCGGCGAACAGGGTCTGGAAATCGCCGATATGCTGGTCCGCTCGGGCGGGGTCGACATCATCGTCATCGACTCGGTTGCGGCGCTGGTGCCAAAAGCCGAAATCGAAGGCGAAATGGGAGACCAGCTTCCGGGACTGCAGGCACGCCTGATGAGCCAGGCTCTGCGCAAGCTGACCTCGAACATCAAGCGCGCCAACGTGCTGGTAATTTTCATCAACCAGATCCGGATGAAAATCGGCGTGATGTTCGGCAATCCCGAAACGACGACCGGCGGCAATGCGCTCAAGTTCTACGCGTCGGTGCGGCTCGATATTCGCCGGATCGGCTCGATCAAGCGGGGCGAGGAAGTTGTCGGCAACGAGACGCGAGTCAAGGTTGTCAAAAACAAGATCGCGCCACCATTTCGCGAAGCGCTGTTCGATATTCTCTACGGCGAAGGCATTTCACGCGAAGGCGAGATTATCGAACTTGGTGTTGCGCACAACATCATCGAAAAGTCAGGCGCGTGGTACGCGTACAACGGCGACAAGATCGGACAGGGCAAGGACAATACGCGCGAATGGCTCCGCGAGCACGCCGATGTCGCTGCTGAAATCGAGGCGAAAGTCCGCGCTGCAGTGGGTATACCGGTGCTCTCGGGCGTTCGGGGCGCGGTTCCGACCGACGAATAGCCCGTTCGAGGGCTCGATGTCGACTTGAAGACCAAGACCGTCTCGCTCAAAGCGCAGGCGGTCCGTCTTCTCGCCCGACGCGAATACGCGCGCGCAGAGTTGGAGCAGTCGCTTGACGGCCACGGGCGCGCCCCGCGACGAGGTGCGCGGCGTGCTCGATGAATTGACCGCGGTCGGCCTCCTCTCCGACGAGCGTTACGCGCGATCGGTCACCAACCAAAAGGCCGGGCGAGCCAGTTCGCGCAATATCGCCTCCTCGTTGAAGGCCAAGGGTGTTGACGGGGACGTAATCGCGTCGGCGATCGCCGAGGCCGGCATCGACGACGAAGCCGCGCTGGCCGCCCTGTGGCAAAGACGTTTTGGCAGGGTCCCGGTCGACGAGCGCGACAGGGCGCGCCAGGTCCGATTCCTCCAGGCGCGGGGCTTTTCGATCTCGGCCATACTGCAACTGCTTCGACGAGAAGGCGCCGCAAAAACCTGACAGGCGCCCCGTATAATTGCTCCCTCGCTTAACCGAGCCTGCCTAAGCATGAGAGCCAACGAAATCCGGTCGAAATTCCTCGACTACTTCGCGTCCAAAGGGCACACCATTGTGCCGTCGGCGCCGCTGGTTCCCGCCAATGATCCGACGCTGCTGTTCACCAACAGCGGCATGGTTCAGTTCAAGGATGTCTTTCTCGGCACTGACAAGCGCAGCTACGTGCGCGCTGCCGACGTGCAGCGTTGTCTGCGTGCGGGCGGCAAGCACAACGACCTCGAGAACGTTGGCTACACGGCACGGCACCATACGTTCTTCGAAATGCTCGGCAACTGGTCGTTCGGCGACTACTTCAAGCACGACGCGATCAAGTTCGCCTGGGAGCTTCTGACCCAGGTCTACAAACTGGCACCGGACAAGCTCTGGGTGACCGTGTATCACACCGACGAAGAAGCGGCAGAAATCTGGACGAAGGAAATAGGTATAGCCCCCGAGCGCATCGTGCGCATCGGCGACAACAAGGGCGCGCCCTACGCTTCCGACAATTTCTGGCAGATGGCCGACACGGGACCCTGCGGCCCGTGCAGCGAGATCTTCTACGACCACGGACCGGCCATCGCCGGCGGCCCTCCAGGATCGCCGGACGCCGAGGGGGATCGCTACATCGAGATCTGGAACCTCGTTTTCATGCAATTCGATCGTGACGCGCAGGGCAAGCTGACCCCGTTGCCGAAGCCCTGCGTCGACACCGGCATGGGGCTCGAGCGCCTGGCCGCAGTGTTGCAGCACGTGCACAGCAACTACGAAATCGATCTCTTCCAGGACTTGATCAGGGCCGCTGCGCGCGCAACCTCAACCCGCGACCTGTCGTCGCCGTCGCTGCGCGTGATCGCCGATCATATTCGCGCTTGCGCATTCCTGATCGTCGACGGGGTCATTCCGAGCAATGAGGGCCGAGGCTACGTGCTACGCCGGATCATTCGCCGGGCAATACGCCACGGCTATCAACTCGGCCAGAAAAAGCCTTTCTTCAACACTCTCGTACCCGAGCTGTCGCGCCTGATGGGCGACGCGTATCCCGAACTCCCGCTGAAGCAGGATCACGTCGTCCGCGTACTCAAGGCCGAAGAAGAACGATTTGCGGAGACGCTCGAGCACGGTATGAAAATACTCGAAGTCGCCCTCGCCGACGCCGCAAGGAGCGGGAGCAAGATGCTGGCCGGCGAGACTGTCTTCACGCTCTATGACACCTTCGGCTTTCCGGTCGACCTGACTGCTGATGTCGGACGCGAGCGCGGCATTGCCATCGACCAGGCGGGATTCGATGCGGCGATGGATCAGCAGCGCGGTCGGGCGCGCGCGGCATCCAGTTTCAAGATGGCGGGGGCACTGGCCTATAACGGCAGCAAGACGATCTTCGACGGCTACGAAACCTTGAGTGAGGAAGGCCGCGTTGTTGCGCTGTATCGTGAAGGCAGCGCCGTGGAATCGCTGAGTACGGGTGAGACAGGCATCGTCGTGCTCGATCGCACGCCGTTCTACGCCGAGTCGGGTGGTCAAGTCGGCGATCGCGGGGAGCTTTCCAAAAGCGGGACCTGCCTGACGCTGTTCAGTGTCCACGACACGCAAAAGATTCAGGCCGACGTCTTCGGCCATCATGGCGAGATCAAGACCGGCGAACTCAAGGTGGGAGATACCGTCACGGCGCAGGTGGATACGACTGCGCGCCAACGGGCAGCGTGGAATCACTCAGCGACTCACCTGATGCACGCGGCGCTGCGCAAGGTGCTCGGCGATCACGTGCAACAGAAAGGATCGCTGGTCGATCCTTCCCGCACGCGTTTCGATTTCTCGCATACGCAGCCGATGAGCGACGAGGAAATCCACACCGTCGAGTCACTGGTCAATCGCGCGATCCGGGCGAACTATCCGGTCGAAGTTCGGCTGATGCCGTACGACGACGCGATCAAGTCCGGGGCCATGGCCCTGTTTGGAGAGAAATACGGCGACGAGGTCCGGGTGTTGCGAATGGGTGACTTCTCGACCGAACTTTGCGGAGGCACTCACGTCGGCCGCACGGGAGATATCGGCTTGTTCAAGATCGTGTCGGAATCGGGTGTCGCTGCCGGCGTGCGTCGTGTCGAGGCGGTCACGGCGGAAGGCGCGCTAGCCTACACCCACGAAACCGAGAAATATCTCACCGATGCCGCGCGCACGTTGAAAGCGTCCGACTACCGAGGTGGCCGCAAAGATTGCGCAGATGCAGGACAACGTGAAGCAGCTGGAAAAGGAGCTCGCGCGTATCAAGGGAAAGCTCGCCTCGAGCCAGGGCGGCGACCTGTCGGCGCAGGCGGTCGAGGTGAATGGCTCGCAAGTACTTGCGGCGACTATCGAAGGTGCCGACGCCAAGGTCCTGCGCGACACGCTCGACCAGTTGAAAGGCAAGCTCAAGTCGGCCGCGATCGTTCTCGGCTCCAGCGACAACGGGAAGGTGACGTTGATCGCCGGGGTGACCGCGGACCTGGTCGCCAGGATAAAAGCAGGCGATCTCGTCAACCATGTCGCAACCCAGGTCGGCGGCAAGGGCGGCGGGCGCCCCGACATGGCGCAGGCGGGCGGTACGGATCCGGCAGCGCTGCCTGCAGCGTTGGCCAGCGTGCGAGCGTGGGTGGAGCAACGCCTGTGATCTCCTTTGCTGATCGGCGGCTCGTGTCATTTTGCATGATCGGAGATTAGAGCAATGCCTTTGCGTCCCGGAGTCACGGTCGAGCAGTTCAGCCGTCGCGGCGATGGATATCTGCCCGGACTGATCGGCATTCGCTTTACGGCGGTCGCCGAAAATAGCGTCGAAGCCGAGTTGGACATACGTCCCGAACTGGTGGCGCCCAACGGCTATCTGCATGCGGCCACGGTGATCGCCCTTGCGGATACCGCTGCAGGGTACGGTTGTATCGCCCATTTGCCAGACGGGGCGCAGAGTTTTACGACCATCGAGCTCAAGAGCAATTTTCTCGGCACCGCTCGCGCGGGCACGATCGCGTGCGTAGCAACGCCCGTTCATCTGGGCAATGCGACGCAAGTCTGGGACGCGGTCGTCAGCGACAAGGCGAACGGCAAGAAGATTGCCCTGTTTCGCTGTACGCAAATGATTCTCTGGCCGCGCAAGGCCTGAGCGCGGGGTCGCTGCAGGTTGCAAGGTCCGGCTTGACCCTTCGCATCCATGTTTGTGGCGTACGAATCGCGCCGTCAGGCGATCCGAGCACTGATTTGCAACCGTTTGTTCTGCGGCAGACGCCTCTAATCGGGCGAGTCAGCGCCTCGCGTCTGCAGGAACTTATGATTGCGACCAACCTCCAAGCCAAGGTCCTCGGCCCGCGTGGAGTTTCCGAACTCAAGGGAAGGCAGATCTGAAATGGCAACCGCGATAACAACCGAAACGAATACTGAAGTGTCATCGAACGCAGGCCGTGCCGGCAAACATTGGCGCGCAATGTTCGCGCTTGCAGCTGCTGTGGGATTTCTCGCAGGCGCAGTCCCCGCGCCCGCGCACGCCGACGGGATCACCTCCGAACAGGCGCAGCAAATCCTCGATGAGCTGAAGGCGATCCGCAAAGCCGTTGAGACCAACGGAGCGGGCGGAGGTCAGGCCCAGCAGGCACCGGACGACAAAGTCAACATGACTTTCGCGAGCGGCGGGTTCTCGGTTGGCAAGGCCGACGCGCCGCTGGTCCTGGTCGAATACACCGACTACCAATGCCCGTTCTGCCAGCAGTTCCATAACACCGCGTTCGCGCAATTGAAGGCGAACTATATCGACACCGGCAAAATTCGTTTTGTGAGTCGCGACTTTCCGCTCGACTTCCACGAAAATTCGCGTCGTGGCGCTAACGCCGCCCGCTGCGCGGCCGAGCAGGGCAAGTACTGGGAAATGCGCCATGCAATGATCGTCAATGCGAGTCAATTGCAGGCAGATAAATTGTCGGGCTACGCTGCCAATGTGAAGATGGACGTCAAGAAATTCCAGGCATGCGTGGACGCAGACAAGTTCAAGGCAGCCATCGACAAGGACATCGCGGAAGGCGCGGCAGCCGGCGTCAATGGCACCCCGTCCTTCGTCCTCGGCCGTGTCAACAACGGAAAACTGGAAGGCGTGCGCCTCGTTGGCGCGATGCCTTACGAACAGTTCGATGCAAAGATCCAGGAAATGATGGGCCAGACCGCGAAGAACTAGATCGCAGCAAAGCCTTAGCGCACTCCAAGCAAGTCATCCAGCGGCCGAGCCGGTGCGAAAGCGCCGGCCCGGCCGCTTTCATTTGTCCCCATCGTCAGTAAGTCTTCGTCCCCGTTCGCTGTTGTCGCCGGACATCCAGAGCCGACAAGCGATAACGCGCAGGCTGTCGGCCCATGCGACTGCCAACTCATCCATCTGTCTGACGTCGGTCGCGACGCGCGACTTATAGACTCGACACTCGAGTACATCGCCGCCGTGCCTCGGGATGGTTCTTGGTTCTATCTTGCCTGCTCGGGTTCGCTATCGGCGTGGCCGGTCTGCAAACGCAGCCCGCCCTGCCGGATCTGCGCGTTGTCTGGGCGTCCCTGGTGCTGTTTGTCCTCGCCGGGTTGGCGCGATTGTTACTTCGGTTGTCGCGTCCATCGCTTCGTTTTGACACGCCGGCGCGCGCAGGAATTAGGGATTGCAAACAGCGCTCGCTGTGTGCTTCGGCACACGTTCTGGTCTTCGCCGGCGCCCTGATTTTCGGATTCTGCTACGGCGCATGGCGCGCGGAGTTGCGCATGGCCGACGAGTTGCCCGAGCAATGGGAGGGACGCGACATCAGGATTGTTGGCGTGGTCGACGCGCTGCCTCAGCCCGCCGAGCGTGGCATCCGTTTCGAATTCGCCGTTGAACGCGTGCTGACCGCCGGTGCCCTGGTGCCAGAGCGTCTGTCCCTTGCCTGGTACGACGCAACTCCGCGATCGAGGCCATCCGAGCCCGTGCAAGCGCTGCAGCTTTCATCGCCCGCTGCACGATCGTCGCCGTCAGTGCCCGCGATTGCGCAACTGCACGCGGGCCAGCGCTGGCAGCTCACCGTTCGCCTAAAGCGTCCGCACGGGACGGTCAATCCCCACGGTTTCGATGTCGAAGCATGGTTGCTCGAAAACAACCTGCGCGCCACCGGCTACGTCCGCAACGACGAGAGCAACGCGCGCTTCACCGAATTTGTCGGCCGTCCGGACGATTGGATCGCCGTCTCGCGTGAACGCATCCGGTCCCGTATTCTCCAAACGCTCGACGGTCGGCCTTATGCCGGCGTGATTGCCGCGCTGGCAATCGGCGACGAACGCGCGATACCCGCGGCGCAGTGGCAGCTTTTTAATCGCACCGGTGTCGGCCATTTGATCAGCATCTCAGGGCTGCATATCACCGGCTTTGCTGCGCTGATCGGCGGCATTGCCTACTGGGTCGGCAGGCGTAGCTGCGCGCTGACCAGCAGAATGCCGGCGCGCAAGATCGCCGCGCTGGTCGGCGTCTGCGGCGCGTTTGTCTACGTGCTGTTGGCTGGTTTCGAAGTGCCGGCGCAACGCACTCTGTACATGCTGACGGTCGGAGCGATCGGCTTATGGCTCGGTCGGCCGGGCACCGCCGCGGCCGTATGGCTGTGGGCACTCGCCGTGGTGCTCGCCTATGATCCGTGGTCGACGCTGACCCCCGGTTTCTGGTTGTCGTTCGGCGCTGTTGCCCTGTTGCTCTACATCGGTGTCGGACGGATCGGTCCGGCGTCCGCCTGGAGCACGGCCGTACGCGCGCAAACGGCGATCAGCATCGGACTCATTCCACTGATGCTGATCCTTTTTCAGCAGGTGTCGATCGTGTCTCCGCTGGCTAACGCGGTCGCCATCCCCGTGGTGACCTTCGTCGTCGTGCCTTTGACCCTCGGTTCACTCCTGCTTCCGTGGGATGTCCTTTTGGTCATCGCCCATCAAACGTTCGCCGCGGTCGCGTGGCTGCTCGATTGGCTAGGCAGTCTGCCCGCTGCTGTCTGGCAGCAACATGCACCGACGCTGCCGGCCGTCATCGCTGGCATCATCGGCGTTGCATGGTTGCTTGCGCCGCGCGGCATTCCCGGCCGCTGGCTCGGATCGCTGTGGCTCGCCCCGATGTTCGTCGTCGTCCCCGCCGCGCCGTCGTCGGGCGCGTTTCGCGTGACCGTGCTCGACGTCGGCCAGGGACTCGCCGTCCTCGTGCAAACGCACGGACACGCCCTGCTGTATGACACCGGTCCGCGTTTCAGCGAAAGCGCCGATGCAGGAAACCGCATCGTTGCGCCGATGCTGCGAGCGATCGGCGTTCCGCGACTCGATGGGATTGTCATCAGTCACCAGGACAGCGATCACAGCGGCGGTGCGTTGTCGGTATTGCAGACTGTGCCGACTCTGTCACTGTGGTCGTCGTTACCTGAGCACCATCCGATCGTCGATACGTGGCAGGCGACCGGGGAGCGCGCCCGGCGCTGTGTCAGCGGGCAGCATTGGCGATGGGACCGAGTCGAATTTGAAATCCTGTATCCGTACGAAGCAAACTATCTCGATTCGCGGCTGAAACCCAACGATCTCTCATGCGTGTTGCGGATCAGCAATGCATTCGGCAGCGCACTTCTGGCGGGCGATATCGAGGCGCGCGACGAGCGCCTTCTCGTGCAGCACAGCGCCACTGCGCTGCGATCCAGCCTTCTGGTGGTACCGCATCATGGAAGCACGACGTCGTCGACGAACGAATTCATCGGCGCCGTGCGGCCGGCGGTTGCCGTGTTTACTCCCGGCTATCGCAACCGCTTCGGCCATCCCCGGCCGGAGGTCGTCGCGCGTTATGACGCCGCGGGCGTGCGCAACTATCGGACCGACTACGACGGCGCGCTGACATTTGAGTTCGACTCAACAGCGCAATACGAGCCATTGTACGAGCCCTTGCGCCAACGCGACAGCGACCGACGCTACTGGCGTGATGCGCCTTCGAGGATCTTGCTGAAGCCTTTGGATTGACTTGCCCTCGAAAGGGCCGCCGTGCGGATCTAAGAATCAGGCAAGCTTGGGCGAATGCAAAGCCTCGGTGCGAGCCTCGCTGTCGGGGATGACCCACCCATCGTTAACCGCGAGGTTTACCCGATCGCCCGGCGCAAGAGCACACGGTTCGGGTGCAAAGAAGCGCAGAAGAGGGCTCCTGGCACCGTCGAGCTGCGCCTCGAGCCGGAAATGGCCGCCCTGGTAGACCGACCTGACAAGGTGTGCGCGCGTACCCTGCGCGCCCGGATCGACGATACGGAGATCGTCCGCGCGCAGGCACGCCAGCATCGACGATGCCGCACGCTGTGTTCCTGCGCAGCGCATGCGCACCGTGCTCCCAAAAAGACTGGCGCTGCAATTTCCGTCGCCGCTGACCGAGATCACGTCGACCGGCACAATCATTCCCTCGCCGACGAAACGGGCGACCGCGACATCGCGTGGTTCGCGATAGAGTTGAGACGGCGTCGCGACCTGCAATAGGCGTCCCTGATCCATGACGGCGATGCGATCGGCAAGCGCCATTGCCTCTGCCTGGTCGTGCGTGACATAGACCATGGTTGTGCCTGTGCGACGATGGAAGCGCGCGAACTCGTGCTCCATCGAAGCGCGCAGATGGACGTCGAGATTGGCGAGTGGCTCGTCGAGCAATACCAGCGACGGTTCGGCCACCAGACAACGAGCGAGCGCGACGCGTTGTCGTTGACCGCCCGAAAGCAGTGCTGGTCGGCGATCGGCAAAATCGTCGAGTTCCACGAGCGCCAGCGCCGCCTGGACGCGACGCGTGCGTTCAGGCTCCTTCACGCCGGCAACTGTCAAACTATAGGCGATGTTTTCTGCGACCGTCATATGCGGCCACAAAGCATAGGATTGGAAAACGATCCCGATGCGCCGTCGTTCGGGAGGCACGTGCTTGTCGGGACTCGAGACGATGGTGTCGCCGATCGCGATACTGCCTTCGTCGAGCTTGTCGAACCCCGCTACCTGGCGCAACAGCGTCGTCTTGCCGCAGCCCGACGCGCCGAGGACTGCCATGAATTCGCCGTCGCGTACCTCGAGCGAAACGCTGTCGAGCGCGCGTTGCGCGCCGTACGCCTTCGTCACATGGTCGAGACTCAGTCGCGCCACGGCAGCACGCCTTGGGCCAGTTTGCCACCGGTGAGCAGTGTCGCCGACATCAGTGCGATCGTGACCGCCACCGTTACCACGGCCAGTGCGGCCGCCGAAGTCGAATCGCCGCCCTGCTGGAACGAATAAACGACGACACCCAGCGTTTCCGAGCCGGACGACCATAACAATGCCGATACCGTTAGCTCGTTGAAGGCGGTGAGGAAGATCAACAATGCACCCGCTGTGGCCAGAGGCGCCAAAAGGGGCAGGACGATCGTGCGCAAACGGCGCATGAAGCGCGCGCCGGCAATCTGCGCGGCTTCCTCGAGGGTTCGATCAAGGTGATGATAGCCGCTGATGACCGGGCGCAAGCCGAGGACCAGAAAGCGCGCCAGATAGCCGAACAGGATGATCCAGATCGTGTTGTAAACGGTGACGCCGAGCAGCGGCAGCGGCTTGAGGAACATGAGTATCGCAGCGATCGCCAAGACGACTCCCGGCAGCGCGTAGGGCATTTCTGCGACGAGATTGAGCACGCGCAGCAGGCGCGAACGTCGCCAGACCATGAAATAAGCGAGCGGCATTGCGATGAGTACGATGATGAGCGCAGCGATTGCCGACAGGCTGAAGCTGTTGATGAAGGCGCGCTTGGTCGCCGCGTGTTCCAACAGCACGTACGCGTAGTTGGAAAGGGTCGCCGACTTGGCCGTCAGAGGCACGCCGATCGACGGAACGAGCGATGTCAACAGCAGGGCCAGCAGCGGCAACATCAGCACGACGATAGAGAAGGCCCACAGGACCATCTCTACTGGAAGGCGCCAGCGTCCGAGGTCGAACGGACGCATTGCATCCGCCGTGATCGTGATACGGAAGTCGCGGCGGCGCAGTACCAGGTCTTGCAGCACGATGCCGAGGACGGCAATCAGTCCTATCAGGACCGACAGGACGGCGACCTCCGACAACACACCCGGGCCGAACCCGGCAAGGCGTTGATAGATCAGCGTGGGCAATACCAGATAGTTACCGGGGATGCCGAGAAATGCCGGGATGCCGAAATTACCCAGACAAGAGACGAAGCACAGCGCAATTCCTGCAACCAGCGACGGCGTCATCAACGGCAGCACGACGGTACGCAGGATCGTGAATCGTCCGGCCCCCGCGGCGAGAGCAGCTTCGATCAACTCGCGCGGCAGCGCCCGCAGGCCTGCGCGCATCGTTAGGAACACCAGCGGTGCATATTGCACGCCGTATAGCAGGATGATGCCTGCTGCCGAATACAGCGGGTTCCTGGTGCCCATCGGCGGAGCGATACCGAGTATCTTGAGCAGCGCACTCGACGGGCCAAAAAGTTGCAGCCAAGCCAACGCAACGACCTGGGGCGCAATCATCAGCGGCAGCACGAAAAAGAAAACGAAAGTGTTTCGGCCGCGAATGTCGGTGAGACCGACGACGACGGCGACGGTAACCCCTATCGCAACGGACAGTATTGTGCCGCCGAGCGCCGTGACGAGGCTGTGCTGCATGGCGATCCACGTCGTCGGACTGGAGAGGACACGCGTGAGCGCGGTCGTCGAAATGAAGCCATTCGGCGCAATTCCCTCGATAACCAGACGCGCAAGAGGCAACACCGAGAGGATGGCGACGATAATGACGAGAATCCACAGCAGGCCCGTGCCCGCCAGGCGCTCGCGCAGTCGTGCGCCACCAAAGATGCGATCGACTTTCAGGGTTCCCTCTTTGATAGAGTTGTCAGCACGGCGCAGCTCTCATTTAATTGCCGTAGAGCTCGGCAAACCGCTTCAAATTCGCCGCATTGGTTTGTACGACCTGCGCGACGTTGGTCGGCATGACTTTTATCTTGGTGCCGGGTGGCAACCATGCCGGGTTCCCTACGCTTGCGCGCGCCGGTATGTATCCCATCGCCAGCGCCAGGCGTTGTCCATCGTCAGACAGGATGAAATCGACAAACGCTTTCGCCGCCGCAATATTGCGCGCAGTCTTCAGTATCGCTACCGGTTCAGTGACCGCGGGTGCGCCTTCGCTCGGAAAAACGAAATCGATCGGCGAGCCTTTTGCCTTGGCGTTGAATGCCATGAAATCAACGAGTATGCCGTAAGGTTTTTCTCCGCTTGCAACCGCGGTCAGTACGGCGCCGTTGCCGCGCACGGCGACCGCTTCGGAGGCTTTGAGCTTTTCAAAGAACGCCCAGCCGAGGTCGGTACGAGCGCTGATGGTACCGAGCATTATCGCGGCAGCGCCCGAATAGAGCGGGCTAGGCATCGCGATCTGTCCCTTGCTGTCCATCCCGGCGAGGTCTGCCCATGAAGAGGGTCGCGCCTTCGCTGCCGAGTTTATGGCAATGCCGGTCGTGATCAGCTTGGAACCGAAGTATGTTCGATCGACGTCGAATGATCCGGGTTCGAGTCCATCGACTTTGGCTTCCGGATACGCGAGCAAGCGACCTTCCTTTTTGAGCGATTCCACACTCGCAGCGTCCGCGATCAGCAACACGTCTGCTTTGGGCTGGCCTGCCGAAAATTCCGCCGCGAGCTTGCCCATGATTTCGGTCGTTCCCGACCGGAAGATTTCCACATCGACGGCCGGATATTTCTGCCGGAACGCCGCTATCGTCTGCGTGGCATCGCGTTCGGGTTGCGATGTGTATAGCGTCAACTTACCTCCCGGCGCCTGCGCGTTGGCGGCAGGCGGGGACGCGAGCAGCAGCAGTCCCACAATCATCGCAAGCGTGCTTGGTAAAAATTGCATTTTCATCGCTTGGTCACAATCGCCGGTTTGGTCGCTCAGTGTGGCCGTTGGTTTGGCGCTCATGGTTTGGTCACGTTTGGCCTGATCGCGGCCCGGATCTCTCCGACCGGTCGTTCTTATACCCGCCGTGGGCGAAGTCGGCAATGCTTGATTTTCGCACGCAATCCGAGTGCGCGTTTGACGACATGGGCCGACAGTCCGTAGGCTGCGACCATGAACATATGCGTGAGCCTGCTATGGTTGTTCGTGTTACTCGGGGCATTCGCGTCTTTTGCACAGGCACAGCCGGCGAGCAGCGCAAGCCGGGAATTAAAGTTGTCGACTGCGTTGGGGCCCGCCTATGCTCAAGGAAAAGCGGGTGAAGTCTGGGCGCGCCTCATACGCGAGCGCTCGTCTGGCCGCATCGCGGTCGTTCACTTTCCCGGAGCGACCGCCATCGATCGCGACCCCGCAAAAGAGTACACCGCGCTACGCAATGGCGTAATCGACATGGCAGTCGCGTCCACGCTGGCGTGGTCGTCCCAAATGCCGCAACTAGGCGTCATCGCGTTGCCGTGGCTGGTGGCGGACGAAGCAGCTATCGATGCGCTGCTTCGCAGCGAAGTGATGGCCCGGCTGGAAGCGCGGCTCGACACCGCTGGCGTGGTCGCCGTTTACTGGAGCAGCAACGGATTCGTTGAAATCGCCGGCGAAAAGGCGCTGCGCAACCCTGGCGACTTCGCCGGCCTCAAGGTGCGCGCGCCTGCTGCACCAATCATAGCTGGCACCCTCGAAGCGCTCGGCGCTGCCGCTGTCATCGAAGCGACGGGGTCGGCGGCGTCAGCTCTGCCGGAACACAACGCGCAGGAAATCAGCGTTGCCGCATTTCGTGCCTCGCACCGGGCGCTATCGAGTTTCCCGTATCTGCAGCTGTGGGGCGCGCACGCCGACGTGTTGCTATTCACCGTCAGTCGAGCGCTATGGTACGCATGGAGCCCGACGGATCGCGAGTTGGTGAAGCTCGCAGCAACGGATGCGGCGAAGGAAGCGCGCATTCTTGCGCGACGATCGACCAGCGAATCAGCCTTGGCCGATCTGGTCCGACAAGGTGCGCACATCACGCGTCTGACGCCTGCCGGAAAGCTCGCTTTCCGCAGCGCCGCGCAGCCGGTCTATGACAAGTGGGGGGCGATCATCGGCGAAGACTTGGTACGTGAGGCGCAACTTGCTGGCAAGGACGCACTTCCAGTTTCCAAATAGACCCAACTAACTCAAATAGCGTCCCAAGCGAACGGCGGTTTCACCGCGCTTCGCCTGTCGCGTCGGCATGATCATCACGCAGTCGTCGTGCGGCGTCCTGATTTCCGTATCGCCGTCCAGCGCATAGACGGTGCCTGCGCGACGGATCGCCTGCAGGCCACGCAAGGGCGAGGTGAAGCGAAATGCGTCGGTCGCGATGGTCACCGTTGTGGTGACCTCGACCACGCGCTGTGGCAACGTTGGGGCGGCATCGAGTTCGCGTGCAAGCCATGCTTCATCGACCATGTCGAAATGACGCAGGAAGCGCAAGACCGCCTGCTTGGCAACTGCCGGAGCGCTGGCTTCCCAGTGCTGCCCGCATTCGATCAGCATCGCGCAGCGCGGATCATCGGGGTCGTCGAAGAATTCATAGTCGCGCAACCTCTTGCCTGCGACGTGCCCGTTATCGACGACGATGTGCTCGGGGACCGCCAGCGCGCGAGCGAGATCGACGCTCTTACGCCGTTGCCCGGCCATCGCGAGTGGAGGACAGGGTTCCGACATCGAGTGCAGGTCGAGCAGAAAGTCAACGTCGTCATAAAGTGGCCGAAGTTGGCGGGCGCGTTTCAGTTCTTCACTGATGCGCGGTCCGTCGAGCACCGTCCGGGTCCACAATCGGTTGAAGTCCTCGTCGACGCAACGCGAAGCAAACGGTCGCGATGGATCGAAGCTGCTGTAGGCGGCGACGTTGGCGAATACCACGGTCACTGTTCCGCGTTTGGGCGGCAGAGCGCCAGACTGACGCAACAGCCAATCGAGCGCGATCGCACCGCACACCTCGTTGCCGTGAGTGAGTGCCTGCAGCAACACATGCGGCCCAGACGTTTTCGCCGCGAAGCTGTACGCGTAGGGAATGCCCTGATTGCCGTCCGCGTAGCGGCCAAGCTCTGGGAAAGCGACGTCGATGGGCGGGAAAGGAGCGGCCGGACCCTCGCCGTTTCTCGCCGGTTGAGATGGACGCGTCTCCACGCTACGCCGCGAAGCAGATCTGATCGGCGAGTCGCTGCATGAACGCTTCGCACAGCGCGAGTTGCTCCAGCGCGACCCATTCGTTGGGTTGATGCGCCTGGGCGATATGGCCCGGCCCGCAGATGACTGTGGCGATACCGCTCTGGTGGAACAAGCCCGCCTCGGTGCCGAACGACACCTTGCCGAACACATCCGTGCCGGTGCAGACGCGCCCGAGTTCTGCGATTTCGCTGCCTCCTCGGGTGTCGAATCCCGGAGAAGTCGAAAGCGTCTCGAATTCGACGAATGTGTCGGGCGCGACGGCGTGCATCTCCGGCAGCAGAGTGGAAGCGAAACGCTTGACCTCGTTCAGCAACGCGTCGGGATCGTCAAATGGAAGGTAGCGGAATTCGAAGTCGAACGAACAATCGCGCGGCACGATGTTGAGCGCCGTGCCGCCGCGGATGACTCCCGTATGAACGGTTGTGAAGGGCACGTCGTAGGCTGCGTCGAAGCCGCCCCGATCGCGAAAGCGTCGCCCCATCTGGGCGAGAAAGGTCACGATTTCGCAAGCAATGTGGACGGCGTTCACGCCTTGCGGCGTCAACGATGAGTGCACCTCATGGCCACGTACGAGGCAGCGGAAACCTTTGCGCCCCTTGTGCGCGACCACCAGCCGCATGCCGGTCGGTTCGCCGATGATGCAGCCCATCGGACTGATGCCGCGTTCGACGATATCTGCGAGCAAACGGCGCACGCCGACGCAGCCGACTTCCTCGTCGTACGACAACGCAAAATGCAATGGGCGCGTGAGCCCGCGGCGCAGGAACTCGGGCACCAGCGACAAGCCGATCGCAGAAAAGCTCTTCATGTCGCTGGAGCCGCGGCCGAACAGCTTGTCGCCTTTGATCGTCGCTTCGAACGGGTTGGTGTCCCACGGCTGGCTGTCGACGGGCACCACATCGGTGTGACCGGAAAGGACCACCCCGCCCGTCGTCGCGTTGCCATCCCGGGCGGGAAGCGTCGCAAACAAATTGGCTTTGCGCCGCCCGTCATCGAACGTGAGTTGCGAGTCGACGCCGTGATCGGCGAGATACTCGCGCACCCATTCGATCAGCGCAAGATTGGATTCGCGACTGGTCGTATCGAACGCGATCAGCTTGCGTATCAGGTCGATGCTGGCCAAGTGAGGGATAACGGCGGCAGCGACGGTCGGCGCATTCATCGTGCGACTTTCGGTCATTCCAAGGGGACAGGATAGAAACCGTGTCGTCCCCTGTCAATGCCGGTCGCAGCCGGTCCTCCCACGACGGATGCGCCGGACGCAGAATGAACTGTCACACTCTGTCGCGTCTACTTGCGTCCAGTCGTGCGCGCTCGCCCTCGGTCGTAGTGGGCGCGCGGCATCCCGCATGGCACGCACTCGTTTTTTTTAGGCGAAGCTTTGTCCGCGAAGTTTTTGGGTCGCGGTGCGTTCTAGCCGGAGGCGACAAAAGCAGGAACCGCGGTCCGCGCGATGACGATTCCTGCGCGACTCCTGCCTGCGCGGTCCCCGCGTTACGGCTACGTGCTAGTGATGGTGATGATAGTAAGCGACGCGGACGGGCCGATAGTATGGGCGGTAGTACGGCGCGTAATACGCAGGTGCGTACGCAGCTGCGTACGCGGGAGCGGCGTAGTACGGCGCGTAGTAGGGCGCGCTGACTACCGGCGGGTATGCTACCGGCGCTGCATACGCGCCCGGGCCATAGTAAGCGGGCGCAGGTGCTGTCGCGACAACCCCGTAACCATAATTGGAGTATCCGACAGCAAGACCGGGTAGGCCGACCGAGACCGCAACCGAGCCATGGGCCGAGGCCGCCGGCGCTATAGCAACCCCAGCGAGCAATGCCGCCGCCGCGGCGAAAGTGGCGATGCGTCGATTCATATTGCCTCCATCATCAAAAGGCGCACAAAGTGCGAACGTGCGCGACACTACCAAAAACGATTGTCTCAACCTCGACGTTGACGACCCCAGGCCACGTTACAATTGCTTGCATCTGATATGTTCGTCGCTGTTGCGTCATTGCAGTTTGGACCCTAGGGAGAATCAATGAGTTCCCGCTGTCGCCTGCTACGAACACTGCTTGCGTTGACCATATCTGCCAGCTTTTCGCTACTGGCGGAGCGGGGTCGGCGATTGCAGCGGACCTGACGATAGGTATCGGCGCAGATGTGACGGCGATCGATCCGCACTATCACAATGTCACGCCGAACAATAACGTTGCGGCCCATATCTTCGATTACCTGGTGCTGCGGGACGAACGTCAGCGGCCGATACCGGGTCTGGCCGAATCCTGGCGCACCGTCGATCCGACAACTTGGGAATTCAAGCTGCGCAAAGGCGTCAAGTTCCACGACGGCAGCGACTTCACCGCCGCCGACGTCGTTGCGTCGATCGAGCGCGTGCCCTGGGTCCCAAATAGCCCGTCGCCCTTCACGACCTACAGCAAGCAGATCAAGGAAATGGTGGTTGTCGACCCGTACACGATCCGCTTCAAGACTGCGACGCCGTATCCGCTGATGGTCACCGATATGACTCAGGTCGCGATCATTTCAAAAAAGGCGGCCAAGGCGACGACCGAGGAGTTCAACAACGGCAGCGCAGCGATCGGCACCGGACCGTACAAGCTCGTGCGCTACGCCAAAGGAGACCGGATCGAACTCGAACGCAACAACGCTTACTGGGGCGGCAAAACGCCATGGGAGCACGTTACGTTGCGACTATTGCCCAACGATGCTTCGCGGGTCGCCGCGTTGCTCGCAGGCGACGTGCAGGCGATCGAATACGTGCCAACATCGGACGTCGCGCGTATCCAATCCGACAAGCAGCTCAGCGTGTCGAAGATCATTGCCGACAGGCTGATCTACCTGCACATGGACACGCGACCGCGATGTTTCGCCGTTCGTCACCGACAAGAGCGGCAAGCCGCTTACCAGGAATCCGTTGAAGGATCCTCGCGTGCGCAAGGCGATTTCCAAAGCGATCAACCGTGCTGCGATTGTCGACAAGGTGATGGAAGGGCAGGCCGTGGCCGCAGGGCAGTTGTTGGCCGAGGGCATGTTCGGCACGACCAAGAATCTCAAGGTGGAACCGTTCGACGCAGATGGCGCGCGCAAGCTTCTTGCGGAGGCCGGCTACCCGGACGGGTTCGGACTGACCATCCACGCCCCGAACAACCGCTATGTCAACGACGCCAAGATCGCGCAGGCGGTTGCGCAGATGCTGACGAGAGTGGGAATCGTGACCAAAGTCGAAGCGATGCCATCGGCAACGTTCTTTCCGCAGGCAACCGACCTCAAGTTCAGCCTGATGCTGGTCGGCTGGAGTTCGGGCACCGGTGAAGCATCAAGTCCGCTCAAAGCGCTGCTAGCGACCTACAACAAGGACAAAGGTTACGGGACGGCGAATCGAGGTCGTTATTCAAACGCCAGGGTCGATGCCCTGCTCGAAGAAGCGCTGGCGACTGTCGACGATCTGAAACGCGAAGCGCTCCTGCAGCGCGCCACCGAGATCGCGATCAACGATACGGGCATCGTGCCCCTGCATTTCCAGGTGAACCTGTGGGCAATGCGCAATGGGCTCGCCTACTTGCCGCGCACCGACGAGAACACGCTGGCATACAAGTTTCGGCCGGCCCGCTAGAACGCTCGAAAGAAGATTGCCCCCGCGTCTGCCGCAGCGAAAGGCTGGGCCAGTCTAACGACCGGCAATGATGTCTTCGATTCCCGAAACGATAGGAGTCGCGCGGTCGATGCCGACACGCTTGGTGAGGGCTTCGGCGAAGTCCGGTAGCAGGTCGCGCAGATCGCGCAGATTTTCCGCACGTTGCAGCCGCATCATCATCAGGTAGCCGCGGAACCCGAGGTGCGCATTGATTGCATCACTGATTTGCTGCTGCGCAGCCAGAAAACGCTGCACTTCGCTCTCACTGCGTGGCGCAGGTGCGGTTTCGCCTTCTGCCGCTGACGGAACGCTGAAGCGCTTGGCGATGAGTCCCGCGCGTTCGAGCGTAGCGACCGCGGCGGCATCAGCGTTGATCGCACGCGCCCGCACCAGGACTTCGGCGATGGTACGGTTACCGTCGACCATGATCAGCAGGCTGCGCAGCATGATCGGGAGGTTGTGCGTTCGCTCCTTCAGTTCGCGTAGACCTTCGTCGGTCTTGGCGTAAATCTCTTCAGGGTTCATTGTGCGTCTCCCACGGGCGGCAGAAGCCGGCACGCAGCGTCGTGTCCGCCAGTTTCCAATAGATTATAGTCGAGCGCACGCGACATTTGATTTTGCGGTCAGAGTGGCGTGTCTTGGTGTCGCATACAGGTTTGTGGAATAATCCATGTGCAGTACGTGCCCATGCTCAATCCGGCTCTGATCGCCGCATTCGGCGAAATACTCCCCAATTCGGCCATCCTCAGCTCCGCCGAAGCCACGCGTCCTTACGAATGCGATGGCTTGACGATGTTCCGCGAGGCGCCGCTCGCCGTCCTGCTGCCCGAAGACGAAGCGCAAATCGTCGCGATCCTGAAGCTCTGCCACGCCGCGCACCTTCCGGTCGTGGCCCGTGGCGCCGGCACCGGCCTTTCGGGGGGCGCTACGCCCTACCGCGAGGGCATCGTGCTGTCGCTGGCCAAGCTCAAACGCATACTCTCCATCGACCCGGCGACGCGCACCGCAGTCGTACAGCCAGGCGTGCGCAACCTCGCCGTGTCCGAAGCCGCAGCTCCATACGGCTTGTACTATGCGCCCGACCCGTCGTCGCAGATTGCGTGCACGATCGGCGGCAACGTCGCCGAGAACTCGGGTGGGGTCCATTGCCTCAAGTACGGCTTGACCGTCCACAACGTCCGCCGGGTCCGCGCCGTGTTGATCAACGGCGACGTGGTCGAGTTCGGCAGTGACAGCCTGGACGCCGCGGGATACGACTTGCTGGCGTTCATTACCGGGTCCGAGGGCTTGCTCGCGGTCATTACGGAAGTGGCCGTCAAGCTCACTCCCAAACCGCAAAAAGCGACCTGCGTACTCGCCGCATTCGAAAACATCGAGCGGGCGGGCGACGCTGTCGCGGCGATCATCGGCGCGGGCATCGTCCCTGCGGGCCTCGAAATGATGGACAAGCTCACCATCAGCGCAGTCGAACCGTTTGTGCACGCGGGCTACCCGCTCGATGCCGAGGCGATATTGCTGTGCGAGGCCGACGGCACGCACGACGAAGTCACCGAGGAAGTCGCGCAGCTTTGCCAGTTGCTGCAAGCGAACGGCGCGACTTCGATCGACACCTCGCAAAGCGAGGCACAACGGCTGAAGTTCTGGTCGGGACGGAAGGCCGCTTTTCCGGCGGCGGGACGCATCTCGCCAGACTACTACTGCATCGATGGAACGATACCGCGCCGCGCGCTTGCTCCCGTGCTGAGGCGAATCGAAGAACTTTCGCAGGAGTTCGGCCTGCGCTGTATGAACGTGTTTCATGCCGGCGACGGCAACCTGCACCCGCTGATACTGTTCGACGCCAATGTCAGCGACGAGGTCACCCGCACCGAAACGTTCGGGGCGAGAATCCTGGAGCTTTGTGTCGAGGTCGGTGGCACGATTACCGGCGAACACGGGGTCGGCCTGGAGAAAATCGATCAGATGTGCACCCAGTTCGCTGCGCCCGAACTCGAGCGTTTTCATGCGCTGAAGCGCGCTTTCGACGCTGAAGGTTTGCTCAATCCCGGAAAGGCGGTGCCGTTGCTGCATCGTTGCGCGGAAATGGGCAAGATGCATGTGCACGGCGGCAAGCTGCCGCATCCGGATATCCCGCGTTTCTGACCGTCCGACCTGAGGAATAAGTCCATGGACACCGCAACCATTGCGCGGCCGAGCGCCGAGGTCGTCGGGAAACTGGTCGAACGTCTTCGTCATGCTTATGGCGAGCGCGCGGTAACGACACACGCAGTGCGTGAGCAACATAGTCATGGCGAGGCATTGTTCGACGCCGCGCTGCCTGACGTGGTGGTGTTTCCCCAATCGAACGAAGAAGTCGTGGCTATCGTGCATTCCTGCCACGTTGCTCGCGTGCCTGTCGTCGCCTTTGGTGTCGGCACGTCGCTCGAAGGTCACGTGGCGGCCCTCTATGGCGGTGTCTGCATCGACATGTCGCAGATGAACCGCATGCTCGAAGTCAATGCGGCGGATCTCGACTGCCGCGTGCAGGCGGGAGTGACACGCGAGCAGTTGAACGTCGAGCTCAAGGGCAGCGGACTTTTTTTCCCCATCGACCCGGGCGCCAACGCAACGATCGGAGGCATGGCGTCGACCCGCGCGTCGGGCACCAACGCCGTGCGTTATGGCACGATGCGCGAAAATGTCCTTGGACTGACGGTGGTAACGGCCGACGGCAGACTCATACGCACCGGAGGGCGCGCGCGGAAGTCGAGCGCGGGTTACGACCTGACGCGCCTGTTTGTCGGCGCCGAAGGCACGTTGGGAGTGATCACCGAGATCCAGCTCCGTTTGTACGGTGTGCCCGAAGCGATCTCGGCGGCTGTGTGCCAGTTCGAGGCGCTTGAGGGAGCGGTCAACGCGGTGATCGTCGCGATGCAAACCGGCATTCCGATGGCGCGCATCGAACTGCTCGACGAAGTGCAGATGGAGGCTTGCATCCGGTACTCCAAGCTCGAAGGCTTCAAACGCTTGCCGACACTGTTTTTCGAGTTTCACGGAACCGAAGCAGGAGTGGCCGAGCAATCAGCGATGATGCGTGCCATCAGCGACGAGTTCGGTGGCAGCGACTATCAATGGGCGACACACGTCGAAGACCGCAACCGCATGTGGAAGGCGCGACACGCGGCGTACTACGCGGCGCTGGCACTCAAACCCGGGGTGCAGGCGTTGGCGACAGATGCCTGCGTACCCATTTCGAGGCTGGCCGATTGCATCCGCGAAACCAAGGCCGATATCGCTGCCACTGGCTTGACGGTGCCGATCGTGGGGCACGTCGGCGACGGCAATTTCCACTTGATCATCCTGTTCGATCCTAACTTGGCGAGCGATCGCGAATGCGCTGAGGGCTTGGCCAGCCGCGTGAGCATGCGCGCGATCAGCATGGGGGGCACCTGCACCGGCGAACACGGCATCGGCTGGCACAAACTTGACTTGCTGGCGCACGAGCACGGCGAAGCGGTCGATTTGATGCGATCGGTCAAGAAAGCGCTCGATCCCTTCAACATCATGAACCCCGGCAAGACCGTTCCACTTTGACAGGGACTGGAATCAACACGCATGTACACGCTCTACATAGGCAACAAGAACCACTCGACCTGGTCGTTACGTCCGTGGGTGCTGATGAAAACCGCGGGGATCACGTTCCGGGAGCAACGCATCGCGCTGTACGAATCCGATTCGCCGGCTCGGATCCGCGTCTTTTCCCCGTCAGGCAAAGTGCCATGCCTGCACGACGGCACCGACATCATTGTCTGGGACTCCCTGGCGATCGCCGAGTATCTCGCGGAGCGCCATCCTGGGCTGTGGCCTCGTGACGACAAGGCGCGCGCGTGGGCGCGATCGGCTACTGCCGAGATGCATTCCGGCTTTGCCGATTTGCGCCGCGAATTCGATATGAACCTGCGAGTGTCCAAAAAACTTGCTCCGTCGCCGCCGGTGGCGAAGGAAATCGCACGGATCGAGGCGCTGTGGTCCGAAGGGCGTGAGCGCTTCGGTGGCACCGGTGATTTTTTGTGCGGCGAGTTCGGGATTGTCGACGCGTTCTTCTGTCCAGTCGCGTTCCGATTTGCCATTTACCAGCACGAACTCGAAGGAATCGGCGCGGCGTATCAGCGCACACTGCTCGCATTGCCCGCGATGCGCGACTGGGCCGCAGACGCTGCGCGTGAGCCGGAAGTCATCGCCCAAGCTGAACCGTCGACGGCCACGCCCGGCCAGCTATGAGCAAACCGCGTTGACAATGAGTGAGATGGTGGAGGGTTGGCAGCAGCGCGTGCGCGCTGCTGCATCCGCCAACGCGCCGCTGCGCATCGTCGGCGGGTCGACCAAGGATTTTTACGGACAGCAGTTGATCGGGGAACTCCTCGACGTTTCAGGTTATGCCGGGATCGTCGACTACGATCCCACCGAACTCGTTATCACCGCTCGCTGCGGAACTCGACTGACTGATATCGAGTCGGCCATGGCTGCGTCCGGACAGATGCTCGCGTTCGAACCTCCTCACTTCGGATCCGGAGCTACCATCGGCGGCTGCATCGCCGCCGGTCTGTCGGGGCCGCGCCGGGCCTATGCGGGTGCGGTACGCGATCTGGTACTGGGCATCCGCCTCCTCGATGGGCGGGGTGACGACCTTGCCTTCGGCGGGCGGGTGATGAAAAACGTCGCTGGTTTTGATGTGTCCCGTCTTGTCGTCGGCGCGCTCGGCACGCTGGGCGTCATCCTGGAGGTCTCGCTCAAGTGTGTGCCGTTGCCACGCGTGGAATCGACACGAGTGTTCGAACTCGATGGCGACGAAGCATTGCGCAAAGTCAACGAATGGGGTGGCGCGCCGTTGCCGCTTTCGGCCAGTTGCTGGTACCACGGGCGCTTGCACGTGCGCTTGTCCGGCGCAGAAAGTGCGGTGAAGGCGGCCGAAAGACGCCTCGGCGGTGAGGCGATGGCCGATGCTGCAGCCTTCTGGGCGTCGATTCGCGAACAGTCCTCGCCTTTCTTCGGCGCGGAGTCGAAAATCCACCAGGCAGGTGGCGATCGCGCACCTCTCGATCGCCACGCTTCATCGTGGTGGCGGCTTTCGGTGCGCTCGACAGCGCCTTATGCGGAATTCGGCGCCGATCAATTGGTGGAGTGGGGCGGCGCGCTGCGCTGGGTCTCTGCCGGCAGTGAGCTTGATGCGCACGCGATGCGGGCGTGGGCGGCGCGCAGCGGCGGACACGCAACCTTGTTTCGTGCAGCAGACAAGACCATCGGTGTCTTTCAGCCTCTGCCGGCCGCGATGATGGCTTTGCACCAACGCGTCAAGGCCACGCTCGATCCCGCAGCGATATTCAACCGCGGCCGGATGTACGCCGACCTCTGATATGGAAACACACCTCGCTGATTTCATCAGGGACACACCGGACGGAATCGAGGCCGAAGCGATCCTCAGGGCGTGCGTGCATTGCGGTTTTTGCACGGCGACGTGTCCGACCTACCAGTTGCTCGGCGACGAACTCGACGGTCCGCGCGGACGCATCTACCTGATCAAATCGATGCTGGAGGGCGAGGCCACCACCGCCGCGACGCAATTGCATCTGGATCGCTGCCTGACTTGCCGCAGCTGCGAGACCACGTGTCCGTCGGGCGTCCGCTATGGCCGTCTGGTTGACATTGGTCGCCACGTCGTCGCAGCGAAGGTCAAGCGACCGTGGTTCGAACGCGTTCGCCGTTCGCTGCTCCGTTTCGGCCTGACCCATTCATTCTTGTTCGCGACGGTGTTGCGCGCCGGCCGCATCGTGAGACCGCTGCTGCCAGCGTCGTTAGCAATGCAAATTCCGCCATCGCGTCCCGCGAAGCGTTGGCCATCGGCGTCCCATCAACGCCGGATGCTGGTTCTCGGCGGATGCGTCCAGCCCGCACTGGCACCCAGCATCGATGCGGCCATTGCACGCGTGCTGGATCGAGTCGAAGTGTCATTGATCCGCGCTCGAGGCGACGGCTGCTGCGGAGCGATCAGCGAACATCTTGGTGCACGCGAGGAAGCGCTCGACTTTGTCCGGCGCAATGTCGACGCCTGGTGGCCCCATGTCGAAGACGGCGTCGAAGCGATTGTCGTCAGCGCCAGCGGTTGCGGCGCGGTGGTCAAGGACTATGGCTATCTATTGCGCGACGACCCCGCCTACGCGGAGAAGGCGCGTCGTGTCGCGGCACTTGCGCGTGATCCGGTCGAGGTAATAGCCGCTGAGTGGAAGCGCCTGGCGCCGCTGGTCGCGATGGACCACGGGCCATCGAAGGTGGCGTTTCAGTCTCCGTGCTCTCTGCAGCACGGGCAACAACTCGGCGGACGAGTCGAAGAGATTCTCGAAGCAGTCGGGCTCGAACTGGCTCCGGTCGCCGATGGCCACCTCTGTTGCGGCTCGGCGGGCACGTATTCGATACTACAGCCAGAGCTGTCCGCTCAGCTAAAAGCCAACAAGCTGGTGGCGTTGCGTGCGAATCAGCCTGACGTGATCGCGACAGCCAACATTGGATGCCTTGTTCATCTCGCCGGCGGTGCGGGCCCACCGGTTCGTCATTGGGTCGAGATCTTTGAATCCCGCCTGCGAGATCTTTCGGCGTCGTGAGCGATACTTCATTGGATAGACGTGGCGACTACGGCTATTTTCTGGCTATCCCGACGCGATGGATGGACAACGACAGCTACGGGCACGTCAACAATGTCGTTTACTACTCGTACTTCGACACCGTCGTCAACGAGCACCTGATAAGACATGGCGGACTCGACATTCACCACGCGCCGACGATCGGGCTGGTGGTGGAGACATTCTGCCGTTTCCAGCGCCCACTTTCGTTCCCCGGCGTCGTCGACGCGGGTCTGCGTGTCGCTAGGATCGGCGAGAGCTCGGTGAAATACGAGATTGGCCTGTTTTCCGCGGGGGAGGACGAAGCCGCAGCCACTGGTTATTTCGTGCATGTTTGGGTCGATCGCGCGACGCGCCGTCCGACCGCAGTTCCCGACTTGATTCGCTCCGCATTGGCGCCGCTGATTCGGACGGGCTAAGGCCTTGGCCCGGCTAGCATTGTGCGCTACGAAACGGACGAAGCGGCCAAGCGTGGAAGCTCTTGCAACGCGCTTGAGCCAAGCCAGACAGGACTCCGCTGAAGATGCCAATACCGGTCGCGCCTGGCACGCACTGCGCAGTCGGGGTCGCCCGCCATTGGATGGTTTTGTAGCGTGCAATAGCATTGCAAAGGTTCAGTACGCCAGCGCATGCAAAACGGCCCGCCGGCATTTAGTCTCGGTTCCCGGCGTACAATCCCTTCGCTTGCCGGCGTGGCATAGGATGCGCGACCCGGCAAAGCGGAGGCCGCGGATCGGCTTTCGAAACAAGCAATGCGTCAAACTTCGAGAGAATATCTGTCGTGCCCTCCCAGCCCCGTCGATTCGGCTTGATTCCCGCCGCAGGGAGCGGTATGCGCTTTGGCGGGAGTACGCCGAAGCAATACGTTCTTATCGCCGGGGTACCGCTGCTGAAGCGCACGATCGCCGCGTTGAACCAGTCGATCGTGTTGGAAGCCGTTTTCGTCGTGCTGGCGAAGGGCGACAAGCATTACACCGACCTCATCGGCTCAATCCCTGGAGTGGTGCCCGTGTTCGATGGAGGCCGTACGCGAGGGGAGACAGTAAGGAACGGACTTGCTGCCATCGGCAAGTTCGCCACGGCAGAAGACTGGGTGTTGGTGCACGACGCGGCACGCCCCTGCATCGATGTCGGCACACTCAATCGTCTGCTGAACGAACTTGAGGACGAGCCAGTGGGTGGATTGCTAGCAACGCCCCTGGGAGACACGCTCAAGCGGGGCGAGACCGGCGCGGGCGTGCGCGTTGCCGCAACCGAATCGCGCGACGGGCTCTGGTGCGCGCAGACGCCGCAGATGTTTCGATATGCGATTCTCAACCATGCGCTACGCCAGGCCGACGTGAAGCGTATCAGCGACGAGTCGCAAGCAGTCGAGGCGCTCGGCGTCAAGCCGAGGTTAGTCCAGGGCAACTTGGCAAATATCAAGATAACCTATCCCGACGATGTCGCGCTCGCGGAGGCGATCCTCGCCGCGCGCGGTCAACTTCGTTCGGCGTGAACGGGCACGAAGTCATGCGCATCGGCACTGGCCTCGATGTGCACGCGTTGGTCGTCGGCCGCAAGCTTGTCCTCGGCGGAGTGCTCATACCATTCGAGCGCGGACTCGACGGACATTCGGATGCCGATGTGCTGTTACACGCGATCGCCGATGCGATTCTTGGCGCCCTGGGTCGTGGCGACATCGGCCATCATTTTCCAGACACCGATGCTCGCTACAAGGATGCTGACAGCCGTGCGCTGCTGCGTCACGTCTGGCGTTACGCGACTGACGCCGGTTACGCGTTGGGCAATCTCGATGCCACCATCGTCGCCGAGGCGCCGCGACTGGCGCCGCACATTGGCGAGATGCGCGGCAACATAGCGGGCGATCTCGGTGCGACCGTTGATATGGTCAACGTCAAAGCCACCACGACTGAGCAATTGGGATTCACGGGTCGCGGGGAGGGTATCGCCGCAATGGCGTCGGTTCTGCTGATAAAACGCTGACTAAGCAAACTGAGGGCACCTGAAAGCAACTGAAGGCAACTGAGGGCGAACTCAGGCTGCCCCTACCGCGCTTCGGGCAGGTATTGTGACTCGCGCCACTGTGCCACCGCCGTCGCGTTCGAGCAGATCGAACCTGGCGCCGTGCAAGCGCGCAATCCTCTCGACAATCGCCAAACCCAAACCAGCGCCGGCAGCGCCGCTACGCGCGGGGTCGCCCCGGGTGAATGGACGTTTCAGGCGTTCGACCTGATCTGCAGGAATTCCGGGACCCCGGTCGCCCACCTCGATCACGACAGCGTCGCCCTCGCGCCGCGTGGCCAAGTCGACGGCCGGGCCGCCATAGCGCAATGCGTTGTCGATCAGGTTGGTGACGAGCCGCGAGATCGCCGTTGGCCTCATCGGAAACGGCAGCAATTCTCCGGGGGCGAATGCGATTTGGTTGCCACTGCGACGATAGCGTTCGATTAACGGCGCGACGATCTCGTTGAGTTCGCGCGTTTCAAGCGCGATTTCGCGATCGTCGCGTCCGAATTCCAGGAATTGTCCGATGATCTTGTCCATCTCCTCGATGTCTTCGACCATCCCGCGACGCGTTGCATCGTCCTGCGCGCCGACCTCGATGCCGAGGCGAAGCCGCGCCAGCGGCGTCCGCAAGTCGTGGGAGACGCCGGCGAGCAGAAGTGCGCGATCCTGCTCGGCTTGGCGCAGATTGGCCTGCATCTGATTGAACCCGCGATTGAGGCTCACGATTTCCGATGGCCCTGTCTCGGGCAAGGTGGGCGCGGGCTTGCCTTCACCGACCGTGGCGACGGCCCTGCTCAGTTCGCGCAGGGGGCGAGCGAGATAGTGCGCGAAGGCGTATGCGCTGACCAGCAGGACGGCGAGGGCAATCAGACTCCATTCGAGCGCGCGGGAGTGGACTACCTCGGCGCTTCGCGTCGGCAATGGAAACCCGGCCCAGTAGGTGTGGTCGGGCGCGTCCAGCTTGATCCACAGGAGTTGCAATCGCGGCTGAATACGCAATTCGGTATCAGGTCCGAGTTCGGTCTTCAGTCTTTCTTCGAGCTCGACGTAGGCGCGATTTTGCGGGACGGTACCGGCTGAACGATGTTCAGTTTCGGAAACCACGCGCGCGCCGTACTCGCGACCGAGTCGCGCCAGGGACGAACTACGCTCGTTAGGGTCGGTAGCTGCGAGGGCCGCCCGCAGCGCCTTCAACTGAACGATCTTGGTTTCGCCGAACTGATGCGCAACCAGCGCGGCGCGGTCCTGCCGGTAGAGGTAAATCGCCGTCCCCTGGCTCACCACGATCACCATCAGCAACAGCAGCGCGAGGCGTCCGAAGAGGGACGTGGGCCACAATTTCACCTTCCCGCCTCGGAATGCTCGCGCGCGGCCTCCCCGGTTTCCTCAGGGATGAAGACATAGCCGAAACCCCATACGGTCTGCAGGTAGCGAGGCGTCGAAGGATCGGGCTCGATCAGTTTGCGCAGACGCGACACCTGGACGTCGATCGCCCGATCGAACACGTCATGATCGCGGCCCCGCGCGAGAAGCATCAGCTTTTCGCGGGCGAGAGGCTGGCGGGGGTGCGTCACGAGCACTTTCAACAAACCGAATTCGCCGGTTGTTATCGGAACGGCTACACCATCCTTGGTGAGCGTGCGCGTCGTGAGGTCAAGTGCATAGGGACCGAAGACGATGTGGCCTTCGGCGGCAGGGGCGCCTGGCGCGTTACGTTCGATGTGTCGCCGCAGGACCGCATGAATGCGCGCCACGAGCTCGCGTGGATTGAACGGCTTGGGCAGATAGTCGTCGGCTCCCATTTCCAATCCCACGATCCGATCGACGTCTTCGCCTTTCGCTGTCAGCATGATGATGGGCACCGATTCGCCTGCTGCTCGCAGGCGCCGGCACACGGCCAAGCCGTCCTCGCCCGGCAACATCAGGTCGAGCACGAGCAAATGAGGCGGGTCGCGCTGCAACCGCTTGTCGAGTTCCTTGGCGTCAGCGACGGCCTGCACCTGGAAACCCTGCTCGGTCAGGTAGCGCACCAGCAGGTCCCGCAAGCGTGCGTCATCATCGACGACAAGTATTTTGGGATTGGTCTGTTTCATGACTTCCACCGTATAGGCCGGGCCGCCTTCGGTCCGGTGATTGGGGGACACTGTCGTCGGGGTGCTAAGTCCCGCCGCAGCGTATGCCAACACTTTAACGGCGCAATGCTTCCCTCCAAGGCGCGCTTGTTACAGATTGTAACCCTTGAGACCCCGGGCAACGTTTGGTTACACGCGCGCCCCCGCGCAACCTTCATGGCGCTGGATAATCGCCAACAACAGGGAGGGTGTCGACGTCGGCGAACAGTGCGTTTTGTTGCTGCACGAACCGTTACAAAGCGGTGGCGCCCGGCAACGTTTTGGCAACGTCTCGCGGATAACATTTGATCCGACTATCGCGCATGCGCCGGATCTCCGTGCGGGCTCGATTGCACATTTTCACCTTACGAAAGGTTTAACGATGAAACGTGCTTTGATCGCTGTTCTCGCCGCACTTGGATTGTCCGGGTTTGCCCTCTACTCGTGGGCGCAGGCCCCACACCATCACCCTGACGGCGAATTGTTTGACGCCATCTACGACGTTCAAGCGCAACTGGGCCTCGATACCTCGCAGCAGCAGCTGTGGAACAATGCCGTCGCGTTGAGCCAAGCCGCACACACTGCGATGAAGGCAAGCTTCTCCCAACTCAAGACTGCGACGCAAACGGAGCTCGCCAAGAGCGCGCCAGACCTCGCTTCACTCGCGACGCTTGCGGATCAACTGAAGGCGCAGGGTTCCGCGCAACGGTTACAGGCGCGGACGGCGTGGCTCGCACTGTACGACACCTTCTCGCCCCAGCAAAAGCTCACATTGCGCGACGCGATCAACGCGAGAATCGCCGACATGAAAGCGCATCACGCCGACAGACATTCGAGTCACTGACCCCTGGCGGCGACCCATGTAAGTCCAGGCCGGGTTTACCCCCCAACCCAACCCAAACCCGGTCTGTCCTCAAGCGCCCCTCAGGGGGCGCTTTTTTTTGCTCCGCAAGTTGAGTCAAGCACCCGCGCTACTAAGCGAGTCAATACGGATTGCGCAGCGCTCGGCGTCGGACGCTGTGCGGACATGCGCACCGACGGATGAATGCACGAGCAGGCGTTCGGCGAACGCGAGCAGCGCGTCGGGCAGTACGGGCTTGAGCAGCATGTCTAGCGCCGCCAAACGCATCTCGGCGATGGTTGCGGCCGACGCGTCGCCGCTGATGACCAGCGCGGGAACCTCGATGCCGAGCTCGCTACGCAACTGCGCAACGACGGCCGTGCCCAGTGCATCACCGCCGAGTCGATAGTCGGCGATGATCAGATCTGGATAGCGCTCGGCGACACCGATTGCCGCAAATAGCTCGTGCGCCGTGGTGCCGCCGACGACCGCCGCGCCCCACTGAACGAACCATGCGCGCATCGCTTCCACGATCGCTGGCTCGTCATCGATAACAGCAACCAGCGCGCCTCGGAGCGGGGACGCAATCGACCGCGTCCCGCAAGTGGAAGGCGACGCGACAATGGGCGCCGCGCGCGGAACGACAACACTGAAACTCGTGCCGCGACCAGGAATCGAATCGAGTTCGATCGGATGGTCCAGCAAGGCGCCCAGACGCCGAATGATTGCCAGTCCGAGCCCCATCCCCTGTCTGCCTCCGCGTGGCATCGAACCCTGATAGAACTCTTCGAACACCCGCTCACGTTCAGCGGCGGGTACGCCGATCCCCGTATCGCAGACGACAATGGCCACCGAACCTGCACGACGGCGAACGCCGACGACGGCGCCGCCGCTTTCGGTATATCGGAGAGCGTTCGATATGAGATTCGCTACGATTCTTTCGAGCAGCACCGGATCGCTTTCGACGTGCGCCCGCGTCGCGACGAACTTGAGATGCAGATTGTTCGATGCGGCAAGAGGAGCGAACTCCCTTTCCAGACGCTCGAACAGCGTCGCCAACGGAAATGCGCTGCGCACCGGCGCCACGGCGCCGGCGTCGAGCTGCGAAATATCCATCAGCGCAGTGAAGAGGCGTTCGAGATCTTCGACCGATGCGCTGATGTTTGTCACGATGTCGCGCGCGTCCGGATCGCGAACGCGAGAGACCAGGGCGGCCGCGAATAGACCCATTGCGTGCAGCGGTTGTCGCAGGTCGTGGCTGGCGGCCGCCAGGAACTGCGTCTTGCTGCGGTTGGCCGCCTCGGCAGCTTTGCGTGCACAGTCGGCAGCCGCCGTCTGCGCAGTAAGTTCGCCGATCAGATCGACGTTGTCGTAGCGCATCGCCAGTGACTGCGTCAAAAGGTTGTTCAAGTTGTGGCCGAAGCCAAGGATGAACGCAAGCACGACGAGCATTACCGCGGCGATGAAGCCATGGACCTGATCGCCCTCGGCCGCGACGCGGACGATCAAGGGGAGCAGTGCTGCCAGCGCGAAGCCGTAGAACGAAAGCTTGTGGACCGCCGTCAGGTTGAGGCCGCCGAGGATCACGCCGAACAGGCACACGATCAGCAGCGCTTGGTGTCCGGGATCGCTGGGAACGAACAGCACGACACCGGCACATCCCCACAAGGCTCCGGCGAGCGTCGAACCGACTGCCCACGCGGCGCCCCAGCGCCTGGGGTCGTTCATTGGTGTCGCGCGGTACCGGCGGACGAGTGCGAAACGCCACAACTGATTGGCGAGGATTGCACCAAGCCATGCGACGAACAATCCCGGCGAGACCGTGCCCCACATTACGACGGTGAGGATCGCCGCTCCGAGCAGCATCGACACCGTCGTACGCGGCCAGTGCGTGAACAGCGTGGCAATCAGGTCGGCCCGCGCCCGCGACAGGAGTCGCGGGGCGGCCAAGGCGGAGGCCGCCATGCGCATACGCGTCAGCGAGCGCGAACCGCGGCCGCTTCCAGGCGCACTCCGCGCCGCGCAAGCTCGATGACGACTTGTGTGCGGGTATGGACGTTGAGGGCACGCAGGATCGCGCTGACATGCACTTTGACCGTGCCCTCCGAGAGTCTCAGATCGCGACAGATCAGCTTGTTCGGCTTGCCTTGCACGAGAAGCTTCAGGACGTCGCCTTGGCGAACGGTGAGCCCCAGTTCCGCTGCGCGGGAAACGGGACGTGGGCGTATCGCATTCGCGTTGCCACCGTCACTGGGAACGTAAATACCGCCGGACAGAACCAGCCGGAGTGCGTCGATCAGTACGCGCGTGTTCGCGGTCTTCGGAATAAAACCCATCGCGCCAAGGTCGAGCGCCCGCTCAACCGTCGCGCGATCATGCGTTGCCGACAACACCAGCAAGGGTATGCCGGGCCACTCGCTGCGCAGATCGCGTAGCAGTTCGAATCCATCGCAATGAGGTAGTGCGAGGTCGAGCAGGATAAGATCGGTGTCGGGCACTGCGGCCAGCGCAGCGTGCGCATCGGATGCGTCTTCGGCCTGAGCAAGCTCGAGCTCGGCGTCCAATTCGGTCAGTACGTGCGCCAGAGCTTCCTGGATCAGCGGATGGTCGTCAATGACGAGGATCTTCATCGTTTCCTCACAAGAGCTGTGGTCTGCAGGCGGAGTCGACAAGCACGGCGCACGACGAACGTGCCGTGCTACCGTCGTTACTTTAGACACAGGCGATAAAGCGTCAACTGTAGGAAACCACAGGTCTTGGGGGCAGTTCGTCATCGGGCGCACGACGCAGACGACGCGCTGCGACGGTCGATAAACACGGTTACATGCGACGCCGATGCTTCGCTCTTGAGATATGGTAAGATTTTCCTCGGGCAGAATCGTCACGAGGGCGCGTGGAATGCAATCAGACCTTGGAGCATGCATGATGAAACGGTTTCGTACTCTTGCAGCTGCGGGTCTCCGCGGTGTTCTGTTGGCAGGATTCGTTTTGGGCAGTTTCTCCCTGAATGCGGTCGCGCAGGCGCCCGCGGCACCGGTAGCGGCAGCGCCCACCTATTCACCGGAGGAACTCGACGGGTTGGTCGGCCGGATCGCGCTGTACCCAGACGATCTGGTCGGGATCATCCTGCCAGCCTCGACCAATCCGCTGCAACTCGTACAGGCGGATCGGTTTCTCGACAAGCGTAAGACGGACTCGAAACTTCCTGTCGACGAAAAGTGGGACGACGCTGTCAAGTCGTTGCTGAACTACCCCGACATCGTGAAGATGATGAGCAGCGATCTCGACTGGACGAGCGCGCTGGGCGAGGCGGTCGTCGCCGACCAAAGCGCAGTGTTGGAAGCCGTCCAAACGTTCCGTCGCAAAGCGCAGTCCGCGGGCAATCTCAAAACAGATGAGAAGCAGGTCGTGCAGACGGAGAAGGAGATCATCAAGATCGTTCCTGCCGATCCGCAAGTGATCTATGTGCCCCAATACAACCCGGCTACGGTCGTGGTCGCCGGTCCGGTCCCTTACTGGGGCTATTACCCGACGCCTTATCCGTCGTATTACTACCCGTATCCGCCCGGCGCGGCCCTTGCAACCGGCATTATCTGGGGCGCGGCGATCGGCGCGGCCTGGGGCGGCAACCGCTACGGCTGCTGCGGCGACACGAACATCAACATCAACAACAACCGTAACACCAACATCAATGGCGGCAACCGGGGGAATGGCGGGAACGGGAACGGCGCTGCCTGGAAGTCCAATAAGCAGCCGGGTCAGGTTAGCAATTCGGTGGGCAAAAACGCTCCTTCGTCGCGGGTAGGCGATACGCGCGGCGGCGGAAGTGGCGGCAGAGCAGGGGCGACCGGCGGTGCCGGGGCTCGTCCAACGACCAGCGCCGGGGGCGGCGGGGCTCGCCCGTCGACCAACGCTGCGGGCGGCGGGGCTGCCTCTCGCGGCGGCGGCGGTGTCGGCGGTGCCGGCTCAGGCGGCGGTGGAGGTGGCAGCGCCTTCGGTGGCTATGGTTCGGGTTCGGGGCGTCAGACGCAGATGGACAGCTCTCGCGGCGCGTCGAGCCGTAGTTCGATGTCGTCGCCGAGTCGCAGTGGAGGCGGTGGCTCGCGAGGTGGGTGGTGGCGGCGGCGGGCGCGGCGGTGGCGGCGGCGGGCGCGGCGGCGGTGGCGGGCGTCGGTGAACGCAGGAGAACGGACATGCGCACATTCCCTTCCATCGACACCAAGGCATCACCCATGAATATCAACCGTTACTGGTCGTACCTGCGCGCGCTTGCGTTCACACTTTTGCTGGCCGTTCCGCTTGGCGCGGCGGCCGCACCGCAGGAAACTTTCTCAACGCCGGAAGCGGCAGTCGATGCACTGATGGCTGCGCTCAAGGCTGACAGCGATGCGGCGATGTTCGCGATCTTCGGCGAGGACCATAAGTCTCTCGTCGTCGGTTCGGATCGAGCGGCAACCAGCACGAACCGAGCAGCGATCCTCGCAGCGATGCAGACGCTGCACATATTGCAGACGCCGAGCGCCGATCGCCGGGTGCTGGTCATCGGCGCCGAGGCGTGGCCGTCACCGATCCCCATCGTGCGGACCGGCGATCGCTGGCGCTTCGCGACCGAGGAGGGCGAGGACGAAATCATCAATCGTCGTATCGGACGCAATGAGCGCAATGCGATCTACGTTGCGCGTGCCTACATCGACGCACAGCGCGCTTACGCAGCGCGCGACCGTGACGGTGACGGCGTGCTGCAGTACGCGCAGAAGCTCGCCAGCGCGGCGGGCAAGCACGACGGGCTGTACTGGGCGTCGGATGCCGCGAAAGACGAGGAAGCAAGCCCATTCGGCCCGCTGGTCGCCGAAAGCGCTTCGTATCTCAAGGGGCACGCGACGACCGATTCCTATCGCGGCTACCGGTTCAGAATCTTGACCCAACAGGGCAAGAGTGCCCCGGGTGGCGCCTACAACTATGTGATCAACGGACGCATGATCGCTGGCTTCGCAATGGTCGCCTACCCGGCCGAATACGGCGACAGCGGCGTGATGACTTTCATCGTGAGCCACAACGGCAAGGTCTATCAGAAAGATCTTGGCAAGGACTCCGCAGCCTCCGGAGCGAAGATGTCGACGTTCGACCCGGGCCCCGGGTGGAAGGTAGTGGAGCCCTAGGCACGACGACGCGAGGTCCGCGTAACTGAGCGTAGGGTTTACCACGCGCAAAGGTCGCCGGAACTCGATATGCCGCGTTCCTGATTTCCAGCGCAAGCAGCGTCTAAACAAGCTGCGACGAGTCCGTCGCGGCTACCCAATCGTTGCGGTCTTCCGCGGCTTGCTCGCAGCAACAGCGTGCTCGTCGTTATCGTTATTCCAAGGGAAACGGCTGCGGCGCCCGCTGTCGCAAACCGCGGGTCGCCGCCATCCTTGTCGCAGTGCCCACATGGCCGCGACGGCAGCGTGCTGCGATAATCCCTGACTAGGGTTCCAGGCACAAGCCCATGTTCACCTATCTCATCCGCCGCAGTATGCAGGCGCTGCTGGTCATGCTGGTGATGTCGGCAATCGTCTTTGTCGGCGTGTATGCGATCGGCAACCCGGTCGATATCCTGATCAACCCGCAAGCGGATCAGCAGGAGCGCGACCGCGCGATAACGGCGCTCGGCCTGGACGCACCTCCGTGGACGCAGTACGCGCGATTCCTGATGGCCGTGTTGCACGGTGACCTCGGTCGCTCGTTCGTCCATGGGACGCCGGCACTGACTCTGATTTTGGAGCGCATGCCGGCGACGCTGGAACTGGCACTCGCTGCGATGTTGATCGCGGTTGTGCTCGGCATTCCTCTGGGTTTGTTGGCGGGGCTCAGGCCCAAGTCGTTCGCCGGCCGCTCGATCATGGCCGCATCGATCCTCGGGTTTTCGCTTCCGACATTCTGGGTCGGCTTGATGCTGATCATGGTTTTTTCGGTGATGCTCGGCTGGTTGCCGTCAAACGGGCGCGGACCGGCCACTCTGCTCTTCGGCATCCCGGTCAGCTTCCTGTCGATCGAAGGCTGGCGCCACCTGATCCTGCCGGCGACGAATCTGGCGCTGTTCAAGCTCGCATTGCTGATCCGGCTGACTCGGGCCGGTACGCGCGAGGCGCTGCTGCAGGACTACGTCAAGTTCGCGCGCGCCAAGGGCCTGCGGCGCGGTCGCGTCGTTGGCGTCCATGTGCTGTCGAACATCTTGATCCCGATCGTGACGGTGATCGGCTTGGAGTTAGGCTCGGTCATCGCATTCGCCATTGTTACCGAGAGCGTTTTCGCGTGGCCGGGAATGGGCAAGCTGCTGGTCGATTCGATCAACCTCCTCGACCGTCCGGTGATCGTCGCTTACCTTGTCGTCATCGTTTTGATGTTCGTGATCATCAACCTGCTCGTTGATGTGCTTTACTCCGCGCTGGATCCTCGCGTGAGACTGACCGGAGGCTGACCGTGGCGATCGTTCGGGACAGGACACCGACCCAGCGTTTTGTCGCGGATTTTTTCGCCAGTCGGATGGCGGTGTTCGGGCTGGTTCTGTTCACGCTGATATTGGGCGCGGCAGTCTTCGCACCGATGATCTCGCCGCAGAATCCGTACGACCTCGCGCAGCTCGATGTCGTGGACGGTCGCTTGCCGCCGGGAGCGGCGTCGACGGAAGGGACGACCTTCTGGCTCGGCAGCGACGATCAGGGGCGCGACATGCTGTCGGCGATCTTGTATGGACTGCGTATCAGTCTTACCGTGGGCGTGATCAGCACGCTCATCGCGCTGGCTATCGGATCGACGGTCGGTCTCGTCGCCGCGTGGTGCGGTGGCAAGATTGAGGCGCTGGTCATGCGCATCGCCGACATCCAGCTCTCGTTCCCGGCGATCCTGATTGCGCTCATTCTGCTGGCGGTGCTCGGGCAGGGCACCGCGAAAATCATTGCGGCGCTGGTAACCGTGCAGTGGGCCTACTACGCGCGCACCGTGCGCGCCGCGGCACTGATCGAAATACGCAAGGAATACATCGAAGCGGCGCGATGTCTTGCGTTGCCTCCATCGCGGATCATTTTCGGGCATCTGCTGCCCAATTGCCTGCCCCCACTGATAGTCGTCGCCGCGGTCCAGGTCGCCGCTGCGATCGCGCTCGAGGCCACGCTGTCGTTTCTCGGCCTCGGGCTGCCCATTACGGAGCCGTCGCTGGGCTTGCTGATCGCCAACGGGTATCAATATCTGCTGTCGGGCAAGTACTGGATCAGCTTTTTCCCTGGCGTCGCCTTGTTGCTCACGATCGTCAGCATCAATCTGGTCGCCGACCAGCTGCGCGATGTTCTCAATCCGAGACTGCAACGATGAGCGGGCCTTTGCTCAGCGTCGAACATCTTTGCACGCACTTCGTGACCGATGCGGGCACGATCAAGGCCGTTGAGGATGTCAGTTTCCGGGTTGCGCGAGGAGAAGTGCTCGGTCTGGTCGGGGAGTCTGGCTCCGGCAAATCGATGACCGCGTTTTCGATCATGGGCCTGATCGACCAACCAGGGCGTATTGTCGGCGGGCACATCCGTTTCGACGGCGTCGAACTGACCGAGTTGTCTGAGGAATCGATGCGCCAGCTGCGTGGCAACCGCATTGCGATGATCTTCCAGGACCCGATGCTGACCCTCAATCCTGTACTGCGTGTCGATACGCAGATGGTTGAGACAATCGCAGCCCACGCGAGGGTGGGACGCGCGGCTTCTCTCGAACGCGCGCGCGCGGCGCTGGCCCGGGTCGGGATCGCATCTCCGGACGAGCGTCTCGCGGCGTACCCGCACCAACTTTCGGGAGGCATGCGACAGCGCGTTGCCATTGCAATCGCACTGCTCAATTCACCGGATCTGATCATTGCCGATGAGCCGACGACCGCGCTCGACGCGACGATTCAGGGGCAGATACTCTTCGAAATGCAGAAGCTCTCGCGCGAGACCGGCGCCGCCTTGATATGGATCAGCCACGACTTGTCGGTGATCGCGGGGCTGGCCGATCGGGTCTGCGTCATGTACGCCGGGCGCATTGTCGAGCACGGACCCACGCAGGAGCTGCTGCATTCGCCGCGACATCCCTATACGCGCGGTCTGCTCGATTCGATACCGCGCGGCACGGCTTCGGCCGCGCGCTTGCGGCAGATCCCGGGGATGACGCCTGCGCTGATCGATCTCGGGCCGGGCTGTGCATTCCGTTCGCGTTGCAGCCGCGCGGACTCCGAATGCGAACGGTCGCCGGCAATGACGACTATCGGCTCAGCTGAACACGAGCTTCGCTGCTTTCATCCGCTCCCCGTCGCCGTGGACATGATGCAATGACCATGAACGTTCCTTGCACTTGCATGAGCGATCGACGGGGACGGCGGCACTCGTGAGAGCTCATTGAACGGGAGCGAAGCAAGACGAGACGATGCGGTCGCGCTACTGCAGCTCGTCGACGTCTCGAAATATTTTGCCCGCCGGCTCGATGTCGCGGCGCGCATCGTCAACTTGCTTGGGCGGAGATGCGCCGACGGTGGTGCGCGCTGTCGATCATGTCGACCTGACAATCCGCGAGCGCGAAGTGGTTGGCCTGGTCGGCGAATCGGGCTGCGGCAAGACTACGCTCGGCCGCATTGCCGCCGGGCTGTTGCCGCCGTCCGACGGCGAGCGCTTGTGGCGCGGCGCTCACCTGACCGAGCATGCAGGCGCAGGCGCGCGCCCGCAGCAGTTGAAAACGCAAATGGTATTCCAGGATCCGCATGCATCGCTGAACCCGCGAATGAAGGTTCTTGATATCGTCGGTGAGGCGCCCGTCGTTCATGGACTCATCAGCCGGCAGCAGCAGGTGGAATACGTTGGGCTGCAGCTAAATCGCGTGGGACTGGATCCGACGCTGATGCGACGTTTTGCGCATCAATTTTCCGGCGGCCAGCGCGCGCGGATCGGCATTGCGCGAGCGCTTGCGGTCAAACCCGAGTTCCTGGTGTGCGACGAGCCCGTCGCGGCGCTCGACGTCTCGATTCAAGCGCAGGTACTCAACCTTTTCATGGACCTGCGATCCGCGCTCAACCTCACGTACCTGTTCATCAGCCACGACCTCGCCGTTGTTCGCTATGTCAGTGATCGCCTGCTCGTGATGTATCTCGGGCGGATCGTCGAGTCCGGCCCAACGGCCGAGATCTTTGCGCAGCCGAATCATCCGTACACCCAGGGCCTGTTGCGCGGCGCGAAGGGATTGGAAGCCGGCAAGCAAACTTACATTCCGATTCAGGGCGAGATCCCGTCGCCGTTGTCGCCGCCGTCGGGCTGCCATTTTCATCCGCGCTGCCCGTATGTGATGCCGCAGTGCAGCGTGATCAGTCCCGCGTTGAAAAAGATCGGCCCCGAACGCTGGTCCGCATGCCATCTGAACGACCAGGACGAAGGTCGACCGTCGTGATCAATGCTGTTCGCCGCCATGTCGAAGAGGCTGACACGATTCCGCTCGTGCTCGATTCGCCCCACAGCGGGACGCAGTATCCGGACGACTTCGACCACGCGCCGTCGCGCGCGGTGGTGCGCATGGCGGAAGATACCTACGTTGCCGAGCTGTATGCGGCGGCACCGCAACTGGGCGCGACGTTGATCGAAGCCTTGTTCCCGCGTGCCTATATCGACGCGAACCGGCATGTCGAGGACATCGATCAGCGATTGCTTGCCGAGCGATGGCCAGGGCGGGTGACGGCATCGCACAAGACCGAGCTCGGTATCGGCCTGGTGTGGCGACTTGCGCAGGGTGGCGTGCCGATGTACGCGCGCAAACTGTCGGTGGTCGAGGTGGAGCGTCGCATCGCGGACTACTATGAACCGTATCATGCGGCGGTCGCCAACGCGGTCGAGCGGAGCCACCTTACTTTCGGCGCCGTGTGGCATATCAATTGCCACTCGATGCCCTCGGTCGGGGATGTTATTTCCGACGATCCGGGACGGGCGCGCGCCGACTTCGTGCTCGGCGATCGCGATGGCACGACCTGCGAACATGAGTTCACGCAGCTCGTAGCGCAAGCCCTCCTGGCGATGGGCTATACCGTCGCGATCAACGATCCTTACAAAGGCGTCGAGCTGGTGCGAAAGTTTGGCCGACCGCGCGAACGGCGGCATAGCCTGCAGATAGAAATCAACCGGCGGCTGTATATGGACGAGGCTACTCTCGTGAAGAACGAAGGCTTTGAAGGCTTGCGAGCGAATCTGACGAGCCTTCTCACCACCGTACGTGCGCACGTTCTTGCGTCTGTCTGACGGCCTTCAATAAGCCGAACATTGTTCGCAGTCGTCGTCCCGATCGGGACCACAATGCAGGTCGCTTTACGCATGCCGTTCGGGCGGGCGCGCCCTGCGTTATCACTTGACCCCCCGTAGGCGCCTTGTTAAGGTTCGTCGGGTCGCGCATGACCGGTATCGAGCCGGCGGCGACATTGCCTACCACTGGGGGAGTTATGCCGAATTTCGTTCGTCGCAGCCTGTTCGCGCTGCTTGCACTGCTATCGTTTGCGGCAAACGCCGCATATCCCGATCGTCCGATCACGTTCATCGTCCCGTGGGGCGCCGGTGGCGGCACCGACGCGACGGCCCGTATTATCGGCAGCCTCCTCGAAAAAGAACTGGGCCAGCCGGTCAATGTGGTCAATCGCACAGGCGGAAGCGGCGTTGTCGGCCACGCTGCGATTGCAGGCGCGCCGGCAGACGGCTATACGATTGGAATGGTCACCGTCGAAATCGGCATGATGCATTGGCAAGGGCTGACCGAGCTCAACGGAGCGTCCTATACGCCGATAGCGTTGGTTAACGCCGATCCTTCAGGCATCGAGGTCCGTGCCGACTCGCCGTACAAAACCGTCGGCGACCTGGTGGCGGCGGTAAAAGCCAATCCCGGGAAGTTCAAGGCATCTGGCACCGGGCAGGGCGGGATCTGGCATCTGGCCATCGCCGGCATGCTGCAGGACATGAAGGTAGACCCTGCCAGCGTTCCCTGGGTGCCCTCCAATGGGGCTGCCCCGGGACTGCAGGACATGGTCGCCGGTGGCATCGAGATCGCGCCGGTGTCGTTGCCTGAAGCGCGTTCACTGATCGACGCCGGCAAAGTCAGAAGTCTTGCGGTGCTCGCCGACAGGCGCACGGCTCTTTATCCCGACGTGCCAACGCTGAAGGAAGCGACTGGCAGCAACTGGACGATGGCTGCGTGGCGCGGTATCGCAGCACCGAAAGGCTTGTCCGCGGAATCGCGGGACAAACTGGTTGCCGCCATCAGCAAGATTGCCGCGAGCAAGGAATACAACGACTTCATGGCGCAACGTGGATTCGGCGTGATTTATCAGGGGCCGGATGATTTCGCCCGGTTCATGGCCAAGTCCGACGCCGACCTCGGCGCGACAATGAAGGCGGTTGGAATCGCCAAATAATGCTCAAGCTCTCGCCCGCGCAACTCCCGCGCAGTCGATCGGCAGGGTTGCCTCCGAAGGTCGCTGGCAACCCGTCGCAGCGCACCCGCGCATGAAACTCAACGATGCCGTATGGGGCGCGCTGTTTGCGCTGCTGTCGGCCGCGCTCTTAGTTCATATACGGAACTTCCCGACGATTCCCGGGCAGAACGTCGGACCCGCGCTGTTTCCCGGCGCGATCGCCGTCGGGCTGGCGGTATGCGCTGCGCTGCTGATCATCAAGGGTCTTGCCGCGCGCAAGCTCGGCGGCGAGCGCGCGAAGTGGGGAGCGCTCGACGCGTGGGTGCATTCGCGCCGACACCTCGTCGGATTTGCGTTAATCATTGCCGTCAATGTCTTCTACATTTTTACGGTCGCCAAACTCGGCTTCATCATCACCGGTTCGGTCTATCTCCTGGTCCTGTTCCTGGCGTTCGGCGTGCGAGTAAAGGCGGCGGTCCCCATTGCCATTCTGGTAACCCTGGGGATTCACTACTCCTTCTATAAATTGCTGAAAGTGCCGCTGCCGTGGGGCCTTCTGCAAGGCATTGCGTATTGACCCTTGAAGCCGTGACCAGGAGCCAGACATGAGCCACGCGTGGGCCCAGGCGTTCGCGATGGTGTTCGACCCCTACAACATTTTCGTGATGCTGGGGGCGTCGCTGTTCGGCCTGTTTGTGGGTGCGGTGCCCGGCCTTACTGCAACGATGGCGACGGCGCTGCTGGTGCCGGTGACGTTTTTCATGGCGCCCGTGCCCGCGATCGCAGCGATCGTCACAGCGACCGCGATGGCGATTTTCTCGGGCGATATTCCAGGCTGCCTGATGCGCATGCCGGGCACGCCCGCATCCGCGGCGTACACCGACGAAGCGTACGCGATGACACGCAAGGGTCAGGCCGAGACTGCCCTTGGCGCAGGCCTCGTTTTCTCCGCGGTGGGAGGCTTGTTCGGCACGGCAGTGTTGATGCTTTCGGCGCCCGCTCTGGCCGAATTCGCGTTGAAGTTCAGTTCGTTCGAGTATTTCTGGCTGGTGCTGTTGGGGCTCACGTGCGCCGTCTTTATCACGTCCGATCGCCCGCTGAAGGGCTTCATCTCTCTGCTCCTCGGCCTGCTCGTGGCGTGCGTGGGCCTCAACAATCCCGCGGCGATCCCGCGCTTCACTTTTGGCAGCACCGAACTGCTCGGCGGGATAGGGATGATCCCGATGATGATAGGGATGTTTGCGATCTCCGAAATCATTCGTTTCGCGGTCGACATGGACCCGCAGCTCAAGATTATCGATAAACCGATCGGAAACGTGTTCAAGGGCATGTGGGAGCTCACCAAGAAGTATCCCATCCAGATTCTGCGCGGGAGCGCGCTGGGCACGCTGGTCGGTGCACTCCCGGGCGCTGGCGCCGACATCGCCGCCTGGATGTCTTACGCGGTGAGCAAGAAATTTTCGAAAGAGCCCGAGAAATTCGGAACGGGCCACGTCGAAGGCATCGTCGAGAGCGGTTCGGCCAACAACAGCGCGCTGGCAGGAGCATGGATCCCCGCCTTGGTATTCGGCATCCCGGGCGACTCGATCACCGCGATCGTCATTGGCGTGCTGTACATGAAGAACATGAACCCCGGGCCGAGCCTGTTCACGAACAATCCGCAGAACATCTACGCGGTGTATCTGCTGTTCATCATCGCCAACCTCATCATGCTTCCGCTGGGCTGGTGGTGCATCAAGGTGTCGAAGCAGATCCTGAAGGTGCCGCGAACCGTGCTGATGCCGGTGATCATGTTGTTTTGCGTTGTTGGCTCGTTCGCGATCAACAACACGGCGTTTGACGTGACGGTGATGCTGATCGCGGGGATCGTTGCTTTCTTCCTCGAAGCGAACGGATTTCCGGTCGCACCGGCAATCCTCGGCGTCGTGCTAGGGGGCATGCTGGAAGACAATTTCGTTACATCGATGATCAAGTCCGACGGGCAGTTGAGTGCGTTCTTCGCGCGTCCCGTCGCGGCAACGCTGGGCGCAATGACGCTGGCCGTCTGGTTCCTGCCGCTGCTAATGCGCCGCATGCGCAGCCTCGCCGGCGTCGCCGAACCGACCTAAGCCTGCACCGAAATCGCGCACTCGCGCGTTGACCCCGCACTGCAGCACGGGGTAAAATTGACAGCTTTTATTTGTGTCCGGCCGGAACCGAAGGTTCCGGCATTCACGGAATCGCATCATGCGCGGCAAACTGGTCGTCGGGAACTGGAAAATGAACGGCGGCTTGCGGCAGAACGACGCGCTGCTGGAGGCTTTGCGCGCAGGGTGGAAGGATGTCGACGGAAAGCAGGTGGCGGTGTGCGTGCCCTATCCTTATTTGGCGCAGGCACAGGCGGCACTGAGCGATTCGACGCTGGCCTGGGGTGCGCAAAACCTGAGTGTCCACGCGGCAGGAGCGTTCACCGGCGAGGTATCCGCGGCCATGCTGGTCGATTTCGCGTGTCGCTACGTCATTGTCGGTCATTCGGAGCGGCGTGCGCTCTACGGCGAGACGGATGCAATGGTTGCCGCGAAGACCTTGACGGCGCTGGGTGCAGGCTTGGTGCCCATCGTTTGCGTCGGAGAAACCTTGGCTGAACGCGAGGCGGGCATTACCGATCGCGTGGTACTGCGTCAGCTCGATGCCGTACTCGAGGCTGTCGGCGACCAGGTCGCGGATATCGTGCTCGCTTATGAGCCAGTGTGGGCGATCGGAACGGGACGGACCGCGACGCCCAGCCAGGCTGAAGCGGTTCATGGATTGCTGCGCCAGCGCTTGCGCGAGCAAGCGAGTGAGTTGGCAAATGAGTTGGCAAATGAGTTGGCAAATGAGTTGGCAAATGAGCGCGCGGCCGACGGGATCGCGATCCTGTACGGCGGCAGTGTCAAAGCGGACAACGCCAAGGCCTTGTTTTCGCGCGCGAATATTGACGGCGGCCTGGTCGGTGGCGCGTCGTTGAAAGCCGACGAATTTTTATCGATCGCGAATGCCTAAGGAACGCCCTCAAGGCCAACCTCAGGTTCGGATCGCAAATGCAACCGAGCGCAATTGAGCGCGGATGAACGCAATTGAACGTGGCCGAGGATGGTCCTGAAACAGGACGTCAGGCGGTGAGAAAGGGAAGGATTACGGGATGATTTGGGAAACGATATTGATCGGCTTGCACTTCGCCATCGCGATAGCGTTGATTGGATTTGTGCTTATTCAGCACGGCAAAGGCGCCGACATGGGGGCCGCCTTCGGCAGCGGGACGTCGGGAAGCCTTTTCGGGGCCGCCGGCTCGGCCAACTTTCTGTCGCGGACCACTGCCATCCTGGCGACGGTGTTCTTTCTCTCCAGTCTCGGACTAACATATCTGACGAGCATGCACGGAACGTCGAAGGACCTGATGCAAAGCGTGACGCAGAAGCTGCCGCAGGCTCCGGCGAAGGCCGGTGACGGGTCGGCGCCCGCTGCGCCCACTGTCGCGCCGGGGACCGCTCCGCTGCCGTCCAGCGATCCGAAATCGAAGTCGGGAGAAGTGCCGAAATAGCGCGAATCAGGATTCAGTGGGCTGGATCGGAAGCGTTGGCTGCAGCTGCCCGCATCGGTTCCAGTCTGGAAATGCCGACGTGGTGAAATTGGTAGACACGCTGTCTTGAGGGGGCAGTGGCGTAAGCCGTGGGAGTTCGAGTCTCCCCGTCGGCACCACCGTGAATCAGCAATGCGGCGCGGGCAGAAGTTGTAGCAAGGATGTACCGCGACAGCAAAGATGTAAGGGCAACAGAGGGTCGGCCGGCGATGTTGCCGCGCCTCGAGCTACATCAGACGAGGATTGGATTCATCCGATCATGCTGCAAGAGTATTTCCCGATCCTGCTTTTCGTTCTGGTCGGCATCGGCATCGGACTGCTGCTGCTGACCGTAGGCAACTTCGTCTCGCCCAATCGTCCCGATCCCGAGAAACTTTCGCCCTACGAATGTGGCTTCGAAGCGTTCGAAGACGCGCGGATGAAGTTCGACGTCCGCTATTATCTGGTCGCGATTCTGTTCATCCTGTTCGACCTGGAAATTGCCTTCCTTTTTCCGTGGGCCGTCGTGCTTCCCGACATCGGGGCGTTCGGATTCTGGTCGATGATGATCTTCCTCGCCATCCTGGTCATCGGTTTTATCTACGAGTGGAAGAAGGGCGCGCTCGAATGGGAGTAGCTCTTGGAGACTGAGCATGGCGATTGAAGGCGTCCTCGAGAAGGGTTTCGTGACGACATCGCTGGACGCGCTGATCAATTGGTCGCGCAATGGCTCGATGTGGCCGATGACGTTCGGCCTTGCCTGCTGCGCCGTGGAAATGATGCATGCCGGGGCAGCACGCTATGACCTCGACCGTTTCGGTGTCGTGTTTCGCCCAAGCCCCCGCCAGTCCGACGTGATGATCGTCGCGGGCACGCTGTGCAACAAGATGGCGCCGGCATTGCGCAAGGTCTATGACCAGATGGCCGAGCCGCGTTGGGTTATTTCGATGGGCTCGTGTGCCAATGGCGGCGGTTACTACCACTATTCGTATTCCGTCGTTCGAGGCTGCGATCGTATCGTGCCGGTCGACATCTACGTACCCGGATGTCCGCCAACCGCCGAAGCCCTGCTCTACGGAATCATTCAATTGCAGAACAAGATCTGGCGTACCAACACGATCGCACGTTGATGGACAACGCATCGCTTGCCGCGGCGCTGGCCGCCACATTCGGCGCCAAGCTGGACAAGATCGAGACGGCGTTCGGAACGGTCACGGCAACGATCGCATCCGAAAATCTGATATCGACCATGAGAGTGCTGCGCGATCGACCCGAACTGGGCTTCGAGCAGTTGATCGACCTCTGCGGTGTCGACTACTCGGCGTACGGCGGCACCGAACGAAGCGTCGCCTATTCGAATTCCGACGCAATGCCGGCCGAACCGGCCTCCGCTTCGGCGACAGGGCGCTTCGCGGTCGTCTACCACTTGTTGTCGATCGCGAACAACCATCGCTTGCGCGTGCGCACTTTTGCCAAGGACGATCAGTTCCCGGTGTTGCCGTCGATGGTCGATGTGTGGCCGGCCGCGAACTGGTACGAACGCGAGGCGTTCGATTTTTTTGGCGTGATGTTTGCCGGACATCCTGATCTGCGCCGCATACTCACCGATTACGGCTTTATCGGTCATCCATTTCGCAAGGATTTTCCGTTGTCGGGGCACGTGGAAATGCGCTACGACCCGGAGCAGGGCCGCGTGATCTACCAGCCGGTTTCCATCGAGCCGCGCGAAATCGTGCCGCGCATCATTCGCGAAGACAGCTACGCAGGCAAGCAATAGACCGTGGCTGAAATCCGCAACTACACAATGAACTTTGGGCCGCAGCATCCCGCGGCGCACGGTGTTCTTCGACTGGTGCTGGAGCTCGACGGCGAAGTCATCCAGCGCGCGGACCCGCACATCGGCTTGCTGCATCGCGGGACGGAGAAGCTGGCCGAATACAAAACGTACATCCAGAGCCTGCCGTACATGGATCGCCTCGACTACGTGTCGATGATGTCGAACGAACACGCGTATTGCATGGCGATCGAGCGCTTGCTGGGTCTCCCGGTGCCGATCCGCGCTCAATATATTCGCGTCATGTTCGACGAGATCACGCGAATATTGAATCACCTGCTGTGGCTCGGTGCGCACTCGCTGGACGTCGGCGCGATGACGACCTTCCTGTATTGCTTCCGCGAGCGTGAAGACCTGATGGACTGCTACGAAGCGGTCTCCGGTGCGCGGCTGCATGCCGCATATTACCGGCCGGGCGGCGTCTATCGCGACCTTCCCGGCCAGATGCCGAAGTACCAGGTGTCGCCGATGCGCAATGCTCGCGCAGTTGCGCGTCTGAACGAGAATCGCAGCGGCAGCTTGCTCGACTTCATCGAAGACTTTACGCGCCGGTTTCCGGGCTATGTCGACGAATACGAGACTTTGCTAACTGACAACCGTATCTGGAAGCAGCGCACCGTTGGCATCGGCGTCGTCACGCCGGAACGCGCGAAAGCGCTGGGATTCACCGGTCCGATGCTGCGTGGCTCCGGAATTGCGTGGGATCTGCGCAAGAAGCAGCCTTACGAGGTGTACGACCTGATGGATTTCGACATCCCGGTCGGCACCACTGGCGACTGCTACGACCGCTATCTCGTGCGCGTGCAGGAAATGCGCGAGTCCAACAAGATCGTTCGCCAGTGCATAGACTGGCTGCGCAAGAACCCCGGCCCGGTCATCACCGACAATCACAAGATCGCTCCGCCATCGCGCGAAGAAATGAAAAGCAACATGGAGGAGCTGATCCATCACTTCAAGCTTTTCACGGAAGGCATGCACGTTCCGCCAGGCGAGGCTTACGCCGCGGTCGAGCACCCGAAAGGCGAATTCGGCGTGTACATCATTTCGGATGGCGCAAACAAGCCGTACCGCCTGAAGTTTCGTGCACCAGGCTTTCCGCATCTGGCGGCCCTCGACGAAATGTCGCGCGGCCACATGATCGCCGACGTCGTGGCGATCATCGGAACGCAGGACATCGTTTTCGGGGAGATCGATCGATGAAAACCATTGATTCGAAGGTCATCAACATCGACGAGTTGACGCTCGAACATTTCGCCAAGGGCGACAAGTTCGCGAGCGATTCGGTGCGCATCGGACCGTTGCTTGGCGCCAAGGATCTCGGCTATTCCTACGATGTCGTCCCGCCGGGCAAGATTTCGTGTCCCTTCCACAGCCACCGCGCGGAAGAGGAGATGTTCTTCATCGTCCGGGGTACCGGGACGCTGCGCTATGGCAGCGACACGCGGAAGGTCCGCGCCGGAGATTTCATCTGCTGCCCGACCGGTGGTCCTGAGACGGCGCACCAGATCGTCAACGACTCCGACGACGAACTTGCCTACATATCGGTGAGCACGATGATGCCAGCCGAGGTTTGCGAGTATCCCGATTCGAAGAAGGTTGGATCGTTCGGCGGCGGATTGCGACACATGACGCTCACCGGAGATCACGTCGACTACTGGACGGACGAGATTTGAAAGCGACTACCATCGATCGGGTCTTGCGAGCATGCTGACGGCGGATGCGCTGAAAAAGATCGATCGCGAGATCGCCAAGTATCCTGCCGACCAAAAGCAGTCGGCGGTGATGGCCGCGCTCGCGATTGCGCAGGACGAAAAGGGCTGGCTGTCGACCGAAACCATGGACGCCGTCGCCAGTTATCTGGGCATGGCGCCGATCGCGGTCTACGAGGTGGCGACGTTCTACGAGATGTACAACACGGCGCCTACCGGAAAGTACAAGCTGACGATCTGCACCAATCTGCCGTGCGCGCTGCAAGGTGCGTCGCGAGCGGCTGAGCATCTGCAGAAGAAGCTCGGCGTGCATTTCGGCGAGACCACGGCCGACGGCGTGTTTACGCTCAAGGAAGGCGAATGTCTGGGCGCGTGCGGGGACGCACCCGTTTTGCTGGTCAACAACAAACGCATGTGCAGTTGGATGCACCCCGAGCAACTCGACGCATTGATGTCCGAACTCGTGACTGAGGCCAAGCGGTGAACGCGCCGTCGGAATTTCTGGACTACGGTCCCGACTCCATCATCATGGCCGGGTTAAACGGCCGCAACTGGGGCCTCGACGACTACGTAAAGCGTGGCGGCTACGACGCGCTGAAGAAAATACTGGCGGAAAAGATACCGCCGGCGACCGTCATCGCCGAGATCAAGAAATCCGCGCTGCGCGGGCGTGGCGGCGCGGGCTTTCCCACCGGGCTCAAATGGAGCTTCATGCCGCAGCAGTTCGCCGGCGACAAGTATCTGGTCTGCAACTCCGACGAAGGTGAGCCGGGCACGTTCAAGGATCGCGACATCATGCGCTACAACCCGCATATCCTGATCGAGGGGATGGCGATTGCGGCATACGCGATGGGTTGCAAGCGTGCGTACAACTACGTGCACGGCGAAATCTGGGATACCTACGAGCGTTGCGAACAGGCACTCGATGAGGCGTATCGCGCCGGTCTGCTTGGAGACAATATTCTCGGCAGCGAATTCAGCTGCCACCTGTACAACCATCACGGCTACGGCGCATATATCTGCGGCGAGGAAACCGCACTGCTCGAATCGCTGGAAGGCAAGAAAGGGTTGCCGCGATTCAAGCCGCCTTTTCCGGCGAGCTTCGGTCTTTACGGCAAGCCGACGACCATCAACAATACCGAGACGTTCGCCGCGGTTCCATGGATCATTCGCAACGGCGGCGAAGCCTTTCTCGCGCTCGGACGTCCCAACAACGGCGGCACCAAAATCTTTTCGGTGTCGGGCGACGTGGCGCGTCCGGGCAACTACGAAGTCAAGCTGGGGACGCCGTTCGCACAGTTGCTCGAGATGGCGGGTGGGATGCGCGACGGTCGCAAGCTGAAGGCGTGTATTCCGGGTGGCTCGTCGATGCCGGTGTTGCCGGGCGAAATCATGATGGCGACCGACATGGACTACGATTCGATCGCCAAGGCCGGTTCGATGCTCGGTTCCGGCGCGGTTATCGTGATGAACGATACGCGGTGCATGGTCAAATCGTTGCTTCGCCTGTCCTATTTCTACTTCGAGGAATCGTGTGGCCAGTGCACGCCCTGTCGCGAAGGCACCGGCTGGCTCTGGCGCGTTGTCGATCGCATCGAACACGGACAGGGTCGCAACGAAGACCTCGACCTTCTGGTTTCGGTTTCGGACAATATTGCGGGCCGCACAATCTGCGCGCTGGGGGATGCTGCGGCACTTCCAGTCAAAAGCTTCATCAAACATTTCCGCGGCGAATTTCAGCATCACATCGACCACAAGCAATGCCTGGTGCCGACCTATGTTTGACGAGCGCGCGATGATCCCGACGAGAAACTGCGCTACTGCCTCCTCTAATGAGGGATTCGACCAAAAAGTGATGCCATGGCGACGTTGAACCTCGAGGTCGACGGCCAGCCGGTGCAAGTGCCCGGTGGCAGTACGGTAATGGACGCCGCGCACAAGCTCGGCCTCTATGTGCCGCATTTCTGCTGGCACAAGAAGCTCACCATAGCGGCTAACTGCCGGATGTGTCTGGTCCAGGTGGAGAAGGCGCCGAAGCCATTGCCCGCGTGCGCGACGCCCGTCACCGAAGGCATGAAGGTATGGACGCGTTCCGAGTCCGCGGTCGCGGCGCAAAAAGGCGTGATGGAGTTCCTGCTGATCAATCATCCGCTCGACTGTCCGATCTGCGACCAAGGCGGCGAGTGTCAGCTCCAGGATCTTGCGGTGGGATACGGCGCCTCGAGCTCGCGCTACGACGAACCCAAGCGCGTAGTCCTGAACAAGAATCTCGGTCCATTAATCTCGACCGACATGACGCGCTGCATTCATTGCACCCGTTGTGTGCGCTTCGGACAGGAAATAGCGGGTGTGATGGAACTCGGCATGGCCAATCGCGGCGAGTCCGTCGAAATCATGACTTTCGTCGGCAAGACTGTCGATTCCGAACTATCCGGCAACATGATCGACCTTTGTCCGGTGGGAGCGCTGACCTCGAAGCCATTCCGGTACACCGCGCGTACGTGGGAACTGGCACGACGGAAGTCCGTCGCGCCGCACGACGGCCTGGGCAGCAACGTGATCGTCCAGGTCAAGAACGACCGAGTGATGCGCGTCGTGCCGCTCGAGAACGAGGACGTCAATGAGTGCTGGTTGTCGGACAAGGATCGGTTTTCGTACGAAGGACTCAATTCGGACGATCGCCTGACGCGCCCGCTGGTGCGCGTTGACGGTGATCTGGTCGAAAGCGACTGGCAAACGGCGCTGGAGCGAGTCACCGCGCAAATCCAAAGCACGCGCGACCAATACGGCGCGGATGCCATCGGCGCTCTGCTCTCGCCGCATTCGACACTGGAGGAGCTGCATCTGGCGCAGAAGCTGGTGCGCGCCATCGGCAGCGACAACGTTGATTTTCGCCTCCGTCATTCCGACTTCGGCGACGACTCGGCGACGACCACCCCCGCCGCGCGATGGCTGGGTATGTCGATCGGCGAATTTGCGGCCCTCGATCGCGTACTCGTGATCGGAAGCTTCCTGCGGAAAGATCATCCGCTGCTGGCGCAACGCCTTCGTGGGTCGGCGAAGAAGGGCGCACAAATTTCCTTGCTGCATGCCGCCGATGACGAACTGCTGATCAAGGTCGCCAACAAGGCTATCGTCGCGCCTTCGATGATGCCGGCGATGCTGGCGCAAGTCGTTGTAGCGGCTGCTGCGGCAGTGGGCAAGGCCGCGCCCGCTCCGCTGCACAATGTTGTCGCGTCACCCGCGGCACGGGCGATAGCGGCAAGCCTGCTGTCGGGCGAGCGCAAAGGCATATTCCTCGGTAATTTTGCCCAGCAGCACCCGCGCGCGACCCAGCTGCATGCATTGGCGCAGGCGCTCGCTGAGCTCACTGGCGCGACGCAGGGCTTTCTGACCGAAGCGGCAAGTTCGGTGGGCGGTGACCTCGTTACCGCCCGTCCTGTTCGCGGCGGTCTGAATGCGCAATCGATGTTGACGTCGCCGCGCAAAGCTTACCTGCTGCTGCACGCCGAGCCGGAACGCGATTGTGCGAATCCGTCGGCTGCGCGCGCGGCCCTGAAAGCCGCGGAGTTTGTCGTTGCTCTCTCGCCATTTCGCTCAGGCGTTGCCGAGTACGCCGATGTCGTGTTGCCGGTCGCACCGTTTACCGAAACCGCGGGAACCTTCATCAATGCGGAAGGGCGCGTGCAGACCTTCAACGGCGTTGCTCCGCCGCTGGGCCAGACCCGCCCGGCCTGGAAGGTCCTGCGCGTGCTCGGGTCGATGCTCGGGTTGTCGGGATTCGAACAGGACGACATCAGCGCCGTCCGCGCCGAATTGCCAGGCGCCGATGCGATTGCCGAACGACTGTCGAATAGAACCGACGTCGCTATTGAGCGACCTGGCGCGACCGTTGATGGCCCCGAGCGCATCGCCGACGTGCCGATCTATTTTGCCGATCCGTTGGTACGCCGCGCGGGGTCCCTGCAGAAGACGATCGACGCAAAACCGCCGCGCGCGCGCGCCAACGCGGCGACGCTGGCGGCGCTCAATCTCGCCGATGGTGAGGCGGCGCGCGTTCGCCAGGGTCACGGCGAAGCGATTATGAAAGTCGCGCTCGACAGCGGCATCCCCGACGGCTGCGTGCGCGTCGCGGCGGCTCACGCCTCGACCGCGATGCTCGGGGCGATGTTCGGCGTCGTGGCTATCGAGGCCGTCGGATGACCGGCGTGCTCGCTCCCGTCGAGCAGTTCTTCGGCCCCACCTGGCCCGTGGTGTGGACGCTCGCCAAGATCGTTGGCATTGCCATTCCGCTGATCCTCGGCGTGGCGTACCTGACCCTCGCTGAACGCAAAGTGATCGGCTGGATGCAGGTACGCATTGGCCCCAATCGCGTCGGCCCGCTAGGACTCCTGCAACCGTTCGCCGACGTGCTCAAACTCTATTCAAGGAAGTCGTCGTTCCATCGGGAGCCAATCGCTACCTCTTCTTCATCGCCCCGATGCTTTCGCTGGGGCCCGCGCTCGCCGCCTGGGCTGTCATCCCATTCGCCGACGGCGCAGTGCTGTCCAACATCAATGCGGGCCTTCTCTACATCCTGGCGATGACATCGATCGGCGTCTATGGCGTCATCCTCGCCGGCTGGGCTTCCAATTCGAAATATGCGTTCCTGGGTTGCCTGCGGTCTGCTGCGCAAATCGTGTCGTACGAAATCGCGATGGGCTTCGCGCTGGTCGGTGTGCTGATGGCGGCGTCGAGCCTCAATATCAGCGATATTGTCCGCGGGCAGCAGGGCGGACTATTGCATTGGTATGCGTGGCCTCTGCTTCCGCTTTTTGTTGTCTACCTGATTTCCGGCATCGCCGAGACCAATCGGCATCCGTTCGACGTTGCCGAAGGCGAATCGGAAATCGTCGCGGGATTCCACGTCGAGTATTCGGGCGTGGCTTTTGCAGTGTTCTTTCTGGCCGAGTACATGAACATGATCCTGATCGCGACTCTGGCGTCGATCATGTTCCTGGGCGGCTGGATGTCGCCGCTGCCGATTCTCAACGATCTCGGCGTGGCAGGGTTCCATCCGTTCGGCGACGGCTTTGCGTGGTTGCTGCTCAAGATATGCGCGATGCTCTTCATCTTTCTCTGGGTGCGGGCGACGTTTCCTCGCTATCGCTATGACCAAATCATGCGCCTGGGCTGGAAAGTGTTCATTCCGGTCACGCTGGTGTGGATCGTCTTTATCGGCGCAATGATGCAGACGCGCTGGGCGTATCTCTTTCACTGAGGAATGGCGATGCTGCAAAGAGTTCGCGATTTCTTCAACACCTACTTCCTGGTCGAACTGTGGAAGGGCCTCCGCGTCACCGGCGGCAACATGTTCGCGCCAAAAGTTACTGTTCAGTTTCCGGAAGAGAAGACTCCGCAAAGTCCGCGCTTTCGAGGGCTGCACGCGTTGCGCCGCTACCCGAACGGCGAAGAGCGCTGTATCGCCTGCAAGCTGTGCGAGGCTGTTTGTCCGGCGCTGGCGATCACGATCGAGTCCGAGCAACGCGACGACGGTACACGTCGCACCACGCGATACGATATCGATCTGACCAAATGCATCTTCTGCGGATTCTGCGAGGAGTCCTGCCCGGTCGACTCGATCGTCGAGACGCGCATTCTCGAATACCACGGCGAGAAGCGTGGCGACTTGATCTACACCAAGGAAATGTTGTTGGCTGTCGGCGACCGCTACGAAGCGGAGATTGCTGCGGATCGCGCCAGCGATGCCAGTTACCGATGAAGACGCCCGCGCAAAGCCAAGGTCGCGGTTCGGGCGCTGGTGTTTTGTGTGAGTGCTGACATGCCGTTTCAGTCCTTCATTTTCTACGCATTTGCTGCGCTTCTTGTGTTCGCGGCCTTGCGCGTTATCAGCAGTCGTAATCCGGTCCACGCCGCGCTGTGGCTGGTGCTGTCATTCTTCAGCGCGGCCGGCATCTGGTTGTTGCTGCAGGCCGAATTTCTGGCGATCGCGCTGGTACTGGTCTATGTCGGGGCGGTGATGGTGCTGTTTCTATTTGTGGTGATGATGCTGGACGTCAATTTCGACAAGATGCGCGAACATTTCCGCAGCTACATTCCGGTCGGAGCGACCGTGGGCGTCCTGATCCTGGCCGAGATGGCTCTGGTGCTGGTCGGCGGCTATTTTGCGCCGGCACCCGGGGCAACCAGTGCGGTTGCGGCGGCTGGCACGAGCAATACGCGCGCGCTGGGACTCAGGATTTACACCGAATACGCCTATCCGTTCGAAATCGCGGCGGTCATCCTTCTGGTCGCGATCATTGCTGCGATTGCGCTGACACACCGCACGCGGCGCGAAACCAAGTACCAAGACCCAGCGGCGCAGGTGAAGGTTAGGCGCGGCGACCGGCTGCGCGTGCTGCAGATGCCGCCCACCAAACGGGATTCGTGAGCAAAAAGATTCGCGTTCGGGGGCGATAGCGCGCCTCCGGTTGCGTGAGCGTCGGAAGAGCATTCAGGATGGCTGCCATGGGCGGACATCCGGTAACAGGGAGAAAAGACGTGCCGTTTCCGTGGTATCCAGGCTTGACGCACTATGTCGTCCTCGGCGCGATCCTGTTCGCCATCAGCGTGATCGGGATTTTCCTGAACCGCCGCAACGTGATCATCATGTTGATGGCGATCGAGCTCATGCTCCTCGCAGTGAACCTGAATTTCATTGCCTTCGCCCACTACCTTGGCGATACGGCAGGGCAGGTATTCGTCTTTTTCATCCTGACCGTTGCCGCATCGGAATCTGCAATCGGGCTGGCAATCCTGGTGCTGCTATTCCGCAATGTCGGATCGATCGACGTCGACGACCTGGCGACGCTTAAGCACTGACGCGGACGGTACCTTGCGCTCGATCTATCTCCTGATCCCTTTCGCGCCGCTGGTCGGCGCGATTGTCGTCGGCCTCTGGGGCCCCGTGCTGGGCCGTCGGCTGTCGCACTGGATCTGCATCGCGGGTGTCGCTGTGTCCACGGTCGCCTCGGCAATCGTGCTGAGGGATGTCCTGGCCGGCGAATTGTTCAATGGCGACCTCTACATCTGGATGACGTCGGGGGGCATCAAGTTTTCGATCGGCTTCCTGATCGATCCTCTGACGGCGCTGATGATGCTGGTAGTTACTTTCGTATCACTGATGGTGCATGTCTACACAATCGGCTATATGGCCGATGATCCCGGATATACGAGGTTCTTCGCCTACATCTCACTGTTCACTTTCAGCATGTTGATGCTGGTGATGGCGAACAACTTCCTGCAACTCTTCTTCGGTTGGGAGGCAGTGGGGCTGGTGTCGTATCTGCTGATCGGTTTCTGGTACACGCGTCCGACAGCGATCTACGCCAATCTGAAGGCGTTTCTCGCCAATCGCGTCGGCGACTTCGGCTTTGTGCTGGGCATCGGCTTGATAGTTGCGTACTTCGGCTCGCTGGACTACGCGACGGTGTTTGCCGCCGCGCCGGCACAGGCAAGCACGACGTTTCATCTGCTTGGTCAGGGACAGTGGTCGGTGATGACGGCGATCTGCATCGGCCTTTTCATTGGCGCGATGGGCAAGAGCGCTCAAGTCCCGCTACATGTCTGGCTCCCGGATTCGATGGAAGGCCCGACGCCGATTTCGGCGTTGATCCACGCGGCGACGATGGTCACCGCTGGTATTTTCATGGTCGCGCGAATGAGTCCGCTGTTCGAGTTGTCCGACACCGCGCTGGCGTTCGTGACAATCATTGGCGCGACGACGGCGCTGTTCATGGCCTTCCTCGGCGTTGTCCAAAACGATATAAAGCGCGTGATCGCTTATTCGACGTTGTCGCAGCTCGGCTACATGACGGTCGCGCTGGGCGTTTCTGCCTACTCCGCGGCGATCTTCCACTTGATGACCCACGCCTTTTTCAAGGCGCTTTTGTTCCTGGGCGCCGGCTCGGTGATCATTGCGCTCCATCACGAGCAGGATCTGCGCAAGATGGGCGGCCTCAAGAAATACATGCCCGTCACCTATTGGACGATGGTCGTCGGTTCGCTGGCGCTGGCGGGGATCCCGCCGTTCGCGGGATTTTTCTCCAAGGACGCGATTATCGAAGCGGTGCAGGCCTCCAGCGTCAAAGGACATTACTACGCGTTGTTTGCCGTGACGATAGGCGTGTTTGTCACGGCGTTCTACAGCTTCAGACTATTGTTTCTCGCGTTTCACGGAGAAGAACGATTCGCCCATCCGCACCACGCCCACGACGACATCCACCACGAGAGCAACCACGAAACTGAGGGCAGTCACGGTCATGACGCCAAGCCGCGTGAGAGCCCATGGGTGATTACGCTGCCGCTGATCCTGCTGGCGATACCGTCGATATTCGCTGGCTGGGGCCATATCGAACGCTTGCTGATCGGTGACTATTTCGGAGCCTCCATCGTTGTCGCTGAAAGGCATGTCGCGATGGCCACGATCCGTGAGGAATGGCACGGGATCGCGGCATTCATCGAGCACGGCCTGCTGGGTGCGCCTTTCTGGCTCGCCGTCGCGGGCATCGCAACGGCGTGGTTCCTGTACATCAAGCGCGCCGATCTGCCGGCGAAGATTCAGGCGAAGTCCGGCGCGCTATTTGCGCTTCTCGCGAACAACTACTACATCGACCGCTTCAACGACTGGTTTTTTGCCGGCGGGTTCCGGCGAATCGGGACGCTATTCTCCAACATCGGCGACAAATCGATCATCGACGGGTTCTTCGTCAATGGCAGTGCCCGACTGGTAGGCGCCGCGTCCGCCGCGCTGCGCCGCGTGCAGTCGGGTTACATGTATCTCTATGCCTTCGCGATGATTCTGGGCGTGTTTGCGGCGCTGTTCTGGTGGGTCGTCCTGCGGATTATCTGATGCTGCCTTACTTAAGCCTCGCTATCTGGGTGCCGATTGTTGCGGGCCTCTTGGTGCTCGTCGTCAATCGCGACCGCGATGCGGCAGCCGCTCGCTGGCTTGCGCTGGTGGGAGCCGTCGCGGCATTCGCCGTGACCATTCCGCTGTACACCAAGTTTTCCGTCGGTACCGCAGAAATGCAGTTCGTCGAGGCCGTCGAGTGGATTCCGCGCTTCAACGTCAACTATCTGCTCGGAGTGGACGGCATCTCGGTGCTCTTCGTGCTGCTCAACAGCTTCATCACCGTCCTTGTCGTCTGGGCGGGATGGATTGTCATTGAACGCAAGGTCGCACAATACATGGCGGCTTTCCTGATCATGTCGGGTCTGATCAACGGCGTGTTCAGCGCACTGGATGGCGTGCTGTTCTACGTCTTCTTCGAGGCAATGTTGATTCCGATGTATCTGATCATCGGCGTCTGGGGCGGTCCCCGGCGAGTCTATGCCGCGTTGAAGTTCTTCCTTTACACATTGCTCGGCTCGCTATTGATGCTGGTCGCACTGATTTACCTGTATTCGGTGAGCGGTGGCAGCTTTTCGATACTCGAGTGGTACCAGCTACCGCTGTCGCTGAAGACACAACTGCTGCTATTCGTTGCGTTCTTCCTGGCGTTTGCGGTCAAGGTGCCGATGTGGCCGGTGCACACATGGCTGCCTGATGCGCACGTCGAGGCGCCGACCGGCGGTTCGGTCGTTCTCGCTGCGATCACGCTGAAAGTCGGAGCGTATGGCTTTGTTCGTTTCATCCTTCCGATTCTCCCCGACGCGAGCCGTTACGCCTCGGGATTCGTGATCACGCTGTCGCTGATCGCCGTCGTGTACATCGGTTTTGTCGCGCTGGTCCAGGCCGATATGAAAAAACTGATCGCCTATTCGTCGATCTCGCACATGGGCTTTGTCACGCTCGGGTTTTTTCTTTTCAGCGAAATGGGCGTCGAGGGTGGCCTTACCCAGATGCTTTCTCACGGATTCGTTTCCGCGGCAATGTTCCTGTGTGTCGGCGTGCTCTACGACCGCATGCACAGCCGGGAGATCGCCGACTACGGCGGGGTGGTCAACACCATGCCCAGGTTTGCTGCGTTCGCACTGTTCTTTGCCATGGCCAACGCGGGTCTTCCCGGGACCAGCGGTTTCGTTGGTGAGTTCATGGTAATTCTGGCCGCGGTAAAGGCGAATTTCTGGCTCGGCTTCCTGGCGGCGATCACGATGATCCTCGGTGCCGCGTACACGCTATGGATGTACAAACGCGTATGGTTCGGCGACGTCGCCAACGAGCAAGTCGCAGCGCTGAAAGACCTTTCTAGACGCGAGTTCTGGCTCCTGGCAACGCTGGTTGCCGCGGTACTGCTGCTGGGAATTTATCCGAAGCCGTTCACCGACATGATGCATGCGTCGGTGACCGGACTGCTTGCCCACGTCGCGCAGAGCAAGCTGTGATGACTCCCCTTGCATTTCCCATGTTCGACTTGACCGCCGCGCAGCCCGAAATCGCGCTGCTGATCGTGGCCTGCACGGTGCTCATCGCCGATCTCTTCATTCCCGAGGAACGCCGATACTGGAGCTATTGGCTGGCGCAAGCGGGCATCGTCCTTGCGGCATGGCTGTCGGTTCTCGTATTTCACGACGCGCCTCAGCACGCGTTCAGCAATACGTTCGTCGCTGACGCACTGGCCGACGTTCTGAAGTTCCTGAGCTGCATTACGGTCGCGGTGACCCTCGTCTATTCACGAACCTACTTGTCGGAAAGGGGTTTATTCCGCGGCGAGACATTTGCTCTCGCGATGTTCGCACTGCTCGGAATGATGGTGATGATCTCCGCCAGCCATTTTCTGACGCTTTACCTCGGTCTCGAATTGATGTCGCTGTCGCTTTACGCGATGGTCGCGCTGCAGCGTTCGTCGAAGCCGGCGATCGAGGCGGCGATGAAATACTTCGTACTCGGCGCCCTGGCCTCAGGGCTGCTGCTGTACGGCATGTCGATGATCTACGGCGCAACCGGGTCGCTCGAAATCAACCAGATCGCGACCAACCTCATTGCGGGCAACACGAACAAGACGATCCTGGTATTCGGCCTGGTCTTCGTGGTGTCGGCCATCGCGTTCAAGCTGGGTGCGGTTCCGTATCACATGTGGCTGCCGGATGTGTATGAAGGCGCCCCTACGGCAATCACGCTGTTCGTGGGGACCGCACCCAAGCTGGCGGCTTTCGGATTCATGATGCGCATGCTGGTGGGCTCCCTTTCGTCGCTCGCCTTCGATTGGCGGGGAATGCTGCTGATCCTGGCACTGCTGTCGATGATCGTCGGCAATCTGGTCGCGATTTCCCAGAGCAACATCAAGCGCATGCTGGCGTATTCGACCATTGCCAACATGGGTTTCATGTTGATGGGTTTTCTCGCCGCCAACGTCAACGGCTACAGCGCCGCCATGTTCTACACGATCACCTACGTCCTTACGAGCCTCGTCAGCTTCGGCATAGTTATGCTGTTGTCGCGGCGAGGTTTCGAGGCCGACCGCCTCGACGACTTCAAGGGTCTCAATCAGCGCAGTCCGTGGTATGCGCTGATGATGCTGCTGGTGATGTTTTCGCTCGCGGGCATACCGCCGACCGTCGGCTTCTATGCCAAGTTCGCGGTGATCGAAGCAGCAGTCGACGTCGGATTGGTTTGGTTGGCGGTTGTCGCCGTGTTGACCTCGCTGGTCGGAGCTTTCTACTATCTTCGCATCGTCAAACTCATGTACTTCGACGATCCGATCGACCAAGCGCCGCTTGAGGCCCGTCACGATACACGCGCGCTGCTTTCGCTCAATGGCGTCGCCTTGCTGCTGCTGGGTATGTTTCCGCAGTGGCTGATGGGCATGTGCGTCGTGGCGCTTACGCACTCGTACTAGTGCTAATATCGGTCGAAAATCATGCGCGTCGGCTTCTTCGTTACCTGCCTTGTCGACCTGATGCGACCGTCGATAGGCTTCGCGGCAATCCGCTTGCTCGAGGCCGGAGGCGCCGATGTGTATGTACCGCCGACGCAGACTTGTTGCGGGCAACCCGGCTATAACTCCGGAGACCGAAGCGGAGCGCTGGCGTTGGCGTCGAAGCTCCTCGATGAGTTCGAGGCGTGCGACTACCTGGTCGCTCCGTCGGGGTCCTGCAGCGGCATGATCAAGACCCACTATGCCGATCTGTTTCGCGATGATGCGGTTTCGCTGAAGCGCGCGACCGCGCTGGGCGCCAAGACTTGGGAACTCACCGATTTCCTGGTGAGCGTGCTCAAAGTCGACAAGGTGCCCGGCAACTATGAAGGCGCGATCACGTATCACGATTGTTGTGCGGGCCTGCGGGAAATGGATGTCAAAAAGCAGCCACGGACCCTGCTGGCGACGATGCCCGGAACCCGGCTGACGGAAATGACCGAGTGCGAGACCTGCTGCGGATTCGGCGGTACCTTTTCGATCAAGTATGGCGAGATCTCTACGCGGCTCGCGGACAACAAGTGTCAGGCGATCAGCGACAGTGGCGCCGGTGCCGTGGTCCTCGGCGACTTGGGCTGCATGCTCAATATAGAAGGGCGGTTGCGCCGACGTGGAGATGCCAGCACGCGCGTCATGCACATCGCCGAGATCCTGGCCGGAGAGTCGAAATCATGAATTCCTGTGGCGGCGCCTGCCGCCGCTTTTGCAGAACTGTCTAGGCAAAGCATGCAAATCGCATCGATGCATTTTAAGGAACGCGCCCATGACAACATGGGCAACGCCCAGTTGCAGGGCAATCTGCAGAAGATCAAAGGCAAATTCGTCGCCAAGCGGCGCGAAGCGCTGGTCGAACTGGATGATTTCGAAGGCACTCGGGACGCTGCCAGGGCGATTCGTCAGCGGGCGCTCGACAACCTCGACGTCTGGCTGGAAATGTTCGAGCGCAACGCGATCGCGCGCGGGGCCACGGTGCTATGGGCCGAGACGCCGGCTGACGTCAACCGGCACGTGATCGAAATTGCAAGGCGTCACAGCGTCGCCAAGATCATCAAGTCCAAGTCGATGGTGAGCGAAGAGTCGGCGCTCGACGAAGCGATAGAGGCCGCCGGAATGCGTGTCGTCGAGACCGATCTCGGCGAGTACATCCTGCAAATCAACGACTACGAACCACCGTCGCATATCATCGGACCGGCGCTGCACAAGAGCAAGGAGGAGGTGTCCGACCTTTTTGCCAGGGTGCACGGCACCGCGCGCAAGGTGGAGATCAACGAGCTCTGTCTCGAAGCCCGACAAGTCCTGCGTAGTCACTATCTCACCGCGGACATGGGCATCTCGGGCGGTAACTTTCTGGTGGCAGAAACGGGCTCGGTGGTCCTGGTCACCAACGAGGGGAACGCAACACTGACGACGACGCTGCCCAAGGTGCATGTCGCGATTTCGGGCATCGAGAAGATCGTTCCGACCCTGGAAGACGTTGCGACGCTGATGCGGCTGCTGCCGCGTTCGGCGACCGGGCAATCGATTTCCAACTATGTCGACATCCTCACCGGCACCAAAGGCGAAGGCGAATTCAACGGCGCCGAGCATATGTACTTCATCGTCGTCGACGCCGGTCGGAGTGGCGTACTGGCCAGCGAAGTCAACGAAGCGCTGCGCTGCATACGGTGCGGGGCATGCATGAACCATTGCCCGGTCTATCAGAATATCGGCGGCCACTCGTATGGCTGGGTTTATCCCGGCCCCATCGGCTCCATCCTGACGCCGTCCTACATCGGTATCAAGAATGCGCTGGATCTGCCGCAAGCGTCGACCATGTGCAACCAGTGCGGAGTCGTGTGCCCGGTGAAGATTCCATTGCCCGACCTGCAGAGAAAGCTGCGTGAGCAGCAGTTTGAACAGCATCTGCGCCCGTGGCACGAACGGGTCGCCGTGCGCGGGTGGTCGTGGCTCGCCGGTCACCCGCAGCTCTATGCGATTGCGACGCGCATCGGCGTGCGCATGCTGCGCGCGATGGCCAAGAACGATTCGATGATTCATCGCTTGCCGCTGGGCGCGGGTTGGACCGATGGTCGCGACATGCCCACGCCGAGCGGACGTACCTTCCGTGATCTCTATCGCGAACGTCAGCTCGCCGGAGGCCGCCAATGAACGCGCCACGGGACACGTTCAAGACGCTGCCGCGAATCAGCCGGCGGGGCGAGAGCCTAGGGACCGAGAACGCATTCGTCGTGCTTGGCCGAAGTCAACGGCCTGATCCGTCAGGGTCGCGACATACTTTCCTTTTGTATTGGCCAGCCGGACTTTCCGACGCCGCTGAATATCCAGGATGCCGCCGTCGCGGCCATTCGCAACGGAAAGCACGGCTATACGCCATCGGCCGGAATCGACGAGTTACGGGCAGCGGCCGCGCAGGACATGGGGTCGCGGCGCGGGCTCGATATCAAGCCGGACGATGTCGTGGTCGGCGCTGGCGCCAAGCCGTTCATTGCGTATGCGATCGCGTCGGCAACCGACTACGGCGCGGGCGACGAGGTCATCTATCCAGTTCCGGGCTTTCCGATTTACGAGTCGCAGATCATCGCCAACGGCGCAGTGCCGGTGCCGATCCATTTGCGCGAAGCGCGCGACTTCGCTTTCGATCCCAACGAACTGGAAGCGAAGATCACGCCGAATACGAAATTGCTGATTCTCAATTCGCCGCACAATCCTACCGGCGCGAGCCTCAAGTCCGCAGACCTGGAGGCGATCGCCACCATTCTGCGGCGGCATCGACAGGTGTGGGTGTACGCCGACGAAATCTACTCGCGACTGTCGTACGACGGCGCGTTCAAGTCGATCGCGAGCCTGCCGGACATGCTCGAACGCACGATCATTTCCGATGGCGCGTCGAAGACATGGGCGATGACTGGCTGGCGTATCGGCTATATCGCCAATCGCGCACTGGCGCCGGTGTTTACGCGCTGGATCACCAACACCGATTCGTGCGCGTCGCAGATCAGCCAGTGGGCAGCCGTCGAGGCCATCAATGGGCCGCAGGGTCCCGCGGACGCCATGCGCCAGTCTTTTCTCGACCGTCGCAACCTCATCGTCGACTTGCTCAACGAGGTGCCGGGTGTCCGCTGCAAGGTGCCGGGCGGCGCCTTCTACGCGTGGCCCAATGTCACTCAACTGTGCGAGCGTACCGGCTGCGCGGATTCCGAAGAATTGCGCAAGCGCCTTCTCAACGAGGCTGGCGTCGCCGTGCTGGCCGACATTCATTTCGGCCGTCGCGTTCCCGGGGACGGCCAACACGTGCGGTTTTCGTACGCCGCATCGCCGGAGATGATACGCGCGGGCATCGAGCGCATCGCGACATTTGCTCGTACGAGCGCCCGATGAGCGATCGTCCTGACAATGACGCTCGCGATCGCGTCATCGAGCGCGTTCGCGCGGCGCTGGGCGTGCGCGGACGGTTTTCCGGCGTCGGCGCAAGACGTCAGGCCGAGGAGTATGTCGCTGCGCGTGCGCACGGCCCCCGGCCACGGATGCCCGCTGAACTCGAGGCCCTTATCGCGCGGTTCATGCAACGCGCCGCCGACATGGAAAGCACGGTGGCTCGCATCGGCGGTATTGAGGAAATGCCCGCCGAAGTGGCGCGCTACCTCGACGCCGTTGCGGCCAGAGCGCCAGGGACCGAGGGACCATCGCGTGAGGGCGTGTGCTGGCCCGAATTCGCGGACCTCGATTGGGCGGGTTCGCAGCTGCGAATCCGTGCAGAGCCGACTGTCGGTGACGATCGCCTGGGCATCACCGGCACATTCTGCGCAGTTGCCGAAACGGGGACGCTGGTCATTCTTCCCGGCCCGGATGCGCCGACCGCGACGGCATTGCTGCCGGAAACGCACATTGCGGTCGTGCGCGCAGCGCGCGTGGTCTCCGGCATGGAAGAGGCCTTTGCGCTGATTCGGCGCGAGCGCGACACGATGCCGCGAGCGATCAACTTCATCTCAGGACCATCGCGCACCGGCGATATCGAGCAAACCATCGTGCTAGGAGCGCACGGCCCCTACCGCGTGCACATCCTCGTCGTCGATCGGTAATCAGTGCGACGCGATTAGCCGTCGCGGCCGCGTCGCGCAGCGATTCGAACGGACGGGTTGTCGCGCAGGAGTTCAGTTTTGCGTTGTTGCCGCCGCGACCTTGGCGACGACGGCCTTGTGGGGGCCTTCATGCTTGGGCTGCGGAAACCATCCCAGCACAGCCAGCATGACAAAGAAGCCGATCACATAAGCGAGCGCGACGTGCCATCCGCCGCGCACCCAGGCAATCGCGTCTTTTCCCTCAGGGTACATATTCGATAGCGCGACTCCCGCGGACGAGCCGAACCAGATCATCGACCCGCCGAAGCCCACTGCGTAGGCAAGAAAGCCCCAGTCGTAACCGCCTTGCTTCAACGCCAGCGCGGTCAGCGGGATGTTGTCGAACACGGCAGACACGAAGCCCAAGCCCAGCGCGACGTGCCACGAGGCGTCGGGCAGTTTCTCGACCGGCATCATCGAGGCCGCCGCCACCAGCGACAACAGGAAGATCGAGCCCTTGAGCGCGCCAGGAAGCTCATTCCACGCCGGACGTCGCAGCGGCACGCAGACCAGCAGCGCGACCCACACGGCCGCACCGAGAAACGGGAAATCGCCGGAGATATCGGTGAAGTGGGTATTGACGACGACGTTTACGGCGATCGCGGTGACCAGCATCAGCGCTACGATCAATACGCGAGCCCAGTCGATCACAACGCCCCGCGGCGGCTCCTTGCGAATCGGTGAGTAGCGCTGCTGCTGAAGCGACGCCGGAATGCCGAAGATGAGGATCGCAGTTCCCGCGGCAATGTACGCTTCGACCACCTGCAGTGGGTTCACGCCGTCGATCCACATCATCGTCGTGGTCGTGTCGCCAACCACGCTGCCCGAGCCTCCCGCGTTGGACGCCGCGACGATCGCGGCCAGGTAGCCGATGTGGACCTTGCCGCGGAATACGACGCCGGCGATGGTGCCGCCGATCAACGCCGCAGCGATATTGTCCAGAAAACTCGACAATACGAAAATCATGAACAACAGGACGAGGCCGCCTTTCCAATCGCCCGGCAGGAACTTGGGCAAATAGTCAGGAACGCGGCTCGCCTCGAAGTGTTTCGACAACAGCGCGAATCCGAGCAACAGACCAAGCAGGTTCGTGAGCAGCACCCACCCGTGGACGAGATGCGCGAGCCAGCCGTCCATGCCCGGCCCTTCGGGGAAAGGCGAAGCCGCGATCTTGAAGAGCGAGATCACGATCAACCCGCCGACGGCTATCGCCAGCGTATGCCGATGAAACAATGCGACGCCAGCAAGGGTCAGCGCGAAGAGAATGAAGTCGATCGGGATGCCCACTATTGCGGGCGGCTCGACCGCGGCATAGACCAACCCGGGGGCGAAGAGCAGGCACGAGAGCACGAGGGCGGCGCAGCGGTGCCGGGGGCGGGACATGGGGTTCTTTCGTAGGAAGCTTCGGTTATCGCCGCCGGCGATCGTGGTCCTCCACGGATAACCGGTGGGACGCGACAAGTGCCGTCCGGCGTGTTTTTGTGCCGGGGATTGTAGCCTGCGCTAGCGGGTGAGCCAACAGTGTGGGGCTTGGTGCCCCTGAGAGCTTTGTGAGGCCCCCAGTCAGGCGATGGCAGGGTCTTTGCTTGTCAGCCACAGGTTGGACACTTAGACTGCATCAGCCTCCCCTTCTGTAGCCCCGGGAAAGGGTGGCTGGACACACCTCGATTGGCTTAATGGCGCTACCCCGATCACTGACGCGCTTGGACCACCCGACCCAGCAAACCGTAGGGGAGGGGATGGACCGGGACTCGCTCCTTGCGCTGTCGCAGCGCAAGCTGAACGCGCTCGGCCTGCCGGTCTGCTATATCGACTCGCACCAGCGCTATCGCTTCGTCAACCGTGCTTTTCTCGACTGGTCGGGCAAGCTCCAGCCCGACGTCATCGGACGCGAAGTGGTCGAGGTCGACGGCCGCGAACTCTATCAGCTTTACCACGCCTACCTCGAAGCGGCGCTCGGCGGCGAGCGCGTCAGCTTCGAACGCCAGCTTTCTTCGGTCAAGCGCAACGCTTTCTGGGTGCGCGTCGACTACTACCCTGACCGCGGCCCACGCGGCGAAATTCGCGGCGTTCTGGCGACGTATACCGACGTCGACAACATCAAGCGCATGGAGTTGGAAGCCGGCGAGCGCGAGCATCGCCTGCGCATCGTCACTGACAGCGTCAGCCTGCCAATCTTCTATTTCGACCGCGCCTATCGGCTGCGCTTCGCCAACAAACCCTACGGCGAGTACATAGGCGCCCCAGTCGACGATCTGCTCGGTCAGCCGCTGAAGAACTTCGTTGCGCCCGACGCGTTGGCCGAAATGATGGGTTACGTCGAACGCGCATTTGCGGGCGCAACCGTAAGCTACGACCGGCGCGAACGGCCTGCCTCGGGCGAGCTGCGCTGGGTGCGGATCACGCTGTTCCCCGATCGCGAGCCGGGGCGCAAGACCGGTGGCGCGTTCGCCGTTATCAACGACATTGAGGACGACGTCCGCATCCGCGAGGCGCTGAAGTCGCAGGAAGTCCAGCTGCGCCTGTTCGCCGACAACATTCCCGGTCCGATCGCCTATCTCGATCGCAAGCTCAAGTACACGTTCGTCAACCAGGCGTTCGCCAACTGGGTTTGCCGTCCGCAGGCCGAGATCTACGGCAAGACGCCGTACGACATCATGCCGCACGACGTCAACGCGTTCCTGCGGCCGATCATCAAGCGCGCGCAGGAGGGCGAGAACGTCGAGTACGAGCGCGTCGGCGAAAGTGCTGACGGTCAGCGGCGATGGATGCACGGACGCATTGCTCCCGATCTCGATGCAGCGGGCAAGGTTCGCGGCCTGTATTGCACCGAGTACGACATCCATGACCTCAAGCTCACCGAGCAGGCCCTGGCCGCGCGCGAGGAGCAACTGCGTCTGTTCACCGACAACATCCCTGAGCCGGTCGTCTACGTCGATACGTCACTCAATTACACTTTCGTTAACGATGCATTTGTGAGTCTCGTCGGCATTGGCCGCGACGACATCATCGGCAAGAGTGTTGAACAGGTACTGGACACTGAGGCCTACGCTTTCATGCGGCCGTTCATCGACCGTGCCGCGAAGGGCGAGAGCGTCACGTTCGAACGCTCGCACGTCGATCTCAACAGCCGTCAGCGATGGCTGCGCGTCCGTGTCGTTCCCGACATGCGTTTCGACGGCACGATCAAGGGTTACTACATCGTCGACCATGAGATCACCGATCTCAAGCAGGCACAGGATGCGTTGGCGTCGCGCGAATCGCAGTTGCGCGCGATCATGGACGGTATTCCGGCGCCGGTGGCCTACATCGATCGCGACGAACGCTGCCAGTACGTCAACCGGACGTTTCTCCAGTATTTCGGCCTGACCGCCGAGCAGGTCGCGGCACTCCGACTGCGCGATATCGTCGGTCACGGCATCTATGCCAGCGCGCAGGCAATGCTGTCTCGCGCGCTGGAAGGCGAGTCGACGGCATTCGATCGCCTCGTTCCGGGCGCGAGCGGGGTGCGGCGGTGGATGACGATACGGGTCGTTCCGGACGCAACACCCGCCGGCGATGTTCACGGCGCGTTCGTGTTGATGAACGACATCCATGGGCTCAAGCAGGCGCAGGAGGCGTTGCGCGCGAGCGAAGGCGAGCTGCGACTTATCATGGACAACGTTCCCGCACGCGTCGCCTATATCGATCGCGAATCGCGCTTCCGTTTCCTTAACCGGCACAACGAGGAATGGTTGTCGGAAAGCCGCAAGGACCTTACCGGACGACGCATTGAAGAGGTTGTTGGTGATGCGCGCGCGCGACAATTGCAGCCGCTGCTCAGCCGCGTGTTCGCTGGCGAGACGATCTCGACGGAACAACTGCTGACGCAGCCCAACGGTGAGCAGCGCTGGGAATCGATCCACTTCGCGCCGAATCGCGATGGCGAAGGCAACGTCATCGGCATCTATGCCGCGCATACCGACATCCACGACCAGAAGCGCAACGAAGAGGCGCTGCGGCGCGCCAACTGGATGCTTTCGTCGCACATCAACAATACGCCGCTGGCGGTGCTCGAATGGGACCGCGATTTCCGGCTCGTTCGCTGGTCGCCACAGGCCGAGCACATATTCGGATGGCGAGCCGAGGAAGTCCTGGGCATGCCGATCACCGGCAGTCAGATCACCCACGACGCCGACCGCCTCGCCGTCACCGAACTGATCAACAAGCTGATGTCTGGCGAGCAACCGCGCGCTACCGGCCTGAACCGCAACTACCGCAAGGACGGCGAAACCATATGGTGCGAGTGGTATCACTCGTGCCTGCTCGACGAAAAGGGTGAAATCGTTTCGATACTCTCGTTCGTCCAGGATGTATCTTCACGCATCCAGGCGGAAGAACGCCTGCAATACCTGGCGACGCGCGACGCGCTAACCGGCTTGCCGAACCGGCTGCTGCTGCAGGAGAGATTGGCACTGGCGATCGCGCAAGCGAAGCGTAGCGCTCGGCACGTGGGCGTGCTCTATATTGACCTTGACCGCTTCAAGAACGTCAACGACACGCTCGGCCACCGCATCGGCGACGAGCTGCTCAAGCGCGTGACCGCAACGCTGTCGACCGCGTTGCGCGAAACGGACTTGCTTGCGCGCCTGGGCGGCGACGAATTCATGGTGATCGTCGAGGATTTCGACGATCCCAGTGTCTTGAATCGCATCACGCAAAAACTGCAGGACGCACTGGCGCATCCGTTCGAGATCGAAGAGCATGACATCTACGTCACGTCGTCGATCGGTATTTCCGTGTATCCCGACGACGGCGACGATCCTGAGAATCTGCTCAAGCATGCCGACGTGGCGATGTATCGCGCCAAGGAGCTCGGGCGTAACACCTACCAGTTCTTCGACGCTGCGCTGGCTGAGCGACGGCTGCGACAGCACACGCTGGAGGGCGCACTGCGCACCGCCGTCAAGGAAAACCGGCTGGAGATTCACTATCAACCTATCGCGCGGCTGGCGAACAAGGAAGTCGTCGGTGCCGAAGCGCTGCTGCGCTGGCACGACGATGAGCATGGAGACGTGCCGCCACAGGTGTTTGTGCCGCTGGCTGAGGAATCGGGTCTGATCCATGTGCTTGGCGACTGGGTATTGCGTTCCGCGGCGGAACAATGCGTCGCGTGGCGCAAAGCCGGCATCGGCGTGACCGTATCGGTCAACCTTTCCGGACGACAGTTCTATCGCGACGACCTGCCGCACCGCATCTCGAAAATCGTGCGCGATGCCGGATGCGAGCCCGCGTGGATCGAACTCGAGGTAACCGAGTCGAGTCTGTTGCACGATCTCGATTCCATACGGAAGGTATTGCAGCAGTTGCGTCAGGAAGGGTTTTCGGTCGCAATTGACGATTTCGGTACCGGCTACTCGAGCCTGTCGCACCTGAAGCAGCTGCCCATCGACACGCTCAAGATCGATATCTCGTTCATTGCCGACCTCGAGACAGATCCCGGCGATGCCGCTATCACCGAGGCAATCATTGCGCTGGCGCGCGGACTCGGGCTCGGCGTCGTTGCCGAAGGCGTCAGCTCACAGGCGCAACTCGACTTTCTCGCCGCCCGCGGTTGTCATTGTTTCCAGGGTTACCTGTTCAGCGAGGCGCTGCCCGCTGAAGAATTTGCGGCATTTGCCAAAGCGAAGCATTAGAATTCGCGGCGGAGGTGGCGCATGGGTTCAGCTCATGATCCGGAAGGTCGCGACCGCGTTGGACTGAGCCGGCGCGAGTTCGTGCGCCGCGTGTCTGCGCTGGCGGGCGGAGTCAGTGCGTCGTCGATCTTCAGCTCGCTTGCGGCCGTGCCCGATGCCGGGCGTCCGTTGCATGTCATCATCGTCGGCGCCGGCCTGGCGGGTTTGTGCGCAGCCTACGAGCTCGAGCGTCGCGGACACCGAGTTACCATCCTCGAAGCCGATGTCAAACACATCGGCGGACGGACCCGGACGCTGCGCTTCGGCGACGGCCTTTATGGCGAGGCCGGGGCGATGCGCATTCCGACCCGACACGAGATAACACGTCGTTACATCGGCGAATTCGGACTGCCGCTGCGCAAGTTCGTCCTGTCGAATCCACAAGCGTATTACTTTATGCGCGGCGAGCAGCAACGCATCGCTGACGAAGCGAAAATTCGCCTCCTCTATGCGATGCGGCCGGACGAGGCGGTGAAAAGCTCGGACCAGATGTGGACGGAGACGGTCGGCAAGGTCGTCACCGGTCTCGACGATGCGGAACGCAAGGATCTCACCGCCGTGACGCTGTCCACCGCGAAAGTGCGCGGTCTCGATCAACAGTCGCTGCTGCAGATTTTCGAAAGCGGAGGCTTATCGGACGAAGCGATCGAGTTTCTTGCGGTCACACAGGGCCAGGAAACGGAGCTCGCCACGGCAGCCACTGAAACGGTGCGCGAGGAATTGCTCGAAGTGTGGTCGCAGGGCTTCGACGAGATCGTCGGCGGTACCGACCGGCTTGCGTCCGCCTTCACCGCGCGACTGCATACCAAGCCGAAGCTGGGCTGCGAGGTCGTTCGCCTGACCCAAGACACAGGTCGCAACCAAGCCAGCGCCGTCTACCGCGACCAGGGTGTCACGCGACAAGTCGAAGGCGACTTCGTACTGTGCACATTGCCGTTCTCCGTACTGTCGCGGATTTCGGTCGAACCAGAGTTGTCGGGACCGAAATTGCGTGCGATTCGCGAACTCAACTACGATTCATCGACCAAGGTCCTTGTCGTTTCTAATCGCCGCTTCTGGGAAACGGACGACGGCATCTATGGCGGGGGCACATTCACCGACTTGCCGACGGGAACGACTTACTATCCATCGGACAACGCGCAGGCAAAGGATCGGCATGTGTCGCAAGGACCCGGCGTCATGCTCGGTTCCTACTCGTGGGGGCAGGCGGCCAGACGACTGGCGAGCCTGCCGCACCCGCAACGCGCGGCGATGGTGCTCGAACATCTGTCACGTGTGCATCCGCAGCTAAAATCGGCGGGGATGGTTCGGCAGACGGCGAGCTGGAGCTGGGACAATCATCCGTGGAGCAGCGGCGCATTTGCCTGGTTCATGCCGGGACAGCACACCGCTTTGTATCGTCACATCATCGCCCCTGAGGGACGCATTCATTTTGCGGGAGAGCACGCGTCGTTGACGCACACCTGGATGCAGGGTGCGCTTCAATCAGGATTGCGCGCGGTCGGCGAAATGCTGGAGGCTGCCCACCGCAGCTAGCGGTGGCCGGCAACTAACGAGTTCGTGCACCCGCGGCCAGCGCGCGTGCTGGAGCATCGCCGACACCCGTTGCGAGCCATTTGAGCAACGGATCGGCGACCGTTTCCCAATCGCGTTCCAGCATCATCATGTGCGCAAGACCCGGCACGATGAGGGGGTCGATACCGTAGAGCAGCGCCGTGGCATTGACGTCGGAAGGCGTGGCAATGCGGTCGTCCTTCGCCCCCAGCACCATCAGCTTCGTGGCCGCAAACGGTTTGGGGTCACGCATGCGCAGCGTGAGGTCGAAGATGGCGCGCGGCGATTCCACACCGAGATGTTCCATCGCTTCGGCGAGAATCGCCGGCGCCACCTTGTCGCTGAAATACATCGGACGCAGCGCCACCATGATGTCGCCCGCGAGATGCGGCGCATCGAGCCTTTGCATGTTAACCAGATATTCCGGTTGCCACGCAAGCAGGCGTCCCGCGACCGGGCCAAGGCCGGCCGGGCGGAATGGGCGCCAACAGCGCGGCGGCGCGCACGGCCTGCATGGTGATCACCCGTTCGACGATCGTCGCGCCCATGGAATGACCAATCAGCACCGGCGCCGATGGCAGCTGAGCCATCACGTGACGCACATCGGCGACGTAGTCCTCGAGGCCGGCGACGAACAACGAATCATGGCCGCCGCTGGTGCCATGTCCGCGCAGGCTTAACGCGTAGGCGGGATAGCCTCGTGCCGCGAAAAACGGCAGAAAATATGGTTCCCAGCACCAGGCGTCGCAATAGCCGCCGTGGACAAAAAGCAGCGGCGGCTTCGCCGTCGCTTTTGCCGGCAGCCTCGATCGTATTTCTATACTGGATTCGGGTGGGAGCATCGTGGTGCTGGAGCCTTAAGGATCGCGTGCTAACATCGGCCCCTGTCACGACGCGATGGATTTGATTGTCGGGCGCCTCGGGCCTTATTTGCGCCCGTCCCGCGACCGTCGGCAAGTAAGGCGCTGTTGCTGTAGCGGGCCAGCTGACCATTGCGGACCGCTCGACAGCCCAAACATTGATCTTACATGAGTCGCCAGTTGCCGCGTGGACCCGTTGCCATGGTCCCTGTCACCAACGCCTACGATCTGGACTGCCGGCGTTGCGTTCGCCTGGCTGCCTTTCTTGATGATGTGCATGCGGCACACCCGTCGTACTTCTGCCGCCCGGTACCGCCGTTTGGAGACGCGAACGCGCGGCTGGTCATCGTCGGCCTCGCGCCCGGCATGCACGGCGCCAATGCGACAGGACGCCCGTTCACCGGGGACTATGCGGGGATCATTCTCTATGAAACGCTGCACAAGTACGGTTTCGCCACCAAGGCGCAATCGACTGGTGTCGAGGATGGGCTCGAGCTCGTCGACGCGCGCATCACCAACGCGGTCAAATGTTTGCCGCCAGGAAACAAGCCTCTGCCCGCCGAAATCAGGACATGCAACGCCTTTCTCGCGCGCGAGCTCGCCGGAGTGCCGCCGGGCGCCGCAATCCTGGCGCTGGGACGCATTGCACACGACGCCACACTGCTTGCATTTGGGTTACCTTCGCGAGGCCACGCGTTTTCGCATGCGGGCGAGCACGCGTTGCCGCGTGGCGTCCGCCTGTTCGACAGCTATCATTGCAGCCGCTACAACACCAATACGCGACGACTGACTACGCCGATGTTCGAGCAGGTGTTCGCGTCGATTGTGCGGCACCTCTCCGCACCAGCGACCGCAAAACTCGGGTGAACGAATGACCATCCCCGAGAACGACGATCCCGCCGGCGTCACAGCAAAGCGAAGTCGCGATCGCGCTGCGGAGTCGCGGCCGCCGGCTGCGCGATTCGACGTCCGCGAATTGCTCGCTTCGCTGCCCAATCGGCCCGGGGTGTATCGGATGATCAGCGCATCCGGCGATACCTTGTATGTCGGCAAGGCGCGCGACCTTAAGAAAAGGGTCTCAAGCTACTTCCAGAAAACCGATCACCATCCGCGTACCGCCTCGATGGTGGCTCAAGTCGCCGGCGTCGACACGACCGTCACGCGCTCAGAAGGCGAAGCGCTTCTGCTCGAGAATAACCTGATCAAGGCGCATCAGCCGCGTTACAACGTACTGTTTCGCGACGACAAGAGCTATCCGTACGTCTGTTTGACGGGCGAAACGTTTCCGCAGCTGCGATTCCATCGCGGCAAGCTGGAAAAACCGCATCGCTACTTCGGACCTTTCCCCAGCGCCGGTGCCGTACGCGAAGGGATGACGGTTCTGCAGAAAGTATTTCTTCTGCGCACCTGCGAGGCAAGCGTGTTCGCCAACCGCTCGCGACCCTGCATGCTGTATCAGATCCAGCGTTGTACCGCGCCTTGCGTCGGCCTGATTTCGGAGGCCGACTACCAGGAGGACGTTCGCAACGCGACGCTATTTCTGCAGGGCAAGACCGGCGAAGTATTGGCTGGATTGCAGCGGCAGATGGAAGAGGCTGCGGCGGCACTGGCATTCGAACGCGCGGCGGGACTGCGTGACAAGATCACGCGCTTGCAGCAGCTACAGTCCAGACAGTTCGTCGAGAGCGCGACCGCGGGCGACATCGACGTCGTTGCCGGCGTGGCGGAGCGGGGACTGACAGCGGTGAACGTCGTCATGATCCGCGGTGGCAGGCACGTCGGCGACCGGACGTATTTTCCGCAACATGCGGAAGGCGTTGCCTTGGACGAGATCGTTCCTGCGTTCCTGTTGCAGCACTATCTGGATCGCGTGGTGCCGCCGGTGATTGTCGCAACGGCGCTGGCGACCGACGCCGCAGCAGAAGTCCCGAGCGAAGGTGCTGGTGAAGGTGCTGGTGAAGGTGCGAGCGGGGCCGACTTGCCCGAGACCATCGAATCGAGCGAGAGTGAAGTTCTCGCGGAAGTATTGTCGTCACAATCGGGGCACAAGGTGCAACTGATCACCAGGCCGGGTGGCGAGCGGCGCGTGTGGGTCACGATGGCAATCCAGAATGCGGAATTCGCGATCCGACAGAAGCTCGCGCAAAAAGCGACGCAGGACGAGCGGCTTGCGGCATTGCAGGAAGCGCTTGGATTGCCCGCATCGGTGCAGCGCATCGAGTGCTTCGATGTCAGCCACACGATGGGCGAGTCTGCCGTCGCCAGTTGCGTCGTGTTCGATCGCCTCGCCATGCAGACGAGCGAATACCGGCGTTTCAACGTAAAGCCGGCCACGGGAGGTGACGATTACGCAGCCATGCGCGAGGCGCTGACACGGCGAGTCGCCCGCATAGTCGCGGGAGAGTATCCTGCACCGGACTTGCTGGTCATCGATGGTGGCAGAGGTCAGGTTGGCGTCGCCGCCGAAGTGTTGGCGGAGCAGGGTTTGCATGGGACGCAGCTAATCGGCATCGCCAAAGGGCCCGAGCGAAAACCGGGAGAGGAAGAGATCATCTTTCCCGCGAGAGAAAAGGCCTTACAATTGTCGCCGGACCATCCGGGATTGCATTTGCTGCAGCAGATTCGGGACGAGGCGCACCGGTTTGCCATCCAAGGACATCGGGCGCGCCGCGCCAAGACCCGGAACACGTCGACGCTGGAGGCGATTGCCGGCATCGGTGCTCGTAAGCGACAGGCCTTGCTGGCTCACTTCGGTGGACTCAAGGGCGTGCAGGCGGCAAGCGTGGATGATCTGGCGCGCGTGCCGGGGATCAGCCGAGCGCTGGCAGATCGCATTTTTACTGAATTGCATTAGCACGATCTCCGACCGGAGCGCATGACCCAATCCACCGTGTCGTCGAATCAGAAAGTTCCTGCGTCGTCCAACTCATGCTGTTCAATGTTCCCACCGCGCTCACCTGGCTCCGGATCATTCTGATTCCGGTGTTCGTCGGCGTTTACTATTTACCTAACGCGTGGATGTCGTTGCCGCACAAGAACTGGCTGGCGATGAGCGTGTTCGCTCTGGCCGCGATTACCGATTGGGCCGATGGATATCTCGCACGCAAATTGGGACAGACCTCGGCGTTCGGCGCGTTCCTCGATCCGGTCGCCGACAAGCTGATGGTCGCGGCGGCGCTGATCCTGCTGGTCTGGCTCGATCGCGCGGAGGCCTGGCTCGCCATCATCATCATCGGTCGTGAGATCGCGATATCGGCGCTGCGCGAGTGGATGGCGCAGCTTGGTCAATCGAAGAGTGTCGCGGTGGCATTCATCGGCAAGGTCAAGACTGGCGCGCAAATCACCGCCATCATTGCCTTGCTGCTGTTCCAGCCGGTGATTCCGGGTATCAACACCGTGTGGCTCGGCACGACGGCATTGTGGGTCGCGGCGATTCTGACGCTGTGGTCGATGTTCCACTATCTACGCATCGCCGCGCCCCATTTTCGCGCCAAGCCCAAGCGCGATCCTTTCTGATCGGGCCGCACGTCGTTGCGGCGGTGAAAGGGTTGTCCGGTGTTGGCGCAGCCGGCAGCGAATTGACCCGGGTATGGTCGAGCGACTATAATGTTCGGCTGTTCCCTGATAGCTCAGTTGGTAGAGCGACGGACTGTTAATCCGCAGGTCCCTGGTTCGAGCCCAGGTCGGGGAGCCAAGCTACATGCGGCCCGCAGCGATGCGGGCCGTTTCTTTTTGCTCCGCAATTCTGGCTTTGCTCCGCAAAAATGTGGATAACCTGATCAGCGCGATCGATTGCTGAGGCAATACAGTCCTGGGCCAGCGGCACACATTTGGTGTGGCAGATGCGTAGATTCGCGCCGCGCCTCCGCACCTGAATATCATACTAAACAGTTATTTTTGAACTGTTTCTTTCAAAATACCGTAGGACCCCGTGGACGACCACGTAGCTCCGGCAATCTCCCGCTGATTCACCGCGATCAGGTCAGCCGCGATCGGGCCTTTCTTCAGGACACCGCTCTCAAGGTGCTGCGGAAGACGACGAATTTTCTATGTCAATCCGACGGGCCGTTTTGGCATCAGCGGACCCGCATGAGACGCGGGTCTGACAGGCGATAAATTGACGCCGGAGACATTGACGACGGCCTGCCACGCGGCTTCCTGGTTGGCGCCATCGAGGAGATGTGGTTGGAGTTGCACTTCCATCGGGCCTGAGAACTTCCCTTGAGCCGAGGCGAAGAATTGCCCTGATACGTCGGTTCCGAACTCCGACGCCTGGAGGTAGCGACGGGCCGCGGTCTCCGGCGCCTGATTCATGCCGGGAATGCGGTTCACGATTGGAATCATCAGATACTTCAACAACGGGCCAGCATTTCGCGCCACATTGGTGGCGTTCGACGCACCGGGCGATACGGCGTACACGGCCATGCCGGAGGGCAGCCGGCGGGCCAGCGCCGCGGCCCACCAAGCGACAATGAGCTTCGCGTCGGCATACGCATTGTTGGGCGCGTACTTCACGTGCGGCCCGTTGCGAATCAGGGCTTCAACAGCGGCGGTTTGGTCACCCCGGAAGTATTTAGCCGCGAAGGCGAACGCGTCGGTGTACTTGAACATGGGCACGCCCCCGCGGGCAGGCTCCGCGCTGGTGATAACGATCCGCGCGTTGGGGCTCAGCAGGTTGGCGCGAAGCAACCCGACAGTCAGTTGATGGTGGCCGATCAGCGGGGCTTGAGAAGCCTCGATGCCCGCCGCAGTGAGCACACGATTCTTGCCTGGAACCATCCCTGCATTGAGCAGCAGGAAATCGATCGGCTGACCCCGCTTGACCAGTTCGGCGAGTGCGGACTGAACGCTGGACGACGAGTCCAGATCCAACTCCAACGGCGTGAAGATTTTTTTCTTGATCTCAGCCGCGAGTTGAGCAGCCGTATGCTGGACCGCGCCAAGCCTGCGTCCGGTGACGATGACCTGTTTATAGCCCTTGGCGGCGAGCAAGCCGGCTGCCGCATAACCGAGCCCGGATGTGGCGCCGGTGATGAGGGCGATTGAATGTTCCATGGGGGCTCCGTGGTGAAAGGGGGTCGAGTCGTGAGGCCCCCGCGAGGCGAGGGCCGGCTTGCTATTTTCGAACTATTCAGTTATATATTGGTGCGGTGACCATTGTCAATGAATTTTGAACCAAATGATTCAAAATACCGCTAGGCCGCGGGGTCGACCGCGCAGCTTCGACGAGACGGGGGCGCTGGACAAGGCGACTCAGGTGTTCTGGTCGAAAGGCTACGACGGAGTGACGATCGACGATCTCGTCGCCGGGATGGGCGTAGGACGGCCGAGCCTGTATGCCGTCTTCGGGGACAAGCGGGCGATATTCTTGCGCGTCCTTATGGCGTACGCGGAACGGAAGGGCGCATTAGCCGCGAAGGCACTCCTCGCACCTCAGACTATTCGCGACGCGATCGCGGACTTTCTGAGGTACGCCGTCGAAAGTGCGACCCAGAAAGGGTCCGCCCGGGGCTGCCTCATGATGTGCGTCGCGCCGCTTGTGAATGACGCTGAGGTTCAGCGGTTCCTGCAGCGCGCCGTCGCGGGCGGCGTGGCGCTGGTGGAGCGCCGTTTCCGGGACGGGATCAGCGCGGGAGAAATCCCGCCTGACTTTCCGGTGGCCGTGCGCGCGGTCCAAGTCACAGATTTTGCTCGTGCCTTGACCATGCGTGCGCAGATAGGCACGCCGCGCAAGACGCTCCTCAAAGAGGCAGAGGAAGCAACCGACTTGGTGCTTCAGCCGCGGCGCGTCTGACGGGTTATCGGAAACAATTCACTGAGAAATGACCATGACAACTGACATGAGCGGGCGACCTGGAGCATTTCGCAAGTCCGGCCATGGTTTCTATGCGTACGGCTGACTTGGTTTTGGACGCAAGGCCGTGTTGTCGACGCGTCGCTCTGATTCGACGCGTCAGTCCACTCCCAATCGCGTACGTGCATTTGCCGGCGTGAGCGCCGGTCGGCCTGCCATCTTAATGGAAAGTGGCGCACGCCACGACTTTCCCGATTTGCTATTGCGCCTTGATCCCCGCGGCCTTGATGACCTTCGCCGAATCCTCGATTTCCGCCTGCACGAACTTGTGGAACTCGGCTGGGGTCATCGGCATCGGTTCGGCACCCAGCGTCGCGAGCCGCTCCTTGACGTCGGGCGCCTGCGCCGCCCGGTCGATGTCCTTGTTGATCTTGTCGACGATGTCCGGCGGCGTTCCGGCCGGCGCGAACACGCCGACCCACAGGTTGTAGTCGAATCCCGGCAACGCCGCCTCGGCGATCGTCGGTACGTTGGGCAATGCGCTCGACCGCTTGGCCGTACTCACCCCCAGCGCGATCAGCTTGCCTTCGCGCACGTTGGGTAACGCCGCCGAGATCGGTGAAAAGAAAAACGTGACGCGGCCGGCCAGCGTGTCGTTAAGCGCCTCGGGCGTGCCTTTGTAGGGGATGTGCACGACGTCGATGCCGGCCGCGAGCTTGAATTTCTCCGCGTTGATATGCGTGCCGCTGCCGGTGCCGGCGGATCCGAAGTTAAGTTGCCCGGGTTTTTGCTTGGCCAGCGCGATCAGCTCCGCGACGGACTTGACCCCGGTGGCTGGCGCGACGATGAGCACGTTGGGTTGCCCGGCGAGAGGTGCAATCTCGGCGAAATCCTTGGACGTGTCGTAGGAAAGCGTCGGGTAGATCGACGCGTTGTAAGCCTGCGCAGCGGAGTTCACCAGCAGCGTGTAGCCGTCGGGCGGGGATTTCGCCACCACCGCGGCGCCGATCGTGCCCCCGGCCCCCGGGCGGTTCTCGACGATCACCGACTGGCCCCACATCTCCGACAATTTCTGACCAAAGGTGCGCGCCAGGATGTCGGTGGCGCTACCCGCGGTGAACGGAACGATGAGACGCACGGTCTTGTTCGGATAACCCTGTCCCGTCGCCAACGGCACGCAACAAAGCGCAATCGCGATGCCGGCAATCCAGCGCCCGAGTTTCATGTCGATCTCCTTACGCTACGCTCACGTGAGCCCATCGCCGACAGGCACGTTCTCAGGCTCGAGCTGCAGGCCTGACGCCTCCGCCTGCAGCACGAGCAACTTGGCGAAATCCTCTTCCGTCACCCCATGGCCGATCAGGCTCTGCACGGTGTCGCGGGTGATCGACGCCAGTGGCATCGGCACGCCGAACCTGCGCCCGGCATCGAGTCCGAGGTCGAGGTCCTTGCGCAGCAGATACGGGGTGAACGTCACCTTGAAATCAAGATTGACGAACGCGGGTGTCTTGTAGCGCGAGAATGTCGATCCCATCACGCTCTGGTTCATGAATTCGAGGAACGCGTGCCGCGGCACGCCCGCCTTCTGCGCCAGCACCGTGATCTCGGCCAGCGACTGGGTGACGACGCCGAGGAACACGTTGTGGCAGATCTTCACGATGCGCGCGAGCTCGCCCTCGCCAACGTAACTTGCGGACGGCGCAATCATCCTGAGGCAGGGAAGCGCCGCATCGAACGCAGACTTCGGTCCCGAGCACACGAACGACAAACGGCCGGCCTTGATCACCTTGGCGTTGCCCGACACTGGCGCGGCCAGCAACTCGATGGCGCGCGCCTTGAGCAACGCGCGCAACTCGGCCGAGCCTTCGAGCGAAATCGACGAGCACTCCACGATCATCCGCGGCTTGCCCGCACCGGACAGCAGGCCGGAGGGACCCAGCACGACTTCCTTCACGTCGTCCCAAGTCGACACCATGCAAAAGACGATGTCGCAGGCAGCAAGGTCCGTCAGCTTGTCCGCGACCTTTGCGCCGTAAGCCGTCAACGGCTCGGCCTTGCTGCGCGTGCGATTCCAGACGGTAACGTCCGCGCCGCTCTTGGCAAGCCTGGCCGCCATTTCGTAACCCATGCGGCCGATTCCGATCCAGCCGATTCGCTCCTTCACGCATTCACTCCTTCACTCATTCACGCTTTCACTGCCCTAATACGGATTCGCGATCGGCAATTCTTCCGCCGGATACAGCGAGATGATCTTCGGCCCGATCGGCGTGAGGATGACCTCCTCCTCGATGCGTGCCGCTGAAATACCATCGCTCGCGGGGCAGTAGGTCTCGACTGCGAACACCATGCCAACCTTGAGCTCGATCGGCTCCTTCAACGAGTTCAGTCGAGAGATCAGCGGCCGCTCGTGCAATCCGAGCCCGAGGCCATGGCAGAAGTTGAGCCCGAACGCATCCATCTCGCTGGCGAAGCCGATGTCCTTGGCCTTGGGCAGCGAGCGTGCGATCTTGTCCGAGACTCACGCCCGGTTTCAGCAGGTCGATGGTGCGATCCATCCACTCGCGCGCCTTGCGGTACGCGGTTCGCTGTGACGATGTCGCGCGGCCGACGTTGAACGTGCGGTAGTAGCACGTGCGGTAGCCCATGAACGACTGGATGATGTCGAAGAACGCCTGATCGCCCGGGCGAATCAGCCGGTCGGTGAAGTTGTGCGGATGCGGGCTGCAGCGCTCGCCGGAAATCGAGTTGATCGCCTCGACGCAATCGGAGCCCATGCCGTACAGACGTCCCGTGGCGAGCGCGACGATCTCGCTCTCCTTGACGCCGGGCTTCAGCGCTTCCGCGATGTCCTGATAAACGCCGTCGACCATCGCCGCGGCCATGTTGAGCAGCGTGAGTTCGTCGATGTTCTTCACTTCGCGCGCCTGCAGCAGCGTTTGCTGACCATCGCGCACTTCGATGCCCAGCTTTCTGCAATTCGAACAGCATCGGCGGCTCGACGACATCGAGGCCCAGCGGCATCTTGCCGACCCCTTCCGCGTCGAGGATCGATTTGATTTCGCGCGCCGCGTCGCGAAACAGCGCGATGTCGCCACCGACAGCGCCGCGCAATCCCAGCAATCCCGCGCGGCAATGGTCGTGATGCAGCCACGGTGCATGCAGGCGATGGTGCCTGCGCCGCCGAGCCGAAATCCCAGATGTACGGGTCGCCATTGCCGGTCAGCAGCGAATAGCGCGTCAGCTTGTCGCGCGCCCATTCGCCGATGACGGTGCTGGTCATGTAACGGATGTTGTGCTGGTCGAAGCACAGCAGCGCGCCGAGACCCGAATTCGCCAGCGCGGCACGCGTTCGCGCGAGGCGATAGTCGTGCAGGCGGCGAAAATTGACGCGCTCCTCGAAGTCGACCTGCGTGTGCCCGGGCGCCTGCAGTGGACGATCCCACTTGTAGTGCGGATCGATGTCGTCGGGCCGGATGATCTTCGGCTCGCTCGTTTTTTTCTTCGCCATGGTGTGTAGTCTGCTTGTTGACTCAGCGTTTGCCGTACGCTTTTTCGTAGTACGAAAGATCGACATATTTCATCGGGTCGGCGAGTGTCTTCTGCGGCAGGCCGTACTTGCTGCGCAATTCGAGCACCGTGCGGATGCCCGAAATATCGAGCGCGACATCGCGCGTCACGCCGCCTTTGTCGGCAAGCAGCAGGTCATAGGATTGCTTCGCCAGCGCTGGCGTCATGTCGCGGATGTTGGCTACCAGGAGCGTTTCGACGATTTCGCGATTGGCACGGTCGTAGATCCAGTCGACGCCGGCGCGGTAACCGCGCATGAACCCGATCAGCGCAGCCTCATTGGCCTTGGCCCAAGAGCGTCGCGCCGCGCCAACCGTACCTTCATATGCGCCGAGCGATTCGGCAACCGCGAGTTGATTGAAGCCGCGATTCTTGGCCAGCAGCTCGAAAGGAGTCCGCAGCAGCGTGGCGTCGTGCTTGCCGTCGAGCAGTTCGCGATAGCGATTGGAGGTCCCGCCGGCACGCACGTACTTGACATCGGCTTCCGCCAGTCCGTTGCGCGCGAGCAGTTCGCGCACGACAAATGCATAACCGGTTGTCATCGCGTCGACCGACACGGTCTTGCCTTTGAGATCGGCGAAATTCTTCACCGTCGGCGCACTGACCACCGAGGCAAAGCCGCTGTCATTGCCGATGAATGCGAACAGGTCGGGATTGTCAGCTATCTTGGCCTCGCCTTGCCCTTCCTGATAAGCAACGACGTTGTCGATTCCTGCAAGGCCGATGTCGAACATTCCGTCGAGCAAGCGGGTGATGAGATACACCGAACTCGGCGTGTACGAGAGCTGGACTGTAACGCCTTGCGCTTCGAAGAAGCCCTGTCGCTGCGCCGCCCAGACAGGCAGGTTCCAGCCGCCGTCGAAGGCGATGACCCGCAGCGGCGTCGGTATCGCCGGCGGCGGCGCCTGCGCGTCGACCCCGGACGCCGAAATCCATGCTGCCAGCGCAAACGCCATGACGCCAAAACGCATGATTCGCCTCCTCCGACGCTCCGCTCGGCCGCTATCCGGGGGCGGACTGGCAGAAGGATTGCATCATATCCGCATCCGAGGCTCGCGCACGCCCATTAATCCGCAGGTCCCTGGTCCGAGCCCCGGGTCGGGGAGCCAATTCATTCACTACGTTAGGTCAGTTCTGAAGGACGGACTTGTTGCGGAACGTCCGCAATCCAAATCTGCTATCGATTCGACCGCGCGCGCTCATCATGGGCGCCGACTTTGTCGTTCCGTAGTCGCTTTCGGCCAGAAGCTGTCGCGACAAGCGTTCTCCGGTAGAGTGCGAAAAGCAGTACCTCGAGCGGCTCCATAGTGTCGGGAGAACCCGGGGCGATATCAAAGAAACTAGGGATCGGTTAAATATCCTGTATCTATTCCGCCACGATCACCTTATCCTTGTCCAGTAAGGCTGCTGCGCGGCCAGCCCAAATAAAATAGGAGGAAAACAACGTGTCCAATCGTGCAATTTCTCGTCGTAAGCTGCTGAAGGCATCGGCCGCGGCCGGTGTGCTCGGATTGGTGGGCCTGCCCGCTTTTGCGGAGCCGCAATGGAAGAAATACGCCGGTACGAAACTCGAGGTGCTCCTCATCAAGGGTCCGCGCGGCGATAATCTGGAGAAAAACATGAAAGAGTTCACCGACCTGATTGGCATACAGGTCGAGTCCGAGCAAGTGCCCGAGCAGCAGCAACGCCAGAAGGCTGTGATCGAACTCTCGTCCGGCAAGCCGAGCTTCGACGTCGTCCACCTGAGCTATCACGTTCAGAAGCGCCAGTTCGAAAGGGCCGGATGGCTCGCCGACCTCTCGGGATTCATGAAGGACCCGAACCTCACGGCGCCAGATCTCGTCGAAAGCGATTTTTCGGCCGCAGGTCTTTCCTATGCCAAGAACGACAAGGGGCAGTTGCTTTCGCTGCCGTGGTCGGTCGACTACTTCATCCTCTACTACAACAAGGAAATCTTCCAGAAGAAGGGTGTTGCAATACCAAAGAACTTTGACGAGATGATAGCGACCGCCGACAAGTTGACAGACCCCGCGTCAGGCACCTTCGGCTTTGTCGGGCGCGGCCTCCGCAACGCCAACATGACGCTTTGGTCCAACTTCTACCTCAATTACGGTGGCGAATTCCTGGACGCCAAGGGCAATATCTTGACGGACGGTCCTGAGGCAGTTGAAGCGACCAAGATGTATCAGCGCCTGATGAAGGATGCTCCTCCTGGCGTGGCCGGATTCAACTGGATGGAATCCATGGCGGCCTTTACCCAAGGGGCGAGCGGCGATGTGGATCGACGGCGTCGGCTGGGCCCCGCCGGTGGAGGATCCGGCCGCCTCGCGCGTCGTCGGCAAGGTCGGCTACACGATGGTTCCTGCCGGACCGAAGGGCCGTTTCTCGGCGACCTACGGCGACGGCATCGGCATCGCGCAGACGAGCAAGAACAAGGAAGCCGCCTTCCTGCTTTGCCAATGGGCCGTATCGAAGCAGCAGGGCGCACGCCTTCTGCAATCTGGCGGCGGGGTTCCATTTCGTAACTCCGTGCTCAACGACCCGGAAGTTCGCAAAGGCGTCAAGTTACCGCAGGAGTGGCTGCAATCTGTCATCGACGCATCGAAGATCAGCAAACTCGGTCTGCCGGTCATCATCCCGGTGGCCGAGTTCCGCGACATTGTCGGTGCCGGTGTCACAGCGACGCTGTGGGGCGCTGATCCCGCAGTAGAACTCAAAAAGGCGCACGAGCAGTTCCGGCCAATTCTCGAGCGATCCGAGAAGGCGTCGTAACAATCGCCTTGTCACTGCGCCTTTCCTGCTCCGGAATATTTCCGGAGCAGGATTACCGCTTCCAGAGTTGACCATGTGCGAGCAAAGCATCGAAGCCGACGCAGGTTTCAAGCAGAAGTATTGGCTACGCTCCTATTGGCCATTCGTGATCCCGGCGCTGGTTGTGGTCCTCGGCGTGATCATCTTCCCTTGGCTCTTTACCATCTGGATGAGCCTGAACGAATGGAAGGTCGGCTCGCCGACGGTCTTCGTTGGCCTCGCCAATTACCTGCGTCTACCGAACGATCCGCGCTTCATCGAAGCAACTTGGCACACGATGGCGTATACCTTCCTGTCGGTGCTGCTGCCACTTGTATTGGGCACGTTCGCCGCGGTCGTTTTCGACAAGAAATTTCCGCTGCGCGGTTTCCTGCGCGGATTGTTCATCATGCAAATGAAGGCAACACCGGTAGCCATCGCGTTGGTGTGGACCATGATGTTCAATCCGCAACTTGGCGTGCTGAACTATCTACTCTCGCTGGTGGGCCTGCCGGCGCAGCTCTGGGTATTCCACCCCGGCACCGTAATCCCGTCGCTGGTCATGGTCGAGACGTGGCAATGGACGCCTCTCGTGATGCTGATCGTGCTTGGCGGGCTCGCCGCGATACCGGCCGAGCCTTATGAGAACGCGCGGATTGATGGGGCGAGCTTCTGGCAGATGTTTCGCTACATCACGCTGCCGCTGATCACGCCATTCCTGTTCATCGCTGCGATGATCCGCATGATCGACGCGGTGAAGAGCTTCGACATTATTTTTGCCATTACGCAGGGCGGCCCGGGAACGGCCTCCGAAACTATCAATCTCTATCTGTACAGCGTCGCTTTCGTCTACTACGACATAGGGTACGGCTCGGCGATCGCGCTTGTGTTCTTCGTGCTTATCGTCGTGCTTGCCGCCATATTGCTCTATCTGCGGCAGCGCATGCACTGGAGCGAGGCCGGAGCTAACGCATGAGTCCGCGTCGAATCCTCGGCAAGATCGCGCTCGCGTTCTCGGTGGTTGTCATCGTGTCACCGGCGATCCTGTTTTTCGTCTGGATGGTCTCGCTCTCGATAAAGCCCGAGGTCGACAATGCCAGCTATCCTCCGATCCTAATCCCCGACCGGCTGGCATGGAAGAACTACGCCGCTGTCCTTACGTCCAACCACTTCGTCACCTATTTCGTCAACAGCCTTATGGTCACCGGTACTGCAACTTTATTTGCGCTCGCGGTCGGCGTGCCGGCTGGCTACGGTATCGCGCGCATGCGCGCGCACAAGTCGGCGATCGAATCATGAATACCAGAATCAGCCGGTCTTTCCTATCTTGTTCCGTGCTTACTTCGATCCCGTGGATTCACTGCTTGGCCCGTTCTCACCGCAGATCAACTTCATCGGTCGTGACGGTGCCGATAGGTCTGGATCATCATCGGCTATATCAAACGACGCCCAACAAAGTCGAAGAAGCGGCTACTATCGATGGCGCAACGCGCTGGCAGGTGTTCCGGTACGTCGCGCTGCCGATCGCTCGGCCCGGTATTGCCGTGGCGATGATCCTGGCAGTGATCTTCTCCTGGAACAATTTCGTCTTCGGCATCGTGCTCGCAAGTCGCGAGACGCGGACGCTGCCGGTCGCGGTCTACAACATGATCTCATTCGACCAACTCAGCTGGGGGCCGCTCGCGGCGGCCGCGCTTCTCGTAACATTTCCGGTCCTATTGCTCACGGTCTTCGCCCAACGTCAGATCGTCGCCGGACTCACGGCCGGAGCCGTCAAGGGCGGCTGACCCGTCAGCCGAGGGCGCGAATTGGTATCCAACTCCCGTTCCGCAAAATTGAGGGCTATCGGTATCTTCGGGGCACCAACGCGCGGAAACCCGCGCAAATTGCGGAACGGAATTTCGCCTAAGCTAACGGAAAGTGCGCGAATCCGCGGAGGCCTGTTAATCCGCAGGTCCTAGGTTCGAGCCTTGGTCGCTAGCGCCTCTGGCGCGCAAATCGCGCAGCCCGAAATCCTTCACTTCAGCCTCGACACAGTGTCGTCGAAACATCGAGCCGATCCGGTCGACCGTGTACTCTTTGCTGTTTTCGCGACGCACAAAAGTTAGATCGTAGCGTCGGTGAGATCAGGAACGGCTCAATGACCGCAGCTAATTTTCCGGCGATGTCGATTTCCACTTGAGCTTTCGTCGTTCCTCTGCGGAATCGTAGCGTCGCCGACCGTCTTGGTATCTGACAAGGTTCCGCGGGCCTGGACGCAAAACGTCGGCAGGCAGGCCAAGCGTGCGCACGCAGAACGTCATGGCAAGGCGCACAGACGCGTCAGCACGTTCGTGCACCGCAAGATACTCGCTGTCCGTGATTAGGCGCTCCCTGACCGATTTGCGAGGGCGCCGAATTTCTTTAGCTTTTCGAGCCGGCACTGCGGACGGCCGTGGTCAAAGTCCGCTTCCATGGTCTTGAGTGACCGCTTTCAACTCGCACGGGCTTCGCTTGGGGTCGACTGCCGGCATTGAAGCAATTCAACCGAGCGGCTGCTGCTCAGCGTACTGCAGCCATCGACGCGTGAAGGGCCGGTGTGGATCGTAGAGCCGCCGCTCATCCCAAGGAGACGGTCAACCGTACTCGACCCTAACCGGCCGGATGCATAGCCGCGAAGCAGTCGTTCGCTTTGCGGTTACGATTCCTAATTCGTCCTCGTCTAGCGCCCTTACTCGCACACTGTGCCCGGCGCGCGAAATTCGAGGCGCGTGAGCGACTTGGTCTGCTGCACGCCGTTCAACACATACGAGAACGTGCCGCTGGCGCCGTCCGTGAACGTCACCGCGGCGGTCCCGACGGTGCTGTGAGTGAGGTGCGACGAATCGAACGGAACAGAACTGAACGGCGGCCCGGTGGTTGCATCGAGTTCGCCTGTGTAGGCGCCTGCGGCGGTCTTGGCCAGCGCGGCGGAAACCCAAAACGGCGCGCCATCCGCGTCGTACATGAACCACGAGGCGAAGAGCACGTCGCCCTGATGTGTGAAGTTGATGCCCCAGCCGGGCTCCGCCAGGTTCGGCACGACCCACGTGTCCGTATAGTTGCCGGCCTGCGCTGCGGAGACCGTGCTGCTGAACGCGCAAACAGGCACAGGCGAAGCGAATACGAAGCGCACCAGTGGCTTGGACTGTGCAATCCCATTGAGCGTATACGAGAACGTGCCGCTGTTTGTGTTGCTGAATACGAGCCGGCCGACGCCCACCTGGGTGTGCATGACTTGCGTCGGATCGTAGGGCGCAGTGAAAAAGGGCGGGCCGGTGGTCCGATCGATCGCGCCGGTAAAGCTCCCGTCGCTTTGTTGCTGCGCGGTCATCGACATCCAAAGTGGCTTGCCGCTCGCGTCGTACGTGAACCACGACGCGAAAATCATGTCGCCCTGGTGAGTGAAGTTGATACCCCACCCGGCTTCGGCGGGGTTCGGCGAGGCCCACATACCCTGATAATTGGCTACCGGAGGGCTGGACTCAATGGCACTGGAGTTCACATAGAGTTCGGCACTGGCGAGCTGGATCTCCATGTCGTTGGAGCCGGAAATGCTGCCCCCTGCTGCCAGGACGTTTCCGTCTAAGAGCCGCGTTGCGGTATGGCCGTTGCGAGCCGAGCCGAGGTTCGCGGCACTGCTCCAAGTCGCCTTGGTCGGATCGAAGCGTTCCGACTTAGCGAGTTCGATGTACTGCAGACCCGGATAGTGCCCCATCTGGTCCTGGCCGCCCGAGATCAGAACGTCACCGTCTGCCAGGAGTGTCGCGGTGTGCTCATAACGCCGCGCAAGAAGGTCGCCCGTACGATTCCATGATTGGGTCAATGGATCGAAGAGCTCTGAAACGGGAAGCACACCATCGCCCCCGATCCCGCCGGTGTTGCCACCGGTCACCAGAACTTTACCGCTGGGCAGTAGGGTTGCGGTATGGAAGACGCTGGCCCCGTTCGAATCGCCGACGACGCTCCATGTGCCGGAAAGAGGATCATAGAGTTCGGCGCTGTATAGGGCGGACGTGAGATCGCCGTCGTCCGATCCTCTTGCAGCGAGCACCTTTCCATCCTGGAGCAGGGTCATGGTGTGCCAATAGCGGGCGAAGTTAAGATTGCCCGTGGCACTCCAATTGCCGGTTGCAGGGTCGTACAACTCGGCGCTCTGGACATTGTTGGTGTTGAATCCGCCCGCGACGAGAACCCTTCCGTCTTGAAGCAACGTCGCTGCGTGACCGGAGCGGATCGTGATCATGTTGCCGGTTGGACTCCACGTACCTGTAGCCGGGTCGTAGACCTCTGCCGTGCCTGATCTACCGAAATCGGGCGGCGCGTCACTCGTGTAACCTCCCGCGACCAGTACCCTGCCGCTAGGTAACAATGTTGCAGTGTGATCTACCCGGGGCCTGCTCATGTGTCCCGTGACGCTCCACGTTCCGGTGTCAGGGTCATACAACTCGGCGCTGTCGAGGACGCTCGTGCCATTCTTTCCGCCCACGACCAGAACCTTGCCGTCTTGGAGAAGTGTTGCGGTGTGATGGTTGCGCGCAATGTTGAGGGTCCCCGTCGGGAACCAGCGCGGTGCTGCGCAATCGTCGTCGCAGGGAAGGATGTAGTGGTTCGCTCGCGCCGCATGGAATCCAGTGAGCGCCGCAATGGCGACGAGCGTGGCTACGCGTCGGGCGATTTGGAGAGTAGTGAGCGTCATGGCGGTACTCCAAAGTCTGACCCAGTGATTGTAGGGTTACCGCTGGCGCCGGGAAGCACCGCTAGATCTAACCTATCGAAATTCGCAATTTTTTGATGCCGCGAAACTTCCACTCGAAAATCGGCAAGAATGCCGCCATGAAGCGTTCGATCCGGTGTCCCCGCAGGTCGTACTGATCTGGGAACTCGCCCGCGGCGGCGATTTTCGGGGTGGAGCAGCGGCGGGCGCGAGGCGCTTTGTGCTTTGGCGTGCGGTAGGTCCGCCGGCAGGCGGGTCGAGCTGCATCTGATTATCGCGTTCTGTTTGATGCGCCAAGGACATCACTCCGAAGCCCTACCCGAGCTTGAGAATGCGGCTCAGGCTGCCGGCCCCCTTGGCGCGGACTCCGAAAAAACGTGTCGCGTCGATGCGTGGCGTGCCGAACTCGCCTACTTTCAAGGCCGCTACTCGGACGCAAGCCAAATGCTCGATCGCTTGCTGCGACGCTTGGAGCAAAACTGCGATTGGGGGTATGTCGCCTTTGCGCTGCGTATACGTATCGCGATCCTTCTTGCACGCGCCGATTATGAGGGCGCCTTAGCGCTGGCCGAGCGAGCAATCCAGGTTGCGGAGACGAGCGGAGACGACGACGTCATCGTCCAGATTCTCAACGTCCTTGGCGCGGTCTATTTTGATCGTGCCACCTCGAAACGAACGCGCCTCACGCGCGGGCTCACCTGACGTCTCTCGATGCGCGGGACGTAGTTCCCATGGGAGACCGACGCCCGCGATGCGCTTCATTGTTTTCAACGTGCACGCGCCGTCGCCGAGCGCGCGCACTACGACTTCGCGGCGTGGTACGTGGCGGGCAATATCGAACGACTGGAGATTGTCCTGGGCCACGCAGACCGCGCCATTCGCCCTATTCGGACGACGCCTCAAGGCACTGCAGGCGCGCGGCGCGACCTACGATGAAATCGTGGCGCGCTGAATCTCGCTTGGGCGCTGCGAACCCTGGGTCGTCACCAGGAGGCATTGCACGAACTCGAGGTCGCCCTCAAAGTTGCTCGCGATACAGGAACGTTCAACGTCCTGCTCGAGTTCCTCGAGTATGACCACTCGATCGTTCTCGATGCCTTGGGCGAATCGCGGGCGCGTGCGCAAGCTAACGCATTATAAGCAGTTGGTGGACGCTTGCAACGGAAAATTACGGGATTCTCCAAACGCCGAGCATTCACCGTCGGCCAAGCGCCCGCTCGAACCTTTCTTTCTCAAGCGAGCGGATCGCTTCATTCTGGAACACCTGGGCGACGCATTCACGGTGCCAGATCTGGCAAGGCACTGTGGGGTGAGCTGGCGAACGCTGGAGGGGGCGTTCAATGCTTTTCGCGGTCTCGCGCCCGTAACCCATGTACGTAACGTTCGACTCGACCGTGCCCACCTCGCGCTCGCTGATACACACGATAGCGTTGCCGAAATCGCCTCGCGTTATGGCTTTCGTAGCTCCACCACATTTGCGCTTGAGTATCGGAAACGCTTTGGACGGGCACCCAGGCACGCCAGACGGATGGTTCGGGGCTAGTGCGATCGTGCTTGGAAAGTCACCCGCGCACTGAAGTCCATCTCGGTATTGAAGTACGTCGCGAGTGACCAGAATCGACCGGCTATTTCGGGTCGAAAGCGCCGTCGGACGGCTGCTTTTGGCAGCCTACCCTAAGGTCCGCTCTTGGCCGAACGCGCGCATGCTGAGGCGCGATCGTGCGCGAGCCGCTCGACAATCGTCTCGCGTAATTGACGCTTGAGAATCTTTCCGACCGGGCTCACCGGTAGTTCGTGGAACAATTCCAGCCGCTCCGGCAGCTTGAACGAAGCGATCTGCCTTTCGCGCAGAAACGAGATCAGGTCGGCGAAGGCCAGCGTTTCGCCGGGCAGTGTGACCACGCACGCACAGGCTTTCTCACCGAACACGGGGTCGGGCATGCCGACCAGCACCGCGGACTTGACGCTCGGATGTCCGAGCATGAGGCTCTCGATCTCCTCGCAGCTGATCTTCTCGCCGCCGCGGTTGATCATGTCCTTGCGCCGACCCTCGGTGTAGAGGTAACGGCCGCGGCGCCGGACAATGTCGCCCATCCGGTACCAGCCCCCGGGCAGGAAGGCCTCGGCGTTCTTGTCGGGTGCGTTGTAGTAGCCGCGGATCGTGTAGGGGCCGCGGGTGACGAGCTCTCCTGCTTCGCCGTCGGCTACTTCGCCACCGGCGTCGTCGACGACCATGATCTCGTCCTCGTCGCATACCGGCGTGCCCGAACTTTCGAGCAGCAGCTCGTCCGGATCGCCGAGACGAGTCATGTTGATGAGACCCTCGGCCGTACCGTAGATTTCCTGCGGCGTGCAGCCGAGTTGCTGGCGGAGGCGGCGCCGCAACTCCGGCGCAAGGCGCGCCCCACCGTTCTGCACGACCGCGAGCGATGACAGATCGTATGCTGATAATGCTTCGGAGTTCAGCCACGTCGTGATCAGCGGCACGACCGCGGCGATCACCGTGACCCGCTCCCGCTGCACCAGCGAGAAGACTTCGTCGACGCTCGTGCCGGGTGCGATCACGACCGTACCGCCATAGTAGAACGCACCCAGCATGCCCGGCGATGCCAGGTTGTAGTTATGCCCCAACGGCAGGATGGCCATGAACACCGTGCGGTCGGAGAAGCCCCCCGCGGCGCCGCACAGGCGTGCGTTGAGCACGTAATCGTCGTGTGTGCGCGGGATCAGCTTCGAAAGCGACGTCGTGCCGCCCGACAGAAGCATCGTCGATACGTCGGCGGGCCGGGGCCCATTCGCCGGAGCCGGCGCATCGGGCAGGCTGGCCAGCGCCAATTGGCCTGGCGCCGGTTCGCCGGCCACGAGCACATGCTTCAGCGCGGGGAACTCGGCCTGCATTTCCCGAGCCATGACTCGGAAGTCAAAGCCACCCGCGACATCGGGTATCAGATAGGCCGTTGCACCGGATGCGCGCAGGAAATGCCGCACCTCGGCTTGGCGATGCGCGCGCAGAGCCATCACCGGAATGACTCCGATCATGTTGACCGCGAGGTAGCTGACGACGAACTCAATGGTGTTCGGCAATTGCATTAGCACGAGATCGCCGGACCGCAGGCCAAGACCGGCGAGACGGGCGGCGCGGTCCTTCGAGCGTGCGAGCAGTTCGCTGTAGGTCAGACGCTGCTCCGCCTGCACTAGGGCGAGCTTATCCGGCGAGCGACGCGCGGTACGCGCAAACATCTCACCGATGGTCAGCCCTTCCCACAGTCCGCTCGCACGATAGTGCGCTGCGACATCCTCCGGCCAGCCCACAAAGCCTTCCATGGCACTCGTCTCCCGTGCTCTCAGCGTACGGCGGATGAAGGCACTTCGTGGATTCCCTGCTTGCGCCGCATGATCACGATGGCTTCCTTCAGGCAAGGACGTCCGGGTGCAACGCCTCATAGGCGGCCGCCAGCTTCGGATCCCGACGTCTGACTTCAGCGTGATCGACACGACCGGTGCGCGTCATGTAACTGTGAGCAAACTCCACCGGCCTGAGCGCCTGGACGAGACCGTCCATGTCCTCATACCAGCGCAGGCTCGCGTTCGCCGCTTCCCAGATCTTCCTCATCGGTGGCAGGCGCTCTTGCTGAAACAACGCCAGCGCGCCGGGGACGTCTTTCGACCCGACTTCCCTGAAGGCCTTGAACAAGGCGACGGAATCCTCCATCGCCAAGCGTGTGCCCGAGCCGATCGAGAAGTGCGCAGTGCGCAGCGCATCGCCCAGCAGCACGACATTCTCGAAGCTCCAGCGCTCGTTCCAGATCACCGGGAAATTGCGCCACTGCGAATTGTTCGAGATGATCCGATGCCCATCCAAGTCCTTTGCGAAGACTCGCTCGCAATAGCGGATCGTTTCGTCAGGGCTCATGGACTCGAAGCCTGCGCGCTTCCAGGTGGCGGCTTCGACCTCGACCAGGAACGTGCTGCGGTCGGGATGGTAACGGTAGTGATGCGCGCAGAAAACGCCGAGGTCCGTCTCGCGAAATGTTAGCGTCAGGCTGTCGAAGGCCTTGGTGCTGCCGTACCAGATGAATTTGTTGTGGCCCCAGTCCGTCGTGGTGCCGAACCTGTCCTCGTTCTCGCTGCGGATCCACGAAAATGCTCCGTTCGCCCCGACGACGAGATCAGCTTCGCCCAACTGTGCCAACGTCGTGATGTCCGCGCCGAAATGCAGCTTCACGCCGAGCCGCTCGACATAGTCGTACAGAAGCGTCAGCAACTCGAGGCGGCCGATGGAGGCGAACCCGTTGCCGGCGATCGGAATCGCCGTGTCGTTATGGACGATGGTGATGTTTGGCCAGTTTTCCAGATGCGGCGTCAAGTACTGGTACAGCGCCTCGTCGTCGGCCCGCAGGAACTCCAGCGCGCGGTCGGAGAACACCACGCCAAAGCCCCAGGTAGCATCGCGCGCGTTGCGATCGAAGATCGCGATGTCGTGCGACGGGTCAAGGCGCTTCATCAGTGCCGCGAAGTACAAGCCAGCCGGGCCCGCACCCAGGATCCGGATCTTCATCAGCGGTCCGGACCTAACTCAGAGACAACGCAGCGACGGATCACGCACGAAGCGCAGGTAGGAGCGCACCTTGCGGAAGCCGCCTTGGTCCGCGAACATGCGCTCTGCCTCCTCGTCCGAGATGAAAGGCAGAACCACTGTGTCATCTCCCGGCTGCCAGTTCGCCGGCGTGGCCACGCGATACTTCGCCGAGAGCTGCAAGGCATCCAGGATGCGCAGGATCTCATTGAAGTTGCGGCCGATGAAGGCCGGGTAAGAGAGGATCAACTCGACTCGCTTCGACGGCGAGATGATGAACACACAGCGCACTGTCATCGTCTCGCCCAAGCCGGTCCCGTGGCGGAACGTGGTGGGGTCGAGCATGCCGAAGAGCATCGACACGCGACGATCCTTGTCTGCGATGATCGGGAAGTTCACCTGCGTGTGTTGCGTCTCGTTGATGTCCGCGATCCAGCGTGCATGGTCCTCGGCGCTGTCAACGCTCAGACCGATAACTTTGGTGTTGCGTATGCTCCACTCGTGGTGGAGCTTGGCGGTCATGCCGAACTCGGTCGTGCATACCGGCGTGAAGTCGGCAGGGTGCGAGAAAAAAACACACCATGAATCGCCGATGAACTCGTGGAAGTTGATTGGACCCATACTGGTCTCGGCGGTGAAGTCGGGGACACTGTCGCCGATGCGGATGTAGCCCTGCTTCTTCAACTGTTCCCGCGTCTTGGTGAACACGCCGTCCGGTCCCAAATACTTGTACTCGAACGCCTTGTGTCCCACCTCGTCGAGGTCCGGCAGCAGGGTCTCGTACTCGTGGTCGAGCAACTTCACAGTCCGCTTCTTCACCGAGCCGGCAAACGCGAACGTCCCGTCGGGTTTGCGGATCAGCGGCAGATCGAAGCGGAACGAGCTATCGGCCAGAAAGTCCTCCTCGTCGCTGGTGTTCGGTCGCTGCTGGATCTTGTTGCGGTGGGGGAACCGGCCGAAGCGCTTTATCACCGCGACATGTCGGTGAAAGATTTCGTGGAAGACGTTCAGCGGGTCATCTGGCGCGAGACCTTCCATCGCACGTTCCCACTCCTCCATGCACAAAAGCTGATCGTCCAGCACTTCGGAGTGGGTCAGCGCCAGGCAGAGGAAGACGCGCTCGATCGGGCGCAGGCGCGCGCCCACGCCGACGCGCAGCCCACGCTTTACCAGGCGCTGACAGTGAGCGTCGCAGGCATACATCCGGGGCGTGTCGCGGTACATGTTGCGGGTGAATTGGTCGAGCATGATCACCAGTGCCACTAACAGGCGCGGGTGTTCGACATTCAGGGCCCAGTGATCGTACTGACCCGTGGATGCCAGAGCCACGTCGGTGCCGAACCGATTCAGGATGTCCTGGTCCGTCTGCTCGGACTTGCCGAACCAGAGATTCAGGCATTCTTCGATATTCGGGCGCACCATGTATTGCAGGACTCGTTCAGCCTTGTCGATCTCCGCCGTCGCCAGCTGTATGCGGTCGGTCTTGAGCAGCATGCGCAGCTCGTTCCCAAGTCCGTCCAGGTCCGCTCCAGAGAGTGTGTCGCGCTCTTCCAGGCCGGCGAGGATCACCTGCAGGCTTTGCTGGATACGCTGGCCCAGCACTTCGGCCGGTGCGATGGACAGCAAATGGTTCATTTCGCGAACCTTCCGCACGAGACTCCCCATGAACGTGATCGCCCGCTGCGGATCGTTTTGCATCAATGGGATGAACTCGTCGTAAGTGGTTGCCACGCATTCGGCATCGGTTACTGCCTTGACCGTGGCTGATCGCGGACCCGGCTCGATCAGCGCCATTTCACCGAACACGTCGCCAGCGACGAGGGTTGCGACGGTTTTGGCTTTCGTCTCCTTGCCGACGCTGACCTGGACCGAGCCGGAGACGACGAGGAACGCAGTGTTGCCGTCTTCCCCCTCGAGAAATAATCGTGTCGCCGGCCTTAAGCTTGATGGTCTGCATTGATCTCACCTCGAAATCCAGGTTGCATGGGTACGCTCTTTCTTCGGGCCAGGCTTGGAAAAGATCAAGGTTCTGCGCAGATTCATGCGCGACGCCAGCTACGGGATGAAACTAGAACTTCAAGTTCGACTCTGCAATGATCTTGGCCGCACCGTTCAAGTCGCGCTCGATGAAGTCGAACGTCCAGGTTGAGGCGCAGAACCGTAAGTCCGATTTCGCGCAGCCTGTCGCTGACGCCTGGGCTCGCCAGCACTTCCTGCATTGCGCGATGCAGTGGCACCACGAGCGAATCCGGCGTCCGCCCGAAACGAACAGACCAAGCCAGATATCGTAGTCGAATCCCGGATAACCCTGCTCCTCCATCGTCGGCGCATTTGCAAACTGTGGCGTGCGCTGAGCGGATGTCGCGCCAAGGATCTTCACCTTGCCGGCCGCGACAAGAGGTCGCGCTGCAGTTATGTCCAGAATGCCCAACGGTATATCACCGGCGGCTATCGCCACGGCAACTTGCGCCGTGCCCTTGTATTGCACGTGAGTCACCTCGACGCTGTTGAGCTTCCCGATCTGTTCCGCGATGAAGTGCGATGGCGCGCCGGTTCCCGCCGACCCGATGAACAGCGGCTGTCGCGAAAAATCGCCGGCCGCCAGGAACTGGCGGACGTCGTCGCCCTTCGCTAGCGCGTTGGCAGCGATGAGGTAGGGTTGGGCTCCGATCAGGCTGACTAACTTCAAATCCTTGTCCGGGGAAAAGGTCAGGACCGCGGCCTGCGTGCGCGGAAAGAGCGTGAACAGCACCGAGTAACCCAGGACCGACGTTTCGCCGTTCGGTTCGCTGTCGATCACGCGGCGCACCCCGGGGATTCCGTTGCCACCCGGGAAATTCTCCACGATCCAGGTCTGTCCGAGAGCACGCCCCAATTCTTCGGCCAGGACCCGTGCGATCGCATCGGTCGACCCTCCGGCGGGTAGGGAGAGATATCCTAAGGTGGGACGGTCGGCGCGCGCGCGTGCGCGAACGGACCAAGCGCTCCCAGCGCCGCCAGGAACGCATTGAGCAGCCGGCGTCTCGGAATATTCGGGAAGGTTATGGTGGGGCTCGCCGTGAAGGGTTTGTTGCAAGACGCCTCTCGAAATCGGCACTCAATTCGTTGCGCTTGGGTTTTCCCATCTCGGTCCTCGGAATCGATGCCAGTCTTACAATCTGCTTGGGCGCGTGCAAACCCAGTTGCCCCCGGCAGAATGCCAGCAGCGCTGCCTCCGTCACACCGTCACTGTCGGCAATCGCCAGGATTGGAATATCCCCGTAGGCCAAGGACCTTACCGCAAACGCCACGGCTTCGTTCACGCCCGGGAAGAACTTGTTTTTCTCAATTTCGGCCGCAAAGACATTGGTGCCGGCCAGAATCATCATGTCGTCGCTGCGACCGAGGAAGGCCAGCCTGCCGTCGGACGAGACCACTCCCTCATCTCCGGGATAGAACCAGCTGTTGCGGAAATGTTTTCGGTTTGCGATTTCATCGTCAAGGTAACTGTGGACGATCATTGGCGTCCGCATGCGGATGATGCCGGGTGTTCCGGCGGGGAGGACTTGATCCGCAGGGGAAACGATCTGCAGTTCTACGCCGGGGAGGGGGGAGCGACCGAGTCTTCGTTGGCCGTGCGGTCGATGGCGCGTGGCCACCGTGGCGGTGCCGACCTCGGTCGAACCGTACCGGATGTTGGTCTGTGACCGCAGCACGCCGAACGCATCGGTCGAAAAGCGATGACGAAACGGTCGATCCGGCGAGATCGATCCGGATGTGATCCAGCACCGGGAACGGCCCCGGGAGGGCTTCGGCTTGCACGAGCAGCGCTTCCGCACTGTGGGTGAACATTTGGATTTCGGTGCAGGCGTTCCGCGCGCATGTCTGGAGGATGTCCGAATTGCGCAGCGTCGAAGACAGGACCGACGTCGCACCAAAGAGCAAGTCGATGAAAGCCCGGCCCTTCGGTGCGTTGTTTTCGATGGAGGACAGGAGCAGCACCACGCGGGGAGGGACCGAGTGCTCGTACCTGCGGTCGAGGAGGTTGCGCTGGCGGAAAGGCATTAGCTTGGGCCTGCCGGTACTGCCGGAGTTGGCGAAGATGACCAGGCTCTTCTCATGCGCGGCGACCGGGACATCGCAGCGTCCTTCCGCAATCGCCGTCGCGGCCACGGCCCGCGCATCGAGCACGATGGCGCCTGCGTCGGGAACCACGGTCGAATCGCCCTCGCAACATGCCAGCGGATCTTCAGCCGCCGAGCCGTGAGGATGCTCGCAGGCATGGGATCGTTAGTCGCGAGGCAAACCTGCGAGCAAGCAAGCTCGATAAGCCAGCGAGACCAGGAGGTGGTCGTATTCGTGCCTGACCGTAATGCCGGCAAGATCACCCGCGCGCACACCCGAATTCCGGAGCCACTGCGCCATGCGCAGGACGTCGGTCCAAAGCTCCGCGTAGGAAATACGCTCGTTGGCGTGGATGACAGCAGCGGTGCCGGGAATCGTCGCGGCGTGGCGAGCAACGACGTCGGTGAGGCACCGGTGTTCCTGGGAGGGTTGTGCGCTCACTGTGCTCAGATTTGCCCGGTTTGGCGAGCCAAAGATATATCATGTGGCCTGCAGTGATGCGGGCCGTTCTATTTTCACTTCGCAATTAGCGTTTCGCTTGGAGCGAGCTAAATGCCGTTACGCCAACTTGAATTTTAGCGATCCCAGCTTCTCGATCGTACTCACGATTTCATCGCCGGCCTTCAGCCATACTTGCTTGTCTTTGGGATATCCGAGAATGACGCCCTGAGGCGTCCCCGACCAAATGATGTCACCGGGCTCCAGCGTCCACATCTTGGTAATGTAGGCGATCAGCTTTTGGGGATTGAAAATCATGAGACTGGTATTGGACGATTGACGTTCCTCCCCATTCACATGAGTCTCGATCTTCAAGTTGTTGGGGTCGCCGAGGACGTCCGCCGACACAAAGTAAGGCCCAATCGGGCCGAAGCTATCGAGCGTCTTCCCGACCATCCATTGAACGTTCGGCGTTTCCAACTGCAGATCGCGTGCGGAGAAGTCTTGCGAAGTGCAATAGCCTGCGACATAGTTCAGAGCGTCGGCTTCAGACACGTTGCGAGCTCTCTTTCCAATGACGATCAGGAGCTCCGTTTCGTAGTCGAACTTATATGCAACTTCCCTGGGCGGCAACTTGATCGTGCAATTGTGCGCAGCGAGCGCGTTGTTGTACTTGTTGAACAAAATCGGCACGCTCGGGAGCTTTTCATTCGTTTCCTGAACGTGGGCCCGGTAATTCAGCCCGATACAGACGATCTTGCCTGGATTCGTGAATAGCCTGCCGAAGGTAATCGATGATTCGTTGACCATCGCAGTCTTGGCCTTGGGTGAGGTCTTCGCGGCAGCAACGAGTTTATTGAGTCCCTTGGCGTTACCTTCCATGAGCAATTCCTCGAGCGTCACCGGGGCCGCGATGCCGAGCAAATGGGAGGCTTTGCGCACATCCAGTACGGCACCGTTGTCCAGTTTGACGCCCAGAGTTTCCGATCCATCGGGATTTTGCATCGATAGAAGGGTGACGTTGGTCGGCATCTCGTGAGGGCCGCTGTATTTCTTGACCGTTGCACTCTTATCGACCGAGGTCGATGCGGTCGCTGCTCCGGCAATACCCGCCGTCACGGCGCCTGCTGTCTTTAAGAAGGTTCGTCTGGAAGACATGTGTGTTACCTCCGGGTCATGTCGATTTTTGCCCGACTACTGGTCGAGTCCTGCATGTCGGCAGGGCAACGGTGGCTCCCTGGAATACTCTACGTGCCAGCCGCGTTCCAATGATATTCCATCGCCAGCGACAGTTCATGGTTCGAGCCCAATCAGGGAATATCAGGGAATCGCATCGACCAAGGGCATGATTGGCGAGATGAACAGGCTGCCCGAGCGATGGCCGTCTGGCAAATGCCTCCAGTACCGTTACGGGACGTCAGATGTGCATGCGTCTCCACGAACCGGGGCTGCGACCGATGCGCGCAGTGAAGATCCGCGTGAAATGACTTTGGCTTGCGAAGCCACACGCGAGACCAACATCGACCAGCGATCTGGCGGGATCGCGCAGAAGCTGCGTGGCCATCTCAACTCTTCGTTCGAGGAGCCATCGGTGTGGCGGAAGTCCCGTCGAACGGCTGAAAGCGCGGGTGAAGTGTCGAGGCGAGAGCCCGCATTCTTCCGCCAGGCGCGGAACGGAAATCGAATTCTCCCCGGTGGCCGTGAGCAGCGCCTTGACGCGACGTAGCTGCCAAGGCGCGAGGCCCCCAGTTGATGCGCCAGTGGGCCGACTGCGTAGCTCGCGTATGAACTCGTCGGGTGCGACGTAGTACGGATTCTCTTGCACCCGTCCGTCCACGATTGTGAACGGGTGCGTTCGCATCACATCGACCAGAAAGTCAGCGGCAAAGCGAGACGAGTCGTAGACGCATATGACCGCGTTCTTGCGCTTTCTCTGCCGCATCCATACCTCGTTGGCGCGCGCCTCGTATTCGAGGAGGCTGTCGACGGCCGGCGTGCCCTCGAGCGCCCATTCCATGTGGGTTACGAAGCGCACCTGCGGAAATCCCAGATCCAGAGCCTCGCGTGCCTGGCGCCTGAAAAAGTCGAGCGTGCGCTGCGGCTCGAAGTTGCCATCAGGACGGTGGCTCAAGTTCCAATCCTGCATCTTGAAGCGGCCGTTTTCGCGCGCCGGTGGGATGTCTACTCCAGCAGCCACTAATCGCGCCTCATGGGCCCCGCAAGAGGCCGGCGGCACCGTGTGGATCACCTGATACCCACGCCGAATTCCGTCTCCGACGAAGTCGGAGAGCACGCGATCTTGCTCCTCCGCGGAGGAAAAGAATGCGCAAGCGTGAGGGCGTATGTCGAAAGGCGTCATCGGGGGAGGGTGCCGCAGGGCTCCAGTCTTGCCTCGGCACGCCTCGATTATATGTCCGTATTCGACAAACCATGACGTGACGGTGAAAGACGCGAAGTCCGGGGTACGCAAGTATTGAGGCGTGCGACGAGCGGCGTTTTCTTGGTGCGTTCCTCTCGCCAACTGCTCCTGTCGCGAGCCGAAAGCTCAGCCGCCCGGCGACACTTGTACGTAGTGCCCTCGCGTCGTCAAGCTCAAGCAACGAGGGGCGTCTGAGCATCCTTCTCTGTTTAACTCCTTGATGAGGAATCCACGTGATAAAGACCGCCTTCGGAACTCGAGTGATTGGCGTCGCCGTAATCTCCACCCTTGGTCTCGCAACGACTGGCTACGCGCAGACCGCTTCGAACGAACCGTTGCGCGACAGCCCCCAAGAAATGGTCGATGCCCTTCACAGCGCGTTCGGCGTCCAGCACGCTCGCGCAGTGCATGCGAAAGGCATTCTGCTCACGGGTACGTTTACTCCGTCCAAAGACGCTCAGCGCCTTGCGAAGGCAGCGGTGTTCAGCAGCGGCACCGTTCCGATCACGGCGCGTTTCTCGGATTTCACTGGGATTCCGGAGATTCCGGATACGGTCGGCGACGCCAATCCCCGAGGCCTTGCGATCAAGTTCAAGCTTCCCGGTGATGCGAGCATGGATATAGTTGCGCACAGCTTCAACGGATTTCCCACGGCCAACGCTAACGAGTTTGGTTATCTGCTGCGTGCCATCGGGACGAGTGGGCCCGAGGCGAAAAAACCCACTGATATTGATCAATTTCTAGCGACGCACCCGATCGCCAAGACGTTTCTGACGACACAAAAACCGGCACCCGTTAGCTACGGAACCTTGGCCTATTTCGGAGTCAACTCGTTCAAGTTTACGAGCGCGTCGGGGCAGTCACAGTTTGTGCGGTATCGGTTTGTTCCTCGGGCAGGCGAGCAATTTCTCGATTCAGCCGCTCTAAAGAGCAAAGGACCCAACTACTTGGCCGAGGAAATCACAGCGCGCATTTCCACCGGTCCGGTCGTCTACGACTGGTACGCGCAGATCGCGGCAGCGGGCGACGCTATCGCCGATCCGTCTGTCGCGTGGCCGGAGAGCCGCCAACTCGTCAAACTCGGAACCATCACCATTTCCCGTTTAGTTCCTGACCAGGCGGCAACGGACAAAGTAACCATGTTCATCCCGAACAATGTTCCCGCAGGCATCGAGCCGGCCGATCCAATGTTGACGGTTCGTAGTTCCGCTTACCCAATCTCATTTGCCGGCCGTCAATAAGCTGTCCGTCGGTGTTGTCAGACGTTTCACCTCCAAAGGTATCTGACTTTGACAACAGGCGTTTCCACGCCTGTTGTTTTTGGCGTTGAGGCGCGATGCGCGAACGTCTGTGATGACATTCCGGTCGGCACGATCGCTGACGAATAACTGACATTGCAAAGTCGATTCGCGTCGGAATAACGAGTGTAGATCCCCTGTTTGAAACAGCAGACGCACGCGCGTGCGTCGAGTGCGAGGGAGGGGCGCGCGTCGGTGCCGGCGTGTGCCGGGCTACGTTTGTAAAATTTCTACATCGGAGCTCCCATGAACAATTCAGCTTCTTCCTTCGCGCGACGCGCTCTCCGACTTACCGCGTTCGCTCTCGGGATGGTGGTGAGCGCGGCGGTCGTCGCGGATCCCGGGAATTACATCGTTCACAATCTCGTTTCGGATCTGGCGGGCGGGGCCGACCATACGGATCTCAATCTCAAGAACGGCTGGGGCCTCGTGTTCGGTCCGACGACCCCGGTTTGGGTTTCGGACAACACCACCGGCGTGTCGACGGTCTACGACGGCGACGGAAATCCAATTCTCGTCGGCAGTCCGCCACAACCACTGGTCGTAACTATTCCCGGCGGCGCACCGACCGGCATAACGTTTAACCCGTCCGCTACCGACTTTCAAATCGTCTGTCCCGCAGGCACTGCCGCGTCCGCTGCGACGTTTCTTTGGGCCACGGAAAACGGAGTCATTGCCGCGTGGAAAGGTAGCTGCGGCTCTACCGCAGTGACCATACCGTCTACGGCGACCACCAACGGTGTGTACAAGGGCATCGCCATCGCCGGTGACGGCGCAACGGATTTTCGCTTGTTTGCCGCAGATCTCTTCAACGGCAAAATCCAGGTGTTCGACCACAATTTCATGCCGACGAGCGTTCCGGGCGGCTTCGTGGATCCGAACCTTCCGCCAGGCTATGCCCCGTTTAACATCCTGAGTCTTCAGGGCAACCTCTACGTCTCCTACGCCTTTCACATGGCTGGCGACCACGATGAAACTGCGGGCCCAGGGCTTGGTATTGTCGACGCGTTCGACGCAGACGGTTTCCTGATCGAACGCGTCGCCACTGGCGGCAAGCTCAACGCGCCGTGGGGCATGGCGTTCGCACCGGCCGACTTCGGCAAATTCAGCAGTATGTTGCTGGTCGCCAACTTTGGCGACGGCACGATCAGCGCCTTCGATACGAAGAAGAACAACTTTGCGGGTCAGTTGCGCACCGGCAATGGTCAGGTACTCGCGATCGATGGACTTTGGGGTATCGCCTTCGGCAACAACTTCCGCGGTCAACCTGCCAACGCACTCTTCTTCGCTGCTGGGCCCAACGGCGAAAGCGACGGACTGTACGGCACCATCCTGCCCGCGCCCAACCAAGGCGAAGGAGGCGGTAAGCAGGGAGACAATGGGCAAGGAGACAATGGACAAGGCACTCACGGGGGAAACTCAGGTCACTCCCACGGAAACTGGCCCGGACCGTGACGGCATCGACTGCTGAAGAAACGCCGCGACTCGTCGCGGCGTTTTTACTTGTGGCGGACACCGACGGCGACAGTCGATCAACCGCTGGAAGGAGCGTGAGGGTGACGACCAGCTGATCCCTAAGACAACAACTTGTCCACGGTAATGGGCAGTTGGCGGACACGCACGCCTGTGGCGTGGTAGAGAGCATTACAAATGGCGGCCGCCACACCCGTGATACCGATTTCTCCGACACCGCGTACGCCGAGAGGGTTAAAGATTAGATCAGGTACTTCGATGAAATTGACTTCCAAGCTCTGAATGTCAGCGTTGACCGGTACGTGATACTCCGACAGATTGGCGTTGACGAATCTGCCGGTGTTCAAATCGAGTATTGAGTGCTCCTGCAGAGCGAGGCTTATTCCCCACACAATGCCGCCCTGGATTTGACTGCGAGCGGTCTTAACGTTCAGGAGGCGGCCGACATCATAGGTAGCGACGACTCGCGGTACGCGTATTTGTCCAATATCTTCATCTACGGCGACTTCCACGAAGACGGCGCCGAACGAATGCAACGAGTGCTGGGATTTTTCGTCGCCTGGCCCGACATGCGCATTGGCTTCTATTGGTTTCCCCTGCCGAGCTGCGACGCTCGCGACTCGCTCTTTGGTGGATGAGGCGCGTAAGGAGAGCCAGCCGTCGACAAAATCGATCTGATCCACGGCGGCGCCATAAAGAGGAGACGCGCGGTCTGCGACCGCGGATGCAGCGATTTGTTGGCGCAAGGCAAGACACGCGGCTTGCACCGCGGGAGAAACACTCGCCGCTGTGGTCGACCCTCCCGACACCGGCGCTTCCGGAAACGTCGTGTCCCCGAGCTCGAAGCGGACGGTATGGATTGGCATGCCTAAGGTTTCCGCGGCCACCTGAGTCATCACCGTATATGTGCCGGTGCCGATATCCTGCGAGCCTGATTTAACCATCACCAACCCGTCGGGAAACAATACCGCTGACGCGGATGCCGGCGAACGGTTCGCTGGATATGTAGCCGTTGCCATTCCCCAGCCGCGAAGCAGCGGACCGTCGTGCATCGACCGTGGTCGGGGAGGGCGCGTGCTCCAGCCAAAACGCGCGGCCGCGTCGCGGTAGCAATCGCGCAGCTGTTTGCTTGAAAAGGGCTTCCCGCTCTCCGGTTCCGTTTCCGCGTAGTTGCGTTCACGCAGTTCCAGCGGATCAATGCCGAGTTTGTAGGCCAGTTCGTCCATGGCCACTTCGAGTGCGAAGGACCCCGTCGCTTCGCCTGGGGCGCGCTGAAATGTCGGCGTCCCGACATTCAACTGTGTCAGACGATGAGCCGTGCTCACGTTCGGACACGCATAGAGCATGCGGGTGACCATGGCGGACGGCTCAACGAAATCTTCGATCGCTGACGTATGCGAGACGACTTCGTGTTGCATCGCGGTCAGCTGTCCATCCGCTTGCGCGCCCAGCACTATCCGCTGCTCCGTTTGTGGACGGCCACCGACGGGGCCAAACATCTGCGGGCGTGTCAACACGAGCTTGACGGGTTGCTGCAACTTTCGCGCGGCCATTGCGGCAAGCACCACATGCGACCACACCGACCCCTTACAGCCAAAGCCGCCACCGACAAATGGCGATACGACTCTCACTCGCCTCTGGATCGATGCCGAGAACCTTCGCCACGGTTTTCTGAACACCGGTAATGTACTGAGTCGAGTCATACAAGGTCAGATGTGCGCCTTCCCAGTGCGCGACGGTCGCATGCGGCTCCATCGGGTTGTGGGTTTGCATCGGGGTCGAATAGGTTGCTTCGACCGTGGCCGCGGCCGCAGCAAGCGGAGCCTTTGCGTCGCCCCAGCCCTTGTCCGCATCCGCCTGCCCGGCCTTCTTGGGCTGGTATGAGTTGGACTTCGCCTGATCGAAATTCAGCGTTGCCGCGACCGTCGAATAAGTTACGCGCAACAACGACGCCGCTGTAGTGGCCTGTTCGAGCGAAGCCGCAACGACCACCGCGATCGGTTGTCCGTGATAATGCACCACGTCATCTTGCAGCAAGGACAGTACCCGCCCGGCAGGGGGATTTACCGCCGCGCGTCCTCCGTCCGGCAAGCGCGGCGCATTCGCGTGCGTCATTACGAGCCTGACTCCAGGAGCGTGTTCCGCGCGCGTTACATCCATGGCGACGATTCTTCCCTGCGCAACCGTACTTTGAACCAACACGGCGTGGCACAGCCCCGGCAATGTTACGTCGCCGGCGTAGCGCGCGCTTCCGGTTACCTTGAGCGCGCCGTCCGTGCGATCAAGTGGCTGACCGATCCATTTGGACTCGGTCGAGTTCATGCGATCCCGCCGGCATTGCGAAGTGCCCGGTCCACGGATGCGCGCGTCAGTTGGATTTTGAATGCGTTGTCTTGCAGTGGCTGCGCACCCTCGATTGCGGTGGCGCTTGCCGCGGCAACGCTGACGGCACTAAGAGGCGAACCGAGCAACTGTGTCTCGGACCGGAGCGCGCGCCAAGGTTTGTGGGCCACGCCGCCGATGACCAGCCGGGCGTCGGACACAATGCCATTCTGGATACGCAATGCGGCGGCGACCGAAACCAGAGCGAACGCGTAGCTGGCGCGATCCCGCACTTTGACGTAATGAGCGTTGCTGGAAAAATTTGAAGGTGGAAGCTCAACCGCCACGATCAGCTCGCCAGTGTCTAGATTCGTGTCGCGTTCCGGAGAGTTTCCGGGAAGTCGATGAAAATCGCCGATTGGAATGCGCCGAACGCCGTTCGCTCCTTTGACTTCAACGATAGCGTCGAGCGCGTACAAAGCAACGCACATATCCGAGGGGTTGACGGCGACGCACTTCTCACTCGAGCCGAAGATGGCATGCGCACGATTGAAGCCGTCTCGTGCCGCACACCCGGAGCCAGGTGATCGCTTGTTGCATTTTTGGAACGCGATGTCAGCGAAGTAGTAGCACCGCGTGCGTTGCATCAGATTGCCGCCAACCGTGGCCATGTTGCGCAACTGTGGCGACGCGCCGGCCAGCAACGCCTGCACCAACAATGGATATCGTTCACGTACGCGCATGTCACTCGCCAGGTCGCTATTGCGAACCAGGGCGCCGATGCGCAAACCGCCGGCCTTTGTGTCTGCAATCTCTGCCAATGGCAGGCGGGTAATGTCGACGACAATGGACGGACGCTCAATCCCGCCTTTCATCAGGTCCAGCAGGTTTGTCCCGCCAGCGATAGCCCGTGCACGCGGGTCGCGCAGTGCCATGACCGCGGTGTCGACATCAGTGGGTCGGGCATAAGAAAACGCGTCCATTGGGACCGGTCGCTCAGAGAGCGGATCGACCGACTTCGCTTATTGCGGCGACGATTCCGGCGTACGCGCCGCAGCGACAAATATTGCCGCTCATACGCTCACGAATCTCTGCCGGCTGCAAGTCGACCGAAGCCGCCCGACCCAATTGCGCGGTCATCGCGCTGGGCATGCCGTTCTTTGCTTCTTCCAACATTGCGACCGCAGAGCAAATCTGCCCTGGCGTGCAAAAACCGCACTGGAAGCCATCGTTTCGGATGAAGGCTTCTTGCACGGGATGCAACTTGTTCTCGATCGCCAACCCCTCGATGGTGGTAATCGTAGTTCCTTGCTGCATGACCGCCAAGGTCAGGCATGAATTGATTCTTCTTCCGTCGACGATAACCGTGCAGGCGCCGCATTGACCTCGGTCGCATCCCTTTTTGGTACCGGTGAGGCCGACATGCTCTCGCAGGGCGTCCAAGAGGGTTACGCGGGGTTCGAGCGAAAGCGTGTAAGGATGTCGGTTGACGTTCAAGTGAACGGGGATCGCCGCAGGTCCCATGGCGCGCAAAGTTTCACCGTTGACTGCGTCCCCGCCGGCCGCGGCATAGGCGACGCCGTGCTGGAGCGCACCCGCGGTGACGGCGACCGCAGCCGTGCGTTGCAAGAATTGGCGCCTTGCGATGTCCACTGACGATACATCGTCCCCGCTCGCTTCAGCCGAGGCCACATCGCGCCTTGAGCCCTCAGCGTCCGGTCGGTCGAAAAACGGTTTCATGGGTTCCAAATAAATTTAAGGTCGCACCGTCAGCAGCGCATCCTTATTCGAGACATTCCGCGTGGCCGCAGCTGCAGGTCCCTTCCGCACCCTGTTCGGACTGGTTCTTGCACAAGATGCTGCAATATTGTCCTGGAGCGTTTACCGTGCATTTGCAATCCGGATGCGCACACTTCGTTTCCTTGCTTGCATTGCTCTTAGTAGGGGCCACATCAACTCCAGGGGACGACCAGATGCAAAGTGTCTCGCCGCTCTAGACTCCGCGGGTATCAGTCGCCGTCTGATTCCATTGCGGGACAAGTCCGCCTAGCTGCGCGCGATCGGGCTATACCAAGTCCGAAATCGTTCCTGAGCGACATCTGACGGCGGGGCATGCAGTAGCGGGGCCGCGAGCGAAGATGGCTGCTGCGGCCCGCCAACATTGATAAGCGCGCAACCGCGCGCGCTAACCGTCCAGACGCTCAACCACCTTTGGGCGCGGTTCCCGCGCGGCCTGGGGCGGAGTCGACGCTGTTCGTCGGCACGGGTCCATAGCCGTACATACGATGGATCTGGTCGATGGTCAGTCCTTGTCTATCCCTGTCCATTGCATCCCACCGCCGCCCAGCTTCATCCATGTACGCTTTCCGTGTGATGCGGCCGTTGTTCTGGGTCGCGTACCCTCCCATCCATCCGGTAAACGAACTTTGATCGGGGTTACCCGATTGAACATTTTCGGCAAAGACCTGCGAAGAAAGTGCCAGTATCCCAATGCAGCATGCGGAGCGGAGTAATTTGGTCATGAAAACCTCCTATAGTTAAACGCGTGAGTACGCGCTGCGAACTATGAAGTTGACCGCCCACAAAGAAAAATCAGCCGCACGCTGAAATCCTTGTAGGAATGGGGGCAGGCGAGAGCATGCAGCGTTGCGAACCGCATCGCTGCTGGCACTGCGATCACTTCGCGGACTCGCTTGTTTGTCCGGAAACAGGGCCGTCGACGACCCATCCACTCGCGCGCTTCGGAGTCGGCCAGCCCTGCGCGGCGACGCGACGGCGGTACAAATGACGTAATTCTCGCCGGATTTGCACCGGCGCCGCCCCGCGATTGGTAACTATTGCAAGCGAAATGCGGGCCCATCACGCAGATCGTTATGAAGACTGCTGAATTGAAACCCTCGCCTTAGCTGGTATGCCATTTGCAACGGTTAGCATTATTGTGGACTCTCTCCGCTGGCGCCTTAACTGGCTTTCCGCGTCTTTGGTCGCGCTTTTGCTTCTGAGCGCGTGCGCGACCGTGCCCGGAAGCTACTACCCGAAGCAGGAATCGGTTGCATTGACGCATCCTGAGACGACACGCTTAGGTAAGCAGACGGAACAACAGTCACGCGCGCACCCGGCCCTCACCGGCTTCAGACTGGTCGCACAGGGCGTGGACGGATTTCTGCTGCGCGCCGAGTTGGCGCGCGCGGCTGAACGCACACTCGATCTGCAGTACTTCGCTATCCAAAACGATGAGACCGGCAAGCTGCTCATGGAGAACGTGCTGCGCGCAGCTGACCGCGGCGTCCACGTACGCATACTGATTGACGACACCGATGACAACGCGCGCGATCGCCCCATAATGGCGCTGGCGGCGCATCCCAACGTCGAGATCCGCACCTTCAATCCGTTCTTCGCGCGTGGCACGTTCGATTTCATGCGCTACGTCGAGGGCACCGTCGATTCCACTCGGCTCAACTACCGGATGCATAACAAGTTGTTCGTCGCCGACAACTCGGTGGCGATTCTTGGCGGACGGAACATTGGCGACGAGTATTTTCAGGCAAGTAGCCAGACGGAGTTCGGCGACTTCGACGTCGTGGCCGTGGGCCCGCTGGTGCGCCCGATCTCGAAGAGCTTCGATAGCTTCTGGAACAGCGATCTCGCTATTCCGATCGAAGCGCTGACATTCGGCAAGCCCTCCGCCAAGACGCTCGACGGGTACCGCGAGACGCTCGCGCAAAACTCCTCGAAGATGTCCGGTTCGCCATATGTGCAACGACTGGACGCAGGCGATCCGCTGGCCCCGCTCCTCGCGGGCAAGGGACTGATTTGGGCTAAAGGCGAATTGCTGTACGACAGCCCGGAAAAAAGCAAGGTTCAGGACGGCGAGGAGGCCGGGACGCTCATGCGCCGCCCGCTCGTCGCGGCAATCAAGGATCTTCGGTCCGAGCTTCTCATCGTGTCGCCTTATCTCGTGCCGGGCGACGGCGGCATGAAGCTGCTCGCCGGATTGCGCGATCGCGGCGTGCATGTGCGAATCCTCACCAATTCACTTGCCTCGACGGACGAGCCCATTGTCCATTCCGCCTATCAAAAATATCGCGAGCCCTTGCTCAAGGACGGCATCGACTTGTATGAGGTGCGGCCGGTCCTTGGCGACTCGAACGCGCGCGGCGGCGGCAGCCTGAATAGTCCCAGCGGCGGACAGTTCGCGCTCCACGCCAAAGTGTTCGTGCTCGATCGGCGCCGTGTGTTCATCGGATCGATGAACTTCGATCGGCGCTCGCTCAAGCTCAACACCGAGATCGGGGTGCTGGTGGATAGTCCCGAGCTTGCGCGCCAGGCAATCGCGCGCTTCGACGCGATCGCGCGGCCGGCAAATTGCTACATGCCGGAGCTTGCCTCCGCCGACGCAAGCGGACATCAGGGATTGATCTGGCGCACCGAGGAAAACGGCAAGCTAGTCGCCCTGACGAGCGAACCGAGCGGCAATCTGATGAAGGGAATGAAATCCGACTTGCTTTCGTTGCTGCCGCTCGACGATTTTCTCTGACGGAACTGCTTGGGCTGGTCCGCTGTCTCTGGAAATATCATTCTTGACCGCGATCGTAAGCGAGCCCTGGACGACCTTCGGGGCCGTTTTATTGTAACTAGACGCAACAGCACCGTTACATATAGCAGGATTGCTGCTATGTTGAAATTGTACGGGCATCCTTGCTCACAAATTCGTCAGGAGTCGCAATGAAGAAGATTCGAGTCGTATCTGTTGGCTTCGTCGCGGGAGCGCTCGCGCTTGCGCCGATGTCGTCCGCGCTTGCAGGCGGCGCCCATTGGTCGCACGGTTCGTCGCACCATGGTGGGTATCACGGCGGCGGGTATCACGTTGCCTATGGTCATGCTGGCGGCGGTTATTGGTACGGTGGGGTGTGGTGGCCAGTCGCGGCCGCTGCGGCCGTCGTTGGGACCGCAGCCGCGCTGGTCGCGGCTCCGTTCGTCGCGATCGGCAACGCGGTCGCCTACTCGACCTACGTGCCACCGTCGGCCCCAGCGCCTTACTACGCTCCGCAACAACAGTATTATGCCCCGCAGGGATACGCGCCGCAGGGGTACGCGCCGCAGGGATACGCGCCGCAGGGATACGCGCCGCAGGGATACGCGCCGCAGGGATACGCGCCGCAGGATGCGCCGCAGGGATACAGCGCGCCACAGCACGAATCATCGGTGGCACCTGACCATTACGCGCAGCGAGCGCCGCAGCAGTACAGCAACAATGCGCGGCCTGCCCCGACGGATACGCCGCCGCAAGGTTACTACGAGCCGCCGGCCACATACGACGCGCCGACATACGATCCGTCCGTCTATCGTCAGCGCGCCGCGGCACCGGTGTCGTACACCTATTACAACGCTCGCTGAGCCGCGCGGCTCGTTTCGTTCCGCGGGCCAGGAGAGTGAAAGGGGGGAAGTAAGTCGAATCGCCCGCGGCCCGCCGTCTAAAACACCATGCCGAACAGCCGCTTCGCGATCTCCTCGATTGGCATCATCGTCAGCGCGAGCGGCGCCATCGGCACCAGCACAGCGGCTCCGAGCTGGATCAGGGCGTCCCTGGTCACCAGTGCGATCCGCATGCCTCGCACTACCTCGAAGCTGTTGTTCAGATCGGCGAGCGACTGGATGTCGGCGCTGCCGACGAGTGGCTCGCTGGCAGCCGCGCCGCCACGCAGCCATTTGACATCGAACTCACGCACGTAGCGCTCGGCCAGCGTGCCGTACTCGCGAAGACCGTTCCGCTTCGCGCTGGCAAGCTGCGGCGCGAATACGAGCAGCGGAGCGAAGACCACGCACAATAGAAAGGCAACCATTACCGCGATCTCGATCTTGTATTCGACGAGCGAGGCGTTGAGGAAAAAGATGCGGCTGGCCAGCTGCGCGGCGAGCATGGCGCCGTGCGCGACGAGGAGCACCGCGAACGCGTAGACCGTGGCCGACAGGAATCCCAGACCGCCGAAGCGATCCGGATGCGTCGGAACGATCAAGAGCTCGATGCGCGAGACCTGCCAGAGGAACCGCGCCCAGATGAACAAGCGGAAATACCAGCGGACAAGAAGGAACTGGAAGAGCGGCAGGCTCACGTAGCCGTACCACATACCAGCGAGCGACAGCTTGGAGCCGGAAGCCGATGGTGTGGCGTACCAAGTCGCCGTATCGAGCGCAGTGTAGTGGCGCCAGACGATCAGCACACCGATGGCATACACCGCCGCGATCAGCAGCACTTCGGCCAACACCGAGTTACGCAATCCGTAGGCTGACCGCAACGCGGCGTCGAACCGCGCGAGCGCAGGCTCGGGAATCAAGTTGCGCTCGAGGAATCCGAGTCCGACGGGGCGCAGACGCTGGTGTACGACGAGCTCGGCGACGACAAGCAACGGCACCACCACCAGGAATCGGATGTGAACTTCCAAATCGAAAAAGAACGGCACTGCTGTGCTGCCAGGCCATAGGTGCCCTTCCAGCGCGGAGAGAATGAGAAGTGGTAACCAGGTCAATAGCGCGATGACGACTACACGCTGGCGCACCATCTGCAGCGCATCATCGGACAGGTGCGCCCGGCGCAGCAGTTGGTAGAGCGGGCCACCCAGGACGAGCGAAAAGTTCTCCGCGTCGCGGGCGACGTGGTCGTCCCGCACATTCATACGCCGGGCCGGTCGGCGTCGGGGTAAAAAAGCTGCTCGCCACCGATCTTGTAACCGGCGATCACCTTCTGTCCCTCCGGCGAAACCAACCAATCGATGAATGTTTGTCCGAGTTCCTTCTTCACCGTCGGATGTTTTTCCGGGTTGACCAGCATCACGCCATACTGATTGAAGAGGCGTTTGTCACCTTCGACCAGAATGGTGAGTTCGCCGCGGTTCTTGAACGCGAGCCAGGTGCCGCGATCGGCGAGGAGATAGGCATTCATCGACGATGCGGTGTTCAGCGCCGGTCCCATGCCCTGGCCCGTGTCCCGATACCACGGCCCTTTGCTCTTGTCGAGGTCAATACCCGCGTCCTGCCATAGCGCGAGCTCCGCCATATGCGTGCCGCTCCTGTCACCCCGCGAAACAAACGGCGCCTGGGCGGTGCGAATTTTCTTCAATGCTTCGAGGATATCTTTGCCGCCGGCGATGCCGGCAGGATCGCTCTTCGGCCCGATCAGCACGAAGTCGTTGTACATCACCGGATAGCGCTTCACGCCCTCGCCTTCAGCCAGAAATTTTTCTTCAGCGGCCTTCGCGTGCACAAACACGACGTCGGCATCGCCACGCCGCGCGAGGTCGAGAGCCTGGCCTGTTCCCAGCGCGACAACTCGGACCTGGATTCCGCTCTTCTCCTGGAAGATCGGTAGCAGGTAACCAAACAAGCCCGACTGTTCGGTCGACGTCGTCGACGCGACCGTGATAAACCGTTCCTGCGCGTTGACGGCGAGGGCGCACAACATGAGGATCAGTGCAACGAAGCTACGACGGCTGATTACCACGGCAATTCTCCTTCCAGAAATGTAGCTGCTTCGGACGAGCTAGGATGCCTCAAGAAGTGGTCGGCCGGCGCCCGTTCCACGAGTCGGCCTTGGTGCAGGAACAGTATTTCGTCCCCCAGGCGATGGGCCTGCCCCAGATTGTGAGTTACCAGCACGATCTTTGTTCCGGCGGCGTGCAAAGCGGCAATCACATTCTCGACCTCGTGCGTGGCGCCGGGATCGAGGCTCGCAGTAGGTTCGTCGAGGAAGAGGACTTCCGGTCGCAATGCCCACACCCGCGCCAGTGCAAGCCGTTGCTGTTCGCCGCCCGAAAGAATGCGTGCCGAGTGACTGGCGAACGCCTCCAGGCCAACTCTGCGCAGTGCTTCCATCGCACGATCCCTTCGTTGTGCAAGGGAAACTCCCGCCAGTTGCAATGCGAAGCTTACATTGCCGAGCGCAGAACGGCGGAGCATGACAGGGCGCTGGAACACCATCGCTTGGCGACGCGGGCCGCCTGGCATCTCTGGCGCATTCCACGCAATGCTGCCACTGGTTGGCTTGAGCAACCCGTGGCAGAGCCGCAAGAGCACGCTCTTACCCGCCCCATTCGCCCCGAGAATGACGGTGCGCAACCCGGCGTCGAGCCTCATCGAGATGCCATCGATGATTCGCCGCGGCCCGACAGAGAACACGACGTCGGTGAGGCATAGAGGCAACAGCGAGAGCGGGGCACGCATTTCCACGCCGAGCGTCATCCATACCGCCGCTGCGCCATTTCCTTGACGATCTGGGCGCCGGCATTGATGGTGAGAACAAGGATCAGCAGGATGAACCCCAGCCCGAGGGCCAGGGGCAAGTCTCCCTTGCTTGTCTCCAGGGCAATGGTTGTGGTCATCACTCGCGTTACACCGTCGATGTTGCCGCCGACGATGATGACTGCGCCGACTTCCGATGACGCACGACCGAAACCAGCCATCACGATCGTTACAAGGGTAAAGCGCAGGTCCCAAAGAAGCGTCGCGGCAGCGCCAAGCTTGGTTTCACCGAGCGAGCGCAGTTGCTCGCGGTATTCCAGCCATGCATCAGCGACCACCTGCATCGACAATGCGGCCATCAGCGGCGCAATGAGGATCGTCTGTGCGACCACCATCGCCGTCGGCGTGAACAGGATTCCGAACGTGCCGAGCGGGCCAGCGCGTGAAAACATCAGGTAGACAAACAGGCCGACGACGACCGGCGGCAGCCCCATCAGTCCATTGAGTAAAACGACGACCAGTCGCTTGCCGGGAAACTCGTTTACCGCGATGGCGGCGCCGAGCGGCAGACCGAGGATGCAAGCCATCGTGACCGAGGCTAAGCTGATCTCGATGACTCAGCAGTGCGATTCGGACGACGTTCGGATCGGCGGCGACGATAAGCCTGAATGCTTGCGCGGCGGCTTCGGCAATGCTGTTCAAGGAGTCGCTCTCTACTCAAAGAGTCCCGTACATACAACATATGAAAACGCGCGCATATTTCGGGCTCGCGCAGCATCGCCCGACGGATTCCGCCAGTGCGCAGCCGATGTCCGCAAGGATTGTAAGTGAGATCGCGAAGATTACAAGGCGGACACGGGAAGGCGACGCCGACCGGGCTCCTACACGAGAATCGGCAACAGTCTGATGTTACGCACGCGACAACCAGAGCAGCATTCGAGTCGCCGCGCTATGCGGTAGCCATCGGAGTCATCCATGAAAGCAAAAGCAGGCAACACAAAAGGCGCTGCGCAGACGAAGAATGAACAGAAGAACGACAAGAAAGCTCCCGGCGGGGCTGGAAAAACCAAGAAACGCTAGTCTGGCGATAGCCTCGCGCGGTCCGTTACAGGCCGCGCGATCCGAGAACCCCAGCTGCTTGCGCCCGACGGTTTATTCTGAGTTTTTGAAACGCGTTGCTTAAATAATTCTTGACGGTTTTGTCGCTTAACCCGAGGGCCTTCGCGATTTCCTTGTTCGTCTTGCCGTCGACGACCAAGGCGAGGACACGCCGCTCTTGGCTCGACAGGGTGTCTGCCGGTTGAGGTTTGGCCAGAACGACTTCTCGCGCCAGCGCCGTCATCCGCTGCAGCACGGGCTGGGTGACTTTCGCGTCGAGAATGGACTCGCCTCGGTTGACGCTCTCGATGCCCGCAACCAAAGCCGTAGCGCCGATCTCCTTGAGCAAATATCCCGACGCTCCTGCCGCAACGGTTGAGAATACCGCCTCGTCGTCCGAATGTGATGTCAGGAACAGCACTTTCACCCTCGGATTCGCCGACAGGATTTCCCGACAAGCCTCGATTCCCGTCCCGTCCGGGAGACGCAAGTCCATCAATATGACGTCAGGATTCAGTTTGCCTGCGACGCTTATGGCTTGCGTCACCGTTGCCGCCTCGCCGATGACGGAAATGGAATCCGACTGACTGAACAGCGTTTTCAGGCCCAGCCTGACCACTTCGTGATCATCGACAAGCATCAACCGAATCTTAGATCGTGCCAAGTGCCCCTCCGCTATCGCCGATGCTGAGGTCAACCACTACTTTCGTGCCTTTGCCCGGGCGAGAGTGAACGTGAGCCTTGCCGCCCATTTTTCGTGCGCGGGCATCGATGTGATGGAGTCCCAATCCCGTACCGGAAACGGCGCCTGGGTCGAATCCGATGCCATCGTCTCTGATTTCCAGACGAACGCCGGCTTTGACAAGCCGAAGGCTTACCCGTCCGCGCTGCGCTTTCGCGTGACGGACAGCATTGCTGATGCTTTCGCGGGAGATTTGCAGCATATGGAGCGCCTGGTCCGCGGATAATGATCGCATCGCGTCGTCTTCTATACTGACTGCGACGTCAAGTCCGTGGTTCTTTGCGGCGTTCGCCACTCGTTCAATTTCGGTCCGCAGAGTTTCGCGCGACTCGATGCCTGGTGTTCGGCCGTTGATAAAAGCCCTTAACTCGTGAATGACCAGGTTTAAAGTTGCAGAGGACTCCGCGATCACCTGACTGACTTTCTTTGGGTTGGTTTCGACCAAGCGCAAAGAAGTTTCCAAATTGAGACCGACGGCGTAGATGGACTGGATACACCCGTCGTGCATGTCCTGAAAGAGGCGCTCGCGCTCCTCCATAAGCGCATGCGCGCGTTGCTCTGAACGGGCTATCTCTGCGCTACTCAATTGCAGCGCAGTTTCCGTGCGTTCAATTTCGTCGAATGTCTTGAGTGCGTACAACGAGTGGGCCTTGTCCGATTCGATCACCAGGGCATCGACTTGGCCGGCACGTATCGCAGCAAGCGTTTCTTCGGCCTCATCCCGCGATGCATCGGATCCGCGAAGGGCCGACGTGGACGCCTTCGCTGGTTGAGGAGGGCGCCCCCGCATTCCCGCGCGTGGTTTGTGCTGTGTTGGCTTCATCGATCGGGTTTGAGATCAAGACCGACCAGGACCCTCTCCGTGTCGGACAGATCGCCAATGATCTTCCGCATCGGCGAAGGAAGCTGCCGGACGACAGTAGGCAACGCCAATATCTGATGTTCTTTTGCCAGCTTTGGGTTCTTGATCAAATCGATGACCTCAATTCGATAGCCCGCTCCCGTGGCGAGGTGCTCCTCGCAGATCCGCTTGAGGTTGACGAGCGCCGCCCGCGACCTTACTGTCTCGCCCGCGATGTAGAGAAACAGGACGTGCGCGGCGGCTTTGCGAGGTTTGCGTCGGCGGCACTTGGGCCGCGGTGCGCGTCATGTCGACGACGAGGACGTGAAATCCTCCTTGTATCTCGATCCCGCGCTTGGACATGAGGAAACGGTACGTGCAATCGGAAGTGGACATGCCGCGAGCTTTGATGATCGACAGTTTCCGCGATCGGACGCCGTTGGTTTCGGCGTTACGTACCGAAAGCCACGCATCGACAATGGATGAGACGTTTACAACCGTCGACTGGCCGACGGGGCCCGAATGGGTCAACCCGGTCATAAACAGGGTGATGCCATTCATTTTTAAAAAATCCACCAAGCGTACGCAGACTGCAGCGACCTCGTTGTACGTCCCCATCGAGATCAGGCTCGTCATTGAATCGACGACAACGACCGTTGGACGATATTCGATGACGGCCTCGTGGATCGTGGCCAGATGCATTTCGAGGCCATAGGCCGTTGGTCGCGTGACGTGAAACCGGAGCAGGTCGTCCTTGACAGCGCCACGTAGTTTGACCCCTATCGAGCTCGCATTGCGGACGATCTCACTTTCCGATTCTTCCAGCGCGACATAGAGTGAGCGTTCCTTACGGCGGGCCGCTTCCGCGACGAAATGCGCGGCGACGCTGCTTTTCCCGGTTCCAGCGTCGCCCGAAATCAGAATAGTGCTGGCCCGGTAAAAGCCACCGGCACCGAGCGCCTTGTCGAGGGAAGGCACACCACTCGAAATCACCCCGCTGGACGCCTTGTGATCAAGGGTCACCGAGGTGATGGGAACAACCGATATACCCTTTTCGAGAATCAGGAAAGGATATTCATCCGTGCCATGAAGCGTGCCGCGATACTTGACGATGCGGAGGCGTCGTGAGCTCAGCTGGTTCACGACGCGGTGGTCGAGGAGGATAACGCAGTCGGAGACATATTCCTCGAGGCCGTGTCGTGTCAATGCGCCGTCGCCGCGTTCTCCGGTTATGACGGCGGTGATGCCGCGCGCCTTGAGCCACTCGAAGAGTCGGTGCAGTTCCGCGCGCAGAATCGCGAGGTTGGAAAAGCCGCCAAATAAAGCTTCCAGCGTATCGAGAGCGACCCGTTTCGCGCCGATCGAGTCGATCGCAACGCCGAGCCGAATAAAAAGACCCTCAAGGTCGAAAGCTCCGCTCTCTTCTATTTCGTTGCGCTGCACCCGAATGTGTTCGATGACGAGCTTCTTGCGCGCGATCAACTTCTGAACGTCGAAACCCATCGAGGCCACGTTTTGCTCCAGATCGTGTTCGCTTTCTTCAAATGACACGAACACACCGGGCTCGTTGAATTCTCGCGCGCCTCTGACCAGGAACTCCATGCAGAGCATGGTCTTGCCGCAACCCGCACTACCGCAAATCAAGGTGGTGCGGCCTCGCGGAAAGCCTCCGTGGGTTATTTCATCAAGTCCTTGTATCCCGGTCGGAGCCTTCGGCAGTGTCCGAGTACGTGTTTTCCGTCCTGACGGGTCGCGGGAGGACGAGCGGGTGCGGGAACTTGGTTTGGGCATGTCTGGTAGGCCTCTAAGCAATTAGACAGGAACACCCCGGCGCGCAATAGAGCCATTGGCCCTATTCAAACTAGGACCGTCTGGCACTTTCCGTGGCGCACCAACCATTCTAACCTTGCAATGAACCCCTCTGGGTCAGACCCGCGGTGGTTGGTCTGACGCCGCTAAAGCAGGAGGGCGTGGCGATACGTACATCAATGGAGCTACAAATGTCTGGGCCGATGGAATTCGTTCTTTATGCGCGCGCAGAACGGGACCTTTGCGAGCAGGCAGGGCCGGCGCTGAGCGAGGTGGTGCGTACACTGGCGCAACGAGACAATATTCAGATTAAAGAGATTCGAGTGACATTCGACTGGGACGCGCAGAATGGAGAAGTGGTCGCCGCCAACTGCACAATCGTCACGGAGAATGGACACGGGTCGCGCCCGGCCGCGGTGAAAATCGCGACGGCACAATCCTGAACGACTGACCGTCTTGCCAGGTCGGCTGCGCATCCGCTCGGAAACTGAGGGGCGCCGAGCCGCTGTGCTCGACGCCGCCCGACGAGGATCAGAAATGGGAGAACAGTCCGACCAGAATGATAATCGGCAGCGGCACACCGAGAATTAGCAATAACAATGAGCGCATCGCAAGCTCCAATTGAAAGAATGAAATATTCGGGCACTTAGCGGGACAAAAACACGGTCGCGTTGTCGTCCCCCGAAAGTGGCCGCCAGGCTCGGCGCAAAAAGGCACCCAGTCAGAAGGGCAACAAAGAACCAGAGCGAAGCCTTCGCCGCCGCACTACGTGCATCGTCCGCTGCACCCTTGGCTTTCGCCTCCGCGTCCGCAGCAACGTTCTTTGCCTTTGCGTAAATCGTGTCGACTCTTGCTTCGGCATCGGTTTGTGAAATGCCAGTCTGCGCTGCGATAACCTGCGCGGCGTAGGTCCGATCCGCAGGGGAAATAGCACCTGTGCGCACTGCTTCAATAATCACTCCGCCAATCTCGGCGCGGGTCTGCGGCGCTATCGGCGCGGTAACGTGGTCGGCGCGAAACAAGGAGTCCGTCAGATAACGGGTCTGTGCGTCGCGCGGCGAGTATTGGCCGCTATTCGACGTCGAAGCGGAACCAGGGCCATCGGTGGGATTCTCGCCCTTTGCGTTCAACGCCGTCATCGCCCCCGTCGCCCCCGTCGCAGCCACCGCTGTCGCACCAGCCGCTGCCGCTTTGACGCCGGTGGAAACCGCTGATGTGAAGGCTGAAGCGAGCAACCCGACGGTGATGACCACGCCGACCGCCCAGACTATGAATCCGTGCGCAGTATCGCGAAAATACACTTCATCACCGTGCACGGATGCCCACTTGATTCGCAATCGCCCGGCTAGGTAGCCGCCCAGACCCGAGGAGATCGCTTGGGTGATGATTAACCAGACGATCGCTGAGGCTCCGATGGCCGCCGCCGATGCCCCGGCACCCGTCCAAGGCGATATCGAGGACAGGCCCAGTCCAACGCCGAGAACAGTCAATATCAATGCCGCTGATGCGGCAACAAATGCTCCGCCAATTATCGCGCCCCACGACACGCCCGACGCGGAAAGGTCGGCGTCGACTAAGGGGACGGTGGGGGTGTTGCGCGAAATCGGCAATGTTTGGTCATTCATTTTTACTCTCCAAAAAGGGGAACAAATCGAACTGCCGGTCGCCAAGTGCTAGTCTTTTGAAGAACCATCTCGTCACGGCTTTGTTCGGCACGCGCCGCGCCGATCGCCGTCGTAACGTGCTTCACTTCTTCTGGCGGCGGGAGCACCGCTGCAATACCGAGCGCCTGCAGCCACAGCTCACGAGCCCAGCCCTTGGTGTGGTAGAGGTGCTCGTCTTCTTCGTCTTCGATCTGCTCGTATGCATCGCGCAACGCGTTGCCTTTGCCACCGAGTTTGTCGGCAAGCTTTCCCATTAGCTCCCAATTGGAATGGTCTTTGGTCTCGGCCAGGACGACGCACTCTGCTGCGACGATCTGTGCCGCTTCAGGCGACGGCCCTTTGGCCGCCATGCGGATCGCCTCGAGCAAGGCGCCCCCGATGTGATGGACTACGCGCCGACCGGGTACGTCCGCGTCCGGGTCCAGACCGAAGGCTTCCATTACGCCACGCATCACCTTGACGTGATTGCGGGTCTGTTCGAGATAGTGGGCCCATTCCTTTCTCAAGTCCTCCCGAAGGGCACAGCCGACGGCCGCTTCGTAGATTTGCACGCCACCCATTTCGGTTTCCAGCGCTTGATAGAGGAGATCGTTGATCGGCATATTTACTTTTGACATGGTGTAACTCCTGTGGGGATGCATTAGACGGAAGGTGGGAATGACGCTCGGAGAAAATGTCGGTGCTGCGCGAGTGCTGCAATGAATCGTGTGACCGCGGCGCGATCCCCTTCGTGAGGGAATAAAAGTAGACCGGGATCGGGGTCGCCGTTGGGTAGCCGTAAAGGCACGCCGGCGTTTTCGATGACGTCGATGCCGGCCATGACGCCGAAAATGGGCTTGCAATGCCGATACTGATCTTTGATGAATTCGGCTGCGAGGCCTAACTTGCCCAGGTTCTGGGCGTTCAGCCGGCCACCCGTCACTGCGACGGCGTCGTACAACACCGCGGGCGTTGTCTCAAACGTCGCTTCTACTTGCAAGTGACGGCCATCTTCGCTCTCCACCGATCCCAGGTGATCGCCAACCAGAATGGCTACCGCACCGGCCTTGGCGAGAGCATCCTGTAGATTTGAGACAAAGTTGCCTTCCACGCCGTCGGCGACCAGAAGCGCCACCTTGCGTCCGCGCACACTCCCTTCACCTGGGCGAGCGAAGAGCGACAAAGCGCGCGACAGCTCGATTTCCGGCTTCTTGATTCTTTTTGACGCCAAGGGGAGCGCAGTTGGAACCGCCAGGCCGAGGTCAGCCGCGACTTGCTCAGCAAGCTCGGGGGCGACGTTCGCAAGAAGTGCAACGACCCGTGTTCTTATTGCGGGGGTTTGGACCTTGGTCAGTTCGAAGCGGAAAGCGCGCCGGATGTGTGCCTTCTCGATCGTTGTCTGGCTGTTCCAGAACAGCGTCGCCTGGGCGTAATGTTCGGCAAAGCGTTCGGGCTTGCCTCGAACTTTGTCGGCTTCGATAGGTTCGGGAAAGGAAGCGAAGCCTTGTGCTCCAGCTTGGAAGGGACAACCACCGCCAAGCGAATTCGGCTCGTACGCCACTTTCCCGCGCGGAATCGCCTGGCGATGCATGCCATCGCGTTGGTTGTTATGCGACGGCGCGATCGGGGAGTTGATCGGCAGTTCGTGAAAATTGGGACCGCCCAAACGGGAGATCTGCGTGTCGAGGTATGAGTGAATCCGTCCCGCGAGCAGCGGGTCGTTAGAAAAATCCAACCCGGGGACGATGTGCGCGGCGCAGAAAGCCACCTGTTCCGTTTCAGCGAAAAAATTGTCCGGGTTGCGATCGAGCACCATCTTGCCTACCGGAATGACAGGCACGAGTTCTTCCGGAATAAGCTTGGTCGCGTCGAGAACATCAAAACTGAAGCTGGCGGCCTGCGCCTCGGAAAATATCTGCATCCCAAGCTCGAACTCGGGAAACACACCCGCTTCGATCGATTCCCATAAATCGCGCCGGTGAAAATCGGGATCAGCGCCGCAGATTTTCACGGCTTCGTCCCAATCCAGCGAATGCGTTCCCCCCTTGGGCTCCCAATGGAACTTCACAAACTTGCTGTCGCCTTTCGCATTTATCAGTCGAAAGGTGTGCACGCCAAAACCTTGCATCGTCCGGTAACTCCGCGGTATCGCGCGGTCGGACATAATCCACATCAGCATATGCGCTGACTCGGGCATCAGCGACACGAAATCCCAGAAGGTGTCGTGCGCCGTCGCGGCTTGAGGCATTGCAAAGTGTGGTTCGGGCTTCGCTGCGTGGATCAAGTCAGGAAATTTCATTGCGTCCTGGATGAAGAACACGGGAATGTTGTTGCCGACAAGGTCCCAGTTCCCTTCGTCCGTATAGAACTTGACCGCGAAGCCACGTACATCCCGCACCGTGTCGGCCGAACCTCGCTCGCCAGCAACGGTCGAGAAGCGTACGAACACGGGCGTGCGCTTGCCCGCGCCTGCGAAGATAGAGGCGCGGGTATATTTGCTTAAGGGCTTGTAGCATTCGAAGTAGCCGTGCGCCCCTGAACCCCGTGCGTGGACGATTCGCTCTGGAATCCGCTCGTGGTCGAAATGGGTGATTTTTTCGCGGAGGATGAAATCTTCGAGAAGGGCGGGACCACGAAACCCTGCTTTCAGCGAGCTCTGGTTATCGCCGATCGGCACGCCTTGATTGGTGGTCAGTGTCTGACCCGTAGAATCCGCCCGCGCTCTATCCAATGTCGCGCTGGCGGGATCCTTGCCAAGCTCGGGCTTACCTTTTCCTGTTTTCGCAGACGCGACCGTCTCGGTGAGAGTGCTGCCTAAAAGTGACGGATCTGCGGACTTCGCAATCCTTCCCTGCGGCGGCACCTTCGAGTCGTCGCCGTATTCAAGACGCTTGTTGACGTTCGCGGGGAACGCTGCCGCCAGATCATTGGCCGCGGCGAGCCGCTTTGAATAGATGTCGTCCGTTTTCGAGGGGCGCTTCGACGGGCCGTCCACGGTTGACTTGGCGTATGCCGACCGTCCGGTGATATTTTTCCCAGCTTTCGGCTTCTGACGTGGCATTCGAAACCTCTATGAACAAGCGTAGAGCGCAGGTGCGCGGTTATGGTGTGGCGATCATAGAGAGTGGGCCACTCATTACCATCGGTGGCGCGCCTATTCGGCTGTAGGAGCATGGGCGTAGCAATGCTCGGAGTGGACGTACGAGCGCCAGGGCCAATGTCCAGAACGGCCCCAGTCCAACGTACGTGAGCCGAACTCGCTCGCGCGTCGCGCATCGAGTTAAGCGTGGAATCTCAGGACGCGGCGTCGCCGAACGAAACCTTGATGAAAGCGTCGAAACTATCGCGACGCGAGCTACATCGCGGTGGAGTTGTGCGCCGCGTGCAATGAGACGCCAAGCGAAAGTTTTTGCCCACCGGCCGGTTGTTACATGGCATCTACGCTCAGGCGAAACCCTTAGCCGCCTGGAACGGATGATTTTCCTGACGTGATTGATGGCACATTCGAGCTGGCCGCGTGTGACGACTCCAGATGCCCGATGTCTAGAAAGGGCCACCTTGTTGATTCAGCGTGGGCGAGAACGTCGATGTCATTGCCACCTCGCGTTGCGCGCGCTAAGATTTTGTAAACACACCATGCGCGACGGCTGTCAAAGCTACCTGTGCCCAGTTGCGCCAGTCGGTCAGCCCCGAGGTCTTGCATGCAGCGGATGCGTCCCGCGGAATAGGGCGGAAGGCGTCCCAAGCGCATAATGTCGGCCGATCCGAGTAAAAAAGTTGACTTCTCAACCTCCCAAAGGACATTTTGGCTACCCCTGACGTCGTCGCCTGCGAATTATGAAAACCACCGCCAATGACCCCATATCTGCTCCGCTTGGCTCGGTGGAGGACATGCGGGGTGTTTTACGTCGCCGAGGCAAGCTCAAAGGGCGCCAGCCGGATCATGTTTCGGTGGAGGAAGTTCAGCTGCTGATCGGTGCCGGCCCGCATCCGCGCGATTTGCTCATTGAATACCTCCATCGACTGAACGACACGTGGCGCGGACTTCGCGATCGCCATCTGGTGGCTCTCGCGCGCGAGATGAACGTACCGATTGCCGAGGTCTTCGAGGTCGCGACTTTCTATCACCACTTCGAAGTGCTGCGCGGAGATGCTCTTGCACCCGGTCTCACGGTGCGTGTCTGCGACGGACTGTCGTGCGAATTGGCGGGCGCCAAAGGATTACTGGAGCGGCTGCCCGCGTTGCTGGGCAAGGATGTTCGCGTCATTCCCGCGCCTTGCGTCGGTCGCTGCGAGCAGGCGCCGGTAGCGGTCATCGATCAGTACCCGGTGCTTCGGGCGAACGTCTCCGATGTCCAGACTGGGGTCGAGCAGCAGATCACGCGGCACCCGTTACCGGATGACCGCGCGCAGTTCGATCCGGCGTCAGCGGGCGTGGGCGCCGTAGGCTCTCCCAGCGATGTTGCCCCCGCGTACGTCGGCTACGACGCCTATCGAGCGCGCGGCGGCTATCGTTTGGCATCTGCGGTGGCCTCGGGCGAAATTGCTGTCGACGACGTCCTGAAAGCAATGACCGATTCGGGGCTGCGCGGCCTTGGCGGCGCCGGCTTTCCAGCCGGCCGCAAATGGGGCATCGTCCGGCAGTACATGGCACCACGACTGATGGCGGTCAATATCGACGAAGGTGAACCCGGGACCTTCAAGGATCGAACCTACCTTGAGCGCGATCCTCATCGGTTCCTCGAAGGTTTGCTGATTGCTGCCACCGTCGTCGGGATCGAGAGCTGTTACATGTACCTGCGCGATGAATATCATGGCTGCCGCGCGATCCTGGAGCGCGAATTACAACGCTTGCAAGCCGATCCGCCGTTCGTGCTCCCTCGCATCGTGCTGCGGCGTGGAGCCGGCGCCTACATATGCGGCGAAGAATCCGCGATGATCGAAAGCATCGAAGGCAAGCGCGGAGAGCCGCGCATGCGCCCCCCCTACATCGCCGAGATTGGCCTGTTCGGCCGGCCCACGCTCGAGCACAACTTCGAGACCCTTTACTGGGTTCGAGACATCGTCACGCGCGGCGCTGCATGGTTCAGCGGTTTCGGCCGCAACGGGCGCAAGGGCTTGCGCTCGTTCAGCGTCAGTGGCCGCGTAAAGGACCCCGGCGTCAAGCTGGCCCCGGCAGGTATTACGTTGCGCGAACTGATCGACGAGTATTGTGGTGGCATGTTGCCCGGCCACGATCTCTACGCGTACCTGCCGGGAGGGGCATCGGGTGGCATCCTTCCGGCGACGATGAGCGATATCCCGCTCGACTTCGACACGCTGCAGCCGCATGGCTGTTTCATCGGTTCTGCCGCAGTGATCGTGCTCAGCCAGCACGACACCGCGCGCGATGCCGCCATCAACATGATGCGTTTCTTCGAACATGAAAGTTGCGGCCAGTGCACCCCGTGCCGTGTCGGGACCGGCAAAGCGGCAAGCTTGATGATGCGCCGAGCATTGGGACCATGAGACGCTCGAGGATTTGAACCAAGTCATGATTGACGCATCGATCTGCGGGCTCGGTCAGGCGGCGCCGAATCCCGTGCGTTGCGTACAGAAATATTTCCCCCACGAGGTGGCCTGATGGGCGTCACTGAACACGCCGTGCTTGCTCACACGAAGATCGAGTTCCAGCTCGATGGCCGAATGGTCGAGGCCGCTCCAGGCGAGACCATTCTCCAGGTCGCCGATCGAATGGGCGTGAGTATTCCGCGACTTTGCTACCTCTCCGGCTACCGACCCGACGGCAACTGCCGGTCCTGCATGGTGGAAATCGACGGTGAGCGCACGCTGGCCCCGAGCTGCTGCCGCACGCCCAGCGCCGGGATGAAAGTCCGCGCCACCAGCGAACGCGCCGTCAAGAGCCAGAAGATGGTGCTCGAGATGCTCCTGTCCGACATGCCCGCGGACGGCTACAAGTGGGTCGGCGACGATCCCACGCGCCAACACGGCGAACTGAGTGACTGGGCAGCGCGTATGGCGATCAACGTTCGACCGGCGCTTGCCGCGATCGCACGCACGCAGCCAGCTGCGGATTTGTCGCATCCTGCGATGGCCGTCAACCTGGAGTCGTGCATTCAATGCAATCGTTGCGTGCGCGCCTGTCGCGAAGAGCAGGTCAACGATGTCATCGGCTATGCGTTCCGTGGCCAGGACAGCGCTATCGTCTTCGACCTTCAGGATCCGATGGGCGAGAGCACCTGCGTGGCCTGCGGCGAATGTGTCCAGGCGTGTCCCACCGGGGCATTAATGCCCAAGACGCATATTGGATCGCAAGCGGTCGACCGGAAAGTGGATTCAGTGTGTCCGTTCTGCGGCGTCGGTTGCCAGCTGACCTACAACATCAAGGATGAGGTCATTGTCAGTGTCGACGGACGGGACGGCCCTGCCAATCACAACCGGCTATGCGTCAAGGGTCGTTTTGGTTTCGACTACGCACATCACCCCCAGCGGCTCACCGTGCCCCTGATTCGCAAGGAGGGCGTTGCGAAGGGTGACGACAACATGCGCGATCCGGCCGAGTGGCGCGAGGTCTTCCGGGAGGCAAGCTGGGAAGAAGCGCTCGATCTGGCTGCCGGCAAATTCAGGACGCTCCGCGATGTCCATGGGCTCAAGACCCTTGCCGGCTTTGGCTCTGCCAAAGGCAGCAACGAAGAGGCGTACCTCTTTCAGAAGTTGGTGCGCACCGGATTCGGCAGCAATAACGTGGACCATTGCACCCGGTTGTGTCATGCGTCGAGTGTCGCCGCGTTGCTGGAAGGCGTAGGTTCCGGGGCTGTCAGCAATCAGGTGAACGATGTTGAACATGCCGGGTTGATTTTCGTCATCGGCTCCAATCCGACCACCAACCATCCGGTGGCGGCGACGTGGATGAAGAATGCCGCGAAACGGGGGACCAAGATTGTGCTGGCGGATCCGCGGATCACGGACATCGGTCGGCAGGCCTGGCGTACGCTGCAGTTTCGCGCCGACACTGATGTCGCCTTGCTCAACGCGATGATCCACACGGTCATCGACGAAGGCCTGGTCGATGCCGACTTCGTTGCGCGGCGCTCCACGAACTTCGAGGCGCTGAAGACCAACGTCGAAGGTTACAGCGCAGAGGCGATGGCGCCGATCTGCGGTATTCCCGCCGAAACGATTCGCGAAGTGGCCCGCGAGTTCGCCACGAGCAAGGCGTCGATGATCCTATGGGGCATGGGCATCAGTCAGCATATCCACGGCACCGACAACGCGCGCTGCCTGATCGCTCTGGCCACTGTCACGGGTCAAATCGGCAAGCCCGGCAGCGGACTGCATCCACTTCGCGGCCAAAACAACGTGCAAGGTGCGAGCGATGCGGGGCTTATCCCAATGATGCTGCCCAACTACCAGCGCGTCGACAACCGTGATGCGCACGCGTGGTTCGAGAAGTTCTGGAACACGCCGCTCGACGACAAGCCGGGCTATACGGTGGTTGAGATCATGAAAAAGTGTCTCGCGCCGGATACAGATCCGCACAAGATCCGTGGCATGTACATCATGGGCGAGAACCCCGCAATGAGCGATCCCGACCTCAATCACGCGCGGCATGCCCTTGCCTCGCTCGAGCATCTGGTCGTTCAGGATATCTTCATGACGGAGACCGCCTGGTACGCGGATGTCGTGCTGCCCGCCAGCGCGTGGCCCGAGAAGACCGGCACTGTGACCAACACCGATCGTATGGTGCAGATGGGTCGCCGTGCCCTGACGCCGCCGGGCGACGCCAAGCCGGATCTCTGGATCATCCAGCAGATCGCGCAACGCATGGGCCTTCCCTGGAACTATGAAGGCCCGGAATGCGGCGTGGCGGCAGTGTATGAGGAAATGCGTCAAGCCATGTCCGCGGTCATCGAAGGCATCACGTGGGAACGGCTCGAGCGTGAATCGAGTGTCACGTATCCTTGCCTGTCCGAAGACGACCCGGGCCAGCCAACGGTCTTCATCGACGAGTTCCCGACTCGCGACGGCCGCGTCAAGCTGGTTCCCGCGGACATCATTCCTGCCGATGAGCGGCCCGATGCACAGTATCCGTTCGTCCTTATTACAGGACGCCAACTGGAACACTGGCATACCGGAAGCATGACGCGGCGAGCCACGGTACTCGATGCGATCGAGCCCGTAGCCACCGCGTCCTTGAATGGCATTGATATGCGGAAGCTGGGGATCGAGGCGGGCGATGTCATCACCGTGGCGTCTCGGCGCGGCACGGTTGCGCTGAGTGTGCGGCGCGACGATGGCACGCCTACCGGCGCGGTGTTTATTCCGTTCGCGTACTACGAGGCCGCCGCCAATTTGCTGACCAACGCGGCACTGGACCCATTCGGCAAGATCCCGGAGTTCAAGTACTGCGCGGTGGCCGTCACCGCGGGCGGCGACGCCTCCGCGATAACCGGTTTCGATCGCAACGCTCAGCCCGTGGAGTGAATCGGTTAGGCATGGCTACGTTGAAATTCGACGCCTCACTCGCCTTTGAAGCAGCTGAACTGCCAGCTCTGCCTGGTGCACCACACCTCAGCCATGCCAGGCCCCCGCTTTTGCGTCAGATTGAAGTCGTCGATGAGTTTGGCGAACGCCGCGCCATCGACGTGCCTGCGGAACGACCGCTAACCGTTTTTGTCGATAAAAACGAGCTCGTCACGCTGATGACGCTCGGTGCATCGTCGGAACTTCTTGTGCTCGGCTATCTGCTCAACCAGGGCCTTGTCGAAAGAGTGGACGAGGTCGACAGCATCACCGTGGATTGGGAGGTGGAGGCCGCCGCGGTCAAGACGCGCGAGGGCGTGGTTGATTTTGCGAACAAGACCGCGCGCCGGATCGTGACGACAGGCTGCGGCCAAGGCACGGTCTTCGGCGACACCATGGCCCAGATCGATGCCACGTCGTTGCCGTCACCGCATGTAGCTCGCATCGCGCAGAAAACGCTGACGAACATCCTCGATCAAATGCGCTTGCGGCAAAGCGTCCACAAGCAAGCGGGGTCGGTGCATGGCTGCGCGCTTTTCAAGGGCGAAGACATGCTCGTGTTCGTCGAAGATGTCGGTCGTCACAATGCCATCGACACGATTGCCGGCTGGATGGCAATGCACGGCGTCGTTGGTGGCGACAAAGTCTTCTACACCACGGGACGGCTGACCAGCGAGATGGTAATGAAGTCGGCGAAGATGGGTGTTCCCATCGTCATCTCGCGCAATGGCGTGACGGCCATGGGCCATGAACTCGCGACCAAGCTCGGTATCACGCTTTTCGGGCGCGCCGCAAACCGTCACTTCCTTTGCTACAGCGGCTTCGACCGCTTTGATGCGTCACCCGAGGCGAAGCGCGTCGCGGTGTCGGTCACGACGCCTTAGCTGGAGCGAATCCGCAGGTCCAGCCTCCCAGCTGTGCTTCGCGGCACGCGCTAATGGTGTCGGCCTATCGCTATAGCGACAGGGTCGCTCAGTCCGCTCGTAACTACATCCTGACCGTTGGTGTCGTTGAGATTCGCCCGCCGGATCTTCTTTGGGGGGAAGACCGCTTGGACCGACGCCGGCACGTCCAAAATCTGCGCCGCAGCCGCACGATCCCCCATCGTAGTCGGGAACGCCGGCCCCTGCGTTCTCATCCGATGTCTCGAAGCCGATGCAGATCGAGTGGTCTTTCAAGCTACTGGCGAGCAGTTCTTTGCGTCGCGTAGCCCGAGGGAGCGCCGCTATCCCTTCCCTCGAGTTCAGTACAGGAGCATTTCTTGAAATCCATTGGGAATACTGCGGAGAAAGTCACGGCTTTGCATATCGATACCGGCGTGCCCGACCGAGCCAACGTCGAAGCTGCTTTCCGGACCATCATCAAATGGATCGGCGATGATCCGGAGCGGGACGGCTTGATCGAAACTCCGGCGCGGGCTGCCCGTGCTCTCGAGGAGTACTTCGCGGGCTACACCCAGGACGCCGTGTCCATCCTCCAGAAGACTTTCGAGGAAACCGAGGGCTACGACGAAATGATCGTGCTACGCGGCATCCGTTTCGAAAGTCATTGCGAGCATCACATGGCGCCTATTATCGGTCAGGCGTGGGTAGCCTATGTGCCGAGCAGTCGTGTAGTCGGCATAAGCAAGCTCGCTCGCGTAGTCGAGGTCTTTGCCAGGCGCCTGCAGATTCAGGAGAGGATGACGGCGCAAATTGCCAACACGGTCAACGACGTGCTCAAGCCCCGAGGTGTTGGCGTAGTGATAAAGGCGGCGCATCATTGCATGACCACGCGCGGTGTGAACAAGCCCGACACGGACCTCGTCACCAGCCGGATGCTGGGGTGCTTCCGAACCGATTCGTCGACGCGGCAAGAGTTTCTCGCCATGGTCGAGTGAGGCAAATGGTGTCGCGTAGATAGGGATCAACTGTCTGGCAGAAGTGAATCGATGAACTCGATCGTGGACGGATAAAATGGCTCAAGACCAAACTGAGCGAAGCGGCCCCGATCTGACTCAGGGGATTGCGTTCAACGAGCTCGTCGCCGTCGGCAAACTGGTCGGTTATGTCGGCGACGAAGAGGTCCTCCTGGTGTGTCGCGGGACCGAGGTGTTCGCCGTGGGCGCCCATTGCACTCACTACCACGCGCCGCTCGTCGACGGCTTGGTCGTTGGCGATACCGTCCGCTGTCCGTGGCACCACGCTTGTTTCGACCTGCGCACGGGCGATGCGATACGCGCCCCGGCCTTGAGCCCTATTGCTTGCTGGTCGGTCGAGCAACACGACGGCAAATCTTCGTGCGAAAGAAACGCCAAGAGGCGGCTCCGGTCCCGCGCAGTGGCCCTTCCCGCAAAGGTCCCGAAAAAATTGTGATTGTCGGCGGCGGTGCAGCCGGTTTTGCCGCGGCCGAGAAGCTCCGGCGTGAGCAATATCAAGGCAGCATCGTCATGCTGAGCGATGACGATGCTGCGCCGGTCGACCGCCCAAATTTGTCCAAGGACTTTCTCGCCGGCAATGCGCCGGAGGATTGGGTTCCTCTTCGGCCGGAGAGCTTTTATGTCGAACAGGACATCGACCTCCGCCTCAAGGCGAACGTCACCGGCATCGACGTGAGATCGCGCGAAGTCGGACTCGCCGATGGAAGCAAAGTGCCTTACGACCGGCTGCTGCTCGCAACCGGCGCTGAACCCGTGAAGTTGTCGATCCCGGGAGCCGACCAGCGACACGTATTCACACTGCGCTCGCTCGGCGATTGTCGGGCGATCATCGAGCGCGCGAATGACGGCTCGACGTGTTGTCGTGCTCGGGGCCAGCTTTATCGGGCTCGAGGTCGCCGCCGCTTTGCGCGCTCGCAATCTTGAAGTCCATGTTATCGCTCCGGAAAAACGGCCGATGGAACGCATCCTGGGTGCGCAAATGGGCGACTTCGTTCGTTCACTTCACGAGGAGCACGGGGTCGTCTTCCATCTGGAGGACACAGCGACCGCCCTCGATGGTGAGCAAGTCAAGCTCAAAGGTGGCGGCACCATTGAAGCGGACCTCGTCGTCGTCGGCGTCGGTGTGCGTCCTCGCATCCAGATTGCCGAGAAGGCAGGCCTCGGCATTGATCGCGGCGTCAGCGTGAACGCCTATCTCGAAACAAGCGTGCCTGAGATCTACGCGGCAGGAGACATCGCGCGCTGGCCCGATCCTCACAGCGGTGAGTCCATTCGCGTCGAGCATTGGGTCGTTGCCGAGCGCCAGGGGCAAGCGGCGGCAATCAACATGCTCGGGAGCCGCGAAAAATTCGCCGACGTCCCTTTTTTCTGGAGTCAGCACTACGACGTCCAGATCAACTATGTCGGCCACGCCGAAAAATGGGACGAACTCACGATCGAGGGCGACATCCCTGGCAAAGACTGCCTGCTTCGCTTCAAGCTCGGTCAGCGCACGCTCGCAGTGGCCTCTATCTTCCGTGACTTGGAAAGCCTACAGGCCGAAGTGACCATGGAGCAGGACGCAGTGGACCGTCAAGCAGCGTCGGGGAAATAACCTCCCGCAAGCAGGTCCGATATCGTGCTCGGGACGCGCAAAGCAGCCTCCACGGTCAAGGCCTCACGGTCACGCGCAGGAATGTCGCGGGAATGGCGGTCATGTCGTCGCGCGAACTCTTGTTCTGTGCTTTGAATAGATCCTCCAGTTGCCTCTGCAGATCCGCAACGCGCCCGTTCTTTTCTGCCGCTTCGAAGGCATTCATGGTCGGCCCGTAGTAGCTCTTGAACTGTGCCGACAAACTCCGCGGGCGCGCCAGGATAGTTGAAGGTAAAGGTGTCGCGCGCGAAGGATATTTTCTCGGCTGGAATTCCGGCAGCGACAAAGCGCTCGGTGGCACTGTTCTCGACGCCCCAGGTCATCGGACTGATGAAACCCTCCGGTGGCGGCGGCGTGAACGCAGAGCTGATCTTCAGGATCTGCGCGACCAGCGTCGGATCGTTGGGGATCCAGTTGCCCATGATGATGCGCCCCCCGGGCCGGGTGACGCGGACCATTTCTTTCGCCACATCGAACGGCTTGGGTGCGAACATCGCACCGAAGATGCTTACGAGCAAGTCGAAGCTCCGATCCTGCACGCCTTGCATGTCGGAGGCGTCACCTTCCTCAAACCTGCAATTGGAGAGACCCAGCGCCTTGGCGCGCTTGTTGCCCGCGGCGACGAGATTGGCTGCGATGTCGACCCCCAGGACGTCGGCGCCGCGTTGCGCTTCAGGGATAGCGGTGGTTCCGTCACCGCATCCGAGATCCAGCACCTTGAGGCCTTTGGTGATGCCCAACGTCTCGACGAACGCTTCCCCGCTTTCGCGCATGGTGTCCGCGATGCACGTGAAGTCGCCTTTTTCCCATAGTGCTTTGTTTGGATTCATCTCAGGGTTCCTGTCAGGTCGCTTATAGCTGTCCGCCCGCGCAACGAGCTTGCGCAAAAACTCCGCAAATTGCCTAGTGACGATAACCCTTCACGCGAACTTTGAAATCCATCGCCGGGCCAGGCGTCGGGGCGGTTTTGGTCTTGAGTACGTAGTTGGGCGATTCCAATTCCAGATCGAGCTTGTGGAACACACGAGCCATCGACAGTGCCATCTGCACTTCGGCGAGGCTCTTGCCCAAACAGGTGTGCGGGCCGCGACCGTAAGGTGAGTATATGCCGGGCTGCAAATGCTCGGCGCGTGGTTTCTTGTAACGGTCGATGTCGAAGGTCTTGGCCTTGGGCCAGTATTCATCCATGAAGTGCGGCACGCTGGTGCCGATGTAAAGCATTTCGCCCTCATGGATTTGATGCCCTTCGAACACGAAGTCTTTGTTGGCGGTGCGCATCTGGGCGACGGCGATCGGGTAGAGGCGCATCGTTTCCATGATCGCGCCGTTGAGTGCGGGCAGCTTCTTGAGCAGACCTTCTTCATCCACTTCGCCTGCTGAGAACAGCTCATCCACTTCCTTTAGCACGCGCGCTTTGACTTCCGGATACTTGAGTACGGAGTAAACGACGGCGGCGGTGGTGTTGGCGACAGTGTCCAGGCCCGCAATGTAGGGGCCGGTGAGAGACAGGACAAGGTCGCTCTCGGGCATCATCAAAGGTGTTTCGATGTGCGCGGCCATGATGTCGTCGATCAGGTTGCGATCTTGCGGCTTGGTCGTCGTGTAACGCGCTTTGGCGTCCTTGATCATCTTGCGGCCAAGCTCCATGACTTTGGCCCTGGCTTTCTTGTATTCGGGACGTTTCAGCAAAATCTTGGGGCGTTGCCGCGTGACCAATACGTTGAGGATGTAGATGATCGTCGTGCGGATGTCCTTCACATATTCCAAAGGCGCAGCACCAGTGAGAATGGTGCCGAGCTGGTCGACGACCATGTATTGCATCGCTTCGACGACACGTACTTCCTTGCCTACGGACCAGTCGCGCGTGAGCGAGCCGTCGGTAATCGCGATGAGTTCGCGGTAGCGGCCCCTGATAGATTCCTTGGAATAGCCATTGCGCAAGATATCGCGCAGTTCCTTGTGACTCTCGCCATCTTCGCCGGTGAGCGTGCGCTTGGCGCCGAACTCGCCCACCAGACCTTCCCAGAATTCTTTTGAGCGCAGGCAATCCTTGCCAGCGCGCGTGCCCATGAAGTTGGCGGCTTCAACACCGGAGATCAGGACGTACTTCTGGCCGAGAATGCTGAGGCGACACACCGGACCGTAAGTGCGGTAGCAGTGAACGAAAAACGCCGCAGGTCCTTTGACCATTCCGAAAAGGCTGCCCAGCAACGGCAGCCCGGGTACCTGCGGCGTCTTTTTCAGTCCAACGGGTTCTGTAGCGGCACTCACGGCGCTCCCTCTGACATCATAGCCCGCCGCCCCACCGATACTGCCAGGCGATTCCGACCAGATCGAAGCTGTTGCCCGTGCGTGCAGAAACGCCCTTGCTCGCATAGAACTTGATCGAGTTGTTGAGATCGACGGGCAAGGCGAGCGTCCCGCCGATACGCCAATTTTGCTGAAGGTCCTGGTTCAGGATGTCGTCAATGGTGGACCGGCCTCCGCCAAAGTAGGTTGCATCGAGCGACGCCCAGATGCCCGCCGGAAAGCTGTAGATCGCATGTCCCTGGAGCGAATAAAGCGGCCTTTGCGAACGGGTGCTGCCACCGTAGAAATCCTTGTTGTCGGTGAACAGCGTCACCGCCGCCGTGCCTTCGACAGTCCAGTCACCGATCGCCTTGGAAACGCCGAATTCGGGCTTGAACGACCAGCGATGGCTGCCGATGTTGACGATGCGGTCGTAGTCGTTCTGTCCCAACGGCATCGTCACCCGAAGGCTCGCGCCGATGATCGTGTCCTGCCGGTAATTCCGGAAATCCTTCAGCGATAGCGCTGGCGCGCCATAGAGATTCACTGAAAGTCGTACAGCGGGATCGGCGAAGCCGTTGACGACGCGCTCGATCGGCGCACCTGCGTAATCCGCCGAGCCGGAGAGCCACGTGTAGGGTGCAACGACGTCGATCTTTGCCGACTTGCCCCACAGGTCGAGCACGCGCGCATAGGCGAGCACCGCGCTCGATGTCTGGAGGTTCACATCGTCGATCGGCAGCGCAGGATCGAACGCCAGCCCGCCGCGCGTGTAGGCATAGCCCGCTATCAGGAAGTTCACGCCGACGGGCGCGTTCGAGTACGCGCGCGGTTCGATGTCCTGCGCGCAAACCGGCATCGCCAATCCACGCAAGGAGGAGTGGGGCTAGCGTAATCGCAACCGCGTGCTTCAGACGTTGCATGGAAACCAATTTGATCGAGGCATTCTCCACAGGGTCGTATCGTTCGTTAGAATCGTTGCACCGCCTTGTCTGGCGAAGGAATCCCAATGGTATCTGGTTCTGACTCCGCCTCAAGTGGCGCTCTTGCGGGACGGCCGTTCTTCGGCGTTGGCCGCAGGCGGCTTCCGTTTCACGTCCACATCGCCACACTTTTCAGCCTGCTCATCATCGGTGCAGGCGGCATCATTGCCTGGCACAACCACACACAAAACCGCGAACTGATCATCTCGGCATCGCAAGAGCTGGTACAGGCCATCGGTGGCAAGACGGCCACCGGCTTGGAGGCGATCTACCAGCCGGCCGAACTGCTGATCGATCTGTTGGCACACTTGCGCCTTCATCAGGCGCACACCCTCGCCGAACGAATGGAGAGTATCGGCTACATCGCGGACGCGCTGGAGCACAGTCCATCGCTGTCTGCGCTTTACGTGGGCTACGACAGCGGCGATTTCTTTCTTGTGCGGCCCTTGCGCGACAACGCCGCCGTGCGCGCACAGTTCGAGGCTCCGGCTGCCGCCGTCTACCTTGTGCAGAGCATCGAACGCGGCGCCGGCGCTTCACTGCGCGGCGCTTACGTTTTCCTCGACCGCGCGCTCAGCGTGATTGAGCGCCGAGAAGTCGCTGACTACATGTTCGACCCTCGTGCGAGGGGTTGGTACCAGCAGGCTCTTGCGACTTCGCATCAGGTCAAGACCGCACCCTACGTTTTCTTCAGCACGGGTGAGGTTGGCGTGACATTCGCACGCCGGTCCGATGGCGGCAACTCCGTCGTTGGCACGGATCTGACTCTCCGCGATCTGTCTCGCGCCCTTCAGGAAGAGAAATTGACTGCGTCGTCGGAGCTGGTCCTGTTCAACGCCGACGGGGTCGTGCTCGCGTATGACAAGCCGGAACGAATGGCACTCGATCGCGAGAATCGGAGCGATCCACGTCTTGCGAAAGTCTCCGAACTCGGTTCGCCGGTGCTTTCTTCGCTGATGGCGACGCCGCGCGCGGGCACCGGTACCAGTACCAGCAGGGTGGCGCTGGACGTGGCGGGACGAGAGTGGCAGGGAACGGTTTCCAGGTTGCAGGTGCAAGGCGAGCCAGACGGCGTTTATCTTGCAGTGCTATCGCCAGAAGATGAACTCCTCAGGGAAGCCGGTCGTATCAGCCGCGAAACACTATTGCTCACCCTGGTGATCGTTCTGTTCAGCATCCCGATGGCATGGTTGCTCTCACGCCTGATCGCCAATCCGTTGCGCTCGCTGGCTCGCGAGGCACGTGCGGTCAGAGAGTTCGACTTTGCCACCCCGATCACGACCCAATCGATCGTTGCAGAAGTCGATGAACTTGCCACAACGATGAATGCAATGAAGGTCACCATCCAGCAATTCCTCAACATCGCGGCCACGATTTCCGCCGAGCACAACTTTTCGCGCCTGCTCGAGCGCGTATTGACGGAGACGTTGTCCGTGGCCGGCAGCAGTGCAGGAGCAATCTATCTGTTCGATGAGGAGACGCAGGTGCTCAGGAGTGCAGCCACGCGCACGCACGCGGGCGTCGTCGCCTCAGCGTCGAGCGACGATATCGGCAAAGCGCGCGACAAGCATCAGCGCGGCACCCAGCGTGGCGCGCGGTCGTGGAAGGGAAGACTATCGTCGCTCCGCTTGAAAAGGAGTGCGACGATCTGACGCGTCTTGTCGCGCGCACGGAAGGAGGGTCCGACGCCGGTGCCAACATCGCAATCGCGGTGCCGCTGCGCAATCGCGACAACCAGATCATCGGAGTCGTATGCCTGTTGAACGATGCTGCCAAAGGTGTTTTGCCGAGCGAACTCGTATCCTTCGTCGAAGCGCTGTCGGGCACCGCGGCGATCTCGATCGAGAACCAGGGCTTGCTGCGAGCCCAGAAGGAGTTGCTGGATTCCTTCATCAGATTGGTCGCCGGCGCGATCGACGCCAAGTCGCCGTATACAGGTGGACACTGTCAACGCGTCCCCGAGCTCGCCACCATGCTTGCCCGGGCCGCGTGCGAGGCGAAGGACGGGCCGTTCCGCGACTTCGCCATGAACGACGACGAATGGGAGGCGTTGCATATTGCGGCTTGGCTGCACGACTGCGGCAAAGTAACCACGCCGGAATACGTCGTCGACAAGGCGACCAAGCTCCAGACCATCTACGATCGATTGCACGAAGTGCGCATGCGCTTCGAAGTACTCAAGCGTGATGCCGAAATCGAATATTGGCGTCAGGTCGCAGAGGGAGTCGATCCAGTCTCATTGCGCGAGAAGCTGACCACGAAACGCAACGAGCTCGACGCCGAGTTTGCGTTCGTCGCAACATGCAACGAAGGCGGCGAGTCGATGGACCCGGAGAAGATTGCGCGGCTGCAAGCAGATTGCCCGCCGCACATGGCTGCGGACGCTCGACGATCGGATGGGACTATCTGCCGAGGAACGGGCCCGAACCGCCAACACCCCAGCGCCGCAACTGCCGGTGGCCGAACAACTGCTGGCCGACAAGGCGGAGCACTTGACGGAGTGGGGTGCGGCGGATCGGGTGCCCGAGGATAATCATTGGGGATTTCAGATTCAGACGCCGCATTACAAGCGCAACAACGGAGAGATCTACAATCTATCCATTGGCCGCGGAACGCTGACCGACGAGGAGCGTCATGCGATCAACGATCACGTCGTCCAGACAATAAGGATGCTGTCGCAACTGCCATTCCCCAAGCATCTCAGAGACGTGCCGGAGATCGCCGGTGGTCACCACGAGCGATTGGACGGCACGGGTTATCCGAAGCGGCTGCACGGAGAGGAACTAAGCGTGCCGGCGCGGATGATGGCGATTGCCGACATCTTCGAAGCCTTGACTGCGCGAGACCGTCCGTACAAGAAAGGCAAGACGCTGTCAGAGGCCATCGCGATCATGGCGCGAATGCGGCGCGACAGGCACATCGACGGCGAGCTATTCGAGTTGTTCCTGACTTCCGGAGTTTATCGCCGTTACGCTGAGCGCTTTTTGCACCCTGCGCAAATCGACGAAGTCAACATCGCGCAGTGGCAGTCACGCCTCATAAGGACGCGACCGCTGCTGCGGCCGCGAAACTACTTCACCGTATAGCCGCGGCCTTCGAGGCATGCCGCGCGTGCCTTCTGGTACGCCGTCAGGCCGGCGTTTTGTTGCTGCGCGACCGCTTGTTGCTGTTGATCCGCCTGGGCCGCGTTCTGGCGCCGGCTCTGGCCGCGCGCGGCAACCGCGCCGGCCGCCGCGCCCGCGCCCGCGTCGCCCATCACTCCACCGACGACGGCGCCGCGCGCTGCTCCGCGCGCACCGGCACCCGCCGTGGTACCGGTCGCCGTCGTTGGCGGAGGCGGCGCAGCCGCCACTGGCGGCGGATTGGCCGGGTCGTACTTGCTTTGCTGCACGGCCCAGGTATGACACTCGCCTTCGTCTTTCTTTTGCTGCTGCGCCGATTGCCCCTTGGCAGGGTAGACGAATGATTGTGCCGACACGCTGGCGGCAATCGTCATCGCGACGACCAGGGATGCGGCACGTCGAACATCGAACATGGTTTTCATTGCGGCTCCTTATTGCTGTCGTCCATACGATCAAACGGCGCCACTACCGGCCCATGCGTCGATCATAGCGTCCGACACCCGGTGTATCAGGTCGGGGTCCGCAGTGCCGCCCTGCGACGACAACTTCACTTGAATGCTGCCATCGGCTAGTGTTTCAAGCCTGGCTATGATTCCAACGCCATTCCGTTCACCTCGAATCACGCCGGCTCCGCGATCCTGCGAAGTGATCGTCAAACCGTTATCCAACATTGCACCACCGGCAGCGGCCCAAGCGCTATCGAAACGCTGTTGCACCGTTCGTTGCGAACTGGGACGGGCTCGTAAACTACGCATGCGCTCAACGACAATGCCGCACCAATGACCACCAGCCGACACAATTTGACACACAATTCAGTATTCAACATTCTTGCACTCCTCGAGTTGGCGCGGTATTGACGCCCTGCGTTGCGTGAGTATAACGCGCCCACTTTGCGTGAACCACGTGCGGATCCAAAGGTCAAACGCGCAGATGCGGCTTTCCCGCGGAGCCGGCATCGTTATCGCCGATTCGGCGAACAGTCGCAATGCGTGCAAATTCCGCTTGCTTGTGGCATCGTTTGCTTCAACATTTAGAATCGACATCGTATAGTATCGTGGCGAGATTAAATGACGAGGAACTCATGAAGCGCCTCAGCCTCAGATCGATGATCGCAAGCGCGCTGTGTCTGACGCTCGCGATGCCGCTGCCAGCGCAGGTACCTCCGTCAACGTCGGCGGGTGCTCCCGCCACGACGGCACCCGCTGGCACGAAAACGTTTTCGCAGCAGGAACTCGATCAGCTGCTCGCGCCGATCGCCCTCTATCCGGATGCACTCCTGGCGCAGGTGCTGATGGCCTCGACGTATCCTCTCGAAATCGTCTCGGCAGACCGGTGGGTGAAGGCGAACCCGAATCTCAAGGACAAGGCGCTCGAAGACGCGCTGCAGAGTCAGACCTGGGATCCGGCCGTCAAGTCGCTTGCGGTGTTTCCGCAGGTTCTGGCGATGATGAGCGATAAGCTCGACTGGACGCAGAAACTCGGCGACGCTTTCCTCGCGCAGCAGCAGGACGTGATGGCGACCGCTCAGGCGTTGCGTACCAAAGCCGTCGCGCAAGGCTCGCTCAAAGATTCCAAGGAGCAGAAGGTCATAACGGAAACGCAGAACACCACCACGATCATAAAGATCGAGCCTACCAATCCCGAAGTCGTCTACGTACCGACGTACAACCCGACAGTCGTGTACGGCGCGTGGCCTTATCCGGCGTATCCGCCTTATTACTGGTATCCCCCGGGATACGTGTATCCGTACGGCGGAGCGTTGCTTGGCTTCACCGCGGGCGTCATCATTGGCGGCGCGCTATGGGGCAATTGCAACTGGGGCGGCGGTAACGTAAACATCAATGTCAATCGCTACAACAATTTCAATCGCGGCGACCACATCTCGAACGGCAACTGGAAGCACAACGCCAATCATCGCGGGGCAGTGCCGTATCGCGACAAGGCCGTTGCGCAGCAGAACGGGCGCGGACGCTCCGGCGATGCCGCTTCACGGGATGCGTTTCGCGGGCGCGCCGATGCTGGGCGCCAGGCGATCCAGCGCGGCGATGTGTCGTCGCGCGACGTTGCGCGGCAGGGCGGGTAGCGGAGGCGGTCGTGATTTCGCGGGAGGCGACTCTCGCGGCATGCGTACACCGACGGCATTCGACACCGGCCGCGGTTCTCAGACGCGCGATTTCGGCAGCCGCGGATCGTCGAGCATCGGATCGGCACGCTCGTCAGGCAACATCGGCGGCGGCGGTCGCGGTGGCGGAGGCGGCGGCGGACGTGGTGGTGGTGGCGGTCGCCGCTGATATGCAGCGCCGCTATCAAGCATGACGAGTGCAATGGAGAACCGGATGACACTTCGGAACACGCGTACGACAGTGGGCCACGCGGCACGGTCGCTGCTTTTGGTTTTTTTCGGCGCTGCTCGTCGCCACTGGCGCGGCTGCAGCGCAAAAGTCCTTCGCGAAGCCCTGATGACGCGGTGAGCGCACTCGTGCAGGCAAGCAAGGCACACGACCGCAACGCGACGCTTGCGGTGCTTGGTGACGCTGGAGAATGGCTTTCTTCGGGCGACGCGGCAGCCGACAAGGCGAGGGTCGAGCGCTTCCTGGCGGACTACGATGCGAAGCACGCCATCGTTCGTGACGGCGACAAGGCAACGTTGGTACTTGGAAACGACGAATTCCCGTTTGCCTTCCCGTTGGTCAAGAGCGCAGACCAATGGCGTTTCGACACCGACGCGGGAAAGGAAGAACTGCTCGCGCGGCGTGTCGGCGCCAACGAGCTCTACGTGATCAAGGTGCTGCAGGCGATCGTCGATGCGCAGGAAGAATACACGTCGACCAATCCCATGGGCGACGGCGTGCCCGCATACGCGCAGCGATTCATGAGTCGTCCCGGTAAGCACGATGGGCTGTATTGGCCCACCAAAGCGGGTGAAGCGGAGAGTCCCCTCGGCGTCCTGGTGACACAAGCCGCGAGCGAAGGCTACAAGCAAAACGACAAGCCGCCGACCCCTTACCACGGCTATCTCTACCGGATGTTGAAAGGCCAGGGCAAGAATGCGGAGTCGGGCGCATTCGACTACGTTGTGCACGGGCGGGGCATCGCGGGCTTTGCCGTCGTCGCCTATCCGGCGAGGTACGCCAATTCCGGCATCATGACGTTCATCGTCAATCAGAGCGGCAAGGTTTATCAGGCGGATCTCGGGACGGGAACCAAGGCGACGGCCGAAGGCATGCAGCGCTTCGATCCCGGTAAGGGATGGTCCCTCGTCGAGACCAAGTGATCTCGTAGTTTCGCGTGGCGGCGCCCAATTGCCAAAGCGCAACCACAGGCCTACACTTTTCAGCAGCGCTATCCGTCTTCGAGATCTCCTCGATCGCGGATCCACCGTTAGAGCGTGACACGCGGCGGCAGTCTACCCGCGTGCGTGCGCGCAGTTGACCCATCGCGGCCGCTTCGGTTTCTCGCGGCGCGTATACAACTAGCATCCCGTGTCGAACCGGAATCCGCGATTTCCCGTTGCCGTCGTCATCGAGCGCATTCCGCTTGCCAATCGCTGGGTCAACGAGCAATGGAGAATCGTCGCCGTAGTGCCCGAGGACCGCGACGCAAACGAGGCGGTAGCGGTTGAGCGCATCGATGTCGAGGGCCGCACGCGTTGGATTGTGGGCGGGCATGCGATCGAACTGCATCCCACCGAGGCCGAGGGCTATTTCCTGAACATCAGCGCGCCCGAACCCAAGGCGTTTGTGATGTGGCGCAACCGTGAACCGGGCGATGACTCGCCGGATGCGGTCGCCATCGCGGCGCAGCTGGTGAGCGTAAGCTACAATCAAGCCGGCCGGCTGCTCGACGGGGGCGAGCAGGTCGAGGCGGTTCCGCTGGCGGAAGCAATCCGCGCGTGGATCGAGCCCTTTGTCGCCGAGCACTACAAACCCACGCCCAAACGCAAGTCGAAGCGCAACGAGCTTTACGAGCGCGACGACGGAAGCCCGGAGCCCAAGAGTGGGCAATGAGCCGGCCAAGACGATGAATCGCAAGCCAGATCCTGCCGCGCTCGACGCACGACCACTCTCATTCAAGCGCTGGTCACAGCGCAAGCTCGAAGCGCGCCGGGCCGAGCTGCCTGATAAAGACGAACCTGCCGCGCTGCCGTCGGCAACCGCTGCAACGCCGCCGTCCGCAAACGTCAAGCCAATGCCAATGCCAATTCGCCCGTAACGTTACCGCCGATCGAGTCGCTTACGCCCGAATCGGACTTCACCGCGTTTTTCAGCGTGAAGACGCCGGTCGATGACGCACTCAAGCGCGCTGCGCTCAAGACGCTGCTGCGCGACCCGCGTTTCAATGTGATGGACGGTTTGGACACCTACATCGACGATTACACGCGCGAAGATCCGATTCCCGAAAGCGTGCTGCGACGCATGGCGCACGCGCAGCAATTCCTCCCGCCCGAGCTTCGCGAAGGTCCTCCGCCCGCGGAATCGGAAAGCGTCGACACGCCGTCCTCGCTCGCCGCTGACGTCACGCCGGAGCCGGCCGCGTCGGCTCAGCCGGCGACCCCACTCGCGCTGCCCGATTCCGATTCGACAGCCGAAGCGCACGATCCGGCGCCGGCCGACGCCCCGCTCGCGGCGCGCACGAGCAAGCCATGAGCCTCTCTGACAAGACGCTGCATGTCTGCTCGTGCAACGCGACCATGCCGCTCGATGCAGCCGCGCTGGCGCGCGCGCTCGGCGTCGTCGGCGAGCTTCCCTTGCACACGCAGCTCTGCCAGAAGGAGCTGGCGCGCTTCGCCGACGTGGCCGCTGGCGACCTGATCGTCGCGTGCACGCAGGAAGCACGGCTGTTCGGCGACGTCGCCGACGACGCCGGCAAGACGCACACGATACGCTTCGTCAATATCCGTGAGAACGCGGGCTGGTCGGCGCAGGCAGCATCGGCGACGCCCAAGATCGCGGCGCTGATCGCGGCTGCGGCATTACCCGAAGGGCAGCCGGTGCCGCACGTCGCGTTCAAGTCGGAGGGCCAGCTCCTGATTGCCGGCCCAGCGGAGCTCGCGCTCGCCTGGGCAGAGCGCCTGCACGGCGAGCTTGCGGTGACGGTTTTGATCACCAGCGGCGCCAAGGGCCGCGAGCTGCCGACCCAACGCGACTATCCGGTATTCAGCGGCACGCCGAAGCGCGCGGCCGGCTGGCTCGGCGCCTTCGACATCGAATGGACGCAGGACAACCCCATCGATCTCGACGTATGCACGCGCTGCAATGCGTGCATACGCGCGTGTCCGGAGCACGCGATCGACTGGAGCTACCAGATCGATCTCGATGCCTGCCGCGACCACCGCCAATGCGTGATCGCCTGCGGCGCCGTCGGCGCGATCGATTTCGATCGCACCGGCGAAACGAGGGCGCGCAGCGACCGCTTTGACCTCGTGCTCGACCTGGGCGAGGTGCCCATGTTCGCGATGCACCAGCCGCCGCAGGGCTACTGGCATCCCGGCCGCGACCCGGTCGCGCAGGGGGCCGCTGTCGCCGAGATCGTATTGGCGGTCGGTGAATTCGAGAAGCCGAAGTTCTTCAATTACAAGGCGTCGATCTGCGCGCACAGCCGTTCGCGCCAGCCCGGCTGCGACCTGTGCATCGATGTGTGCTCGGCGCTGGCGATCGCGCCCGACGGCGATCATGTCCGCGTCGAACCGCACCTGTGCGTAGGCTGCGGCGCGTGCACGACAGTGTGCCCGTCGGGCGCGCTGAGCTATGCGTACCCGTCAGTGCCCGAGCTGGGCTCGCGCGTACGCACTTTGCTGACAACCTACCGCGATGCAGGCGGACGCGACCCATGTCTACTTCTGCACGACGAAGCCGGACGCGCTTTGATCGAGCGCCTGGCGCGCCGCGGCAAGGGCCTGCCTGCACGGGTGATTCCGGTCGAGATCCAGCACATGGCGTCGACCGGGCTTGACGTGTGGCTGGGTGCGCTCGCGTACGGCGCCACCGGGTTGGCCGTGTTGGCGACCGGTGCCGAGGCGCCCCAATACCGCGCTGCGATCGAGCGCCAGATGGGTTTCGCCGGCATCATCGCGCAGGCCCTGGGCTATCAGGGCAGGCACTTCACGCTGCTCGCTGCCGCCGATGTCGCGGCGCTGGAGCAGGGAGTGTGGTCGCTCGAGCCCGCGCTTGCGGTGCGCGTTCCGGCGCTGTTTCGCTGGACCGATGACAAGCGCACCACCATCGGAATGGCGCTCGAGCATCTGCTCGCGCATGCCCCCACGCCAGTGTCGACGATCACGCTGCCGGCCGGCGCGCCGTTTGGTGCGATCGATGTCGATCGCGAGACCTGCACGCTGTGCCTGGCGTGCGTCGGTGCGTGTCCGGAAGGCGCTATCCTCGATAACGCGCAGTCGGAGATTCCGCAGCTTCGCTTCATCGAGACGCAGTGCGTTCAATGCGGCCTATGCGCCGCCACCTGTCCCGAGGATGCGATCCGGCTCGTGCCGCGCCTGTCACTGGCGCCCGAGGCGAAGCAGAGGCGTGTGCTCAACGAGGCCGCAATTTTCCATTGCACGCGCTGCGCCAAGCCGCTGGGCACCGAGAAAATGATCGGCAACATGCTGGCGAAGCTGGCGGGACATTCTATGTTCTCCGAGCCGGGGTCGCTGGATCGACTCAAGATGTGCGCCGACTGCCGCGTGATCGACAAGATGGAAAAGGAGCTGGGCCGGCGCTAGCTAGCCGCCCCGTCGAAGGAATGCAGGTCGCTCCGATCGTATTTACCAAACAGCTGGCCCCCGAGGACCAGGCGCGGGCGGATTTCTACGCGCTGCTGTCGCGGCTGTTCGCCCAGGCACCGGACGCCGCGCTGCTGGCTGCAATCGGGGCTGCGCCACCGCTGGAGAGCCCTGAAGAAGGCGCGGACGACGTATCAGCGGCGCTGGCCGTATCCTGGGCGGCACTGGTGTCGGCAAGCGCGGACGCCGAAGCGCAGCTCGTTGCTGACGAATACCAGACGTTGTTCGTCGGCGTCGGGCAGAGCGAGGTCAGCCTGCACGGCAGCGCCTACGCGAAGGCCAGGAACGGGGGCCCGCTGCTGGTGCAGGTGCGAGCGTCGCTCAATCAGCTTCATCTGGCGCGGCAGCCGGGCGTGGCCATGTTCGAGGACCACATTGCCGCGGTGTTCGAAACCATGCGCGTGATCATCCGAGGCGACGGCCGCGCCGACGGTTTTGCGTTCGACGTGCAACGCGAATTTTTTCGCTCCAACATTGAGCCCTGGGCGCAGGCATGCTGCAATGCAATATACAATAAAGCGGTTGCAATGTACTACGGCAGGGTCGCACAATTCTGTAAGGACTTGATGGCGATCGAAAGCGATTCGTTTTCTATCGACTCGTAGCGTTTGAACCAAAAGAGAACATGACGGACAAACCTTCGGAGATGCGCATGCCAATCAACTCGGGCGATCGTCCCAGTGCCGTTACATCCGAAGATGCCCCGCGCAGCGGCGCCGATCTCAAGCGGCGACGCTTCCTGATGACGCTCGGCGCCGCCGGAGCCGGAACAGGCATCGTTGCTGCCCGCGCGATCTCCGCAGGCGCCGATGTCGTGCAAGCACCCGAAGCCGCGTCGGCCGATGGGGGCTATGCCGCGACCGCGCACGTCCAGACGTACTATAAGACGGCGAAGCTGTAATCGTCTTGAATCAGCGCATCAACGAACCGGGAGAGATCACCATCCAATCCTTGGTGTTGCGCGCACAGCAGTCGACGAGTTCATAGGAGGACGGGACCATGCTGCTCACCAAGACCCGAGGCGCTGCAGATGGAGCGCGTCCACGTCTTCGCCGCCTCATCGGAAAACTGCCGACAATGGACAGGCGGGCGTTTCTGAAGCGTTCGGGTCTCGCAGCGGGGGCCGGCGCGTTCGCAAGCCAGTTGCCGTTTAATTTGATCGGCAAGGTTGAAGCCGCTGCCGAAGGCACCGGCAGCAAACTCGTCAGCAAGCGCACGGTTTGCACGCACTGCTCAGTAGGTTGCGCGGTCGACGCGGTGGTCGAGAATGGCGTGTGGGTGCGCCAGGAGCCGGTGTTCGACTCCCCGCTCAATCTCGGCTCGCACTGTGCGAAGGGCGCATCGGTGCGCGAGCACGGGATGCACGAGCATTCGCATCGTCTGAAGACGCCGATGAAGCTGGTCGGCGGCAAATGGCAGCAGATGACATGGGACCAGGCCATCAGCGAAGTCGGCGACCGGCTGCTCGCCCTTAAAAAGGACTCGGGACCCGACTCGGTCTTCTGGGTCGGCAGCTCCAAGCACAGCAACGAGCAGGCGTACCTTCTGCGCAAATTCGTGTCCTTCTGGGGCACCAACAACTGCGACCATCAGGCGCGCATCTGCCACTCGACGACCGTCGCCGGCGTAGCCAACACCTGGGGCTACGGCGCGATGACGAATTCGTACAACGACATGCAGAAAACCAAGTGCGCGATGTACATCGGCTCGAACGCGGCCGAAGCGCATCCGGTGTCGATGCTGCACATGCTGCACGCCAAGGAAACAGGCGCGCGCTTGATCGTGGTCGACCCGCGTTTTACTCGCACGGCGGCCAAGGCCGACGAATACGTGCGCATCCGCTCTGGCACTGATATCCCGTTCGTGTTCGGGATGCTTTATCACGTGTTCAAGAATGGCTGGGAAGACAAGCAGTACATCCACGACCGCGTCTACGGCATGGACAAAGTCAAGGAAGAGATCATGACCAAGTGGACTCCCGACAAGGTCGAGGAAGTCTGCGGAGTCCCCGAGGCGCAGGTCTACAAGATCGCCGAGATGATGGCGAAGAACAGACCGTCGACCGTGGTCTGGTGCATGGGCCAGACGCAGCACACGATCGGGAACGCGATCGTACGTGCATCCTGCATCCTGCAGCTCGCGCTGGGTAACGTCGGCGTGTCCGGCGGCGGCACCAACATATTCCGCGGCCACGACAACGTGCAGGGCGCGACCGACGTCGGACCCAATCCCGATTCGCTTCCCGCGTATTACGGCCTGGCCGACCGGCTCGTGGAAGCATTGGGCGGCCGTGTGGGGCGTGGACTACGAGTGGATCAAGAAGCAGTACGCCGAAGGCATGATGGAGAAAAGCGGCATGACCGTGTCGCGATGGATCGACGGCGTGCTCGAGAAGAACGACCTCATTGACCAGGGCCCGAACCTGCGCGCGCTGGTGTACTGGGGCCATGCGCCGAACAGCCAGACGCGCGGGCCGGAAATGCTCGAGGCGATGAAAAAACTCGATACGTTGATCATCATCGATCCGTATCCCTCCGCCAGTGCAGCGATGGCGGCGATGGTGCGCAAGGATGGGGTCTATCTCCTGCCGGCGTGCACGCAGTTCGAGACCTCGGGTTCGGCGACTGCGTCGAACCGTTCGATCCAGTGGCGCGAGCGTGTGATCAGTCCGCTGTTCGAATCGCAGACCGACCACGCGATCATGCTCGCGTTCGCGAAGAAATTCGGCTTCGACAAGGAGCTGATGACGAACTACAAGCTGGTCAAGCCCGATGCCAACAAGTTCGAGGAGCCCGAACCCGAGTCGATCCTGCTCGAGATCAATCGTGGCGCGTGGGCGATCGGCATGACCGGCCAGTCTCCGGATCGGCTCAAGGCGCATATGAAGAACATGGCGACCTTCGACGTGAAGACGCTGCGCGCTAAGGGCGGTCCGTGCGACGGTGATTATTACGGCTTGCCGTGGCCGTGCTACGGCAATGCGGCGCTCAAGCATCCCGGCTCGCCGAACCTCTACGACAACAGCGTGCCAATGATGGATGGCGGCGGCTGCTTCCGCGCCAACTTTGGCGTGGAGCGCGACGGCGTCGACCTCCTTGCCGAGGATGGCTCGCACCCGAAGGGTGGCGATCTAACGACAGGCTATCCCGAGCTCGACCATGTGCTGCTGAAGAAATTGGGCTGGTGGGACGAGCTCACCGACGACGAGAAAAAGGCCGCCGAGGGCAAGAACTGGAAGACCGATCTCTCCGGCGGAATGATCCGCGTCTTCATGAAGGAGCACGGCAACCATCCGTTCGGCAACGCCAAGGCGCGCGCGATCGTGTGGAACTTCCCCGATGCCATTCCGCAGCATCGCGAGCCGCTGTATTCGCCGCGCCCGGACATGGTGGCGAAGTACCCGACGCACGCCGACAAAATGGCGTTCTGGCGTCTGCCGACGCTCTACAAGAGCGTGCAGCAGCGCAACGTCGACGAAGGCGTCGCCAAAAACTATCCGCTGATCCTCACCAGCGGACGCCTGGTCGAGTACGAGGGCGGCGGCGAAGAGACGCGTTCCAACGCATGGCTCGCCGAGCTTCAGCAGGAGAACTTCGTCGAAATCAATACCAAGGACGCCAACGACCGCGGCGTGAAGAACGGCGAGTACGTGTGGGTGCAGTCGCCGACCAAGGCGCAGATCAAGGTCAAGGCGATGGTCACCGAACGCGTGGCGCCTGGCACCACGTTCATTCCGTTCCACTTTTCGGGATGGTGGCAAGGCAAGGACATGCTCGAGTTCTATCCCGAGGGCGCGTCCCCCATCGTTCGCGCCGAGGCGGTCAATACAGCGACGACCTACGGTTACGACGCGGTCACGATGATGCAGGAAACGAAGACGACGCTTTGTCAGGTCGCCAAGATCTAGTAGCCTACACCCGGACGACACGAAAGCGACGAAGGAGAGACCATGGCTCGAATGAAATTTCTGTGCGACGCCGAACGCTGCATCGAATGCAACGGCTGCGTGACCGCGTGCAAGCAGGAACACGAGGTTCCATGGGGCGTGAACCGCCGCCGCGTGGTCACTATCAGCGACGGCGTTCCCGGCGAGCGATCGCTGTCGGTGGCATGCATGCACTGCTCCGACGCGCCCTGCATGGCGGTGTGTCCGGTCGACTGCTTCTATCGCACCGACGATGGCGTCGTTCTCCACGACAAGGACCTGTGCATCGGCTGCGGCTACTGCTTCTACGCGTGTCCGTTCGGCGCGCCGCAATTTCCGCAGCTCGGCACGTTCGGCGTGCGCGGCAAAATGGACAAGTGCACGTTTTGCGCAGGCGGTCCCGAGGAGAACAATTCCGAGGAGGAGTTCAGTAAGTACGGGCGCAACAGGCTGGCCGAAGGCAAGCTGCCGGCTTGCGCGGAAATGTGCTCGACCAAGGCGCTGCTCGCCGGTGACGCCGACGTGGTATCCGACATTTACCGTGAGCGCGTAATCAACCGCGCCGCGCGCGGCACGCCGGGTTCGCCGCCATGGGGCTGGGACACCGCTTATGGCCGGCCACCCGCGACCGCGCAACCGGGCGGGACCATGGAGCCCTCCGCGCCTCCGCCTCCCGCGACCGGAAAGAAATCGTGAGGGCGCATCCCGAGTTCAGGAAGGACTCGTTTGCCGCGGCGCTGGCGGTCGGCATCGCTGCGGCGGCGCTGCTTGCCGGGTGCGGCGAGCGTCCACAGGTAGTCAACTATAAGCAGGGTACCTACCAGGGCAAGCCCGACGAGCCGGCGTGGAACAGCGCCAAGTTCAACGGCAACCGTGCCGACTATGAGCGCGCGATCAAGCAGCGCGGCCAGAACCAAAACGAATATAACCGCGAGAAGTAGGGCTGCCGCCGCGGAAATGAGAGGAATGTCGATGCGACTTACTCTGCGCGCATTCGCCTTCGCTGCCCTGGCGCTGCTGACGGCTGGCGCGGTGCTCGCGCAGTCGCCGGCGGCGAATGCCCACGGCAGCGAATCCCAAGGAAGCGCAGGCCGCGACACCGGAAGCACAGCGGCAGCTGACGCAGCCGCTCAACAACGCGCCGGTGTGGAAGGACGTGCGTTCGGGAGCGCCGCAGATCTCCACTGTGACCGGCCGCGAGACCAACGTCCTCGTTCAGTCGCGGGGACAGACGTGGCGCGCTGCGCACAGCGTTTTGATCGGCATCGGCGGCCTTCTGATCGCGCTCGCAATCGGCGGGCTCGCGGGTTTTTATCTGATCCGTGGTGTGATGTCGACAACGGCCAAACCCGGCGACCGCATCATCGAGCGCTTCACGCCGTCGGATCGCCACGCGCACTGGCTGCTGGCGATCGTCTGGGTCACGCTGGCCATTACCGGCCTGACTCTGTCGCTGGGCAAGAGCGTGCTGCTGCCGGTGATCGGCTACACGCTGTTCTCATGGCTGGCTACCATCGCCAAGAACCTCCACAATTTCATCGGCCCGGTGCTGATCATCGCGGTTCCGTGGATGTTCGTGCGCTACCTTCGCTCCAACGGGATCGGTATCGAGGACCTGAAATGGTTCATCAACATCATCGGCTACTTCAAAGGGCACGAATATCCTTCGGGTAAGTTCAATGCCGGAGAGAAACTCGTCTTCTGGTTCGTGCTGGTGCTGTTCTCAAGCATCCTGATCGCCAGTGGCCTGGTACTCCTGTTCCCGAACTTCAACCAGACGCGCGCAACCATGCAGGTCGCCAATGTGGCGCACGTGATCGCTGCCTACCTGGCGATGTCGCTCGCGTGCGTGCATATCTACCTGGGTACGATCGGAATGACAGGTGCCTATCGGGCGATGCGCTATGGATATGTCGACGAGACCTGGGCCGAGCATCATCACCTGCGTTGGTATGAACAGGTGGTTGCGGGTACTGCGCCGGAGAAATTCGTTCAGCCCGGGCGCCCGGTCGCCGGCGTGCAGGTTCCGCGCTCGCGAACGGCTTGAAGACTGCCTAAGGAAGGATGCGGACCATGACTAGATTGCACTTGCGTTCAGTCTTCTTGATGACGGCCATCCTAAGCGCTGGCGTCGCCATGGCGAAGCTTCCGCCGCCGGCCCCGATGGACGACAAGGCCAAGGCAGCCGCGGAGCAGAAAAAAGCCAAGGACGCTGCTGCCGCCAACCAAGTCAAGTTGCAGCAGGCGAAAGCCGAGGACCGCGTCGCGGCCCAATATATCGCCGCTCAGAAGGCGAAGGGCGTCACCGTGACCCCGCAGATGGGGCCGACCGCGCCCGCGATTGCTGCCTCGATTGCCGCCGGCAGCCCGGGCTCCGGAACCAATAAAGGGGTAGCGTCGCAGCCGCTGGAAAAAGCGGAAGCGCACTCGGATACCAAGACCGTCCGCTGATCGAGCGGCGCCCTCGAGCGGCGTCGCACATTGCGGCGCAATCGTGTCTCGGACGCTAGGCTAACACCCAGGTTTCATTGGCATGACGCAGCAGCGCGGGTTCGGCGCGGCAACGTGTCGCGAAGTCGCGCACAGCGTCCGAGCGCCACGCAGCGAGGTAGGCGTGCCACGCCTCGTCCAGGCTATCGCGACGAAGGTCCGCGGGCGCGAACGGGAGAGCGTTGAGCAGCTTTACCTTGCCATTCGGGACGACCAGCAGCATCGCCTGGGGGCTTTCGCAGCGTCGTTCGATTTCGGTGATGATGTCCCACGGGTAGATCGACAACGCCATCGCTGCGGGGCTCGCATCCGCGTGCGCGCGCAGCGCTGCCTCGGCACGCTCCCATTCGGCAGCACTGCAAGCGATACTGTCCCAGTGGTCGGCGGCGCGTCCGAGCCGCATCAGCGGACCGGTGACGAAGACGCTGCAGCCGAGCGAAGCAGCCAGGTCATAGACGCTCCGCATTTCGCCCAGATTGATGCGCGTCGGCACGAACACGCATTGTGGCGCGAGGCCGCGGGCAACGAGCCGGCGGATGGCGCCCGTCGCAGCGGCAAAGCTTATGCCGGGTCGTACCCGTTCGTGCGTGATCTGATTCGCGCCGTCCACCGAGATCTGCACGCACTGCACCGCCAGCGCCGCTAGCCGGTCCGCGGCTGCGTCATCGATGCGCGTACCGTCGGTCTCGATCTTCAGCGAGACGCCGGCCGCAGTCAGCAGTTCGAAGATTTCCCAGCAGTGGGGGACGGCGAGCGGCTCACCGCCGCCGAAGGCTACATAGGGAATGCCAGATTGAACGATGCGCTGGGCGAGGTCCAGGGCCTCGTCGCGATCGAGTTCGTCGCGCCACGCGTTATTCGGCCCCGACGCTTCGCAGCACGCAATGCAGCGCCCGGTACAGCGATTGGTGAGCTGCCAGGCGACGAACAGGGGCGCCCGGTACTCCTCGACAGAGCGGCCCTGCGAAAGCGGATTTGAAATCAGGTAAAGCGGATGTAGGGCTGCGCCATGACCTGCTCGGAAACGTCCTCGATCTTGGGCGTCTCCCACACCAGCTTCGGCGGCGGGGTTGCAGTCAAGTGGGTGCTTTCTACTTCAACGGATTTCTCGGTTTCGCTCATGCTGCCTCCGATTCGCTCATACATGGATTACCTGCAACCGCTGCCAAGCATTCGCCTTACCTTGAAGCGACTCGTCCTCGATCACGGCGCGGATCGCGTTCCTGACAGAAGTCTGTCGCCAAGACTCACGGTACGCCCGCCAGGCATCAACGAGTGTTTCGTGGCGCAGATCCGCGCAGATCTCCGGAATCGCCGCAGCCACCTTGACCCAGCCGTTTGGCAGCACCAGCAAGGTCGCGGGGGGCTGCTCCAGCGCAGCGCGCAATCCGTCCTCGATACTGAAGGGAAGATAGCAGAACTGCATGGCGGGTTCAACAACTCGCGCCTGCTGCTCGAGTTCAGCGCGAAAGACCCGGTATTGCTCTTCGGTCGGGGCGAGCTTGCCCCAGGTGCGCGCCGCGGTGCCCACGCGCATAAGCCTGCCGGTGTTGAAACGAAACGCGCCCAGCGATCGTGCCCGTTCGATGACAGCGCGTGCCTCGTGAAGATTGAGCCTCGACGGCGCGAACGTGATCTCCAGCGGCAACTGCGCGTCGCGGATTGCCCGGCACGCCGCATGCGCCTTGGCAAGTGATCCTCCCGGTCGCTGCTGCTCGTAGACTGCCTGCGAGTCGCCGTCCAGGCTAATCTGGATCGATCGGATGGGCAAGCGCGCGAGGCGCTCGACAAAGTGCGCATCGACACGCTGTCCGTTGGTCTCGATCTTTAGCTGGATGCCCGCGTTGCCGAGTGCCTCGGCGACCTCCATGAAGTGGGGAACGACCAGCGGCTCGCCGCCGCACAGCATCACGTACGGCACGCCAGCATCCACGATACTGCCGACGAGGCGCATTGCCTCGTCGATGTCGAGTTCGTCGCGTAACCGCTTCCCCGGAGCCGAATCGGTACAGCAGTGCAGGCAGCACAGATCGCAGTCCCGCGTGAGCTGCCACGTCACGAGCAGCGGTGCGCCAAGCTGGTCGATGGTATTGGCCAAGATGCGGGTCACGATGCGGTCCGCCACCCGTGCAGCACGATGCCTGCGGCGAACAAGCCCGTTACCACCGCGTAGTACGCCACCAGGTACCGCACTGCAGGGAGGAAGCTTCGTGGCGTCGTGAAGGTCGAGCGGGCGGCTTTCCCGCTCGCGACGAGCGGCCACAATGCAACAAGCGCGACGGTGCAATCCACTGGAAAGAGGCCGGTCACGATCCCTGCAGCGACGACGGCGAGCGCCGCGGCCGCCAGCGCAAGATACAGTACGACGCCTTTGGCGCGACCGAGGCGAACGACAAGATTGCGCTTTCCGACCAGCACGTCCTGGTGGTAGTCGGGAATCGCGTTCACGACTGCAAGGGACATGATCGACAATCCGGGCACCAGCGACGCCGTGAATGCCTCCCACGAAAGAGTACGGGTGTTGAGATAGAGGCTGCCTAGCACCATCCACGGCCCGTACGCCAGGCCGATGACGAGTTCTCCCAGTCCCCGGTACGACCAGCGGATCGGAGGCGCCTCGTAAAAGATTCCCGCCAGCCCGCCGAGCAGCGCAAAGGCGAGGATGGGCCAGCCGATTCGGTACGATATGTAACCGCCGACCGCCAACGCGGCTGCGAACGCCAGCACCCCACACCAGAAGACTGCGTCGGAAATCGGCGGAAGATCGGCCGGATTGAAGACGCGGTCAGTGCCCATGCGCGCATCGAAGTACTCGTTGAAAGCCTCGACGCCGATCACTGCGAGCACGACACCGCCGAACCCGCTCCAGAACATCGCAATATCGACGCCGCCCGTCGAGGCGTAGGCCAAAGCCGCGCCGAGCAAATACGGCAACAGTCCGGCGTAGAGAAAGAATCGATAGCGGATCAGCGTGACGACGCGCAGCAGACGGCGCATCGGCGTGGCGCGCATCGCTGCGCGCGGCGACGGCGGCGTCAGAGATGAATCCATTGATGCAGCGTACGGGTCTTGCCGGGGTCGCTTGATAGTTCGTCGACAAAGCTTGCGACCCGGGGATCGCGCCAAGCCGATTGAAAGCGCGCCCAGATGTCCTCGAGACTGTCGCTCCGAAGATCGCCACACACGAATGGGAGAGCGTTGATGAGCTTGACCAGGCCGTTGGGCAGCACGATCAGCAGCGCGGCGGGCTCGCGCAGCCGATAACGCAGCTCCTCGAGCAGCCCCGCCTCGTGGTAGTAAACCCGCATGCGGCCTTTGTACTCGATCGCCTTTGCCCGCAACACGTCGAAGAAGGTGGCATAGTCATCCTCGGTCACGTCGAGGTGTCGCCACGCCTTCACCGCATTGCCGGTGTACATGGTGCGCCCGGTGTAGAAGCTGTAGGCGCCGAGGTCGTAGGCGAGGTCCACGGCCGAGCCGATTTCGCCGACGTTGAATCGGGTCGGCGAGAAATTGATCTCGATCGGAACGCCGGCGTCGCGAAGGCGCCGGATGCCTGCCACCACCGTGTCGAACTCGCCCAGCACGCGGATGCGATTGAACGCGGCGCGGGACGCGCCATCGAGGCTTACTTGCACCGCCTTTACGCCGAGGTCACGCAAACGCGTGCACGCTGCTTCGGTCAGGAAATGCCCGTTGGTCTCGATCTTGAGCTGAGCCCCGCGCTCGCAGGCGTATTCGACCATCTGGAAGAAAAGCGGATGGGTCATCGGCTCGCCGCCGGAGAACGACAGATACGGAACGCCGAGCGTCATCATCTGCTCGAGCGCAGCGAAAACCTGCGTTTCGTCGAGTTCGTCGCGGAAGCGCTTGCCTGGGCCGCTCTCCTCGATGCAGTGCATGCAGGCGAAGTTGCATTCGTTGGTGATCTGCCACGCCACGTACAGAGGCGCGCGCAGTCGCCCGGACTCCGCAGCGGTCGCTTCTTCTTTTGTATCGCTTTGCCAGCCTCGGCAGCCGGGGTCGCCACGGGTTTCAATCCTCGGCGAGGCCCTTGCTGCGCAGGTCCTTCAGGAACAACTGCACTTCGCGTTGGATGGCGGCTGGATTGCCTTCGAAGCGCTCAGCGACACGCATCGCGATCTGCTCCTCGTCGTCGCCCGCGGCGATTTGGCGCACGACGGCCGCGGCCGTCGGGTTCAACGTAAAGACCTTCTCCGACTGGGTCTCGAACAGCACGCCGCCGAATTTCTCCTCCCTGAATTTCACATACTTCGAAAGCTTCATTTCATGCTTCCTCAATGGCGGTCTGACGTTCGGCTGACGGTGAAAGCGATGCTCGACCACGGCGTGTTGCGCGAAAACAACGCTGCCATCGCGCCGATTAACTGAATCGTTCAACCGTGTTGCAAGCGCAACAAGCGAGTGCAAACATATTGGCGGGAGGCAACGGAATTGCATTGTAGCAGGGGTGCTGGTGTGGCAGAACTCGACTGCAGCCGTGGCGATCCGTTGAGGAGCACGAGCCGTACCCGTGCGGTCTCGATCGACGTCCGCCAAGCCGCCCGATACATTTCGCGCTTGGTGCGCGGCCTCATATTGTTGGCCGCAGCGATCGTATGCGGCGCCGCGTATGCGCAGCAGCCTGAGACGATGTCGGCGAAGCCAACATCGCAGGCACCCAAGTCCACCGTTCCCGTCTGCGCGGCCTGTCACGAGAAGCAGCACCAATCGATCTTCCTGACCGCGCATGGCGCAAAGAACGACGCTGATGGCTCAATGTGCCAGACCTGCCATGGCGACGCCACTGCGCACCTTAAGGATCCGAGCGCTGCCAAGCCGCAAGGACCGCTGACGAGCAAGACGGCGACCGCGGGCGAGAAAAGCGCCGTCTGCCTGATGTGCCACTCGAGCAATCGCCACCTGGCGTTCTGGGATGTCGCGGCCCACGCGAGAAACGACGTGTCCTGCGTCAGTTGCCATAACATCCACGATGCCGCTGGACCGGTGTCTGTGGCGCCTTTCACGACTTCGTTTCGGCCCAACGAAGCGGACATTTGTGGCAAGTGCCATCAGCAAATCCGGAACGCCTCGCTGAAGCCGTCGCATCACCCGATCATCGAGAACAAGATCAAGTGCTCGGATTGCCACAATCCGCACGGCGCGCTGACGCCGGCGATGATACGAGCCGAGACGGTCAATCAGCAGTGCTATACCTGCCACACGGACAAGCGCGGTCCTTTCATGTTCGCGCACCCTTCGGTGGAAGAGAACTGCCTGTCCTGCCACAACCCGCACGGCTCCGTCTATCCGCGGCTCCTGAACGAAAAAGTGCCGAACCTGTGCCAGGATTGCCACGACGTCGAGCGCCATCCTGGAACGATCTACGGCGGCGCGGCCGGGTTCCAATGCCCGCCGGCGGCGACCACCGACCCCACCAACAGCGCCTGCTTCGGCAAGAGCCCGGGTGCGCCCAATACCGCCGTCAGCACGCGCTTCATCGCGCGGGCGTGCGTGAATTGCCATAACGCGATCCACGGCTCCAACGCGCCGGCCAGCCGGGGTCAATTCTTAATCCGCTGAAGCGGGGGACATTCATGAGACGCAGGCTTCATCCGCTTTGCGCCGCCCTGCTGGTCGCGGTACCTGCTTTCGCGCAGACCGTTGAGGAACCGTTCGTCTCGAGTGCTCAGGTCACTGTCGGCGGAGTCGGCACCGACACCAGCGGCAAGGACCTGTCCAAGTTCATGGAGTACAGGGACCTGTCCAACGGCGTGCTGTCGAACATCGGCGTCGTTGGCCGCGACAGCAAGCGGTGGATCGATGGCTACGGCGAGAACTTCGGCCGCGATGATATGTACATCAATATCCGCGGCGGAATCTACGACCTCTTCAGCGCGCGGTTCTACAGCAATTGGATTCCGCACAACCTGATGTTCAACGGAGTGACCCCGTTCACGGGGGCGGGCGGCTCCAACCTGTCGGCGACCTTCCCGTCGCCGGACCCGGCGAACTGGCTTCCGCTCAACCTGGGCTACGAGCGCAAGGACACCGGTGGTTCGTTCGAATGGAAAGCGACGTCGCCCTGGTACTTCCGCGTCGACGGCAATCGCGTCACCACCGACGGCACCAAAGTCGGATCCGCCTCCAATGGCACCAGCCCCGGCAACGGCTTCACCGACCTCGCGCTTCCGGTCCATTACACCACAGACAACGTCACTGGTGAATTCGGCTACGCGACATCGTCGATGACGCTGTCCGCAAGCTATCTATTCAGCCACTTCAGCAACGCCGACAGCACGGTGACATGGAACAATCCGTTCTGGGCGAATGGCGTCGATACAACCTACCTCGCACCGAGCAACAACTACCAGCGCCTTTCGCTCAATGGGACGTGGCGCCAGCTGCCGTGGAATTCAACGCTCGCGCTGCGCTACACATGGGACCTGACCAAGAGCGACTCCGCAATCGGGCAGAGCGTCCTGAATGGTACGGGTTCATCGGCTTTCCAGATGGTGCAGCCGAACACCGACACGTTTAACGGCGACCAGCAGCGACAGACGTTCACTGCGGGCTGGACCGCGTTCCCGACCAACAAGCTCGAAACCCGCCTGTATTTCAACTGGCACCAGATGCGCAACAATGGGACGCAGGTTACTTTCTGCGCCTCCGGCGACGATGCCTGCGGCGGTCTGGTACAGAACCAGCTCTGGGACTACGACAAGGAAAACGCCGGGGTCGAAGCCCGTTACCGGATCAACCGGGCCAATCGCCTCAGCGGCGGCTACGACTACAACCACATTACGCAAGATCGGCACGACTTCGACGACACGAGCAGCAGCACGCTTTGGGTGGAATGGCAGAACACATCGCTCGACGACGTGACGGCGAAAGCGCGTTACGCCTATCTCGATCGCCGCTCCAACTTCCTGCTCGGCAACGCCGGTGTCGATGCCAACGACCCGGCGTACTTGCAGCGATTCGTCCGGACGTTCGATCTCGCTCCGTTGACGCAAAACCGGGTGAAGGTCGACGTGGACTGGGCGGCGGCAGACGGTCTCGGAGTAGGGTTCGAGTACCTGTACAAGGACAATAACTACCACACGACGACGCTCGGCCGTACCGGGGACACCCGCAACGAAGTGTTCCTGAATGTCACCTATGGGATGCCGTCGTCCTGGCGATTGACAGTGTTCGGCGACTACGAGGCGATCAACTACGATTCGTCCCATCGCAACGTCGGCGTCGGCTCGTGCAACGACACGACCGGGCCGAACTGCTTCGACCCCAGCGCGCCTCCGTCGTCGTCCTCATACAACTGGGACTTCAACGGTGAAGAACAAGCAACTGGATGATCGGGTTTGGGGGCGATCTGCCGGTGAACGAAAAATTCAAGCTCACGGGCTCGATCATTTACGAGGAGGCGAGCGGCACGTCGGACATGACGTCGCAGAACAATTTCGGCAACCCTCTGCCGGCGTCCAACTACCCGAATACGAAGATCACATCGTTCAACGTGAAGGGTATTTATACGTTCGACAAGCACTGGTCGGGCACCGCAGGCTATGCGTATGAGAAATACAATTACTCCGACGATCAGTTCAATGGTTACACCAACACGATTCCCTTCCCTGGGGTGACGAACAACACGTCCCAGAGCTACCTCAACGGCTGGAATGCCAACATACCGTACAAAGCCAACATCTTCTACGTGACGGGGACGTACGCCTTCTGAGCACGTGCGGACCCAAGTCGGCGCGCGCACATCCGCAGTTTTCCTTAACAGTTGATCGCGACCACATCGCCGCCGTCGCCTGCGCGGTATGTGTACTCGGCGCGCGCGACGAAGGCATCGACCATGGTCGTTGCAATATGGTCGAAGACCGCCCGCGCGAGCTGCGAGCTCAGGCGACCGGCCAGCTCATACTGAAAAACGAACTCGATCTTGCAAGCTGCCGGTGCCAGAGAAGTGATGCACCAGTCGCCCTCGAAGCGGCGGAACGGCCCTCGCTCCAAGCGGACGCCCAGCCATTCAGGACGCCGTTTGGGATTGCGCGTCGTGAAGCTGAAGCGGAGGCCGCGATAGTCGACCTGGATTTCGGCAGCGACAACCGAGTCGTCGCGCTCAAGAATCGTCGCGCCGGCGCACCATGGCAGGAACGCGGGATAGTGCTCGGCGGCCTCGATCAAATCGAACATGGCTGCCGCTGGGAACTCGACGAACGCTGACCTGCGGAGTTCCATCGCTGGCATCGCGCTGCGGCTTTCGCCGCGCGCGCGTTTTCAACCTGTCACTGCGCCAGCACCCACTGCACGATGGTTTTTGCGTCAGCGGGGCTCGCCTTGGTCGCCGGATGCCCTTTACCGCTGGTGATCTTCGCTGTCAGCATTGCTTCGGCGTCGGCCTTCCCCTTGTACTTGGCGGCGACATCCTTGAAAGCCGGGCCCACTTTCTTGGTATCGACGGCATGGCAGTTCATGCAACCGTCGGCCTTGGCCATGGCTTCGGACGCCAGGACCGGCCCCGCGCACGCGAGGGAAATCAAAGTCATCAATACAAGCGGCATGTGTTTCACAAGTACCTCCTCGGTTGATGCCACGACAGATCCGCGAGCAAGAGACGGACTAAGCGTCGGCAACATTACGATAGCATAATGCGGTGCTCTGGGCGACGTGTCGCCCCGGTTGGAGACGGTTGCCACATCCGGGAATCTGATCGGCCGACCGACGCCGTGCGCTCCACGACAACGGGTTTATCCCGGTGCCTTGTGGGCGATGCCTTTATGACAGTCGATACAGGTTGCTTCGCCCGTCAGCGTCTGCTTATGCATCGGCTGCAGGAACTCCTGCTGCTTGGCGATCACTTCAGGCGTGAACGCGTGGCAAGTCCGGCAATTGGCCGAATTCGTCTGCTTGTACTCTGCCCAGACGTGCTCGGCGAGTCGGGGCCGCTCCTTGTTGAATTTCTCCTCGGTACTGATAACACCGCTAATCTCACCGATGACATCCTTGGTCCCGGCCTTCGCCTTGTACCAGAGCAGTTGCGGGTACTCGTGCGGGATGTGGCAGTCGTGGCAGCCGGCGCCGACGCCCTTTGAATTGATCGCGTGGACGCTCTGCCGATATTCGGCAGCGACCCATTGCATCGAGTGGCAGGCACCGCCGCAGAATTCATTGGTGCCGGTCGCGACGACCATGACGTGTGTGCCGATGACGCTGACTGCGCCGACGACGAGCCCGATAAGCAAAAGCGCCAGCACCGACCATTTCGCACTGGGCGATGTGAGGCGCTTCCACGTTGACACTTTGCGGCCGCTCTCCAATGAGTCACTCATCGAACCTCTCCTTCATCGAATTCACGATGCGGTGGTGGCTATGCTGCCCGTCTACGTGGCAAGGATAGCGCAACTCACCCAGCGGAGACAGGGGCGCCGCCCGATTTGATCGATGAGAAGAGATCCAGCAGCGAATCGATCGATACCGGCTTGACGATATGCGCGTCGAAACCTGCGTCCATCGCGCGTTTCTTGTCCTCGGCCTGGCCCCAGCCAGTCATCGCGATCAACAGCATCTCCCGCCCGTTGGCGTCGCGCCGGATCGTCTTCGCCGCTTTGTAACCGTCGACAATCGGCATCCCTATGTCGAGCAGGACAATTTCCGGCAGGAACGTGGACGCCCTCTCGATCGCGGCTTGGCCGTCGAAGGCGACATCGACCTCGCTGCCGCTCATGCGCAACAGTTCGGCAAGCGATTCGACCGCGTCGCGATTGTCGTCGACGACCAGAATTCGGCGGCCGGCGCCAGCGCTTTCGATCGAGGCCGGGCGCGCTTGCGCGTCCTCTGCGGCAGGAGCGGCGACGACGGGCAGACGCACCGAAAATTTGCTTCCGAGCCCTGGCCCCGGGCTCTGCGCATGTACCGTTCCGCCGTGCATGTGTACGAGCTTTTCGACCAGCGTGAGCCCCAATCCAAGGCCCGCCTTGTTGTCGCCTCGTCCTCCCTGGTAGAACATTTCGAATACGTGCGCCAGCTCATCGGCCGCCATCCCCTGGCCAGTGTCTTTGACGCTCACGTCCACCTGATCCCCGACGCTGTCGACGCTCAGGGTTATCCGCCCGGCGCTCGGCGTGAACTTGACCGCGTTGTTGAGCAGGTTCAGAAACACCTGTGTCAGGCGCACCGCATCGGCGTCGACATAGATGGGAGCGCGGGCGAGCTCGACGACCAATTCGCGGTCCCGGCCCCCGGCGGCGCGCATCGACTCCATCGCATCGGCGATCAATTCGTTCAATTCGACGACTTTGCGCGTCAATGCCATCTTGCCGCGGCTGATTCGGCTGGCATCGAGCAGGTCGTCCACCAGTCGTACGAGATGGGTGACCTGACGGTCGACGATGTTCGTGACCCATTCCAGATCCTTCGTCGAGCCAACTTCCCGGCGCAGCA
>CAVVOR010000002.1:0-90789 GCA_963749795.1 uncultured beta proteobacterium
GAGCAATACGTCTGTCTGAAGCGCGTGCAACAGAAAGGTTGTACTCGTCAAGAACGGCGAGGTCCCAATCGTCTTTGCCCGATGCGCTTCCGGTCAGGATATGGCTGGAAATCAGGAAACCCTGTTTTTTCGCTTCCCTCGTTGATCTTCTTGCGCAAGGGCAGCACCTCGTTCATATAAACGTCAAACATTCCCGGCTTGACGCGGATCAGGCTCACGTTCCAGACGGTGCCCTCGACATACGGCTTTTCCTCCGCTGCTACGACAACGGCACACAGGCCCGCGGCGCAAACGAGAATGGCGGACGCAAAGTATTTCACGGCACGATGGGCGTTCATCGCTATCTTCCAGGTCGAGTTGTGGACAGTTTCGTGTCGCGGCCAAGTTATCGACGATGCCGCGCCGCGGCACTCGACGCCGTCAAGGCAACGGCGTTGGCACCGACGGGATCCAAGTCGGGTACGCCTGACAGGGGTCTGCGACAGGACGTTGCGCACGCGCACTGAACGCAACGCGTCGCGACGAAACGAAGCGCCCGAAAGCAACCGGCAACACCCCACGCTGCACTGCGATCCATCGCATGGGCGCACTCGGGATCGTCGCAGCGTTGTACACCAGCCTTGTCGTGCCAACCCGCACCACCGCAACTGGCACCAAGTTTGCTTTGTGGCCTCCATGGACACCCAATCGTCAGCACTTGCACTCGAGCTCGTGCCGTTCGAGCCCGAGAACCGTTCCTCTCCCAAAACTGTCGTTAAGGAGAGCGAAGACGCAGCGAACTCGCCTTCGGCCATTTCCATGGTGTCGAGCACGACGGCTGCCGAAGAGCCTCCCAAAAATGGCGATAAGTATCTCGCCGCGGCAAAGGTCGAATACGAAATCGGCAACGTGGACCAACTTTTATGGGACGCGCGCTGACGCAGACCAAGGGAGATCGGGAACAGGCGATCGATGTCTACCTGCGCTCGCGCGCCGTGGCCTTCGCGTACTCAAGAAAGACTTGCACTGGTTCAGTCTCAGTCCGCGCGCGGACCCCACCGAAAGCGATGCGGACCGAGCCTGTCCAAACGACAAGGCAGCAATTGCGCGCTCGCGCCAAGTACAAAATGTACGGCCTGACGGCGATCGGCCTGTCATGCGCCGGCATCATCGCTTTCGTCGTCCTGCCCGGCTTCTTTGGCGGCAACGATTCGTCGGCGAAGACTCCGGTCGCTGTGACGGGCAAAGCCGCCCCCGTGCTCGATGCAGCGCAGATTGCGGCCAAGAACGCCGCGGACAAGCAGGAGCAGAAAGCGGTAGCCCAGGAACTCAAGCTCAAAATCGAGCAGCTCAGGGCGGCGGGCAACTGGCATGTCCTCGTGCCCTACCTGGCAGAGTGGACGCGGCTTGAGCCGGCGGACCCCGTCGGCTGGAATCAGCTCAGTGTGGCCTACCAGCAGTTGGAGCAATACAGCGACGCGTTCGATGCTGCCGCCAAGGCGGCCGAGCTAGCGCCGACCGAACCTTCTTACTGGCGCGACGTTGGCAAGTTGCAGCTCCAGTTGAACCACCCGGACAAATCGCTGCTCGCCTTCGAAAAAGCGGCGTCGCTGGACGACAAGGACGCGCAGAGTTTGGTACAGGCTGGCGTTCTCTACGTCCAGCTGGCGCGCCTGCAGGAGGCGACAACCGCCTTGGACAAGGCTCAGGCCATCGTGCCCGACAACGCCGACGTCATGTGCCTGAAGACGCTGATCGCCCGGCACCAATTGGCTGCCAAGGAGACGCTGGCGGTAGCTCGGCAGTCGAGAATGGTCGATGGCGATTGCGCGAGCAGCATGGACCGAATCGACCAAGTCGCCATCGCCGCCAGCAACACCGAATCAAGATCGGTCAGCGTTCGGAAAAAACCCCACTAACAGGTTCCGCTCGCGTTGCTTCCTCACAAGCGGCCGATGACCACCGCGCGGCCCGCAGTCTCTAATCCCCAGCTGGGCAACGTTGAGGCCGTTTTCCACGAAACTGGCGTGACAGTTGAGCGTTAGCGCGCCCCCAATCGTGCTCTCGCCAAATACCGCGTGATTCTCGCGGGTAACGAAAATACGATGAGAAGCGGGTTTTTCGACTCGCTCCTTGAGTTTATCCATCACTCGCGCAGACGTGATTACATCCGTAAATGATTCGAAAAGATGGCGCAGCACCTTGACGCGCAGAAATTGATGAATCCATATCTGCGCGTAATCCTTCCTTCCCAAATAGACATTGTCGGCACCGTCGATGACGCTTTCTCCGGTCAGGGAACGCTTTAGCCAGTGGCGCCGACAGCGGCAGAACAACAGGCCGCTGATGCTAGAGGCTTCTTGCCGACCAGCCAATGCATCATGCCCCCGACGCGCGGCACATTGATCTTTATCGGATACTTGTCGTCGATGCACCAAAAGACCCATTCCTCGTCGTCAAGATCCTCCAGTAAAGCGAGTGCCGTCGTCTTGATCGCGCTCGGGCATTTCCGGTACTCGACGGTCTCGGGCGCCATCGTAGGCGCCAAGTCCTGGAAAGGAACGCGAAAATGAAACGGATGATCGGGCCATAGTTGCGCGTACTTGAAGATCATGTGATCGGTCATTGCGCGATACCGGTCGCAACTCAAGACAATCGCTTTCATGTTTCGCTGTTCCTCTACGGCACAACTGCGCGGCCGTTTCGATAGCAACCATGGCGTTGTCGCCATGTTACGGCGCCAAGCGACGTTTCACTCCCGACCTCGCAGGGACTCCTGATGGTCGACGAACCACCGGTAGGTTTCGCGCACACCATCAACGAGGGCGATTTGCGGTCGCCATCCCCCTGCGCGCAAGCGCGAAACGTCGAGCAGCTTTCGCGGCGTCCCGTCCGGTTTCGACGGATCGTTGACGATGCGGCCTTCGTAACCTACCGCAGCGGCGACGATTTTCGCCAGCTCGTTGATTGCAATATCCTCGCCCACGCCGACGTTGATAATCTCGGCGTGCGGTACGTCTGCATGAGCTGCACGACGGCGGCCGCGAGATCATCGACGTGCATGAACTCGCGTCGCGGTGTGCCGGTTCCCCAGATGGCAACCTCTTCGTCGCCTCGCAGCTTTGCTTCGTGAAAGCGGCGCATCATCGCCGGCAACACGTGGGCGTTTTCGACGTGAAAATTATCCCCGGGACCGTACAGGTTGGTCGGCATCACACTGATGGCGTCGAAACCGTATTGGCGTCTGTAGGCCTGGCACAGTTTGATGCCGGCGATCTTGGCCACCGCATACCATTCGTTGGTCGGTTCGAGCGCTCCCGTCAGCAGTGACGACTCGTTGATCGGTTGCGCCGCGAACTTGGGATAGATACACGACGATCCGAGAAAGCAGAGCTTCTTCACGCCGTATTTCCACGACGCGTGGATGACGTTGGCCTCGATCATCAGATTGCTATAGATGAACTGCGCCGGATAGCGATCGTTGGCGACGATCCCGCCGACCATGCCTGCAGCGAGAAACACTTGCTCGGGGCGTTCCGAGTCGAAAAATGCGGCAACGGCCGCCTGGTTCTCCAAGTCCAATTCCTCGCGGGAGCGGGTCAGACATTGCCGGTGGCCGTCGGCGAGCAATCTTCGCAGTATGGCGCCGCCGACCAATCCGCGATGGCCGGCAATGAATATTCGTGATTGGGGCGTCATCGCCTCACCATGCGTACCTTGGGCCGTCAGCGATCGATTCGATCGCCGACGATATCGCCGCGTCGGGCGCGCCGAACAGCGGCCGCCAATGCTAGCATGGCCTGCCGACAATACCGCTGCGCGCGCGGCATCTACAATAGAGCGTGTCCACCCCCAAGAATCTCCAGCGCCTGCTTTGCCTCGATGATTTCGAGGCGCCCGCGCGCAAACGCCTCCCGCGACCCGTGTTCGGGTTTATCGCCGGCGCGGCCGAGACCAATTGGTCCTTCGCCGACAATCGCGCGGCATTTGCCGAATATGGACTGGTACCGCGGGTGCTGATCGACGCATCGAAACCGTCGCAGCAAACCACCCTGCTCGGCCACACCTACGCGACACCGTTCGGCATCGCGCCTCTCGGGCTCACTGCGCTCTGGGCGTATCGCGGCGACATCGCGCTGGCGACTGCCGCGAAGACGGCGAACATTCCAATGGTCCTCAGCGCCTCGTCGCTGATCCGGTTGGAAGACGTTGTCGAGCAAAACGAAAACGCCTGGTTTCAGGCGTATCTTCCCGGGGATGTCGCACGCATCACCGCGCTCATCGAACGCGTGGCGATGACCCGGTTCCGAACGCTGGTCGTTACGGTCGATTCGCAAGTCGCGGGCAACCGCGAGAACAATATCCGCAGCGGATTTTCGGCGCCACTGCGACCGAGTGTCCGACTGGCCTGGGATGGGGTCACCCGTCCGCGCTGGCTCATCGGCACGTTTCTCAAGACCTTGCTGCGTCACGGCGTACCGCACTTCGAAAACAACGATGCCACGCGCGGCCCTCCGATTATTTCGCCCAACATCCTGCGCGACTATTCCGATCGGGGTCAGTTGAACTGGGAACATTTCCGGCTTGTGCGTCGTCTTTGGAAAGGCCCGCTGGTCATCAAAGGGGTCCTGGACCAGACCGACGCGAAGATTGCCTGCGATGCGGGTGCCGACGGCATCATGGTATCCAATCACGGTGGACGCCAGCTCGACTGTGCGGTGTCACCGTTACGCGTTCTTCCGGGAATTGCTGCAGTATGTCCTAGCATTCCCGTCATGCTCGATGGCGGCGTGCGCCGAGGCACCGATGTCTTGAAAGCGCTCGCCCTCGGCGCAAAGTTCGTGTTTGTGGGCAGACCCTTCGCATATGCCGCAGCCATCGGCGGGGTCGCGGGCGTCAACCGCGTGATCAGCTTGCTTTCGACGGAAATCCAACGCGACATGTCGCTTATTGGCATCGGACGTCCTCAGGATCTCGACCCAGGTCGACTCATCAAGGTGCAAGGCCCGTGAGTGACCATGCACATTTGCGCGGGGTGCCAATCCGTGCAGTCTCGAGCACGGACAAGTCGCCACAAGCACTCAAGGATCCCGTATGCGGGATGGTCGTGACGGCGCAATCACCGCACACGCTTCAATACGAAGGCAAGTCATTTTATTTTTGCTGTGCCGGTTGCAAGGCTAAATTCGCGGCGAATCCGCTCAAGTATCTCGGCGGCGAGTGTTCCTCGCCGAGACCATGCCTCCGCCACCAAGCGCAGCTTCGACGGTCACCGCCATCGTATATACGTGTCCGATGCACCCCGAGGTGCGCCGCGATCGCCCGGGAGCGTGCCCGATTTGCGGCATGGCGCTGGAGCCGGAGACCCCATCACTCGACGAAGGCGAGAACCCCGAACTGGTCGACTTTCGCCATCGTTTTTTCTGGACCCTGCCGCTGACCGTCGTCGTCACGGTACTGGCAATGACGGGCGAACGGTGGGCATGGCTCGACGCTGGCACGCGAGAGCTGGATCGAGCTCATATGCACGCTGCCGATCGTGCTGTGGGCAGGATGGCCTTTCCTGATTCGCGCATTACATTCCATTCGCCACCGCAGTCCGAACATGTGGACGCTGATCGGACTGGGGACGTCCACGGCGTTCATCTACAGCGTCGTGGCGACGGTGTTTCCTGCATCGTTTCCCGATTCGCTAGTGGCAATGGGCCGGATACCTGTGTACTTCGAGGCGGCCGCCGTGATCATCTCGCTGACGCTGCTGGGACAAATTCTCGAACTCAAAGCCCGCTCTCGCACGTCAGCGGCGATCAAATCGCTGTTGGGTCTGGCACCCAAGACGGCGCGCCGCCTGAATGCCGATGGCACCGAGGAAGATATCCCGTTGACGCACGTGCACGTCGGCGACCGGCTGCGCGTGCGCCCCGGTGAGAAGGTCCCCGTTGATGGTGTCGTTGACGAAGGCAGCAGCGCAGTCGACGAATCCATGCTGACGGGCGAGCCGATGCCCGTCTCGAAGCGAGCAGGAGATGATCTGATCGGCGCGACGCTCAATACCAGCGGCGCGCTGGTGATGGTCGCCGCGCGCGTCGGCTCGCAGACCGTCCTTGCGAATATCGTGCAGATGGTCGTTCAGGCGCAACGATCCAAGGCGCCGATGCAGAGTCTAGCTGACCGCGTTGCCGGTTGGTTCGTCGTCGTCGTCGTCGGTGTGGCGACTGCTCACATTCGTCGTCTGGGGGATGTTTGGACCCAACCCCAGCTGGATCTACGGGCTGATCAACGCAGTAGCAGTCCTGATCATCGCCTGTCCGTGCGCACTCGGTCTCGCCACGCCGATGTCCATCATGGTCGCCAGCGGCACGGCGGCCACGCACGGCGTGCTGTTCCGCGACGCCGCCGCCATCGAGAACCTGCGCAAAGTCGACACGCTGGTGATCGACAAGACCGGGACCCTGACCGAGGGCAAACCCATATTCGGATACGGTGGTTGCGACGCCCGGACACAGCGAGGAACAAGTTCTGCGGCTCGCAGCCAGTCTCGATCAGGGGAGCGAGCATCCGCTGGCCGACGGCCATCGTCAAAGGCGCGCGCGACCGAGGGCTCACACTCGAGCGCGCCTCCGATTTCGAATCCAGCGCAGGTACCGGCGTTCGTGGCCGCGTCGCTGGCCAGTGGTTGACGCTGGGCAATGCAGCGTTGATGACGCAGAGCGGCGTCTCGATCGAATCGCTGGCGCCGCGCGCGGAAGCGCTTCGGCGAACAAGGCGCAAGCGTGATTTACCTTGCGGTCGGTCGCGAACTGGCCGGTCTGCTCGCAGTAACCGATCCGATCAAGACGAGCGCCGCCAACGCCCTGGCTTCCCTGACATCAGCCGGCATCCGGGTCATCATGGCCACCGGCGATAGCCCGGCGACCGCGCGCAGAGTCGCCGGGACCGTCGGCATTGCCGACGTCCGCGCCTCGCTTTCGCCCGCGGACAAGCTGGCGTTGGTCGAGCGTTTGCAGCGCGACGGCCACGTGGTTGCCGTGGCAGGTGACGGCATCAACGACGCACCGGCGTTGGCGAAGGCCGACGTGGGCATCGCGATGGGCACTGGCACCGACGTTGCGATGAACAGCGCCCAGATCACGCTCGTCAAGGGCGATCTTTTTGGCATCGCGACCGCACGTGCGATCTCCGGGCAGACTGTCACCAACATGAAGCAGAATCTCGGCTTCGCCTTGGTCTACAACGCGCTCGGCGTGCCGCTCGCAGCCGGCGTCCTCTATCCGCTTACCGGTTGGCTGCTATCACCAATGATCGCCGCGCTCGCGATGAGCCTGAGCTCGGCGTCGGTAATTTCCAATGCGCTGCGCTTGAGGGGATCGGGTCACCCGCGCTGACCAAGGTGGTAACTAAGGTCGCGATGCGCGCGCAGCGTGCCGACATGCCCGGAATTTGCGACAATGGGCCTCGATTCTGCGCACTTGATAAATTGCCGAGGGCAGTCTGTGCAAAAAATGACTACCGTGTTTGTGGTCGAGGATTCCGCACTGGTTCGCCGACGCATCGCCGAGAGTATTGAAGCTGCCGCTGGCTGTGAAGTGGTCGGCGTCGCCGAGTCGGAAGATCAGGCATTCGCAGCGATCGAACGCCTGCGGCCCGCGATTATCGTTGCCGACATCCAGCTCAAGCAAGGCTCAGGCATGGGCGTCCTGCAGCGCGTTCGCGCACAGGGAAACAGTCCACGGCCGTACATCATCATGCTTTCGAATTACGCCGCCTCGGACTACAAGGAACACGCTATGGCAGGCGGCGCCGATGCGGTGTTCGATAAGACTTCGGAATACGCGGAATTTCTGCGTGTGCTCGAGAGTCGCGCGACCGCAGGCGTGACCGGACCCGATACCGGCGCAGGCTAACGCGGCGTCGGGCGCGCATCGGCGCAGTTTCCGCCATGACCTGGAATCCACAGCAATACCTGAAGTTCGCTGGCGAGCGACTGCGCCCTGCGTACGATCTGCTCGCTCGCGTGTCGATTGAACGTCCACGACGCATCATCGATTTAGGCTGCGGGACAGGCACAGTCACTGCCCTGTTGCGTGCGCGTTGGCCAGAAGCCGAGATCGTGGGCGTCGACAATTCGCAGTCGATGCTGGATCGCGCCCGAACAGCGGTTCCCGATGTGCGCTGGGAGCGCGCGGATCTCACCCACTGGACCACGTCCGACGCGGTGGATCTCATCGTGTCGAACGCCGCGCTGCATTGGTTAGACGACCATGCAACGCTTTTCCCGCGGCTGCTGTCCCTCTTGCGTTCGGGCGGCGTGCTCGCAGTGCAGATGCCCGCGCAGCACAACGCTCCGTCACACCAGATCGGCTACGCGTTGGCCGAAAGCCCACGGTGGCGCGCCCAACTGCAAGCGCTGGTTCGTCGCCGGCCGATTCTGCAAGCGCACGAATACTATTCGCTGCTGCGACCACACGTGGCCTCGTTGGAATCGTGGTTTACCGACTATATTCAGGCCCTAACGGGTGACAATCCGGTTGCAGAATTTACCAAAGGATCGTTCGTCGGCACGTGGCTATCAGCGTTGCAGGAAGGCGATGCCCGCCAATTCGAAGCCGAGTATCGAAAACAAGTCGCCGCCGCATACCCTCGCGGTCCCGATGACGTGACCCTCTTCCCATTCCGTCGTTACTTTATTGTCGCGCAGCGCTGAGCGGGCTGTGTTGCGCTGTCGCTACGCGACCGCGCATTCCAAAAAGATGAAGGCGGCCTGACGCACAAGACGCCGGGCCGCCTTCAGGTCCTTCCAGAGAAGGACCGGGCAATCTACCGCACTTTTGAAGTTGCGAAGAATGCGATTGAACTATACGACCCGGTGCAATGAACAAATATCGGACGAGTGCTGATTTCGCTGTAGGAGTGCGACCGTCATCGTTGTGCTGCAGCCACTAACTCGAATGCGCATCCACCCCGTTGCCGAAAGAGGTAACGCCGAGCAGCCGCGAAACGCGGATGGGAATGTCCGGCCGCTGCGATTTCTCGACTTGATCGAGAACCGCACGGTCTGCCATCGTCATCCGTGAGCGCAGGCGGATGTATTCTGCCCATGAAGCAATGATGTAGCGTTCGACAAAGCGCCCGTCTTCGCCAAGGTCGCGAAAAACGCGCCAGCTGGTCGCGCCATTGCGCCGACGTATCGTTTCAGTGCCTTGAATCGCGCGCAGGAAGGCCGCGCGCTCGGGCGGGTCGATCCGATACTCGATCTGGATCAGGACCGGGCCATCATCGGGCAATGGTTCAACCGCGATCGAAAGCTCAGGCAGGGTCACGCCCGGCGTCACGTCGGCCTCGGTGCCCATCTCCACCCGCACGCGGCGATTGAACAAATGGAGCACGACGATCAGGGCGGCCGAGGTGGCCAGCGCGACGCTCGTCCCGACCGCGGATGCCAGCGCGCCCCAAAACGCGCTGCCGATTGCCAGGCTCGCCTGAACCGCGACAATATTCATCGCCACCGCGCGGGCTCGCACCCATGCCGGCGCAGTGCTCTGCGTACCGGTCGAAAGGCTCGCAAAAACCGTTACCCAAGCGACACCGGCGCAGAATGCCCCGACGATCGCGATCGGTGTGCTGTGCGTGATGGCGACCAGAACTATGGCCAGCGTCCATAGGATGACTCCCAAAGTCACGACCTTGTTCAGCGGACGGTTCATGATCTGCCGCGGTATCGCAAGCGCGCCGACGACCGCGCCCGTGCCGAAACCCGCGGATAGCAAGCCGAACCCGCCTGCGCCGAGCCCGAGCTGGTCGCGGGCGATCACCGGGAGCAGTGCCCAGAAAGCGCTCGCGCACACGCTGAAGTTGAGGTTGCGAATGATCAGCGAGCGCATGGCCGCTGAGTGACGCGCGTAACGCAGTCCGCTTTGAATGCCCGAAAACAAGGTCTCCGGAACGCCAGGCAATGGCTTCTCGCGGCTCTTCCATCCGCGCAGCGCGACGACCATGACGATGAAAAATAGCGCGCTAACGAGAAAGGCAACGCCCGATCCGCTCCATGCCGCAATCGCGCCCGCGAGCGCTGGCCCGATGGCACGCGCGACATTGAACGCGACTGCGGTGAGCGCGACGGCGCGCGGGAGATCGGCTCGCGTTACCAGTTCATTGACGCTTGTCTGCTGCGCAGGCAGATAGAACGTGAATCCCGCGCCCATCAGGAACGTGCACGCCAACAACGCCGCGGGGCCGGTGGCCCCGGCGATCGTTGCCGCTCCAAGGAGCACTGCCGCCGCGAGCAACACAACCTGCGTGATCAGGATAATTTTCTTTCGGTCGACGATGTCCGCCAGCGTCCCGGCCATCAAGCCGAAAAGCAGCGTCGGCGACGTGCTGGCCGTCTGGACCAGTGCGACCATCAGCGCCGAAGGGGTCAGCGTGGCCATCAGCCATGCGGCGATGGTGGCCTGCATCGTGTAGCCCAGCGCCACACCGATCGACCCGAAATAGAACAAACGGAACGGCGGGTGACGTAGCGGTGAAGACGCGAAGATGCGCGAGATGAGGGCAGCAGGCGAGGTCGGCACGGGGTAAGTCTAGCTTGTTGTCGCCTCGGCCGTAACTTGCGATACCGAATCCGGGCACACTTGGCGGAACACCGGACGGTGATCCGCAGATGCGGCTTCCGTCAGATCTTGAACTGCTCGAGCGTTTCCGGCGCGAACAATTCCTCAGGCGCCAGACGCCGCTTCGACAAGCCTTGTTCGTGGTGATAGCGAAGAAATGTCTCGAGCACGTGCCGGTTCTCGGTGAAGCCGTACGGCCACCAGTCGTCGCCCATCTCGGCCCGCACATCCTCGACCTGCGCCACCTGCCAAGGCAGCATCGTCGTCAACGCCGACGTGGTGTAGAGGTTTAGATAGACGCGGGCCTTGGCAGCCACGAACGCCTTGTACAAGGCCTGTGCGATCCATGGGTTAGCCTGGTAGATATCGCGCCTCAGGACGACGGTGTGCATGATCGGAAAGATGCGCGTGCGCTTCCAGTAGGCACGCTCGACAGCAACGTGATCGTCGAACAAGCGGCGCACGGTTCCCGGCCGCGATCGGAATGTCGACGGAATACGGGCAGCGTGCAGCGCATCGATGTCGCCGTCGGCCAGCATCTGCGACAAGGTCTGCGTTGGTCCGATGCGGCGGACTCGGATCGATGACGGCAGGTCAAGCTTGACCTTTTCGTCGCGCCCGGGCTCCTCCTCGCCGCCGGTCCAGTATTCGACGCTGGTCGGGTCGACACCGTAGTCATCCTGCAGGATGCCGCGGATCCATACCGGCGCAGTCATCTGATATTCGGGAACACCGACGCGTTTGCCGATCAGGTCCTTCGGTTCGCGAATCCCGCTCTTGGTGGAAACAAAAATGCATGACTGGCGAAAGAATCGCGACGGAAAGACGGGAATCGCGATGAACGGACAGTTCTCACGCGACGCGGCAACTGTGTATGACGATAGCGACATTTCAGCCGCGTCGAACTCGCGGTTGCGCAACATGCGAAAGAAGGTTTCCTCGACGTGGAGGTTGAGCACGTTGAGGTCGATGCCGTCCGGCCGCACACTGCCGTCCGCCAGCGCGCGAACGCGGTCGTATTCCCAGATAGCCAGCGTCAGCCGCAGCGCACTCATCGCAAACTCCCCCGGTGTCTCGCACCATTGACAGGCCTGGAACGTGGCGCAATCGCCTGCCGTCCCCGCTCGCGCGTCGACGCGATGCGCAAGTCGGATTGGGCGGCGACAATTTCCTCCTGGGCGAGATTGCCCAACATCGAGAGCAGCGTCCTGCGAGTCGTTGCCACGTCCTCCGGCGGGACGCCCCGGACCGCGATCTCATTGCATTCGAGCGCGAGCGGCACCAGCACCGCCTCCAGTGCACGCCCACGCGGCGTGAGAAAGACATGCACGTTGCGGCGATTGTCGGCGAGTTGGCGACGCACGACATAGCCGCGAACCTCCATCGCCTTCAAGGCGGCAAACGTCGTCGGTTCCATCACCCCCGCCTCGCGGCTCAGCTGCCGCTGGGTCAGGCCATCACCTTCCCACAGCGCGCGTAGGAACACCCAGTGACCGATGGCGACTTCGTGCTCCGCCAGACGCATTTGCAGGGCACGGTCCAGCGCCCGGATGGTGTGCTTGACCAGATGCGCGAGCCGGTCCTGCGGAACCCGCATCTGCCAGCGCTGCAACATCCGTTGCGTGTCATCGGCGCTGACACGCCGCGTTGCGCCGGCGCGCTTTGCAACCAAGGCTTGCTTGTTCTTGGACATCATGTTCCCCGCTGTCGAAAGCCGGTCTGATGCTGGAGCTGGATGTCGCATCGATCACGCGCCGATTGCAGCATCGCCGCGCAGACTTCCAGCGTGGCCATCGCCCACGGCCCATTGTGCAGGGGCGGCACACCAAGGCGTAGCGCCGCGTACAGCTCGTCGATGACCTCGACCCGGGCGATCGCTGGCGGCGGCAAAGCGTCGAGCCTGACTTCGTCATCGCCGTACACCATCACGCCATGCGGCAGCAAACGCAGATCGCCACGCTCGCCGCTGACAATGACCGTGCCGAAATGTTCGTGATGCGGCGGCGCGCTCGGGGGCAAACGCCCAGCGCCGTAATTTTCGGCGATGCGGGCGAAGGTACAGCGTCGTTGCGCGCGGCTTTCGCGCCGGCTTCGTTTCCCGTCGCCGCGGCGCGCGCGAGCTCGCGCCGTGCGTTGCCATATTGGGCCGACGCATTGGGCGTTCCCAACTCGCCGATGTCGTCGCAAAATGCCGCCGAGTCGAAATGTCCGTAGCCACTGTAAAGCAACGACGCGAACGCTCCATCGGCAAAGCTCATCAACGCAGCGTAAGCGCCTTCGGTCGGGCGGCGCTCGTCCCAGACTCCGGTCAGCGCGCGGACGCTGCGCGACGTCCCCGCCGCCGAGCAGACGAACAATGTCGATCTGATGCGCGGCCTGGCTCCACAGAACGCCACCACCGACGTCGGTTTGGAGTTCCTCGGGACGGCGCAGCCGGTAAAGGAAATCAGTGTAGTACTGAGCGTTGATCATGCGCACGCGGCCGATGGTGCCTGACGTCGATCAGCTCGCGCGCGCGGCGTACCGGCGCGTCGAAGCTGTGGCTGTGGCCGACGATAAGTTGTACGCCCGCGCGCTCAGCGGCGTCGATCATCAGTTGGCATTGATCCAACGACAAGGCCATCGGCTTTTCCACCAGTATGTGCTTGCCGTGGCGCGCCGCGATCACGGTGTGTTCGGCGTGCAGGCCGTGCGGCGTCGCAATATAGACGGCCTCAATGTCGGGGTCGCTGCATAGCGCCTCGACGTCTGCATGCGCGCGAACCGCAAACGCGGCAGCAAATCGTGCCGTTGCTTCGCTTCGCGCGTCGGTGCCGGCGACCAGTTCGATCCGCGGATCAGCGAGCAGCGTGGGCAGCATCAGCGTGAAGGCACGGCCCAAGCCTGCGACGCCCAGCCTGATCGGCGGAACATCTGCAGTGCCCGCAGGCCCGCGCCGCAGCCGGATCGAAGAGCGCGGCGCTCATCGGTCGAGCACGAGTTCATCCGAACGCGCACGCGAAACACAAATCATGATGCGAACGCTCGCGCTCATCCGGGGCCAGCACGAGGTCGCGATGATCCGCATCTCCCGCAAGCAGCGTCGTGCGGCACGTCCCGCAGGTTCCAGCTTCACACGAACTGGGAACGTCCAGCCCTGCGGCGCGCATCGCGTCGAGAATCGATTGGTCCGCGCCGACATCGACGGTGATGCCGCTCTGCGCCAGGCGGATGCGGAATGCCCGGTCCGAGACCGCATGCATGGCCGAGGCGTCGACAAAGCTCTCGAAGTGGATGGCCGAGGCCGACCAATGGCCGGTCATGTCGCGGACCGCTTCGAGCAAGGGCCGCGGCCCGCAACAATAGACGTGGGCCGGGCTCGGGCGCTCGAGGATCGGCCAGATGTCCAGCGCCCTGTCTGGGTCACCGCCGTCATGGTGGAGCACCACTTGTCCGTGGTAGTCCGGCGCGAGCAATTCATCGCGGAACGCCGTCGACGCGGCATCGCGCGTGCAGTAGTAGAGGCGGAACCGCGCGCGTCCCGTCGATTTGAGATGGCGCACCATCGACATGATCGGCGTGATGCCAATGCCACCGGCAATGAAAATGAACTGCGTGGGACGCTCAGCGAGGGCGAAGTCATTGCGCGGCGCCGAGCATTCGAGCGATCCCGCCTTCGGTTGATCGGTCGATGAGGTCTATCGAGCCGCCTCGGCCACCGACTTCGCGCTTGACCGCGATCTCATAGTAATCGCCTTGGGCAGGATCGTTGGCCAGCGAATATTTGCGGGCGCTGCCGTCGGGGAGGCGCACACTGATATGGCTACCCGGCGCGAACGGCGGCAAGGGCGCCCCAGTCCTGGCGCGCAATTCGAACAGGTAGATGCCTGTCGCAATTTCGCGTCGACGAGCAATCACCAGCGACTGCGTGAACGACGTCATAATCCGGCCTGTGTCAAGGCTTGCGCGCTCTCCGCCGACGGAGCGAAACTGGCGCGCGCACAACGAACGCAGCCGCGAGCAACCCGCGGTTCGACGCGGTCGTATGCTGCACTGCGCAAGGCGCCGCGCGACGAGGATGGCCCGGTTCTCGACAGGGATCATGAAACTCGGTATCTTTACTTAGATATCTAATCTTATGCCGGCAATGGCTCGAAATACAAGCCGGAGCGAGCCATGATGGGACCCGGAAGATGCATGCTGACCCGCGGACAACGACCTGCTGTGCCGCGTCGAAGGCGATGCGCCGATGGGCGCGCTGATGCGTCAGCATTGGCTTCCCGCGTGCATGTCGGAGGAAGTCGCGCAGCCGGACGGCGCGCCGGTGCGCATTCGGCTGCTCGGCGAAGATCTGGTCGCCTTCCGCGACAGCGAGGGCCGGCTCGGCGTGCGTCGACGAGCACTGTCCGCACCGCCGCGCGTCGCTCGCTTTGGGACGCAACGAGGAATGCGGGCCTGCGCTGCCTGTATCACGGCTGGAAGATCGACGTCGAAGGCAATGTCGTCGACATGCCTTCCGAGCCGCGCGAGAGTTGCCTCGCGCAAGAAGGTGAAGCACAGGTCTATCCGAGCCACGAAGCCGGCGGCTTCGTCTGGATCTGGATGGGCGATCCGCCGAACGATGCCGAGTTCGCGCCGCCGGCCTGGGCGCCGACGCCGGACGTGCGCGTACGAGCATCGTCAAGATCCAGTCGGCTGCAATTGGGCGCAGGTGCTCGAAGGCGCGATCGATTCGGCGCACAGCTCGTCGCTGCATTCGACCGACATGCCGCCGGCGCGAGTCGATGGCGCCAAGGCGACCGCAACCGCGTGGCCGCGCCCATCGACCGACAAGGCGCCGCGGCTGCAGCGTGCAAGCGACACCGATTCGGCTTTCGCTATGTGGCGATCCGACGTCCGATCAAGGATGCGGCCACGCACGATTATCTGCGCATCACGCTGTTCGTCGCGCCGTTCACGGTGCTGATCCCGCCGAACAACCGCTACAACCTGGCGATCCTCAACATGCCGATGGACGACACCAACACGATGTTCTACTTCATCGCGTGGAGCGAAGGCGAAGGCATCGACCAGGAAGCGTGGCGCAAATTTTGCGGCGCGCAGGTCGGCGTCGATGTCGATCGCAAGTTTCGCCGCATGCGCACGCGCGCCAACAACTGGTGCAGGATCGCGCAGGCGATGCAGCTCGGCAATTTCACCGGCATCGAAGGCATTCCCAATCAGGACATCGCGATGTGGGAGACGATGGGGCCGATCGCCGATCGCTCGCGTGAGCGCCTCGGCGCGAGCGATGTCGCGATCGTCGAATTCCGCCGCATCATGATCGATGCGCTCAAGCGCATGGCCGATGGCGGGCCCGCGATCGGCACCGGCGCCGCGCCGCGTACCGCACGTCGAAGCTGAGATCGTTCGAGGGCATCGTTCCCAAAGACCACCGAATGGACGCGTCTCAACGTGTGCCGACGAGGAAATTGCGCTGCAGGGAACGGCTGAACTGAGCCGCTGAGTCCTTGACCCCAAGTGAATTGCGAAACATAAGACACACGAACCCATGCCGGCCGCACGAGCCGGCGATCTTACGGATGGAGGAATAATGGAACGATTCGGACGATTCGCACGTGTGCTCGCACGCGTGTCCCTGGCGGTAGCGTTCGCCGGCGCGGCTGCTCGGCGCAGGCGCAGGACACGCTCAAGATCGCCGCCGGGCAGCGAGGCAACTGGGACACGACCATCTCCGAAGTCGGCCAGCGCGCGGGCATCTTCAAGAAGCACGGGCTGATGCTCGAAATCCTGTGGACCCAGGGTGGCGGCGAAACGCAGCAGGCGGTGATCTCCGGCAGCGTCGATATCGGCGTAGCGACCGGTGTCATGGGCGTGCTCGGCGCGTTCTCCAAAGGTGCGCCGGTGCGCATCATCGGTGCGGAGACGACCGGCGCGTCCGATCTCTACTGGTACGTCGCCGTCCGCCTCGCCGATCAAGTCGCTCAAAGACAGCCGAAGGCAAGACGATCGCATATCTCGACCAAAGGCTCGTCGACCGACGGCATCGTCACCGCGTTCATGAAGCAGGACGATCTGAAGGTCAAGCCCACGGCGACCGGCGGGCCCGCGCCGACACTGACCCAGGTCTTGTCGGGACAGATCGATATCGGCTGGTCGGCGCCGCCCTTCGGCCTGCAGCAACTCGACGAAGGCAAGATCCGCATCGTCGCTACGCGGCAACGACGCGGTCGTGTTCAAAGGGCAGACGGTGCGGCTTCAAATCACCAACGTCGATACGCTGAATAGACGCGCAAGCCCGTCATCGACCGCTATCATGAAAGCGTACCGCGAAACAATCGACTGGATGTATTCGGACGACCCTGCCGCGCTCAAGACCTACGCCGATTTCGTAGGCATATCCGTGGCGACGGCCAAGCGAACGCGCGATGGCTTTTTCCCCAGAGCCGCGGTGGATCCCGACAAGATCATTGGCCTGGACACTATCGTGCAGGACGCCGTCTCGTTGAAATATACCGCGACCCGCTGACCAAGGAGCAACTCGCGCAACTGATCCAGATTCCACCGCGCTGATCCGATGAGGATCAGCGCAAGGAATGCGCGCGGCAGGCCCAAGGCGTCAGCGCCGCTGGCCATGAGCGCGCCATCGTCATCGACCGAGAAACCCGCTGGCGCACTGCCGGCGACAGCCGCAATTCGGCAGCGACATCGTCGCCGAGACGCTACGCGCGCTCGAGATCCCATTCATTGCGCTCAATCCCGGTGCGAGTTTTCGCGGCCTGCACGATAGCCTCGTCAATTTCCTCGGCAACCGCGACCCGCAATTGCTGCTGTGCCTGCACGAAGAGCACGCCGTCGCGATCGCGCAAGGCTATGCCAAGGTCACCGGCAACCCACTCGCGGTCGCCGTCCACGCCAATGTTGGCCTGATGCACGCGACGATGGCCATTTTCAACGCGTGGTGCGATCGCATGCCGGTGATCGTGATCGGCGCCACGGGCCCGGTCGACGCACCGAGACGCCGACCGTGGATCGACTGGATCCACACTGCGCGTGATCAGGGATCACTCGTGCGCGGCTACGTCAAGTGGGACGATCAACCGGCGTCACCCGCGGCGGCGCGCGAATCGCTGCTGCGCGCAGCGTGGCTGGCGACGACCGCGCCGCAAGCGCCGGTCTATATCAATCTGGATGCCCATCTGCAGGAAGCGCCTCTTTCCGAACCGTTGCCCGCGGTGGACGTGTCGCGCTATCGACCGGCTGCCGTTCCGTCCGTGGATGCCGCGCAACTGCGACAAGCGGCGTCGCTTCTCAACGCCGCGAAGCATCCGCTGATCCTGATGGGTCGCGTGTCGCGATCGATAGAGGGATGGAACGCCCGCGTCGCATTGGCGGAGGCGCTCGGAGCGCGCGTGGTCACCGACCTCAAAGTCGGTGCCGCATTCCCGACCGACCATCCTCTTCATGTCGAAGCGCCCGCGGTAATACTCCCGCCGACCACCGGCAACGCAATCGCCGACGCCGATGTGATCCTCTCGCTTGATTGGGTCGATCTCGCCGGGACGCTGGCGACTGCCTACGGCGGTGAACCGCGAGCGAAAGTAATTCACGTGTCGCTCGATCATCACCTGCACAATGGCTGGAGCATGGATCACCAGGGATTCCCGCCGGTGGACCTGCTGCTGGAGACGACTGCGATGCGGCGGTAAGCGCGCTGCTCCCCGCGCTCGCACGACGCGCGGCGCCCGCCACCGCGCACGCGCGCACGCCGTTCGTCCCGCGCGCGAACAGCAGCGAACTGACCACCGACGACATCGCGCTCGTCGTGCGCAAGGGTGTCGGGGCGCGTCGGTTTTCGTTGTCGCATCTGCCTCTATCGTGGAATGGCGCGAGTTGGCCTTTTGCCGGTCCGCTGGAATTCCTCGGCTCCGACGGCGGAGGCGGTATCGGCGCTGGCCCGGGTATCGCCGTGGGTGCCGCACTCGCATTGCGCGGAAGCGGCGTGCTGTCGATTGCGATCTGCGGCGACGGCGACTTTCTGATGGGCGCAAACGCGGTATGGACAGCAGTGCACTATCGCGTGCCGTTGGTGCTGGTCGTCGCCAATAATCGTTCGTTCTACAACGACGAGGTCCATCAGGAACGCGTCGCACGCGCGCGCAAGCGCCCTGTCGAAAATAAGTGGATCGGCCAGCGCATGAGCGATCCGGACATCGATCTTGCCGCCATTGCTCGCGCGCAGGGGGCAACCGCGATCGGGCCCGTATTCGATCACGACAGCCTCACTTCCGCCGTGGACGCGGCGTTCTCCGCGTTCGACCGCGGAGAAGTCGCCGTCATTGACGTGCGCGTCCAGCCAGGCTACACGCCGGCGATGGCCGCCGGCCTCACCACGACGGCGAGCGGACGTGACTGAATCGGTGGATTCGTCACTTCGCGGCAGCGAAGAAGTAGCGGCGAAGCCGCTGCTCGATGTCCGCAATATTTCCAAGCGCTATTCGACATCCGAAGGCACGATCACGGCGGTCGACGATGTGTCCTTTACCATCGGAGCCGGGGAATTCGTCTCCATCATCGGACCTTCAGGCTGCGGCAAGTCGACGCTTTTCAACATCGTCGGCGGCCTGCTCGCCGACTATGAAGGCACGGTTGCTGGTCGACGGCAAGACCATCAGCGGAACGCACGCCGACATCGGCATGGTGTTCCAGGAAGAATCCGACATTTCCGTGGCGCACGGTTCTGGAAAACGTCTCGTTCGCTCTCGAGATCGCCGGCTTGCCACGCGCCGAGCGCCACGAGCAGGCGATGCATTTCATCAACCTCGTCGGCTTGTCCGGTTTCGAACGCCGCTATCCGAGCGAACTGTCTGGTGGCATGCGTCAGCGCGTCGCGATCGCGCGAACCTTGGCGTCCAAACCGCGCATCCTGCTGATGGACGAGCCGTTTGCCGCGCTCGACGAACAGACGCGACTGTTGCTCGGCGACAAGGTGCTGCAAATCCAGCAGGCGCTGCGCCAGACAACACTGCTGATTACGCACAACCTGACCGAAGCCGTGCAGCTCTCAGACCGTGTACTGGTGATGACCTATCGCCCAGGCAGGTTGAAGCGCTTCGTCGATATCGCGCTGCCGCATCCGCGTGATTCGGCTGCCGTCACCAGCGAGCAATTCGGCCGCTATGTCGCCGAAATCTGGAACGATCTGCGCGAGGAAGCGACACGTGGCATCGATGCCGACGAGGCCCGCGCGCGCGAAAAGGCGGGGCTGCGATGACACTCAGGCGTCTGGCCGCCTCGCGCACTGCGGCCTCCGCATTCGGTTTCGCCTGCGTCCTGCTGGTGATCGGCGTCGTTGAGATTCTCGTTCGCGCCGCGGTGATCAATCCGTTTATCGTTCCGGCGCCGAGCGATATCCTTGCCGCGCTGCCACGGATGGTCGTCGAGGAAAACGTGCTGCATCGGTTCTGGCAGACAGCGCAGGAAATGTTGTGGGCGGCGCTGCTGCTGTTCGTGGTCGGCGTCCCGCTCGCGATATTGCTGTACCGCTTTCGCCTGTTGCGATCTTCGTTCGAGACTTGGGTTGGCGCGCTGGCGGCGGCGCCGGTAGTGCTGGCCTATCCGCTATTCCTGGTCACCTTCGGCCGCAGCGCGACGACCATCATCGCCATCGGCTTCGCTGCCGGTCTGGCGCCGGTCATCCTGACCACGCTCGACGGCCTGATCGGCACGCGGCGCACCTTGCTCGACGTCGGACGCAGCTTTCGCCTGTCGCCGAGCCAGCAGTTCACCAAGATCCTGTTGCCGGCCGCACTGCCGTCGGTATTCGTCGGCATGCGCCTCGGGCTGATCTTCGCGATGATCAACATCGTCGGCGTCGAGTTCCTGATCAACTTCGGTGGCCTCGGACAGTTGATCAACGAGTTGGCTGAACGCTACGATCTGCCCGGGACGTACGCAGCAATCGCTTTCGTCGTCCTTGCCAGCGTCCTGTTCTTCGACGTGACTGCGCGTCTCGAGCGTCGCATGCGACCCACGCAATGACTGACGAGTGACCAACCAGTGATCGCCAAGCGACTTTCACCATGACGACCGCCGCCGCACCGGTCGTGACATCCGACCGACCGTCGATGCGTGTCGGCGCATTGCGGGTCGGCGTGGTCGTGTTGTTGCTGGTGGTCTGGGAAATCGTGTCGCGATCGGGCGTTCTCTCGCACGAATAGTCCCCTCGCTTACCAAGATCGCCGCTGCGCTTATCCAATTGCTGGGAAACAGCGATTTCTGGCGCAATCTCGGTGTGACGGCGTCCGAGATCGGCATTGCCATGGTGATCGGTGGGGTCGCCGGCCTTTCGGTTGGCATCGCCCTGGGCGCCAGCCGCTTTCTCTCGGCGGCCTTTGAAGCGTTGTTGCTGTATCTGGGACCCACTCCCAAGATCGTTTTTTTTCCGGTGATGATCATGTGGTTCGGTGTCGCTTCGGGCTCGAAGATCGCAATGGGAGTCGTGTCGTGCTTCTTCCCCATCGCGATCGCGACGGCTGCCGGGATGCGCGGCATCGATCGCGTATTCATCCGCGTCGGCGAGAGTTTTCGCGCAACGACTTGGCAGATGATCACGCGCATTTATCTGCCCGCGATGCGCCGCCCTGTCGTCAACGGCGTGCGCTTGGGCTTCGGCGTGGCGCTGATCGGCACGCTGCTGGCAGAAACCAAACTTTCCAATCGCGGCCTGGGTTACCTTGTGATTCAGGCCTATTCATTGTTCGACATGCCAAAAATGTATGCCTTGCTGATATTGCTGTTCATCGTCGCCATCGGCGCCAACGCCGTGCTCGGCCGTCTTGCGCGGGATGTCCATGTCGCACGCTGAACGCCTGTCCGCGATCCAGCGGTCCCTCTACTACGGCGGCGCTTGGCACAAGCCGCACGACGCTCGCCACGAGACGACTTTCGATCCCGGCCGTGGCGCCAGCCTCGGCACGTCGCCATCGCGGGACAGCATGATGTCGATGCCGCGGTGACCGCCGCGCGCGAAGGCTTTCGCCTGTGGCGCGCGACGCTGCCGCTCGAACGCGCGAAAATCCTCAGACGCATCGCGGCAATATTGCGCGAGCACGGCGAAGAACTCGCCTACATCGATGCCGCCAACTGTGGCAACCCGATGCGCGAAATGGTCGGGGATACGGCGACCGCGGCCGCGCAACTCGATTTCTTTGCCGGCTTCGTCACCGAGACCAAAGGCTCATCGATTCCGATGGGACCTGATGTCGTCAATTTCTCGGTGCGCGAACCCTTGGGCGTGGTGGCACGCATCATTCCCTTCAACCATCCGTTCATGTTCGCCGCGGGCAAATCGGCCGCTCCGTTGGCCGCCGGCAACGCGATCATCGTCAAGCCCCCCGATCAGGCGCCACTGTCCGCGCTGCGCCTCGCCGAATTGCTGGACGGCCTGCTGCCACCGGGCGTATTCAACGTGCTGCCCGGCGACCGGGCTACCGGAGCAATGCTGGCCGCGCATCCCGGCGTGGCCATGGTCGCAATCATCGGTAGCGTCAATGCCGGCCGTGCCGTCATGCGCGCAGCCAGCGAAACGGTCAAGCCGGTGCTGCTTGAACTCGGCGGCAAGAATTCGCTGATCGCGTTTGCCGATGCCGACCCGGACGAGGTGGCGGCGGCGGCAATCGCCGGGATGAACTTCGGCTGGTGCGGACAATCGTGCGGGTCGACCAGCCGCGCATTCATCCACCGCGATATCTATGCGTCGGTGCTCGATCGCATTTCCGCTCGCATCAAGACCTTCCGGCCAGGCTTGCCGACCGATCCCTCGACGACGATGGGTGCGATTGTCAGCCGTGTGCAGCGCGACCGCGTGCTGGACTTCGTTGCCAGCGGCAAGGCAGACGGCGCCAGGCTGTTGTGCGGGGGAACTGTTCCCGCGGACGCCGCGCTCGCTCAGGGAAACTTCGTCGAGCCGACAGTGTTCGCGGACGTGACAATGTCGATGCGCATCGCGCGCGAGGAAATTTTTGGACCGGTACTGTCAGTATTGCCCTGGAGCGATTCCGAGCAAATGCTGCGCGACGTAAACGCGCTCGAATACGGCCTCACTTGCTCGATCTGGACCAACGACCTCTCCAACGCGCACCGAACGGCGAATGCTGTCGAGGTGGGCTACGTGTGGATCAACGAAGTCGGAAAACACTTCCTCGGCGCGCCGTTCGGCGGCGTCAAGCAGTCCGGCTTCGGTCGCGAGGAATGCTTCGAGGAGTTGCTACAGTTCACGCAGCTGAAGAACATTCACCTGCGCATGAAACCCGCTGCTCGCTGACACCTGATTTCGATGTAAGATCGCCCGATTCATCCGTGACATTTTAGAGGTGACCCAACCATGAGCCGTCTCTTGAACCTGTCCTCGATGTTGCTCGCCGCGACCGTTGTCCTCTACGGGTGCGAAACGCCCGCTCCGAAGAGCAATGCGGCGCCAGCGGCACCCCAGGAAACAAAACCGGAACCCGCGGCCCGCCCCGCTCCTCCGCGTGACACGACACCACAAGCTCCGGCACCTCAGCCGGAAATCAGTATCGAAGGACCGATGACGACGTATGAACTGCAGGATCGCCTGGCGGCGCTAGGGTACAAACCCGGGGTTGTCGACGGCGTCGCCGGTCCGAAGACCATCGACGCGCTGAAGAGCTTTCAAGCCGACAACAAGCTTCCTGCGACAGGCAACCTCGACGCCGACACGATTCGCAAGTTGCGAACCGCCAAACCGAGCGCCGTGCCGCCCGCGACCAAAAACTGAGCGAGAAACCGCCTGCTAGGCGGCTTCCTTCGTTTCCTTCGATTTTCTGCCGGGAGACATCGCGGGAATATAACCGGACACGCGGCATTCCCACGCTTCAAGACGTTTCCCATCTTCGAAGCGCGTCAGGTTACACATGACGATTGAGCCGTTTGCCGCGAGGCCCGAAAGTCGCTGGCGAACCGTCGCAAGTGGCAGACCCAATTCTTTGGCAATTTCCAGATCAAGTCGCTGACCGTACTTCTTGAGGCACTGCAGGACGTCGACCACGGCTTTTCTCCAAAAAGGCGGGCAGTTTACCAGCGCGGACGCTCGAATGGGGGCTTGCGGGCAAAATGAAGCCAAGAACATCGGAATACCCGCAATCACGCTGTGGTGAAACAGTCGCCCAATCGGTCTCGTTTTGTCCTATTTGACCTCTAAATATCATCGACTTGCCGCTGATGACTCCGCTTTCGGTCCTCGACCTGTCTCCCATCAACCAAGGTAGCGACGCCGCCCAGTCGTTCCGGAACTCCCTAGATCTCGCCCGCCACGCCGAACGCTGGGGCTACCGGCGATACTGGCTGGCCGAACATCACGGCATGCCGGGCATCGGCAGTGCGGCCACTGCGGTATTGATCGCTCATGTCGCCGGCGGAACCTCCACGATTCGTGTCGGCGCTGGCGGCATCATGTTGCCCAACCATTCGCCTCTGGTGATCGCCGAACAATTCGGTACGCTGGAGTCGCTCTTTCCAGGACGTATCGACTTGGGCCTTGGTCGCGCGCCCGGCTCGGATCAAATCACCGCACGCGCCATGCGACGCAATCTGCAATCGGACGCCGATGAATTCCCGTATGACGTGCAGGAACTTGCCGACTACTTTTCGGGCTCGCCGCGCCAGCCGGTGCGCGCTGTTCCCGGCGCGGGATTGAATGTCCCGCTGTGGATCCTCGGCTCAAGCCTATACGGGGCGCAGCTCGCAGCGGCGCTCGGCTTGCCGTACGCATTCGCGTCGCACTTCGCGCCCGCCCAGCTGATGGCGGCAATCGCGACCTATCGTTCGTTGTTCCGGCCATCGACGCATCTCGCCAAGCCTTATGTGATGCTGGGTTTCAACGTCTTCGCAGCCGACACAATGGAGGAGGCACAATACATTGCGAGTTCGATGCAACAGGCGTTTGTGAACCTCCGTAGCGGCCGCCCTGCCCAACTGCCGCCGCCCTCGGAAGGTTACATCGATCGAATCAGCAACGAGGAAAGGGTGCTCCTCGAGCAGGTCCGGTCATGCTCGGCTGTCGGGCCGCCCGACGTCGTGCGGACGCTGTTGCTCGATTTCATTGGACGAACCGGCGCGGACGAAGTCATGATCGCGTCCCAGATCTACGATCACGCCGCTCGCCTTCGCTCCTATGAGATCGCCGCAGGAGTGGGCATGCAAGCGACGACGAATACACCCGCGAGCGGTTGAGCTCACCTCACATGTCGCCCTACGCGATGTCAAGAGGACGCCGGGTCGGCGATGCGCGCAACGGGCGGAACAACGCTTGGCCGCGGTACCTCCCCGGCGTCTTGCTGCGCATCCACCTTGATTTCCCGATGGCATATTGCCACCACGCTAGCCGCCAACAGCATGGCGACCGATCCGGCAAGACCCGAGTAGAGCGATTGCGTGACATCGGCGAGCCATCCCGTCAATACGGGACCAATCGCTTGTCCGATAGCGAAGACCACGGTAAACACCGCAACCGCAGATCCCCATACGGCCTTGGGTAGCGACGTCTTGACCAGGTCGGTGATGGAAGCCGGAGCCGAGAACATCGCGGCGCCGAAGAAGAACGCAGAAAGCATCATCGCCGTAAGTGTAGTGCTGTAAAGCGGTATCGCCGCGCCGATACTGATGACGAGGCCCACGGCCGCGAGCGTCTTTGCCGGCCGCCATCGAGACCGCGGCACTCTCCATGCGAGTGGCGCGAGCATCGTCATCACCCCAAGCGTTCCCCATGTCAGCGTCACATCGAGCGCCGATGCTCCATGCGACACCATCCACGCAACGACAAACGTCATGTAGGCGATGTAACCGATACCGAACAGGAAATAACTTGCGAGCGGTACATAAAACGCTTTTATCGGCCACGGACTTTTCCGGGCCCCGCTCGACGGCTCGTCGATTCGTCGCGCAGCCCAAATGCCCAATACGCTGAACACCGCCGAGACACCGCCCATCGCAAGCCACGCCGTGCGCCACGCCCCGTTGCCTGCTGTCGCGAGCAGCCAGGGTACGCCGGCGCCCGACAACAGGATGCCTGCTCCGGCTCCGCCGAAATAAATCGCAATGGCGGTGGATGAGAGATCGGGCCGATCGGGATAGAGGTTGCTGGCGAGAACGCCGCCGCAGATGAAGACCATGGCACCACTGACCCCTGCGATTGCACGCAGGCACAACTGCGTGACGAAATCGCCGGCAATGCCCGAGCCGACGAGCGCCAACACGGTGACCACCATGCCCCAGCAGAACAGACGTCGATTGCCCAATTGCGATACGTGGCGCGCGGAAAAGAGCGCTCCCGCGAGATAGCCCAGCGCGTTGGCGGTATTCAGTGAGCCGGCCTGGGAATAGTTGAGGCCGAGTTCCGCGCGCATCGCAGGCAGCAGCAGCGCGTAGGCGAATCGCGCGAAGGAATTGGAAACAGCGGGGCCGAGCGACAGCGCCGCAATCACCCAGAATCGGGCTCCGAGATCCATGATGATGTCTGTACGATCAGCGAACTTGTTGCTGGCACATCGTCCGTGGCAACAAAACCATCAGTCTAGTGTACGCGTGTGGCAGCAACACTTCAGTGCCAAGGCCTTTGCGTTTCGTTTGTTGCTGCAACGGAGGGAGAGCGCCCCCTAATCGAGCGGATCGCGTCCGGGTATCCTCTCGGAAGTGCGCCGGTTGAATCGCTGGCCGCCCCTCGGCGACTGGAATTTGCTTTGCCTTAGCTTGATACAAAACCGCTGCGTATGACGATTGCCAAAATAATCGTCGTAGTGCACCAGGCCAAGGAGATGAAATCGCTTGTATCCCGGCGACAGGGCCGTCGCCTGGACGGCCTCCGCTTCGGCAATCGTAAGGGGACGCGACAGGCTGGCGGGGACCGAGGCGCCGGGTAAATATTTCGCCGCTTCACCACGCGTCTCGCCGGGGACCATCTGCTCGTGATCTTGCGGCTGAGGGAGACTCTCGAAGTCTATTTCGCTTGGCAGGTCGCTTTGGTCGCCCAGGATCAATGCCGCGCGAACTAACCTGACTACGCCGGGCGTCTTGCCGTAGTTTTCGAACGCGAATGTTATCGATGCGTCCGCGGTCGTGCTGTGCAGATCGGACGTATCAACGATGATCGGATTCAACACCGGCTGGGATTCCGCGACAGCAACGTCGACCGTGCGCTTCAGCTGCCGCGACTGGTAGCCGAAAACGAATAGCTGGACGAGTCCCAGAAAGACCAGTGCCCCGGTGAGCCAAGCCAATTTTTCGGTGTACCCGGCGAGGTCGCCAGTTGCATCGGCAAGACGCTGTTCGTAGTCGGCCAGTTTCGCTTCGTGCAACGCTCTTGCGTCGCGGTCCTTCTGGTCCTGTGCGCGTTCCTCGTCGGTCCTTTGCGCGGGCACCATGTTGACGACGATCGGCGAGGATTGTGCGGCATTTTGGGCGGGCTGCGCTTTGACGCTCGTTGCCCCGCGCTTGTCGTGCCGTGCCTGGGATTGCGCGAAACCGTGGCCGGCGAGCAGCATGCACGCCAGCAGGCATACCGCTCTAATGGCTGTTGCGCGGGGGGCACCGTGGAGTCGATGCATGGCTTCAAGTGATAGTGGAAGCGGGTTCGAACTGGCCAATCTAACCCGAAGTCTACTTACTTGCTTGGCGCCATCACTTTATCGACGACCGCGAACGACGTCCAGATGTATTCGAAATGTTGTTGAATGGGCTCGCTCAGACGCACTCGATGGGTAGCACTCGACGACAGCAGCGTCACGTTGCAGCCGCCCGTGAAGTCGCGAGCGGGGAGCAGCATTGTCTTGATCGGCATGGCGGGATGTTTGTCGCTGGGCGGCAAGTAGAGCGCCGCGTAGCACCGCGGCACCTTGCTGTCCGGGCCGACGTTCGCTGGGACGCCGTCGTAATCGTAGTCACCGCCGGCGTCCGCGACTACCTTGACGAAGCGAGGCGTGCGACCCAGATATTCGACGCCGATCTCCACATGGTCGACCACGAGCCGTCTGAACCATCGTACGACTGCGACGGTCCACGGCGACGTCTCCCTGTCGCGAACGACGATCAGCGAACCTGGAATAACTTGATTCAGGTTGTCGATCTGCGCCCGCATGCGGCAGCCTGAGTCGCTTCGGTCTTTGACCTGCCAGATTTGGGGAATCGTCTCGACCGGGCAACCGCTCGAGCTCAGCACCAAGCCCGCGTCCGCAGCGAAGAGCGGCGAAAAGGTCGACCCATCGGGCGAGATGGTGTCCTCGCTATCGGTGGGCGCTGCGGACAATGTCCCGTAATTCTGCGCGTGCCCGTTCTTGTGGAGTTCAGCCACGATGTTCGAAAAGCCTGCGATGACGCGGACAGCCACGGAAACCGGCCGGCGCACTGAGCGGCGCTCGAAGCTGACCGGATTCGGCGAAAATAGGATGGACAGCCGGTTCAATAGTGCAAGTTGTCCCCGTGTATTCCGCACCGCCTCGTCGACTGCCCGGTCCTCGTCCTTCAATGCCGCGATTTCACGATCGATTGTCGCGCAGAGTGGTGACGGGTCAAAGTAAAGAAGTTGCCTGTCTTTTCCACCGTCCTCGCCGCTGCGCCTCAATCCATCCGAACCATCAAGGTCGACCACGAAGCCTTGCGGATGAAGTCCGCGTGCGGCATCGACCTCCACCAGGTGCAGCTCTGAATCACTGCACCAGCGTTCGAACCAGCGGTGCGCCGAAAGCCCTTCGATAGGCGAGAATTGACCGCCATTCATCGCCTCAAGCAAAAGCATCTGAAGATACTGCTGTTCCACTTGATCAATCGCTCGATGCTCGTCGTGGGTTTCGACGTACGTGGCGCCACGATTCAAAACAGGTCTCTCGCGAGCGATTCGATACCACTCGTGGAGCTGCTTCCAATGTTCGGCGTTACGCTTCTTGTATCGGAAAAAACGCAGAAGGAATTCAGCCTTACGGTGATCGAACAGTTGCACCATCACCGCGCTCTCATGAAGCGCCCAAGCATCGCTGATCGTATTCCGAATGTGCTGGAGGAAGTACTCGTAGGCCTGGGATAGCGACCGAGTCAGACGCGATGCTGAATGCCAAGCCATCCATTCGAACGGCGCGACGCCTCCGTGCCCTTCGACATATTGCGTCAGCAACAGCCGTATTACCGGTTGTGCGTGCTTGTCCAACGCGAACAGTGCTTCGAGGTGGGTGACTTCCGGCTGACCTTGGGGAGTCAATCGCGCAATCGCTTCGCAAATGCCGTTCTGCGCATCGTTGGGATCCAACTGCGGCATGGGAATGACAAAGCCCGGCCGTGGTGCCTTGGCCGAGCGATGAGGACTCTCCGACTGAACCGGCAACGATGCTGCGGACTGGCGCACGCTCGAAATTCCCGACGACGGTTACGGTATATGTCGTGACGCAGCACGAAATATGCCAAGCTTTCGCCGCCTTGGTGCATCGCTCTCCTGTTGGACGAGCACGCCAGGATCGTCGGGCATGCTGGTCGATGGAATGTGTCGTGCAGCGGAACGTGCGCTCTCGCGGCGCATGCCTTGTACACCACCTCGTGTGCAACTACATTCCTGAGAACTGCGCGTTCGCGTTTCTTGACACCGGCCTTCTCCGACTCCAATCTAACTGACCATGGCCGCTGTTTTACAAATCTCGCGGGGTGCGACAACGCTCAGCGCACCACTCCATCGACGCGGCTTCAGCATGCTCGAAATGGCGATGGTCCTCGCGGTCGTCGCCATCCTGGCGGTCTTGGCGGTTCCCAGTTTTCAGGAGCGCATCACCCGCAATCAGATCGTTGCCGCAGTCCCTCTGCTCGACATCGCCAAGGTGCCGATTGCGGCGGCGTGGACGGCGTCGCAATCGTTTCCTGCTGACAATGCCTCCGCGGGCCTGCCGCCCGCCGAAAAAATTGTCAGCAACTACGTCAGCTCCGTTACCGTTCGCGACGGAGCGATCGATGTTGTTTTTGGTAACAGCGCCAACGGCCCCATCAAAGGCAAGACGTTAACCGTTCGGCCCGCTATCGTGATCGATGCACCAGTGGTCCCTGTTACGTGGGTCTGCGGCAATGCTGGACCGCCGGCCCAGATGACGCTCAAAGGCGAGAATCGGACCAACATCCCGACCAAGTTTCTGCCGTTGAATTGTTTCTAGCGAAGAGGCGGCGGAAGAAATGCCGGCAACGACCGAATGGTATGATCACCTTCATGTTTGCGCCCATACGACGCATGATCAGCTGGCGCCGGATGATCGAATGAGCGTTGCTGATTCAGATTGTCGACCTAGGAGATCGCATGAAGATTAGCGCCCGCAACCAATTTTCCGGGACGGTCAAGCATATCGTCAAAGGTCCCGTCAGCGCAGAAGTGATGGTAACGGTCGCGCCAAACGTGGACGTGGTCGCGGTAATCAGCACCACATCAGCCGACCATCTCGGCCTTGCCATCGGCAAACGCGCGACGGTGCTGATCAAGGCGAGCAGTGTGCTCGTCGGCGTGGATTAGGATGTCGGCCCGGTCGCGGACCTGGGTCGGTGTTGCCGCGCTCTGTTGGACCACCGCCATCGCGGCACAGGCAGTCGCGCCCGCCGCAACGCCGAGCTTAGCCGTCGACGGCCGAACGGCGACAATGTCTTTGTCGTGCTTGGCCGTCGCGTTCATATGACGCTGCGCGCGGCAGACTAATCACCATTGTTGCGGGCGTGGCGTTTTCCTGGACTCCCCCCGAGTCCGGCGATTCGAAGCGATTCGGAAACCGACGGTTGCGCGCGTCGGAGCGGCCACGTCGAGTAGGTTCAGCGTTCGTATCGCACCAGGGGCACCACAAACGTCTGCACGAGAGCCATCAGCAGCAGGCCCGCCAGAATCGCGCCGGCGCTTATCGCCAACGACGGTGCCTTTAGCGCAACGAGTCCGCCGGCGAACGCCGGGATCGCGGTGAAAACGGCCATCGAATGCGTTGTCACCGGCTTGCCACATGCCTGGCAAGGGATCGCTCGACCCGGACCGAGTCCCGCCTTTCGCGCCAGGCTCATCGCGGGACGAGCGCAATACGGACACTTGACCATTTGCCGTGTGTTTCCTGCAGGATTGGCGGCGACTAAAGCCCTTGAGTCACTACCATATGCGAATTGGCCATGCGGTTGCGTATCGCGCGTACAGGCGCGTATTCCGGTGACGACCACCATGCTTTGAAATTCTCCATGCTGGGAAACTCCAGAATCACGCAGCGCTTCGGCGACCAGGAACCTTCGAGCACCTCGGTTTCCCCTCCGCGAGCGAGGTAGCGTCCGCCGTGCGCCGCGATGGTTGCGCCAACCTGCTTTCGATACTCGTCGTATCCGACAGGGTTGAGTACCTCAATGTCGGCGATCACGTACACGCTCATTCGCGTACCTCCCCAAAAACGCGTTTGCTGACCTGGTCCGCTTCCCTCGTCCTACTTCCTTCGGATCGCGATCATCGGGTTCGGCAGGTCGAACCGCTCGAGGTGGCTTGGGCAAAGCCGGCAGATCTCTTCGTGCTCTTTGGCGACAAAAGCGGCGAGTACGTCGTCGGAGCAGTCCGCGTCTAGGGCGACGTAAGACTCAGCCAGCCGATGCCAGCGTTCGTCGATGTGGTTGCGTTCGGCCGCCAATCCAAAGTATGCGATCGGCGCGCATTTCCACAGTTTTCCGTCGTAGATCTGCTTGCATTTTTTGCCCTCGCACGCTTCCCACGCCGCGCGCGGCTCGCCGTCGAGAAATTCGATCTTGCCCTTCGAATAGTTGTAACGCCGACTCCATCGGCGCTCGGCAGGGGTGATGCGGATATCGAGCTTGTACCGCTCCTTCCAATCCTTGCAAAGCTCGCGGACCGGCTCGAACTTGCGTTGATAGTCATCGTCGTTGTGGTGGGAAGACACGTCCAGCACGCAGCGGTCGCGAATCTCCGCCATCGCTTCGGGAAGCTCGGGATGCCGGTCGAGACGAAAACCATTGGTGACCACGCGTATCCTGCTGTGCGGCCAGATACTGCCGGCCGAACGCACGATCTCCGTCAACTGGGGGTGAAGTGTGGGCTCTCCGCCCAGGACCGAAAAGAAGCGCGGTTTCAACCTGGACGCCCACGCCTCCATCCACGATCGACATTGTTCGAGCGTCGGCCCCCGCCGCGCTCCCAGCGACGAATAATGCGAGCAACTTTCGCAGAACAGATTGCAGCCGTGCCAAGCGTGAATTTCGAGATTGGGAACTTCGAACATGCGTCGCGCGTCCCTGGCTTTGGCGTTCTTATCTGGTGCTCGGGGCGACCAACGGTTCGTCGCGACGCCGGGCACTCACCGCAGCCAACAGCATAGCTTTATTCGGGGCCGATGTCGCGGCGCGCAAAGGACATAAAAAAGCGGCCAGCGTGGGCACGCCGACCGCTTAAGATCCCGTGGAGGGGAACGTTTCCCTCGCTTCTCTTGGTAAGCGGAGGAGACGATTGAATTCTCCCGCTGCAGCGGCCCGGTCGCTATCGGCAAATGCCCGATTCGGCTGTAGGACTGCGTCCCATTGAGCGCTACGAGGCGTCCGCGCACCGCTCTTCTCCCTGCGCTTCAGGCGTCAATTGGACTATCCGTGCAACGTCTTTGAGTCCTCGGGCACCTCCGTCCTCTCCGTCATGCCGTAGTCACGGACAACGGAGGCAACCCGCAAGCGGTAATCCGCGAAAAGCCGCTCTCTGCCGGCGCGCTGAACTTGTCGATGGTCTTCCAAGGTGCGCCAGCGCCTGACGGCTTCCTCGTCGCGCCAGAATGAAAGGGACAGCAGCTTGCCTGGCTGAGTCAGACTCTCGAACCGTTCGACCGACAGAAATCCGTCGACGGTGTCCAGATGCTTGCGCAGGGAAGCCGCAGTCGCAAGATAGGCATCGCGCTGACCGTCGCGCGGAACGACTTCGAATATCACGGCAATCATCGTCTTGTCTCCTGCGGTTGTGCCGCCACGTTAAGCGTGCCGTCGACCACCTCGGCAAAGGTGCGCTCTTCGCGCAGTATGAAGCGCTTGGCTTGCGCGAAGGCAAAGTTCTCGCGCGCGCCGGCATCGATCAACAGCCGCGCACGATACGTTTCGTAGGCAGCGAGCGAATCGAATGCTATCAGTCCCCATGCCACATCGTTAGTCCCTTCGTGCGGCAGGAAGTATCCGACCAGTTGACCGCCGCAGCGAGGGATGATCGTGCCCCAGGCCGTCGCGTATTCGCTGAACGCGTCGCGCTGGAATGGATCGATCTGGTATCGAATGAAGCAAGTGATCGTCATTGTCGGTTTCGTGAGAAGAGTGATCGACAGCATAGGCCCTTGCCGCGCGTCGATGGTTCGTCTAAGATCGAACCATGAAAGACGGTCCCAGCATCGCCCGCATCGCCGCGCTGATCGGCGACCACGCGCGAGCGGAAGTCCTCACGGTGCTGATGGCCGACCAGGCGCTGACAGCAACCGAACTGGCGAGCGTTGCCGGCGTTACGAAGCAAACCATCAGCGCGCATCTCGCCAAGCTGGTGGATGCCGGCCTGATCAGCGTTGCACATCAGGGGCGCCATCGCTACTTCCGGCTTGCCGACCGCGACGTTGCAAACCTGCTCGAATCGCTGATGGGCGTTGCGTTCCGGACCGGCGCGGTGCGCATCCGCTCAAGCCCGCGCGAGCCGGCGCTGCGCAAAGCACGCGTCTGCTACGACCACCTGGCTGGCGAACTGGGAGTTCTGGCCTACGATTCGCTGCTTGCGCAGCGCGTCTTCAAAGCAGGCGCCAGCGAAGATCTGCGGCTGACGCGACATGGCACCCAGTGGTTTCAATCGCAGGGAATCGATGCCGCCTCGGCAGGCGCGCAACGTCGTGCGCTATGCCGCCCTTGTCTCGACTGGGGCGAACGGCGGCACCATCTGGGGGGCGCGCTGGGCACCGCCTTGCTGGAACGCATATGCGCGCTCGGATGGGCACGTCGAGCCAACGATTCGCGTGTGGTCGCCTTCACCCCAAAAGGCGAGCAGGCGTTCCGTCAGCTTTTTCCGGTGGAAAGGACGCGTTAGCGCGAACGCTCAAAAAATCCCGAGTTTGCGTCGGGCATCACTGTTGGGCGAGGCGGTCAGATCGCAGGTAGGGACGGATCCAGCCCAACGCCGCCGATGTGCCGCCGGGATCGTTTCCGGCCGCGGGCCGATATTCGCATCCGATCCAGCCTTCGTATCCAAGCTCATCCAGCAGGGTGAACAGATACGGATAGTTGAGTTCGCCAACGTCAGGCTCGTGCCGCTCCGGGACGCCCGCTATCTGCATATGACCGACTTTGCCGGTCGGAATAAAGCGCTTGAGTTTCATCGCCACGTCGCCTTCGACGATCTGGCAGTGGTAAAGATCCATCTGAACTTTGACGTTGGAGAGGTCCACTTCACCGACGATGTCGTGCGCTTCATCCTGGCGATTCAGAAAATATCCGGGAATGTCGCGGGTATTGATCGGCTCGATCATCACGTCGACGCCTTGCTTCGCCGCTTCGACGCCAGCCGAACGCAGGCGCTCGATGTAATTCGCACGCAACGTCTCGCGAGTAACGGTGGCGGGGGCCAAGCCCGCCATGACGTGAATACGCGGGCATCGGAGCACATCCGCAAAGCTAAGCGCCTGCGCGATACTCGCGAAAAAATCCGCGTCACGCCCAGGCAGGCACGCCAAGCCACGCTCGGAGCGACCTTGGTCGCCTGGAGGCGCGTTGAACAGGACCTGCTGCAAACCGTTGTCTCTGAGGCGTGCCGCAAGTTCGCGGGCGTCGAACGAATACGGAAACAGGTACTCGACGGCTTCGAAGCCATCGTGCGCGGCGGCAGCGAACCGATCGAGAAACGGCAGGTCCGGATAAAGCATCGAGAGGTTGGCGGCAAATTTCGGCATACGAATTACCGACGGGTGCCGATGGGTTCACGCGGCGTCCCGAAGCAGGGTGGATTTTCTGCGAGGCTTAACAACAGCGGCCGCGTCACGGGCGCGAGACTGCTGCAAAGAAGCTCATCAGCGCCTCGCGTTGTCCGGCGTGCATGTCATACCCGTTGACATAGGGGCATCCGTTGCGCAGCGCATGCTGGATCAGCGCAGTTGGCTTTTCGCTGATCACGACATCGCCGACCAGTGTATCCGGCGATAGCGGGCCGATTATCCCGGGCATACCATCGCCGGGTCGCATGCCCACCGGTGATGCGTTGACGATCATGTCGAAGCCGGACTCGTTCGGCACTGCCGCACGTAACTCACATTGCGGGAATGCGTGGCCGACGACCGCGGCCAGGCTGGCAGCGCGTCCATCATCCGGATCTAGGATATCGACCGATTTGACGCCCGCCCCGGCCAGCGCACAGGCGATGGCGCTTCCCGCCCCACCCGCTCCGAACAACAGCACACGCCGGCCTGCGAGGCGCTCGCCTTTGCGTTCGACACCTGCGACAAAGCCGGCGCCGTCGAACATGTCACCCGACCAAGAACCGTCGGCTTCCCTGCGCAGCGCATTCACCGCGCCTATGCACGTCGCCGTCGGTCCCAGACGCTGCGCATACGACGCCGCCCGTGCCTTGAATGGCACCGTGACCAGCAAGCCGTCGAGATTTCCGACCGCCATCAGGGCGGGAACGATTGCATCGAATCGATCGGGATGCACCAGCACCGGCACCATGATCGCATCCATCTTCGCCAAGGCGAACTGCTCGGTGAATGTTTCCGGTGAGCGAACCTGGGCAATCGGGTAACCGATGATCGCGTACAGGCGGGTCGCGCCGGTGAGTTTCGTCAAGCCATTCATATCGATATGGTACGTCAATCGATAGTCGGCGGCATCACACCGGGTATCAGCAAGAACCAGGCGGCATTGCGGCCGAGCGCGATAGACGCTACTTTGTGAGCCACGCGCACGCTATTCCTTGGCCTTTCGCAGGAAACCACATGGAAATCACTGACCTCTCCGCTCACGAGCTCTCGGCCGCGATCCACGCCCGCCAGATTTCGTGTCGGGAACTCATGCGTGCGACGCTCGCCCGTATCGAGGCCGTCAACCCCACACACAACGCGATCGTGAGCCTGCGCGATGGCGACGTGCTGCTGGCCGAGGCCGATGCGCATGATGCACAACTGAAGCACGGCGCAACGCCCGCAGGGTGGATGCATGGCATCCCGCAGGCGATCAAGGACGTGTTCCAGACCGCGGGCATTCTTTCGACTCAGGGATCGCCCCTGTTGCGCGATTTCGTGCCCGCCGAAGATAGCCTCATAGTGCAGCGAATGAAAGCCGCCGGCTGTATCGTCATCGGCAAGACCAATACGCCGGAATTCGGTCTCGGTTCTCATACATTCAACGAAGTGTTCGGCGTGACGCGCAACGCCTACGACCCGAGCAGGTCCGCAGGAGGCAGCAGTGGAGGCGCGGCGGTTGCACTCGCGCTGCACATGTTGCCGGTCGCTGACGGCAGCGACTTCATGGGGTCGCTGCGCAATCCCGCTGCGTGGAACAACGTGTTCGGCATGCGTCCCAGCCAGGGCCGCGTTCCTTCGTGGCCGTCGCCGGACGTCTGGGTATCGCATCTGAGCACTGCCGGGCCAATGGGCCGCACCGTGCGCGATGTCGCAATGCTGCTCGAAGTGCAAGCGGGGTACGATGTCCGCGCGCCGATGTCATTGCAAGGCAACGAGCGATTCGCGAAGGAACTGAACAACTTCAATTGCCGCGGCGTTCGCGTCGGATGGCTGGGCGATCTTGCGCACTATCTGCCGATGGAGCCAGGAATTCTCGAGTCCTGCGAGCATGGGCTGCATCGGCTGCAGAATCTCGGCTGCGTGGTCGAACCTACGTTGCCCGGTTTCGTGCCTGAGGACGTGTGGCAAGCGTGGCTGGTCTGGAGGCGCTGGTTGGTCGCCGCGCGTATCGCACCGTTCCTCGCCAAACCGGCAAACCGTGCGCTGATCAAGCCCGAAGCCCTGTGGGAGCACGAACAGGCGATCAATCTAACTGGAGCCGAGGTTACGGCCGCCAGCGAAAAGCGAAGTGTTTTCTATCAGCAGATGCTGGCGCTGTTCGAGCACTGCGACTTTATCGCGCTGCCCTCGACGCAGGTTTGGCCTTTCGATGCCGGCGAGCGTTGGCCGACCTCGATCGCAGGCCGCCGGATGGACACTTACCATCGCTGGATGGAAGTCGTGATTTACGCAACCTTTGCCGGGCTGCCAGCGATCAGCGTCCCCGTCGGTTTCAGCGCAACGGGATTACCGATGGGAATGCAACTGATCGGCCGTCCTCGCGACGATCTAGGCGTCCTGCAGTTGGCTCACGCCTACGAGCAGGCGGCGCAGGATGTCCTGCAGATCAGACCGCTCTCGAATCGCTGACCACTCGCGGCAGGTGAATGTTCGTCGGGAAGTGCGGATCAGGCTGTCCGATGGGCGGTTCATCCAACCATCAGCCTGGTAGGCATCGTAGATTGCTATGCCACTACCCGCAATATCCCATCCATGTTTTCGTGGCCGGTGCCACAGAAAACGTCACAGAGGAACAGGAATTCACCGGTCTTGGTTGGCGTCATCGGTACCTCGGTTACCTGTCCCGGAATGACCGTTCCGCGCACAGCAAAGTCAGGTACGCTGAAACCCATGACGACATCGATACTCTTCAGCTGAAAGAGGACGGGCTCGTTTAGTTTCAGCGTCAGTTCGGCAGGGTCGTATTCGAATTTTCGCGCATTGATAGCAATGATCCGAGGCTTAGCCTGGGCCAACACCAGTATTCGGCCGGTTGCCGCAAACAGTGTCGCGGCGGTAACCACCTGCAACAGCGCGCGTCTATGCAGCGACATGATGCCCCCTACGCGACAGGCAATTCGGTGATCGTGTACGCCATCGGGGCTGATTCCGCTTCAATGTCCCGGAAGCCCAGCCCTTTGTAGGGAACGTTGGCATCCCACGGGATCGGCGTTCGTTTCGGCTGCGATCGGGCCACCGGCAGCGCGAACATCAGACCCTTGGCAGAGTGATGCGCAATGTTACCGGTCATGAAATGGTTCTCCTGGTGGATGTGCCCATAAAACACCGTGACGTTATCGTGCGTTTGCAGCAGCGCAACGGCCTTTGCCCCATCGCGCGTCGCCCAGTCCCATTGTGGATACAGGTCGAACAGCGGGCGATGCGTAAAAACGACGATTCGCGCGTCCTTGGGTTGTTTGTCCAGATCGGCAGCTAACCAGCGCAACTGCTCATCACCGATCGCCGCCGTGGGATCGGAAACATTGTCGATCGCGATGAAATGAACTCCCTTGTGGTCGAACGTATAGTGGGTCTCCCCGAAAAACTCCTTGAAAGCCTTGCCGTTGTCCAGCGACGCGTCATGCTCACCGGGCATGTACCTGACGTCCTTGACGTTCAACGCCGCAGCAACCTCGCGGAACTCCGTCATGCGGCGGCGGCGCTCCGCGGGACTGTCGGTCGTATGCGTCAAATCCCCGGTAAAGATGATGAAGTCCGGAGGGCGCGACAAACCGTTAACCGCCGCTACGGCCTTCTTCAAGGTCCCCTTCGCGTCAGGGTTGATCGCCGGATCCTCGAAGCCCCAGTGGCAGTCCGAAAGCTGCACGAAATAGAAATCGGTATCGGCTGCAGCACCACCCGTCCCGGCAGTGGATGCACAGCCGGAGACCAGGACCACGCCGCCCAGTCCGGCCAACTTCATGAATTCACGTCTGCTGAACGCCTTGGGATTCATAGCTGCCTCATCTCGCGAATTGAACGAAGGCAGAGTCGGCGGTTTTCGCGCCACCCTGCTCACCCGTAATACCGTTCCTGCGACGTTTTTATTCCCGACTGGCGGGGGGCGAGTCGGACGGCGGCGGCGAGTGAGCCGGGAGAGGGCGCCGCACGGAATCCGGCGCGTCGGCGAGCGTCAGGGAAGCGGTTCGTTCAGCACGGCGCCCTTGGTTTCGATAACCCTTGCATAGAAGTTCGCGCTGTCCTTCAGCGTGCGCTTTTGCGTGCGGAAATCCACGTGGACGATTCCGAAGCGCTTCGAGTAGCCCAGCGACCATTCGAGATTGTCCAGCAGCGACCAGGCGAAGTAGCCACGGATGTTGACCCCTTTCTTTATCGCGCTATGGACAGCGCGAATGTGCTTGTGAAAGTAGTCAACACGCAAGGGATCGCGAATGCGCCGTCCTTCCGCGGTCGGCGGATCGAAAAAGGCCGCGCCATTCTCAGTAATGTAGATCGGCGCGTCGCCGTACAGCTCCTTGATACCGGTCAGCATGTCCGTCAAACCCTGCGGAAACACTTCCCAGCCCGTTTCGGTATAGGTTGCCCCCGCTTGCCTGACAGGCGCGGCGCGCACGGGCCACGCCGCGGCGTCGTCACGAGCCACGCTTCGGGTGTAGTAATTAATGCCGAGAAAGTCGATCGGCTGTGCAATTAACGCGAAGTCTTCGGCTGGCCAATCGCGCCACGCGTCGCCGTAGACTTCGCGCAAGCCTTCGGGATAACGCTTGAAATAAACGGGGTCCAGATACTGTCGGTTCATGTACGCGTCGGCCCTTGCGGTCGCGGCGACGTCGGCCGCGCTATCCGACGCGCGATATTTCGGCTCGATATTGACGACGAGGCCGACGCGATGTTTCCCTTCCGCACGATACACCTGCACCGCAGCGCCATGCGCACGCATCAGGTTGTGGGCAGCGATGGGGGCCTCGAACAGATTGCGGTGTCCCGGCGCGATCGCGCCATGCAGATAGCCGCCATCGACGACGACCCATGGCTCGTTGAGCGTCGCCCACATTTTTACCCGGTCGTCCAATCGACGAAACACGATGCTTGCATAGTCGCTGAACCAGTTGGCGCTGTCCCGATTGAGCCAGCCTCCCAGATCATCGAGGGCGGCCGGAAGATCCCAATGAAATAGCGTAGCCGTCGGCTGGATGCCATTGGCGAGCAAGGCATCGACCAGTCGATCATAGAAATCGAGTCCTCCGCGGTTCACTGCGCCGCGACCCTGCGGCAGCACGCGGCTCCACGAGATGCTGAACCTATAGGCATTGAGCCCCAGCTGTCGCATCAGGCCGATGTCGTCCAGATAGCGCCGGTAGTGATCGCAGGCGACGTCGCCGGTATCCCCGCCATGCATCAGCCCGGCGTATGGGCAAAGCGTTGCCAGATGCTTGGACCCGCGCCATCGGCAAGGGGCGAGCCTTCGATCTGATACGCCGAAGTGGCCGCACCCCAGATGAAGTCATCGGGAAATCGTATGGTTTCGGTCATTTTCAAACGCGGCGGACGCGCGCGGTCATTGAAGGAGGGTAACGTGTGCCGGCAGCGCGCGAATGATCAATTCGTCATTTTGCCAGTTCGCAGTTTTGCCATTGATGCGGAAAGTACGCGGCAGGTCCTCGCCAGGCCACGCGAAGGCGAATCCTCCTGGCGGGATCTGCATCCCGCCGCCACTTCAAGTCGTGTCGTTCTTGACCATCGCGTCGCAGCGAATACGACAGCGGCCCGTACGGTGTCCGCAATCGGTCAACGCGGACGCCCTGATCCGTCAGCCAGGCGTCCGGCAGTCCGGCGCCGATGACCAGCGCTTCGTCGACTGCGACGATCAAACGCAAACAGATCCAGCACGGCCGCAATGAAATCGGAAGCAATCCACGCATGAGGCATGTCGCCAACGAATCGTTGCTGTCGCGCGTCCCGGCCAACGACTTCGGCCCACTGATTCCACGCCGCAGGTCGGCGGTCCGCGAGGAAAAAGCGAAGCAACTCGTGAGCTCGCTCGCGCCAGCCGAGGCGGACGAAGACCGAAACATTGCGCAATTCGTAGGGCGTGTAGTCCTCCCACGCGCTGCGGCCGTCCCGCCGATCGGTGAAGTTGCGCCAGTAACGCTCAAACGTTGCGTCGATGCGGGCGCGCGGCAGACCCTGTGTGATACCCCAGGGCGCGAACGCGATGCTGGTCGATGTCGGATCAAAATCGGCAAGTTCGGCTGAAGCTGGAAGATAGTCGATCGCGTTGGCGGTCGCTGTTGCTTCGAGCGATGCGATCAGGTCCTGGCGAAATTCAGCGCCTTGGCGCGTCAATCGCTGCGCGGCATCATGCTCGCCGACGGCCGTCGCGATGTCGACTGCGCCCAGGTAGCCTTTCAATCCCCAGAAATCGTCCCAGTAGGAATGTACCGGCTTAGCAGCGTAACCCTCGTGGCTGATCGACGCCGGCAGCAGCCCGTAGAAGGACTTCTCGGGTGACGCCAGCACAGCAGGATTGCGCTCGGACTGACGCAGCTTTTCCAGATACGTCGATGCGCTCTCGACGCGAGGCCACATCGCTTCAAGGAACGCGGGATCGCCGGTGTAGCGAAAGATCTCGTCGGCCAGAAAGATGAATTCGCCGGGGCTGTCGTTTTCCGGCACCGGATCTGCGCCACGTCCGTCGACGCAGCAGGGAATCTTGCCGTTCGAAAATTGGTGGCGCGCATACCATCGCATGAAGTCAGCAGCAACGCTCTCGTGGCCGAGTCGGAGCATCGACTCCGACATCATCGCGCCGTCGCGGATCCACGAACGCGCATAGGCGCGCGTGCCGGGCCGGAGCATCGGCCCGTCACGGCTCATCAGCAGGTGCGCAAGCGCTGTGTTCATATTTGCGACCAGCGTCTGCACTTCGGGCGGGCCGCCGATGGTCACGCGGGTGAGTTTCTCGCGCCATTGCGTTGCAACCCTGCGTTGTTCGTCGTCCAACCAGACGGACAAGGTCTTGCCCGACGTCTGACGTAGCGTGTTTCCATCCGTCTTCGACGGCGGCACCGACGCGCCAATCGGAACAAGCAGACCCAGCGTCGTTCGCTGATGCGGGGCGAGCTTCAGGCGATAGACGAGTCCTGCTGAAGCGAGGCCGGCCTCGTCGCGAATGTCGTGCGCCGCATCGCTCGACTCATCGTTCACGCTGCCTTGCCCTCCGCTCCATCCATTCGCGAGCGAGGTCGCCGACGGCCCTGCGCGCAATGAAAAAAGGCGAACGCTGTCCGGCGTACGTAATGGGACGATGGTGGTCTCATAGTCGACTGCTGCCGATGTGCCGTCCCACGCGATGAAGTAAATCGGCGAGACCCCGCCTGCGGTGTTCAGAAACTGTGTTGGTGGATTGACCTGGAATGGGCGCACGGCGAGAACCAGCGTCAGCTCGAGCTGTTCCGCCGTTCGATTGGTCAGGTCATAGCGCGAGAAAAGTCGCGCCTGCGTCTGACTTGCGTCCGCGAACGTCGTAACGGTGAGCTCCCAGCGGCGGTCGCGCCATGTCACACCCGGCATGGGCAGGTCGCTGTCGACCAGGAACTGTTTGGTCTCGACATCTGCCCAGCTGACGACACGCGTGCCGTCGATGACAAACGGCTCGATCGAACAGCGCCCGCGACCAAGTTCGAGAGCGCCATCCTCGGACAGTAGGCCGCTGTCGGACCCACCGTCGGTTCCGACCAGCGTCCAATAGGATTGCTCGCCGTAAAACGCGCGTGGGTACGTTCCTCGCGGCGCCTCGCGCGCCAGCGCCGCGATGAACGCATTGGCCGTCGCACCGAAGGCGAGATCGTGAACCTCGATTTCTGCCACGCTGTAGCGATCGAACGGGCCATCGCGGAGAACCAAGCGAACGTAGCGCGCCTCCGCTTCGGGTAAACGCAGCGCGTCGGGTCCTCCGCTGCCGTCGCGAATGTCCGCCACGTTTTTCCAGCGCTCGCCATCTTCCGACAGCAGCACCTCGTACGACGATGCGTAGCCTTTCGGGCCCCAGCGCAGCACGAGACCACCAAACTCGCGTGTAGCACCAAGGTCGAGAGTCAGCTGCTGCGTCTTGCCGGAAATCGGGTCGCTGGTCCACGCCGTTGCCGGATCGCGATCGACAGCCATCGCGGCTGTCGTTCCGTTGATGGCTGATGTTGCGCGCACGACGGGCGTAGGGGGCGCCGCGTTTTCTACCGGTAACTCGCGCAACGAAAGCTCGCTGATGTACACCGAACCGCGTCCCCCTCTCCCGGCGGCGACCGCGAGCTCTATCGTGGCGGCGCCGTGGAGGGTGTGATCCACCGCCGGTCCCCAAGCGAATTCGATTTGCCGCTTCTTGATGCGGATGAGTTGCCACTCACGAGGGAAAAAGAAATCCTGCTTTCTGTACCACCAGACGTTGTCGCCGCTGGCGTCTATGAACTTGAACTGCAGATCGTTCTGCTGAACGTCGGAGCGCAAATAGAACGTAATCTCGTAGTTGGGGGGCAAGTTCAACGGCAGCGCGCGACGCGCAATCGCGTAGCCGGCGGTTCCACCAAAGTCGACATCCATGCGCAGCGCAGCGCCCCCGGGACCTGTCGCCGGCTGCAGCAAGGCCAGAACGCCATCGGACGCGACGGGTTTCCACGCCGACAGGGAGGCGAAGTCATCCAGGATGCGCGATGATCCTGTCGCGGGTTGCGCCGCGGGTTGCGCCGCCGCCGACGACGCGGCGATCTGCAAACAGGCAATCACCGCGCAAAAAAAGACGCGCGCACCGTAACGGCGTTTCATCCTTTGACGCTTCCCGCAAGGAGACCTTGCATGTAATACCGTTGCAGCGAGAGAAATACCAGCAGAACGGGCAGGATGGTGACCACCGACCCTGCCATCATCAGCTCGTCGTCCTGGACGTGCTCGCGCGACAGAGCGGCCAGTGCGACCGGCAACGTATAGAGATCGTTGTCGGCAAGGACGATCAAAGGCCACATGAAGTCGTTCCAACTGCCGAGCAAGGTGAAGACGGCCAGCGTTATCATGACCGGTCGAAGCGCCGGCAAGACGATCGATGTGAAAATCCGAAACTCCCCGGCGCCGTCGATACGCGCCGCCTCGAGAAGCTCGTCGGGTATCGACAACGCGTACTGGCGCACCAGGAAAATGCCGAAGATGCTTGCCAGCGCCGGCACGATCACGCCGCCATAGCTGTTAATGAGCCCCATCTGTTTGAGCAGCAGGAACAGCGGGATCATCGCCACCTGGCCGGGAATCACCAGCGCGGCGAGCAGCCCGCGGAAGATCCGGTCGCGACCCGCAAAGCGAAGCTTAGCGAAGGCGTAGCCGGCAGCGGTGTTGACCAGCAACGACAGCACCGTCGTCACGCTGGCGAGGAAGACGCTGTTACCGAGATAGCGCCACAGACCGCCGCGCGTGAATAACTCGCGATAGTTATCGAGAGTCGCATGCGCAGGTAGCAGCGGCGGAGGAATCGCGGCTGCCTCGCCGGGCGCCATCAGCGAAGCCGACACCATCCACAACAGAGGAAACAGGGTAATCAATGTCGCACCGAGCAACAGGCCGTTACAGCTCAACGGGTCGTTCACCGGCGCGCCGTTTGCCAGGGGTGCGGCGTGCGCTTTCATGCGGCCTCGCGCTTCTTCATCCAGCGGATCTGGACCGCAGTCACAGTAAAAATGAACAGGAACAGCACGAACGCGACCGCCGACGCGGAGCCAAGGTTCCACCATTTGAAACCTTCTTCGTACATCATGTAGAGCACGCTGACGGTGCTTTGCAGCGGTCCGCCCTGCGTCATCACGTAGGGTTCGGCAAAAAGCTGGAAGTAGCCGGCAATAGTAAGGATACTGACCGCGAATAGAATCGGCGAAAGCATCGGCAACGTCACGTGGCGGAATCGATTCCAGGCGGAAGCGCCGTCGATCTGCGCCGCCTCGTAGAGGTCGGCGGGAATTGCCTGCAGACCGGCAAGAAGAATGATCATGTTGTAGCCGAAGTTCTTCCATACGGCGAACAGAATGATTGCAGGCATCGCCCAATGCGGATCGCCGAGCCAGTCGATCGGCGGCAGCCCCAGCGCACCGAGCGCGTGGTTGAGCCATCCGTGACGGAAATTGAACAGGTAGCGCCAGACGATTGCCGACGCCACGAGCGTGGTTACGACGGGCGCGAACAGCGCCGTCCGGAAGAAACCCCGGAACCGTGACACCGGCGAATGAAGGAGCAGCGCGGTACCCAGCGACACCGCAATCGACAACGGGACACCGATAACCACGAAGTACAACGTGTTACCGAGCGCGCGCCAGAAAAGCGACGATTGCAACAGCTCAATATAATTGTGCAGCCCAGCGAAGCGCAGGTTTCGCCAGTCGGCGAGCGCGTAGATGTCGAAATCGGTAAGCGACAATGCCAACGCGGCCAGCACGGGAAGACAGAAGAACACGCCAATCACCAGCAATGCCGGCGCGACGAACCACCACGCGACAGGCTGGCGCACTGTCAATTGGCCCGCCGGGCGAGAAGCCATCGGCGTTTTTCGAGAATTCGATCCGTGCGTGCGTCGAGTTCGGCGACCGCTTCATCGATCGTCAACTGGCCATGCACGGTGCGCTCTGCGAGCAGGCGTAGTTCGGACGCGATGCGTTCCCACTCGGGCACTTGCGGCGCTGGCTTGACCCGTTCGAGCTGATCCTTGAATGCTCGCGCGTAAATATCTTCGGCGAGTTCGCCTTGCGCCCAGGCTGAGCGCCGGGGCGGCAGGTCGCCGGTCAGTTCGTGAAAGCGCCGTTGCACCACCGGATCGGAAAGATACGCAACCCATTGCCACGCGGCGTCTTTGACGCGCGAGCGATCGAAAATCACCAGACTCGAACCACCCGCAATCGACGATCCCGGTCCTTCGGGGCCGGGAAGCGGCGCGGTCATCCAGTTCGCTTGCGACGCCGCCGGCAGGCGGCGTTTGAATTCACCGATATTCCACGGCCCGGTGATATAGAAGGAAAAGTAACCGCGAGCAAACTCGGTCGAGACGTTAGCGACGTCGGTGTTCGTGAGCGGCGGTGCCCAGCCGCTGCGAAACATGCCCACGTAGAAGTCCAACGCACGGCGAAACCCGGCGCTTTCGAAATTGCCTCGTCGTCCGCCGTCGCGGAGCAATGGTTCGTCCATTTGCAGCGCCAGCACCAGCAACGGCTCGAACTCGTTCAGTGGAAGCAGGATTGAGTACTGATCGCCACTTGCGTGCCCCTTGATCGCGGCAAGCATCTCCCGCCATTCGCCCCAGGATCGCGGCGGGTGTGTATATCCCGCGCGGGCGAGCAAGTCGGTGCGATAGAACAGCAAGCGCGTATCGACATACCAGGGGATGCCGTAAAGTTTTCCATCGACTAGGTTGGTCGCCCAGATACCGGGGAAATAATCGTCGCGCGCGACCGAAGGTGTTGCCGTCACCGACGCGTCCAGTGCATCGAGGGCATGCAATGCAACGAACTCGGCAATCCAGGTATTGCCAAGCTGACAGACGTCGGGTGTCGCCTCCCCGGCAAAAGCAGTCAGCAGTTTTTCGTGGGCTGCGCTCCAAGGCAGTTGCTGGATCGAGATGCGGATACCAGGATGGGCGCGCTCGAATTCCGGAACCAGCTGGGCGACAACTTCGCCTTCACGGCCCATTGCCCAGAAGCGCACGACCTTCGCGTCCGGCGATCTAGACGTGCATCCTCCCGCGAATCCAACGGCAAGGAACACCGCGAGGAGCGCAATCGGGTACGCCGTGCGGGCGCGGAAAAAGGTCGGCATTGGCCGGCGCCGGCTCTCGCCGTCTGCAAGGGGATGGTAGTTCGGCGTGCGGTACAGCGCAAAAGTTCCGAGCAGCGCGTCGACTATAGATCAGCTCAGGTCAGTTCGCCGAGGCTAGCCATCCGCCGGAGAACCCGGCCTGCTCGAGACCGCGCCGAACGTGAGGATTCTTTTTCATCACACGCCACACCAATGCGGTGCGCTGATTTTCGATCATCGCGCAGATCGGTCCCTGATCGATGCCCAGATAGTCGCCATCAACCCAACCAAAGCCTGCGATGCCGCGTCCGTGCTGCAGTGGAACGTCGAAGTGAAAGCTGGGATTGAACGCATCGACGAAACCGTATTGCGCGTAAATGTATTGTCCGAACCGCTTCTGCATGTCGAGCACTGCGGGGATCGCCAACTCGGGGGCGAAAGGTATCGAGGCGACCGTCGCCGTCGGCGCCAGCGTGCAATCGTCGTGGGCGTCGGTACCCCGTGCCGAATACGCGCGATAGACCCGGTCCGTGGTGGCGTCGGCGAGCTGCATATCAGCGGGGCCATCGCTCGCGGTAATTCCCCAGACAGTCGCGCCGTAGTCGGTGCAGTGGAGCGGATTGGCGATCGCGTAAGCCTGCTGCGCGTAGACCGCGCGACGGCTGTTTTCGAAGTAGTCCATCCCGCGGCGACGCATGTAGTCGTCCTGGATCTTCCGAAAATCCATCCAGACATGCGTGTACTGGTGCCCGAACAGCGGACCGAAATTCAGATATTCCTGGCCGAACGTCGTCTGCCAATGCTTATCGTAGGTGCTGGTCCATTCGGTCCAGGCTTGCGGACCGACGCCAAAGGTCGGCGAACCGAGCGCGAACAGGTAGACCAGCATCGCTTCGTTGTAGCCGCGCCAGTCGTATTCGAGGAAACCCAGTTCGGGAGTCCACCCATGGCTGATCGCCGGGGCGTGAGGCTGCGCCCACTTCCAGTCGACGCGGCGATAGATTTCCTCGGCCAGCGCGTGAATTTCCATTTCTTCCGGGGCAGTCCCATCAAAGTACGACTGGCAAAAAAGCACCCCCGCAAGCAGGATCGCGGTATCCACGGTGGAGAGCTCGCTGTCTCCGAACCGTTCGCCCGTCTTCATGTCCAGGTAGTGATAGAAGAAACCGTTGTAGCCGGCGACGCCGCGTGCTGAAGGACCTTGCGGCGCGTCACGCAAAAAACGCAGCGTCGTCAGAACCCGCTGTTGCGCGGCTTCGCGCGTCACGTATCCGCGTTCAACACCTATCGGGTAGGCGGTCAACCCGAAGCCAACCGCTGCGATGCTCGAGAACGATGGCGTCGGATAACGATCCGGGATCAGACCGTTAGTTGGATTCGCAGTCTCCCAGAAAAAGCGGAAGGTTCGTTCCTCGAGGTCGCTGAGGAAAGGATCGAGGGGAAGGTGCGCGGTGCGAAGGACGACACTGACAATGCTTCGCTTGGGAGTTGGGCTGTCGCGCGCCATCAAGAAAGCAAGCGCAACCGCGACCAGTACCACCGGCAGGACCTGCGGGAAACTATTCTTCCAGCGTTCGAGATGCATCGTTACTATCGACGCCCCTTGCGATCGTTCACTGCTTCCGCCGCCAAACCGACCCTGCCGCGCGCGAAAGCGACATTCCGTGCTGACCCCAGTTACATCACACAACCGGGGCGTCGACGGGCGCAAATGCGTCCGCCTGTCCTACAACATTTTCAACTCTGGGAGCTGGATGAACTACGGCGCTTGAATACTAGCATGGGCGACTGGCGCGCCCAGCCCAGTCACGAATGGACCAAGCCTAGCCCTGCGTATATCGGCGGTCAAGGGTCCCGGACAGACGGCTTGATCAAGCCTCCGGGCGGCGGGCGTTGCCTCTGTGATAGCACAAAAACAATGCGCAAGCGCCCAAGCCGTCCTACAGGCTCAAGTCGCGATCCTACACGCGAATGGGCCGCGCGCCGATTGTCCCGTTAGCTACGAGCGATCACTATTGAATCGCATATGGAGTCGACAAAATGTTGCGCCACGTACTCGCTTTTTTTCTGATCTCTATCCTGGGCGTAGCCGCAGTCTACGGCGCTGAACTGACTGATGCGCCCACCCCCGTCCCGGTTGCCTTTCTGATTTGTCTGGCGCTTTTCGGTTTTGCGCTGGCTGATGGGATTGCGGGAAGGCGAGCCGCGGATCGGGATTAACGATGACGCATTCCATGCGCGAACCCTGACAGGCAATTACTGGCCAACTTATCGGCCAAGCCAACTATCACCGCCAAAAAAAAGCCGCCCGCAGGCGGCTTCTTATTTCACACTGTCGCTAAATTACTTTTGCGATGATGTCGAATCATCATCGCCGGTCGTCGGATCGCGACGCTTGTCGCCGTCATCGTTGTCGGTGTCCGTTTCGATATTCGTGTTGGAGCGGCGGCGGTCGCTGCGATCTTCCTGGGCCTGCTGTTGGCCAGGGGACCGGACGTCAGGCTTGCGTTCCATGCCCGTGCTAGTACCGTCGCCGTCTTTTTGTTCGTCCTGCCGACCACCTTGGTTCTGATTGCCTTGAGTGTTGTTCATTCCGAATCCTCCAGTTGGGTGTCCACCGCCGCGCACACTGCGCGAGTGGTAACGAAAGTCTGCGCGGCGCCCGCAAAGCTCGAAACCAGAGTCCGTCCGAAAAGCGCGTAGGACGAAATGAAGACGTGCGGATGGGGACGTCACAGGCACCCGCTAGTGGATGTTCTCGAGGAAAGTCAGAAACGCGCTGAATTGCCTGGTCTTGTCGAATACTGCGTCGGCGCCCGATGCGATCGACTCGTCGTAGTACTCTTTGGACGCGTGATTGGTCAGCATGACCACGGTCGGCCGCGGAAGACTGCGCGAGCGGATGTCCCGCAACACCTTCAGTCCCGAGCCTTCGCGCAACTGGATATCGGCAATGACTAGGTCTGGCACCGAATCGAGAATGCCTGCTATCGCCTCTTGCTCCGCTTCGGCTGTTCCAACGACGGTGCAACAAGGCATAGCTTCAATTGCACCAACGAGCCGCTCGCGGATCAACGGCGAGTCTTCTACAACGAAGACGCGCTTACGTCGATCCACTAGCGGATCGGTGCGAGTGCTGGGCCATTGATACATGTGCCCAACATACAACTTTCACCGGGCCATGAATGTAGGCGCACTGCTGATTCGGGCGTAGGCCTAGTCGTGTAGCGGGGCGCACGTGCTCGCCGCACGTGCCTGGAAAGTTAAGATCTTGCTTGACGGAAGGGTGCGCAGAGTCCGTCTGAGGAAGCGGTACACGTCCACGTCGAACCCATAGTCGTTACCCGGGTCGTCAAGAATCGCATGCAGGTCCGTGTCGGACCGCGCTGTCCCGAGGTACCTCCAGCGATACACCAGATGCAGGTCCGACCGCTCTCTAATGCCGACGGCGTCGGGAAAAGGCCACTGAGGCTTCTCCCATTTGCGGATCTGGGTATAGATGCGCGTCAATTGTTTTGCACGATTTACACGCCCGACACACCCCTTGCCACTATCGCTACGCGGACACGCTCTACAATCTTCTGCATCCCGGCTATTTACCCCCAACAGGCAATGACACAGCGAGTGCTTGATCGCAAGCCGCCGCAAGGCGTTCGCCGCTTTGCGACCAGAAGTGAAAAGCCCGAACGATTCGCCGATGTCGTCGTCGATGCAGCTCGATAGCGGCATGATTTCGAAAGCGGGTGTCGCGGCCGCGCTGAAGCCGTACGTATACAGCGCCGAATCGGCGGTGGACGTGCGCAGCGACCGCCGCAGTGCAATCGCCTGCAAACGAGCGCCCATCGGGCCGCGCGTTGGCCGCCAGCTGATATTGGCAACTCTGTGTGCGTTGCTCAGTGCCTTGTCCGACGCTCGATCGATGCGGAAATAATCACCGACCTCCAGCCTGAGATTGTTGGCAGCCCCAACCATCATGATGTCGTTGCGTTCGTCGTGGAACGCGAATGCGCCAGGAGACCTGGGCAGCTTCTCGATCAGTGACGCATCGAGACCGGGAGGGAACACTGGCCCGGCGCGCAGCTTGGCGACCGCCGCCGTGAAACGTTTCAGCGGGAGCGCTCGTTCAAAGACCTGCCACAACTGCCAAACGAGATCCGCGTCCGGCAGCGCGCGATGCCTGACCGACACGGACAGGCCGTGCTGCTGCGCCAAGGCATCCAGGTCGTGGCAATCGCGTTCCGGATACAGGTTGCGCGAAAGCATGACCGAGCACAACAGATCAGGCTGAAAGTCCACGCCCACGCGCTGAAATTCAGCGCGGAGAAAGGCATAGTCAAATCGGGCATTGTGGGCGACGACAAGGCGATTTCGCAGGATCGCAAGGAGATGGGGAGCGATATCCTGGAAACGAGGCGCCGCTTGATTCTCGTCCGGCGCAGCTTCCGGGCTATTGAATGGCTTTCGGCGGCCGACGCGAACCAACGTCGACCAGCGCTCGACAGTGCCGCCGCCGATGATAACGACGCCAATCTCGCGTATCCGATCGTCCTGAGGGCTGGGTCCCGTCGTCTCCAGATCGATAAATGCCAGCCGCACTGCCGCTATATCCATGCAACGACTCCGAGGGCTCGATTGCTGGATTATAGAACGATCGTTCGACGCCGGCACGGCGGCAGCGGCCGGTTGTCCGCCTCCCATACTTGCGGGCGCCGCATCGCCAGTCTCCGTCGGAATTGGATTGGCCCAAGCCGTCGCGACCGGAGCGGAAAAAGCGAAGGCGGCCGACATACGAGATGTGGGCCGCCTCCAGATCCCTTTCGGGACCGCCATCTAAACAGCGTGTGTGCCTAGATAGTGACTCCAGTATAGCGTCGCAAACAGATGCTGGTATCGGACGTGCTCTGATTGTGCCGTAGGAGGCGCGCGCAGCGATCGTCGATGGATTGCGCCCAACAACCCGACGCCTGCACTTTGTCCGCTACTTCTTGACTGCCGTCAGAGGTTCTTACAACTCAAATCGGCGTACACCAACGCAGCACGCTTAAGTCCCTGATCGGCCGACGCAGCCGACGTCTGGTCCGGGAATTGCGATGGTATGGACGACATCCGCGAATTCGATAGTGCGCGGCGGCCATCACCAATGGGGAGTGAAGCGTGAATAGTATGCTGAAGCTTACAACGTACCTCGCGATAGCGGCAGTAGCAACGGCGATTATCATCGGCAAGGCCAACGCCACGACGATCTCGTATACCGGTCTCACCAGCGGTGCCAGCACCGTCACGGTGTCCGGTTACACGGCTACGGCGACCGGCAACACCGCCGGCGGAGTCTTCGGTTCCAAGACCGTCAACGGCGTCACTGGCGTCGGCATCAGCGGTGGCAACTCGGTCGTCGATGGAGAGATCGACAACAACGAAACCTTGTCGTTCGTCTCAGCGCCGGACCCGAGCATCCAGCATCTGCTCAATGGTTTCACCGTCTCGTTTCTCTACGCGAGTGGCAATTTCGGCGACACCGTCAACGAAGTTGCAGTGCTTGATGCGACGGGCAACGTGCTGACCGAGCTTATCCTTTCGGTCGTCAACGCAACGAACGCGACCTTGACTGGCGTGTCCGGTGCGACGGTGATGAACCTGTCGGCCGCAGACAATAGCGGCGGCGGCGAGTGGGCAGTGTCCGGGCTTTCGGTGGCGTTCAGCAGCTTGGTATTCAAAGCGGGCGACGGCGGTGCCACCAGCAACCTGGGCGACTTTGCGTTTGTGAACTTCACGGCTTCCGATCTCAGCACCACGACCACGACGACCGTACCTGAACCGGGTGGACTGGTTCTCGTGGCTACCGCACTTCTGGCGTTCGCTTTCGCGCGCCGCCGCGCGCCGCGCGGCGTGCGTCAGGGGCGCGTCGTCAGGTAACGTACTTCACCCGCCGTCGTATAGACGGCATGGCGATCGCCGGCGGCATCGACCGCCAGCGATCCAAGCGCCGCGCCATCGTTGGTTAGCGTATAAGCCTTTGAAGGATCCCGGACAGATTGGTCCAGTAGTTGACGAACGGCGCATCGGCTACGTCGAGGAGAAGGGCGCTAGCGCCTGCGGCGATATGAGTCGTGCCGTCGGCAGCATCGACGATCGGGGCAGGCGCCGCACGAAAAATCAAATAGTCTGACATGAGCGGCTCTATCTGCCATGCGCCGGTCGGCAATCGCTGCGCGTGGTAAATGTTACCGCTGCTATGGCAGGTCTCAGTCAGGGCGAAGTGCACCCCCCCGTCGGCTGCAACGAATATCGATGCCGAGGAGTACCCGCAAAGGCCCCCCGTGTACGGAAACACGGTCTCGATCGACCACGGTTGGCCAACCCATCGGCCGACGCCGTGGCCAGCTGGACGTCTCCATTCGTCGCTGAGAACGCAACATAAGCCCGCCCGCTTGCGTCGAGCGCGAGCCAATTTGCCCCGCCGACCCTGCCCGGCGCCAGCGTGGACATCGTCCACATGCCCGAGCGATTGGTCGCTGCCTTGACTACCCCGCTCGAGACGTAGCCGATCGTTGCAGAGCCCGTCGCATCGACGACGAGCGATGGCCGCGTGGAAACGTCGGCGTCGTCGATCACCGTCGGCATCCAGACATCGACGCTGCCCGCGAACAGCAACTTGGAAGTCCCATCGATGTAGGCGATAGCAACGCCACCCGAACCGGCGCCCGCGAGCGCGTGGCGGGCGACGCTACTCGCGATACGCTCGCTCGTCCATGCGCCGCCGCTCTGGCGCGCGAGCCACAAGTCGCCGCTGGCGGCGGTGCCCGGCGTCGCCAGCACATAGTCATGATCGGCATGCCCTGCTCGCGTCAACGGCGAGCGACGAATCGAGTGCCGCACTGCCGTCGGGAAGTGCTCGCAACTCACTGCGTCGCGCCAGCCGCTCGCGAGGCAGCGCCGAACCGCATCGGACGTCTGAGAACGAGCATTAATCGCGCTGAACCTGATAGCAATATTGCGTTTGCGTTACAAGGCCGGTGTCATCAAAGCTTCGCGTCGCCGCATCGAGCGTCCGCGACACGCCGTCGTTACGCGTAATGACAAATCCTGCGGTGCTTGTGTCGGTGGGCGAGACGCTCCAGCTCAGGTTGATCGTGTCCTTTCCCTTGTCAATCAGGCGCAACCCGACGACCGGCTTTGGAAGAGGGATATCGCCGCCGCCACCGCCGCCGCCGCATCCAACAAGCAGCGAGGCCAATAGTGGCGCGAGAAGTGCGGCCAATCCGCACGGTGTTGCACGAGTCACTTCCATCCTTACGTTCGAGGGGTTCCAGCTCTTTTCAATTCTAGCAAACGGACTCGATTCGAATTCGCGTGCGCGTCACGCCGGTTCGGGAAGTGCTAACTCACTAAACATCGTCCGCTTGGTATTTCGAAACTGTGGACGCACACGGGCGCTCCACGCAGATGCGCGGACGGCAAGCCACGCGGGCGATTCGGTGACGCCGTCGCGCATGAGGTCGTAGCACGCGAGCGAACGCGGCCCGCGATCATGATTGATGAAACGGCGGGCGCGAATGCAACCCGGCACGGCGGCGAGCCCGGGCATGTGCTCGTTGTCGTACCAGCGCTGCATCTCGTCCTGCCAGCCGTCCACGACGTCCGTTTCGACAACATAGTGCAGCGCGGGGCGCTCGCCCCGCGACGCTCCGGGCACGTCAAGCACGCACTCGAGGCGATCGACCGTCAACGCATCGTTGCGCCATCCCGTTTCGGTTGTCAGCGTCGCCGCGAAGGCGTCCCTTTCAGCGGTCGACCGTTCCGCTGGAACCGGCAGCTCGAAATAAATGTAGAGATCGGCTGACTGCGCGCCGCGATAAGCGCGGACATCGCCGAAGGCCGGCACGCTACGATGCCAACAACGGGCGATGATCGCGCCCGTCGCGGCATCGCCGGAGCCTTGGTCGACTCGCTTGACCACAAAAGCGTGCGTCAGCGCCACGACAAGTCAATGGCCGATATGCAACGCTTCGAGGAAGCGCGAAACCATGTTGTATGCGGCGACGGTCGCGACGAGCTCGACCAGCGCGCGAGCGTCGAAATGCGCGCGTAACGGCTCAAACAATGCGTCGGGGACTTGCACGTCTTGCGTCATGGCATCAGTCAGCGCGAGCACGGCGCATTCCAGCGGAGTGAACGCTTCGCCTGGCTCGGCATCGCGCAGCCCAGCCAACTTCGCTTCCGACACGCCAACCTTCTTCGCCACGGGCGCGTGCGCCGCGAACTCGAACGGCGCACGGTTCAGGACCGCAACTCGAAGAATCACCATCTCGCGCAGGTCTGGAGGCACCGAGCTGCGGTTGCGCACGGCGGTCAGCATCGTCTCCCACCCTTGCGCCAGTGGCGCGCTGTTCAGCAACACCTGGTAGAGGAGCGAAATGTCGCCGCGCTGTTCGCGAATCGACGATTCGATCGCTGCGAGTTCCGGTCGTGTGCCGGGAGTCGACCAGTGGTACGCGAATGCTCATCATCACTCCCCTTTGATCTTCTTGTCACGAATGATCTTGCCCCACTTGGCCGTGTCGCCTTTGACCAGCGTGGCGAGTTCATCCGGAGTGCTCGGCATCGGCTCCGCACCTGAATCGAGAAGGCGGGAGCGGTACGGATCCGTCGTCAGCACCTTGCGTACCGCTTTGTTCAGGTCGGCGATACGCGCGGGCGGTGTGCTGGCGGGCGCGAACAGCGCGTACCAATTATTCGATTCGACGCCATGAATGCCTTGCTCGTCCAGCGTGGCAACATCGGGCAGCAACGGATGTCGCCGAGCGGCGGCAATGGCAAGGGGCTTCAGCTTACCGCCGCGAACGAAACCAATCAGCCCAGGGATGTCGCCGAAAAAGCCGGTGACCTGGTTGCCCATGACGTCGGTCAGCGCCGGGGCAGCGCCCTTGTACGGCACGTGCAGAAAGTTGGCGCCTGCTGAATCGACCATGAGCTCCATCGCGAGATGCGGCATGCTGCCAATCCCCGATGAGGCAATCGCCAGGCCATCGGACTTCTGTTTGGACATCGCGACCAGTTCCGCGGCGTTGTGCGCGGGATTCGCCGGATTGACAACGAGCACTTCGGAGTTATTCACCACGAGCGTCACCGGTACGAAATCGTGCTGCATGTCGTACGTGAGGTTGTTGTAAAGCGCGGGATTCATGACTGCGGCACCCGCGCTCGTGAGCCATAGCGTATTGCCGTCCGCCGCCGCCTTGGCGACGGCCTGTGCTGCGATGCCTCCGTTCGCGCCGGCGCGGTTGTCGACGACCACCGCTTGATTGAGTTCCTTCGACAAGCCTTCGGCGAGCACGCGTGCGACGAAGTCGACTGGGCCACCCGGAGGAAACGAAATTACGATTCTCATGGTCGCGGTCTGCGCCTGACTTGGCGTCGGAGTGAACATGAATGCCGCAGCGAGCAGCAGGATCAGTATATGCATGCGTCTCCTCCTTCGGTTTCGAACGCAGGCCACCGTGGGATCTGCTGGAATTTTTCGACCGTTTCCCGCGCCCGCCCCGCTCGATGAGTATCAATCGCAGCGCACCGTCATTCCGCCATCGACGACAAGGTCCGCGCCGGTGATGAACCGGGCTTCGTCCGACGCGAGGAACAGCGCCGCGTTCGCCGTATCCGTGCCGTCGCCCATGAAACCCAGCGGAATACGCGCTTGCCGCTGGCGTAACAACGCATCGACGTCCCCGCCGGTACGTTGCTTCGCGAGCCGCACCTCGACCATCGGCGTGTGCAATTGCCCTGGGACCACCGAGTTCGCGCGAATTCCCTTGGGCGCATACTGGACCGCAATGCTGCGCGTCATCTGAATGACGCCAGCCTTGGTCGCCGCATACGCAACCTGAGCCGCGCCCGTCCATCGCAAGCCCGATGTCGAAGCGATGTTGACGATCGCACCGTGACCCTGCGCTTCCATCACCGGCAGCACGTGCTTGCAACCAAGGAACGCACTCTTGAGGTTGTGCGCCACTTGCGCGTCGAATAGCTGTTCCGACATCTCGACGGGGCCACCGGGAGCGGAGCCGCCGACGTTGTTCACGAGTACGTCAACGCTGCCCCAGCCTGCGCGACACGCCTGCACCATGGTCGCGACGGCCGCACTGTCGGTCGCGTCGCATAGGTGCGCCTCGACCGTCCCGCCGATCTCGCGCACGCGGACCAGTGTTTCCTCGAGATGGCCCGGATCGCGATCGACCGCCCATACCCGCGCACCTTCCTGCGCAAAACGAAACGCAATCGCGCGGCCATTGCCCCATCCGGGCCCGACCGAACCTGCGCCGATCACGATCGCCACCTTGCCTTCCAGTCGTCGGATCATCGATTCGTTTACCGATTCAAATTGCCGGTCGGAAGCGATACAGACGTTGTGGATTGTCCACGAGCAGCGCCTGCTGCTGCGCTGCCGTTGGCGCTATCTGCGAGATCGCGTCCGTCAGGATGCCGTCGTCCGGGGCGACAGCGGTATTCGGATGGGGCCAGTCGGTGCCCCACAGGGTTCGATCGCCGAATCGCTCGACCAGCGTGCGCGCAAACCGCATCGCATCGGCATAGGGCGGACCATTCCTCGACACGCGATCCGCACCACTCACTTTGACCCAGATGCGTGAATCGTCGAGCAGTCGCATCAGCGTCTGAAAGGGTTCCTGCGCCAAGCCTAACGACGCATCGACGCGTCCCATGTGATCGATGACGACGGGTACTGCGGAACGCAGAAGCCCCGGCGCCAGTTCGTCGATCAGTGTGCTCTGAAAATGAACCTGCAAATGCCAACCGAGGTCGGCGAGCATCGGCGTGAGCGCAATGATCGGTTCGATCGGCGTGGATTGACCCAAGATGTTTCATGAAATTGAAACGCAGCGCCCGAAACCCTTGCGCGTCGAGTTGGCGCAGTTCGGCCCTGGTGGTCGTTGTCGGGGCAAGCGCGACACCCAGATAACTGCCGTCCTTGGCCGCGATAGCGTCCGCGACGACCGCATTGTCGAAACCATGACACGTCGACTGGACGATCACGCAGCGTTCGATTCCCAGCCATTCGTGCAAAGCGAACAGAGCTTCTTTCGGCGCATCGCCGGGGAAGAAAGGCGCGCGCGGATCGAAGGGAAAGCGGGCTCGCGGGCCGAAGATGTGACAGTGTGCGTCGCACGCGCCGCGCGGCAGTCGTGTCGCCGGTCGCGTCGGCGACGGATCAAACGTACGTCGATATTCGTTCTGCATGTTCTGTTGTTGCCCGGCGAATCGTCATCACGAACGTTGAATCAGCATCAGCACACCGACGATGACAAGGATCAGCGGCCACCATTGACGCAGCAGCGGACGAATCTCCGGGATGATGCCGAGATTGGAAAGCAAAAATAGCGTGCCGACGATGATGAGGACAATGGCGCAAGTGCGCGACCTGGTGAGCATTGGAGCACCTCCGATTTTCGGTGCTTGCAAGCATATCGCAGATTGAACGAACGAATCGGCGGCGAGCAGCCAACACACCGCCCGCAACCGGAGATTGAGCTTGGCGCCGCCCGCAGCGAGCTGCACTCAAACCAAATCGAACTCCGGAGTCAGGCCGAAGACCCGGTGGGCCCTCGATCCGTTTCGCTCGACGGCCTAGCCTCGGCGCCGTCGTAATGCATCGGCCATCGCCGCTGCACGACTTCGCGATCGCTCGCATAGGCATAACAGCTGTCTATCTTGAGCGGCCTGCCATTCGCATCGACCGGCGTCGGCTGCGACTGTCGTCGCTGCGACAGTGTCTGGAATGCAACCGTCGCAAGCGGCGTAAGCAATTCGGTGAGGTGGGTACATCCCTTGCGACCGGCAAGCTTCTCACGCACGGCGGCCGACCAACCCGCGGCGATCCGCATGCCCTTCATCGTCTGCAGCGTGGCGGTGGCCTCCGTGCAGATGTCGAACGGCGACGCGTCAGTCGAAGCAACGATATCGATCACTTTGAGGTCTTCGTCCACGACCATTCGGATCGACATGTCGTGCAGAGCTTCGGCGGCCGGCACGGTGCGTCCTTCAGGTAGCGTCAAGTCGCTGGTCTTGGTGTCGACCATCCGCGCTTCGATGTCGTACAGACCGTCGTGGCGGCGATAACCGCGCAACTCGATGCGGCGAAGATGAATTTCGTCGCGCGGTGCGGGTGGGGGTAGAGCCATTCGATCAAACTCCGTCCTGCGCCAGGGCTTTCGCCTGCGCGGGCGATCGCGCAATCGCCGGTCGGGCCGGCGATTCAGTCCCGGACGCGCCAATCACGCCGTCTGCCTCGTATGCGGCCAACTCCTCCTTGGAGTGGCCAAGCCAATCGCCGAAAACCTCATCATTGCCTCCGCCCAGCGGGCGACTGGGCTCGATCGGCCGTCGCTCCGTCCCTTCGAAAATGAGGGGCGAGTGCGGCAAGACGACGCGGCCAAGCTCCGGATGGTCGATCCACTGCAAGCTGCCGCGCGCATGCATGTTTTCGTCGTGCATGACTTCCGCGAGGTCACGCACCGGCGCGCAGGGTACCTTCGCCGCGAGCATGCGCTGCGCGACCTCGTTCTTGGTCAAGGTCTTCGTCCAGCGTTCGATCAGCGCATCCACGTCGGCAAAATGGACGACTCGCGTCGAGCGCGTGGCGAAGCGCGGATCGTCCTTGAGTTCGGGCACGCCCATCACATCGAGGATCGCCCGGAAATGATGATCGCCCGGCGCATTGAGCACGACATAGCCATCGCTAGTCGCATAGACGTTGTACGGCGAGATACCGAGACCGCCGTGGCGGTTTCCGGTGCGTGCCGGGGCAGCCGCGCCGCGGGCATGCAGCATGCCCAGGTTCGACGCGAGCGACGCATAAGTCGCATCCTGCATCGAGACTTCCACGACGCGTCCTTTGCCCGTGCGTTCGCGCTCGTAAAGTGCAGTCATGATCGCGCCGTACAGGTGTATGCCGGCCATGAAATCGCAAATGGCCGCGCCCGCCTTGACCGGTGGCTGGTCCGGAAAGCCGGTCGAATTGATAACGCCGCACATCGCCTGCATGACCAGATCCATCGCGGGATAGTCGCGGTAGGGGCCATCCTTGCCGTAACCCGAGCTCGACCCATAGATCAGCCGCGGGTTGATCTTGTGCAGATCCGCAGGACCGACGCCGAGACGGTCCATGACGCCAGGAGCGAAGTTCTCGACGAGGATGTCGGCCCGCGCCACCATCTCGCGCAGCAGCTCGCGCCCTGTCTCCGCCTTGAGATTGAGCGTGACCGGCTTCTTGTTGGAGTTCAGCATCGCGAACGGAAGCGCGGCGCCTCCCAAATCACCGCGGCTTCGCAGATGCTCGCCGGTGAGCGGCTCGATCTTGATAACGGTCGCTCCCGCCAGCGCCATCAGGAACGTGGCGTAGGGCCCGTTGTAAACGTGCGAGAGGTCGAGGACCGTGATCCCCGAAAGCGGGTAGTGGGCGTCCATCTCGCTGGTCGCCGTAGATGGTGCTGCAGACATGCTGCCTCCGGACTTCGTGAGTCGTCGCTATCGTTACTGGGTGCGCTGGCCGGTGCCCCGATCAATGCCGCGCCAGCGCTGCGCGCGCGATCACTCGTTGGGCGGCCGTCAAATGCGGGCGATCGAACATGCGGCCACCAATGTTGACCGCACCCGCGCTCGGCTGCTGCGCGAACGCCGCCACGACCGCATTCGCTTCGCGCAACGCTTCTTCGCTAGGCGTAAAAGCTTCGTTGATGATTTGAATCTGGGCAGGATGGATGGCAGCCTTGGCAGTGAAGCCTGCCGCAGCGGCTGCGCGTGCTTCGTCACGCAGCCCTTCGGCATCGCGAAAATCAGTGTAGACGGCATCGATGGGCGCAACACGCGCAGCCGCCGCACCGAACAGACACAGGCTTCGCACGAGCTGGAAAGGCGGCGTGTAGCGTCCATCGACGCGATTGGCGGAAGCACCGATGTCGGTGCCGAGATCCTCGCCTCCCCACAACATCCCGCACAACCTCGGTCCCGCATCGTGTGCGTAGCTTCCCAGTTCGAAGACAGCCGCGGCCGTTTCGGTGACGATCGGGAGGATGCGCAGCGACCCGGCGGGCACTTCGTCTCGCGCCTCCAGTGCCGAAATGTAGGTGCCGACACGCGCAACCTCGCGACCGTTCGCGCATTTCGGCAGCATGACACCGTACGGGCGCGCTCGCACCACTGCGGCAAGATCGTCGATCAGCAAGCCGGTAGACAAGTGCATTGACTCGCACGAAAAGTGGCAAGCGGTCGCGGTGCGCAGCGACGAATTCGGCGCACACGCCACGCGCCTCGGCTTTCGCCGCATCCGGCACTGAATCTTCCAGATCGATAATCAGCGCGTCGGCGCCGCAATCGAGCGCCTTGGCGAGTTTGCGTGGGTCGTGTCCCGGAACAAAGAGCAGTGAACGCATGGTCAGCCTTCCTCGCGAATGGATCGGCTGCGGTGGGAAACGGGTCGCATCAGAACGTCCGCATCCCGAGGAATCCGTCGACGGGGTCGAAGTCGTTCATCAGTCTCTTCCCGACCAGGTCTTTCAACGTTTCGGTCGTGCCACCGCCGAGCGTGCCGTAGCGCGCGCCGCGATAGAAGCGGGATACAGGATACTCGTCGGTGAAACCGTAACCGCCATGCACCTGGACCGCTTCGCTGGTGACCCTTATCGCCATCTCGTTGCAGTACATTTTCGCGACGGCCGCCTCCGTCGGATCCGGAAACGGATTCGCGGTGAGACATGCGCGGTATAGCATGCTGCGACCGACTTCGATGTCGCGATACATCTCCGCGAGCTTCCAGCGCATGCCCTGGAATTCGCCGATGGGACGGCCAAAGGCTGTCCGGTCGCGGGCGTACTTGATCGCTTCTTCGAACGCGCCTTCCGCCAGACCAAGCGAAACACTGGGGTTGAGGCATCGTTGAGTGTTGAACGCGGAAAGGAGCTTCCGAAATCCGTCGTGCAGGATGACGTTTTCGAGAGGCAGCTCGCAGTTGTCGAACTGTATCTCCGCGAGATTCTCGCCCCCCATCGTGTGATAGCGCGCGGTCACGTTGAACCCCGGCGTGTGGCGATTGACCAGCACGCATCCGATGCCTTCGCGCCCGGGCTTGCCGTCGATGCGGCTGAAGACGACGAACCACTCAGCTTCGTCGGCGCGGCTGATCAGCGTCTTCACGCCCTTCAAGGTCACACGGTCGCCGCGGATGGTCGCATTCGTCCTGTAGTTGGCTACATCCGTCCCGGCGTGAGGTTCGGTCATGCACACGGCGAGCAACGCTTCGCCCGAGCAGACCTTGGGCAGGATGTCGCGCTTCATGTGCTCGGGCGCATACGTCGCGATGACGCGCACCTGCACGCCGACTTCACCCATCAGCGCCATCGCCGTCGAGTAACAGACCTTCGAAACTTCCTCGAGCACCAAAGCCGTGTCGAACACCGGAAGACCCGAGCCCCCGTATTCCTCGGGCACCGACATGCCGAGCACGCCAATCTCCGCGAGTTCCCGCATGTTCTCCCATGGAAACGTGCCGTCCATCCATTTGATGACGCGGTCCTTGAACTTGCCGCGCGCAAGATCGCGAACCGTTCCGACCAAGCGCTCGTTGTTCGGAGGAAAGCTGGAACTTCATGTCGCTCATTCTGATGCTCCTGACAATTCAACGGATGCCGCGGTGGTCTCGTACGCTCATCCGCTGTCCCAGCAGATGCTGGTAGCGCTCGCGCACGAGATGTTCGAGCTCGCCGACGTGCTCTGCCATCGCTTTCGCGGCGGCGCGTGAATTGCGGCGGCGGCAGGCATCGAGGATGCGTTCGTGCGCCGCAATCACGTGCTGGCGATTGCCTATCGTATATCGCATGCCGTGATGCTCGCCGTGCGCGAGCAAGCTGATCGCGCCCCAGAAGGTCTCGAGCAGCTTGTTGCCACTGGCGCGCGCCACGACGCCGTGAAAAACGCGGTTCTCGGCAATGAAGGCAGCCTGGTCGTCGCCCTGCTTCTTCATTCGTTCGATCGACTCCTCCATTTCGCGAAAATCGTCGTCGGTGCCTCCTTCCGCCGCCTCGGCAGCGAGCGCGGGTTCGATTACCTCGCGCGCCTGCAGCACGGTCACGAACGGCACATCATTGAAGCGCAGGTACACGGACAAACTGTGCGCCAGCAAATCGAGACTGGGCCGCCGGACCACAAGGCCGCCACCGGGACCGGGCCGCTGCTCGAGCACGCCCTGCGACTCCAGAATGCGAATGCCTTCGCGCAACGTCGGGCGGCTGACGTCGAACTGCTGCAGAAGCTCGGCTTCGGTCGCAAAGGTCTCGCCGGGCTCGACTTTCGAGTCGGCAATCCGCGAAAGGAGCTCTTGTGCGACCTGCCGCGCCTTGCTGAGATATGCTGCGGGCGGACGAACACTCATTGGACGACCTCGATGAATCGGGGCGGCCGGCGTTCTGCAAATGCGGCCAGCCCTTCGCAATAATCCGGTGAGGCGAGAATCGCCGGCAGCGCTGCGCGCTCGACTTGGAGGCCCGCTGCAAGAGGCAATTCGATGCCCTCATAGACGAGGCGCTTGATCGCCGCGAGAGCGGGCGCAGACCCGCCCGCCAGGGTCTTCGCAAAGGCGCGCACACGCGTGTCCAAATCGTCGGCGGCAATCACTTCGTTGACGAGTCCTATGGACAGCGCGTATTCGCTGCTCACGGGCTCGCCGCTCAGCATCATCTGCAACGCACGGCTGACGCCGACGAGCCGCGGCAGTCGCTGCGTGCCCCCCGCGCCAGGGAACGCGCCGATGCGGCTCTCGGTGAGCCCAAGCCTGACGCCAACCGCGGCAAAACGAAGGTCGCAGCCGAGCGCCAGTTCCAGCCCTCCTCCAAGCGCGACGCCATTGAGAACGGCAATCGTCACGAACCGTGCGCTGGCGATGGAATCAATCGCAGCGCGAATCGCAGCGTTGTGTGCAAGACGGGCGGCGAGGTCCATACCCGTGCGTTCCTTGAGATCGGCGCCGGCACAGAAGGCCCGACCGCTGCCCCGTATGAGCACGACTCTGGCGCGCCTTTGCGCCGCGTCGGACACGGCGTGCTCGAATGCTGCGCAGGTCGCCACGCCCAGAGCGTTCATGCGTTCGGGACGCTGCAGCCGGATTTCGTATACGTCGTTGCCGACTGCTTCAAGGAAGACTTCTTCGCTCAATGGAACCTCTTCAATCGTTGGATACCTGATCTATGCGATGGTGCGTGCCGCCATCTTCGCTGCTTGGCCGTCGTTCTCATGCAGCCCGCGCGACAGCGACTCGCGATGGTCCGGATGGGCAATGGCAATCAGCCGACGGGCACGCTCATGCAACGCGCAGCCACGCAAGTGCGCGGCGCCATATTCGGTAACGATGACATCGATGTCGCTGCGCGCCGTGGTGATGGGACGGCCAGCGAGCGAGGCGACGATCCGTGAATGCTTTCCATCGGGAGTCGTTGAGGGAAAAGCAATGATCGAGTGACCTCCGGGGGAGGCTGCGCCGGCGCGAACGAAATCGACTTGTCCGCCGACGGCGCCGAGGTAGCGTCCGCCAGCAATTTCGGCGTTGGCTTGTCCAGACAAATCGACTTCAACCGCCGAGTTGATGGTATGGAATTTGGCCAAGGTACAAGCGATCGCAAAGTGATGGGTGTAGTCCGCGCTACGCATGTCCACCAGTCCACTGTGTTCCGCGAAGTCGCGCAGACGCTGCGTTCCAAACAATCCGCCGGTCACCGTATGGCCCGGGTCGCGGCCCTTGTGCGCGTTGGTGACGACGCCTCGCTCGACGAGATCGACGAGCACGTCGGAAACCACGCCGCTGTGCATGCCAAGTTCGCGATGGTTCGAAAGGGCGAAGGCGACGGCAGCCGGCAACGTCCCGATACCGAGCTGGACCGTGGCGCGATCGGGGATTAGCGCTGCCACCTGCTCTGCTACCGAGCGCTCCACGGCGGAAGGCACGGGATCCGGCATGTCGATGAGGCGGCTGTCGCTTTCGACCAGGATATCGATGTCCTCGCTTTTCACCAGCGCATCGCCACGCGTGACCGGAAGCGCCGGGTTAACCAGCGCAATCACGACGCGCGAGCGTTGTATCAGCGCCTGCGTGTAATCTGCAATGACGCCTAGCGTGAAGTCGCCGCTCGGCAAAGGCTTGACCTGGATCAGCGCGACATCGACGTGCAAGGCGCCGCTTCGCAGCAATCCGGGCAGCGAACTGACATGGCTTGGAACGATGTCTGCCAGCGCAGAAATCTGCCGATTGGTTCCGGCACCATTGAGCGCGCGAAACGCGAAGTGATCGGCAAACTCCGGGCGCAGCGTGCCCGACGATGACAAGCCGAAGAACAAGGTCGGTTTGGTCAGCTCTGCACGCTGCCGAACCAAGGCTTCAGTCAGCGCCAGCGGCTCTCCCGGGCCTTGCGGCCAGCCGATCACGTCGTGCGGACGCACATGGTCCGCAAAACGCAATTGAGCCAAGGAGATGTTCCTATGCATCGCCCGGCTCACTCGATCTTCATGTTGGTGTCTTTGATCAGCTTGCTCCAGCGAGCAAGGTCCGAACTGATCAACTTGCCGAAATCTGCTGGCGCGCCGGGCCGCGGCTCCGCGCCTTCGCGCGCAAGCACCTCCCGAACGTCAGGCAGCGCAAGCACGGCGTTCAGTTCCTGGTTGAGGCGATTAAGCACCGGCGCCGGCAACCTAGCGGGCCCGATAATGCCCCACCACACTTCGAGTGAGAAGCCCGGCAGCGCTGCTTCGGCGACGGTTGGCAGTTCGGGAGCGAGGGGTGAGCGCTGATTGCCGGTCACGGCCAGACCGCGCATCCGTCCTGACTGGATAAATTGCACCGCAGAGGCGATGGTAGGCAATGCCATCTGCAGGTTGCCTCCCATCAGGTCGGTAAATGCCGGCCCGATGCCCTTATACGGGACGTGCACGAGCTGGATCTTTGCGGTCGAGGCGAACAGTTCAGTGCCGAGATGATTGATGCCGCCGATACCGGCGGACCCATAGCTGATGCTGTTCGGCTTTGCGCGCGCGAGATCGATGAACTCACGCAAGCTCGTCACCTTGAGGTCGTTGGACACGACGACGACGAACGCACCACCCCCCACTTCGCCGATCGGCTGCAAGTCCTTCAAAAGATCATAAGGCAGTTGCTTGCCGCTCGCCGCGTTGGTCACGATCGAGGTGGAGACGAATAGCAGCGTGTAGCCGTCCGGCGCCGACTTGGCGACGTAGTCGGTGCCGATGGTTCCGCCCGCGCCGCCTTTGTTTTCGACAATGACCGGTTGGCCGAGCCTGCCTGCCAACTTGGTCGCCAACACCCGCGCAATATTGTCATTGCTGCCACCGGGGGCGAACGGCACCACCAGTTTGATCGGACGGCTGGGCCACGCGTCCTGCGCGATCAGCTGGCCGGATAGCAGGAAGAGTAGCGCGCCCGCGAACAGCGAGGCCCGGCGTGCGAAGCGGTTCGAGAACATCATTTCGTCTCCTTGTCAGCGGCGAAGTAGGCTGGCATCACAATGCAGGATCGAGGGCGTGCACGAGCGAACGTGCGTCGTCGATCGACTCGAGAGTGTCGACGAGCTTCCGCAATTCGCGCGATGCATCCTCGCGCAGGTGCAACGGTGATGCGCGAAAACAGTCGATGGCTTTGGCGTCGAAATCGGCGACCGACATGGGCCGGCGAGGATGTCCGAGGGGCCAGTCCACGCGCAGACTGTGCGTCACCCCGTCGTGCAACTCGACGTGCAACTCAGCCGGCGAGATGTTGCGTCCCCATTGGCGATCGATTTCTTCATCGACCGCCACATCCACTCGTTGCGCCAGCGCAAGGAGGTCGTCACGGCGGATTGAGGCCTCGGTAAAGTGACCCAGCTCCACCCGTCCGTCGATGAGCGCGGCGGCAATCGTGAAGGGCAGGCTGAATTGCGCGTGGACGATGGTCGCCGGTATCTTGCGCACGTCGATCGGCGTCGCCACCGCTTCGTACGCCTGTCGGTTCACGCCGACACGAATGCGTCGCACGCGTTCGGCGCTGATGCCCGCCGACGCCCGCAACGCGAGGGCCGCGTCGATGGCCGTATGATTGAACCGGCAACACGGGTACGGCTTGTAACTGAGGTCGGCGAACTCGTAGTGCTTGCCAAGGCCTTTGCGCAACACCTCTCGATCGCAGCGATCGCGAAGGTACACGCGCAGAAATCCATCGACGCCTTCGAAGGTCGCTTGCGCGCCCCGCACGCCGCGTTGCGCCAGCTGCACCGAGACCAGCGCGGCCTGCGCGGCGAATCCCGGCTGCATCCGCTTGGTCAGCGCGCCATCGCGAGTCACCTGGTGATTGCCCGCCACTTGCGAATAGACGATGCCGAGTGCGTTGACCATCTGGGTGACGTCGAGCCCGAGAATGCGTCCCGCGGCAACGGTTGCGGCAAAGTGGCCAAATAGCGGCGTGTAAATGAAGCCGCTTTCGATGATGCCGATCCGCGTCGCAACGCCCAGCCGGCAGATTGTTTCGAGACCTGCAGCGACGGCAGCGATGAAGTCACTGCCGCGCGCACCGCCTCGCAACTCGGTTGCGGCGAGCGCAGCAGGGATGACCGATACGCCAGCGTGCAGGACGGCGGCATCGTGGGTGTCGTCGTAGTCGCGCGCATGCGCCATGGTTCCGTTGACCCAGGCCGCGTGATGCGCGGGAACCTTGTGGCCGAATGCGAGAATGGTCGCCTGAGGCGCGCCGCCCCATTCGACGACAAGTTCGCGCGCTTCGGCGACGCCGCGCGCTCCCGAGCCGGCGACAGCGCAGGCAAGCGTATCGAAAATGTTGGCCTTGGCGGCGGCGATAACGGGCGCCGTCAGATCGCGTACCGAGAGTTCGCAGGCGAAACGAGCGAGCACCGTCGCGAAGTCCTCGCCCCCATCCGGCTCCCGTTGGCGGGCATCGACCGAGGACTCTTCGCTGGTGAATACAGGCAATGCCGACGCCGCCAATGTCTTCTCCTCCAGGGCCCGCCCTTCTCGGCTCGCCGGCTCATCTGCCGACTGGGCAATTGATCTAAATGATTTAAACATACTAGCCTTTTCTGGCATTCTGTCAAGCTGCCCGCCCGAACGTCTCGACAACACGCGACAAAAAAGCGGCCCTGGAAACGGGCCGCCTTCGATACCACGACCAGCAATCCCTAGAACGGCGCCGGCGCAGCCTTCAGGTTGCCGCTTATTTCTCCGCTAAGATCGGCCGACGCAGGGTCAAAAATCAGCACAGGCGCGCCTGCCGTCAGGTTGAGTTTTTTCACATCGATCCAGATGACGTTTGGTGCCGTCGTGAGTTCGAAGTAATACCGCATGTTCGTCAGGTCGCTTACCGTTCTGTATTCCGTGTCGAACGTTGAACCGTTGACGGGAGCGCCGAACGGAATGGAAACATTCCGGATCAACGCAAACATCCCGGCGATCCCCTGCCGTTCCGTTTTTGGCTCGCTTACCACGGAGAGATAGTATGTCGCGCGTTGGAACCGATCGCGCGGGTTCACATTGCCCGGAACTTGCGTCTCCATTGTCGGGTCTTTGAAATTCTTCGTGTTCAGAAGCTTCAATTGTTCGTCATAGGACGGCGCGTTGGTCATGACTCGGTACTGATGGCCGTGATGGATCACGAGCTTGCCCTTGAGTACTTCCAGGATCGCCGAGTCTCCACTGGAGTCCTCGAGCGCAACGTGAACGTTAGCGTGTTGCGTCGCTCCGTCCCGCACGATCTCAATCTTGACGATCTGCGTCTTTTGCAAGTTCTGGATCGCCTCGGCAACCGTCGCCGAGCCGTCGAGGGCATACTGAACCCAGAGCGCCGCCTGCAAGCCGGGTTTTGACGCATCCCTGGCTCCGTAGTCGGCGACCGGGAAATAGAGCATATGGGCAGCCAGCCCGCGCTCATTGAGGCCATCGGCAGTACCGACGCCATAGATGGTTGTCACAACGCTACCGTAAGTCGATGTCTACTTGAGCGCGTTATTGCTGAATGCTTTTTCGCCGCCAACTTGGCCGCCGTCGTGGGTCAGGCCGCGAGGCAGCACGGTAAGAACAGGGTGCGTACCGCTCGCCCAGTCCATGCTGCGCGCCACCAGCATCGATGATCCCTTGTTGTTCAGAAAGATTCGAGTGCAAGCATCTGCAAATTGAATCGCCGGCCCGACGATCATGCCGAAAACTCCCACCAGTGCCGCGACAGCGCGTGCCTTCGGAAACAACATATGGATTTCCTTTGAGGAGAAGAGAGCGATGAGCGACGGTTCCCGCCGTACAGACTTTCGAGCGCGGCGCATTCTGTCAGCTAGCGATCCGCGCGTCCACCCATTTCGGGCGTTGCGCGGCTAACCGCACTGTTCAATGGCGTTTGAGCGTTTGCGCGGCGGTCGTGCGTCGTCGCGACGCTGGTTGAACGAACGACTGGTGATGGTGCCGCGGCGATGCGCGCGACATGCGATGAGACGAGCTTTCGAGCTCTCGATGCGTTCGTTCGAGGGGTACACGAATACCGCAGGGCGCAGCAGAAGGAGACGAGATGGCGCGAGCGCTGGGCTGCGTGCTCGACGCGAAGACTTTGCGGCCGTCGAGCAATAAAAAAGCGGCCCTGTTACGAGCCGCCTCAAGCCATACGAGAGAGAGATTGCGTCATGGATACTACATTACTGTTTCCGCTTGGTTTGACTGTGAGCGCGCGAGTTCTTGTCCATGACTGCATATTTCGGACATTCGCTCGTCAGGCGTCAGCCCGCGGGTATGGGCAGACACTCCATAACCTCCACTGCGTCTCCGGGGAAGACGGTGAAGTGCGGGTGATCCTGGAAGAGCTTCGCGGCTGCCTCCTGCGACTCCGCCTGCACGACGGTGTAGGCAGCCATGTTGTTGCGAATGTCGCCAATACCACTCTTGGACACCCGCTTGGTACGGCCGAGTGGCCCTCCGCCTTCGACGATCGAGGCCTTGTTTCGCTCCGCCCACTCTTTCCACGCCTTGATTCCGGCCGCTTGGCGCTTCTGCAGCTCTTGCTCAGGCAGCGCCTTCCACTCTTCCATCACTGCGACCGTTCCTGTGTAGATTGCGAGGTATCTCTTCATGACGATCTCCGATTCCGATATTCCGATATTGGCCGAACTGCCCGGCGAAAGCGAAGGCGGCCGGCGCATAAATCGCCGACCGCCTTCTTTAGCCCCACGACGGGACCGTAACATCTGGATGGCCGCTAGTATGGTGCCATATTAATTCGGACATCTTTGCGGTGGAATCAGAGCAAGTCTGAGATGCGCGGCGGACGCGCGCCGGGTCGCGCTGCGGTTAACCAAACGCCCTCGTAGCCGCGTCGACGGCGCCGCGGAGGATGGGACTGTCGTGCAAGGGAGGCAACGATGGCTCAGGGCCCATTAGCGGTCGCGTCCGACTTCGCTGATACGATGGCGCATGTCGTCACCATCCACGCACCAACCGATTTGCTAAGGCGCCTCCCATGACAACGCATCGACTACCTACGTATTTCATTTCCCACGGCGGCGGACCCTGGCCCTACATGGAGGAGTTCCGAAAGAAGTTCCGTGTGCTCGAGGAATCGCTGAAAGACATCCCGCGACAGATTGGCGTCGTTCCAAAGGCAGTGCTGGTTATTTCCGGGCACTGGGAGGAAGACGAGTTCAGCGTGATGGCGAGTCCGCATCCGCCCATGGTTTACGACTACTCGGGCTTTCCGGAACATACTTATCGAGTGAAGTACGCCGCGCCCGGCTCACCGCAGCTCGCGCAGCGGGTTCGCTCCCTCATCGAGGCAGCCGGCATGCCGGCCCGGTTGGACCCCCAACGAGGCTTCGATCACGGAACCTTCACCCCGCTGGTCATCATGTATCCCGAGGCCAGCGTGCCTGTGGTCGAACTCTCGATGAAGTCCGGATACGACCCCGCGATTCACATCGCGCTCGGGCAGGCGCTTGCGCCGTTACGCGACGAAGGCGTCCTGATCATCGGCAGCGGACTGAGTTACCACAACTTGCGCCAGTTCGGCACGGGCGCGCGACAGGTTTCCAAGACCTTTGATGATTGGCTTCAACAGACGCTGGTCGCGTCGACCGCAAGCGAACGGGAAGCGCGCCTCCTCACATGGACTACCGCGCCCGCAGCGCGCCTGGCACATCCTCAGGAAGACCATCTAATCCCGTTGATGGTCGCCGTCGGCGCGGCCAAAACCGAAGCAGCCACCGTGGTCTACCACGAAGAAGACTTGCTCGGTGGCGTCACCGCGTCGAGCTTCCGCTTCGGTGCGGCAACCGCTTAGCTCTTCGTTGCGGACTATCGCGGTACGCAGTCCTAGCCGGAGCACGAATCGCAATTCTGCTGAGCGAAAACGGCTCCGAACGTCTGGCGCTGCTTATTGGCCGCCAGCAAGCCCGACGATCGTCTGGAAGCCACCCCAGAACATGCGCTTGCCGTCGAAAGGCATCTTCGAGGGGTCCATCGAGTCCTTGAGCTGCGGATCCTCCATGACCGCCTTACTGATGCGGTCGCGATCCGCTTTGTTCCGGTACACGACCCAAGCCAATGCGATCACCTCGCCATCTTTGAGTTGCACGGCCTGAGGAAACGACGTGACTTTGCCGGGCTGAGCATCGTCGCTGATCGAGTCCGAGTAATAGAGCGCACCGTGGCGCAGGTGGGCGTTACCCCACTCCGTCGACATTCGCTTGTACGTGTCGAGCTTGTCGCGAGGAACGGGGATGACGATGGCGTCGATATAGTGCATGGAATCTCCTCCGGGGGAATATGAGGAACATGGGTTGGACTGCAAGCTCGAGGCGCCCTTTCGGGACGCCCAGTGCAGGCTGAATCGTACCAAAGACGAACTGCGGGCACCGCCCCCGCGGTTTGCAACAAAAGATCAGCTCCGCGCAAACGCGCGGTCGCTTTGCCGTCCTACCGAGCGGCGCCGCGCGGATTTAACAGGGGCACGTCTGGATAAAATGATCGACGCGTCCGCGAGCTTCGATCCAGCGCGCGTTGGCGGCGTTCAGTGCCTCCATCAGCTGTTCAGGAGGCGTATTTCTCAGTCGCTCGACCTCATGTCGCGCTCGAATAAAGGCGACGCCTTCATCGGTGGCCTTACCCATAAGCTCAACGAGCTGGCAATTTTCCACGGCAAGCGGTTCGGCGCGCTGCTTCTCCCGCATTAGCCGTGCGACTGCGGACAGCTGCTCTCGCCATTGTTCAACTTCCTCGAGCGACAAGTCGCCCAGCGGAAGTGGTGGATTCAACTCGGTGCAGCGGGCAAGATTGTCGGAAATGAGTTCCGCTTTTATTGGACGTTCGATCGACACAGCGATAGCCTCCTCTAGTCAACGGTGCAGTCGAAGCGACAGGGAACATCGCATCCGACGTCATCCCTGCGTGCTGGACAGACATGCGAGTGATGATGAACGGGAAGAGCGCCAGGAAAAATCAGCCTTGGACTGAATCGGGTGTAGGAATTTTGGCGACGCGAAGCGTTTCTGCGGCTGGAACTGGTGGTGGCGCGCTATTCAGCGATGCGCGGGGGCTGCCTTCTTCTCCGTCGAGCCTTCTTGTCGCTTGGATCCCCACACCAGAACCGATGGATTTTCCTTGATCTTGGCCGTCGCTTCGCCGACATCCGCCACTACGCCCTTCATCTGCGTCTCGAGCGTTGAGAATTTGCCGAGGACCTTGGGTAACTCGTCTACCGCCACATCCAGAGAGTTTCGCACGGACGCAATTTCCGGCACCTGGCCGGCAGGTGTTTGCGCGCTCAACAACGGCAGCTTGGGATCGCCTCCGCTCAGTTCTACGAACACAACCCCGGTTACGCCCTTGGTCTTTAGCATCGCTTTTGTATCGGTCTTGACCGGAACGTCTTTTCTCACGCTGATGTCGACTCGGACCTGCCGAGGATCGGTCGGCTCGAGTTCGATCAATTTGACCGTTCCAACGTCCACGCCATGGAATTTCACTCGTTCGCCAATGGTCAGTCCGCTGACGGAATCCGCGAACCGCGTGCGATAGACGACGCCGTCGCCGTCGTCTTTGCCAACCAGCCATACAGCGAACACGGCCAGGGCAGCGAATCCTCCCAGGACAAACAGACCCGCCAGAAAGTAGTGCTTATCAGTTTCCAATCTCAGTTTCCAATCTCAGTTTCCAATTGATTTATGTTAGTTGGTCGCCGCCTGGGTTCGCGCCTGCATCGCGCGCGCGCCGTGCAGCATTTCATGTATCCATGGTTGCGTCGATTGTTTGAGCTCCCGAGGTGTGCCGACAATTATCTTCTTGTCGACCAGCATCGCGAGCCGATCGCAAACGCTGAACATGGTTGTCAGGTCATGCGTTACAAGAACCAGCGTGACGCCCAGATTCTTATTCAATTGCAATAGAAGTGCATCGATACCGCTTGCGGTCAACGGATCGAGGTCGGAAGTAGGCTCATCGAGAAATAGAATGCGTGGATCCAGCGCAAGTGCGCGTGCCAAGGCGGCTCGCTTGATCATGCCGCCTGATAGGTCGTGGGGAAACTTGGCGCCATCGTCCGCCGACAGACCCGTCAAGGCCAGTTTCAACATTGCAAGTCGTTGCTGTTCAACCAGGGGTAGCAACGTGTGTTCGCGCATGGGGAGCATCACGTTTTGCGCGACTGACAGAGAAGAGAAAAGCGCGCCCTGTTGAAACAACATGCCCATCACATTGGCTTTCTCTGCGGGCGCCAATTCGGTGATCGGCTTGCCGTCCAATAACACTTCGCCCGCATTTGGCTGCCGGAGCCCTGCGAGTGTTTTGAGGAGGACGGACTTCCCCGACCCTGATCCGCCAGCGATACCCAGAATTTCGCCGCGAAAGACATCCAAATCAATATCGTCGTGGACCAACTGCTCGCCGAAACGGTTGACGATGCCTCGGGCCGAAAGCAATGCCGACCCTTGTTTATCGTCGGACGAGCCCTTCTTGCGGGCTCTGGACGGGCGCGTGGACACTTCATTGCTTCGATTCATATTCCCAGCCGCTCAAAAAAAACAGAGAACAGGGCGTCCAGGATAATGACCAGAAATATCGATTGCACCACGGCACGCGTCGTCTCCTCGCCGACGCTTTCGGCGGAGCCTGAGACGGTCAACCCTCGCATGCACCCCACAACACCGATAATGAATCCGAACACCGGGGCCTTGGCCAGACCGACGAACAAATCCCATCCGTCGACAGCATCTTTGACGCGGCGCAGGTATTGCAGCGGCGACACGCCCAGCAGCGAATGCGAGATAAGCGCGCCGCCGGCCAGCCCCATGATGTCGGCGAAAAAGGCCAGAAGCGGAAGAGAAATGACTAGCGCGATCAACCGAGGGGTTACCAGCGTCTGCATGGCGTCGATGCCCATGATCTCGAGCGCGTCAATCTCTTCGCGCATCTTCATGACGCCGATCTCGGCGGCGAAGGCGGCGCCTGAGCGTCCCGCAACCATGATCGCGGTAATCAGGACTCCCATTTCCCTCAGGACGGAAACGGCGACAAGATCGACCGCGAAATTTTCGCTACCCAATGGACGCAACTGCGCAACACTTTGATAGCCGATCACGACGCTTATCATCACCGCCATCAACCCTACGATCGGAAGTGCGCGAATGCCGGATTGCAGAATCTGTGGCGATATGGCGGCAACGGCTTTTCCGAACGAGCCGAGTGTGGCAACGACCAAGTAGGCAGCCTTGCCGACAAAATTGATGACTGCATAGGCCTCGCCCGCAACGCGGTAGAGCCATTGTCCAAGTTGGGCAATCCATTGACGCCATGCCATTCCATGCGGCGCACTCGGCAATTCGACTTCGTGCGACGAGCGTAGTCCATCGACGAGACGGACCAGCGGCTCCTGGTCACGATGCAGTCCGCGCAGTTGGATTCCTTTTCCCGACAAGGTGCTCAGGAAAAGCGCGGCAGCGCTGTCGAGCTCATCAATATGGGAGACATCCACGACGCGGACGCCAGGATCGTCAAGGAGAGCTTGGTTTGCGTCGACATAATTCCAAATGGTGAGTGCCCCGCTCAGCGCTATTTCTCCCGCGCGCTGGCGCCCAATAGTCAGGGGAGCTGGAATCGATTGCATCGTGGGTCGGTGCGATCGCACCTGGACGCCCGCTAGGGGGTCGTCGAACGCGAAGATGTATTGATACGTTTCAATTCGGACCGGAGGAACTCGGCGCTCGGCGTACGTCTTCCGTCGGGATACAGAACATAGTAGGTGCTGCCGCTCGCGGTCGCGCTAGCGACATGGTCGATGAAATCATCAACTGTTTTCACCTGCGACCCGGCGGCGCGCAGCTTGGTGCGCAGCATCTGCGCCGCCTCCTTGGACGAATGGACTGTACCGAGCCGCTCGAACTTCAAGTCCTTTCGCACTTCGACAGCATTGATAAGGGCATCGATCTTCTGCCGCTCGCTTGCGGCAGGCGCCGTGGTCGCGGCAGCTGCTGGGCCGGAAAACCATACGCCCGCGGCCACCACAACACACGCGAGCGCGATCTGCCATCGAGTCGTGGCGTCCCGTTCATTCATCTGACGGTGCCGCTGACGATTGGCGTGTGCCATGGCTTGATGTATCCCGCTTGGCCGGACGCGGCGAGGAAGCGGGATCGTCCCGGTCGGGCGCGCCGGAGCCACCCGGGCCGCCGGCAACTGCGTTTTTTCGACGATATTGGCTGATCACCACTCCGGCGGCGACGCCGAGCAGCGCCCCACCTGCGATCGCCGTCCAGGGCCTCTCGCGGACGAAGCGATCGGGCGATTTCGCCGTGCGCTCAGCCGCTTCCTGGAGATCCTGCAAGCGCTTTTCGGCGGTTTTTATTCTCCCCGCCGCGTCGCGCCGCAGGGCTGCTGCCGTCTGCGCCGGAGCGTCCGAGGCTCGGTTAAGAAACGGTTGGATTTCGGCGAGCAATGCGGAGAAATTTTGCACCGCATCGCGCCAACGACCTTGAGTCTGTTCGGTGTTCATGGCATCTCCCTGGCAGCGTCTGTAACCGCTCCCAATGGTAGGCCATCAAAACCGCACAGCCATAGGCAGAATGCTGATTTCAGCGTAGGACGAAGTCTCGGTCCTCGCGACTGCGGCGGCCCTCGTTGGCAATCCTCCTACACGAGGATAGGTCGCGCACTGATAGCAATAGAGGCCGCGGCGGTTCAGTGTCTGGACGCGCTACAGGGACGGCGGCTTGCGAAACCGCATCCGCCGGGACGGTGACGATGTCACTGACATTGATCGCGAGGGGAACATGAATCTACTTTGGTTGCTGGTGGTCGTTTTCGTCATTCTTGCGCTCGTCGGCGCGCCGGGTGTTGGACCGTGGAATCACAGCTACGGCTGGTATCCCAGTGGCGGTCTGGGCCTGCTGGTATTGATCCTGGTCATCTTGCTGCTGATGGGCCGCCTGTAGCGAGGCGACCGCGTGCCGAACCCCCTTCGAGATGAAAGATCACTCGTGTAGCGGATCGTGACGCGAACGCCGCAATTTGAACCGCAGCAGTAGGAATCCCGAGGGCGTGTGCCAAGCTATCGGCAGCTTCCCGAGCGTGGGAAGTGTTTGCAAATCGAGCCCGCCCATCGTCACTGCTCTCTTCTGTCCGTCGCGAAGCGGGACCTTCGCTGACATGCGCAACCTTCAGGGGTAGATTGCGCACGGTCAACTCCTGATCGTCCTCTGCGGGGCGCATTTCAGACTCCTGGCGACGGGCCGACATAGCGGGATCCGAAGGGCTGCCGCGCTGGGTTCCGAAAGGCGCCGCTTGAAAGATCACGCTTCAGCTGCGCTACCCAATCATTCGCCGGTCCCGCGCGGTAGATCACCCATCGATGAGTAATTGCGTGCGTCACGATAAGCGTGAACGATTGTCCAAAGACATACGGATGCGCGACTTCAGCGCGGCGCACGTGTAGCCCATAGTCCGATGGCGCACATCCGTTCAGGGCCAGAACAGCGTCGAGTTCTTTTCGATAGCGAGCCGTATCGGCCGCTGACGTTCGATCTTGCATTGATGTTCACCTGCGTGTGAAAAGCATCATCCTCCCGGTTGTCTGTGACCGAATGATGAAGGGGCCTCCGTCCTGTAACAATGGCGCCTTCTCCCTCCTGTATATTTGCTCGGTGAAGCGGACATGCAACGCAAACTGGCGTCGTTGAGCGCGCTACCGGAGTTGCAGCAGATGCGGGACGACGCAATGCAGCTGCTTGGAGACCTCTTGTGACACCGAAAATCGACTCACGGGTTGTTGATCCATCGGATACGACCGAGAGCCCGCATAAGGGGCAGCGTGGCCTGCGGCGCCTTTTCAATGCGCTGCTCTATTCACTATCGGGGCTGAAGATTGCGTTCAATCACGAAAGCGCGTTCCGCCAGGAAATCGCGGTTGCGGCCGTGTTGATTCCGCTCGCATGCTTCGTTCCCGTGGCCGTCGCGGAGCGTATCCTCCTGATCGGATCAGTATTGCTTCTCCTGATCGTCGAGTTGCTCAACTCGAGCGTCGAAGCGGCCATCGACCGTATTGGCTTCGATACGCATCGGCTGTCAAAGCGCGCGAAGGATCTCGGAAGTGCGGCGGTATTTCTCGCGATCATCCTTCTGGCGATCACGTGGGCGCTTATCGCCGGGCCGTCCCTTGTGGCGCTGATTCGCCCGAGCATCGAGGTGAAGTAGCGATTGTAACGGCGCACAGTGATGCTAAACTTTTGGTCATCTCTCGACACCAATCGAGCGACGGAGAAATGTTGATGGCTACCTATCGAAGAACCGCAGAGGCGGTTGCGCGTCTCTCGCCGGAGCAGTATCGGGTCACGCAGCAGAACGGCACCGAAGCACCCGGCAGTGGCGCGCTGCTCGACAATCACGAACCGGGGATCTACGTCGACGTCGTTTCGGGTGAGCCCCTGTTCGCATCGTCCGACAAGTTCGAGTCGGGCTGTGGGTGGCCGAGCTTCACCAAGCCGATATCGCCTGCCACCGTCAACGAACTAACAGACGATTCGCACGGGATGGTCCGCACGGAAGTGCGCTCGGCTGCTGGCGACAGCCATCTTGGGCACGTGTTCGAAGACGGCCCGATAGACCGCGGCGGCCTGCGCTATTGCATCAACTCGGCGTCGCTGCGTTTCATCCATCGCGACGATATGGAAGGCGAAGGCTATGGGGCGTACATAAACCAAGTGGAGGACATCAAATGACACAGGAGCGCGCGGTGCTTGCCGGCGGCTGCTTTTGGGGCATGCAGGACCTCATTCGCAAGCTTCCAGGCGTTATTTCCACTCGCGTCGGATATTCGGGCGGCGACGTTGAGAACGCGACGTATCGTCGACACGGCACACATGCCGAAGCTATCGAGATCATCTTCGACCCGACGCGACTTAGTTACCGCGATCTGCTGGAGTTCTTCTTCCAGGTACACGATCCTACGACGCGCAACCGCCAAGGCAACGATGTTGGCACAAGTTACCGCTCAGCCATCTTCACCGCGAGCGACGAACAAAAGCGCATCGCCGAAGATACGATCGCCGACGTCAACGCGTCGGGCCTGTGGCCGGGGCGAGTCGTAACGGAAGTCGCCCCGGCGGGGCCTTTCTGGGAAGCCGAGCCAGAACACCAGGACTACCTGAGCGCATTCCTCACGGGTACACATGTCATTTCGTCCGACAGGGGTGGAAGTTGCCGAGACGAGCAAAGGTCCAGACGAGCGGAGCGATTTAGCGAGGGGCGGAGCTGCCGCGGGCTGCGTCGCGACCAATGCAATAGTTCAGACTTGAGACGTCGGCCTGCGCGACGTGAGTCGCGCAGGCCGATTCGTTCAATAGAAGTACTTACGCCGCCAGCGCTTCCTCCATTTGCTCGTGTGCTGACGCAATTCCTTTCCGCTCCGCGTCGGCACCCATCGCAAGGCCCTCGGCATACACGAACTGCACGTCGGTGAGGCCGAGAAACGTGAACACCGTTTTCAAGTACGGCACCTGCGTGTCCGCTGGCGTGTTGCGGTACTGGCCTCCCCGCGTGAGCGCCACGAAAACCTTCTTGCCCTTGAGCAAGCCTTCGGGGCCCTTCTCCGTGTAGCGGAAAGTCACACCCGCGCGCGAAATCGCATCGATCCAGTTCTTCAGCGACGCGGGGACGCCAAAGTTGTACATCGGCACACCCAATACGACGACGTCCGCCGCCTGGATCTCCGCGATCAAGGCGTCGTCTAGCGCCACTCGCGCGTTCTGTTCCGGCGTCCGCTGACTCGCCGGCGTAAACAACGCCCCGAGCGCCGCCTCATCGAGAACGGGGTGAGGCGCACTGTTGAGGTCGCGCAGCGTGAGCTTCGATTCCGGCGCGGTCTCGCGCAGGCGAGCGACTAGTTCGGTGGCGAGGCGTGTCGAATGGGACGCGTCGCGACGGGCACTGGAATTGATCTGCAGGATGTTCATGGCTCGCTCCATCAGGATGTTTGACTGCTGGAGCTAATATAATTGTTGCCTGATTGACGCGGAAGTCCTTAGAATGGATATGATTGTTCCGTTGAAGCAACAATCGAAGGCCTTGGGGACACGCCGAACGCCGGGCGCCGAAAGGACCATAGGGTGGATCTCGCAGCCGAACGACCTGCTTGTTTTCGCCCGCGTTATGGATGAAGGCAGCTTTTCGCGCGCTGCCGAGCGCCTGGGTCTGCCCAAGTCAACGGTCTCGCGTCGAATCGCCGCCCTCGAAGCGCAACTCGGCGAACGACTCCTGCTGCGCACGACGCGCAAGCTCACGCTCACGGACTTCGGACATGCAGTGCTCGAGCATGCGCGTCACGTCGTCGAAGACGTCACCGCTGCCACTTCACTGGCTCACAGCCGGCAACTTGAACCCAGCGGTCGCCTGCGCGTAACCATGCCGGGCGACATGGGCAACCTCCTGCTCGCGGCGTATGCTCGCGGAATTCGTTCTCAAGTATCCGGCTATCACGCTCGAAGTCGATCTCTCTGCGCGTTTCGTCGATCTGATCGGCGAGAACTTCGACGTTGCAATTCGCATGGGGGAATTGCGCGACGACGCGACGCTCGCCGCACGACACGTGGCTGCTTTCACCGGCAGCCTGTATGCGGCGCCGGCTTACATCGCCCGTCGTGGAACGCCATCGGAGCCCGAGGCGCTGATGGAGCATGATGCGTTGCGTGTCCTTACGCGCTCTGGCGATGCGATGCCATGGACGCTACTGCGTGGCGAGCAGCGCTGGGAAGGCATTCCGCCCGGGCGCGCGACCGTGAACTCGCCGGAGTTGCTGATGCGCATGGCGTTGAACGGGGCGGGCATCACCAGAGTGACCGATGCGATTTCGCACTGCCCTATCTGGAGCGTGGTGAACTCGTGCAAGTACTGCCCGATTGGCGTCTGCCTCCGGTCAACGCGTGGGCGGTTTTCCCGGGGCGGCGACTGATGCCGGCACGAACGCGCGTATTCCTCGATGCGCTCAGCGCTACGTTCACCGGGCCGGCGTGTCAGGCGATTGACGCCAACGTACTGAAGACAAAGGCGAGGCTGCGCCAGCCTCCTCCTCGTCCGACTCCAATCAGTTTGCGAACGAGCGCGAAAAAACAGGCCGCTCCTTCACGGTCCCGCCGCGCACCGCGGTGAATGGGACGATCGTCTACCAACGCGCCAAGAAAAACCCCGCCATTGCGGCGGGGTTGAATGGGTTTCGTCCTGAAAGTTGTGTCCGCCGAGCGCGGACGTTTGCCTATGGCTGCTGCGTTCCGGTAATTACCGCCTCGACTCTGCGGTCTGGCGCGAGACACGCGATCAGCGCTTTTCGGTTCTTGGCCTCGCCTCTCGCTTTGCAGTCGGCCTCAGTGACTTTGAGGTTCTGCTCGCCTTTACCTTGCGCGGTGATGATGCTCGAGGAGATTCCTTGCGATACCAGGTAATCGCGCACCGTCGAGGCTCGCCGCTCAGACAACGATTGGTTGTATTCCGCCGAACCGAGCGGATCGGTGTAGCCGGTAACCGCGATCGCCGTCGCACTGAAGCCCTTGGCTCGCGCGTTCGATACGACTTCATCGATGCGGCTGCGGCCCAACGGGGTGAGATCAGCGCGGTCAAACTCGAATGACCCCTCGCCTACTATAGTGAACGTGCGCGAGGAAGGTTGCGCCCTGGGTGGTGGTGGTGCGGGTGGCGGCGGTGGCGGCGACGCCGGTTGCATCCTGGGCGCGCGGCGGCGGCGCTGGTTGCATTCCCTGAAGGTCGCCCTTGAGATAGGTGACCAGTTCCTGAGCGTTCGGGACCACTTCCTGGCCGAACGAGGGCATGTTCGGATACGTGTCGTGATACAGACGCTGGCGGCCGCTCCGACCCTTACGGATGAGTGCGACGATCACGGCGTCCGGTGCATTGATGACGAACGGATTGCCTTTCAGCGCCGGCCCGGTCTGCGGCCAGTCGTGCTTGGTGCCCTCGCCATCAACGCCGTGACAGGTTGCGCAGCGCAGACGGTACAAGTTACGGACCCCGCTGGCATTAGCCTCAGGCGCGGTGACCGGCAATGTGGATTGCGCGACTGCCGGCGCACTGGGCGCGACGAGCGCGACGGACAATAGTAGGAGGCCCCACCGGAACCGGAACCTATGTGTTATGGGAGCCGCGGTTTTCCGCGACGAGGTGTGACGGGTGGCAATAGACATTTGATTCTCCCTGTGGTTTAGGGCGGTGCGGAAGAAGGATCAGTGTACCGATACCAATCGTCTCTCAGCGAGCGGCTTATTCTTTTGTAGGACCTTCAGGCAAGACTACTATACGACAATCGGAAAAAAGCCTGATGTGCCTATTGTACGTCGATCTTTGGTGAGGCTGGCAACAGGCCGAATGATGGTGGCTATTCCCACGCCGCGACCGCCGTCCTTCCGCCGACGGGGCCTGGCAACAGACAAATGATCGCCGCTATTCCCTACGCCGCGACCGCGGGCCTGCTCCGGCCCGAGGTCGGCAGGAGGAAGTGCGACAGTGCGGGGATCAGAATCAGCGCTCCCAGCATGTTCCATACGAACATGAACGTGAGCAAGATGCCCATGTCGGCCTGGAACTTGATCGGCGAGAACGCCCAGGTGATGACTCCGGCGGCAAGCGTGACGCCGACCAGCGCCACGACCTTGCCGGTAAACTGCACCGCCTGCTTGTAGGCTTGGGTAAGACTAGCGCCGGCGCGCTGCCGCGCCAGCTGCACCGACAGCAGGTACAGCGCATAGTCGACTCCGATGCCCACTCCGAGCGCAATTACCGGCAGCGTCGCCACCTTCACCCCGATGCCGAGAACGACCATCAGCGCTTCGCACAGGATCGACGTGAGCGCTAGCGGAACGACCGCGACGATCACGGCGCGCCAGCTGCGGAAAGTGATGAAGCACAGCACGATGACCGCCGCGTACACATACAGCAGCATCGCGCGATTGGCCTGAGCGACCACGATATTGGTCGCCGCCTCGATCCCGGCACTGCCCGCCGCGAGCAGGAATTGGCGATCCTTGTCGTTGTGCGCGTCGGCGAACGCAGCTGCCGCCGAGACAACGCGGTCGAGCGTCTCCGCTTTGTGATCGCTCAGGTACGCGATGACCGGCATCACTGAGCACTCAGTGTTGAAGAGGTCCGGGTTGCTCGTCGAGGCCTGTTGCGCCGCGTAGTTGAGGACGTCCTGGTTGCGATTGATCGTGAGCCATTTCGGGTTGCCCTCGAACGATCCCGCCGTGATCTGGCGTACGGCATCGGCGAGCGACACGGTGGTTTGTACGCCAGGTACCTGCTTCAGCGCCCACGCGAGCCGGTCGGCCTCCACGAGTGTTGGGTACTTCAGGCAACCTTCCTTGTCGGTTTTCACGATCACCGCGAACTGGTCGCTGGACAGCGCGTAGTTCGCCGTGATGAATGCGTTGTCGCGGTTGTAGCGCGAATCAGCGCGCAGCTCCGGTGCTCCCGGATCGAGATCGCCGATCTTCAGTCCACGGCTGACCGTCAGCCCAACAGCCGCGAGCAGAATCGCTGTCGCGATCGCAGTCAGCGCGTAGCGCCGGGTCGTGAAGCGATCGAGCCACGTCCATACCGCACCCACGCCGCGCCCCTTTTGTTCGCTCTTCTCTTCACGCAGCGAGCGCGCGGCCGCGCTGGCGCTGACGCCCGTGTACGAAAGCAGGACCGGCAACAGCAAGAGATTGGTGAAGATGAGCACGGCGACACCGATGCTCGCCGTGAGCGCAAGGTCGCGAATGACGGGGATGTCGATCACCATCAGCACGGCGAAGCCCACCGCATCGGCGAGCAATGCTGTCAGTCCGGCGAGGAACAACCGACGGAACGTATAGCGCGCGGCAACCAGCTTGTGCGTGCCGCGGCCGACGTCCTGCATGATGCCGTTCATCTTCTGCGCGCCGTGCGATACGCCAATTGCAAACACGAGGAACGGCACGAGGATCGAGAACGGATCGAGCTGAAATCCCAGTAGAGCGACGAGGCCAAGCTGCCAGACGACGGCAACCATCGAGCAGGCGATCACGAGCGCAGTGCTGCGCACGCAGCGGGTGTAAGCGTAGATGACGGCGGTCGCGATCACCGCCGCGATTCCGAAGAACATCATCACCTGGAAAAGGCCGTCGATCAAGTCGCCGATAAGCTTCGCGAAGCCGATCACATGGACCTTGATCGCGGGCGCCTGCTTGGCGAGCACCTTGGCATCGACGGCGCGCGCAAGCTCGTACTTCGCGCGGATGTTCTCTTCGACGTGCCGCGACAGCCGCGAGTAGTCGACCGGATTGCCGCTACCCGGCTCTTTGTCGAGCAACGGCACGAAGATCATGCTCGACTTGAAATTGTTGGCGACCAGATTGCCGACGATGCCCGAGCGCGCGATGTTCTGCTTCAAGTCCTCCACGCTCTGTGCGGAGCCGTTGTACGAGTCCGGCATCACAGGGCCGCCCCGGAAGCCCTCCTCGGTTACTTCCGTCCAGCGCACCCCTGGCGTCCACAGCGACTTCACCCACGCGCGGTCCACCCCGGGCGTCAGAATCAGTTGGTCGCTAACCTGCTTGAGGACCTCCAGGTACTGCGGGTCGAAGATGTCGCCGTCGGTGTTCTCGACGACCACGCGAACGGCATTGCCGAGGCCTCGGAGTTCCTTCTGGTAGGCGAGATAATTCTTGATGTAGGGCTGGCTCTGCGGAATCATCTTCTCGAAGCTCGCATTGAGCGCGAGCTTCGTTACCGCAGCGTAGGCGAGAACGACGGTAATGATCGCGCAAGCGATTACGACGCCTACGCGATTGTTGAAGACCAGGCGCTCGAGCAGATTCCCGGAATTCCGGTCGAAGTCCGTCAACTGACGGACGACGGGCATCTGGTCGAGCTCGGTGCTGATGGCCGCCATGATTCTGCTTCGCGGGCAAGCGTCTCAGCGCGCCGCCACCTCGGTTACGATGGCGCCACGCGGACCAACCAGCACGAGCTTTCCACCACCGAGATCGACAAGGCCCGTCACAGGCGTCGCTTGCTTGAGCGCTAGCCTGGCGAAGGTTTTCCCACCGTCGCTACTCACCGACACGCGCCCGCCGGCATCGGCCAGCAGCAGAGCTCCGTCTGCGCTTCGCGTCGCGGCGACCACGGCAGCCGGCAGCCCCGCATCGAGCTTGGTCCAGGTGCCGCCGCCGTCCGCGCTGCGGTAGACGTTGCCGCGCAGGCCGAACACAATTGCGGCGGCTCCGGCGTCGGCGACGCCGAAGAAGCTTCCTTCGTAAGGCGTTGCGACGGCGCGGAAGCGCTGCGCTGCTGCGTCGAGCTTCAGCACGAGTCCGCCCTCGCCGGCGATGAAGAGCGCGCCTCCGACAGGCCGAATCGCATAGAGGTTGAAGAATTTGGGATTCTCGGTGCGATCGAACCAAGACTCCCACGTCTTGCCGCCGTCCGCAGTCTTGAAGATCAGATTGTATGCACCGACCGCGTAGCCGTTCTGCGCATCGGAGAACCAGACATCCAGAAAGGGCTTGTCCGGTCCCTGGTCCTGGTAGCGTTTCGCTTCCGCGAGCAGTTTCTTCGCCTGCTCCGACCCCGGCTCGGCAGCGATCAGGCGCTCGATCGCTGCGACGAGTGACTGGTTGGCTTTGATGCCGGTTAGCTGGAGGTTCCAGCTGTCGCCGCCATCGCTGGTGTGCAGGATGACTCCGTCGTGTCCAACGGCCCAGCCATTCTTGTCATCGACGAAATAGACGGCCGTGAGATCCGAGCTGACCGGAACCGGCGTCTGCTTCCAGGTCGCTCCGCCGTCGACCGAGACGACGATGTGTCCTCGCTGCCCTGCCGCGACGACGCGATTGCCGCTCTTGGTGACCGCCTGCAACAGGCTCTTGCTAGCGAGCGGCGAGATTTGCGCAGGCGTGTCGAGCACGTCGGCGAAGCCTGCAGCCGCGGCGTGCGCCGCGACAGAAAACCCGAAGGCGACGCCGAGCGCGAAGGAGATGGATCGGGAGGCGATCATGGCTCGACGTCGATATCCTACCCCATCGGTGCGCCGCGACACACGCGACGCACCGTGGGGAGGTTTAAGTTGACAACGTCCGGGCTAACGCAACCCCGCGCCTGCCAGCGCCTCGGGCGACCACGCGCTGTCGCGCGGCAGCTCGGTCATGTACTTGAGCCCGTTATGTGCGCCGAACAGGCCGGTGATGTTGTACACGCCCGAGTTGAAGTCGTAGATCGCAAACGTGGTGTCGAAGGGCGCTTGCACATCGTAGCTGAACGACTGGAACGCGAAGCTCGAACGATAGAGCTGCCCGCGTGCGTCGTACTGGTCGGACGCCAGCGCGCCCCAGCTGTCTTCGTCGAGATAGAACACCCGCTTGCTGTAGATGTGGCGCTTGCCGGGCTTCAGCGTTGCTTCCACGACCCAGACGCGATGCAACTCCCAGCGCACGAGGTCCGGGTTGATTTGCTGGGGCTTGGTGATGTCAGACACCGGCTTGTGGTAGGTCAGCCGGTAGCTGTCATAAGGCACGTACATCTCCTTCTTGCCCACGAGCTTCCAATCGAAGCGATCGATCGCGCCATTGAACACCGACACATCGTCGTAAGTTGCCGCGCCCGCCGCGCCAGGGTTTGGCGTGTCGTACGCGAGATCGGGCGCGAGCTTCACGCGCCGCTGACCCGGCAGGTACTGCCATGCCTTGCGCGGCTGCTTCAGCGGATTGACGGCGTCGATGATCAGCAATGCTTCACCGTTGCGGCGTGCAGGTCCGACGTAGAGCAGCTTGTTGTACCAGTAAGGCTCGTTCCCCGTGATCATGCCCGTGTGCTTCGGGTCGTAAATCGGCCACGCCCAGAAAGCGTCTGCTTCCACTGCGAGTGCCGGCACGCCGGCAGAATCGACGTTCCAGTTCTGGTAACGCGACCCGTCATAGCCGAGGCCTTGGTAGCGCAGAAGATGGTTCCAGATCGCTTCGGCGCCGGTCTTCGGAATCGGAAACGGATAGCCCGGCAACACATTCTCGAGCGCGACTCCGTCCTCGACTGTCTTCGCACCCGTGGCATTCTTGACAGTGCTGTCGAGAATGCGCTGCGGCAACGCGACCGTGCGATGCGTCGGGTAGACGTCGACACGCATCGTCGGATAGCGCTTGAGGAGTTCCTTCGTGCCTTCGGTCAACTTGTCGGACTGCGCTGCAGCGTCCTTGCCGGTGATCGTGAGGCGAGGCTTTTCGTTCTCGAACGGATCCGGGCGAAACCCGCTGCCGGCCTGGTAGGCTGCAGGCGCTTTGATGCCCCCGGTGTAGTCGGGAATCGTGCCGTCCTTGTTGCCCGCCTTTTCGGCGCCGACCAGAGTCAGCGTCGTGCCGAGCTGCTTGGCCTCGTCGGCCGATACCGCCGCCCAGCAGGGCGTCGCGGTTGCGAACGCAAGCGCGATCGCTATGAGTGATTTGCGGAACATCTTGGATTCCTCAGAATGTGGTCTTGAAGGTAAGCGACGTCCAGCCGCGGTCGGACAGCGCCGCGAACGTGCCATTGGCGATGTTCATCGCACCGGCAGGCGTCGTCGAATAGTTGCCGAAGTAGCCGTTATAGCTCAGTTGCACACGGTACTTCTGGTAGACGTCGGCGGCTACACCGGCGCTCCAGTTGCCCGCGCCCTTGTTTCCGCCAAGCTGGACGGCTGCATTTCCCGACAGGCCCTGACTCCAGGTCATCGGTGCCAGCAGATCGACGCCAGGGAAGACCTGGAACCAAGTCGGCGTGAAATTGAGTGCGAGGCCGGCGTAATTCTTGGTGACCCGGTCGATGCCAACGTAGGTCGAGTTGCCTTTGAACACCGCTTCGTTCTGCGTGACCTTCAGCCATTGCATCCAGGTCAGTTCGGCTTGCAGCGTTGCGGTGTCGAACAGTGGGGTTCGCGGAATGACCTCGAAAACATTGATGAGCCCATGAAGGGTATCGCCCAGCGCTCCAGGCGTGCCGTGGCTCGGGATCGCGTTGGTCGCGATTGACCCCGGGGAACGCGGCCACCAACGGGGCCGGTACGACAAACACGTTGGCGCTCTGCAACGGCATGTTCTGGCGATAGGAGAGCTCCGCTCCGACGCTCGCGCCGGCTACTTCTTTGGCCAGCGTCACACCGAAGATGTGGATGTTGTCGCCGTAGGCCGTCTGGTAGGTGCCGAATTTACCGTACTTGGCAGATCCGCAGGAGTGGTAGCGTTCGTGTTGACGATGCAATTGGTTCCACCGAGTGGAACGCCGCCGATGGCCGTGCAGGTCCCCGCCGGCACGGTTGTAGCCAGCCCCGGAGTCAGCAGGACCTGGGGCAGGATGTCGGTCGCATTGCGGCCGTAAAAGCCCATCGTGCCGTCCAGCCACGCCGGACTCCACCGCGCGGAGAGGCCGAAGTCACCGATGCTCCCGCTGTAACGGGATGGCTTGACCGCCTGGACGTTCCACGCCCGCAGCAACGCGGGCGTTCCGGGCACGGTGCCGAACAACGGATTCGCGGCGACGATCGCCGAATTGCCACCGAAGTTGAGACCGTCGTTGATGGTGAGATAGCTTCCCGATTCCGGAATGCGCACCGCCTGCCAGTTGTAGAACCATTGGCCAGCGACCGACAGTTCGTTCGTCGGCTGCGCCTGCAGCGTGAGGCCGCCGCGAGGACGGAACAGCTCCTTCGCCTCGCTGCCGGGGGTCATGAAGCCTTTTTGCAGATCGAGCGAGTTCTGGGCGTACGAAACTGAATGAACGGCCCCGCCGAGGAGCAGGCTGTCGCCCCAGAACACGGTGTGCTGGCCGGCCTTGACGTTGACCGGCACGTCGCCGGCGTCGAAATTCGCGAACACAAACGCGTCCAGCCACTCTCCCGACAGTCCCTTGGAATAGCGCTTGGTATAGGGGCTCAACGTTCCCGCGACCGGCAGCCCATCGACCAGCGTGTTGGCGGTGGCAGTGTTGGTGTTGTCGAGATGGCCGTACGCACCATCCGCCCAGGCGGCATAGCTCGTGCGGAAGCCGTATTTGCGCTGATAGACGAAGTCGAATTCGGACAGCAGGTCCACTCGGTTGGCGACGATCGATCCATTGGAAAAGTTGCGGTCGCCGTCGTCAAAGTTGGGGTTGCCCAGGATGGCCGGGTCCTGCGAGTGCGTGCGCACGCCGAGGTTGTAGCGAATCGTGTTGTCCCAGCGCACGGAGAGGTCCGGGTTGCCGGTGTCGATTTCGACCGCTCCGGCGGTACCCGCGGCCGCGAGCAGCAAGCCGGCAGTGAGCGCTGTTGCGCGGCGCCGGAAGGCCCGGATGCCCGCGCGTGATCTGAGTGCATGTTCCATGTGTTCAGTTCTCCCAGGTGTGGTTTGGATCTTGATGGCTTCGATCTTTGTGATTTCGGATCTTTGTGGTTCGTCCTTGTCGGCGCTTATCGGCTGTTGCCGATCGTCGTCGCCGGAGCAAGGTTCATGATGCGGACGAACAACTGACGAAATTCCTCGTCGTTGTCGACCGAAAAGCGGGGATCGCCATTGCCGGCGAAAGCAACACCGATTTCCATCCAGTCCTCGGCGGTGAGATGCTTGCGAGCGGCCGGGCCGATGACTTTCGTTTCCAACGCCATGTGCTGCATTTGCGAGATTGCAAACCGCTCGACCGCCGCCAAGAACGCCGGCAGCCCGCCTTCCGGATCGGCTTGGTAAGCCGCGATGCTCCGCTCGAGTTCGTCGACCAGCGCGTGGCCCTCGACGTGCTGGCGTTCCAACTCATCGAGCGTCGCGTCGAATTCTCGCGTGCGCTCGCGCAGCTTGCGGAACAGGTAAGCGTCCTCTTTCGGATGGTGCAGCGCTTCCGGAAATTCCTTGATGTAATGCATCATCGCGTGCAGCAGCGGAAACGACGGGAGCGACCCCTTTTCGCGCGCATCACGCGCGAGTAACTCGAGGCCGTGGATCACTGCCGCGAGTGAGCGATGTTCGTCGCGGATGATCTCCATGGGTCCCGCCTGCTCCGCGGTGGCCAGGTTGCTCTCCACGGCCGAGACGAGCACCGGGATCGTCGCGTTCTGCAGCACCTTTTGCGTTTGCGAGCCGAGCATCAGGCCCTTGATGCCGCGGTGACCATGCGATGCGATGAAAATGAGATCGCAGCCTCGTGCGGAGGCCGCGCTCAAGATGGCTTCGTAGGGGCGATCGCTCGTTATCACCACGGAGTCGTGCGGCACGCCTGCCACCCGGGCGACCACTTCGGCTTTGGCCAGGATCGCGCGCGCTTCGCCGGCCACGTGTTCGTTGAACAAAGCCGGGGCCATCACCCGCTCGAGCGCGCCAATGCTCGACGCGCCGTAATCCGCCTGGGCGTGAAGAACGTCACCTTCGCACCCAGCACGCGAGCGAGCAGGACGGCCTGATTGACGGTCTCGACCGAGAGTGGCGAGTCGTCGAGCGGGACCATGAGGTGGCGATACACGGGATTCTCCGATGCGGTGGTGTCAGGTGCCGATCAAAATGGCGTGTCGCCGATGATTCCCGCGCGTTCCATCTTGCGGGTAATACTTCCCCCGTCGGAATGGAAGGATTCTTGAGAACAGGTTGGGAAGTCCTGCGGGTGAATCGTGATCTCGTAAGATCCGTCGGCGGACGGATGAGAGTAGTTCTGTACATTGCCCTCCAGTCGGATAGTGGAAGAAGCAACCGTGAGGACCAGCGGCTTCAGCTTGAACTGGGAAGGAGTCGCGTTGAAGCTGGCTCTCAAATCGTGCAGGAGGGGTTTCAGGTCTCCGTACTGAAGGCGCCCGTTTCGATAGGAAAGGCTGCCGTCATAGGCTTTTCCCAGGAGCTCCGATTTGATTTCCAGCTGCAGATTGTGCAACTCGGCATCCAGCGGTGTCTTGACGTCGTTGTAGTAAATCTCGCCTCGTTCGATCAGAACATGCTGGATTCCGAGATCAAACGGACTGGTGGAGGTGCTGCCGCTCGATTTCGGAGGCGTGGGAAGGTTTGTGGTCCCATCCCTTCTCACCAGAAGGTTAACCACCGGATGGCGCAGAACGATCTCATTGAGATCGACCTTCTTATGTAGCAAGGAAACAATCTTCAAACGAATCATGAGCTGGTCGGCTTGGACCAGCGGCATGGCGTGGACTTCGGCTCGCTGCCACGAATGCTGATTCCATACGCGTCGGCGCCAAACGTCGAAAGATGAAGCGCAAAATCTTGGATTCGTACCTGTGCTCCCGTAGCTTCACTCGCCTGTTGCTGAATTTTGGCGAGTGCATAGCCGTGGAATCTGGGGCTGCGGAGAACGACATACCCGGCGATGCCGAGCACCAAGATAATTGCCACGAGACCAATTCCTATCCAACCGAGTTTTCTTTCCACTCCATAACAGCACCTATTGTGGAGCTTCAAAATGCCTGTCCCAGGGTGATGTAGAACTGTGTAGCTTTCACTCCGATTACGGGCCTAGAGTTTCGTCCGATATCAAAGCGAAACGGACCCACTGGGGTGTTGTATCTTAGCCCGACTCCCACAGTATTTGTGTAATCTCGAATGAATTGGCTAACACCAATGGAGGCGTACACGTTCCCGCCGTCATAGAAGACCGCTGCACCCAGTCCTTTTTTGATGCCCAGAGGAAAGCGGAATTCTGAATTGAAGATGAATAGCTGATTGCCGCCAACGGGTACTTGTAGATTCACGCACGTTGAGGGCACCGCGGGGTTGGTGCAGGCGGGCACGGTACGCTGTGGGCCAGCCCCGTTAATGGGAAAGCCGCGAAGCGTGGTCTCGCCTCCCGAGAAGAAAAGCTCACTCGTGGGCACATCGCCACTGGCAAAAGACTTGACCAGCCCTAAGGTGATCCTGTTTGCCCACACCGTCTTGCCGAACGCCTTGTAATAGGAACTCTGGCCTAGGAAGCGTGCAAAATTCGCGCTCGACCCAGAGCCTCTGGGGTGATCCCCAAGTCCAGGGTCTCGTAAAAGCCGCGGCTCGCATCGAGAGGCTTGTCTCGGGTGTCTCGAA
>CAVVOR010000003.1:0-161922 GCA_963749795.1 uncultured beta proteobacterium
ATGCCGAAAGGCAAGCCGATGGCCAACACGTGGCAGGGCGAATTCCCGTGGCATGAAACCAGTCGAAGGACGGTTACGAGTGGACTGCGCCCGTGGGCTCGTTTCCACCCAACGGTTACGGCCTGTACGAGATGGCCGGCAACGTCTGGGAATGGACCAGCGATTGGTACCAGGACCATAACAAAATCGAGAATGCGACAAATGCTGCACGCTCGAGAAACCCGCGCGGTTGCGACGTGCCGGAATCGAGTTTAGACGCGCGTACGCCGATCCTACGCCGATTCCGCGCAAGGTGATGAAGGGCGGCTCCTATCTGTGCGCACCGAACTATTGCCGGCGCTATCGCCCGGCAGCGCGGATGCCGCAGCAGATCGACACCTCGACGTGCCATCTGGGATTTCGCTGCGTCGCACGCGTGCGGCTGCCACGACCTAACGCGTGATCTTCTTGATAAGACGATGGCGGTATTTACGAGTCTGAGGCGATAGGCGTTACTGGTCCGCATGGTGATCACCGTGGCAAGACGTGACAAAATTAGTCACGGCCTTGGTGCGGCCGCGCTCGATGCGAGCCGCGGCAACCCCAGGCACGGTCGCATCAGCCGATTTCTTCAGGGTCCTCGGTCGCCGCGGCGCCAGCTTGAATCTCGTACCACATGGCGTTGAGGATCGCGAAGCTGCAAGCGAGGCCGATGCCGAGTATCCATGAGAAGTACCACATGCGGCTTGTCCTTATGCGAGGCGGGCTGCGCTCAATACATGCCGTGAGACTTGCGGATGTGCTCGAGCGACACGCGTCCGCGCATCACGCGGTACACCCATCCGGTATAGGCGATCACGATCGGCAGCAGCACGACCGTCACGACGAGCATCAGGCCCGAGCGTGCTCTGGCTGGACGAGGCGTCCCACACCGTCAGGCTGCTGCGCGGGTCGATGTTCGACGGCATCAGGAACGGGAACAGCGCAAATCCCGCCGACAGAACCGTGCCCGCGATCGCCAGCGAACTCGCGACGAAGGCGGTCACGTTGCGCGCCGCGGCGTGCGAGCATCGGCGATGGCCAGCGCGCCACGATGGCAATTGCAGCGGCAACGCAGGCCCAGCGCGCCGAGCGGGCCGTTAGTCAGCCAGCTGCCGGCGATCGACGCGTGTTTCAGCAGCGGATTGGATGGCCCGCTCGTTAGCACAGGCGCCGTCGATTCGTGAAGCCCGTCACGCCGAAGGCCAGCCACGCGCCAGCGGCGACGATAAAGCAACACGTACAGCGGTCGCAAGCAAACGTCAGTGCGCGCACGGCGCGCTGCGGCGATGACCTCGTCGGCTTTCATCGCGAGATACGCGGCGCCGTGCATCAGGATCATCGTCAGCGATACGAGGCCCGCCAGCAACGCGAAAGGCCGCAACAGGCCGATGAGGCCGCCGTCGTAGGTGATGCGCATCGTGTCGTCGTAGCGCAGCGGCACGCCGAGGAACAGGTTGCCGATCGCCACGCCGAACAGCAGCGCGGGCACGATGCCGGTGAACGTCAGCAAGCCGTCCCAGGTTGCTCGCCAGCGCGCGTCGTCCGACTTGTTGCGAAAGTTGAGCGACACCGGACGCACGATCAGCGCGAGCAGTACCAGCAGAATCGCGAAATAAAATCCCGAGAACGACGCGGCGTAAAGATAGGGCCACGCGGCAAACACTGCGCCGCCGCCCAGAACGAGCCAAACCTGGTTGCCTTCCCAGTAGGGCTCGAACGTCTCGATCAGCGACGCGGCGCTCGTCGTCGTCGTGGGCCAGCACGCGCACGAACGCGCCTGCGCCCAGATCGAACCCGTCCATGATCGCGAAGCCGATGAGCACGATGCCCATCAGCAGCCACCAGATCACGCGCAGGGTTTCATAGTCGAACATGGAGTCCTTGTCCGCCGCCTCGTTCGCGTTACCCGTCAGCCGCGCTGGAACCGCGATTACGGCACTGCGCCACATGCCAAGTCCGTCAGGGCCGCGGCGGATGTACTTGCGCATCAGCATCACGTCGACGACCGCGAGCGCGGTATAGAAGAGGACGAAACCCGCGAGGCTGGTGGCGACCTGCGCGCTCGACACCGAGGACACACCGAGCGCCGTGGGCAGGATGCCTTCGATCGCCCACGGTTGCCTGCCGTATTCGGCGACGATCCAGCCCAGCTCCGCCGCCAGCCACGGCAGCGGCAGGCTATACAGCGCGACCCGCAAGTACCAGCGGTGGCGCAGCAGGTTGCGCGTCGATGCCAGCCAGAACGAATAGGCGAACAGCGCGATGAACCAGAAGCCGCAGCCGACCATCAGTCGGAACGACCAGAACAGTACCGGGACATTCGGTATCGTGCTCGCCGCGGCGCGCGCGATGTCGTCCTTGGTGGCGCGCGTCGGGTCGTCCATCGTGCGTTTGAGCAGCAGCGCGTAGCCCAGGTCGTCGGCATTGTCCGCGAACGCCGCGGCCGCCTCCTTGTTGTTGTGATCCGCGCGCAGCGTTTGCAACGCGCCGTAAGCGACGATGCCTTTGCCGATGCGCTGCTCGGCCTCGGCGACGAGTTCGTTGATCCCGGGCATCGTCTCGTCGAGCGAATGCGTGCCGATCAATCCCATCACCCAGGGAACCTCCACCGCGAAATACGTCTTGCGCTCTGCGACGTCGGGCCAGCCGAACACGGTGAACGGCGCAGGCGGAGGTTGCGTGTCCCACATCGCCTCGATCGCCGCGAGCTTCATCTTCTGGTTTTCCGACACCGTATAGCCCGATGCATCGCCAAGAACGACCACGCTCAGCGCCGATGCCAATCCGAAACTCGCCGCGACCGTCATCGACCGCTTGGCGATTTCGATATTGCGTCCACGAAGCAAATACCACGCGCTGATCGACAGCACGAACATGGCGCCGACCACATAGCCCGCGCTGACGGTATGCACGAACTTGGCCTGCGCTACCGGATTGAACAGCACGTCGCTGAACGACGTGACTTCCATGCGCATCGTCTCGAAGTTGAATTTCGATCCGACCGGGTACTGCATCCAGCCGTTGGCGATCAGGATCCACAGCGCCGAAAGATTGGAGCCTATCGCCACCAGCCAGGTGACAATCAGGTGCTTGACGGGGGTCAGCCGGTCCCAGCCGAAGAAAAACAGGCCGACGAACGTCGACTCGAGGAAAAACGCCATCAGCCCTTCGATGGCGAGCGGCGTGCCGAAAACGTCGCCGACGTAGTGTGAGTAGTACGCCCAGTTGGTTCCGAACTGGAACTCCATCGTCACGCCGGTGGCGACACCCATCGCGAAGTTGATGCCGAACAGGACGCCCCAGAACTGGGTCATGCGCTTCCAGATCTCGCGCCCGTCATCACGTAGACCGTTTCCATGATCACCAGCATCCACACCATGCCCAGCGTGAGCGGGACGAACAGGAAGTGGTACAGCGCAGTAATCGCGAACTGCAGGCGGGACAGGTCGACGGTGGTCGGGTCAATCATCGCGGGACGCCGGCGCGGACGACGAATAGAGATGTTGCGCGACGGTCGCAGGCGGAGGCGGCGGCCTCGACCACGGCTTGATGAACAGGAACCACAAGACGACCAGCAGCGCCAGCTTCAACACAATGATGGCGCCGATCTCCCAGCCGTAGCGCTGTCCATCGCGAGTCTGCAACCACCCTTCTCCGGGCGAAGACGACCGACACTCAGTACCGTCGCGGCTGGCCTTGCAAATCGAAGGGAAGGAGGGTTCGGGCATGTGGGCGACGGTTGCTCAGGTCGTTGTACCCTCAGAAACGCTGCAACATTACGCCTGTTGGACCGATTGGCGCAACACTCGGCGCCCCTGTCCGTTCGCGCTTATACGCCTGCGTGGTATTTTATTGCTTGCTTGCAGGCGTTTTACCCCTGCGCTGGCGCAGCCCCTCTACGCCGACCGCGTTAGCACTTCCGTTCGGACAGCACAAACCAAGCGTCGCGGAGCACCTCGTTGCCCCGCTCAGCTCATTTTAATGGAGAAGTGACATGGTGCAGCCAGCAAAGAACACGATTTGCCTTTGGTACGATGGCGACGCCGAGGACGCGGCACGGTTTTACGCCAAGACCTTTCCCGATTCGTCCGTCGGCGCGGTGCACCGCGCACCCGGAGACTTTCCGTCGGGGAAGAAAGGGGACGTGTTGACCGTCGAGTTTACGGTGATGGGCGTTCCGTGCCTCGGGCTCAACGGCGGCCCTGCGTTCAAGCACAGCGAAGCGTTCTCGTTTCAGGTCGCAACCGTGACCCAAGCCGAAACGGATCGCTACTGGAACGCGATCGTCGGCAACGGCGGCCAGGAGAGTGCTTGCGGCTGGTGCAAGGACAAATGGGGATTGTCCTGGCAGATTACGCCGATCGCCCTGATCAAAGCGATCACCGATCCCGATTCCGCGGTCGCCGAGCGCGCGTTCGATGCAATGATGCAGATGAAAAAGATCGACATCGCTGCAATCGAGGCGGCGCGCCGCGGTTGAGGTTGCATCTTCGACGCACTTTCGCAAGCGACATATTGCGGGGCGGCCCGCATCAGTCGAATTCTTCGTGCGCGGCCTGCAAACTCCTGGGCGCGGACGACGGTGGTGGTGCGAATGGCTAAGGATTGACCAGCCTGGCGCCGCCAAACCAGCCCGTCGATTGGCAGCCCAACGTCGCGTTGGATGCTGAGAAGCGGCCGGAAATTGCGACTGCGGTAACCTGCAAGTCGAATAGATCGACGCCGCCATTCTGGCCGCTAGTGCAAGTGAAACTACCCCCGACTTCGCCGAGTTGCCCTTCCTGCATCAGTGGGCCGCTATAGACGCAAGTATCGGTCGCTGTCTGGACCGAGAAGCTTAGCGTCGTCGCACCCTGCGTCGCGACGACGATCGCGGAATCCTCCCGAGACCCGTTGTTGCCTGCGTTCGTGCACCCCGAAAGATCGTTATGAATGGCGCCTGCATAGCGGCCCGAGTAGTTCTCATTTGTGATCGGTTGCCGTGTAATCGTTTTTGCCACGGCGATACCGTTCACCGAGTAGGTGAGGATTCCCTGCGCGACGTTTTGCGGTGACCAAGTCATGTTGCCGACGATCGCGCCGCCAAAAGCGCCAGTATTAAAAGGCTGCCCGTAGAACGATCCGTGCGTCAGATACAGGTCGCCGGTCCATACAAGCCCGTTTCCCGGCGTCGGTGACATCGTCGCAACGAACCAGGTGGGTTTCTCCGATTGGTCATAGACGAACATCGTGGCGAAAATAAGGCTGCCCCGCTGCACGAACTGAATGCCCCAGCCGGACTCGGCGGGGATAAACCACAAGTCCGACTGATCGGTCGAGTACGAAGTGGCCGACGAAGGCGCAGCGAAGGCCAACGCTGCGACCATCGTCGCCAATATCACAAGGTGCTTCATTCTGCAGCCTCCATAGGGCAGTTCCACATCAATAGCGCATGGGGGGAGTTGCGGCAAACCCATGCCAAAGGACTCCGGCATTGAACATCGCGGCTACTTCTCGGCGATGATATCCAGGTAGCGCGACCTTGTTTCGGAATTGGACCGAAAGAATGCACGCAAAGTCGAGAGTGCTTCTTCTACTGGACGAGGCGGGGACGGGACATCCACCTCCGATTCTGCCAGTGACAGGTGCGAGAATTTCTCGCGCAGCAAAGTGAGAGCGATTTCTGGGTCAGCACCCATCCTGACCATGCTATAGGGCCAGAACTCCATGACAATAAGATCTGCCTGTCCCAGTGTACGGGGTCCGCCCTCGAAGACAAAAGGTTCCGCGCCTTGGACATCCATTTTTATTGCCAGCTTGCCTAACTTCGCCGGCGCGATGTCATCAAGTGGCAAGGCGTCGACTGTAATCACTGGCCGCTCGGACTCCCCCAGCTCGTTTACCTTTGAATCCATCATCCTGAGACGATGATCGCCGAGGTTGGCCGATGCCAGCTCGAAATTGACTTGGGTCCTCTTCGAGAACACGGCAACGGATATCGTTTGCACGTTGCCGTGAGAGCAATTGCGAGCGACGTTTGCAACCAGATTTTGGTAGTTTCTCGGCTCTGGTTCTATCGCCAGGCAGGACACCTTCGCATTGGCCGCAATTGGAATGGTCGTCAGTCCGATATTCGCGCCAATGTCGATGTAGGTGCCTTCGCCATGTTTCAGGAAAAACTCACGGACGATCGAATTTGTACGCTCCGCCCAAACTCCGGTTCGAGCATACGTTTGCAAGATGGACAAGTCATTGGGTCCACTTTGAATTGATCCATACTTGCCACGCACTTGCAGCGTTTCAACGTTGAATGCCCGCGCCAACTCGGCGAAGAACTCATATCTGCCGTTTGCCTCCACCAGTTTGTTTTTGATCTCCTCGCGCGCTCCCCAAGGCAGCAGCGCGACGCAGTCTGCTATCGCCGACTTCAAGAATGTCTTCATGCTCCATCCCTTTCGCGCATTTCGCGCGTGGCGCAGAGCAAAGGCCACGACGCAAAGGCGCGCTACTGAGCGCGTTCACGCCGAGCCGGCCACCATTGCATTCTAGCCGAACGACGTGCTCGGATAGAGTGACCTTACGCTTGTTGTCAGAGTACACCAACGGCCGTCCACTCCGTCCTACAGAACTATCAGACCGGCTCTGGTTCCGCAAGGGAAGGCGTGAAACCAGACTTCCACTACCACTTGGCGCGTCCTATGGTGGTGGATATCGTTTGCTGTCGATGTGCCTACTTTCGCCGCGCAAAGTTTCGGACAATAGCCTGTGGGAGATGTTTTGGCGCATCAGCCCTTGCAGCATGTGCGGCTGTACCTGACACTCGCTGGCCAAGCCGCGCATGCCTGGTTCAACGATCGCGGTCCGAGCATGGGGGCGGCGCTCGCCTTCTATAGCGCTTTTTCCCTGGCGCCGCTTTTACTTATTGTTATCAATATCGCGGGCATTGCCTTCGGCGGCGAGCAGGCGCGCGCCGTTGTCGTCGACGAATTTCGTTCTCTTATCGGTCCCGTCGGCGGCGATGCAATCGACGGCATGCTTCGCGCAGCGGCTCAGTTCGGCACTAAACCTTTCAGTCTCGTGCTTAGTGTCATTGTCCTTTTTATCGGCGCTACAACCGTTCTGGTCGAACTACAGGATGATCTCGATAAAATCTGGGAAGCACCCGCTCGTGATTCAGTGGGGTTGCTAAGCGTCTTGCGTGCGCGCGTTCTATCCTTTGCCCTCATCCTCGGCTTCGGCTTCTTGTTCCTCGTATCGCTGATCGCCAGCAGCGCGCTGGCAATGCTTCGCAAGTATTGGGGCACGCTCCCCCCCGAAACCTGGGTTCCTTCAATCGATTTTGTGTTGAGCCTTTGTGTTTTCACCGCGCTATTTGCAATCCTGTACAAGTGGCTGCCACGCGTGAAGATCAAATGGGCCGATGTCTGGGTGGGGGCCGCAACGACGAGCGCCTTGTTCAATCTCGGCAACATCGCCATCGGAGCCTACCTCGGGCGCGCGGCGGGCGCCTCCATCTATGCCGCCGCAGCGTCGTTCGCGGTCCTGCTCCTATGGCTCTATTACTCGGCGCAGATATTCCTGCTCGGCGCAGAGTTTACGTGGGTGCGGGCGCGATATCGAAGAGGCGCCAGCGGAGTTACCCACGATAAGACGTCGGCACAGGCTGCATCAGCTGTGAGAGGAGGCGCTGATCCCACAATGGTTTCGGACCCTAGCTGATAGCGCGGCGACGTCGGGAAAGCTATCGTAGCAGCGGCAATCGGGAACGCGATTCGCGGAGTGGCGAAGTGAGCGAAATGAGCGGCGAAATTGCGACCGACTAAAGCGCAGTGGCGAAGAGGTGAAAACGATGTCAATCGATGATCGCTCAGACAATCTCAAGACACGCGAACAGTCCTCCGAAGAGGGAGAGTCCGTCTCCGAACCCGTCGTTGACCTGCCCGCCGTCGAATGCAACCCCCTTTGGCGGGTATTCGAAAGCGAGCGTTCATCGGTCACGTTGAGGAAAGCCCTGATTCAAATGGGGCGCCGCAACCGCTAGTCGATAACGTTCGCTGCGGGCCGCAACGAGCCTCCTGTCGAAGCAGAGGCAGTCCTACACAACAACAGGCACTACGCTGATGGCGCGATGACGGAGAACCCGTAACATCCGCGCTAGTCGATGACCGCTCAGGCCGACAACAAACTAACTTGGGGATGCAATGAAAGCCACTATCGCTTCCGTGCTCGCAATCGTCTTCGTCTCGTCAGTCTCGCTGGCTGCGCACGCCGCGACTCAGACGGAGAAGGAGATCAAAGCCGAGTACAAGACCGCAGTAACCCAGGCAAACGCGGACTATAAGTCGGCATATGCCTCATGCAATGCGAAGCAGGGGAACGACAAAGACGTGTGCCAACAGGAAGCGAAGGCAACACGAGACAAGACCAAGGCAGACGCACGCGCAAGACGTACGTCGCGTAGTGCCTCCGCGGATGCTCAAGAGACCAAGGTGTCCGCGGACTACAAGGTTGCCAAGGAAAAATGCGATGCGCTGTCAGGCGCGGCCAAAGATTCTTGCGTGGCGACAGCGAAGTCCAAATACCACATGTAGCACTGCTTGCCGGATCGGGCGCAGCCATTGCGCCCGTACGCTGCCCCCATGGCAGACACGAGCTTGCGGCTTACCAAGACGACTCGCGCTGCGAGAGCCTCTCAGAGGCGTCAACCGGTCCGTCAATCGCATCACGGACGGCCCTCGCAAGACGTTCCAGCGAGTACGGTTTGTTCAATACCATCCGGTTGCTTCCCATTCGTTCCGTTCCAGCAAACGCATTCTGCGCATATCGTGTCGCAAATAGCGCCGGCATGGTCGGAAAGCGCGAATGAACAATCGCGGAGAGGCCCGAGCCATCTATTTCAAGATGCGCATCCGGTGTCAATTGCCGCCAGGCGCGGGCGGGGTTAGGATTGGTCTGACCTTGCGTGACTTGAAATAGCTTACAGGCGCTACAGGCATGCCGGTGCCCGCCACGCAAAAACTGCCGAATGCGCGGCGGCAACGTGGGCGGCCCTGGGAAAAGACGGACAACCGCGTATCCCTGCCGGGAGCGCATATGACGACTGCCCGCTGTGGAGAAATTTGAGGCGTTTGCCGATGGCGGTCTTCTATCCTCAAGGCAATATGGCGCATCGCGCATATGCCGTCCTGCGCGAGCAAGGATTCAAGAGTTTCTGGTTCAAAGTGGCGGCGGAGCTAGGCTACCGGCGGCTCATCCTTTTAGAACGGCCGTTGCTGCAACCCGTGAATCCGCCGGCGCAGACACTTCCGCTGCGGTTCGACATTCTTGACGAGAGCCAAATCGATGACTTTCTGGCGTTCCGACCGGAGTTGCCGCAGGCTGAGGTATTGAAGCGTCTGCGCGCAGGAAATGTCTGCTTTACTGCGCGCGATCAGGGGCGCCTCGTTTCGGCGGCATGGACGACGACCGGACGTGCATGGACGGACTTCCTCGGTTGCGAGATCACGATCGGCGCGGGGGAGGCCTACCTGTTCGATGCGTTCACGCACCCGGCGTACCGCGGACAAGGCGTGGCGCCCGCGCTCTGCTTCCATCAACTCGCGCATTTTCAGCGTGCCGGCTTGCGCCGGGTAGTGCGTGCCACGTTACCGGAAAACCTTCCGGCGCTTCGCGCCCACTTAAAGTGCGGCTTTCATCCCCACGCGCTGATCGGAAGAATGAAAATCGGCCCATGGCAGTACTCGTTTCAGCGCCGGAGGCAGGCGCGCGCATCGTTGCCGGTCGGATGATGGGCCGCGCCGTCGCTGCCTGCTCGCTGTGGTGCGTTGGTGGGCAGCGGCCCTTGAAGGGAGTCGGTTTCACGTTCTGCGACCGGGCGTAGCCGTGTGCGGCATCGCCGGCATCGCTCACAGCGAAACGGCGCGACCGGTCGACCGCGCAACTCTTGAGCGCATGACGGAGATCTTGCGTCATCGCGGGCCGGACGACGATGGGTTCTTCCTCGCACCCGGAATCGGACTGGGATTCCGGCGCCTGAGCATCGTCGATTTGCATACGGGCAAGCAACCGATCGCCAACGAAGATGGCTCGATCGTCGTGGTCTGCAACGGTGAGATCTACAACCACGTTGAGTTGCGCCGGCGCCTTGCGGCCGCGGGCCACCGCTTCAGTAGCGCGTCCGACGTCGAAGTGATCGCGCATCTGTACGAAGATCACGGCGCCGATTTCGTTCGACACCTGCGCGGCATGTTCGCGATCGCCCTGTGGGATGCTCGCCGGCAGCAGCTGCTGCTGGTGCGCGATCGCATCGGCATCAAGCCTCTTCACTATGCAATCACGGCGGAAGGTATTGTCTTCGGGTCGGAACAGAAAGCGATTCTTGCTTCGAGAGCCATCGCGTCGGAACTGGATCTGCAGTCGCTGCGACAGTTGTTGACGTATGGCCGCGTCGTTTCGCCGCGCACGCTGGTCGATGGAATCCGGCGCTTGCCGGCCGGCCATTACCTGACCTTTCGCGCGGGACACGCGGACATTCGGCAATACTGGGACGCCGACTTTCCAGCGCGCAACGATTACGACCATCGAACCACCGAGCAGGAATGGGCGGATGGCGTACGCGAGAAGCTTAGCGAAAGCGTTCACATGCATCTGTCCAGCGATGTGCCGCTGGGGGCGTGGCTGAGCGCGGGGATCGATTCGAGCAGCGTGACCGCGCTGATGTCGCGCATGCTTCCCACACCCGTTTCCACGTTTACACTTGGATTCGAGGACGCGAGGTTCGATGAACTCCGTCATCAGCAAGGCCTCGACGATTTTCCGCAATATGGGCTGCGCGGAAATCGAATCGTCTGCAAGCGTGTCGACTGGGAGCGATTCCCCAAGGCGATCTGGCACAACGAGGATGCGCCGCTGGGCGGCTCCGCGGTTGGCCAGCTGATGCTTGCGCAAGCCACGGCGGCGCAGGTGAAGGCTGTGCTCACCGGCGAGGGTTCGGACGAGATCTTCGGTGGATATTCGTGGTATTCGACGTTACGCGTCCTGCAGCCGTTTTTTCTTCTGCCCGGACCGATGCGCCGACTGCTATCGAGCGTTCCAGCGATCCGTCGTCGCTGGCCTGGTGCGGCGGCAACGGTGGCCGGCGGCTCCGACATGACCTTTGAGCGTTACGTCGGCAGCGTTACCCATCTGCACAGTCAGGGTGCGGCTCAGGAACTCCTGTCGCCGGATACCCTCGGTGCCCTGCGTCGGCAAGGCGACATGCAAGATGCGCCTGCCCCTCCCGCGGCATTCGCGACGTGGCATCCATTCGCGCAAATGCAGTACATGGACCTCAAGCATCGGCTTGGGGACGGCATTGTCTTGAGTCTGGATCGAATGTCGATGGCGTATTCCGTCGAAGCTCGCGTGCCTTTTCTGGATCACGAACTCATCGAATTCTGCGCACGCATCCCGCCGCGCGTCAAAATGAAATGGCTGCGCGAAAAACACGTGCTCAGGCGAGCGATGAAAGACATACTCCCGCCGGCAATCACCGATCGCAAGAAGTGGGCATTCCAGATCCCGACCGATGAATGGTTGCGCGAAGAGTCTGCCTGCGTTCGCGGCAGATCTCCTATGCGAAAGCGCCTTGCGCAGGACCGGATACTTCAATCCGGTCAAGGTGGAGTCGCTGCTCAGACGGCATCAGCGAAGGGAAGGGAACTTCGGACAGGCGATCATGGGTGTCCTCAGCGTGCAGATCTGGCTCGGTCTTTTCGGTGCTAAGCGAATAGGCCTAGGCGGAAACTAGCGATTCCGCGCGCGTCAGTGCCGACGCATAGTCGGGCAGCACGTTGGCCGAGCCAAGGGCCTGACCGAACGCCGAGCGACGCACCTGCAAGTCCGGGTGTTCGTTAAGCGCGCAAAGCAGCAATGCGCCGCCGCGCTCGGCGAGTGCGCGGCGCAATGAATCCAGGGTCTCGAGCGCGGTATTGTCCAGGCTGATTACCTGATGCATGTCGAGCACGACAATCCGCGTCGACGCGCCGAAGTCGAGCAAGGGCTCGAGTTTGGCCACCGAACCGAAGAACAGGGCGCCGAAGACCCCGTAGGCCGCGACGGTGGGGTTGCCGGTCGCAATCGCTTCGACGCGGGTCAGGTCCGATACGCGGTAGATGAAAAACAAGCTCGCCAGCAGCAAGCCGAGTTCGACCGCCGTGGAGAGATCGAACGCAACCGTGACGACGAACGTGGTCAGCAGCACGACGCGATACGGAATCGAGTAGCGACGCAGTTCGACGAACGCTTTCCAATCGCCCATGTTGATGGCGACGACGACCAGCACGGCCGACAACGCGGCGAGCGGAATGAACTTCGCCAGCGGAGCGGCAGCAAGCACGATCGCGAGCAGGGTCAGCGCATGGATCATCCCCGCAACAGGTGTGCGACCGCCGGTCTTGACGTTGGTCGCGGTGCGTGCGATCGCTCCGGTTGCGGGTATGCCGCCAAAAAAAGGCACGACGATATTCGCAATGCCCTGAGCCATTAATTCCTGGTTGGGGTCGTGCCGGTCGCCAATCATCGAGTCGGCGACGCGAGCGGACAGCAGCGATTCGATGGCGCCCAACAGGGCGATGGTTATCGTCGGCGCGATCAGGTCTCGCAGCGCGCCGAGCGTGACAACCGGCAACGTGAAATCGGGAAGGCCGGTCGGGATGCCGCCGAACCGCGTGCCGATGGTCTCGAGCGGGATGTTGAGCAGCGCGCAGGCGACTGACGCCAGCACCAGCACGACGATCGGGCCGGGCATGCGCACCAGCAAGCCGGTGCCGCGACGCGTGGCATTGCTGAGCGCCGCATCCGGAGGCGCCGCCGGCATTGCCGGAGACTCGGTCCTCGCTACCGCTTCCAACACCTGGCCCGAAGAACGAACGGGCTTCGGCCAAAGCAACAGTACGGCCAAACAAAGCGCGCTGACGATCACCGTAGGCACGCTCAACTCGGTGAGGCCGACCAGCAGTGTCCGCAAGCGATTGAAGAACTCGTCCGGCAGGGTAAGCGTGAGCCCGAGGAAATCCTTGACCTGCGATAACAGGATCAGCACTGCAATGCCGTTGGTAAAACCGATGACGATGCTGACGGGGATGAAACGGATCAGTCCGCCGAGGCGCAGAAATCCCATCGCGGTAAGCAAAACCCCTGCCGCCAAGGTGCAGATGATCAGGTTGGAAAGACCGTAGCGCGCGACGATGCCGTAGACGACCACAATGTACGCGCCGGTTGGGCCGCCGATCTGGACACGCGATCCGCCGAGCGCCGAAATCAGAAAGCCCGCGACGATGGCCGTGTAGATGCCTGCCTGGGGCGAGACGCCGGATGCGATGGCAAACGCCATCGCCAGAGGAAGCGCTACGACCCCGACTGTGAGGCCCGCGCCCAGGTCGGCGAGGAACTGGGTGCGATCGTAGCCTTCGCGCAGACAGTGGACGAGCTTGGGATGAAACGAGAACGAAAACATGGCCCCTCCCGGGAATAATTGGACAAACGCGCAGGTGGATGCGCGCGAACTGCGTCCAGGGCGGGAGGGCCGCAATGATGACGGCGGGAATCGTTTTTTCGCCGAATCGACATTCCCGCGCGCGCATGCCGGCGCGCCACGGAAACCGCGGTTGCATGCACGGAGAGGCGAATCGAGGCGAGCGGCGAATCTTGTTGCATACCCCAGTTTAGCGATTCACCTGATGGGCGTACACTGGTGTTTGGTGGGCCCGAACCAGCGCCTCTTGCAGTGGTCTTAGCATAGTGGCATCGCTGGCGAACGACGGCGGGCGTGAACGACGGAGGTGGCGATCGATGAAATTGGTTCGCATGCTTCGGGCCGGACTGCCGGCGATGCTGGCGGGCTGCATGGCTGCGCAAATCGCCTCGGCCGACGTCTACACCTGGGTCGACGCCGCCGGCGGCTTCAATATCAGCAATCTCACTCCGCCTGCCGACGCACGCGTGATCAGCGTTACTCGCGAAGCCGAGCCGAACGCCGCAGCGCGGGATGCGCTGCGCGACGCCGAGGTACGCGCGCTTGCCGAGCGCGTTCGCCAATTGCAGGACGAGGTCGCTCAGGGTGCGGCGCGCGCCGCGTCCTCCGCGCCGTCGTATCAAATCGTTACCCAGTCGCCCCCCGCGCAGTATGCGCCGCAGTATTCCTCGGACTGGCTCGCTGCGCAGTATGAGGCGCAGTACCAGGCGCAGTACGAACCCCAGTACGAGCCGCAGTACACCACCTACTCGCCGGGTTACGGTTGCTATACATGGCTGAACTGTGGCGGCGCGTGGTGGGGGGTTCCGTTCTACGTGCCGACGGTCGTCGTGGTCCGTCCGCCCAGGTACCAGCCCCCGTATCCGACGCCGATCCACGGCGGATACCCGAAAGGCGGGCGCCCGCCAGTGGCGGGACAGCCTCCGATGGCGATGCGACCGCCGATGCCCGGGCAGCCCCCGATCGCAACACGACCGCCAATGCAGCCGCAGCCTCCGATGGCGATACGACCACCGATGTCGACGCCGCCACCCATGCGCGCATCGGCCGAGGTTCGCCGCGGCTAAGTCGCTAGTCGGATAACGCGAACTCCAAGCCTCGGCCGTCAGGGCTTTTCGCAGAACGCAATCCAGCGCTCGCGATACATTCGCTCCAGTTTGCGCACGAATTGTTCGGCGTCGCATACGGACGACCCGAGGAACTGGGCGCGATTTCTTCCACGGTCGATGCTGCCCCTGAACGATCGCAGCAGCGAGTTCGGTCGCCAATTTGATGAAAGCCTTCGTCGCTGCTGGCAATCCACGCGCCGAAACCCGCCGCGGTCAGCAGCGACGTCGCGTGTCTGCCGGCGAAATGCGTTCCTTCACGCGTGATCACCGGCACGCCCATGCTCAGCGCATCGCAAGTCGTCGTGCACCCGCTGTACGGCAGCGGATCGAGCACGATATCCACTTCGTTGTACTCGCCGAGCATTTCGCGCTCAGCCGTCGTGCGGCGGAGTTCGATGCGCTCCGAGGCGACACCAAATTTTGCGAATCGCGCTTTCACGTGCGCGCGCGTCTCTTCGGAAGCGAATGCCGTCGCCTTCAGCAGCAGCCGCGAGTCAGGCACGGCATTCAACACTGACGCCCACAGCGCGACCGTTCGCGCCGTGATCTTGGACAAGCGATTGAAGCAGCCAAACGTGATACTCGTGCCCGCCGGACGAGTGGTGCGGACCGCGGGAAGATGGTCGACCGGACGGTAACAAAAACGCGTGCCTTCGAGTTGCGCGATCGTCTCGGTAAAACGCTGCGTCGTATCAGCCGGAGTGTGCACGGCGTCGGTGACGAAATAGTCCATCGCCGAAATGCCGGCGGTATCGACGTAGTCCATCCAGTTCATCTGGATCGGCGCGCCACGGCGCGCCAAGGCGGCAAGCCGGTTGCCGGGGCAATGTCCGACGAGGTCCACCAGAATATCGATTCCACGCTCGCGCATGGCATCGACCAGCGCGACGTCGTCCAACGGCGAGCACCATTGCCACGAGTCGGCGCTGCTCATCATTTTCTGCGCGCCTTCGTCGTACACATCGGAGAACGCAAAGCAGGTAATCTCGAAATCGCGACGGTCGTGTGCGCGCAACACCGGCAGGAAGAATCGTTCGAGCGGGCCGCTGCCGAAGCGCGGCGAGCAGTAGCCGATGCGCAGCCGCCGCGTCGGAACGCGCGTACTGCGCATTGCGTGCGCCGCCATGACCGGGACGTCGGCGTGCATCCGCGCCCATTTGAGGTGCTCGGCCAACACGGCTTCAGGATCGGCATCGGGAACGTGGTGCAGCGCCATCAGGAGGTTGCTGTGCGCTTCCTTGAAAGCCGGGTCCAGTTCCACCGCTTTGCGAAAATGGGCGATCGCCAGCATCGGTTCGGCCAGATTGAGGTGCGCGGCGCCGAGCGAATTCTGGATGTGCGCGTCCGTCGGCGCGATCGCCGCGGCGCGGTTCAGCCAGCGGATCGTATCGTCGAGCCGACACAGGCGTTCGTAGGTATAGGCAGTCTGGCAAAGGAGATCGACGTCGTCCGGCGCGATCGCCGCCGCGCGCAGACAGATGCCCAGAGCGTCATCAAGACGGTCCTGGTCGGCGATCGCCCTGCCGAGCAAACCGAGCGCCCGCGCGCTATGCGGAAACGCAGCGACGTGCGGTTCGAGCAGGCGTATCACTTGCGCCGCGTCGCGTTTTTTGAGCAACGTCGCGGCAAGCCCGTACAAAGCCTCGTGATCCTCCGGCAGCCGCTGCCGTTGCTGCTCGTACCAGTCTTGCGCGCGATCGAAGTCGCCGCGCATAAACGCGAGATCGCCGAGTTCTCGGCGCACGCGCACGTCGTCGGGACGCTCCTCGAGGAACCGCTGCCACGCGTCTTGCGCAGCATCGTAGTCGCCGACGTGGAGTTGCGCCAAGCCGAGATTGAACAGCGCCGGAGCCAGGTTGGGTTGACGCGTCAGCGCTGCGCGGAACGCCTCGATCGCCGGTTGCAAGTCGCCGCGTTGTCGCAGCACCTCGCCTCGCCAGGCGAACGGCGCCGCTGACGACGGATCGATCTCGATCGCGCGCTCGAGCACGACCGCGGCTTCATCGAGTCTCTTCTGTTGCAGCCGCAGCATGCCGACTTGCGTCAGCAGCCTCGCATCGTCGGGCGTCTGACCTAAAGCGCGTTCGTACAGGGATTCAGCGGTCGCGAGATCGCCTCGTGCGTGAGCGCGCAGCGCCTCGGCGTACAACTGGCGGGCATCGGAAGCGGGGATCACGCGTACTTTGGTCGGCGAAGGTCGATACGATGCGAGCGGAAAATGCTGTGGCTTGGCACTTGCAGCAGGCGCCAACACCGCCGGCATCGCATGCTTGACCCTAGTTTAGCAAACGGGCGCTGTGCTGGTCGTCGAAGCGTGCGCGACGTAATCGACCGCTTTTTCGTGCGACCTCAATTTACTGTTTCGTACTCAGTCCCTCACTGGCATGTCGTTCCAGGTGGAACGAATACTTCGCGCGTAATCGCTTTGGATTGCGTGACGCCGTTGACGGTGTAGGTAAACGTGGCGAAGTTGCCGTTGGCGAAAGCGAATCGCGCGCTGCCGACACTCGATCCCGCGGGACCACCGGGGCCGCCCAGCGGTGGAAAGGGAACCTGGTTGAACGAGGGCCCGGACAAGCGGAAGAGTTGCGCGCCTGCGTATACGCCGGTCGCGATCTTGTTGGCTTGCACCACCAACCACATCGGCGTGCGATCGTGATCGAACGTGAACCAGGTCGCGAAAATGATGTCGTCCTGATGCGTCAGGTTGATTCCCCAGCCGGCTTCGGAGCCGCCAGGGTACGCCCACCACAGATCGGTGTAGTTGGTCGCCAAGGCGAGATTGGGTTCGTCGCCGAACGAGCAAATTGGCTGCGTGCCAAAGAGCTGCCGCGTGATCGTCTTGGTCTGCGCGACGCCACCGAGCGTGTACGAGAACGTTGCGTTGTTGGGGTCGCTGAAAGTGATGGTACCGGTGCCGGTGAGACCGCCGGCGACGGCGCCGCCGGGACTGCCAAGGGGAGGGAAAGGCACCGAGTCGAACGCAGGTCCCGTGCCTTGCAGCAGCTGCCCACTGTAAGTGCTGCCCGACGTTTTTGCCGCGGTCATCACCAGCCACATGCCTTTGCCGCTGAAGTCGTAGGTGAACCATGACGCGAATATCAGATCACCCTGGTGCGCGAAATTGACGCCCCAACCCGATTCGGCGGGGTTGAACCAGAGGCCTTGATAGTTGGGGTTGCTCGCCAGACGCACCGCTTCCTTCACCGCGTAGTAGGCATTGACGATGCCCGCGCCGCAATCTTCGTTGGTCCGGCATTCCGACGTCGGCGCAAAATAGGATGAGGTCTCGGCCATGATCGACTTGATTTGCGCCGGCGTCAGATACGGGTTGACGCTGAGCATCAGCGAGGCCACGCCTGCCACGTGAGGCGAAGCCTGGCTCGTTCCCTGATAAGCGCCGTAGGTCGAAAACTCGGGGCCCTTGGTGCCGGTATTGAGCGTCGACCAGATGCCGTACTCGGTGCCGTAGCGATCCTGGTCGCCACCTGGCGCTGCAATGTCCACGCTGACGCTGTAATTGCTATAGCTCGCCAGAAATCCGTACGGGTCGGTGGCAGCGACCGTGCAGACGCCGTAACAGTCGGCCGGAGTCTGGCCTTCGATATCGGCGCTGTCGTTGCCCGCGGAGACGGAGATGAAAGTTCCGCGCGCCAGGACAGCGTCGACTATCGCCTGATACTGATCGGCGCATTCGCCCGGTCCGCCGAGGCTCATGTTGATTACCTTGGCGGGGTCCGTGTTGTCCGGGACACCCGGCACATGCAGTCCCGCGGCCCATTGCATGCCGTCGAGAATGTCGCTGTCCGATCCGCCGCAGGTTCCCAGCACGCGCACCGGCAATACGGTTGCGTACCAGTTGATACCGGCGATGCCCGCGGCGTTGTCGCCGGTGGCGGCGATGGTGCCGGTGACGTGCGTGCCGTGCCAATCGCTGTCTTCGGCGGGATCGCCGTCGTCACACTCGTCCTTGGCGTGCCAGTTGCCCGGGTCGTTGCCGTCGGGGTGGCGGCCGAGACCGTCGTGCGAATTGTCCGCGTCGCTGACGAAATCGTAGCCGTCGAGCAAGCGCTCGTTAAATTCTCCGTGCGGCCGCACCCCGGTGTCGACGACGGCGACGACGATGTCGGAACCGGCAGTGATGTCCCACGCTTCGGGCGCATCGATGCCGTAATAGGACGTCGTCAGCGGATTGGCCAGGTCGCGCTGGCGGCCGCTCTGAAAGTAGGTGTCGTTGGGAAAGTAGGCGTGCTTTTTTACCGTGTAGTCGGGTGTCGCATAGCGGATGCCCGGGGCGGCCTCGAGTGTTGCGGCGATTTCGGCTGCGCGAGAGCGGGTCACGGCGCCCAAGGTTTCGACCACCCATGCGCCGCCCCCCATCGGACGCAGCACTCGCATCGGGACGCCGGCGCCGATCGACAGCATTCGATCCCATTCGGCTTTGGGCGCGGCATTGTTGTGCGCGAGCTCGGCCGCTTCTGGATCGGAGAACGTGACAATGAATCGGCGCACAGTCGGTTTCTCCGCCGTCGCCGCCGTCGTCTTTCGCGGCGAATGCTTCTCAGCCAAGCGCGTGCGTTCGCTATGGTCGACGTCGGCACGGACCACGTCGCCCCGCATGCGCAGAATGTTGAGCAGGTGCCGCATTTCACCCACGGTCACCGGCTCGGCGAGCACGAGTATTTGATCGCCGGTGCGCGTTGGTGGCGCAACACTCAACTTGCGTCCGAGCGTGTTCTGCAGTTGCGTCACCACCGCCTCGGGGATCGTCTCGCCGGCGGCCGGTTGAAGGCCGGGCGTGAAGCGCACGGCGATTCGAGCGATCGTTTCCGGATCGGCCGTTAAAGCGTTTTGGGCGCGACCATCGAAAGAAGCGAACGTCGTTGTCAGTGCGATGCAGATCAGCAATGCGCGCGGCGACGAACGTGACGACAATAGCGATAGCGCGCGCGATGCACGCGTCCAGCTTGCGTGGACGTTCTTGTTCATTTTTATCCCTTGCCTATTTTTTAGGCACCCGCGTTCATCATACGCGGTGGGATGTGAACCGCCACAGGTAACGGTAACGTGCTGCCGACCCGGCGTCGCCTAAACGACTAGTCCGCGCGTTCTTGGAGCGGAAAGGAGCGCCTGAACAGGCGGGAAAGCTCAGTCAGGCCGAGCATCGAGTTGCCAACTTTCGCTGCATCCGCATGGGTGAGAGGCCGCTCAGGATCACCCAAGGTCTCCAGCACAAGATCGGCATCGGCAAAGTCTTCGTTGCGCGTCCAGTAACTCGGCGTAACGACGGTGAACAGCCCCGCCGCCTTGGCCGCGCGCAGGCCGTTGCCCGAGTCCTCGAAAGCGACGCATGCGGCTGCGGGCAAACCCAGGCGCTGCAGCGCGAATTCGTAGACATCCGGGGCGGGCTTCTTGTGTACGACGTCATCGCCCGCTGCGATCACGTCGAACCAGCGTGGCCTCTGCGGGTCTACCGTGGCGAGCAGCGCTTCGACACTGGTGCGCGTGGTCGTCGTCGCAATTGCCAAGCGCACTTTATGTTGGATTGCTTCGGCAAACAATCGGCGAACGCCGGGTCGCAGTCCCAGCCCGCCGGTACGCACGCGCTCGGTATAGAACGCGGTCTTCAGGCGATGGATTTCAGGAATGCGCAGACGCAATTCCGCGCGTTGCGCATCATCCGCCGCGAGGGCGTCGACATAAACGCCGATCCGTTCCTTGCCGCCGGTCGTCTTCAGCAAGTCAGCGTACTCGTCCTGGCTCCATCGCCACGGCAGGCCTTGCGCTGCAAATGCGTCGTTGAACGATAGTCGGTGCGCTTCCTCCGTATCGGCGAGCGTGCCGTCGACGTCGAAGATGAGAGCGCGGATGTTCATGCGATGGAATCATAACGCGACTGCATCGTCACGCGCCGTGCTTCGCGTGGTGTGGTCCGTCGCGGTGGTTGTTGGCACAACGTAACGCTGCATGTCTATACGACTGATGATCTAGATCAGATGTAGTAGATCGATGGTCGTAAATCACATCTGCGAGCACACCGCCATCATTCTGGCGACCGGTGTTCGCCTCGCGCGCCGCGCAAAATTACCTGTAGCTATCAACAGTTGTTTAGGCGCTGAGCCGTCCCGTATCTTGGCCGCAATAGTGAAGCGAGCCGATTTCGCGCGTAACGCATCGTTCGGCCGCACGGAAATAGCGGATCGCTTCGGATCGCTGTGGCGCCGACGAACCGATAGAAAAGGGGCTTCGTGGTGGCAAGATTTTCGCGCAACGGCTGTATGCGGCATCACATCGCTACGCTGCACGCGTCGCGACGGGTCGCGGTGATCGCCGCTCTTTGCATTGTCACTAGCGTGCTTTGGTCGAGCGCGGCGGCGTCTACCAGTCAAACGATCAGCTTCGCGCCGCCCATCGCGCAAACAGTGTCGAGCGCCCCGTTGCTGCTCGCGGCGACGGCTTCCTCCGGGCTGCCTGTCATGCTGTCATCGCAGACGCCGACGATCTGCTTGGTCGGGGGCAGCACGGCGGTGTTCCGCACAGTGGGCACGTGCACCGTCAGGGCGGCACAGGCGGGTAACGCGGTATATAGCGCCGCTGCCAGCGTCGACCAGAGTTTCGCTGTCGCCAAAGGGAGCCAGACGATCAACTTCGCATCGATTCGCAATTGGACGCTGGGCTCGTTGCCGGATCCCTTACTTGCAACATCGTCGTCGGGTTTGCCGGTCGGTTTTTCGTCACGCACTTCCTCGGTCTGCGCAGTGGCAGGAAATCAGGTAACGCTGATCATTCCCGGCACGTGCACCATTCGCGCCGCGCAAGCGGGCGACGCCAACTTCTATGCGGCGACCAGCGTCGACCGCAACTTTTCGGTCACCGGGTTGACCCGTGCCATCGTCTTTATGTCGCCCGGAGATCTGGCCCTCAATTCCTCCCCTGTAGCCCTTTCGGCGAGCGGCGCATCGGCCGTTCCGGTCACCTTTTCCTCACTCACACCCGCCGTATGCGCGGTCAAAGGCTCTTTCGTCACGCCACTCCTGGTCGGAACGTGCACGATCCGTGCCTCGCAAGCCGCCAGCGGCGGCGTTCCTCTGACTACGGCCGATCAGAGCTTTAGGATTGTCACGACGCTGTCACCCGAGTTGCCGCCGCCACCCGCCGGCCCATCGGTCGAGTACGCGACCTACCTCGGAGGATTCGGCGGCGACTCTGCATTCGACGTTGTCGTAGCCCCCGACGGAAGCGCGTTGGTCGCCGGATCGGTCGCATCAAGCAATTTTCCTGGAATCAGTTCGACGCGTTTTACCAACGCGGGTCTCGACATGATGTTCGTCAGCAAACTGAGTCCGCTCGGCGGCACGCAGGATTGGGCGACGATTGTCGGCGGGAGGGCGCCGGACATTACCGGTTCCGGTATCTGGACGTATGTCGGCGCCATTGCCTCTGGCACGGCGCAATTCGCCGGTGGCGGCCAGGTCGAGGCGATAGCGCGCGACGCCGTGGGGAACGTGTATGTCGCGGCATACGGCGACTCGGCGGATTTTCCGGTGCGCCGTGGCACGTACGTGCGCGCTGGAGCCAAGTACATTTTCAAGGTGACGCTTGCTGGCGCGGTGCAGACGGTGAGTTCTGCAATCGATCCCGCGGTGATGACCATTCGCGCGCTGGCTGTGGACGCAACTGGCGCAATCTACTTCAGCGGAGTCGCTGGTCCAGGCCTCGCGACCACGTCTGGCGCGTTGCTGTCCTCCATGCCGACGCCGAACGGTTCGCTGATTGCATCGAGTGCGCCGTATCTGATCAAGCTCAGATCGGCGGACGGCGCCACCGTGTTCGCCACCTACTTGTCGCGTCCGGGTGCGCGCGTTGGTGCACCCGATCTCGCCGCGCCGCAATCGCGTGTCGATGCCGCGACGACGGCGTATGCCATCGCAGTCGATGGCGCGGGCAATTGCTACCTGGCCGGGCAGGCGACATCCGACCAAATGCCTGTCACCGCAGGCTCGCCCGACACGGTGGACGCGCAACATCGCGACGCCTTTGTCGCGAAGGTCAATGCGACGGGAACCGCGCTGCTGTTCGTCGCGCGACTCGGCGGCGCCGATGTCGATCGGGCAACGTCGATCGCGCTCGCTCCCGACGGTGGAATTGTCATTGGTGGCAAGACTGCGACTCAACCGTTCCGTGGCACCGCGAATTCGTTCCAGTCGCTTGTGACCTTTCGGCCTCAGACGCCGTATGTTGAGCGCGAAACGGGCTTCGTGGCGAAGCTCGCAACCGACGGAAAGACGTGGGCCTTCGTCGGTACGCTGGGCACTGACGGGGGAAGTCTGGTCGAAGGATATGACGCGCTTCCCGTGAAAGTCGCCGTCGACGCCACGGGAGCTATCTACGCGTCGGGCACCGCTTCTGCCTATCGCGACTTGCTGCTGCAGCGCATTCAAGGAAACGTCACGTCCGCGGGAACCGTCGTCCACATCGACGAGATTGTTCCAATGGCGAACGGATTGCAGGGTGTCGACACTGTTGGCGCGTTCGTGATCAAAATTTCCGGCGACGGCTCGCGGGTCGTTCATCTGGCCGCGCTTGGCGGCGAAAGCGTGGCGACGGGACTGGCCGTGGACAATTTCGGCAACGCGTACGTTGCTGGCTACGCGAAATCCGATCTCGTGGTCGCGAATGCCGCACAGGCTGCGCCCATGTTCGATGGGCAGAAGCGTGATGCGTTTGTTGCCAGGATCAACGACCGTCCCGTCCCGTTGGTGCTGACCGCGGACCGAAATCCAGCCAATGCGGGCCAGTTCTTGAATCTTCGCGCGGCGGTTGCCGATGCTCGCTTCAGCGGGACGGTCGAATTCGACGACGGCGGGACAACGCTTGGCTCGGCGGTTCTGACAGCGGGCGTGGCCACGTTTCCGTTCTCGCTGCCGCTGGGCATTCATCGCCTGCGTGCGGTATTTCGAGGCGGCGGCCCCTTCAACGGTTCGGCATCGCCAGAAATCATCCAGGTCATCAACCAAGCGTCGCCAGGGCCCTGACTGGTGAATAAAGACTTGCACTACGTGCCACTGTGGAGGTTCACGCTGACGGTCTCGATGCTTGCGGCGGCGATGTCGTCGCCATCGACATTTGCCGCCGCGCCGGCGATGACCATGATCTATCCAACCGCAAATTCGATCGTCGACAAGACTCTAACGCCGACGATAGGTTTGCAGGCATCGGTGACCAGCAGCGACGCTCTGCTGAGTGTTGCGTTCCTTGTCTGTCCAACCGGCGACGGTTCGAGGTGCAGCGGTGGCGCAACGGTCGCGGGCAGCGCAGCGAGCGCGCCGTATTTGGTGAACTGGACGCTGCCTCTCGTGCCGGCGAATACCGCGATCTCCTTGTCTTATCTGGTGTGGCTTCAGACCACCACCGTTGCGGGTTTGAGCTATCAATCGACGAAGACGCAATTCTCGGTGTTGCAGCCTCCACCGTCACCGTCCGTCAAGCTCGTGGCGCCTGCCGCATCGGTTGGACTTCGTGGGGACAGCGTCGCCATTGTTATACGCGACGGCATCGCCCGGTTCGACCATTCCGGCATCGAGCATCGCTCGCGTGGATTTTCTCGACGGTCCTACCGTCATCGGCAGTCTAACTTCGCCGAACGCCGTCCCCAGCGGCTATGCTTTTCTATGGAGCGGGGCTCCTTTGGGAGCGCATCTGGTGGCCGCGCGTGCGACCGATTCGCTCGGCGATTCGGCGACCTCGGCAACGGTCCCTTTGTATGTGATCAGCGGCGACCAAGCACCCAAGACAACACTGACTTCGCCGACGAGTGGACAAGTCTATGCACCCGGTAATGTGATTTCGCTCGCGGCTACAGCGACAGGCACCACGCGGCCGATACAACGCGTCGAATTCGTCGTCGGCAATACGGTGATCGCCACGGTGTACGCCCCTCCCTACGTCGGGAGCTGGATCAACCCGCCGGAAGGGAATTGGGTTCTGGTCGCGCGCGCCTTCGATGATCTTGGCCTCGCCAGTGCATCGGCGGCCGCGTTCGTTGAGGTACTTGCGGCACCAAGGTCGCCGTCAGTTGTGCTGACCGCACCAGTCGCCGGCAGTACGGTTCCGCCGAATGTGCCGTTGACCCTAGGTGCCGTTGCCCTTTCACCGGATAGCAGCATCGGCCGCGTGGATTTCTATGCCGGGAGCACGCTCGTGGGGAGCGCGACTACGTCGCCGTATAGCGCGGACTGGGTTAGCCCTGTTGCTGGAGCGCAGACGCTGACCGCGAGAGCGATCGATGTCTCCGGACCCAGCGCAACATCGGCGCCGGTCAAGGTGATCGTGGGCAATGGCTCGCTGCCGGTCGTCACGCTCACCGCCCCGACAGCGGGAACTTCGTTCGCGGCACCGGCGACGATCGATCTCGCGGCTAGCGCCAGCGTCGTCGGTGGAAGCGTCAGCAAAGTCGAGTTCCTCGCTAACGGTAGTATCGTCGCGACCCGGACTACGCCACCTTATAGCTTCAGCTGGACGGGAGTCGCCGCCGGCACGTATACGCTTGTCGCCCGCGCGACTACCAATCTCGCCGCGGTCGCAACGTCAACCGCGGTGTCGACGACCGTTGCCGGTGGTCCAAACATATCTGTAGCTCTGACTGCGCCGGCCTCGAGCGCGAGGTATGCGGCGGGCCAGGCGGTGGCGATCACCGCACGCGCGACCGCGTTGACAGCGGGTATCCTGCGCGTCGATTTCTACGCCGACGCAGTCCTCCTCGGCAGCGTCAGCGGAGGCGGCTCGTCACAAGTCACGGCAAACTTTACGGCGAGCGGATTGGCCAGTGGTAACCACGCGCTCACGGCAACTGCGGTGACGGCCAGCGGAGTCAGCGCGACTTCGCCGGCCGTGAATATTGTCGTCACGGGCCTGACTGTGGCGATGACTGCACCCGCGTCCGGGCAGATGCTGCCCGCGGGGTTTCCTATTGCGTTGACCGCGATGGCGGCGGAAGTCGGCGGGACCGTCAAGCGTGTCGATTTCTACGCTGGCGCGACACTGTTGGGCAGCGCAAGTGCGCCGCCTTATGGGTTCAGCTGGTCGAATCCAATCGCGGGCAACTACACGCTCACGGCGCGAGCGATCGAAGCACCAACGCGGTGGTCACGTCCGCTCCGGTAAGCATGACCGTTGCCGCGGCTGGCCTCAACGTGACGTCACCTCCGAACGGAGCGACTATTCCCGCGGATTTCACTTTGGTCGAGGGGACGTTCGTCGCTCCCGACAACAGCGGGATCACGGTCAACGGACAAGCTTGCGAACAACGATGGAATGGGCAACTTCTTCGTAAACAATCTGCCGCTCATTCCCGGCGCAAATAGTCTGGTCGTCAATCTCACCATGCCTGACGGGCACGTCGTGACGCAGACCGTCAACGTGCAAAGCACCGGCGCAGCGCCGTTCCAGGTGAGTGTCGACGCCGACGCGGGGTTCGACGCCATCGCCAACAACGTTCTCGTCAGCAATCGTGGCAACGTGCCGATCGCGCGTATCGATTTCCTCAATCTGGGGACCGGCTCGGTTCAGCCGCAAGCGACAGGCAACAAGGTGGCAACGATGAGCTTTTCGTCGCCTGGGGTGTATCGTCCAACCGTGCGTGTTACCGATATCGCCGGACAGCAGTATCTGCAGCGTCTGCCGATTCTTGTTCAGAGCCGCGCTCAGGTGGACCGTGCTCGCCAATCAGTGTGGCGCAGCTTTTCGACGGCCCTGGCCAGCGGATCGAAGACGTCCGCGCTGCAAGCGCTCACCGCGACGCAGCGGCCCGGATTCGGCGCGGTGTACGACGCGCTTGCGGGTCATTGGAGCGCAATCGTGGCGAGCCTGTCGGCGATCGGCCTGACCGAGATCAACCAGGACGCCGCAGAGTACGGAGTCACACGAATGTCGAACGGAAGCAAATACTTCTACCTCGTCACCGTCATCAGGGACAGCGATGGGGTCTGGCGGTTGGATTCGTTCTGAGTGAGGTGGCGATGCCTAAACGATTCCGAATGGCGCTCGGGGTGCTGCTGGTGATGTGCTGCTCAGGTGCGATTGCGACCGAGTACTCGGCGTTGCCGTTCAGCGCGAAAGTGGTAGACAAGGAAACGGGCAAACCTATCGAGGGAGCCGTCGCGTATGTGATCTGGGAACTTAACTACTACACAGGACATTCGGGCGGTCCTGTGCTGTACACGGCGGAAGCCATCACTGATTCGGAAGGTGTGTTTCGGATGTCAGGGTGGGGACCGCTGCCCGTGCCTAGAGAAAAGGTATTGGCACCACTGGTGCTGGACCCTAACCAGCCGGGCATGTATGTCTTCAAAGGGGGCTACCAAATCTACGCTGGCAATGGTCCAGAAGACAATCGCTACATCGGCAATCTGCTCTGGACGGGGGACTTGGTGCGTACGGTTTGGGCCGACGGGACGACGATTAAGCTAATTGCTGCACTGGATAGTCAACAGTACGCGCGCATATTCGACGCGCAAAGCCCGATGGCGTTGTATGGGTGCTTGTGGGCTAAGAATCCACGCATGACCGCGGCTCTTGTCAAGGAAAGCGATCGATTGCAGGCGGCCCATCCAGAGATTGAGTGGCGTTTTCACTGGACGCATTTCGACAGGTCGCCCCCGAACGAATGCGGTGATCCGCGTGAAATCTTGGAGCCTTACTTGAAATGATCACCTATCAATCCCTTCTCCTATGTTGCCTGGTCTCGTTCGCGGCCACGCGTGCATTTGCGTACGAGATATCGACACACTTCGACTTGAGCAAGGCGTCGGCCAAACTCGCCATAAGCGACAACACGTTGCAGTCGTTGGGGCTCGATCCAAAAGTCGCAAACCAGACATTTCCCACCGAGGGCGGTGCGGCGATCAACAATTTGGACGTCGGCAGGGCTCCGACCGATGCCCCGAATGTCGGTTGCAAACCCGGTCTTTCATATACGAGCATCGACATAGTCGCGTGCGGCGCGATGTTCGAGGACGACAGCCTGCGTTCATTGAACCATTTCATGGACCCACAGCATCTCGTCGGCGGCAAACCGCGTCCACTCAACTCGTTCGCTGCAACTATTCTTGGCAATTGGAACTCGGCAGACTGGGCGCTGGCCGACGACCCTGTTTTTCCGCCGCCGGATACCGTGCAGCAGAATTCGTATAAAGATGCGCGTAGATATTTCTACGACGCACTGACGACGTCCTACTCTGAGACGGACCGCAAGGGGCAGTGGGGCCTGATGTTTCAGTCCCTAGGCCAAGTAATCCATCACATTCAGGATATGGCCCAACCCCAGCACACCCGCAACGACTCACACTTGGATGTTTGGAGCGGCAAGGACGTGCCTCCCATCACCAATGTCAGCAGACTCGAAAAACGCGCGCTGTCTCGCTCGGTCGCCGAACGATTGCAGGAGTATGCCGCCGCGGCCACCCCAGTCTATCCAACCTACGCCACCAAATTCCCGACTCCCCGCTCGTTCTGGATCAACGGCGGCGCCGGCATGGCCGAATACTCGTCACTGAACTTCGTGACCCAAGGCACTAACTTTCGGATGCAGAACAACGTTGCGCTCGCCAACGCGGATTTTCCGTCGCCGGTTCCTACGGGCTCGCAGGATTTCACGATCGCGCAACTCGCCAACAATCCGACATTCCTGCCTGTCACAAACTCGTCGTTTGTCGCCGAACAGTGCGGCGCTGATTTGAGCCTGTGCAAAATCGCGATGCTGAAGACCGTCGGACAGGATCCCTTGACGGGCGCGGCTTTTTCCAACGACTACGCATCCACCTTTTCGGTATTCGACCAAGACCTGGCCCAATACGGCGCCACATTCACCGTTGTCGATCCGCAAACCGGACAGCCGACCAACAGCCAGCGACGATTCGCCATTAATCATTACAACATCGACGCCGCCTACAAATTCCTCATTCCGAAGGCCGTCGGCTATTCGGCGGGCCTGTTGAATTATTTCTTTCGCGGACAGTTGTCAGTGCAAGCGCCGGATGCGGGCGTATTCGCCATCGTCGACCACACGCCCGACGACACCACCACGTCGGGATGTGGCACGCCGTGTGGCTTCCGCACCCTGAAACTGAAAGTGAAGAACACCACGCCCTACGACGACATGGTCGCGGGTCCGGAGGGTGCGACGTTGGTCGCCGTCGCCAAATATCATCTCAACAATTGTTATCAGCCCGACCTCTCGGGAGAATACGGCGCCCCGGCTTTTGCTGGCGGTGGCTGTCGGGCGGCGGAGGAATCGATCACCATTTCCAATGCTGTCAGCGTGTCCTCGGTCAGCCGCACATTTCCAACGCAGCCGACGGAATTTACGTTTCCGCCGACGAAGCCGATTCCCATCAACGCGACCGATTTACAGCTTCAAGTGGTTTACAAAGGAAAACTTGGCCAAGAGAGTGGGGCCGTCGCGGTGAGTACGGTCGATATCAGCGAACCCACTTTCCTGATCTTCGGGAATCACAACGACTATCAGGCAACCTACAACAAGGATGGCAGCTTCGCCCTGACGACCCCGGCAGGTGCGGCGGGGCGCTATACCCTCAACCTCGAACTCAGATTCAATCCGACGCAACAAAGCGCGATCGCGTCGTCGCAGCTTGACCCCGGCTACTATCACCGCGTTGCGATCCTTACCGACCAGCCGATACTCAATTATTCATTGGTTGAGCAGTATGTGGGCGCCCAGCCGGACGTCCTCAGAATGGCGCTGACGACATCGAACAACCAGAAGGACTATTTGGGACGCGAGACCAATGTGCCGCCGTACGTGCAACTTCGGCGCACCGGTGCCTCCACATGGGCCTACGAGTCCGATCTGCGAGGCGGCTCGATCCATTGGCTGCCGGGGACGCTCTGCGTAGATGGCACGACCAATTGCGTTCCCGAGGACAAATCGATCGATCAAGTCGTCAGGCGATATCCACAGTTTAAGCAACCTACGCCCAAGCCCATGACGATCAGCTTCTAGCTTTGCCCACGCGCACGGGCGACCAGCTTCTTCATATTGCCGTAGGAGCGGTTGGGCGGGGCTTTGGATTGCCGGAAAGTCCGTCTTTCGCCTATAATTCACCCTCCAATAGTTGCTGTGATGATGATCTGCCTGACGGCTGTTCATCACTCACACAAGCATCCATTGCGGGTCGTTAGCTCAGCTGGTAGAGCAGCGGACTCTTAATCCGTTGGTCGTAGGTTCGATCCCTACACGGCCTACCAAATTAAGCAAAGGGTTAGCGTTACTTGCTGACCCTTTTCTTTTGTTGACCGTGACAAAAACGTGACAAACTAATCACGTTCTTCGCACGACCGCGCTCGCGGAACGCCTCGACGAGGACAAGTTGTCGGCGCTGGAGGCGCGGAATACGGCGGGTCGTGTAGGGCGCGGACGAATCGACGTGGGCGGCAAGGTGTCGTACAGTGCGTTCACCGCCGGCGCATTCAACGCCGGTTTTCGCGGATCGTAGTACCGGTCTCTGCCATGAAGCTCTTTTCCAGCACCGACGGTGAGCCCGCCTGGATCGCAGTCGGCACGCAGCCCGTCGGCGTCGTCGCCATCGGCATTCTTCCCATCGGCGTCGTTGCGATCGCCTGCGGAGCGGGGCGAGGCGTCGTGGTCGCGAGCTGCGGCGTGGGCGTTGGCCTCATCAGCTTTACCTGCGGCGTGAGCGCGGCGCTGTACTCGATCAGCGTGGGCCTGAATGTCGCGCTTGCCGGCCGCGGCATGACGCTGACCGCGTTCGGCAACGACAACCTCAAGTATGGTCTTGCCCGCAAGCTCGTCATCCCGCCACTCGTCCTCGCCGCGCTCCTCTACTTCGGCGCGCCGCTCGTCACTGCTGCCCGCACGGCGGCGGCTGATCATGAGGTCGCGGTACAGTGGAACGGCGCGGCGAAGGCAAGCGAGGGGATCTACATTGGGCCCGGAACCGCGTGTACCGTGCGCGGGACCTTCACCGGCGACGGCAGCGCCGTACTGCGGGCACACGTCGTCGTCGCCTGCGGGCATCTCACCTTGTTCGAGAGCGGACAGATTCGCAGCGGCACGGCGCTCGTACTCGGCAGCGACGATCTCCGCTGCAAGGTGACCCAGACGCCGGCAGGCACCGGCTTCAGGTACGACGCGCGCTGCGACGCTTCCGAGTACCACGGCTCGGTGTCGAGCGGTACGGGAGCCTTCGGGGCGCGTCCCTCCTTGCAGCTCGACACGAGCGCGGGCCGCGCCGTCCTCGCGCTCGGCGGCGCGCAGCCGATGCACGTCGAACTCGCCATCGAGCCGCGCTCGGCGCCGGTCGACGGTCCCGGCCTGTTCACGCGCTGAGGCGCAGGCTCACGCGGGAGCGCGAGCCAGTGTCCGATGATGACGATTGACGTTTCGTTCTGGATCAGCCGGCTCCCTTGCCCGCATGTAGGAATACAATCACGCAGGCGCGGCACCCCGTTCCGTCGCGCCGAGCAGGTGACCTGCGATCAAAGGGGAGCGCGGTAAGCACCAAAGCGGACGGGTTCTCACTCCTGGGAGGGGGTCTATCATGACGAACAAGATATTGCTCGCATTGCTGTTCGCGAGCTTGCCGGCGTTTGCAGCGGACAGTCCGTGGGTTGGCACTTGGAAACTGGATGCCGCGAAGAGTCACCTCGTGGGCGATACGTTCAGCTACTCCAAGGCCCCGAACGGGATGTTGCACATGGCTTACAGCACAGATAGCTATGATTTCGCCATCGACGGCAAGGATTACAAGGCTTGGGCGGGACGCACGATGTCGTGGACTGCTGACGGGCCGAACGCCTGGAACTCAGTCATGAAGCAGGATGGCGTCGTCGTCTATTCGACGCACAAGGCGCTTTCGGCGGATGGCAAGACATTGACGGTCACCACAACCGGCAAGAAGCCTGACGGTTCGCCAATGACTGATGTGATCGTCTACACACGCGTCGGTTCCGGGACCGGACTCCTCGGCAAATGGCGGTCGACCAAAGCCGACCAAGGGGCTGAACTGTTCACTGTTTCGTCTCCGTCGCCGGGCGTGCTGCGCACCGAAACGCCAGCCTACAAGGCCGTCTCTGAGGGCAAGACCGACGGGACTGAGTTTGTTCCGGTGGGCCCGACGATCCCGCATGGCTACACGGTGAGCATGAAAGCCACCGGGCCAAGGACGCTGCACTATGTCTACAAGGTCAATGGCAAGCCTGATGGGTACAGTGTGGATACCGTCGCGGCCGACGGAAAATCGTTCACGTCGGTATCGTGGAGTCCCGGGCAAAGAATCTGAGAAGACAACGTCGGTATACGTAAAGCAACAGGGGTCATCGAAGTAGGTACGACGAAGGTCGTGCATTGCGGCTCGGCGTTCTGGCAGCGACGCAGGATGGAACGACGAACAAGGAACGAAATGAAACTTCGTTCGATCCCGGCGGTACTCGCAACGTGGTTTCTTCCTCGCGTTCGGGTGGCGGAGCATCCGCAACGCAGCTATCTCGCGATCAGGAACACGCTGCTGTTCCTCATTGCGACGATATTGCCGCTCACGTCCTTCGCCGCGGCCGATCCCCGCAAGACTTGGCACGGCGTCCTGCCTGAAGACCCGCCCGGGTTTGACCCGGCTGGCGCATCGAGTGCCGCTTCGGCGAGCGTCCTGGAAGTGATATTCGACCGACTCCTCACTTACGACTACCTTGCGCGGCCGAGCAAGCTGATTCCGCAAGCCGCCGACGGAATGCCTGTCTCGAGCGAAGGCGGCAAGACGTGGACGGTGAGAATTCGAAAAGGCATTTATTTCACGCCTGATCCCGCGTTCAAATCAGCGCGGCGCGAACTGACCGCGCAGGACTTCGCTTACTCGTTCAAGCGTTTCATGGACCCGGCGGTGCGATCGCAATACCAATTTCTTTTTCGCAATCGATTTGAAGGACTCGACGAGTTAGCGGAAGCAGCGAGCAAAACCGGTCGATTCGATTACGACGCCAAGGTAGCCGGCCTCGACGCCGTCGATCGATACACGCTGGTGTTTCATCTGCGCGCTCCGGATTACCGGTTCCTGTACCTCCTCGCGCACGACAACGCGGGAGCAATGGCGCGCGAGGTAGTCGAAGCTCACCCCCGCGACATCGCGGCGCACCCGGTTGGTAGCGGCCCCTACATTCTGACGCAATGGGTCCCCGGCACGAAGATTGTTTTGGATGCCAACCCGAACTATCGCGGTTTCGTATGGGACTTCGCTGCCGGGTCTGACCCGCGCGATACAGCGCTGGTAGCCCAGATGCGCGGAAAGCGAATGCCACAGATCGGGCACGCGGAGATCGCGATCGTCGCCGAGCCGTCTACGTTGTGGTTGTCTTTCAACCGCGGCGAGACTGACGCTGCGGTTGTTCCACCCTCGCTCGCCTCGCACATTTTTCACGGCAATGACCTGTCGCCCGAACTGAAAACAAGAAATGCAACCGCGTACCGATACGATGAGCCTTGGGTCGGGTACAGCACATTTAATTTTCAGGATCCGGCGGTCGGTGGCTACGGTCCAGAAAAGGTTGCCCTGCGGCGCGCGATCGTCATGGCGCTAAACATCAACGACATCAACCACGTGGTGTACGCAGATTCGGCCGAGCGCGCGCAGATGCCGATCCCTCCGGGGGTCTGGGGCTACGATCCAACGTACAAGAATGGGATCGACTACGATCCCGATCTTGCGAACAAGTTGCTCGATCGTTTCGAGTACAAGCGAGGGGCGGACGGTTATCGGCGCATGCCTGGCGGGCAACCGCTGGTTCTCGTGCGCAATACCTCGGCGGGCGCTATCTATCGCGACATGGACAAAGTCTGGAATGCTTCAATGGAGCGGATTGGCATTCGGATGCAGATGAAGACGCTTTCGACATCCGACTTGTCCGTGGCGCAGACCGCGTGTCAACTATCGATCTTCAGTTGGGGATGGCAGGCAGACTATCCGGACGGCGAGAACTTCATGCAGCTTGCGTACGGGCCGAACACCGGTCAGAGCAATTCGGGATGCTATCGCTCAGCCGTCTATGATCGATTGTACGAGCGCAGCGAGCGACTCCCAGACGGAGCGGAGCGTGCCAAGCTCTTCATCGACATGAGTCGCCGGATGGAGGCCGACACCGTGTGGGCCTTGGAAAACACCAGGTTCAGTTATGTCATCGTCCAATCTTGGGTACTCGGCCACAAGTACCATCCAATTCTGACATCAGTCCTGCCGTACGTTGACGTCTTACCGCACTAGTCGAAGTGAGCAATGCGCGCGAGTAAATCGCCACGTGTAACAGCCTTGCTTCGCTTCAGGGCATGTACGACCCGCCATTGACGTCGATCACGATGCCCGTGAGAAACCCGGCGTCCTCCGAACACAAGAACGCAGCCGCCCCCGCAACATCCGACGGCACGCCCAGCCGTCCGACCACCGTCTCCGCAATATTGCGCTCGAACGCGGCGGCGCTGTCCGCCAGCGACAGCGTCATCGCAGTTGCAATGCGCGATGGAGCAATGCAATTGACGGTAATTCCGTCGCGGCCGACCTCGCCCGCGAGCACGCGCGAAAATCCGATCAATCCAGCCTTGGTCGCGGCGTAGTTCGAGTGACCGAGGCCGGTGCGCGTGCGTCCGGCGCGCGACGACAGGTTGACGATCCGACCCCAGCGATTGCGCTTCATCAGCGGAATGGCTGCGCGACACGCCAGGAATGTGCCGGTGAGATTGACATCGAGCGTGCGCTGCCACAGCTCCAGCGACATGTCTTCGACCAACGGCCGCCGGCCATTCGCCAAGCCGATGATGCCGGCGCTGTTTACCAGCGCGTCGAGGCGTCCGTGGCGCTGCGCGACAAGCTCGAATGCGCTGCGCACCGATTGCTCGTCGGCCACGTCCAGTGCAACACCGTCGATATCCATCGCCGCGCCAAGCTCGCGCACACAAGCGGCCGACGTCGCGGCGTCGCTGTCGGCAATGACCACGATATAGCCGTCCGCGCCCAGGCGCTCGGCGATCGCGCGGCCAAGCCCTTGCGCGCCGCCGGTGACCAGCGCAACGCGCCGCGGTGCTGCGGCATCGGCGCTCACATCGACAACGGGCCGTGACCGGCCGGACGGTGCAGTGCTGGCCTCACGCGGTTTGTCGCTGCGACGCCGCGGCGTGCGCGAACAGGCTATCGAGCACGGTTTCGGCGGCAACGTCGCGATCGATCGATTGCAACGCCGTAAACGCGGCCGCCGCTACGCCGGGCGTAAGCGTGCGTCTGGCGCAGTCCATGAATTTGCTGCGTAGCTGTGCCTTGGAAAACCACCGGCTCGGCTTGCCCAGCGCGAGCGCTACCGACCTTTCGTACACGGCGCCATCAACGGTGCGCACTTCGACCCGCGCAGGGAATTCCGTCTGGTTCGACAACGACGGATCGCCGACCATCGTAACCTTGCCCATCAACTGGCGGATCGATGGATCGTCGATGCTCGGTTGCGAGAATGTCGCCAGATTGACTTCGCCGTCGTGCAACGCGGCGGCGACGCAAAAATGCATGCTGAACTTAGCCTCCAACGGCGTGTGCGGCACGACGTGCCGCAGTGGCGCGAACGCGCGCTCGGTGGCGTGCACGGTGATCGAGTCGACGGCTTTGCCTTCGATGTCCTCGCGCAACGCAATCGCCGCTTCGATGGCAGGATGCGTGGCGCCGCAGGCGGGATAGGCTTTCAGCGCCAGCGCATTCTCGCCGAGAATCTCCAGCGGCGCGTACCAGTCTGCCAGCGCGTCCAGATCGGGTTGGCTGCCGTTGTTGAAAACGTTGATGAAGCCGTGCGCGTGATCGAGCGCATCGGCGCTCGCGGTCATTCCCGCTTGCGCGAGCAGCGCGGCCAGCACGCCGTTTCGCGCCGCGAGTCCGGCATGCAAAGGCTTTACCATGCTGCCGAAATTGGCTCGCACGCCGCTGGCCTCCGACGCGGCAATGCCGACGGCGGCCGTGGCCCGGTCCCGATCGAGCCGCAGCAGTCGCGCTGCCACCGCTGCCGCCGCCAGCGCGCCGAATGTGCTCGTCGCGTGCCAGCCACGTCGGTAGTGTTCGAAATTGAGCGCGCGTCCGAGCTTGCCGAATATCTGGAAACCGACGATGTAGGCGCTGACCAAGTCTGCGCCGCGCAATTTTTCCTGCGCTGCGAACGCAAGCATCACCGGCACGAGCACGGCGCCTGGGTGGGCATAAGCAGGATGATTGGTGTCGTCGAAGTCCAGCGCGTGCGCCAGCGTTCCATGCAGCAGCGCGGAGTCGGCCGGCGAAGCATGCGCATCACCACCGATCAGCCGTGATTTCGTCGAGGACCGTCGGCACGACTGCCTTGACCACTGAGGCCACCGGTTCGCTCGCACCCGCCAGCACGCAACCGATGCAGTCGGTGATCGCGTCGACCGCGCGTTCGCGCGCCAGTGCTGGAAAATCAGCGCCCGCACGAATGGCGAAGTCAGCCAGCCCTTGGGAGATGGAAGGCAAAAGAGTCAGGTGACGTTGCACGGAGGGTTGCTACGTTGGGCAAGTAAACGACATCATAGTTTACGAGATCGGCAAAATGTTTAGCCGCTCCCTTGACGTCACGACCGGGCGCCATCGTGCTGCGACGCACCATCGACTCCGTCGTCAGTCGGCCGTTGTGGGCCTGCGCAGCCCCATGCTGGCCGATGCGAGATGTTGGCCCTCGGGCCCGATCGTGGGAATCATCGAGATCAACGTCTGCGTAGTGCCGCCGTCGACGGGCAAATTGACTCCATTGATGTAGCGCGCGGCGTCTGAAGCGAGAAAGACAACGACGTCGCCGATGTCCCCGGCGTCGCCAAGCCGGCCCAAGGGCACGAACGCCCGTCGACCTGCGCTGAGTTCGTCGTCGGCATAGACGTCGCCATTGCCCGGCGAAACGATGATGCCGGGGCTGATCGCGTTGCAGCGGACGCCGCGCGGGCCCCACTCGACCGCGGTGAGGATGGTGAGCCCGAGCACGCCGGCCTTGGTCGGCGTGTACGCGCCGCGCAGCACATGCGCGCTATGCGCGCTCAGCGACGCAATGTTCACGATATTGCCGTGGCCTTGAGCAAGCATCATGCGCCCTACGATCTGCGTGCATTGAAAGACGCCGGTGAAATTGATCGCGACTTCGTCGTTCCAGTCTGCCGGACTTAAGTCTTCGAGCAGCGCGCGATGCCGCGTCGCGGCGTTGTTGACGAGCAACGTCGGCGTGCCAAGTTCGTCCCTTACCGCATTTGCGGCGACTTCGATCGCTGCATAGTCGGCGACGTCGCAGTCGAGGCCCATCGCTGCCGCGCCGTGTTCGCGCAGTTCGGCGGCGGCACGCTGTGCGCCCGCCGCATCGCGGTCCCACAGCGCGACCTTGTAACCCGCCTTGACGAGAGATTGCGCGATCCCGCGCCCGATGCCGCGCGCGCCGCCGGTGATGATCGCAACGTTGGATCGTGCAGTCGTCATGGCGGTCTCCTTCATGGTCATTCGGGTCAGCGTCTAAAGAGCCGCTTCGAGCAGATGGATGAGCTGCATCTCGTCGTCGATTTTGCGCGGGTTGAATGCAAGCGACGATTCGTGTATCACGTTTTTTGCCATCGCCGGTAGATCGGCGCGACGAACGCCAAGCGGCTCGAGGCGTCTCGGCAGTCCCAAGCTATCGACAAGTGTGTCGACGCGCGCTACGACCGCCCGCAAGCGCGAATCGTCGTCGAGTCCCGGCGCATCGACGCGCAACGCTTCGGCCAGCGCGCGGTAGCGATCCGGTATCGCGGGAAAATTAAAACGAAGCAGATGCGGCAGCATCACACACGTGGCTTCGCCGTGCGGAATGCGAAACATGCCGCCGAGCTGGTGTCGCAGCGCGCCGCCGATGCCGACGCGCGTGCCGGCGTTGTGCATGCCGAACAGAGTCTCCCAGGCAGCGATCTGGCAGCGTAGGCGTGCGTCGACGTTTGCCATTCCGCCGCTGTCGAGCGACGCCGGCAGATAGTCGGAGAACGCGCGGATGGCGGCGTGGCACAGCGAGTCGATCACCGGGTGCGACGAGAGGCTGTACAGTTGCTCGATCGCGTCGGACATGACCTTGATGCCGGTGGCGGCCCACAGACGGTGAGGCGTCGCAGTCGTCAGCTGCGGATCGAGCAAAACGCTCTGCGGCGTCACCGCGTCGTAGCGAAAGAGCTCCTTCTTGCGCAGTTGTTCGTTGGTGATGCCGATGTCGCGGCTGTATTCGGCACCCGACAGCGTCGTCGGCAACGCGATATGCGGCAACGGCTGGCGCGGCAAAAGGTTGTCGTGCCCAGCCTCTCGCGTGTACGCGTCGAAATCGGACAGCGCGGCGATGTCGCCCGACAGCGCGAACGCGATACCTTTCGCCGTATCGACGACGGTGCTGCCCCCGAAGCTGACGATGCCGTCGGGCCTCGCTTCTCTTGCCTTCGAGGCTGCGGCGAGCACAACGGCGCGCGGCGTGTGCGGATGCGCGTCGGAGAATTGGCCGACAAACGCGACGCCCGCGGCGTTGCGCACCGTATCGAGCAACGGGTGTTGCACCAGCGAACGCGTCGTGACGAGGAATGGACGGCGAATGCCGAGGCGGCCCAGTTCCGACGCGAGCGATGCCAGGCATCCGGCGCCGTGCTGGACGCGTTGCCACTGATGCCAGTTTTCGTAGACGCCGGGACGCACAGTCGACACGCTGTCAGGCACGGGCGCGTTCGATCCGATGGCAGGAAGGGGCGCGCCTCAGCGAACGTCTCATCGCGTTTTCGGCAATTCGAATTTGGCGACGCGCTCGATATGTTGGATCAGCGTGGTCACGTCGTCGTCGCCGGCGCCTTGGAACACCACATGCTTGTAAACCATTCGCGCGGCCTGGCAAACCCACATCGGCACGCCCAGCGCTTCGCCCTGTTCGATGGCCAGCTCAGCATCCTTCATCAATATGTGGATGCTGCTGCCGAACTGAAAACTGCGATCGAGCACCGACACGGGAAACTTGGTTGTCGTCGCACTGTTGCGGCCAGTCCCTGCATTGATCGCTGCGATCATGACTTCGGGGTCCAGGCCTGCCTTGGCGCCCATGACAAACGCTTCCGATGTCGCCACCAGCGCGACGATCGACAGGATATTGTTGGTGAGCTTCAGCACCTGCGCGGCGCCCGGAGCGGTGCCCGCGATCGTTATTTTTCCCCACAGCGAGATCAGCGGCTCGACCGTTTTCACGGCCTCGGGATCACCCGACACCATCACCGACAGCGTGCCCGCGGCCGCACCCGGATGCCGCCGGAGATCGGGCAGTCGACCAAGTGCACGCCGCGCGCGGCGAATTCGCCGGCGATTTCTTGCACGACGGGCATGCCCATCGTCGACGTGTTGATAACGATTTTGAGCTTGCTGCCGTGGATGCAACCCTGCGGGCCAAGCGTGACAGCGCGAAACGATTCCTTCGTTGGCAGCGACAGCGCGATAACTTCAACCTGATCGGCGAGCTCCCGCGGCGTGGGGGCGACGCTCGCGCCACGCGCGACCACCGGCGCTGTCGCCTCGTCGCGTGCGTCGCAGACGATCACGTCGTGACCGCCCTCGAGCAGGCGGATGGCCATCGGCGTGCCGATGCTGCCCGTGCCAATGAATCCGACCTTCATGCGCCTGGCGCCAAAGCCGCGTTGGCCGCGTTCGCTTCAGCATTCCGCTTGTAAAGATCCACCACGTCCCACACACCGGTGATCGGCGCCGGATCGTTGGTGGTCGGAATTTCGAGCAGGAAAGGCTTGCGCGCGGCGATGGCGGCGCGCAGCAGGTCGCCAATTTCGTTGACGTCTTTCACGCGCGCGCCGTCCGCACCGAGCGAGCGCGCCAGCGCGACAAAGTCCATCAGCGACGTGTCGAAGCGTGTGCCGTACTCAGTGCCAAAGCCAAGGCGCTGCAAACCGGCGATCGAGCCGAAGCCGCTGTTGTTCATCACGACCCAGACGACGGGAATTTTTTCTTCCACCGCGGTAAGGACGACTGAAATGCTCGTCAGGAACGCGCCGTCGCCGATCAATGCAATCACCGGCGCGCCCGAGCCATCAAGTGCGGCTCCGAGTGCTGCCGTCGGGCCAAAACCCATCGTCGCGAAACTGCCGGGCGCGAGGAACGCGCGGTGGTCCGACGTCTTGAGTTGTTGCGCGACGCCGTTCTTGTTCCAGCCGGTGTCACCGACGAGCACCGCATTCTTCGGCATTGCCTTGCCGACCTCGGCGACCGCGCGCGCAGGATGCACAGGCACGCCGGCGGTCGTCTGCGCCACCCGCAGTGTTTCCGCGAACGCGGTGCGCGTCTTCGCCAGTGTCGCGTCGAGACGTGGCGCGGTCGAACCCGCGGCGAACTCGTCAGCGATCGCGGCAAGGGCCAGCGTCGCGTCGGCCACGAGCCCGATGTCGGGTCGATACGAGCGGCCGATATCCTCCGCGTCGATCGCGATATGCACGAGCCGCGTCGGCGGGATCGAGAACACGGCGCCGGGAATCCACGAACACGTGTCGAGCTCCGCGAACTTGGTGCCGGCGGCAAGGACCACGTCGGCATGCTTGCAGGCGTCGTTGGCGGCGGGTGAACCCCAGAAGCCGGTGACGCCAACGTTAAGCTCGTGCTCGTCGGGCACGATGCCCTTGCCGAGCAACTCGTAAGCGACGGGCATATTCAGCGCTTCGATCAGGCGAAGCGCCGAGCGCGTCCCCAGTTCTCCGGCCGCGCCGCTACCCAGATAGAGGACCGGGCGCTTGGCGCCGCGCAATAACGCTGCGACATCGCGTGCGACGCTCGATGCTATCGATGGCGGCGACGGCGGCAGCGACGGGATGTACGGGTCGGGCATCTCCACCGGCAACGAGAAAACGTCCATCGCGACGTCGACCAGCACGGGGCCCTTGCGTCCCGTTTCGGCGAGGCGAAACGCGGCGTCCAAACTGGGGATCAACGCCTCGGGCTTTTGCACGCGCCAGACGCGCTTGGTGAAGGGTGCCAGCGAATCGGCCTGGTTCGAATCGGCGTGCAGATTGGTTTCCTGATGTGCATGCCGGCCGAAATAATAGCTTTGAATGTTGCCGCTGATGACGACCATCGGCACGGCATCGTGCATCGCGTTGGCGATGCCGGTGATCGCGTTGGTGAGTCCCGGTCCGACGTGGACGAGCACCACGCCGGCTTTGCCGGTCCGGCGGGCGAGCCCATCGGCGGCGTGCGACGCCACGCCTTCGTGATGCATGCTCAGAAAACGGACTTTCGAGCGACCGAGCGAATCCAGCACGCCGATGATCGTGTGACCGCAAATGCCGAACACGTACTTGACGCCCTGCGCTTCGAGCACGCGCACGACGGCTTCGGCACCGCTCAATCTTCTCGTCTTCACAATTCCTCCTGTTGTTGCGGCCCGCAGCCCGCGCTTGCCGACACTTATCGGCTGCACCGGCCTTGGCGCGTTGCCTGTTCCGTCAACGCAGCGGTTCGTCGTCGTACGCCTTGGCCACCAGGGCGAGCCCCTCATGAACCACGGGCAGCCCCGTATAGAAAACGAGCTGCGTCACCGCTTCGGCGAGTTCCTCGCGCGTGATGCCGATGCGCCGTGCGCCGCGCATGTGTCCATAGGCATACTTGTAGCGTTCCATCGCCAGCAACGCCGAGATAACGCACAGGCTGCGAATCTTCAGTTCCAAACCCGGGCGCGACCAGATCTGGCCCCAGTTGGCGTCGTCCGACAGCGCGGCGAGTTCGGGAATGAGGCTGTCGGCGGCCTTGCGATCGTTCTTCGATTCGGTGCCCACCAATCGTTCGCGCGTCGCGCGACCGATCTCCGCGTATGGATGGGAATGCGGCTGCTTGGCGTCGGTGTCTGCCATGTTCTACCTCCTGTGCGTGTCGGTGGTGTCAGTGCCGCGCCGCATTGCTGGCGCTGGGGCCGGTGTGCCATCCATAGGATTCGAGCGCAGCGATATCGCGCGCCAGCCGCGGTACCGGGTCGTGCGCGTCCATCAATTCATAGATCGTGACGCCTTGGTAACCGTCGTCATTAAGGTACTTGCCGATGGCGGCGAAGTCGATTTCGCCGCTGCCGATCGACGTGTGGGCCCAGCGCGTCTTCCACGCGTCGCTGACGTGGCACAGACGCATCGCGGGGCGTCCCGCGCGAAGCGCGTCGACAGGATCCTCCAGCATGAACACGTTGGCGCAATCGACGACCATCGACAGCAGCGGATGATTGACCTCGATCACGAAGTCGCGAAGCTCATCGGTACGCTGCAGAAACCCGAACGGTACCGTTTCCAGCGCAATCGTCACGCGATGCTTTTCCGCGCAGCGCAGCAGCGTGGCGAGTTGCGCGCGGAAATTGTCGAAGGCCAGCTCGCTCGGGCAAGGGCGCAACGGATGTTGCCGGCCCGGGACGATCACCGCGGTATCGACGCCGAGTTCGGCGGCGACTTCGATCAAGCGAGCGTACTGCGTGACAGCCAGGCGGGCGACGCCGACGTTCTGACTGATCAAGTTGAGTTCCGCTGCGTTGACCGAGCAGCAGTCCAGTTCCAGTCGATCCAGTGTCGCGCGCAAGCCGTTGACATCGTCGCGCGTTGCGGTGGTCAGATCGAAGTGCGGAGCGGCAAGCCCTAACTCGACGACCCGCATGCCGCATCCCGCGAGGTGCGCCAGCGCGTCGTCGAGCGAGCACGAATTCAGATAGCCGAAGTTGGTGCCCCCGAGGACAAGCCCACTCATCGCGATGAACTCCAGCAGCGGCTACGGCCAGCCCCGGATGCGTTGTCCGCCGTCGCGCCGGCGCGGTCGACGCGAGCCCGGGCACTCACCCGCTGGCTTGCCAAAAGGTCTTGTAAAACCATTTTCTTGAGGATAGGATGCACTACGTTTTGCATGCAAGTATACATAAAAAGCGCTTGCGAACGGCGCGCGACAGTGGCCTATAAAGTTTGGCCGATGCGGCGCACTCGTTTGTTGCGGCGCAACAAATTTGATCGCACGGGTCGCGCCGGCTACGCGCGATCCATATTGCAACGGAGGAGCAGATCCATGGTTCGCAAGCTTGTCGTTCGTACGCTACTGCAGTTCGGCGTGGTCGCCGTTGCGGCGTTGCCGTCCCTGGCCAATGCCATCGAAATCGTCGCCGCGCACTGGGGCAGCGATATCGCCAGCATGCCGCTCGCAGTTGCGCGGCAACTCGGCTATTTCAAGAAATACGGCGTCGATATCACCGGCGTATTGACGTCGGAAGGTGGCGGCACGACGATGCGCAACCTTCTCGCCGGGGATCTTCCATACGGCGAGGTCGGGCCGCCCGCGGTGTTGGCAGCGGTGCGCGAAGGCATCGACGTGCGCATCGTCGCCGCCAACAGCGTGCAGCTCGCCGACAATCTCTGGGTCACGATGCCCAACAGTCCCGTGCGTTCCATCAAGGACCTCGCGGGCAAGAAAGTCGCGGTGACCTCAGCCAAGTCGGTGAGCAAGGCGCTGCTTGAAATATCGCTGGAGGCTGCCGGCGTTCCGCTGGATCAGGTACAGATCGTTGCGGCCGGGGCGATTCCGGCGGGGCTGACGGCGCTCGAGTCGGGCGGCGTCGCAGCCGCCTTCATCAACGAGCCGCTGTGGTCGGCACGCCACGATCGGTATCGTCCGGTATTTCGTCCATCCGACTACGTCAAGCACTTCACCCAGAACGTCGGCGTAACGACCGCGCATTACGGCAAGGAACATCCCGAAGTCATCCGCGGAATCCTGGCCGCGCGACGCGATGCGGTCGACTACGTCTACGCTCATCCGCAGGACGCCGCAAAGCTGATCGTCAAGGAATTCGGCGACTCGATGCAACTCGACGTGATCACGCGGGCGATCGAGCACGCGGTGGAGCTCAAATTCTGGAGCCGCGGCGAAATCGACGTTGCCGGACTGGAAGAAGTGGCGAACGTGATGATCCGCCAGGGCGACCTGAAGACCGCGGTAGATTGGGGCCAGATGGCCGATCAATCGTACCTGCCCGCCGATCTGCCGCGCGTGAAATTTTCGACGAAGTAGCGATCTCCGCAACGAACAGTCAGGACGCCGCCGATGCACGATCCTTTGCCAGTGGACTGGAACGCGATTCCGTGGGAAGCCGTTCGCGACGGCGTCGAACGCAAGCTCTGTCTCGGTAGCGAAGCCACCCTGGCGATGCACCGGGTCAGCGCGGCTGCCGTGAACCCGGCCCACTCGCATCCCAACGAGCAGTTCATTTACGTGCTTGCGGGTCGTCTCGAGTACAAGGTCGACAATCGGTGCTATCTGCTCGAGCGGGGTGACGTGCTGGTCGTGCCCCCGAATGTCGTCCATCAGAGCCGGACCGTCAGCACCGAGCCCGCGGTGACGTTAGACGTGTTCGCGCCCCGCCGTGATTACTGACGCGCGCATGCCGCTGCTGTCGTGGCCGGACCGCGCATGACGACGACCGCCATCGTCACGGGCGCCGGCCGCGGCATCGGCCGCGCGATAGCACTCGTGTTGGCCGAGGCCGGGCATCAAGTAGTCATCGTCGCGCGCACCGCTGCGGAGCTCGATGAGACCGCGGCAATGGTTCGCGAAAGCGGGGGCGTCGCATTGCCGGTCGTCGCCGACGTCTCGTCGGAAGCTGATCTGGCGCGCGTCGTCGCCCAAGCGCAGGGGCTGGGCGCGCCGATCGACGTGCTGGTCAACAACGCCGGCGTGTCGCCAAAACCGCGCAACGGACGGCGAACGCCGTTTCTGGAAATGACCGTATCCGAATGGAACGACGTGATGGCGATCAACCTCACGTCGGCGTTCGTGCTGTCGCGCGACATCGGCGCGCTGATGTGCAAAGCCGGCCGCGGTTCGATCGTCAACGTGGCATCGATTGCCGTCCGCATGGGCGCGCAGATGAGCGGCGCGCACTACGTCGCATCCAAATCAGGCATGGTGGGATTGACCAAAGCGGTCGCGCGCGAATTCGCCCCGCACAAGGTTCGCGTCAATGCCGTTGCGCCCGGCCGGATATCGACGGTAATGACCGAAGTGTCGAAGCGCTCGCTCGATCCGGGCTGGCTCGAACAGCACATTCCGCTGGCGCGCGAAGGCGAAGCGCGCGAAGTCGCCGATGTCGTCGCCTTCCTGGCCTCGGACCGCTCGTCATACCTCACGGGCGCAACGATCGACGTGACCGGCGGCTGGACGATGACCTGAATGTCGCGAGTTGGAAGACTAGTTTGGCGCCGCTTGGGGACCAGTTTGGCGGCCAGTGAGTTGGGGCATCATTTTTGAGGACCGGAAAATGAACGACGGTAGTGCGACACGACGACCAACGATCGACGGCCGTAATGCCGCGTCGATGCCGGCAAGTTCCACCGGGCCTCGCTTCGCGCCCGTCTCCAGCGTGCTCGGCGCGGAATTGACGGGCGTCGATATCTCCGGCGCCGTGCCTGAAACATTGCGCGGTGCGATCGCCGACGCGCTGGAGCGCTATCACGTGCTGGTGGTTCGCGACCAGAAGCTGTCCGACGCCGCGCTGATCGCGTTCGCGGAGATGTTCGGGCCGGTGGAGAGACATTACGTACTCAATGCGGATGGCTCTGCGATGAGCCCCGTGCACGAAGTTTCGAATCTCGACGAACTGGGCAATCCCAATATCAAGCCGTTCCAGAATTCCAACTTTTTCTGGCACAGCGACAAGTCGTATCGCGCCGCGCCCACATTCGTCACCATTCTCAACCCGATCGAGCTGCCGCCCGACGGAGGCGAGACGCAATTCGCCAATCTGCTAAAGGCCTACGCGGCGCTCCCCGACGACGTCAAATCGGAAATCGCCGGTTTGAAGGTGGTGCACAGTCTCGAACATATGCGCACGGTGCTCGACGAGCGCGCGCTCTCCGCAGAAGAGAAGGTCGCGTCGCCACCGGTTGAGCAGCCGCTGGTGCGCACGCACCCGGTCACCGGTGAGAAGAGCTTGTATCTTGGTATTTATTGCTCGCACGTCGTGGGCAAGTCGGCGGAGGAAAGCCGCACATTGCTCGACCGTCTGCTGAATCACGCCACGCAACCGCAGTTCGTCTACACGCACCGTTGGCACCAGGGTGACGTGATCGCGTGGGACAACCGCTGGCTGTTGCATCGCGCGTTGCCGAACTTCGAGATGCAAAAGCATCGTCGCGTGATGCGGCGAACGGTGGTCAAGGGAACTATCCCACAATGAGTGCCCGCGGAATCGGCAGGCGCGCGGCGTGGCTGAGTCGGCCGGCGTGACTGCGTCCACGCAAAATCTTCCGGTCACGCTCGACGCAAAGCCGGGCGCGGACGCGATGCGCAAGATCGGCCACTTTATCGGCGGCCGCTTCGAGTCGCCCGCGTCGGGCGAGTATTTCGCCAGTACCGATCCGGCGACCGGCGAGGTGATCGGCTTGTTCGCGCGCGGGAATGCGGACGACGTCGATCGCGCCGTGCGCTCCGCCGAACACGCGCTGGTCGCCTGGCGCGCACTGCAGCCTTATCAGCGCGGACAACGCCTGCATCGGCTCGCCGAACTGCTGCGCGCCAACGTCGAACCGCTCGCACGCCTCGAGACGCTGGATTCGGGCCATCCGCTGACGCGCACGCGGCGGGACATCGAGACCAGCGCACGCTTTTTCGAGTTCTACGCCGGACTCGCGGACAAGGTCTACGGCGATACGATACCGGCGACCAATAACAATCTCGTCTACACGCTGCGCGAACCCTATGGCGTCACGGCGCAGATCGTGCCCTGGAATGCGCCGCTCAACCAATTTTCGCGCGGCGCCGCGCCCAGTCTCGCCGCCGGCAACGTCGTGATCGGCAAGCCCGCGGAGCAGACGCCGTCCACGGCGCTCGAATTGGCGCGACTGGCGATCGAAGCGGGACTGCCGGCCGGCGCGTTGAACGTCATCACCGGCTACGGCGACGAGGCCGGCCAGGCGCTGGTCGAGCATCCGAAGGTCAGAAAAATCACGTTCACCGGATCGGTCGAAACGGGCCGCCGCGTGCTTGGCGCTGCCGCGCAGCGGATCGTTCCGGTCACCGCCGAATTGGGTGGCAAATCCCCGTTCATCGTTTTTGCCGATGCGGATCTGGACGCGGCCGCGGACGCCGCGGTACCCGGCTTATTGATGCTGTCCGGACAGACCTGTTCGGCCGCCGCGCGCATCCTCGTTCAGCGCAGCGCCATGGATGCGTTTGCCGATAAGGTGATCGCCCGTATTCGCGCCAACATCACGGTCGGACCTGGCGTCGACGACTGCACGATCGGCCCGCTGATCTCCGGCGAGCAACTCGACCGCGTGGCGTCATACGTCGCCATCGGCGTAGCTGAAGGCGCGCGCCTGGCGCTGGGCGGAAAGCGGCTCGCCGACGGCCGCTACGCGCACGGTCATTTTTTCGAGCCGACAGTGTTTACGCACGTCGACAACGGTATGCGGATCGCGCGCGAGGAAATCTTCGGACCCGTCGGCGTGATGATTCCGTTCGACACGTTCGACGACGCGGTCAGGATCGCCAACGACAGCGACTATGGCTTGGTCGCCGGCATCTGGACTCGCGACTTCGCGCAGGCGCACCGGCTCGCGAGCCGCCTGGAGTGTGGCCAGATCTACATCAACAACTTCCGCGACGTGGGTCTCGAAGCGCCGTTCGGCGGCTACAAATCCAGCGGCGTCGGCCGCGAGCGCGGCGTGGAGGCGATGCACTACTACACACAGCTGAAGACGATCGTGGTGCGGACATGAGCGCGGTGAGTGCCGGCAGGCCCACCGAGCAATCCACGGCGACCGGGGCACCCGGCGCGTCCGCCGCCGAGGTGTGCGACATCATCGTCATCGGCGCCGGTGGCGCCGGCATGATGGCGGCGCTGTTTGCGGCGATCAAGGGCGGCCGTGTGCTTCTGCTCGAGTCCACCGCGCACGTCGGCGGGACCACCGCCTTTTCGGGCGGCACGACGTGGGTGCCGAACACTCATCTCGCCGCGGCGGTAGGCGCAAAGGACAGTATCGACAACGCGCGGCAGTATTTGCGCAATGTCATCGGTGCTCGCGCCAACAATGCTCTGCTCGATGCATTCCTCATCCGCAGGTCCTCTCGCGATCAGGCGCCTGGACGAAATGACCGACGTGCATTTTCGCGCGTTCGCTGCGCACCCCGACTACCAGTCGGATGTCGAGGGTGCGACGACCTGCGGGCGGGCGCTTGAACCGTTGCCGTTCGACGGTCGTCTGCTCGGCGACGAATTCGCGCTGGTGCGTCCTCCGATTCCGGAATTCACCGTCCTTGGTGGAATGATGGTCGACCGCCAGGATATCGGGCACCTGATGAAACTGACCAAGTCGTGGCGCTCGTTTCGCTACGCGATGGCGTTGTTCGCGCGACACCTGCGCGACCGCCGGGCGCACCCGCGCGGAACGAGGCTGGTGATGGGCAATGCGTTGGTTGCGCGGCTCCTTTATTCGCTGCAGCGGCGCAAAGTCGCCATCTGGACCAAGGCGGCCGTCATCTCGTTGAAGCCTTCCGGGGCGGGCCTTCGGCTGACGGTGAAACACGACGGGCAGCTCCGCGAACTGCACGCGCTGCGCGGCGTCGTGTTGGCCGGCGGCGGCTTCAATCGCCATGCATCGATGCGCGAGCAGCGTCTCGGTTCGACTGCTCCTTATTCGCCGACGGCGCCGGGCACCACCGGCACCACGCTCGACCTGGCGCTGGCGCTCGGCGCGCGCATCGGCGCCGACGGCTCTCGAGCCGGTGCTGTGGGCGCCTGTTTCGGCGCGAACGCGCGTCGACGGCAGCACCGCTGTCTTTCCGCATTTCATCATGGATCGCGGCAAGCCCGGCACGATGGTCGTCAACCAGGCCGGCAGGCGCTTCCTCAACGAGACGCTCTCCTATCACCTGTTCGGCCGCGCGATGCGCATTGCGCACCAGGCGAGTCCCAGCATCCCCGCGTACCTGATCGCCGACCAGCGCGCAGTCAGCGCCTACGGCTTGGGGATGATTCGTCCCGGCGCACGCGACGTTTCGGCATTCGTTGCCGAAGGCTACGTGGTTCGCGCCGCGAGCTTGCGCGAACTCGCGACGCAACTCGGCATCGACCCCGATGCGCTCGAAGACAGCGCGCAGCGCATCCGGCGCTACGCTAAGGAAGGCGTCGACCCGGAGTTCCAACGCGGCACGACGCTGTACGAGCGCAACCTCGGCGACCCCACCTTCGCACCGAATCCCACGCTGGGCCCGCTAGCAAACGCTCCCTACTACGCGGTGCGCTTGTTTCCCGGCGACATCGGCGCCAGCAGCGGTCTGGTCACCGACGAGCACGCACGCGTGCTTGACGCTGCGGGTCAGCCGATTCGCGGCCTGTACGCGGTGGGCAACGACATGCATTCAGTGATGGCGGGTACCTATCCCGGGCCGGGCATTACGCTGGGACCTGCGGCCGCCTTCGCCTATCTTGCGATGGAAGACGCGCTTGGGCCGACCGTCGCCGATCATTCAAAGGAAGCGCATGTCGCCGCCGCGTGACACCTACTCACTGGCAGCGCTGACCGTCATCGACCTGTCACCGCCGGAGATGGTGTCGGTCGCGGCACAGGCTGGCTACGACCACGTGGGTCTGCGCTTGATTCCGGCGACGCCGGAGGATCGTGTCTATCCGGTCATCGGCGATACGCCGATGGTCCGCGACATTCAACGCCGCTTGCGGGACGGCGGCATCACCGTGCTCGATGTCGAGGTCTTTCGACTCAAGCCCGATACGCGCGCACGCGATTTTGCAGCGGCAATCGAGACGGCCGCGTCGCTCGGTGCGCGGCACTTGCTGACCACGGGCCAGGACGCCGACCTCAACCGTCTGGCCGATACATTCGCCGAATTCTGCGCAATGGCCGGGTCATTCGATATGACCGCCGACCTTGAATTCATGCCTTGGACCGAGATATCGACTCTCCAGGGTGCAATGGCGCTGCTGAATGCCGCTGATTGCAGCAATGCAGGGCTGGTGGTCGACGCGCTTCACTTCGATCGCACGCACGCGCGCTTGGCGGATCTCGCGCGCGTTCCCGGCCGCCATCTGCACTTCATGCAACTGTGTGATGCGCCGAAGGAAGCGCCGGCCACGATCGAAGGGCTGATCCGACAAGCGCGCGGCGCGAGACTGTTTCCGGGCGATGGCGAACTCGCGCTGATCGATCTGCTGCGCACGATGCCCCAGCATGTGCCTGTCAGCCTCGAAGTGCCGTTGGCGCAACCCGACGCCGGCATGCCCGCGCTCGAACGCGCCACGAGGGCGCTGGCTGCGGCACGCCGGGTGGTCGCGCAGGCGCGATCGAACCTCACTGCGCAGGCTGGCGCGAACGGTTGATGCCATGAACACCAACCGCGGCAAGAGCAATCTTATTCCGATCGCGTCGGCGCACGCGAGCGGCATCGTCAATGAATCCGTTTATGACGCGCTCAAGCGCCAGATTCTGAGCAACCAGCTTCGCCCCGGCAACAAGCTCGGTCACCAGGAGTTGGCCGAAAGCCTCGGCGTGTCGCGAACGCCTGTGCGCGAATCTCTCGAGCGGCTATACCAGGAAGGTTTCGTGGTCCGCGTGCCCAATCGCGGCTACTACGTCGCCGAAATCAGCGCGTCCGAAGCGCAGCAGTTGTACGAAACGCGCGAAGCGCTCGAGGTCTATGTGCTCAGAGGGCTGCTGGAACGCGGCATCAGCGAGGAAAACCTCGCGATGCTGGAAGGGATCAATCGACAATACCACGCGCTGATCGGCGGTGAATTGACGCGGCAACGACTGCTCGTCGATCGAGATTTCCACCTGGCACTCGCGGGAATTTCGGGCAATCAGTACCTGTGTCGCACGCTGGCGTCGATCTTCGAACGGCTGATCCTCAAGCGACGCGTCGACGGCTATCAGGATACCGGGCATGCGCCGTACAACGAGCACGTCGCCCTGCTCGAGCAATTGCGCAGCGGCAATGCGCGCCTGGCTGAACGGTCGCTGTCGGGACACATCGTCGGGGCGCGAAAACGGCTGCTGACCTATCTCGATACGCTGCACGACGCGCCCGGCATCGCACCGCCGAAGCTTAGCCGCGCGGGCACCAAAGCGCTGCAACGATGAGGACTATGCAGGCTCCGGAAATAAAGCCGCGGCCGTCAGCGAAAACGGTCGCACCGCCCGTCGTTGTCGCGAGCGGTATCACGAAAGTGTTCGAAACTGGCGGCGTGCATGCGCTCGGACCCGTCGATCTCGAATTGCGGCAGGGCGAGTTTTTTTCGATCGTGGGGCCATCCGGTTGCGGCAAGACAACGCTGCTCGACGTCATCGCCGGCCTCACCGTTCCAACCGACGGTCGCGTCTCGTTCGAGGGAAACGACGTGCGCGACCGCGTGCCCGATGGCGTGGGCATCGTCTTTCAGGACGACGCGTCGTTTCCGTGGCTGAACGTGCGGGACAACATCGCCTTCGGTTTGCGTCGCCGCAACGTCGGCGGCGCCGAACTCTCACGGCGCGTCGACTACGCGGTCGAGTTCATGGGCCTCAAGTCGTTTGCGAAGGCACACCCGTCGCAGCTTTCCGGCGGCATGCGACAACGCGTCTGCATTGCGCGTACGCTGGTGTTGGAGCCGCGCATGATCCTTCTGGATGAGCCGTTCGGCGCCCTCGACCAGCAGACGCGCCTTCTGATGGGCGACGAATTGCTGCGACTGTGGCGCGAGACGAACGCCACCGTGCTGCTCATCACGCATTCGCTGGACGAGGCCGCTGCACTATCCGATCGCATCGGCGTGATGTCGGCACGGCCAGGCCGCTTCATCAGGGTGATGGAAACCGGTTGGCCGCGCGATCGCGACAGCCGCATCGCGACGCATGCCGACTTCGGCCGCGTCACGGCGGACTTGTGGGAAACGCTGCGCGGCGAGTCGATGAAGGCGATGCGGGGCAACGACGCATGAGAATCTCATCGGCTACGTGGCGTGTCGGCATCATCATTGTCAGCCTGCTCGCGCTCGAGTGGATATGCCGCGCCGGATGGGTGAAGCCGTTGACGCTGATCCCGCCATCGGCGATGGTGCTGCGCCTGGCGGAACTCACGCAGGAGCCGAAGTTCTGGCTCGAAATTGGCGCGACGATGCACAACATCGCGTGGGCCGCGTTGGCGGCGTGGACAATCGGCTTCGGCGCCGGCGTCGCACTCCACGGCATGCCCAAGCTCCGGCAGTTGCTCGAGCCGCTCGTCGCCAGCTACTACGCCGTGCCATCGTTCGTTTTTTACCCGCTCGCGGTCGTACTGTTGGGCATGAACAGTCTTCCCATCATTGTCATGGCGGCGCTGTTCGCCGTGGTGTCGATGATGTCTAGCACGCTGATCGGCCTCGATCGCATCCCGACTGTGCTGACCAAGGTGTCGAAGAGTTACCAGCTTGGACGCCTGCGCAAAGCATTGCTGGTCCAGCTGCCAGCTACGCTGCCCGACCTGTTCGCGGGCGCCAAGTTGTCGCTCGGCTATTCGATATCCGGCGTGATCGGATCCGAATTCATCCTGTCCGATCGCGGCATCGGTTATTCGATCGCCTACGCGTACAACGACTTCGATACCAAAACGATGTATGCGTATTTGCTCTTCGTCATACTGTTCGTCTCGGTCGTGCTGAGCGCAGCCAACTGGCTGGAACGGCGACTGCGCTATCGGGTTGGGTCGAACTGGACGATCGCGTCGACGACGGCGGTCGTGCCGTCGCGCTTGCGCGCGCTGGGACGGGTCGTCGTACTCGTCGTCGGCGTCCTCGCATTGTGGCAGCTAATCTTCCTGCTCGCGGGCAGCGAGGCGCTGGCGTCGCCGGCGATGACCGCGCGACGGTTGCCGGTGCTGCTGTCGAGCGACAGGTTCTGGAGCAACGCCGCCGAGACCGGACGCGCGCTGGGACTCGCGCTGCTGATTTCGTGGCTCGGCGGCGGCGTCATTGGCGTTCTGCTGGGCGCGCATCGGCGCTCGGCCGAAGTGGCCGCGCCGATGATCGTCGCGCTGCAATCGACACCCAAGGTCACGCTGTACCCGGTAATGCTGCTGATGTTCGGCTTAGGGATAGCGGCGAAGGTCGCCTTCGGCGTGATCCACGGCATTATTCCGATGGCGCTGTTCACGATGAACGCGATCGAGAACGTCAACCCTGCCCTTCGCCGCACCGCCAAGGCTTTGCGGCTGACGCGGTTGCAGACGATAGGCACCGTATTGATTCCCGCGGTGGCGCCCGAGGTCGTGACGGCCGTGCGACTGAGTTTCTCGATCACCTTGCTCGGCGTCGTCGTGGGTGAGCTGTTCGCTTCACAGCGCGGACTGGGCTTCATGATCATGAACAGCATCGCCCTCAACGATGTGGCGACGATCATGGCAGTGACCGCGCTGATCGTAACGTTTGCGCTCACCGGCAATGCGTTGCTGCTGGGTCTCGACCGCCGGCTGCATCGCTGACCCGGCGATGGCTATTGTCTCCATGACCGACATCTTTCGAAAGCAAGCCAATGAGTAGCAGGAGTTCCATACCCGAGGCATCCGCGACGCCGCTGCTTGACGCGTCGTTGCAGGCGCCGGGACTGCAGGACGCCGACGTCGAGAAGGTGCGCGGGCTTATCGGGACGTGGCTTCGCAGGGACGTCCACGCGCCAGCGATCTACGAACCGATTTCGCTGCATGACATCCGCCGCTGGGCGCACTACAGCGTCGGCGACGACAATCCGCTGTGGACCGACGCGGAATATGCGAAGCGCACTCGCTGGAGCCGCAACATCGCGCCGCCGACATTCCTGTACACGATAGACACGGGCATCGTCGCGCCCGGCCTGCCGGGAATCCAGTGGATCTTCGCCGGCGGCCGCTGGGAACACTTCGTTCCGATCTTTGTCGGCGACTTGATCTCGGCGCGCGCGCGCCTGATCGATGTCCAGCTGAAGGAGGGACGCTCGGCGCCGCGTTTCGTCAAGCAGACCGGCGAGGTCATTTTCGAAAACCAGGCGGGCGTCGTCGTGTCCCGCTACGAGGGCGACATCCTGCGGATTCCGCGCGCGCGAAGTGGCGAGGGCCTGCGCTTCGAAGAGTCGAACAAGGCACCGGAAAAGGGTGCACTCCACCGTTACACCCACGAAGAGATCGAGGAAATTGCCGCCGCCTACCGCAACGAAGAGCGCCGCGGCAGCACCGCGCGCTATTGGGAGGACTGCGCAATCGGCGACACGCTGCCGGTCCTTTACAAAGGGCCGCTGACGCTGGTGGACATCGTCGGCTTCTACGCCGGGCGGCGTACCGTCTACAACGTGCTGAAGCTCGCGTTCAAGGAGCGCGATGAACATCCGCGCAACGTCTATTACTCGCCGACGACGGGAGTGCCGATGCATCCGGCCGCGGGGCACTTCGACGTCGAGATTGCCAGAGAAATCGGCATGCCGGCCGCGTACGACCAAGGCTGGCAGCGGATGAACTGGGCCGGACACTTGCTGACCAACTGGTGCGGTGACGCGGGCTTTGTGCGCAAGCTCGACGGCCGCGTCACGATGCCCAATCTGGTTGGTGACCTCACCAAGTTGACCGGAAGAATCGTCGACAAGACCAAGAAAGACGGAGAAGCGCTGGTGATCATCGAATGGTGGGGCACGAATCAGCGCGGCGGACAGAATTGTCACGGACAGGCCAGCGTGCGCCTGCCGTCGCGCGACATGGAAATCTATCAATGACGGGCACGACCAAGCGCAGGCCGTTCGAGGGCTTGAAAGTGCTCGACTTCACCCACGGCGTAGCCGGTCCCTATACGGCGATGTTGCTGGGCGATCTTGGATGCGACGTCATCAAGATCGAGCAACCCGGGCGTGGCGATTCGACGCGCTACATGAACGTCGCGCCTCGTTTTGTGACGGACATTCCACGCGTCGGCGGCGACTACTTCCTCGCGATCAGTCGCAACAAGCGCAGCGTCTGCATCGATCTGAAGTCCGAAGCGGGAGTGGCGCTGTGCCGCCGGCTGGCTTTGTGGGCCGACGTCGCGTTGCAGAGCTTCCGTCCTGGCGTGATGGAAAGGCTGGGGCTCGACTACGAAGCGCTGCGCGCCGCGAATCCGCGTCTGATCTACGGCAGCCTGAGCGCCTACGGCATCGACGGCAGCCTCGCCGACAAACCCGGCATGGACGTCGCCGTACAAGCGCGCTCCGGTGTGATGCGGCTCACCGGCACGCCGGGCTCATCCGAGCCGATGCGTCCCGGCGCGTCGATGGCCGACTTCGCGGGCGGCATCTACCTCTATGCGGCGATCGCGACGGCGCTGTACGACCGCGAGCGCACCGGCGAGGGACAGGAAGTGCAGCTGTCGCTGATGGACGCGACGATGAGCATGCTGATCAACTACTCGGTGGCGGTGATGGACGGCGCCGCGGAGCTCGCGCCCGTCGGCTCGGGTCATCCGCAGCTCGTGCCCTACCAGGCGTTTCCCACGGCCGACGGTTACGTCGTCATCGCGGCAGGCACCAACAAGACATTCCGCGAACTCTGCAATTGCCTCGGCTGCAGGCACCTGATCGACGATGTCCGCTTCCGCAGCAACCAGGATCGGGTCAGTAACCGCGAGGCGATGATCGCGGCACTGGTGCCGTTGACGCGCGCCAAGACCACCGAACAGTGGCTTGCTATCTTCGACGCAGCCGATATTCCGTCAGCGCCGGTCAACGACATGCCGCAGGCGTATGAGCAACTCCAGCAGACATCGCCGGACATGGTGCAGATCGTCGATCACCCGGCCGCCGGTCCACTGCATCTGCTCGGCGTACCGTTCCGCTTCGGCAACGCGGCGGGCGACATCCGCATGCCGCCGCCGATGTTGGGGCAGCACACCGATGAAGTCCTCGGCGGCATCCTGAAGATGACTCCATCCGAGATCGACCAATTGCGGGCCGACAAGGTGGTCGGATGACGGCGCGTCCCGCCCCGGCCGCCGGGCTCGCGCTCGATCCGATTTTCCGCGCGCGCTCGGTCGCGCTCGTCGGCGCATCGGCTGACGGCCGCAAGCTGAACGGCATTCCGCAACAGATCCTGCGGATGACCGGGTTTGCAGGCGCCGTGTACCCGGTCAACCCCAAGTACGCCGACATCAATGGCGTGCGCTGCTATCCGACGATCGCCGCGCTGCCGGAGGTTCCGGACGTCGCGCTGGTGCTGGTCCCCGCGGCCGACGTGCCCGAAGTGCTCGAGCAATGCGGACGCAAGGGCATACGGGCCGCGGTCGTGGTGAGCTCGGGGTTCGAGGAGGTCGATCTTGGCGGCCATCTCGTGGCAGCGGTGCGCGACGTGTGCGCGCGGCATCGCATCGCACTGGTGGGGCCCAATTGCGAGGGCGTGTGGTCGGTGCGCGACAAAGTGCTGCTGACCTTCGGCTCGGCGGCGAAGCGCGAGGTCCTGGCCCACGCGCCGGTGGCCATCCTCAGCCAGAGCGGGTCGATGGCGGGCGCAGTCGCGCGGCAACTGCAGGACAGCGGGTTTGGCTGCGCCTATGTCGTGAGCGTCGGCAATGAGACGGTTCTGGGTCTGCTCGACTATCTCGACTACATGATTGCGCAGGACGACGTGAGCGTCGTGCTGCTTTTTCTCGAAGGCCTGAAGGACGGACAGCGACTGGTCCGCCTCGCGCGACGCGCGCGCGAACGCGGTATCGTCATCGTCGCATTGAAGTCGGGGAGCTCCAGCGCGGGGCGCGACGCGGTCGCATCGCACACCGGAAAAATGACTACCGCACATGCGATCTACAAGGACGTGTTTGCACAGGCCGGCATTATCCAGGTGGAAAGTCTGGTGGAACTGATCGAAGCTGCCGAGGTGTTTTCGACCGTGCCGCTGCCGCGGCATGGCGGCTCCGCGGACGGCGTGGCCGTATTCAGCATTCCCGGGGGCACGCGCGCGTTGACCGCTGACTTGTGTGAAACGCGCAGCGTTCCTCTGGCGCGATTTGCCGATGACACAGTGACGAAGTTGGCGCAAACGTTGCCGCGCTTCGGCGTGGCGACCAATCCCACCGACATGACCGGGCAGGTGCTGTCGCAACCCGAACTGTTCGAGACAGCGCTGCGAATCGTCGCCGCCGATCCGCATACGAGTGGACTTCTGGTGCAATTGGCGAACCGCGGGCCGGCGGACGCCGTGCGCTATCGGAGTGTCATTGCCGACGCCGCACGCGCAAGATCACTGCCCGTGGTGATTTCGTTTCTCGCCGACGTGATGACGGGTCCCGAGCGACGGGAATTTGCACGTCACGGTCTGCTGTGCGCGCGCGATCCCGGCGACGCGGTGCGCTACTTCGACTGGCTCTACAGCGCAAGTACGAACGCAAGCGCGCTGACGGCGGAGCCCGTGCGCATTCAAATGTCCGCCGAGGCCGCCGACAGCGGCAAGGTCGACTTGCAGCGCGTAGAGCCGCTGCCGGCGACCTGGCCTGGCGCGATGGAGTTCCTGGCTGAGGCCGGCATCGCCGTCCCCGCCTGGGCTATCGCGCAGCCGGGGATGTCGGCGTCCGCGGCGTGCCGGGGCCTGCGCTTCCCGGTGGCGTTGAAGGCTTTGCCGGAATACGCCGAACACAAGACCGAGCGCGGCCTGTTGCGCCTGCAACTCGCTTCGGCGCAGCACGTCGAAACAGCGGCCGCGGAATTGCGCCGCGTTCTCGGCGATCGCGACGCGCCGTTGCTGGTCCAGCAAATGGCGCCGACGGGAATCGAAGTCGTGCTGTCGGTCATCGCCGACCCGGACTTCGGCGCGGTGCTCGCGCTTGGCAGCGGCGGCGTCCTCGTCGAACTGCTGCACGATATCGGCTACCTGAGTCTGCCGGCCGATGAACGCGACATCGATGCGCTGTTGTCGCGCCTTGCGCTCACGCGTCTCCTCGCCGGCTTTCGCGGCGCACCAGCTGCCGACCGACGCGCTCTGGGACGCGCCGCGCTGGGTCTTGCGCGCGCTTTCGCCGCGCGCGAGTCCGAACTGGCGGAAGTCGAGATCAATCCGTTGATCGTGCTGTCAGATGGTCAAGGTGTGATCGCGGTCGACGCGCTGCTGAAGCGCAAGAGCCGGATTCCGAGTAGCGAAAGCGGTGTGATTCTTACTGGCGTCAACGAAGCGGCAGTGCATTGAGCGCCTGCGTTCGACGCATCAACAAGACAGGTCGAAATTGATCGGCTGTCCCTAGGAGGTTCAAAGATGAGAAGAATCGCGGTAGTTGGATTGACGGTTGCAGCGCTGCTGATGCCGTTCGCGGTCTCCGCTCCGGCCCTCGCTGCCGACGCGGCGCCGCAAAAGGTGACCATAGCTACGGCGGCGGATTCGCTGCAGTACATGGTCCAGATCATCGCCATCGACGGCGGCTATTTCACGCAGGAGGGTCTGGTCGCCGATCCCGTGATTTTCGATTCGGGGACGCGGCAGTCGGCGGCGATCATGAGCGGCGACGGTGCAGTCGGCCCGGTGGGCCTCATTCACATCATCAAGGCGAGCGCTGCCGGCGGCAATCTGGTGGCGGTTTCGCGCCTGCTCGACGTGCTCGATCTATATGTGATGCTGTCCAGCGCCGCGCTACAGAAAACGGGCATTACGGCCGACATGTCGATCGATGAAAAAGTGCAGCGCATGCGCGGGCTGCGCATCGCCATCACCGGTCCGGGAAGCACCGTCGACACGTCCGTGCGGGCGCTGTTCAAGGCGCGCGGCCTCGATCCGGACAAGGAGGTCAAGCTGCTCCCGCTCGGAGCCCCGGCGAACATGATCGCTGCGCTGGAAAAGGGCGCGACGGACGCGATGGCCTATCCCGCGCCGTGGCCACAAATCGCGGCCAATCGTGGCCTGGGCAAGGTGATCATCGACCCATTTGCCGACAAGATTCCGGAAATGAAGGGCGTTCCGTTCAACATCGTTGCAGCCAGTCGCGAACTGGTCGAAAAGGATCCTGCGCTGGTAGAACGGATTGTCCGCGTGTTTACGCGGGCAATGAAGTTCGCGAGGGACGATCCCGAGGGCGCGAAGCGCATGGTGCGCAAGCGTTTTCCTGACCTCGACGAGGGTGTGTTCAATACGTTGTGGACGAGCTACCGGACGGCGATTCCGGGCGATCCACTGATCACGCAGCAACAGTTCAACGCGACACAGACCTGGCTCAACCTCACGTCGCCGACACCGATGACGCAGACATATGACCAGGTGGTCTATAGCAAGGCAGCGATCGCGGCATCGAAGGCGCTGCTGGGCAAGTGAGATGCTGCAACGGCGGAGCGACGTTTGAAGGAATCGGCCAAGAGAATCCTGGCGTGGCAGGCGGTGACCATCATCGGCATCCTGGCTGCGTGGGAGCTGCTCGGCCACGTCCTCGATCCGACGTGGGTCAGTCGGCCATCGCTGATTTTTGTGCGACTAGCCTATCTCCTGCGCGGCGAAATCTATCGCCACCTCGCCACGACGGCGGGCGAGATCGTCGTCGGCATTTCCATCGGCGGCTCGCTCGGCGCGCTGGCGGGTCTTTGGTTGGGGACTTCGCGCTTGCTTGGCGCGATCCTGCGCCCGCTGGTGGTCACGCTATACAACGTGCCGCTGGTCACGCTGGCGCCGCTGTTCATTGTGTGGTTCGGGTTTGGCATGGAATCGAAGGTGGTTCTGGTCGCCATCTCGGTATTCTTCGTCGTGTTCTTCAACACTTTTTCCGGTGCGCAGCGCGTCGATCAGGATCTCGTGCAGACGCTGCGATTGATGGGCGCCACTCGCTTCGAGGTGTTCGTCGACGTGGTGTTCCCGGCGTCGATGGCGTGGATAGTCGCTGCTTTCAAGATCGCATTTCCGTACGCGCTCGTGGCTGCGACGACAGGTGAGATGCTGGCGGCGCGCGACGGGTTGGGCTCGCTGCTTGCAAAGTCGGCGGCGCAGTTCGACATGACCGGCGTCTATACGATCCTGTTCGTGCTGATGATCGTCGGCATGCTGATCGGCGAGATCGCGATGCGCAGCGAAAATTATCTGTTGCGATGGCGTCATGCACAGCGTTGATCTGAACGCGCCCGTTACCGCAGGGACGCGAACGGCGCCGCAAGGGGCCGTCGTCGGCGCTCGGGTCGAGCTACAGGGTGTCGGCAAATCGTTTGCGACGCGGGGTGACACGGTGGAAGCATTGGCGCCGATGGAACTCAGCGTACGTCCGCAGGAGTTCCTGGCACTGGTCGGGCCTAGCGGCTGCGGCAAGTCCACGGTACTGAATCTTGTCGCCGGCCTGTTGGCCCCGACCGAAGGCACAGTCCTTTATAACGGCGCTCCGGTGACCGGCATCAATCGTAGCGTCGGCTACATGACGCAAAAAGACACACTGTTGCCGTGGCGCACGGTCGAAAACAATATCGGGATCTCACTCGAATTGAAATGCAGGGACGGATCGGTCGCCGACAGGAAAGAACGCGTCGCGCGTATGATCGATCTGGTCGGACTCAACGGTTTCGAGAAACATTTTCCGGCGGAGTTGTCCGGAGGAATGCGCAAGCGCGTGGCGCTGGCCCGCACCTTGATATATGAGCCCGAAACGCTATTGATGGATGAGCCTTTCGGCGCGCTCGACGCACAGCTGAAACTGCTGATGCAGGACCAGTTGCAGACATTGACGCTGATGGCCCGCATTACGACGATATTCGTCACCCATGATTTGGCCGAGGCGATCGCGCTCGCGGACCGCGTCGTCGTCTTCTCGCCACGGCCTGGGCGCGTTCGCGCGGTCAGGTCCGTCGACTTGCCACGTCCGAGGGATATATTCAATGTGCGGTTCGGCGGCGATTTCGCGCGCCTGCACGAGGAACTGTGGAACGAACTGAAAGACGGTATCGCGCTCGGGACCAACGTTTGACATGTTCGAGCCTCGCCTCACTGGATCGATGACTGGCGCCGGTCCGCGTCCGGATCATCGCATTCACCGCATCGTCGAACGCGTGGCGGAAAACGCGTGGGGCATGGCGGCGATTCGACTTTCCCTGTTCGCCATTTTCCTCGGGGCGTGGGAGTTCGGCTCTGGCAGGTTTCTTCCGAGATTCTGGGTCAGCAGCCCCTCCGCGATATTCGGTGTGCTGAAACGCTGGATCAGCGATGGATCGTTGTGGATGCACCTGCAGGCAACGGTGACCGCCATCGGCGTTGGCTATGTCATCGGCTGTGCGGCGGGCATTTCTGTAGGTCTGCTGCTGGGTTTCCTGCCCACTGCGCGGCGTGTCCTGTCGCCGATCCTTTCGGCGATTTATTCGATACCGAAGATCGCGTTGGCGCCCCTGTTTGTCATCGCACTGGGGATCGGTATCGAATCGAAGATCGGCCTGGTTGCCGTCACCGTATTCTTTTTGGTGCTCTTCAGTACGATCGACGGGATTCGCGACGTGGATATCGATCTAATCGAATCGCTGCAACTGATGGGCGCCACGCGGCCGGAAATCGCCCGCAAAATCATCATCCCGGGGGCGACTCCGTGGATTCTTACCGGCATGCGAATATCAGTGCGTTACGCAACGACTGCCGCGATCCTGGGCGAGGTAATCGCGTCGAATCGCGGATTGGGGTTTCTCATTGAGTACAACTCCGGACAATTCAACGCATCAGGTGTGTTTGCGGCGGTGCTGATACTTGTTTTGATCGGGGCCGCGGTCACGGAAATTCTGACGCGGCTTGAACGTGGCGGCGACGCCACCTCCAAGATTGGCAGCGATACAGTTTAGAGTCCGTAGTCGCTTAACGCGCCGCTTTCGAGCGTAAGCCGCTCCGTCATCAGCGCCTCACTCGATTGCTTCTGTGGCGGCGTGTTCCATGCGCTAGCGGCCATCCTGACCGCAATCGTCCCCGTATCGGGCCTCTACCGCGTGCCGATCGCGGTTCGCGCCGTGTACAGGTGATGCAATGTGATCTTGCGCACCTCGGCCTTGCTCGACTCGATGTGCGAACGCAGCAGTCGATTCGCCTCGTCCGCCCTGCGCCGAATCACCGCGCGCAGGATTTGCGCGTGCTCGTTGTACGTCTGTTCGATCCGGTGCTGCTGGGTGAAATCGAGGCGCCGAATGATTCGAATCCGTTCGGTGACTTCGCGATGACAACGCGCGACTTCCGGATTGCCCGCCGCGTGCACCAGTGACGAGTGAAACGCTTCATCGAGTTCGGACACTTCTTTCGAAACCGTCAGACGCTCGGCCGCAGGCACCAGCCAGACCGCCTTCAGCTTGTCGAGATCCGGGCGCTCGGGCAGGTCGCACAGGCGTACGATCGATGCCTGTTCGAGAATCAGACGCAGATCATAGAAGTTCTCGAATTGCGCGAAATCGAACGGCCGCACGCTCCAGCCGACGCGTAGGTGAACTTGCAAAAAGCCTTCACGCTCCAGTCGGTACAGTGCGTCGCGGACGGGAGTGCGGCTCATGTTCAGACGCGCCGCAATGTCGGTCTCCGAAAAGCGATCGCCCGGCAGCAGCTCGAAATCGAAGATGTTGCGTTTGAGCGCCTCGTAGGCCATTTGCGACAGCGATGGTTCGGGCGCGACCGCGAGGGCGCCGGTGACGAGACCGGTGAGCGCGGTAACGGGCTTGGTGGCGGATGCTTTGGACATGGGCCGGTTCTGGATGCCGATGGTGACTAGCTGGCGGCTTTAGCCGCGGGACGGCGCTACTGCCGGTGCCAGCGCGACGATGCTTACGTGCGCCGCGACGATTCGCCAGCCCTGGGGCATGCGAATCCAAGTCTGGCTCTGTCGTCCGATGCGCGCATCGCCGGCGCGAATGAACTCGAGGTTTGACGTCGCGGCGTCGTTGCCGAACGTCGTGATCACGCTTCGCGTCACCGTTCGCGCCAGATTGGCGGGCGATCGTCCGGCCCGGAACGTCGCGATGTGGTCATAGCCGTAGAGGTTCTCGGTTGCGCCGTAACGCAGAACGGACTCGCTGTTCCAGAACAGTTCGTCGAGGACGGCGACATCGTTGCCGACCAACGCTGCTTCATAGCGTTCGCACTGCGCGCGCACTTCCGCAACGACATCGGGGCGGTTGATCACAACGCGGTCGGGCCGACCTGGATAGGCGTGGGCATTTTCATTCATTCCGGCTGGACTCATTGTCGGCTTAGTTGTGTTTGTAGTTGCGTATGAAGTTGCGTGCATGGTCGCGAGCATCGTCTAGGCGTGGATCGCCGGCAACAGCGACCTGGCTACGCCCTCGGTTTGCAACGTCGCCGCCACGCGGAAGCATAAGTCCTCGCGCCACGGGGGGGCAATGATCTGGACGCCGATCGGAAGACCCGGCTGTGCGATCGGCGCAACCAGCACAGGCAGCCCGATGCACGACAGCGGCTGCGTCAGCAGGCCCAAGCTCGCCCGCAGCGGCAGACGCTCGCCATTGAGATCCAGCAGTTCCTCCCCGATTGGCGTGGCCGGACATGGCGTCGCCGCGGCAATCAAGACATCGACGTCGGCGAACAAACGTTGCACCTGTTCGCGGTACCACGCACGTACGCGTTGCGCCTGCACGTACCACGCGGCCGGCAACAACGCCCCGGCAAGAAAGCGCTCGCGCGACAGCGGCTCCATCGCGTCGCGCCGCGAACGCAGGTTCTGCAGATGCAAAGCGCCGCCTTCGCTGCCGGTGATCACGAACGCGGCCGCACGACCGAATCCGACTGCGGGCAACTCGACGTCGCGCTTCACGTTCAACTCGGCGCAGACCAAATCGACGGCGTTGCGCGCCGCGGGCTGCGTGTACTCATCGAAGTAGCCGCCGAGGCGGGCAATGCGCAAGTCTCTCCCGCGATGCGTTGTCGCCATGCCGTTGCCTCGGCTTTCGGCGGTGCGACGTGCGTCCGCGCGGGCAGCAGCGAGCACCGGAGTGACGGGCTCCGCCACGCGCTGCGCGCAAGCGGGATCGTCCGGAGCGGGTCCTTGCAGCGCGTCGTAGCACGCGGCCAGATCATCGAGCGTCGTCGCGAACGGACCCAGATGGTCGAGACTCGCGACAAACGGAAACGAACCGGTCCGCGGCAATCGCCCGAATGTCGGCTTCAGACCCCAAATACCGCATAGCGACGACGGCACGCGAATCGATCCGTTGGTGTCGGACCCGAGCGAAAGCGGCACGAGCCGCGCCGCGACGGCCGCGCCGCAGCCGCCCGACGATCCACCCGCTATACGCGTTACATCGTGCGGATTGCGAGTCGCGCCATAGTGGCTGTTTTCGGTGGTGAAACCGTACGCGAACTCATCCATGTTCAGCGCGCCGACGAGGATCGCGCCGGCGTCGTGCATCCGCCGCACCAGGGTGGCATCGGCAGCGGCCGCCGGGCGCGTTGCGTTGATCGCCGATCCGGCAAGTGTCGTAACGCCGTCGATGTCGAACAGGTTCTTCACTGCGTACGGCACGCCGGCGAGTGGAGGTAAGGTTTCGCCGTCGACGCGGCGACGGTCGATGACGGCGGCTTCAGCTAGCGCGCGCGTCCGGGTTACCGCGGTGAAACTGTTGAGCAGCGGATCGATCCGCGCGATTGCGGAGAGTGTGGCTTCGGTCACCGCTGTCGCGGTCGTCGTCCCACTGCGTATCGCCGCGGCGATCGACAGCGCAGTCGACGCAAGCCGCTCATCCTCGCGCGACATCTGGGCAGCTTCAATCATGGTCGAAAAACAGGAGCCGGTTCGACGTCGGTCGCGAGTTCGAGCACCAGCATCGGTTCGGCAATCGACGCGAAGCGGGCAAACTGAGCAATGACGCGTTCGCGTTCCGAGGCGCCGAGTTCGATGCCTTGAAGCGCGCACGCGGCATCGACATAGGCGCTGATCTGAGCGTCAGTCATCGCCGCTTTTCCGCCGCTGCGATCGTCGACAGATGGTCAGCGCCGCACTTCACGTTGGAAAATTTCCAGGCTCTTCTTCCGTGTCGCGATGAACGAAGGCTCGGACAAGGTGGCTATCGTCCGCGGTCGTGGGTCGCCATAGCGCAGAATTTCGGCGACCTTGGTCGGCCGCTTGGTCAGCAATAGCACTTCGTCGGCCAGATAGACCGCTTCTTCGAGATCGTGCGACACCAGCATCATCGTCGTGCCTGTTTGCATAAAAACTTCCTGCAACTTCTCTCGAATAAACAAAGTCATTTCGAAATCGAGCGCCGAGAACGGTTCATCGAGAAACAAGACTTCGGGATTCGGTGCCAGCGCTCGCATGATCGACGCCGTCTGTTGCTGTCCGCCCGATAGCTCGTACGGGTAGCGATTCAAATCGAACTTGACATCGAACGAGGCGACCAATTCCGCCATCCGGCGGTCGACTTCGGCTTTGGACTTACCCTCGAGCTGCAACGGATATGCGATATTGTCGATCGTGCGTTTCCACGGAAACATCGCTTCGCGGTAATTCTGAAACACGTAGCCGATTTTGGTTTCGGCAAGTGTTTTGCCATCGAACAGGATCTCGCCGCTGTCGATCGGAATCAAGCCCGCAATCATATTGATCAGTGTCGACTTGCCGCAACCGTTCGGCCCGAACACAGAAACGATCTTGTGCTTCGGAATGTCGAGGTTGAAATTCTCGTACAGTGGCCAACCGGCGAAATACTTGGTCAGCCCGCGGATCGTGATCTGGGTTCCGGCGGGCCCTGGTTCGAACACGCGCGCGGGCGCATCCAACACCATGGGTGCATTCATCACGCGCATTGTTATCTCCCGCTCCAGTGGACAATCCGTCGTTCGGCAAACAGAAACAGGATGTTCAATGCATAGCCGAGTACGCCGGCCGCGAGGATCGCCGCGTACATGCTCTTGACGTTGAGCACCTGTTGCGCGTCGATGATCCGGTGGCCGAGTCCCGTATCGGAGCCAATGAACATTTCGGCGACAATGACGATCACCAGCGCCATCGATACCGCGCCGCGCAGGCCGACAAACGTCGGTTGCAGGCTCTCCCAGATGAGTACGTCCTTGAAGATCTGCCAGCGCGAAGCGCCCATCACTTTGGCCGCCATCACCCGCTGTTTGCGCGCATTGATGACGCCGTAGGCACTGTTGAAGACAACGATCAGCAGCGCGCCGAAAGCGGCGATCGCAACTTTGTTGATGTCGGAGACACCGAAGATGAGCAGGAAAAGCGGAATCAGCGCGGACGAAGGCGTCGAGCGGAAAAAGTCGATCAGGAATTCGACGCTGCGATACGCGCGTTCGTTGCTGCCCAGCAGCACACCCAACGGCACGCCGATAATCGCCGCAATCATGAACGCCTGCAGCGTTCGTGAGACCGTGACCAGGAAGTCGGACAGCAGCGGTCCGCCGGCGAGACCAGACACCAGCGCGTGCAGTGCGTCGAAAGGCAATGGCAGCAAGATCGGCTTGATCAGGCCGCCGCGCACAGCCAGGTCCCAGACGATGAACAAGAGTACTGGGCCGACGACGGGCAGAAACTTGGCGAGTTTCGCCTTGCGGGAAAGCGCGGGTGCTACGACCGGCGCCCCTGCGCTCGGTGCCGTCCACGGTACCGCAGCGGCAGGCAGCGGCATCGGCGCGGCGGTCGAAACGATTTGGCGCATGATCACCCCTTGTAGATCAGATCGGTGACGACGACTTTCTTGTCGAAGATGCCCTTTTCGGTGAAGAGATCGTAAAACTTCTGGAAGTAAGCGACGTCGGCGGGTTTGAATTCGTTGTAAGGCATGTACGACGCGAGCGGTACTTCGTTCGTCAACGGTCCTTCGATCGCGGTGTAGCCCTTGAGGAACGGGCGGGCCTCGTCGGGCTTGCTGCGCACCAATTCGACGCCGCGCAGGTACGCCGCGATGAATTTCTTGGCGGCATCCGGATTTTTCTTGATGAACTCGGTCGTCAAGCTGGCCGAGCCGCCATGCCATGGTGCCATCGGATCGCCGAGGATGTAGTGCGCGACAACACCGGCTTCGAGCACGCGCGTCGTACCGTTCAGGCGACCGATTGTGCCGGTGGGTTCGAGCGTATAGCACGCGTCGACCTGGCCCGCCGCGATCGATGCGACGTGTTGCCCGATGGGCAATTCGATCACCGTTGTGCCGGTCGCGCCGGCGCGCTCGAGCATGGTCTTGCACAACGTTACGTTCTGGATCCCGGGCCCGGACGCGATTTTCTTGCCTTTGAGATCGGCGAGCGTCGTGACCGGGCTGTCTTTCGGAACCAGGAATTCGTCGAGTACGTACTTGGCGTTGCTCGGATTGGTACAGAATATTTTGAACAATCCCGGTTGCGCAATTTCGCCGATGGCGAGGTTGGCCGATCCAGTTCCGTTCGAGCTCCCGTCGGAACGTCCCGACAGCATCGCTTCCATCACTTGCTGCGCGCCGGCGAACTTCAGCGGTTCGACATCGAGACCAGCTTCTTTGAAATAGCCTTTTTCGACGGCTGCGAAGAACGGCAGGCCGGCAGCGACCGGCCAGAAGCCGATCCGAATCTTGGCGGGCGCCTGCGCGCGCACGATCCCCGGTGCGCCGATCAACGCTGCAGCAGTTCCGACGGCGGCCGCCGCGAGTACGCGACGGCGCAGCGGATCAACAGGGGCGGAGAGCTTGATCGATGACAGGTCTGCGCCGGTGTCGAGTGCGCTTGCTGTATCGAGCGCGGGACTTGGAGCGGCCGGGTGGGTGTGGTCGGTCATGCTTATCTCCTTACAGGGGTAGGCAAACGATTGATGTGAGTGGCGCGTAGCATGAAAAGATGAACGGACAATGTTCGGCAGGCAGCTGCGTACGCGACCTGGACTCGACCGGGACGCAAATTCACGGCGCGGCTCTCGACGCCAGATAGTTGCGCCAGCCGCCGAAGCGCGAGATGTCTTCGGCGCCGGCTGTGGCGACGGCTTCGCAGAGGAAGCCATGCACCGAATCGCCGTCTTCCAATTCGATAGTGCCGATCGCGAGTGGGGCGGGCACGTTGGCAACCATCGAGCCAAATCCCGCGAACGGTAATTCCCACACTTCGACGTCGAGAGCCGCGCCGTTGCCTGCGTTGGCCGTGCCGACACGCACCATGCCCGGCTTCGGTGGGGTCGTACCGGGCAGCGCGAACAATCGATAGCACGGTGCCGTGCGAGAGCGACGGACCAGGCGCCCGCCGCGCTCGACGAGCTCGCGATTGAGCGGCAGGCCGGTCAGATGTGCGCCGACTACAGCGAGTTGCGCGGTGTCAGCTCGCGCGGTGAATGGTTCAGGCGGCGGCGACGGCGCATCGAGTGCGCCGAGACCTTGTGTCGACATCGTGTGGAAACGTTGGGCCAATTCAGCGAGCATTAAATCGCTGCCGGCTGGGCCGATCAGCGTAATGCCCATCGGCATCCCGTCTCGGCGAAATCCCGCGGGGACAGCGATCGCGGCGAGATCGAGCAGATTGACGAAGTTGGTGTAAAAGCCCAACCGTCGATTCAATTCGATCGGATCGGCCTGCACATCGGCGATCGAGTAGGTTGTCGGAACTGTCGGCACTACAAGCACGTCCATCCGATCCCAGGTGGATGCGAGCGCCGCTTTCATCGTCGACAGTCGTGCCGATGCGACAAACGCGTCGCTGGCCGAAAAGTTACGGCCACTGGCGATGATTGCGCGTACGGTGGTGTCAAATGACGGGTCGGGCGTGGCTTGGTCGACGGTAGGCGCCGGCACATGCGCGTCGAAAAACTCGTGGATACCTGCATGGCGCTCCGCGACGTAAGCGCCTTCGTACAGCATGTCCGCAACGGCGCGCCAGGGAGAGAAATCGATCGCGTGATGCGACGCGCCCAAGTTCGACAAGCGTTTCAGCGCCAGCGCAAACAACGCGGTATTGTCGTTGTCACCGAAGAACTCCAGCTGTTCTATGCGCGGGCTGCCGGCGATGAACTGCCCATGCAGCGCGGGGCGGTCGAGCGCACAGCGGCGCATATCGATCGATGCCCCGGTTTTGCTCGCTACGTTGAACACGCGCGCTGCATCGGCAACCGTCAACGCGAATATCGACACGCAGTCGAGCGAGCGACATGCGGGCACCACACCGGAAGTCGATATCAATTCGCGCGTCGGTTTCCAGCCGACGATGTTGTTCAGTGCTGCTGGCACCCGGCCCGATCCGGCGGTGTCGGTACCGAGCGCGAAGTGCACGAGGCCCCGCGCGACCGCGACGGCGGACCCCGAGCTCGAACCACCGGAGATGAAACTTGGATCGAACGCATTGGGCACCGCGCCGTACGGCGAACGGGTGCCGACGAGCCCGGTGGCGAATTGGTCGAGATTGGTTTTTCCGACGACGATGGCGCCGGCAGCCTCGATCGCGTTGACGACGCTCGCCGATTCGCGCGGCCAGTAGGCGAATGCGGGGCACGCTGCCGTCGTTGGTAAGCCGGCGACGTCGATGTTGTCCTTCACCGCGTACAGCGCACCAAATAACGGCAACGCCAGTGCGGCAGCCGGGTCTTGCGTCAGCATCGCGTCGAGATCGGCTGCGCGGCGGCGCAGCGCGTCGGCGGCTACGGTGGAAATCCATGTTGGCGCTGATCGATCCGCCGTGGGTCGGGCGAGCCAGTGTTCGACAATCTCGGACGGCTTGAGAGCGCCGCGGTCAAAAGCGGCGTGCAGCGCGCTCAACGTCGGTGGCAAGGTCGTCAGTCGCGCTGACGACCGCGCTTGCGCCGGCGTGATGGGTGAGGTTGCTGCAGAGCTTGTCGCTGACATCGAAGGCGGCCACTTGTATACTAGTTTGCATACTAGCAAGCGTGATGCCAGCGCCGTCGCGCGCGGCTAACCCATTTCAATCAATCACTTAGATTGTGAGCACCGCGGAATGAACGGTGCGGCGCAGCACCGGCGAGGTGCGTCCGCACCTGGATAGACTTCTTAGGAGAGGCGGCCGGTTCGACTGCATCAAGCGACGGCCTTGACGCACGCAATGCAGGGACCGGGTCGTACAGCCCTCACCTCAAGTTACATCAGCGAACGCTTCCACTCTGACAAAGCGGATCCGAACCGGCCAGCGGCCGGTCGTTGAATGTAAACGTACTGCCCTCAGCCGTCGCGTTCCAAACGTTCCCTTTTATCTCGAAGGTCCGTTGTTCTTCGTCCTTGTACTTGTCGCTTAGACGACCGAAAACGCCACGATCCGGATCCTTTGCTCCCACCACCGGAATGGCTCTGAGGTTTGCGTCAACCTGCACTTTGCCCCTGAACTCAAGGTACCCAGTCGATACTCGCTCTGCCAGGATGAACGTCCGCTGGGTGTGCGCTGGAACTGACGAGTTGCGGATTACTTGCGTGGTCTTTTCTGTCCTTCGATGATCTTGCTCCGCAGCGGCAGTTCCAGTAACTGTTGATAGGCCGACGGATTGTTGAATTAATGGTATCTCCAATGCCTCGATCGCCGCATCGTCGACAAAGGAGTTGGTCAACATTATTTTCTCGCCGACCTCGTACGCAACTTCCAGCGTCTTCTCCGCAATGTCGAGAGAGCCGTCTGTGCAATTGTTCTGAAGAAGGTCTGCTGTGTGGACCTGGACCGGAATCGCACTGGGCTTGACGTTGGAATAGTCAACTCGCACAGCCGTAACGACGATGTCGGAAACTGTCCACGCGCATAGGCGACCATAGCCACTGCCTACGCACCCCGGCGGAGGGAAATCCTTGTTCATCCGAGCAGACAGTGTGTCGCCGACGTTGATCTGCTCGGCAAGCGCCGGGAAGCAGACGCCGAACGTGACCATCCAGAGGAGCGGTGCGGCAAATAGTCTCATTGCAGGCCTTAAAAGAGGGTCGATCGGTGCCAGCAGTTCAGCCTGCGGGATTGCCGGAAGCGCTCAGCGCGATCCCTGTTTCAGTGCCTCGATGGACGGCGGAGACGATGATAACGGCAAGCGCCCCGCGCTGACTACAACTGAACGGTCGTCAAAGATGAGCGCGACTGGGAGGTCGTTTCTGATCGTGGATTTACGCTGTATCGTAGGCGACGAGGAGAGGGTATGCGCGCGCGTAGAGGCGAGGTCATTGACGAGCTGGCACGTCTGCTTCTCGGGCAGTCCTCCGGGAAGGCGGAAGCCGTATTCAGGGTCGCGGTCACGGGCATTACTGCTAGTGGCAAGTCGACTCTTGCCGCCGAGCTTGCCACTCGCATTAGCGCTCTCGGCCGTCAATGCGTGCATCTGCAGGTAGACGGGTTCCACAACCCGAGGGCGATCCGTTATCGGCGCGGCCGCGAATCAGCCGAAGGCTATTACCGCGACGCCTACGACTATGCGCAACTGATTGCGCGGGCTCTCGTTCCTCTCGGTTCCCCTGGCGATCGCTCCTATGTCGTCCGCGTCTTCGACCTCGAAGCGGATAGTCCGGTCGAGACGCGTCCGATCAAACTCGACCGGGGAAGCATCGTGATTTTCGACGCGAGCTTTTTGCTGCGTCCAGAGATCCGGGATCACTTTGACTATCGGATCTTTGTTCAGACGTCCTTTGAGGAGGCGCGGGCACGTGGCGTGCAACGGGATGCGGCGGCGCTCGGCGGCACAGAGGCGGCGGAACGACTGTATCGCCTTCGTTACCACGCCGCTCAGCAGATCTACTTCGCGGAGGCGCGACCCCTTCGCTATGCCGACTCCTTGTTCGTGAACGAGCAACCGGAAGAGCCCGCCCTCTTCGTTCGTCCCCCGCGTTAGAGGCATTTGGGTAAGAATGCTCGTCACGGCGGCGGGAGATGCGGATGACGCAAAAGAGATTCGCGGCGATATGCATTGTTTTGGCGGTAGCGGTGGCCTGCCTCGGTGCCAGGGGCGTCGCTGCTCAGGACAAGGCCGGCGAGGTGTTGCGTGTCGCGGTGAAACCGATTACGCCGTTCGTGTTCAGCCAAGACGCAAAGCTGAGCGGTTTCAGCATAGATCTTTGGAACGCGCTTGCGCAGTCGCTCAGGGTCGACACAACGTGGGTGGACGTCGCGACCGTAGGCGACCAATTGCAGGCGGTGAAAAGCGGCAAAGCGGACGCCGCGATCGCCGCTATTACCATCACAAGGGAACGCGAAAACATCGTCGACTTCACCCAACCCTATTTCGACTCAGGCCTGCTGATCCTGGTGCACGCTCAGGGCGGCAATCACCTGCTGGATGTGTTTGATTCGATCCCATGGCTCACTCTCGGTGTGCTCCTTGGAGTGTTTCTCGTCATCATGTTTGTCATGGCCAACGTCCTTTGGCTGGTCGAGCGACACACAAGCGAGCATTTTCGCGCGGGCTATCTGAAGGCGATAGGCGAAGGACTGTGGGGCGTGGCTCTGATAGTCGCGACCGGGGAGCATGGCGATCGACAGGCTGCGAAGGTGGTCAAGCGGCTGATCGTTTTTTTCATGTGGCTGGTGGGCGTAGTGCTGATTGCGCAACTGACGGCCACAATTACCTCGACGCAGACCGTCGACCGCCTGAATTCGACGATAAGCGGACCATCCGACCTGATGGGAAAGACGATCGCAACCGTGGGAGGCACGGCTGCCGCGGACTACTTGACCGAGCAAGGGTTGCAATATGTCAGCGTGGCATCAGCCGAGGAAGGGTGCGATCGCGTTTTGAGGGGTGATGTCCAAGCGATGGTCTTCGACGCTCCCACGCTTCAGTACCTGGCCGCAAAGCGTGGAAATGGCGTCCTGCGGGTCGTTGGCCCGATCTTCGCGGCGCAAAAATACGGCATTGCCGTCCCTGATGGCAGCCCGCTGCGCAAGCGAATCAACAAGGCGTTACTCGAAATGTACGAAGATGGGCGGTACAGAGCGCTCTACGACAAGTGGTTCGCGCGGAACTAGCGCGGGGGCGCTGACGGCGAGCTGGCGCTAGCGCAGCACGCGACTCTGCGTCGCGTCCTGCACGAGCTTCTGCGCGTCCTCGGGTAGCAGGAATCGCTCCTTCACTGCGCGCTCGGTCGCCTTGCGTACGGCTTCCACGTAGCCATCGTGATCGCGGTAACGCTCTTCGAGTGACAGCCGCGGATCGCCGATCGCCTTGCGCTCAGCGGCCGTCTTTGCGAATGGCACCATGCCGCCGACGTAGTTGCAGATCTCCCCCTGGTGGAATGGGCGCGCGCCGCCGGCGGTGATGTTCCAACCGACGTAAGTGCCGAGCGGTGCATCGAGCAGCGCGACCGGCACGCCGCCCAATTCGTTGCCGTCCTCGTTCACCTTGGGCGCATACATCGGCAGGACGCGGCGGATGGGCGGCGGCGCGTTCGTCGCGACACCCGAGCCATCGAAAGGCTTGAAGTCCGGACCCCAATCGTAATCGAGCACCGGCATGATGAAGTCCACCTCAGGTACCGTGGGTCGCAACTGTGGAATCGTTGGAAAGCCCAGATCCACTTTGTTGGCGGGCACCAGCGTGCCATCGGCGAGCTTGGGCCAGCGGCTTTCGGGCGGTTCGACGTTATTCATCACCCAGTTGCGAAAATGCACGCGCAGCGCGTTCACAGTCTCGGTGTGCGGGACCGGATTGGCGGGGAGCATGCCCGTGCCGTAGTTGTTGCCGGGGCAGCTCGGACCAGTGGTCGGCAGCGCGGCGCCGGGGATGCTGCTGTCGAAGCCGCCGGCGCCTCCGCCATGATTCGAACTCGCGATGTAATAGCGACGCACGTTCGCGGGCAACGGCAGATCGGCACGCGCGTCGGTGCCGATCCATTCGGGTGTGAGCTTCAACGCCCATACTTCAGCCGAGCCGAAGTGCTCGATGATCTTGGGGCAAGTGTTGGTCGCCTGGCAGCGATCGAGGAGACCCGCCGTCGGTCCGCCGCGCACGGGATCGGCGTTGGGCAGCCACCACTGCGGACCTTCGCTGCCGGCCTGGTAGATCTCGAGCACGCCGTCGGGCTGCGCCCAGCGAAAGTTTAACGCGATGCGTCGTCCCGCGATGATGGGCCACAAGCCGTCGTGCACTTGCTTGCCGTTTTCGTCGCGATTGAATCCCAGGTGCAGCCACCCGCGCAGGAAGTTGCCCGACTGGGATACGCCTCGGCCAATGCTGTGGCTGACGAGCCCCGCCACAGGATTGGGTGTGCCCGTGTCGTCGGCGCGCGCAGTCTTGAAGAAGACGCCCACGTCGCGCCATGCCGCAAAGCCGACACCAAGTGCATACGCGTCCGCCGAGGTGTAGACGACCTGGTAGAGCTTCGCGGCGTCGAACCCATGCTTCAGGCAGATCTGCGTGGGGTTGGGGGTGCCAGGGAACGGATTGCCGGCGTCGCACGTGGCCCACGCCCAATCGGTCGAGGCGATCACCGTCTCGCCGATCACCTCGCCGCGTGTGGATTCGGCTACGCGCGATACGAGCCGCGACTTTGTCGTATCGAGGCTCACTGGTTTGTAGGGAACCGGATTGGTCTGGACGATCAGCGGCTGCGAGCCCAGGCCGCTGCGATTGACGATCCGTCCGAGCACTTTGCCCGTGATGGGCGCTCCGTCGAGCTTGCGCGCGATCGGCACCTTGAGCCATAGCGGCTGGCCGACGCCTGCAGTGGGCCGTACCGCGGTGGCGCCGGCGTTGTCTCCCTGCCACGCGCTGTGGAGATCGATGTCGCCAAACGCGCGCTCGGCCACTACGTTCGGACGCCGCAGCCCCCGGTTCGGAACTTCGTGCCACATCATGCCGCTGGCGCGCGCGGGGTCGACGGGCTTAGTAAGAATGAACGTCGACACGTAACGGACTTTGCCGTCGGGATCCTTCGCGAACGCGATGTCGTTGATGATGGCGTTGGCCGATACTGAGGGGTCGAGCTCGCCGAAGGCGCGCCCTGCGAGCTGCTCGCAGGCCACGCCGCCGCAGTCCGCCGCAGGCAGCGCCACGGTTTCGTCGATCACGATGCGGGTCACGCGCGCGTGCGTCGTGCTCGCCGCCAGCATGCCCGTAGCAACTGCAAGAGTGATCATTCCCCGTTTCATCGTTGTCCCCCTGCACGCGGATATAAATTACGTACGCTCGATGCTCCCAGAACAACAATATCGATGCAAGGTTGCGCTCGAGCCTATCGGGTCTCGGTGCCCGGGCTTATGCGAATCCCGATGCCATCGAGCCTGCGCCAATGTCGTTCGATGTGCTGACGACGGCGGGCACGGGCTGGCCGGGTGGTCAGCGCATAATCGGAGTCATGATGCATGACTCTGCTGCAGCATCCAATGGTTGGGGAGCCTCGGCTTGGTCGCTCCTTATCGCGCTAGCGCTTGCCTGCGTGTGCGCGGGTGAAACGCTGGCGAAGGGTGGCGGATTGCCCCAGGAGGGCGTCGCCTCGATCTATGCCGACGAGTTGAACGGCAAGAAAACGGCAAGCGGAGAAAAATACGACCGTCGGGCGCTGACCGCCGCGCACCTGACGCTGCCCTTCGGAACTCGGGTCAAGGTAACCAACAAAGACAATGGAAAGACTGCCGTCGTCCGCATCAACGATCGTGGTCCGCACGTCAAGGGACGAATACTTGATCTGTCTTCGAGCGCGGCCGCAGCGCTGGGATTCAGCAACGGCGTGGCGCCTGTAAGGATCGAGGCCGTCCGATAGCGACATCCTTGAGCCACGTCATTGAGTCACATCGACCATATCATCGGTCGTCAACGAAACGCGCAGTGTCGTCGGCTGTGGCAAGGGAGCGGGCACTGACGACGGCTTGATCAAGCTACCCCCAAAAGAAAACAGGCGACGCATCGCGTCGCCTGTTCTGTTGCCCGCCGGCTATCTGCGGACGTCCGCTCGGGAAGACTTATCTTCTTCTTTGCGGACTTGCGCTTGGCCGCCTTCTTTCGCCGGTTTACGCTTGGCCGCCTTCTTGGCGGGTTTGCGCTTTGCCGCCTTCTTGGCGGGTTTGCGCTTCGCTGCCTTCTTCGCGGGTTTGCGCTTTGCCGCCTTCTTTGCGACTTTACGCTTGGTCGCCTTCTTCGCCGCCTTCTTTGCGGGCTTGCGCTTGGCCGCTTTCTTCGCCGCCTTCTTCGCGACTTTGGGCTTGGCCGCCTTCTTTTTTGCGGGCTTGCGCTTGGTCGCCTTCTTTGCCGCCGGTGCTAGCGCCGGCATCATGGGCATCATGTCGTCCGTCATTACGCATTCTCCTGTCTGAGTTAACTCATTTTATGAACTACGTCGCAGGCCTCAACGCGATCGGTGTCGACATTCTTGCAACCTTTGAACAAACGCGTTTGACCTGCTCCCTTCATAGTAGTCGCATTTAGTTGTTTTGCAAGGTTTCTCCGTCGACGCCAGCAGTGCATTGCGAGTGTTGCGAATACGCATGCGCGAAAATTTCCGTGAGAATTTAGCGGCACGCGCTGTGCGAAGGACAGCAACCGCCCAGACCCTCGCGCTCAGCGCGACGAGACCGCCGCGTTCGTCGTCGCGGCGCCGACGCAAGGTCAGGGCGACACGGCCGCCGTTATCGACGATTCTTGCCGCTTTGAACAACGGACGGAGACGGCTTCGCACGGCGTAGCGCACACGCTGCTGCGAGGGCAGTCAACATCACGAGCAGTAACAGGCCTTCGTCGCTCAATGTCGGTATCGCGGTAACCACCGCGGGTAGGGGAGGGGGTGGCGCAGCTGGCGCGAAATCGAATCGCCTTATCGGGCCGCTAAGTCCTGCCGTTCCGACCGTGAAGCTGTCGACCGAAACCTGCGAAGGGCCGCCGCCGTTGCCCAGCTTGAATCCGAACGCACCGGCGAACAAGTCGGACAGCACGCCTCCGTTCGGAAACGCGGCGAGAATCTGCGCGAACGTGCAAGGTGCGGCTTGTGTACACACCATGTTGAGCGGGCGCGTCCCGGGCGTGCCGCTGCCCCACCACGCTTTCTGCGTCATCGGATCCCACGTTTGCCACACCCCTGGGGTCACGACAGCGCCGAGCAGCGCGGGGTCGAACACCGCGCGGCCGCCGTAGCTGGCCGTCGGCGAGGTGAGATCGTTGTCAAAATCGAATTGCATCGTCGCGGTAACCGGCAGCGCGCTCGAAACGACGTAGGTGCTGTACGAGAGACCGGCAACATCGCTCAACCGAGTGCCCGCGTACTGCTGGGTGAACAGGAGTTCGCCGCCCGGGTTGCCAACGGTCAACTGGACGCTGCCCGGGCTGCCGGAAGGCGTGATTCCCGGTCCCAACACGAACGCACCACTGCCCGTGGGCGCCTCTTCAACAAAAGACCAGCTTGCTGTGGCCGGCGTAATGTAGGTCTGTGCTGCGGCGGGCGTCGCGTTGGCGCACACGGCCAGCAGCGCGCAGGCAACCATCGTCGATCTGCCGCGCAGAGTCAGAATAAGCTTGTTCTTTGTCAACCCATCCTCCGATACCGTCATCTGGAATTGCCCCACTGAGTGGCGCCGCCGATCATGCAATTGCCCCGTCGAACGGCGTTTTCCCAGCGTTCGAAAACGATCGCGGCTGCAATCCCTCGGTCGCCACGGCCGCATCGTCGAGGCCTTGAATGCAAGATCCTTGCCCGTCCGTCCTGCACCGCAATACTATGTGACCGATCCATCAGCGATAACGACCGAATTTCTCCAAAGAGCTACGCGTGCCTTCCCAACTCGCTCGAATGTCGTCCGCGATCCGGCTGTCTGTCATGGCCGTGGCGGTCATGTGCCTTGCTGCCTGCGCGGAAACCCCGGAGAAGCGTGACCAGGCAATGGCCGCGCCCTTGCCTCCGGTGTGCGGTGGCGACTTGGCGCGCAAGTGCGACGTTTGCGTCACCGATTGTTCGGACGCCATGTGCACGCTCAATCGCAACGCCTGCGATCCGCGCGGCGTTCCGCTCGGGTTGCCGTACGCGAGCATGTATCGCAGATGCGCCAGCGACTGCTCTTACAAGGTCAACGGAGTGCCAGTGCCCGACCGGTCATCCAGCGAAAACGAGAAAAAAGCCGCCGACCCCCCGTGCCTCTGCTTGCAGCCCAGGCCGATACCAGGAGCATTCTGATCGTCGCGTTCCAAGAACGCCAAGTATCCCTCGCCGCACCTCTAGAAAGACGGACCTCGTCGCGCCCGCGGTTGATTTGACCGCGCTTTCAGAATCGCCGACACTGCGCATGCCGCCGCCGGGGTTCCGGCCGGTGCGCAGGCACTATCCGACTACACAATTCTTGCCAGAAGGCGTCTCGCATGAGCAGTCCGCTGCCGATGCATCCTCCGCTCGCGACCCTGGACGAGGATGCGTGGGACGACCTGCTCAACTTCATCGAAGAGCGCCGCGTCATTCCGATCATCGGGCCGGAACTGCTCACCGTCGAGACCGAGACCGGACCGCGCCTTCTCTACGACTGGATCGCGGAAAAGCTCGCCGGCAAGCTCAACGTCGACACCAGCCAGCTACCGCAGCCCTACACGCTCAACGACGTCGTCTGCTGGTTTCTCTCGTCGCGCGGCCGGCGCGAAGAAGCGTACACCCGCCTGCGCAGCATCCTGCGCGACGCCAATTTTGCGCCACCGCTCGCGCTGCGCAGATTGGCGCAGATCACCGATTTCAACCTGTTCGTTACCACGACCTTCGATCCGCTGCTCGAACAGGCGATCAACGCCGAGCGCTTTGGCGGCGCGCAATCCACCGAGGTCATCGCCTACGCGCCCAACCGCGTCGCCGACTTGACCAGCACCGCGAGGATTTGCAGCGGCCGGTTGTCTATCATCTGCTCGGCCGGCTATCGGCATCGCCGACCTACGTCATTTCCGACGAGGACACGCTCGAATTCATCTGCGCCTTGCAAAGCGAGCATCTGACGCCGGAAAAACTGTTTCACGAACTCGAGCACAATCACCTGCTGTTCATCGGCAGCAGCTTCACCAACTGGCTCGCGCGCCTGTTCCTGCGCATGGCCAAGCGCCACCGACTGTCCGACCCGCGCGACGTCGGCGAAGTCCTCGCCGACAACCATTCGGACAAGGACAGTCGCCTGATGGCGTTCCTGCAGCAGGTGAGCGTGCGCACGCGCATTTACGGCGGCGCCGAGAAATTCGTCGACGAATTGCACCGCCGCTGGCTTGTGCGCCGCAAGCCGGGCGACGTGATTCCGTTCGGTGCGCCGCAGCGGTTCCTGCCGCCCGAGCGCGAAATGCCCGACAACGCGGTCTTCATCAGCTATGCGCGCGAGGACTTGCCCGCCGTGCAGAAGATCAAGGCGGGACTCGACGCCGCGGGCGTCAAGACCTGGTTCGACCTGGAACGTCTTGAAAGCGGCGACGACTACGACCGCAAGATCCAGCGCAACATCGCCCGCTGCTCGTTCTTCATCCCGATCGTTTCGGCCACGACCCAGCGCCGGCTCGAAGGCTACTTCCGCCGCGAATGGAGCTACGCGATCGATCGCGCACGCAACATCGCCGACGGCGCGATGTTCATCCTGCCGGTGTGCATCGACGACACCAGCGGCGGCAAGCGCAGGTCCCCGACAGGTTCAGGGCCGTGCATTTCACGCGCCTGCCGGCGGCGAAGTCACGCCCGAATTTGCGCGGCGCATGCAGGAGCTGCTTTCGTCACGGCGCGCATGAAGCCTGGGCGTGAGGGCGAGGCCCCGACCCGCGAAGACCACGATTTGCGCGATGATCGATGAACGAGCCGACGCCAATCTCTGCCGCTGAATCGGGCCAGTTATCCGTCGACGCTGAACATCCGTGGCTCGGCCTCGCCTCGTTCACCGAGGAAACGCGCGCGTATTTCTACGGCCGCGAAGAGGAAGTCGCCGAACTGGGCCGGCGCGTCCAGCGCAAGCTGCTGACGATTCTTTTCGGCCAATCGGGCCTGGGCAAGACGTCGATCCTGCGCGCCGGCATCGTTCCGCGACTGCGCCCCGAAGGCTATTGCCCGGTTTACGTGCGCATCGACTATTCGCCCGAATCGCCGCCCCCATCCGAGCAGATCAAGCAGGCGATCTTTCGCGCGACGCAAGCGCCGGGCAGTGGACGCAGCCAGGCGTCGCCGAGACCGGCGAATCGCTATGGGAGTTTCTGCATCATCGCGACGACGTGCTGCGCGACGCGTCGGGCAAGACGCTGATCCCGCTGCTGATCTTCGACCAGTTCGAGGAGCTGTTCACGCTTGCGCAAAGCGACGACTTCGGCCGTCAGCGTGCCGCGCAGTTCGTCGAAGACCTGGCCGACCTGGTCGAGAATCGCGCGCCGAAGGCGCTCGAAGCGAAGATGGACGAGGACGAATCGGCGGTCGAGCGCTTCGACTTCACGCGCGGCGACTATCGCATCCTGATCGCGCTGCGCGAAGACTACCTCGCGCACCTCGAAGGCCTGAAAGGCGTGATGCCGTCGATCGCGCAGAACCGCATGCGTCTCGCGCGCATGACCGGTGCGCAGGCGCTCGCGCGCGGTGCTGAAGCCAGGCGGCAAGCTCGTCTCGGAGGAAGTCGCGGGGTCCATCGTGCGCTTCGTCGCGGGCGGTGCGGAACTCGCCAACGCCGAGGTCGAGCCTGCACTGCTGAGCCTCATCTGCCGCGAACTCAACAACGCGCGCATCGCCAGGGCCGCAGCGAGATTTCCGCCGCCCTGCTGGCGGGTTCGCGCGACAACATCCTCTCCGAATTCTACGAACGCTCGCTGGCCGACCAGCCGCCGGGCGTGCGGCAGTTCATCGAAGACAATCTGCTGACCGAATCAGGCTATCGCGAAAGTCTCGCCGAGGAGCGCGTCAAAAAGGGCCTGGCCGCCGCCGGCGCTTCGCCGTGCGCTTGGCGGCACTGGTCAATCGACGTCTGCTTCGCATCGAGGAACGACTCGACGTACGCCGCGTCGAACTGACCCACGACGTGCTCTGCGGCGTCGTTCGGGCCAGCCGCGACGTGCGCCTGGAACGCGAGGCGCGCGACGAAGCCGAGCGCAAGCTTGCCGCACAACGCGAACGCGAAATCGCCACTCGCAAGGCGCTGGTGCGCGCGCGCCAGATCGCGGCGGTCTGCGGCGTGCTCGCGATAGTCGCGGTCGCCGGCGCCATGTTCGGCTACTCGAGCATGAAGCGCGCGCAGGATGCGGAGAGCTGAGGCGCAGCAGACGCGACTGCTGGCCGAGAGCGCGCGCGGCGAAGCCGAAAAGCTGGTCGTCTATCTGCTCGATGATTTCTATCTCGAACTCGAGCCCGTCGGCCGCCTCGACATCGTCGCGGCATTGGCCAAGCGCGCGATTGACTACTACAACGCGCTCCCTGCGCAGCTGCGTACTCCGGAAACCGAACGCAACCGCGCGCTGGCATTGGTGCGTTATGGGTCGGTGCTTCGTTACCAGGCCAATCTGGTCGAGGGTCGGAAGGTTCTCGAGGAAGCGGTCGGCGTGCTCGATGGGCTGCGCAACAAAGGCGACCAATCAGAAATCACCGCCATTGGTCTCGCGCTGGGGTTGTCGGCGCTGGCCCGCACGGCCGACAGCCAGGTGCAGTTTGCGGAGGGCACCGCAGCTATCAACCGCGCGGTGGAGGTCATCGCGCCGTTGATGAATTCGCCCGCGCCGTCGGTATCGCTGCGTCGCGCCTACGGCAGCGTCATGATCTATATCGGGTTCACTCAGCTCAATAAAGGCGAAGAGGAAAGTGCGATCAAGAATCTCGGCTTGGCGCGCGACGCCTTTCGCAGTATCGACGACCTGAAATTCACCGATCTTCCCGCCGCGGCGGGCTATGCCGAGGCCTCCGCCTGGCTGATGAATGCCTACGCCAACCTCGGGACGCACTGCAGATGCGATCCGCGTCGGTGAAGAGGCGAGCGCCTATTGTCGCCAAGATTCTTGAGCAGCGTCCGGCTCACATGGGAGCGTTGCGGGCGCGTGGGCTGATTGGCAGTGCCTTGGCGGACACTTATGGCGACAACTTTGAGCTGAAGCAGTCGCTCGTGGCCGGCGATCAAGGAACGCAGGCGTGGGAGAGTTTTCTCAAGCTTGACCCCGGCAACACGATCGCATGGAACAACCTCGCGGGTGGCCTGACGCGCAACGGGAACGCGCTTTATGCACTGGGGCGTGTCGACGACGCGCGAGCGACGCTGGCTGCGGCCGCCGCGATCGAGAGGCGAACCCGCGTGACAGCGTCATTCGTCGTCAACCTGATATTCCCGGCGGGGCGGTTGGCCAGCATCGAAGCGGATCTGGGCCATCAAGCGGAGGCGGCGGCGTGGGTCGTCACTTTGCACCGTCTGGTTCAGATCGCTCGCGTCGGCACCGCCGATGCCGGCCATGGCGGCCGAGCCTGCAATGCTGGAAGCCTCCTTCGCGGTCGGCCCACAGGTCGCGGCGCACGACTATCAATCCGCCCGTCGCATTCTGCTGGCGGCAGTGCCGGATGCAACCATAGTCCCGCCTACCGATGGGCGCGCGGCGTTCATCTGGAATTTCACGGTGATGGCCGTCCAGCAAGCGCTGGCCGATGCCGAGTACAACTTGAAAAACTATGCTGACGCCGAGAAGGCCATCAGGAAATCCATCGCTGCCGGCGCGCAAGTCGCTAACCCGACGAATGAGCGCAAGCGCTTCGCAGCGCAGAATCAGGTCCTGTTGGCGATGATTCTCGCGCGTCTCGATCGCCTTGCGGAAGCGCAGCAGGCGATTGCGCCGGCCTTGAAGTTGCAGCGCGAACTCCAGGCCAGGAACAAGGAAGACCTGACGCAGCGCATCGAACTTGCACAAACCTTGTATGCGTCAGCGCTGGCGGGTGACGGCAACGGCAGCGCGGAGCTGACCGAAGCCGCCGCTATCATCGATGCGCTACCGCCGGTGATGCGCAATCTCAAGAGTACGCAGTTCATTCGCAACAATATCGCCGCGGAACAGACGAGTCGGCGCAAGTAGTCGGGCAGGCGGTGCGCTCGCCAATTCAGTTGATTCCATCGCTTCGATGAACATCAAGCGCCTTTATCAATACCCGCGTGCCGACCCGCGATGAGTGACACTACCATCGCAATTCGTGACGCGCTGACCGCCGGGCTCAATGCCCAGGCGCTCGACGTCGCGCGGAGCGCGCTCGACAGCGCGGCCGGGGATGATGTTCCCGAGACCCTGTATCTGGCGGCGCTGGCATCCGCGCGTATGGGCTCGATTGACGAGGCCGAGAAATGGCTGACGCAAATCGAGCGTCAATCGCTTCGGAGCAAAGCGCTGCTGGCCGAGGTCCTCAGTCTCGAAGGCAGGGTGGCCAAAGAGCGCTACGTTGCACTGCGCGACCGGACGAGCGCTGCGGCGAAGCAATTGGCGTGGATGGCGATCGATCACTACAGTCGCGCATTCGCGCTCGGCGGCGAAGCCTATCCCGCGGTCAACGCTGCGACGATGGCTCATCTCGCCGGAGACGAGGCGCTCGCGCAGACGCTTGCGCGCCAGGCGTTGTCGGCCGCACCGTCTCCAGACGATCACTGGGACCACGCCAGCGTTGGCGAAGCGCTGCTTCTGCTTGGACAGGACCGACGAAGCTCGCGATCACTATCGAGAGGCTTATCGGCTCGCGAGCAACCGATTCGGCGATGTCGCCTCGATGCGCCATCAACTGCAGTTGCTGGGATCGGCGGCGGCGCTGGAGTTGACCGCGCTGCTGCCGGCGCCTGCGGTCGTCGCGTTCTCAGGCCACATGATCGACGATAGAGGACGCGCCGCGCCGCGCTTTCCCGCGGAGCTGGAAACCGCAGTCGCCGCTGCGTTGCGCGCAAAAATCGACGCGCTCGGCCCTGCACTGGGGTACTCGCAGGCTGCATGCGGGTCTGACATCCTGTTCCTCGAAATCATGCAGGCCGCAGGCATGCAAACGCAGATCGTTTTGCCTTTCGGCCGCGCCGACTTTATCGAGACCAGCGTCCGCTTCGCGGGCGAATCGTGGGTACGCCGATTCGAGCGGGTCGTCGCCGGTGCCAATCGCGTCGTCGTCGCGACCGAAGAGAGTTTCAATGGCGACGACGTATTGTTCGAACACGCGTCCAACCTGATTCAGGGAATGGCATTTCTGCGCGCAAGGCAGCTCGCGACGACGGCGTTGATGCTCACTGTGGTCGATCATCAAGCGTCCGCGATCGTCGGGGGCACCACGGCGACTGCACGTAACTGGATTCAAAAGGGCGGCCGCATCGACAGCATCGACCTCGACGCATTCCGCGCGGACCGGATGCCGCCATCGCGCGCCGCGCAATCGCCGCCCGTCGCGTTGCGGCCTGCCGCGACTGCCGAGGTGCGAACCAATGCGAATCCACGCAGTATTCGCAGCTTGCTGTTCGCCGACATCAGCGGCTTTTCCAAAATGCCTGAGCAGTACGCGCCGGCTTTCGCCGAGATGTTCCTCGGTACCTGCAAGACGCTTCTCGATTCATTCGAACATCGGCCGCTGCACGCCAATACGCACGGCGATGGATTGTTCCTGGTGTTCGATCTGCCGAGTCATGCCGCAGATTTTGCGGTGCTGATGCAGCAGCGATTGAGCCAATTCGACTGGTCGGTGCTGGGGCTGGCGGCTGATACCGGCGCCAGAATTGCGCTGCACACGGGCCCGCTGTTTCGCGTTTTCGATCCGGTGACGGACCGATTCACATTCTATGGCACGCACGTCAATCGAGCGGCGCGCCTCGAGCCGATCGTGCGGCCGCGACAGATCTTCGCCACCGAAGAATTTGCGGCGTCGCTTGTGGCCGAAAATCAGGATCGCTTCGTCTGCGACTACATCGGCACGATGAAGCTCGCCAAACAGTTCGGCGAGGCGCGACTGTATCGGTTGCGCTGGCTAGCTCGAGGCGTGAGCCAGGACGCCGCGGCAGATTGTGTTTGGCGTGTTTGGCGCGTTTGGCCTAACGCGGCGGCGGCGGCGCCGAGACATTCGCGCGCCGGCCGAGCCACGCCTCCAGATCGCCGCCGAGCACGTTCTCGGCTAGCCCGAAAAATACCAGCAAGACGCCAACCAGCTGCATCGGCGCCAGAGATTCGCCAAGGAAAAGCGCGCCACTGGTGAGACCCGACACGGGGATCAACAATGCGAACGGCGAAATCAGCGCCGTCGGATAGCGGTGCAAGAGGTTCGCCCACGAGCCGAAGCCGAATAACGTCGCGCCCCAGGCCAGCGTGAACACACATACCCACGCCAGCGCGCTGGCGGAGAGCACCGCATGCACCGCAACGGGACCGCCCTCGAACAGGTAAGACAACGCGAACAGCGGCAACGGCGGGATCAGGCTCGACCAAACGACCAGCGCCAGCATGTCGGCGCCATGTTCTCCGGCTGCGCGCTTGGCGATGATGTTACCCACGCTCCACGCGAAGGCGGCAATCAGCACCAGGATGAAGCCGATGAAGGTCCCGCTCAACCCGGCGGCCAGCTTGAGCACACCCAGCAGCACGATGCCACAGGCTGCGATGATGGCGCCGATCAGGTTGTGGCGTCGCAGGCGGTCACCGAGCAGTGCAATCGCCAGCCCGATGGTGAAGAACACCTGCATCTGTATCACCAGTGACGTGAGTCCCGCTGGCATGCCCAGCTTGATCGCGAGAAAGGCGAGTCCGAACTGGACGATGCCTATCGCCGCACCGTAGCCCGCGATCATCCGCCAGGGCATGCGCGGCATCTTGATGAAAAATACCAACGGAACTGCGGCGAAAAGGAAGCGCAACCCGGCGAGGGCGAACGGAGGTATTTCGCGCAGCCCGATCTTGATCGGTACGAACGAGAACCCGAGCAAGGTGACGACGACCAACGTCAACAACAGATCGCGAGGGGTGAGGCGGGTTTTCGACACGGAAGTCACAGAAAGAGCCTGGGTCGCGGCGCTCTACGCATCAAATGCGCGCCGAAAATCGCAAGAGCGCCGTGCGCGGCCGGCGCATCACAAGCGGCGGGACGCTTCAGAACTTCAGCGTCGCCGGGAGATATTTGGCCAGCAGATCCTCGTAATACGGACGCAATGCATCCAACCGAGGCCGTTCGTCGCTCTTGGAATACAGGTCGTACGGATTGAATTTGACCATCCACGGCAACATCGCGCGATCGTCGTCGTCCATCAGGTAGCCGTACTCGCCTTCGCGGTGCCACGCATAGAACGAATGAAAGCGAATCATGTATTGCGCGGGCAGCGGCAAATAATCGCGCACGACGTGATAAAGATATTCGTCGTGGCCCCACGACATCTGCACGTTGGAAAGACCGCAGCCTACCGCGTACACGCCCGTGCCCGTCTGGAATTCGATGCGCTTCGCGTCCGGGTTGGCGGCAAACAGATCGCTGTAGACGATCTTCGGCGAATACGGACAGCCGGTCGGAAAGGTGTCGCCCGTCACGCACCATTGCGGCTCGCCAAACAGGCAAAGCACCTTGCCCAGATCATGAATGAATCCGGTCAGCACCATCCAGTCGGGATGGCCGTCGGCGCGAATCGCTTCGGCCGTCTGCAGCAAATGGTCGACCTGCGGCAGCGCGATGTCGGGATCGGAATCGTCGACCAGCGTATTGAGGTAATCGAGCGCCGCCCACGGTGTCATCTCGCGTCGATTGCGGCGCAGGAAGTCGGCCTTTTTCGCGACGACGAAATCGTAGGTCTGCTGCGCGTGGTTGATGCGATAGAACTCGCGCACGCTCGCTGTGCGTTGGCGCGAGCGGGTTCAGCGTAGCTGCGGAATTTTTCGCGGTCTTTGCCGGCGGCAAGCGTGGACATCGGTAGGCGCTGAAAACTGGCTGAGACAATGGTTTGCAATAGTGGTTGCAATAATACCGCAAGGCCGCGGCGATTGCGCCACGAGCCTTGCGATGAGGAGGATTGCGCGCGAAGCGGTCGGCGCTACTTCTTGTTCTTCGCGAAATCGCCGGCAAAAACGATATCGAAATCGTTTGGCTTGACGTACTTCTTCATCGTTGCGTTGACGGTGGCGGTATCGAGACTTTCGATCGCCTTGTCGACCTGTGCCGAGAACGCGAACGTGCGCCCGAGGTAGGCCTGCTGCGCCAACCCATCGGCGAGTCCGCCGTCGTTGGCGCGAGCGAGCTTTCGTTCCTGCAGCAATCCCCGTTTAGCCTCGGCCAGCTCGGCATCGGTAAAACCGGTGTCCAACGCGCGACGGATCTCGGCATTGACGGCATCGCGGAGTTTCTGCAGGTTCTCCGGCGCGAAAATCGCGTAGACGATCTGCGGCGAATTCGGCTCGAAGCTGCTCGTTTGCAGCATCGAGCCGACGCCATAGCTCAAACCGTCGCGCTGACGCACGCGATTCCACAGACGCGACGTGGCGCCGCCGCCGAGCATGTAGTTGGCGGCGAGCATCGGTGCGAAATCCGGGCTCGTATCGTTGAGCGGGAGTGAAAGCTGCGCGATAAAAAATGCGTTCGCCTTTTCCGGCGTCTCCAGCGGCATCGCGATCGGATGCTTGACGATCAGCGGATTGGGCACTCGTGTGTACGGCGCGGGACTCGACCACGAACCGAACAGTTGCGTCGCCAAGGCCCGTGTCGGGCCTAAGTCGAAGTCACCGACCAGCGCCAGTTGGCCGTAGGAAGCACCGATGAACCTGGCGTGGAAATCCTTGACCGCAGCGATATCGACTTTTTCGAAGTTGGCCATTTCCGAGTCGACCGTCGCGACGTAGCGAATATCATCGTCCGGGTACGGATTCTCAAAACGTTCCAGCGCGCGTGTCGCCACCGACTGCGGATCGGCCCGGTTTTCGGCGATTCCCGCAACGGTCTCGCGTTTGAGCGTCACAAACTCCGCCGGCGGGAACGAAGGTTCGCGCAGGATCTCGGCGACCAGTCGCAGCGTGTCAGGCAGGTTCGCTCGCACCGTTTGCCCGCGCACCGTCGCGGCGGTCGCGTCGCCGCTGACCGATACCTTGGCGCGCAGCTTGTCGAATGTGTCCTCGATCTCCTGCCTCGTGTGGTGCGTGGTGCCGCGCATCAACATCCCGACCGCGAGTTGCCCGTCGTAGGATTTGCCCATCAGCGATTTCACGTCGCCGTAGCGAAGGCGGATCGTGAACCTGACCGTTTCGCCGCGAGTCTTTTTCGGCAGCAGCGCTACCTTCATGCCATTCGGCAACGCAAATCGCTGCGCACGCGCATCGAGATTGGCAGGTGTCGGATCGAACGTTTCGCCGGCGGCGACCGCCTCGGTACCTTTGTAGTCCTTGACCAGCGCATTGACGTCGACGGTCCCGGGTTCGGGCGCGCGATCGGGCTTGGCGTCGGGTATGTATTCGCCGACGGTGCGGTTGGATGGCTTGAAATACGCCTCGGCAACGCGCTGGCAATCGGCGGGGGTCAGCGCGCGCCAACGATCGCGATTGATAAAGAACAATCGCCAGTCGCCCGCGCCGATCGCCTCCGACAGTGCGATCCCCAGTTGCTGCGGATTGTTCAGCGCTTCCTCAATGCCTTTCAATGCTTTCGCGCGGACACGGTCGACCTCGGCTGCGGTGATCGGTTGTGTCTTGACGCTTTCGAGCGTGGCCAGCGCCGTATCGCGCGCGGCATCGATCGGATCCTGTCCCGGCACCTGGATGAAAAATATCGCGAAGCCGGGGTCGTGGCCTTCGTAGACCCAATTGTCGAGCGAACTCGCCTTTTTGGCATCGACCAGCGCCTTGTACAGTCGGCCCGATGGCGCGGCGGTCATGATATTGCCGAGCGCGTCGAGCGGTACATAGTCGGCGCTTGCTCCGGGTACGGTGTGGTAGAGGATATTCAACCACTGCGTGTCGCCGGGCGCGGCGCAGCATCACCTGCCGCTCGCCGTCCTGCACCGGTTCGCTGGTGTACAGATTCGGCAGCACGCGTTTCGGTTTGGGGATCGCGCCGAAATACTTGGCGACCAGCGCGAGCGTCTTGTCGGGATCGAAAGCGCCGGCGACGACCAGGACGGCGTTGTCGGGCTGATAGTAGGTGCGATAGAAAGCCTGCAGGTGGCTGATGTCGACGCCCTCGACGTCGGCGCGCGAGCCTATCGCGGGCTTGCCGTAGTTGTGCCAATCGTAGGCCGCTGCCATCACGCGTTTCCACAGAACGTTCTGCGGATCGTTCTCGCCGCTTTCCATTTCGTTGCGGACGACCGTCATTTCGCTGTCGAGATCTTTCTTGGCGATGAACGAATTGACCATGCGGTCGGCTTCCATCGCCAGTACCCAGTCGAGGTCCTCGTCGGACGAGGTGAAAGACTCGTGATAGTTGGTGCGGTCGAAGCTGGTCGAGCCGTTGAAGTCCATTCCGCGCTTGCCCAAGCCGTCCATGATGTTGCCGCGCGACGGCGTGCCCTTGAACACCATATGCTCAAGCAGATGCGCCATGCCCGTCTCGCCGTACGACTCCTGGCGCGATCCGACTTCGTAGGTGATGTTGACGGTGGTCTTGGGTTGGCTCGCGTCCGGGAACAGCAGGACCTTGAGGCCGTTGGTGAGCCTGTACTCGGTGATGCCCTCGACGCTCGCGCCCTGCGTCACGCCCGCCGGGAGCGCGGCGTGCGCCGCGATCGGAGCGGTAGCGAGGCCGATGATGAGGCCGGCGGCGAACAGATAGGAGGACGCATGAAACAAGACGCGCAGCGAGTGGCGTCCCTGCGGCAAAGCTGAATTGCGCATGTTCATGGAAGGCTGCGAAAATGGGCGACCGCAGAGTATAGCGGACCTCGCAAGTTCGGCCGGACAGGCCTCCCGGCCGGCCGCGACCTGGGCCATAATGCAGCCCGGCATCGGCGGCGGACACGGGCATTTGGCCTGCAAGCGAACCGGACGCCGTCCGACAGCCGAGGGGGGTCAGACCGGGTAAGCTATTTTGCGCTACGAGGGTCTGCCGCAGGGTAGCCAGAGGGTAGCCACACGGCCGCCACAGGGTTGCCAGGGGGTTTGACACGGGCAACTCGGTCGCAACAATGGCCGAACCGCAGGCGGACTACACAGGCAGATCAATATCAACGATGAAGGGTGAAATCATGATCAAGCGATTCTTTCCAGTTCTTGCGCTGTTAGCTTTTCTGTTACCCGTGTCATCGGTCTGGGCCGATGAATACTCGGACACGATCAACGTATTCAAAAAGGCTGGCCAAAGCGGCAAATACTTCAATACCGCCTACGGCTATGCCGTGTTCCCGTCGATCGGTAAAGGCGGCGTCGGCGTCGGTGCCGCACACGGTGACGGTCGTGTCTATGAACACAACGTCTACGTAGGCAATACGTCGATGACGCAACTCAGCGTCGGCTTCCAGCTGGGCGGCCAGGTCTACAGCATGGTCATCTTCTTCGAGAACAAGGCAGCATTCGACAGCTTCACCAGCGGCAACTTCGAATTCAGTGCCGACGCATCAGCGGTAGCGATAACGGCCTCGGCCAATGCCAGTGCGCAGACGACCGGCGCGTCGGCGGGCGCGAGTGCGACCAAGAACAACGCTGCCACGAGTGCCCTCTGGTACAAAGGCATGAAGACGTTCACCGTGACCAAGGGCGGCTTGATGTATGAGGCGGCTGTCGCTGGCCAGAAGTTCAACTACAAACCGCGCTAAGCAAGCAGAAAAAGCGCCTGTTGTTCGGCGCAACGTTTGGTTCGTGAGCTAGCTCGCGACCGTTGAGTAAGCAGATACGGCCGACGCCTTCGGGTGCCGGCCGTATTTTTTTGGCTTGTGGCCGCTTTTGCGTACCGGCATAGGCAGCCTCTGCGCGTCGCCACACCGCCCCGGCGTCGAGTCTCGACAAGCGAATGACTCGGGTGCAAGATCGCCGACGGGCAAAGGCGGCCATTGAGTCGTCGTGGTTGGAGTGCGAAAAAACTCAACTTTCAATTTCAAGGGGAGGTGTCATGGGTCGCAGTCCTATCGGGTCGCGCTTGGCGCTGGCCGTCGCCGACGTTGTTGCCGTTATTTTGACCGTGGTTCTGTTCGGCGTTTCGTCGACGATTCACGCCCAAACGACCGCGGGCATCGGCATGACGGTGGTGTTTCCGGTAACGGCGCAGACGGCAAGCTTTGCCAGTGAAGTCACGCTGTTCAATCCGGGTCCGAATGCGCTGACGGCGTCGGTGAAATTCTACGAAGCCAATAACTCGGCCACGCCGGGCTTGAAGACTTGCAGCGATGTGACCCTTGCCGCGGTGCGCAGCGCGCAGATCAAGCTCTCGACTCAGTGCACGCTGACCGCGGCCTCGCATTTCGGTTTACTGGTCGTCGCCGACAAAGCCAGTCCGCAATCGCACAACTTCTATGGCTATATGCGGGTGCAGAACCCGCAAGGCATCGGCTTCTCGGTCGAAGGCTTTCCGCTGGAGGACTTCAGCAACCAGGTCGCGGATGTGATCGGACTGAAGAGGCAGGCGGCGAGTCCGGGCTACCAGACTAACTGTTTCGTCGGGAGTCTCGATCAGCCGGTGAGTTACTCGGTGAAGCTGTTCAATGGCTTCAGTGGCAGCCAGATCGGCAGCACGGTCACGGGAAGCCTCACCGCATTCCAGCAGATTCGTTATCTGGATATCTTCGGCGCCAGCGGCGTCAATGCGCCGGCGGGCGACCAGTTCAACGTCAGGGCGGAGTTCACGCAGGCGTCGGGCGGGACGGCCAACCTGATCGGTTTCTGCACGGTGCAGGACAACACCAGTTTCGGGGCCGACTTCCGGGTCGCGAAGAGTTACGGTTCACCGTCGGCGAACTTCTTTGCGCAAGGGGGCAATGGGTTCGGCACCACAGCAACACTCGGCACCACCGACAACCAGCCGCTGAACATCATCGTCAACGGCGGTCGCGTGATGCACTACGAACAAACGACGACCTCCCCCAATCTCATCGGCGGCTTCGTCAACAACGGCAATTACATTGGTGTTGTGGGGGCCACCATTGGTGGAGGCGGCGCCGCCGGCACCGCCGATCCGGACGCCGGAACTTGCCCCTACGCCTTTGGTTGCCAGAATAGCGTCACTGACAACTTTGGCACGATCGGCGGCGGCTTGGGCAATCTCGTCGGAGATACGGATGGCACCTTGACAAACGACGAGTTCGGGACCGTGGCCGGCGGGTTTGGCAACGCCGCCAACGGCCAAGCCAGCGTTGGCGGTGGATACCTGAACGTCGCCTCAGGCAACAGGAGCACGGTCGGTGGCGGAAGTCAGAACACGGCGAGCGGCAGCGCGGCCACGGTCCCGGGTGGGCAGATTAACACGGCGGTAGGAGTAGCCAGTTTCGCTGCGGGCACGGGCGCGTCTGCCCTCTATAACGGCGGAGTTTGTCTGGGCCGACGTTAGCGCAGGCTTCGATTTTGAGCCGGGCTCGGCGAATCATGGCTGGGCAGGAGCGGCGGCAGCTAACACATTCAACGTGCGCGCCACGGGCGGGATCTGGTTGGTGACGGGCACCACTGTTTTTGGCGACCCGACGTCCTACGTGTTCGTGAACCCGGGAAGCGGAACTTGGGGCGGACTCAGCGACCGGGCATCGAAGGAGAATCTGCTCGAGATCGATCAACGCGACATTCTGGCCAAGGTCGCAGCCATGCCGATTTCCACTTGGAACTACATAGCCGAAGGCACGAAGGTGCGGCATCTGGGCCCAATGTCGCAAGATTTCTCAGAAGCATTTGGCTTGGGACCCAACAACAAGACCATTACGCATCTGGACGAAGCGGGGGTTGCGCTTGGCGCGATCCAGGGTTTGAACCTGCTGCTGCAGGAGAAAGATGCGAAGATCCAGGCCGACGAGGGAAAGATCGCCGCGCTCGAAGGTCGCTGGAGAGAATCGAGGCTGCGATCGCGCAGACGTCCGCTCGCATTGGACCAGTCGCCGCGAGCCAACAATAGCACTCGCCCCATGCGATCATAGCCGAGCATCGCTACGAGCATCGCGTCAGCCCGACACCCGCCAGACGGCGGCAAATTCCGCAGCCGGAGCTCCTATTGACGTTAACGTAAACGGCATATAATCCTGGACCGGGAAAGAGTAACCTTATCCGCCCGCTGGACTAACGCTAAAAAGCCCTGAGGACCCGGCGGCGGGATCGTGGAATGTCTGTGCGTTTCATTCGAATAGCCAGCCAGCCACCGATCTGGAGCACTCGATGAACGATAGCGCGATCGCCAGCAAGCCACTGGTCTACAAGCCGGCCAACAAGGTCCGCTTTGTGACGGCGGCGAGCCTGTTCGACGGGCACGACGCGTCGATCAACATCATGCGCCGCATCCTGCAGGCGTCGGGCTGCGAGGTGATCCACCTCGGCCACAACCGCTCGGTCGACGAAATCGTCACCTGCGCCTTGCAGGAAGACGCGCACGGCATCGCAATCTCGTCGTATCAGGGCGGCCACGTCGAGTTCTTCAAGTACATGCTCGACCTCTTGCGCGAGCGCGGCGGCGCGCACATCAAGGTTTTCGGCGGCGGCGGCGGCGTGATCGTTCCGGCCGAAATCGACGAACTGCACAAGTACGGCGTGACGCGCATCTTCTCGCCGGAAGACGGGCAACGGCTCGGCCTGCAAGGGATGATCAACGAGATCGTTTCGGCGTGCGACGTCGATCTCGCCAGAGACTTGCCGAAGGATCTGTCTGCGCTGAACGCTGGCGACGGCAAAGACGCGGCGGCCGTATCGGCGCGCACCAATGCGCTGGCGAGGCTGATCACCGGCCTCGAAGCCGGCGCGGTGCCCGCGCCGCTGCGCGACGAGCTGTTGCGCAAGGCCGAGCTAAGCCACGCGCCGGTTCTCGGCATCACAGGCACCGGCGGCGCAGGCAAATCGTCGCTGACCGACGAACTGATCCGCCGTTTTCGTCTCGACCAGAACGACGCACTGAAAATTGCGGTGATCTCGATCGATCCGTCGAGGCGCAAATCCGGCGGCGCGCTGCTCGGCGACCGCATCCGGATGAACGCGATTCACACGGCGACCGATAAAGGCAAGATCTACATGCGCTCGCTGGCGACGCGCGAAGCGGGTTCCGAGATTTCGCAGGCGCTGCCCGACGCGATCGCCGCGTGCAAGGTCGCCGGCTTCGACCTGATCATCGTCGAAACCTCGGGCATCGGCCAGGGCGACGCCGCCATCGTGCCGCTGGTCGATGTTTCGCTGTACGTGATGACGCCCGAATTCGGCGCCGCCTCGCAGCTCGAGAAAATCGACATGCTCGATTTCGCCGATTTTGTCGCGATCAACAAGTTCGACCGCAAAGGCGCGGCCGACGCATTGCGCGACGTGCGCAAGCAATACCAGCGCAATCGCGAAAGGTTCAAGGAGTCGCCCGACACGATGCCGGTGTACGGCACGATCGCCGCGCGTTTCAACGACGACGGCGTCACCGCGTTGTATCAGGCCCTGTCGACGCGCCTGGCGGAGGCGGGTTTAAAACTCGCGCCGGGCAAGCTGCCGGCGGCCGCGTCCAAGTTCTCGACCGGGCAGAACGTCATCGTCCCGCCGCAGCGCACGCGCTATCTCGCCGATATCGCCGAGACCGTGCGCGGTTATCACGGATGGGCGAAAACGCAGTCCAAGATCGCGCGCGAGCGGCAGCAGTTGCGCGCCGCAAGAGCAATGCTCGGCGATGCTGGTCCGGCCGAACTCGACACTCATCTGGACAAGCTCGTTGCCGAGCGCGACGCGAAGCTCGACAAGCGCGCGAAGAAACTGCTCGACATGTGGCCGCAGACCAAGGCGGCCTACTCAGGCCACGAGTACGTCGTCAAAATCCGCGACAAGGAAATCCGCACCGAGCTGACGACGACTTCGCTCTCCGGCACGCACATCCCCAAAGTCGCGCTGCCGCGCTTCGAAGACGAAGGCGACATCCTGCGTTGGCAGCTCGAAGAAAACGTCCCGGGCTCGTTCCCGTTTGCCGGTGGCGTGTTCGCTTTCAAGCGCGAGAACGAGGATCCGACGCGGATGTTCGCCGGCGAAGGCGACGCGTTCCAGAACCAATCGCCGCTTTCACATGCTGGCCGACGGCATGCCGGCAAGCGCCTGTCCACCGCGTTCGATTCGGTCACGCTGTACGGCAACGATCCGGACTTGCGCCCCGACATCTACGGCAAGGTCGGCAACTCGGGCGTGTCGATCGCCACGCTCGACGACCTCAAGGTGCTCTACTCGGGCTTCGATCTCTGCGCGCCGAACAACTCGGTGTCGATGACGATCAACGGCCCTGCGCCGACGATCCTGGCGATGTTCATGAACACCGCCATCGACCAGCAGCTCGACAAGTTCCGCGCCGACAACAAGCGCGAGCCCACCGACGACGAGGCCGCAAAGATTCGCGAATGGGCGCTCTCCACCGTCCGCGGTACGGTGCAGGCCGACATCCTGAAGGAAGACCAGGGGCAGAACACCTGCATCTTCTCGACCGAGTTCAGCCTGAAGGTGATGGGCGACATCCAGGAATACTTCGTGAAGCACGACATCCGCAATTTCTATTCGGTGTCGATTTCGGGCTATCACATTGCTGAGGCGGGAGCGAATCCGATCTCGCAGCTCGCGTTCACGTTGTCGAACGGCTTCACGTTCGTTGAAGCGTATCTGGCGCGAGGGATGCACATCGACGATTTCGCGCCGAACCTCTCGTTCTTTTTCAGCTACGGCATGGACCCGGAGTACGCGGTGATCGGCCGCGTTGCGCGCAAGATCTGGGCGGTGGCGATGCGCGAGCGTTACGGCGCCAACGAGCGCAGCCAGAAGCTCAAATTCCATTCGCAAACGAGCGGGCGCAGCCTGCACGCGCAGGAGATTTCGTTCAACGACATCCGCACGACGCTGCAGGCGCTGATATCGACCTACGACAACACGAACAGCCTGCACACCAACGCCTACGACGAGGCGATCACCACGCCGACCGAGGAAAGCGTGCGGCGCGCGATGGCGATCCAGCTGATCATCAATCGCGAATGGGGCATTGGCAAGAACGAGAACCCGAACCAGGGCTCGTTCATCATCGAGGAACTCACCGACCTCGTCGAAGAGGCGGTGCTGAAGGAATTCGAAGCGATCAGCGAGCGCGGTGGCGTGCTCGGCGCGATGGAGACCGGCTACCAGCGCGGCAAGATCCAGGAAGAGTCGATGTATTACGAGCACCAGAAGCACGACGGCAGCTACCCGATCGTCGGCGTCAATACCTTCCGCGCGCCGAATGCCGAAGCCGCACCGCAAAAAATCGAACTGCAGAGATCGACCGACGAAGAAAAACAGTCGCAGCTAAAGCGCCTGCATGATTTTCACGCGCAGCACGCGAAGGAATCGCCCGCCGCGCTGGAGCGGTTGAAGCGGACGGTGATCGAGAACGGAAACGTGTTTGCCGAGCTGGTGAAAACGGTTCGAGTGTGTTCCTTGGGACAGATTACGAAGGCGCTGTTCGAGGTGGGTGGGGAGTATCGGAGGAGTATGTAGCCGCGTCGCCACGCTATAGGCGATTCGGAAAGCGGTCACGCTCAGGAAGTTTGGTCCCAAGCAGTGATTCCGCCTGCGGTTAGCCTGGGCGCGGGATCGCCCACAGGACGTCCCTGAATACGCCAAACTGTAATTTGAACGCTTGCGGGCTGTAGTCTTGGTAGTAACCTGCCGTCACCGCGACGACGAGGTTGCGCTCCGGGACGATGCGAATTGACTGACCGCCTCGACCCAGGGCGCCAATCCAGTTGACCACGCCCGCTTCGGTCCGAGCGCGGCCGAGCCACCATAGATAACCATAGTATTGATCGTCCGTCGCCTTGATCTTTGATGTCGTTGAAGTCGCGATCCAATCGCCAGAAACGATTTGACGGTCATTCCACCGCCCGCCCGAGAGCACAAGCTGTCCGATTTTTGCCATGTCGCGCGGCCGCAAGCGTAATCCACCTCCGGCATCAGTATCCCCCTTGACGCGGCTCCACTCTACGTCCGTTATGCCCAGAGGCTCGAACAACGCTTCTCGGGCAAATTCGTCCAGAGGGCTTCCGGTTGCCTTGCGGACAATGGCCGACACGAGGGTAAGCGCTCCGGTGTTGTAGAGGAACTCCTGGCCAGGCGACGAAGTTGACGCCAGACCGAGGACGTAGCGAGACGGGTCCGCCGCCCTGTGCATGCGCGACTCGTCGTTGTTCTCGCCAGTGGCTGGAGTCGCCTCCACCCACGCCACACCCATCGACATCGTGAGCACGTGTTTCAGTAGGATCTGATCCTTCTCAGGCGAGCGCAAGTCTGCGTACTCGGGGAAGAAGCTGAAGATCGATTCGTTGACGCTGCGTATGAGTCCCCGATCGATTGCGATCCCGACCGCAAGCGACGCAACACTTTTTGAAACCGACTTCACGTCATGCAGGGTGTCGGCGTCAAAGACAACGTTTTTCAATCGGCTGCCAAAAAGGAGACTAGGGACCTCGTCGGAACCGCTGAAGTACCGCTCGAACACCAGTTTGCCACTTCGCGCCACAAGCACAGCATGTACATTGGATGAGATCGCGAGCTGATCAGCCATCCTACAGAGCGCTTCGCGGTCAATGAGCGTGTCGTCAATGTTGGCGGGGATCGCCCACCCATCGTCTCGCGCATGCGGCGCGCCGCAACTTTCGGACAGACCCGCGAACGCTGACAGCCGAGGTAGCGATGCAAGCGCGGTTCCGCCGAGAAGAAAAACAAGTTGGCGTCGTCTCATGTTCCCTGTCCTTGGGCTAGGCGAAGCCGACGCTGGCAGTATAGGGCGACTAACGACACGTGGTCTGCCGGAGCAACGAGCGATGCTATCGGCCGAAACCGGACGCCCGCTCGATTCCGATCCCGCCTCACTTACCTTCCGCGTCCCGCTCCCAACTCCGCCCAATCCAGCTCCTGCATCAACACCCGATAAGCATCATCGCCGATCACATCATCCCTCCGAAGCTCGAACGCGCGCTGTCGCGCAACGCCAATCGCGCGGCGTCGCAACGGCCCGCCGGGAACTTCGTCGACCGGCAGGTCCTGCTCTCCGGTATTGAGCTCGACGACGGCGCCGTATTCCTTGCGTAACAGTTTGGCGGCGAGCGAGTCGTCGTCCTTGGTCGCATCGATCAGCGCCTGATACGTCTCCACGCGGCCCAGGCGGATCTCGCGTCCGACGGGATCGTCGTCGGTCAATCCCATCCACCGGATCAGGGGTTTCATCGTCAGCCCTTGCAGCACCAGCGTGCCGAGCACGACGGCGAACGCGCAGAGCAGAATCACATCGCGATACGGAAACGGCGAGCCGTCGGGCAACGTCTCGGGGATCGCGAACGCCGCGGCCAAGGTAACAATGCCACGCATGCCGGCCCAGGAGATGATGATGCCGCTGCCGACCGTAGGACGCGCGGTCATTTTACCTGCGCCTTTCCCTGCCGCTCTCTCGTCCGCCTTTGCGGGGCGCCGCCGCCTGAGCGCGTTGTAGCTCATCACCCACGCGAAGCGCGCGAAGATGGTAACGACAAGCACCGTCGCCGCGGCGACCAGCGCTTCGGTGCGCGCCGTGCCGACGTCCAGTCGCTGCCAGATCGGCCGCAGCTGCATGCCGATCAACACGAACGCGAACGCGTTAAGCACAAAGACCACGCTCTCCCACACCGCAAAGACGGGCACGCGCATGCGCGCCGGGAGTTGCGCATTGTCTCGACGCGCCACCGTCATCGCAAACGCCACCAGCGTCAAAATGCCGGAGAGGCCGATCGCTTCGGCGGCAATCCACACGCCGAAGGTGAGCGAGAACTGCGCGATCAACGACGTTGGCACGTCCTGCAGACGATTGAGCAAGAACGGAATCGCGTACCCGCACGCGATACCCGCCGCGAGGCTGCCGAAAAGGGTCAGCAGAAACACCGGCGCATAGTTAGCGAAGCCGAGGTGTCCGGAAATCATCGCCATGATCGCGAGCCGATAGACGAGCAGCGCGCTGGCGTCGTTCAACAGACTTTCGCCTTCGATGATTTTCAGTAGCCGATGCGGGAGCTTCACCTGTCGCATCACCGCGGTCGCAGCCGCCGCGTCGGGTGGTGCGACGATCGCTCCGAGCGCGATCGCAACAGGCCACGGCATGTCGGGGAACAGCCATCGCGCCACAAGCGCAACCGCGATCACGGTCGTGCCCACTGCGGCGATGACAAGTCCGGCCACCGGCCGCCAGTTCGCGCGCAGATCGCGCAGCGACGTGTCGTACGCGGCGTCGACCAATATCGGCGCGACGAAAAGCGTCAGTGCTAGCTTGGGGTCGAGCGTCCAGTTCGGGCTCGATGGGACGAACGCGAGCAGCGCGCCGCCGAGCGCGAGAAACGTCGGATACGGCACGCCGAGCCGTCGCGCCAGCGTGGCAAGCAACGCCGCGCCGAGCAGCAGCACGATGATCCATTCGAAGGTGGCCATGAACGAGGCGGTCCGCTTTGCCGCTAAAGCTCCCGCGCTCGTCGCTTCATCGCTGCATTTTCCAGGATCGTCGTGCCGTCTTGCCCGTGGAGAAATTCGCCGACAAACGCGCGGCCGATATCGTCCTGATCGATTGTCCCAAACGATCCCGGAACCAGACGTCCCAGCCAAGCGAGATACGCGGGAGTATGCACATTGCCCGCAATGATGCCCGGACGAAAAATCGCCAGACGTTTGAATCCGAGCGCGCGCACCGCGTCTTCTTTCTCGCCCATCATTCGAGCGTAACGAATCGGGCTCTTGGCGCTACTTCCGGCTGCCGAAAGAAGTCCGAAGCGTTCGACTCCCGCTGCGAGGCAGCCACGCGCAAAGCCGCCCACCAGGCCAATTTCAAGCTTCCTGATGTCCTCATCGCTCCAGTCGCTGGCTGCCTTTACCGATGCCGATGCATGACGCGGCGTACATTGGTTCATCGGTGCATCGCGGTTCGTGGCGAGTCCGGCGATCTCGTTCGCAAAACTCGCCGCGCCCGTATCCATGACGACTTGGCGCAGGCGCGCATCGGCAGCAAGGTCAACGGTGCGGCGATTGACCATCACCACCTCCGTGCAGGAGCTGGCGGCGAGCAAGGCTCGCACCAGCGCCGACCCAACCTGGCCGGTACCACCAACGACCAAAACGCGAAAGCCCATGCTCTGCCTCCCTCCGACAAATCACCGCTCTCGGCATTTATAAGCGCGCATGGTCCGAGCGTCAAAATAATTTTCGAGGGTTGTCGAAATCGGGCTTCGCCAAACGACTAAGGGTGATGATCCCCGATGTTTATCAAGGCGGAAAAAAATAGACCCGGGGTCAGCCTAGAGGACGCGGCCGCGTGCATCGATCACTTGCATCGTTATATCGAGTTGTTGCGCCGACTCTCAAACTAAAAAAGGAGACGTTATGAACCCTGACAATACGTATCTCGCCGTGTTCCTTGGCAGCAAAACCAGTCCGCGACGAGCGGCCTGGGACGCCCTTTCCGAAGGCGATCGCCGTGCGAAGGAACGAGAAGGCATGGCGGCCTGGAAGGCGTGGGTCGAAAAACATCACGCCGCCATTGTCAGCATGGGCGGACCATTAGGGAAAACCAAGAAGGTCACGCAACGTGGGATCGACAATGTGAGCAACGACATGGGCGCTTTCACGGTTGTGCGCGCGGATTCGCACGAGGCCGCCGCCAAGCTATTCGATAAGCACCCGCATTTTTCCATTTTCCCGGGCGATTCTGTCGAGATCATGCCCGTGCTGCCCATTCCAGGCGCTTAGGAAGTAGTGCGCGCGGGTGACCGGGAACCGCCTGAGTGGAATGACCCAGCGGATTCCGCTCAGGTCAGGCTGCCAATCTAGTTCTTCGCGCAAGTGATAGCCCATGAAATCCAATACAATTTCGGCACGGTCGTCGAAAGCAAACGATATACCGCTTCGCCGTACCCTCCGCCCCCGGAGAGTTCATGCTCAATGTCAGTCACCTGGCCGTGTTTCCGATGCGGTCCGGCATTTATTCGCAGCTTGTCATCCGCCCATTCCGGCCGTCGATCGAGACGACGCCACGCGTCGTTTTCTCGAAAACGCGACAGGTGTCGATGATTGCGCGCAAGTTCGCGACCGAGATGATGGCGGTGATGGCCGTGCTGATCGCCAACTCGCATTCGATGTTGAAGCGCGTCTGCGCCGGGTCGTCGCTGCATCGCCCGATCTCCCAACGACCATGGAAGCTGACGACGACAACCTGACGCCGAGGGCGCAAACAGCCGAGCATGTGCGTGAGATGACCGACGCCATCTATCGTGCCGAATCGCGCCGCGTGTTCGCCACATTGGTGCGGCTGATCGGTGACTTCGACCGCGCCGAGGAGGCGCTACACGACGCATTCCGAGCGGCGCTCGAGCAATGGCCTCGCGACGGCGTCCCTGCGAATCCGCGAGCGTGGCTGGTATCGGCCGGTCGCTTCAAGGCCATCGACGCCATACGCCGACATTCGCGGTTCGACTCGATGGAGGATGTTGCCGAGCAAGTGGAGGCCGTCATCGATGAGACCGCATCATGGGATGGCGAAGCCATCGAGGACGATCGGCTGCGGCTCGTCTTCACCTGCTGCCATCCGAGCCTTGCGCCGGACGCGCAGGTGGCGCTCACGTTGCGCGAAGTCTGTGGCCTCACGACGGAAGAAATCGCGCAGGCATTTCTCAGCGCCGCACCCACGCTGGCGCAGCGCATCGTGCGCGCCAAGGCAAAGATCCGCGATGCCCGCATCCCTTACCAGGTTCCGGAGCCCGGCGAACTCGCGGAGCGGCTCGACAGCGTGCTGCGTGTGATCTATCTCGTATTCAATGAAGGCTATTCAGCGTCTTCGGGCCAGTCACTGACGCGGGTCGATCTCTCCGGCGAGGCGATACGTCTCGGACGGCTGCTCGTCGAATTGCTCCCGGAGCCCGAGGCGATCGGTTTGCTCGCACTGATGCTGCTCCAGGAATCCAGACGCGCGGCGCGCGCCTCGACGACGGGCGAGCTAGTCCTGCTCAAAGATCAGGACCGCTCCCTCTGGAACCGGGACCTAATCTCGGAGGGGGCGGCGCTGGTGACAAGGTCGCTCACGTCGGGGCCCGCAGGTCCCTACGCGCTCCAGGCGGCGATCGCAGCGGTGCACGCCAACGCAGTCAGGGCCGGCGCCACGGACTGGGACGAGATCGTTGGGCTCTACGATGTTCTGCTGAACATCGAGCCGACGTCCGTGGTCGAGCTCAACCGCGCGGTGGCGATCGCGATGCGCGATGGTCCCGCCGCTGGCGTGGCCCTGATCGAGGCCATCCTTGCCCGCGGCGACTTGAAGGACTACCACCTGGCCCACGCTGCTCGTGCCGACATGTGCCGACAAATGGGCAAGACTTCTCAGGCACGCGCAGCGTACAAGCGCGCGATCGCGCTTGCCCGTCAGGGGCCCGAGCGCCGGTTTCTCGAGCGGCGACTGGCCGAGTTGCCCGATTGAGCCACGCTGGGGTGCAGCGGATCCGGAGTCCCTTGTCGCGTTGATTTGATCGCGTGTCGATTTCCGGCTTGCCCATTCGACTAGTTGATGAAGGCCCAGTGAATTTCGGGCCCATTCAAAGGCGAGCAGGAGCGATCAATGCAAACCGTAGCGAACTGGTTGGGCTTATTGCGAAGATTGGGCCAGAAGGCGGGGCCGTACATCATGGTAGAGATGCTGTTGCCGGGTGGCACGCTGTTGGCGCTATTGCTTTTCCTGTATCGGCGCAGGAAACCCGATATCGGAAGGGCCGCGCAGCATGCTGTCCGTGTCCTGATGCATGCGCTGGCTGGCGCTTTCGAGCGGAGCATTTGGGTACCCGCGCCGATACCCGTCGCTGTTCGGGAGCCGAAAGCGGGTCCGATCGAACGACTGCAACCGCAACGATCCACCACGACCAAGGAGTGAGCCATGAAGTACTTGTGCCTCGTGTACCTCGACGAAAAGAAACTGGACACCGTTGCCGACCACGAGTGCAAGGCGTGCGTGGATGCTCTCAAGGAGAGTGGCTACCACATCGCAGCCGAAGCCCTCCAACCCGTTCATACGGCTACGACCGTGCGTGTCCGCAACGGGAAAATGACCGTGACCGACGGCCCCTTTGCCGAGACGAAGGAGCAACTCGCCGGGTTCTACCTTATCGATGCCAAGGACCTGAATGAGGCCATCCAGTTGGCCGCGAAGATCCCGCCGGCACGAGTGGGCAGCGTCGAAGTGCGTCCGGTCAGGCAATTGTCGGTTTGAAGACGCGACCGAATTGCGTCAAGCTTGGCAAAAAAATAGGTGACGATGATGTCGAGTCCGCTGTTTCCCGATCGACTACTAAGTAGTGCCCGGGTCTTGGCCGGCCGAAACAGTCTGGCTGCCCGTCTCCAACCCGCAACCTAACGGAGATCCAAACATGCGATTCATGATGATAGTCAAGCACGCAGAGAACCAAGGTCCGCCGCCGCAGCAGCTAATGGATGCCATTACGAAGCTCGTCGAAGAGGAAGCCAGAGCCGGTACGATGCTCGGAAACGGCGGGCTTGGGCCAACGGGGCAAGGGGCCCGTGTCCGTCTTTCCGGCGGGAAGGTGACTGTGACCGACGGGCCGTTCACCGAGACCAACGAGGTTATCGGTGGCTATGCGCAGTTCGAGTTGAAGTCGAAGGAAGCGGCGGTGGAATCTGCGGTGCGCTTCATGGAATTGCACAGGAAACACTGGCCGGGTTGGGAGGGCGAGACCGAGGTTCGCCAGATGTTCGATCCGCAAGACTGCGCGCCCAAGGAATAGACGCGGCCCGGTTAGGCGAGGCAGTGCTTGCGTTGACCGCCGACAGGACTCTGATCCGCGGCAATCGCGCCACTTGCTGCGCCTCGCCGGCGAGCGGCAGCGTGAGGAGCGCACCGGCGACGATCAGGAAGCTCCGTCGAGCAACGCGGTCCATGCTTGCCTCGTACCCAGCATGGTGGCGTAGGAGTTACTCCCTTGTGCCGCGACGTTTCCGGCGTCCAACGCACAAATGACGGCGACCAACATTCATTCGAATGTTCATCATGGTGTCCACCCTGGTCGTTTCGATTGGCGAGCTTCGACTCGCAAACCACGCGTCGGGAGAATTAGACGTCGTCCGTCCAAGGAGATCAAATGCGTAGCATTCCAAACGGCGCTTCGGGCTCGTATGCGATGGTTGTCGGGCCCGAGCACCTGGCCAATCGCTTCAAGGACGCGACGCTGCCCGCCGTGCTGGCAACACCGGTGATGATCATGGCGATGGAGAACGCCGCGCTCGAAGCGCTGAAGCCTTATTTCGACAAAGGCGAAACCGCGGTGGGGGCCAGCGTCAATGTCCTCCATCTCGCCGCGACGCCGCTTGGCCGACGCATCATCGCCCACGCCGAAGTCATCGGCACCAACGGCCGCCAGATCGAGTTTCGCGTCAGCGCAACCGACGGAACGGAGGAGATCGGCCGTGGCACGCACGGCCGCGTAGTAATCGACCTTGCGAAATTCTCACAGCGGATGGCGACGAGGCAGAAACAGAGCAGGTAAAGTATCCCGATGCGGACGTTAGATCATTGACCTTCTGCTTTCGACCTGGAGCGGACGCGCGTACACGAAAGCAAGGCAGGTTGGTAGGTGTGTGAACGCGATTACGTCCGTCGTGTGGGGATTTTTTCGCCCGGTATGGCGGGCGGTGCTACGCTTGCCGGCGTGTGCGCTCGACTTGCCATCGTCGCTTTTGCTCTCGGAATCGCGGGCTGCGCCTCGGCGCCGAGATCTGCCTGACTTTTTGGGGGAAACAACGCCATGCGATTCGTCATTTGTTGCACGCGGCTGTTGTTATTCGTCGTCGGGACAGCGAGTTGTGGATGGTGTCTCGCCGGCGTCAATGAAGGCGTCGCGGCCTTGCAGAAAGCGGACTACGCCACCGCACTGAGGGAATTCGAGCCGCTCGCCGCACGCGGCGATTCCGAGGCCCAGTATCGCTTGGGCCGGATGTACGAATACGGCAGGGGCGTCTTGACGGACATGCCGCAAGCGCTGAGCTGGCTGCGCAAGTCGGCCGCGCAACAGAACGCCTCGGCGCAGACTGAACTCGGCGCGATCTACGCGTCGGGCTTCGGCGGTGTGCCGCAGGATGACGCGCAAGCGGTAGCGTGGTTTCAAAAGGCCGCGAATCAAGGCAACCCCACGGCGCAATACAACCTGGGCCTGATGTATGCCAAAGGGGGCGGTGTTAAGCAGGACTTCGTACAGGCGGTGGCGTGGTATCGCCAGGCGGCCGACCAGGGACAAGTCGATGCGCAGTTCAAAATGGGCTTGCACTACGAGAAGGGGGTGGGCATTGCGCACGATGATGTGCTCGCATACGCCAACTATGCAATCGCCGCGCGCAGCGGCGATGCGGATTCCGTAGCGTTCCGCGACGCCATGGCCAAGAAGCTTCCCCCTGCGAAACTTCGCGAGGCCAAGACGCTGGCTGCAGACTGGCAACTGGGCAAACCTACGCCCGGCAGTAGTGCCGCCGCGAAATCGCAGGCGGTCCCGGCCGCGGCGGCCTCCGCCTCCAGGGTGGACTCTAGGCCGGACAAATGTTCGGCCACAGGATTCATGGAAGGCGAGAAATTCACGGCAAACAATTGCGTTGCTGCGCTGTACAGTGACCAGCACAGCGTCGCCATTTGGTTCAACGAAGACGCCATCTCGCCGGCGGAGGCGGACGGTTTCCGACTTTCGTCCTACGCCGACGATAACAAAGGCGGCAAACCTCGAACGCTGGTGCGGATCATGTTTTGCCCGGGCGGAGGCGCGGCGACCGCCTCGCCCACCGCTGTGAAATCGATCGACGTCAACACCAATCACGCGCGATCGCCAACTGCCGGCTTGCAGCGGGTCGCGCAATCACCCAAGGATTTCAAAGTCGAAAAAATGACGGGCGAGATCAAGCCCGGTTCCATGCTGACCGGCAGGATCGCGGGCGGAATGGGCAAGACAACGTGGATTTTCGATTTCGACGTGAAGTTGCCCGAAAAGGATGCGGCGGCAGGGATGAGCTGCGGCAAGTGAGCGCTGGTCGGGCTTACTGGTGAGGCGGACGGACGGACGACGCGCGGATGCCCGGCGTCGTCCAAGTTGAGGGCGCTTAAGTCGCGCCCTTTTTCCCCGCGCCCGCGGCTGGCTTCGCCCTCGCTTGCTGGGCGAGGTCGGCATTGGTCAGTTTGACCTTTTTCACTTTTGGCGTTTGGTCCTTCTCGACCTTCTCCTTCTTTACTTTTTCCTTCTTCACTTTTTCCTTCTTCACGGCCGGCCCTGCCAATGCCTGCTTCTCCAGCCGCTTGGCCTCCTTGGCCGCCCCCTCGATAAGTTTTCTGGTTTTCTGGTGCTTCCGTCTGGCTTTCAGCATGGACGAGTGACTCATTTTTACCTCCTGTGAATTCGACTCTAGTTTGATCCGGTTTCGCGTTCCTGGCGAGCAGATAGCATCGGTGCAACGTTTATGGTTGCCGCGCCCCGCTCGAACCGGTATCGATGTCCAAATATTCCCACGGCGTCAGAAAGTAGTGCGCATTCTTGCGGTAGCCGCGGACGCGCGGTCCGTAGACGGTATTGCTGATGCGGTTGGTGGCCGTGCACCAGGGCGCTTGCGCAGAAACGATCCGGGTCATCCGCTCGTAGAGCTTGTTGCGTTCCGCCACGTCGGCGGTGCGATGGCTCTTTTCGAACAGCGCATCGAATTCGGCGTTTTTGAAGCGCGAAAGGTTGCCCCCGCCGGCATTGGGCCCGTAGAAAATGCGCATGAAGTCGTCAGCGATGTCACCGTTCCAGCCAAAGCCCGAGAACTGAATCTGGCCCGCGTGCGCCGCCTTGAACGCCTCCGGGAATGTCTGGATCTGAAAATCCATCTTGACGCCGACATCGCGCATGCTGCGCAGCCAGAGATCATCAAACTGTCGATACGTGGCCCCGACCAAGGAGGTCTGATGGATCACCAGAGGCTTCCCATCCGGCAACTCCCTAAAGCCATCGCCGTCGCGATCGACATAGCCGAACTTGTCGAGCAGTGAGCGCGCCGTGGCCGGGTCGTACGGTGATAAACCCTTGTACGCGGGCACGTGCCCGATTACGTCCGGTGGAATCGGTTGCGTCGCGGCCAGCGCCTGTCCGTTGCGGATCACGCGGATTTCGTCCGGCGTGTTGTAGGCGCTGCATACGGCGCGACGCAACGCGATCTTGTCAGGGGTGTAGCCACCCACGACCGGATCTTCCATGTTGAAGTACGCAAACGTGACCGCGAGCTCCGTCGCGCGCTCGAGGCGAATACCCCGCGCAGCATATTCGGGTAGCAGATTCCCCCGTGTATCGATCATCTTCGGCGCGATATCAGCCGGTCACGTTGAAGAAGTCGAGCTGTCCCTGGCTGAATAGCAGGAATGCGGGATTCGTCTCTTCGATAATCGCAATATCGATGCGGCCGATCTGCGGCATCCGCTTGCCTTTCATCGACGCCGCAACTTCTTTGGTCGCCTGATCGGCGTTTGTCGGCGCGGGCGGGAAGCGCGCGTCGCGATAGCCGGGGTTGGCTTCGAGCGTGATGTGATGGCCGGGCTGCCATTCCTTCAGACGATACGGGCCGGTGCCGACCGGGTTGTGCGAAACGCGGCCGCCCTCGTCCCCATATTTGTCGACGACTTCGCGCGCGACGGCGCGCAGCGCCGCGCTGTCGAGCAATTCGAGAAACGTGTAATCGGGCGCAACGAGTTCCAGCCGCAACGTGTAACGGTCCGTCGTGCGCAGGCCGGCGATCTCGGCGTTGTAGTCGAAACGAATGGACGCGCTCGCTTTCGTTACCGCGTCATCCAGTCCGACCAGCTTGTGGGCGAGCAGATCGGCATTGGGCGAGCGTACGCGTGGATCGACGATGCGCTTCCATGCGTAGACAAAGTCGCCCGCCGTCAGCTCGCGCTTCTTGCCGTTGAATGCAGGGTCATCAGCGAAATAAATTCCCTGCTTGATGTGAATCAACCACACGCGACCGTCGGCCGATATTTCCGGCATGCCGGTGGCGACGCTGGGCACGTACTGGAATGGCCGCGCCAGGTAGTCCCACTGGTAGAGCGCGTCGAAGATGCGGGCCTCGACGAGGGTGGCGTAGGTCTCCTGCGTGCCGGCGGGATCGAGGCCCGACACATCGATCGGGAACATGATCTTGAGCACCTTCGCCGGGTCGGCCCACTCCGCATTCGCTCCAGCGCCAGCCGCAAGCGGCGCGACGGATGCGCACGTGACAAACGCGAGGCTTGCGACTACCGCGCTACGCACGCGCATCTCGATTCTCCCTCTCGTTGAGCGCTTGCGGACTCGACCGGCCTCACGCGGCCTTTTTCATCGTGGCCGCGTCCACCGCCTTTTTCGGATTGATCAGCGTTCGCCGTCCATCGGCCGTCTTGTCCGCCGTGGAGCGAATGATGGCGATGACTTCGGTGGGCTTTAGCTTCGGGTTAACTGCCAGAATCTTGCCAGCGAGATTGGCGACCTGTGGTGATGCCATCGATGTGCCTGACTCGGGAATTCTCTCGCCGCCGGGAATATAGCTCTCCACCTGATAGCCGTTCGCATCGACGACCACCGTCGGACCGTAGCTCGTGAAACTGGCTTCATCGCCGGATTTGTCGACAGCACCCACGGTGATCAGATTAGGCAGCACGATGTCCGCCGGAATACTCTCGGCGAACGAGGCGTCTTCGTTTGAGTTGCCGGCGGCGGCGACGAACACGATGTCCGGCGCGCTCGCCATCGCCTTGGTCAGCGCGTTCTTCTGGATATCGAAGTATTCGCGCGCCAGCGCCTTGCGCTCGTCGGACGTCTTGCCGATATTGCATTGCTCGAGCGCTTCTTCGACGCCCTTGACGTTGCCGCCCCAGCTCATGTTCACGACGCGGACGTGGTTCGCCTTCAGAAAGTCGACATAGCTTTGCATGTTCTTTGCGTCGCGATCGGCGATCTCCCGGCTCGGACACGGATCGGGCAGCAGATGCCAGTCGAACTCGATGCGTGCGACAACCAGCCGCGCATACGGGTTGCCCGCGACCGTAATACCGGCTACATGCGTGCCGTGCATCCAGATGCTGGCAAGCGAAAGCTCCTCGATCGCGCTTTTATAGGCGTCCGGCTTCAGACTGGACAGGAATTGCTTGACCTGGACGCTTCGGGACTGTCGATATTCGAACGCAAGTCCGAAAAGCCTTTGAGTCGGGCTTTCATTTCCGGCAAACGGGTCTTGAGATCCGCCGGAATGGGCATCAGCTCGCCGGTCGCGGGATTCGAAAAACGATCGAAAGCGATCACCGCCGGCTTGCCGCCATTCATCACGACACGTCCCGGATAGAGTGGCGTGTCGGTGCCGCTGTCCCAGATGCCGATGATCACCGGCGTGTAATTGCCACTGGCGGGCAGCGTCACTTCGCGCGCTGCCCAGATGTCCGGCTTGTCGACGTGGTGTGCGTCGAGATAGGTGGTGTACGTTGAAACGAACGTCTGCTTCAGCGGCAGTGCGAAGACCAACGCATACTTGATGGCGACGACGTTCGGCGCAAGATCGGACGACAAGCTGCCGCTCTTGTCGACAACGGGTTGAAGGCTTTCGCGCACGGCGCCGATCAGAGGGCCTTCGCCCAGCGTCTCGGCGCGGGCCTTGTTTTCTCTTATGTCATTGGCGATCACTTCAAACGGCATCGGTTGCAGCGCGCTGCTGATGGCGCTCGACACTTCGTTGCGATACGCGTCCGAGTCGCGGTTACCGGCTTTGCGTTGGCCGGCGACAACAGCGCGCGTCGCCATGCCGCTCAAGAGCTTGTCAGCGGGCTTCTCCTGCAGCGCCTGGATCCTTGAGGCTTCGGCGAGGGCGTCGTCGTAGCGCCCATCGAGCATGTCGAGTTGCAGCAACGTGCCGCGCAACTGACGCTCGGACGATTTATCCGCAATGTCGTATTTGGCCAGCGTGCTTTCAGCATCGCGTCGAACGTCCGTCGCGAAAGCGCCGAATTTGGCGTCGTCGCGCAGCAGATCTTCCACCTTGCCGTCGATCTTGTAAGTAAATCGCGGCAGGTCTGCTGCCTTTTCGATGCGTTGCTTCGCTTGTGCTGCGGCAGGGCCGGCGATCGAGCCGGTGAGGCCAAGCGCAAGCGATACGACGAATAATCGGGTCCACATGGGAATTGCTCCTTCAAGGGGTTCGTCGCGGCATGCAGTCGAGCGACGGCGGATGTGGCGGTCAATCGAGTGATCGCGCTGTCCTCGGCCTGCCCGACGCCACCTCGATGGCGCGACACAGAGGCGACGATTCTACACAATCGACGGATGAGTGAGCGCTGGCGCGGTCGACTGGCATACCGCCGCGGGCCGCAAGCACATACCGGGACCCGCGCTCATGACGCCGGCGCGCACATCATCACCAAGTCGGGTCCGTAACCTTCGGCTACCCAACCTTGCGTCACCATGGAATCGCGCAGCGAGCGATCGGTAAGGTAGCGATGGGCGGCGTCGGCCCGGCCGTCCCAAACGCGATATATCGGCACGCCGGTCGGTGCCGGGCAGAGGCCGGTGACGGGATCGGGCACGCCGAGGTCCATCGCCTCGGTCGATTCCTCGACAAAACCGGGATACACCGCCGCGACGAACGCGCATTCCGCTACCGACGCCGAGAAGAAGTGCGAATTCCCCAACGCGGGCGGGATGTAAAAGCGGCAAACCGGGTTCGCGCCAGGGGTGCCGGGGGAATACGCGGCGAAGTGCTGTCCTGTCCTCGTCCAGCCGGCAATCTGTCCAGCGTCGAGCGCGGCGATCTCGGGGGCGAACGAGCTGATGAAGTAACGATCTTGCGCCGCGTTCGAATACTCGACGACGTCGACGGTCACTGCATCGTTCGAACCGATCCCCGAAAGCGAAAGAATCTCAAGCGAGGCGAGCTGTGGCGCGTCGAAGTTCAAATTCGCGTTGCGCGATCCTGCTGCCTGAGGCTGGAAATCGAAGATGATGTTGCACGACGCGCCGGGCGCGATCGATACTCCAACGCCGCAGGTCGTGCCGCCCACCAGAAAATCGTAGGCAGCAGCGCCGTTCTGCACAATGGCGCTGAAGGTCAGCGTCGCGCTGCCGGAGTTGGTGACTGTTACGCTCAGCGGCGGGGAGAGCGTGCCGACGCGCTGCGCGCCAAAGCTCAGACGCGGCGGCGTGAAAGCGATCGTCGCCGTGCCTGAGCGCGAATCCACGCCGCGTCCGTAGAACACGATCAGATCGCCCGAAGCATCGCCGACCTCGCGGATACCCCCCGACGTTTGGCCGGCGGTCGCCGGCGCGAAGGCTACGGTGACGCCGCAGGACGCCGACGGGACGAGCGTTAGCCCGGCCGCGCAACTCGTGCTGAACGCGAAGCCCCGGCCCGATTGCGGATCGCTCTCGAGGCCATTCAGAACAAGCGCCGAATCGCCACAGTTGACGATCGAAGACTGCGCGGTCGAGTTGCTGCCGACAGGGCGATCACCGAAAACGATTTGCGAATTGGTGACGCACAGACGTCCTGCGGCATACGCCGACACGGGCGAAAGAAGTGCCAGTGCGGCGAGCCACAGCAGCGCCGGCCGTATTGCGCGGGCCGCCGCCTGAGTTGCCGATGGCATCGGTGGGAATGTAGCCATGGCCAAAGTTTGCCACATTCCACATTTCGCACGACGCTGCCCTCCGCCAAGGGGCGCGATAGCGCGCGGCCTCGCCTTGAAAGTCGACGGCGCCGCGATCCTGAAGATCGGACTTCCGCTTGCGAAAAGACTCAGGCAGCGGTCGGCCGATACCTCATCGAACCGGGTTTCCAGCCTAGCCGGCGCCGCACAGAAGCGCCAAGCAAACTCCGCAACCTGAACAGCGGCCGCCGGATATAGGCAGCTGCCCGTAGCAAGGTGAGATCCAGCACATCGCGCTGCGCGTGACTGCCGCCGATGCGATGGGCCAGCGGAGGCAGGCTTGCCAACAGTTCGATCGCGCGGCCGTAGTCGCCGCGTCCAAACGCCAGAAGCGCGCGGGTCGCAGACAAGCCGACCAGTCGCGTCGTCTCGCCGTGTCGCGTCAGCGCGTGACTGACGCCGCGCGAGTTCGTGTTCCATGCGCTCCGCGAGATGCCACTTGCGCGCGCCGACGAAGGCGAGCATTGCGTGCAGGTCGTTGAACGTGCAGAAACCATCACTGATATGCGGCGCCCACGCGACAGCGAGCTCGTTCCAGCGTGCTCGCACCTGTGCATGTTCGCGGCGACCGCCTTGCAATTCGATTCGCCACAACAGAGCAGAGGCATCGATCAGGTCGCCGACTTGCTGTGACGCACTGTTGCGCACGCGCAGGTCGTACAGCGACAACGCCTGGCGTACCTGACCCAGTGCGAGATGAAACAGCGCCAGGTGCCACCAGCAATGGGTGGCCACGGTCGTATCGGTGCTCCAGTAAGCGACGTGTTGATACAGCCACTGCACGCCTTCTGCGGGGCGACTGGTCATCTCGAATACGTGCGCCAGCGCGTGATGGGCACGTGCGTCGAACAGGTCGAGCGATAGCGCCTGCTTGGCGACGGCTTCCGCGCGTTCGTAGTCGCCGCTCTCTTCCAGTCCGAACGCGTGCATTGCAAGCACGGCGTGGTAGCCGGGCATGGGCGTTGACCCCACATCGAGGGACCACGCCGGCAGCACGCCTGCCACGCGATCCCTCATGCGCACGACGTCACCAGTCAGGTAGTCGAACGAATGCGCGATCTGCAGCGCGAGCACGTCGCGCGGTTCGTTTCGCAACAATTCGCTGAGCAACGCTTTGACGCGTTCGTAGTCATCGGCGAGCGCCGCCGCTATCGCCTGGAGATGAAGGCGTTCGCGTGCGTTGGCGGGGAGCGCCAGAGCGCCCGCGAGAATGGGCGCCGCCGCCCGGGCGATCGCGGGATCGCGCGATGTCAGGTGCAGATAAGCTTGCAGCACCTGCGCCATCACGAACAACGGTGCCTCCTGCAGCGCGAGCGCGACATCATTTTCGGCGCCGGTGCGCCAACTCTGGAACGCGGCCAACGCGCGTTCGTACGCTTCAAGCGCCGCGGGCGTCGCGCCGGAAATTTCGCAATGGCGAAAATCGAACAGTATTTCTCTGGGACTCATGCGCGGCAGCATAGCGCGCCGAGTCTTCAACCGGATTTCGTTGCGGGGCCGCTATGTTTCATTTGTTTCACCGCGGAAGCACCGCGTGCTTGTCCGCGCGCCGCGCAAGGCACGCGCTATTAAAACCCGGGTGAGCACAGCATGACTGAGTCGGGCCCGTAGCCTTCGCGCACCCAGCCTTTCTCCACCATCGAATCGCGCAGATCGCGATCGGTAAGGTAGCGATGGTCCATGTCAGCCCGGCCGTTCCAGACGCGATATATCGCAACCGGAGTCACCGCGGGGCACGCGCCGGTGTCGGGATCAGGCACGATCAGATCCATCGCCTCCGCCGATTCCTCGATGGCACCGGCAAATATCGCTGTAACGAAGGCGCATTCTTCTGGCGAGGCCGAGAGGAGATGCGAATTCCCGCGCGCGGGTGGGATGTAGATGCGGCATACGGGATTGGCGCCCGCGGTCGCCGGGGGATACGCTGCGAAATGCCTGCCCGTCCGGGTCCAGCCGGCAATCAGCCCGGCGTCGAGCGCATCGATCTCAGGGGCGAACGAGGTATTAAAGTAGCGGTCGATCACCGCGCTGTAGTACTCGATGACGTCGACCGTCAGCACCTCGTTCCCGATCCCGGAGAGCGAAAGAACAGCGAGCGAGGCTAGCTGCGGCGCGTCGAAAGTCAAGGTGGCGCTGCGCATTCCCGCCGCCAGGGGCTGGAAATAGAACGTGATGGTGCACGATGCGTTGGGAGCGATTGACACGCCTAGCCCGCACGTGGTGCCGGGACCTACGGGAAAATCGTCAGGGTTAAGGCCGTTCACCAAGGCGTCACTGAACGTCAGCGTCGCGATGCCAGTGTTGGTGACGATGACGGTTTGCGCCGCGGACGGCGTGCCGACGCGCTCCGCGTCAAAGCGGAGCTGAGCAGGCGTAAAAACGATCGACGCTGTGCCTGCGCGCGAATCGAGTCCACGGCCATACAACACAATGAGATCGCCAAAATGACCGATCTCGCGGATGCCAGCCCACGCCTGGCCGATAAACGTGGGCGCGAAGGTCATGCTGATGTCGCACGACGCCAAAGGCGGCAGGGCGAGTCCGGCCGCGCAGCTGGTGCTGAACGCGAGGCCCGCGTTCGACTGCGGATCCCTCTCGATGCCGTTCAGAACAAGGGTCGAGTCGCCGCAGTTGAATAGCGAAGACTGCGCGGTCGCGCTGCTGTCTACGGGCAGGTCGCTGAAGACGATTTGCTTATCGGTCGCGCAAAGATGCCTTGCGGCATAGGCGGACGCGGGCGAAAGCAGCGCAGCCGGCTAGCACGACCAGTAGGAACACGGCCCGGTCCGCCGACAGGACTCTCGCCTTGTTCGCTGGTTCGGTCGCGGTAGACATAGAGGCCCTCCCTCAATTGGTCAAATACCGCCATCGCCGCCGGTTCCGACGAAGGTTCTGCGCGCACGCCGTTCGGCGGTGGCCTGACGATGTCAGCCGGTGTCTCGCCAGATTGTAGACTCGGCGCACCCAGTCGTCGAGCCACGATTTCGCGAGCGGCCGTGTTCAGCCTGCGCTGGCGACTTGCGTTTTCTTCGCTTCCCACCGATCGAGAATCGCGCGCGCCTCGTTCGTCGCTGGATCCATCAGCTGCGCGTGCTCCGGGGTCTTCGCGGTCAGCTCGATGACATAGCCGTTCGGGTCACGAAAATAGATCGAACGCACGAAATGGTGGTCGGAGACGCCGCGCGTTTCAAGCCCGAGGGATTTGCCTTTGGCCAACATCTTGTCGAGCACCGACGGCTCGACTTCGAGCGCGATATGCAGATCAAAGTCGTGTTGCGGCTTGAACTCGAAAGGCATGTCCGGTGCTTCGAAGAAGGCGAGGTACGAACCGTCGTCGAGCTTGTAGAACGTGTGCAGCACCGCGGTCTTCCGACCCGTCTTCGTCTCGCCGATCTCGAGGCTTCCCGATAGAGGCAAGCCCAGGAAGTCCTCGTAGAACTGCCGCGTCTGTTCCGAATCGCGGCAGCGATACGCGTTATGGTGCAGTCCCTTGATCATCTCACCCTCCTTCGCGCGCCCTAAGTGCAATGCAGGCGTTGCGTCTACTACAAGCGAACGAACTCCTTGCCCTTGTTCGGCTCGACCACATACTTGTAGAACGCTTCGTTCACCATGCCCCAGTTCTTCAGCGTCTTCATGTTGCCGAGCCAGCGGACGATGTTCGGATATGCACGGATATCGCATTCGATCGCCTCGTTGCCGAGCACCATCATCGCGCCGAGATAATCGGCAATCGTAATCGTGTCGCCGGCGAGAAATTTGCTCTTCGGGCCGATGAGGTTGTCGTTGAGCACCTTCAGCCACGTATGCGCTTTTTCCTTGCCCCAGGCCAGCGTGCCTGCCTGCACACGGTCGTCGGAACGCTTCAGGTTCGGAAAGATCTGCGGGTAAACGAGGCCGTAGGCAAAGTCGCGATAGAAACCGGTGTTGAGCCAGTCCATCAGTTCGTTGACCCGCGCGCGCTTCTTCAGGTCCTTCGGATACGCGGGCGAATCGAACTTGTCGGCGAGGTATTTGAGGATCGCCGAACTCTCGGTCAGGCGAAAGTCACCGTCCTCCAGCACAGGCACCTGCCGGCTCGGATTGATCGGCGCGTATTCAGGCTTGAAATGCTCGCCGGTGAACAGGTCAACCACTTGCATGTCGAGAGGGATGCCGGACTCGGCGGCGAACAACACGACAGGGCGACTCGTTGTCGACACCGGATGGTAGTAGAGCTTCATAGATCTCTCCTCGAGTGGATTCTTTCGCCGCCTGAAAGCGGGCCGGCGCGACCGGACTGCGATAGTGCCATGCACGAGGGTGAGGTTCAACGACCGCTTTTTAACGGCAGAGCAGGGGTATGCCTGGGTTCGACCAACGTCGCCGCATCGCCCGCCGGAGGGGACCGCAAAGGGACCCGCGAGCCCTGGAAACGGCGCGGTTCAGCGATTGCGTAGCCGCGCCCCGTCGCTATGTCGGAATGGCAGGGGCTTTCCTGGGCGACGAATTCGGCAGCAAGGCGGCAACCACGCCCAGCAGCGGCAGGTAAGCAATCGCGCGGTAGACGAAATCGATGCTGGTGTGATCGGCGAGTACGCCAAGCAACGCCGCGCCGAGGCCGCCCATGCCGAACGCGAAACCGAAGAAGAGGCCCGATACCGTCCCGACGCGTCCGGGAATGAGCTCTTGCGCGTAGACGAGGATCGCGGAAAACGCCGATGAGAGTACGAAGCCGATGATGACCGTCAGCGCCGTTGTCCAGAATAAATCCGCGTGAGGCAATATGAGTGCGAACGGTGCGACGCCAAGAATCGACACCCAGATCACCGGTTTGCGCCCGATGCGGTCGCCGACGTGTCCGCCGATCAGCGTGCCGAGCGCGGACGCGCCCAGGAACAGGAACAGATGGATCTGCGCGCTCTGCACCGACAGCCCGAATTTGTCGATCAGGTAGAACGTGTAGAAACTGCTCAAGCCGGCGATGTAGAAATACTTGGAAAAGATGAGCACCAGCAACACAGCGATCGCTCCCAGAATCACGGCGCGCGAGTGTCGCGGCGCGACCACCGGGTTGGTCGCGCGCTTCAGCCTCTCCACACGGTTGTGTTCGGCGTACCAGCGGCTGACGCGCCATTGCAACGCGATGCCGATCAGTGCTGCGAGAGCGAACCACGCGACGCTCTTCTGACCGAACGGAACGATGACAGCGGCAGCGACCAGGGGTCCGATCGCCGAACCCATATTGCCGCCGACCTGAAATACCGACTGTGCCACGCCGTGTCGTCCGCCCGAGGCCAGGCGCGCGACGCGAGATGACTCCGGATGAAAAATGGCCGAGCCCAAGCCGATCAGCGCGGCGGCGGCCAGCACCGTTCCGAAGTTACCTGCGTAACCGAGGAGCAATAAGCCGCACAGGGTCGAACCCATGCCGAACGGCAGCGAATACGGCGTCGGATGACGATCGGTGTAAAGGCCGATGAAAGGCTGACACAACGAGGCGGTCAATTGAAACGTCAGCGTGATGAGCCCGATCTGGCCGAAGCTCAGCGAGAACTCGCCTTTGAGAATTGGATAGATGGCCAGAATCAACGACTGCATCATGTCGTTGATCATGTGCGATACGCTGATGGTTCCGAGTACGCCCAGCGCAGGTCCGCGGCGTCCGGAAGCTATCGGCAATGTGGTCGAAGGTGGTGGTGGCATGGCAGAGAATGGCCGATTCGGGCGTCGAACGATTGCGCGCAGTCCCGCAAGTGACGCCAAGGCCTGAACTTTATCGCTAACCGCGGCTTCTGTCATGCTTTGCTACGTGTCGCTCCTCGGTGTCGCGTGCATCAATGCAGCCACCAACTGTTCAACGTGAATCGGCTTCGTCACATAGTCGTCCATGCCCGCCGCGAGGCATGCTTCGCGATCACCTTGCATTGCGTTGGCCGTCATCGCAACGATGCGCGGCCGCTCGCCTCGCGGCCAGCGCGCGACGATACGGCGCGTGGCTTCGAGGCCATCCAACTCCGGCATTTGCACATCCATCAAAACAACATCGTACGCTTGGCGCTCGATAGACTCGATCGCCTCATTGCCGTTGTTCGCGAGATCTGCGCGATAGCCCATCTGCTGCAAAAGTCGCAACGCGAGTTTCTGATTGACGATATTGTCTTCGGCCAGCAGGATGCGCAGCGGATGCAGCTGCGACATCCCGGGGTCCACCGCGACCTGGGTGGCGGCGACCTGCGGCGCGGGCGCTACGGCTTCGGGAGCGCGGATGCTGAACCGGAACGTGCAGCCCTGCGCGAGGCCCGCGCTCTCGACGCTCATCGTTCCGCCCATCAGTTCAGCGAGCTTCTTGCTGATGACCAGCCCCAGGCCCGTGCCGCCGTACTTGCGCGTGGTGGCCGAATCGGCCTGGCTGAAACTCTTGAACAGGCGCGCCGTGCCGCTTTCGGACAAGCCGATACCGCTGTCGCGAACGGTGAAGATCAGCGCGTCCGCCGTGCCCCGCCGCACTTTCAGCGTCACTGAGCCTTTTTCCGTGAATTTGACGGCGTTGGACAAGAGGTTCAGCAGAATCTGCCGCAGCCGCGTCGCGTCGCCGCTGACGGCTTTCGGAACGTCCTCGTCGATTACGCGATTGATGTTGAGCCCTTTCTCGTTCGCCCGGGTTCGTACCAGGTCGAGCGCGGAGGCGACGCATTCGCGCAGATCGAATGGATGCGATTCGACATCCATCCGGCCCGCTTCGATCTTGGAGAAGTCGAGGATGTCGTTGATGATCGTGAGCAACGCCTCACCGCTATCTCGAATGGTCCTTGCGTAGTCGCGTTGTTCGTCGTCGAGCGGCGTGTCGAGCAACAGGCCGCTCATGCCGATCACTCCGTTCATCGGCGTACGAATCTCGTGGCTCATCGTCGCCAGGAAAGTGCTCTTCGCTTCGGTCGCCGCCTCTGCTACGGCACGCGCCTGCTGCGCCTCCTTGAACAGCCGAACGTTCTCCAGCGCGACGCCCATCGATGCCGCGACCGTCTGCAGCAGTCGGACTTCGGCTTCGCCATACGCGTTCTCGCGCTCGTAGTTCTCCATCGCGACAATCCCGAGCACGCGGTCGCTGCCGATGATTGGAACGCACACATTCGACAGACTCTGATCGGTGCCGGGGACCGCGCCCATTCCCGCCGCAATTTGGTCCGCTGCCGTGTGGTAGATCTCCGGCTGCCGCGTCTCCATAAATCGCTTCGATGGCGGCGGCAACGGTATCGGAGCCAGAGTGAGCCGCTCTCCATGTTCGTAGCAATACAGGAACAAGAGCTGATTGTTCTCGACGTCGAACCATTGGATGCCGATGTCCTTGACCTTGAGCACTGCGCGCAGTTTGTCGCCGACCAGATCAACAATCGCCTGGAAGTCGAGCGATCCGGACATGCCGTTCTGAATGCTGTTGATCACCGCCAACTCGCCGGCGCGCCGCTCAGTCTCCTTCAGCAGGCGCTGCGTCTCCTCGAACAGCCGCGCGTTTTCGAGCGCCACGCTCATGCTGTCGGCGAGAGTCTCCAGGAGGCGCACGTCGCCGTCGCTGTAGGCATTCTCGCGCTTGGTGTTGAAGAGTTGCAGAATGCCGCGCACCTTGCCGCCACTCCGCAGCGGCACCATCAACTGCGCCTTGGGCATGGAGATGTCGGGGTGAAAAAGGTGCGAGTTGTAGCGCTTCGCCGCGCCGACAAAGTCCTTGTTGGTCAGCAGGGTCTTGCCGGTGCGCAATACTTCACCCATGAAGCCCTTGCCGTCGATCGCGGTGGACCCCGTTTCCATGCGGCGACCGTCGGCCCGGGTATACGGAAAGTGGACGACGCCCGCGACCGGGTCGATCGCGCGCACCGACACAAAGTTACCAGGGAATACATCGCTCAACGTGTCGCCGACGATGTCGTACACCCCTTGCATCGTCAGATCACCCGCGAGCGCACGTTGAACCGCGCCAATGATGGCGAGCTCAGCTTCGCGCTGAGCAAGCAACGACTTTGTCGTCGCCGTCTTCGGGAGCGCTACCTTCGTCTTCGCGACGCTCTTCTTTCCGCCCGTCACCTTCCCCTTCGGGCGCGTCGCCTCGGGCTTCGCGGTCGTCGTCGTTTTTGTTTTCTTTGCGGAGCGGGCTGCGGAGCGCGCGTTCGATGCCGCGCGAGGCCTGGCTATGTTCTTTTTCCTGGCGACGGGCATGGAAGGTACGTGATCAGAGTTGGGCTCGGCTCGACCTTACACGACCTGAGTCGCTGCGACCAGCGCCGCACCGCGGCCCATTGTTCTGCGCCGACGCTCCTCGTACTTACTCGGCGTCGGCGTCAAGCGCATACACGAAAGCCTGTTCAAGCGCCATCGCGTGACCCTTCCGCCAGGCATCGTCGAAGGCGGCCGCATCGCGCAGGGCGGCGCGAGCCGCAGCCAGTTTTCGATCGTAGTGACGCCGCTCGCTCGGCACCAGTGGCGCGCCGATCTCCTTCCGCAGCCTCTCCGTTGCACCCCACATACAGACAGCACGCGCGGGCTCTCCCAGCGCGAGCGCGATGCCGGCGTACCCTTCGATACAAGTGGCAATGCCCGACCGGTCACCCAGTTCCCGATAGATCGCCAAGCTCTGCTGATGAAATGTCCGCGCCGCAGGATAGTCGCCTCGTGCGGCGGCTGCTTCGCCAAGATTGTTGAGCGAGTTGGCGATGCCCTCCTGATCGCCCAATTCTCGAAAGGTCGCGAGGCTCTCAGTGTTCAGTGTTTGTGCGGTCGCGTGATCGCCCTGATGGCGCGCCGTCACACCGAGTCCGTGCAGCGCCCACGCGATGCCCGAGCGATCGCCCAGCTCTCCGCAGATTGCCAGGCTCTCGTTGAACAGGGCTTGCGCGGCCGGGTGGTCGCCTTGGCGGCTGTGCAAGCTGCCGAGGCTTCTGATCGCGTTGGCGACGTGCCCCCGATCGCCCAACTCCCGGAAGACTGCGAGACCTTCCTCGTACAAAGCGCGCGCCGGCCGATAGTCGCCCTGCATCATCGCCAGACTTCCGAGGTGAATCAGCGAGACGGCGATACCCCATCGATCGCCGAGTTCCCGATCGATGGCGAGGCTTTGTTCGTGGAGGGCGCGAGCGGTCCGGTAGTCGCCTTGCTCGTAGGCCAGCAATCCCTGGTTGTTCAACACGGCGCCAATGCCGCGGCGGTCGTCGAGTTCGCGCCGGATGGCGAGGCAAAGTTCATAGAGCGCATGTGCAGCAGGGTAATCGCCTTGCTTCCACGCCAATACGCCCGCCCAGTTGAGCGCCTTGGCGCGCGTGGACAAGTCCCCGGCAGCCGTCGCCGCGAGCAGTCTTGAAAGCCAGCCGCGGCCTTCGGCGAGATAGCCGCGCACGAGCCAGAATCGCGAGAACACGCTCGCAAGTCTCAGTCCGCTTTCGTTGTCACCGCGCGTGGCGATCGATTGCGCCAATGCTGCTCGCACATTGTCGTGTTCGGTCTCCAGCCGATCGAGCCATGCCTGTTGATCTTTCCCGATCAACTGCGGCTCTGCCGCCTGAGCGACCGCGAGGAAGTACGCGAGATGCCGGCTGTACGCGGATGCTTGCTCGCCGCGCTCGTCCAAGCGCTCGGAAGCATATTGGTGCACCGTCTCCAGCAATCGGTAACGAGTGGCGGCGCTCCCTTCGTCCGCAACGACGAGGCTTTTGTCGGCGAGCGAAGTGAGGAGGTTGAGGACATCGGCGATGGCGATCTTTTCGCCAGCGCATATCTGCTCTGCGGATTCCAGCGTCCAGCCGCCCGCAAAGATCGACGTTGCACAGAACAACGCTTTTTCGGCATCGTCGAGGAGGTCGTAGCTCCAGTCGATCGCCGCGCGCAGCGTCTGCTGCCGTTGCGGAAGTGTGCGCGAGCCTCCGGTCAACCACGCGAAACTCTGGTCGAGCCGCTGACTCAGTTCCTGCACCGACATTGCGCGCACGCGCGCCGCCGCCAATTCGATGGCGAGCGCGATCCCATCGAGACGATGGCAGATGTTGGCAACCGCAGACGCGTTCTGATCGGTCACCGAGAAGTGCGGCAGGTGACGTTGCGCGCGTTCGCTGAACAGCCGCACGGATTCGTAGTCGAGGAGACTCTGCGCCGTCGCTTCGCGTTGAAGGTTCGGGACGGACAACGAAGGCACCCGGTAAGACAGTTCCCCCGGCACGCCCAGTCGCTCGCGACTCGTAGCCAGGACCTTCACCTTTGCGCACCGACGCAGCACGACATCGGTCAATTGGGCGCAAGCGGCAAGCAGGTGCTCTGCATTGTCAAGCACCAGCAGCAGATGTTTCGTCTGGAGATGGTCGGTCAGCGTCTGATTCAGGCTCCGGCCGGGCTGCTCTTTAAGTCCAAGCGCGATGACCGCTGCCTGCGGCACGAGCTCCGGGTCCTGCAATGCCGCCAGCTCAACCAGGCAGACGCCGTCGCCGTACTCGGTCAGCACGGCATCGGCGAGACGCATCGCGAGCCGGGTCTTGCCGACGCCGCCCGTTCCGATGAGCGTAAGCAGGCGGTTATCCGCCAACCGTTCCTGAAGCTCGTTGAGTTCGCGTTCCCGGCCGATGAACGAGGTGAACTGTTCAGGCAGATTGGATCGCGAACCAGTGCCTTCCACCAACGGCCCGACGAAACGGTAGCCGCGTCGCGACAACGTCTCAATCCAGTCTTCTCCGCCCGGCACCAGCGCAAGCGCGCGGCGGATCAGTGAAATCTGCACCGCGAGGTTGCCGTCTTCGACCACGAGCCCTGGCCACGCCGCCTGCATGATCGCTGCCTTCGACACGAACTCGTTGGCTCGGCTCACCAGCGCTGCCAATACTGCGACACCGCGCGCGCCGAGGGCGGTCGGCGCACCAGCGTGGGTCAGCACGCGCGCCCGCATATCCAGACGTAGGGGGCCGAGGTCGTAGATTTCGGTCATCTCACCCGCCTTGCGGAACTTTGGTCCATGCCACGAACGCCGGACAAGATTAATGAATCCTTAATGGTTCGTTGAGGACTTCATCCGCGCTTACGCGGAATATTCACTTTGCGCAAGCGATAGCAAGGCAGTGCCTGGTGCAACCGGCACGCGCTGCCAGTTGGCAGCGTGAATGGGCGCAAAGGGTTCCGGTGCCGTTGGACGCATCATCGGCAGGCGGACGTTAGGCAGTCAAGTCGAATATCTTACTGGAGACAATCATGACCGATACTGCAACCCGCCGCACGTGGATCAGCCACGTTTCGCAGTTGTTCCTCGTTGTCGGCGCCATCACGGTTGGCTTGGTGGTGCTTGCGTTCGTCGTTCCACCGAACGAAGACACGATGCTTCCTTGTTGTGTCGGGTCGGCGCCGACCGAGGTCCCCACGCAGCCGGTGGCGACGGCCTTCGGCAACGCACCGGCACCCTACCGCGCGTAAGCGGTAGTCGCGCGAGCCGTCTGCGGTGAGACGCAGTACGCCGTGCCGAACGCGAGCGTCGCGACGGCACGGCACGTCGGGCGTAGCTACCGGTTGGAGGGCGAGGCGGGCGTGATTGAGTGCTCGCTCAAGAAGGCGTCCTGGCGCATCATCGCGTGGACGTGGTCGAAACACTAAAGAAACACCGAACTGCGCGGCAAGGAAAAAGGGGCCGAAGCCCCTTTTCCTAACGCCGACTTGAGGTCCGGCGTTCGTAACAGCGTATGTCAGGTTTTAGCGTCAGGCGCGCGGTTCGCCTCGCTCGTTCACCGTCAGCGTCGGGCCTGGCGGGAATGTCAGTTGCGCGCGATGGGTGACGCCTTCGAAAACGTAGGTCACATCGTAGTACGACGCCTTGCCACTGCCGGGAACAGCGGAGCATCTCTGGACATCCTGCGTATAGACTCCGTTGCTGCCGCGGTTGACGTTGGCACCGACTGCCGCGCCACCGACTGCGCCGACCGCGGTGGCCACGTCTTGGCCCCTTCCCCCGCCGACCTGATGGCCGAGGACGCCGCCGATCACACCGCCGAGTATCGCCGCCCCGACATTAGGTTGCGAAGGTGCGGCAACCTGTTGCTGCTCAACCCAGCAGCGCTGTTCCGGAGGGCCCATTACCGCTTGAACGCGAACGACGTCGGCGGTGTAAAGCGCTTCGTCGTGACGCGGATAGTAGGCATACGCTGGCGGCGCCGGTGGTGGAGGCGGTGGCGCGTGGACGTACTGTGGGCCGCCGCCGCTCATGCGCCGCAATGACGAGATGCGATCGTTCATGCCGACTGAGGCAAGCGATGGATACTGCCCGGCCCGCAGTACGACGCATCGACCATGGAAATCGGCGTCCTCGCAAATCTGCCAGTCACCGCGGTCGATGATCAGCGACGACGCGCGATCGTTGAAGCCAAGCCGGTCGAGGTTATAGACTGGCCCATTGGCCGTGAACGTACGGCCGTGGAAGCCTTCCTGTTCGTACAGCGTGACTTGTGCAATGGCCGTCGATGCAAAGAAAGCGACTGCAAGGGTGAACGCTGTTCTCATTGTGGCAGTGTGTACTGTATTCATACATGATCCTATGTTCTTGTGGGTGCACCTTATTAACGCATAGCTACAGGCAGCGTTGACGAAAATTCGACGGCGGAAACAAGATTCGGACGGAGTCCGACATCGCGATGGACGATTTTCCTGCACGCGCGGGGATAACTAGCTGAGCACTTGCCCTTCAAGGCGTTCCCATTGCTTCGCGCCAGCGCATGGCGTCATGGATGCGGAATCGCGTGCTCGGATGGTCGAAGAACAGAAATTCTTCGATCGGACCCGGATCGGGCTTGCGATACTCGGTCAGCTTCAGATCGACTTCGGCTTCGCCGTGCGGCTCGCGCGCGAGGTTCAGGCCGAAGCGATCGGCTTCGATTTCCTGCGTGCGGATCATCGTGTTGCTGATGGGCGTCGTGACAAACGTGAAAACGGAAAATACCGCGATCAGCAGCGGGAAGCCTGCAACATCGGATTCGCCTTCCACGCCCCATCGCGCTCCGTGCCTGGCAAGCACGCGACGCAGACCCCATTGCATGAACAGAAATCCGACCAGGTACAGCAGCGCGAATTCCATCGTCGATTTGTACAGGTGGTTCATCACGTAGTGCCCTAGCTCGTGACCCATCACGCTTCGGATTTCCGACAACGAAGTTCGCAGCAGATTGTCGTTCAAGCGCACCGAGGCCGAGCCAAGGATGCCGGCCACGTTGGCGCTGACGCGCGTGGTCTGACGCGAAGCGTCGAACTGGACCACGTTATCGGTCGGCACGCCGTTGGAGTGGGCCATCGCCAGCACCGCTGTTTTCACTTCACCGTCTTCCAGTGGGCGGTAGGTGTTGAACAGCGGATCGACCCAGATCGGAAAGACGATGGTCGTTATGATCGTCAATAGCGTAAAAAACACTGTTCCCCATAGCCACCAGCGATCGCCGGTGCGGCGGATGATCGCGTACAGGACGGCGACCGCAAGAGTGAAGATCACCGTGCCCACGCCCAGCCCTATCAACTGTTCGCCGAACCAGGGCAGAAACGTCTGCGTCGCCATGCCGTAAGCGTGTTCGCGAACGAACCCCTGATAGACGGTCAGCGGCAGCGATAGCACGAAGCTCGCAACCGAGAAAAAAGCGCCGTAGATCGCGTCACGAAAAAACGGTCTGCGGCCGACCCGTTGCGCGAAGTCGCGTACGCGGGCCGAACGCCGTCCACCCAACAACGCGAGCGAGATCAGCAAGCCCACGAGGAAATTCCATAGCTGCAGCCAATAGCCGCCTTCGAAGTAGGCGTTGGAGCGCGCTACTACATCCGCTGGCAGGCGGTCGAGATAGGCTTGCGTCGCCGCGTCTGCGTCGCGCGGCAAGGCGGTGCGCCACGCATCATCGACTGGCCTGATATGGAATTGCGCGTTGGTGGGCGCATTCGTCGACGCGGTTGCCTTGTTTGCGTCGGCTTGCGCGTTTGCTGGGGTGCCGATCGTCGCTGTCGTCAACGACAGGCCCAACGTCAGCCCCAAGACCAACAATCCGGTCGCGCCCGGGATCCTTGCGCTCATCAGCAGTCTCGGTTGGTTGACGACCTACAAGTGTACCGGCTGACTAGGCTCCCGGGACTGCAAATTATCGGAATGGAGCAATCGTCTCGCGATCGCGCGCCGCGTCGAATCGGGCGCTCTATTCGTGGCCAACCAGAATGACCGCGGGCTCAGGCGCCGCGCTTGCGTCGAACTCCGCGCGGGCGCGTTCGCGCTCACTGACTTTGAGGAAATAGATCAGGATGCCGAAGTCGGCGACGGCCATGCCGGCGATCGCCGCCAGCCAGAATCCGCGCACGCCGAGCGGTGTCGTGAGGCCGAGTGCGGAAAGATCCAGCGCATCGGTGAGGCCGATCATGTAGCCCCCCGCGAGGCCCACTCCCCACATGCCGGCGACGTTGATGATTAGCGGTACCACCGTTCGCTTGTAGCCGCGCAGCGCGCTCACCGTCAATGCCTGCAGCGCGTCGAACACGTGATAGCCGCCGACGATTGCAAGCACCGTCGCGGCCACCGCGCGCACGGCCTCGTCGGACGAATAGAATGCCGCCACGGTCCCGGCGCCCAGCGCCAGCGTCGCGCCGGAAACGATCGCCAGCGCCAATGTCGAGCCATACGCCGGTGACGCCTGTCGATCGCGCCAGCGAGAAACGACGGGCGCCGATCGCCTGTCCGACCAGCACGCCGACTGCGTTGCCCATCGCCAGCGGCAACATGTACATGACTGCCGCCACGTTGGCCGCGATCTGGTGCGCGGCAGAATTCACTGCGCCCAGGCGTGCAATGAACAAGGCCATGAAAGTGAATGAGGTCACATCGACAAGAAAACTCATGCCGATCGGAATCCCCATCCCCAGCAGATGACGCTGGTCGGCCCAACGAGGCCACGACCAGCGCGAAAATACCGCGTGGGATTTGTACGCCGGCGATCTGCCACACCACACCCAAGCCGCGATGCTGATGGCCCAGCTGGCAATCGTCGTCGACAACGCACATCCCGCCGCTCCCATGACCGGTGAACCCAGATGTCCGAAGATGAAAATCCAGTTGAGTGGGATCTTGATCGCCAGGCCCGCCAGGTTGAGTCCCATCATTACGCGTGGCAGCGATACCGCCGTCGTGTAACTGGCGAACAGGCGGAACGCCAGACCTGCGGGAGCTCCCCATGCAGCGATCGCGAGATACGCCCGCACCTTGTCAGCGACCACCGGCGGCGCCTTGCTCAATACCAGGAACGGGCCCGGATCGCGGAAGATCAGTATCGATAGAATCGACAGCCCAAGCGTCAGCCACATCGCCTGCCGCACTTGTTCGCCGATCTCGTGGAATCGGCCCGCGCCCAGCAGCTGCGACACGATCGGAGAAACCGCCAGCAGTACACCCATCAGCGCGACAAAGACGCTGAAGTAGATCGCGGTGGCGATGCCCACCGCGGCCAGATCATCGGTGGCGAACTGGCCCACCATGATCGTGTCGATGACGGCGTAGGCCATCACCGCTAGTTGCGCGATCAGGACCGGCCAGGCGAGGCGATAAATGTCGAGCGCGAGCTTGCGGAACATAGGGAACGTTGGCAAAGAGACGGAGTCGGAAGAACCGCGCGGCTCCGGACATCGCATGTATCGGGAGCGGCATGAGAACGCATTCTATCGGACCCGGCGTACGACGGCGCGCACGGCGAATCGCGCGCAGCGCCTCGACAGCGTCCAAGGGCAACGTACACTATGCAAATGAGCGCGCAGATACGAAGGGCACATCATCAACACTGGAGGCAATCGCTCCCGGGCTTGCGAATCGCCGTCCAAGTGCTGGGATTTGCGTCGGGCCTTGTCTTCTCCGCTTTTACCCTCGCCAATGCCGCGGCGGCACCGGTTCCACTCGATGCGACGCCCGCTGCGCTGGCACAATCGATGCAAGGTCACCGCGTCGTACTTCTGGGCGAAGTGCACGACAACGCGGCACAGCACGCGTTACGCGTGGCGGCGTTGCGCGCGTGGCTGGCGCAAGGGGCTCGACCGGTCTTCGCGCTGGAACAATTCGATCGCGAACATCAGCAAGATATCGAGCGAGCGCGGCGCGAACGTCCTCTCGACCCCGACTACCTGATCGCGCAGGCGAAAGGAACGGGTGCTTGGCACTGGGAATTCTATCGTCCGTATATAGCGCTTGCGCTCGAATACGACCTGCCGATCGTCGCAGTTAACCTGTCGCGGGCAGACGCGATGCAGGTCGCGACCAAGGGCTGGTCGGCCATATTCGATTCCAGCACGCGCGAGGCGCGCAAGCTCGACGCCTTGCCCGCGGACTTCCGTGACAAACACGACCACGCGATCGCCGTCGGCCATTGCGATCTGCTGCCTGCGGACCAGCTGCCCACGCTCGCTCGTGCGCAAATGGCGCGCGACCTCGTCATCGCCCAGTCGATCGGACCTTATCTCGATCGCGGCGTCGTGCTGCTGGCCGGCAATGGTCACGTGCGTCGCGATATCGGAGTCCGGTTCTGGTTGCCTCGCACGGCGGAGGCGAGCGCGATCAGCATCGGCCTGCTGGAGCGCGGCAACGACGCGGCGGCGGAAGCGCCGACGAATTTTGATGCCTACGTGATTACCGAGCGCGCCGAGCGGCCCGACCCGTGCGAAGCACTGGCCAAGCAGTTCCGCCACGACACACCCTGAGCGCTGGGAGCCGCCCGGCTTTGGCGCCGCTGGCTTTGATGCTCTACGCCAACGTGATCCAGACCGGCGCGTGATCGCTGGGTTTGTCGCGACCGCGCACGTCACGATCCACGCCTGCGGCAGCAAGACGCGGCGCCAACGACGGACTGAGCAACAGATGGTCGATGCGCATCCCGGCATTGCGTCCGAACGCATCGCGAAAATAGTCCCAGAACGTGTAGATGACTTTGCCAGGATTCAGCACGCGCAGAGCATCCGTCCAGCCCTGCTTCAGCAGCCGTTGATAGGCGTCGCGCACTTCGGTTCTGAACAGCGCGTCGTCGACCCAGCGTTCGGGCTTGTAGACGTCGATCTCCGTGGGTATCACGTTGTAGTCGCCGGCGAGCACGACGGGTACGCCGCTGGCAACGAGTTCCGCGGCGTGCAGCAGGAAAGCGATCGAGCCAGCGCAGCTTGTAGTCGAACTTGGGCCCCGGCGCCGGATTGCCGTTGGGAAGATAAAGACAGCCGACGATGATGTCGCCGATACTGCTTGCTACCGTGGCCTCGATGTAGCGGCTGTGCACGTCTTCCGGGTCGCCGGGCAACACACGCCTGCGTTCGACCGGATCGGCGCCACGCGCCAGCATGGCGACGCCATTCCAGCTCTTCTGACCATGCCAGATGACGCCGTAACCCAAATCGCGGATGGCGGCTTCGGGAAATCGCTCCTGCGGCGACTTGAGTTCCTGCAGGCATGCGACGTCGGGCCGGGTCTCGTCGAGCCAGCGCAGCAAGGCGTCCTGGCGCGCATTGAGTCCGTTGATGTTGAAGGTTGCGATTTTCATACGCTGAAGTTGGTGATCAGGGTTTCTTTCCCAGGCCTAAGCGCTTGGCCCCTTCGGTGTAGACCTCGGTGCGGTTCTTCATGAATGCATCCATCTGGTCAGTGCCGATGTTGATTAATTCGAAGCCGCTCTTGGCCGCGAGCGCTTGCATTTCCGGGTCGGTGTTCAGCGCGAGCCACAGGTCAGACAGGCGTTTGCGCGTCTCGGCCGAAGTGCCCTTCGGAACGCCGATGCCGCGATAAGCGCCGTCGACCCAGTCGATGCCCAATTCACGGAAGGTCGGCACGTCGGGCAACAGCGGATGGCGCTTTTCCATCGCGACGGCCAGTGCGCGCACTCTGCCGGCGTTGTTGATCGCGAAAGCGGTATAGGACAGTGCGCCGTCGACCTGGCTGCCGAGGACCGCGGTCGTGAGGTCGCCAGTACCTTTGTACGGCACGTAAATCGTCTTGATGTCGAACGAACTGTCGAGACGTTCGTGCGCCGCATGGTTGGACGTATTCAATCCCGATCCGGCGAGACTCAGTTTGCCGGGATCGGCCTTCGCGGCCTTGACGAAGTCGGCCACCGTCTTGTAAGGACTCGCCATCGGCACGATCAGCGCATCGGGCGTGTAGTGGAACCAGAACACCGGCGTCACGTCGGCGGTCTTGTATTGCACGTCGCCTTCGATCGGCTGGAAGATGATGTGCGGCAGATTGATGCCGACGACGTTGGAACCGTCTGCCGGTAGCGAGTTCATCAGGCTCCACATCAATCCGCCGCCTGCACCCGGCCGGTACTGGACGATGGTCTCGATGTCGGGGCACTTCTTCTTCAGCACCAGTTGCTGATGGCGTGCCGAAATATCGGACTCGCCTCCGGCCGGAAACGCCTGCCAGTACTGGATATTCTTGTCCGGGCAGACTTGCGCGACGGCCAGCGGCGCCAGCAACATCAGACCCAATGCTGAAAACAGTTTCTTCACCCGAATCTCCTTCTGACTAGCGCGGATGTCCTACCGCGTACGGCGCGGATCGACACGAGAACACGCATTCGACACGCATCATCGAATTTTGGCAACAGACTTTGGCAACACACAAGCCGTGACCATGATCGCTAACGCGCGCCGACTTTGGCATGCGCGATCACTGCGGCGGCTTCTCGCGGCGCCGAGCGCCAGTATTGCTTCGGCGCCTCGATCTGAGCGCCGAGCGTCGCGGCGGCGTGCCAGGGCCAGCGAGGGTCCCAGAGCATTGCGCGCGCCAACGCGACCAGGTCTGCACCGCCGGACGCGACAATCGCTTCGGCCTGCTTCGCTTCGGTGACCAGGCCGACAGCGATCGTGGGCAGCGCTGTCGCGGCACGGATCGCGCGCGCGAGCGGCACCTGGTAACCGGGACCGAGAGGAATCTTCTGCTGCGGCGAAATGCCGCCGCTCGACGCATCGATCCAATCGCAACCGTCGCTCTTGAGCCGCTGTGCGAACTCGATCGAATCGTCGATGGTCCACCCGCCGTCGACCCAATCGGTACAGGAAATCCGCACCCCCATCGGCTTTTCTCGCGGCCAGACATCGCGGATCGCACGAAAAACGTCCAGTGGAAAGCGGACGCGATTGTCGAAGGACCCGCCGTACGCATCGGTGCGCTGATTAGCGATCGGCGACAGGAACTCGTGCAGCAGGTAGCCGTGGGCGCAATGCAATTCGAGTGCGTCGAGGTCGAGCGCCGCAGCGCGATGCGTGGCCGCGACGAAGTCCACCTTGATCTGCTCGAGGTCGTTGGCGCCAAGAGCCTGTGGCGGGGGCTCGCTGGCAAGTTGCGCAATCGGCGAAGGCGCTACCGGCATCCATCCGCCTTCGGCGAGAGGAATGAGTTGACCACCTTCCCATGGCACGTGCGACGAGCCTTTGCGTCCTGCGTGCGCCAGCTGAATCCCGACCGGAATCGCCGGCGCGCTGGCTGCGCGCGATGGCCAGGCGTTCGTGCAAGGCGCGTTCGCAGGCGTCGTCGTAGAGGCCGAGACAGCCGGGGGTAATGCGGCCGATCGCGGAAACCGCCGTCGCCTCGATCATGAACATGCCCGCGCCTGACTGCAGCAATTGGCCCCAGTGCACGACGTGCCAGTCCGCCGCGCGGCCGTCGAGCGCGGAGTACTGACACATGGGCGAGACGATGATGCGATTGGCCAGTGTGAGTTCGCGCAGCTTGAACGGTGAGAACAGGGTCGGGGACATTGGTGGGGATCCGATGGCGCGAAGCGCGGGACCTCCCGATCATAAACCACGCACGGTAGCGTGACCGGCACGCCAGGCGCTTGACCAGACGGATGCGACGCCTCTGGTGTCGCAGCGCCTTGTGCTATCCATTGCAATTGCGCACAATCGCCGCCATGTGGAACGTTGTTGAAGCATTCCGAAAATGAAATACAAAGACTACTACGCGACTCTCGGCGTCGCGCGCACCGCGAGCGATGACGAAATCAAGGCTGCGTATCGCAAGCTCGCACGCAAGTACCACCCCGACGTCTCGAAGGAAAAAGAGGCTGAGGCCAAATTCAAGGAAATGGCCGAGGCTTATCAGACGCTGAAGGACCCTGAAAAACGCGCGGCCTACGACCAGCTTGGTAGCCACGCGCCCGATCAGGAATTCCGGCCGCCGCCTGGATGGGAGCAATCGTTCGGCGGTGGCGAAGCGGCGTTCGACGATATCGACCTGGCCGACTTGTTCGCGGGCCTGGGCCTGGGCGGAGGTGGCAGGGGCCACGGGCGTGGGCACACCGGACCGGTGCAAGGACGCGACTACGAAGCGGCGGTACGACTGTCGTTCGATCAGGCATTTCACGGCACGGAACTCGATCTCGATCTGTCCGGCGCCGAAATCGGCGACGATGGACGCTTGCGACGCGTACCACATCACATCAAGGTTCGCGTTCCACGCGGAGTCGCTGCGGGTCAGCGCCTGCGCGTTCCGGGCAAAGGAGGCCAAGGTGTGCGCGGCGGCCCCGCCGGCGACCTGTATCTCGACATCGACGTCGAGGCGCATGCTCTGTATCGCGTCGACGGCCCTGACCTCTACATCGATCTGCCGCTGGCCCCGTGGGAAGCGGCCCTCGGCACCACGATCAAGCTGCCCACGCCGGCAGGCGCGGTCGATCTCAAAGTCGCTCCGGGCACGCGCAGCGGCCAGCGGCTTCGCCTCAAAGGCCGCGGACTCAGCCGAGGCAAGGACGACGCAGGGCATCTTTATGCGGTGGCGCAGATCGTGATGCCGGGCACTGTCGACGAACGCGAACGCGCGCTTTACGAGGAGTTGGGCAAGATCAGCGCGTTCAATCCGCGCGCAAATTTCGGAGCGTACAGCCGATGAACATCCAAAGCAGCGAAGCGCGTTTTATCGATTCCGACGGGACGTATACGACCGTCGAATTGCTGGCAATGACGGGCCTGGACGAAAGCGAACTGCAGGCGCTGATGGAATGCGGCGCCATCGATGTCGCTGATGCCTCGGGGGCCCAATGGCACTTAAGCGCGTGGTCGATTACGGTCGCTCGCGAAGCGCGTGAACTCCGCGATGCCTTCGATCTCAGCGACGCGCACAGTCTCGCCGTGGTTACGCGCTTTGCACAGCGCGTCAAGGCACTGGAGCGGGAGTTGCGCGCGCTGCGCTCGAAGACCGGGGAAATCTGATCCGGCTTTGCCAAGCGCAGCTGGCCGCGTGGCCGCGCGCTGGTGCTTTCGCAGGCGTTTAGGGGGCGCGAACGCCGGCGGCCTTGGCGATCGCGGGCCAGCGCGCCACCGCTTCCTTGATTTCGGCCTGGAACTGTTCGGGCGACGTGGTCAGCGGGTCCATTCCCATCAGCGCAAATCGATCTCGTACGTCGCTCATTTGCATCACGTGGTTCACTTCGCGGCTCAGGAGTTCGATGATTTGCGGAGACGTTCCCGCGGGCGCGAGTAGACCATTCCACGGATCCGCAGCGGCATCCTTGTAGCCGAGTTCGACGACGGTCGGAATATCGGGCCACGCGCGCATGCGCCGGTGGCTCGCGACCGCAATGGCCTTGGCCTGTCCGCTGCGGATGTAGGCCTCGGTCGGACCGAGAAACGCGAAATAGACCGGCACTTCGCCCGAGAGCAGATCTTTGAGCGCCTGCCCGCTGTTGGCGTAAGGCACGTGAATCATCTCGATCTCCGCTTCGCGCGATATGACCGATGCGATCAGATGCGGGACTGTGCCGATGCCGGAAGACGCGTAGGCGATCCTGCCCGGTTGGCGCTTGGCCAGCGCGACCAGTTCGGGAAGCGTGCTGACGTTGATCGACGGATGTACGAGGATGACGATCGGCGGCTCGCCCACTTTGCTGATCGGCGCGAATGCCGCGACAGGGTCGACCGCCTGCGCGCCCATGATGCTCGGCAGCAGCGTGATCAGGGAGCCGGTGAACAGCAGTGTGTAGCCGTCCGGTGCCGCCTTGGCGACGACTTCGCTGCCGATGTTGCCTGACGCGCCCGGATAGTTCTCAATGACGAACGCCTGCCCCAGCGCATCGGCCAGCTTGCCGCAGACCAGCCGCGCGGCGATGTCGATTTGCGAGCCCGCAGCGAATGGCACGGCGACGCGCACGGCGCGATTGGGATAGGCTCCCGCCTCCGCAGCCTGCGCCATGCTTGCCCAGCTGATGCCGAGCACCGCCACGGACGCGGCGAATATTGCCACGGCGAATTGGAGCAATCGTCTGCGCGCGGTCGCGCAACTTGGGCACCCTGGCCTCATCTACTTTTCCTCAAGATATCCGCGCACTGTGATTCGCAGCAGCCGCCGTTGCCGGCTCGCCGCTCTCCAGGCTCTGTTGGAACACCGTCGGCAGGAACTGCGGCAGCAGGCGCCTGCGCAGGTGCCATCCGACAAGGGAATGTGTGGCGCAGTCCTGCGTGGGGTGCAACTGCGTCGGCAGGCGGCGGTGAACGGCTTGGGCAGCGATCGCGTCGCGCGGTAGATTGGCGCCGTACGCAAGAATCAGTTCGGGGAAAGGCTGCGGGCGGGAAGCGAGCAAGGCCTCGAAAGGCGCCGGGTCGAGTCCTATCTCCTGCAGTTTCGCGACCAGTTGCTCGAAGCTGGAGCTACCGAAGGCAATGCCGCGACTTGCCTTGAGCTGAATTGCTGCCAGCAGCGCCGCCATGCCACCGCCGCTGGTCCCGAGGACGAACACCGTCCGATAGGCCGTCTGATCGACTACACGCGACAGATTCGACAACGCCTCGAAATAGTTGTCACCCAACCCGGGGATCCCATGCGCGTAATGCATCCTCTTAAAGTCGCGCAGGACGAGCAGGTCGTATTTTTCGGGGTTGAGGCAATCGAGCCAGTACGTCGTCGGCGCCATCAGGCGATGATAGTGGCCCGTGAATCCGATAATCAATGTTTTCCCTGCGGCGGGCACCGCATCGGCCGTGTACAGCGAGATGCTCTTGCCGAAACTCCTGCGCTCGAATTCCACCGGCCGGATCTTGTTCAATGGCATGTCGTCGATGAGCTTTCCGATCCAGATGCGGCCAGGTGCATCGTCCGGGAGGCCGGCGAGCGCTGTTTCGAACCTGCGCACTTCGTCTGGCGTCAGGTAGTTTTCGATCGTCGTGTGCAGGCGATTCGATTGATTCTCGGTATGACAGCGGGCAATCTGCCTTTTGTAGAGTTGCCACGCTCGATCGAACGCCGCATCGGCGCGAGAGGGCTCGCCGATGGAGTCGACGCGCGGGGACGGAGAGGCTCCGTTCATTTGTGCTTGTCTCCCAATAGCTCCTCGATGCGCCTGGCCACGCCGTCGGTGGTCGCGAGCTCGGCTAAGTCGGAAGGCAGCAACGTCGCTCCGGTCGACAACTCCAGGTCGATGCAGAATTCCATCTCGCCGAGGCTGTCCATCGCGAGGTCGGCGAGCACGATGTTCGCATCCTCTTCGAGGAACGCCTTTCGCAATGCGGCGTCGAAGGAGTCGGGGCTCCCCGCTCTCAAGGCCGCAAAGATTGCTTTGCGAATCGGCGCGACTTCCATCAAATATCCTTTACATGTTCGGCGTAACGAGTTGCGCCAGGTCGCGTTTCACAAACTTGCCCGCACTGTTCCTGGGGAGAGTGTCGAGCACAATGATTTTCCGAGGGGCGCGCACGCCCAGGCGCGATCGCACATGGGCCATGAGTTCGTCGACGGTCGCGACAGCCGATGCGTGCAATTCGACCGCGGCCACCGGGATGTCTCCGTGGGTGGCCGAAACTTTTGAGAATGCGGCAGCGGCCTTGACCGCCGGGTGCTCCTCCAATACCCGTTCGATCTCGGCCGGAAAGATTTTTATGCCGTTCAGGTTCATCATGTCGTCAGTTCGTCCGTGCAGGCAGAGCCGACCCTCGGGAGTGAGCGAGACCAGATCGCGCGGATAGAACCAACCGTCCCGGAAATGACGAGACGTCGCGATCGGGTCGCCGATGTACCCGGCTACCATGTATTTGGAGCGCAGGCGTATCTCCCCGATTTCGCCTTGCGGAACTGCGTCTCCTCGATGATCGACAATCTCGAAGTCGATCCACGGCAGCGCCTTCCCGACGGTTTCGATTCCGTCGTCGCCGTCCGGAAACGTGAATGCAATCCGTCCAAACTCCCGCGTTCCGTAGTGGACCCAGAGTGGAACGCCGAAGCGCTCGCGGAATTCTTGGCGTAGCTTTGGCCGCACCCGCGAACCCGCGGTCAGCACCATCGTGCCATCAGGGAGCGGCCGCTGGTCGCGGCGGTCGTGCATCAGGCCTGCCAGTTGCAGTACTCCCAACTCCACGGACTTCGCATCGAGGCTGATGCACAGCTCCTGAAGCGAAAAAGAGGACAGGGTCTTGCCCGTTGCCAGCACGGACGTCACGCCAAGGTAGGCGCAATATAAGAGGCGGCTCTTGCCCATGGGCTCTTCGGCCGGCACCACGGTTATCGACCGATGCGGCCGCATCGGCACCATCTGTTCCGATTTACTCATGCATTCGGAGCGCCATTGCAGGCACCGGTGGGTGATGGCGAAGATCTTCGCATCGCCGGTCGCGCCCGAACTGGCGTAATACAGAGCGTCCGCGTCGGGATCCGCGCGCGAGGCCGTCAGCGGATTTACTTGTGCCGCCGGCTCGAAATGTTCGCGCGTCAGCAACAGTGCCTGCAAGTTGGGAAGCGCATCACGCCATTCGGTCAGCAGCACACGCTGCACACCGAGTCTTTTCGCGATGTCCAATCTTTTGGCGACCGGATCGTAGCTTGGCAGGCAGACATGGGGTATGCCCAGCGACAAAAACGCAAGGCTCGCGACCATGTGCGTGACGTCATCGGCAACCGTGATCGCGACAATCTCGTCGGCCACGCATCCTTGCTGGCGGATCCACGAAGCGCAGGTCGACACCCTGCCCAGCAATTCGACGAAGCTGACCTGCCGTCCCGGCATCGCAAATGCCTGCAGCGGTGGCGTCACCGAGGCAAGTTGTTCGAGTCGGGCACCGAATATGGTCTGCATCGTCTGCGGCAATCTGTTCTTTTCGAATCTGCGGACGCCGGAGTAGCCGCGAGCCGGGACCGTCAGCCCCGTCGCCAAGGCTGGCGCATGTCGATTTCCCACGGATGGTCGGCCGTCGCCCGTAAACGCTCCCTACGCTGGAACACGGACCGAGGCCTGAAAGTATCACGTGATGCGATGGGATGGCAAAGGGGATGGCAAGTCGCCAGGCGTCGCTCGCATTGGCGGATCGCGACCAGCCGCCGCGCGCTTGGCCGGGATGCGGTTGTCGTTTATGGTGTCGCCTGCACCAGGCGAACCTGATTGTTAAGACATCGGCCCGCTGCCGCTCGCTTTCCTGACTCGAAAATCCGTGACCCACGGCAACCAAGAACTGCTTCGTATTGCGCGTGCCGCCTGGCAACGCGGCGACGCCGCGAACGCCGAAGCGCAGTGCCGCAGCTTGCTCGTCGCCGAGCCGCGAAATGCAGCCGCGTGGACATTGCTGGGAATCGTCCGGCGACGCAGTGATCCGACCGGAGCGGAGGCAGCACTTCTGCGCGCGCTGGACTGCGAGCCGTCCAACGCCGACGCGGCCTTCCATCTGGGCAACCTGTACCGCGAACAACAAAAACAAGACCAGGCCATTGCCGCTTACAGGCGCGCGCTGAACGCGGCGCCCGATCATCCAAGCCTCCTGAACAACCTGGCGCTGGCGTATGACGCGAGCGGGGACCGCGATCGCGCGCTCGAAGGGTATCGCGCCGTGCTACAACGCGATTCGAGTCATCGCCAGGCTCTCGGCAATCTCGCGCACCTGCTGTGCAGAATGCATCGCTACGATGAGGCAGCGGCCGCCGCCGCGCAATTTCTGCGCCGCTTCCCCGAAGGCGACACGCGCCTTTGGATCGACTATGGGATCTGCCAGCATTACCAAGGCGACTACGACGCGGCCGAGGCGAGTTTTCAGCAGGCGCTGGCGAAGACGCCTGACGACGTAACTGCGCTGACCAACCTCGGCTCGGTACTGATCGATCGCGAAAACTACGAGCGTGCCGACGTCGTCTTGACTCGCGCGATCGCCGCCGGCGCGAGCTCGGCGTACTCGGTCAGCCTCCTCGCCTACTGCCGCGCCAGCCTGTGCGCCTGGTCCGGTCTGGATGCGTTGCACGAGCGCATACGAGCGTTACTTGCCGCTGGCGACGACGTGATAAACGCCTTCGTCGCGCTGTCGCTGCCGCTGTCGGCGGAAGAGCAGCTTCGCGTGGCTCGCCGCTGGGCGGCCGACCTCGCCCCTCCGGCAACTGCTGCGGCGCCCGTTGCATCGTCGATCGGTGCCTCGCGGACGCAACCGACGCTGCGCGTCGGTTATGTATCGTCTGACTTTCGCTCGCATCCAACGACGTTCCTGCTTGCCGAAGTCTGGGAACGCCACGATCGCAATCGCTTCGAGACCTTCGCCTATTCGATCGGCCCGAACGAGGCGTCGGCCTTGCGTTCGCGCGTCGAGGCCGCATTCGACCATTTTCGCGATTGCGCAGGCGATTCCGTCGAGCGCACGTCGGACCGCATTCGCGACGATGGCATCGACCTGCTGATCGATCTCAATGGCTATACGACACACGCCCGCAGCGAAATTTTTGCGGCGCGCCCGGCACCGATCCAGCTCCAGTGGCTGGGACATTTGGGCACGCTGGGCGCAGATCATATCGACTATGTCGTGACCGACCGCGTCGCGACGCCTCCCGATCAACAACCCTATTTCACGGAGCGTCTTCTGTACTTGCCCGACTGCTATTGCCCGAGCGACACCCGTCGCGCGGTGGCATCGTCGGAGTCCACCACGCGCGCGCAGAACGGACTGCCCGAGCAGGGCTTTGTCTTTTGCTGCTTCAACCAGGAGTACAAGATCAGGCCGGCATTGTTCGACGTCTGGATGCGCTTGCTGAATCGCATCGCCGGGAGTGTCATGTGGCTTTCGCCCGCGCGGGGAGCGACGATTGACAACCTGCGGCGGGAGGCCGTTGCGCGCGGCGTCGATCCGGCGCGGCTGGTATGGGCGTCGCGGGTGGATCTGGGCCGCCACCTCGCGCGGCTCATCCATGCAGATCTGTTTCTGGACACGCTGCCGTACAACGCAGGCGCGACGGCGAATGACGCGCTGTGGATGGGCGTCCCTGTCCTGACCTGCGTGGGGACGACGATGGCCGGTCGCGCTGCGGCGAGCCAGTTGCTGGCTATCGGTCTCGATGACATGTTGACGGTGACCCTCGAGGAGTACGAGGCGAAGGCACTGCAACTCGCCTTCGAGCCATCGGTGATGGCGGAGGTGCGGCAACGCCTCAGCGTGAACCGCGCAACTCACCCGCTTTTCGACATGCAGCGCTTTACCCGCAATCTCGAGGATGCGTTTGCGCGGGCTTGGGCGACCCGGATGAAACGCAATGCAACAGGCGCCAGCGTCGAAAACTAGCGCGTCGGTTACGTCAATGGACCGGAAACAGATGCGTGACCAGACGGTCGGTTACTTTGTCCCACGTGAAATGCCGGTGGGTGTGCAGCGCCGCTTGCGCACCCAGTTCGCGCGCTTTTGGCGGGTCGTCGGCGACGTAGAGCATAAGATCCACGAGGTGATCGACGTCGGGGACAAGGAAGTCGCCGGTCTGCGTCGCGGTCAGAGGCCGAACCCCGGGCGTGCTGCGAATTCGCAAGGTCGATGCGGGGTCGGTAAATTCATCGGTCGGGCCTCCGGCGGTGCAAAGTACGGGGACACCACAGGCAGCGGCCTCCAGTACCGGCAAGTTGAAGCCTTCGGCGCGGTATGGCGAAACGTAGCAGTCGGCGGCGCGCAGAATATCGCCCATCCGCGCCATCGAGAATGTTCCGCCGACATAGATGAGTCGCCGGGCGACCGCGTTGCGCGCAGGCGCCGGTAGGTCGCCCACCACTTCCTGTACGTAGGACTTGGACGGATAAAGAGCGTCGACACCTTTGAGCAGCAAGCGCGTCGACGGACGCTTTTCCAGCACGCGTGAGAATGCGGCGAGGAGTACATCCAATCCTTTGTTCCACGTCATCGCACCGACCGACATGAAAAGGAAGTCGTCCCCGATGGCGAGATGCTGACGGGTTGCCGCTCGGCTGGTCTCGTCCCGACAATAGATACGCGGATCAATGCCGTGCGGGAGGATGTGAACGCGCTCGGGCGCCATGCCAAATCGCGTGAAGGCGTGCGCGCTCCACTGCGAGGGCGTGATCACGTCCACTGAATCTGGCACGTCGCCGGCGGAACGGTAGCCGTTGACATACTCGTCGAGGAGCACGCGGTACTCGGCGGTCGCGAACACAAACTTGCGTCCCGCGTCGGGAGCGCTGAAATTGGGGCGTTCGGGCCACAGACGGAATGTCGCGTCGGGAACGAACGTGGCCTCCGGCTCGCGGATGCTCATCAACGCGTGTTCCTGCTCGGGCGAAGACAACCCCGAAGTGCGCTGCCACGATGCCAAAAAATACGGCAAATCGAGAAAGCGCAGCTCCACGTCGTCGCGTTCGAGCAGGCAAAGACAATGCGCCTGCGCGACCAACCCATACGAGTGCGGCACCTGGCGCCATCCTTCGATCAGCAGTCGCTTGCGCACTTGGCTTCCGGGCTAGTGCATGGGACTAGAAGCCGTAAAGGCGCGCCGGATTGTCGACCAGGATTCTGTTGCGAACCTCCTCGTCCGGCGACCAGTCGAGGAGCAGAGCAAGCATCGTGGCGTTCGAAGGCACCGGGCTGGCGCCCGGATGCGGCCAGTTGCTGGCCCACACGCAACGGTCGGGTCGAGCCCGGACCAATGCACGAGCGAGCGCGCTGACATCTTCATAACGCGGAGCGCCCGTTTTCGAGGTTTCATACGGTGCCGACAGCTTCACCCAGAAATTGCCGCGCTCGAGCAGACGGACCAGTGTGCCGAACGCCGGATCGCTAGGCGCGACCGGTTCCAGGAATTTGCCGTTGTGATCGATGACCACATCGGTCGGTAAGCGCGCCAGACGTTCCTCGTATTGCGGCAGTTCGCGGCCATCGATCTGGACCTGAATGTGCCAGCCCGCCGCGCGCACGCGTGCGGCGATGGCGTCGACGTCGTCCCACGACAGGAATCCATTCTTGAGCATGAAGCAGCGCGCGCCGCGGAAGCCGAGCTTGGTGAGTCGATCGATCTCGGCGGTGCCGACGTCCGGCCGCACGGTCGCGATGCCTCGCGCACCGCTGCCGATTTCGCGCATGCCGGTTTCGGTGCACGTATTGTCGAACATGTAGCCATTCGGCTGGACCACGATCGCGCGCGACAGACCCAACTCTCGTTGCACCTCTTTGTAGGCGGCTGAAGTCGCATCAGGCAACGCGAACGGCCACGAGGGCGCGGCGCGGAAACGAGGATCGTAGATGTGCATATGGCAGTCGCACGCGCCCGGAGGCACGTTGACCCGCGCAACTTGCGAGATGTCGGCCTCGGATGCGTGCGCTACGCTGTTCATTACGCGCGTCCGGCGCTGGGCGCTACCGGCTCGTCGACCTGGGATGAACTTACTACGCAAGGCGACTCACGCAGGTATCGCCACAGACCCGGAAGATTCATCCCCGAACCGAGCAGACGGTCGGCGATGGAACCCGCGATGGCCGTCAAATCGCTCAGCGGTCGAAAATGGCTGGGGCGTCCTGTCGCATCGTAAATCGCCCATATCGGTACGCAGACACAGGTGTAACCAAGGCGCGACGCATCGATCAGCATTTCGCTCTCCAGGGCAAAGGCGGCCTTCGTGTCGTTGCGCAAACGCAGTTGCTTCAGCAACTCTGCGGGATAGACGCGCTGCCCGGATTGTGAATCCGCGATCGCGTGACCGGCGGCCCACGAAATCCAGAAGTCCGCGAACCGGTTGGCGAAATATCGCGTGCGTGGATAGTGCTCGCGGCCGAGCAAGCGGGCCGCAACAATGAGCCGATGTGGGTAGAGACGTGCCGCGGCGATCAGGCGCGGCACATCCTCCGGTTTATGCTGGCCATCGCCGTCGAGCGTCACGACTGCCTCGGCGCCGCGGCCGAGCGCTTCGGCGAAGCCCGTACACAAGGCGGTACCTTTGCCCTGGTTCTGCTCGTGACGCAACAGCACGAGCGGCAAGCCTTCGAGCGCGCCGCTGGTCGCGTCCGTTGACCCGTCGTCCACAACGATCACGGTTTCGCACTGGCGCAGCGACCGCGTTGCAATATCGCGAATGGTGCGGGCTTCGTTGTATGCCGGGATGACGATCGCTATGCGCATGCGTTCAAAAAATCTCTGTAGTACATCGGTTAGTACCGCGGTCTAGTACATGGCTCCGTTGACGGACAAGACCTGCCCGGATATGTACGCGGCGGCGTCGGATGCGAGAAAGCCGACCGTTTGCGCCACTTCCTCCGCCGTTCCTGCGCGCTGCATCGGGACTAGCTGGGCGATTCTCTCGCGATCGAATGCTTGTTCGCTTAAAGGTGTTGCGATGATGCCCGGCGCCACCGTGTTGACGGTGATCCCGCGCGATGCAACTTCGAGCGCCAGCGCTTTGCCTGCCCCGATCAGGCCGGCCTTGGCCGCGGCATAGTTGGCCTGTCCCCGGTTTCCAGTCAATGCGGCGATCGAAGCAATGTTGATGATGCGTCCCCAGCGTGTGCGAATCATCGGCAGCAAAAGAGGCTGCGTTACGTTGAAAAACCCGTTGAGCACGACGTCGATCACTGACGACCACTGGGCGCGCGACATCCCCGCAAGCGGAGCGTCAGCTGTGCGTCCTGCGTTGTTGACCAGAATCTGTATCGGGCCCAACCCGAGCAACTGCTGCAATACTACCGCGCTGGCGTCCCCGTCGCTGATATCGAACTGCACGACCTCGGCCGATCCGCCGGCGCTTGCGATTTCGTCGACGATCGCGGCGGCCGAGTCAGGACGACTGTGAGTATGCACGATCACATGATTTCCCGCCGAGGCAAGGCGACGGCAGATAGCGGCGCCAATGGTGCCGCTTCCGCCGGTAACCAGTGCGCGAATCACGGAGCCGTCTCGCGTTGCAGCAGGACGCTGGCTCGGCCCTCGACCAGCAGGCTGTCGTCCGCGCGAAGCGTGAAGTCATATATCGAAACGTTCTCGTTGCCCATGGTTCGTTTCGCTTCGATCTCGAGCAGCGAATGCAAGTCGTCGATCCACAGGCAGTGAAGCACGTAATCGCGCAGGCTCACAAGCAAGCCGACGGATGGCGCGACTCCGTCGGGTGCGAGCAGCCGTCCATGCACAGCCATCGCCTGCGCTGCAAACTCGACGCCATTGACGCTCGACAGACGACCGTTGCGACGCAGGGGATTGGTGGCCGAGCGATGCTGCGCGGTCCTGCAGACAATTCGGCCGATATCCCAGAACTCGACCGTGTCGAGCAGGCACATGGCGTCTCGATGTGGAATCAGCCGGCGTATCGCTTGTTGATCGAGCATCACGGCGTATAGATCAAGCGTAAGTAGCTGTCGTCGACATAGGGAAGATAGACCGGTGTGCGCGCTCCCCCCGCAATCGCTGCCAGCAACGAAAGTCCCGCTGCGGCCGAGTTGTTTGCGAATTCGTCGGCGAGCGGCACCGCCGTCGCTTCTTTTGCGTCGACTTGCCGCCATTGATCGATCGAGCCAAATCGTCCATGCGCTCCCAAGGGGTTCGGTCGCAACAGCAGCGCACAGGCGAAAGGCAGCTTACCGCCGCCGAAAGCGCGCAGCGATTCGGGAAACGGAACGTCGTAGGAAACGTAGAGCACGGGCGAGTTGCTGGCGACTATTTGCGCGCGTGCCTCGCATAGGCCCACCGCGAAGGAGACGGCGCCGGCGCACACCGTCGTCGATGGCGCCTGCGCACCGGAGCCGAGGCTCCAATAACCCGCGGGCGCGTTGAAGACGGAATTGTGGAAGAGAGTCGGCGACAGAACGATTTCGGGCCGCGCCAGGGCAGCCAGCAGATGCTCGAGGACGACCGTGTCGCCGTCCGACGAACTGAAGACCGTCGACAGTTGCCGCTGCTCGATCTCGGTCTGCTGGCTGATCGCCTGTTGCGCCGCAGCGATCGCCAAGCGAGAAGTATCGTTGGCGCGTCGGCGTTCGACCGGCGGCAGAGACTCGGACGTAAGCTTGCCGATCGCCTCGGCGTGGAAAGCGCGCTCGCGCCGTAACAGCGAGGAGGCTTCCGCCCACCCCCGCAGGCCGCTGCCACAGACACCGACCCCAGCGATCGCCAGCGGCGTCACGGATTGACGCCGAGGATCAAGCTGCAATTGCTGCCGCCGAACCCGAAAGAATTGGTCATTACCGCGCGCATCGCCTTGGCACGCGATTCGAGTTGTATATTGCTTCTCAGTGCCGGGTCGACGCGCACGCAGTTCAAGGTTTTCGGAATCCACTGATCGACGAGCGTCATCGCGCTTATCAATGCCTCGGTGATCCCCGCCGCTCCGAGCAAATGTCCGGTCCAGGCTTTGGTCGAACTGGCGGCCGTCTCGCTGCCGAATACCTGCGTCACCGCGCGGTCTTCAGCGACGTCGTTGGCGCGGCTGGCGGTGCCGTGCAGATTGATGTAATCGATTGCATCCGCGGTCAGACTCGCCGAAGCGAGTGCCGAACGCATGGCGCTCGCGGCCCCGACACCTTCCGGATGCGGGGTCGACATGTGGAATGCATCGGAGCTTTCGCCGCAGCCGATAAGCTCCACGATTCCTTCGCCCGCAGGATCGAGCAGGGCAAATCCTGCGCCTTCGCCGATCGAAATACCGTCGCGGTCGGCGGCAAACGGACGGCACGGCTCGCGCGAGAGCAACTCGAGCGAGCGAAATCCAAACAGCGTCGACAATGCCAACGAATCGACACCGCCGACCACTGCCGCATCGCACAGCCCGACGTCGATAGCGCGGGCGGCAGCCCCGAACACTTTCGCGCTGGACGAACAGGCGGTAGAGATCGTCATCGCGTGACCGGCCAGACCGAGATAGGCGCGGACGAACTCGGTGGTCGCGTGCATATTGTGGCGGTAACGATAGTGCTCGGCCGAAAGAGCCGTCGCCGCCGCGGCCGGCATGCTCGCGCGATTGCGCATTGCCCACTCCGTCGACAGAATACCGGACGTGGTGGTTCCGAGAAAAACTGCGATGCGGTTGCTGCGATGCCGCTGTCGCGCCGCAGCGACCGCCGCGACAAATCCATCCTGTTCGAGGCTAAGTTGCGCGAGGCGGTTGTTGCGACAGTCGTAGGCGGAGAATGACGATGGAAGGCTCATCGATTCCAGGCCTTCGACACGGCCTATCCAGGTGTCGAGTCCCGGCGCGAGCTCGAAATCGTTGTGCGCGAGACCGCTGGTGCCCGCGCGCAACGCAGCGCGGACTGCGCCGACACCTACCCCGCAGCCATTGCTGAGTGTGAACGCCGTTATCGGTAGCGGCGTCACGCGGCGCCCTCCATCCTGTCCTTCTCGCCTTTTGCGTCGGTGGCCTGCGGTAACAACAACAGCGCACTGGCGATGAGGCTGAAGAAGACGCCGACACACACCGTCGTCCCGAGCGCTTGCAATACGGTGGTGTGGGAAAGCGCCAGGGCGCCGAAGGCCGACAAAGTCGTTCCCGCAACCACCGCCAGCGTTCGCAGTGTGCCCCGGCACTCCTCGTGCAATCGAATTGCCTTGTTCAGGAAAAGCGCGTAGTTGATGCCGATCCCCAAGGTGAGCAAAAGAGCAACCAGGTGGAAAATAGTGAGCGGCTGGCCTGCCGCGACGAGTGATGCTGCGGTCAACAGCAACGCGCACGCCACTGGCAGCAGTATCCACGAAGCGCGCCGCAGGCTACCCATTCCTTTCGCAAGGACGGCAAAGATCGCGACCACGCCAATCAGCATGTAAATCAGCGTCTGCCGTCGATATGCCGACAACATCGTTGCCGCCTCGGTTCGTAACTCGATCAATTGCAGACCGGGCACGCCCGACTGCGCAACCGAGGCCGCCAAGCCAGCCATCGATTTGACACCCGTCAACGGGACGACAATGTACCAGCGGTCGGCATCGCTGTTGAGCAGCGCGCCTACCTTCAACCCCAACGCCGTCCCCTGCAGCAACTCGGGCGTCAGTGATGGCGCGTGGCGCGCTTCTTCGACAGCGCCGACGAAAGGATCGAATGTCGCCGGACGAAACGGCAGTCCCTGCAGCGCGACATCGAGATCTTGGCGCAAACGTTCGGGCGCGGGCAACGCTGCCCGCCTCGACGCTTGCGTTTCCGCGCTCGGAAGGTAGTCGCTGACGAGGTCGAAACCGCGGATATCGCCGCGCCCTCGCCATTGTTCCAGGGTGCTGCGCAGATTCTCGGCCGATCGCAGGACATCCTCTCGCGAAGGCGCGCTCAATACGAGAACGGAGCCGCCGTCGGGAGCCGAAACGGCCTCGCGCAATTGTCGATCAAGAGCTTTGGCGTCCGCAGGCAATGGATTCATGTTGGCCAGATCGTCGTCCCACCAACGATGCTGCGACGCAAGCAGCAAGGCCGCGGCAATGAGGCCGATCATGACCAGGCTGTTGGTGCGCAGCGAGCCGATGACAGGAAAGGAACGCGCCTCTATCGATTGGGAGATCGGAACCGGTGGCCGCCACGACGATGGGATCAGGTGCGGCAGCAGCATCACCGTCATGATTCCCGCGGTAATCACGCCCACCAGTGTCAACAAGCCGAGTTGCGCCAAACCGGGGAAATTGGCCATCAGCATCGGCAGCGACCCGCACGCTGTCGTTGCCACCGCCAGCACCAGCGTCGGCAACATGCGTCGAAGGGTGGTCGCGATCGTCTCGTCCGCTCGCGCCTGCGTGAGCAGATAACTGGGATAGTCGACTGCTTCTCCAAGCAGCGTCGCGCCAAAGCCCAAAGCAATGGCATGTACGCTGCCGAACCAGAGATTGACGGCTACGACGCCGAGCAGTAAGCCGCATAGCGCCGGCAGCGCGCAAAGCAACACCACTGGCAACGAGCGATACACCCACACCAGAATCGCAAGAATGAGCACCGTCGAGATCAGCGACAATCGTCTGACGTCGGCAGCGATCAGTGCCTTGCTCTCGACGGCCATCGCGCCCGGGCTCGAAAAACGTAACTGAGCGTTCCCTGCGCCGCGGGTGGCCGCGAATGCGTCTTTGAGGCGCGTCAACGCGTCGCCTTGTCCAGCAAGGTCTGAGCCCGGCGCACGCGTCTGCGCGATCAGCAGCGCGCGCGTACCCGCAGCGTCGAACCATACATCGTCGATGTGACGAGGCTGTGCCGGAGGAGCGACCCGCCGCAGGACGTTCAGTGTCTCGCCGGTAGGATCGCTCGCAAGGAGGGATTTCTCCAGCATCCCGGCGCTTCCCGACAGGCGTTCCAGGCGCTCCTGCAGCGACGCGCGTAATCCATCGACGGTAAAGGTCGCCGCGGCTACCTTATCGCTGAGGACGTAGCGATAGCGCGCTATCGTCTCGAACTCGCGCTGCGTTAGTTCGGCAGCGCCGTTGTTGACATAGACGAATGCCTGATCAGCCGCAAGTTTCGCGGTCAACGCCCGACTGATCTCGGCGAGCCTCGGTGGAGGTTCGTTCTCGATGGCGATCAGCAGCAGGCGGCTGGCGGCACCGTGTTGCAATTGGGCGGCGACGAGTTTCTGCGAATCGGTGAGGCCGCGCGGCAAGAAGACCGAGAAATCCGACTCGATCGACAGGCGGGTCGCCGCGTAGCCGAGTGCAACAGCGATCACGAGCAAGCAAATGCTCACGCTCCGGGCACGCGGACTCATCGCGAAGCCTGGGCCAACGCTGAAAGAACCAATACCGTGCGATCGCCCTGTTGCTCTTCAATTGAAATGCGGGTGATGTCGGCGTCAGATCCCTTGAGGCTTATTCGCTTTACCAGTTTGGCTAACGTCGGTTCAAGCGGTTCCAGATCGAGGGTCCACGCGCCTTTGTCGCCGGCGACGGTGGAGCGGTAGTGACGCGACAGACTCGGCAGGTCGCCTGCCAGCGTACTGCGCACACTCTCGACCCAGGCGCTGGCCGCGGGCTGATTGGACAGATCAAGCTGCCTGGTACCGCTGCGTGTTTCGATGGTTAATAGATCGCCGACGATCGTGAGCTTTTCGAAATAGGGTTTGTCGACCTGCATCTCCAGTTGATTGGGTCGAACATAGTGCAGCGTGCCGCGTCGAACGAGTGGCTGGGTCAGCGCCGCCACATACTTGGTTTCTTCGAAGCCGACTGTGTTCTGCTCGATCTTCGACAGAGCAGCCATGAGTTCGGTGACATCGAACGCCGTCGCCGAGTTCGACAGAGCGGATGACAACAACAGCAGCGCCGCGCGCCAGAAAAATCCGCGTGCATTTCGCGAGTGCCGACCATCAACGTGACGATTCATGCTGCCAGAAGTCGAAGAAGTTGAACCAGTTGTAGGGAGCGCTGCGGCAATTCGCTGCGAGCCAGTCAGCGTATCGCTGGCACTCGCCGAGTAGCGCCGCAGACCGATCTTTCCTCGACAATACTACGCGGTCGCTGAAAAGCTTGAATCGCACGTGATAGCGTCGCCCGCCTTGGTAGACAGCCGAGAAAAGTATCACTGGCGCGCCCAGCGTCGCGGCGAGAATCAGCGGTCCTTCCGGAAAAGGTGCACGTTCGCCGAGAAAATCGCACCATTGCATCTTGTCGCCGGCGACGGCGCGGTCCGCGAGCAGTCCGACGATTTCGCCTCGGCCCAAGGCTTCAGCCACCGAAAGCATCGTCTGGGCTTGTCCGAGCGGAATGATCTGCGTCGATATGTCGGGGTTGAGCGCCGCCAGCACACTGTTCAATTTTTTTGCATTCTCCTCGTGCATCAGGATCCGCACCGGGACAGGACACTCGACAGTGCCCAGCAGGCGCAGCATTTCGAAACTACCGAAATGGGCGCCGAACAGGAGGCAGCCGCGCCCCTGCGCCACGACGGAGAGCAATTCCTCGACGCTCTCGAGCTCGCAGTCGAAGTAGCCGATGCGACCCGCCAACAGGAAGGTCCGGTCCAGGATCGTCGTGGCGAAACAAAGATAGTGCGCCAACAGATCGCGCCACCCCGGCTCGTACCGCAGAACGCGACGCAGATAATCATGTGACGCGCGGCGTGCGCGCACCGAGAAAATCAGGAAGTAAGCGCAAATCGGATAAAGCAGCGCACGGCCGACGGGCCGGCCGAGCGCAAGAGTAAGGCGCACGATCAAATACATGAGTACGCGGCTGCCGCGTTCGGGCTGCGCCAGCCACGGTGGCTGCGAACTCAGAGCTCGATGCGAGAAGGGCTGCAAAGGATATCTCCCGAAACCGCAGTCTGGTCCGCGAGCTTGATCGCAAAGCGAGCCTTCAGGCCGTCGACGACTTCGATGCGCAACGACAGCGCAGACGACGGCGTGACAGTTTGATGGAACTTGGTGTGAACGAATCGGTGAACGCGCAAACCGTGTTCAGCCAACACCGCTTGCACCGTCTCCAGCAGCACGACGCCCGGCAGGATCGGTCGTCCTGGGAAATGCCCGGGGAGCGATGGATGGTTCGCGTCGACACTCCATCGGTGTTCGAGCACAAGCGGAGGCTCGGCGAGGGCCTCGACCGCCCCTTCCGCGCGCAAAATCTCCCGCAGGGTGTTTACCGGGATCTTGCCGTTGGGATCCCGCGGCAACGCATCGACAAAAACCATTGGGCGCGGCAGAAACGCCGGGTCAATGCGTTGCGCAAGTTCGGCGCGGATGTCGGACGGTGCGCGCCCTGGCGCGACGATGATCGCTGCGACACGCGAATCGGTAGGTGTCGGGAAGAAAAAAGCCGCATCGCGCACTCCGTCGACGGCGAGCGCCTGTGCGGCGAGGCCCGCCAGGGAAGCTCGCTTGCCCGCGATCTTGACCAGGTCTTCGTCACGTCCCAGCCATTCGAAACGAGTGGCGCCATCCGCCGGTTCAAGCAATGCGATCCGGTCGCTGATCGTCAGAGGGACGGCAAGGTGGCCTCCTTCGAAACATGCGTCGCCTTCCGATGTCAGCGACAGGCGAAGTCCTACAGCTGGCGCCCAGTCGCTGTTCTGCGAAGGACGGCGTGTAGCGAGAATGCCTCCTTCGGTGCACCCGAAGATCTCGCCCACGCGCGCGCGCCAATCGCGTTCCACCTCTGACGCAAGTTCGCGTTCGAGCGGCATCGTCGCGGTGATGATCTGCTCGACGCCAGCGAGTGACGGCAGCCCTCGGTGCAGCACGCGTAACTGCAGCGGCGTCGTCATCAGCCAGATCGCATCGAAGCCGCATTTCCCCACGGCGGTCAAGGCCCTTGGGAGGTCCGCGGGATCCGCTGGATACGTGGGTCGTGCGTCGAGCACCGGCGTTCCCGACTGCAGAGGCAACATGATCGTGGTTTCGAGTCCGAACATGTGCTGCGGCGGGACTGTGCCGACGATCGCCGCCCCAGGGCGCGGTTGTCCAAACGAGCGGACCAGGCTTTCGCTACCCTTGACCAGCTCACCCCAGGTCTTGGCGTGCGGCCGAGGCTCGCGTGTGGAGCCCGAGGTAAACAAAATCATGGCGACGTGAGCCGCGGCCACCGGCGGTGGCGGCCACAGCGGCGTGCTCGCCGCGAACTCGCTGGCCGAAGACACCGCAATGAAATCGGGCCCGGCGCCGGTCTCGGCCTTGTCGACGAGGCAATAACTGTCCGGGTACAGGCGACGTATTTCCGTCAGCGCCAGCGCAAGGCGACTGGGTGGAAATATAAGCGTTTGGCCAGCGACCAGTGCGGCCGCGGTACCCAGCAGGAAGTTCGGATTTTCCTCGCAAAGGTTGATGGCGTAACGTGCGCGCGGAAGACGATCGCCGAGGTGCTTCGCGGCGCCGCAAAATTCAGCTGCACTGACGGGATCGCCACGCTGCCAGGTGATGACGCCTTCGCGGGAGAAGCCGCGCAACAACGCCAAATCTTCGGACGACATCAGCGGCTCGGTATCAGCGCGGCTCTCGCATTCCATTGCGGATGATGCGCAGAATGCGGTACGGCGGGACATGCGGATATCGCGTGAAGCGAATCCGCCGATAAACGTACTCGATGGCGAAGAATGCGAGCGCGCACAGGTAATTGCCCGCGCCCGTGAACCATTCCCACGCGACGTATTCGCCGCCAAGCGCGAGTCCCAACGAAACGGCCGCCATCAGCACGAAGAAGACAGCCCAGATCAAGGTCAGATGCCGTGTGTAGACCTGCAGATCGGGCGGAAGCGCGCCGCGCTCAATACGAGCGAACCTGCTGACCAGCGGCTCCTTGCCGCGCAAGAGCGTGCGCGCAAAAAATATCGCCAGGGCGAGATTGACGACGACCGGAGGCATGAACGCAACCAGCGTGTCCGGCCGACCCATGTAGGAGGCCAGCAACAATGCTGCGAGCACCGCCATGCCGGCCCATCGCCAAGGCGCCCGCAGCGCCGACCAGCAAAGGCCCGCCAGCGCCACGGCCGACAACCACAGTGCCCCACGCGGCTGGCCATTCTCGATCAACCAGTGAACCGCAAAGGGATAAGCGAAATAGGCCGCCGTCAGAATGGTCAGCAGTCCGCGCGCGAACGGCCGCGCCGATTCCGGCGCACTGCGCGGTGCGCTACTGCGTGCGTCGCTCGGCGACATATCCTGCAAGCGCGCTCAGCGACGAAAAGATCTGCTTGTTTTGGACGTCGTCCGCTCGAAGCTGGACTCCGTAGCGCTGCGACACGACGAGGGCGACTTCCAGGATGTCGATCGAATCCAGTCCCAAGCCTCCGCCGTACAGCTGCGCCGAGGGATCGATCGTCCCAGGGTCGATGTCAAGCCGCAGCTCCTCGGTAATCAAGGACGCAATTTCCTTTTCCAGCTCACTCATGATCTTCGCATTCGATTAGTGTCACGACCCAGGGGAACCCATTTCCTGAGCTCGTTGCGCTCCTCCAGCACCGACGAGCATCCCTACTACGATCGCGCAACGCGAATGGCAGAGCAAACCGCAGTCCAATCAATTGTCGCCGGACTGGCTTCCGGGCCCGACGCCTCGGCGTACCAGTTCGTAGACGCCAAACAAAACGCCTGGAGCAGCGAGTTAGAGCGCGAGCAACTCCGTCTGTATTCCGTGATCCAGATTTTGAACCCAGCCGTTATAGTTCTTGTGAATCTGGCCGTCTCTGTAATCGAGACCTGTACTGTCGCGATAGTTGATGCTATAGCTTTTTGAAGTGTAACGCACATCAACGGCGGCAGTCGTCCCGCGCAGATTCAATCGCCCGACGACCAAGCCGTTCTCGGCTGGAGTCATCTGCCACCCCAGCGCGCGTCCGGCGCGAAGAATCGCTTCGCGGATGTCTTCCGTCGATACGACTTTACCGGCCTTGACGACGACTGCATTGTCAGTGACGTTATAGACAGGTGCTCCACGGCAACCGCACAGAACGATGGCGCAAAGCGCCAGAATCAGGCTGAGGCGTTTCATTTTCCCCCCGACGGCGAACGATATTTGACCTCGTGCCAATTATAGCCGATGGCTCCTATTCGACGTCGAAACACGGGTCGAACAACGCTCGGCAGCCGAGGCAAAATACGGCCGCGCGAAGTGCGTTGCCGCTTGCTAATCCTCGAGTGGCCCGGACAGAACCCACGGGCCCCCTTGAAAGCGATGGACTGGACTGTCTCTGTCTTCCGGGGGAGCAGAGAGCGGGAACAGGTGAGCGAATTTCGTCGAACTGTCGCGCGGATGAAACCCGAGATGCCGCGCCTTGCTGTTGTCCCACCATTTCACCGGGTTGTCCGATGCACCGTAGACAATCGTGTGGTCGACTCGCGGCGTGAACAACGCACGTGCGACGAGCTCGACCAGGTCACCATAGCTCAGGTAACTCACCATCATGCGCGGATTCTTAGGCTCGGCGAAAGACGAGCCGATGCGTAGACACACGGCCTCGATGCCAAAGCGATCGAAGTAGTAGCGCGAAAGTGCTTCGCCGAAGCACTTGCTGACGGCGTAAAGACAATCGGGGCGCAGAGGAACATCGGTATCGATCTGCTGCGTTTGCGGATAGAAACCGACCACGTGACTGGAACTTGCATAGACGACACGCCGTACTGCGTGCTTGTGAACCGCTTCGTAGAGGTTGTAGAGGCCGATGATGTTGCCCTGCACGATTTGCTCGAAGGGTGATTCGAGCGATATCCCGCCGAAATGCAACACCACGTCGACACCCTCGACCAGTGCATTGACGGCCTTCTTGTCAACGAGATCGACCTGCATCACTTCTTCGCCAGGTTCGGCAGGACCGCAGTCCGCTCGATCCGAGACGCGCAGGACCTGCGCCCACTCGCGCAGGTGCGGGCGAAGGATCTGTCCCAGGCCGCCCGCGGCACCGGTCAACAGCAGACGTTGGAAAGGCTTGGCCATGCCATCATCACCTGAGTAGTTTCAACCACATCAAGAACCGCACCACGTAGGCACGGTTGGCTCGGCTGTCGGCGGTCTTCGCCTCAAGCGACGACCGATACCGTACGCGACCGCAGTTCTTTATCTGTAGCGGTTTTGGATGTTATCACCAGCGGTCGAAATGCTTGCGGAGCGGCCAGTGGTTTGCAGACTCTTTGCGCTGCGAGCGCCCGCCAGTCATTTCGCCGTAACCAACCATTCGCCTCCGCGCCGCTCGAGATGAAGACGGATCCCCGCGGCGTCATGTCTGCCTGTCCTGCGTTCTGACTCGCGATCGGCGCAGGCGCAGCCTTTGCCTGCGGCGAAAACCAAAGCAGCGTCCCCGTTGCCGGCACGTCCGTGCCGTAGCTCAAGAAGCCGTCGATATAAGGCGTTCCTACGACCTGACCTTCGCGAACTTCACCTTCGTGTATCAGCGCGCCCAAATCGTAGTTCATCACAGTCACCGATTCGAAAAAGTCTGCCGTCTGCCGCCTCTCGTCGTCGGTGAGACCGCGCATGCTCTGTTCGTTGACGACCAGGCGGATCTCGGCGCCGTTGTCGGCGAGCCACCGCACCCATTCTTCGCGCAGCGCACGCGCCAGCGCTGCCCGCGCCGGCGCCCACGCGGGACGTTTGTCGTCCCATGTTCCTCGCGGTGCGATCACATACAAGGCCTGGTCGAGCAGTTCGTTCCAGCGCTTGCGATAAAGCAATCGTCTCAGTTCCACCGCGATGGTCTCGCCATGCTGACTATCGACGAAGCGGCGTAACTGGGGATCTGCCGCGTAGCGGTCGTCCTCCGCTGCGGCGCAGGCGAGCGATGCTGCACCGACCAGGACGGCGATCGTGGCCGCGCGCGATAAGCGCCCGGTAAGCAAATGTTTCATGGGCGGAACCTTAGTGTCGCCGTCGAGGGATTGCAAGCGTGCGGACGATACGAGCATCGCTTCGATCTTGGCGGGTGCGGTTCACAGGCAAGCTGTTGGCTACGAAAGAGGCGTGGCGACTGCTCTTGCTGAAAAAGCGCCTGGATTGGTGCGGGAACAATTTGGCCGTCGATGGATTCGTATACCATTCGCGGTTCGGCGCGCGGCGGCATCCGGATCCACGAGACCGCGCTGCAAGCAAAACAAACGGTGACCGTCATCGGTTGCCTCAGCTGCTCCAGGAATACGAACTAATGAGCCATTGGCTCGACGATCCCCCGTCAACACACGACGTTGTCACGGTCCAAGCGATCTGGGTCGCCATAGTCCTGTCAATCCTCATCCACGCGGCCGTACTGCTGCTGTGGATACCGAGGACGCGCCTGTTCGGGCCGGGCGACCAGAACCAGGATCAGGCGAGCGATCGCCTGGAAGTTGAACTGGCCCAGCAGGAAAAGGCCGCGCCGCCCCCGCCCGAGGCCAAGAAGGAGCTGGAGGCGGTCCCGCCACGGCGGCTCACGCGGCCGCGTCCGAGCATCGAGGCACAGCGCCCCCCGCTGACGGCGCCGTCAACGCAGGCGCCGGAAATCGTCGCGCCGCCGCCTGTCCCGGTACCTCCCGCGCAGCCCCCGCAACCCAGACCCCCGGCCGAGGGAGATTTTCTCTCTTATTTGCAGGGGCGGCGCCCTGCAACTGGGGTGCCGGAATCCACGGCGGCCGACGAGCAAAAAGCCGAATTCGATCGCAAGATCGCGGCCAATTTGCCGCCGGTCACTCAAGGGACAGCTCTGCGCGAATCCAATCAGGGCGGAGGCATATTCGAAATCAAGCGCATGAACTACGACGACGCTGCATTCGAGTTCCTGGGATGGAACGAAGATATGGGCCGGCAAACGCCGCAATTGATCGAGGTTCGACTGGGCAAGAACAGCAACATGCGCATCGCCGTCGTGCGCAGGATGATCGTGATCATCCGTGATCGGAAGAAAGGCGATTTCGTATGGGAATCGGGGCGCCCGAGGAAGAGCTACGTGCTGTCGGCGCGGCCCGAGGACAATACGGCGCTCGAGCGCTTCCTGATGAAGGATCTCTTCGACGAGGATCTTCCGCCGCAATGAGCGGTGGTGGTGACAAGTGACGCGGTGAGTTGGTGGCGGAAGCCCTGGTCGCAGCCGCTCAGGGTATTTCGTAAACCGCGAGCTCGTCGACGATGCCTCGAAGCGGCATGCGTCGCTGCGTAGGTTTGATGCCGTCGGTCTCGAGCAATTCGGACACCGCCGGATGATCGACAACCGCGCTGGTCGCCAAGATCGTCCGCGAGACCGCAAGCCCTTGCACGCGCGATGCGATATTGACGGTCTGCCCGAAGTAGTCCTGCCGGTCGTTGAAGGTAACGGCGAGACAGGGACCTTCATGTATGCCGATTTTGAGCAGCAAGTCTTCGCTGCTGTGCTGTTCGTTCAGGGTGCGCATCGCTTCGCGCATCCGCAGCGCCGCCGCGATTGCGCGTTCTGGCGTGGCGAAAGTCGCCATCACGGCGTCGCCGATGGTCTTGACGACGGCTCCCGATTCGGTGGCGATGATCTCGTGCAGCAGCGCGGAAATGCTCCTTGACGATGTCGAACGCGGCAAGGTCGCCAACGCGCTCGTAAAGATCGGTCGAGCCTTTCAGATCCGTGAACACGAACGTGAGGCTCGTGATCTTCAGACGCTGGTCGACGTCGAGGGTGTCAGTGCGATAGATATCGCGAAACGTCTGATTGGTGAGCAGGCGTTTGGCGGTGAGGAATTGTTTGCGTTTGCTCAGCATGTCGTGCATTTTTTGCCCCGCCACGTAGACGCCGGGAATGACCCGCCGATCGGTGCGGTTCTCGAGTGTCAGCCGCAGCGGCCCCGGTTGCATCGTCAGCGTCTGTGTCGGTGCCTGCGCTTTGCTGTAGACGATGGCCAAAGTTTGACGCTCACGTGTCGGTTCGCCTTTGACGTCGATGAATTGCGCGACGTGGGTCACCGGCTCGAACACGATGATGAATTCCGCAGGGAGCGTCAACGACAGCAGCGCCTTGTCGTTCGACGGCAGCTCGACCATCTCGAGTGTCATTTCCTCCATGGTCTGCTCGAATGTCGCCTCGGGCAGATCCACGCCCGAACTCCAGAACATCTGCCGGCAATATTCGTGGGCTGACAATCGATTTGGATCGTGTGCGGCAATCACACGCGCACGCGGACTGACGGTGAATGTGACTTCGACCATTTCGTCCAGCGTCGGCTCGTACCCGGCCGCACAGAGTGCACAGGCGTATTCGTCGCGATTCACGTTTTTCAATGAAGCCCCGGCGTCGAGGACGCCGCCGCAGCCCGGGCAGAGTACGTTCCAGGACAACTCGAACAGGCCGAGTCGCGACGCGTGCAGGAAAGCAGCGATGACGGCTTCTTCGTCGAAACCATGCTTGTTCGCGAAGTCGAGGGCGTTGATCCGGCAAAGGTGGCGGTCGGCGCCTTCGCTGACCAGTTTCTCGATCGCCGACACGACCTCGGGATCGGCCGACTGTCGCAAGGTGGTGAACAGTGCGTGCTTGTCGATCATCGAAAAAGCTTACGCCAAAACGACGGTTGCGGGGACTTCTCTGGCCGCTGGCATATCGGCGGCGAAGCCCCCCTCAGACGCTCACGCTTTCAGCCGATAGCCCGTCTTGAACATCCAGGCGACGATCGCGAGCGATATCGCCATGAACACCACGGTCATGCCCAGGCTGATGCCAACGCTGACATCGGCCATGCCGTAGAAACTCCAGCGAAACCCGCTGATCAGGTAGACGACTGGATTGAGCAGCGCGATCTTCTGCCATGTCGGCGGCAGCATGGCGATCGAATAGAAGCTGCCGCCCAGGAACGTCAGCGGGGTGACGATAAGCAAGGGCACGAGCTGCAATTTTTCGAATCCATCCGCCCAGATGCCAATAATAAAGCCGACGAGGCTGAACGTTACCGAGGTGAGAATGAGGAACAACACCATCCATACCGGGTGCTCGATCCGCAGCGGCACGAACACGGCCGCTGTGGCGAGGATAATCAAACCAAGAATGATCGACTTGGTGGCGGCGGCGCCGACATAACTGATGACGATCTCCAGATACGATACCGGCGCCGACAGGAGCTCGTAGATGGTCCCGGTGAACTTGGGGAAATAAATACCGAACGACGCATTGGAAATGCTCTGCGTCAGCAACGACAGCATGATGAGTCCAGGGACGATGAAAGCGCCATAACTGATCCCATCGACCTGCTGGATGCGCGAACCGATCGCCGCACCGAACACGACAAAGTACAGCGACGTCGAAATCACCGGCGAGATGATGCTCTGCATCAGTGTGCGCCGCGTGCGCGCCATCTCGAAGTTGTATATGGCGCGCATCGCGTGGACGTTCATGCTTTCTCCCGCACGAGGCTGACAAAGATGTCTTCCAGAGAGCTCTGCGTAGTCTGCAGGTCCTTGAAATCGATTCCTGACTTGTCGAGATCATCGAGCAATGCGGCGATGCTCGGACGATCGCTGCTCTTGGTGTCGTAGGTGTAGATCAGATCGCTGCCGCCTTCGGCAAGCTCCAGCCGGTAGGCGGCAAGCGTGGGAGGAATCAGCTCGATCGGCTGCTGTAAGTGCAGGGTGAGCTGCTTCTTGCCGAGCTTCTGCATCAACTCGGTCTTCGTCTCGACCAGAATGATCTCGCCTTTGCTGATGACGCCGACGCGGTCCGCCATTTCTTCGGCTTCGTCTATGTAGTGGGTGGTCAGGATGATCGTCACTCCCTGTGCCTGCAGCAATCGCACGAGCTGCCACATGTCGCGTCGCAACTCGACGTCGACACCGGCCGTCGGTTCGTCCAGGAACAGGATGCGCGGTTCGTGTGAAAGCGCCTTGGCGATCATCAACCGGCGCTTCATCCCCCCCGACAGCGTGATGATCTTGCTGTCCTTCTTGCCCCACAACGACAAATCCTTCAGCACCTTTTCGATGTGGGCCGGATTGGCGGCCTTGCCGAACAAGCCACGACTGAGCGATACCGTTCCCCATACCGATTCGAATGCGTCGGTGGTGAGTTCCTGCGGGACCAGACCGATCAGTGCACGCGCTTCGCGGTAGTCGCTGATGATGTTGTGGCCGTCAACAAGCACCGTACCGGCGCTCGGATTGACGATGCCGCAAATGGTGCTGATCAGCGTGGTCTTGCCGGCACCGTTGGGGCCGAGCAGTGCAAAGATTTCGCCGCGCCTGATTTCCAGATTGATGTTCTTGAGCGCCTGAAACCCGGAAGCGTAGGTCTTGGCGAGATTCGAGACGGATATGATCGTTTGCATGAGCTCTTCGTTGATTGATCCGGTGCGTTCAGGAACTCGACGGCGGTTCGTATCGATTCACCCCGGTGCATGTTTCGGACCATCGAGACGGACCGTCTCGGTGGTCAGCGGAACGCGGCGGTGCGATGGACACGTCACCGAGTGGCAAAAAATCGATCGCAAACAGTCTTCGGCTCGTAATTATTCCGGACTTTGCCGAGCGGGCGAGCCGCTGGCGAATTATGGTGGTTGTTGGCGTCTATTGCGGGCGGCGACGCGCCGTTCGACGCGCGACGGTGTTATCTTACCTCTCGTCGCGTCGAATAGTCGTGCGCGGCAGGGGGCGTCCCAATAATTCTGATGGAGAAACTCTCATGAACAAGATATTGCAAAGACGCGGCGTGCTCGCCGCCATGGCGGCTGCCGGAGCGCTGACCGTGCTGGCGGCCTGCGTGTCGATGAGCCAGACGCCCTATTCGCAGTCGGTTGCGCTCAGTGGTGGGAACGAAGTGCCTGCGGTCACATCGGCGGCCGCAGGGACGGGAACCGTTACGATCAATCCCGATCGCACCGTTAGCGCGAGCATCACGGCGACGGGAATGAGTGCGACGGCGTCGCATATACACGAGGCTGCTGCCGGCAAGAACGGCCCGGTTATCGTTCCGTTCACGAAGACCGGCGATAACACTTTCGCGGCACCTGCGGGGGCCACGCTGACGGAAAGCCAGTACGCGAGCTACAAGGCCGGCAATCTGTACGTTAACGTTCATAGCGCTGCGTTCCCCGGTGGCGAGATTCGCGCACAGTTGAAGCCGATGTAGTCAAGAAACGATCTCGCGCGCCTGTAGCGAGTCGTAGCCATCGCCGCCCATGCGCGGCGATGCGTAGCTGATGCGGGGCCTCGAATTCATACGCGATCGAGGCCCCGTTGCGTTTGCTGGACGACCACATTCGGCATCGGCGCGTCGGGCAAAGCTTCGACCGCGTAGCCCGCGGCAATCCAGGCATCGAGCCCACCGTGCAGCGGGCGCACTTTCTTGAAGCCGTTGTTCATCAGGACTTTGGCAACCTGCGCCGCAGACGCTTCGTTCGGGCATGTGCAATAGAGAATGATATCGCGGTCGCGAGGCAGGTCCCTGACGTGTTGATCGACCGCCTGCAACGGCACGTGCAGTGCGCCGGGAATGCGGCGAGGTTCGAGCGCGCGCGCGGTCGCTGAGCGGACGTCGACAACGGTGGGTGCGGGGTGTGTGTCCATCAGGCGATAGAGTTCGTCGACACTGATGCGCGCCATTCGCAGCATCGAGAAAAAGCGTCGCCGTTCCCACCACTTGTACGCGATGTAAGCCGCGAGCAAGCCCGCGATGCCGTAGAGCGCGAGCGTTCCCACACTCTCCATCTGTGTCAGCAGGTGCGAGATCCCGTCTTTGAGCAACATGCCGACACCGACGCTGGCGCCGACCCAAAGCGATGCGCCGGCGCCGTTGAACAACAGAAAGCGGCCCCAGCCGATGCCGGTGGCGCCTGCCAGCGGCGGTGCGATCGTCGAGAGGCCTGGAACGAACTTGGCTATCAACAGCGCATTCACGCCCCAGCGTTCAAACCGCGATTGAGTTTCGCTGACGCACGAATCCGGCGTAAGCGAGACGCGGCACAAGGTTTTCATGACGCGACTGCCGAAACGCCTGCCTGCGATGTACCACGTGACGTCTGCGAGCAGGCACGCGATCAGTGCGACGACGAAAAGCGAAGGCGTAGACAGCTTGCCATCCGCTGCCAGCGCGCCGGCAATCATTAACGTTGGAACGGCCGGAATCGGAAGCCCGACCTGTTCGATCAGCACGTTAGCGAAGACCACGAGCAAGCCGTATTGCCCAATCATTGCAACGATGTCGCTCATTACTCGTTCTCCGCTTGTAAATCGGTAACTCTCGGCGTCGCTTTCGAGGCGCGAGTTTGACACTCCCGCCCGTATTGTCTACCTTGATCCCGGGTCGAATATCGCCGCGCGCCCCGACGCCCAACCTGTGGGCGCGTCAAACAATGTGGCGGCCAGTGCGTGGAGGAGTCGAAACATGAAAAATTCCATCATCGCAGCAGCGATTGTGATCATGTCCGCGAATCCGGCGATCGCTCAGAACACGACGGCCCGACCGCCCCCTGCTGCCAACGCCCCTGCGGCGCCGGTCCCGGTGTCCGACGCGCGTCCGGACGTCAGCACGCCCGACCTGACCGAAAGCAGGGCGAACTCGGATGCTCGTGTCTGCCTGGAATTTCCGACCAAGATGCAGATCATCAAGTGTTCCGAGAAATACCGTGGCACGCACGTCCGGCACACGGGAACGTAACGGATACCCGGCCTAATAGCCTAGATGCCGCCGGTTCACGGTAACTCAAGAGTACCGGCAACCGGGGACGCTTTAGACTCAGTCAGCGGTCACCATTTGCAGCCGCCATCGCCGATGGCGCTCGCCAGCAGTGCGGGCACCGCCAGCAGGCCAAAGCTCGCATAAGCGTTTCGACAATCGGGCTTGATCGCTTTTTCCATCGCGCGCGTTTCCTTCGATACTCGTTCCGGCGGAGGTGGAATAACCGACCAGACGCCGTTCGATCCCGGTCCTTCGCTGGCTATCTCGCGTGCACGCTGGCGAGCCGCATCGAGATCGATGTGCGGCGTCCCGCCGGCCTCGGTCGACGGAACGACGACATCGTGCCGCGGCTTGAACATATCGGCGCCGGGATCCGGCGTTCCAAAGTGGATTCGCGGCAACTCCTCGGGTGGCGATGGACTGCCGCGCGAAGAGCCCACGGGGACCGCAGGCCGGACGGGAACCGTTCCCGGCTGATCGGCGGGCACCCTCGCCGTCGGTGCTGCGGGCGCAGCTTGCACGGGGGCGACGGGTTCGGCGCGAGGCTCGAGCGTTGGCACGGGGGCAAGGTTTTGCCTCGGCGGCGGTGGTGCGATGCGGTCGATGGGTGCGGGTACGACCGGCATTTCGCGCGGCTCAAGGGGCGAAGTTGGCGCAAGCTCGCGCGTCGCGGGAGGCGGCAATGCGCGTTCGAGTGGCGACGGCGTTGCGGTTGCTTCGCGCGGCTCGATGGCCGGTGCCGTTGCGAAAGGGCGCTGCGGCAATGTCGGAATGGTGCGATCGATCGGCGCCGGCACGGTTGGCGTTTCCCGCGCCTCGATCGGCGAAGTGGGCGCGAGCTCGCGCGTGGCTGCTGGGGGCGCGAAGCGTTCGATCACCGGTGGCGTGACTGGCGTCTCGCGCGGTTCAATCGCAGGGGCTGGCGCCAGGGGGCGCACCGGAGGAGCAGCAATCACGCGCTCGATCGGCGGCGGTGCCGTCGGTCGCTCGCGAGGTTCGATGGGGGGCGTCGGCTGAAGCTCGCGCGTCGCGGGCGGTGGTGCGACACGTTCAATCGGCAAAGGCATCGTTGGCACTTCGCGCGGCTCAATCGCAGGTGCAGGCGTGAGCTCGCGGGTCGGGGCGGGGGGCGCGACGCGTTCGATGGGCAAGGACAACGTCGGCGCGTCGCGCGACTCGAGGGTGGGCGCTGGGGCGAGCGGGCGCGCGACGGGCGCTGGCGCGAGCCGCTCGATCGGGGTGGGTGGTGTCGGTGCATCGCGAGGAACCAGCGCCGGCGCGGGCGCGAGTTCGCGGATCGTGACCATCGGCGAAGCGCGTTCGAGCTGCGGGGGTGCGATCGGCACTTCGCGCCGCGGCAGTTCAACCGGCGGCGTCGGACTCGGAGCCGTAGGCGCTGTTGGCTGGGACCGGCGGCGCGGTGCCGGGGGCGCGGGCGCGAGAGGTCGATCCACCTCGACGGGCGCCCGACGATGAAGCGGGGCAGCGGGTTGGGGGCCGGCAGCGTCGTTTGCGGCGCCGTGCCGATAGCCGAGC
>CAVVOR010000004.1:0-279093 GCA_963749795.1 uncultured beta proteobacterium
TTTGGCACGCGGCCGTCAACGGGCGCGGGCGTTTCGTCAACGCGCAGTCGGCCGACGAACTGAAACTCGGCATGGGCCAGATCCTGCAGGACGTGATCAACCAGGCAGGCGCGCGCGCTGGTGCGGGATTCCAGAGCACGACGCTGTCGGCGTCAAACGCCTATATCTACCGCACGACGTTCGAGCCCGGCTGGGGTGCCAGTCTGAGCAAGGTGAACATCAACCCGACGACCGGCGCTGAAATCTCGGTGGTTTGGGAAGCGTCGACTCAACTCGCGGCGCAACTGACCGTCGTTCCCGGCGTGAAAGATACGCCGTGGTTCACCGATCGCAAGGTGATCACCGTCGACGAGACCGGTGCTGCAGTTCCGTTCCTGGCCGGCAGCATCGGCACCAATCAACTTGATTCGCTGGCGCCGGGGAAAACCGCGCGGGCGCAGGCGATCGTCGAGTTCCTGCGCGGCAATCGCAACAACGAAGGCACCAAGGTCGGACAGTTCCGCGTGCGTATCGGTGGTCTGCTGGGCGATATCGTCGATTCGCAGCCGGTCTATGTCGGCAAGCCCAACGCGCCCTACGTCGAGGCCAACGATCCCGGCTATACGATCAATTTCAAGAATGACGCAGCCTTCGCCGGACGGCCGGTTCGCGTCTACGTCGGCGCAAACGACGGCATGCTGCACGCTTTCGACGACGCCAACGGTAACGAAGCTTGGGCGTTCGTGCCCAGTGACCTCTTCCGTGCAGACGAGACGGGCCTCGGTGCGCTGTCGTACCAGGATGGAGCCCTGCCGCCATTCGTGCACCACTACTATGTCGACGCGACACCACGAATCAACGATGTCAATTTCGGCGGCGGCGATGCCGACTGGCACACCATGCTCGTGGGCGGTCTCGGCAAGGGCGGCAAGGCCTACTACGCGCTCGATATTTCGCAGCCGGCGGACATCACCAGTGAAACCGAGGCAGCCAAGCGCGTATTGTGGCGATTCTCCAACGACGACCTGGGCTACACCTACGGCAAGGCGATCATCGCCAAGACGCATGCCTTCGGCGGGCAGTGGGTGGTGATCGTTCCTTCCGGCTACAACAACGTTCCGGACACGACCCACCCGACGGCGACCGGAAAGGGCAAGATCTTCATTCTGAGTGCCAAGGATGGCTCGTTGTTGAAGACGATGACGACCAACTCCGGAAGCACGACCAGCCCATCGGGCCTGGCGCAAATCGCTGCATACGAAAAGGACTATCGCAATCAGTTCGCCGAGCAGGTGTACGGCGGCGATCTCGATGGTAATTTCTGGCGCTTCGATATTTCGTCGCCGGATGACACCGCGTGGACAGTGGAAAAGATCGCGACCTTCACCGACAAGCTCAACGGCAAGGGGCAGGCGGTAACGACGCCCCCGCAGATCGAAATCGACATTTCGAACGGTGTCGATCGCTGGGTCTTTATCGGCACCGGGCGCCTGCTCGACGATACCGATCTGACCACACCGGCGATCGCGAACCAGATCCAGACGATGTATGCGATACGGGACGGCACCGCGGTGGCGCCAGTTACGCCTTGGCCCGCGACGCTCGATGGGCACACGGATCTGCTGGAGGTAACCGACGCGGAGGGTCTTGCGGCCAAGCCGGACAAGGGCTGGTTCGACGATCTGCCTGCGGGCCAACGAATTGTCGTGCCGGTGCAGGCGGCCTTGTCCTTGATCGCTTACATCGGCACTTCGCCGCAAACCGATCCATGCCTGACGGGTCAGCCGGCGACGGTATATGCCCGCGAATACGGGCGAGGCAATTCGCTGTTGCTGGACGATGCCGGGACTCCGGTGGAAAGCCTGTTTGAGCAGGAAGGCGGCGTGAGCATCCAGCTGGTGGCGCTCGATGGCGGAAGCGGTGACAGCGGGTCAGGCGGATTCCCTGATCTGCGTATCGCAATCACGGCAGGAACGACGGGCAAGGTGACTTACGTCAAGCCGAAGGACCCTGACTTCGCCCAGAAACATCGGATGTCGTGGCGCCTGCTCGGTCAATAAGGTCGACGGTTTGTCGCGGCTGACATGCGGCCGCTCCGTGTAAGCGGAGCGGCCGCAGTCCATTTGCAATCCGCACTACAATCTGCGAACCATGTCTGCAGGCATCGCAACTCTGGAACTCGGCGCACTCGATCGAGGACAAGCGCCGGACAAAAGTCTCGGAGTGTCCGTCGCAATGTCCGCCGTGTTTCACCTGGCGGTGATCGTGTTGTTAGCGAGCATGCACTCGAGCTTGTCACTTGCCCCAAGCAACCTGGGACTGACCGCGCCACTGACCGCAGATCTGGTCGAGGAACGCATTCGGAGCGACTTGCTGGAACCGCTACCGCGGATGACTTCGCCCGAGGGACTGCGGGCGCTGGCGCCGATGCCAACGATGCCTGTCGCTGCCGCGGCGGCGATGGCAGTCGCCGACGACACGCAGGTCATGCGTCTGGACCTTCCTGAGTACGCACACCTGGGGCCGCCCAGCCCCAACGGACGCGTCGCCGTCGGCCCGGTCGCGAATCCCGAACGCATAAGCGCAGCTACAGCGGCTCGCCTGCTTCAGCGATTCCCCACCATAGCCGCGAGGACACCTCGGCTCAACGGCGCGGTAATCACCAGCTACCCGATCGATGCCGCACGCTCGCACGTCAGCACACAGATCGCCGCGATACTGACCATCGACGCATCGGGCAGAATCGTCAACGCCGACACCAAGCTCGTTCCGGACAATCCGATGTTTCGCCCCGCCATTCTCGCGGCTCTGGAACGCACGAATTTTCTGCCTGCCGAAGCCGCCGGGAAGCCGGTCGAGTACTGGGCGATCCTCGTCTTCAGCTTCGACATAGACTCCGCCGGATCGAACACCGCCTCGCGGCATTAGGCGAAGTACGCTTTAGCCCCAACGACCCTGCGCTGGTGTTCCGCGCGTGCCTCAACACAAATAAGCGACTCGCTTCGCTATAGCGCGTTGCGGTGCGCCTCGGTCAAGCGCGCAACGTAGCGCGCAACCATATCGATTTCGAGATTGACGCGCGTCCCGACGGCTAAGGCGCCCAGCGTCGTAACCGCGAGCGTGTGCGGAATGAGGTTGACGGTAAAAGTGGGCCCCGCGACGTCGTTGGTCGTGAGACTCACCCCATCGATGCCGATCGATCCCTTCGGCGCAATAAAACGCGCGAGCTCGGCCGGCGCCTCGATGGCGATCCCGACACTGCCGCCATCGTCGATAGGCTGAACGTTGGTGACGAGGCCGACACCGTCGACGTGGCCCGCCATCAAATGACCGCCGAGTCGGTCGGCCAGCCGCAGCGATTTTTCGAGATTGACCGAACCGATGCGATCGAGCCTCGCAGTAACGTGCAGCGTCTCGGCGGAAACGTCGAAACTCAATTTCGCCCCATCGACCGCAACGACGGTGAGACAGCAACCGCTGACGGCAACGCTATCGCCGATAACAATATCCGACGTATCGAGCGCGCCCGCCTCGACGGTCAACCGCATCCCCGCCCCGGCCTTCGCCGCAACGATGATCCTGCCCATGCCCTGCACGATGCCGGTGAACATCAGCTCTCCCGGTGTTTCACGCGAGCGAGCAATCGCCAATCGTCGCCCACAGCGGCGACGCTCTTCACGTCCAAACGCACCCGACTGCTAAGCGAAGTGAGCGTCTGCGGCAAGGCGAACATGCCGCGCGCATCGTCTCCCAGCACCATCGGAGCGAAATAGAGCAGCAACTCGTCGACTATTCCCGCGCCGAGCAGCGCGCCATTCAGCTTCGCGCCTGCTTCGACATGGAGTTCGTTGATGCCGCGTCTCCCGAGTGCGTGCACCATGGCAGCGAGGTCGATGCGGCCGTTCGCATCGGGCAGGACGAGGCGTTGCACGTGCGCCGGCAATGCGGCGTCTGCTGCCTCGGCATTGGCCACGATTACCAGCGTTTCTCCCGTGGCAAGCAAGCGCGCCGTCGGCAACAGTTCACTGTGGCGGTCAACGACGACTTTCAGCGGCTGTCGCGGCGTTGGCACCGCACGCACATTGAGTTGCGGATCGTCTTGTTTGACCGTGCCGATGCCGGTGAGAACCGCGCACGCCCGGGCGCGCCAGCGATGACCGTCGGCGCGCGCCTCCTCACCTGTGATCCACTGACTGACGCCATTGGCAAGCGCGGTGCGGCCGTCGAGGCTGGCCGCGATTTTCATGCGCACCCATGGGCGTCCCGTTTGAATGCGTTGTATCCAGCCAATATTGAGTTCGCGCGCCTCGCGTTCGAGCGGGCCGAATTCAACCTCTATGCCGGCACCGCGCAGACGTTCCGCACCGCCGGCGGCGGCCTTGTTCGGGTCGCGCATGGCGGCGACAACGCGCGCTACGCCCGCGTCGATCAATGCATCGGTGCAGGGGGGAGTTCGCCCGTGGTGATTGCAGGGTTCGAGCGATACATAGACGGTGGCGCCCCGCACGTCGTGTCCGCGCGCCATCGCGTTCTGAAGCGCGCGTACTTCAGCGTGGGCTTCGCCCGCGCGTTCGTGCCAGCCCTCGCCGATAACCTGTCCATCACGCGCGCCGACGATAATGCAGCCCACGCGCGGATTCGGTGTCGTCGTGTAAAGACCGCGTTCGGCGAGCGCAAGCGCTGCAGCCATGAATTCACGATCGATCGCCGCATTCGAGGTCATCGCGCTGCCGCTCGCGTCCATCGCCGTCTTCACACTGCCCGCGTCGCGATGGCGGCGTCAGCGCGGCTTGCGCCGGACCGGCGCCGGTTCCACTTTCTGCAATGCGTCCCTGAAATCGGCGACGTCCTTGAATGACCGATAGACCGATGCAAAGCGGATGTAGCCGACCTTGTCGAGCGTATAGAGTTCGGCCATCACCATTTCGCCGACCTGGCGTGACGGAATCTCTCGCTCGCCCAGGCTCAACACCTGCTGCACGATGCGTTCGACCGCCTGGTCGACGTACTCCGTCGGAACGGGACGCTTGTGCAGCGCGCGCTGAAAGCCGTTGCGAATGCGCGCGACGTCGAAGTCCGATCGCGTGCCGTTCTGCTTGACGACCTGCGGCAGCCGCAACTCCGCCGTCTCATAAGTCGTGAACCGCTTTTGGCATGCGAGGCAACGGCGGCGGCGGCGGATCGAATCGCCCGCTTCGGATACCCGCGAGTCGACGACCTGCGTGTCAGCACTGCCACAAAACGGGCACTTCATTCGAGGCCGCCTTCAGCCTGCCAGATGGCGGTAGACAGGATACTTGGTCGTCAACACATGCAGGTGCGCAGCAACACGGCTGGCCGTTGCCGTATCGCCGGGGGAATCGAGTATGTCGGCGATCATGTGGCCGAGTTCCTCGCATTCGATCTCGGTAAAGCCGCGCGTCGTTATCGCCGGGCTGCCGATGCGGATGCCGCTGGTGACGAACGGCTTCTCGGGATCGTTCGGGATCGCATTCTTGTTGACGGTGATGTGCGCCGCAGAAAGGGCGGCTTCAGCGTCCTTGCCGGTGATTTTCTTCGCCCGCAAGTCGACCAGGAACATGTGCGAGTCGGTGCCGCCGGAAACGATGCGTAGTCCGCGCCCCTGCAGCACAGTCGACAACACGCGTGCGTTCTCGATCACGCGCTCCTGGTAGATCTTGAAGTCGAGGGTCAGTGCCTCCTTGAAAGCCACGGCTTTCGCCGCGATGACATGCATCAGCGGACCGCCCTGGAGTCCCGGAAATACCGCGGAATTGATCAGCTTGCCGTGTTCTGCCGCACAAAGAATGATGCCGCCGCGAGGTCCGCGCAGCGTCTTGTGCGTCGTGCTGGTGACGAAGTGCGCAACGTCGACCGGACTCGGATACAGGTTGGCGGCAATCAGGCCTGCGTAGTGCGCCATGTCGACCATCAGGTAGGCACCGACGCGAATCGGCGATTGCTCGAAAACGCTTCCAGTCGATTACGCGCGAATACGCCGACGCGCCGGCGATGATCAGCTTCGGCTTGTGCTCGCGCGCCAGCCGCTCGGCCTGCGCGTAATCGATCAGCTCGGTCTTCGGATCGAGCCCGTAGGCGACAACGTTGAACCACTTGCCGGAGAAATTCACCGGCGAGCCATGGGTCAAGTGGCCCCCGTGCGGCAACGACATGCCGAGCACCGTGTCGCCTGGCTGGCAGGTCGCGAAAAATACGGCCTGGTTGGCCTGCGCGCCCGAATGGGGCTGGACGTTCGCGAATTCCGCGCCAAAGAGCTTGGTCACGCGATCAATCGCAAGCTGCTCAGCCACGTCGACGAACTCGCAGCCGCCGTAGTAGCGTTTGCCTGGATAGCCTTCCGCATATTTGTTGGTGAGCTGCGACCCTTGCGCCGCCATCACCGCGGCGCTGGCGTAGTTTTCCGACGCAATCAGCTCGATGTGGGCTTCCTGGCGACGGTTCTCGCCGCTGATGGCTTGCCAGAGTTGTGGGTCGGCGTCTGCGAGAATCTGATTGCGGCTTTGCATGGGATCGTATAGCGCATTCGTGGGCGGGAAAGGCATTTTAGCACCGCGCAGGTGCGTGGCAGGTGCGTGTCGCGTCGCTGTGACCGTTCATGCGAGCCAGGTAACGAGTGAGCCAAGGGAGTCAACGGGAGTTCAACTGAAGCCCCAGCCGCCATCGCCACGGTCTGCCTCGTCGCGCGGCGGCGCATCACTGCAGAAGGTTTGCCATGACCCTGCCTGCGGGTTAATCTTCGGCGCGGGGCAAAGAAGGCGTCTCTCGCCCACCCTGTGCCGCCATGGGGATCGGCGAGCGCTGCTTTCGGCAGGCCAGGATCGTTGACCGAACCGGCAGCGATCGACCGCAACATTGTGGTCTAGGAGGACGCCAGTGTCGCTACTCTTGTCGCTGTCGCGCGCGATCGATCGGCTCAACGAACTCGTCGGCCGCGGTCTTTACTGGTTGATCCTGGTCACGGTGCTGGTCAGCGCCGCCAACGCGGTGGTGCGCAAGGCGTTCAACTACAGCTCCAACGGTTTCCTCGAAATCCAGTGGTACCTGTTCTCCGCCATTTTCCTCGGCGCAGCCGGCTATACGTTGTTGCGCAACGAACACGTTCGCATCGACGTGATTTCTGGGCGCTTGTCCAAGCGTACGCAGACCTGGATTGATATTTTCGGGACCATTTTCTTTCTGCTGCCGATGGCCGTCCTCATCGGCTGGCTCTCGTGGCCGGTATTCGTCGAGGCGTACCAGCGGCAGGAGGTTTCGAGCAACGCAGGCGGCCTCATCGTCTGGCCTGCGAGGCTGCTTGTGCCGATCGGCTTCCTGCTGCTGGGACTGCAAGGCATCTCGGAATTGATCAAACGCGTGGCATTCCTGATGGGGCTGGGACCGGACCCCAGCGAAAAGCTGCACGAGCGAACGGCAGAGGAGCAACTGGCCGAAGAAATACTCAAGGCCCGTGGCGAGCAGAATCCAGGCGATCCTTCCGGGGCGAAGCAATGAGCGCGTTCCTGATCGCCAACATTGCGCCGTTGATGTTCATTTCGCTGATAGTCGTCATGCTTATCGGCTACCCGGTAGCGTTCTCGCTGGGCGCAGTCGGCATCGCCTATGCACTGGTCGGCATCAAGCTTGGACTGCTGGAGCCGTCGTTGTTGCAAGCACTCCCCGAACGCATCTGGGGAGTCATGTCCAACGACACGCTGCTGGCGGTCCCGTTCTTTACCTTCATGGGATTGATCCTCGAACGTAGCGGCATGGCCGAGGACCTGCTCGACACCATCGGTCAGGTATTCGGCCCCGTTCGCGGCGGGCTCGCCTACGCGGTGATCTTCGTCGGCGCGCTGCTTGCCGCAACGACGGGTGTGGTCGCCGCGTCGGTCATTTCGATGGGACTCATATCGCTGCCTATCATGCTGCGTTACGGCTACGACCGCCGCTTTGCTTCGGGCGTGATCGCCGCGTCGGGAACGCTGGCCCAGATCATTCCGCCTTCGCTGGTGCTGATCATCATGGCCGACCAACTCGGGAGATCGGTTGGCGACATGTACGCCGGCGCATTCATTCCTGGTATCACGCTGGCGTGCCTTTACGCGGTCTATGCCTTTGGCGTGTGCGCGGTCAAGCCGGATTGGGCACCCGCGCTGCCGCTTGAGGCGCGCACGTTGCGCGAACCCGATGGTTCGGGCGGCACGCGCTCGCTGCTCGTGTTGACGATCGTCGCTGCAGTTTCCGCTGTCGCGTTCGCGCACTGGAAATATGGCCCCGATGATCCGACCGATGAAATGCTCGTCGTCGCGACGAGTGTGGGAACGGCGGTTGCCTTTGTTGCGGCGGTAATCAACCGCGTTTTCAAACTGGGACTTCTGTCGCGCCTCGCCGAGCGCGTCACGTTTGTTCTGATCCCACCACTTGCCCTAATTTTTCTCGTGCTCGGAACGATTTTTCTTGGCGTCGCGACGCCGACCGAAGGCGGCGCGATGGGCGCTTCTGGCGCGCTGCTGATGGCGTTCGCCCGAAGACGCCTGTCGTGGAAGTTGCTGCGCCAAGGCATGGACACCACCGCCAAGCTGTCGACATTCGTCGTGTTCATCCTGATCGGCGCGCGCGTGTTCAGTCTCACCTTCTACGGCGTCAACGGCCACGTCTGGGTCGAGCAGCTGCTGCTGCATCTGCCCGGCGGACAGCTTGGGTTCCTTATCGTCGTCAATATTCTCATTTTCTTCCTGGCGTTCTTCCTCGATTTCTTCGAACTGTCGTTCATCATCATTCCGCTGGTCGGTCCGGTTGCCGACAAGCTGGGCATCGACCTGATCTGGTTTGGCGTGCTGCTCGGCGTCAACATGCAAACCTCATTCATGCATCCGCCTTTCGGATTCGCGCTGTTCTATCTGCGCAGCGTCGCCCCGGCCAAGGACTATCTGGACAAGATCACCGGCAAGCTCACGGCGCGAGTGAAAACGGGGCAGATCTACTGGGGTGCCGTGCCCTTCGTCCTGATCCAGATCGTGATGATCGCGCTGGTCATCGCCTTTCCGCAGATGGTCATGGTCTACAAAGCCAAGGACACGGTATTCGACCCCAGCAAGATTCAGATCATGGCGCCAGCGGTGGAAGAGACGCCTGGCGATCAATCCTCCGGTACGGCCACCGACAGTGTGGAACAGGACGACGCGACCAAGGCGTTGGAGAAGGAACTCGGAGGCAAGGACGCAACACCGGAGGAGAAGAAATAAGGCTGCGCAATTGCGTCGATGCTCCCGCGAGCGAGCCAGCCCTCGGATTGAGCCGCGACGCGTGACGCCACTTTTCGCCTATCCAAAAACAAACGCGCCCGGTCGTAAAGCCGGGCGCGTCGCTGCAGATGGCGAAGTAATCGGTCGCGCTATTTCTTCTGAGCCAGGCGTCCCGCCGCGATCATGAAGTTGTCGAATCGGTTCTCCGTAATGCTGAACCACGCCACCTGCTCATCGCGGAATTTTTTCCACGGCTCATAGATCTTCGCGAACTTGGCATTCTTGCCGGCGATTTCTTCGTAGGTCTCGGTCGTCGCCTTGTAGCATGCCGCCAGGATTTCGTTCGAGAACGGCAGGACTTTCACGCCATTACCGATCAGCCTCTTGAGTGCCGCCGGATTGACGGAGTCATACTTGGCCGTCATGTCGATGTTCGCTTCGGCGCACGCCGCTTCGAATATCGCCTGATAATCCTTGGGCAGCGCTTCCCAGGCCTTGATGTTGACGTAACAATCGACTCCCGTGCTTCCTTCCCACCAACCGGGATAGTAGTAATTCTTGGCGATCTTGTAGAAGCCAAGCTTCTCGTCGTCATAGGGTCCGACCCATTCCGCCGCATCGATCGTGCCTTTTTCCAGCGCCGGATAGATGTCGCCGCCGGCGAGTTGCTGCGGAATGACGCCCAGCTTGGTCAGCGGCAGCGCGCCGGTTCCACCGATGCGAAACTTGAGGCCCTTCAAGTCGGCGACGGTTTTTATTTCCTTTCGGAACCAGCCGCCCATTTGCGCACCGGTGTTGCCGGCCGAGGAAACTGATCATGTTGTAGTCCTTGTAGAACTCGCGCATCAGGGCGAGACCGCCGCCGTGATACATCCAGGCATTCTGTTGGCGCGTATTAAGCCCAAACGGAATCGCTGCGGCGAAGGCGAATGTTGGGTCCTTGCCGAAGAAGTAGTAGGGCGCCGTGTGCGCACATTCGACCGTTCCGTTCTGCACGGCATCGACGACGCCGAACGCAGGAACGATCTCGCCCGCGGCGAACAGCTGGATCTGGAACTTGCCGTTGGTTGCGGCAGCGCACCGCTTCGAGATCACGTCGGCGCCGCCAAATATCGTGTCCAGTGACTTCGGGAAACTCGACGCCAGACGCCACTTGACCTCGGGCTGCGTGCCTTGGCCGATGACCGGTGCGGCGACGGCGCCCGCCGCGAGGCCGACCCCGGCCTTTTTCAGAAATGAACGACGTTGCATGGACTCCTCCTATGGACAGTCGACTTGTGCCGCAAGGTTTGAACGAGGCGCGCTGCGACCGCGGCTGACGAGCGCTTCCAGACTGATTCTAGCGCAAATTGACATTGGATATTTGGACCTACGCCCGGCAGCGCGTGCGGCGGCCAGAGCCGCCAAGGCTAAAGCTTGCGCACTGCGTTGAACAAGCCCCAGGCCCAGCCAGCCTGACGTTCGATAGTCTGCGTGAAGCGCACGAGATAGCGCGCATTGCCGGTATCGAGTTCAACCATGCCTCCCGGCAGCAAGCGATCGTCGGGCCCGATCAGGCTACGCTGCGCGGATTGGCGATTCGCTGCGTGCGAAGGCAGATAGACGCCGAAGAAGGGACGATCGGGCGCGCCGCGTCCGGGATCCAGCGGCGCGACCCAGCTGCGCAGCAGGACGCGCACGATGCGGCGCGCAATGATCTCGACGCCGCAGATCACTTCGTCGACCTGGTGTCGCTGCATCCGGCGCACGACGCCGAGGTTCCAACCGTCGTTGTCACGAAACGCGATGATCTCGCCGAGTTTGCTCGGCGCGTCGCGCGACGGTGCTATCAGCCTGACCCCGGTCTCGCTGCGGTCCGCGATACGCCATTTTGAACCGCGTACGCGGCGCGCGACCGAATCGGGGTTGGCGCTCGGATTGACCATTTGCGTGATCTCGTCGTAGCTGTGCATCGCTCCCAGCGACTTCGCCTCGGTCGACAGATGATCGACTTCGGCGATAGCGCGCGTCAGCGCCTGCATGCCGACAACGACTCGAACTTCGACTTCGTCGCGTTGACGTGGTGCGCGCGGCGCATAAGCGAGCGCTTCAGGCCCGTACAGCGCCGCGAGCCGCATCAGCAGCAATTTCTGCTCGCGCGTCGGAATCTCGCCCGCTGGCGTGTTTTCCTCATCGTGCTCGGGAAGAACGCGCATGCGCTCGACGATGCTCGCGTAAACCGGGCTTGCGTCCAGATAGAGCAGACGCCCTCCGGCGCGCGGCCGGTCCTGGCGCCGCAGTCCGTGCGTGCCCGAGAGGTCGAGATGAAAGTTGGCGCTGTCGCCATGCTGCGGCACGAGAGTCAGCGGCGCGACCCAGCCTTCGAGCGAACGTGCAATCCATTCGACCTGGTCGGGGGTGAAGCTTCCGCTGTCCAGGCGCATCAACAGCAGCGTCAGGATGTATTCCTGTTCCTGCGTCGCATCCTGGCGCCGAAACGATCCACCTTCGAACGCCAGAGGTTCGCGCTGCCAGCCTCGAGTGCGTGCGAATTCGTACAGCTCGTGAAACTCGCGCCATTGCGCGGGTATCCAATGTCCGTAGCGAAAGAGCCGGTATTTGCCGTCCAGTCCTTTGTAGTGCGCGAGGCGAAGCAGGATCTTCGGCAGCGTATCCTGCCAGCGTTTTTCGTCGCGTCCGCTATAGCCACTCTTGACGGTGGCCTCATAGGCAGCGATGAACGCTTTGACCAAGTCGAACGCCGCGTGCCAAAGCCGCGTTTCGACGCCGCTCGATCGCTGATAGTTGGCGGTGTATTGCGCGGTAAGGTTCTCGATGACGGGCTCGAAGCGGGCATCGATGCGCAACAACGCATCAGCCTGGCCCGGACCGATCTTGCGCCGCCCGCCCGGAAAGTCGGCGATCAGTTCCAACGCTTCGCGTTGAAGCTGTAGCGGGTCGGCCGTGGGCAGCCCGGCGATCCATCGCGTCGCCGTGCCGGCACTGCGCATCGGATCGCTGAGCGACCTGCGCCACGCCAACAGATGTTCCCCTACTCCACGCTTCGGCACACGCTCCCCTCGTTGTTCCCTAATTCCCGGCGACAGTCATCGACCCGATCATGATCGATCCGCAGTGCCTTGACCCGCGGACGTCGACATCCTTACCTATCGCCACAATGTCGCGGTACATCTGGTTCAGATTGCCCGCGATCGTTATTTCCTCCACTGGATGGACAATTTCACCGCGCTCGACCCAGAAGCCCGCCGCGCCGCGCGAGTAGTCGCCGGTCACGGGGTTCACTCCCTGGCCGAGCAATTCAGTCACCAGGAGGCCGCGATCCATCCGTCGCAAAAGCCCTGGCAGGTCGTCGGTCCCGTGGCTGACAACAAGATTATGATTGCCTCCGGCGTTCGCCGTCGAGTTCATCCCGAGTTTGCGCGCTGAATAGCTGCCCAGGAAATAGCCTTGCACGACACCGTCGCGCACGACATCGCGCGGCCGGGTCGCGACCCCTTCGTCGTCGAATGGCGCGGACGCCTGCCCACGGCGCAGGTGCGGCTCCTCGCGTATCGCGACATGCGCGGGAAAAACCTGCTTACCGACGCTGTCCAATAGAAACGACGATTTGCGGTAAAGGCTGCCGCCGCTGACAGCGTTGACGAAATGACCGACCAGGCCGGTCGCGATCGGCGCTTCGTAGACGACAGGATATTCCCCGGTTGCGAGCTGCCGCGCACCCAGCCGATGCAGCGTCCGCATGCCGGCTCGCCGTCCGACCAGTTCAGCCGGCTCGAGATCATCCGGAGAACGCGCGGACGTGTACCAGTCGTCGCGCTGCATGGCGCCATCCTGCTCGCCGATGACAGCGCAGTGGATTCCATGGCGCGAACTGGCGTAGCCGCCGGAAAACCCGTTGCTGTTGGCGTAGACGAATTGTGCTTCGTGCAGCGACACAGTCGCGCCGTCGGAATTGGTAATGCGCGGATCGACCCCCAATGCCGCGGCCTCGCACGCGCGCCCGAGTTCGATTGCCTGCTCGACCGGCAAATCCCACGCGTGGCTCAAGTCGAGATCGGCCCAATGCTTGGCCAGCAGCGCGGGATCGGCGAGTCCGGCGCACGCGTCGTCCGCGGTGTAGCGCGCGATCGTCAGCGCCTTCGCCGACCGCGGCCTTTATCGCGTCCGGAGCGAAATCGGCCGTGCTCGAGTGACCGCGACGCATGCCGACGTAAACGGTCACGCCGATGCCCTTGTCGCGGTTGTAGGCGATGGTTTCGACGTCGCCTTTGCGTACGGTGACGCTCTGGCCGAAGGCCTGCGAGACTTCGCTTTCGGCCGCTGTCGCGCCGCCTGCCTGGGCTTCGCGCAGCACCAGCTCAGCGACGCCGGCAAGCTGTTGCGGCGTCAGCGGAAAGCGCTTGGACAAAGGGACGGCGGGTGTGGTCATCGACGATCTCGAACGGGGGTCAGGTGCGGGGCCAAAAGCGGAAAAACGATCGGTTATGATAGCAAACCGCACACGCCCGACTTTAGACAACCATGTCACGACCCGACGAAACGCCTTCCCGGCCAGGACCGGAGGGACGCGGACGACGCACTGCAGCAAGGGTCGACGAGACCGACGACCCGAATGCTGTACCCTCCAAAACACGCCGCAAGGCGGCGATGCACGATCTGCAAGAGCTTGGCGAGGCTCTGGTCAACTTGAGTCCTTCGCGGCTGGCTGCGCTGGCGTTGCCTGAACGTTTGTCCGACGCGGTAGCGCAAGCTCGCGGCATCACCAAACATGAAGCTCGCCGCCGACAAATGCAGTTCATCGGGCGCCTGATGCGCGACGTCGATCCGGATCCGATCAGGGCGCAACTCGCGCACTGGAATGACGCGCCCAATGCCGAGAAGGCCCGCTTGGCCTCAGTCGAACGCTGGCGCGAGCGCTTGCTGCAAGGCGCCGGACGCACTCGATGCTCTTTGCGCGGCCGCGCCCGCCGCCAACCGCGCCGAGATCGCGGACCTGATCGCGAAAACGCAACGAGAACGGGCTGTGGGATCGCCTCCGCACGCCTATCGTGAACTCTTTCGCGCACTGAATCGCCTGCTTTAGGCCCAGTCACGACGCGGATCAATAGCCGATGACAATTTCCGAATCGCTGCTGGTAGGCTTGGTATCGATCAGCGACCGCGCGTCGAGCGGCGTGTACGAAGACAAAGGCCTGCCCGGATTGAAGGAATGGTTCAGTGCCGCGCTCAAGAGTCCGTGGTCTTTCGACACGCGGCTGATTCCCGATGACCAGGCGCAAATCGAGCGCACCCTGATTGAACTTGTCGACACGGTTCATTGCCATCTGGTATTGACCACCGGCGGCACTGGCCCAGCGCCGCGTGACGTTACCCCGGAGGCGACGCTGGCCGTTGCGCACAAGGTGCTACCGGGATTCGGCGAGCAAATGCGTCAGGTCAGCCTCAAGTACGTTCCGACGGCAATTCTCTCGCGCCAGGTCGGCGTGATCCGCGGGCGCGCGCTGATTCTGAATTTGCCGGGCCAACCCAAAGCAATCAAGGAAACGCTTGACGGGATTTTTCCTGCGGTACCGTACTGTCTTGACTTGATCGGTGGACCCTACATCGAGACTAACGACGAGGTCTGCAAAGCCTTTCGACCCAAAAGCGCGATCCGCCCGGCTTGAGCCGCGACTCAGGGCTTCCCGCGTATGACCGAACACGACGCCAATCAACCGCCGCCGTTCGAAGGGCGCAACCTCTACCGGATGGATCGGGCTCTGCGCGATGGCGTCGCGCGCGAAGGAGCGTCGTGGGCGGACGAGAACCTTTCGGCCTGGGGCGCGCAGCTGGGCAGCGTCGAGTGCTTCGCATTGGCCGAGCGCGCCAATCGTTATCCTCCGGAACTGCGGACGCACGACCGCTTCGGCAATCGCATCGACGAGGTGGTGTTCGATCCCTCATGGCACGAGTTGATGGCGCTTTCGATGCAACAGCGCGAGCATTGCTCGCCATGGGTCGACCAGCGCGCTGGCGCGCAGGTGGCGCGAGCGGCTTCGTATTTGCTTCACGGCGAAGTCGAGAACGGCACGCAGTGTCCGTTGACGATGACCTACGCTTCGGTGCCGGTGCTGCAGAGATGCGCCGACCGGCTGCCAGCGCTAGGCCGCGACTGGCTGCCGCGCGTGCTCGGAGGCGACTACGATCCGCGCACATTGCCGGTGGACCAGAAAACGTCGGCACTGATCGGTATGGGCATGACCGAGCGCCAAGGGGGATCCGACGTACGAGCAAACACAACCGCGGACCCGCGCGGTCGCGCGGGTAATGCGAGTGAGGGCGAATATCGCCTGACCGGACACAAGTGGTTCTTTTCTGCGCCGATGTGCGATGCGCATCTGGTGCTGGCGCAGGCGCCCGCGGGACTATCGTGCTTTCTGCTGCCGCGCGTGCTGCAGGACGGCACCATGAACAAGGTGCGACTGCAGCGTCTGAAGGACAAGCTCGGCAACCGCTCGAATGCGTCCGCTGAAGTTGAATTCGACGAGGCCTCGGCCTATCTGCTGGGTGAGGAAGGCCGCGGCATCCCGGTGATCATCGAAATGGTGCATCACACCCGGCAGGACTGTGCGATCGGCAGCGCGGGCATCATGCGCGGCGCGGTGTTACGCGCTCTGCATCACGCGCGCCACCGACACGCGTTCGGCAAGCTGCTCGCGGCCCAGCCACTGATGCAAAACGTGCTTGCCGATCTGCTGGTCGAAACCGAAGCGGCCGTCGTCCTGGTGCTACGGCTGTCGCGCATGTTCGAGGCCCACGCCAGTCCGGCGGAACGTTCTCTGGCGCGACTGGTGACGCCTGCGCTCAAGTACTGGTTGTGCAAACGCACGCCATTCGTCGTAGCCGAAGCGATGGAAGTGCTTGGGGGCAACGGCTACGTCGAGGAGAACGGATTGGCGCGGCTTTATCGCGAGGCGCCTCTGAACTCGATCTGGGAAGGTTCAGGCAACGTGATTTGCCTGGATGTCCTTCGCGCGGCGCGGCGCGAACCAGCTGCGGTCGAGGCCCTGTTCGCCGAACTGGCGCTTGCCCGCCGCGCGGATTCGCGTCTGGACAAGCACGTGACGACGCTGCAAACGATGCTGGCGGATCAGGAAGTCGACGAAGGAAGCGCCCGGCGAGTCGCCGCCGCCATTGCGCTGGCACTGTCGGGAGCGCTGCTGACGCGATTTGCAACGGCCGCCGTGGCCGACGCGTTTTGTGCATCGCGTCTCGATGCGGCTTCACTCGATGGCTTGGCGTACGGCACTGCGTTGGGCACGCTGCCGCGAACGGTTGACTGCGCGGCAGTCATCGCGCAGCAGGATTGCTGAAGCGCGCTAGAACAGGTTGACTCAACGCCAAGGCGGTTGCCCACCTCGGCGCTTGCTGCAGGTCAGTTCGTCGGGAATGTTCAGGATCTTTTCTGCTTTCGCCAGGGCATCCAGGGATTCCTGGTGCTTGCCTGCTTTGTGCAACGCTTCCCCTTCTGCGCGGTACTGCTTCACGTCGCTCATCTGCGACGCGCTCAGCGACGGGTTCTTCGCCATTGCATCATCGATCTTTTTCATTTCCGCCGGGCAGTGGAACGCAAACGCGCTTCCGGCAAAGCAACATGCGGCAATCATCAATGCAATACGAGCCTTCATCGAAATTCCCTCCAGGCTGAATACCGTCCCTTGATTACTCGCTAGCAGTCGACTCTCCGGAGCGAGCTTGGCGCGACCAAGGAGCCTCATCCGGGACAGCGTCGACTCCGGCCGCTAGGATACCGTGGCGGAAGCAATTTGCAACTGCCTGGCGCGACAGTCGCGCGCCGGCGCGGCTATCGGCGTGGCGCCGCCGGCATGGACAGGTTGCCTTCGACGAACAGGCCGTCGTGCTCCTCCATCAGCAATTCGGCACGGCGCGCCGGGTCCTGTCGATAGAAAGTAGCGAACAGACGATAAACCGGCGGATATTCGTGCAGCAGCAGCGTCGGGTCGGCGAAGAACACTTCGGACAGCACGGCGAAGAATTCCGCCGGGCTGCTCGCCGCGTAGGCATCGATCGCGGTGTCCTCCTCCGGCTTGCGTGCGAGCGCAAAAATCATCGAAGGCCCGGTTCATCGTCTTTTGCCAAGTGTGCTGCAACAGTTCCGCGGGCAGCGGCGGACAGCCATTGGCCTCGCCGTTACGCATGTCGAGCTTGTGCGCAAACTCATGGATCACCAGGTTCATACCCGCATCGGCCCAATCCGCGCTCGCCTCGACATCCGACCACGACAGCACAACAGGGCCACCGCTCGACGCTTCACCCGCCAGCGCCTCGACACCACGATGCACCACGCCGGCCTCGTCCTCGAATTCGTGCGCGGCGACAAACTCATCCGCGTACACGACGACGTTTTCCCAGCCATCGAAATAGCGCGGATCGATATTCAGGATCAGCGCGCAGGCCTGGATGGCGATGACGACACGCATGAATGGCGTGACTTCGAAGCCGCGGGCGCCGACGATACTCTTGTCAGTAAGAAAAACGACCACCAGCCGGCGAATACGAGCAAGTTCATCGTCGGTGTAGATGGCGAGGAAAGGCAGGGCCTCAAGCGCCTCGCGCCACAGGCCGTCGGGAATAGCGGCTGAAGCCAGGATACGCTTGCGTCGCCACGCGCGCAGGGCTGCGAACATCGTCAGCGCCGCTGCGGCAGCTTCAGCCGCCGTCGGTCGATACGGGCGGCTCAGCCTCCCTGTCCGCATCGGCGTCGTAGACCAGCCGCGGCTCCGCTGTCGGGAGACGCGCAATTTCGTTGGCCGGCAGTTCCTCGACGTCGCGCAGTTGCCGCGTGATTGCGCGCGAACGCACCTCGGCGTCGCCGATCGACTTGCTTGCGAGATCAAGCTTGCTTTTGGTGGCGGCCAGGATGTCGCCGAACTTCGAAAACTCGGTCTTCACGATCGCCAGCCGTTTCCAGACTTCGGACGATCGTTGTTCAATCGCCAGCGTGCGAAAGCCCATCTGCAGACTGTTCAGCATCGCCGCCAGCGTCGTGGGGCCGGCGATCGTGACGCGATATTCGCGCTGCAAGGCATCGGCGAGACCTGGCCGGCGCAACACTTCCGCGTAAAGCCCTTCAACCGGCAAGTACAGGAATGCAAAATCCGTCGTGTGCGGTGGCGACACGTACTTCGCGTGGATGTCAGCCGCCTGATCCTTGATGCGTCGCTCGAGCGCCTTCGCGTACAGCTCCACCGCCGCGGGCTCACCGCGCTCTTGTGCGTCGACCAGATTCTGATAGTCGGTGAGCGGAAATTTGGCGTCGATCGGGAGCAGGCAGGGCACGCCGTCGGGATCGCGACCGGGCAGGCGAATCGCGAACTCGACGCGCTCGTTGCTGCCTGGGCGAGTGACGACGTTCTTGTCGTATTGCGTTGCGGTGAGGATCTGTTCGAGCAGATTTTCGAGCTGCACTTCGCCCCAAGTGCCTCGCGTCTTGACGTTGGTCAATACTTTTTTCAGATCGCCGACACCTGCCGCCAGCGACTGCATCTCGCCCAGCCCTTTGTGCACTTGCTCGAGACGGTCGGAGACCAGTCGGAACGATTGCCCCAGGCGCTGTTCAAGCGTGGCGTGCAGCTTCTCGTCGACGGTCGTGCGGATGTGCTCGAGTTTTTGCGCATTGTCGGATCGCAGCAATTCCAGGCGCTGTTCGACCGTCGCGCGCACGGCCTCCAGACGAACTTCGTTCGACTGCGTCAATGACGACAGGCGCTCGTTCTGGACCTGCGCGATATTTCCGAGCTGGTTCTGCAGCGATTGGGTGAATTGCGAGAGATTGCCCGCGAGTTCCGTGCGCGCCGTCTGAGCTTGCTGGATGTTTTCGCGGCGCGCGAGCGCCAGCTCGGCACGCAGCTCGCGCTCGAGCCTTTCGTTCTGCGCGCTCAGCATGGCCAGGTGCGCCTTGATATCTGCGCCAGTGTTGGCGCGTCCGACAGACACGATGCGCCACAGCACGAGCACCAGAACCAATGCCAGCAGCACGACGCCGCCGACCATGAGCCAGGAGTTCAATTCCATCGGCGACAGTTTACGTCGTCGTCACCGGCACGGCAAAAGTCCGTCGGCCCGCTGGGGGTTTCCGGCAGCGTAGACGCTTCGCGCCGGCTTCAAGCGGCGACGTCAAGCCGAAGCGACGGCCGTCTCGCGGCTCGCGCGCTTGCGTTCGTGGGCAATCAGGTAGCGCTTGCGGATACGAATGGATTTCGGCGTGATCTCGGCCAGTTCGTCCTCGGCAATGAACTCCACCGCGTATTCGAGCGTGAGCTGGATCGGCGGCGTCAGTGCGATAGCCTCGTCCTTGCCGGACGCGCGCACATTGGTGAGTTGTTTGCCTTTGATCGGATTGACGACCAGATCGTTGTCGCGGCTGTTGATGCCAATCACCATGCCTTCGTACAACTTGTCGCCCGGCGAGACGAACATCCTCCCGCGTTCCTGGAGCTTCCACAATGCGTAAGCGACCGCATCGCCGGCTTCGGCAGAAATCAACACGCCGTTGCGTCGCTCGGGAATGTCGCCGCCGACCCGCGCGTAGCCGTCGAACACATGGCTCATCAGGCCCGTGCCCCGGGTCAGGTTCATGAACTCGCCCTGGAAGCCGATCAGCCCGCGCGCGGGAACGCGATACTCGAGACGCGTGCGCCCACGGCCGTCGGATTCCATGTGGGTCAACTCGCCTCGACGCACGCCGAGCGCTTCCATCACCGAACCCTGGTGTGCGTCCTCGACGTCGACCGAGAATTGCTCAAACGGCTCGCATTGTTCGCCATCGATGTTGCGGAAGACGACGCGTGGCCGCGACACGGCAAGCTCGAATCCTTCGCGCCGCATGTTCTCGAGCAGAATCGTCAGGTGCAATTCGCCGCGTCCGAACACGGTGAAGATGTCGGTATCGACCGTATCTTCGACGCGCAGCGCAACGTTGGTCAGCAATTCCTTGGCCAAGCGCTCGCGCAGGTTGCGGCTGGTGACGTATTTGCCTTCCTTGCCGGCCAGCGGCGACGTGTTCACCTGAAACTGCATCGACAGCGTCGGCTCGTCTACCGCGATCATCGGCAGAGCGTCGGGCGCATCGATCGCGGCAATCGTCGTCCCGATGTTGAGATCGTCGACGCCCGTGATCAGAACGATGTCGCCCGCCGCAGCGCTTTCCACCGGCGCGCGCTGCAATCCTGCGAAGCCGAGGACCTGGCCGACTTTCGCCTTCGTTCCCGGCGTTCCTTCGCCGTGCAGGACCATCACTTCTTGCCCCGGGACAAGCCGGCCGCGACGAATGCGTCCGATACCCAGGCGCCCCACATAACTCGAATAGTCGAGTGCGCTGATTTGCAGTTGCAGCGGGCCGTCGGGGTCGCCCGATGGGGCGGGCACGCTGGCGAGTATGGTTTCGAACAGCGGGCGCATGTCGGTTCCGGCGACCTTGGGGTCGAGCGATGCGTAACCGTTGAGCGCCGACGCGTACACGACTGGAAAGTCGAGTTGATCTTCGGTCGCGCCCAGTTTGTCGAACAGCTCGAAAGTCTGATTGACGACCCATTCGGCGCGCGCGCCCGGGCGGTCGACTTTGTTGACCACGACGATTGGCTTCAGCCCCTGCGCCAGCGCTTTGCGCGTGACGAAGCGAGTCTGCGGCATCGGACCTTCGACGGCGTCGACCAGCAGAAGAACGCCATCGACCATCGACAGGACGCGCTCGACTTCACCGCCAAAGTCGGCATGACCGGGCGTATCGACGATGTTGATGTGCGTATCGCCGTATTCGATCGCGCAGTTCTTGGCGACGATGGTGATCCCGCGCTCGCGCTCGATGTCATTGCTGTCCATCATCCGCTCCGCCACGTGCTGGTAGGCGGCGAACGTGCCGGCCTGAACCAGCAGTTTGTCGACGAGCGTCGTCTTGCCGTGGTCGACATGGGCGATGATCGCGATGTTGCGAAGCCGGCGTCGGGGCTGATCGGATGCTGCTGGTGTGTCCACTGGGGTGCCTATGGTGCGGTGCGGGATAGAAACCAATGATTGTACCAAATCACGAGCGTCGCCGGACAAAAATATTTGCAAAATCCTATATTTAGGCCTAAAATACGGGTCACTCGGCGGCCGTTCCGGTCACCGCCGACCTCCAAACGGAGGGACGCCGCAGCGCACTAGCGCAGCGCGCCCTTCCGTCCCGCAAACCGATTTTTCGCTGCCTGGACCGGAACTCGCCACTAAGCGTGAGGCCGCGCCAGGAGCTTTTATTGATGAGTAGTACCCCTAGCTTTGCCGAACTCGGCCTGAAGCCGGAGATCCTCCGCGCCGTTGCCGAAGCCGGATACACCACGCCGACGCCGATTCAGGCTCAGGCCATTCCACTGATTCTCGAAGGTCTTGATGTAATGGGTGGTGCCCAGACCGGCACCGGCAAGACGGCGGGCTTCGCACTGCCGATTTTGCAGAAGCTGCTGCCTTTGGCCAATGCGAGTCCGTCACCGGCGCGTCATCCAGTACGTGCGCTGATCCTGACACCGACTCGCGAGCTTGCGATCCAGGTCGAGGAAGCCGTCAGCACCTACGGCAAATACACCGGCTTGCGCTCGACGGTCGTATTCGGCGGCGTCGACATCAAGCAACAACTGCCCACGGTTCGCGGCGGCATCGAAATACTGGTCGCCACGCCCGGGCGGCTGCTCGATCACATCGAACAGAAATCGGTGTATCTGGGCCAGGTCGAGATTTTCGTGCTCGATGAAGCCGATCGCATGCTGGACATGGGCTTCATTCCCGATATCAAGCGCATCATGGCATTGCTGCCGGCGACAGCGAAGCGGCAAAACCTCTTGTTCTCGGCGACCTTCTCGAACGACATCAAGAAGCTCGCCGACCAGTTGCTCAACGCTCCGCGACTGATCGAAGTCGCAAAGCGAAATACCACCGCCGAGACTGTCGCGCAGAGCGTATACAAGCTCGCGCCCGATCAAAAGCGCGCGTTGCTCGTGCACATCGTCAAGTCCCGAAACCTGTGGCAAGTGCTCTGCTTCGTGCGTACCAAGCACGGCGCGTCGCGGCTCGCGCGCCAGTTGGAAAAGGATGGACTCAAGACGACAGCAATCCACGGCGACAAAAGCCAGGCGGCCCGCCTTGAGGCACTCGACGATTTCAAAGCCGCGCGCGTCCAGGTGATGGTTGCCACCGACGTGGCTGCACGGGGTCTCGACATCGATGATCTGCCACTGGTGATCAACTACGAGTTGCCTTACGTTCCCGAGGACTACATCCATCGCATCGGACGCACGGGGCGCGCGGGCGCATCGGGCGAAGCGATATCGCTTTGCTCTCCCGACGAAGAAAAGCTCCTCACCGAGATCGAACGGCTGCTGAAGCGCTCGATTACAGTCGCGACCCCGGAATCGACCGGAATGACGCCCGAGCGCGCTGTCGGTCGCCCGGTACGAGACGGACATACCGAAGCGCGAGCCGAGACAAACGTCGAGGGCCGCTCCGCCAAAGAGTCGTCGCCGAGTCGAAGGCGCGAGCGCACTGGACGTGCTGAGTCCAGTGAACGCGTTGAGTCCAGGGAGCGTATTGAGTCCAAGGTAGCGCGCAGCGAAACGCCGCCTCCTCGCCGCGACCGCGGCGTCGACGATGACCGCAATCCCGACCAACCGCTGATTCAGCGTCCTGCAACGCGTGCAGACAGCGCGGGCGCATTGACACGTGGCGATACTGGACGTCACGGCGGGCGCAAGTCGCAGCCGATTCCCGCGCTGCTGATGAAGCGCGCGATGCCCGAGCCCGAGAAGGTCTGATCAGCGTTCGGTCCCGCTATCGCGTTGGGAACGCCTCCGGCGTTCCCAGTCCGTGAGGTCGACGCTTCAGTTGGCTATCAGTCGGCTATCAGTTGTCTACCGAGTTAGCTACTCGGTTGCCTACTTCGGTAACTGCCCAGTCGCCAAATTTCTGGTCTCACCCTTTTCCACTGCCGCGCGCAGCCCCGGCATCGCGCGCGCGAAAAGGACCAGGGCCAGGAGGCATACGACGGCATTGACCGAATACGCGACATCCTCGCCCGCGTAACGGGCAATGGCACCGCCGGCGAGGTTGCCAAACGGCAGCGCGCCAAGAAACGCCATCGTGTAGAGACTCATCACACGACCGCGCTTGTCGTCGTCTACCAGCGTCTGCACCAGCGTCTGTATCGACGCCTGCGCGGCAATCAGGCCGGCCCCGAGGACGACGAGCAGCGGCAACGCCCATGCGAAGCTCGATACATGCGCGAAACCAAGCATCGCCAGCGAAGCCCCCGCAGCCGCAATCGGAATCAGACGAACCAACCCGCGTGTCGTGTGGCGGCTGGCGAGAAATAAGGCCGACAACAGCGCACCACTTCCAGCCGCAGACAGCAGGGTCCCGAGGGTGTGAGCGCCGCCGCCAAACACGTCCTTGGCGAACACCGGCATCAGCGTCGAATAGGTTCCGATCGTGGCGCTGATCGTCGCGATCATCAGCAAGCTTGCGCGGATCGGCGGAGAGCCGAAAGCGGACCTTTGCGCCTTCGAGCCAACTCGACCACCAACCCGCCTTCGGTTTCGTCGACGTTGCCGGCGGCCAGCGCATCTGCGTGAGCGCGTAGAGTACGGCCCCGAACGACAGCGCATTGAGCGTAAAGCAAATGGCCTCCCCAACCGTTGCTATCAGCGCGCCCGCGATCGCGGGACCGACGACGCGAGCGCAATTGATCAGCAGCGAGTTAAGCGCGATCGCGTTCGGAAGGTCGCTGCGATGATCGACCAGGCGAGCGATCATCGCGTGGCGAAGCGGAATATCGAAACCCGACGCACAGCCGAGGACGGCAGCCAGGATCGCAAGATGCCAGACGGCGATCAATCCAGTCGCGCTGAGGATGGCCAACGTCGCTGCCTGCGCAAGCATCACCGATTGAGTCAGCAGCAGCGCGCGACGTCGGTCGATGCGATCGGCGAGAACGCCGGCCACGGGCGCGAGAAACAAGACTGCGATGTACTGGCAAAAGGTGACGAAACCCAGCAGCAGCGCCGAGCCTGACAGGCGATACGTAAGCCACGACATCGCCACCTGCTGCAACCACGTCCCGACCAGCGACAGGCCCTGGCCGAAGAAGAACAGCCGGAAGTTCCGATGCGCCAGAGCGCGAAAGAGATGCGATTTGGGCATTCAGCAGTACGTGCTGCGGGTCACGCGGTTCGATTGAGTACAGCGACCAATGCGCGCAATGGCCGCGGTCCCGAGGTCAGCCGCGCAGCCGTTCGCGTTGCGTGACGAGCTTCGCCAGCGTCGACTCGAGCCCTCCAGGCGGGCACGCTCCTGGGCGACGATCGCCGCGGGCGCTCGCTCGACGAAACTTGAGCCTTGGCGAGCTGGGCTCTCAGTTTCCCGATCTCGAGTTCGTGACGAACAACTTCCTTGCCGACGCGCTCACGCTCGGCGACGACGTCGACTTCGATCTTGAGCATCACCCGAAGCTCGCCGACCACCTGCACCGGCGCGTCCGACGACGGAAGCTCGCTCACGATGTCAACGCTTGACAGCTTGGCCAGCGCCTGCAGATACGGAAGAAGCGCGCCGGCGCCCGACTTCGCGACGTCGCCCGTAACCAAGGCGGCAACGCGCGCAGCGGGTGACACCCCCATCTGGCCGCGCAGCGACCGGCAGGATTCGACCAAGGCTTCCAGCGTCGCGATCTGCGTGCTTGCAATGGGATCCAGCTTCGAGAAATCCGCCTTCGGGTAAGGCTGAATCGAGATCGACTCGCTGCGCTTGCCCGCGAGCGGCGCCACCGTTTGCCAAAGCTCTTCGGTGATGAACGGAATGATCGGGTGTGCCAGTCGAAGCATGGTTTCCAGTACGCGCACCATCGTGCGGCGCGTGCCGCGCTGTGCTGCTTCGTCACCGCGCGCCAGGTCGACCTTCGCCAGCTCGACGTACCAGTCGCAGTAGCGATTCCATACCAGTTCGTAGATCGCCTTGGCGGCGAGATCGAAACGGTATGCGGCAAGCTCTCTGACGACCTCTTCTTCCGCGTGCTGCAGCTCAGCGACGATCCAGCGATCTGCAATCGAATACGTTATCGGCAGCGTCTCGTCGAGGCCGCAATCCTTGCCTTCGACGTTCATCAGCACAAAGCGCGTCGCGTTCCATAGCTTGTTGCAGAAATTGCGATAGCCGTCGCAGCGCGACAGGTCGAAATTCAGCGTGCGCCCGAAAGTCGCCAGGCTGGCGAAGGTGAATCTCACTGCGTCGGCGCCGAACGCGGGAATGCCATTCGGAAACTGTTTGCGTGTGCGCTTTTCGATCGATTCGCGCTGTTTCTCGATCAGCATGGCGCTGGTCCGTTTGACGACCAGGCTTTCGAGATCGGTTCCATCGATCAGGTCGAGGGGGTCGAGGATGTTGCCTTTCGACTTGGACATCTTCTGGCCTTCCTCATCGCGGACGATTGAATTGATGTAGACGTCGCGAAAAGGAACCTTGCCGGTGAAGTAGGTCGTCGTCATGATCATGCGCACGACCCAGAAAAAAATGATGTCGAAGCCGGTGATCAATACCGAGCTCGGCAGGAATGCTTTCAGCTCAGGCGTTTGTTCCGGCCAGCCCAGCGTCGAGTGGCACCACAGCGCGGACGAGAACCAGGTGTCGAGCACATCGTCATCCTGCTTCAGTGCGCTGGCGGCTTTTCCTGCGCGTTTGGCCGCTTCTTCCACGTTGCGCGCGACGTAGACGTTGCCTTCGGCGTCGTACCAGGCAGGAATGCGGTGGCCCCACCACAGTTGGCGCGAAATGCACCAGTCATGCACATTGTCCAGCCAGTGGTTGTACGTCGACGTCCAATGCTCGGGAACGAACTTGATGGTCACCGGATCGCCAGTCGCGGGGTCGGGCAAGCTCTGGTTGACCGCCTGCAGGCAGACATCTTTGAACGACTTGCCGGGGAACCACGCGTGACCCGCCGGCGCTGGCTTGGTCATCGCGACGAACCACTGATCGGTCAGCATCGGCTCGACGATTTCGCCGGTGCGTCCGCAGCGCGGGACGACCATCGCGTGCGCCTTTTCGCTGACGACCAAACCCAGCTGATTGAGATCGGCAAGCACGGCCTTGCGCGCGGCATAGCGATCGAGTCCGCGATATTTCGCCGGCGCGTTGTCGTTGACCGTCGCCTGCAGGGTGAAGATGGTGATCGGCGTGAGGCCGTGCCGCTGCCCAACGTCCCAGTCGTTGAAGTCGTGTGCGGGCGTGATCTTGACGCAGCCGGTGCCGAAGGTCTTGTCGACATACTCGTCGGCGATTACAGGAATGCGCCGTCCGGTCAGAGGCAAGTCGACTTGCCTGCCGACGAGATGCGCATATCGCTCATCGCCCGGATTGACCGCGACCGCGACGTCTCCCAGCATCGTCTCGGGACGCGTCGTCGCGACGCTGAGGCTGCCGCTGCCGTCCGCGAGCGGATAGCGAATCTCCCAAAGCTTGCCGACGGTTTCTTCGTTTTCGACTTCGAGGTCCGACACCGCGGTACCGAGCACCGGATCCCAATTGATCAGCCGCTTGCCGCGATAGATGAGACCGTCGTCGAACAGGCGAACAAAGGTCTCGATGACCGCCGCCGACAGCCCGGGATCCATCGTAAACCGCTCGCGCGTCCAGTCGCCCGAAGCGCCGAGGCGACGCATCTGATTGGTGATCGTCGACCCCGATTCCTCTTTCCACGCCCAGACACGCTCGAGAAATTTGTCCCGGCCCAACTCCGTACGCGACGTTCCCGCTGCCTTCAGCTGATTCTCGACGACAATCTGCGTCGCGATACCGGCGTGGTCGGTGCCGAGTTGCCAGAGCGTGTTGTCGCCGCGCATCCGGTGATAGCGAGTGAGAATGTCCATCAGCGTCTGCTGGAACGCGTGCCCCATGTGCAGCGTGCCGGTGACGTTGGGCGGAGGAAGCTGGATACAAAACGCCGGCGCCCCGGGCTTCATCGACGCCTTGAACAAACCATGCGATTCCCAGAATGGGTACCACCGGGATTCGATGGCATGAGGTTCAAAGCTTTTGGGCAGGTCCATCCGTGGCGTTCTTGTTTGTAAAAGGAATATATCGCGGAAAACGAGCAATCGCGACCCCGCCTTACCATCGCAAACTAAAGCGTCAAGCCTGCGAATTATAGACGAGAGGGTCCCCTGCCGCGCCCGTTGCGACGCAGACTCCTGCGCCGCTCCCCACGATCTGACATCTACCGCGCGCGCACTCGGCTTGGTACTTGCGGCTTCGCGCTTACGCCATCGCCTGCGCCGAAGTCCGGTCGCGCGCGCGCGATGGCGCCTCGAGAGGCACGAGCGAAGGTGCGCAATCGACGCTGCGCCCGATCGCGCTTGCGATCGCACCGAGTCGTTCCATCAGCGAAGCGAATTCGGACGGCGTCAACGCCTGGTCGGCGTCACACCACGCCTCGGAGGGACACGGATGGACCTCGATCAGCAACGCATCGGCGCCCGCCGCGACCGCGGCGCAGGATAGCGCCGGAACCATCCACGCTTTGCCTCCCGCATGCGATGGATCGACGATCACCGGAAGATGCGTTTCGCGTTTCAGCACGGCGATCGCGGTGACATCGAGCACGTTGCGGTATGCCGTCTCGAACGTGCGGATGCCGCGTTCGCACAGCATGATCTTGTGATTACCTCCCGCCGCGATGTATTCGGCCGCCATCAGCCACTCGCTGATCGTCGCGCTCATGCCGCGCTTGAGGATGACCGGCACGTCAACCTTGCCGACTTCTTTCAGCAGATCGAAGTTCTGCATATTGCGCGTGCCGATCTGGATGACATCAACCTCATGCGCGAGAAACGTGTCGAGCATGCGCACGTCCATCAACTCCGTGACGATCGGCAGGCCGTGCCGCGCCGCTGCGCCTTTCAGCATGTCGAGACCTTCGACGCCCTTGCCCTGGAAAGCGTAGGGGCTCGTCCGCGGCTTGAACGCGCCGCCGCGCATCAGTCGCGCTCCGGCCGCTGCCACACCGTCCGCCGCGGCGTCCATCTGCGGCTGGGTCTCGACCGAGCACGGGCCGGCGATCATCTGCACCGCGTCGCCGCCGATTTTCACCCCGCTTACGTCGACGACCGTGCTGGCCTTGTGCCACTCGCGCGCGACCAGCTTGTACGGCTTCAGGATATGCAGCGAGCGCTCGACTCCAGGCAGCGGATCGAACATTTCGGGATCGAGCTTGCGCTCGTCGCCGATGGCGCCGATCAGGGTCCGCTCGGTCCCCCGCGAAATATGGATGTCTAGCCCCGCCGCGCGAATTCTTGCCTCGACTGCGGCGATTTCCTTTTCACCTGCTTCCGGTTGCATGACGATAATCATTTTTCGCTCCATGAAAAAAATCGGGCGGCCCTTGGGCCGCCCGATCTGTTTGAAACTGGTAGGAAATCTATCGGTGTGCGCGGCCCTGGGTTGGCATCCCAAAATAATACGCAAAGACGTACGCACGCACCGAGGGCGTGACGCCGAAAGCTTGCTGCATGGCCGAGCCGGATTTCATGAAACGCAGTCTAGCACAGGATCTGGCTTGGCTATCAGCACTTCGCGTCGACGGTTCGAAAAGCGTTCAGAGCGGGCTGGATGCAAGGCGACCCGGAGCGAGCCGCGAGATAGTATTTAAAGGTACAGCGAGCGGCGAGCGAGGACGCAACGCAGCGAGCAGGCCGTGCAGTAGCTTTTCAGTGGTCAAGCCGCCATTGGGCGATTTCTTTTTCTATCGCCTCGGCAACATACGTTCGCAGCAATTTCCCTATGTGTTCCGTAACCGAGTCAACTAACTCCGCGCTCGCGCGTTCGACACTCGGCCGCAACCGCTCGGCGAGCTGTTGCTTGAGTCCTGTGTCGGTAAAAAGATCGATGCGCTGCAGGACCTGCATCGACACCTGCTCGGCGAGCGCGCGCCAACGTTCTTCGTCAACCGTGGTGCTGGGCAGTGGCGGCTGTCGCTGCTCAGGCGGCTCACCCATTTCGGTAACTGCTGTCGCATCGACTTCGTCGTGGTCGAGCGTTAGAGAGAACAACGGCTCCATTTTCGGCGTCGTTGCCTGCGGCTCAGGCGCCTCCCAAGCCGCCATTGCGCTCGGTGGTGCATTCAGCGGCGACGCTGGCGGTGCCGACTCCAGCGGAAAAGGCTGGCGGGACGCCCCTTCGGTGCGCAACGTCATCGGCGGAACCACTGCCAGCGTGTCGGGAGCAGCTCCGGTAATGCTGTGCAGTGCGGGGTCGATCGTATCCATCACCAACCAATCCGACGGATCGCCTTCGTCGGGTTCTTCGGCGGGCAAGCCGGCCAGGACCGGAGCAAGCGCGTCCTGCGACGGCGCTTCGACGGCAGGCGGCGGATCAGGCATGACAGCGAACGGACTTGCCCGGGCAGAAGCAGGCGCCTCGACGGGCGCGCTGTCCTCCAGCAGGGCATCAACGCCGCCCGCAGCGAAGAGTTGAGCGTCGCTTTCGACTGCGTCGGTCAGCACCGGCACATCGTCGGCGTTCGCTGCCAAAGCAACGTTCGCGGGATCGACGACTGCCTCGGTCAACACGGGTATATCGGAGCCTGCGCGCGTGCGATTTCGCTGCATCAGCGCATCCGCCTGCTCTAACAGCTCGCGCGCGCTCGCCATCAGTTGCGCTCGCTCATGTCGTGCGTGCGCAGGTCATAGCCTCGCTCGCGATAGAAACGGAAACGCTCGCGGGCAGCCGCCGCGTCGCTTTCGTCGCTACCGACGATCTCGGCGAGCCGCTCGAAGCGCGAGAAGAATGGCGGCGTCTTGGAGTGCAGATTGATCAGTACCGCAGCGGGTCCACGATGCTCGAGCGCGTGATCGATCCATATCGGCGTTTCGTCGGCAAGGCGGTTATCGCTGCGGCAGTGCGGCAGAAATCCGGTCGCCGGCTGCAGCCAGAGCAGTTTGCCCAGTGCGTCGGTAGCCTCGGCATCGGGAGTGAGCACGCGCACGTTCCCGTGCTGCGCGAATGCTTTGGCGACTAACCTCGCTGCTACCGCGTAGCGATCGCTGACATGCGTGTAGAAGTCGATCGAGGTCATGTGGCGTCGTCCGGCGAGTCACGGGGCAAAGCCCTAGGGAGCGTTCTCCTGAGCCAACACCCAAGTCGTCAGCAAAGGAACGGGGCGGCCGGTAGCGCCTTTGTCCTTGCCTTCTTTCCAGGCAACGCCGGCGATGTCGAGATGCGCCCAGTCATACTTCTTGGCAAACTTCGACAAGAAGCATGCCGCCGTAATACTGCCCCCCGCCCGGCTGCCGATGTTGCTGAAGTCGGCGAAATTGCTGGCGAGACTCTCGTGATAGTCGTCCCACAACGGTAATTGCCATGCGCGGTCGAACGCGTCCTCGCTTGCGTTGAGCAGCGACCGGGCCAAGCTGTCACTGTTGCTGAATACGCCGCAGGCAATGTGACCCAGGGCGACCACCATGGCACCAGTCAACGTCGCTATGTCGACGACCGCAGCGGGTTCGTAGCGCTCGGCGTAGGTCAGGGCGTCGCAGAGAATCAGCCGCCCTTCGGCGTCGGTGTTCAGGACCTCGATGGTCTGCCCCGACATGCTGCGGACGATATCCCCCGGCTTGGTCGCGCGCCCGTTGGGCATGTTCTCGCAAGTGGGAATCAGGCCGATCATGTTGACCTTGCCCTTCAGTTCGGCCACAGCGCGGAACGCGCCCAGCACGCTGGCCGCACCGCACATGTCGAACTTCATCTGATCCATGTCCGCGCCGGGCTTGAGCGAAATCCCCCCGCTGTCGAAGGTTATGCCCTTGCCGACCAGAACCACGGGTTTCTGTTTTTTGGCGCCGCCCAGGTATTCGAGAACGATGAATTTCGGCGGCTGGTCGCTTCCATTCGTTACGGACAGGAAGGAGCCCATCTGGAGTTCTTCGATCTTCGGCCGGTCGAATACCTCGCATTTGAAACCGAGTTCCTGCGCCAGGGCTTGTGCGCGCTCGGCCAGGTAGGCGGGAGTGCAGATGTTGCCAGGCAGGTTGCCGAGATCGCGCGCGAGGTCCATCCCGTGCGCAATCGCCAGCCCGCGTGCCGCCGCGGTTTCGCCCGAGGTCAGGTCGCTACGCTGGGGGACCGAAAGGGTCAGCTTGCGCAATGGCCGGCGCACATCGGCTGGCTGGCTTTTCATCTGATCGAAGCGGTACACGGCTTCCATCGCCACGACGACGGCGTGTTCCACGCGCCACGCGACTTCACGCCGCTTGACCTTTTCTTCGGTCAGATAGACGACTGCCTCGTAAGAGCCCGTTTCGTTGAGCAAACGTACTGCTGAGCGGATTGCACTGCGGAATTCGCGTTCGCGGAAATCTCGCTCTTTGCCAAGACCGATGAGAAGAACGCGGTCGGCGAGCGTTCCCCGCACGTTATGTAGCAGCAAGGTGCTGCCGAGCTTGCCTTCCATGTCGCCACGGCGAATGATTTCGCTAATATAGCCACCGGAGGCACGATCGATGAGCTCGGCGGACAGGCTCGGCTTACGGTTGTCGAAGACGCCGACGACGACGCAAGCGCTGCGCTGCTTCTCTGGACTGCCGCTTTTTATGGTAAATTCCATCGCCTTCCCCGAACGAAAAATTTGCCCTAGATTTTGCCTTTAGGCGGTACGAACGCCATTATCGGCAAATCAGCCTGAAAAAGTCAAAATATTTCCGTCGTCATGGTGTTCAGACGCAGTCTCGTGCGAGAACTGACAGCGACCGCAGTTGCGCTCTTTGTCGTTTTGCTCGGTATTCTGTTCACCAACCTGGTGTTGAGGCTGCTGGCCCGCGCAGCAGGAGGAACCGTCGCTCCCGAGGGCATTCTTGCGCTTTTGGGGTTCAATGCCCTGTTCTACTTCAACATCCTGCTCTCGGTCGCGCTGTTTCTAACTGTATTGCTCACATTGTCCAGGTGGTATCGCGACAGTGAGATGGCGGTCTGGTTTACATCGGGCCTGAGCCTGACATCGTGGCTCAAGCCAATCCTGTGGTTCGCCAGTCCATTCTTGCTGGCGATCGTCGTATTGTCCCTCTGGCTCTCGCCGTGGGCCGAGGGGCGCCGACTGGAATTCGAGCGCCAGCTTGAATCGCGCGAGGAGCTCTCGCTGCTGGCGCCAGGCCTGTTCAAGGAATTTCGACAGGCCAAGCTCGTTGTCTTCATCGAGAGCATCAACTCGTTTGACGGGACAATAAAGAACGTCTTCCTGCATTCCATCGACAGCGACAAGGACGTTACGACAGTCGCGCGCTCGGGAAAACTGGAAGAAGCGCCTAACGGCGATCGGTTTATCGTGCTCCAGGACGGTCGCCGTTACGAGGGTCAGCCGGGCAAGGCAGATTTTCGCAGCGTCGAGTTCGAACGCCTCGGCAGGCGGATCGAGCCCGCCGAGGTGCGCGCGATCCCGCTTTCTCTGAAGGCTTTGCCAACCGCGGCGCTGCTCGCCGTCGACGACGCCCCGGAACGCGCCGAACTCTTCTGGCGCATCTCCGTACCGATCAGTGCGTTGCTGCTGGCGATGCTGGCGATTCCGCTGTCGCACGTCAATCCGCGCATGGGGCGGTCGTTCAACCTGTTCATTGCGTTGTTCGCGTACATGCTCTACAGCAACTGCCTGAACATCGTGCAAAGCTACATTGCGCAGGGCCGGCTTTCGCTTCTTGTCGGCCTGATCGGTATCCATACGATTGCCGCGACGGTCGTGATCGCGTTGTTCATGCGACGGCTCTCGGTGCACGGCTGGATGGCGCGGCAACGCCCGGCGACGACATGAAAACGCTCAATCGATACGTCGGTCGCGAAGTGCTGTATGCAACGCTATTGATCTTCCTCGCGCTGGTTTCGCTATTCGCGTTTTTCGATCTGATCCACGAACTTGGCAATGTCGGTCGCGACGGTTATCCGCCGGGGCGGGCGCTTCTGTTTGTCGGTTTGAGCCTGCCCGGTCACGTCTACGAGTTGATGCCGACGGCAGCGCTGATCGGTACGCTGTTCGCCATTGCGCAGCTTGTCGGCAATTCCGAATACACCGTGATGCGTAGCTCGGGTGCCTCGCTAACGCAGATCACCTGGGCCATTGTGCGGATCGGTATTCCCTTGGCGATTGCGACGTTTCTCGCCGGCGAGTTCCTTGCACCCCCCGCCGAACGCCTTGCGCAGCAGGTGCGAGCCCAAAGCCAAGGTCTGGCCACGCGCATCGTGGCACAGCAGTTTCAGTCAGGCTTCTGGTTCAAGCAGGATCAAACTTTCGCCAACATCCGCAGCTTGCTCGCCGACATGACTTTGCTTGGAGTACGCATATATGAATTCGATCACGACCTGCGGCTTACGGCTTTGCGCGTGGCCGACTCAGGCACCTTTGTCGCGGACGGGCACTGGCTGCTGAAGAACGTGCGCACGACCGAAGTTGGCCCCGAAGGCGCCAAAGTAAGCCAGTCCGACGAATATGCCTGGGATACGGTCCTTAAACCTTCCATTCTCACCGTTTATCAGGTCGCTCCGGAAAAGCTCGAGATTAGTTCCCTTGTCGACAATATCCGCGTATTGGGCGATAACCAGCAGAAAACCACGAGGTTCGAAGTCGCGCTGTGGAACAAGATTTTCTTTCCTGCTGCCGTGCTGGTGATGATGGTGCTGGCGCTCCCTTTCGCTTATTTCCAGCGACGGGCGGGGGGCGTGGGTTTCCGCATCTTCGCGGGGACCATCCTCGGCTTGATCTTCTTCCTGGTCGGAAGGCTGTTTTCGTATCTCGGGGTCATCAACGACTGGCCGCCGCTGTTTTCGGCGACTTTCCCAGTGGTCATGTTCGTCGTCGTTGCGGCGAGCATGTTGTGGTGGCTGGAACGTCGCTAATTTGCAGCTCGCCGTACATCCCGCATCGCCCCGCCCCCGAAATCACGCTTTAGGGAAGCGAAAAAAATCCCCGCCGAAGCGGGGATTTTTGCGTGCGGCGTAGCGCGAGGCGTCGAGTATCAGGCCGCCGGCGTCGGGGCAGGCACGATGCTGACGAAAGTGCGCTTTTCGGCGCCCTTCATGTTGAACTCTACTTTGCCCGCGACCAGCGCAAAAAGCGTATGGTCTTTGCCCATGCCGACGTTGACGCCTGGATGAACCTGCGTGCCGCGCTGGCGAATGATGATCGCGCCGGCGGTGATTGTTTCGCCGCCGTATGCTTTGACGCCGAGGCGTTTGGAGTGGGAGTCACGCCCGTTGCGTGAACTGCCGCCTGCTTTTTTGTGTGCCATATTCGTCTACCTATCTGTAGTCAAAACGCAGTCAAGTACCGGCAAAATATCTAGCCGACAATGCCTTCGATCTTAAGCTCGGTATAACCTTGACGGTGCCCCTGATGCTTCTGGTAGTGCTTGCGCCGGCGCATCTTGAAGATCTTTACCTTTTCGCCGCGCCCATGCGCGAGCACCGTTGCTTGAACGGTCGCTCCAGCAATCGTTGGCTGGCCGAGCCGGACGCTGTCGCCGTCCCCGACCATCAAGACCTGATCGAGAATGACTGCTGCGCCCACGTCCGCCGGTATCTGTTCTACTTTAAGTTTTTCGCCGGGGGCAACTTTGTACTGCTTGCCTCCGGTTTTTATGACCGCGTACATAGGGACTCCAATGAGTGTTGTACCCGCCCGGTGCGTCGCCTGGCTGTTGCGAAGACTTGCGACCGTCCCGGAAATTCGGCTGCCACGATGGCGCACTGCCACCGCTTCTGCCGCAAAAAGACTGCGGGAAAAAGGTCGGTATTTTAAGACTTTAGGCGATTTATGTCAAAGCCGAGCATCGAGCCGGTCGAGCCATCCCTCGGGTTCGCTCAGGTTCGCTCAGGTCCGCTCAGGTCCCTTAACTGCGTTCGGTTAAACTACCCGAAACGGCCAAGACAAGAGCCGTGGCCTCCAATCCCGTGCCGCAAGCGTGTCGGCCGGGCCATCAAACCGGTACTGCCCCAGTGAATATTCCGCTGCTGCATTCGACCCTGCGCGACGATCTGCTGGCCGTCGATCGTGTCTTGAGGCAGGCGCTTTCGTCCGAGGTGGGGTTAGTCGGGACCGTCGCCGAGCACATTATCGGCGGCGGAGGCAAGCGGATCCGGCCCGCGCTCCTGCTCCTTGTCGCCAAAGCCTGCGGGTATCCCGGCCCCCACGAGCACACCCTGGCGGCGGTCATCGAAATGATCCACACCGCCACCCTGTTGCACGACGACGTCGTTGACGAGTCATCGATGCGTCGCGGACATCAAACCGCCAATGCCCTGTTCGGCAACGCCGCCAGCGTCCTGGTAGGCGACTTTCTCTATTCGCGCGCGTTCCAGCTGATGGTGACCGCCGACAACATGCGGGTGCTGCAGATTCTGTCGGAGGCAACCAACATCATCGCCGAAGGCGAGGTCCTGCAATTGCTCAACCTTGGCAATGCCGACGTCGATGAGCGCCGCTATCTGGCCGTCGTTCAGCGCAAGACGTCGAAACTGTTCGAGGCGGCAGCCAGGCTGGGTGCCGTCCTCGCCGTGGCAGCGCCTGAACTCGAGGAATCGCTCGCGCAATACGGCACCCACCTCGGCACCGCATTCCAGTTGATTGACGACGTTCTGGACTACACGGGAGAGCACTCTGCCATCGGCAAGAACCTCGGCGACGATCTGGCTGAAGGCAAGCCGACGCTGCCATTGATCCGCGCGCTCGCGGTCGCGTCGGAGAGTGAAGCCGCCGTCATTCGCGCCGCAGTGAACGCTGGTGGCCTGGAAGATTTCCGACCGGTCCTGGCGATACTGCGGAGCACCGGCGCACTGGACTATGCCCTCGGCCGCGCGCAGGAGGAAAGTCGGCTCGCAGCGGAGTGTTTGGCGACGCTGCCGGCTTCGCCTTACCGGGAAACTCTGCTAGAATTATCAGCTTTCGCCGTGGCGCGTACGTTTTGAGTCGTTTGTAGCCTAATCGTGTGCGCATCGCCCCTTGAGGGGTGGTAAACACGGCGGCCGTCGGGGTGTAGCTTAGCCTGGTAGAGCGCTACGTTCGGGACGTAGAGGCCGGAGGTTCAAATCCTCTCACCCCGACCAGTATTCCGATGCGTCTCTCTATATGTAACGAGATGTTATCTCCTACCTGCCCAACGTCGCGCCCAATACCACGCGGGGATTTATAATCGCTCGTTTTGGTCGCGCACATGTCGCCCTGCGGTCGCCATCGCAGACCGCTCTCGGAGAACCTTTTATGTCATCAAAGCGAATTCTGCTTACATCCCTGCGCCTGCTTGCGGTTGCGGCTGCTATTACGATTGCGGGGTGCGGCGGCAGTAACAACAGCAACAACGGCAACGCCAGCATGCGCATCGTCAATGCATTCTCGCAAGCGACTGCGCTCGATGTGGCCGTCAACAACAACACGGTTGTCTCTGCGTTGCCTTTCCAGGGTCTCACGCAATACAAAGACATCGACAGCGGAACGCAGACATTCGCCGTCACGGTCACCGGGGCGACCACCGCGCTGATCAACACGAGCAATTCGACCAACTCCAATAGCAAGTACAGCTACATCATCTACGGACCGAAAACCGCCGCCGGCGCGGTGCTGGTCTCCGACGATTACAGCAGCCCGCCTGATGGGTACTTCTCGCTTCGCTTCATCAACGTCGCCGCCGGTCCTGGGCCGCTCGACGTGTATCTGACGGCGCCCGGCGCAGACATCACTTCAAGCGCGCCCAGTGTGACGACAGTCAACTATAGCCTTGCGAGCGCGTACGTCAACGTCGCGATCGGCAAGCTTTTCGAAGTGCGCGTCACGCCAAGCGGCACCAAGGACGTGGTCTACGATTCAACAGTATCGCAGACATTTGCAGAGCACTCGGCGACCGACATCATCGCCTTCAGCAAGGGCAGCGGGAAGCTCGTCAATATCGCGGTGATGAATCACGACGACGCGGGCACCGGCAAAATTGTTGAGAGTAATATTGCTCAGTACAAGGTCGCCAACGCGTCGCTGGCATCGTCATCACTGAACATATTCGTCGACGGCAACCTCCAGCTCTCGAACATTCCCTATACGGGCGTCTCGAATTATCTGCGTACGACCGCCGGTCAGCACACGTTCAAGGTAGAGGCGACCGCCACGCCGGGCGCGACTCAATTGACGCTGGTAAGCACGCTGGGGACTGCTACCGACACGTCGATCGCATTGACGGGGCCTGATGGCGCGCTTGGCGCCGCAGTTCTCAACGACGTCAACCTGCCACCACCGGCCTCGAATGCCGGAGTCCGTTTCGTCAACGTCTCCGCCGACGTCGCGTCGTTCGACGTGTTCATCAACTTCAGCAAGCAGGTGTCGGCATTGGGCTCGAACGCGGCATCGGACTACATCAGCCTGCTGGCGACCGCTTCGACCGGCACCGCGTACGAGTTCGATTTCAATCAGGCGGGCTCGACGACCTCGCTGCTCAAGATGACCAACGTGCTGCTGACGTCAGGTCACAACTACACGATCTACGTTTCGGGACACGGGACGTCGCTCAAGGGTACCGTATCGCAAGACACCTGAGTTTTTGCCGGTGCTGCCTGCTTCCCGTCGACGCTCGAGCCGGAGAGTCGACGGCAGTAGCGGCGACCAGCCGGCCAACGGTGTCAGCCGGAAAGCCGAGCAGCTTTGCCGGCGGTTCGGCGACGGGGACACTTTCGGAGTAACAATGCTTGCCAATCGTTTTCTGCTGATTTCGTCTTGCCTTCTTGCGCTTGCCGTAGGCGGCTGCAACACGGGCGAAGGGGTCAGCAACGGCAGCACGCACGGTCGGATGCGGGTGCTGAACGTCATCCCGAACGCCGGCGCGCCGATCAATGTCGTATTTGACGGTAAGCCGTTCGTCACGAACTTGGATTTCGAAGCGCAAACCAGCTATCAGCAGATCGATGCGGGGCTGCGCCAGGTTCAGGTCAGCATTGCGGGTGGAAGCACAGACACCGTTGCCACTACGCTGACATTCATCCCCGACACCGACTATACGTTTGTCGCCTTCGGGCCGGTTGCCGCCGCAGGCGGGGTGATCATCAACGACACGACACTGATCGTCGACCCGGGTGCGGGCAAATTCAACGTGCGCGTCATCAACGGCGCGTACAACAATCTCGTCGTCGATGTCTATGTCACGGATCCGGACGCTGACCTGAATACGGTTTCCCCGCGCGTTGTCGGCCGTGTTCTACGGCACCAACACCTTGTTCGCCAACGTCAACTCCGGGAGGACGCGCATCCGCGTCACGCCGGCCAACTCCAAGCAGGTGATCTTCGATAGTCTTGCGCAGACAATTGCGGAGCGCGCCCAGATCACGCTGGTCGTCTATTCGCGTGGCAGCTCCTCGCTGGTCAATGTCGCCCTGTTGAATATCGATGACGATGGAACGGGTTCGATCAGCAATAACCTGCTGGCGCAGTTCAAGATCGTGAACGCCTCATCGGTACCGTCGCCGCTCAACGTTTTTGTCGATCAGGACCTCGCCCTGTCCAATGTCCCGTACGCCAACGCTACGGCTTACCGTACCGTGACCACGGGAAGGCGCAATCTGACGGTCGAGGCGACCGCGACGCCGGGCGCCACGCTGCTGTCGATCAATCCGCTGCTTGCGTCCGCCACCGATACGTCGATCGTGTTGCTGGGACCCGCGGGAGCAATGACAGCGGTGACCTACGCCGACAGCAACTATCCGCCGGCAACGGGCCGCGCCAACGTCCGCTTCGTCAACAGTTCCGACATCCCGGCCGTAGACGTGTACGCGAACTTCAGCAAGCAGGTCGACGCGCTGGCGATGAACGGCGCCTCGCCGATACTCGGTTTCGATGCCGATGCCGCGTCCGGCACAAACTATGAGATCGATTTCCACGTCGCCGGGTCGACCCAGACAAGTCTCCAGCTTCCCGCAGTGACATTCGTCGGGGGCAAGCTGTATACGATCTATCTGGTTGGGAGCGGACCCACGCTGGCTGGCGTTGTTGCGCAAGACAATTGATTTCATAGCGCGCACGCTGCGTTGCCAGCGCCAGATCACTTCGGCGGCGTGTTCGATCGTCAGTTGCCGCTGCGCTGGTAGTATTCTCCGCTCGACAGGTTGAGGGATTGGCCTCGCCGCGTCAGTGGAGATGCCACGTTGAACGATAGAACCGCCGGACGGGCCGAGGAGCCCGCGGTATCGCAGCAACACACACCGATGATGCAACAGTATCTGCGGATCAAGGCAGAGCATCCGGAACGGTTGCTGTTCTATCGCATGGGCGATTTCTACGAACTTTTCTACGATGATGCCAAGCGTGCCGCGCCGCTGCTCGATATCACTCTGACCGCGCGCGGCCAATCCGCCGGCACGCCGATACCGATGGCCGGCGTCCCATACCACGCGGTCGAGCAGTATCTCGCCAAACTCGTACGCGTCGGCGAATCGGTGGCAATTTGCGAGCAGATTGGCGATCCCGCGACCAGCAAGGGCCCCGTCGAACGCAAGGTCACTCGCATCGTGACTCCTGGCACGCTGACCGACGCCGGCCTGCTGGACGTCAAGCGTGATTGCCTTCTCGTCTCGACCCACGTTGCCCATGGCCGTGCCGGCGTCGCGTGGCTCAATCTGGCGGCGGGACGTCTGCATCTGCGCGACTTGTCTGTGGGCGACGCGACGGCGCTGCTCGATCGAATCGGCCCCAGCGAAATGTTGTACTCGCAGAGCGCCGGCAAGCAGGATGACATCGAAAGCACATCGGCGGCGCGGGGCAGGATACCGTCGCACGCGTTGCCGCCATGGCAATTCGATCGCGATGCCGCCGTAAGGCGCGCTGTGCGAACTGACAGGCACCCGTGATCTGGCAGCGTTCGGTGTCGACGACGCGCCGCTGGCGGTATGTGCAGCAGGTGCGCTGCTGGGATACGCGCAAACGACGCAGCAGGCCGCGCTGTCGCATGTGCGCACGCTATGGTGGAGCGGCCGGGTGATTTTCTGGCGCTCGATGCCGCCACGCGCCGCAATCTGGAAATTACCGAGACCTTACAGGGCGATGCGGCGCCAACGCTTTGTTCGCTGCTCGATGTTTGCGTCACCGGCGCCGGCAGCCGCTTGCTGCGCCTTTGGCTCACCGGTCCGCTACGCATGCAGGACGTCGCGGCTGCGCGCCACGACGCGATCGCTGAATTCGGTTCCGCACCGCGGCTGCAGCGAGAGATCAGCCTCGCACTGCAGCCCATGGTCGACATCGAACGCATCGCATCGCGCATCGCGCTTGCCAGTGCACGGCCGCGAGAACTGGCCGGCCTGCGCGATACGTTGGCACGGTTGCCGGCGCTGCGCCAATCGATCGAAACTTGCATAACCCAAAGGATTGCCGAAGCGCGCGCAGCGCTCGCGGTTGAACCGCAATGGGCCGCCCTCTTGTCGCGCGCGATCGCAGTCGAGCCTGCGGCGCTGGTGCGCGAAGGCAACGTCATCGCCACGGGTTACGATTCCGAGCTGGACGAGTTGCGTGCGATTCAGGAAAACTACGGCGACGTTCCTGATCGAGCTGGAGGGTCGCGAGCGAAGTCGAACCGGTATCACGACCCTCAAGGTGGAGTACAACCGCGTGCACGGTTTTTATATCGAGATAAGCAACGCCAACGCCGGCCGCGTGCCAGACGACTATCGTCGCCGACAGACATTGAAGAATGCCGAGCGTTACATCACGCCTGAGCTCAAGGCTTTCGAGGACAAGGCGCTATCCGCGCAGGACCCGGGCGCTGGCGCGCGAAAAAACGCTGTACGACGAACTGGTCGTACAGCTCGCGCCGTCGATCGATGCGCTGCAGCGCGCTGCATCCGCGCTTGCGGCGCTCGACGTCTCTTCGTCGCACGCGGATCTGGCGATGCGTCTGCGCTGGTCGCGGCCACGATTCGCAACCGCCGCGGGGGTCGCAATACGCGGCGGCCGCCATCCCGGTGGTCGAACAGGGGGTCGAACATTTCATTCCCAACGACGTCAGCTCGCGTCCGGCGCGGCGACTGCTGATCGTCACCGGTCCGAACATGGGAGGCAAGTCAACTTACATGCGGCAGACTGCGGTGATCGCCCTGCTCGCCTGTTGCGGATCGTTCGTGCCCGCCAGCGAGGCGACGATCGGGCCACTCGACGCGATCTACACCCGCATCGGCGCCTCCGACGATCTGGCAGGAGGGCGTTCGACATTCATGGTCGAGATGACCGAGGCAGCTTACATCCTCAATCGCGCGACCCGCAAAGCCTGGTGCTGATCGACGAGATCGGTCGCGGGACATCAACCTTCGACGGCTTGGCGCTGGCATGGGCCATTGCCCGCGAGCTGGCAACGAAGAACCGCAGCCTGACCTTGTTCGCGACGCACTACTTCGAATTGACCGCTCTTCCGGCGCGAGCTGGACGGTTGCGCAATGTGCATTTCGATGCCGTCGAGCACAAGGAAGGAATCGTCTTCCTGCATGCGGTGGAAGAGGGCGCCGCCAATCGCAGCTATGGCTTGCAGGTGGCCAAGCTCGCCGGCGTCCCACCGATACGATCAGACAAGCGCGGAGCCACCTCGCCCGACTCGATCGCTTTAGCGTTCGGCACGACGGCGGCGGCGATTTGTTCGCGGCGCAGCCCCATCCGCAGGAACCACCACCCGCGGGCGCCGCAGTGCTCGACCGACTTGCCGCGATCGACGTCGATGCCATGTCTCCGCGCGACGCCCAGGAAGCTCTCTACGAACTGAAGCGTCTGCTCAGCGACAAGGCCGGGTGACGCGCAGGCTCGGCAGGTCCGCGCCGAAGCACGTCAGCGCGAACGTCCGCCCCATACGGGCGAGATACGCCGAGCAGTGTCGTCGATCAATGATGGTGGTCGTGCGCGCCGTGCACGTGGCCGTGCGCCAATTCTTCCGCCGTCGCCGGACGGACATCGAGCACCGTGCAATCGAAACGCAGGCGTTGTCCGGCAAGCTGGTGGTTGCCGTCGACGATCGACCTTGCCGTCGGCGATATCGGTCACGGTGTAAATGGCGTCATCTTCGTCCCCATTCTCGCCCGCGTGCCCTTCGAACTGCATCCCGACCTTTACTTCAGGCGGAAATCGGTCCTGCGGTTCCACTCGCACCAGCTCGGAATCGTATTCGCCGAAGGCATCCTCGGGCTCTAGCGTGACCGAGCACTGGTCGCCCACTTTCTTCTGTGCGAGTGCCGCCTCGACTTTCGGAAAAATGCCCTGATGACCGTGCAGATAGGTCACGGGTTGAGTTGATTCTTCGATCAGATCGCCCTTTGCGCTATAGAGCTTGTATGAAATGGTAACGACGGCATTGGAAAAAATATTCATGATGTCCGGAATGGGTGGTGGACGGAGCGTGCTGGCGGAGTCGCCGGCGCGATATTGGCGCGCTGATGCCTTGAGCGACCGGCCGCGAAGCGAGCGTATTTTACCGCAACGTCCCGCGCCTTCGTAGCCGCCGGGGGCCCGCTATAATCAGCCAATGAGTCGAGCCGGCAGGCTTGCCCTGTTGGGTGGCCTCACAACCCGCGTTTTCCTGCGTCGATACTGGCAGCAGCGCGCACTTCTGATACGCGATGCCGTCCCGAATTTCACCGGAGTGCTTTCCGACGCAGCCCTGTTGCGACTCGCGACGCGCGACGACGTGGAGTCGAGAATCGTTCTGCGCGAAGGCCAGCGCTGGTCGGTCGAGCACGGACCGTTTCGGCCGGCATATTTGAAGGCCCTGCCGGACCGGAACTGGACGCTGCTGGTGCAAGGAGTCAATCTCCATGTCGCCTCCGCCGACACCCTGCTTCGCCGCTTCGCGTTTCTTCCGTACGCGCGGCTCGACGATCTCATGGTGAGCTATGCGGACCCGGCGGCGGCGTCGGGCCGCATTTCGATTCCTACGACGTGTTCTTGCTGCAGGGACCGGGTCGACGGCGATGGCGCATCAGCCGGCAGCGCGATCTTTCACTGCGTCCGTCGGTACCCCTCAAGATTCTGGCGCACTTTCGCCCCGAATTCGACCAGACGCTAGGCGCCGGGGACATGCTCTACCTGCCCCCCAACTACGCACACGACGGCGTAGCAGTGGAGACCTGCACGACGTACTCGATAGGATTTCGGGCCCCAGCGGCGAACGAGCTTGCCACCGCATTTCTCGATTGGCTGCGAGACCACATCGGTCTCGAAGGACGCTACCACGACGCAGGACTCGCGCCGACGACAACGCCTGCCCGTATCGGCGATGCCATGCTCGCCCAATGCGCGGCGATGCTCGCCGGTATTCGCTGGAAGCAAAGCGACATCGCCGATTTTCTGGGCTGTTTTCTCACTGAACCCAAGGCTCATGTGTTTTTCGATCCTCCGAAGCCGCCGATGGGCCACGCCGCATTCGCGCGCAAGGTGCGGCAGCGCGGCGTCGCCTTGGACGCCCGTACGCAATTGCTTTACCATGCCGACGCGATGTTCATCAACGGCGAAACTACAGCGTGGCCTCAGGGAGGAAAGCCGGCGATGGTCCGTCTGGCGAATCAAAGACAGCTCGCAGGTTTCCAGTGCACCAAACCCCTGATCGCACAGTTGCACGGCTGGTATCGCGATGGCTTCCTCCATCTCGCCTGAGCCGGGCGCGCGAGGTCCGATCGAGGCGCCGCTCGAGCCTCGCGTGGTGCAGCTTTCGACGATCGCCGAGCAAACCAAAGCGATCGACGAATTAATCGGGCTCGCGCGACAGCACATCCGCGTATTCGACCAGGACCTGTCGCAAACCGGGTGGAACGACGCCGTTCGGGCGGACAGACTCGCGGCTTTCCTGCGCGGCGTGCAGGGACGACGTCTCGACATCATCGTCCACGATGCGCGGTTCCTCCAAGGCGCTTGTCCGCGCATGCTGAATCTGCTGCGAGGCTACGGCCACGCGATAACGGTTTACGTCACCGGACCTGAAGCCAAGGTGGCAACCGATCCCCTGGTCCTGGTTGACGGCAGACACTATCTGCACCGTTTCCATTACGAGCAACCACGCGCCGCCATGGGCATCAATCAACCTGAGCAAACACAGCCTCTGGCCAGTCGATTCGACGAAATCTGGGCCACCGGCGAAGCCGGCTTGGCAGGAACAGTGCTCGGTCTCTAGAGCGCTGCGCAACGGCTGCGCACAAGGCGCAAGACCGGTTGATCACGCACGCAAGCGGGATCAAATCAGTGCGAATTGTGTTAAGCTAGTCGACGTCGGTTTGCATCTTCCGTTACGTTGCCGAACTCGTGGATCGGCTGGCGGCGGAAGCCGGCTTCGCAACTGAATCGTCACTGAGTCACCACTGATTTGCCACTGAGCCATCCATCCGATTTCATAATCCAAGTAGGGGAACCCGAATGAACAAGTCTGTATTTATCGTTGCCGCGTTGGCGCTCGCGCTGAACGCATGCGGCGACAACGGCAAGGCCGCGGCCGACGCCAAGGCAGCCGCCGACAAGGCCGCTGCGACGGCCAAGGAAGCAAGCGACAAGGCTGCCGCCGACGCCAAGGCAGCGGCCGACAAGGCAGCCGAGGCAAGCGCCGCCGCGACTGATGCATCGAAGGCCGCTGGTGCCGCAGCGACGGATTCGGCCAAGGCATCGGCTGACAAGGCCGTAGCGGACTCGAAGGACGCCTCGATGAAGGCGCAGCCGGCAAGCAAGGATGCGATGAAGAAGTAAAGTCCTTCGCACGAGGACAAAAAAGCCGGCCTCTTGGCCGGCTTTTTTTCGTCGCTGAGAGCGCGAGCGCTAAAGGTGCACGCCGATGCGCGTCGCCACCTCGCGATATTTTTCGATCACGTTGCCGAGGTCACGCCGGAAACGATCCTTGTCCATCTTTTCCTGTGTCGCCGCGTCCCACAGCCGGCAGCCATCGGGCGTGAATTCGTCGCCGAGCAACAAGCGCCCGCCGAGTTCGTCCACCGCGTGTCCGAACTCCAGTTTGTAATCGACCAAGTCGATGCCAGCGGTCGCGAACAACGGCTTGAGCACCGCATTGACCTGGTGCGTGATGGCTTTCATCTCGCTGATTTCTGCGGAAGTGGCCCAGCCCAGCACTCGGATATGGTCGTCGTTGACCAATGGATCGTGCAACGCGTCGCTCTTGTAGAAAAATTCAAATATCGGCTCGGGTAGGCGCGTGCCTTCGGTGATTCCGTAGCGCTTGGCCATTGACCCGGCCACCACATTACGCACGACGCACTCGACCGGAACCATCTTGAGCGCGCGTACCAAAGAATCGCGATCGTTTAGCAGGCGAACGAAATGCGTGGCCACACCGGCCTCAGCGAGCTTGCCCATGATGAACGCATTTATCCTGTTATTGGTCTCGCCTTTCTTCGTCAATTGCGCGACCTTGGTTCCGTCGAATGCGCTGGTGTCGTCACGGAAATGCATCACCATCAGGTGCGGGTCGTCGGTGGTGTAGACCGTCTTGGCCTTGCCGCGATAGAGCTCTTTGCGCTTTTCCATGTTTTCTCCCCGTCAGACGAATTCGCGCCAGTCGAAGCCTTCGTGCTGATCGGCAATGCCGATCCATTCCGGGTCGCAGTGTAAAACACTCGCCAGCGCCGCCCGCGCAAGATCCGGACGGTTGTTCTGCTGACTCAAGTGCGCAGCGAACAGGTGCTTCAGCTTCGAATTATCCAATCGTCCAAGCAGCGTCGCCGCCGCAACGTTGTCGAGATGGCCGAACTTGCCAGCGATTCGATTCTTCAGCGCATAAGGATAGCCACCGTCAGCCAACATCTGTGCGTCGTGATTGCATTCGAGGACCAGAGCATCGCAGCCGGAAAGACTCGCCTCGACGTGAGCCGTGGACGCACCGAGGTCGGTCAGGACGCCCAACCGCCATTGTCCATCGGAGCAGACGAACTGCACGGGCTCGCGCGCGTCGTGCGGTACCGGGAACGGACGCACCTCCAACGCGCCAACGGCAAAACAATCGTGACTGTCGAATCCGTAGACGTGAGGAAGTTCGGCAAACCGCTCAGCGACCACGGTCAGCGTGCCAAAAGTCAGCCACACCGGCGTCTTGTAGCGCGCGGCGAACGCGTACACCCCGCCGATATGATCGGCGTGCTCATGCGTGACGATAATCGCGGATATCGTCTCGGGATCGACGTCGAGACGGGCGAGTCGCGCGGTCGTGTCGCGGATGCCAAAGCCGCAGTCGATGAGCAGCCGCGTTCCCGCGGCCTCGACCAGCAGTCCGTTGCCTTCGCTACCGCTTCCTAAACAGGCGAAGCGCACGAACTGCTCAAGCTGTCACTTCAGTTGATCCTGGAGCAGCGCGAGAATTTTTTCGCTGTTGGCCGTACGATCGGGCGCGCCCGCGGGGTTCTGCACGGTAACCACGCTATGCGGGTCGGCTTGCGTAACCACAACGCGGTATTGTTCGGCCACCTTGTCCTTGTCGCTCGTTTTCCAGAACTGGAGATAGGACTGCATGCTGGCAACCCAGCTCTCGTCCTTCTTTTTGTCGATGTCGGGATTGGAGTAGCGCACGAAATACAAACCTTTCGAACGATCGCGATCGACGACGGTGAAACCGGTACGATCAAGTGCGAGCCCCACGCGGCGCCACGCCCGATCGTAGGAGTCCTCGACCATCAGCACGGTACCGGCCGGCGTGCGATCGATGAACGCGCGGTCTTCCCGGATGGGGGCGGTTGCGACCGGCATCGCGCCGCTCGCGCTGGCTGCGCTGGCGGTGGCCTGGGGTGTCGGTTCAGTCTTGGCGCTGAAGGCAAATTTCAGACGCTCAAGGTACTCGGCTTCGAGCCGCGCATTCGGCGGACTGGGAACCCAATTCCAGTCTTCGGCGGAGCTGTTCGTGAACTTGCGCGGCTGCTGTTCCGAACCCCGATGACTGATGTAGATCTCGATCGTATTTGGTTCGAGGCCGTATTCGATGCGAGTGCGGAACTTGTCGCGCTTGTAACTATCGACCGCGAAACTTACGTATTTGTTCGCCCAGCGCGAAAGCCAATTGTCGGGGCGATTCGACTTTGGTTTCGCTCCAGTCAGTCTCCATAATGCCCAGCGGCGGTTGCTCGACCGCGATGGCATAACCGTTCGCAATCCAGAAGGCTTTGAGCGCTGCCCATACCTGTTCGGGGGTGGCGTTGACGACGAGCCAGCGCTCGTTGCCCGCGCGCACCAGGCGTGCATCGGGATTCGCCGGCAGCACCTCATTCGGCCTCGACGTCACCGGGCGCTGGGTGCCCGCTCCGAGAGCGTTCGCTACCTGATAGCGATCGTCATAGCCGGGCGTCGAGAGATCGGGAGGAATCTCGAGCGGCGACACCGCCGTGACCGATTTGTAATCGACCTTTTTGGACAGCGAGAAATTCATCGACTCGCATCCCGACAGCAGGACGATTGCGACTCCCGCGATCGCAGTCGCCAGCAGTCGCGGTGAAAACAGGGAGTGCTGCATAAACGTTTCTCCTACAGACACCCAGCGGCGGTCAGTGCCGCGCGGACGGTGTCGTGGTGTTGGGCGGCAAGCGGCGTCAAAGGCAGCCGTAAATAGGGGGACATCATGCCCATTTCGGCGAGCGCCCACTTGACCGGAATCGGGTTCGCTTCCACAAACAGCTTCGAGTGCAAACCCATCAGACGCGCATTGAGCGCGCGCGCCTCAGGCAGTCGTCCAGCGAGGGCAGCTTTGCACATGTCCGCCATCGCGCGCGGGGCAACGTTGGCCGTGACTGAAATCACGCCGTGGCCGCCGAGCAGAATGTACGCCAACGCGGTGTCATCGTTGCCGGAAAGCAGCGCAAATGACTTGCCTTGCGGAAGCCGCATCATCAAATCGACGTGACGCACCAGGTCCGACGGTTGCATCCTTGATGCCGATCACACCGGGCAACTCGGCCAGACGAAGCACGGTGTCGTTGGCCAGGTCCGCGACGGTGCGGCCGGGCACGTTGTACAGCAGCAGCGGCAGATCGACAGCCTCGACGATCGCGCGGAAATGCTGATAGAGACCTTCCTGCGAAGGCTTGTTGTAATACGGCACGACGGATAGACAGGCGTCGGCACCGGCATTTTTTGCAAACTTGGTGAGTTCGATCGCCTCGATCGTGGAATTGCCGCCCGTTCCGGCGATGACCGAAATGCGGCGCGCTGCATGATCGATAGCCGTCTTTATCAGCAAGCAATGTTCGTCGACATTGACCGTCGGCGATTCGCCGGTGGTACCCACGATCACGATCCCCGCGGTGCCGTTCGCGATGTGGAAATCAATCAGTTTGCGCAATGCGGCGAGATCAAGCGCACCGCCAGCCTGCATGGGCGTCGCGATCGCGACGAAACTTCCGGTCAACATCGATAACAATCTGCCAAAACTGACGCATTTTACCTCATTCGGAAAGCTGAGACCCCTTCCAACTGCCTCGCCCGCCGAGGCGGCGACCGCTGACTGCCGGGCCGCCGACTGGCCTCCTTCGGAGTTCAGAGGGTGCCTGGCGGCGGAGTCGGGACGCGCTCACTGCGTCGGTGACAGACTTTGCCTGGCAGAATTGGCCCCCGGTTCGACCGATCTCGGGGACGCAGGCCCAGGCGTTCTCGCGCCAATGTTCTTGTCGAGAAAATCGAACAAAGCCTGATAGAAACGCAGCTGATTATTCGGTCCCACAATGCCGTGACCCTCGCCCTGCAACTCGATCCACTGATATGGCTTGCCAGCGCTCTTCAGGGCGGCAACAAGCTTTTCGCTGTGTTCAATCGGGACTCGAACATCTTTGTTACCGTGCGCGATCAAGACGGGTACTGTAATTTCCGCGGCGCGCTTGAGCGGCGAGACTGAATCGAACTGCTGCTTGCCGGTTTCCAGATCCCCTATTCGCGCTTGCTGCAGCACGCGCGCGAAGGCGTTACTGTTCCTGTCGGAGTCATCCTTGAGCATGTACTCAATATCGCTGACGCCCGCGAAATCGATGCCGCACTGATACAACCCGGGCGTCTTGATAAGCCCCCACATCGCGGCGTACCCACCGTAACTTGCACCGTAGATGCAAATCCGTGCTGGATCGGCTACGTGATTTTCGACTAACCAGTGGACGCCTGCGGAGATGTCGTCCTGCATGCTTAGCCCCCATTGTCCGAAGCCGGCCTTCATGAAACTCTTGCCAAACCCGCTTGAGCCGCGAAACTGAGGTTGAAAGACGACGTATCCCCGGGTTGCCAGCATTTGGACTTCCGGCTCCCATGCCCAACGATCTCGCGCGGCGGCTGGCAGGGAGAGAAGACGGCGGGAAACGGTCGATGCATTCGCTGGGCGCGTTAAATAGGCAGGTATCGCAAGCCCGTCGGATGAGCGATATTTAACGATTTCCATAGGCCGCATTTTGGCGGGATCTATCTCCGGCTTTACTGGGGCAATCTCGCGCATCCTCATGGTGTCCACATCCAGCAGATACCATCGACCCGGATCGACGTCGCTGTAGGACCACACAAGCGCCCTGTTCGCGGAGTGGCTTATGATGGCGTTGACGCTGCGCGGAAGGGCGGTATCGATCGAAGCCTGGACCGCCCGCCAATGGCCGTCGAACCATTCGATTTCAGGTTTCATTCCCTCGGTGACGACCACCTGATAGTTCTCATCTGCGCTGTCTCGGCCGGCGGAAATGTCTTGATCGGGGCGTCCAGCCAGCATTTCGTCGATGCGGCGCTCGGCCAAGTCATACCGGAAATAGGCGCGCGTGTCCCTGCCCTGCGTGGAGGTGATGACTAGGGACCGTCCATCTCGCGTCAAATAGGCGGGCAACCAATAGTCATCCACGACCGCAAAGGTCGCCAGCGCCTGCCACGGCGCCTTCAGTGACTCGCGATACCAATGTGTAATCGTCGTGTCGTCGGACCAAAAGGCGGAGCTAATCGTGGTCGCAACCAGCGGCAAGCCCTCGTCATTGAATATCCACCGGATGACGTTGCCCGGTCTGTCGAAGTCTGTTGTAAGGGATTCACCGGTTCTTAGGTTCACTCGGTTGATGTATTGCGGATAGTCACTGCGGATGACCAGAATTTGCTCAGCACCATCAGCGCTGGGAAGCGTCCTGATAAAGCGAGCGCCGACCGTACGCACGAACTCGCCGGAGGGCTTAAGAAGATCACAGACGGATTGCGAATAGGGGAAGGTAAGCGAGTCAATCGCGAGCAAGTCGTTGCTGGCCCAATGGACAGCGAGCGGCTGGGTTCTTGGTCCTTTTACTGGTGTGGCGGCAAGAGTGTCAGCGTCGATCAGGACGAGAACATTGCCCTGACTGACGTGCGCGATCGCCACAATCGAGCGGCCGTCTGGTGAAAGCTGCATTGACCCAAACGAACGTGGCTTGAGCGCGTCCTGAATGCTAAGAGCGCCGGCTGGTGCAGGAATGATGACATCCGCCCTGAGAGGCACAGCACCAAACGCAAGGAGCGCCAAGGGAAACCAGCGCAACGACTTGCGCCACCGCCTCGGTTCACCGTCCTGGATGCTGCCGTTCGGGCTTCACCAAGTTGTGCAAAGGCGATCAACGTCCGACCCGGCGCGACAGCGATCCGCCGTCGACCGGACTTGGCGGCGCATTTGCAATGATAATGCGATTTGTGGCGCGGCACGGCCAGACTGCAACATCGCTTCTAAGACAAGCGCCAAGGCCAGAGCCTCAGCGTTCCTACCGCAGCGATACGCTGTACGACTGCCACGCCGTCCTCGTCGATCTGGCCCTGTTCAAACGCTACGACGTCCAAGCAGCCGCGTGTGCGCAAGAGCAGCTCACGGGTTCGAGCAGGAATTCGGGACTGGACGGGCGCCCGTAGGCCTCGTTGCCCGCGGCAAATGTCTCGTACAGCAGTACGCCATCGTCGGCGAGCGAACGCAGCAGTTGACCGAACAGCGGACGGTGCAGGTAGCGTGTCACCACGATGGCGTCGAAGCGCCGGCCTGGATCGAAGGGCCATGCCGCAGCCTCCAGATCGCAAACCAGCGTCGTCACGTTGGCGACCCCGGCGAGTTCGGTCAGCGCCTGCGCATCGCGGTCCACCGCGGTGACTGCGCAATCCCTCGCGGCGAAAAGCACACTGTGTCTGCCGCGCCCGCATGCGACATCGAGCACATGCCCATTGCGCGGAACCAAGCTTGCGAAACGCACGATCCACGCCGACGGCGCTTCGGCGTCGGGCAACGGTGCTACGGCAGGCTGCTCGCGGGTCATCCCGCCTGGCGGCGAGCGCCGGTCTTCGTTTTGCCCTTGCCGCTGCCCTTCTGCCTCGCTGCAGCAGCGGGTGAGCGCGCGCGTGAGGCATTTGCCGTCGGGGCCGTTACCGTCAGGCTCGCAGGAGCGACATCGCCAGGCGCTTCGAGCGCGGCTTCTTCGAGCAGCCATTCGACGAAGGCCTGCGCTTCCGGACGGGTCTCGGCGATCGCCCCGCGCACCACGAAATAGGCGCGGCTAGTGACATAGCGATTCTTGAAGGGCGCCACCAGGCGACCCTGCGTGATGAGACTGTCGATCAACGGCACGCGCCCGAGCGCTATGCCCTGTCCGTCGAGCGCCGCCTGCATCACCTGATCGAAATGATTGAAGCGGAGCGACCCCGCCGGGGTGAGTTCCAGCACGCCGTTGGCGACCAGCCACACCGACCAGTTGAGCCAGGGATACCGACCACGTTCGTCGTCGATGTGCAGCAGCACATGCCGCGCCAGATCCTCGGGTGTGTTGAGTGGACGCGAAGGGTCGGCAGCGAGTTCGGGGCTGCAAACGGGAACCAGGCGTTCGCCGAAAAGACGTTGCGAACCGGCAGGCGCCATTGCCTCGGTGCAGTAGCGCACCGCAAGGTCGATTCGTTCCCGGTCGAGATCGACGATGCGATTGTCGGCGGAAATAAAGACGTCGATCGACGGAAACCGCGCGCGAAAGCGCGACAGCCTGGGGATCAGCCATAGGGAAGCGAACGGCATGTTGGTGGACACCGTCAGCGGCTGTTCCATTTGCTCGCGGCGAATCTTGGCGACCGCATGAGTCAGATCGTCGAGCACCGACTTCGCCGTTGCTTGCAGGATTTGCCCTGCGTCGGTCAAACGCAATTCCCGGTGCTTGCGCTCGAACAGCTGGGTGCCGATCTGTTCCTCCAACGTTTGTATCTGTCGCGACAAAGCAGACTGGGTCAGGAACAGCTCTTCAGCCGCCCGGGTGAACGAAAGTTCGCGCGCGGCGACTTCGAATCCCTTGAGCAGATCCAGCGAAGGGAGCCGCGACGACGCCCGCGGCCTGACAGGTATCGGCTTAGTCATTCGGCTTACCCATTCCGTATTTCTCATGCGACAAATGCGGCGAAGTCGTTTGCCATTGACCCGTTAAACCTCAATAATTAGCGCCGTAGCCAGCGAACTGGCGATAACAGCAAAAGCCAGCCAGCATGAGTTTAACGCATGAAACAGGAGATTGACCATGCCCGACGATACTTTGACTTTCACCTCCTCCGATACCGGTCGCCGCGTGCTGCTTTCGCGGCGGGAAACCTTGGTTCTCCAAGACGCGCAAGGCGCGGTAATCAAGGTGGACAAGGGCTGCCTGTGGGTCACGATGGAGAACGATCCCCGCGATATTCTCCTTGTTCCCGGCATGTGCTTCGAGGTCGACCGGAGTGGCCGCACGGTGATCGCGGCTGAAGAGGATTCGCGCCTACGCGTGCAGGAACCGGCCCGCGAAGGCTCGGCGATCACCAGAATCGCGCATAAGCTTGCACAGGCCGCCAACGGGACATGGGGAATCCGCGACACGCGCCGCGCGGTTTCGAACTGCTACTGACCCCACTGCAACGGGGACGCCGGCGGTCAGCGCTTCTCGAACACGATCTTGCCGCCCTTTTCGGCGACGTGGATCGTGTCGCCGCCAGCGAACCGGCCCCCGAGAATCTCCTTGGCCAGGGGATTCTCGATTTCTTGCTGGATGGCTCGCTTCAGCGGCCTGGCGCCGTAGATCGGATCGAAGCCTGCCAGCGCGACCCTGGCCAGCGCGGCCGGCGTAACGTCGATCTTTATTTCGAGCTTCGCCAGGCGACCTTCTAATCCTTGCATCTGGATGCGCGCGATCGATTCGATGTTCTTTTCTGACAGCGCATGGAACACGACGATTTCGTCGATGCGATTGACGAATTCGGGCCGGAAATGGGTCTTCACTTCGGCCATGACGGCGAGCTTGATCACGCCGTAATCGTCACCCGACATCTGCTGGATCATTTGCGAACCCAGGTTCGAAGTCATCACGATCACGGTGTTCTTGAAGTCGACCGTGCGGCCCTGGCCGTCGGTCATCCGGCCATCGTCAAGCACCTGCAGCAACACATTGAACACGTCGGGGTGCGCCTTCTCGATTTCGTCGAGCAGGATCACGCTGTACGGCTTGCGGCGTACTGCTTCTGTCAGGTATCCGCCTTCCTCGTAACCCACGTAGCCCGGCGGCGCGCCGATAAGTCGCGCGACCGAGTGCTTTTCCATGAATTCGGACATATCGATGCGAATCAGATGCGATTCGGAATCGAACATGAACGACGCAAGCGCTTTGCAGAGTTCAGTCTTGCCAACGCCGGTCGGGCCCAGAAACAGGAACGATCCGTAAGGCCGATTCGGATCCGACAAGCCTGAACGCGAGCGCCGAATCGCGTCCGACACCAAGCGCACGGCCTCGTTCTGGCCGACGACGCGCTGATGCAAGGCGTCTTCCATGTGCAGCAGTTTGTCGCGCTCGCCCTGCATCATCTTCGATACGGGGATGCCGGTGGCCCGAGACACGACCTCGGCGATCTCCTCGGCGCCGACCTGCGTGCGCAGAAGCTGGGGCTTTTTCGCCTGTTCCTTGGCCAGCTTGGTGTCGGCCTTTTTCAGTTGCGCCTCAAGCTGAGGCAGCTTGCCGTATTGCAGCTCCGACATCGCCTGCCAGTCACCCTTGCGCTTGGCTTCTTCCATCGCGAGCTTGATCTTGTCGATCTCTTCCTTGATGTGCTGCGTACCGGCGACCTGCGCTTTTTCGGCCTGCCAGATTTCGTCGAGGTCCGCGTACTCTCGCTCTAGTCGAAGGATCTCCTCTTCAATCGAGGCCAGCCGTTTCTTCGACGCGTCGTCCTTCTCTTTCTTCACCGCCTCGCGTTCGATCTTGAGCTGAATCAACCGGCGATCGAGGCGGTCCATCACCTCAGGTTTGGAGTCGATTTCCATCTTGATCCGTGCCGCGGCTTCGTCGATCAGGTCGATCGCCTTGTCGGGCAGGAATCGATCGGTGATGTAGCGATGCGACAACTCCGCCGCAGCGACGATCGCCGGGTCGGTGATTTCGACACCATGGTGGATTTCGTAGCGCTCCTGCAGGCCGCGAAGGATCGCGATCGTCGATTCGACCGAGGGTTCGTCGACCAGCACCTTCTGAAAGCGGCGCTCGAGCGCGGCGTCCTTCTCGATGTACTTGCGATATTCGTCGAGCGTCGTCGCACCGACGCAATGCAGTTCGCCACGCGCGAGCGCGGGCTTGAGCATGTTGCCGGCATCCATCGCGCCTTCGGCTTTGCCGGCGCCGACCATCGTGTGCAATTCGTCGATAAAGACGATCGTGCGGCCTTCGTCGGCAGCAATGTCCTTCAGCACCGCCTTGAGGCGTTCCTCGAATTCACCGCGATACTTGGCGCCAGCCACCAGCGCCGCCATGTCGAGCGACAGCACGCGCTTGTTCTTCAGCGTCTCGGGCACTTCGCCGTTGATAATACGTTGTGCGAGTCCTTCGACTATCGCGGTCTTGCCGACCCCGGGTTCGCCAATCAGCACGGGGTTGTTCTTGGTGCGACGCTGCAAGATCTGGATCGTGCGCCGTATTTCTTCGTCGCGGCCGATCACCGGGTCGAGCTTTCCTTCGCGCGCGCGCTCGGTCAAGTCGATCGTGTACTTCTTCAGCGATTCGCGCTGGCCTTCGGCCTCCTGCGAGTCGACTGCGGCACCTCCGCGCACGGCTTCAATCGCCGATTCGAGGGCCTTCTTGGTCAGCCCGCTGTCCTTGAGCAGCTTGCCAGCCTCCCCTTTGTCGTCGGCCAGTGCCAACAGGAACAACTCGCTCGCAATGAACTGATCGCCGCGCTTTGTGGCGATCTTGTCCGTCAGGTTGAGCAGATTGGAAAGATCGCGCGATATGCTGATCTCGCCCCCCTGACCCTCCACCTTGGGCAAGCGACCGATGGCCTTGGTAATCGCCGTCTGCAAAGCCGGCACATTGACGGCTGCGCGGGCAAGCAGTGAACTTGTGCCGCCGTCCTCCTGTTGCAGCAACGCGGCGAGCAGGTGTTGTGGTTCGACAAAACCGTTGTCGTTGCCGAGTGCCAAGCTCTGCGCGTCGGCGAGAGCCTGCTGGAATTTGGTCGTAAATTTGTCGATGCGCATAACCATCCCCTGCCAAGCAAACCGGTACTACGAACATGGGGGAGGATATACCGCAATTCAAGCAAATTGATGGACTGCGGAGCGGCTCGCTGAGGGTCGGTTCCGGCCCTTTTCCAGTCGCGTCCGGGGCGCCGCTCCAACCCGTCGACACGAAAAAGGCCCCGGCAGAAGCCATCTGCCGGCGCCTTCTCGGCCGGTGCGACGAATTGGAACTATTGTCCGACGATCGAAGGCTTCATCGGACCGAGGATTCCGAGCAGTTCGTTTTTCTCCTTGTCAGGCACATTGAACTTGTCGAGTGACTTGACCAGATCACCGACTAGCGCGTTGAAATCGGCGTCACTGATGCCCATACCGGCGTGTGCCGTCTTCATGTCTTTGCCGGTGTAAGTGCAGGGACCGCCGGTTCCGGCGCAGATCTGGTCGACGAGGTTCTGCTTGAGCCGCGGGACATTGGCGCGGGCGAAGTAGCGGTTAATGCGGTTGTCGGCGGCGACATTGGCGACGAAGTCATCGACGACGGCAGTGATCGCTGGCTTGCCACCAAGACGGTCGTAAAGTGATTTCTGCTGCATCGGCATCATGCTCTCGCAGGCACCCAGCAGCAGCGCCATGCTCAACAGTGCCGGCAAGCTGAGCTTGCGCAATTGGGTAATCATGAACTCTCCCTTCGCAGGTAGGCAGCGCAAACCGCGCTGTCCTGCCATATACGAGCGATCCGCGGCGGCGGATGCGGGCAGGGGCTTCCGGTCTGCGTGGTAAGCTTGCCCGCTACGTCAGGAGCATCGATCCAGCGCCGTCCATGTCCCCCGCACCTCTCCCATCTGCACCTCCGGAGCCGGAGCAGCCGCAGCAGCGCCAGGCCAGTTTTCTTCAGGTGATGGCAGCGGTTTTTTCGAGCTTTCTCGGCATCCGGAAGAAGGCCGCGGGAGAGCGCGACCTGGTGACGATCAAACTACCGCACGTCATCATCGCCGGACTCATCGGCGCCGCGATCTTTGTCGCGGTCCTGGTAACGCTCGTTCGGTTTATAACGAGACACGGTTAGCCTGATGCCGCGTCGCTAGTCGGCTGCACGTTAGTCCGTTGCGACCACACCTGCCACGATGTCGGCGGCGCGAACCAGCTCCTCGTCGGTGGTCAGCAAGTCCGGACATAGGCGCAGGTACTCACCGCGCGCATCGGTCTTGAGCCCGCGCTCGTTCAGCGCGATCGCCCAGCGCTTCGCTTTCGGGCTGCTCAATATCAGGAACGCGCCGCGATTCCGCGTGCCGCCCACTGCGTCGATACCATGCTGGACCAACAACGACACCAATCGCTGCTGTTGCATCAGCGAATAAGCGCGCAAGCGTTCGACGCCCATCGCCAGAGTGAACAGCTGGCCCGACCGTGCCTGATAGCAGGTCAGCACCGGTGGCGTCGACTCGAGGAAAGCGTCGCCGCCCGCCGCGAACTCCGGGGGATCGGGACGCAGGTAACTGAAATGCTCTCTCTTGCCGAACCATCCAACATCGAGTGTCGACAACGTTCCGTCGAGATGGCGCGGATGCAGGTACAGGTAGCAGGCCCCGGGGCCGCCGCGAAGATACTTGTAACTGCCCCCAATGGCGAAATCGACGTCGAGCACCGAGAGATCGACGGGAAAGACTCCCGCGGAATGGTAGGTGTCGAGCAGCACGCGCGTGCCGGCTGCCTGTGCCGCGGCCACCAGGGGCCCGAGTTCTGGCGTGATCTGACCAGTATCAAACATCACCTGCGAGACAACGAGCAAATCGGCGCCGCCCCGCACTGCAGCGACGAGGTCTTCAGCCGCAAACAGTCCGTCGCCGCGCGCCTCGACGAAGCGAAGCGCAATGCGGCCGCGCGCGGCATAGTGTTTCAGTATCACATCGACCGAATCAAATTCCCCTCTGGTTGCCACCACCCGCGGTGGCGCATCGTAGGTGTTGAGGATTGCTCGCAGCCCTTGGCCGGCGCTTGTTTTGGGAACGACGCAGTCAGCGCGAGCCGCGCCGAGCAACTGCGCGAGACGGCTTCGATAGGCGCTGATCTCGTCGGACCAGGCGTCCCACGCGTTGCCCATTCGCGTCTGCCACAGCAATATTGCTTCGGCGACATCGTTGGCGGTCGCATCGAGCGGTCGTCCGAGCGAGTGGTTGGCGAGATAGATCGACTGAGCCGACGTCCCCCGCACTGTTGAGCCTTCACTCGCGCCGCGTGGGCCAGCGCCTCCAGCGTATGCAACCCCCCTGCCAGAATCCAGCACCCGTGAAAATAGCGGTGCGATGTGCCGCGCGATGGCGGCTTCCGTCAACGGCCCCGACCCCGTCGCACTCGCCGCGAGCGCGATCGAGGCAGCCGTATCGCTACCCGGATTCATCGCTGGCCGATCACCGTCCGCACATCGATCAGTTCGGGAAAAAATGTGTGCTCCAGCGCGCGCTTCAGAAAACCAACGCCACTCGAGCCTCCGGTACCGGCCTTATGTCCGATGATTCTCTCCACCGTTTTCATATGCCGAAATCGCCACAACTGGAAGCTCTCTTCGACATCGACCAGTTTCTCGGCCATTTCGTAAGCGTCCCAGTAGCGCTGCGGTTCGGTGTAGATCGACCTGAACACATCAACCAGCGCCGGCTCGCGCTCGTACGGCAAGGTCCAGTCGCGTTCGACCCTTGACGGCGGAACAGGCAGGCCGCGGCGCGACAGATGGCGCAGGAACTCGTCGTACAGCGACGGTGCCTCCAGCAATGCAGTCAGTTCGGCGCGTGTTCCGGGATCGTGACTGAATACATCGACCATGGCGCGGCTCTTGTTCCCCAGCAGGAATTCGATCGCTCGATACTGTGCCGATTGAAAACCTGATGAATTGGCCAGCGTCGGGCGAAACGCTTCGTATTCCGAAGGAGTGAGCGTTTCAAGCACGGCCCACTGCTCGAAGAGCTGCTTTTGAATCAACTTCACGCGCGCCAGAATCTTGAAGCAGGCGTCGAGCTGGTCCGCCTGGACGAAACGAATCGCGGCCTTGAGCTCGTGGATCATCAGCTTCATCCACAGTTCCGAGGTTTGATGCTGGATGATGAACAGCATTTCGTCGTGGCGCGCGGGAGCGTCTTTCGTCCCCGACAGGGGCTTTTGCGCGCTAAGCAGGGAGTCCAGGCACAGATAGTCGCCGTAACTCAGGCGATCGCGAAAGTCGGTGACGATACCCGGCTCGAGTCGATGTTGCGACATGATGGACGATCGCAGATGAGAAGACTCAGTATAGAAACACGCGACCCCCCTGTCCATTGCGCACCCACATTCGCTGCGCTCGTCCCGCAGCCGCCGTCTGCTAAACTTTGCTCACTTCGTCTCGCTCCGCATCACGCCAACATTGCCGGCCCGCCGCGACAACCCGTTTTTCTCGATGAAATCGATGCACGCAGCAATGCGGGGAGCGTTGTGCTGCGGGTTATCCTGTCTGCTTGCGACCATCGCCGGATGCTCGGACAAGAGCGGAAGTCGCCAGATCGAACTACACGAGTGCCGGCTGCCGAATCTGTCAAGCGCCGCGCAATGTGGCGTGGTCGACGTTCCTGAGGACCGGTCAAAGCCCGGAGGAAGAATCCTCGAGATCGCCGTCACCGTGCTACCGGCGAACACCCTGTCGCCGAAACCGGATCCACTGTTCATGCTGGCAGGCGGTCCCGGACAATCGTCGGAGGCGCTCGCACCGCTTGCGGGCGCGCTGTCCGGAGTGCGGCGCACGCGCGACATCGTGTTGATCGATCAGCGCGGCACGGGAAAAACGGCGCCTCTCGACTGCCCGGCATTGGCTCCGCGCGATCCATTTGATGATCTCGCCGAACCGGAGGCGCTGGCCGGCGCCGTTCACCAATGTCTTCAACAGTTGCGGACCGCGGCGAAGGCCGATCTCACGCAATACACCACTTCGATCTTCGTCGCGGATGTCGACGCGGTGCGCTCCGCTCTGGGCTATCAGCGCATCAACCTGTGGGGCGGTTCCTACGGGACGCGCGTCGCGCAGGAATACCTGCGGCGTTACCCGGACCGCGTACGTAGCGCCGTGCTCGACGGCGTCGTGCCGCCCGGCTTGCGCATCAGCCTCGATGTCTGGGCGTCGCGTGAAGCAGCCATAAGCGCCGTCATTGCTGCGTGTGCTGCGAGCCCGGCATGCAACGCGGCGTATCCAGACCTCGATGCGACACTGGCGCGCATACGTGCGCACACGGAGGCAGGCACCGAGGCGATGCAGCGCATTAGCATTGTCGACCCTCGAACGGGACGCGTTCATGCTGTCAGGCGGTCGTTCGACATGGTGATCGCAGCGCTGCACGGCTTGGTTTACGTGCCCGAATTCGCAAGCCTCATCCCGGCGTTGCTCGGTCGTGCCGAAGCTGGGGACTACGCGCCGCTGGCCGCGGCGGGAATCCTGTTCGGCGACGAAGCCGCGCGAACCATGAATCTGGCGTTGCATTTTGCTGTGACCTGCGCCGAAGACGCGCCTCGCGTCAGCAGTGAAGAAGCGCGCAGCGTCCTGGCGACGCTGCGCGTGCCGGCGTTGGCCGAACGCACGCTGGCGGCATGCGCCGAGTGGCCACGTCCCGTCGTTTCGCCGGATTTCTACGCGCCGCTGACGAGCGACAAGCCGGTCCTGCTGCTGTCGGGCGGACTCGACCCGGTAACACCGCCCGCCGACGGAGCATTGGTCGCGCGCAGCCTTTCCAATAGCCGCCACATCGTCGCGACGGGCTACGGGCATATCGTGTCGCCTCATGCCTGCGCGCCACGCCTGGTCGAAGCGTTCATCGACGACGCCGGGTTTGCGAAGCTTCCTCAGTCATGCATCGACTTCTTCGCGGCCAGCAAGCGTCCACCGCTGTTCACCTCAGTTTTGGCGCCCGTAGACAAGGCGACTCCGCTGGGTGAGCCAATGCAGTCGACTGAGGCAACTGAATCGACTACCCCAAGTCAATCAACGCGGCCAACCAAGTGACCCAAGCGACTCGGATCACGGCGATGGAGGAGGCATGATCGTCGTCGACAGATTGGTCAAGGCCTTCGGCAAGCGCCACGAGATAAAAGCCGTCGACGGCGCCAGCTTTCGCGCGGACGATGGGGCCATCACCGGTTTGCTCGGCCCCAACGGAGCAGGCAAGACGACGCTGCTTCGAATGCTGGCGACCCTGATCTCGCCCGACGGTGGCAGCGCGACCATCGATGGCAGTGATGTTGTTCGCGAGCGTTACATCGTTCGCGAGAAGATTGGCGTCCTTTCCGATGCGCGCGGACTCTACGCGCGCTTGACCGCACGCGAGAACATTCGCTACTACGCCGCACTGCACGGCCTGCGCGGCGACGTCGCCGAGGCTCGCATTGATCGCCTGTTGACGCAACTCGGTCTGACAGCCATTGCCGACCGCCGAACGCAGGGCTATTCGCAAGGCGAAAAGATGAAGGTCGCAATCGCCCGCGCGCTGGTCCACGATCCGGCCACCATCATGCTCGACGAGCCCACCAACGGGCTCGACATCATGAGCATTCGCGGGCTGCGCGACCTGCTGCGCTCGCTGCGGGCGCAAGGCAAATGCATCCTGATCTCCACCCACGTGATGCAGGAAGTCGCCGCGCTCTGCGATCACATCGTCATTCTCGGTCGCGGTCAGGTCCAAGCCGACGGCACCCGCGCAGAATTGCTCGCCCGCACCGGCGAGACTTCGCTCGAAGAAGCATTCGTGAGTCTGTTGGGATCCAGCGAAGGACTGGCAGCATGAACCGCGCTTCGCGCCCGCTCACCGTCACCCGCAAGGAACTGCTCGACACGTTTCGCGATCGGCGCACCTTGGTGGTCAGCCTGCTGACGGCGATCGCCGCGGGTCCGATATTCATCGTCCTGATCCTGAACATGGTCGCCAATCAGGCGGAGAAAGCGCGCGACCTGGCACTGCCGGTCGTCGGTGCGGAATACGCCCCTGCATTGATCGAATTCCTGCGACGCGGCGAGGCGAAGATAAGTACCGCGCCCAATGACTTTGAAAAGAAGATACGAGACGGCGATCTCGATGTCGTTCTTGTCGTCGACGGCGCATTCGAAAGCGATGTCGCCGCCGGGAAGGCAGCGACGGTCAAACTGGTGTACGACCGCTCGCGCGACCGGGCGCGGGCATCCATCGAATCGGCGCAAAGCCTGCTCCGCGCGTACAACGGCCAGTGGGGGACGCAACGACTGCTGCTGCGTGGCATCGCGCCGGAAGTCGCGGCGCCGCTGAAAGTAGAGAACATTGACCTCGCCACGCCGCAGCAATCGGGGTCGCTGATCCTTTTTCTGGTCGCCTACTACGGTCTGCTGGCCACGATGATGGGAAGCATCGCCGTTGCGCTCGATACGACCGCGGGCGAGCGTGAACGCGGGTCGCTCGAACCCCTTCTGGCGACGCCGCTCACGCCGCTACAGTTGGCGGTCGGCAAGTGGCTCGCGATTGTCGCGTTCGGGGCGATCGTCGTGCTGCTTACCTTGCTCGGGTTCTATCTGACCCTCAACTTCGCGCCGCTGCCGGCGATCGGCGTGCCGTTCCTGTTCGGCGCGACCGAACTCGCGCGCTTCCTGTTCGTCCTCGCCCCTCTGATGCTGATGCTTCCTGCCGTGCTGCTCTACCTTGGCTTGCGCGGCCGCACGCTGAAGGAAGCGCAGGCAAACATGCAAGTACTGCTGTTCGTCGCGAGCATGCTGCCGGTTGTGCAGATGTTCCTGCAGAAGAAAGAATCGGCATGGCTGATCTGGGCGCCGATATCGAGCCAGTACACGCTGCTGTCCCGCGCGTTGCGCGGCGATGTCATTTCGTTGCTGTCGTGGGTACAGAGCGCCGCGGTCCCACTGGCATTGACCGTCCTGGCGCTGTGGGGAGTATCGCGCTTGCTGACGCGCGAAGAGGTTTTCGCTGGTCGCTGAGCATGCGCCACGCGACGTCGGCGCAGATGAAGCGACGGTTCCACGGCGAACCGAATCGCGCGAAGGCTGCCCGGCGCGGTTAGAACAAACGAAAGACGAACGGACTCCATGCCGCGAGCACACCCGCGACCGCCAGTACAAACGCGGCCAGCGCTGCCGCGTGTTCGCCGGTCGACGCGTTGCCCGCGATGACGGTGCCATTGTTCGAGGCATAGACGCGTTCGCTTGAAGGGGACGCCTGGCTGCCGATCTGCCGGTGCGCCAGCCAGATGCTCCATCCAGCACTGACGAGCAACAGTCCCGCACGCGCGGCAGGCAGCCAGGTCAGGTGCATGCCCTCAGCGCGCGCCAGCATCGACGTCAGGCTCGTCAGGCCGACGAACAGTCCCGTGCCAGCCAGCGGAATCAGCGCGTAGCTCAACGCCATCGCACGCACACGCCAGTCGGCGCCCAATGCCCTCCCCGCCAATGCGAGGCAGGCGCTTATCCAGACACCGACGATGACAGCCGTGGAGACGATCCAGCCGGTGATCAGTCCGCCGTCGAGCCACGTAAATACATCGTGCGCTTCGGGATAGTTGGTCAGCAGCCACCACGGCGCGTTTTCGGCGAGGAGCCACGCCGGACCGTGGTCGATGACCATCCTGCGGCTGAGGTGCGCAGCGAAACAAAGGCCGACGTCGCGCTCCATTCAAATGCACCGATTGCCAGTCCGATCATGCCGAACACGATCAGTGCTGCGTCCCAGCCGTGGCGCCTGATCGACGCGCATGCGTTGCGACTTCGCGGTTGGGCGGTCTTGCTTCCAGCGCAATCGCGCCGCGCAAGCCGCTGCAGCGGCCGCACATGTGGCATTCCGACGGACCCGTCATGCGGCGGATGCGCACCATCGGCGCGCAGTTCACCGGATGCACGGCGATGCGCCCGGCGTTGGCGCTCCATGCTGCTCGTATCGACCGCGAAATGCACGGGTGCGACTCGCGAGAGAACCGAAAAGACACCGTTGACGGGGCAGAGATGGCGGCACCAGACGCGCTTGCTGCGACCGTAGACCAGGCCGACAGCGATAGCAGCGACCGTCGACCCACCCAATACGAGCAAGCGTGGCGGTCGGATATTGATAAACGCTGACGAGCTGTCCGAACACTGTCGTCAGCGCGAATGCGACGAACGGCCAGCCATTCCACTTCATCCAGTGCGGCACAGCGCGGCCCAGCCCGAACTTGCTGACGGCTTCGGTCAAGGTGCCTTCAGGACAAAACAGGCCGCACCACGCGCGCCCAACGACCAACATCGAAAGGATCACGAACGGCCACCACACGCCCCAGAAAAGCCACTGCGCGAGTACCGCGAGGCTGTTGTACCAATGCGCCTCTTCGGTGGGAAGCGGCAGAAAAGCGGGCACCGCAATCAGAAAAACGTACGCAGCAACGACGAACCATTGGACGACGCGAATCGTCTTCGCATGAATGCGCAGCCATTCGCCCGCTGCGGCCAGCGCGCGTGAGAAAGGTCCTCGCCTGGGTCCGAACTGCGTCGAGACCGGAAATACGACCGCAGTCTGCGCGTCGCTCACGACTTCTTCGTCGCCTGCTGTCCAACGGCGTCAGAACTTGCGGCGACGCGAGAGTTCGGCTTGGACGCTGACGCCCGATTGCTTCGCCGAATCGCGACGGCGACTGCCGTCCAATAGACGATCAATACCAGCAACACCAACAGCGACGGACGTGCGCGATAGCCGGTGAACGCCGAGAGCAGGCCGCCGAAACGACCACCATCGTCGAGCACGGCCGAGGCGTCCCACATCGGGTCGATCAGCGCCGGGAGCATGTCGAACGAAATCAGCTTTTCGACCGCGGAAACGAGCAAGCCGCCTGCGAGCAGCAGCAACAGCATTTCACTGATCCGGAAAAACGTGCGCCACGAAATGTATTTGCCGCCCTGCTGCAGCGCCCAGAAGGTGCGCATAGGCGGCAGCCAGCCCGAGCACGAGTATGCCGAGGAAAGCCCACGTGCTTTCGTGCTGCGAGCCCAGGCCATAGAGGAAGACCACCGTTTCCGCGCTTTCGCGACCGACCGCGAGGGCGACGACGGTCAACAGCCCCCACCAGTTGGCGGCCGACGTTTCCTTGGCCATGTTCTGCTCGAGGTCGCGCTTTAGCGTGCGCCCGTGGCGACGCATCCAGAACACCATCTGCACGATCAAAGCGGCGGCGATCAACATCATCGCCGTCTGGAAATATTCGAGACCCTGATCGGATAGGGTCTTGGCGATGCCCAGCATGACCGCCGCGAGTACCAGCGCAAGCGCTATCCCCGCACCGACTCCTCCCCACAGGTAGCGCATGCCGCGACCGGCATCGGGTTGCTTCCGAAGCCACGCGTAGAGAATGCCGACGACAAGCATGGCCTCGGCGGACTCGCGCCAGATGATGAACAGGGCGTTACCCATGGATCCTCGTGCCGATATTTGCCCCGAGCGCGCCGGACGGCTCGCGTCGCGAGCGATACGCTGTTCGTTTCATTTGACGACAACCTGGCCCTTCGACGTGTCGGGGTGATACTCGTCGAAGAACGGATACGTGCCCGGCTTCAGGCCATTGATGACGACGGAGGATTTGGCGCCTCCAGCGAGTACTTTTTCCTGCTTGAGCGCGCGACTTTCGAATTCGATCGGCGTAGTGCTTTCGTTGCTGATTTCGATCTTGAAGCGCTTGCCGGCAGGAACCTCGATCGTGCTCGGTGTCAATTTGCCGTCGCGAGCGACGATCTGATACACGACCAGGTCTTCTGCCTGCGCAAGTGGCGCGAGCAAGCACCATCGTCGCCATCGCGGCGAGGAGCCGCCATGGCTTCGCACTCATCCGTGCACGCGATCGACGCTGCATCAATAGCCGCCTTTCTTACCCACGCCAGCGTAGACGAAGTCATAGTCGACGCTGAACGGCTTGAACCAGGGGCCGACGCCGGTTTCCTTGTCGGTGTGTCGGCCGAAATGGGTCGCCGTGCCAGGGGGCGAGATCGTCAGCCTGAGGTGGTATTTTCCGGGCCCGAGCAGCTTGACGTTGTCGCCGTAGTGCGGCCCGTCATTGGCCACCATCGGCATCATGTCGCCGCGTGAGCTTTTGCGTGGCGCCCTGCTTGGTGATCTCGTAGGTGACTCCGAGATACGGCATCCAGGCGCCGTCGGCAAAACCGTTGGCGTTATCGCTCTGAGCATGAATGTCCGCTTCGAGATGGATGTCGGAATCGGCGGCGCGACGCATCATGCCGTCGGGTTCCATGACGACCGGCTGCAAATAGACGACCGCTACCTCCATCCCCGCCTGATGCTGCGGCTTGCCCACAGGCACTTCCAGCGCCAGGGCGCTGTTGGCCGAGACGAGCGCCAGCACAAAGAGCGATAAGGCACGGCGTGCCAAGGACATTGGGGCCTACAGGATAGTGAGCAGGATCACGCGCATATCATAACGCGAATCGTTCTCATTTGCCAATCGGGAGGCTCGTGAGCAGCGCCCGTGCGTTCGGCGCCAGAGACAATAGCTAGCCGCCCAACTCCCGCAGCACGGCAAGGGGTGGTCGGCGTAGGGTCGCCCGCGTGCCCAGCCATCCTGCCAGGGCTACGCAGGCGCTGCCGCCGACAATGCCAATCAGCCACACCCAAGGGTTCCAGCCGAACGGAATCTGGAAGACCCGACTGGACAGCACGTAGCCGACCGCCGTCGCGCCGGCTGCAGCGACCACGCCCGCCAACGCGCCCAGGGCCAGGAATTCAGCGACTTGCGCTACCGACAGCTGGCGGCGACTCGCCCCCAAGGTGCGCAGAATCGCGGCATCGAAGAGACGTTCGTCCTGCGTCGCGGAGATCGCGGCCTCGAGTACGAGCACGCCCGCAGCAAGCGTGAACAGGAAAACGAATTCGACTGCGCGCGCGACCTGATCGACGATTGCGCCGATCTGCTGCAGGATTTCGCTGACATCGATGGCAAGCACATTGGGGAAATTCTGCACGAAGCCCGTCAGCCATTTACCGCCATCGTTCGGGGTCCGGGCCGCTGCAATGTAGGTGGTCGGCATCGCGTCGAGCGCACCGGGAGGGAACACCGCGAAAAAATTGACGCGAAAACTGTCCCAGTCGACTTTGCGCAGGCTCGTGACTTTGGCACTGATGCGCGTTCCGACGATGTCATAGGTCAAGGTGTCGCCGATCTTGATGCCGAGCGTTTCGGCGATGCCGTTCTCGAGCGATATGCCGCCGGTTTCGCCTTTGCTCCACCATGTTCCCGCGACGACGCGATTGTTGCGCGGCAGATCGGCCATCCACGAGAGGTTGAATTCACGCTCCGCCAGGCGCCGTGCACCATCGTCGGCGAGGCGCGTCGAGTCGACTGGCGCATCGTTGATCGCCACCAGCCGTCCGCGCACCATCGGATACATCGGGATTTCGATGCCGGTCTGTTTCTGACAGTTGGCTGCGCACGCCATCGACTTGGTCGGGCAGGATATTGACCAGGAACATGTTGGGAGCGTCCGGCGGCAAGGTAGCGCGCCAGTTCGACATCAGGTCGCCGCGGATCAGCGTCAGGAGCAGCAGCGCCATCAAGCCGAGTCCCAGCGCGCCCACCTGCAAGCTCGACGCAAGGGGTCGGCGTCGCAGGTTGGCCAGCCCGTAGCGCCAGCTGTAGCCACGCTGCGGCAGGCGTTGCAACACGGCGATCATTGCACGCGCCAGCAGCGCAGCGACAACGAGCAAGGCGACGATGCCGCCGACCATGATCAGACCGGTCTTCGCATCCTGCGCCTGCCAGCCGATCAAAAGAGCGACGGTCGCAGCGCCCAGCGCATAAGCGACCCAGCCTCCCGCGCGCGGCAAGCCCAAGTCACGGCGCAACACGCGCAGCGGCGGAACGCGCGACAGTGCAATCAGCGGCGGCAGCGCAAAGCCAAACAGCAACGCCAATCCGCTGGCCATCGCGGCAATGCCAGGCCGCCATCCAGGAGGTGGCAGGTCGGCCTGAACGATCGTCCCCATCAGGACGATCAGCAATTGTTGGCCGACGAGGGCGATGAGACAGCCGACGATGCTCGCTGCAATCCCCAGCGTGAAAAACTGCAACGCGAACAACACCAGCATCTGCGACTGCGGCGCGCCGAGACAGCGCATCATTGCCGCCGCATCGAGATGACGTCGCAAATAGCGCGACGCGGCGAGCGCCACGGCCACCGCGGCGAGAATCACCGCGACCAGCGCAGCCAGTCCCAGAAATTTCTCGGCTCGTTCGAGAGTCTGGCGCACTTCGGGTCGCAAATCGCGGATCGATTCGATGCGTTGCCCGCGCGCCAGACGCGCCTTCGCCCAATCACGAAAATCGTTGGCGCCGTCGCCGGCGACGAGCAGCCGATAGGCTGCCCGATTTCCCGGCTGCAGCAACTTGGTCGCGGGCACATCGGCGAGATTCATCATCAGCTTCGGACCGAGCGCCAACAATCCGCTCGTCACCTCGGGATCCTGGGCCACGATCGCACCGACCTTGAGTGTCGATTCACCGATCGAAAGCATCGAGCCTTCGCGCGCATTCAGGCGCGCGGCGAGACGCGTGTCGATCCACACTTCACCGGGGGGCGGAATGCCCCGCGTCGGCCTGCCTGCCGGCTCGCTCGGATCGACCAGCACGATCGCGCCGCGCAACGGATAACCGTCAGTGACCGCCTTCACATCGGCGAGGACCGCCGCACCGCCGTTGGCAGCAGGATCAACTGCCGAGCCCGCACCGCCGTTCGCAGCCGATGGGCTTTGCACCATGCTGTTGAACTTGATGACCGGGACAGTCGCGAGGCCCCGAGCGTGCGCTTCGCGCGCGTAGTCATCGCCGAGAGGGCGGTCACCCGACAGCATCAGGTCGGCACCGAGCAGCAGATTGGCTTGGACCGTCAATGCACCGCGGACGCGATCGGTGAAAAATCCAACGGTGCCGACGCTCGCCACTGCCAGCACCAGCGCCGCGGCGAGCACGCGCAACTCTCCGGCGCGCCAGTCGCGCGCCAGCATGCGCATGGCGAGCCTGAACGTGTTCACGACGCGTTCATCTCGCTACTCGCGCTCGTCGCCGACCAGACGTCCCGCTGCGAGAGACAGGCGGCGCGCACAACGCGAGGCAACCGTCACATCGTGGGTGACGAGCAATAAGGTCGTTCCGCGTTCGCGATTGAGGCGGAACATCAGGTCGGCGATTTCGCCGCCGGTGGCGCCGTCCAGATTTCCCGTCGGTTCGTCCGCCATCAGCACCCGGGGTTCGCCGGCGAACGCGCGCGCGATCGCCACGCGCTGCTGCTCGCCTCCCGAGAGTTGCTTCGGATAATGCGTGACGCGCTTCGCAAGGCCAACGCGATCGAGCCAATCGCGCGCCCGGAGAGCGGCATCGCCGGCGCCTGCCAGCTCCAACGGCAACATCACGTTCTCCAGCGCAGTCAGCGCAGGCAGCAACTGAAACGACTGAAAGACGAAACCCAACCAACGCTGGCGCAACGCCGCGCGAGCGTCTTCCGACAGGCCATTGAGCGCCATCGCGCCGAGCCAGACCTCGCCCGATGTCGGGCGATCGAGCCCGGCCAGCAAGCCGAGCAGCGTCGTCTTGCCCGAACCGGACGCCCCAACGATCGCAACGCTCGACGCCGGCATCGACGTCGAAGCTGACACCATCGAGAATTTTCAGCGGCAGCTCGCCGCTTTGCACTTCCTTGGAGAGCTTTACGGCGCGGATGACCGGATCCGCGATCGGCACGGCCGACGCCGAATCGCCATGCGTCGCTGCTGCATCAGTCACGCGGCCTGCGCCGATGGGTGCGCGCAAGTCGAAGGGCCTGGAGGATGAAGCGCCGATCTTTGCCACCTTGCATGTGCGATGGGACGTCGATCTGCAACAAACAACGGCGGCGATATCGAGGACCTGGCGCCGGTCGGATTGTTGCCGTAGCGATTGCTATCGCGAGCTTGTCATTCTACCTTGGTCGCGATGCCGCCCTTTTGCGTCGCATCCGTGGCGCCTCTACAATGCGTCATGATTGCTTTCTCCGCCGTACGCCGCATGGTCCTGCTATCGTTTCTCGTTGCGGCGGCGCGCAACGACAGTTCCAGCGCACGCCCAACGACAGGATCCGGTAATTCTTGTCGTTGGCGACAGCATTTCTGCCGGCTACGGCTTGCCCGCCAACACCGGCTGGACGACGCTATTGCAGCAGCGCCTGGACGCGCAGCGCTACAGTTACCGCGTCGTCAACGCCAGCATCAGCGGCGACACTACGGCAGGAGGCCTGGCGCGCCTGCCTGCACTGCTCGCGACGCGTCGGCCGGAAATCGTGATCATCGAACTCGGCGGTAACGATGGCCTGCGCGGCGGCAGCCTCGATGCGATGCGCGCGAATCTCGACGCGATGACGCTGGCAGCGCAAAAAGCCGGCGCGCGAGTCCTATTGGTCGGGATGCAACTGCCTCCCAACTACGGGCCGTCGTATGTGCAGCGTTTTGGCGCGATATACGCAGACGTTGCCAAGGCGCGCAACGCAGCCGCCGTGCCTTTCCTGTTCGAGGGCTTTGCCGCCGACGACGCGATGTTCCAGGCCAGATCGCATCCACCCGGTCGTCGCAGCGCAGTCGAAAATGCTCGACAACATCTGGACCCAACTTTTGCCGCTGCTGCGAGCCGCACGGAAGGCCGCGTGAGCGCCGTGCTCTATCCGTCGGGTCGGATCGATCAACGGCGCTTGGCGACTATCCCGATCGCATCGACGTTCGCAGTCCTTCGGAGTTCGCCGAAGATCACCTTCCTGGCGCCGTCAATCATCCGGTCCTCGATGACGATGAACGCGAGCGAGTCGGAACGATGTTTGTCGCTTCGCCGTTTGCGGCGCGCAAGCTCGGTGCGGCGCTCGTGGCGCGAAATATCGCCTCCATGCTGGACAACGCCTTCGCCGACAAGCCCCGCGAGTGGCGTCCGCTGATTTACTGCTGGCGCGGCGGCCAGCGCAGCCGTTCGTTGACGCACGTCTCAACGAAATCGGCTGGCGTGCGATGCAGCTCGATGGAGGCTACCGAAGCTATCGCCGTCACGTGGTGTCGCGCCTCGAAGTTGCGCCCTTGCGTCTGCGTTTCTTCGTGCATTTGCGGGCTCACCGGTTCCGGCAAGAGCCAGCTCCTTCGAGCGCTGGCGCACGCAAATGGCGCAGACACTCGACCTCGAAGCCATTGCGCAGCATCGCGGCTCCTTGCTCGGCGAATTGCCCGACGCCGTCCAACCATCGCAGAAATGGTTTGAAACGCAGCTCTGTGCGCGTCTCGATGCATTCGATCCCGCGCGTCCCGTTTTTGTCGAGTCCGAGAGTAGACGCATCGGCGCGATGCAGTTGCCCGAATCGCTGTTGTTGGCGATTCGGTCCGGACAGCGCATCGTCGTCGAAACACCGTTGGATCAACGCGTCGCCCTGCTTCGCGACGAATACCGGCATTTCGTCGCCGAGCCTGCAACGTTGACGCAGCGCCTGGCTCCGTTGGTGGCGCTGCATGGGAAGCAGACACTCGCGCGCTGGAATGGGTTCGCAGAGAACGCGGACTGGGATACGCTGGTCCGTGAACTGCTCGAACTGCATTACGACCCGAGCTACCGTCGCTCGCTGAAGCAGCATTTCTCGAAGCCGCAGCCGTTGAAGTCGTTGCACGTGCGCGACATATCGCCGACGGGGTTCGACGCGCTGGCTCACGAGGTCATCGCTGTGTTGAATAACGATTTCGTTACGGTACTGGAGCACTGATGAAAGAGTATCGCTTTCGCATCGTCAATGTTTTTGTCCGGGAGGGGCGCCTCAGCGGCAATCCGCTCGCCGTCGTCGAGGATGGTAGCGGACTGGACGATGCAACGATGCAGGCTTTGGCGCTGCAGTTCAACCTCTCTGAGACCACGTTCGTGCTGCCTTCGAGCACCGCGACGGCGCGCGTCCGCATTTTTACGCCGACATTCGAGATGCCCTTCGCCGGTCATCCGACGCTGGGTAGCGCGCACGTCGTGCGCGCCTTGCTCGGCACCGGCAACGCCGTCACGCTGGAAATGCGCGCCGGCATCGTGCCGGTCAACGCGGACGGAGATCGCTGGACACTGGAAGCCAAAGCGCCTCGTACGCGCGAGGTCAGCGCTTCGCGCGAGCAACTCGCCGCAATGCTCGGCGTGACCCCGGCCGACCTCGGGACAACGCCGCTGTGGGTCGATACTGGCAGCGAGCAATTGGTCATTCCACTGCTAAGCGTCGCCGCGGTCGAACGTTGCAATCCCGACGCGGCCCTGATCGCGCGCTATGGAAAGGTGGGCAGCGGCACAGGGCGAGCGATGGCCTACGTTTGGTCACACGCGTCGGCGAGTGCCGTCACCGCACGCTTCTTCTTTCCGAAGCACGGCGCAGTCATCGAAGATCCGGGAACAGGTTCGGCGTGTGCAAATCTGGGGGGATGGCTCGTCGCCACAGGGGCGCCACGGCCGCAGACTCTCGCGATCAGCCAGGGGGTCGCGGTGGGACGCCCTTGTCAACTGGGCCTCGCCGTCGATGCCGCAGGTCGCATCTTTGTTTCGGGTCAGGTCGTCGAAGTCGGTCGCGGAAGTCTGTTCCTGTAGCGCAAGACCGGCCTGTTGACACGCTGCGGTGCTCGGCGGCCCGGTTGCGGCGCAGTTGCCGCGCAGTCGCCCGTAACGACTCCAGAAAAACGCAACACGCTGTTACAACCGTGGGACGCGCACGGTCAACACCGGGTCGCATCGACGCGTTATAAGTAAGGTCCGACATCGCAGGCAACCCGATGCTACGTCGTCCCCATCGCGTCATACGCCCCGACCCTGCTGCAAGCGAGTTCCTCCTCGTCGGCGCGCTGTCGCTGGCTCAATTCGCGCGTCGCGATTGCCGTCTTGGCTGCGGCGATCAACGCGGGTCTCATTGCATCCGCATCCGCTACAGCGGTGCCTGCTCCATCGCCGATTGCGAGCGTAGGCCAGAAGCTCAGCTACGACGACGCGCGGCACTTGCTCAATCGCACCGGGTTCGGCGCAAGCGACTTCGAGGTGAGGCGTTTCGTCGGCAAGACCCGCGCCGAAGCCGCGCTTGAGTTGCTGGCCAACACTCGCACGGTAGCGATGACTTCACCGCCCGCATGGACCGATGAGGCCAACGCATTGCGTTATCCGCGCGGAGGCAAAGCGACCGACGCGGAGCGCAAGGCATTCCAGCAGGAGCAGATACGCGAAGGACTGGAATTGCGCGCGTGGTGGGTCGGGGAAATGCTGGTCACACCGACGCCGTTGACCGAACGCATGACGCTGTTCTGGCACAACCATTTCGTCTCCAGCCAGCAAAAGGTCAAGTTGAGCGAATTGATGTATCGACAGAACATGACGCTGCGTGCCAACGCCCTTGGCAATTTCGGCGACTTGCTGCACGCGATGGCGCGCGACCCGGCAATGGTGATCTATCTCGACAGTGCCCAGAATCGCAAGGGCACGCCGAACGAGAATTTCGCGCGCGAATTGATGGAGCTCTTCACGTTAGGCGAAGGCCAGTATTCACGAGCGCGACATCAAGGAGTCCGCTCGCGCATTTACCGGATGGAGTCTCGATCGCGACAGCGGCGAATTCATGTTCCGACGAGGCATCCACGACTATGGGACGAAAACAGTCCTCGGCAGGACCGGCAACCTCGATGGCGACCAGGTGCTCGACCTTCTGCTGGCGCAACCGGCGACCGCCGAGTTCATTACTGCCAAGCTGTGGCGGGAGTTCATCTCGCCGGACCCGGACCCCGCTGAAGTGCGCCGCATCGCCAAGCGTTTTCGCGACACCCGGTACGATATCAAGGCTGCGGTGCTATGGTCTGATCACGTCGGACGCGTTCTACGCGCCCGAAAACCGCGGCGTGCTGGTCAAGTCGCCGGTCGATCTGGTCGTCGGAACGTTGCAGCAATTCGAGTTGCATCCAGCCGAAACCTTGCCGTTCGCAGTCGCGGCTGCCGGCATGGGGCAAAACCTCTTTTCGCCGCCCAATGTCAAAGGTTGGCCCGGCCAGGAGACATGGATCAACACCACGACGCTGCTCGCGCGCAAACAATTTCTGGAACGACTGTTTCGTGCCGACGACCCGGCAGCAACGCCGGCGATGGCAGCGAAACGGGCGGCCGACGCCGAAAACAACGAAAGAATGGTCGCCGCCGCACCCAAACAGGCCATTGCGCCGCAAGGTGCAGACGACCCGGACAAGGCGCGCCAAGCCCGTTTCAGACGAGCCATGGAACGCGGAGTGACCAACGTGCCTTTCGACAGCGCGGCATGGTTCGCGCGATTGCAAACATCGGCATCGTCTTCGGCAGTGAACGTAAGCAGTGTCGCCGTGGATCTATTGCTGGCGACTGCGCCGCAAGGCGATCTCGACCACGGTCAACCGCTGGAGCTGGTGCGCGGTGTCGTCCTCGACGCGGCTTATCAGCTCAAATGACGAGCTTAAGTGAGAACTCCAGTGAAACCTCGAGCGAGACGCGAATGAACGACATTGCGAACAGGAAGGACGCGGACCAGGTCAACGCCGGCCTCAACCGCCGACGCTTTTTACGACTCGCCGCGTCGACGCCTTTGATCGCACTCGCGCCCAATTTCGGCGCCAGCGTCGCCTGGGCGACCGCCCCGGCGGGCATCGACTATCGCAACCTGCTGGTGCTGATCGAGCTCAAAGGCGGAAACGACGGTCTCAATACCGTCATTCCGTACAGCGATCCCGCCTACTACGAATTGCGGCCGAAGCTCGCTATCCCTCGCGATCAGGTCGTCCCGCTGTCGGATGCATTCGGCCTGCATCCGGCGCTCGCGCCGCTGCTGCCCCTGTGGAAGAGTCGCGAGCTCGCGCTGCTGCAGGGCGTGGGCTATCCCGATCCCAATCTGTCGCATTTTCGCTCGATAGAGATTTGGGATACTGCATCCCGAAGCGAGGAATATCTTCAGGACGGCTGGCTCACGCGCACGTTCAGCACCGCGCCTACGCCGAAGGCTTTCGTCGCGGATGGCGTCATCATCGGCTCGCCCGATCTTGGGTCCGCTCGCCGGTGGCGGAACGCGCGCCGTTGCGCTGACGAATACCGAGCAGTTCCTCCGCCAGGCACGCCTGGCCACCGACGAAGGGACGGCGCGAAACAACAAAGCGCTCGCCCACATCCTCAAGGTCGAAGGCGGACATCATGCAGGCGGCTTCGCATCTGAACGCCAACCACGCGTTCAAGACCGAATTTCCACAGAACGGATTCGGCAATGCGATCAAGACCGCGTGCCAGGTCATTGCCAATCGCGCCGGGGTCGCAGTGGTGCGAGTGACGCTTTCCGGATTCGACACCCACAGCGGACAGCTCTCGACCCAGGCTCGTCTGCTCGGCGATCTGGCCGGCGGCATCGTCGCGCTCAAGAGCGCGCTCGACGAATTGGGCAAATGGAACAACACGCTGGTGTTGACCTACGCGGAATTCGGACGGCGGCCGAAGGAAAATCTGTCCGGCGGTACCGACCACGGCACGGCGAGCGCGCATTTCGCGCTCGGCGGGCGCGTCGACGGCGGCATCTACGGCGAACAGCCCCGGCTCGATCGGCTGACCGGCGACGGCAACACTGGCTACGCAATTGATTTTCGCAGCGTCTACGCCACTGCGCTCGATCGCTGGTGGGGCGTGCCGTCTGCGGCTCCGCTCGGCGGCACATTTGCGCCGCTGCCGATACTGCGAGCGTAACGGGTAAGCGGCGGCCGCCGCGATAGCAGCTGCTTGCTACGCGTGATCTACGCGTTCGCGTCCCACGCCGCGATGAACTCGCGCCAATGCGGCGCATTGGTCGCGGCGACCTTGTCCCGAGCCAGCGAGCACTTCGCTCGCGTACTGCCCTGCCGACATCGTTCCTCGCAGCAGGCGGAAGCGCAGGTAGAGCAGGTACGTGTTCATCACGTCGGTTTCGCAGTAGCGCCGGATGTCATCGAGTTTGCCTGCCTGGAACGCGGCGTGAACCTCGCTGCCGTCCATGCCGAGCTTGCCGGGAAATCCGCACAGTCTCGCCATCGCGTCGAGGCCGGCGTTGGCGCGCGGCTGATACATCGCCAGCACGTCCATCAGGTCGAGATGACGCGTGTGATAGCGGCCGAGATAGCTGTTGAACTTGAAATCGCGATCGTCGTCGCCCCAGTCCCAGAACTTCGCCGCCGTGATGCCGTGGATCAGCGCGCGATGGTTCAGCACCGGCAGGTCGAATCCGCCGCCGTTCCACGACACGAGCTGCGGCACATAGCGATCGAGCCCATCGAAAAAGCGGCGGATCAGCTCCGGCTCGGTCATCGTCGAGCTCACCGAGCGACCACACGCTGAACGTATTGCCCTCGCGCAACGCGCAAGCAATCGCGACGACGCGCTGCAGGTACAGCGGCAGGAAATCGTTGCCGGTCGCGGCGCGGCGCTGCTGCATTGCCCATACCGCGCACGTCGGCGTCCGGCAACTCTATAGGCAAGCGATGCAGCCGGCGCAAGCCCGCGACATCGGGAACGGTCTCGATGTCGAAGACGAGCGTCGGCGTCATCGTGCTTATGCTAGCGCGTGGTTCTCGCGATCGCTGTTGCCCGGGTCGCCGCGGCACGCAGTGTCATCCGGGGAAGACGCCGGTAGACAGATAGCGATCGCCGCGATCGCAGACGATGAACACGATGGTCGCGTTCTGCACCTCCTGCGAAACGCGCAGCGCGACGGCGCACGCGCCGCCCGATGAAATGCCGACGAACATGCCCTCCTCGCTCGCCAGCCGCCGCGCCATGTCCTCGGCGTCGGCTTGCGAGACGCTGCTCGACGCGATCGACGCGCTTGCGTCGTAGATCTTCGGCAGGTAGGCCTCGGGCCACTTGCGGATGCCGGGAATCTGCGAACCTTCGTCGGGCTGGCAGCCGATGATCGCGATCGCCGGATTCTGCTCCTTCAGATATCGCGACACGCCCATGATCGTGCCGGTGGTGCCCATGCTGGAAACGAAATGCGTGACGCGGCCCTCGGTGTCGCGCCAGATTTCCGGCCCGGTGCCGCGGTAGTGCGCGAGCGGATTGTCCGGATTGGCGAACTGGTCGAGGATGATGCCCTTGCCTTCGTCGCGCATCCTCTCCGCGACGTCGCGCGCGGTCTCCATGCCGCCGGCCTTGGGCGTGAGCACGATCTCGGCGCCGAATGCGCGCATCGTCTGGCGCCGCTCGAGCCGACAGATGCTCGGGCATCACCAGCACCATCTTGTAGCCGCGCATCGCCGCCGCCATCGCCAGCGCGATGCCGGTGTTGCCGGTGGTCGCTTCGATCAGCGTGTCGCCGTGCTTGATCTCGCCGCGCTTTTCCGCCTCGGCGACCATCGACAGCGCCGGGCGGTCCTTGACCGATCCGGCGGGATTGTTGCCTTCGAGCTTGGCGAGCAGGACGTTGCTGGTCTCCCCCGGCAGGCGCTGCAGGCGCACCAGCGGCGTGTTGCCGACGGTGTCTTCGATTGTCTTGTACATGGAGGCGATCAAGGCGGCTCGATGCGCGTCGAGCTGACGTGGCCAAGCATTTTACCCGACGCGCAAAACAAACCCCGCCGCGCGGGCGGGGTTCTGTGATGCGGCCGACTGCGTTACTTTCTTGGCTGGCGCGTCGGTGGTGGCTTCTTGGCCTTGTCCGCCGCGGCCTTGTCGGCCTGGCCTTGTCCGCTGCCGCTTTGTCGGCCTTGGCCTTGGCTTCCTTGTCGGCCTTGCCTTCTTTGGCTTCCTTGTCCGCTGTCGCCTTGGCTTCCTTGTCGGCCTTGGCCTTGGCTTTGGCTTCCTTGTCGGCGGCCGCTTTGTCAGCCTTGGCCTTCGCCTTGCGTCGTTGTCGGCGCCAGGCTGGTTGGTCTTGGTCGGTGATGCCTCGCGCCGTTGCCTTGGCCTTATCGCGCCTTTGCCGCGGCCTTGTCCGCCTTGCCTTGGCCTTGTCGGCCTCGGCTTGTGCGGCCTTGTCTTCCTTGGTCGGCTTGGCCTCGGTCGTCGTCGCAGCTGCCGCCGGCGCCGCGGCCTTGGCGTCGGCCTTCATCGGCGCTGGTGCTGCCGCGGCGCGGCTGCCGGCGTGCGGGCGCTGTCGTCTTGGCCGGTGCTGCTGCTGGCGCCATGGCGGAGCTGCCGTCTTGGCGGGGGCGGCCGGCTGCCTTGGCGTCGGCCTTATCGGCGCTACCGGCGTCGTCGCGCCGCTGACCGAGATCTGGTCCTTGATCTTGCCGAAGGTGCCTTCCTTGATCCCGGTGACCTTCATGACGTCTTCGGGCCTCTTGAACGGGCCGTTGGCCTTGCGATAGTCGATGATGGCCTGCGCCTTGACCGGCCCGATACCCGGCAGTGCCTCGAGCTCTTCCTTGGTGCGGTGTTGATGTTCACCGCCGCGAACGCGAACGCCGAAAACAACAGCGTCGCAAGCAGCAACAAGAATCGTTTCATCAATTCCCCCTTAAATGGATCAGTCGCGCCTGCGCCCGCGGAAAAGGTCGAAAGCCTTTCCGCAACTACGGCAGGTACGCGCTCTCACGGCGCGTCGACTACCCGCTCCAACGCCCGAACGCGGAGGAGGTACTACGGGTTGACAGACTTCTCTGCGAGGAGTACGGACGCAGCGCGGCGACGCCTTCCTCGACGCCTGCATCGGCTCCGAGTAGCCCGCGGCGCGCAGCCGCGTCAGATCGGCTTGGTGAAACTCTGGTACTTGCCCGCGAGCCGGGGGCAAACCGACGTACTCGATCGCGCCCGCGCGGTGCAGATCGCCGAAGGCGAGCGCCGGCTTGCCATCCGCCGCGCGGCAGGCATTGATCGTCGCCGCGGCCACGGTGTTGAACGGTCGCAGCGGCCGGTGCCCAGGTTGAAGATGCCCGATCGCTCGGGATGGTCGAGAAAGTCGAGATTGACCTGCGACGACGTCCTCGACGCTCACGAAATCGCGCCGCTGCTCGCCCGCGGCGTAGCCGCCCGAGCCCTCGAACAGCTGCACCTTGCCGGTGTCGCGATACTGGTTGAAGAAATGCCACACGACCGACGCCATGCCGCCCTTGTGCGCCTCGCGCGGACCGTAGACGTTGAAATAGCGGAAACCGGCGATCTGCGCCGTGCGCTCGGGCAACATGCGCCGCACGTACTGGTCGAACAGGAACTTCGAGTAGCCGTAGACGTTGAGCGGCGCCTCGCAGGCGCGTTCCTCGCGAAACGCCGGGCCCGCGCCATAGACCGACGCGCTGAGGACGCGTACAGGAACGGCACGTCGTTGTCCTGGCAATGCTCGAGCAGGCGTCACCGAGTAGCGGTAGTTGTTGGCCAGCATGTAGCGGCCGTCGGTCTCCATCGTGTCCGAGCACGCGCCTTGATGCAGCACCGCGGTGATGTCGTCGTCGAAGTCGCCGTCGGCGAGCGCGTCAGGAACTCGTCCTTGTCGAAGTAGTCGGCGATGTCGCAGTCGACGAGATTGCGGAACTTGTCGCGCGTTGCGCAGATTGTCGACCGCGAGGATCTGCGTCTCGCCGCGCGCGTTGAGCGCCTTGACGAGATTGGAGCCGATGAATCCGGCGGCGCCGGTGACGACGATGTACACGCGTTCTCCTCTTCCTGGATGAGCAGCCGCTCGCATATCCAGCTACGACCACCGACGACTACAGCTCGATGTCGATGTTGCCGACTTCCGTGGTCACAACGGGAACCGCGGCGCGACCGCGCACAGCAACTGGTAACCGACGGTGCTCGCGGCCGCCGCGACGTCGTCGACCGGCAATCCTTCGCCCCACAGCACCACCGGGCTGCCGACCGCGCCTCCGGCACGTCGGTCAGGTCGACAGTCATCATGTCCATCGACACGCGACCCGCCGTGCGCACTTTCTTGCCGCAGACCAGCACCGGCGTGCCGTTCGGCGCGTGGCGCGGATAGCCGTCAGCGTAGCCGCAGGCGACCACGCCGATGCGGTGCGCGCGCGCGGCGGTGTACGTCGCCGCCGTAGCCGACGCTGTCATTGGGCTTTAGGTCCTGCACGCCGATCAGCTCGCTGCGCAGCGTCATCACCGGCGTCAGGCCGAGCATCTCCGCAGTGTCGTAGGGAAACGGCGACGCGCCGTAGAGCATGATGCCGGGCCGGACATAGTCGCCGCCGACTTCGTCGTAGCGGAGCACGCCCGCCGAATTGGCGACCGAGCGCGGATACGGCAGCCCGCGGCAGGCATGCTCGAAGCGTCGCAGCTGTTCGGCAAGGCCATCTTCTTCTTCGGCGCGCGCGAGATGCGTCATCAGGCGCAGCGCCGCAACGCTGGCGTCTGCGCGAGCAAGTCGATCGCCGATCGTCGCGCACTTCGCCGGGCGAAAGCCCAGCCGGTTCATGCCGGTGTTGATCTTGACGAACACTTCGAGCGGCCGCGCCGAGTGCAGCGGCTTCGAGCATCTCGACCTGTTCGATGTGGTGCACAACAACGGCGAGCCGGCGCGCTGCGATCTCGGGCAGTTCGCTCGGCTTCGAAGAAGCCTTCGAGCAGCAGGATGCGCCGCGCATAATGGTGTTCGCGCAGACGTGACGGCCGACGTCGAGCTCGACCAGCGCAAGACCGTCGGCCTCCGCTGAGCGCAGGCAGCACGCGCGAGCAGGCCGTGGCCGTAGGCGTTGGCCTTGACCACGGCCAGCACCTGGGCGACTCGGCCCGCTCGCGAGCCATGCGAAGGTTGGCGCGCAAGCGCGGCGAGATTGATCTGCGCGAGAGCGGGCGGGCCATGTCATGCGCTCGATAAACGTGATCGGACCGAACGCTGAATCGGGGCCGCTCTGGTTTGGTCGGGGTTACAGAAACATGGTATAAGGCGCGAGCCGCAGGCGCCGCGTTAGCTGGCTCGATGATGTCCCATTATACAGCGATCGGACGCCGCGAGCGGCAATCGACGGCATACAAACCGCGGGCTCGCCACGAGGCTGAACGATTAACCGAGTGACAAGTCGCCGTCGAGTGCGACCAGCCAACCGAGGCAGCCGTACGCACGATCCGCGCGCGCATGAATATGAAGCCGGGTTCTACACGATCATGGCGGCGCAGTTTTTCTCGTCGCTCGCCGACAACGCGCTGCTGGTCGCCGCCATCCAGATGCTGCGCGATCTCGAATCGCCGGCCTGGATGACGCCGTCGCTGAAGCAGTGCTTCGTCATTTCGTACGTGCTGCTGGCGCCGCTGGTCGGCGCGTTCGCCGATTCGATGCCCAAGGGCCGCGTGATGCTGATCACCAACGGCATCAAGATCGTCGGCTGCTCGCTGATGCTGTTCGCTGTGCATCCGCTCGCTCGCCTACGCGGTCGTCGGATTCGGCGCCGCCGCGTATTCGCCGGCCAAGTACGGCATCCTCACCGAGCTGCTGCCGGCGCGGCAACTCGTCGATCGCCAACGGCTGGATCGAGGGCACGACGGTCGGCGTCGATCATCCTCGGCGTGCTGCTCGGCGGCGTGCTCATCAGCGGCCCCGTTTCGAGCGCGCTGCTGGCGATCGACATTCCGCGTAATCGACACCGGCATCAACACGCCGCCCGAGGCGGCGATCGCGGTGCATCATGGGTGCCTACGCGATCGCCGCGGTGTTCAACTGGTTCATCCCGAACACCGGCGTCGACCATCGCGTCGCCGAGCAAGAATCCGCTGTACCTGATCCGCGAGTTCGCGCACTGCAATGCGCTGCTGTGGCGCGACAAGCTCGGCCAGATCTCGCTCGCGACGACGACGCTGTTCTGGGGCGCGGGCGCGACGCTGCAGTTCATCGTCATCGACTGGGCCGCGACGCATCTGTGCTACAACCTGTCGCACGCGTCCTATCTGCAGGGCGTCGTCGCCGTCGGCATCGCGCTCGGCGCGGTTGCTCGCGGCGCGCTTTGTCTCGCTGCGCGACGCGGTCAAGGTGCTGCCGCTCGGCATCGCGATGGGCGTCGTCGTCATGGTGATGATCTTCGTGCACGAAGCTCGAGACGTCGGTCGTGCTGATGACGATCATCGGCGCCTGCGCCGGCTTCTTCGTCGTGCCGATGAACGCGTTGCTGCAGCATCGCGGCCACGTGCTGATGGGCGCCGGGCACTCGATCGCGGTGCAGAACTTCAACGAGAACATCGGCATCCTGGTGATGCTCGCGTTCTACGCGACTGATCGTGCACCTCGGGCTTGTCGATCAACGCGCGATCGTGCTGTTCGGCGCTGTTCGTCGCCGGCGCGATGATGCTGGTGATGTGGCGTCACCGGCATCAATCTCGCAGCCGGCGATCCGCTGCACCTGATCGCCGATCGAGCGCCCGCGCAGCGATGCCGCCGGCCACCGTCGCGCGAGCCTGCGCCAGCGCCCACGGCGCGAGCTGAAGCGCTAGTCTAGAGCATCGACGGCTGGTCGGGCAGCTCGTTGGCGCCGGCGGCGCGTCGCGCGGGAAATGCTGCGCGAGAAGCGCGCTGATCGCCTGCGATGCCGCGATCGACGCCGTCGTCGAAGCGGCCCTGCGCGAAACGCCGCTTCCATCGCGCGGCAGATCGCCTGCCATGCCTGCGTCGCCTACCTGCGGTCGATGCCGCGGTCGGCGACGATCTCGACGTCCTGGTCGGCCAGCAGCACGATAGACCAGCACGCCGCTGTTGTGCTCGGTGTCCCAGACGCGCAAGCAGGCCGAACACCTCGAGCGCGCGCTCGCGCGGCGTGCAGCCGCGTGCAGCACCTGCGCCGAGCGGCAAGCGCGGCCTCGACCGCGAAGCAGACCTGCCCGCTGTGCGTGCTTCTCGCCGTCGGCGATCGCGTGCTCGATGCGCTTCGAGCGATCCTCGGGGAAACGCGCGCCGCGCCGCAGCGATGGTCGGTGACGAAATGGCGCCAGAAGCGGTACGGGCTGTGCGCTGGGATGTGGTCATCGTCGTTCTCCATCATCCATCCGCCCGACGCGCCGCCGCCGCCGAAGCCGCCGCCGCCGCCGCTGAAGCCGCCACCGCCTCCGCCAAGCCGCCACCACCGCCGCCGCCGCCCGGGATGAACATGCCGGCCGCCGCGACCGCCGAACGCTCGAGAACAGCATGACGAGAAGGCGATACGCCGGCGATGCCGGCGATCAACGAGCGAGCCGGCGACGAACCACGCGACCGCGCCGACGATGCCGCGCGCCGAGCGACTGAACCGCCGACGCTTGCCGAACATCGAGCGCAGGATGCCGCCGAGAACCGGCACGGCGACGAACAGCACGATGAACAGCGTGCCGAAGTCGAAATCGGCCGCGGACGATGCGTCGCGCGTCGCGGCGCGGCGGTGCCGGCGGCAGCGGCTCGCCCTCGCTCGACGACCGCGATGATGCGATCGACGCCGGCATTGATACCCGCCGCGAACTGGCCCTTGCTGAAGAGCGGCGCGACGGTCTCGGCGATGATGCGGCGCGACGTGACATCGGTCAGCACGCCTTCGAGGCCGTAGCCGACTTCGATGCGCATCTGCTTGTCGTCCTTGGCGACGAGGAAGATCGCGCCATTGTCCTTGCCCTTCCGGCCGATCTTCCACGCTTCGGCGACGCGGATCGAGTACTCCTCGATCGACTCCGGCTGCGTCGTCGGCACCATCAGCACGGCGAGCTGGTTGGCCGTGCTGCGCCTCCCAGTCGGCGAGCTTGGCGTCGAGCGCTTGCGCGCTCGGCCGCCGACAGCGTGCCGGTGAGGTCGGTGACGCGCGCGCGTCAGCGCCGGGATCGGCCGCAGCCCGTCTTTCGGCGAGTCCCACGCGACCGCCCACGCCGTGCGCAGCGAACGCGAGCGTCGCTGCCGCGAGGCTCGCGGCAGCGCAGGCGCAGACGATCATGAAAGCGCCAGCGCCGCGGTCACGGCTGTGTGCCGCGCGGATACCGCGGTCGCGCCGGTGCAGGTCGCTCAGCGTCTGTCGGAGCAGGAGCGGGCGCAGGCGGCGCGGGCGCCTTGCTGAAATCGACCGTCGGCGGCGCGCTGATCGCCTTTTCGTTCTCGACCGTGAAGTTGGGCTTGACGTCCATCTTGAACATCATCGCCGTCAGGTTGGTCGGGAACGAGCGCACCGTCGTGTTGAACTCCTGCACCGACTTGATGTAGCGGTTGCGCGCGACGGTGATGCGGTTTTCCGTGCCTTCGAGCTGCGACTGTCAGGTCGCGGAACAGCGCGTCGGACTTCAACTGCGGATAGTTCTCGGAGACCACCAGCAGGCGCGACAGCGCGCCCTGCAGTTCGCTTTGCGCCGCCTGAAATTTGGCGAACGCCGCCGGGTCGTTGATCAGTTCGGGCGTCGCCTTGATGCTGCCGACGCTGGCCCGCGCGTTGGTCACTTCGGTCAGCACCTGTCTGTTCCTGCGCGGCGTAGCCCTTGACGGTGTTGACCAGATTGGGCACGAGATCGGCGCGGCGCTGGTACTGGTTCAGCACCTCCGACCAGGCGGACTTGATCCGCTCGTCCTGCCGCTGCAGGTCGTTGTAGCCGCAGCCCGCCAGCAGCAAGCGCGGCCGCACGCAGCGACTATCAGTCCCGCGGACTTACCCAGGATGCTTGCGCATGGTCGATGTCTCTCCTCAAGTGGAGCGTGCACGGAGATGCGCGGCGCGCCGCGGCCTGCCGCAAATCGATTGGGCCGCCGCTGCGCGTACGCGACCTCCTGCAAGCCGCGCAGCGTCGCCCGCGCGAGGCAGCAGATCTTCCCACGCCTTCGCTTTGTCGGGCAAGTTGCGAAGCAGATACGCCGGATGGTAGGTGACGACAGCGGCACGCGCCGGTAGCGATGCACGCGCCCGCGCAGACTCGCGATCGGTCGCGTCGGAACCGCAGCAGCGGCGTCGCCGCGCTCTTGCCCAGCGCAACGATGAGCTTCGGTCGGATCAGCTCGATCTGCCGATCGAGATAAGGGCGGCACGCCTCGGCTTCGGCGGGTTCGGGCGCGCGGTTGTCCGGCGGGCGGCATTTGAGCACGTTGGCGATGTAGACACGCTTGCTTCGCTGCAAACCGAGCGCCGCGAGCATGTTGTCGAGCAGGCGTCCGGCCTGGCCCGACGAAGGGCTCGCCGCGCGCATCCTCCTCCGCGCCCGGCGCCTCGCCGACGAACAGCCATTCGGCGTTGGACGTCGCCGACGCCGGGCACGCTGGTTGCGCGTACTTGCACAGAGCCGCAGGCGGTGCACGCCGCGACGTCGGCCGCGAAATCGGTCCAGCTCAAGGTCGCGATGATGCCGCGCGTCGGCTGCTCGGCTTTCCATCGTCGACCGTCGTCCGCGCCGGCGATCGCAGCTCGCGCGCGGCATCGAGTGGCGACGTCACTGCGGCATTGCAAGCGTCGTGCTGCGTGCGCTGGCCATGCGGCGCCGAGCGCTCGATCCGTGCAGTGCGGTTCCAGCGGCACGGATCGCGAGCGCTCAGCGGTTCCGCAGTCGCCACACCGGAGTCAGCCCAGCTCGCGCAAAACCTCAAAGCGGTCCATCGTCGCTTCCAAGCAGATGGGTCGGCGCATCACCAGCGCGTCTTCGCGCCGACTGCCCCCGGCGCAGCGGCGGATAGTAGCGCGACGCGACGCGCCACCGGCGCGAAACCCTCGCGCAAGTAGAGCGCGATCGCGGGCAGGTTGGATTCACGCACTTCGAGAAAGCATTGGTCGGCTCCGACGCGAGTCGCGTCGGCGAGAAACCGGCGCAGCAGAGCGCGCCCCAGCCCTCGGCGCCGCGCCACTGTCGCCACCGTCAGGTTCAGCAATTGCGCTTCGCCCGGCGCGAGCATCAACACGCCATAGGCGACGATTCGGCCGTGTCGCTCGCCGACGAGCGCCGCGTACCCGGCAGCCAGCGCATCGCGAAAGTTGCCGATGGTCCACGGCGCCGCGTGCGCTTCCTGCTTCGAGTGCCGCAACGCGGACGAGGTCGCTGTCGATCATCGGCCGCCAGGACGGCATCTGCGGTCGAGAGGAACGCTCGAGCGGGCGCGCGTTCATGCTTGCGCCGCCTGCGTGCGCTCGGCACTGGTCAGCGCGACACGATGGCGCACGTAGAGCGGCGCCGCGTCGCGCGCCGCGACGCCCAAGCCCGCGACAAGCGCGGCAGCGCGAGCACGCCGATCGCCGACGCGCGTCGGCGAAATGTTTCGCATTGACGCCTTCCGCGTGTCGCCGCAGCGCGCTCGCAAGAGCGGGATAGCGGCGAAACCGTTGCCGACGCCGGTCCAGCCGTTTCCGGCCAAGGCAGGTGCGACGTCGGGCGCGACCACGACCGGCGCCAGAATCTCGCGCCAATCATATTGTCGCCTTGCTGCTCATACGCTGCGACATAGACTTCGTGCATGCGCGCATCCAGCGCAGCGACGATGCGCTTGCCGCTCGCCGGCGATGCGTCCGCTTGCTGGCGTGCCGTCTGCGCCATCGCCTCCAGCGTGCAGACGCCGACGAGCGGCAAGTCGGCGCCGAACGCGAGGCCCTGCGCGACGCCGCATGCGATGCGCAGGCCGGTGAACGAGCCGGGTCCGGCGCCGAACGCGATGCCGGTCAACGCCGTCAGTGTCGGTCCGTGCTCGGCGAGCAGCGACGCGATCATCGGCAGCAGCAGCTCGGAGTGGCGTTGTCCGGCAAGGACCGAACGCTCGATCCAAGCGGCGCGTTCGCGCCTTCGCCAAGCGCGACGGCACATAGTTCGCCGGACGCGTCGAACGCAAGAATCGTCATGGCGCGATTTTACCGCGCTTGCGGAACGCGATCTGCGGAGTGCGCCACGGTTCGCGGTAAAATTCGCTTCGTCCCGTCGCGCGCCTCCCAGCGGTGCTTGCGACGACTTGCCGCCTTTCGCTCCCGACTCCCATGGATACCGTTGTCATCACCGCGCTCGACCAGGAAGGCCGCGGCATTGCGCGCATCGACGGCAAGGCCGTGTTCGTCGAAGGCGCGCTGATCGGCGAACGGGTGGCGATCGAGGTCTATCGCAAAAAGCCGAACTACGAGCAAGCGCGCATGGTGGAGCTGATCGAACCCAGCCCGCAGCGCGTCACGCCACGCTGTCCGCATTTCGGCGTCTGCGGCGGCTGCAGCATGCAGCATCTCGATCCGTCGGCGCAGGTCGCCGCCAAGCAGCGCGTCGCTCGAGGACGCGCTGTGGCACATCGGCAGAGTCGCAGCGCAACAGTTGCTCGCGCCGATCCACGGGCCGGCCTGGGGTTACCGCCAGCGCGCTCGCCTGTCGGTCCGGCACGTCGTCAAAAAAGGCGGCGTGCTGGTCGGTTTCCACGAGAGGAAGTCGAGCTTACGTTGCGGACATGACGACTTGCCCGGTGCTGCCGCCGCGGATTTCCGCGCTGTTGCCGGAATTGCGTACGCTGGTCGGCGGCCTGTCGATTCGCGACCGCCTGCCGCAGATCGAGCTCGCCATCGGCGAACTCGACGATGGTCGCAGCAACGAAGTGTTGGTGCTGCGCAATCTGGTCGATCCGTCGCCGGCGGACGAGGCGGCACTTATCGAATTCGCCGCCGGCCGCGGGATCGAGTTCTACCTGCAGCCGAGCGGACCGACGAGTGTGCGGCCCTTGCATCCGAGCTGCTCCCGCGTTGCGTTATGCGCTGCCGGATTTCGGCGTCGATTTTGAGTTCGAACCGACCGACTTCACTCAGGTCAACGGCGCCATGAACCGCATGCTGGTGCGCCGCGCGCTGGGCATGCTCGACGCCACGCCCCGGCGAGCGAATCGCTGACTTCTTCTGCGGTCTCGGCAATTTCACCTTGCCGATCGCCCGCCGCGGGGCCGATGTGATCGGCGTCGAAGGGAAGCGCTGCGCTGGTCAGCCGGGCCGCGAGCCAACGCCGTGCGCAACGGTCTCGACCGGCGCGCGAGCTTTCGCGACGGCAAACCTGTTCGAGGCAACGCGCTGACAGCGTCGCGACGCTTGGGCCGCTCGACAAAGCGCTGATCGATCCGCCGCGCGAAGGCGCCATCGCGCTGGTCAAGGCGCTGCCTCAGCAAGGCCTGTCGCGGCATCGTCTATGTCTCCTGCAATCCGGCGACGCTTGCGCGCGACGCCGGCGGTGCTCGTGAATGAGCGCGGATTCAGCGTTTGATGCCGCGGGCGTCGTCAACATGTTCCCGCACACGGCGCACGTCGAATCGATCGCGTTGTTCACGCGATGAGGTTGTGACGGAGAAAAACCACGAAGTGCCATGACAAAGGGCGCCCTGCAGGCGCCCTTTGTCAGTTTCAAGGTATGACTGCGACGTCGTCAGTCGCGCTGGCCGGAGAACATCATCAGGAGGTTGAGCAGACTGATGAAGATGTTCAGGATGTCGAGGAACAGCGAGACCGTCGCCATGATGTAGTTGGTCTGGCCGCCGCGCACGATGCTGCTGACGTCATAGAGCAGGAATGCCGAGAAGATCAGCACCGCGACGGCCGACACGGTGACCGACAAGCGCCGGTACCTGCAAGAACAGGTTCGCGATCGAAGCGATGATCAGCAGCACCAGCCTGATCAACAGGAACTTGCCCATGAAGCTGAAATCGCGCTTCGATACCGTGGCGATGGTCGCCATGACAAAGAACACCGCTGCCGTCATGCCGCCCGCCAGCGCGACCAGCTGCCCGCCATTCTTGAGGCTGCGCGGCGTACTGCAGCATCGGCGCCAGCATCATGCCCGGCACAAAGGTGAAGCCGAAGACGGCCAACGACGCCCCAGCTGCTGTTGCGCAGGGCCGGGACCAGGAACAGCATCCCGAACATCGCGCCGAACATCAGCAGCGGGGCCACGATCGGCGACGCCTTGTAGAACGCGGCGAAGTTGAGCGACATGCCGAAGCAGCGCGCCGGCGATCGTCGGGCAGCATCGACAGCGCGAGCAGCCAGTAGGTGTTGCGCAGGACCTTGTTCTGATCTCCCGTGGCGACTCCCGGCAGGTCGGTGCGCCCGAACCCCTGCGTCGGCGACCACGTAGGGCGCGAATTGTCGATCGGGATCGGTTTCAGTTGCGGTTCCATTGCATTTCCTTTGCCAAAGGTGACGGCAGTTCCATCACGCGACGTTAGACTAACAGATATGCTCCAAGTTTCAAGCCAGCCGGGCCGCTCGTGCGCTCTATGTGGGGCCAGACGACGACAGCGCAAGGCCCTTCGAACCGCAATGTTATGCTTTCGCCGCCAGGCAGGTCTGTGGCGGACACGGAAGGTTGGCAGAGCGGTCGAATGCACCGGACTTGAAATCCGGCGTGTCGGCAACGGCACCGTGAGTTCGAATCTCACACCTTCCGCCATCTCTCCCGGCGACGACAGCGCTGCGTTTGAGTTCCGGGCAGGCGCTCGCGCGGCTGGTTTGACTGAGCTTGAGCGCGCGCGCGACAATCTCCATTCCGACACGTCGGTTTCCCGATGCGCCCACGAGTTTGCCTACCTCATGGCGCGATTGAATCCGTGACCCTCTCCTCGCCGCACTTCTCGAATGAGCGCCGCTGGCTCATTTCGCTTTTTCTGTTCGCCGTCGCCGTGCGCCTCGCAACGCTTGGTGCCTATCCGCTGATGGATAACACCGAGGCGCGATACGCAGAGATCGCGCGCAAGATGGCTGAGACGGGTGACTGGGTGACGCCCCAGTTCCAGTACGGCGTGCCTTTCTGGAGCAAACCTCCTCTTTCCACCTGGCTCACGGCGGCGACCTACACGGTATTCGGTGTCAGCGAATTTTCAGCACGGCTGTCGTCGTTGGTCGTTTGCCTCGCGGTTGTTTGGCTTACCGTGCAGCTCGCGAAGCAGCGCGGTGAGGCGCGCTCCGAGCTCGCGCCGACGCTGGCGTTGAAGGCGGCGGTCATCCTTTTCACCACGCCGCTATTCTTCATTTCGGCAGGAGCGGTAATGACAGACCCTGCGCTGGCGCTGGGGACGACACTGTCGATGGCGGGTTTCTGGCTGGCGATGACTCGCGACGGCCCCGCGGGCCGCGTCTGGGGGTATGCATTTTTCGTCGGACTCGCGATTTCCCTGTTGGCCAAAGGAGGCGTGGGCGTCGTTCTCACACTGGCGCCGGTCGGTGCGTGGACACTGTGGAAAAGCGACATCGCCACCGTGTGGCGACGTCTGCCGTGGGTTTCGGGACTGCTGCTGGCGGCGGCGATATCCATCCCCTGGTATTTGCTGGCCGAGTCCCGTACGCCCGGCTTCCTGCGGTATTTCATCGTCGGCGAGCACTGGAAACGGTTTACAGAAGCCGGATGGAAAGGCGATATGTTCGGCACCGCCCACGCGCAGCCGCGCGGCATGATCTGGCCGCTGGCGATTGCGGCGACCATTCCTTGGTGTATCGCCTGGGCGGTCATGCGGTGGCAGGGGCGGCGGCAGGTGCATACGCAACTGAATCCGCAACTGAATACGCAACTGAATACGCTGAAGTTTCCGGCGCCAACGCAGCGTGGCGTGCGTATCTGTGGCTGTGGATGCTGGTATCGCCGGTGATGTTCACGCCTGCAGGAAACATCCTGTTCACCTATGTTTTGCCAGGGCTCCCGGCTTTTGCGCTGCTGGTAGCAGAGGCGTGGCAATCGACCGACGATGGCAAAGGCAACGCATCGCTGACCCTCTACCTCTGCGCCGCCGCAATGCCAATCCTGATCCTGCTCGGCGTGCTTTTCGTCCTTCCCGGGATCGCTCCGGAACGTTCACAAAAAGCCTTGGTCGCACAGTATGTCGCGCAACGCACAGGCGACACGGAGCGCCTCGTGTATTTGACGGAAACACCACAGTCGGCGCAGTTCTACGCGCGCGGGAAAGTCACACCGCATCCTCTGCGGCAGATCTCGATCGCTATATCAACGATGCTCGGCACGATTTCTACGCACTCACGCCGGGGCAACTGAACGACCTGCCGGAACGCGACCGGCTAACATCGCTCGGCCATTTCGGACACTATGTCCTCCTGCGCGAAACCCAAACCGGCGCGACGCCGAAATAGAGAAAGTGCTGGCGCAATATCGTGACCAGGCCAACGAACATCGATCGCATCGTGCAGCATGGCACGGGTTGTCGGCGAGCTATCCTCGCGCGGACCGGCGCGCTTATCTCACCTGAAGAGGCTCTCTAGGTGTGCGGCATCGTCGGACAGGTCGGCGGCGCGGACGACACCGCGCTGGTTGAGTCGATTATCCGCAGGCAACTGACGCTGCTGCATCATCGCGGGCCCGACGATTCCGGATACGTGGTCGACCCCGCGTTTCGCCTTTGGCCATGCGCGCCTGGCGATCATCGATCCGCAACTCGGCCACCAGCCGCTCTTGTCAGCCGCCGGGGACCTGGTGATTACGTTCAACGGCGAGATCTACAACTACATCGAGCTGCGCGAAGAACTCGTGCGCGCCGGTCACGCGTTCCGCACGAATTCAGACACGGAAGTGCTTCTAACCGGCTACGCGCACTGGGGAGCTGAAGTTCTGCAGAAGCTAGACGGCATGTTCGCTTTCGCGCTGTACGACAAGCGCACGCGCACGCTTTTCTGCGCGAGGGATCCTTACGGCCAGAAGCCGTTCTTCTATCATGTGGTCAACGGTCGGCTGGCGTTTTCGTCCGAGTGCCGCACGTTCGAACTGCTGACCGGATTTCACAGCGCAATCGACGCCGCTTCGCTGGTCGATTTCCTCGCATTCGAATCGCTGCCGTTCGACCGTTCCATTTACAGCGGCGTCAAGAAACTGCCACCGGGACATTCGCTGTCCTGGCAGGACGGCAAGCTACTGGTCGCCCCCTATTTCGAATCCGTTCCCGGAGTCGATGTCGCGGCGGGCGACGGGCCCAGCGCACGACGCCGACGTCCATGCGTTGCTGCGACAATCGGTCAAGCGAACGTTCCGCGCGGACGTTCCGGTCGGCTTGCTGTTAAGCGGCGGGCTCGATTCGTCGATGGTGCTCGCGATCCTGCGCGAAGTTCATCCGTCGGTGCCGCTGAAGACCTTCACCATCCGCAACGTCGAGCATTCCTATGACGAAAGCGCGCTGGCCGCCATGCTGGCGAAGCGCTTCGGCACCGACCACGTGGTCGTGACCGCCGACAGGCCGGCGCTTGCGGCGATCGCGTCGAGTCTTCCTTCGATGTTGGACGAACCCCAGGCCGATCCGGGCATCCTGCCGAAATACATGATCTGCGGCGAAATCGCGCGAACGACCAAAGTCGCGCTAACCGGCGACGGCGGTGATGAGTTCTTCTATGGGTACGCGCCTTTTCGCGCGCAGCGGCTCGCAGGCGTGGTGAAACTGCTGCCGGACGCTCTGCATCGATACGGCGTCCGCCCATTGACGCAACTCCTGCGCGCCAGCAATCGCTATATGAGCTTCGACCTGAAGGCCAAACAGTTCGCCAAGGGCTTCCCTGCGCCCGACTACCTGCGCAATTTCTACTGGACCTGCGCGTTCTCGCGTCCGGACCTGGCGATGTTGCTGCTCGAACGCAACCAGCACTTCGACGATTTGACTCGCCAGTTCGGGCTATTGAAAGCTCGCTGGGAAAAAGTGGACAGGCTTGGGGCGGACGGGGCTGGCGGCTCGATCGGCCGCCTCGCCTATCAGTACCAGCAACAGTACCTGCCCGACTATGTGCTCGGCGAATTCGGATCGTGCGTCGATGCTTAATTCGGTCGAACTGCGCACGCCCTTTCTCGCCGTCGACCTGGTACGAAAACTCAATTCCCTGCCGGATTCAGTCAAAATGCGGGGTGGCGAAACGAAGACGCTGCTGCGCAAGCTCGCGGCGCGTATCCTCCCTCCGGAAATAGCAAAGGGCAGGAAAGTCGGCTTTACTGCGCCGGTCGCATCCCTCGTTCGCAATGAACTCAAGGAAGAGGTCATGGAGTTCCTCGGCGGGCCTTATCTGCGACGGCAAGGACTTTTTCACGAGGCGTACGTCGCGCGCCTGCTACATGAGCACTTCACCGGACGGCACAATCACTACAAGCAAATATGGGTGCTTTTCACGCTGCAGAAGTGGCTGCACGGCAGAAAGATACAGTTACCATGAACGCGGTTGCCATGAAGACCGACTCATCCTTGTCGATCGTCGTTCCCGCCTACAACGAGGTGGAAAGCGTCGCCCTGCTGGTCGACGCCCTAGACGGCGGTGCTCGCGCGACTCGATTGCCCGTGGTGGGAAATCATCCTGGTGGACGACGGTTCGAGCGATGGCACGACCGAGCTGATAAGGCGATTGGCGTCCGAGAGGGCAGGGCGTGAAGGCCGTCGTGCTTCGAAGCAATTTCGGCAAGTCGGCGGCGATGATGGCTGGATTCCACGAAGCCGAAGGCGACATTGTTTTCACGATGGACGCCGACCTGCAGGATGATCCTGAAGAGATTCCGGCGTTCGTGAAAAAAATCGAGGAGGGATACGACCTCGTGTGCGGTTGGAAAAAGACTCGCAACGACCCGCTGGAGAAGCGTCTGCCATCGCGGTTCTTCAATTGGGTTGTCCGCAAGGTCTCGGGTGTGCCACTGCACGACAACAATTGCGGCTTCAAGGCCTATCGCCAATGGTGCGTGCGGGAGCTCTCCCTTCACGGTAATCAGCATCGCTTCGTCGCAGCCATCCTTTCGTGGCGCGGCGCCCGAATCGATGAGATCCCCGTTCGCCACCACGAGCGCAGGTTCGGCACTTCCAAGTACAACGCTTCACGCTACTTCCACGGCGCTTCGGATCTGGCGACGATGATCCTGCTGACCAAGTTCTCGCAAAAGCCGCTCTATCTCTTCGGTCTCGTTGCGCTGCCACTCATACTTCTTGGTGGAATCGTCGCGGCTTACCTCCTCATCAATCACATCCTGTACCTGACCACGGCTTCGATGGGTTTTCCGTTGACGACGCGTCCGCTGCTGATCGTTGCAGTATTCCTGTTGTTGATGGGCCTGTTGTTTTTCCTGATTGGCCTGCTCGCCGAGCTCGTACTTCGTTCGGCGAGTCTGGACAAGGGCTACTGGGTGAGAGATGTGGTCGAGAACAGGCGGAGCACAGCTTCACCGACCAGCCTGCAAGGACAACGAACCCGCGTCGGCGGCGGAAAAGACGCGTGATTCCGTTTCAGGCGGGCTGACGGGTTTGCCCCGCCTTGCGCCAGGTCGCGGGCGGCATGCCGAACTCGCGCTTGAACGCGCGGCTGAAAGCGGCTTCCGATTCGTAGCCGCTGTGCTCGGCCACGCGCGCAATCGCGTCGCTGCCCGACCGCAGCGCGCTGCGCCGCGAGCGCCAGAGCGCCAGCGCATCAGGTACTGGATCGGAGACTCGCCGACGAGCGCCGCAAAGCGCTCGGCCAGCGCCGAGCGTGAAAGCGCGACCGCGCGCGCCCAGTTCGTCGACCGTCCACGCCTTGGCGGGTTCGCCGTGCAGCAAGCGCCAACGCGCGGCCGATCTGCGGATCGCGCACGCCGGCGAGCCACCCCTGCCGTCGGGCGGAAGCGTTTCGACGTAGCGACGCATCGCCTCGACGAACATGAGCTCGGACAGCTTGGCGAGCATGCGATTCGGCGCCCGGACGCGAAGCCGGAGGATTCGCGCACGCCCAATTCGCAACAATTCGCGCAGCATTGTCGACGCCGGGCCGTCGCCGATCGGGAATGCGCATCACGCGCGGCAACGCTTCGAGCAACGGACGGCAAACGCTGCGGTTGCAGGCGAGGTATCCGCACACGAAGCGCGTCGACGGCGCCGCCGCCGCCGTGGCGCAGGCGGACGAACGCACCGATCCGCCGCCGGGCCGTCATCGAGCAAGGGCTGTCCGCTTCCATCGGCGCGATTTGCAGGTCGCTGCCGATCAGATGGGGTCGTCCTGCGGAAAGAGAATCAGATCGCCGGCGTGACACGTCGAGAACTTCGGCGCCGTCGTTCAAGCCGCACCTTGCACCGGCCTTCAGTCAGGAAATGGAAGAACATGACGTGCTCGGCGCCCGCGAGCCGCTCTCTGACGCTCGGCAACACTGCACTCGCCGCGGATGCACCACGGCGCGGTGAACTCGGCGTTCAGATAGAAAGCGCCTTCGAGGCGCACCGAGTTGAGAACGTCTGACAGGGCATCCATGGGGTTTCGGACAAGAAACGGGGCGTTTCGGACAACACGGGCCGGGCAACGAGCTGGATACTAACAACACTGACGGTGCCGGACAAATTCGGCGCCCAATGGATGTTCGACTACTCATGGCCGTTGGCTCGAAGACCTTGACTCCATGCGCCGCTCCGGCTGATGGCCAAAACGGACGCTAACCGAAAGGATCAGTACCATGCATGAAGGCAACAGTCACACACGGATAACGCGCACAGCCAAACGGGCAAAGCGACCGACTACAAGGGCGGCTGCTTCTGCGGTGCCGTCCAGCTGACCGTCAGCGGTTACCCCGCCGGCATGGGCTATTGCCATTGCGAATCATGCCGAAGCTGGTCGGCGGGACCGGTCAATGCCTTCACTCTATGGAAGCCGAAGCCGTGCAGGGTCACGCAAGGCGCCGACAACATCGGCACCTACAACAAGACGCCGCACAGCTATCGCAAATGGTGCAAGACCTGCGGTGGCCACCTGTTCACCGAACATCCCGGGATGGGCCTTGTCGACGTCTACGCGGCGACGATTCCCGATTTTCCGTATAGCCCGGGGTGCACGTGAACTACCAGGAGACGAAGCTGCACATGAAGGACGGCTTGCCGAAGATGAAGGATATGCCGAAGGAAATGGGCGGCTCCGGCATCAGCCTTCCAGATTGATGCGGCGGCGATAAAACTCGTGGCGGGAACATTCCGTCACGAGTAGCGCCCGCCCTGCCCTATAACACCGTCTCCCAGCGGCGGCTAAGACGTGTCGCACCGTTGATGATGCCGACCATCGAATAAGTCTGCGGGAAGTTGCCCCAGAGTTCACCACTTACGGGGTCGATGTCCTCCGACAGCAGCCCGAGCGGGTTGCGCGCCGCAATCAGGCCTTCGAACAATTCGCGAGCTTCTCTCAGCGGCGCCAGCGCGCGCCAGCGCGTCGATCAACCAGAACGAGCACGCGGTAAAAGCGACCGTCGGCACGCCGAAGTCGTCGGCCGTGCTATAGCGATACAAGTGGCCGCCGCGCTGCAGTTCGCGCCGGACCGTCTGAAGCGTCGCTCGCCAGCGAGGATCGTCGGCGCCGATCAGTCCGACTTCGCTCATCAGCAGCACGCTGGCGTCGATGTTTTCGCCACCGAAGACATCGGCGAACGCCTGTCGCTTTGGGTGCCACGCGCGCTCGAGGATCGCAGCTTTGATCGTATCGGCGCGGCGCCGCCACTCGCTCGCGCGATCGACCTGCCCGAGGTGCGCGCCAATCTTGGCCAGTCGATCGCAAGCCGCCCAACACATCGTCGCCGACGATGTATGTACGCCGCTGCGCGTCCGCAACTCCCAGATTCCCGCGTCGGGTTGATCGTAAAGGGCGAATGCCCGATCGCCCAGCCATTCCATTCGCTGAAATTCGTCAATGCTTGCCGGATGCAGCAGGCGTTTGTCGAAAAAGGCTTGCGTCGCGGCCAGGACGGCGTGTCCGTAAACGTCATGCTGCCGGTGTTCGTAGGCCTGATTGCCGACGCGCACAGGACCCATGTCGCGATACCCCGGCAGGGACTCGACGATACGCTCGGTCAGGCGGTTTTCGAGGCCGATGCCATAGAGCGGCTGCAGATGACCGTCCTCTGCAGCAGTATCGGCAACGTTAAAGAGATAGCGCAGATAGCTTTCCATCGTCGCCACTTCGGAAAGGCCATTGAGCGCGCGGACGACGAAAAACGCATCACGCAGCCAGCAATAGCGGTAATCCCACGTCGCGCTGGGTCCCGGGCGCCTCCGGAATGCTCGTCGTCATCGCGGCGATGATCGCGCCTGTTTCTTCATACATGCACAGCTTTAGCGAAATGGCGGCGCGTATTACGGCGTCCTGCCACTCCAGCGGAACTGCCAGCGCTCGCGACCAGTGCTGCCAGTAGTCGGCAGTGCGCTCCTCGAATTCGCGCACAGTCTCGGCAATGCCGGTGTTGATGGTCTCGTCGACGCCGAAGATCACGTTCGCCGGCCGGTCGAGCAGATGGAAAGACTCGTCGAGGAGATAGGTGATCGGCATGTCGCTGGTCAGTCGCAGTGCTTGCGTCGCATGCACGTAGCGAACGTGATTGCTGCCGCGCGTAAGCGCAGGAGCAGCCTCACCGTACTCGAAACCGGGCCGCACGCGCACTCGCACGCGCGGGCGACCGGAAACAGGCGCGATACGCCGCATCAGCAGCAGCGGTCGAAACATGCGGCCGCGATCGCGGAATCGCGGTGCGAAATCGGTGATGCGCACGGCGCCGCCATTTCTGTCCACGAGCTCAGTGACGAGTATGGCGGTGTTGGGAATGTAGTGCTGGCGGGCATGCGCGAACTGTTCGATCTCGATATCGAATGATGCCCCGCGGTTCAGCCGATTCGGATGCCTCTGCGCCGGCGAGCAAATGATGAAAGATGGGATCGCCGTCGGGTCGCGGCAGACAGCACCAGACGACACGCGCGCGAGCATCGATCAACGCATTGAATGCGCAATTGCCGACAACACCCAGGGCGAGATTCTGCATGCCGTTCAACGAGCTCACGGTAAAACGGCGACGGGCTGCGGTTCGGATGATTGACCGCCTTGCCGCGCGACAGTCATGGTCACCAATTTGCGCACAAGCCGGGTCACCTCCGATTGATTCTTGAGGTACATGTCGGCGGCACTGCGCACCTTGCGCCCGACGCGAACCGACAAAACGTCGGGCATGCGCATCTGGAACACGTCTTCGTCGGTCACGTCGTCGCCGACATAGAGAGCAGACTCGCAGCCCGAATGGCCAAGAAGGTCGGCAAGCGCCTCGCCCTTGTGCGGCGCTCCGGGCGGCAGCAGGTTGATGACACGCTTGCCGTGAACGATGTCCGGCAACGGGTGCAAGCGCTGCGCGCATTCCTCGAGGATCTTTCGCGCAAGCACAGGCTGGGCGGCGCGACGATAGTGAAACGTCAGCGAATACTTCTTGTCCTCGAGCAGCACGCCGGCCAGGGCGCGCGCATGGCCGCTGCTGCCATTACCCGCCAGCTGTATGCGCCACCCCGCGCAAATCGCCGGCAGGTCGCTGCCTGCGGCGTCGAAGCCGGGATTGCCTTCCGCACCGTGATTGCCGACCAGGTAGTGCGGCTCGAATCCCAGTATGTCCCGCGCGTCGGCGATCGCACGCCCGGTGATGATGGCGATCGAGGTATGCGTCGACAGCGCGCGCAGCGCGATCTTCAGATCGTCGGGGATTCGGGCTCCGGAAGGATCGGCCGCAATGGGTGCGAGCGTCCCATCGATATCGAACGCGAGCATCGCCCGATTGCGAACGAGTTCGCGGATTTTTGGAATTGCAGCGGAGCCCAGCGCATATTTCATGCGGCTGATCTCTCCGCTCGACGCTGGTGCGCGTAGATCCGCGCCGACACTCGTTCGCGCTGCCGCAATCGCGCGGCGTCCAGCAACATCGCGCCTGCCCAGCGGTACACGTTGAATTCCTGTACCAGCCGCCGCATGCTGCGCATCCGGAGGCGCTGTTCGTCTGGTGGCATCGTCAGTGCCCGGTAGAGCGCGTCGGCGCAATTCTCTATGTGGTAGGGATTGACGATCAAGCGCGTCCGGACAATTCGCGCGACGCCCCGGTGAATTGCGAAAGTATCAGCACGCCCTGCTCGTCATCGCGCGCCGCGATGTATTCCTTGGCGACGAGGTTCATTCCGTCGTGCAAGCTGGTGACGACACAAACGTCCGACGGCCCGATAGTATTCGTTGACCAGTTGCGAGCCGTGATGTTCGACCTTCAAGTCGTATCGGTTCGTAGCCGTTGCGGCCGAAGCGCGTGTTGATGCGCGTCGCCAACGCGCGCACGCGCGCCTTCGAGATTCTGATATTCGTCCAGCGACGACCGCGACGGCGCAGCAATCTGCACGAAAACAAAGCGGCCGATGAATTCGGGATGGGCCTCGAGCAGGCGCTCGACGGCGAGGAACCGCTCGATGATGCCCTTGGTGTAGTCCAGGCGATCGACGCCAACCCCGATCAGGACGTCTTCGGGCAGTTTCTCGACGCGAAGCACCTTCGCGCGGCACAGCGGCACCGACAGTTGCGAATCGATCCATGCCGGCGGCCATTGAATCGAAATCGGATACGATTCGACGCGACTCAACTGGCCGCCATACGAGATCGTCGACGATTCGCGCTCGATGCGGGCCTCGAGATAGCGATCGACCGTCTCGACGAAGTTCTGGCAGTGAAAACGCGTGTGAAAGCCCAGGATCGTGCTGCCGAGCAGGCCTTCCAGCAGTTCTTCCCGCCAGGGGCAGATACCGAACGACTCGGGATTCGGCCACGGGATATGCCAGAAGGTGATGATCGTCGCCTTGGGCAGGCGTTTCCGGATCATTCGCGGCAGCAGCGCAAGATGGTAGTCCTGCACCAGCACGACCGGGTCGTCGGTGCGCGCCTCTTCGCGGACGGCGTCGGCGAAGCGCTGGTTGACCTTGACATACTGGTCCCAGTCGCTCGAACGGAATACCGGGCGGACGTGCGCGATATGACAAAGCGGCCACAGCCCTTCGTTGGCAAACCCGTTGTAGTAGCCCTGCTCCTCTTCCGGGCTGAGCCACACGCGGCGCAGCGTGTAGCTCGGATTCTCCGGCGGCACGCGGAGGCGGTCGTGCTTGTCGACGGTCTCCCGATCCGCGCTGCCGCTGCCGTGTGCGATCCAGGTGCCTGAACACGCGCGCATCACCGGTTCCAGCGCGGTGACCAGCCCACTCGCCGGCCGAAGCAACTCGATCGTGTCGCCATGGCGCTGGTGAATGAAAGGTTCGCGATTGGACACGACGATCACCTCATCGCCCAGCAGCTGCTCGCGCAGCACGCCGCGCAACATTTCAGGACTCCAGGTCGTGCTTTGATCGCGACGGCGCGTTTGTCCATCTCGCGCAGCAAGGTTCGCAACTCGGTCGCGAGCGGATGCACGGCCTGGTTTCCCGATTGCGAGAACGGCGTAAGGATGCCTTCGCCTCGCAGCAAAGCGCGGACGCCCGCGACCCAGCCGCGCCAGGACAGGTGCGCAATGGACACGGTGACGAGTGAAACGACAACGCCGACCAGAACGAACAGGCCGATCAGGTAGCGCCGGGTATCGGCGCTACGCCGATCAACAAAGCTCATATCGTGGACGAGAATCAGGCTGCCAATGCGCGTGCCGTTGTCGTACACCGGTTGCTGGACCAGATGCAGAGGGCCTTGGCGCAGCCGGATCACCGAGTGCGTTTCACCACTTTCCGCGGCGGGCGGACGGCAGCCCAGGCTCGCCGGATACGTCGGCGTAGCGTAGCGAAGCTTGCCAGCATCGTCGCAATAGGCGATCGCGTAGAGGCGCTCGTCCTGCAACGCTCGCATCATCAGTTGGTCGATTTTCGCCGTTGCGCCTTGGGCAACGAGCTCGACCAGCGGTTGTTCAAGCGTGTTGGCGACGAATTGGGAGCGGATATCCAGATCGTTGACCCACCAGCGCAGCGTCAGGCGGTCGACCAGCGGAACCAAGCCGTAGGCGAGCAACGCCAGCACCAGTGCCAAGGGCACGATGAAGCGCAGCGACAAGTGCATCGGGCGCAATGGCTCGTGCGTACCCATCAAGTGCGCACTCGCTCAGCGCCAAGCTCTTCGGCGCCACTGGGTCGTCGTGGCAGTGAATTGTCTGCAACTGTCATAGGTCGGTTCGTGCCGGCAACTAAAGCCAGCACCGCGAGGCACGATTGAAATCCGTGCAACGATTCATTCTGCCTCATCTGGCCGGCCGGCAGGCATTCCGGCAGGCTTTTGGCCGGCCAAACGCGCAAGTTCCGTGGCGGGCTGACAGGTCCGGTAAATTTGTCCTACGCGCAAGCCGCCGACCGCGCGTGCGGAAGCCGATTTGCGCACGCCGCGTGGGCAACGTCCAAGAGAGCGGTAATGCAGGAGCGGCCCCGGGGGCTGCGGTGGGCCAGACTGTTGCGTCTAGCGGAGTGCGAGCTGAGTGCTAGCTGAGCGGCGCGACCTTCAGCACTTCATCTGCCGTGGACATGCCGGCAGCGATCTTCGCCGCGCCGGACACGCGCAGCGGCTTCATGCCTTCCTTGTACGCCTGCTCGCGCAGCTGGGCGTCTTCCGCGTCGTTGTTGATCAGGCGCCGCAGCGCCGGCGACAGGGTCATGATTTCGTACAGGCCAATGCGCCCGCGGTACCCGGTCATTCGACATTCCAGACAACCGACCGGGGCGTGCACGTGTTGCGGAGCATCGCTGCGAAACGGCGACGTCAGTACCTTCCACGTTTCAGGGTCGACCGGGTCGGCGGGTTTCTTGCAATGCGGACAAAGCGTACGGATCAGTCGCTGCGCCATCACGCCCAGCACGGTCGAATTGATCATGTACGACGGCACACCGAGGTCGAGCAGACGCGTAATCGCCGTCGGTGCGTCGTTCGTATGCAACGTCGACAACACCAGATGGCCGGTAAGTGCCGCCTGGACCGCCATCTCCGCGGTGTCTCGATCGCGAATTTCGCCGACCATGATGATGTCCGGATCCTGACGCAACAGCGTGCGCACGCCGCTGGCGAAATCGACGCCTATCGCCGGCTGCACCTGCATCTGGTTGAATTCCGGCGCAATCATTTCGATCGGATCTTCGATCGAGCAGACGTTGACCTCGGTGGTCGCCAGCTGTTGCATCGTCGAATAAAGCGTCGTCGTCTTTCCCGAACCCGTGGGTCCGGTCACCAGCACGATCCCGAACGGCTCCTTGACCATCCGGTCCCAGCGTTCGCGGTCATCGCCGGTAAAGCCCAGCTCCTGGAAATCGCGCACGACGACGTCCGGCGAAAAGATCCGCATCACGATTTTTTCACCGAACGCAGTCGGCATCGTCGAAATCCGCAGCTCGATTTCTTCGCCGGCAGGCGACACCGTCTTGATTCTGCCGTCCTGAGGACGCCGACGCTCGACGATTTCCATGCGCGCCAGCAGCTTGATGCGACTGGTCATCGCGATCAGCACCGGATTCGGAATCGCGTAGACCTGGTGCAGCATGCCATCGATGCGGAAGCGCACGACGCCGATCTCCCGGCGCGGCTCGATGTGTATGTCCGACGCGCGCTGCTCGAACGCGTATTGCCACAGCCAGTCGACGATATGGACGACGTGCTGGTCGTTGGCGTCGAGCTGGCCGTGCTTGCCCAGTTCGACCAGCTGCTCGAAGCTGCTGACAAATGAGGCGGCGCCGCGTTGCGATTCTCCGGCCTTCTTGATCGAACGCGCGAGATTGAAGAACTCGCCGATGTAGCGCCGAATCTCCTGCGGATTGGCGAAGACCAGCTTGACCTTCAGCCGCAGTATCGATTCGAGTTCGTCGGCCCATGCCCGGACAAACGGTTCGCTGGTCGCCACGGTCAGTTCGCCTTTACTGACCGCAACCGGCAGGATTCGGTAGCGCTCGGCGTAGGCAATCGACATGGTCCCGGTGACCGAAACCAGATCGATCTTGAGTGGATCGATGTGCAGGTAGGGTATGCCCAGCTTGCCGGCGAGCCATTCGACCAGAGTTTCAAGCGTCAGCGCGCGATTCGGAGGAACCGGCGAATGCCACTTCTGATCGGCGATCAGTTCCAGCGGATGGTCGTAGCGCTGGGTGCGCGAGCGGGCGACAGGTTCCGCGTCAGCTGCGCTGACCAGGCCGTCGGCCACCATCAGCTTGAGAACGTCCTCGAGTTTCAGCCTGCGGTCAGGCGCGCGAGGTGCAGGCTTGGCAGGCGCAGGTTCAGCACGTGGCGGCCGTAGCAGTCGTCGCGGTCGTCGAATTGCGTGTGGCCATTTCGCTACTATAAACCCTCCGCTGCCGGCGTGTCAGCGCCTGCCGGCCCCGCTCGACGGGCCTTAAGTAGCCGGCCGGCCTTTAGCTAACCTGGAATACCTCGCGCAAGTACGCCACATACGACGGGTCGTAGTCCATCGCCTTCGACGGCTCATCGCTTATTTTCGCGACCGGCTGTCCATTGCAGCGTGTCATCTTGATCACGATCTGCAAGGCCTCGGAACCAATATCATTCGTCAGGTTCGTGCCGATACCGAATGCCGTCTGGCTCCGTCCCTTGAAATACTCGAACAGGCGAACCGCGAGCGGAACGTTCAGCGAGTCGGAGAACACCATCGTCTTCGACCGGGGGTCGATACGCATCTTCTGATAGTGCGCGATCAACTTCTCGCCCCACTCGAAGGGATCACCGGAATCGTGGCGCACCCCATCGAACAGCTTGCAGAAGAACAGGTCGAAGTCGCGCAGGAAAGCGTCCATTCCGCAAACGTCTGAAAGGGCGATTCCGAGATCGCCGCGGTATTCGCGCGCCCAGGTGTTGAAAGCGAATACCTGTGAATCGCGCAGACGCGGGCCCACCGCCTGGCACGCCTGCAGATATTCGTGCGCCATCGTTCCCAACGGCGTCAGCCCGTGTTCGAGCGCGAGCCTCACGTTGCTGGTACCGACAAATTTCGGTCCGATATGCTCCTTCAACGTGCGCACGACCTCGTCCTGCCACACCCGTGAGAAGCGACGCCTCGTGCCGTAGTCCGCGATGCGGAAGTCGGGGTCGGCGACCGAGTTCATCAAAGCGATTTTTTCGAAAAGCCGCCGTCGCCCTTCGACGAACTGCGGGTTCGGTTCAGTCCGCCGATGGTAGATCTCGCTGATGATGGCGAGCACCGGAACCTCGAACAGTATCGTGTGCAGCCACGGCCCTTTGATGGAGATGTCGATCTCTCCCGCCGCAGTCGGTGACTTGCTCACGGAGATGAAGCGACGATCGAGTCGGAACAGTCCCAGCAGGTCGACAAAATCGCTCTTCAGGAACCGCCAGCTTCGCAGGTATTCGAGTTCACGGTGGGAGAAGCGCAGACCGCACAGGCCGCCGATCTCCCTCTCAATCTCGTCCAGATAGGGCGTAAGGTCCACGCCGGCGGTGCGGCACTTGAAGCGGTACTCGACCTGTGCGCTCGGGAAATGATGCAAGACAACCTGCATCATCGTGAATTTGTACAAGTCGGTGTCGAGGAGTGACTCGATAATCATGCAATGCCGATCGGTGTTGATCCGCGCGTGTTGCGCTCAAGACGGGCATCTTACCCGGTGTGGCCAGTGGCAACCACCCGCAAGCACCGCGTTCCGGCACTGCGCGAACGGCTTTTGCGGTTGCTTCACTGCGTCGCGTTACAAGCTCGCGGTGGCAATCCCCGGCGCAGATGGTTAATATCGGCGATCGTCTGCCGGAGCCGGCCATGCTTGTCAATTGTGTCGCGTATCAGAATGGCAAGAAGCTTGCTGACATTGCCAAGGAAGACATCAGCGAATATCTGAAGCGTCCCGACTGCTTTGTCTGGGTTGCGCTTGTCGACCCCGAACCCGCAGAGCTCGCCGAAATGCAGGAAGAATTCGACTTGCACGAACTGGCGGTCGAGGACGCGGGACATGGCCACGAGCGGCCGAAGATCGAGGAGTACGCCGATTCGCTGTTTGCCGTCCTGCAAACCGTCGAAGTAAAAGGCGAGGATCTCCATGTCGGCGAGGTCGCAATTTTCGTCGGCCTCAACTATGTGCTGTCGGTGCGCATCAATACCGAGCGCGGTTTTGCCGACGTTCGCGCGCGCAGCGAACGCGAGCCGGACTTGCTGACGCACGGGGCGGCGTACGTTTTCTACGCCCTTATCGACAAGGTCGTTGACCGCTACTTCCCGGTGCTCGAAGCGCTGGAACAGGAACTGGAGGCGATCGAGGAACAGATTTTCGCTCGCAACGCCGCGAGGCTGAATATCGAAGCCTTGTACGACCTGAAACGAAAGCTGATGACACTGAAGCACGCGGTCGATCCGCTGATGGAGGCGGTCGGCAAGTTGTATGGCGGAAGGGTGCCGAGAATATGCGCGGGCATGGGCGAGTACTTCCGCGACGTCTACGACCACTTGCAGCGCCTGCACGCGACGATCGAAGGCATACGCGACATGCAGACGACCGCTATCCAGGTCAATCTGGGCATGATCAGTCTGAACGAGACCGAGGTGACCAAGAAGCTGGCGGCATGGGCGGCCATCATCGGTGTGCCGACGATGATCGCGGGGATCTACGGAATGAACTTCAAGAACATGCCCGAACTCGACTGGATCTGGGGTTACCCGGTGTCCGTTGTAGCGATGATCGGCATCGACATCTGGCTGTACCTGCGGTTCAAGCGGGTGAAATGGTTGTAGAACCGTGGTTGCAGAACCCGTGGCTGAAGAAGTGATGCACTCGCCGCGGCTCTAGCGCACGTCCGGTCACGTTTCCTTCACGGGCTTGACCGGGATGACGCGCCGGCCAACTTGCGCCTCGTGCCATGTCGGTTGGAGAGTCACATGGTCGATCGAAAAACGCTCAGCCAGCAGATGCTGCGCCAGCGCCAGGGTTGCGGGCCACCGTGACGGGTCGCGAATAAGCAAATGCGCCGACAGCGCGGTGCGTTCACTGCTCATTTGCCAGATATGCAAATCGTGCACGGCCGACACCCCGTCGATGCGCGTGAGGGTTGCGCCGATTTCTTCGTACGAGAGATGCGAAGGCACGCCTTCCATCAGCACATGCGCAGAGACCTGCAACAGCCCCCACGTCGAGCGCAGGATCAGCAATGATATGAACAGCGACAGTATCGGATCGATCGGCAGCCAACCCGTCCACGCAACGACGGCGCCTGCGATGATTGCCGCTATCGATCCCAACATGTCTCCGAAAACGTGCAGCAGCGCCGCGCGACTGTTCAGGCTATGCCCGCGCGACAACATCCACGCGCCGACCATGTTGATCAATAGACCAACGCCAGCGACCAACATGACCGTGTTCCCGGCCACTGGCGAGGGAGTAAGCAGCCTGCGCACAGCTTCGATCGCGATTCCGGCAATCACGGCGAGCATGACCAGCGCGTTGGTGAAAGCTGCCAGCACCTCGGCGCGTGCATACCCGTAGCTCGCACGTTGCGATGGCGGACGTTGCGCCACGTGTTGAGCGAACAGCGCGATCGCCAGCGCGCCTGCGTCGGTGATCATGTGTCCGGCGTCGGAGAGTAAGGCCAGCGATCCGGCGTACCAGCCTCCGGCCGCTTCGATCACGGCGAACCCGGCGGTCAACGTCAGGACGATGCACAAGGCGCGCCGCTCCTGCGACGGCGTCTGCGTTGCCGGATGAGAATGCGGATGCTGTCCGGAGCGGTGGGTGTGCTCGTGGGTCATGGTGTCTCGCGGCAAGAGCCGCCAGGCTATTGTTGATCAAGCCCCGACCACCGGCAACACCAATCCGCGGCGCGGCGCCCAGCATTGCCGCCGTCGTCACGTCCCAGGCGTGGCGCCGGTAGAATGACGGCATGAACAAGGCTGCGACGCTAACCGCCGATGGTGATCTTGTGGATCGAATTGAAACCCTGCTGCCGCAAACACAATGCGAGCAATGCGGCTACCAAGGATGCAGACCTTATGCCGAGGCCATCGCGGATGGCTCCGCGCCAATCAATCGCTGTCCTCCCGGCGGCGATACCACGATCGCCCGACTCGGCAAGCTGCTCGGTGTTGCGCCGCTTGCGCTCGATCCCGCATTTGGCCCCAGTCGCCCATTTGCGCGTGCTCGCATCGATGAGGCGACATGCATCGGCTGCACGTTGTGCATCCGCGCGTGTCCAGTCGATGCGATCGTCGGAGCGGCGAAATGGATGCACACCGTGATAAGCGATCGCTGCACCGGTTGCGAGCTTTGCCTGCCGCCATGCCCCGTCGATTGCATCGCGATGATTCCTGCCGGACGCGAATGGACCACCGACGACGCCGTCGCGGCACGCACGCACTATCAGATGCGCGCGGCGCGCCTCGGTTCTTTATCGCGGATCAGCCGATCGCAGATCGATGCAAGCGGGGTCGGGTATCTCAGGCCTTGCAACGACGCGCGATGGACGGCGCCAGGCCGTAGCGGCCGCTCTCGCCCGCGCCCGCGCCCGTCGCGGCGAGCGCCGAGGAAGCAAGCGATGACGCTGCCAAAGTTGCCAGCGAAACGATGAATGCCGCGAAGCGCCGGACGATTTTTGAGCGTCTTCGGGCGCAGAATCCGCATCCGCGCAGCGAACTAGAGTACACAAACCCGTTCGAGTTGCTGGTCGCCGTCGTTCTATCGGCGCAGGCGACTGACAGAAGCGTCAACCTCGCGACTGCCAAACTTTTTCCCGTTGCGCGGACGCCGGCGGCGATCCTGAAACTCGGCGAAACCAAACTGATCTCGTACATCCAGACCATAGGACTGTTCCGAACCAAGGCGAAAAACGTGTTAGCGCTCTGCCGGTTGCTGATCGATGAGCATGGCGGCCAAGTTCCCGCCGACTTCGATGCGCTGGTCAAGCTCCCCGGGGTGGGCAGAAAAACCGCCAACGTGGTTCTTAACGTAGCGTTCGGACAGCCGACGATCGCCGTCGATACGCATATATTTCGCGTCGCCAACCGCACCGGCCTGGCTCCCGGAAAGACGCCTGAGGAAGTCGAGCACAAGCTGAACAAATTCACTCCGGAAGAGTTCATGCATGACGCTCACCACTGGCTTATCCTCCATGGGCGCTACGTTTGCCAGGCGCGGAAACCCTTATGCCCGGATTGCGTCCTGCTCGATCTGTGCGAGTTTCGCCACAAGACCGTTTAAAGCGCCTGGCACGATGTTCACTCCGACGCGGAACGAAGCGCGCCGTTTTATCGCCGGCGCATGGAGCAAGCATCGAAACGGACAAGCGCTTTCCGCCCTTGAGCAGGTCGCCGCGAACATCTGCTCGCTGCACCCGGAATATCACGCGCTGCTGGAATCGCCCGATCCGCATCTCGACACCGACTACGCACCTGAAACCGGTGACGTCAATCCGTTCCTTCACCTCTCGCTCCATCTCGCGGTCTCCGAACAGCTATCGGTGGATCAGCCCGCGGGAATCCGCGCCGCCTTCGCGAGCGTGCGCAGCGCCTATGGAGACGAACATGGCGCACTGCACGCCATCGTTGAATGCCTGGGCGAAACCTTGTGGCAGGCGCAGCGCCTGAAGGCGGCGCCCGATGCGACCCTGTACCTCGACTGCATCGAGGCCCGCTGTCGCAACAGCAAGCGCGGAAAATGAAAAAAGGCGCCCGAAGGCGCCTTTATTTCGACGGTCGACCGTCAGTGCTTGGTGTAGACGACCGCCGGCTGGGCGGCGTAGTAGGCCGACACGTTTTCGATGTCCTGATCAGACAATGAGGCGACCATCCCTCCCATCATTGCGTTCTTGCGCGAGCCGGATTTGTAGTCGCGCATCGCCTTGGCGAGATAATCCGGATACTGGCCGCCGAGCGTCGGATTCCCCGGTATCGGCGTGTTGCCGTCCAGACCGTGGCACGCCTGACAAATCTGTTTGACCTTGGCCTCTCCGGCCTGAAGGTCCGCCGCCTGCGCAAGACCGCAAAGCCCGATGGTGGCGGCAGTCAGCACGAACAATGCTAGAGATTTGGTCGACATTCGCTTGCTTCCCCCGTGGTCTGATCTAGTTGTTGGCAGTCTTGGGCGCTGCGGTTGAATAATAAGCGGCGAGATCCGCAATGTCCTGATCGGACAAGGTGGACGCAATCGCGCGCATCGAAGGATGGGTTCGCTCACCGCGCTTGTATGCATTCAACGCCTGGACAATGTAATCCGCGTGCTGTCCGCCCAGCTTAGGCACGTTATAAACTTCGGGATAGGCAGTACGCCAGCCGGGGATCCCGTGGCAGCCTGAGCACATTTCGTTTTTCTGCGCACCCGCGCCTGCATTGCCTACGACCGCTTTGGTTTGTGCCTGAGTGAGGCCCGAAAGCAACATCAAAGTCGAGGCAGTCGTAACGATCAGGACAAGAGATTTCATCAGCTTTGAGCCTCTCACAATGATTGGCGGTTCGTCGGTTGGCAGCACTTCTATCTCGACCGGACGCGCCGCCAAGCGTCAATCAAGCGGGTGCATTCTAAGGGGTCGACATCAGCCGGGTCAATCAACGTTCCAGCAGCGGCAGCTTGGTTTTGACTGCCTTCCACTCGTCCGCGTCCGGCGGAGCCGGCTTGCGCTCGATAATAGGCTTCCACAGCTTGGCGAGCTCGGCGTTGATCGCCTTGAACTGTTGCTGTTCATCCGGCACATCGTCTTCGGCGAATATAGCCTCGACCGGACATTCAGCGACACAAAGAGTGCAATCGATGCATTCGTCCGGGTCGATGACCAGAAAATTGGGGCCTTCGCGGAAGCAGTCCACCGGGCACACATCCACGCAGTCGGTGTACTTGCAACGAATGCAGCTTTCGGTAACGACGTAGGTCATTGCGGTAGTTCCGTTGATTTCTAGTGCATGCAGGGCTTGAATTTTAGCAAATGACGCCCAACCATGCCGAGTGAAATGCCTGTCTTGCGTGTCAGAGCGACTTGCGTGGCGGGTTCGTTTAGGCTAAGTTAGGTTTTACGACAGGCCGGCATCCACTGACGCGCAGATGAGCTTGCTGCCCAGTTCGGGAGCCGCCTGCTCCCGAGGAAAAGCATGAACGAGCATATCAAGAACGTAACCGACGCAACCTTCGATTCGGATGTTCTGAAAGCCGGAACGCCGGTGCTTGTCGACTATTGGGCCGAATGGTGCGGACCGTGCAAAATGATTGCGCCTATCCTGGATGACGTCGCCAAGAGTTATGCGGGCAAACTGACCGTCGCCAAGCTGGATATCGACGCCAACCCGGGCGTGCCGGCCAAATACGGTATTCGCGGCATTCCGACTCTGATTCTGTTCAAGGGCGGGCAGGTCGCAGCGCAAAAGGTCGGGGCGCTGTCGAAATCGCAGCTGACCGCCTTCATTGACAGTCATATCTGAATTTTCCACCGTTGACTTGGCATCGGCCGGCCACCTTCAGGGCCCGGGCGAAGCCGTCCTGGGCTCGAGGCCCCTGGGTCTCGAGCTCTAATTGACAGCCCCGGCCGAACCCGATACCCTCCCAACCCATTGAAGTCCGCGTGCCGTCGGCTCTTATAGAAGCGGAACGCCCCATTGCGCTGCTACCCGCTAAGGGTTACCCGGCGCCAACCCCCCAGATCGAATAGCACGGCCGCCCACGCCACGTTACAGTCGCCTCGTGTTTGTCCCGAAGTTGCCCTGAAGTTGCACCAGGGCTGCCCCGTTCTCTCCCCCGGTCTTCCACCCTCCTCTATGCACCTGTCCGAACTTAAGTCCAAACCCGTAACCGAACTGGTCGAAATAGCCAACACCAACGAAATCGAAGGTGCGAACAGGCTACGCAAGCACGACTTGATTTTCGCGCTGCTGAAGAACCAGGCGAAAAAAGGCGAAAGCATCTTCGGCGACGGCACGTTGGAAGTGCTGCCCGACGGATTCGGTTTCCTGCGCTCCCCCGACACCAGCTATCTCGCGGGCACCGACGACATCTACATCTCGCCATCGCAGATCCGACGTTTCAACCTCCATACGGGCGACACGATCGAGGGCGAAATTCGCACTCCGAAGGACGGGGAGCGTTATTTCGCGCTGGTCAAGGTCGACAAGGTCAACGGAGAGCCGCCCGAGAACGCCAAGAGCAAGATCCTTTTCGAGAATCTGACGCCTCTGTTTCCCGACCAGGCGCTCGTGCTCGAGCGTGATATCAAGGCCGAGGAGAACATGACCGGCCGCATCATCGATATCGTCGCGCCAATCGGCAAGGGGCAACGTGGTTTGCTCGTGTCATCGCCGAAATCGGGCAAGACGGTCATGCTGCAGCACGTCGCGCATTCGATTGCTGCCAATTATCCTGAAGTCGTCCTGATCGTGCTGTTGATCGACGAGCGTCCGGAGGAAGTGACCGAAATGCAGCGTTCGGTCCGCGGCGAAGTCGTGTCATCGACGTTCGACGAGCCCGCCACGCGCCACGTACAGGTTGCCGAGATGGTGATCGAAAAGGCGAAGAGACTGGTCGAGCATAAGAAGGATGTCGTGATCCTGCTCGATTCGATCACGCGCCTGGCTCGCGCGTACAACACTGTCGTCCCCGCGTCGGGTAAGGTGCTGACCGGCGGCGTCGACGCTAACGCCTTGCAACGACCCAAGCGATTCTTCGGCGCCGCCCGCAATATCGAGGAAGGCGGCTCACTGACCATCATTGCGACAGCGCTGATCGATACCGGTTCGCGCATGGACGACGTGATCTACGAAGAATTCAAGGGCACCGGCAACATGGAAATCCACCTTGACAGGCGGATGGCCGAAAAGCGGATCTACCCCGCGATCAACGTCAATCGGTCGGGAACACGCAAAGAGGAATTGCTGCTCAAGGCAGACGTCCTGCAGAAGGTTTGGGTGCTGCGCAAGCTCCTCTATCCGATGGACGAACTTGAAGCAACGGAATTCCTGGTCGACAAGGTCAAGCAGACGAAGAACAACGCGGAATTCTTTGAGTCGATGCGGCGAGGCGGCTAACGCTGGCGTTAACCGCGTTACTGCAACGGCGTTGTTCGAATTCCGCTCGCCGTCTCCAGGGTCGCATCCCCGCTCGATAAACTCGCGGGGCCCCTGCTCCGCCTTGCGACGTCGTACCCTTTGAGTCGATGCGGCGAGGCGGCTAACGCTGGCGTTAACCGCGTTACCGCAACGGCGTTGTTCGAATTCCGCTCGCCGTCTCCAGGGTCGCATCCCCGCTCGATAAACTCGCGGGCCCCTGCTCGCGGGAGTCTCTGCTTGAATAAGCACGGCGCGGCCCCACGTTGGTCGATGAAGCCTGTTGCATCGCAGCGATAAAAGCCTCATAATTTCGCAATTTTGCGCTCAGCTAAAAGTAGCTTCGCTGGCCGCAATGCATGAAATATCACAGTAGAAACAAGGTGTTGCGCTCTGGGCCCAATTTTTAAGCAGATTGGATGCCACACCGGCGCGAGCCCCACGAGGTGACCTATGAAAAATACGATTCATCCGCAATACAGCGAAATCACCGTGACGTGCAGCTGCGGCAACACGTTCGCGACCCGGTCGACGGTGCAGAAGCCACTGCACGTTGAAGTGTGTTCAGCTTGCCATCCGTTTTATACCGGCAAGCAAAAGATCGTCGATACGGCCGGACGCGTGGAAAAATTCCGCCAGCGCTACGCCACCAAGCCCGCCGCGACATCGGCGTGACGGGTGCGGTCTGGTTCACGCCAAAAAGGCAGCTTCGGCTGCCTTTTTGTTTCGTGCTCAGTTTCGAGCCCGTCGCGAGCCGTCCCGTTGTAATCTGCGTCGGCCCATGGCCGCCGGTGCGGTGCAGACGCAGCCCGATATGGCGTCTTCTCGAATAAACGACTAGCGTTCGGCAATGCCTATTGCTGACCCCACGCAGAGCCCGGGCGATGCCTCTGAGCTATCGCCTTCGGGACCTTACCGAGCATTCAAGCAAGCCGGCCTGGTTTTGCTATGCGCTGCATGGATCGCGCTCGGCCTTTTCGGGCACGACCCTTGGAAGTCCGACGACGCGACTACATTCGGCGTCGCATTCGACCTGATCAAGCAAAGCGGCGGCGCTCCGCCGCTGGCGAGCGCGCTGGCCACGGACAGGCCGCCATTGTTTTACGCCTTGGCAGCTGCGACAGCCAGCGCCTTTCGCGGCATTCTTCCATTGCACGATGGGGCGCGCGTGGCGAACGCGCTGTGTCTGTCGGTAACGCTGTTGCTCCTGTCCCTCGCCGGTCGCGAACTCTATGGCCAGGCATTTCGCTGGCTGCCGGTCCTGCTGTTCATCGGCTGCATCGGCCTCTGGGATCGCGCGCACGCTTTGGCACCGGAGATCGGGCTGCTGCCAAGTTTTGCGCTGGCCTTGTATGCGCTGGCGATGGCGCCTCGCCGACCGTTGCTGTCCGGTGTCTGGGTGGGGCTTGCGGCAGGTGCGGCTTTTCTGTGCAAAGGTGCAATCTGGCCCGCGCTCATCGCGCTGACTGCTCTGCTGTTGCCTGTATTCCCGACCTGGCGAAATCGCGGCTACATCGTGACCTTGATGGTTGCCTTCGTCGTCGCCGTGCCGATTATCATTGCCTGGCCGATCGCGTTGTACTCGCGCGATCCCGCTTCGTTGGCACAATGGGCGGACGCGCAAAGTCTGGTGCGCTACTTCGGCTTGACACGCATCGTCGCCGCCCAGTGAACCGCTGTTCTATCTCAAGAATCTTCCGTGGTTCGCCTGGCCCGCGCTGCCTTTGGCGCTTTGGACGCTCTGGTTGCGCGCGCGTGGCTATAACGGCGGCGTGTTCACTCCGGGCATCGAATTGCCGCTGACAATGACCGTCGTCGTACTGGTCGCGCTTTCCGCGGCGCCCGAGCCTCGCGCCACGTCGGCGCTGCCGCTGCTGCTGCCCTTCGCCTTGCTCGCTTCGGCGGAAGTCGACACCCTCAAGCGAGGCTACTCAGGAGCGCTCGACTGGTTCGGGATGCTTACCTTCGGTCTCCTCGGCGCGGTGGTTTGGGCGCTCTGGTTTGAAACGCTGCGACATGGCCTGCCCGAATCGGTCGCGAAGACGTTCAGGGATTCGCAAGCTGGTTTCCAACCGCCGCTGCAGGTACTTCCACTACTGGTCTCGGTTTTTCTCACTCTGCTGTGGATCGCTCTGGTCAGGCCGGCGAGGCGCTCAAATCGTCGCGCGATCCTGAACTGGGCAGCCGGAATGACGCTCGTCTGGGGTCTCTACATGACGATCTGGCTACCCTATCTCGACTCTCGGCGTAGCTATCGCTCGGTCGCGCAGGCGCTGGCAGAAGTCGTTCCGCAGGACACCTGCCTCGCAAGTCACAATCTGGGCGAGCCTCAGCGCGCGCTGCTTGCCTATTTCGCGAACGTAGTCCCGGTTCGCGACGATCTGCCTGCTGCGAACGCGTGTCGCGCGATGCTGTTGCAGGCGGGAGGCGAGGAGACGGATGACCCGCCGGACTCCGCATGGGACAAGGTCTGGCAGGGCGCGCGGCGCGGCGATGAGACCGAACGCTTTGTGCTCTTTCGCCGACCTCCGGAGACTCGCCCATGAAGTTCATCGACGAAGCGCGGATCGAAGTGATCGCCGGCGATGGCGGGAATGGCGCTGTTTCGTTTCGACGCGAGAAGTACGTCCCCCGCGGTGGCCCCGACGGCGGTGACGGCGGCCGCGGCGGAAGCATCCATGCGATCGCCGATCGCAACATCAACACCTTGATCGACTATCGCTACGCACGCATCCATCGCGCCAAGCGAGGCGAAAATGGGCGCGGCGCGGACCAGTACGGCCATGGCGCAGACGACATCATTTTGCGCATGCCGGTCGGGACGGTGATAAGCGATCTGGAGTCCGGCGAACCCATCGCGGACCTCGCCGCGCACGGCCAGGTCGCGCTACTCGCGCAAGGCGGCAAGGGCGGCCTCGGCAACCTGCATTTCAAATCGAGCACCAATCGCGCACCGCGCCAGGCGACGCCCGGCGAACTGGGTCAGCAGCGGATGCTTCAACTCGAACTCAAGGTGCTGGCGGACGTCGGCCTGCTGGGCATGCCCAACGCCGGCAAGTCGACATTGATACGCGCAATTTCGGCGGCGCGTCCCAAGGTCGCCGACTACCCGTTCACGACGCTCGCGCCGAATCTGGGCGTCGTACGGGTTGATGCGAATCGCAGTTTTGTCGTCGCCGACATTCCCGGATTGATCGAAGGCGCTGCTGACGGCGCTGGACTCGGCCACCAGTTCCTTCGCCACCTGCAACGCACGCGCCTGTTGTTGCACATCGTCGACCTTGCCCCTCTCGACCCTGACAGCGACCCCGTCGCCGACGCGCGCGCAATCGTCAAGGAACTGGCCCGCTATGACCAGGGGCTGCACGACAAGCCCCGCTGGCTGGTCCTGAACAAGCTCGACTTGATCGATCCGACCGAACGCGACAAGCGCGTCGCGGCTTTCGTCAAAACGTACCGTTGGAAAGGCCCGGTGTTCGCAGTCACGGCGATCAACGGCGGTGGTTGTCGCGAACTCGTCTACGCGATACAAACCTGGCTTGAAGCACATCCCGCGCATGCCATCGCGGGTCCGACACCGGACCCGGCGGACGCAGCGTCATGACCGCACGAGCTACCACGTCGCTGGTCGCGATGGCCAAGCGCCTGGTGATCAAAGTCGGCTCGAGTCTGGTCACCGCGGGCGGCCGCGGTGTCGATCATGAGGCGGTCACTCGATGGGCAGAAGACATCGCTGCGCTGCGCGCTGCTGGCAAGGAAGTCGTTCTTGTCTCTTCGGGGGCTATCGCCGAAGGTATGCACCGCCTGGGATGGGCGTCGCGCCCTGCTGCAATGCACGAGCTGCAGGCTGCCGCTGCTGTCGGGCAGATGGGCCTCGTACAAGCGTACGAGACGGCCTTCAAAAAACATCAATTGCGCACCGCGCAAATTCTGCTTACGCACGAGGATCTTGCCGATCGCAAGCGCTATCTCAATGCGCGCTCTACCTTGCTCACGCTGATCGACTTAGGCGTCATTCCGATCATCAACGAAAACGATACCGTGACCACTGACGAGATCCGGCTCGGCGACAACGATACTCTCGGTGCCCTGGTCACCAACTTGATCGAAGCCGACCTTCTGATCCTGCTCACCGATCAGCCGGGACTTTATCAGGCTGACCCACGCCTAGATCCGGCAGCGACCTTGGTACGGCAGGCTCGCGCCGGCGACCCGGCGCTGGAAGCAATGGCAGGCGGGGCTGGTTCGGAGTTCGCGCGCGGAGGGATGCTGACCAAGGTTTTGGCGGCCAAGCGTGCCGCGCGAAGCGGTGCGTCCACGGTCATCGCCAGCGGGCACGAGCTTCGTGTGCTGACGCGACTAGCTGCAGGCGAAGCCATAGGCACGGAGATTGTCGCGGAGACGCTGACGCTTGCGGCTCGCAAACAATGGCTCGCTGATCACGTGCAGCTTGCCGGCAAGCTGACGCTCGATCCGGGTGCGGTGCGCGCATTGACCAGCGAAGGCAAGAGTCTGTTGCCGATAGGCGTCGTTGCGTGCAGCGGCCAATTCGAGAGGGGTGAAGTCGTCGCCTGTGTCGACGCTGCCGGGCGCGAAATCGCCCGCGGCCTTGTCAACTATAGCGCCCTGGAGACGCAACGCATCCTGAAGAAACCGTCGAGTCAGATCGAAGCGATTCTCGGCTACGTCGACGAACCCGAACTGATCCACCGAAACAACCTGGTCGTGGTCTAGCTCCCCATTTGTTCCGTCGGCCGGCGCTTTTGATCGCCCGGTCGCATGGCCGGTCGCTTCGCGTGCTGCGTTGCCTCACCTCGTGGACACGGCCATCGCCTTCGCCTACACTCGCTGCGCACTTGCTGTAACGGTTTCGTCCCTGCGTTCTGTGGAAGGCTGTCGCCAGAACAGCCATGCGCTATCGAAGCGATTGTTGCCACTACGCGCGCTTCGCTCATCAACTGCGAGGAGGAGTCGTCATGAACCTGGTCGATCGCGTCAAGAACATCCTGCTCACCCCGAAGACCGAATGGCCGACAATTGCGGCCGAGTCTGCCACGCCGCAGTCCATCTATACCGGCTACATCATGATTCTGGCCGCGATCCCGGCCATAGTGATTCTGCTTCGGGTCGGCGTCAGCTCAGGAATAAGCGTCTACCTGATGACGCTCATCGGCATGTTGCTCGTCGCTTTTGTCGCCGATGCGCTCGCACCCACGTTCGGCGGCGAGAAGAATTTCACGCAGTCGCTGAAGATCGTCGCCTATTCCTATACCGGCGTCTGGATCGCCGGGATCTTCATGCTGCTGGGCGCAATCGGCGGCTTGGTCGTCCTGATCGCGGGGATATACGCCTGGTACACGTTCTATCTCGGCGCTCCGTCGGTGAAAAAAGTGCCCGCCGAAAAAGCCGTTGGCTATACGCTCGTCGTGCTGGTATGCCTGTTCATCCTGGGCATCATCCTGAAGCTCGTGTTCTGGTCGATGATCTTCGGCGGCGCAGCAGGAATGGGCAGCATGGGCTTGTTCCGCTGACGGATCCAGGCCGTCACCCGCTGGCTCAGGATTCGCTCGACGAGCTGCCGTAGGGCTCGGGCATAGCGGCCTGCGCCCAACCATACAGTCTGTCTCGCCGCGTCTGCGCGCGCTGGTGGAGATAGCGCTCGAGTTCAGTGAGCCCGCGGCGGTAGACGTCGCGCTTGAAGTCGATGACGCTTTCCAGCGGAATCCAGTAGTCGTGCCAACGCCAGGCGTCGAATTCGGGCTTCTGGGTCGCGCGTAGCGACACGTCGCTGTCGCGTCCGGTCAGGCGAAGCAGGTACCAGATCTGCTTCTGCCCGCGATAGCTGCCGCGCCATTCGCGTTTGATCCAATGGGGCGGCACTTCATAGCGCAGCCAATCGCGCGTACGCCCGAGTATCTTGACGTGCTCGGGGTCGAGCCCCACTTCTTCCTTCAACTCCCGATACATCGCCTGCTCGGGCGTCTCGCCTGAATTGATGCCGCCCTGGGGGAACTGCCACGAATGTTCGCGGATGCGCTTACCCCAGAAAACGAGATTCTTCGAGTTGGCGACGACAATGGCGACGTTCGGGCGATACCCGTCACGGTCCAGCATCGCGACACCTGTATATCTGCGCGTTGGCTTGATTCTTGCACAGATCTGGGGCGTTGCAAAGCACCGCTCGGGGCATTGGAGCGCACGGCGAGCCTGCGTGTCGCCGCCGGTTGCGGCGCGAGCCGCTAGCGGGGCGCCGACTCGCGCGGTATCACGCGCATTACCAAGCGCTGATCGCGACGCAGGACGACAAGATCGATCGCATCGCCAATGCGCCTCCCGGTGAGTAGCCGGTGCAGATCATCAATGCCCGTCACAACGTCATCGCCGAATGCGACGATCAGGTCTCCAGGCCGCACGCCAACTTGCGCCGCAGGCGAGTCCTTTTCGACGGTGCTTACGCGAATACCGGATTCGTGCGTAAGCGCGAAATGACGCACCGTACGACGACCAATCGGCGTGTCCTGACCTCCCACACCGAGGTAAGCGCGTCGTACTCGACCTTCACGCATCAGCGCAATGGCCACGCGTTCCGCGGTTCCGGCCGCGATAGCAAAGCAAATCCCCTGCGCCGGCAGGATCACTGCGGTGTTGACCCCGATAACGTCACCAGCAGCATTGACCAATGGGCCGCCGGAGTTACCGGGATTGAGCGCGGCGTCCGTCTGGATGATGTTATCGAGCAGGCGTCCCGTCTGGCCGCGCATCGAGCGACCGAGGGCACTGACGATACCGGCGGTCACCGTATGCTGAAAACCGTAAGGACTGCCGATCGCGATAGCGATCTGTCCCACCTGAACGCGACCGGAGTCGCCGAGGCGGACGTGCGACAGGTTGGGCGCGCCGATCTTGATCAATGCAAGGTCGGAATCGGGGTCATCGCCAACGAGATCCGCCGTCACCGTACGCCCATCGGGAAGCGTTACTTCGATGGCGTGCGCGCCGCCGGCGACGTGGCTATTCGTCAGAGCATAACCATCGGGCGCAATGATGAAGCCGGAACCCGATCCCGCGCGACTGTTCCCCCGCCTACCCGCACCGTCGCTGCCGCGCTTCACGCTGATGTGTACGACGGCAGGCTGGACGCGCGCAACCGCTCCAACAACCGCGGACGAATAGGCATCCAGCAGTTCGCCATCCGGAGGAATCCGGATACCGCTGGAGTCGCGAGCAGGACTGTCTGCCTCGACGCCTGAGTCGTCCAGCAACTGCATGGCGCGCGGTTGCGCGGCAAAATCGTCGAATAGCGCCATAAGCGCTACGTGGCGACCGACGCGGGGAAATTCAAGCACCGCCGAACTGACAGCGCGTTCCGGCGGCTGCACGTGCGCACAAGCGCCCGCCCGCCGGCTTATCACGTCGAGCCAGGGCGCCGGCGACCTCAGGTAACCTCAGGTCGCGGCGCCCCAACTCCGATTACATCTTCTGCTTCTGTTCCTTTGCTTCATCGCTCATTGCTTTGCCGGTTGCGGACACATCCTTGCCTGCGCCTTCGACCGTATTGCAACCGCTGGTGAGCGCTAACAATGCCAGTGCTACGAAACTGACGGCGATCTTACCCGCTATGCTTGTCATGGTCGTTCTCCTATAAGTAAGTCACTGCACAATATTTGAAACGCGACGCCACCCGCGGATCGTCCTTCCGCTAGCTTCCGCCGCGACGAAAGAGCCCGGTGATCAGCGATACGACGAACAAGATCAGAAATATGAAAAACAGTACCTTGGCGATTTCGGCCGCCCCGACTGCGATCCCGCCGAAGCCGAACACGGCGGCGATAAGGGCAATAACAAAGAACACAGCAGCGTAGTGCAACATTTTCAATCCTTTCCGCTCGTCTTCAGCAAGAGTTACTCGGACGCGGGTGCTTGTCGGTACGAAACGCCTGCAAGCACTCGCAACGTGTAGCTGTGAGTCATATTGCAAGCCGCATGCCAGACATGCGGCGTGCAGACGCGATTGACTGCTGAGAGACGGGGGGATGAAGACCGCATCGACATCGATGCGGTGGGTCGAAAAGACCTACGAAGCGACTTTCTGCAACCTATCGAGAAAGGTTTCGTATTCGGACGACTTGTCGAAGAACGCGTCGGCTCCGGCCAACTGGCACTGCGTTTGATACTCCGGATACGCGTAGTTGGTCAGAACGAATATCTTGGGGGACGGCGACTGCGCATCGGCGCGAACCTGGCGCACGACTTCAATGCCGTTGCCTTCTTTCAGCCGGATGTCGGTCACGATGACGTCGGGCCGCAAACCCTTGATCGCTTCCACGGCTTCGTCTTCTGACTCCGCGAAGCCGACGACGTCGAACTGCCCAAGCGCAATTAGATTGTCAATGATGCGCCTGCGGATAATGGGCGAATCCTCGACGACAAAGACACGGAGGGAAGACTTCATCGCGCAGCAAGTCCGTTAGCTGATCAAACTGTGTCGGAGCGCGTACGCGGTCATCTCTGCGTTGCGCGTGAGATTCATCTTGTCGAGTACGCGAGTACGGTAAGTGCTCACCGTCTTGACGCTGAGACACAACTCTCCGGCGATGTCGGTGACCGTCTTGCCAGCCGCAAGTTTGACGAAAATCTGAAACTCGCGATTGGAAAGCTGTCGGTGCAAAGGCTCCGGCGAGTCGCCGGCCGCTTCCATCGCGAGCGCCTCGGCCAGAGACGCGCTGATGTACTTCTTGCCGCCGGCAACGGCGCGCAAGGCCTGCAGCATATCCCGGGCCTCACCCGCCTTCGGAAAAAACCCGGAGACACCTGCGCGCAACAGGTTTACCGCATACTGTTCTTCCGGATACATGCTGACCACCAGGATTGGAAGTTGCGGCTGCCGGCGCCTTAACGCGCTCACGGTTTCAAGCACGTTGGCGTCAGGCAGCGCAATGTCGAGCAGGACCACGTCGAACTTGCCGCTGCTCGCGAGGGTCAAGGCGGCTGCAGCGGTGCCGGCTTCGCCCGCAGCCTCGAGATCTTCCGTCATGTCGAGCAATTGCCTGAAACCCGCGCGAACGAGCGCATGGTCGTCCACGATGAGAACTCGCGTCTTGCGGGTCGACACGATGGCGCCTTCCGTCTGTAGCATCACTGTCCGGGCTGGAAGACGCAGTGTAGCGCTATCCTGGATCTGGAACACCTCGTTGATGGCACGCCCTCTCGGGGTGCCGGACCTTTACGCCGCAAGGCCTTCGACCTGGGTGTTGCGGCGCGCCCGGCGGCCTATGCAGTCCTCGCCGTAAGCGTGCAAGCGGTTGTACATCGTTTTCAGGCTGATACCCAGAACGCGAGCGGCTTCAGTCTTGCTGCCGCCCACCGAATGCAGCGTCGCGGTTATCACCGCGCGCTCGATGTCGTCGAGCGACATGCCCACCTGGACATTGAGCGTTTCGCGATCGGCGCTTCCGTTGCCATTCGATTGCGCGCCCACCGGACGGGAATCGATCCCGCCGGAGAAGGCCGCAATGTCCACTTCAACTTCGTCGTCCGAAAGCACGAAGGCACGGTGAATGACGTTTTTCAGCTCGCGAACATTTCCCGGCCAGGAATGCTCCGCGATGCGCTCGCGCGCAGTATCGCTCAGCGTCTTGTGTTCGCCTTCTTCAGCGTTGAACTCGGCAAGAAATTTTTCCGCAAGCAGGATCGCATCGCCGCCACGATCGCGTAGCGGAGGAACGGTGACCGGGATCACGCACAGACGGTACATCAGATCTTCGCGCAAGCGGCCCGACGCTATTGCCTGCTGCAGGTCGCGATTGCTCGCCGCGAGGATGCGCACGTCCGATTCGATTTCGGCATCGCCGCCGACACGCGTGAACTTGCCCGTCTCCAATACGCGTAGCAGGCGCACCTGCATGTCGATCGGCATCTCGGTGACTTCATCGAGCAGCAGCGTGCCACCGTGGGCGCGCTCGAAACAGCCGCGGTGCGTGCGCGCTGCGCCTGTGAAGCTTCCGCGCTCGTGTCCGAACAGTTCGCTCTCGATGAGAGTTTCCGGAATCGCTCCGCAATTGATTGCAATGAACGGTTGCTCGTTGCGCGAGGATAAGCGATGCAGCGTGGTGGCGACGAGTTCCTTCCCGGCACCGCTTTCGCCCAGGATCATCACCGGGGCATTGGAGCGTGACAAGCGATCCAGCGTGCTGAACAGGTCGCGCATCGGTGGACACGCGCCATATAGCAAACCGAAGTGCTCGAGACGTCGCTCACCGATGCTTCGATCCAACGGTCTGACTCTGGTGCCAGCGTCAGCATACTTTGCGAGGCCCGCGTTAACTTGGAGATCTTCGAACATGGCCGTTCCCGTTGGTTGAGCTTCGACGGCACATCTTCGCGTACAGGCGCGATCGCGGGTATAGGCCCCTTGCTATAAATGCTGTAGGAAGTCTGAGGGCTGGCGTAAGACAAAGTCCTACACTGCCTCGATAGGAGGTACAGGGAAGGCAGGCTGCTCGGTTCGATTCATGGGAGGGCTGAATTGAAAACGATCGCCCGCCGCCCTGTACACACATACTCGCAAACGTCGTGCCAACGCCACGTAAGGCGTAGAGCGCGCGAGTCGATCGGCAAACAAGCACGAGTTGCAAATCGTCTTGCAATTAAAGGCGAGAGCATTGTAGAAACGTTCGTTGGTCGGCGTGCATGCGTCGTTGGGCGGCCCGGTGACGCGATTGCAAGGGCCGGGGTAAAATGGGTCGTTGCTCAGGGTGGTCCGAACCGGCAAGCCGAGCGGCCAGTTACTCGATGAGCCGCCCGCGGCGGGAAGAACCGGCTCGGAGCGGCCTCGCAAGCCCACGCAGCAACCGACGGCAAGCGGCAGCCAACCCTTCTATATGTCAAGGATCCGATTCTCTCGCGTCGACCCTTGGGTGCCTGCCCTGCTGTTCGCACTTGGCACCGCAGCCGCGGCGTTCGCCGGCCTGATGATCGTTGCTTGGCATACGGACGCTTCAACCCAGGCGACCGCCGGCTTCGAGCGAATACAGTACGACACGGCCTGGGCTATCGCGTTTTGCGGATTGACCCTCGCGCTGCACGCGCTCGGAATGAACGTCGCCGCACGCACCGGCGCGATGATTCCGTTGCTCTTGGGGAGCATGCGCCTGGTGGCCCGCATCGCTCCCGGCACCATAGCCATCCATCCGATCCTGGGCAATCCGTGGCTGCCTTTCGCATCGGGCGAATACAACGCGATGGGAGCGCTCAGCGCGCTGGTCGCCATTGCGCTCGGAGGAGCACTCGAATCCCTCGGCTCACAGCCAACCCGCGGCGCATTTCGTTCCATTGTGGTGGCGGTGCTCGCAGCGATCGCTTTCGCTTTGTCGCTGCTGATGTTGTTTGGCGCGTGGAGTGGCAGCAGCGCTGCGACCGAAACACTGCAACTGACAGGCGGCGACAGCGCTGCTGCGTGCCTGTTCCTGATGCTCTCAGCGACCGTCCTGGCTTATGCGCTGCTCGCCAGCGAAACCGAGCAAATCGCCTTGCAGCGTTCCGTACCGCTGATTATCTGGCTTGCAGTGTTCGCTTGCACGCTCGTGATGTGGCGCGCGCTCGCAGGGCAGGAGGCCTACTTCGTACAGCGCAGTACGGCCCTGGTGGCGGCTGATGCACGCGGCCAGATCGAACACGATCTGAATGCGCGGATTGACAACGTTGAACACTTTGCCAGCCGAACCGCGACTTACGGTAACGATGACGAGGCGTGGAGCCGTGACGCGTCCGGCCTCCTGCAGGGCGTCGCGGCAGTGCGCACGGTCACTTGGGGTGGACCGGACTATGTCGTTCGTCGGGTAGTACCCCTGGATGCCCAAGCCAGCGTACTCGGACTGGATCGGCGAATGGATCCGCGACGTAGCGCCGCCATCGATCTGGCGCTCAAGACGCGCGAGCCAACCCTTAGTCCCTTCATCGATCTTCGCTACGGAGGTGATGGGGTGGCTGTCTACGCGCCGGTCTTCGCCGATGACCAGTTACTCGGGATCATTTCGGCGACACTGGGCCAAGCTGACTGGTTCACGTCGATACTGGGGCGTCGCTTTCCCGACCACCAGATCGAACTCCTGCAGGACGGCCGCCCGGTGCGCACATCCGCGACTGACGACGCCGTTGCAGGCAGCGAATGGTCGCGGGCATTGCCGCTCGCGATCCGCAATGCAAACTGGTCAGTTCGCGCGACTCCGACTCTCGATTACGTCCACAGCAGCGATACCGCGGTATCGACAGTCGCGCTCGCCGGCGGCGCGCTCCTCGCGACACTGCTCGCGCTATCGACCTACTTCTTTCAGACTGCCAGGGAACGCGCACGACAGTTGAATATCACCAATGGGCGGCTGGTCAGCGATATTGCCAGGCGGTATCACATCGAGCAGGAACTGCGTGAAACCGAAAGTCGCACGCGACAGATCATCAGCGCAGTCAAGGATTGCGCGATCTACATGCTCGATGCCAACGGCAATATCGCCAGCTGGAATCCAGGCGCCCAAGCGCTGAACGGATACAGCGCCGAAGAAATAATCGGAAGACCCTACACTGTGCTGTATCCACCGGACCGCAAAACTCTGCCGGAGAAAGAGCTCACGATCGCGGCCCGCAAAGGCTGGCACGAGGAGGAATGCCTGCACCAGCGCAAGGACGGTACACGTTATTCCGGTGACGATATCGTTTCGGCTATACGCGACGAGCCCGGAAACCTGCGCGGCTTCTCCGTGGTAACACACGACGCAACAATGCGCATCGCATTGCGCGAACAGACCGAACGCGCGCGCGACTTTTACCTGTCGTTGTTTTCGGGATTCCCGAACCTCGTCTGGCGATCCAACGCTGAAGGCACTTGCGACTATCTGAATCAGGCGTGGCTCGACTATACCGGGCGAAAACTCGAGGCCGAAGTCGGAAACGGTTGGCTAGCGGGAGTCCATCCGGACGACAGGCCCCGGTGGCGTGAAATCACGGAACGCACGTTCCCCACGCGTCGTCCGTTCGAGATCGAATTCCGTCTCTGGCGAGCTGACGGAAGCTACGGCTGGATGATTGGCAACGGGCGGCCGTATTACGACATGCCCGGGAAATTCGCCGGCTACTTGTGTTCCTGCTACGACAATACCGCCCGTCGCGCGATGGAGACCGCGCTCAAAGAGAGCGAAGCGCGCTACCAGGGAATGACTGCGAATGTGCCGGGCATGATGTTCGAACTCCTTCGTGACAATGCCGGCCGCCTGACCTTCGGCCATGTCAGTCCCGGATGCGAAACGCTCATCGGCTTGCCCGAAGCGAGTCTTGTCGCCGACGCATCGGCATTTTTTCAGTTGATCCCGGACGCGGAGCGTACTCATCTGGAGGCTACGCTCGAGACTTCCGCGGCGCAGATGCTCAACTGCAACTGGAGCGGCAGAGTGCTCCCACAACACGAATCGACCGAAAAGTGGATCAGCATCCGCGCCCGCCCGCGCCGGGTGGAAGGCGGCGGGGTATTGTGGGACGGTGTGGCGTTCGACGATACCCAGGTGCGCCTGGTCCAGATAGAACTCGAACGATCACGGGAAGAGTTGCGTGAATTGTCGCGTCACTTGCACACCGCGCGCGAGGAGGAAAAGGCACGTATTGCGCGCGAGGTGCACGATGAACTTGGCGCGACATTGAGCGTGCTCAAAATGGACCTGGAATGGCTTGATGTGCACATACCGGCCGACATGCGCGCGGTGCGTGAAAAGCGTTCGGCGATGATCGGACTAATCGATGGCGCCGTCGCGACGACGCGCAAGATCGTCACTGATTTGCGGCCGAGCATGCTTGACGATCTGGGCCTCCCCGCCACCTTGCGCTGGCAGGTCAGCGAATACCAGAAGCGCGGCAAGTTACGTTTTCATTTGGATGTTCCGGACTCGGCAACCCGCTTCGACCACGAGCGTGCGCTGGCGCTGTTCCGAATCTTCCAGGAGACGGTGACCAACGTAATGCGGCATGCCAATGCCACTAATGTCTGGGTGCATCTGGGGGAATCGGAGCGCGCGCACATACTGACTGTACGTGACGATGGATCCGGCATCACCGACGATGATCTGCGCAAGCCGACGTCGCACGGCATCCGCGGCATGCGCGAGCGTGCTCAGCATTTCGGCGGGAATATGTCGATATCGTCGACTGACGACGGGACCACGGTGGTCGTCACCATCCCACGCACGGCGCAGAAAGGGTGACGCGAAATCCTACGGGAGCCGTGCCAGTCGCCTGACACTGGCTCCCGGTTCCGCCATTAGCTAACTCACGGCCCCGCGGCGGGAGCCAAGGACTGTCCGTTCGCGCAGCGCACCGTAGCCGCCTTGCATTCGTCCCAGCCATCGCGCGCGTTCGCCGCGAAACTCCAGCGTCTGATCGCCGATCACCCGGCCCCACCCTTGCTCCAGAGCGCCGACGATTTCCCGAAGGCGCCCTTCAAAACGGTCTCGATTCATGGGCCGCTATTCTCCTCGATGGCCACGCTTCGATACTTCCTGGCTGGGTCGATGGCTTTAGACCTTGACCGTCAGGTTGTCGACGACGCCCTTGACGCCAGAGGTCGAACTGGCTACTTGCTTCGCGCGTTCGCGCAGATCCGCCGAAGCTACGGTGCCAGACAGCGTAACCGTTGCGTCCTTGGTATCGACGTTGATGTCGAGCGATTTCAATCCCGGCTCGGCGACGATGGCCGCCTTGACCTTGGCGGTGATGGCGCTGTCGTCGGTAGCGGTTGCTACCGTGTTGGCCGCGGACGAAGCCTTGTCTGCCATTTTCGAAGTAGCGGCATCTACTTTTTCACCCACTGTCCGGTCGCTCGCGTCGCGGCCGCAACCACCGACCAACAACAAGCCCGCCAGTAGCGGGGTGAGCAGCAACAGATTGGTTTTATTTGCACGCATGATATCGCTCCTGATGAATAAAAGTTTTCTCCCGTCGATGACCCACCACAGCGAAAGACTTCCGTCGCCGCGATCGGCCACCTCTGAAGCACGGCTCCACTTTGCCCGTCTCCAGGATGAACTTCTATCGGTCGGTGGCTGTTTCTTCCGTGGGATGGACGCGCGACGTGTGTCGGACACGCGCCTACTTTTTTAACGGACGGACAAGCGCACGCCGCCGCGACTCACAGCGAAGCGTGCGATTCTACTGCTGGCGCTGCGCCGGGAAAGCGCCCGGCGAGGCCGATTGGCTAGTTCTTCAGGTGCGGCGGCAGCTCATTCAGCAGGTCCGCCAGATCATCGGCGTGCTGCTCTTCGTCGGCCTGGATCTGTTCAATCATTCTCCGGGTCGTCGCATCGAAGCCTGCGAAATACGCTGCGATTTCGCGATAGCTGTCGATCGCGATGCGTTCGGCAACAAGGTCTTCCTTGATCATGTCCACCAGGTTGGACCCTTCGACGTATTCGGTATGGCTACGCGTAAGCAGACCGACCGGCGACAGGTTGGGTTCTCCGCCAAGCTGGACAATACGCTCGGCAATCAAATCGGCATGTCGTTGTTCATCCGCCGCGTGCTCCAGAAACTCGGCTGCCACCGGCCCTGCATGAATTCCCTTGGCCATGAAGTAATGGCGCTTGTACCGCAGGACGCAGACGATCTCGGTCGCGAGCGCATCGTTGAGGACCTTGATTGCGGTTTTCGTGTCGCCGCCATAACTCGACGTGACTGCGCCTTCTTCGATATGTTGGCGCGCGCGTTTGCGCAAGGTTTTTACATCGGTGAGAAACGGTTTCTTTGCCATCGGTATCTCCTGATTGATCCGGGCGCGCTGTAGCCAACGGCGCGTGTCCGAAAGGTATCGAATGTGGCGGTCAGTGAATCAGATAAGAGGGCGCTGCCGCTCGATGCTCGCATCAACGACGGTCAGCGCAGTCATGTTGACGATCCGCCGCACCGTTGCCGACGTCGTCAAGATGTGTACCGGCCTCGCGACGCCGAGCAGGATTGGGCCCAGCGTCAAGCCGCTACCGGCAGCGACCTTCAGCAGGTTGAAAGAGATGTTGGCGGCATCCAGTGTGGGCATGATGAGAAGATTCGCGTCGCCTTTGAGCCGGGAATTTGGAAACACGCTGCGCCGTACATGGTCGGATAGCGCGGCATCGCCCTGCATTTCCCCTTCGACCTCGAGCTCGGGCTCCTGCGCGTTGATGAGGGCGAGCGCAGCCTTCATCTTCTGCGCTTGCGGATGCCGGCTCGATCCGAAACTCGAATGGGAGACCAGCGCCACCTTGGGCGTAATCCCGAAGCGCCTGACCTCTTCGGCCGCCAAGCGCGTAATCTCGGCGATCTGTTCGGCGCTCGGGTCGTCGTTGACATAGGTATCGGCGATGAAGACGGTTCGATCGTGCAGCAATACCGCATTCATCGCCGCCCAGGTCTTGACCCCCTCGCGCAAGCCGATGACCTGATCGACGTAGTGACGATGCACGCCGTGCGTGCCGAAGGTGCCGCAGAGCATGCCGTCGGCGTCACCCATGTGAATCATCATCGCCCCGATCAATGTAAGGCGCCGTCGCATTTCGATCTTGGCGAACTGTTGCGACACGCCCTTGCGTTCCGTCATGCGGAAGTATTCGGACCAGTAAGATCGATAGCGTGGATCAGATTCCGGGTTGATCATTTCGAAATCAACTCCGGCCTTGAGCCGCAATCCGAATCGTTCCAGTCTGCGCTCAATAACTTCGGGCCGACCGACCAGTATCGGCTTCGCGAGGCCCTCGTCGACGACGACCTGCACCGCGCGCAACACACGTTCTTCTTCGCCTTCGGCGAACACGATGCGCTTCGGCGTCTTTTTGGCGGCCTGGAAAATCGGTTTCATCAGCAGGCCAGAGTGATAGACCAACTGCAGCAGGCGCTCGTGGTAGACCTCGAAATCGGCGATCGGTCGCGTCGCCACGCCCGAATCCATCGCTGCTTTCGCGACAGCTGGCGCGATCATGACGATCAGGCGCGGATCGAACGGCTTGGGGATCAGGTATTCGGGGCCGAATTTGAGATCCTGAATGCCGTAAGCCGCAGCGACGATGTCTGATTGTTCGGCCGTGGCCAGGTCCGCGATCGCACGCACGCAGGCAAGTTTCATTGCTTCGTTGATGGTCGTCGCGCCAACGTCCAGAGCGCCTCGGAAAATGAATGGGAAGCAAAGTACGTTGTTGACCTGGTTCGGGAAATCCGAGCGCCCCGTCGCGATGACGGCATCGGGGCGAGCTGCCTTGGCAACGTCGGGCATGATCTCCGGCTCCGGATTGGCAAGCGCCATGATCAACGGCTTTTCCGCCATCAGCTTCAGCAATTCCGGCTTCAGCACGCGCGCGGCCGAGAGACCAATGAAGATGTCGGCGCCCGCGATGATGTCGCCGAGCGTCCGTGCGTCCGTTCGCTGCGCATAGCGTGCCTTGTTGTCGTCCATCTCGACGGTGCGACCTTGATAGACGACGCCGGCGATGTCGGAGACCCAGATGTTCTCTCGCTTTATGCCAAGTCCGACCAGCAGATCGAGACAGGCAAGAGCTGCCGCACCGGCACCCGAGCAAACGAGTTTGACCTTGTTGAATTCCTTGCCGACGACGCGCATGCCGTTGAGCACTGCGGCGCCGACGATGATCGCGGTGCCGTGTTGATCATCGTGAAATACCGGGATCTTCATCCGCTCGCGACACTTGCGTTCGACATAGAAACACTCGGGCGCTTTGATGTCCTCGAGGTTGATGCCGCCGAACGTCGGTTCCAGCGCACAGATGATGTCGACGAGCTTGTCCGGATCGCGTTCGTCGACTTCGATATCAAAACAATCGATGCCCGCAAATTTTTTGAACAGGACTGCCTTGCCTTCCATCACCGGCTTGCTGGCGAGCGGACCGATGGCACCCAAGCCCAGTACCGCGGTGCCGTTGGTGATGACTCCGATCAAATTGCCACGCGCGGTGAGATTGCGCGCCTCGGCGGGATCGCGCACGATTTCGTCGCACGCCGCCGCAACGCCGGGCGTGTAGGCGAGCGCCAGATCGCGCTGATTCGTGAGCTGCTTGGTCGGCAGGATCGAAATCTTGCCCGGGGGGTGCGCCCGATGATATTCGAGCGACGCTTCGCGTATTTCCTTGTCCGGCATCGGACGCGTCCGTTAGGGTCGGTCACGGTAAAGCGGAAGTTCATGATAGCAGAAGGGCGACTTGGGCAGAGCGTCGTCATGCCGGCGCGACCGGCGAAGTCGCTCGCCTGGGGCCGTAGCGGCACGCCCAAGTCGGTATAATGGCGCGCCCTCGCCGACCCTCGTGCGCGGCTTCATTCAATCGCGTAGTTAGGCCTCTGATGCAACTGTTCTGGATCTTTGCCGCGGTGCTGGTCGTCACTACCGTTGGCGTATTGCTGTGGCCCCTTTTGCGCAGGGCGCCGGCTGGGGGAGTGGTCAACGCCGGGCCCGATGCCGATTCCGCAGCGGTGGCGGTCTATCGCGATCAGAAACGAGCACTCGACGCCGAATTGGCTTCCGGCACCGTAACACCCGAAGAGTACGAAGCATCGCTGGCTGAGCTCGCGGGACGAGTCGCCGATGAAGTGAAGGAGAGCACTCCCGCGAGCGCGACCGCATCCCCGTTCGCTGCTCCGCGCGCGCTGGCGATCGCGGTTGCGCTGCTGGTCATCGTGCCCGCCGCGGCATTTCTGTTGTACCAGCGCCTCGGCGACCCGGGTGCCAGCATTGTGGCGGCGAGCGATCCGAACCAGGAGCTTGGCAAGCCGCAGATCGACGCGATGATAGGCAGCCTGAAGCGCAGGCTGCAGCAACATCCGAATGACGCGGAGAGTTGGGTCCTGCTGGGACGCGCCTACGAGGCGCTCGAGCGCTTTTCCGAGTCCGCAGACGCGTATGCACACGCGGATGCATTGACGCCGAACAACCCGGACATCCTCGCCGACTACGCAGACGCACTCGCGATGACCCAGGGCCGAAAACTCGCGGGCAAGCCCGCTGCGCTCGTCGCGCGCGCACTGGAAATCGACCCGAAGAACAAGCGAGCTCTCGCGATGGCTGCCACCATCGCCCTGGAAGCACACGACCTCAACGGCTCGCTGGCGCTTTGGCGTCGGCTCGCCGCTGAGTTGCCGCCAGGCTCCGAAGACCTGAGCGAAATCACTGCGGTCATCAGTCAACTTGAAGGGGCACATAACGCTGGAAAGGGCGGCGCAACCTCGACGGCGGCGCTGGCGAAACAGGCGACGACTACGGCCAGCCCGGCGTCGACGAGCACTCCATCTGCTGGGTCAATCAAAGGACGCATCGTTGTCAGTCCGCAATTCGCTTCGAAGATCGGTCCAGCCGACACCGTGTTCATCTTTGCTCGAGCCGTAGAGGGTCCACGCATGCCGCTCGCCATCCTGCGCATTTCGGCCAAGGAGTTGCCGAAGGACTTTACGCTCGATGACAGTCTCGGCATGGCCGGCGGCGCCAAGCTTTCCAGCGTTGCCAGCGTGATGATCGAAGCGCGGGTATCGAAAAGTGGAAACGCGATGCCACAATCGGGCGATCTGTTTGGCCGCAGCGCGCCGGTGAAGCCCGGCGCAAGTGGAATCAACATCACCATCGATCAGGTAGTGCCGTAGTCGCTTACCTCGGCGGCGCGACCCGCTTCTGCGCTCTTGTTGCGGGATGCGACACAAGCGTCGACGCTCGCGTCAGAAGGCGACGCCGCGCGGTGAGACCGCCAATGCGCGTGCTATCATCGCTCGCCACCACACCACGCAGGGCTCTCGCAACGCCGATGCGACCGACGCCGCCTGAACGCTCCCCCTTGCGTTGCATCCGACGACCGGCTTTCATCGCCACCTGGGCTTTGTTCGCGCTTGGCTGCTCGCCGTCGGCCATCGCCATAACGGTCGAAGAACTGCAAGCCGAAGTCGAAGCCGGGCGTTCTGCAGCCGTCTACGCCACCTACTGTTCCACGCAGACGGACATCGACGTTCGCCCGCCGCAATTCGATTTGTGGTGCGGAGTGGCCGCTGTCGATGTGGGCCGTCCTGGCGAAGGCGTGCTCGCCCTCGAGCGTTATGTGCTCCAGTTCCCTGAAGATACCCGGGCGCGACTCGAGCTCGCTCGCGCCTACTTTTACGCCGGCGACGACGTGCGGTCGCGCGCGGAATTCGAAGGCGTGGCCAAACTCACGCCGCCCGCCGACGTACAGGCGGGAATCGATCGCTACCTTGCCGCCTTGTCCGCGCGCGAATCACGTTATCTCGGCCGGAAAACCTTTTTCATCGAGGCCGGCGGCGGCTATGACAGCAACGCCAACGCCGGCGTCGCTCAGGCTGATATAGGCCTGCCGGTACTCGGCCCGGTCAGCGTCGATCCTTTCGCCGTGCGCCAGAGTTCGGGTTTCGGCTGGCTCGCTGCAGGCGCAGATATCTATCACCCGGTTGCTCCGGGATGGACGCTGAGTGCCGGCGCACGCGGCAACGGAACGTTTTACGGGTCAGCGTCCGAATTCGATCTCGACAACTATGGCGTCTACGCGGCTGGCAGTTTCCAGAATGCGCACAATGTCTATACGCTCACGTATGCGCATGGTGAGATCGAACTCGACAACAGCCGCTATCGCTGGACCGATGGCGTTGGGTTGGAGTGGCGTCACGCACTCTCGGAATTTTCGTCGCTCGTCCTCTACCCGCAGTACGCGCGCATCGCGTATGCCGGGGACAACGCTCCTCGCAACGCCGATCTCAGCGCGCTTTCCGTCGGGTATCGACAAGTGTGGCCGTCAGCGTGGCAACCTGTACTCAATGCGGCGGTATTCTATGGCGACGAACACAATCGCGAAGGGCGCGGAGACCTGGGCCGCGACCTCTGGGGCGGTAATATCAACCTGACGCTGTCGCCGACGCCGTCGTGGGCCACCAATTTCGATCTCGGCTATGTGCGCAGCGACTACAGCGCGCCGATTCCACTGCTCGATGTGACTCGCGAGGATCGCAACCTGACGGCAACGATCACTGCGATCTACCTGGTGAACGCCAATTTCAGCGTGAGGGCCGAGTACCAGTACGCGCGCAATACATCGAATCTCGAGTTGTACGAATATACCCGGCACGTCGGTGCGATCAAGTTCCGTTACGACTACAGGTAGAGCGGCCATGACATCACGACAGTTGAATTGGGCGATCCAGACGGCGACTTTGCTGCTATGCGCTTTCATCGCCGGGAACGCGCTGGCACAAGCCGCGGGCAAGGTCGTGCTGGCGGTCGGCGACGTGGCTGCGTGCGCGGCAGCGAGCGGGTGAAACTTGTCGCGGGCGCTTCGATCAATGTCGGCGACACTGTCGTTACCGGCGCCGACAGCCACGCGCAATTGCGTTTCGCCGACGACGCGCTGGTCGCGTTGCGGCCCGAATCGGAGTTCCGTATCGAACGCTTCAATTTCAACGGAAAACTGGACGGCAGCGAGGTCGCGGTCTTTCGCCTGGTTAAGGGAGGGTTCCGTACACTCACGGGACAGATCGGCAAGATCAACCACGATCAGTATCAGATGCTGACGACGCAGGCGACGATCGGCATCCGCGGCACGCACTATGTGGTGCAGCTCTGCACGACCGACGAGTGCAAGAATCGCGACGGGAATGCACGTCCGGGAATGTATGGTGGCGTCTACGAAGGACGCGTGAACGTCGTCAATGGATTGGGCACCAGTGAATTTGGCGGCGAACGAGTTTTTCTACGTTCCCTTCGGACAGGCGCCCAGCGCTGGCTCGCCCCGCCCATTTTCCTGTCGAGCGCGCTGCCGATTCGTCCGCGCACAGCGACAACAGCTACGACAACGGGAGTGGGCTTTGCCAAAGTCCCCGAAGTCGAGGCGCCCGCCGCCGTTCCCGAGCCGCCCTTCAGGTTCGTCGCGACCGAAGATCTTGATCGATTGCTTATCGCTCCGAATCAAGCGCGTCGTCGTCGGATCCGATCGTTACACGCTCGAACTCGATACGACGGCCAATCCAGATTTGCAACTCGGCTTCCTGGGCGCCCAGTTGACCTCGTTCCACAATGCGTCGCTCAACGCAAATGTCGGCTCCGCCACTATCGTCGACGTCGGCAGCGACAGCTCGTCGGGCTCGTTGGCGGACAGCGGACTCAATTGGGGCAGATGGTCGGGGCCGGGTTCGACGATTGCGCAGACCTTGGGCAACCAGGTGGTGCACAACAACGGCGGCGACCTGCACTACATCTACGGCAACGTGGCCACATCGTTGCCCACATCAGGAACGGTGTCGTATGCGGCCATCGGAGGCACACGGCCCACTGACTCCGGCTCGGGCGCCGTCGGTACACTGGTCTCGGGCGGCACGATAAACGTCAACTTCACCACGGCGCAACTGGCGCTGTCCGGATTAACCGTAGCCTTCGGGACGGCGAACTACACGATGGGTGGCAGTGCCAATATCGTCAACGGGCAATTCGCCACCGCGGGCGGCGCAACGACGGGGTGCACAGGAGCGACTTGCCAGCCGCTGCTCGCGGGCAACTTCGCCGGCTTTTTGGCGGGCGCCGGCGGCTCGGGCATTGGCATGGACTACTACTTCAATACCCGCAGCGGCAACGTTATCGAGGGAGTCGCCGGGTATCGCAAGTGTCCTGGCGGAAAGTGCTGAAGTAGCGAATGCCGATGCGCAACGCTACTTGGTGACGAACGACGTTGCACCGTCCCAATCCGCCGCGGGCGGATGCGTTCTGAAAGTCGTGCACCGCTCCCGAAACAGCGCGTAGAGTCGTCTTGGGCGTCGCCGATCGAGCTCCGCAAATTCTGCCTCGGCCTGCTCGAATCGCCGCTCTCGATACGTGCGCAGCGCTTCCTGCCAGGCCGCGAGCTCGCTGTCACTGTCGCCTTGCGCCGCGTCCAGCGGCTGATAGATCGTCAACGGTTTCCCGCGGCCCTTGACCCGAACGCGATCGATCTCACGCCACGCGAGATCGGGCAGTGCGGCTTTGGTATCTTCGCCGACGATGACCTCGACACCGTATTCCTTGGTGAGCCCCTCGAGGCGCGACGCCAGATTGACTGCGTCTCCAAGCACCGTATACGCCTTGCGGAATTCCGAGCCCATGTCGCCGACATTCATCGCGCCACTATTGATGCCGATGCCGATGACGAGTGCGGGCCAGCCGTGGCTGCGGAATTCATCGTTCAGCGATGGAATTTTCCGCTGCATCGCCAAGGCCGCCTCGACCGCGCCGCGCGCGTGATTCGGATTGTCGATCGGGGCGCCCCAGAACGCCATGATCGAGTCGCCGACGTACTTGTCTATCGTGCCGTGCGTGGCGTGGATCAAAGCTGTCATCGGCGTGAGATACGCATTCATCATCGCTGACAATTCACGCGGCGGGAGATTCTCCGACAGCGCCGTGAAGTCGCGCACGTCGCAGAACAGCACGGTCATCTCGCGACTCTCACCCGCCATGCTGTAGCGCTGGCCGCTCTCTACCATTTGCGCGACGCGCTCGTGTGGCACGTATTCGCCAAACATCGCCGACACGCGGCGGATCTTGCGGGCTTCGCGCACGAAGCCCGCAAGCATGTTCCAGCCCAGCAGCACCACGAGCATCATCAAGGTTGCCGCCAGCGGAATGACTTCGTTCTGCTTCGACCACAACCAGAAGTTGGCGGCGGTCAGTCCAAGCATCACCAACGCAACGCCGAGAAAGCTGGTCAGCGGATTCCTGTAGGGGATGACGAATACCACCAGGAGACCCGCCAACAACATCATCAACGCTTCGATCCGTTTGGCATACGCAGGAACGGTCTTGAGCTCGCCATTGAGCATGCCCGAGATCAAGCTGGCATGAATCTCGACTCCCGGAAAATCGGCCGCCAGCGGCGTCGCGCGCAGATCCTGAAGCCCTTTCGACGACGTGCCGAGCAAGGCGATCGCGCCGGCGAAATCGACCGGTGCCGTGCCCGCCAAAATGTCCGACGCGCTGTAATAGCGAAACGACTTTGGCGGTCCGCGAAAAGGGATCAGTGCACTGCCGTCTTCGCCGACCGGAACCAGCAGCCCGCCGACATCGAGGGTATCGAGTCTTCCGTCGGGACCGAACTTCGGCGTCACCCGCTTGGCCTCGAGCACCACCCGCGCAACCGCCAGGGAGAGCGCCGGGTAGTAGCCGTCGCGATAAAGCTCCACCAGCGGAACGCGGCGAACGATGTTGTCTGCGTCGAACACCGGATCGATGTGTCCGCCCGCTGCGGCCGCGCGTTGCAGCAGCGGCAGGTTCGCGGTGTATCCCGCAGCGCTGCCGATAGGTATGCCTCCGGATCCCAGGTCCTTTTCGACGAACGCCGGCGGCGGCAACTCTCCGCTGACCGGGGCGCCTCCGGTGAATCTCGCATCGGTGAAACCGAAGCCGAGCACGACCGCACGGTTGCGCATCGCGTCGGCGAAGCGCTGGTCGAAATCGAGCCGGGGGCGGAGTTCGGTCAGCTTCGACTGATAGGCGACGTCATCCCGGAGATCCGACTGGGCGAGCGCAGCGAGCGTATCGATCCCCGATGAACGATCGGGTTCCGGGAAGGTGACGTCGAAGCCGGCCGCGCGGACTTGATAGCGATCGAACAACTGATCGATCAAGCGTGCGAGCTTGTCGCGCGACCAAGGCCAGCGGCCGTCGCGTTGCAAGCTTGCTTCGTCGATATCGATGACGACGACTTGCGGATCCGACTTGTTCGGAAGCGTCAGCTTCAGTCTCGTGTCGTACGCAATGGCTTCCAGCCGCGCGAGAAAATTACCGACGTCCAATCCGCCCAGCGGGTGCCACAGGAAGACGGCGATGAGCGCAAGCCCGACCAGCCAGCGAGGCGTCTCCGCCAGTCGCGCAGCCAAATCGCCGAAAGTGAAAGCCACGTCGCGGTTACGCGGCGGCCGCCGTTAGTGCCGCAGTGCGCGTCGCCACAGGACGAGCAGTCCCAGCATCGCGATCAGTACCGAAAGCAGAACCATGTGCGTCAACGAGAGCGCGGGAATGGCAGCGGCAATGCTGCTCGGGTCCTGAGCGGCCACAACGACATCGGCCTCGGCTGATGCGGCTGGAGGAAACCAGGTGTCGCCACGATACTCGGCGCGCAAGGTGAGACGACCGGCGTCGGCGCGGACATCGAATCGCGCGATGCCGGACGCGTCTAGCGTAGAAATCCCGAACGAGCGGTTGCCACCCAGCAGTTGCACCGAACCGGTCGGTGTCGGGCCCGCACCCTTAGGCGTAACGGTAACCCTCACATTCATCGCCAAAGCGGCCGACGCGTTTAGCGGCGCAGCCACGACAACCTGCGGCGGCACCAGCATCACGCCCTTGATGACGTATTCGTCGACCGGTGCGGAGGTGGCCGGGAGATGCGTGCCGTCTCCAGCGTACATTGCAGTCAGGGTGTAATGATCAATCAACAGGCCGGCCAGCGAGAACTGTGCGTGGCCCGAAGCGTCCAGCGCTCCGGTCAGAGGCGGGCTAATTTGGTCGGGAGGCGTTCCTGGCGGAACGACATCGAACGGCGGTCCGCAGTAACCTGCGCTGGCGCGGACGCAAAGTTGCACCGCGCCCTGGGCAGCCTTGCGGACCGACGTCGTGACCGTCACCGATACCGGGTCGCCGAAAAGTGCGGGGTTCGGCGTCGCGATGACAGCCACCGCGGTGCTGCCCGGCGCGACCGTCAACGTCTCGGTTCGTATTACCGGGGGCGCGCAGCGATTGGTTGCGCTGATCGTCACCGTAAAGGAACCAGGAGTGGTCGGCGCCCCGCTGATCATTGCCGATGCTGGGTCGAACTTCATGCCGTCGGGTAAGCCCGTGACCGATAGCACCGGCGCAGGACTGCCGGACACCTGCAAGGCAAAATGGTAAGGCACGCCGAGCGTCGCCGCAGGCAGAGCCGTGCTGCCGAACTTGGGTACCGAACAGAAAGGCTTTTTCTTGATGATAAGCGTAAACGGCTTGGTGACGGCCGTCGCGTCGAAGCTATCCGTTCCGGTGATCGTGCATTGGTATTCACCCAGCGTGCCGGGGTGGGCGCCGCTGAGAATTCCGCTGGCAGCGTCTAGCGCGAGTCCCGAACCGGTCAGGCAGCCAGGAGGGCCGACTTGCCATCTGACGGCGTATTTGGGCTGATGAGCGCCAACGGCAACGAATTTCTCTGAAAATGCGCTGCTCTGAAAAGCCTGCAGCGGATTGTCGAAAGCGATATCCGTGATCGCCAGTGCGTGGGAACTGGTGACGCACGAGACGCCGAGTAGCAGCGCTCGCCGCCAGCTGTTGCCCACAACCCGTCTGCCGGTGCGCCAACCCATGGACCAAGACAGCATCGATTGACCCTGAGAATGAAAGAGAGCCGACGGCCAAGTGGACCGCCGATACGACACTGGGCGCCAACATTAGCACATCCATCGAGGCATCGCGCTACACGTCTGTCGCCGACGAACCGCTGGTCGCAGCGCTGACGTCCAACGGGGGCGGACGGGCGCTGCGCTATAATTATCTGTTTTCATCCGACAGTGCAGTTTCGATGCTGGAAGCGCAGCAACTTGCCGCACGGCGTGGCGCGGTCACGCTATTTTCCGGCGTCGATTTCAAAGTCGCTCTAGGCGAGGCATTGATCGTCACCGGCGCCAACGGCAGCGGCAAGACGACCTTGCTGCGCATCGTCGCCGGCCTGACTCAGTCATCCGCGGGGACGCTGCGGTGGCAGAGCACCCCGGTGACACCGTTCTCGCCTGCGCTGCGGAGTGCAACGCTCTATGTCGGCCACGCCGCAGCGTTGAAGGACGAACTCAGCGCCGAAGAAAATCTGGCCGCACTCACCAGCCTGCATGACGCCAACGTCGATCGCGGCCTCGTCCGCGATGCGCTCGCGCAGTGGTCGCTAGGCCCCCAGCAATCATTGCCCACGCGGGTGCTGTCGCAGGGACAGCGACGGCGCATCGGTCTTGCGCGGCTCGGTTTGCTGTCGCGACCGATCTGGGTGCTCGATGAACCTACGACCGCCCTCGACGCGGCCGGAATCGCGCTGCTGCAGCAGAAGCTTGGTGAACATCTCAACGGCGGCGGCCTTGCGCTGATTGCAACGCATCAGGCGTTCACGCTGCCGGCGAGCGCGATGCGCCCCTTGCGGCTTCAATGACCTCGAGCATCGCCTTTCCGACGCAACCCCCCTCCCCTAGCGCCTGGGCGGGTGTTGCATGGGCGACAGCGCGCGATCTCAAGCTCGCGTTGCGCTCAAAAGCGGAACTCGGCGTGCAGCTCCTTTTCTACATTATCGTCGTGACCTTGTTTCCGCTCGGCGTCGGACCCGAGCCGAGTCTGCTGCGTTCGTTGGGACCGGGCGTGCTATGGGTCGCGGCATTGCTGGCGTCGCTGCTCTCGTTGCCACGCTTGTTCGCATCGGATTTCGCTGACGGGTCGCTCGAACAGATCGCCTTGTCGCCCTACCCGCTGCCTGCGCTGGTGTCTGGTAAAATACTGGCGCACTGGCTCACGACCGGGTTACCGCTAGTGGTGATTTCGCCATTGCTCGGTCTTCAATTCGGACTTTCCGGTGAAGAATTGGCGGTGCTGGCGGGAGGATTGCTGCTCGGCACGCCAACGCTGTCGCTTCTGGGCGCGATCGGGGCGGCATTGACGCTTGGCTTGCGCAGCAGCGGACTCGTCGCACTGCTGATCCTGCCGCTATACGTTCCGATATTGATCTTCGGCGCCGGTGCCGTGGATGCCGTCCGTGCGGGCTTGTCGGCGAGCCCTCAGCTCTCGTTGCTCGGTGCCGCGCTGCTGGCGGCCGTCGTCGGCGCACAGTTTGCCTCGGCGGCGGCGGTTCGGATCGCCTTGGACTAGATTTCGGCCGAGACGAATTGTATTGACGAACGTGGGCGATCGCAGCCGACAAAGACATGGTGACGATGCAACAACGACAGACAAGGACGCTGCAGGCGTGACGATCAACTGGTTCAAGTACGCATCACCCGCTTCTTTCCTTCCGCTGGCGAGAAGGCTCGTTCCCTGGTTTGCGACGGGTGCGGCACTCCTCACGGTCGTCGGCTTGGTGATCGGCCTGTTCGTCGCTCCGACCGACGCCCAGCAGGGCGAGGCGTATCGCATCATCTTCATCCACGTAGCGGCAGCATGGATGTCGATGTTCATTTACATCGTGATGGCGTTTTGGTGCGCAGTGTCGCTGACTTTCAATACGCGGCTCGCCGCGATGATGGCGCAGGCGCTGGCGCCGACTGGCGCCTGGTTCACCTTCATTGCGCTGGTGACCGGCGCGCTTTGGGGCAAGCCGACTTGGGGCACCTACTGGGCGTGGGACGCGCGCATGACGTCGGAACTGATCCTGCTGTTTCTCTATTTTGGCTATATGGCGCTGCGCAACGCGATCGACGATCCCCGCCGCGCCGACCGCGCCAGCGCGGTCCTGGCATTGGTGGGCGCGATCAATGTCCCGATCATCTATTTCTCGGTCAAATGGTGGAACACGCTGCATCAAGGTGCGACCATCAGCCTGACCAAGGCGCCGACGATGGTCAGCACCATGCTCTGGGGCATGCTGATCATGGCAATCGCCGCATGGCTCTATGCGATTGCGGTCGCGCTGCTGCGTGTACAGTCGATTATCCTCGAGCGAGAAAAGCACGCGGGATGGATCGCTGGCGTCGCGACGCCCCGAAGCGGGCGTGAATCGTTGAGGACACAATGAGCGGCAACGAATTTTTCGCCATGGGCGGCTATGGTTTTTACGTCTGGGGATCGTATATCGTCGCCGCAGTGGCGATAGCGATCGAGATCGTCAGTGTGCGCATGCGCCTTCGTTCCGCGCGGCGCGACCTCGCCGAAGCCGATACCCGTCGATGAAGCCCAGGACTCGCCGGTTCGCATGGATCGCCGCCGGGCTCGCCGTCCTCGGCGTCGCGGCAGCGCTCGTGCTCAACGCATTTCAGTCGAACCTGGTCTTCTTCTTTACGCCTTCACAGGTCGCGGCCAAGGAGGCCCCGCAGGGGCGCGCGTTCCGCATCGGCGGCATGGTCGAGAGCGGCAGCCTCGCGCGCGAGCCCAATAGCCTGACCGTCCACTTTCGCGTAACCGACACGGTGCAGATCATTCCCGTGACCTATACCGGTATGCTCCCTGACCTGTTCAAGGAAGGAAAGGGCGTCGTGGCACAGGGTAGCCTGGGCCCCGACGGCGCATTCCACGCGACGGAAGTCCTGGCCAAGCACGACGCGAATTACATGCCTCCCGATGCCAAGGCGGCACTCGATCAGGCGAAGAACGGGATGTCGATGAAGAGTCTCCACACGGGCACCGGGAGCGGTCAATGATTCCAGAGGCAGGACATTTCGCACTGATACTGGCGTTGCTCGTGGCGCTGATTCAAGGGGTGCTGCCGATGACGGGCGCCGCGATAGGTTCTCAGCGCTTGATGGCACTCGCCCGCCCCGCGGCACGCATGCAGTTCGTGCTGATCGCGACTGCCTTCGGCTGCCTCGCCTACTCGTTTGTCAGCAGCGATTTCTCGGTGTTGAACGTCGCCAACAATTCGAACTCCGAGCTGCCGCTTCAGTATCGCGTCGCCGCGACCTGGGGTTCGCACGAAGGTTCGCTGCTGTTATGGACGTTGATGCTCGGCGGCTGGAGTTGCGCTGTCACCATGTTCTCCCGCAATCTTCCTGCGCCGATGCTCGCGCGGGTGCTTTCGGTCATGGGTCTGATCAGCGTCGGCTTCCTGCTCTTCCTGCTGTTCACCTCGAACCCGTTCGAACGCATGGTCCCCGCCGCCGCTGAAGGTCGCGACCTGAATCCTCTACTGCAGGATCCGGGGATGGTGTTTCATCCGCCACTGCTGTACATGGGCTACGTCGGTTTCTCGGTGGCGTTTTCATTCGCGCTCGCCGCGCTGATCGGGGGCCGCCTCGACGCCACGTGGGCGCGCTGGTCACGACCGTGGACAACGGTCGCCTGGTCCTTCCTGACGATCGGCATCGCCCTCGGCAGCGGTTGGGCGTACTACACGTTGGGCTGGGGTGGCTGGTGGTTCTGGGATCCGGTCGAGAACGCGTCGTTCATGCCGTGGCTGACCGGTACTGCATTGATCCATTCTCTCGCCGTCACCGAAAAACGAGGGGCGTTCAAGAGCTGGACCGTATTGCTGGCGATCCTTGCCTTTTCGCTATCGTTGCTAGGGACGTTTATCGTCCGTTCGGGCGTGCTGAATTCTGTCCATGCGTTCGCCACCGATCCCGCGCGAGGCGTATTCATACTCGCATTTCTGGCGACCGTGATCGGGGGTTCGCTCGCCCTTTTTGCGTGGCGTGCGGGTGCCGTCGGCCTCGGCGGCGGGTTCAAACCCGTGTCGCGCGAATCCATGCTCCTGGCCAACAACATCGTGCTGGTCGTCGCCATGGCAAGCGTCCTGCTCGGCACGCTGTACCCGCTTTTCCTCGATGCTCTGAACCTCGGCAAGATCTCCGTGGGACCTCCGTACTTCGACGCGGTCTTCTATCCGTTGCTTGCCCCCGCGATATTCCTGATGGGCATCGGTCCAGCGGCACGTTGGAATCACGCGCCGCTGCCCGAACTCGCAGCAAGGCTCAAATGGGCCTTGGTGGTCGCCGTGGTCACCGCATTGCTGTTGCCACTAGTCCTGGGGACGTGGTCCGCATTGACCTCGCTGGGATTGTTTCTTGCCTTCTGGATTTTCGCGACCACGTTTGTGAACCTTCGCCAGCGGCTTAGCAGCGCGCCGCAACGCGGCCTCGCCGCCAAGCTTCGCGCCAATTCGCGGTCCTACTACGGCATGCTGCTTGCGCACCTCGGCGTCGGCGTTTTCATCGTCGGCGTCACGATGGTCAAAGGATACGAAATCGAGCGCGACGTGCGCGTCGACGTCGGCGAAACGATCTCCGTCGGCGGCAACGACTTCAAGTTTCTGGGCGTAACTCCGGCACCCGGACCGAACTATCGCGCGCTCGTCGGCACAGTCGAAGTCAGTCACGACGGCACCCTCATCGAGACGCTGAAACCCGAAAAGCGCATCTACAACGCGTCGGGCCAGGCGATGACCATTGCCGCGATCGATACCCGAGTGGCGGGCGACCGTTATGTATCGCTTGGCGAACCCGCAGGCACCAACCCGGACGATCTCACGGGCGCGTGGGGCATCCGCATCTACCTGAAGCCATTCGTCGACTGGATATGGCTGGGGGCATTCCTGATGGCTCTGGGCGGCTTACTCGCGGTATCCGATCGCCGCTATCGGCTGACAGTGCGGCGGCGGGAGGCCGCACCGCGCCTCGCGGGCGTTCCGGCTGGCGCCGCGGACTGACGGCGGCGTCAGCGCATGATCAAATTTGTCCGCTGGTCGATCCCGCTCGCGATCTTCGTTGTCCTGGTTGTGTTTCTCTGGATCGGGCTCGACCGCGATCCGCGCGAAGTTCCCTCACCGCTGATTGGCAAGGCGGCCCCGGCGTTCCGTCTCGCCGAACTGCACCAGGCCGGCCAGACCCTTTCGAACGATGATCTCAAGGGTAAGGTGTGGCTACTCAATGTCTGGGCGTCGTGGTGTGTTTCGTGCCGAATCGAACATCCACTCCTGCTCGAGGCGAGTCAATCAAAGGTGATTCCGATCTACGGCCTGGATTACAAAGACAAGCCCGAAGATGCTCGCGCGTGGCTGGAGCAGCACGGAAATCCGTACACGACGTCGATCGTCGATCGCGACGGGAGAGTCGGCATCGACTACGGAGTTTATGGCGTCCCCGAGACGTTTCTGATCGACAAGAACGGCGTCATTCGCTACAAGCAGGTCGGACCGATCACCGCAGAAGCATGGCAACAGAAGATCCTTCCGCTGGCACGGCAGTTACAGCAGTGAATTGCAGAACGTGCTGCAGCGTTGAACATTGCGCTGTTGCGCGCGCTGTTGTGTGCGCACTGGCCCTCGCGTGGTCCGTTCAGGCGACAAAAATGGATGCGCCCACGACGGGACAAGCGTTCGACCTCCGCCTGAAGCAACTCGAAACGGAGTTGCGGTGCCTCGTCTGCCAGAACCAGACGCTAGCAGACTCGAACGCCGACCTCGCCAACGACCTGCGTCGCGAAGTCCGCGAACTCGCCGTCTCGGGAAAAACCGACGAGGAGATCCGCGGCTATCTGGTCGCACGCTACGGCGACTTCGTTCTCTACAAACCCCCGCTCAAGACCACGACTTGGGCGCTTTGGCTGGGCCCCTTCGCGTTGCTCGTGGGTGGCGGCCTGCTTTGGTGGACGATTTTACGCAGGCGCGAACGCACGCCTGTCGTGACGGCAACGAGCGGCGTCGAGGCGACCGAGCGCGCACGTGCGCGCCTCGACGAAGAAAGCTGATCGCGAACCGCGACGAGGACCGCAAGCAATTGCGCGGGATTACGCTACAGGCCGGCACCGCAGTGCCAGCACAACTCGAAGTTCGCCGGATTTTCTTCACTGCACGACCGGCAGAACACGCTGTGGCCTGATCGCAGGCGATCGGCAGCGATTTCCTTCAGCACCGCTGCGGCGCGCGGCGTGTCGTTTTCGTCTTCCAGCCAGATCTGAGGCTGCGCAATATCCGGCGGGACTTCGCCGACGATGCTCGACATATGCTCGTTGAAGACGTGAGCGGGTATGCCTGCTCGCTGCAGCCGGTGCAGCACCAGGTACGCATCGAGCCGATTTGTTGCTGTGTAAAAGCGTCGCATGGAGGCAACTTCTCGCGCGCGGCCTTAAGCGGTCTGTTTCCAGCGCCACGCGTCTGCGCAGATCGCGTCCAGATCGCGTCGTGCGCGCCAACCCAGAATGCTTTGCGCACGACTCGGATCAGCATAGCAAATCGCGATGTCGCCGGCCCTGCGTGTCGTTATCCTCCGTTTCAGCGGCCTGCCGCACGCGCGCTCGAACGCGGCGATGACCTCTAACACCGAGTAGGCGCGTCCGGTGCCCAGATTCAGTGTCGTCACGCCAGCGGCGCGCTGCAAATGGTCGAGGGCGGCGACGTGGCCCTCCGCCAAATCCACGACGTGGATATAGTCGCGCACGCCCGTGCCGTCGGGCGTTGGCCAATCGTTGCCGAAGATGGCGATCTCATCACGGAGTCCTGCAGCGACGTCGGCGACAAACGGGACCAGGTTGTTGGGAATGCCCGAGGCTGCCTCGCCAATCAGCGCGCTGGAGTGGGCGCCGGCCGGATTGAAGTACCGCAGCGATGCGACGCGCCACGCCGGATCGGCGGCCGCAAGGTCCTCGAGCAGTTGCTCGACGATGCGTTTGGTGCGGCCATAGACGCTCTGCGGGCGCGACGGAGCGCTTTCTTCGATCGGATTGCGCGCCGGCTCACCGTAGACCGTCGCCGACGAACTGAAGACGATCTTTCTCGTCCCTGCAGCCTTCATCGTTGCCAGCAGAGCGAGCGTCCCGCCGACGTTGTTGTCGTAGTACTCCAGAGGCAGCTGCTCGCCTTCGCCCACCGCCTTCAGGCCGGCGCAATGCACGACCGAGGCGATTGCGTGGTCGCTGAAGACGCCTCGCAGCAGATCCGTGTCGCGCACGTCGCCGGTTACGCACGTAAGCGGGCCGCCGACGATGGTCTGCAGGCGCGCGATCACCGTAGGTGAGCTGTTGCAAAAATTGTCGAGAACGATCGGCGTGTGCCCCGCGCGCGCGAGCTCGACGACGACGTGCGAACCAATGTAGCCCGCGCCACCGGTGATCAGGACGGTTTCGGCTGTGAAATCCCGCATGGTGCAATGTTACGCGACCGCGTTGGCCGAGGCGAAAAAAAGCCGGGCATCGCCCGGCTTTTTCGCCAGCATTTGCGCTGGACTATTCTGCTTTGGCCTTGGCCGTGTCGGCTTCAGGGGCAGGACGATCAACCAGCTCGACGAGGGCCATCGGCGCGTTGTCACCGTTGCGGAAGCCGAACTTCAGGATGCGCAGATATCCGCCCGGGCGCTTGGCAAAACGCGGACCGAGTTCATCGAACAGCTTGGTCACGACATCGCGGTCGCGCAGGCGATTGAACGCGAGGCGGCGATTGGCGACCGTCGGCGTCTTCGACAAGGTAATCAGCGGTTCGGCAACGCGACGCAACTCCTTCGCCTTCGGCAGCGTCGTCTTGATGACTTCGTGCGTCAACAGCGAATTGGTCATGTTCCGCAACATCGCCAGGCGATGGCTGCTGGTCCGATTTAGTTTTCGTAATCCGTGTCTGTGACGCATTTCTCATCCTTTTCGGAGCGACTGCGGGGCCCATCTGCGTCGTTGCTTCGCTCGCTCGCAATCCTCATGTACTAACTTGTACACTCCGGTTGCTCACTTGCTCGCGCCTTGCAGCTCGGCCTCCTTGTAGCGCTCCTTAAGCTTGACTTAGGGTCGGTCGAGGTTGGCCGGGGGCCAGTTTTCCAGCTTCATTCCCAGCGACAATCCGCGCGAGGCCAGCACTTCCTTGATTTCGTTCAGCGACTTGCGGCCCAGATTCGGCGTCTTCAGCAGTTCGGTTTCAGTGCGCTGGATCAGATCGCCGATGTAGTAGATGTTCTCGGCCTTCAGGCAATTGGCCGAACGTACCGTGAGCTCCAGATCGTCGACCGGACGCAGCAGGATCGGGTCAACCTGCGGCATCGATCGCGCTTCGGTCGGTGCCTCGGTACCCTTCAGATCGGCAAATACGCCAAGCTGCTCGACCAGAATACTGGCCGCGTAGCGAATCGCCTGTTCGGGTTCGATCACGCCGTTGGTCTCGATGTCCATCACCAGCTTGTCGAGATCGGTGCGCTGTTCAACACGAGCGCTTTCGACGGCGTAGCTGACGCGCCGAACCGGCGAGAACGAGGCATCGAGCAGAATGTTGCCGATGCTGCGGCCGCCTTCGGGCTTCAAACGGACCGTTGCCGGCTGGTAGCCACGACCTTTTTCGACCTTGATTTCCATTTCAATCTTGCCACCGGCAGTCAGGTGCGCAATCACATGCTCGGGATTGATGATCTCGACGTCGTGATTGGGTTCGATGTCCGCTGCCGTTACCGGGCCTTCGCCGGTCTTGGCGAGCTTGAGCGTGACGTGGTCGCGATTGTGCAGCTTCAGCACCACACCCTTCAGGTTCAGCAGAACGTCGACAACGTCCTCCTGCACACCGTCCAGCGCCGAGTATTCATGCAACACGCCCGTGATCTTCACTTCGGTCGGCGCGTAGCCCGGCATCGACGAGAGCAGGACGCGACGAAGCGCGTTGCCCAGCGTATGACCGTATCCGCGTTCGAATGGCTCCATGACGACTTTGGCATGGAACGGCGACGTGCTCTGCACATCGATGATGCGCGGTTTCAGAAAAGCGTTGCTCTGCATGCTTGATCCCTTAAAGCAAAACCCGGGTGCAGACCTGGCGCACCCCGGGGTAAAGCGCGCCGGTTACTTCGAGTAAAGCTCGACGACGAGGCTTTCGTTGATGTCCTGGCCGAATTCGGATCTGTCGGGCGCGCCCTTGAACGTGCCGACCATCTTCTTCACATCGACTTCGACCCACGACGGGAAACCGATCTTTTCCGCCAACTGCAACGCATCGACGATGCGGAGCTGCGTCTTGGCACCGTCCTTGACGGCAATCAGATCTCCGGACTTGACCAGCGCCGATGGAATGCTGACGACCTTGCCATTGACGGTGACCGCACAATGGCTGACCAGTTGCCGCGCTTCCGCGCGGGTCGAGCCGAAGCCCATCCGGTAGACGACGTTGTCGAGGCGCGACTCGAGCAGCTGCAACAGGTTTTCACCCGTCGAGCCCTTGCGCTGAGCTGCCATCGTGAAATAACGGCGAAACTGCCGCTCGAGAATGCCGTAGGTGCGACGCAGCTTCTGCTTTTCGCGCAGCTGATTGCCATAGTCCGATTGGCGCATGCCTGATTTCACGCCGTGTTGGCCGGGCTTGGAATCGAGCTTGCACTTGGAGTCGAGTGAACGACGCGCGCTTTTCAGGAAAAGGTCAGTGCCTTCCCTTCGCGCCAGCTTACATTTGGGTCCGAGGTATCGAGCCACTTTGCTATCCCAGTTGCAATTAGAAATTGGTACGAATCGAACTGCCGATTCGTTGTCTCGTTAGATACGACGCCGCTTCGGCGGCCTGCAGCCGTTGTGCGGAACCGGCGTCACATCCGAAATGCTGGTGATCTTCAGCCCGAGTGCATTAAGCGCACGGACAGCGGATTCGCGCCCGGGTCCCGGACCTTTGATCCGGACTTCAAGATTCTTCACGCCGCATTCCTGCGCCGCTTTGCCGGCCGATTCCGCAGCAACTTGCGCCGCAAACGGCGTCGACTTGCGCGATCCCTTGAAGCCGGCGCCACCCGAGGTCGCCCACGACAATGCATTGCCCTGACGATCGGTGATGGTGATGATCGTGTTGTTGAACGACGCGTGAATGTGCGCGATCCCTTCGGATACGCTCTTCTTCACCTTCTTGCGCGTTCGGGTACCGGTCTTGGTAGGTGCCTGTGCCATTCGTCTATGTCCTCAATACTTGTTCAGTGCGCGCTTTCGCCGCTCAGTTGCTTAGTCCAGACTATTTGCTCGCGGGCTTGCTCGCCGGTTTGGCGCCACCCGACTTGCCCATCGGCTTGGAAGCCGTAGCCTGCCGCGCCTTGCGCGGGCCCTTGCGCGTCCGTGCGTTGGTGCGCGTGCGCTGGCCGCGTACCGGCAGCCCCTTGCGATGCCGCACACCGCGGTAGCAACCCAGATCCATCAGGCGCTTGATGCTCATCGTCACTTCGCGGCGCAGGTCGCCTTCGACGGTGTAGCGCCCGACCAGCTCGCGCAGCTTGTCCATCTGCGCGTCGGACAGGTCCTTGACCTTGTTCGCGAAGTTCACGCCCGCGGCAGTGCAAATGGCGCGCGCACGTGCGCGACCAATGCCATATATCGCGGTCAACGCGACGTCCGCGTGCTGGTGGTTCGGAATATTGACGCCTGCAATACGGGCCATAGTTTTACCTACCTATCGAATTCACGAGTACTGTCAGTCCTCGACTGATCAGCCTTGCCGCTGCTTGTGACGCGGTTCCGTGCAAATGACTCGCACGACACCGTTGCGCCGAATGATCTTGCAGTTACGGCAGATCTTTTTTACCGAAGCCAATACTTTCATCGCTCACTCCGTTTCCGCGGCGGAAACTAATCGCCGACAGCCGTTTCACCCAGTTCGCTACTTTGCGCGGAAAATTATCCGCGCCCGGGAGAGGTCATACGGCGTCAAGTCCACCGTAACTTTGTCTCCCGGCAAGATCTTTATGTAGTGCATCCGCATCTTGCCGGAGATATGCCCCAGCACGACGTGGCCATTTTCAAGCTTCACCCGGAACGTCGCGTTGGGCAAAGTCTCCAGGATCTCCCCCTGCATCTGTATCGTTTCTTCCTTCGACATCAGCGAGTCGGAAGACCGCCCTTGAAGTTAGCTTTCTTGAGCAGACTCTCGTACTGCTGCGACATCATGTACGCCTGAACCTGGGTCATGAAGTCCATCGTCACGACCACAATAATCAAGAGCGAAGTTCCACCGAAGTAGAACGGCACGTTCTTCCAGGCGATAAGAAAATTCGGCACGAAGCAGACGACCACCAGATAGATCGAGCCGAGCAAGGTAAGACGCAACGTGATCTTCTCGATGTACTTCGCCGTCTGGTCACCCGGGCGATAGCCGGGAATGAACGCGCCACTCTTCTTCAGGTTATCTGCCGTCTCCTTCGGGTTGTACTGCAACGCCGTATAGAAGAAACAGAAGAAAATAATCGCTGCCGCGTACAGCAGCTCATGCACCGGTTGACCGGGGGCGAGCGTCGCCGCCACGTCACGCAACCAGATCGTGTTCTCGCTCGAACCGAACCATTGCGCCAGCGTTGCCGGGAAGAGAATGATCGACGACGCGAAAATCGGCGGGATGACTCCGGCCATGTTCAGCTTCAACGGCAGGAACGACTGCTGTCCGGCGTAGACCTTGTTGCCCACCTGCCGCTTGGCGTAGTTGACCTGAATCTTGCGCAAAGCCCGCTCGACGAACACGACGAAGGACGTCACGGCGATGACCAGGACCGCGATCCCGATGACCAGCAGCACCGAGTAAGCGCCGGTATTGACCTGCTCCAGCGTCTGTCCGATCGCGCGCGGCAGACCCGCGGCGATGCCGGCGAAGATCAGCAAGGAGATGCCGTTGCCCAGACCGCGTTCGGTGATTTGCTCACCGAGCCACATCAAGAACATGGTTCCCGTCACCAGTGTCGTCGCTGACAGCACGCGGAACGTCAGTCCCGGGTCGAGAACCAGCCCGGGCTGCGCTTCGAGCGCAATCGATATGCCGAGGCCTTGGAAAAAAGCCAAACCCAGCGTCGCGTAGCGCGTGTACTGCGTAATCTTGCGCCGTCCCGCTTCGCCTTCTTTCTTCAGCGCTTCCAACGTCGGCACGACGACCGAGCACAACTGCATGATGATCGACGCTGAGATGTACGGCATGATGCCCAGCGCGAAAATCGAAAAGCGCTGCAGGGCGCCCCCGGAGAACACGTTGAACAGGCCGAGAATTCCACCTTGCTGCTGCTTGAACAATTCGTCCAGGATCGACGCATTGATCCCCGGCACGGGGATATGTGTCCCGATCCGATATACGATCATCGCGCCAAGCAGGAACAGCAGACGCTTTTTCAGGTCTGCGTAGCGGCCGCCAGTCTTCAGTGCGGGATTTGTCGTTGCCAAAGTGCTTCTCGTCAGTTGCCCGGTCAGTTGCCCAGTTAGTCAGCCAGGCTGCCACCAGCGGCTTCAATCGCCGCGCGTGCGCCCTTGGTTGCCTGCAGACCCGAAAGCTTCACGGCTTTTTCGAGCTTGCCGGTCTTGATTACTTTTGCCGTCTTGGCAATGGCCGGAACCAGCCCGGCCGCCTTCAACGCCAACAGGTCGATGTCGGCAACCGGCAACTTGGCCAGATCAGACAGACGAACCTCAGCGGTGTCCTCCCTCGTACGCGAAATAAACCCGCGCTTAGGCAAACGTCGCTGCAACGGCATCTGGCCGCCCTCGAAGCCGACCTTGTGGAAACCACCGGTACGGGACTTTTGACCTTTGTGGCCGCGACCCGCGGTCTTGCCCAGGCCGGAGCCAATGCCGCGGCCGACGCGACGTCTTGGCTTCTTGCTGCCGGCCGCCGGCTTGATCGTATTCATCCGCATCGTCATTTCCTCAATTGCTTGCTCAATCGCTCATTCCGCCGAACTGACCGATATTGGTCCGCTTGCCCCGTAAAGCAAGCCGGGCCTCGTTCGAATCAGCCGTTTACCTCGGTTACCTTCAGCATGTAACCGATCTTGTTGATCATGCCGCGAACTTCCGGCGTGTCGCTCACTTCGACCGAATGGCTGCGCCATTTGAGTCCGAGCCCTTTGACCGTGCTGCGGTGATCGGGCTTCTTGCCCATCAGTCCACGCACCAGCGTCACATGCAGTTTCTTTTGCGCTGCAGTCGCGTCGGCGGCTGCTTTCTTCTTTCCGGCCATGGCTTAGGCTTCCGTCAACTGCTCGACCGTCAGGCCGCGCTTGGCCGCGATGTCCGCCGGCGCATTGCAATTCTCGAGCGCGTTCAATGTCGCGCGCACGATGTTGTAGGGGTTCGTCGATCCGTGACACTTGGCCAGGATGTTGGTTACGCCGACGACATCGAATACCGCGCGCATCGGACCCCCGGCGATGATGCCGGTACCTTCCGAGGCGGGTTGCATGAACACCTTGGTCGCGCCGTGTCGGCCGATCACCGAGTGATGCAACGAGCCGTTCTTCAGGCGAACCTTGATCATGCGGCGGCGCGCTTCTTCCATCGCCTTCTGCACCGCGACCGGCACTTCCTTCGCTTTGCCCTTGCCCATGCCGACGCGGCCATCGCCGTCGCCGACTACCGTCAGCGCCGCAAAAGCGAGGATCCGTCCACCCTTGACGACCTTGGTGACGCGATTGATCGCGATCATCTTTTCGCGCAGGCCGTCTCCGCGATCATCCTGCTGTTGCCTGCCCTGCTGCTGCCTGCCCATTGGCTTTGCCATGTTCGAATTCGTCCTTGCTCGTTGCCTGCTAGAACTTCAGGCCGCCTTCGCGGGCGGCGTCGGCCAGCGCTTGCACGCGACCGTGATATTTGTAACCCGAACGATCAAACGCGACAGACTCGATCCCGAGCGTCTTCGCCTTTTCGGCGATACGTTTGCCGATCATTGCGGCGGCGGCTTTGTTGCCACCGTTCTTGATGTCTTTTTTAATGTCACCTTCCACCGTCGACGCGCTCGCAAGCACCTTGTCGCCGGTGGGCGCGATGATCTGCGCATAGATGTGGCTGTTCGACCGGCTTACGACCAGGCGATTGGCGAGCTGCTCGGCAATGCGCGCCCGGGTTTTGCGGGAGCGGCGGACACGAGCGTCTTTCTTGTTCATGCTTCAGATCTCCAATATGACGATGCGCGTTGCTTACTTCTTCTTGGTTTCTTTGATCACAACACGCTCGTCGGAATAACGAACACCCTTACCCTTGTACGGCTCGGGCGGACGGTAGGCGCGGATCTCCGCCGCAACTTGGCCGACCTGCTGCTTGTCGATCCCCTTCACCAGAATCTCGGTCTGCACCGGCGTTTGAGCCGTTACGCCCTTCGGCATCTGATGAACGACTGGATGCGAAAACCCCAGCGACAGGTTCAGCTTGTCGCCGGCCGCCTGTGCGCGATAGCCGACGCCGACCAGCGTCAATTTTTTCTCGTAACCTGCCGTCACGCCCTTGACCATATTGGCCACCAGTGCGCGCACCGTGCCGTGCATCGCGCCCGCTTCGGCGTTCGCCGCCTTGAACGTCAATGTGTCGCCGTTCTGCTCGACGGTAACGGTCGAACCGAAGTTGCGGGTCAAGGTACCCAGCGGGCCTTTGACCGCGACGTCGCCGCCCGAGATCGTCACTTCGACCTTCGGTGGCAGCTTGATCGGATTGTTGCCAATTCGGGACATGGTTCGCTCCTGGTCAGGCAACAATGCACAGCACTTCGCCACCGACTCCGGTAGCGCGCGCCTTGCGATCTGTCATCACGCCATGCGACGTGGAAACGATGGCGATACCCAGGCCGTTCATCACGCGCGGAATATCGTCCTTGCTCTTGTATATGCGCAGCCCCGGCTTGGACACGCGCTCGATCTTCTCGATCACAGGACGTCCGGCGTAGTACTTCAGCGCGATTTCGAGCTGCGGCTTCAATTGCTCGCCGACGACCGCAAAGCCGTCGATGTAGCCCTCATCCTTGAGTACCTTGGCGATGGCCATCTTGACCTTGGACGCCGGCATCTGCACGGTAGCTTTTTCCGCCAGTTGCGCATTGCGAATGCGCGTCAGCATATCGGCGATGGGATCAGTCATGCTCATATGTCACCCTCATTTTTCCCTTACCAGCTGGCCTTGACGACGCCGGGAATTTCTCCCCGCATCGCGATCTCGCGCAACTTGTTGCGGCCGAGACCGAACTTGCGATAGACGCCGCGCGGACGGCCGGTCAGTCTGCACCGGTTACGCAAACGGACCGGGCTGGCGTCACGCGGCAATTGCTGCAGTTTGTGCCGGGCATCCAGACGTACTTCGTCCGAAAGCTTGAAATTGTTGATAACCGCGAGAAGTTCGACGCGTTTTTTCGCGTACTTCTTCACCGTTTGCCGGCGCTTCAGATCGCGGTTGATGACAGCCGTTTTCGCCATGGCGCCCTCAGTTCTTGAACGGGAATTTGAACGCGGCGAGCAATGCCTTTGCTTCGGCATCGGTCTTTGCCGTCGTCGCGATCGTGATGTTCATGCCGCGAAGCGAGTCGATCTTGTCGTACTCGATCTCGGGGAAAATAATCTGTTCCTTGACGCCCATGTTGAAGTTGCCGCGGCCGTCGAACGAACGGCCTGACACGCCGCGGAAATCGCGTACGCGCGGCAGTGCGATCGACACCAGACGATCGAGGAATTCATACATGCGGTCCTGCCGCAACGTCACCATGCAGCCCAGCGGATAGCCGGTGCGAATTTTCCACACGGCGATCGATTTCTTGGCCTTCGTAATCACCGGCTTCTGGCCCGCGATCTTCTGCATGTCGCCGACGGCATTGTCGAGGATCTTCTTGTCCGCTATCGCTTCGCCTACGCCCATGTTCAGCACGATCTTGTTGATGCGCGGCACTTCCATCAGCGACTTGTAGCCGAACTGCTTGACCAACGCCGGCACGACTTCCTTCTTGTAGATTTCTTTGAGGCGCGCCATGGTCATGCTCCGATAACTTCGCCGTTCGACTTGAAGAAACGAACCTTGCGGCCATCGTCGAGCTTGCGAAAACCTATCCGGTCAGCCTTCTTGGTGACCGGGTTGTACACCGCCACGTTCGACACGTGGATCGGCATGTCCTTGGTAATGATGCCGCCTGGCTGGTTCTTCATCGGATTCGGCCGCATGTGCTTCTTCACCTGATTGATCCCGGTGACAAGCACGTGTTCGGCGTCGACGATTTCAGCAACGTCGCCGCGCTTGCCTTTATCCCGACCGGCGATGACGACAATGTTGTCGCCCTTCTTGATCTTGCGCATGGTCAGAGCACCTCCGGCGCGAGCGAAACGATCTTCATGAAGCGCTCGGTGCGCAGTTCACGCGTCACCGGCCCGAAAATACGCGTACCGATCGGCTCCAGCTTGGCTGTCAGCAAGACCGCCGCGTTGGTGTCGAACTTGACCTTGGCACCGTCATCGCGGCGAACGCCGTGGCGAGTACGCACGACGACTGCGTTGTAGACTTCGCCTTTTTTCACGCGGCCGCGCGGAGCGGCATCCTTGACGGTGACTTTGATCACGTCGCCGATGTGCGCATAGCGGCGCTTGGATCCGCCGAGCACCTTGATACACATGACTCGGCGGGCGCCGGTGTTATCGGCAACGTCGAGCATCGATTGCATCTGGATCATTACAAACTCTCCAACTTAACCCGCTGCTGCACAAAGGCTTGAGCGGCCAGTTTTGGAACCCGTCAGGGTAGGGCCGCCGCCACGCTCAACATGCATGCGCTGATCGAAGCGCATTCATCGAAGGCACCATTTCTGGTGCCCAAAGCTGTTTCACCGGCTGGCGGCAGGCGAAACGATAAGTATGGCAGGATTTATGCTTTCGCGCAAGTCCTGCAACAAATCAAAGTCTTAAATAACCTTGGCCTTCTCGACCAGCCTGATCACGCGCCAGGCTTTGGTCTTCGCCAGCTTGCGGCAGGCCTCGATTTCGACCAGATCGCCTTCCTTGTATTGGTTCGTCTCGTCGTGCGCGTGATACTTTTTCGAACGCGTAACGACCTTACCGTACAGCGGATGCTTCACCCGCCGCTCGACCAGGACCGTCACAGTCTTGTTCATCTTGTCGCTGACGACGCGACCAATCTGCGTCTGGATCAGACTGCCTTTGACTTTCGCGCCTTCGGGTGCGTCGCTGCCGTCGCTGCAACATCTTGTGTGTTCATACCGTTCTCGCCTTCTGGTGGATCAGCGTTTTCACCCTGGCGATGTTGTGCCGGACGTCGGCTAGCTTCGACGTGTTGGTGAGTTGCTGGGTCGCTTTCTGCATGCGCAGCCCGAATTGCTCACGCAGCAGGGCGTGCAGCTCGGTGTTGAGCTCAGCCGGCGACTTGGTCTTCAAATCTTTTTTACGTTCCGAGGTTTTCATAGCAGTGCCTCAACCCAACAAGCGGTGAACAAAGGTTGTCTTGATCGGCAGCTTTGCAGCGGCCAGCGCGAATGCTTCGCGCGCCAGCGGCTCATCGACGCCGTCCATTTCGTAGAGGACCTTGCCCGGCTGGATTTCGGCGACGTAGTACTCAGGGTTGCCCTTGCCGTTACCCATGCGGACTTCGGCGGGCTTCTGCGAAATCGGCTTGTCCGGGAAAATGCGGATCCAGATACGCCCGCCGCGCTTGATGTGCCGCGTCATCGCGCGCCGTGCGGCCTCGATCTGGCGCGCCGTCAGCCGGCCACGGCCGATCGCCTTCAGGCCATATTCGCCGAAGCTGACCTTGGCGCCGACGGTCGCAACACCTTTGTTGCGACCCTTCTGTTCCTTGCGGTACTTCCTTCTAGCTGGCTGCAGCATGTTTCACTCCTGGGCTCTTGCGGACGCGCTTGGGCGCTTCCGGCGCTGGCACGGCGGCCGTCTGTGGCTCCGCGTTGTGCGGCAATACCTCACCCTTGAAAACCCAGACCTTGATGCCGATGACACCGTAGGTCGTCTTTGCTTCGGCAAAGCCGTAGTCGATATCGGCGCGCAGAGTATGAAGCGGCACGCGCCCTTCGCGATACCACTCGGTACGCGCAATTTCGATACCGTTCAGGCGTCCCGAACTCATGATCTTGATGCCTTGAGCGCCCAGCCGCATCGCGTTCTGCATTGCGCGCTTCATCGCGCGGCGGAACATGATCCGCTTTTCGAGCTGCTGCGCGATCGAGTCTGCGACAAGTTGCGCGTCGATTTCCGGCTTGCGGATTTCTTCGATGTTGAGACCCACTTCGGTGCCCATCATCTTGCGCAGACTGGCGCGTAAAGTCTCGATGTCTTCGCCCTTCTTGCCGATGACGACGCCGGGCCGCGCGCTGTGAATCGTGATGCGCGCATTCTTCGCCGGACGTTCGATCGTGATCTTGCCGACCGATGCGTGGGTCAGCTTCTTCTTCAGGTAATCGCGGACCTTCACGTCTTCATTGAGCGTGTTCGCGAAGTGCTTGCTGTTGGCATACCACTTCGACGCCCAATTCCGATTGACGGAAAGGCGGAAGCCGGTCGGATGGATCTTCTGTCCCATGTCTCTTCCTTATTTTCCGTCGCCAACGGTGACGTGTACGTGGCAGGTCTGCTTCAGAATCGTATTGCCACGGCCCTTCGCTCGGGCGGTAAAGCGCCGCAGGCTCGTTGCCTTGTCCAGGTAAATCGTCTTGACCTTCAACTCGTCGACGTCGGCGCCATCATTGTGCTCGGCGTTGGCGATCGCCGACTCGAGCACCTTCTTGATGATCTTGGCACCCTTCTTCGGGCTGAACGCGAGAACGTTCAGCGCCTTGTCGACGGGCAGTCCCCGGACCTGATCAGCGACGAGACGGCCCTTCTGAGCCGAGAGTCGTACGCCACGCAGGATCGCTGTGCTTTCCATGTGTGCTCCTTACTTCTTCGGGGCCGAAGGCGCCGCAACTTTCTTGTCGGCGGAGTGGCCCTTGAACGTCCGAGTCAGCGAAAATTCGCCGAGCTTATGTCCAACCATGTTCTCGGAGACGTAGACCGGAATGTGCTGCTTGCCGTTGTGCACGGCGATCGTCAGTCCGACGAAATCCGGCGTGATCGTCGAGCGGCGCGACCAGGTCTTGATCGGGCGCTTATCCGATGTAGCGCGAGCGGCTTCGACCTTCGCCTGCAGGTGATGATCGACGAACGGTCCCTTCTTGATCGAACGAGCCATGGCTTAACCTTTCTTCGCGGCGTGGCGACGGCGAACGATCATGCCGTCTGTACGCTTGTTGCGCCGCGTCTGATAACCCTTGGTCGGCGTACCCCACGGCGACACCGGATGGCCGCCGCCGTTGGAACGTCCACCGTGCGGGTGGTCGACCGGATTCATCGAAATTCCGCGCACCGTCGGACGAATGCCGCGCCAGCGATTGGCGCCTGCCTTGCCGATCGAGCGCAAGCTGTGCTCTTCGTTGCCGACCGTTCCGATCGTCGCGCGACAGTCGACATGCACCTTGCGGATTTCGCCCGAGTGCATGCGCAGTTGCGCATACGCGCCTTCGCGCGCCAGCAGTTGCACCGATGCCCCGGCCGAGCGCGCAATTTGGGCACCCTTCCCCGGCAACATTTCGACGCAATGGATGGTCGTTCCGACCGGGATGTTGCGCAACGGCAGACAGTTGCCCGGCTTTATCGGCGCTTCGGAACCACTCATCAAGGGCGTTCCGGCCGCCACGCCGCGCGGCGCCACGATATAGCGGCGCTCGCCATCGGCGTAGAGCAACAAAGCCAGATGCGCGCTGCGATTCGGATCGTATTCGAGCCGCTCGACAGTTGCCGCGATGCCATCCTTGTTGCGACGAAAATCGACGATGCGGTAGTGCTGCTTGTGTCCGCCGCCCTGGTGCCGCGTCGTGATATGGCCGTTGTTATTGCGCCCGGAGCCGCGCTTCTTGCTTTCGGTCAGCGCATCGACCGGACGTCCCTTGTGCAGGTCGGGATTAACGACCTTCACCAGCGACCGGCGGCCGGGAGAAGTGGGTTTGACTTTGATCAGTGCCATGGCATTTGTCTCGCTTAGCTCTCTTGCGCGAAGTTGATTTCCTGGCCCGGCTTGAGGCTGACGTACGCCTTCTTCCAGTTGCGCCGGCGGCCGCTGATACGCGCCAAAGCGCTTCGACTTGCCTTTGACGTTGCTGATCTGCACGGCCTGGACTTCAACCTTGAACAGCATTTCGACGGCGGCCTTCACTTCGGGCTTGGTTGCATCCTGCGCCACGCGAAAGACGACCTGCGAGTGCTGGTCGGCAATTTGGGTCGCCTTTTCGGAAACCGTCGGCGCGAGCAGCAGCGTCAGCAATCGCTCAGGATTGAATTTGGTGCCGGCGGGTGTCTTGACCGTCTTCGCCGCGTCGCTTGCCGGAGTTGTTTTGGTCGGGCTCATGCCAGGGTCTCCTCGAACTGCGCCAACGCTGCCTTGGTCAGCACCACGTTGTCGTAATGCACCAGGCTGACCGGGTCCACTTGCGCGGTCTCGAGCACCAGCACGCCATGCAGGTTGCGCGACGACAGGAATATGTTCTCGTCGAACTTGTCGGTGACGACAAGCACGCTACCGGTCAGGCCAAATCCCTTGACCTTCTGCGCGAGCAGTTTGGTCTTCGGCGCGTCGAGCACGATTTGCTCAACGACCGACAGGCGACCTTCGCGTACCAGTTGCGACAGGATCGCCGCGATGCCCGCGCGGAACATCTTGCGATTGACCTTGTGCGTGAAGTTCTCGTCGGGAGAACTCGGGAAAATCTTGCCGCCACCACGCCACAACGGGCTGTTCGCCTGGCCCGCACGAGCGCGACCGGTGCCTTTTTGCGCCCAAGGCTTCTTGTGCGACTTGTTGATGTCGGCACGACCTTTTTGCGCGCGGTTGCCGCTGCGCGCGTTGGCCTGATACGCGATCACGAGCTGGTGAATCAGCGCTTCGTTGTATTCGCGTCCGAACAATGTGTCGGACGCCGCGAGTGTTGCAGCCGGCTTGCCGCTATCGTTGATCAGTTTGAGATCCATGTTCAGGCCCCTTTCTTCAACGGGGTCTTCACGGCCGGCTGGACAACGATGTGTCCGCCATCTGCGCCGGGTACCGCACCCTTGACCAGCAACAAGCCGCGGGCAGCGTCGACGCGAACAACCTTGAGCGTCTGCGCAGTGCGGTTGACGTTGCCGTACTGACCCGCCATGCGCTTGCCCGGGAATACGCGACCGGGGTCCTGCGCCATACCGATGGAGCCGGGCGAATTGTGCGAACGCGAATTGCCGTGCGAGGCCCGGTTCGAACTGAAGTTGTGACGTTGGATCACGCCCGAGAAGCCACGACCCTTGGTCGTGCCCGAGACATCTACCAACTGACCCACGGTGAAGGTCTCGACGCTGATCGTTTCGCCCACTTTGAGGGTGGCGAGCTGATCGGCCGAGACGTGAAATTCTTTCAGCATGACACCCGCTTCGACGCCGGCCTTGGCGAGGTGTCCCGCTTCCGGTTTGGTCACTCGGCTGGCGCGACGCTTGCCATAGGTCACCTGCACGGCCGTGTAGCCGTCGGTTTCCTGGGTCTTGATCTGGGTGACGCGATTGTTGGCGACATCCAGCACCGTCACCGGTACGGCCGCGCCGTCGTCGGTGAAAATGCGGGTCATGCCAACCTTGCGACCAACAAGTCCTAGACTCATGTTCGTTTCCTTTGTTTTCCTGCAAAGCCGCCGATTTCGATTGACCGGCAGCGCCATTCAACTCTTAACTTTGCTGCTTCTCTGACTTTCTCTACGTACCAGTAACGTGCGACAAACGTGCGACAAACAGTTTCGAGCCCCGTGCTACTGCAGCTTGATCTCGACGTCGACACCCGCCGGCAGATCGAGCTTCATCAGCTGATCGACCGTCTTGTCGGTCGGGTCGATGATGTCCATGAGACGCAGATGCGTCCGAATCTCGAGCTGGTCGCGGGACGTCTTGTTGACGTGAGGCGAACGCAGCACGTCGAAGCGCTCGATCTTGGTCGGCAGCGGAACCGGCCCTTTGACAACCGCGCCCGAACGCTTCGCCGTCTCGACGATTTCCTGCGCCGACTGATCGATCAGGCGGTAATCAAACGCTTTCAGACGGATGCGAATTCTCTGGTTTTGCATATTTGCCTTTCGTCCGAAAGTAAAAACCTACTTTCGGCCGGTTCTGTGTTCCTGCGAATCGCGAGCAGAGCCCGACGATTCGCAGCGGTAAGCAGCAACTATTCAATAACTTTTGCTACGACGCCGGCGCCGACGGTACGGCCGCCTTCGCGAATCGCGAAGCGCAAGCCTTCTTCCATCGCAATCGGCGCAATCAAGGTCACCGTCATCTGCACATTGTCCCCAGGCATCACCATCTCCGTCCCCGCCGGCAACTCGCAGCTGCCCGTCACGTCCGTCGTCCGGAAATAAAACTGCGGCCGATACCCCGGAAAGAACGGCGTATGCCGCCCGCCTTCTTCCTTCGACAGGATGTACACCTCGCAGCTGAACTTGGTGTGCGGCGTGATCGAGCCCGGCTTCGCCAGCACCTGCCCACGCTCCACTTCTTCCCGCTTCGTGCCGCGCAGCAGTACCCCGACGTTGTCGCCCGCCTGCCCCTGGTCCAACAGCTTGCGGAACATCTCCACCCCCGTGCATACCGTCTGCAGCGTCGGCTTCAAGCCCACAATCTCCAGGTTCTCCCCCACCTTCACAATCCCGCGTTCCACCCGCCCGGTCACCACCGTGCCCCGGCCACTGATGCTGAATACGTCTTCCACCGGCAGCAGGAACGGCCCATCGATCAGCCGCTTCGGCTGCGGTATATAGCTGTCCAAAGCGTCCGCCAGCCGGTCGATACACGGCTCGCCCAGATCGCTCTTGTCCCCTTCCAGCGCCAGCTTCGCACTGCCGATCACGATCGGAATCTTGTCCCCGGGAAACTCATACTTGGACAAGCAGCTCCCGCACTTCCAGCTCCACCAGCTCCAGCAGCTCCTTGTCATCGACCATGTCCGCCTTGTTCAGGAACACGACGATGTAAGGCACCCCCACCTGCCGCGCCAGCAGAATGTGTTCCCGCGTCTGTGGCATCGGGCCGTCCGCCGCGCTCACCACCAGAATCGCCCCGTCCATCTGCGCCGCACCCGTGATCATGTTCTTCACATAGTCCGCGTGCCCAGGACAGTCCACGTGCGCGTAGTGCCGGTTCTTCGTCTCGTATTCCACGTGCGCCGTGTTGATCGTGATCCCCCGCGCCTTCTCTTCCGGCGCGTTGTCAATCTGGTCGTAGGCCTTCGCCTCGCCACCAAACTTCTTCGATAACACCAGCGTCAACGCCGCCGTCAGCGTCGTCTTCCCATGATCCACGTGCCCGATCGTCCCCACGTTCACGTGCGGCTTCGTCCGCTCAAACTTGCCCTTGGCCATGATTGATTACCTCAGAGTTACGATTTCTTGTTGATCACTGCTTCGGCGACGGTCTTCGGCGCCTCGGTGTAGTGCTTGAATTCCATCGTGTACGTCGCGCGTCCCTGCGATAGCGAACGCAGGGTCGTCGAATAGCCGAACATTTCCGATAGCGGGACTTCGGCCTTGATCACCTTGACGCCGACCACGTCTTCCATACCCTGAATCATGCCGCGGCGGCCGGAAAGATCGCCGACGACATTGCCCATGAAATCTTCCGGCGTTTCGACTTCGACCGCCATCATCGGCTCGAGCAAAATCGGGTTGGCAGCGCGCATGCCGTCCTTGAACGCCATCGACGCGGCCATCTTGAACGCGTTCTCGTTGGAGTCGACATCGTGATAGCTGCCGTCGAACAGCGTGACTTTCACATCGACGACCGGAAAGCCCGCAAGCACGCCATTGGGCAGCGTCTCGCGCAAACCTTTTTCAACGGCGGGAATGAATTCGCGCGGGACCGTGCCGCCTTTGATCGCGTCGACAAACTCGAATCCCTTGCCGGCTTCCTGCGGTTCCATCTTCAGCCACACATGGCCGTATTGGCCGCGACCGCCCGACTGCTTGATGAACTTGCCTTCGATCTGCACGGGCTTCTTGATTGCTTCGCGGTAGGCCACTTGCGGCTTGCCGACGTTGGCTTCGACGCCGAACTCGCGCTTCATCCGATCGACAATGATTTCCAGATGCAGCTCGCCCATGCCTGAAATGATGGTCTGGCCCGATTCCTCATCGCTGCGCACGCGGAACGACGGATCTTCCTGCGCCAGGCGATTGAGCGCGATGCCCATTTTCTCCTGGTCGGCCTTGGTCTTCGGTTCGACTGCCTGCGAAATCACCGGCTCCGGGAATACCATGCGCTCGAGCATGATCTCGTGCGCCGGATCGCACAGCGTTTCGCCGGTCGACGCTTCCTTCAAGCCGACCGCCGCCGCGATGTCGCCGGCATACACTTCCTTGATTTCCTCGCGCTGGTTGGCGTGCATCTGCAGAATCCGCCCGATGCGCTCCTTGCGGCCGCGCACCGAGTTGTAGACGGTGTCGCCCGACTTCAGCACGCCCGAATAGACGCGGATGAAAGTCAACTGGCCGACATACGGGTCGGTCATGATCTTGAATGCAAGCGCTGCGAACGGTTCGCTGTCGGCGGCCTTGCGCAATTCGGGCTTGCCGGCTTCGTCTTCGCCTTCGACCGGTTTGATGTCGACCGGCGATGGCATGTAGTCGATGACTGCGTCGAGCATCGCCTGCACGCCCTTGTTCTTGAACGCGGTGCCGCACAGCATCGGGACGATTTCGTTCTTGATCGTGCGGATGCGCAGACCCTGCTTGATCTCGGCCACCGAAAGGTCGTGGCCTTCGAGATACTTGTGCGTCAGCTCGTCGTTCGCTTCGGCAGCGGCCTCGACCATTTTCTCGCGCCACTTCTTCGCTTCTTCGACGAGGTTGGCCGGAATGTCGCGCAACTCGTACTTCATGCCCTGCGACGCCTCATCCCAGTAGATCGCCTTCATCTTGACCAGGTCGACGACGCCTTCGAATTTTTCTTCCGCACCGATAGGAATCTGGATCGGCACAGGGTTGCCCTTCAGCCGGGACTTGATGTGATCGTAGGACTTGAAGAATTCGGCACCTTGACGGTCCATCTTGTTGATGAACGCGAGACGCGGCACTTTGTACTTGTTCGCCTGCCGCCAGACCGTCTCCGATTGCGGCTGCACGCCGGCAACCGCGTCGTACACCATGCACGCACCGTCGAGCACGCGCATCGAGCGCTCGACTTCGATGGTGAAGTCGACGTGCCCCGGTGTGTCGATGATGTTGATGCGGTGTTCCGGATGGTTGTTCTCCATCCCCTTCCAGAAGCAGGTGGTCGCGGCCGACGTGATCGTTATGCCGCGCTCGCGCTCCTGTTCCATCCAGTCCATGACCGTCGCGCCGTCGTGCACTTCGCCGATCTTGTGCGATACGCCAGTGTAGAAAAGTATGCGCTCGGTGGTCGTGGTTTTACCGGCATCAATGTGGGCACTGATGCCGATGTTCCGATAGCGCTCGATGGGGGTAACTCTTGCCACGTTATCTCACTGCCTAAATACGCGTTACGGGGAGTCATCGGTTAACTGAGCACTCGGTTCCGCACCGCTGGTTCATCTGATCCGATTAGAAGCGGAAATGCGAGAAGGCCTTGTTTGCGTCGGCCATCCGGTGCACTTCCTCACGTTTCTTCACTGCACCGCCGCGTCCTTCCGACGCTTCGAGCAGTTCCGCTGCAAGCCGCTGACCCATCGACTTCTCGCCACGCTTGCGCGCGGCTTCGCGCAGCCAGCGCATCGCCAATGCGACGCGGCGGACCGGGCGAACTTCGACCGGCACCTGAAAATTTGCGCCACCGACGCGACGGCTCTTGACCTCGACCATGGGCTTCGAATTCGACAGCGCCTGGTTGAAGACCTCGAGCGGATCCTTGCCGCCTTTTTTGGCGATCGATTCGAACGCACCATAAACAATGCGCTCGGCAACCGACTTCTTGCCCTGACTCATCAGCACGTTGACGAACTTCGCCACATCGCTGTTCGAGTACTTCGGATCAGGCAGGATCTCGCGTTTGGGGACTTCTCTACGTCGGGGCATATATCCGTTCGAAAGTAAAAACCTACTTCGTTCAAATTTGAGTCAGAAGCCGATGAGTTCGCGCCGTAAAACCTAGGCCGCCTTCGGTTTCTTCGCGCCGTACTTGGAACGGCTCTGCTTACGATCCTTTACACCAGCCGTATCAAGCGCACCGCGCACCATGTGGTAACGCACGCCCGGCAAGTCCTTGACCCGGCCGCCGCGAATCAGCACCACCGAGTGCTCCTGCAAATTGTGGCCTTCGCCGCCGATGTAGCTGATCACCTCGAAGCCGTTGGTGAGGCGCACCTTGGCGACCTTGCGCAGCGCGGAATTCGGTTTTTTCGGCGTTGTCGTGTAAACGCGCGTGCACACGCCGCGCTTTTGTGGGCTGCGCTTGAGCGCCGGCACCTTGCTCTTCGAAACCGGGGCCACGCGGCCCTTGCGCACTAGCTGATTGATCGTTGGCATGCTCTTTTTCCGCTGGTTTTTCACGGGACGCGACCGACCGGATCGGAATCGCGGTCTAGTGGCATCCACACCACACATCGTTCTTTTTGATGCACACAAATTAAAGTGGCCTCAAGCATGTTCTGCTCAGGCCACCTCTCTCACGCCTCGGACGACAGTTCCGCGTTGCAACAACCAAAGCGGGGGTAACGGCGACCGGGTACGCACGCCCTATCGGCACTCGATTGATCGCAGTTCGCTAAAGACTGCGCAACCCGGCGATATAGGCGAAAAGACTATCGATTCTATAGGGTTAAGCTGTCCATGTCAACGTGAACGGCGGGTTTCACCCGTGGGGCGAGGGCTTGATCTAAGCCTCCTGCCGAACCGCAGATAAAACCAAAGCGACAACTCGGCCATAAAGCGGCCATCAAGTCGCCGGAACGGCCCCGGCTTTTGAAGAAAAAAGCCGGCGGAGTGACCCGCCGGCCCGATTTGATGCTTCTTACGTCGACTTGGGATCAGGCGGCGTCGGCGCTGACTTCCGCGGCAGGAGCTTCGGCCGGTACCGGCTCTCCGAGAATCGCCTCGGCGGTGCCCCCAGCCTTCTGCTTCTTCCGCGCGTTGTGGTACGCCAGCCCGGTTCCGGCCGGGATCAGCCTGCCGACGATCACGTTCTCCTTCAAGCCGCGCAATTCGTCTTTCTTGCCCATGATCGCCGCTTCGGTCAGCACGCGAGTGGTTTCCTGGAACGACGCCGCCGAGATAAACGAATCGGTCGACAGCGATGCCTTGGTGATTCCCAGCAGCATGTGCTCGTAGACCGCCGGTTGCTTGGCATCGGCACCGCCCTTGACTCCACCCTTCTCGGCGACGCGATCGTTTTCGTCCAGCAGATCCGAACGCTCGACCTGCTCACCGACGATGAAGCGCGTGTCGCCCGCGTCGATGACCTGCACGCGACGCAGCATCTGCCGCACGATCACTTCGATGTGCTTGTCGTTAATCTTCACGCCCTGCAGACGATAGACGTCCTGCACTTCGTCGGTAATGTACCGAGCCAGTGCTTCGACGCCCAGCAAGCGCAGGATGTCGTGCGGATCGGCCGGCCCATCGACAATCGATTCACCCTTGTTCACCACCTGGCCGTCGTGCGCCGTCACGTGCTTGTCTTTCGGGATCAGATATTCGTGCGCGACACCGTCGAGGTCGGTGATGACCAGACGCTGCTTGCCCTTCGTATCCTTGCCGAACGACACCGTCCCGGTGACTTCCGCCAGCGTGCCGGCGTCCTTCGGCGCACGCGCCTCGAACAATTCGGCCACGCGCGGCAGACCACCCGTGATATCGCGCGTCTTCGACGTTTCCTGCGGAATCCGTGCCAGCACTTCGCCGACGGTCACATCCTGCCCGTCCTTGACCGTGATGATCGAACCCAGCTGGAACGTGATGTTGACCGACAGGTCGGAGCCCGAAAGTTTGACTTCCTGACCCTGATCGTTGATCAGCTTCACCTGCGGACGCACGCCCTTGGCAGCCGCACCCGCGCGCCGTTTCGGATCGATGACGACCAGGGTAGAGAGGCCGGTCACTTCGTCGACCTGCTTCGCCACCGTGACGCCTTCTTCGACGTTCTCGAACTTCACCCGGCCAGCGTACTCGGTGATGATCGGCCGCGATGTCGCGTCCCACGACGCGAGTATCTTGCCAGCCTTCACCTGCTCGCCGTCCTTGACCAGCATCGTCGCGCCGTACGGTACCTTGTGGCGCTCGCGCTCGCGGCCGTTGTCGTCGTGAATCAGCACTTCGCCCGAACGCGCGATGACGACAAGCTCGCCCTTGCCGTTGGTCACATAGCGCATGACCGCGGAGAAACGAACCACGCCCGCCGATTTGCTTTCGAGTTGCGACGCTGCCGCCGTACGCGATGCTGCGCCGCCGATGTGGAACGTCCGCATCGTCAACTGCGTACCCGGCTCGCCGATCGACTGCGCGGCGATGACACCGACCGCTTCGCCGACGTTGACCAGATGACCGCGGCCCAGATCGCGACCGTAGCAGGTGGCGCACAGCCCGTAACGGGTGTCGCAGGTCAGTGGCGTGCGCACCTTCACTTCGTCGATGCCCAGCGCTTCGATCTGCTCCACTTCGTCTTCCGACAAGAGATCGCCGGCGTGATACAGCGTTGCCTGCGTTTCCGGATTGACCAAGTCGGACGCCAGCGAGCGACCGAGAATCCGCTCGCGCAGGGCCTCGATCACTTCGCCGCCTTCGACCAGGGCCTTCATCGCCACACCATTGCTGGTGCCGCAATCGTCTTCGGTCACGACCAGATCCTGCGTCACGTCAACCAGACGACGCGTCAGGTAGCCAGAGTTCGCCGTCTTCAACGCTGTATCGGCAAGACCCTTGCGCGCGCCGTGCGTCGAGATGAAGTACTGCAACACATTCAGACCTTCGCGGAAGTTCGCCGTGATCGGCGTCTCGATGATCGAGCCGTCAGGTTTGGCCATCAAGCCGCGCATCCCCGCCAACTGCCGGATTTGCGCCGCCGAACCACGCGCGCCTGAGTCGGCCATCATGTAGATGGAATTGAACGACTCCTGCTTGACCATCTTGCCTTCGGCGTTCATGACTTCCATCGTGCCGAGCTGCGTCATCATCGCCTTCGCGATGTCGTCGCCGGCGCGGCCCCAGATGTCGACCACCTTGTTGTAGCGCTCGCCCTGCGTGACCAGACCCGAGGTGTACTGCGCCTCGATCTCTTTCACTTCCTTCTCCGACTTTTCGATGATCGAATGCTTTTCCGCCGGGATCAGCATGTCATCGGCAGCGAACGAAATACCGCCGCGCGTCGCGAGCCCGTAACCGGCCTGCATCAGCTTGTCGGCAAAGATCACCGTCTCGCGCAGACCGCAGCGACGGAAGCTCGCATTGATGATGCGCGAGATTTCCTTCTTCTTCAGCGGTCGGTTGATCGTGTCGAAACGGCAGTCCTGCCGGCAGAATTTCCGACAGCAGCGAACGGCCGACGGTGGTCTCGTAGCGGGTGATCTTGTCGCTGCGCTCGCCGTTGGCGCCGACGACCACTTCCTTGATGCGCACGCTGACCTTGGCGTGCAGATCGACCTGGCGCGACTCGTACGCGCGGGTGACTTCGGCGATGTCGGCAAACAGCATGCCCTCGCCCTTGGCGTTCACCAGCTCACGCGTCGCGTAGTACAGACCCAGCACGATATCCTGCGACGGCACGATGCAGGGCTCGCCGTTCGACGGCAGCAGCACATTGTTCGACGCCAGCATCAGCGTGCGCGCTTCCATCTGCGCTTCCAGCGACAGCGGCACGTGCACGGCCATCTGGTCGCCGTCAAAGTCGGCGTTGAAAGCGGTACACACCAGCGGATGCAGCTGGATCGCCTTGCCTTCGATCAGCACCGGCTCGAACGCCTGGATGCCCAGGCGGTGCAGAGTCGGCGCGCGATTCAGCATCACCGGATGCTCGCGGATGACTTCTTCCAGGATGTCCCACACGACGGGTTCCTGGCTTTCGACCATCTTCTTCGCGGCCTTGATCGTCGTCGCCAAGCCCATCGTTTCGAGCTTGTTGAAGATGAACGGCTTGAACAGTTCCAGCGCCATCAGCTTCGGCAGGCCGCATTGATGCAATTTCAGCTGCGGACCGACGACGATGACCGAACGGCCCGAGTAGTCGACGCGCTTGCCCAGCAGGTTCTGACGGAAACGTCCGCCTTTGCCCTTGATCATGTCGGCGAGCGACTTCAGCGGACGCTTGTTGGCACCGGTCATCGCTTTGCCGCGACGGCCATTGTCCAGCAGCGAATCGACGGCTTCCTGCAGCATCCGCTTTTCGTTGCGGACGATGATGTCAGGCGCCTTCAACTCGAGCAGACGCTTCAACCGGTTGTTGCGGTTGATGACGCGACGATAGAGATCGTTCAGATCGGAAGTCGCGAAGCGGCCGCCATCCAGCGGCACCAGCGGACGCAGCTCCGGCGGCAGCACCGGCAGCACTTCGAGAATCATCCACTCGGGCTTGATCCCCGACTTGTGGAAGGCCTCGAGCACCTTCAGGCGCTTGGCGATTTTCTTGATCTTGGTGTCGGAACCCGTCGTCTCGAGTTCCTTGCGCAGCTTTTCGATTTCGGTGATGACTTCGAGCGAGCGCAGCAATTCGCGGATGCCTTCGGCGCCCATGCTCGCCGAGAAATCGTCGGCGTACTGCTCGACCTTCGCCAGATAGTCGTCTTCGGTCAGCAGCTGGCCGCGATTGAGCGGCGTCATGCCGGGCTCGGTGACGACATACGCTTCGAAGTACAGCACGCGTTCGATGTCGCGCAGCGTCATGTCGAGCACCATGCCCATGCGCGACGGCAGGCTCTTCAGGAACCAGATGTGCGCAACCGGCGAAGCGAGTTCGATGTGGCCCATGCGCTCGCGGCGCACCTTGGCCAACGTCACTTCGACGCCGCATTTTTCGCAGATCACGCCGCGATGCTTCAGGCGCTTGTACTTGCCGCACAGGCACTCGTAGTCCTTGACCGGCCCGAAGATCTTGGCGCAAAACAGCCCATCGCGTTCGGGCTTGAACGTACGGTAGTTGATCGTTTCCGGCTTCTTGACTTCGCCGTACGACCACGAACGGATCTTTTCCGGCGAAGCCAAGCCGGTCTTGATCGCGTCGAACTCTTCTTCCTGGGTGACCTGCTTGAACAGATCGAGCAATGCTTTCATGCGTTACTCCCGAATATTTCGTGTCGGAGTTACAACTTCAATTCGCTTCAGCGCGTGGCTGCTAAGTGATCAGTCAGTGCGCGGTCAATACCGTTCCAGATCGATGTCGATCGCCAGCGAGCGGATTTCCTTCACCAGCACGTTGAACGATTCCGGCATGCCAGCCTCGATCTTGTGCTCGCCCTTGACGATGTTCTCGTAGACCTTGGTGCGGCCGTTGACGTCGTCGGACTTGACCGTGAGCATTTCCTGCAGCGTGTATGCCGCGCCGTAGGCCTCGAGCGCCCACACTTCCATCTCGCCGAAGCGCTGACCGCCGAATTGCGCCTTGCCACCGAGCGGTTGCTGGGTCACCAGGCTGTACGGTCCCGTCGAACGCGCATGCATCTTGTCGTCGACCAGGTGGTGCAGTTTCAGCACGTGCATGAAGCCCACGGTAACCTGACGATCGAACGCTTCACCGGTACGTCCATCGTGCAGATGGATCTGACCCGAGCGCGGCAATCCGGCGAGTTCGAGCATGTTCTTGATCTCGGCCTCCGTTGCCCCATCGAACACCGGCGTCGCGAACGGCACGCCGTCGGTCAGGTTGCCCGCAAGCTGCACGATCTCTTCATCGTTGAGCGAGTCGAGATCTTCCGATTTGCCTGTGCCGTTGTAGATCTTGGTCAGGAACTTGCGCACATCCGCGGCATTGGCTTGCGCCTTGAGCATCTCCTCGATGCGATTGCCGAGACCCTTCGCGGCCCACCCGAGGTGAACCTCGAGAATCTGGCCGACGTTCATCCGTGAGGGCACGCCCAGCGGATTCAGAACGATGTCGACCGGCGTTCCGTCAGCCATGTAAGGCATGTCCTCGACCGGAACGATCTTGGACACGACGCCCTTGTTACCGTGACGTCCGGCCATCTTGTCGCCAGGCTGCAGACGACGCTTGACCGCGACGTACACCTTGACCATTTTCTGCACGCCCGGCGGCAATTCATCGCCCTGCGTGAGCTTCTTCTTCTTGGCTTCGAAAGCCTGGTCGAACTGCACGCGCGTCTGCGCGATGGATTCCTTCATCGCTTCGAGTTGGCGTGCCGATTCCTCATTGGCAAGCCGCACGTCGAACCAGTCGTGGCGGTTGATGCTTTCCAGGTATTCCTTGGTCAGGCGCGTGCCCTTGGCCAGGCGCTTCGGACCACCATTGGCCGTCTTGCCCAGGAGCAGCTTCTCGATCCGTGCGAAAGCGTCGTTTTCGACGATACGCACCTGATCGTTCAAGTCCTTGCGGTAGCCCTTGAGTTCGTCGTCGATGATCTGCGCCGCGCGCTTGTCGCGCTCGATGCCTTCACGCGTGAACACCTGAACGTTGATGACCGTGCCCGAAATACCCGACGGGACGCGCAAGCTCGTGTCCTTAACGTCGGACGCCTTTTCACCGAAGATCGCGCGCAGCAGTTTCTCTTCCGGCGTGAGTTGCGTCTCGCCTTTGGGCGTGACCTTGCCGACCAGCACGTCGCCCGCCTCGACTTCGGCACCGATGTAGACGATGCCGGACTCGTCCAGGCGACCAAGCTGCGTCTCGCCCAGGCTGGAAATGTCGCGGGTGATTTCTTCCGGACCGAGCTTGGTGTCGCGGGCATTGACCGTCAGTTCCTCGATATGGATCGAGGTGTAACGGTCGTTGCCGACTACGCGTTCGGAGATCAGGATCGAATCTTCGTAGTTGTAGCCATTCCACGGCATGAAGGCGACGAGCATGTTCTGCCCGAGAGCCAGCTCGCCCATGTCGGTCGACGCGCCATCGGCAATCACGTCCTTCTTGGCGATGACATCACCGATCTTGACCAGTGGGCGCTGATTGATATTGGTGTTCTGATTGCTGCGCGTGTACTTGGTGAGGTTATAGATATCGACGCCAACTTCGCCGGCGACGGTTTCGGTGTCGTGCACGCGTACAACGATCCGGTTGGCGTCGACATAGTCGACTTTGCCACCGCGGCGCGCCAATACCGCCGTACCCGAATCAACCGCGGCAGTGCGTTCGACACCCGTACCGACCAATGGTTTTTCCGCGCGCAGGCAGGGAACCGCTTGGCGCTGCATGTTCGAGCCCATCAACGCGCGGTTCGCATCGTCGTGCTCCAGGAACGGGATCAGCGACGCCGCTACCGAAACGATCTGTGCCGGAGCAACGTCCATGTACTGGACCTTGTCCGCGGTCGACAGCATGAACTCGTTCTTGCAACGGCAGGAAACCAGCTCGTCCTTGAGCTTGCCGGACTTGTCGAGCTGCGCATTGGCCTGGGCGATCACGAACGCGCCTTCTTCGATCGCCGACAGATAGTTGATCTCGTCGGTGACTTTGCCGTTGACGACCTTGCGGTACGGTGTTTCGAGAAAACCGTACTCGTTGGTCCGCGCGTACAGCGCGAGCGAGTTGATGAGGCCGATGTTCGGGCCTTCCGGCGTTTCGATCGGGCAGACCCGGCCATAGTGCGTCGGATGCACGTCGCGGACTTCGAAGCCCGCGCGCTCGCGCGTCAGGCCGCCTGGACCCAGGGCGGAAACACGCCGCTTGTGGGTGATTTCCGACAACGGGTTGGTCTGGTCCATGAACTGCGACAACTGCGACGAACCAAAAAATTCCTTGATCGCCGCTGAAATCGGCTTCGCATTGATCAGGTCATGCGGCAGCAGGTTTTCGCTTTCGGCTTGGCCGAGACGTTCCTTGACTGCGCGCTCGACGCGCACCAGGCCCGAACGAAACTGGTTTTCGGCCAGTTCGCCTACCGAGCGCACACGTCGGTTGCCCAGGTGATCGATATCATCGATTTCGCCGCGGCCGTTGCGCAGCTCGACCAGGATCTTGATGACCGCGATGATGTCGTCGTTGGTCAGCGTGCCCGGGCCGAGCAACTCGCTGCGACCGACGCGACGATTGAATTTCATGCGGCCGACCGGCGACAGGTCATAGCGTTCTTCGTTGAAGAACAGGCCGTGGAACAATGCTTCGACCGCGTCTTCGGTCGGCGGCTCGCCAGGACGCATCATGCGATAGATCGCGACGCGCGCGGCCATCTGGTCCGGCGTGTCGTCCATTTTCAGCGTTTGCGAGATATACGGGCCCTGATCGAGATCGTTGACGTAGATCGTGTGGATCTTGGTTACGCCGGCTTCGAGCAGTTTGACCAGCAGCTCGTCGGTGATTTCGTCATTGGCCGAGGCGACGACTTCGCCGGTGTCCTTGTTGACGACGTTCTCGGCCAGGTTGCGGCCGAGCAGATAGTCGTTGGGCACGGCGATCTTCTTGACGCCGCCGTCGGCGAGCTCACGGATGTGCCGTGCGGTGATGCGCTTGTCCTTCTGCACCAGCACCTTGTCGTCCTTGCCGAGCAGGTCGAACTTGGCGACCTCGCCTCGCAGGCGCTCGGGCACCAGGTCCATCTGCGAGCCCTTCTTGCCCAGATGGAACGAGTCGAAGGCGAAGAATTGCTTGAGGATGTCCTCGTTGGACAAGCCGATCGCCTTCAGCAGCGTCGTCACCGGCATCTTGCGGCGGCGGTCGACGCGGAAGTAGAGGAAATCCTTCGGATCGAATTCAAAGTCGAGCCACGATCCGCGGTAAGGAATGACGCGCGCCGAGAACAGCAGCTTGCCGGAGCTATGCGTCTTGCCGCGATCGTGCTCGAAGAACACGCCGGGCGAGCGGTGCAGCTGCGAGACGATAACGCGCTCGGTGCCGTTGATGACGAACGAGCCGTTGCCCGTCATCAGCGGGATTTCGCCCATGTAGACTTCTTGTTCCTTGACTTCCTTGACCGTCTCTTTCGGCGCTTCCTTGTCCATCAGGATCAGCCGCACCTTGGCGCGCAGCGCCGAGCAATAGGTCAAGCCGCGTTGTTGGCATTCGGTGACGTCGAATGCCGGCGCGCAGCAGCGAATAGCCGACGAATTCCAGCCGGGCATTGCCCGAGTGGCTGGAAATCGGAAAAATCGACGTGAATGCGGCCTGCAGGCCTTCGTTCTTGCGCGACTCCATCGCGGTGAATTCCTGCAGGAACGCGCGATATGAATCGAGCTGCGTTTCGAGCAGGAATGGCACCGGGAGCACGCTCGCCCGCTTGGCGAAACTCTTGCGGATGCGTTTCTTTTCGGTAAACGAATACGTAGTAGTCATGGACCTTGACCTCGTTAGCGTTCTTGGCGCGCCCGACGGAAACGTCCGTGGGCACCGGTGTTTCATCGACTGGACAGGGGCATTGCGCCCCTTGGGGATGGTGGTTGGCCACTACCAACCGCTGGCGGACGACGGTAGGACGGCACCGTCCGACCAAACCTGTCTTCTGCAGTCGGGTCAGAAGACTTCAATGATAAGCATTCAATGTTGGGCGTCCCATATAGGGCGCCGAACGCTCGCTCTCGATACTCAACCGCTGCTGTGCTCGACAAAATCGTGTTGGGCGCGCCTTCGGCAGCGCCCAAAACTCGGTACTTACTTGACGTCAGCCTTCGCGCCGGCGTCTTCCAGCTTCTTCTTGGCAGCTTCGGCGTCGGCCTTGTTGATGCCTTCCTTGACTGCCTTCGGCGCGCCGTCGACCAGATCCTTGGCTTCCTTCAAGCCAAGGCCCGTCAACTCACGAACGGCCTTGATGACGTTCACCTTGTTGTCGCCAATGCTTTGCAGCATCACGGTGAACTCGGTTTGCTCTTCCACGGCAGCGGCAGCGGCGCCACCGGCGGCCGGGGCGGCGACAGCGACCGCGGCAGCGGCCGACACGCCGAACTTCTCTTCCATCGCCTTGATGAGCTCGGAGAGCTCCAGGACGGTCATCGACGAAATCTTGTCGAGGATTTCAACTTGTGCAACAGCCATTTTTTGCTCCTGAATCGTAAGGTTTAGTGTTTGATAGTCGTAGCGGTCATCAGCGTTGATCGCAATTTACGCGGCGGGCTTCGCATCGCGCACGGCGGCCAAGGTCCGGACGAACCTGCTCGGTACTTCATTGAGCGTTCGAACCAGCTTGACGATCGGCGCCTGCATCGTGCCCAGCAGCTTGGCGATCAATTCTTCACGCGACGGCAGCGAGGCCAGCGCAGAAACTTCCTTTGCCGACATCACATGGCCCGGCATGCCCCGGCCATGATCACAAACTTCTCGTTGCCCTTGGCGAAGTCGTTGAGGACCTTCGCCACGGCAACGGGATCGGCGCCAATGCCGTACGCCAGCGGACCGACCATCTTGTCGGCAAGCTGTGCGAACGGCGTTTCGGCAACCGCGCGGCGCACCAGGGTGTTTTTCACCACCCGGAAATACACGCCCGAAGCCCGTGCCTTCGCGCGGAGCTGCGTCATGTCGGCGACTGCCATGCCCCGGTTCTCGGCCATCACAATGGCTTGAGCACCGGCGACCTGCTTCGCGACTTCCGCGACTACCGCTTGCTTTTGCTGCAAATTAAGACCCAAGGTACCTCCACTATCGAATGCCACCGTGTATCGGCGGACACTCTCCTGGTGCCTCTGCCGGCGAGCCGGCTTCGGCGGTTACGGTGACCTTACGTCAGGAACGAATCCTGTCTTCGGGACACCATCTGCGCGGGGTTTCAGGAATCAGAGATCCGGTATCAGGGATTCAAAAAATCCCGGCTCCAAACCCGCATCCCACTATTAAGCTTTCGCCCCTGCGGTCTTTGACGGCCCGCCGCGCAATCGTCCGCGCGACGCTCCCTCAAATTCTTCAATAGCTAATTTGCTGATCCCTGATCAGGCGTGCGTCTGTGAGCCAAAACTCGCCGAGTCGACGCGAACGCCGACACCCATCGTCGACGAAAGGCTGACCTTCTTCAGGTAGATGCCTTTGGTGCCCGCGGGTCTCGATTTGTTCAACGCTTCTATCAAGGCCATCAAATTTGTCTTCAACTGATCCGGCGTGAACGACGCACGCCCGATCGTGCATTGGATGATCCCGCCTTTATCAGTGCGGTACTGGACCTGACCGGCTTTGGCGTTCTTGACCGCGGTGACGACATCGGCCGATACCGTGCCCACTTTGGGGTTCGGCATCAGGCCGCGCGGGCCGAGGATCTGGCCCAACTGACCCACGACCTTCATCGCGTCCGGAGTGGCAATGACGACGTCGAAGTCCATGAAGCCTTCCTTGACCTTGGCCGCCAGATCGTCAAACCCGACGATATCGGCGCCGGCGTCAGCCGCTGCCTTGGCCTTGTCGCCTTGGGCAAACACCGCCACGCGGACTTTCTTCCCGGTTCCCGCAGGCAGCACGACCGAACCACGAACGGTCTGGTCGGACTTTTTGGCGTCGACACCGAGATTGACGGCGACGTCCACCGACTCGTCGAACTTGGCGACGGCGGTTTCCTTGACCAGCTTCAGCGCTTCATCAAGCGGATACGCCTTGACGTGGTCAACCTTGGCGCGCACGGTCTTCATGCGCTTGGAGAGGTGGAGAACTTCCTTCTGTGTCGTGGCCATGATTACTTCACCCCTTCAACGGTGATACCCATGCTGCGCGCGCTGCCGGCGATGGTGCGGACGGCGGCGTCGAGATCGGCGGCAGTCAGGTCCGGCGTCTTCATCTTGGCGATTTCTTCGGCCTGTGCGCGCGTGAGGCTGCCCACCTTGTCGCTGTGCGGCTTGCTGCTGCCCTTGTCGACCTTGGCTGCCTTCTTGATCAGCACCGTCGCGGGCGGCGTCTTCATCACGAACGTGAAGCTCTTGTCCGCGAACGCCGTAATGACCACGGGAATCGGCAGTCCCGCTTCGAGCTTCTGCGTCTGCGCGTTGAACGCCTTGCAGAATTCCATGATGTTCAAGCCACGTTGGCCGAGCGCCGGTCCGATCGGCGGACTGGGATTAGCCTTGCCCGCCGGCACCTGCAACTTGATGAATCCGACTATTTTCTTTGCCATTTTCATGCTCCTAGTGGGTGCATAGCGGACGCTGCGCCCTCCCCGTTTACGACTCAGCACTCGTCCCTCCGGTTGAGAGTCAGCGCGTAGCTGACGTTCCACCGGACAGCTATTCCGTCGCGCGCAACGTGACGGAATATCAAGCTTTCTCGACTTGCGAAAAATCCAGTTCCACTGGCGTCGACCGGCCGAAAATCGTGACCGAGACGCGCAATTTGCTCTTTTCGTAGTTCACGTCTTCCACGTTGCCGTGAAAATCGGTGAAAGGTCCTTCCTTGACGCGAACCGCCTCGCCCAGTTCGAACAGAACTTTGGGGCGCGGCTTCTCGACACCCTCCTGCACTTGACGCAGGATCGCGTCGACCTCTTTTTGCGTGATCGGCGTCGGCTTGTTTGCCGTCCCACCGACAAAACCGGTGACCTTCGGCGTGCTCTTGACCAGGTGCCAACTGTCGTCGGTCATTTCCATTTCGACCAGCACATAGCCGGGAAAGAACTTGCGCTCGGAAATGGCCTTGGCGCCGTTCTTCATTTCCACGACTTCTTCAACCGGCACCAGAATTTTGCCGAATTGTTCGCTCATTTCGGACCGTTTGATCCGTTCGGTCAGCGCGCGCTGTACGCTTTTCTCGAAGCCGGAATAAGCGTGCACAACGAACCATTTCTTATCGCTCATCCCTCGCTCCGTCCGGTGGCGAGTTTGACCAGGTAGGCAAGCGACGAATCAATCATGAACAGGAAAATCGCCATGATCACGACGAAAGCGAAGACGACGCCCGTCGTCTGCAACGTCTCCTTGCGCGTCGGCCACGAGACCTTGCCTGCTTCCTGCCATGCTTCCTGGCTGAAGCCAAAAAGCTCCTTGCCCGTGTCGGTAAACCAGGCCACACCCGCCGCAGCAAGCAGGCCACCCAGGACCATCAGCACGCGCAAGACCTGCGCCGTTTCGCTGAAGTGGTAGTAGCCCCATACGCCGGCGCAAACGAGTGCTCCGGCGAGGATCAGTTTGATCTTGTCCATTTGTCAGGTTTCAGGAATCAGATAATCAGTGTCAGTGCGGCCGGGAAGTCACGCGATCGGTGCGCTTCCCTGACCTCGCTGCTGTCTTTCTTCAGATCCCGTCGCCTACCTTTCGTCTCTTGAAAATCGCTACTACGTTCTTTCCATCACCTGAGCCTTACCTGAGCTCTGCCACCTGACATCTAGAGAGTGGCAGGCCAGGAGGGAATCGAACCCCCAACCTGCGGTTTTGGAGACCGCCGCTCTGCCAATTGAGCTACTGGCCTTTTACAGTCTTGTCAGTTCTTTAATCGCTTTTATTCGATGACTTTTGCTACGACGCCGGCGCCGACGGTACGGCCGCCTTCGCGAATCGCGAAGCGCAAGCCTTCTTCCATCGCAATCGGCGCAATCAAGGTCACCGTCATCTGCACATTGTCCCCAGGCATCACCATCTCCGTCCCCGCCGGCAACTCGCAGCTGCCCGTCACGTCCGTCGTCCGGAAATAAAACTGCGGCCGATACCCCGGAAAGAACGGCGTATGCCGGCCGCCTTCTTCCTTCGACAGGATGTACACCTCGCAGCTGAACTTGGTGTGCGGCGTGATCGAGCCCGGCTTCGCCAGCACCTGCCCACGCTCCACTTCTTCCCGCTTCGTGCCGCGCAGCAGTACCCCGACGTTGTCGCCCGCCTGCCCCTGGTCCAACAGCTTGCGGAACATCTCCACCCCCGTGCATACCGTCTGCAGCGTCGGCTTCAAGCCCACAATCTCCAGGTTCTCCCCCACCTTCACAATCCCGCGTTCCACCCGCCCGGTCACCACCGTGCCCCGGCCACTGATGCTGAATACGTCTTCCACCGGCAGCAGGAACGGCCCATCGATCAGCCGCTTCGGCTGCGGTATATAGCTGTCCAAAGCGTCCGCCAGCCGGTCGATACACGGCTCGCCCAGATCGCTCTTGTCCCCTTCCAGCGCCAGCTTCGCACTGCCGATCACGATCGGAATCTTGTCCCCGGGAAACTCATACTTGGACAAGAGCTCCCGCACTTCCAGCTCCACCAGCTCCAGCAGCTCCTTGTCATCGACCATGTCCGCCTTGTTCAGGAACACGACGATATAAGGCACCCCCACCTGCCGCGCCAGCAGAATGTGTTCCCGCGTCTGTGGCATCGGGCCGTCCGCCGCGCTCACCACCAGAATCGCCCCGTCCATCTGCGCCGCACCCGTGATCATGTTCTTCACATAGTCCGCGTGCCCAGGACAGTCCACGTGCGCGTAGTGCCGGTTCTTCGTCTCGTATTCCACGTGCGCCGTGTTGATCGTGATCCCCCGCGCCTTCTCTTCCGGCGCGTTGTCAATCTGGTCGTAGGCCTTCGCCTCGCCACCAAACTTCTTCGATAACACCAGCGTCAACGCCGCCGTCAGCGTCGTCTTCCCATGATCCACGTGCCCGATCGTCCCCACGTTCACGTGCGGCTTCGTCCGCTCAAACTTGCCCTTGGCCATCATCGTCTCCGCGGTCGAAAGTACAAACCTACTTTCGACCGATTCAGTTGCCTTTGAATCGGCAGGCTCATTTGGCAAATAAGCCTGCCGATTCAAAGCGGGAAAAACTACGAAAAACCTACGCCACGTTGTTGGTGCCCATGGAGCGGATCGAACGCTCGACCTCTCCCTTACCAAGGGAGTGCTCTACCACTGAGCTACATGGGCGCTTGCTGCACTGCTGTCTTGCTGCAATGTCCTAGCCCGTCCATGCGAGCCGCCGCAATCCGCTGCAAAGTCCGCTGCAAAATCGTTAAACATTCACTCATCGATACAACATGCTGCTGGAGCGGGTGAAGGGAATCGAACCCTCGTCGTAAGCTTGGAAGGCTTCTGCTCTACCATTGAGCTACACCCGCAATGTCAGTAGTCAGAAGTCAGTTGACTGAAGACAAGGATTCACCCGTCTTGGCCCAAGCCCCGCTTGCAAACTCAGTTGGCAACTCAGTTGCCGTTACCAACCATCTTCCCTGACTCCTGTCCTCTAACTCCCGATTTCTTAAATGGTGGAGGGGGAAGGATTCGAACCTTCGAAGGCAGAGCCGGCAGATTTACAGTCTGCTCCCGTTGACCGCTTGGGTACCCCTCCATCGAAACCGCGAAACCGCATATTCTAGCAATTTCTGTTCCCAAGTGTCAAACCAGACCGGGTTTTTGGTAGATTAGCGGCGCGGCGCCAGTTCGCCGAATCAGGCCGCCGCGCGCGGGTTCTGCCCGCGCATGTCGACAAGACCAAATAGGCTATCTAAAACAATATATTAGGAGGAGTCATGTCGTTCAAGGATATCCGCGACCCGAATTTGCGAAAAGTCATCCTTTCGAGCCTGATCGGCGCAACGATCGAGTGGTATGACTTCTTTCTCTATGGCGTGGTTGCAGGAATCGTCTTCAACAAACTGTATTTCCCCGGCAGCGACCCCTTGATATCGACGCTGCTCGCCTATACGACGTTTGCCATCGGCTTCGTCGCTCGGCCGATCGGAGGCCTGATCTTCGGTCATTTCGGCGATCGGATTGGCCGAAAGAGCGTGCTGGTGCTGACGTTGATGATCATGGGTGTGGCGACCTTCGCAATTGGGCTCCTTCCCACTTACGCGCAAATCGGCGTCTGGGCACCGATCCTGCTGCTGCTACTGCGCATCCTTCAGGGCATCGGACTCGGCGGTGAATGGGGTGGTGCGGTTTTGATGGCCTTCGAATACGCGCCTCCGGAGAAGCGGGGCTTCTTCGCCAGCATCCCGCAGATCGGCCTTGCGATCGGCCTCTGCCTTGCGTCGGGCTTCGTGGCACTGCTCTCTTCGTTGCCCGAAGCGGACTTTCTGGCGTGGGGATGGCGCGTTGCGTTCCTGGTCAGCATCGTTCTTGTCGCGGTCGGTCTCTATATCCGCCTGCGTGTGCTCGAGACGCCCGAATTCGTCAAGGTCCGTGACAGCGGGCAGCGCGCAAAGGTCCCTTTCCTCGACTTGATCCGCCAATACCCGCGCAACGTGCTGCTGGGGATGGGCGCACGCTACATCGATGGCGTGTTCTTCAACGTTCTCGGCGTGTTCGTCATCGGCTATCTCGCCAACACGCTGAAGATTCCGCGACAGACTGCGCTACTCGGCGTCACGCTGGCTGCGCTGGTGATGATTTTCACGATCCCGTACTTTGGTGCGCTGTCCGATCGCATCGGCCGTCGCAAGACCTACGCTATCGGCTCGATCGTGACCGCGCTTTCCTCGTTCGCAGCCTTCTACTTCATGACGCCGGGTGTGGACAAGGTGACGCTGTGGCTCGCCATCATCGTTCCGTTCGGGATTCTCTACGCGTCGATCTACGCGCCCGAGGCGGCGCTTTTCTGCGAGTTGTTCGATGCGCGCGTCCGCTACACCGGCATTTCGTTTGTCTACCAGTTCTCGGGAATCTTCGCGAGCGGCATCACGCCAATCATCGCGACAGCGCTGCTTGCGTATGGCGGCGGCACGCCCTGGTGGATCTGCGCCTACGTGGTCTTCGCGGGCCTTGTCAGCATGGTCTGCGCGTTGCTGATCCGACCCACCGTTGCGCAGCAATTCGACAAGACATGAGCAGAATCCGGCGGTGATTTACGATTATGTGATCGTCGGTGCGGGCTCCGCCGGCTGCGTGCTGGCGAATCGCCTTTCCGCCGACGGTCGCGTTTCGGTGCTGTTGCTGGAGGCGGGCCCCGCCGATCGTTACCCATGGATCCATATTCCGATCGGGTATGCGAAGACCATGTTCAACACCGACGTCAACTGGTGCTTCAAAACCGAGGCGGACGCCGGCATGAACGGTCGGCAGATCTACTGGCCGCGCGGCAAGACGCTCGGCGGCTCGAGCTCAATCAATGGTCTCATTTACATTCGCGGACAACGCGAGGACTACGACCGCTGGGCGGCGGCGGGGAACAGCGGCTGGGGCTACGCCGACGTCCTTCCGTATTTCAAGCGGCTCGAGCACGCGCCTGATCTCGATCCTGCCTATCACGGTCGCGACGGGCCGCTTTGGTGTTCTCCTATCCGGCGCAGGCACGAGCTCATCGACGCGATCATCAGGGCCGGTGGCGAGCTGGGCATCCCGCGCAACGACGATTTCAACGGCGCTACGCAGGAAGGCGTCGGCTACTATCATCTCTCGACTCGCAACGGATGGCGCTGCAGCACGGCGGCAGCGTATCTCGAGCCAGCGCGAGGTCGCCCCAACCTGCGCGTCGAAACCAATGCACTCGCGACCGGTATTTTGTTCGAGGAACGACGAGCGAGTGGCGTCAGCTATCGACGCAATGGCGTTCCGTTGTCGGCGACGGCGAAGCGCGAAGTGCTCCTTTGCGCGGGGGCACTGCAATCCCCGCAATTGCTGCAACTATCGGGGGTCGGCAACGCTTCCCTGCTGCGCAAGTTCGATATTCCGGTCGTGCACGAACTCGCAGGGGTCGGTGAGAATTTGCAGGATCATCTGCAGGCGCGTGTTATTTTCGAATGCACCAAGCCAATCACGACCAATGACGATCTCAAAAGCTGGTGGCGCACGCTGACGATGGGACTCGACTACGTCTTCACGCGCGGTGGTCCGATGGCAGTGGGGATCAATCAGGGCGGTATTTTTGCGCGTACCCGCGCCGATGTCGCGAGTCCGGACGTGCAGTTCCATCTCGCCACCTTGTCGTCGGACATGGCCGGCTCACCCACCCACGCGTTCTCCGGCTTCACGATGTCGGTATGCCAACTCCGTCCCGAATCGCGCGGACATGTCCGAATCAAGTCGCGCGATCCGACCGCCCCTCCTGCGATGCAAGCCAACTACCTGTCGACGGCGAACGATCGCGAAACAATGGTCGCGGGCATTCACCTGGCACGCCAACTCGCCGGGACCCGCGCGCTGGCGCCTTATGTGCGCAGCGAATACCGTCCTGGCACCAACGCTCGATCGGACGCAGATCTGCTCGAATTCGCGAGGAATACCGGCGGTACAATCTTTCATCCGAGCGGAACGTGCAAGATGGGCGATTACTCAAAGGATCGGTTGGCCGTCGTCGACACGGGGCTGCGCGTGCATGGACTCGATGGCCTGCGTGTGGTGGACGGCAGCGTGATGCCGACTCTGGTTTCCGGCAACACCAATGTCCCCATCGTGATGATTGCTGAAAAGGCTGCCGACATGATTCTGGGCGACGCCGGCCGCTGATCCACACAAGAGGTACCGATGTCCTGTTGTCATAGCGATTTCGCGTTTACCGAGAGCAGCGACAAGGCTTTCACGGTCGGCATGCCGACGTTCACGTTCGGACCGGGTTGCCTGAATGAAGCGGGCGATCACGCACTGGACTTAAGTCTCTCACGCGTCGCCCTATTTACCGACAAATCGCTGCGACATTCGCAGCATGTCGCAACGGTTCTCGCGTCGCTGGCGACGGCGCACATCGACGTCATTGTCTACGACGAGGTCACTGTGGAGCCGACAACGGCTTCGTTCCAGGCGGCGGCCAAGTTCGCCGCCGAAGGGCGCTTCGACGGTTACATCTCGGTCGGCGGAGGGTCGGTAATAGATACCTGCAAGGCCGCGAACTTGTACGCGACGCATCCCGCCGACCTGATGACTTATGTCAATGCGCCGATCGGCGCTGGACAAAAAGTGCCGGGACCACTCAAGCCCCATATCGCGTGTCCGACTACGTGCGGTACGGGTTCTGAAGTAACTGGCATCGCAATCCTGAATCTCACCGCGATCAACGCCAAGACGGGCATTATTTCGCGGCGGCTGATCCCGACGGTCGCGCTGATCGATCCCAACGTTACGCTTACGCTGCCGAAAAATGTCGTCGCCGCAAGCGGCTTCGATTGCATGAGCCACGCGCTGGAGTCGCTGACGGCGCGGACGTGGCCGCACCGAGCGAGCCCCGCCCGCGGCGCCGCGCGTCCTGTCTCGCAGGGCGCCAATCCGTTTTCCGACGCGCTGGCGTCCGAGGCGCTACGAGCGGTCGGCGGATTCCTGGTGCGCGCGGTGAATGACGCCTCGGACGTCGAGGCGCGCACGGAAATGATGTACGCCGCCATGCAGGCAGGCATTGCGTTCAACGCCGCCGGCTGCCATCTGCCGCACGGTTTGTCGTACGCCGTTTCGGGACTCACTCGCGATTTCGAAGTGTCGGGCTATCCGACAGGCAAGACGCTCGTGCCGCACGGCATGGCGGTCGTGCTCAACAATCCGTCGGTATGGCGTTACACCGCGCCTTGCTGTCCCGAGCGTCACCTGCACGGCGCCTCTTGCCTGGGAGCCGACACACGCGGAGCTGAATCGGGTGACGCAGGAGAGGTGCTCGCCGCCAGGGTGATCGAACTGATGCGTGCGGCGCAAATGCCGAATGGGCTTCAGGCGCTTGGTTTCGGCGCCGACGACCTCGACGCGCTCGCCACCGGCGCCGAGCCGCAATATCGCGTGATCCGCAATGCGCCGAAGGACGTTTCGCGCGACGATCTGAAGAGCCTCTTCAATGCAGCGATGAGGTATTGGTAGTAACTACTGAAGAACCCCGATCAGCCGGCTCGGATGCGGCCGAGATATCGGTTGCAGGTTTCACCCGCTTCGCTGGCAGGCGAACGATGAAACAGCTGCCTTGGCCGGGCTCGCTCTCGATCTCAAGGTCGCTTTGGTGCCGGATCAGCACATGCTTGACGATCGCCAGTCCAAGCCCGGTGCCGCCGGTCGCGCGCGACCGTCCGCGGTCAACGCGATAAAAACGCTCGGTCAGGCGCGGGATGTGCTCGACACCGATACCGATGCCCGTATCGCTGACACTGAATTCCCCGCCTCCGCCTTCGATCAGCCGCCAGTCGAGCGTGATCTTTCCCCGGTCCGGCGTATAGCGGATCGCGTTGCTGATCAAATTGCCAAACGCGCTGCCGAGTTCGTCACGATCGCCGATGATCGTTGCGGCGTTGTCGATGGTGAGTTCGATGTCGTGACGGCCGGCTGAAAGCGCTTTGGCGTCGGCGGATAGCGACAGCAACAGCGGCACGATCGCAAATTCGGCCTCCCGCGCCGGGCTGTGGTCACTCTCCAGTTCCGAGAGCGTCAGCAAATCGTCGACCAGCCGCTGCATGCTCTGCGCCTGCTCGTGCATCAACGCCAGACAGCGCTTCTGCTGTGCGGCGTCGAGCTGGACGTCGGTCATGGTTTCGATGAAACCGCCGAGGACGGTAAGCGGCGTCTTGAGTTCGTGCGACACGTTGGCGATGAAATCGCGGCGGACGCGAGCCACGGCTTCGAGTCGGCTGATGTCGCGGCTCATCAGCAGTTTCTCCTCGACGCCAAACGGGACGATTTGCACCGATAGGATCAGCGCATCCTCACGCGTCGACGGGATCACCAGCGGTTCGGTGACGTCGCCGCTGGCGAGGTACTGGATGAAAGCGGGCTGGCGAACCAGGTTGACGATAGGCGCGCCGGTGTCGGTTTTCGAGATCGATGCCTAAATGTGCTTCTGCGCGCGGATTCGCCCACTCGATGCGATTGTTGCCATCGAGGACGACGACACCTTCCGGCATCGCTTCGGCACCGCTGACAAAGCGTTCCAGCGCGAGGCGCAGATCGCGTTGACGTGCCGAACGCAGCCGCACCCGGCGGTAAATCGCAGCATAGACAAGACCCCAGACACCGCGCCCCTCGGGAACCGGCGCTTCCAACCTGTCCGACGCCCATTGCGTCAGGCGAATCGAGCTGATAGAGATGCCAACCGACGGTCGCGCAAGCTCCGACGGCCAGTATCGCCAGCGCGATTCCGAGGCCCCAGACCCAGCCACCGATCAGCGTCGCCAGCGCGACGAGCGACGGTGCGGCCAGCCCGACGAAGCCAGATGGCGCTCATCGCAATTGGCGCCGTCGAATTCAGGCGCCTTTGCTAGCAGCGAGACGATAACCGCTGCCGCGAACCGTCTGGATCATTCCCGCTTCGCCGTAAGGTTCGAGCGCCAGTCTCAGGCGGCGAATATGCACGTCGATGGTCCGCTCCTCGATATAAACATGATCGCCCCAGACCTGATCGAGCAACTGCGCGCGCGAATGGACGCGCTCCGGGCGTGCCATCAGAAAGCGAAGCAGCCTGAATTCAGTCGGGCCCAGGTCGACATCGGCGTCACCTGCGGCGACACGATGCGTCGTCGGATTCAGTGTCAGCCTGCCGACGGTCAAGGCTTCCTGCGCCGCCTCCGGCGCCCGGCGGCGAAGCACTGACTTGATTCGCGCCTTGAGTTCGCGCGGTGAAAAAGGCTTGGTGACATAGTCGTCGACCCAGGCTTCCAATCCCGCGACGCGATCACCTTCATCGGTGCGCGCAGTGACCATGATGATGGGCAACTCGCGCGTCCGTGCATCGCCGCGCAGCGCCCTGGCAAACGCGAGCCCCGACTGGCCCGGCAACATCCAGTCGAGGAGGATCAGGTCGGGTAATTCGGCATTGATCCGCAGTTGTGCGGTTTCGGCATCAGTGACGGCGTCGACCGCGAAGCCGGCGTCCTCGAGGTTCAGACGAAGCAACTCCTGGATCGCAGGCTCGTCCTCGACGACCAGTATCGATGTCGTCATCGAAGCGGCCCGGTTGCTGTCATTCGGCCACCTCGGCGCGAATCTGCTCTGCCGTCGCGTGGCGCACGTCCTTGCCCACAACCACGTGGACGACGTTCTCCGCGACGTTCTTCGCGTGATCGCCGATGCGCTCGATCGATTTGGCGATGAACACGATTTCAAGCGCCGGCGTGATCGTGCGTGGATCTTCCATCATGTAGCTGATCAGTTGTCGAAGGATAGACAGGAATGCCGAGTCGATCGCCTCGTCATTGCTGACGACTTCCGCTGCCGCCTTGACGTCCAGGCGCGCGAACGCATCGAGCGCAAGCTGCAGATTGTCTTCAGCCAGTTCCGCCGCGCGCGTGATCTCGTGAAAGCGAACATTGGAAAGACGCTCGGGACGCTGCATCTGCTGCGCCTTGTAGGCGATCTTCTTTATTTCGTCACCGATGCGCTCCAGTTCGTTGACGATTTTCACGACGGTCAGCACCATGCGCAGGTCGATCGCCGCCGGCTGTCGCTTGGCGATGATCTGCGTGCACTGCTGGTCGATGTCGACCTGCATCTGATTGATCGCCTGCTCGTCGGCGGCCACGGACGCGATCAAATCGACGTCGGGGTGCTCTCAACGCATCGATCGCCCGCGCGAGCTGGGTTTCGACGAGCCCGCCCATGGCCATCACGCCAGAGCGGATCTCTTCCATCTCTGCGTCGAACTGCTTGTAGGTGTGGTCGCTCATGCCTGTTTTCCTCTCAGCCGAAGCGTCCGGTGATGTAGTCCTCGGTTTCCTTGCGCCTGGGCTTCAGGAAGATCTCGTCCGTTGCGCCGAACTCGATCATCTCGCCAAGATACATGTATGCGGTGAAATCCGATACCCGCGCGGCCTGCTGCATGTTGTGAGTCACGATCGCGATCGTATATTCCTTCTTGAGTTCGGAAATGAGTTCCTCGATTTTCGCCGTCGAAATCGGGTCCAGGGCCGATGTAGGTTCGTCGAGCAGCAGCACTTCGGGCTTGACCGCCACCGCTCGAGCGATGCAAAGCCGTTGCTGCTGGCCGCCCGAAAGCGCCGTGCCGCTCTGCTTGAGCTTGTCCTTGGCCTCGTCCCACATCGCCGCCTTGGTGAGAGCCCACTCGACGCGCTCATCCATCTCGCGCGCGCTCAGATTCTCGTACAGCCTCACGCCAAAAGCGATGTTGTCGTGGATCGACATCGGAAAAGGCGTCGGCTTCTGGAAGACCATGCCGACCTTGGCGCGCAGCAGGTTCAGATCGACTCCCGCGTCGAGGATGTTGCGGCCGTTGAGCAGGATCTCGCCCACCGCGCGCTGACCCGGATAGAGCGAGTACATCCGATTCATTGTCCGCAGCAGCGTCGATTTTCCGCATCCCGACGGGCCGATGAACGCGGTGACGCGCTTTTCGGCGATGTCGAGATTGATGTTCTTCAGCCCTTGAAACTTGCCGTAGAAGAAATCGACGTGGCGCAAGGATATCTTCGGCGTCGCCGCGACGACACTGTCGGCGAAGCGACTTGCGGACGAACTGCGACGGCTTCGAGGTTCATCGTCTACTCGCGGCTTGTTGGTTGCGCTATTTGGTGACGTTCTGGCGAAACACCGATCGCGCCAGGATATTCAACAGCAACACCGTAAGGGTAATCAGCAGCGCAGCCGCCCAAGCCAACTGCTGCCATTCCTTGAACGGGCTCATCGCGAACTGGAAGATGACCATCGGCAGATTCGCCATCGCGCCGTTCATGTCGGCGCTCCAGAACTGGTTGTTCAACGCGGTGAACAGCAGCGGCGCGGTTTCGCCCGACATCCGCGCGATGGCGAGCAGGATGCCGGTCACCACGCCGCTGCGCACAGCTTTAAGCGTGACCGTGAGGATGACTTTCCACATCGGGGCGCCGAGCGCGATCGCCGCTTCACGCAAGCTGTTCGGAACCAGGCGCAGCATATTCTCGGTGGTGCGAACGACCACCGGAACGGCCAGCAGCGCGAGCGCGAACGATCCCGCCCAGCCGGAGAAATGCTGCACCTTCGCGACGTAGATCGTATAGACGAAAAGTCCGATGACGATCGACGGCGCCGACAGCAGGATGTCGTTGATGAAGCGCGTCAAGCTGGCGACCCAGCCGTTCTTGCCGAATTCCGCGAGGTAAATGCCCGCAAGGATGCCGATCGGCGTGCTGATAAAGGTCGCCACGAGAACCATCACGAGGCTGCCGAATATCGCGTTGGCTAAGCCGCCGTCGCTGCCGGGCGGCGGCGTCATCTGCGTGAACAGCGTCGGTGACAGCGCTTCGAAGCCGCGCTGGAACAGCGTGAACAGGATCCACAGCAGGAACGCCATGCCGAACGCCATCGTCAGCAGCGACATCGCGAGGTTCCAGCGGTTGACCAGCAGGCGGCGGCGGTATCTGGCGTCCATTATCGTCTTCTTTAGGTCTGCCGGCCTTCGCTCTTGGTCAGTTGCGTGAGCAACAGACGCGAGCAGGCGAGGACGACGAAGGTCAGGATGAACAGGACCAGACCGAGGGTGATCAGCGACGACAGGTGCACCGGGTCGGACGCCTCGTTGAATTCGTTCGCCAGCGCCGACGCAATCGAGTTGCCTGCCTCGAACAGCGACGGGCTGATGCGATAGGCGTTGCCGATGACGAAAGTAACCGCCATCGTCTCGCCAAGTGCGCGTCCGAGACCGAGCATGATGCCGCCGATAACACCGACCTTGGTGTAAGGCAGCACGATATTCCAGACCACTTCCCAGGTCGTACAGCCGAGGCCGTAGGCCGATTCCTTCAGCACCGGCGGCACCGTCTCGAACACGTCGCGCATGACCGACGCGATGAACGGAATGACCATCACCGAAAGAATGACACCGGCCGCAAGCATGCCGATCCCGTTCGGCGCGCCATGGAACAGGGGCGCGATCAGCCACGTATTGCCCAAGGTCTGCCCCAGGAAAGGCTGGATGATAGTCGGCAAAAAAAGGCGCGAACACGAACAGGCCCCACATGCCATAGATGATGCTGGGAATCGCGGCGAGGAGTTCGACTGCGGTGCCCAACGGACGCTTGAGCATGGGAGGACACATTTCGGTCAGGAACAGCGCGATGCCGAAGCTCACCGGAATGCCGATGATGAGCGCGATCGACGAGGTCACCAGCGTTCCGTAGATAGGCGCCAGAGCGCCGAAATGCTTGGTCACCGGGTTCCAGACGTTGGTGACAAAGAACTTCGGTCCGAACGCCTCGAGTGCCGGAATGGCGCCGACGACAAGCGAACCGATGATCGCGACCAGCACGCCAAGACGAATAGCGCAAAAAAGAGCGTCGTCCGCTCGAACAGCGCGTCCTGCCATTTGGCGGCAGACGCCTGCTGCACCGGGGGAGTCGGCTCGCGTCTGGCATCGTGCCTTGCCGCAGGCGCGCGATCGGCGGGCATCAGGATCGTGGCGGCGGAAGCGGAGGTCGACATCATAACCCCGTGCATGACAAAGCGACCCCGGCCGTTGCGGCGCGGGGTCGGTGGAAGACGACTGGCGACAAAGAACGGAAGCGGCGCAGACGCAAAGCCTAGTTGGCGGCCACGGTCTTGCCGCTGGCGTCCTTGATCTCGGCCTTCCAGCTCGCCTCGATCTGGCCGATCAACGTCGGAGGCAGCGCGACATAGTCAAGCTCCTCCGCCATCTTCTGCCCGTTCTTGAAAGACCAGGCAAAGAACTTCAATACTTCCTGGCCGCTGTGCCGGCTTGTCCTGCATCTTGTGCATCAGGATGAAGCTCGTTGCGGCGATCGGCCACGAGTCCTTGCCAGGCGAGTTGGTGATGATCTGGTAGTAGCCAGGCGAATTCTTCCAGTCGGCCGACGCCGCAGCCGCCTGGAAAGTCGATGCGTCCGGCTTCGGATACTGGCCGTCACGATTCTGCACCAACACATGCGTCATCGCGTTCTTCTTGGCGTACGCGTATTCGACGTATCCGATCGAGCCCTTGATTCGCTGCACGTATGAGGCGACACCCTCGTTGCCTTTGCCGCCGACGCCGTCTGGCCACGCCACCGCGGTGGCCGAGCCGACTTTTTCCTTCCATTCGGGGCTCACCTTCGAGAGGTAGTCGGTGAAGTTGAACGTCGTTCCCGAGCCGTCGGACCGACGCACAACAGTGATCGGCTCGGCGCGCAACGCCAAGCCTGCGTTCAGCGCGGTGATCGCCTTATCGTCCCATGTTTTAATCTTGCCCAGATAGATGTCGGCGAGCACCGGACCGGTCAGCTTCAACGCGCCCGGCGCCACGCCTTCGACATTCACGACCGGCACGATGCCACCGATGATCGCCGGGAACTGCATGAGTCCCGCTTTCTCGAGTTCATCGGGCTTCATCGGCATGTCCGACGCGCCGAAGTCGACGGTTTTCGCCTGAATCTGCTTGATGCCACCGCCTGAGCCGATCGACTGGTAGTTCATGCCGACGCCAGTCTTTGCCTTGTAAGCTTCAGCCCATTTGGCGTAGATCGGATACGGGAAAGTCGCGCCTGCGCCGGTGATATCGACGGCCTGGGCCGGAATGCCGAGCGCGAGCGCCGCTGCGGCGAGGAAAATTGTCGCGTAGTTTCTTCTGGGTGCTTGAAGTTCATTTGGCCGCGCCTCATCGTTGTCATGATGGAGCATTGTTACAAGCGAGCGTTACAGGCTCGTGACAAGCGGCCGATTAAATATGACAAGACAAAACACAAGCGCGATCAATGGCTTGGCGCTGCCCTCTCCTCAGTGAGGCGACGCGTCAGGTTCGGGCGTCGCCATGATAAAGACGCACCGCGTGCCGCGCCTCAGCGAAAAACAGCCACCGCTCGACGGCCAACCCGGCCGCATTCAGCACCGCGAGAAGCAAAGCGAGCTGCCACGCCGCGGACCCGCTCATCGCCATCCAGGCCAGGCACACAAGCGGTATCCCGAAGGCCAGCAGGAGCGCAATTGCGCGCAGCGCATTGCATGTTGGCGCGCCAACTTGAAAACGAACTCGTCAGTTAGAAAAGTTCGCTGCGAATGGCCGGCGTCGAACAGGCGCGCTTGCGCGATGGTCGTCCCGGGCGGCCGAACGCCTTCACGCACCCCAAGCGCCCGCTCGAGCGTCAGCGACGTGGTCCCGTCGGCCATCTGGATCCAGTACGCGAGTTTCGCCGCAAGACTGATGATGCCTAGTACCAGGGCGACGACGACAAAAGGCGTCGCGCTTCGCGCATAGCCCGCTGCTATCACCAGCAACCACAGCGCGCCCGACCATCCTCCCAGCAGCAGGTAATTGGTCGGCGTCCACCTCGTGTGCCACTGCCGAATCGGCTTGAGGCTCGCATATATCATCGACGTGCAAAAAAGCACGGCCACGGCGAGCACGCCGGCAATCACCGCCAGCACCGCGCGCAAGGCGCTCGCCGACGCGCCAGACACGGCTGTCGCCAGGCTTATAGCGTATGCGGCAGCGAACGGAAATAACAGGACTGCAAACGCGGCCTCACGCGATAGCCAGGATGTACGAACGCGAGAAAAAGCGCGCCACGCATTGGCAGGTTTGGCCAGATGCAATACCGACGACGCGAGACCCGCAGCAACCAGCACCAGCGCGAACACGACGCCGCCAAAAATGACGAGTGTCGGAAGCAGCGGTTCGGGCCAGAGATCGCTTAGCGCGAGAAGAACCAGCAGGCCCAGCCCCGCGCCGGAACTGACGGTGAAGAAAATAATGCTGAACGTGGGTTTCATCGTCGGGCGACGGCAGTCATCAAGCTATAGAGGCAACGGTGCGCATCGGCGACGCTTTGATTCGACGATCACGCCTGCTCAACGACGTATCGGCGGACTGGCCAGGCTTGCCAGTCCACGTTCAAGCAGCGCGCGAGCGTCGTCGACACCCAGGATGGGCTTGGGCTCACGCGGCGGCAGGTAGCGGTTGACGGGGGCGTAGCCCAATTCAGGCAACAGGCCAAAACCGCCGCGTTCCGCGGTCACCCGCGAGACTTCGGATTCCGGGTCGTCGAAATCGCCGAACATGCGCGCGTGCGTCGGGCAGGCGAGCACGCATGCGGGCTGGCGGTCTTCCGGCGCCAACATTTCGTCGTTGATCCGATCGACGCACAGCGTGCATTTTTTCATCGTGCCGGAGACTTCGTCGAGCTCGCGCGCCCCGTAGGGACACGCCCACGCGCAAAGGTTGCAACCCATGCACTTGTCCTGGTCGACCAGCACGATGCCGTCAGCGCGTTTGTATGACGCGCCCGTCGGGCACACGGTGACACAATCGGCATCGGCGCAGTGCATGCACGACATCGGAAAGTTGATGGTCTTGTTCACCGGATACTCGCCGACTTCGTAATGGCGGACACGGTTGAACCACACGCCGGACGGCTCGGCGCCGAACGGTTGGCTGTCGGTCAGGGGGCCGCTGACCGGGGAGGAACTGTTCCACTCCTTGCAGGCAGTGGCGCAGGCATGACAGCCGACGCAGGTGTCAAGGTCGATAACAAGGCCCAGTTTCATGATGGCCTCGCAAAGCGGCGGCATCGGGCGCAATACTGCGTTGCTCCTCGCCCGCGATGCTCACGTACGGACATGTACGCTCCGCTCGCGGGCTCCGTGGCGCCTTGTCTTGCGCCCGACGTCTTGCTTTCCAAGGCCATCAACCATTTTTTCATTTGTCATCTGCCGCTTTGCCGTCCGTTCGCGTCGACCAGCGCAAGGTGTCGGGACGCGCGCCTGCATCTCCCGGCATTCGCTTTGCCGCGGCAAACACGGGCCACAGCCCAGTCTCGCCCGCCGCGCATTTGGTCACGTTGACGCGCAAATCGAACCACGCGGCCTGGCCGGTGACGGGGTCGGAGTTGGTCAGGCGCCGATCGTCCTGCGCGCTCGTCGGCAGCAGTTCGGAGATCAGATGGTTCAACAGGAATCCCGCGGTGGCCTCGGGCGCATCCGCGGCGAGTCCCCACGCCGCCGCCTGCTTGCCGACGGCGTTCCACGTCCATACTGTATTGCTTTCGACGCCTTCCATCGTCTTCAGCTGACAGCGGATGCGCGCGTGGCGCGAAGTAACCCACACCCAGTCAAAGTCGGCCAGTCCCAGCTTTTCTGCGCGCGCGCCCCGATTCATGTACAGATAATTCTCGCGACATGATCTGTCGTAGCCAGGCGTTCTGCGAGTCCCATGAGTGATACATCATCATCGGGCGCTGGGTTATCGCATGAAACGGGAACTCGCCATCGGCCATCTGCTGGTTCTCGAGCGGTGCGTACCAGAAAGGCAGCGGGTCGAAGTATGTCGCCAGACGCTCGCAGTCGCGCATCGTCGTCGGTTGTGGTCCGTCGTAAAGTCCCTGGCCGGCGAGCCGGAATTTCTGCAAGGGTTCGGAATACATTTGCAGGATGACTTGAACGGGCGGCGTTCCGAACAAGCCGTGCTTCTCGGCAAACTCGAGATAGTCTTTATTGGCGAAACGGTAGTACCGCATGTTATCGGGCCAGACGTAGCGAAAGAACGACTGGTTCTCGATGTACTTTTCCCATTGCTTGGGATTCGGTGCGCCTCGCAGATGCGATTCGCCGTCCTCGCCGCGCCATCCGGCCAGGAACCCGACGCCGGGGAATTTTTCGTAATTGACGACGAAATCTTTGTAGTCCTTGAACTTGCGCGATCCGTCGTCACGGGTAAACGCGGGAAATTTCAGCCGCAAGCGCAAGCTCGACCAGGACGTTCTGCCATGGCCGTACATCGCGATCGAGAGGCAGGATCGGATGGCGGATCGCATCGGCGGCGGAATCGGCATCCGAGATCGGACGGTCGAGCAGCGAAATCGCGTCGTAACGCTCGAAATAGGTCGTGTCCGGCAGCACCAGATCGGCGAACTGCACGGTTTCCGACTGGAATGCGTCGACGACAACGACAAATGGAATTACATACGCGCCCTTGTCATCGGTGCGCGTGAGCATGTCGCGCGTCTCGCCGGTATTCATCGCCGAGTTCCACGCCATGTTCGCCATGAACAACAGCAAGGTATCGATCGGATAGGGATCCCGGTTCGCCGCATTGGCAATCACCATATGCATCAGTCCGTGGGCCGACAGCGGTGCCTCCCACGAGAAACGCGTGATCGATCCGCAGCGGCTTGCCTCGCGCATCGATCACAAGTTCTTCGGGCTTGGTCGGATTACCGTTGGCCATGCGTCTCAGCGGAGTGTCCGGAGCGAATATCAGCGCCTCGTCGTTCTCAGGCAATGATCGCTGCGGAATGCGTCGCGGATACGGTGCACGCGCACGGAAGTTGCCCGGGCCTTCCAACGCGCCGAGCAGCATCTGGATCAGGTGCAAGGCGCGACATGTTTGAAAACCGTTCGAATGGGCGGAAACGCCGCGCATCGCATGCATCGCGACCGGTCGACCGATCACCGTGTCGTGGGTGCGTCCATGCATGTCCGTCCAGCGGATCGGCAACTCGATCGCCTCGTTGAACGCCACATGGGCCATTTCCTGTGCGATGCGCGTGATCGTTTCCGCCGGAACGCCGCATTGCGCAGCGACGTTCTCAGGGGCATAGCGTTCGTCGAGATAACGCTCCGTGATCAGCGTGAACACTGATTTCGCCCGGCGTCCGTCGGGAAGATCGACCGTAGCCAGCAGCGCCGGCGCGATGTCGGGCAAGTGCCCGTTGACGAGTTTCCTCGTCGTCTGGTCCCACACCTGCGGATTGTCCTGCTCGGTGCCTTTGCCGTCGCGCACGAACAGGCCGTCGCCCGGCAGTCCGGGGGTCTGCACTACCAGCCACGGCGCATTGGTGTAGCGAATCAGGAATTCCCAATCGACCAGCCCGCGCTTCAGCAGCACATGGACAATGGCGAGTGCGAACAAGCCGTCGGTGCCCGGACGAATCGGCAGCCATTCGTCGGCGATCGCCGAATACCCCGTGCGAACCGGATTGATCGACACAAACCTGGCGCCGCGACGCTTCAGCTTGTCCAATCCGATCTTGATTGGATTCGACGAATGGTCTTCGGCGACGCCCCAGAGCAAGAAATACTTGGCGTAGTCCCAGTCCGGAGTGCCAAATTCCCAGAACGAATAGCCGATCGAATACAGACCTGCGACAGCCATGTTGACCGAGCAGAAGCCCCCATGGGCAGACCAGTTTGGCGTGCCGAATTGTTGCGCCCAAAGGCCCGAGAGAGCCTGCATCTGGTCGCGCCCGGTGAAGAAGGCGAGTTGAGTCGGATTGGTGGAACGAATGTGTGCGAGCCGCGCCGTCAGCATGTCCAGCGCCTGGTCCCATTCGATTTCGACGAAATCGCCGTCGCCGCGTTTGCTGCCCGGCCGGCGCAGCAGCGGTTTGCTCAGCTTGGCGGCGGAATACTGCTTCATGATGCCGGCCGAGCCCTTGGCGCACAGCACCCCTTCGTTCACCGGATGATTGCGATTGCCTTCGATGAAGCGGACGCGCTTGTTCTCGACGGTCACCTTGATGCCGCAACGGCAAGCGCACATATAGCAAGTACTGAAGTGCGTTTGCTGATGCGAACGATCGTCGAAAGCGATTTTTTTGGTCATGGGCGGGGATAGCCCGGGCAAGCGACGCATGCCGCGCGGGCGTGCGATAGCTCGATCATATAGGCGATATCACCCGCCGACAATCGAACATTAGCTCGAGCGCTCGAGTCGCGATAAGCGCCGGCGCATTCAACGCGCATCGAGCAGTTTCAGTCGCTGAACCTTGCCCGACGGACCCTTTGGCAGCTCGGACACGAAACGCAGCAACTTGGGCGACTTGAACCGGCCCAGCTCGCGAAGGACATGCGCACGCAACTCGTCCTCGCTGCAAACTGCTCCCGGTTTCAGTACAACGCACGCGAGAATGTCCTGGCCGTAGTGCACGTCCGGAACGCCGACGGCTGCGGCTTCGAGCACGGCAGGGTGACGAAGCAGCGCCTCATCGATTTCGCGCGGCGCAATATTTTCGCCTCCCTTGATAATGAGCTCCTTCAAGCGGCCAGTGATGAAGTAAAACCCGTCCCGGTCGCGGTAGCCCAAGTCGCCGGTCGAAAACCAACCCTCGGCATCGATCGCCTGCGCCGTGAGTTCGGGCGCCTCCAAGTAGCCCAACATCACGTTGGCCCCGCGCAATTGAATCTCGCCGCTCCGCCCTTCCGCGCAGATGTCTCCATAGGGCCCGATGACTCGCGCTTCGCAGCCCACGGGCAGACCGGCCGAGCCATATTTGCGCGCGGCCGCTTCGAGGGGATTGGCGAATGCCACGGATGCACATTCGGTAAGCCCCATCGCCTCGATCACGGAAATGCCGAAACGCGACTCGAATGCGCGATGCTGCTCGGGCGGCAACGCCGACGACGCCGAACGCCCAAAGCGGACTGCGGCGCAGGCACTTGCCTCATCGGGCGTCAGCGGAGGACCGTTGAGCAGATAGGAAATGATCGTCGGCACCATATTGATCCACGTCGGACGATAGCGCTCCACCAGCGGCCACCACTGCGAAACGCTGAAACGGTGAGGCAGCACGATGCTGCCACCGGCGATCAACGGGCTTACCACGCCGATGCATTGTCCGTTGATGTGGTACAGCGGCAGCGACGAAAGCACTCGGTCCGTCGCGGTCAGTCGATGCGCCGCTACGATTGCCTCGCCCGCATGCACGATGTTGCCGTGCGACAGCAAGGCGCCTTTCGGCAGGCCCGTCGTGCCCGACGTGTACATCAGCAGTCCCGGCGTCGAAGCCTCGATCGGAGGCAAGCTCGCGTTGTCTCGGCCTTTTAGGTCGAGTGCATCGGTTCCGGTCGGTCGAACCGTGATTTGGCGGCCCGACTCGGCACCAAGTCGTTCGACGCGCTGGACAAATTCCGGCGCAGCAAACACCAGCCGCGTGTTCGAGTGCTTCAGGGCGTAGGCGAGGTGGGCGTCCTGCGCCACCAGGTTGAGCGGCGAGACGATGCGACCCGCGTACATCGCGCCAAGCAGCACCGTCGCCGCGCTGATCCCGTTAGGCAGCATGTAGGAGACGACGTCGCCGGCCGCGAGGCCCTGCGCGTCCAGGAAGCCTGCGAGCGCGAGTGAACTTTCGCGCAGCGCGCGATAGGAGACTTCGAGTGACGCTTCGGGAGCGAGGATGAACGTTGCGTCGGCTGATGACCGGCATGCCGGTCGATCACCTCACGCAGAGTTCGCATCGCGGTTCAGGCGCCGTACTTGCGGCGGTACGCGCCGAAGAGTTCCGTTTCACTAGGCTCGCGCCGCAGAGCTCCTCCCGCCAGCGGACGTACGATGCGCGTGATGTTGAGGAAATGCCGATAGTTCAGGTTGTCCGAAATGCTGTTCCGACCCCAGGTTCCGCATCCCATCGAAAGCGAAAATGGCAATCCATTGTCGAAGCTGCCACCTGTGGCGAAACAATGCGCCTGATTGACGATTACGCGGCATACCGGCAAGTTCCGCCCAAGTTCGCGAGCGCGCTCGTCGTCACCGCTGTACAGGCCGATCGAGTGTCCCGCGCCCTGATAGCGCAAGATGCGCTCCGAGAGCGCCTGCGCGGCCGCGAAATCGGCGACGCGATAGAGCGCAAGAACCGGAGAGAGTTTCTCGCCGGAATATGGGTGATCCGGGCCAACGCCGTTTTCTTCGACCAGCAGGAATCCCGATTCGCGCAAAGCCGGCCGCTCAAGCCCCGCGCGCTCGGCAACGGTCGCGGCAGATCGGGCAATGAACTGCGGCAGCGGCTTGCCGTGACTGAACATCGCGTCCCCAGCTGCGCTTTTTCCGCGCCGTCGAGTAAAACGCCTCCGACCTTGCGCAATTCCGCGAGCATCGGTTGATAGACGGCGTCGACCACGATCAACACGTTTTCCGACGAGCAACTGGTCGCGTGATCGAACATTTTCGACGCAGCAATCTTGGCGGCAGCATCGGCCAGGTCCGCGGTTTCGTCGACGATAACGACTACATTGCCTGCGCCGACACCGATGGCCGGCGTGCCGCTCGCGTAGGCGGCGCGGACATTGGTCTGCGATCCGGTGGCGACGATCAAATCTGATTTGCTCATCAGCTCGTTGGTCGCTTCACGCGTCACCGGTGATGGCAGTTGCTGAACGAGATCGCGCGGCGCAGCGATGCGGTCAAGTTCGGCATGGATAAAGCTCAGGAGCAATTCGCTGGTCGACCAGCCGCGAGGCGATGGCGCAAGAATGATCGCGTTGGCGCCCTTGAGCGCATTGATGATGTTATTGGCGGGTGTCGCACCGGGATTGGTCGAAGGCGTTATCGCCGCGACCACGCCGGCCGGACGGGCGATTTCAGTGATTCCTTGCGCAGGCAGCTCGGCGATCACGCCGACCGATCTGGCGCCTTCAAGATCGGCGAGCAGGCCTATCGTCTTGCGCCGATTCTTGGCGATCTTGTCGTCGACGTTACCCATGCCGGTGTCGCGCACCGCGATTTCGGCCAGCGCACGATTGCGCGTCGGTTCGAGGATCGCCCATGCCGCGGCAGTCACCAGTTCGTCGATGCGCTGCTGATCGTAGGTCGCCGCAAGCTGCTGGGCCGTGCGAGCTCGCGCAAGGAGCTCGTCGACGGTACGTGCCGGCGTGCGGGAAACTGAGTACGGTGGACACTGAGGTGGACACTGAGGTGGACGCGGTGACAGACGCGGCGTGGCGCGGGTCGACAGCCGAAAGGCGTGGTTGGGTGGTCACGGGAGCCAATGTGTCGGGCGTTGAGGTCAGCTTAGTCTTCTTGGGCGCGGCTCGCCACTGGGCAGGCAGTGCGGGCCGTTGCGCGGCCGGTCATTCGGGTTTGATCTTCGCCTCGCGAATCACGTAGTCCCATTTCTTAAGTTCCTCACGAATCATCCGGTCGAATTCCTCAGGCGACGACGATGTCGCTTCGGCGCCCTGCAGGAACAACTTCTGCTTGACGTCGGGCATCGCCAGAACCTTGGCCATCGCATCGTGCAGTTTGGCGACGATCGCGGGTGGAGTCTTGGCCGGCACCAATGCGCCGTACCAGGAATTGACGACGCAATCGATGCCCGATTCGGCAATCGTCGGAATATCCGGCGCGGTGACGCTGCGCTCGCTGCTGGCGATCGCAATCGCCTTCAGACGTCCCGCCTTGACATATTGCAACGCGGCGGGCATCGACACGAACAATAGTTGCACCTGGCCGCCCAGCGTATCGGTCACCGCCGGGCCGCCTCCCTTGTAGGGCACGTGGACCATGTCGATGCCGGTCTTGAGTTTGAGCAGTTCGCCGGCGATATGCCCGGGCGAACCGGTACCGACTGAGGCAAAATTGAGCTTGCCCGGTTGCGCGCGCGCCAAGGCAATCACGTCCTTGATGTTGTTTACCGGTACATTTGGATTCGCCACCAGGATTTGCGGGATCATCGCCGCGAGGCTGACCGGCACGAAGTCCTTCTCGACGTCGAACGGCAGTTTGTCGTAGAGCTTGGGATTGATCGTGTGCGACGACAGCGTGAACAGGATCGTGTATCCGTCGGCCGGCGATTTCGCGGCGATGTCGGTACCGACGTTGCCCGCCGCGCCGCCGCGATTATCTATGATGATCGGCTGTCCGAGCGCTGCTGACAGCGGCTCGCTGATCGTACGCGCAACGATGTCGGTGCCGCCGGCGGGCGGATACGGCACGATCATCTTTATCGGCCGATTCGGATAATCCTTTGCGGCGTCCTGGGCTGCGGCCGCCAGCGGCACAGCAATGCAGCGACGGCGATTGCCTCGGCGATGGCGCGAGCGATGACCAACAGGCCAACATCCTGCCGCCTGGTTGCCCTGGCTCCCTCATCGACATTCCCTCACGAAAACGAAAGTGTGATCAGCAGTGGGACGCGCTTTCAGCGCGCCGCAGTGGACTTGTATTTTTCGAGATGGCGCACCGGCATCGCCAGTGCATCGCGGCGGAACGGATCGCCAAGTTCGCGCGTCACCATCATTTCCAGGATCGTGGTCTTGCCGCTCTCCTGCGCTTTCGCCGCCTCCCGCAGGGCAGGACCGACGTCCGACAGTTTCTCGATGCGCTGCCCCTCTGCGCCCATCGCCTTGGCCACAGCCGCCCACGATGGCTGCTTGTCGAGATTCACGCCGATGAAGCGATTGTCGTAAAAGTCGACATGGTTCTTTTTTTCCGCTCCCCATTGGCCGTTGTTGAACACGACCGCCGTGACGGGAATGTTTTCGCGCACGCAAGTCTGGATCTCGCCAAAACTCATGCCCCATGCACCGTCACCAACATACGCGATGGCCGGGCGGTCCGGGGCAGCGACCTTGGCCCCGACGATCGTCGGGAACGCATAGCCGCAATTGCCGAAACTCATCGCGGCAAACATGCTGCGCGAATGCTTGAAACGCAGATACGAGTTCGACACCGAACAGATATTGCCGATATCGGTCGATACCATTGCCCGATCGGGCATCGCCTTTTCGAGCTCCCGCAGCATTTGCCGCGGGTGCATGTAACTGGATTCCTTCGACACCTCCACCGACCATCCATCGCGCTCATGCGTCCAGCGATCGAGTTCGCCTTCCCAAGCCGATTTCTCCGCCGAAATGTCGGCCAGGCGCGCATCCTTGTTGGCGTGACACGCAAGCGGCTTGCCCGCGAGGCGCGCGACCAGCGCCAGCGCCGCGGCCTTCGCATCTCCGCAGATGCCCACCGATATCGGCTTGACCAGGCCCAGCATGCGCGGGTCGGCATCGATCTGAATGATCTTGGCGTTCTTCGGCCAATAGTCGATGCCGTGCTGCGGCAAGGTACCGAACGGACCCAGCCGCGTACCGAGCGCGATGACCACGTCCGCCTTGGCGATCAGTTTCATTGCCGCTTTAGAGCCCTGATAGCCGAGCGGCCCACACCATAACGGATGATTCGACGGGAACGAGTCGTTGTGCAAATAGCTGTTTGCAACGGGTGCCTGGAGCAACTCGGCCAGTTGGATCGCCGCGCCTTCACCGTTGCCCATGACGATGCCGCCGCCGCACAGAATCACCGGGAATTTCGCCTCAGCCAGCAACCTCGCAGCCTCGTCCAGGCTTTGTTCCCCGCCTGCGCCGCGCTCGATGGCCAGCGGTCGCGGAATTTCGCATTCGATATCCCCGTAGAAAAAATCGCGCGGAATGTTGAGCTGCGTCGGACCGAGTTCGAGGTGTGCACGGTCGAACGCCCGCGAGGTCATCTCGGCCATCCGTGCCTTGTTGTTCACGTGCGCCTGGAATTTCGTGATCTTCGAAAATATCGGCAGCTGCTCGGTTTCCTGGAAGCCGCCAAGACCCAGCGTCATCGATCCGGTCTCCGGCGTCACGACGACGACCGGCGAATGCGCCCAGTAGGCCGCCGCAACCGAAGTGACGAAATTGGTGATCCCCGGCCCGTTCTGCGCAATGCAGACACCATGACGACCCGACACGCGCGAATAACCATCCGCCATGTGTCCGCCACCCTGCTCGTGCGCGACCGAGATGAAGCGAATCCCGGCAAGAGGAAACAGGTCGAGTGCATCCATGTATGCCGAACCGACGATACCGAACACATCGGTCACGCCGTGTGCGACCAGCGTTTCGACGAAAGCCTCCGAGGGCGTCATCGTCCTGCGCCCCGTGACGACCTGGCGCTGCGGCATGTTCCTGGTATCGGTCATTGAATTCATCAGAACTCCTGGGCTCGTTCGGTATTGGCTGCAACGCGAGGTTTGCGAGGTTTGAAAGCGAGCGACGGCGACAGCGCCGCGTGTGTCGTGCAGCACCGCGCATCATCGCGCAGTATCGCAGTATCGCGCAGTATCGCCGTATCGTTGTGCACGACAGACCGACTCGAGTCTGCGTTGACACGCCAGCGCTGGTTCGACTCGCGGCGTGCAAACGTGGGAATCCTAACATAGCCACACGCCGTTCCACGGGCGTGGACCGCACTGCAACATCGGCTCGATCACGACTGCCTGCCAATGAGCACCGGCCATCGGTACAGGGTTGACAGGCCTCGGGGCCTTTGCCACGCTTGGTCATGGCGATCCGCCCACACTTTCAGCGTCTGGTCGAGCGCGTGCGCAACCTGCCAGCGCTGCCCACGGCGATTGTTTATCCTTGCGACCGCGATTCGTTGCAATTGGCGCTGTCCGGCCAGTTCGCGAGTTATCTGGCGCCCGTGCTGGTGGGGCCCGAAGCGCGCATCGCCGACGCGGCGGCCCAGAGCGGTCTCGACATCTCCCGCCTCGAATTGGTCGACACGCCCGATGAACCTTTCGAGGCTGCGCAGCGCGCAGTTGCCCTGGCACAGACCCGCCGTGTGCGAGCCCTGATCAAGGGCAGCCTGTATCCCGACGATTTGATGCGCGCCGTTGCTGCACCCGATGGCGGGCTTCGTGGTGAACGAAGGCTGACGCACGCCTTTTTTGTCGATATGCCGGCATTCGGCCGACCGGTTCTGATATCGGACGCGGTTCTTAATTTCACGCCGAATCTTGCGGCGAAGCGAGACATCGCGCAGAACGCCATCGATCTTGCGCACGCGCTCGGTATCGCGCAGCCCCGCGTAGTAGCGCTGGCAGGTGTCGAGGGCGTATCTCCGCGCTTTCCGGCGACGGTCGATGCGGCCGCGCTTGCCAAGATGGCGGCTCAGGGCCTGATCACCGGCGCGCTCGTCGACGGTCCGCTAACGGCGGATAGTGCGCTGTCGGTCGAGGCCGCACGCGCGCAAGGCATCGAATCGCCACTCGCAGGACTGGCCGATGTACTGATTGTCCCTAACCTTGAGGCGGGCTCGCTGATGCTGCGAGCTCTGACCGGCATAACCGGCGCACTCGCCGCGGGTGTCGTACTCGGTGCCTCGGTTCCGATCGTGCTCACTAATCGCGGCGACACGATGGAGGTTCGCATGGCCGCCTGCGTACTTGCCTCATTGATGGCGCAGATCAGCGACCGCCCGGCCGCGCGCAGCGATAGTCCGGTACAGGCGGCGCGCGCTGCCGCTTAGGCGTGTTCGTCGGCATCGCTGCCGGCACCCCCGTTGCTATCACCGCAGTCACCCGTTCGTTCGCGCGCCGCAATTGCACTAAACACGCCAACAGCGGCATGATGGCGGAGTGCCGCTCCGTTCACCTCGTTGATGCGACCGCTGGCGTCGCGACTATTCCCGTTTCTCGCTTGGCGCGATCGCGTGTCGGCGATGACATTGCGCGCCGACCTTCTGGCGGGTGCAGTGGGTGCAATGATCGTGCTGCCGCAAGCCGTCGCGTTCGCCACGCTTGCCGGCCTCCCACCGGAATATGGGCTTTATGGCGCGATGTTGCCGGCGGTCGTCGGCGCGTTATGGGGTTCGTCGTGGCACCTGGTCTCGGGTCCGACCAATGCGACTTCGCTGATGGTGTTCGCCTCGCTTGGCGCGCTGGCGGTACCGTTTTCGCCAGAGTACATCCGTCTGGTGCTGACTTTGAGTCTGATGATCGGATTGATCAAGCTAGGGCTGGGCCTCGCGCGTCTCGGCGCACTGGTTAACTTCATATCGACCACCGTGGTCATCGGTTTCACTGCGGGCGCAGGCCTGCTCATCGTTGCCGCGCAGCTCAAGAATTTCTTTGGCATCCCCGTTCCGGCATCGGCCAGCTTCGGCACGACCATCGCGGCATTCGTCGAACACTTCGGCGAATTCGACCGGTGGGCGCTGTCGGTCGGTTGTGTAACCTTGCTCGCCGCGCTGGCGGCCAAGCGATGGCTCGCGCGGGTCCCCTATATGCTCGCGGGAATGATCGGGGGCGGCGTCTTTGCTTTCGCGCTTGCTCGCGCAGGCGTAGCACGGGTGCCGACGATTGGTACGCTGCCTTCGGCCATACCGACCTTGTCGTTGCCCGACTTTTCCGCAGGCACCTGGCGCACACTGGCGCCGATCGCGTTGGCTCTTACAGTGATCGGATTGACCGAAGCTGTCGCGAGTGCGCGGGCAGTCACTGCGCGCTCCGGTCAACGCATTGACGGTAATCAGGAATTCATTGGCCAGGGGCTGGCGAATATTGTTGGCGCATTCACATCGAGCTATCCGACGTCGGGGTCGTTCAACCGGACCAGCGCCAACTACGAGGCCGGCGCAAAAACCCCGCTGGCGAGCGTCTTTGCCGCAGTGATCCTGTTGCTCGTCGTCGTCCTGGTCGCCCCGCTCGCGGCCTACCTGCCGTTGGCGACGATGGCGGCGCTGCTGTTCATCATCGCCTTTGGCCTGATCAACTTGCCGCGTATTCGCGAGATCGTGCGCACCAGCCGAAGCGAGACACTGGTTCTCGCAGTCACATTCTTCGCGACGCTGCTGGTCCAACTCGAATTCGCGATCATGGTCGGCGTGCTCTTCTCGTTATTTGCTTACCTCAACCGCACCACGCACCCCGCGATTCGGCGCGTCGCACCCGACCCTGCATCGCCTCTGCGCCGCTTCGAAGTAGTCGGAGCGCGCGGTCCGCAGGGCAACCTGCCCGAGTGTCCGCAGCTTGCGCTTTTGCGCGTCGACGGTTCGCTCTTTTTCGGCGCGGTCGATCATGTCCTCGAAGCCCTGTCGTTGCTGCGGGCGCGGGACCCGGCGCGAAAACACGTTCTGCTGATCGGCAGCGGCATCAATTTCATCGATGTCGCTGGGGCGGATTTGCTGGAGCGCGAGGCAGAAACGCAGCGTGCCGCCGGCGGCGCCTTGTACCTGTGCAATCTGAAACCGGCGGTGACCGACGTGCTGGAACGCGGAGGTTTCGTCGATCGCATCGGCCGCCACCACATCTTTGCAAGCAAGGACGCGGCTATCCACGCGATCTATTCGCGTCTGGATTCCGGGATCTGCCGCGATTGCACCGCGCGAATCTTCGTCGAATGCCAGGAGCGCTTGCCGGATGGAAGCGTTCGGGAAGCCGATGACGAGAAACGCGCGCGGCGCTGAGCGCTGCCTCGCGCAGCACTCCTACTTCGGGCGGCAGCAGTCGACGAAGTAGCGCAGCCTTCCCGTTGCATCCTTGGTCTCGACCAGGCCGTGGATGTCGGTATCGAAGCCGGGAAATTTTTGATTGAAGTCGCGAGCGAACTGCAGAAACTGCACGATCGTCCGGTTGAAGCGCTCACCGGGGATTAACAGCGGTATGCCGGGCGGATAAGGCGTTAGCAATACGCTGGTAACACGGCCCTCGAGCTGGTCGATCTCGACCCGGTCGATTTCGCGATGCGCCATGCAGGCAAACGCATCGGACGGTTTCATCGCCGGTTGCATGTCCGATAGATACATCTCGGTGGTCACTCGAGCGACGTCGTTGGCCTTGTACATGTCGTGGATCTGTTGCGACAGGTCGCGCAAGCCGACCGCTTCGTACGACGGCTGCTTCGCGCAGAACTCCGGCAGGATCTTCCACAGCGGCTGGTTCTTGTCGTAGTCGTCCTTGAACTGCTGCAGCGCGGTCACCAGCGTATTCCAGCGCCCCTTGGTGATGCCGATCGTGAACATGATGAAGAACGAATAGAGGCCGGTCTTCTCGACAATGACGCCGTGCTCAGCCAGATATTTGGTGACGATCGACGCCGGGATCCCCGTCTTCGCAAACTTGCCTGACACATCGAGTCCCGGCGTGATGACCGTCGCCTTGATCGGGTCGAGCATGTTGAATCCCGGCGCGAGATTGCCGAACCCGTGCCATTTTTCGTTCGCCTTCAGGATCCAGTCTTCGCGCTTTCCCATTCCGTCGGCGGTCAGCTTGTCCGGTCCCCAGACCTTGAACCACCAGTCCTTGCCCCATTCGTCGTCGACCTTGCGCATCGCGCGACGAAAATCGAGTGCCTCGGTGATTGACTCTTCGACCAATGCGGTGCCGCCCGGCGCTTCCATCATCGCCGCAGACACGTCGCACGATGCGATGATCGCGTACTGCGGCGAGGTGGACGTATGCATCAAATACGCTTCGTTGAACGTATGCCGGTCGAGCTTTTGCGTTTGGGACTCCTGCACGATGATCTGCGACGCCTGTGAGATTCCGGCGAGGAGCTTATGGGTCGAGTGCGTCGCAAAGACCATTGCCTTCTTGCTCCGCGGTCGATCGCGGCCGATGGCATGCATGTCCTTGTAGAAATCGTGGAAAGCGGCGTGCGGCAACCAGGCCTCGTCGAAGTGCAGGGTCTCGATCCAGTCGCCCAGCGTGTCCTTGAGCATTTCCACGTTATAGGCGACGCCATCATAAGTGCTTTGCGTGATGGTCAGGATGCGCGGCTGCTTATTCTTCGCTTCACGCGCGAACGGGTTGGCCTCGATCTTCTTGCGGATGTTCTCCGGGCTGAATTCCTCCAGCGGGATCGGACCGATGATGCCGAGGTGGTTACGCGTCGGCGTCAGAAAAACCGGGATCGCGCCGGTCATCGTGATCGCGTGGAGAATCGACACGTGGCAGTTGCGGTCGACAACGACGATGTCGCCCGGCGCGACCGTCGCGTGCCACACCATCTTGTTCGACGTCGACGTTCCGTTAGTGACGAAGAAACAGTGGTCCGCGTTGAAAATGCGCGCGGCATTGCGCTCGGCCGCTGCGACCGGGCCCGAGTGGTCGAGCAGCTGCCCGAGTTCGTCGACCGAGTTACAGACGTCGGCGCGCAGCATGTTCTCGCCGAAGAACTGGTGGAACATCTGGCCGACCGGGCTTTTCAGGAAAGCCACTCCGCCCGAGTGTCCGGGGCAATGCCACGAATACGAACCGTCCTGCGCATAGTCGACCAGCGCGCGGAAGAACGGCGGCGCCAACGAATCGAGATAGCTTTTCGCCTCGCGAATAATGTGTCGCGCAACGAACTCCGGCGTGTCTTCGAACGTGTGGATGAAGCCGTGCAGCTCGCGCAAGATGTCGTTCGGAATGTGGCGCGACGTGCGAGTCTCGCCATACAGGTAGATCGGAATCTCGGCGTTCTTGAAGCGGATCTCTTCGACAAACGCGCGCAAGCTCTTGAGCGCCGACTCGGTTTCCTCAACCGAACCCGCGCCGAATTCCTCGTCGTCGATCGACAGAATGAACGCCGATGCGCGCGACTGCTGCTGGGCGAATTGCGAGAGGTCGCCGTAGCTGGTGACGCCCAGGACTTCCATCCCCTCTTTCTGAATCGCGTCCGCCAGCGCGCGGATGCCCAGACCCGACGCGTTCTCGGAACGGAAATCTTCGTCGATGATAACGATCGGAAAGCGGAATTTCATTGCGGCGGTCCAGTCTTGGGGCGAGGTGGCGGCGGCCGGCGGTAGCCGGAAAGGCGCGCATTATGCGGCGATTCGGGTGGGTTGGCTACCGCCGATTCGTAAGGGTTTGTAGATCCGGGGATGAAGCCAATTCGCCCGAAGGCAGTGCGCACTGCAAGGCGCTTGCGGTGTTCGCGCTGCGCGCGAGCGAGGCTCTATACGTTGGTCGCCACCATGATTCCTGCCCATGCGATCAGACCCAGCCCGAGCGGCGTGCGCAGGTGACGTCCCCAGCGCAGATTTTTCTCGGCCGCCATCGCCGCAGCGACGACGAGCATCCACCCGAGGTTGCCCATGCCGACGACAAACATGACTGCCATCAAGGCCCAGCAGCAGCCGACGCAGAAGATGCCGTGGTCGATGCCGATCCGCAGCGCCTCGCGACGCGGGGCGAGTCCGTGCCAGCGTTGGTTGACGAACCCGAAGGGCGTTCGGCATTTTTCCAGGCATCGGTACTTGAGGGCGCTGAACTGGAAAGCCCCGGCGCCGGCGAGGACGATCGCGCCGACGATCCAGCCACGACCCCTGAGCCAGCCGAGCTGTGCGGCACCGGCGTGCAGCAGACTATCAAGACCGTGAGCCGCCAACCCGAAACCGAGCCACGCAATCCCATAGCCGAGGATGACTCTTCCCAGCAACGTTCCAGCATCGGGACGACCGGCAACGAGCTTCCCGAAAATGCCCAGCAAAGGCAGTGTCGTCGGCAGCATCATCGCCGTGATCATCAGCAGCCACGCGACTGAGTAGATCAAGGCGGGAATGATCCACGAGCCTTGCGGGAAGCTGCGGCAAAGTTCTCCGAGAAGGCCGGCATCGGCCCAGCCCCCGTGCTCGAGATAACGCGAATAAGGGCTGACGCTCCAAAGCGCCAGCGCCGTCCAGGCGACCAGCGACAAGCCTGCAACGAGCGCCAGTCGCAGGGTCGCCGGATCGACGCTGCGAGCGGCGCTGGGCACGGTCGCGCCGGCGTGGCGATCAGCCATCGGAGCGCCGGCTAGCTGGTCCTCGTCGCCCTAGCGATCAGGCGTTGAACACGAAGGTACTTTGCAGCGCGTTGTGTCCGCTGATGTCGAGGTTGATACCGAGCTTGTCGTTCTTGGACCGGTAACGCGGGCTCTTGCCGACAAATACCGGCGCGCCGGGCACGGTCGAGAAGACGGTATCGGTCAGGGTCGTCGTGTGCCCGCTGGCACTCTTGTACGGCTCGAGCTCGGCGTAGGCTGCGGTACCTATTTTGATGACGCCCTTGCCACCGTGGACGTCCCATTGGATCGCTACCTTTTCCACCGAGACCACTTCGCCGACGAGCTTGGCCAGTTCCGCGACGGGCCCGCCCAGCTTGCCGGTATAGACGCCGAGGATGGCTTCTTCCTGCTTCGCGCTCACCTTGTCGTCCAAATAGACGGCGGCGCGCCAGTTGCCTTTCAGGATATTGCCCGGGAATGTGCGCGACCATCGCGATCGTGTGGCCGGAGACATCGACGCCGTTGATCGTCCCTTTGTCGAAGTGCCACGAGACGATGGTGTCACAGGTGCCATAGTCAGGATCCTCGCCGATCCAGCACGGGCACAGAACGCGACAATTGCAGACTTCGAGCAACCTTCCTTCCAGATGGTAAGCCATCAACGCCTCCTCGGTCAGATCGCACAGGAACGCCGGCGCAGTGACATCGCACCCAAGCTTTCCGATGCTACGCCGTGCGGCAGGGAGGTTCCAGCCGAGTTACAAATTATCGTCTGCCGCCGGCAAGTCGTTTCGATGCAGGGTTCTGTCGCAGGCGAACCATCGCCCAGACACCGACCGCCGGACCGATCGCCAGCGGGATGAAGGCGTGCCCCCACCCCCACGCATCGACGAAATCGGGAAGCAAGTGAATGGTCACCAGAGTCAGCGTGAAACCCATCGCGGTCTGCAAGGTGAGCATGGTGCCGACGCGCGCCGGGTCGGCGAGCTCGACGATCGACGCCGAAAACTGCGCCGAGTCGGCGACGATGCTGATGCCCCAGACAATGCATATCGCAACCAGCAGCCATGGCGCACCGCCGAAGAACAGTCCCACGGCGGCGGCACAGCTGCCGCTGATCGCCATCGCCACGATGGTCACCGTCGTGCGACCGACGCGGTCGGCGAAAAGTCCGGCGGCGACGCTGCCGAACCCGCCTGCGGCAATGGTCGCGAACGCCGCCAGCCTGGCGGCAAACTGCGCCGATTCGGCCGGCAACGACAGGGCAAAGCTCGCGTTCAGGAATACGCCTATCCACGCCCACATCGCGTAGAGCTCCCACATATGGCCCAGGTAACCCAGGTTGGCGAGGCGCAACGGGACGTCGCGCCAGGCATCGAGCATCGCGTGCGGGTCAAACGGCGGCGAAGGCTTGCGGTTGGGGCCGACGCCGGCCAGCGCGATTGCCAGTGCGGCAACAGCGGCGCTGACTGAGGCCAGCGCCACCGTCAACCGCCAGTCGACGCCACCGAAGGCATTGAACAGTTGCGGCGCGGCCGAGCCCAGACCGTCAGCGCGCCGACGAGGATGCCGACCATGAAGCCGATATCGTCACGCGCCCAGGTCGAAGCAAGCTTCATCCCGACTGGATACACGCCCGCCATCCCGATGCCGGTGACCACGCGGAGCAGCGGACCGTAGATCGAACCGGGATCGACCCACAGCAGACCCGCGTTGGCGAAGGCTGCGATCGCGGCCGACGCGGCGAACAGTCGCCGCGGCTCGATGCGATCCGGAAGTCCCAGGAATGCGCTTGCCAGGCAACCGATGACGAACCCTGCCTGGACACCGCTGGTCAGTGCGGCCTGCGCGAAATTCGACAGGTGAAACTCGGCAGCGAGCGCCGGCGTGACTGCGGAGGCGGAGAACCAAACCGCCATCGCCGCAACCTGGCACAGCGCGATGACGGCGATCGAGCCGCGCTTCGACGACGCTAGCGATGTCATCTGGCTTAGGATCTGACTAGATCTTGGGTAGCGTGACGCCCTTCTGCCCCTGGTACTTGCCGCCGCGATCCTTGTACGAGGTTTCGCAGACTTCGTCCGACTCGAAGAAAATCACTTGCGCGACGCCTTCGTTGGCGTAGATCTTCGCTGGCAATGGCGTCGTGTTCGAGAATTCCAGTGTTACATAACCTTCCCACTCGGGCTCGAACGGCGTCACGTTGACGATGATCCCGCAGCGCGCATAAGTCGACTTGCCCAGGCAGATCGTCAGCACGTTGCGCGGTATGCGGAAGTATTCGACGGTGCGCGCGAGCGCGAACGAGTTGGGAGGGATGATGCACGAGTCGCCACGGAAGTCGACGAACGATTTGTCGTCGAAATTCTTCGGGTCGACAATCGTCGAATTGAGGTTCGTGAACAGTTTGAATTCGTTCGAACAGCGGATATCGTAGCCGTAGCTCGACGTTCCGTACGAGACGATCTTGCGGCCGTCGACTTCGCGCACCTGCCCGGGTTCGAACGGCTCGATCATGCCGTGTGCCGCCGCCATGCGGCGGATCCATTTGTCCGACTTGATTGACATTTGTGGGACCAGTGGGTGGAATCCAATGTTACGCGGGCGAGTTTCAGCGCACGCGGAGTCAGGTGTTCTGAATAACGATATTGGGAAACTTGGCCGAGAAATCTTCGCCCTTCTGCGCGACGAACACGGCCACCTTGCGTGCGACCGAGCGGTAGATGGCCGCGGCCGCCCCGTCGGGATCGGCGACGACCGTCGGCCGTCCCGAGTCCGCCTGCTGACGTATCCGAATGTCCAGCGGCAGCGCGCCGAGGAAAGGCACGTCGTACTCGTCGCTCATCTTCTGCGCGCCGCCTTCGCCGAATATCGCTTCGGCGTGGCCGCAGTTCGAACAGACGTGCATGCTCATGTTCTCGACGATGCCGACGATCGGTACGCCGACTTTATCGAACATCTTGAGGCCCTTGCGCGCGTCCAACAACGCAATGTCCTGCGGCGTGGTGACGATCACCGCGCCCGTCACCGGCACTTTCTGCGACAGCGTCAATTGAATATCGCCGGTGCCCGGCGGCATGTCGACAATCAGGTAGTCGATATCGCGCCAGTTGGTATCGCGCAGCAATTGCTCGAGCGCCTGCGTCACCATCGGTCCTCGCCACACCATCGGCGTATCGGGGTCGATGAGGAACCCGATCGACATCGCCTGTAAGCCATAGGCTTCCAGCGGCTCCAGCGTCTTGCCATCCTTCGATTCGGGCCGACTGGCAATGCCAAGCATCGTCGGCTGCGACGGACCGTAGATGTCGGCGTCGAGGACACCAACATTGGCGCCTTCCGCCGCCAGCGCGAGCGCCAGATTGACGGCCGTGGTCGACTTGCCTACGCCGCCTTTGCCGCTGGCGATCGCAATGATGTTCTTGACACCCGGGATGAGCTTGACGCCGCGCTGAACCGAATGCGACGCGATCTTTTGGGTGATATTGACAGTGACATTGCCGGCGCCGGGAAGCGCCGCCACATGCCGACTGATGAGTTCGCGTAAAACCTGATGCTGGCTCCTGGCCGGATAGCCGAGCACAACGTCGATCGTTACACCGGCGCCGACGGTGATCTTGCGAATCGCCTTGTCGGTAACGAAATCTCGTCCGGTGTTCGGGTCAATCAGCGAACGCAGGCTGGCCTGGACGTCGGCCTCGGCAATGGACATGGGATCCTCGATCGCGAAAATGCGAAGACGGGTGAAGTGGCAAGTTTAGCGAAAATCGATCGCGCTCGGTACTTGATCGGCAGTCTTGCGTCGCTTGTTTGTTAGAATCGACAATTCCCCTATCGCATCAAAGGTCTAAAGCCGCATGTCACGCCGCACGCTGTTCGTCACCACGGCTCTGCCTTACGCCAACGGCCCGTTTCATATCGGCCACATCATGGAGTACATCCAGGCCGACATCTGGGTTCGTTTCCAGCGTATGCAGGCCGACACGACGGTCCATTTCGTCGGCGCCGACGACACGCACGGTGCGCCGATCATGCTGAGGGCCGAAGCCGAGGGAATCAGCCCGCAGGAACTCGTAACGCGAATCGGCGCGACGCGGCAGAAGACGCTCGACGGCTTTCATCTCGGTTTCGATCACTGGAGCAGCACCGACAGCCCGACCAACTTCGAGTTGTCGAAGGATATCTATCGCAAGCTCAAGGCGGCGGGACTGATTTACACCAAAGCCGTCGAGCAATTCTTCGATCCGGTCAAAGAGATGTTTCTGCCGGACCGTTATATCAAGGGCGAGTGTCCGCACTGCGGCGCGAAGGACCAATACGGCGACGCCTGTGAAAACTGCAGCAAGGTCAACACGCCGACCGAATTGATCAATCCGTATTCGACGCTGACCGGCGCGGTTCCGATCCTGAAGCAGTCCGAACATTTCTTTTTCAAGCTGTCCGATCCCCGCTGTGTGGCGTTTCTGCAGCAGTGGACGCGAGGTGATGACGCAAACGCGCCGAGACTTCAGCCGGAAGTGTTCAACAAGGCGCAGGAGTGGCTGGGCAAGGATGGCGACGCGCTCGCCGACTGGGACATTTCGCGTGACGCGCCGTATTTTGGCATTCCGATTCCGGACGCGCCGGGCAAATACTTCTACGTCTGGCTGGACGCGCCGGTTGGGTATCTGGCGAGCCTGAAAGAGTACGTGAGCTCCGGCCGCGCCAAGACGAACAGCGGCGACGCGCGAAGCTTCGAAGCGATTCTCGCCGATCCCGACACTCGCCAGATCCACTTCATCGGCAAGGACATCATCTACTTCCACACGCTCTTCTGGCCGGCGATGCTCAAGTTCGCCGGTGCGCCGTACAGAGTGCCCGACAACGTCTACGTACATGGTTTCCTGACGGTCTCCGGCGACAAGATGTCGAAGTCGCGCGGTACAGGCATCAGTCCGAGTTTCTATCTTGATCTCGGACTCAACCCCGACTGGTTGCGCTACTACCTTGCGGCGAAGCTGAACGACAAAGTCGAGGACCTCGATTTCAATCCCGACGATTTTATCGCGCGGGTCAACAGCGATCTGGTTGGCAAGTACGTCAACATCGCGAGCCGCGCGTCGAGGTTCCTTCGCGAAGGCGGCAACGCTGATTGGGCAGACGCAGTCCTTCGACACACGGCACCGGACCAGGCTGGCGGACGTTGCCGGCAGGATCGGCGAACTGTATGACGGGAGGGAATACGGCAAGGCCGTGCGCGAGATCATGGAACTCGCCGATCAGACCAACGAATATTTCGACCGCAACAAGCCTTGGGACTTGGTCAAGCAGCCCGACGGGCGCGGCGCGCGCCGTGGCAGTGTGCTCCGCGTGCATCGAGGACTTTCGGGTGCTGACCGCGCTGTTGAAGCCGGTCATGCCAGCCCTCGCGGCGAGCGCAGAGAAATTCCTGAACGTTCCCGCGCAAACATGGGACGACATAGCCAGACCGTTGGCCGCCGGACACCCCATCGGCGACTACGCGCATCTGCTGGCCGTATCGACCCGAAGCAGATGGACGCGCTGCTGGAAGGTCCGAACGCCGCCGTAGCGCCCGCACTTGCCGCAGCGCAGCCGGCTCCGGACAAAACAGCGACGGCCGCCACGACTGCCCCCCATATCGATCGACGATTTCTCCAAAATCGATCTGCGCGTCGCAAGAATCGTCAATGCCGCAGCACGTCGAGGGCGCGGACAAACTGCTGAAACTGACGCTCGACGTCGGCGAGAGGAAAAGGCGCGCCCCGCCATCGCACCGTCTTCGCCGGCATCAAGTCTGCTTACCAACCCGAGGCGCTGATCGGTCGCCTCACCCCGATGGTCGCCAATCTCGCTCCGCGCAAGATGAAGTTCGGCCTATCCGAAGGGATGGTCCTCGCCGCCTCAGGCGAGGGGCCCGGAATCTTCCTGCTCGCTCCGGATTCCGGCGCCCTGCCCGGTATGCGCGTCAAATAGTAATGAGTAATAAGGGTCGTCCGAGCCCGCGGCCCACCCGTCGGCGCCGGACCCAAGTCCCGGGTCGCATCGACGTTTTTTGCCGGGAACGCTTGAAATCCATCGCATGGTCACCACTTAGGTTTCGTGGGCGGCGGTTCGCCGCCGAACCAAATGAACAACCGATGGAGATCGAGAAAATGAGCAGCCTGATTCGCTATTACAACCCGTTGGACCGTGCTTTTGATCGCGCCGCTTTTGACAGCGTGTTCGGCGCGTGGAATGGTGACGCTTCCAGCGCCACCCGCAGCATCGCTCTGGACGTCGTCGAAACGCCCGACGCCTATGTCGTCAAGGCCGAATTGCCCGGCGTCGCCAAGGACAAGATTGAGATCAAGGTCGAAGATCGCAACGTCACGATCAACGCGGAGTTTGCGCAAGCCGTCGAAAGCGACGCCAGCGTCAAGTCGCTGTGGCAGGAACGCAGCTTCGGCAAGCTGAGCCGCGCGATCCGTCTGCCGGAAGCGGTCGATGCCAACAACACGCAAGCAACCCATGTCGACGGTGTTTTGCAACTGACGCTGCCGAAGGTCGCCAAGGCCAACAGCAAGCAAATCACCATCCAGTAAGCGCTAGCCCGCGCACCGAGCAATAGCGGGCACAAGCGAGCAGTGAAACAGCAAAAAGCGCGGCCATGGCCGCGCTTTTTGCTGCGCATCTCTGATGCCCGATGAAATGACAATTCAAGCGGCTGCGCCGCAAACTATCCCTGCGGGACTGCCTCTGATATAAGGGAATCCCACTAATACCCCATCCACTGCTGCAGCCGAAGCGCTCCTGTCGCGGCATGCGTGGCGACCCTACATCACGATCTGCGGAACAACATGATTCTCCCTATTCGCCGCGCGTTGGCCGCCGGTGCACTTGTGCTCGCCATGACCGCGGGCCAAGCATCGGCGCAGGAACCAAACACCAGCATCGCGCAGTCCGCTCGCGTGATCGTCAAATTCAGATCCGATTCGACGGCGTCGGAGGACGGCGTGTTGAGCGCGGTTCAGCTTGCAACGAAGCGCGCGGAAGTGGTCGGACATCGTCTTGGCCTCAAGGTGAGTACAGGCAGGACCTTGTCCGGGAAAGACCCAGGTGCTATTCGCAGAAGGAATCTCTTCCGCGGAACTTGCTCGGCAACTGGCGCTCGACGCCGACGTTGAGTACGCGGTGCCGGACGAGCGCCGGCATCACTTAGCCGTACCAAACGATCCCCTCTACGGCGACGGACAAACCGGCAGCGAGCCCAGCGTCGGTCAATGGTATCTGCGCGCACCCGCAGGAGACATACAGTCTTCGATCAATGTCGAGCCCGCGTGGAACGTGACGTTGGGAAGTCCGACGATAGTCGTCGCAGACCTCGACACCGGCGTGCGCTTCGATCATCCGGATTTACAGCCGGTTTCCGCGGGTGGCAATTTGTTGGCTGGTTACGACATGGTCACCAACACCTTCATTTCCAATGACGGCGACGGTCGCGACGCCGATGCGTCGGATCCGGGCGACTTCGTCACCCAGGCCGAGAGTTTTTCCGGCTGCCCGGCGAAGAATAGTTCCTGGCACGGTACGCAGACGGCGGGATTGATTGCCGCGTTGACGAATAACGGGATCGGTATGGCGAGCGTCGGGCGGAATGTACGGTTGCTGCCGGTGCGCGTTCTTGGCAAATGCGGCGGCTTCGACTCCGACATCATTGCGGGGATGCTTTGGGCGGCGGGCATTCCGGTGCAGGGAATTCCCACCAACACGACTCCGGCCAAGGTCATGAATATGAGTTTCGGCGGCGACACCCCGTGCAACGCCGCTTACGAAGATGCCATCACACAGATCACCGCCGCGGGAGCGACGATGGTCGCGGCTGCCGGGAATTCCGCAGGACATACTGCAGGGTCGCCGGCGGTTTGCACCGGTGTCATCGCCGTCGGAGGCTTGCGCCACGTGGGCACCAAGGTCGGCTTTTCCGATGTCGGGCCGGAAATTGCCATTAGCGCGCCTGGTGGCAACTGCGTGAACACGGATCCGGGTTCGCCGTGTCTGTACCCGATTCTCACGACCTCGAACTCGGGCACAACCAGCCCGGCCGCCCCCATTTATACGGACAGCTTCAACATCTCGGCCGGCACCAGCTTTTCGGCGCCGCTGGTCACCGGAACGGTGGGATTGATGCTGTCGGCAAACCCGAAGCTCTCACCCGCTCAGGTGAGATCGTTGCTGCAGTCCACCGCGCGGCCGTTTCCGACAACGAGCACTGATGGCGGTGCAGACATTCCGCAGTGCATGATCCCGCAGTTTTTTCCTATCGATCAGTTGGAATGCGTATGCACGATCAACACGTGCGGAGCGGGAATGCTGGACGCGGGTGCTGCGGTAGTTGCTGCCGCTGCGTCGGCAGCGCCCAACTACCAGGGCCTGTGGTTTGTTCCTGCGGAGTCCGGGTGGGGGATCAACTTCGCTCATCAGGGCGATCTGATCTTCGCTTCGTGGTTTACGTTCGACCTCTCCGGCAAGGGTACCTGGCTGGTCGCGACCATCGCCAAGACCACGGGCGCCTCGTACACCGGCCAATTGTTCCAGGGTACCGGGCCCGCCTTCGACGCAGTGCCGTTCCCGCCACTCGGCAGTCCCGGCGGCGCGGTGGTGGGCGGTTTAGGTGGGACGGCGACGGTGAACTTCATCGACGCCAACAATGCGACCTTCACCTACACCGTGGCCGGGATCACCCAGACCAAGAACATCACCCGGCAACTATTCGGGCCGCAGCCGGTATGCATGTTCGGGGCGCAGTCGAACCTCGCCCTGGCGACCAATTACACCGATCTCTGGTGGGCCTCGCCGGCGGGCTCGGAAGCCGGTTGGGGAATCAATCTGACCCATCAGGGCGACACGATCTTCGCCAGCTGGTTTACCTACGATCACGATCACACGCCGATGTGGCTGGTGGTGACCGCAAGCAAGACGGCAGCGAACACGTATGCGGGAACGCAACTCTTCAAGTTGGCGGGTCCGGCGTTCAACGCGGTGCCGTTCCCGCCGCTGGGCGCGCCTGGAGGCCCGACGGGGACGTCGGTAGGCGACGCAACATTCGTGTTTCAGGACGGCAATCGAGCGAGCTTCACCTACACCATCAACGGCACGACGCAGACCAAGACGATCACGCGCGAGATATTCACCGGCCCAGGGACCGTGTGCAATTGAACCGTCGCCTGACGATCTAGCGGGATTACGCGTTGCGCGGCGTTCGCGCAACGCGCGTCGCCGTCAGCCGAGCAGATCGGCCGCCGCCTTTTTCGTCCGCGTCTGACTGCCGGCCGGTGCGTCGACGCGCGCGCCTTTCCTGCCACGGTGAGCTTCGAGGAAGCCTCGCAGGTACTTGCCGGTGTAGCTCGCCGCAACGCCGGCGACCTGCTCAGGCGTACCCTCGGCGATGATCGTCCCGCCGCCAGCGCCACCTTCGGGACCCAGATCGATGACCCAATCCGCCGTCTTGATGACATCCAGGTTGTGCTCGATAACCACCACGGTGTTGCCATGATCGCGCAACCGGTGCAGCACCGTCAGCAGCAACTCCGTGTCGTGGAAATGCAATCCTGTCGTGGGTTCATCGAGGATGTAAAGCGTGCGTCCGGTATCGCGCTTGGACAACTCCAGTGCGAGTTTGACGCGCTGCGCTTCGCCGCCCGACAAGGTGGTCGCCGACTGACCGAGCGTGATGTAACCTAGACCCACATCGAGCAGCGTGGCGAGTTTGCGCGCGACTACTGGTACGGGCTCGAAAAACGCATGCGCCTGTTCGACCGTCATCGACAGCACATCGTGGATGTTCTTGCCCTTGTACTGGATCTCCAGCGTCTCGCGGTTGTAGCGCTGGCCGTGACAAACGTCGCAGGGTACGTAGACGTCGGGCAGGAAGTGCATCTCGACTTTGATCAGCCCGTCGCCCTGACACGCCTCGCAGCGCCCGCCTTTGACATTGAACGAAAAACGCCCCGGCCCGTAACCGCGCTCGCGAGCTTCCTTAACTTGCGCGAACAACTCGCGTATCGGCGTGAACAGGCCCGTGTAAGTCGCCGGGTTCGACCGCGGCGTGCGACCGATCGGACTCTGGTCGACGCTGATCACCTTGTCGTAGTGCTCGATGCCGGTCATTTCAGCATGCGGGGCCGGCTCGGCGCTGCTGCCGTAGAGGTGCCTCGCAACCGCGTGATAGAGCGTATCGTTGATCAGCGTCGATTTGCCTGAACCTGAAACGCCGGTCACGCAAACGAACAATCCGACCGGCAGGTTGAGCGTGACGCTCTTCAGATTGTTGCCGGTCGCGCCGCTAATGGTCAGCACGCGCTCGGGGTCGGCCTTGTGTCGCTCGGTCGCCATCGGAATCTGCCGGTGACCGGCGAGATACTGTCCAGTCAGCGAATGCGGCGCATGACGGATTTCTTCCGGCGTGCCCTGCGCGACGATCTGTCCGCCGTGTTCGCCGGCGCCGGGACCCATGTCGACAACGTGATCGGCCGCCAGGATGGCGTCGGTGTCGTGCTCGACGACGATGACGCTGTTGCCGAGATCGCGCAGGTGCTTCAACGTCGTCAACAGGCGGTCGTTGTCGCGCTGATGCAGTCCGATGGAAGGCTCATCGAGCACATACATCACGCCCGTCAGGCCTGATCCGATCTGGGAAGCCAGACGGATGCGCTGCGCTTCGCCGCCGGACAATGTCTCGGCCGACCGGTCGAGCGACAGGTAGTCGAGACCGACGTTGTTCAGGAACTGCAAGCGGTTGACGATCTCGGTCACGATCTTGTCGGCGATCGCCTGCCGCTGACCCTCGAGCTTGAGCTTGCGGAAAAAGTCTCCCGCTTCCTTCAGTGGAAGGTTGCTGATCTCGAAGATGGCGCGTTCGTCACCCGGGGGTCCCACCTTCACGTGCCGCGCTTCGCGACGCAGGCGCGTGCCGTCGCATTCCGGACACGGTTTCGAGTTCAGATACTTCGCCAGCTCCTCTCGCACCATGACCGAATCGGTCTCGCGATAACGGCGCTCGAGGTTGGGAATGATCCCTTCGAACGCGTGCTCGCGCACGACCGTCTTGCCACGCTCTGAAAGATACTGGAACGCGATTTTCTCTTTTTCGCTGCCGTACAGGATCATCTGCTGGATGCGTTCGGGCAATCGCGCGAAAGGTTTCTCCAGATCGAAGCCATAGTGCTTGGCAAGACTCTGCAGCATCTGGAAGTAGAACTGATTGCGCCGATCCCAGCCTTTGATCGCGCCCGACGCGAGCGAGAGCTGCGGAAACGCAACCACGCGCTTGGGATCGAAAAAACTGATCGAGCCGAGCCCGTCGCACCGCGGGCATGCCCCCATGGGGTTGTTGAACGAGAACAGGCGAGGCTCGAGCTCCTGCAGCGAGTAGTTGCAGATCGGGCAAGCGAATTTGGCCGAATACAGGTGCTCGGTACCGGAATCCATCTCAACGGCGATCGCCCGTCCGTCCCCGCTGCGCAACGCCGTTTCGAACGACTCGGCGATGCGCTGCTTCAAGTCCTGGCGTACGCGCAGGCGATCGACGACGACTTCGATGGTGTGCTTGGTGTTCTTGGTGAGCTTGGGCACGGCGTCGATTTCGTGCACCTTGCCGTCGACGCGGACGCGCACAAAGCCTTTCGCCCTCAGCTCGATCAGCAGTTCGACCTGCTCGCCCTTGCGATTGACAATCGCAGGCGCCAGGATCATGAGCTTGGTTTCTTCGGGCAGCGTAAGGACGGCATCGACCATTTGCGAAATGGTCATCGCGGAGAGCTTCTGTTCCGGATGATTCGGACAATACGGTTCGCCAACGCGGGCGAACAACAAGCGAAGATAGTCGTGAATTTCGGTGACCGTGCCGACCGTCGAACGCGGATTGTGCGACGTTGCTTTCTGCTCGATCGAGATCGCCGGCGAGAGACCTTCGATCAGATCGACATCCGGCTTTTCCATCAACTGAAGAAACTGGCGCGCGTACGCCGACAGCGATTCGACGTAGCGCCGCTGGCCTTCGGCATACAGCGTATCGAAGGCGAGCGAACTCTTGCCCGAGCCCGACAGGCCGGTGATCACGATCAGCCGATGCCTCGGCAGATCGAGATTGATATTCTTGAGGTTATGCGTGCGTGCGCCGCGAATGCGGATGTAGTCCATACGGTGTGGAAGGCGAAGGCAACCTGCTAATATACTCCTTTTCGATTGCTCGATCTAAACCTGTTTGCGCCCGCCGTAAGCGCGAGTCCGTTGCAGGCGAGATCTGCGCCTGCGCGCTGCGCGAGCACCGTTGGCGAGCGCCTTTTGGCGGCGATCCCGACGTCCGCCTTAGACCCACGACCTAGCTGCGGGCAGCGACACAGGTTCAGCATCGAGTAAGCATCCTGCGACAGGAGAAGCGCGATGGCATCGGTAAACAAAGTTATTCTCGTCGGCAACCTCGGCCGCGATCCGGAAACGCGTTACACCACGGGCGGCGAAGCCGTGGCCAATATCTCGGTCGCGACCACCGACAGCTGGAAAGACAAATCCGGCGAAAAGCAGGAGCGCACCGAATGGCATCGCGTCGCGTTCTTCGGCAAGCTTGCCGAAATTGCCGGCGAGTACCTGAAAAAAGGCAGTCAGGTCTATGTTGAGGGTCGCTTGCAGACTCGCAAGTGGCAAGACAAGGACGGTCAGGACAAGTACACGACTGAAATCATCGCCGACCGCATGCAGATGCTGGGCAGTCGCGGAGGCGGCGGGGCAAGCGCGATGGGCGAACCGCCGAGTGATGGCGAACGCGGATCAGGTGGCGGCAGCAGGCCCGCGGGTGGTGGTGGCGGTGGTGGCAAAAGCAGCGGCGGCGGCGCCAGCGGCGCCAAGAAGAACGTCGACGACTTGGACGACGATATTCCGTTCTAACGAGACACCCGGGCCTGCCCGGCGACACCAAAGGCAGCGCCGTTGCTCGGCCGCGCCCGCAATTGGGCTTATAGCTCAGCCGCCCTCGACCAGAGCGGTGTGTTTCGAGTCATCCGCGGAGTCATCCGTTTTTGACAACGCGGGCGCCTGCGTGGCGAGGCTGCTGGACGCAATGATGCCCCCACCCAGACAAACGTCGCCGTCGTAGAGAACGAGGTATTGACCTGGAGTCGGCGCCCACTGCGGCTGATCGAACTTCACCCGCCACCCCGACCCGGCAGCCGTGTTGACGTTTCGGTCGATGCTGCACGTCGCATCGGCCATGCGGTAACGCGTCTTCGCGCCGAACCGCGCCCCCTCCGGCGCTATGCCGGCGATCCAGTGCATCGACTCGATATCGAGCGAGTCGGCGAATAGCCGAGGGTCGTTATGTCCCTGCACCACGATCAAGGCGTTGCGGCTGCGATCCTTACGCATGACGAACCAGGGCTCGTCGCTGCCGCCGCGCGTGCCGCCAATGCCCAGACCCTGCCGCTGGCCGAGCGTGTAATACGCGAGACCCTGGTGGCGTCCCAGCACGTGTCCGTCAGCACTTTCGATCGGGCCGGGCTCCTTCGGCAGGTAGCGCGCCAGGAAATCGCGAAACGGGCGTTCGCCGATAAAGCAGATGCCGGTCGAATCCTTTTTCGCGTAGGTCGGAATGCCTTCTTCCTTGGCGATTGCCCGTACTTCACGCTTGGTGAGCTCGCCAATGGGGAACGACGCCGACGCAAGTTGCCGCTGCTCCAGTTGATGCAGGAAATACGTCTGGTCCTTGCCCGCATCTACGGCTTTGCGCAACTCGACGCCCGACGGCGTGCGGCGGGTGCGTGCGTAGTGGCCGGTAGCAATGCTTTCCGCCCCCAGTTCTTTCGCATGATCGAGGAAGGCAGCGAACTTGATCTCGTTGTTGCACAGAACGTCCGGATTAGGAGTGCGTCCCGCCTGATACTCGCGCAGGAACTGCGAAAAAACGCGTTCGCGGTATTCCGCGGCGAAGTTGACCGCATGGAGTTCGATCCCGATGACGTCGGCGACCGACGCGGCGTCGACCAGGTCCACGCGCGATGTGCAGTACTCGTCGGTGTCGTCGTCTTCCCAGTTCTTCATGAAGACGCCGATCACTTCGTGTCCTTGGCGTTTCAGCAGCCACGCCGCGACCGAGGAGTCGACCCCGCCCGACAATCCGACGACGATGCGCTGCTTTTTAGTCATGACCTGCACTATGAATGGTCGCTTAAAAAAACAACAGCCCGGACCCTTGCGGGTTCCGGGCTGCGAATAACGTCCTAAAAACTTATTTGGTAGCGGGGGCAGCACCCTTCTTGGCCAGCTCGGCATCGGTCGGGGGCACAACCGCAGTGCCTTCCTTCGCGGAACCGGCTTGCTGCGAAGCTTTCGCGCCCGGACGGTCCTTCATGGCGTTCGGGTCGGTCTTCACATTCGGAGTTGCCTGTGGGCTACCACCGGCGTTGCGCGTGGCTTGGGCGCCTGGCGGGTTCATCTTCCCGGTCGACGTGACTCCATCCGTATGCACTGCGCTCTCTTTCTCGCTCGTGTTCGGCGGGTTCTTCTTCATTTCGGCGTCATGCTTGGCCTTGCGCTCGGCCTTCTGCTTCTTCTTTTCGGCTTTCTTGGCGGCCTTGTCGGCCTTCGCCTTGTCCGCGTCGCTCATGGGTGCGGCCATCGGCGCTGCGGCGGGAGCTGCTGCCGGGGCGGCGTTTTGCGCGACGGCGGGCAGCGAAACTGCAAATGCGCCAACGAGCAGCGCGGTCAACAGCTTATTCATGTTTCGTCCTCAGTCGTAGGTGGGTGGGGCGACACTGAAGCTTGTGTCGCCGCCATTAACGCCATCGTGGCGCAAACGGTTGACAGGGCGCTTACAGTCCCCGCCTTTGACCACGCGGCAGCGCTCGAACCTACTTTAGCACGACGATATGGCGGGGTTCAACGCCAACTTAACACCGGCCAGCCGCGGGCTTGCGCCTCTCGCAAGAGCTTCGGATCAGCGTCCACCGCGACCGGATTCGATACTGCCGAAAGCAAGGGCAGGTCGTTGTGGGAATCGCTGTAGAACCACGACTGCGCGAAATCCTCGAGTTGCAGCCCTCGTCCCGACAGCCATTGGTGCAGGCAGGTCAGCTTTCCGGCCTGGAAGCAGGGAACGCCGGTCACCCCGCCGGTGTAGCGGTCGTCGACGACTTCGGGTTCAGTGGCGATCAGATGCCGAATCCCATACAACTCTGCGATCGGCCGGGTGATAAAACTGTTCGTCGCGGTGACGACAGCAACCAGATCCCCGGCCGCAAGGCGCTCGTCGACGACCTTCCTCGCGGCCGGCAGCAACATGGGCAGGATCACTTCGTCCACAAAGCGGTCGCGCCATGCCAGCAAACGGGCAGGCGCGTGCTCCGCCAAGGGCCTCAACTGGAAGGCGAGGAAAGCATTGATGTCGAGCGTCCCCGCCTGGTAATCCGCCAGGAACGCAGCGTTGCGCCGCTCGTAGGCTTCCGCGTCGAGTACGCCGATGTCGATCAGGAAGCGGGCCCAGCCATAGTCGCTGTCACCGGCAATGAGGGTGTTGTCCAGATCGAACAAACTCAGACGCTGCGGCGATTTACGGGGCAGCTTCATTGCGACGCCTTCAGCCACGTTTTCAGCAACGGCACCGTGATTGGTCGTTTCGCGCTGAGCGACGCGCGATCCATCGCTGCCAGGGTTGCCAGCAGCGAAGGCATGTCGCGGCGAACGTGTCGCAACAGATAATCGATAACGTCGGGCGACAGCACGAATCCCCGTTGACGGGCAAAGGCCGCCATCGCCTCGGGCTTATCGTCGTCACTGAGCGGCAAGGCCTCGTACACCAGTCCCCAGCCGAGACGTGTGCGCACGTCCTCCCGCAAAGGCAACGCGACCAGTGGCGTGCGGCTGGCGGCGAGCAAATGCCCGCCGCGATCCTTGAGCCGGTTGTACAGGGTGAAGATGCCGGCGGCTGTCGTGGCAGCGGCATCGATATTGTCGATCGCGACGAGTTGCGGAGGCTCCGCGATCGTCGCGTCGTCCAGCTCATCGGCGTCCAGGAAAAATTGCGCGTCGATGCCACTGTCCCGCGCGAACGCGGTCGCGGCGCGCAAAAGATGCGTTTTACCTGAGCCCGGGACGCCCCAGATCAACAAACCCGTCTCGTCGACGCCGCCCGCAACAAACTTCGGCAACAGATGAACCAGTTCCGCGTTGGGGCCCGGCAAAAAGTTTGCGAACCGAGGTGGCTCCGCCGGAGCGAGCTCGAATACCAGTTGTTCCATTCGGGGAACCTATGATGCCGATGCGGCCGGTTCCTTTAGCGGTAGAACGCGGATTCGCGGTACATGGCGCGCAAATGCCTCAACAAGACCAGCAGCACAGCGCTCGCCGGAAGTGCCAGCAGCACTCCGGCGAATCCGAACAGCTGGCCGAATGCGAGGAGCGCAAAGATGACCGCGAGCGGATGCAGACCGATGCGGTCGCCGACCAGCCATGGCACCAGAACGTAGTTCTCGAGCAACTGGCCGACGCCATAGACGGCGGCCACGGCCGCGAACGCGGGCCAGTCGGTCCATTGCAGAAGCGCGGCGATCATGCCGAGCATCAGCCCCAGGCCAAATCCGACATAGGGAATGAATACCAGCAGGCCCGTCAGGATTCCGATCGGCAGCGCGAACTGCAAACCCGCGAGCCACAGCGCCGTGACGTAGTAGATCGCGAGCACCGCCATTACCGACGCCTGCCCGCGCAGGAATTCGGCGAGGACGTCGTCAATCTCCACGGCCATCGTGCGCACCAGCGGCAGCCATCGGCGCGGCGTCAATTCCTCGACGCGCCAGGCGATGATGTTCCAGTCGCGCAGCAGATAGAACATGACGACGGGAATCAACGCCAGGTTGATCACGATTTCCAGCAGGAGCGTGCCGCCCGACCTGATGCTCTTCAGCACCTTGAGCGACATCTCCTGCGCGCTTTGCGCGTTCTCGCTGAGGTACTGCTTGATCGACGCGACATCGAGCTGAAGTTCGATGCCGAACTGCTGCTCCAGCCAAGGTGCGACTTTGTCGTGCAACAGCGCAAGCAGCTGCGGAAGGCGCTTCAGCAATTGTGAAAACTCCGAATGCACGAGCGGCGTCAACACCAGCGCCAGACCAAAGAGCACGGCTCCGGTTACCGCCAATACGATTGTGGTGCTCAGGGTGCGCGGCACGCGGCGCTGCTCTGCCCAGCTGACGGCGGGCTTTCCGATATAAGCGAGGATCGCGGCGATCAGGAAAGGCGTGAGCACCGGACCCAGCCAGCGCAGCAGCGCCGCAATGATCAGCAGCGTGATACCCAGCCACGCGTATTGCTGCACGCTCAGGTTGAGGCGCTTTCCCTGCGCGTAGCCGAGTACGGGATTGGCTAGCGTTTGCCTCGTGCGTGGGTCGGGACGATCGTCGCCATGCGGTCCGCCGGGTATCATTTGCGGTAAAATCCTCGATAGATCGCGCACTTTACCGTGCGTCCCGCCGCGACTCAATCGAAACCGGACAATGAACGCGCCCAAGGCATCGCTCTCCTACCGCCAATCGGGTGTCGACATGGATGCGGGCGATCGGCTGGTCGAGAACATCAAGCCCTTTGCCCGACGCACGATGCGACCCGAAGTCTTGGCCGGCATCGGCGGTTTCGGCGCCCTGATCGAGTTGCCCAAGGGCTATAAGCAACCCGTCCTGGTCGCAGGAACGGACGGTGTCGGAACCAAGCTCAAACTCGCTTTCGCGCTCGACAAGCACGACACGATAGGCATCGATCTGGTGGCGATGAGCGTCAACGACATCCTGGTCCAGGGTGCCGAGCCGCTGTTCTTTCTCGACTACTTCGTCTGCGAGACGCTCGATGTCAGTGTGGCGACCGAAGTCGTACGCGGCATTGCGCGAGGATGCGAATTAGCCGGCTGCGCATTGGCTGGCGGCGAAACGGCCGAACACCCGAGGGCATTCATTCCCGGCGAATACGACCTGGCGGGATTCGCGGTCGGCGTCGTCGAAAAGTCGCTTGCGATCGACGGCAGCAAGCTCATCGCGGGCGACGTGCTGATCGGCCTCGCGTCCAGCGGTCCGCATTCCAACGGCTTTTCGTTGATTCGCCGAATTCTCGATACGAGCGGCGCCGAGTTGAAGCAGCCGATTCCCGGTGTTACCGGCGCGCGTTCACTTGGTGAGACGCTGCTCGAACCAACACGAATCTATGTGAAGGGCGTGCGAGCGCTGCTGGCTGAGCACGAAGTCAAGGCGATGGCACACATCACCGGCGGCGGCCTCACCGAGAACACGCACCGCATGTTCCCCGATGGACTCGCTGCGAAGATCGACGCGCGCAGTTGGCCGCAGCAGCCGATATTCGAGTGGCTGCAACGGCAGGGCAACGTCGCCGATGAAGAGATGTTTCGCGTCTTCAATTGCGGCATCGGTCTGGTGCTGGCGGTCTCGGCGGCAGCCGCGTCTTCGGTGATCGCGCGCCTGAACGAACTCGGCGAAAGCGCCCACGCGATCGGCACCGTGGTACCTCGCGGCGCCGGCGCGCCGGGCACCGTCGTCGTCTGACAACTCAACAATGACGCCGCCAGGTCTCAAGCGGCTGGTGATCCTGATATCGGGCCGCGGATCCAACATGGCTGCGATACTCGACGCAGTACACGCGGGCACGCTTTCCGCGCGGGTGGTCGGTGTTATCAGCAACCGGCCGAAAGCAGGCGGCCTCGCTCGCGCTGCGAATTCCGGTGTCACCTCGCAAGTTGTCGACCATGAGAGCTTCGGCGGACGCGATGCATTCGAGCAGGCGCTGGAACACGCCATTGACGCAATGACGCCGGATCTGATCGTGCTCGCAGGCTTCATGCGCGTATTGAGCGCCCGATTTGTCGCGCGTTACGCCGGTCGCCTGCTCAACATCCATCCATCCCTGCTGCCCGCGTACGCCGGCTTGCATACGCATCGCCGCGCGTTGGCGGACGGCGTGCGCATTCATGGCTGCACCGTTCATTTCGTCACGGCAGACGTTGACCATGGGCCAATCGTTGCGCAAGGCGCGGTGCCGGTGCGCGAAGGCGACGACGAAGCCAGCCTTGCTGCCCGTGTGCTCGAGGTCGAGCATCGGCTGCTGGTCGCCGCGGTTCGTTGGTTCTGCGAAGACCGGCTGGTCATCGCAGGGAATGCGGTGCACGTTAAGGGTGGAACGGAGCACAATGCAGATACGGAAGCAGCATCGCTGCTCGCACCGGCGGTGAACACTGACTGAGCTGAACGAAGCATGGAACGCCTGGGCACGGAGGGCGTCCAAGCAACGCTGCCACCCACACAACGCGTCTCTTGAACCGCTTCTTGAACAATTCGTCCCCATCGCTGGCAACACGCAAGGTTTCGACCGCTGGTCGCGTACTGGCGCTCGCGGTCTTCGCGTCGCTGCTGGTCCACCTGCTGCTCGTTGAGTGGCCGGTTCAGCTCGGGCCAAATTCAGACTCGATGCCGCCTTTGGTGGCAAGCATCACCGAACTTCCACCACCGCCGGTCGCTGAACCCAAGGCGGCGCCGAAGCCGAAACGCCGCGCTTCGGCGACCGCGCGTGCGACCGTGCCGGTCGCTACGCCTACGCCTGCGCCTGCGCCTGAGGCCCCGCCGCTCGAGTCGCCCGACGTCGACGCTGACCCAGGGCCGGAGATCGCAACGGCCGCCCCCAAAGTCGCCGAACCTGTCGACGAGCCGGTCGCAGTGGCCGCGACCGAACCACAATCCCCGCCGCGACATCTGCCGCCACGCATCGACCTCGCCTATCGGGCCTTTCTCGGCACCCAGGGATTCCAGATCGGCGACGCCACCTACCGACTCGAACATTCGGGCGGACAGTACAAGATCCTGACCGTCGGCCAAGCGCGCGGACTCGCCGCATTGCTGTTCCCGGGCGAAGCCAAAGCCCGAAGCGAAGGCGCGATAACGGCGACGGGCTTGCAGCCGGATAGCTACAGCATCGAGCGCACGAGCACCCACCGCCGCGAAGCAGCAACCTTCGATTGGGAAACCGGGATGGTGCTGCTGAAGGACGAGAAATCGATGCCGCTCGAAATGCCTACGTTCGATCCTCTGGTCGTGCTGTGGCAATTCTATTTTTCGCCGCCGACGGGCGACGAGATGCAATTCAACGTCGCTACGACGCGCAAGATCTATCACTACGGGTTCAAGCGCGTAGGTACCGAAAAAATAACCTTGCCGTTCGGCGACGTCGACACCGAAATCTGGAAGAAGGTGAACGGTGACGGCGTCATCGACGCGCAGTTCTGGCTCGCGCCGAAACTGCGCTACGTCGCAGTGAAAGTGCGGTTGAACAACGGCCGCGTCACGGTCGAGGGATTGCTCGACAGCATTCGCGTCGACGAAAGCGAAACCGTAGCGCAGCAATGACCGTGCGCGCCAACCTGCTGGGCGCGCTTACCGACGCACTCGCGACCGTGCTGCCATTGACGCAGCCCGCCGACGCAGCGCTGCGCGATTTTTTCCGCCGCCACCACGAGCTGGGCCAGAACGACCGCGCCTTTGTCGCCGATGGCGTATTCGCGACGCTGCGGCGCCTGCGTTCATTGGGTGCGCAGGCAGGCGGCGCCACACCACGAGGGCTGGCGATCGCCGTCACGCTGCGCGAATCAGGCGCCAGCCTGCGTGAAATCGAACCCGCTTTATCGCCCGACGAATCGGCGTGGGCGAAGGCTTTCAAGGCCAAACGCCCTACGCTATCCGACGCCGAAGCCGCCGAGTTGCCCGATTGGCTGTGGGAAAAGCTCGGGAGTGCACATGGCTGACGGCGACCGACAAGCCTTGACCCGCTCGTGGTTGGTGCCGGCACCGCTCGACTTGCGCGTCAACAGCACCAAGACGACGCGTGAGAAGGCGATGAGCGCACTCGCGAGTTCAGGCATCGCGGCTACGCCGACGACCTACTCGCCGCTGGGCTTGCGCCTTGCGACCAAGCCCGCATTGCAACTGCATCCCCTGTTCGTCGATGGCGCGATCGAAGTGCAGGACGAAGGAAGCCAGTTGCTCGGTTTCCTGATGGCTCCGAAACGCAACGACATGGTCGTCGATTTTTGCGCCGGCGCCGGTGGCAAGACGCTGCTGCTCGGTGCGCTGATGCGCTCGCAGGGACGCGTCTATGCGTTCGACGTGTCGCCGCGCCGGCTGGCGAAATTGAAGCCGCGCCTTGCCCGTTCCGGATTGTCGAACGTGCAGGCAATCCTGATCGACGACGAACGCGATACCAAAGTCAAGCGCCTTGCGCGCAAGATCGATCGCGTCCTGGTCGACGCGCCGTGCAGCGGTTTCGGCACGTTGCGTCGCAATCCCGATCTCAAATGGCGACAGACGGCAAACGGCATCCCGGAGCTCGCTGCCAAGCAGACAAAAATTCTCGCCGCGGCGGCAACGCTGGTGAAGCCGGGAGGCCGCCTGGTGTATGCGACCTGCAGCGTGTTGCCCGACGAGAACGAAGCGATTGTCGACGCCTTTCTTGCCGCACATCCCGAATTCGCGCTGGGCGACGCGGCGGCCGAGCTGAAGCGCGCCGGCATCGAACTCGACACCGGGCGCACGCTCAAACTTGTGACGCCGCATCCATCACTGCGACGGCTTTTTCGGCGCCATCCTGGAACGCACGGCGTGAACTGGCGACCGTTAGTTGCCGGCGTCGTGCTGGCGGCGCTTGCCGCTTGCCTGCGACCCGGCAATCGCAGCGCGACGGCGAATCTGGCGAAAGTGCGCCCTCGGCAAAGACCTTCGCGGCCGCCGGCACTGTCGAAGTCGCATTTACTCCGGGCGATCGCATCGACAATCTCATCGTCGACGCCATCGACGCAGCCGCAGCACGAGGTGCTGGTGAATGCCTATACGTTCACGCAGCGGCGGATAGCGACTGCGCTGGTCGCAGCCAAAAAGCGCGGCGTTGCGGTCGCCGTGATTGCCGACTTGCAGCAGACGCGCTCGCTGCCGCAGAACGTTCTGCCGCAGATGGTTGCCGGCGGCGTCGAGGTATGGCTGGACGGAAACTACCAGGCGGCGCACAACAAAGTCATCGTCATCGATGCCGATTCGCCGAAAGCCACGACGATTACCGGCAGCTACAACTTTACCGTCGCTGCGCAGTTTCACAACGCCGAGAACGTCGTGATCCTGCGCAACAATCGGGAAGTGGCTGCGGCCTACAGGGACAACTGGGAGCGCCTCAAGGCGCACGCGACAAAGTGGTCGGCTGACGCGTTAAGATAGGCGTCGTCCAGGCGCTGCGCGTTCGCGCACCTGGTGCCAATGGCAAGTGCCAAGTCGCAAGCGGCCATCGGCCCGGGTTCGCTCGGTTAGTTGCTACTCTGGGATACATTCTTCGCATGCTGGCGCCTCTCGATTTCGACCATATCCTAGATGCCCTGCGCCTTCCGCAGGGGTGGATCGAGCTGCTGGTCATCGCGGCGTGCTTCGCCATCGCCTGGGCCATAGATCGGCGAGAGCACCTGACCCGAAAATCGGATTCGCCGCTTGCGCGCATTGGCACGGGCAGCATCAATCGCCTCATTTTTCCGGTCGCGGCGTTTGTTCTGCTGCTCCTCTCGGGTGCCGTATTCAAGCGCTGGCACGCGCCCGTGTTCTTCCAGATCTTCATTCCGCTGGCCGCCGCGCTGGCGTTGATTCGACTGACGCGTATACGCGTTCCGCAACATAGTGGGCACCCACGGCGATCCCACCTTGTCCGAGCGCGCGGTGACGTTCTTCATCTGGGGCTGGCTCCTCGCCTACTACCTCGGTGTGTTGCCAGAGATCGCATCAGCGCTGGACGAAGCTCGCCTGCCGCTGGGCAAGAGCGAATTCAGCGTGCTCGACCTTCTTCGCGACGCGATCGTCGTCGTGCTGGCGGTTGCGCTTGCGCGTATGGGGCTCGAATCTGTTGCAGAAGCGGCTGATGAAGTTTTCGCACGTCGACAACAACGTCCGCGTCTTGCTGTCGAAGATTGGGCGCGCGTTGCTGATCCTGATTGGCGTGCTGGTCGCCTTATCGTTTGTCGGCATCGACATAACCATACTTTCCGTATTCGGTGGCGCGCTGGGCGTCGGGATCGGTCTGGGATTGCAGAAACTCGCCAGCAATTACATTGCCGGCTTCACGATCCTGCTCGATCGCTCGATCCGCGTCGGCGACATGATCACGGTCGACGGCCAATACGGCGCGGTCAGCCAGGTGACGTCGCGCTATGTCGTCGTGCGCAGTCTCGATGGCGTCGAAGCAATCGTGCCCAACGAAAGGCTGATTACGACGACGGTCCTCAACCATTCGTACACCAGCAAGGACATCAAGGTCGGTGTTCCGGTACAGATCAGCAACGACAGCGACCTCGAACTCGCGATGCGGGTACTGCGCGAGATCGGAGAGACCCAGGATCGCGTACTCATGCGCGCGGACATTGCGCCGATCGTCAATATCCTGCGTTTCGCCGACACCGGCATCGAGCTCGAACTGGTCATCTGGATCAACGATCCGGAGAACGGCCAGGGGAACTTGAGATCGGCGCTTTACCTGCGCATCTGGAAAGCGTTCCGCGAGCACGGCATCAAGATCCCGAGTCCTCAGCGCGACATCCGCATCGTCGGGGCGCCGCCTGCTGACGAGGCCTCGCCGGCCCCGAAATGAACTTGTGGTCGACAGGTGGCGTCCCATGGCAGACCGGCGCGGGCTTCCGACCTTGAGGCGCCTCCAGGACCCCCAAATTGGGTGGATGGGCGGGCCGTCGGCCGCTCGGAAACCGTGTAAAATCCGCAACTAATTGATACACGTCCAACCGACGGGCACGGCCCGTATCTGAGGATCCCCCAATAATGAGTTTTGACCTGCTTTCGTTCTTGGCCCACGGTCTCGCCCCCATGCCCTGGTGGGGATACATCGTCGTCGGACTGGTGATGACGCATGTGACGATCGCTTCGGTGACGATTTACCTCCATCGCTGCCAAGCGCATCGAGGGCTCGACCTGCACCCGGCGGTCAGCCATTTCTTCCGCTTCTGGCTCTGGCTCACCACGGGCATGGTGACCAAGGAATGGGTAGCGATTCACCGCAAGCACCACGCCAGGGTCGAGACGGACGACGACCCGCACAGCCCGCAGACACGCGGCATCCAGACGGTGTTGTGGCAGGGCACCGAGTTGTACCGTGCCGAGTCGAGAAATCTGGAGACCCTCGAAAAGTACGGCATCGGCACGCCGGACGACTGGATGGAACGCAACGTCTACACGCCGTTCTCCTGGCAAGGCGTCGGCCTGATGCTGGTGCTCAATCTCATGTTTTTCGGACCGATCGGCGCCACGATCTGGGCCGTGCAAATGATGTGGATCCCGGTCACTGCGGCAGGAATTATCAACGGCATCGGCCACTATTGGGGCTATCGCAACTTCTCCTGCGAAGACGCGAGCCGGAACATCGTTCCGTGGGGCATCCTGATCGGCGGCGAAGAGCTGCACAACAACCACCACGCCTATGGCACCTCGGCCAAGCTGTCATCGCGCTGGTACGAGTTCGACTTGGGCTGGGCCTACATTCGCACGCTCGAGATGCTGGGCCTCGCGAAGGTGCGCAAAGTGGCGCCGCGATTGAAGCTCGACCGCGCCAAGCTCAATGCCGACCTCGACACCTTGCAGGCGGTCATCACCCATCGCTATGCGGTGCTGACCAGCTATGCCTCGTCGTTGAAGCAGGCGTATGCGCACGAAGTTGCCTCACTGCGCGAACGCGCACGTCGCGGTGAACTGACGCCCGAGATGCCGAGCTTCAGTCGCCTGCGCAAGTGGTTCCAGTCCGACGCGCAGACGCTGCCGGAAACCGATCGCGCGCACTTGGCCACGACGTTGGAACAAAGCAAGGCGCTGTCGACCATCTACGCGATGCGGCAAGAGCTCGCGGCGCTGTGGGAACGCTCGAACGACTCGCGCGAACAACTCCTCGCCCGCCTGCAGGACTGGTGTCACCGCGCCGAGGCAAGCAACATCGTCGCGCTGCAACGCTTCTCGCGCAGGCTGCGGAGCTTCGCTTAAGCATTCCGCTTTAGACCTTATGCAACCTCGCATCAGCGAGGTTCTAGAAATGCAAAAGCCCGCCGATCGGCGGGCTTTTTGTCGTCTGGCTGCGGACGAATTATTTGAGCTTGCTCATTTCAGTTTCGTTTCCTTGTACAGGACGTGCTTGCGCGCGACGGGATCGAACTTCTTGATCTCCATCTTTTCCGGCATCAGCTTCTTGTTCTTGGACGTCGTGTAGAAATGGCCGGTGCCGGCCGAGGATTCGAGCTTGATCTTTTCACGCATGTTGGGACTCCGGTGACGCCTGGTTCAGACCAAAGCGCTTAAACGTGCTCGCCGCGGGCGCGCATGTCCGCCAGGACGGCATCGATGCCGTTCTTGTCGATCGTGCGCAGCGCGTCGTTGGTCAGCCGCAGGCTGACCCAGCGATTCTCGGTTTCGATCCAGAAGCGGCGGCGCTGCAGATTCGGCAGGAACCGGCGCTTGGTCTTGTTGTTCGCGTGGGAAACGTTGTTACCCACCATCGGGGCTTTGCCCGTTACCTGACAGACTCGAGCCATGGCTCGCTCCAACTCGTTGAAATTACGAAAGTCTTGGATTGTAACCCGAAAAGCAAGGTAATTCAAGCGTTTGGACCCAGATGTCGCGTCCTCTGCGACGGGCAACGCGCGGCCGCAGGCGTCAGAGCAAGCCCCGCTCGGCAAACGAGACCGTACGCCTTCCGGCAACGATGAAGTGGTCGAGCGTCTTGATCTCAACCAGCGCCAGCGCCTGCTTGAGCGTTTGCGTCAGTAACTCGTCCGCCCTGCTCGGCTCTGCGATGCCGGAAGGGTGGTTGTGCGCGAAGATCACGGCCGGCCGCATTGTGACGCAACGCCGTCTTGACGACTTCGCGCGGGTAAACGCTGGTCTGCGTCAGCGTGCCGCGAAAAAGTTCTTCGGAGCCCAGCAGGCGGTTCTGCGCGTCGAGAAACATCGCGACGAATACCTCGTGCGGGCGACTGCCCAGCGACAACGCGAGATAATCGCGAACAGCGCTGCGGCGACGTCATGACGTCGCGGTCGCCGATCTCTTCGGCCAGCGCGCGCCGCGCAATTTCGACCACTGCCTGAAGCTGGGCATATTTTGCCGGCCCAAGCCCGTGGACAGCGGATACTTCGTCCAGCGAAGCGGCGAACAGATGCCGCAAGCTGCCGAAACGCGCCAGCAAGATCGCGCCCGAGTTCGCACCGCGCTCTTGCCCGCGAATGCCGGTGCGGAAGAAAATGGCGATCAATTCGGCTTCGGAAAGCGCGGCCGGGCCGAGCTTCAGCAGGCGCTCGCGCGGACGTTCGTCTTCCGGCCAATCGGCGATGCGCATCGATTGCAATCCCCTGTACCCTGGTGGCGGGCGCATATTAAACTGCGCCACGCTGAGTCTCCGATCAGCCGCATGGCTTAACCGACGTACTTATGAATTCGACTCCCACGGTGTCTACAAGCGCACGATCCTGTCGCGCGTCGTGCTCGGCCTGACCGGCGGCATCGCCGCGTACAAGGCCGCGGAGCTGACGCGCCTGCTGGTCAAGGACGGGCATCGCGGTCGACGTCGTGATGACGCCCGCGGCGACGCAGTTCATCACGCCGATGACGATGCAGGCGCTGTCGGGCAATCCGGTGCTGACCGATCTGTGGGAATCCGGCGCCGCCAACGCGATGGGGCACATCGAGCTGTCGCGCGGCGCCGATGCGATCGTCGTCGCGCCCGCGTCGGCCGATTTCATCGCCAAGCTCGCGCACGGCCATGCCGACGACCTGCTGTCGACGCTGTGCCTCGCGCGCGATTGCCCGCTGCTGGTCGCGCCGGCGATGAACCGGCAGATGTGGGCCAACGCCGGCGACGCAGCGCAACGTCGCGCAGCTTCGCGCCGACGGCGTCGAGGTCCTCGGACCCGCCAGCGGCGATCAGGCGTGCGGCGAGATCGGCGACGGCCGCATGCTCGAGCCCGAGGAGATATTCGCGGCGCTGGTCGCGTGGTCGCAGCCGAAAGTGCTCGCCGGCAAGCGCGTGCTGCTGACCGCCGGGCCGACGTTCGAAGCGATCGACCCCGTGCGCGGCATCACCAATCGCAGCTCCGGCAAGATGGGCTTCGCGCTGGCGCAGGCCTGTGCCGAAGCGGGCGCCGCCGTGACGCTCGTCGCCGGCCCGACGGCGCTGCCGACGCCGGCCGGCGTCACGCGCATCGACGTGCAAAGCGCCGCCGAGATGGCCGCCGCGGTCGACGAGCGAGTCGGCCGCATGCCGAATATTCATCGCGGTCGCCGCCGTCGCCGACTACACGCCGGCGCAAGTCACACGACAGAAGATGAAGAAAGAGCGCGCAGCCGCTGACGCTGACGCTGAAGCCGACGGTCGACATACTCGCCGCGGTCGCCGCACGCGCGAAGCCGCCGTTCTGCGTCGGCTTCGCCGCCGAGACGCACGACGTCGATGCGAAATGCCGAGGCCAAGCGCGCGCGGAAGAAGGTGCCGCTGCTGATCGCCAACCGCGCGCAGGACGCGCTCGGGCAGCGACGAAAACGAAGTGACGCTGCTCGATGAGCGCGGCGCGCATCCGCTGCCGCGGATGGACAAGCTGGCGCTGGCGCGGCGGCTGGTGGCGGAGATTGCGGCACGCCTGCCGGCGCGCGGCTGACATGACCGCGACCGTCGCCCTCAAGATCCTCGACGAGCGCATCCGCCCGCTACCTGCCCGCCTACGCCACGCCCGGCTCGGCCGGCATGGACTTGCGCGCCTGCATCGATGCGCCGATCACGCTTCAGCCGGGCCAGACCGAGCTGATTCCGACCGGCATCGCGATTCACATCGGCGATCCCGGGCTCGCCGCGATGATCCTGCCGCGCTCGGGGCTTGGGCCACAAGCACGGCATCGTGCTCGGCAACCTGGTCGGCCTGATCGACTCGGATTACCAGGGCCAGTTGATGGTGAGCTGCTGGAATCGCGGTAGCAGCGCGTTCGAGCTGAAGCCGATGGAACGGCTGGCGCAACTTGTGCTTGTGCCGGTGGTTCAGGCCGACGTTCACAGAGACCGATGATTTGCTGCGACCGAGAGAGGGTCGGCCGGATTTGGTAGCACTGGACATCGATGAGCGTTAACGCGAGCTGTGTGTGTCACCCGAGCTTCGTCGCGCTTCTATGTAGTGAGATGGTGGGTCTCGTCAAATTCATAAACAGCCTGGAACTAAGATAACTTGCCCCTATCCTATTTGCAGCACGCGGTTGATCTGATTCGACGTCGTTCGTCAGGAAGGGACTCGCCGAAGCCTCTCTTCACGATCGTCATATGCAGCATCGATGCCAACAAGTTCGAACGGGTGACAGCCAACTATCGCGAGCTGTTTCGCGAGGTCCCAATCGAGATCATCGGCATTCACGACGCTCGATCGCTTTCGGAAGCGTACAACCGAGGCATCGACAAAGCCCGCGGAGAATTCCTGATACTTCGCACGACGACATCATGATCCTATCGCCGGACTTTGTTACCCGGCTTCGCACGCACTCGGCTCGTTCGATCTGATTGGCGTCGCGGCACAAACGCGTCATCGGCGGGGCATGGTTCCTGGCGGGTCATCCATACGACTTCCAGCTTGTCACATCGCCAGACCCGAAGAGCTCAAATTTGGTCGTCGTAATTAGGGGGGGCGGCGACCTTATCGTGACTGACATTCAGGGTCTGGATGGATTGTTTCTGGCCTGTCGAACGAATGTGGCCCGACAAATCCGCTTCGATCCGACCACGTTTGACAATTTTCACGGGTACGACCTCGACTTTACGTATCGCGCGTTCATGGCCGATTTTCGCTTAGCCGTATGTCGAGACCTGTTCATTGTGCATTTCTCTCATGGTCGCTTCGATGAAACCTGGATGAAGTATCGGCGTCGATTTGAAGAGAAGTTTGCGGAGAATATCGGGGCGACGATTCCAGAGGCTGCGCCGCACCTAGGCCACTTCTTGCTGGATCCGAAAATCCTCGATAGCGACGCCGAAGTCGCCCGTCTCTGTAATCCGGCCACACTAAGTGCAATGCTTGCCGATGTTGATCGCCGATATGCGACTTAGTTCGTGCGCCGTCGGTGACTCGACATGGATCAATGCGCCTATTGTCGGAGCGTGACGTGGTAAATACGTCAATTGGTGTAGACGACCGGATCGAATGCCTTCAGATTCATTCGATGGAACAGGCGCGCCGGTTCTTCCGCCAGTGGGAAGGTGGTGTTTCCTCGATCCGCTTCGAAGCCGTGACGCTCGGCGACGGCGTGCATCGCCAGGGGATCGACCTGATACTCCATTCGCCTTCATTCGAGCGGACATTGATTGTCCTGGGAGCGCTTCGTGTCGACAACGATTCGCTCCTATTGCCTGCGTTTTTTGAGCAATGTCCGGAAAGCCTTCGGCGGCTCCTCGCAGAAAAGGTGTTCAGTGAATGCGCAGCACCCGCGCAAGCGGGGACCTTCGCGTACTAGCGCCGGAGGCTGCACAAAGAATAAGTGCCAATCTGTCGGCAGGTCGCGCGGTGCCTGCAATCTGTTCTTACCTGACCGCCGTCAATCACATCAAGCGGTATCTATTCGCGCGCGACCATCTGCTTCCGGGTTCAGTAATCGATTGCGCATCGGGCGCAGGATACGGCGCGTCACTCCTGAGTCAGAGCCCCAAGCTGGTCACCTACATCGGGATCGACATTGACGGCGAAGCCGTCAAGTTCGCGCAGGCGCTCAACGAACAACCGAACGTGGAGTTCCGCGCGAAACCGCTGGAACAGGTGTCCGAAAAAGCTCTAAATGTGGTCTCGCTCGAAACGGTCGAGCACGTGGCCGACCCGCACGTGTTCATGGAGATGTTGATCGACAGGCTGGCCGTTGGCGGACAGCTCATTCTAAGTATGCCTTCCGAGAACTGGGCCGGCAGCCATCTCAACCCGCATCACGTAACGAACTGGAACATGGCGCGGTTCGAGCATTTGCTTGACAGCTACTTCGAGCACTACGACATCCGGCAGCAGCAGCTTTCGTTTATCCGTGAAGACACGTTTGGACATTCGGACATTTTCCAAAGACCGGCTGACCCGAACATCGACGAGACGTTCGTTGCGATTGCGTCGAAGCCGCGGGAGCGGCGGCACAGAGATCGAGTCGTGATCCGGCGTTCTAGAGCCTTGGGGGATACGATCTTGGCCACGCCGATTGCGAAGGCGGTGAAGACAATGCACCCAGATCGGGACGTCGTATTCGTGACGCGACACACGGAAGTGCTGATGAACAATCCCTACGTCGATATCGCTTCGACCCAGCGTTCGAAGTGGCGCCTGGTGACGAATTGATCGATCTCGACGGCGCGTACGAGACGGCACGCAGTCTGCATGTTGTTGAGGCCTACGCTCGTCGAGCGGGGTGCCCCGTGGCGGATACGAGGCCCGCATTGTTTCCGGAAGCCCGGCATTTCAGCGCCATTGCTAGCGCGCTGCTCGACAGATGGAAGGACTACACCATCGAGCACGTGCTCGCGATTCATGCCGCGGCTATTTCCCTGGATCGCATCTGGCCGATTGCTTATTGGCAGGAGTTTCTGTCGAGTGCGTTGAAAGACGGAAACATAGGACTGATCATCGTAGGTAACGCGAGTGACTATGGCCTGAGCCAGCTGGATATGCTCCACGAGCCCATGGCAGTTTCGTTTGCGCACAGTGCAGACTTGCTGACGACTGCCGCCGCAATCACGCTTTCGGACACACTCGTGTGCCCCGATTCAGGACTGTCCCACGTTGCGGCGGCGGTCGGGACTCGTTCGGTGGTGCTGTATGGCATGGCAGATCCCGCGACGCGGGTCAGCCTTGACGGTTCGATGGCGGCTGTCTGGAGCCGCGTACCTTGCAGAGGTTGCATTGCGGATATACCCCCGCAGGCGGCGCCGGTATGCAAGCTGGGTCGCTCGATTTGCATGGAGGAGATCAAACCGCGCGATGTGCTAGCGAGCTATCGCTCCCTCGTCGCGCAAATCACGCCTGGCACGTGGGCCAGAAAACTGCGGGCTCTCGGAATCGATGCTCCGATCGTCAAGTCTCGCTCAATCGTCCCGCCGCCGGCGCCCGCGCCTGAGACTACTAGGAAGTTTTTCGGTTTGTGGGAGCGGCGATCGTGATGACGGACACAAAGTTTGCATTTGACGGTATTCGTCCAATGATTGGACCGTCATGAGCGAGAAGTTGGGGCTGATATTTCTCGCGGGCGGAGCAAACGATTCCATCAGGGCGCTACTGGTCGACTACGGCAACGCCCTGCAGGAGAGTGGCGTCTCCATCGTTCAGATCGACCTCCAACACCAGGCCGAAATGCAAGCGGGTATCGACCTGATGCAAACCGGCAATGTCGCCTTTGTTCTGACGTGGCTGGGGATCGGTCAAAACATCGCCGTGAATCGACAGGACAGCGCCAAGCCAGTGAACGTATTTGAGACGCTTAGCGTCCCGCTAATCAAACTACAAGGCGACCTTCCAGCCTACTTTCCGGATCGACACCGCGACGAGCCAATCACGTGCGGCAACATGTATCAGGCTGCCGAATTTGTGCATTTCAAAGAGCGGTGGCTGCCGCAATATCGCGCACCTACCGCGCTGATTCCGCCAATGCCCATGGTGCCAATTGCGCGCGCAACCATTGACCCAAGAGGTCGGCGCAATGGAAAACTTGTGTTCCTGAAGAACGGCAATTCGCCGGAGGCTTTGCGCGCCCTCTGGCGAGCCCAACTGCCGACCTCGCTTTCGGAGCTCGCACTCGCGATGTCCGAATCGATCAGCGCGATCGGCTTGAGGGCTGGGCGCTTGGACATCGGCGATTTCGTCGCCACGTTTCTTTGCACACATAGCGTGCTGGCAGCCGCCACCCCCCACCTAGTGCTGTTCTTCTCCGCCCAGATGGATGACTATTTGCGGCGAATCAAGAGCACGATGATCGCGGAGGCCTAACTGCATTCTCCCGTCATCGTCCAGGGCAGTTTCTGGTCGCATGTGGATTTTGCCGGTAAGCGAGCACAGTTGATTGCGGGTGAGGACGCAGACACGAGCCAAAAAGCCTTAGCTCATCAGCTTGGCGTGATCGACATGTCAGCCAACGTCGACGGATGGCCGCACGATCGAGTCCAACGTGCCGCGGGCGCCTACTCGTTGGTGCTGACGAACCGGCAAGGTTGGCTCAGCCGCCAATGTCCGGAATTTGACGATCTCACCTTCACGTTCGAGGCAGAGTCCATACAAACGCGCGTCGCATGATCGCACTTGCGCATCCGGATCGCTACGTCGACCGCGCCGTGGAGTTCGGAGAGCGGTTTCGCGAAATCTACTCGCGCGAAGCCTTTGCGCAGGCGGTGCTACGACTCGCCGACGTCGCGAGGTTGCTGGGAAGCGAGCAAGGACCGCGTTTTCAGGATTTTTATGTCTGGCCGTCAAGGACTTCTTAGAGATTCGCATCGACCATCTAACAATAGGCAATCACTTTCGGGCATAAGATCCATGGGAACATTGCGAGACTTCGATTTGAGTGCGATCGACTGTGATGTGTTCTTCGAAACCGGAACCGGACTCGGCTACAGTTTGGCGTATGCGCTTGCGGCAGAGTCATTCAGCCAGCTCTTCTCAGTTGAAATCGACAAGGATACTTTCGAGCGCACCGCTCGGCTGTTCTCCGTGTTCCCGCGGTTATCCCTGATAAATTCGGATTCTCAGAGTGCGTTGACGCAAGTTCTGCTGCCTGCGATCGACGATGCGAGTCGAGTGCTCTTCTTTCTCGACGCGCATTTTCCGGGAGAGGTGTCGGCCGGCTTTGCAGGCTATAAGGCCGTCGCGGACAAAACTTTCAGGCTTCCGCTGGAAGTGGAGCTTGAGATCATCAATAGCTCGCGGCCGAGCCACGGCGACGTCATCATCATCGACGACCTGCGGTCTGCAAAACGGCCCTTTTGAGTCGGGCAACACGCCAGATTGGGGCTGCGTCACACGGAGGAAAAAAATATCGACTTTGTCGACCGGATATTTCCGAACCGTGTCGTGCAACGCGACTATCGAAGAGAAGGTTACCTGATTATTCGTTAGCCTCGTCCGCAGCAGATCGATCGCGTAGTGCCACGTGCCGCGGGAACCCTTGAGCGCTCTTATGGGGACGCAGCCTGCCGCGTCACCAACCTACTCGATGTTCGATCACGGTCCGTCAACCGCACTGCGCAGCGATGAGCGCTATTTGATGGCAAGCCGCGTAATGATTTCCTTGGTCGCACGCTCCGCGAATTCGGAACTATAGCCAAGCTCTTTCAATCTCCATTTGAACACATTGCCCAGTTTTGCCTTCCGATAAACCCCAAGCTTGTGCTGTTCGTGGTAACGAACCGCGCGAGCTTCCAGGCCGTCGAGTATTACCTTGACCTGGTGCACCGCGCCGGCATCAGTTCTGGTTTCCGACGCGGGCGGATATCGGCGCGCTAGGTAGCCGGCCAGCGCCGTACGAATTCGCTCAATTCTCTGGTATCTAGGAAACTAAAAATCGCCATTCGTTGATCGCCGTGACAATGACCTTACGTTACGAACCCGGGCATCGATGCCTAGACGCTCGTCCGATACTATCTGCAAACCCGTCTTCGACCAAGAGTCTGGCGGGTCAAGCGGCCAGGCATCCATCTGCCCTGGATCAGCGTCCGACCTCTTGGATTCATGGGCGGCGCGTTAGATCTGCCAGGAAGGCTTCCAGCGCCCTGACCGGGGCAACGTAGTCAAATAGCCCTCTACGCCGAGCCTCGATCCGATCACGCATGCGCTGGCGATAGCCGGCGTCACTGGCCAATGCTACGACGATGTCGACGTATTCGTCCTGCAGTCTCGGCAACCAATTCCGGCATCCCCCAATTGCCTCAATGTCCCGCTTGCAAGTCGGCCCCGCATGAATTTCCCGTCCAATGCGACGACCGGTAAGCCGCATTCGATCGCCTGCATCGCAGTATTGAAGCCGGAGAACCCAAGCGTATCGAGGTAAACGTCGGCGCGCCGCATCAGCGCATAGAATTCCGCTCGTCCAAGCCGAGGAATGAATCTCACAAACTCGGATCCGTAGAGATCAGCGTCGGCGAATACCTGGTCGAGCCTCTCATGCAATTTGTCCGAGAGGTTCTCATAAGTGTGATCAAAGAATATCAGTTGGCACCGTTGCAGCCGTCCGCGCGATTTCAACCAACACCCAATCGTATTGGGGAGCGTATTTGTACGGCGTTCCTGGGCACAGCAAGACGGGTGACTCGGCGTCGATTCCCAACGCTTCGAAATCGACGCTTGCGTTCGCAACATTGAGCGGCTCATATGTGCATCCGAGACCGGGGAGCGTAATTAGTCTTCTCGCGATAGTAGGTCTGGGCCTGAGGGGGTTCGAAAGCGTCCGCTGACAGGTAATAGTCTATCGTCGGCAGTCCTGTCGTTTCGGGGTGGCCCCACGCTGCGACTTGCAGCGGGAACGAGCCGCAAACTTGCCAGCTTCACTGACATCGAGTCCATGCCAATCTCTGGGTAGATTAGGACGTCAAGCGGTTGATCGAGGATCGCATCTACCCAATCGCGCAAGTTGCCCGCGGATTGCACGAATGTGGCGGCGCGGTTTCGCGCAATCGCGGTCTCTTGATCGCTGGTCGTTCCAGTGTAAAAAATGTGCACCGAGAATTCGGTTCGATCGATGTGCTTGAGCCAGCCCCTGACAATCGCCGTCCAGACCGATTGATCAAACACGCTGCCCCGAGACGATGCCAACCCTGATTGGTCCGGATCGCGTGTGGATGCGTTTGGTAAAGTTGTTCTTGCCGAACCATGTTTGCATCAAATCGGCGCAAAGATCTCCGTACTGTGAAAGGAGCGCGCGGTTGTCGAGTTCATGGTACGCGAGGTAGAACGGCTGATACACGCCCACCGCTCGCGAGCCGTCGGCTGTCGGATTGCGCTGGAACCAGTCTTTCAGCGCACCGAGCGCCGCCGAAAACGACACTCTGAAGTGTTCGGGTTTCTCCCCGATCCCGTGAACCATCGCCAGCTGCGCCATCGCAAGAAGCCGCGAGCCTCTATGAAGCCGGGCCTCAGCGAAACCGCGGTCTCGAAGCATGCCAACGCGTCGTCGAACATCCCCTGCGCCTGTAACATCATGCCCAGACTTACGTGGGGTTCCGCCAAATCGGGCCGCAACAGTACCGACCTTGATACGCGGCGAGCGCCGCGCTTGCCCTGCCCTGCGCCTGATACGCCTTGCCGAGCTCGAAGAATGTCTCCGCTGATTCGGGGCGAGCAGACAGCACCCGCTGAAGATTTGCAACCGCCTCATCCGCGTGGCCTTGGGCGACGAGAACCCGTGCGAGATTGGTGCGCGCGTCGATGTCATCCTCATCGATTGCGATCGCACGCCGAAAACACCCGGCGGCGCTCTGCAGGTCGTTCAACGTCAGATGAGCCAATCCCAGATTATTGAGCACGGCTCCGGCCCACGGATCCTGGTCGCTGGCTTTGCTCAGGAAGGCAACTGCAGTCGCGGTGATTTCCGCGCTGATGGCTGATAACGCCGCGCAAATGCAAGGCATCCAGATGGTTTGGATCTGCTCCCAGTATTTGGTCGCAAAGGCTCGCTGCCTCATCCGCCCTGCCAGCCGTGTAGTGCTGGTTGGCGAACTCCATCGCCTCTCTCACATCGAATGAATGGGCAGTCATAGATTTGGCGTCATCGCGAGTGGATGAACCGCTGTTCTAATCTAACTCGACGCACGCGCTGGACGTGCAATCGATCTCGCTCTCTTCCGGAATCGCGAGCAACGCGATCGCGGTCTGCCCCGCAAAAATGTCGGTAGGTCGGCGGTTGAAGTTTCCTGCCTCAAACAGTGGATGCTCCGTTCTCCAGCAACGATAGCCGAACTCCTTGAGCACATCAGCTAGCGCCTGCAGTCTGCGAGCCGTCGGGTAATGCAGAGAAAACTAGCGGTCGCAGACGCCAGAGGGTGTCGGATGATCCATGCAGCCAATTGAATGCGTCGGCATCGATGCCGATTTTCAGGCAATCCAGGCGCGACAATCGCAATTCGTCGATCGCCTTGCCTTCAAGGCCCTTCGGGGACGGTGGAGATCCTTGCATATCGGCCTGTCGCGTCCGAGGGCGCGCCGTCCCAACCACGGACGCGGATTGATCCAATAGACTGACATTGATGCAACGATTGGCGGAGATATTTTGGCGAAGGATCCGTTCCATGACCGGGCGCGGTTCGCAAAGGATCACTGATCCTTGTTCACCGACGCGCGCCGCAAGCCCGAGTGCGTGCGAACCTACCCCTGGAGCGACCTCCAGTACCGTCGCGCCCGGTTCCAGCATTCGCCCGAGCAGGTCCAGCTGCAATCGCAGGTACTCGCCATACCACGCTAGCGACTCGCCCACCAGGGGCTCATCGGGGAGGTACTGCATGATGCCGTGCCGAGTTTCCGCGACGGCACGCGAGTCCCGCAACGCCTACCGCCGGTTGCGCGGACGCCGGCTTGGAGCGACAGACTGACACCGCTCGCGAGGACAAACTGGTGCTACCGGTCGACGATCGCCGCAGGATCGACCCGCGAACTTGGCGAGAGCGATGCTGAATATTGTCCATTGCCCCCGCCAATCGCCGCGCTGTGTCCTGTCGAAACAAGCGCATGGACGGATACCAAGGGGAGTCTTCGCGCTGTTCCATCCACCGCCAATCAGCGGGCGTGGGCAGCATTAACCAAACAGGTTTGCCCATTGCCGCGGCGAGATGCGCAACTGCCGTATCTACCGACAATACCAAATCCAACTGAGCGATCGCGGCAGCCGTGTCGCAAAAGTCCGACAGCTCCGGGCCCCAGTCTTCGATTCGAGCTCGGGAACGCAACTGGCCGATCTGTCGCGCGGGATCGCCTTTTTGCAATGAAACGTATCGGGTGCCGGGAATGGCAAATAACGGCTCAAGCATCTCAAGTGCAATAGACCTGTCAGCGTCTCGTGGGTGCAGTGGGTTGCCTGCCCAAACCAAGCCGACTCTCCGGTCTCTGTCGTTCCGGTTACGATCTGCCCATTTATTCAGATGTACTGGCGGAGCAACGACATAGGGAATTGGCACGGGGATCGAGGCGATGGTCGGTTCGAAATACATTGGGCAGGCTGAGTGGATGGATGTAATAGTCGAATGCAGGCGTTGGTTCTCCCGCGGTAAGCACCCTATCAACACCGGCGAAGTCTCGGGCGAGTTGCTGAAGTTCCTCCTGCACCCGAATCACTACGGTGGCGCCCAGTGCTTTGAGCATCTGTGCGTAACGGACAAACTGGATCGTGTCGCCGATCCCTTGCTCTGCTCGGAGAAAGATGGTAGTACCGCGCAGATCCTGCCCAGCCCATACGGGCTCTGGAAAGCCGGCGCGCACTGACAGGAATGGTTCCATCAGCCATCTCGATTCGAGGTGGTGCCAGCCCTCGACCAGACGCCCCGCAGTTAGCAGTGCAAGTGCGTAGCTATAGTAGCCGCGCGCGTTGGGCCTCTGCGGGAGATATTTCTCGAGCGTTGCAATGGCTTTCTCGCCGCGTCCCTGGTCACCCAGTACCACGGCCCAGTTGACGAAATTATCAACGTCTCCCCCGTGCCGGGACTCAAGCGACGTTGCACGCTCAAAAGCTTGCAGCGCGTCTAAGTACTGGCGATCGCGGTTCAGCGCCGTCCCTAGGTTAGTCCATGCGAGCGCGCGCTCAGGGTCGATGGCGATAGCCTGTTGGCAAAGTTGCGTTGCGATTGAGACTCGTTTTGGTCCAGGTGACACTTGGCCAGCATCACGAGAGAGTCATAGTCGCGGGGCTCGATTGCCAGCGCACGTTGAAAGCTATCTGCTGCCTCCTCGACCTTCCGCTGTGACTCCAGGACGACGCCGAGGCAGAAATGGGCTTTGCTCAAACGCGGTTCAATCGAGACCGCCTTGCGCAGCATCGTCTCAGCCTCTTCAAGTTTGCCGAGACGAAAATAGACCCAACCAAGCTGCGAATAAAGACTAGCGTGCTTAACACCTTTGCGTTCCGCCACCATGTAAGCATCGCGCGCTTCTGGCAGTCGCCCCCAATCGAGCAATAGCGATCCTCGAGCAAACAACAGGTCCGCATCGTCGAGGCGCGCCTCAAGACTCCGATCGACCAGTTCCAATGCCGTTCCAAAATCCCGATGCCGGCCAATCGGCCTATCTCGTTCGGCTATCTGAATACCTCCAGTGCCGATTCCGTCGGACGCCGAATCGGTTGAATCGGTAGCGCGCAATTGCTTCCGTTTGAAAGGCCGCAGGAGAGGCATCGGTTCTAGAGCCAAATACGAGCGGCGTGCTTGGGCGCACTCGGAATGCACTCGATAATCGACGAGCAAGGGCTCAAACGGCTATTCATATTCCATACGAGTAGTACGTTATTGGTCATTGTTGCCTGGGTCCACCCAACAAGAGACGTTGCGATATCGATTTCCTCTGGGATCGCAAGCAGGGTCAAAGTGGTCGCTCCGTCGAAGGCGTCATTCGCGCGAGCATAGAAGTTGATGGGACTATAAACCGGTGTCTCGCCGTACCAGCGACGTAGCCAAAATCCGTCAGGCGCGCGCTCAGGCGCGTTGAGCGACTGGATGTCCGAAAGGATGACCAACAGCAGCGGCCGCAATCGCCACAGCGTGTCCGTTGCGCCGTCCAACACTGCCAACGCATTACCTTCGTTGATTTCAGGCAGTCGAGCCGTGTTAAGCGCAAGGCGTCGACAGTATCGGTTTTCTGGTCGTCGTCTTCGGAGACTTGCCCGTGTAGTCGTTGGTCGTTATCCGATGTCGGCGAGCCGCGCAATTTTGTCGTCATCAGCGTTGCATTGCTGACTCCATTGACGGAGAGATTCTGCGCAAGGATCTGATGCTTGACCGGGTCAGATTCGTACAGGATGAGATGTCCATATCTCACCAAGCATCTCACTCAAATATAACGAATGGGCACCCACACCCGCACCGATCTCGATAATAGTGCTTCCGCGCTTGACGAGCATGGACAACACGTCAAGGTGGGGTTGCAAGTACTCGCCGTAGTGGGCAATCGCCTTGCCAACAATCGGCTCGTCTGGCACGTACTGGAGGATTCCGTGACGCATCTCGGTGACTTGGCTGAGGAGGGCGGCTTCGTGGGTGCAATAATACCGGGCATTGCTTTTGGCTTTGGTACATCGGCGATCGATGCTCTCACGTCATGGCCAGCTACACGTAACTGCAAAGCGGCCTTGACGCGATCGATGACGTCAGCCCACTCGCCTCGTCGGCTCTGCCTGAATAGCCGCATGGTGGGATACCAGGGCGTATCTTCTCGATCTTCCAGCCAACGAAAATCGGGCGGCTCCGGCAACATCAGCCAGACATCCCTGCCAAGCGCGCCCGCAAGGTGCGCCACAGACGTATCGACGCAAATAACCAGGTCAAGATTGCAGATCGCGCCCGCCGTGTCGCAAAAATTTTTTATTTCGGCATCGAGATTATCGAGCGCCAGACCATCCGGCGGATGCTCGGCTTCAGCCGCCGGCGGCCCTTTCTGTAGCGAATAGAAACGAACACCTGGGACTTCGCCAAGAGCGCGAAGCGTACGTAATGGCATCGAGCGGTATCGATCTCTTTGATGGCTCGGGCTGCCGCCCCACACAAGTCCGACTCGCAAGTCCGCCGACCGCGGTAGTCTAGTCGCCCACTCCTGAACTTTGACATCTTCGACCTGCAGATACGGAATGTCGGCAGGGATCGAATTGACGTCGGTGCCAAAAAGCCGCGGGAGAGTCAGCATGTGAACGTAATAGTCGAAGTTTGGCGGCGGCTTTTTCGGGTCCAGCGCTTGATCAACGCCAGGGAACCAGCGCGCCAGGTCGTCGATTCCGTTCAATACCGTCAACAGTACGGTCGCGCCCATCTTCTTGAGCAACGGCGCATAGCGGATAAACTGAATCGCGTCGCCAGCGCCCTGTTCCGATCGCAGAAGGATGGTTTTGCCGCGAAGGTCCTGCCCCTGCCATGGGGGACGCGGAAACTTCGGCCTCAGCGATAGCAGCGGGTCTTCGAGCCAGCGGAATTCATACTGTTCCCAACCCTCGCGTAGCTCGCCAGCCTTCAACAGCGCGTGCGCGTAGCTTAGATGGCCGTGGATGACCGGGCGCTGCGGGAGTTTTCCCCTGAATACGTCGATTGCGTCGCGCGTGCGGCCATTGTCTCGAAGGTTGATGGCAACATTCACGAAACTGTCGACGTGCTCGTTGCCAGCATCTTCGAGATCCTGTGAGCGTCTGAACGCAGTCAGCGCCTCGTCTTCCCGTTCTTGTCGGACGATCGCGATGCCGAGATGCGTCCATACCGCAGCATCGCTGGGGTCCAACGTAATGGCTCGTCGAAACAGGTGTTCGGCTTCCGCGGGTTCGCCGAATTGGAGCAAGCAAGTTCCGAGACCAACAACGCAGTCGAACTGCTGCGGGGCCAGTTCCAGTGCTCTCAAGTAGCTTTGTCTGGCGTCGACAAGTCGTTGCTGCGCTTGCAGCACGACTGGCCAGGTTGTAGTGCGGCTCCCATGTCCCTTCGGCGAGGGCGATTGCCTTGCGCGCCCAGGTTTCGCCTTCGGGGGCCCTCCCGATTGACAGGCACGCCCAGCAAAGTCGTAAAAATACGCGCTCATCTAGAGCGCCAGCCGCCTCGGCCTCGAGGTAGGCTTCTCGCGCCTCGCGGAAACGACCCCAGACAAACAGTGTCGATGCGCGTGCGCTGAAGCAGACGTGCGTTCTTGGGGAATTTCAGGAGCGCTGAATCGACTAACGATAAGGACTGGCCGAATTCTCCTGCCGCTTCGTGGATGGACGCGGCGGCGATCACCGACTCGATTTCTTCGCTGGCGAGAGGGTCGGTAACACCAATCGGCGGCGTGTACAGACGTCGACGCTTTCCGACCTCCTTCGGAAGCAGATGGGGGCGCGGAAAACAACTTCGATAGCAGCGACATTTACCCTTGTAGGTTCCGGAATCCCGGGGCTAGGAACGGTTCCGATGGCCTGGATTTTAGCGGTATTTGCCTCTTGAGTGCTCGTGGACCACTCGCCCGCTATTCGGCTCTGCCTGCCTTGCTTCGAGAAGAACACGGTGCCAGGCGCTCGCCACCATCCAATAAAAAAGGGCCGCGACTGCGGCCCTTTTCGACTTGTTGAAATGCTTATCCGCGGAAGTTCGACGGCACGTACTTCAGCGTGCAAGTCGTCGAACCGCGACCAGCCAGTGATGTCGTTGTACGCACCTTGCGCGCTCAAGATCAAATTGCAGCGCCCGGCGCCGGTCGTTCTGGGTAGTGCGGTGATGATCCGGTCGTCGCGACTACGTCCAAGCCGTGCTGACATAGGTCGTTGCGCTGTCGAGGAGCAACCCGCCGCATCTGCGGAGGTCGGAAAACTCGCCTTCGTCGAAGCATATTCCGACACCGACGTCTTGCAGGCGGCAACGCTGCGACCGCTTCCGACATCTTCGAGCGAATGACGTAATCCTGATATGCCGGCAACGCGATGGCCGCCAGAATGCCGACGATCGCAACCACGATCATCAGTTCGATCAGGGTGAAACCCTGTTGTACTCGTTTCATTGCGATCTCCGTAGTGTTAGTAAGGACTCCCTGACCCTTTGCATCTGGGGATGCCGGAACCACTTGAGCAATTGGTATGCCAACCGCATTGCTTGGGGGCCACTGGGGCAAACTGCTGATAAACAGCACTAGATATCGTTTTGCGGCACCTTCCAATCGCATGCCAGCATCATTAACGTGCACGCTCAGGCGCGCTCGATCCCGGTTGCCGACTAGGAAAGTGACGTTGTACGGCACATATTGCCGCGCAAAGTCGTCATAACACGACAGTTTGTCCATTTATCCAGCCGATTTCTGGCGCCCGCGCCAGGGCCAGGATGGACTGACGCGCCACTGCCGGTCGCCTCTCCGAGTGCCGTGGCTCGAGTCGGCCCCCGACTCGTTTGCACTCAACTGCGGCGCAATCAGCCCCCTTCGGTAACCGCGGCAACCGCACTGGCGACCGAAGCTGCCGCGGCGGGCGTCTCAGCCGCTTGAACTCCGACGAACTCCACCCGCGTCCCTGCGACCTCGATGACATCGTTCGACGCCAACGTCGCCGCGGGGACGGACAGCGTTGTACCGTTCAGCATCGGAGGCGCACCTTCCACGGGCTTGAGCTGGAAGACTTCGCCAGCGCGAACAATGGCGGCGACCTGAATGCCCGCCCGGCCCATCGTCGTCTCTGCCTGCACGAGCTTGATCAATCGCCCGCTGCTCGGGCCGGAGAGAATGCGCAGGGAACCGATAGCCCCCGGCTCGTCGGCTGGCGCATTGGGTTGTTCCTCAGGTGGCGACGACAGTGGATCCTCGAACGCGACAATTCTCTGGGTGACCTCGGTGCGCGTCGCGACCGTACCCGCCGCCGTCTCCCTACGGGCTCGGGCAGCGGTGGTGCGCTTCGCCCGGACGATCGGTTTGGCGAGCTCGACCATTTCACCCAAGTCGCCGACTGCTGCACGCGGCGTCGCGGCCTTGATCGTTTCCTTCGGCAGTACCTCGCTTTCGTCCACGAGGTAAACGAGCTTGTGGCGCCCGATGTCGATGTAGTCATGGTCGCGCAGGAAATGCTTGGTGATCTCCTTGCCATTGACCAGCGTGCCGTTGGTGCTGCCGAGGTCTTCGAGAAACGAGTCGGTGAGGATGGTCACGACGGCGGCATGCTCGCCGCTGACGGCGATGTTCGGCAGACAGATGTCGTTGTCGGCGCGACGGCCGATGACAATGCGCTCCCTGCGCAACGGGACCTCCATCGTCGTGCCATCCGCCAGAACCATTACCAGCTTAGCCATGGGGAACGAAGATATCGCGAAATGTCTGCATTCGAAAATAGACGCTAAGGACTAAGCCGGTAGTCGCGATTTGCGCCGTGGCCCGGACATGGGCTGCGACGCACTGCACCATGCTCAGGAAGTGGGGTCGCCTGCTGATCTCTGCGTGGCTGACGCAAGAGCGATGCCAAGCCGATTCAGGTGGCTTTCTTTCCGGTCCAGCGCTGCAGCCAACCGGCGGTCGGCAGGAATTCGGGAGGCACGCGGACCAGCACCACCGAGACATTGTCCCGTCCACCGTTCTGGTTGGCGACATCGATGAGTTCGGCCGCCGCTTCGGCGAGATCGCTGCGTTTGGCCGTGACAATCTGCTGGACGACGTCGGGTTCGACCATGTCGGTCAAGCCCGTCGGAGCAGAGCACATAGATGTCCTCCGCCTCGGCGCGGTATTCGGCGATGTCTGGCGGTACAACGGCTTCGATGCCAAGCGCCCGTGTTACCAGATTCTTGTTCAGCGAATACTTGCGCCTGCTCGACGGTCAGCATGCCGCTGTCGATCTGTTCCTGCAGCAGCGAATGGTCGTGCGTGAGCTGTTCGAAGCGATCCGCACGCAAGCGATAGCAGCGCGAATCGCCGATGTGCCCGATGCTGACGCGATTCCGAAAAACACCGTCGCGACCAGCGTCGTTCCCATGCCTGCGCATTCAGGGCGCGCCTGCGCTGCCTCGTAAATGCTCTTGTTGGCCAGCGCTATCTGCTGTTGCAGCAGCAAGCCGGCATGGGTCAGTCCGCTGCCAACATCGACCTTCGATAGCTGCCGGCCGGAATTGAGCTCTTCGAGCATGCCGCGGCTGATCACGCTGACGGCGATGCCGCTGGCGACTTCACCCGCGCTGTAGCCGCCCATGCCGTCCGCAAGGACGGCCAACCCCGCTTCGCCGTCGACAAAGACGGTATCTTCGTTGTGGGGGCGCACCATGCCCGGGTGCGACAAGCTTGCGACGTCGAGAGAGGCTTTGGTGCCCATTACTGCCCAGTTGCAATTTGTTGTGGATTTGCCGGACCGCTTGGCCCAGGCAGCGTTCGATGATCCCTGGGGCGCGAGTTTACGCGTTGCCGCGCGCCAAGGCGAGGGCGAGTACCGACAATGATCATTCGTCGGCGACGCCGGTGTGACTTTTATGCAGTCGCTTGAGCGACATCAGGATGGACTCGTCCGCCCGGGACGACGCAACAGCCACAAACCGATCACAACAACGATCGCCACGCCCACGGCCGGCGAAACCCATCCGAGCGCAGGATAGTTTGCGGCGACCCACGGTGCGACCGCAGGGTCTTCAACCGCCATTTCGCCGGCAATGAATCCCAGCAAACCGCCGCCGGCGACGACCACGACTGGAAAACGTTCGATCAAGCGCACAATGAGCTGGCTGCCGACAACGACGATAGGAATGCTGACGATCAGTCCGAACACGATCAGCGGAATATTGCCTTTCGCCGCCGCGGCCACCGCCATCACGTTGTCGAGGCTCATCACCAGATCGGCGACCAGGATCGTCCAGATGGCAGACAGCAGATTGTTGCTCGCATCGACGTTGTGCTCGCCGCCATCCTGCTCGCCGACGAGCTTTATGCCGATCCAGAGCAGCAGTACCGCGCCGACGATCTTGAGGTAAGGATTTCTGAGCAGGCTCACGGCAAAGAACGTGAGCACGATCCGCAGCAGCACGGCACCCACCACGCCCCAGAAAATCCCTTGCCGCCGACGATCGGGCGAGAGGTTGCGGCAAGCCAGGGCAATCACCACGGCGTTATCCCCCGAAAGGAGGATGTTGACCATGATGATTTCCAGGACCGATAGCCAGAACTGCGGCGTCGCGAATTCCGCCATGCGTCTGGTTTGTTCTTCGCGCCGGTTACAGAACGGACTTCAGCAGTTTGCCCATTTCGGCGGGATTGCGAGTCACCTTCATTCCGCTCGCCTCCATCGCCGCCAATTTCTCATTGGCCGTGCCTTTGCCGCCGGAGATGATCGCACCGGCGTGTCCCATGCGCTTCCCGGGAGGCGCGGTGACGCCGGCAATGAATCCGACGACGGGCTTTTTCATGTTGGCTTTCACCCAGGCCGCTGCGGCTTCCTCGTCGCTTCCACCGATTTCGCCGATCATCACCACGGCGTCGGTTTCCGGATCGTCGTTGAACATTTTCAGGATGTCGATGTGCTTGAGACCGTTAACCGGGTCGCCGCCGATACCGACCGCAGACGATTGTCCGAGTCCGAGTTCGGTAATCTGCGCAACGGCCTCGTAAGTCAGCGTCCCCGAGCGCGACACGACGCCGATGCGGCCTTTGCTTGTGAATGTGGCCCGGGCATGATGCCGATCTTGATTTCGTCGGGCGTGATCAGCGCCCGGACAGTTCGGTCCGAGCAGCAGGGTCTTCTTCCCTTGCATGCGATATTGGGTGCGGATCATGTCGCGCACCGGAATGCCCTCGGTGATGCAGATCACGAAGATCGAGTCCGGCGTCGACAGCCTCGTCGATCGCGGCGGCGGCAAACGGCGGCGGCACGTAGATCACGCTGACGGTGGCGCCCGTCGCCTGTTTCGCTTCGGCCACCGTCGCGTAAATGGGAATGCCTTCGAAATCCTCGCCGGCTTTCTTCGGATTGACGCCGGCGACAAAGCAATCCTTGCCGTTGGCGTAGTCGCGGCACATGCGAGTGTGAAACTGGCCCGTCTTGCCGGTGATGCCTTGCGTGATCACCTTCGTGTGCTTGTTGACCAGAATCGACATCTCAGCGCCCCTTTGCCGCGGCGACGACTTTTTCCGCCGCCTCGCCCATGTTGTTGGCGGTGATGATCGGCAGACCCGACTCCGCGAGGATTTTCTTGCCGAGGTCTTCGTTGGTCCCCTTCATGCGCACGACCAGCGGAACCTTGAGCTGCACTTCACTTCGCCGCAGCGATGACGCCATCGGCAATGGTGTCGCACTTCATGATGCCGCCGAAGATATTGACCAGGATCGCCTTCAGCTCCGGATTCTTGCAGCATGATCTTGAACGCCTCGGTCACTTTCTCGGCCGTGGCGCCGCCGCCGACGTCGAGGAAATTCGCCGGCTCGCCGCCGTAGAGCTTGATCGTATCCATCGTCGCCATCGCCAGGCCCGCGCCGTTGACCAGGCAGCCGATGTTGCCGTCGAGCGAGATATAGGAAAGGTCGAACTTCGACGCTTCGATCTCGGCCGGATCCTCCTCGTCGAGATCGCGCATCTCGACGATCTCGGGGTGCCGGAAGAGCGCGTTGGAATCGAAGTTGAGTTTGGCGTCGAGCGCGATCACCTTGCCGTCGCCGGTGACGATCAGCGGATTGATTTCTGCCAATGATGCGTCGGTTTCGTCGAACGCACGGTACAGGCCCTGTAGCAACGCACGCGTGGCGCGGATGCTGCCTTCGGGAATGCCGATCTTGCGCGCGACATCGTCGGCGTCGGCATCAGTCAGTCCCGTTGACCGGGTCGATGAACACCTTGTGGATCTTCTCCGGCGTATGCGCGGCGACCTCTTCGATGTCCATGCCGCCTTCGGAACTGGCCATCAGGACGACGCGCTGCGTGGTTCGGTCGACCACCATGCCGAGGTACAACTCCTTGCGTATGTCGGCGCCTTCCTCGATCAGCAAGCGACGAACCTTTTGCCCATGCGGGCCCGTCTGGTGCGTGACCAGTTGCATGCCGAGGATCTTGCCGGCGAGGTCGCGTACTTCATCTTTGGATTTCGCTACTTTGACTCCGCCGCCTTTGCCGCGACCGCCGGCGTGGATCTGCGCCTTGACCACCCACACCGGGCCGCCCAGGGTTTCCGCGGCGCTCACCGCCTCGTCGACAGAAAACGCCGGTATGCCGCGCGGTGTCGGTATGCCGAACCGGCGCAGGATTTCCTTGCCCTGATACTCGTGAATTTTCACCGCTTCCCCCTGCTGCGTTGTCCGATTAGCGCTTGCGGATACGCTCATTGCTATGGCTCATTGCTATGGTCTTGTCGGCGGCGACGTCTGTCCGCGATACCAGCGCGGATAGTAGCGACGCACCGTGCTCTGTCGTTGTCTCCAGCGCATGGCAGCGATCGAGCTGGAATGGGCGTTCGTCGCCCTCGATTTCGCCGCGGAGTCCCGCGAACATCTGTATCGCCGCGGTCGGCGCCTGCGAAAGCAATTCCGTCAGGTGACTGCAGCCCCGGACGCCCCCCATGACTTCGTACAGTTTCTTGCGAAAGCCATGCATGAGACTTGCGCCGACGAGCTGGGCGTATGCCGGTGTGATGCTGTCGCACGCCCCGGGATAAGGCATTTCGTCGGTGCTGGCCTCGATCGCGCGGATGATGGCGTCAGACCCGATCGTGATCCGCGCCCACATATCGTGTATGGCTGCGCCGGCGCCGCGAACTCCGGTAAGCAGCGCGTAGTCGTGGTCCTTGATGTCGGTGAGATGCCCCTCGAGGTCGAACAGACCGTCGACGCGTTGATACCCTTCGTAGCTCACGCGGCGCGTGTGCAGACGGGTTCGTTCGGCGATATGGGAAGCAAGCGGCATCGGTGATGTGAGGGCCAGGGCGCCAGCGCTGACCTGCGCGCTGCGACCACTATGACTACAATGATGATGGCTACAATGTTGACGGTTCGACGGTTACGGCACTGCGAACGCTGGAGGCGCTGCCGGCGCCGCGACACGAGGTAAAGGCATGGACCATTTTACCTCATCGCAGCGCCGTTTGAGGGACGCCGCCGCCTAGGGCGCGATCGGGTCGCGGTTGCCGCGGCCCGTCGTTGCGTGACCATGATTCGAAGGCAGGAGGACTTGTCGTCATGTCGTTCGTGCTTGCACTGGACCAGGGCACGACCAGTTCGCGCGCGATCGTCTTCGATCATGCGGGCGACATTCATGGGAGCGCGCAGCGGGAATTCACGCAGATCTATCCGCGGCCGGGATGGGTCGAGCACGATCCGACCGAAATCTGGGCCACGCAATGGGGAGTGATGGCCGAGGCACTGGCCAAGGCCGGCATCGGCGCCGCGGACGTTTCGGCCATCGGCATCACCAACCAGCGCGAAACCACCATCGTCTGGGAGCGCGCGACGGGCAAGCCCGTGGCCAACGCGATCGTCTGGCAGGATAGGCGCACCGCGGATCTGTGCGATGCGCTGCGCGCGGCGGGTTCCGCCGACTTGGTCGCGCAAAAAACCGGCCTGGTGATCGATGCGTACTTCTCCGGGACCAAACTCAAATGGCTGCTCGACAACGTGCCCGATGCGCGGGCACGCGCGGAACGCGGCGAACTCGCTTTTGGCACCGTCGATTCGTGGCTGGTCTGGAACCTCTCCGGCGGCGCAGCGCACGTGACCGATGCGTCCAACGCGAGCAGGACGCTGCTGTTCAACATTCATACCGGTGACTGGGACGATGAACTGCTCGCGTTGCTCGACGTGCCGCGGCAAATGTTGCCGAGCGTGGTTGACTCATCCGGGATTTGCGCCCACGCCAAACTCGGACGCAGCGACATCCCGATTGCGGGTATCGCCGGCGACCAGCAAGCAGCGCTGTTCGGGCAGGTGTGCATTCGCGCCGGGGCTGGCCAAGAATACGTACGGCACCGGCTGCTTCATGCTGCTCAATACGGGACGGCACATCGTCGAGTCGCGCAACCAGCTGCTCTCAACGGTAGCGTGGCAACGCGACGGCAGAATGGATTACGCGTTGGAGGGCAGCGTATTCGTCGCGGGTGCCGTCGTGCAATGGTTGCGCGACGGCCTGCAAATCATTCGTTCGGCGGCCGAAGTCGAGGCGCTCGCCGCGAGCGTGCCCGACAACGGCGGCGTCTATCTGGTGCCGGCGTTCGTCGGACTCGGTGCGCCGCACTGGGATTCGTATGCGCGAGGGGCGATGTTCGGCCTGACGCGAGGATCCACCAGAGGGCACATCGCCCGCGCCGCGCTCGAAGCAATCGCCTACCAGAGCGCCGAATTGTTGCGAGCGATGGAGGCCGACGCGGGGCTGAAACTCGCCGAGCTGCGCGTCGACGGCGGCGCCACGGCCAACAACCTGCTGATGCAATTCCAGGCCGACGTGCTCGGCGTGCCGGTCGTTCGTCCCAAAACGCTGGAGACGACAGCCCTCGGCGCCGCCTATCTCGCGGGCCTGGCGACCGGCTACTGGAAAAATGCCGACGATCTTTCTGCCAACTGGCGAGCGGACAGGACGTTCGAGCCCGCGATGTCGCGCGATCACGCGCAGGCGTTGACTGCTGGCTGGGATAAGGCCGTCGCCCGGTCTAAAGACTGGGCTTAGGCCTGGACGTAGCAGCTGGCGACGCGTCGATCCCGACGCGCTTGCCGCGGGGTTGCCACGGGGTTGCCATAAGGCGATTCCGTGCATATACTCCTAAATGCGTGCACCTGCACGTTTATACCTGTCTTCCTTGGCCGCCGCACCACGATGCCCACACCCTCGCCCACCCTTGCCGACTTTGCCTCGGGCGCCTGCGCCTGCGGGCGGCTGCGGCGCGCTGCTCGCGCACTGACCCAGCTCTACGACGACGCGATGGCTCCGTCCGGCTTGCGGATCACCCAGTTCTCATTGCTGCGCACGATCGCCCGCGACGGCAAGGCGCGCATCTCTGAACTTGCCGAGGCGCTGCTGCTCGACCGCACGGCGTTGTCGCGCAATCTCGACCCGCTGATCGCGCGAGGCCTGCTGTCGGTAGCGCCCGGGCGCGATGCCCGCACGCGCGAGATCGCCCTGACCAGCGCCGGATTGTCAGCGCTCAAGGCAGCCACGCCATACTGGAAACGTGCACAGGCGCAGGTCGGCAAGAGGCTTGGAAGCAGCAAACTGGAAACGCTGATCGAGACGCTCACTGATGTCGAAGCGCTGCACCCCGACAGTCATCGCCCTGCGCACTAGCGCAAGCGACTAATCCCAGGAGTTCCCGTGACCACATCGATGAAACCCGCCGCTGATTGGCGCACACCCACCGTCGTGCTCGTAGCCGGCGGCCTGATTCTGACGCTGGGCATGGGTATCCGCCACGGCTTCGGGCTGTTCCTGCAACCGATGAGCGCGGATTTGCATTGGGGTCGCGAGACCTTTGCGCTGGCGATCGCCGTGCAGAATCTGATGTGGGGGCTCACCCAGCCGTTCGCCGGGATGCTCGCCGACAAGTACGGCGCCGGGCGCGTGCTCGTCGGTGGCGCGCTGCTCTACATTCTTGGCCTGGTCACGATGGCGCATGCGACGACGCCACTGATGATGGTGTTGACCGCGGGCGTGCTCATCGGAACCGGGCTGTCCGGAGTCACTTTTTCGGTAGTGTCCGGTGTGCTCGGCCGCACCTATCCTCCGGAGAAACGCAGCATGGCGCTGGGCGTTTCGGCGGCGATGGGTTCGTTCGGACAGTTTGCGCTGTTGCCGTTGACTCAATGGCTGCTAAGCCACGTCGGCTGGTACGGCGCGCTGCTCACGCTCGCTGGCGTCGGCGTACTGATGATTCCGCTTGCCCTCGCGCTCGTCGAGCCGAAAGTTTCCGGCAAGGTGCACGAATTTCGTCAATCCGCCGGCGAGGCGATGCGCGAAGCGCTGGGCTATCGAAGTTATGTATTGCTGACGCTGGGGTTCTTTGTCTGCGGGTTCCAGGTGGTGTTCATCGGCGTGCATCTGCCGTCGTATCTGCTGGACAAGGGGCTCACGGCGCAAGTCGGCGTCTACGCCTTGATGCTGGTCGGCTTTTTCAACATCGTGGGAACGCTGATTACCGGCTGGCTCGGAGGCAGGATAGGCAAACGCTACATCCTGTCCGCGATCTATTTCGGCCGCAGCGTCGTCATCACCATATTCCTGCTCGTGCCGCTGTCACCGTTGTCGGTATACGTGTTCGCGACGTTCCTCGGCATGCTCTGGCTGTCGACCGTGCCCCCGACCAACGGCATTGTCGCGACGGTATTCGGCGTGCGCTACCTGGCGATGCTTTCCGGTTTCACTTTCTTCAGCCATCAGGTCGGCAGTTTCCTCGGCGCATGGCTCGGCGGATTCGTGTTCGATCGTACGGGCAGCTACAACATCGTCTGGTACCTGTCGATCGCCCTTGGCGTCGTCGCCGGGCTGCTCAACCTCCCGATCGACGAACGCGCCATTGCAAGGCCCAAAATGGCCGAAGCCGCCGCCTGAGGACGACGTTGCGTTCGACGGTGTCGCGCTTGCGGCGATAGGACTACCGCCAGAGTAGGCTAGCCTGCTGCGCCGCGCGGAACGGCTGCATATTTGCGCCGTCCGCTACAATGTCTTCGAGCTCTTGCATTCGAGGCGCGCACACCGCTGCGCGCTCCTTCGCGCTTTTTCGCGCACTCGCGCACTTTCGCGCAGCTTTAAGACAGGCAGGCGAATGATTGACTGGCTCGCAGGACGACTTGCCCCGCGCACGCTTTGGCGATATCGGGCCAGAGCCTGGCATTCGTCGTCCGAGCCCGAAATCGCGTTATTGCCCCAGCTGACCGATCGACAGAAATTGTCGATCGATGTGGGCGCAGCGGAAGGCAGTTATACGGCAGCGTTGGTGCCGCTATCGTCGCGCGTCATCGCCTTTGAGCCGAACCCTGAAGCTGCACAACGATTGAGAAAGACTTTTCGACAGACCAGCCTTGTCGCCGTCGAAGAAGTCGCACTTTCGTCGGGCGCGGGCGTCGCCGACATGCGCATCCCCGTCGACCGATTCTGGCGAAGCACGATTGAGTTGCACAACCCGCTGAAGTTCAGCCGGGAAGTTGGCCATGTCGCCGTGACGAAAAAGCCGCTGGACGCATTCGGCTACCGGGGCGTCGGCTTTATCAAGATCGACGTGGAAGGACACGAACTCGACGTGCTGAAAGGCGCAGACGCCACCATTTCGCGCGAGCGGCCGTGTCTTCTCATCGAAGTTGAGGAACAACACCACGCCGGCGCTGTGAACGCGGTATTCGAGTACTTTCTCGAGCGTCGATACCGCGGCGCGTTTTACCTGGATGACGCGGTCAGGCCGATCGCGGATTTCGATCATGCCAGGCACCAGGACATTGCCCACCTGGACGAGCGGGGGGCAGCAACCGGCATCTACATAAACAACTTTTTTTTCGTACCCGCTGAACGAGCCTTCGACGTTCACGGGTTGGCGCGAGCGCGCCGCCGCTAGGGATGGATGACGTCGATCGCGTCGGTGATAATTCCGTCGACGCCCCACGCGACGAGCTTCGCAACGACCGCAGGATCATTCGGCGTGTAAGTGAGCAGCTTATACCCGGCCTGGTGCACGTCGCCGACTAATCCCACGTCGAGTTGGCGATAGTCGGCATCGAGTGCCACACATTCGAGGTGCGAAAGACGCGCCTCCCAGTCCGGCGGCACCTGTTCCACCAGCAATGCGCGTGGCAACTCGGGAACGGCGGCACGCGCAGCGAGCAAGGCCTCTTCCGAGAACGATGACAGCAGCGGCGCCGGGTTCGCGCTGCGCCAGAGCGTGCGCGCATCGAGGGCGATCGCCGCGCCGGTGTAACTCTCGCGACCAGGGCTCGGCTTGATTTCGATGTTGCATGCGACGCCATTGGCGATCGACCAGCGGGCGATGGCCACCAGCGTCGGCAGCGTTTCGCCCGCGTAGGCGGGCGAGTGCCAGCTACCGGCATCGAGCCGCGCCAGCGCGCTCCACGCGTGCGCATCGGCGCGTCCCACGCTATCGGTGGTCCGGTCGACCGTATCGTCGTGCAGCAGAAACGAGACACCATCGGCCGAAAGCTTGACGTCGAATTCGACCATGCGATATCCGTGCGCGCGTCCGACTCGCATCGAGGTCAGCGTATTTTCGGGAGCGAGCTTGCCCGCGCCCCGGTGCGCGATATAACGCGGGTACGGCCAGTTCGTCATCGTTCCGCCGGTGCTGTCCAAACGCGGCAAGTCAGGCGGACACCCGCGCGCCGGTTCCGCTGTCGAACAGATAAACCCGATCGCGTGCCGCCATCAACGCAATCGGTTCGCCAACCGCAACCTCCGTCGTCTGCGCCAGACGCGCGATCACCGTGCGCCCCGCGATTCCAACATGCACCAACGTGTCGGCGCCGAGCGCCTCGACGACTTCGACACTGCCGATCATGTTGGCTTCACTCGGACTGCATGGCGTCAAGTGTTCGGGCCGCACGCCAATGGTCAGCGAGCGTCCCGCGGCGAGACGTGGGCCGCCCGCGTTGATGGCGAGACTGCCGCCTCCGTCGAGGATGATTTTGCCATTGCCGTCGCTCTTGCCTTCGAGGAAATTCATCGCAGGCGAACCGATGAATCCCGCGACGAAGACCGACGCCGGGTTCTGGTACACCTCCATCGGCGTTCCGATCTGTTCTGCGCGGCCGGCATTCATCACGATCATTCGTTGCGCCAGCGTCATGGCTTCCACTTGATCGTGTGTGACGTACAGGCTGGTGGTCCCCAAACTCCTGTGCAGCTTCTGGATTTCAAAACGCATCTGCACGCGCAATTTGGCATCGAGGTTCGACAGCGGCTCGTCGAACAGAAAAACTGCGGGCTCGCGCACGATCGCACGACCCATCGCTACCCGCTGGCGCTGGCCACCCGAAAGCGCCCGCGGTTTTCTCTGAAGGAGCGGACCAAGCTCGAGAATGCCGGCCGCACGCTTGACCCGCGTGTCGATGTCGGCCGCGCTGAAACCACGGATCTTCAATCCGTACGCCATATTGTCGAACACGCTCATATGCGGGTAGAGCGCGTAGTTCTGGAACACCATCGCGATGTCGCGATCTTTGGGTTCTAACTCGTTGACGACGCGATCGCCGATGGTGATTTCGCCGGCAGTGATCGTCTCCAGTCCCGCGACCATGCGCAGCAGCGTCGATTTGCCGCAGCCGGAAGGGCCGACGATGACGATGAACTCGCCGTCGGCCACATCGATCGAGACGCCGTGAATCACTTCGTTCCCAGCGTAGCTCTTGCGGACATCGCGCAGTTGGACTATGGCCATTGTTCCGATCCGGAAGTCGTCGTCGGGTTATCTTGTCGCGGGCTTACTTCTCTCTTACTTCTCTGAATCCACCAGGCCCTTGACGAACCATTTCTGCATCACCAGCACCACCAGCGCCGGCGGAAGCAGGGCCAACATTGCCGTCGCCATCACCAACTGCCACTCGATCAATGCGTCGCCGCCGGCGACCATGCGCTTGATGCCGATGACCACCGTATACATGCTCTCCTTGGTCGTCACCAGCAGCGGCCACAGGTATTGGTTCCAGCCGTAGATGAACATGATGACAAATAGCGCCGCGATGTTGGTGAGGGACAGCGGAATGACAATGTCTATGAAGAAACGCATCGGACCCGCGCCGTCGATGCGCGCCGCTTCGGCGAGCTCGTCGGGGATAGTCAGGAATGCCTGCCGGAACAGGAAGGTTGCCGTTGCCGACGCGATCAGGGGCAGGGTCAGGCCCGCATAAGTATCGACCATGCCGAGTTCAGCGACGACCTGATATGTCGGCAGGATACGAACCTCGACCGGCAGCATCAGCGTCACGAAAATCAGCCAGAAACACAAACCGCGAAACGGAAACCGGAAATAAACGATCGCGAAGGCCGACAGCATCGATATCGAGATCTTGCCGATCGCGATCACCAGCGCCATGACGAGGCTGTTCCACATCATCCGGCCGACTGGCGCCTGCGATCCCGCGGTGCCGCCATGAGTAAGCACCGCGGCATAGTTTTCCAGCAGATGCGTGCCGGGAGTCATTGGCATGGGCACCGTCGTCACCTGATCGAACGACAGCGTTGATGCGACAAAGCCAACGTACAGCGGCAGCGCGACAATGGCCACTCCGATGATCAGGATCAGGTGGCTGGCGACAGTAAGCAGCGGACGGCGCTCGACCATAATGGATTAGTAGTGCACCCGACGTTCGACGAACTTGAATTGCGCGACAGTCAGCGCCACCACGACGATCATCAGCACGACGGACTGCGCGGCCGAGCCGCCGAGGTCGAGCGCCTGCACGCCGTCCTGATACACCTTGAACACCAGGATGGACGTCGCCTGCACGGGTCCGCCCGCCGTCGCCGCGTCGACGATGGCAAAAGTATCGAAGAATGCGTAAACGATATTGATCACGAGCAGGAAGAACGTCGTCGGCGACAACATCGGGACAACGATGGTCCAGAACCGGCGGCCGGGTCCCGCGCCATCGATTGCCGCTGCCTCGAGCAGCGATTTCGGAATCGATTGCAGGCCCGCAAGGAAAAACAGAAAGTTGTAGCTGATCTGCTTCCACACAGCGGCGATGACGATCAGGATCAGCGCCTGCCTCGCGTTGAGCAAATAGTTCCATTCATAGCCCATCGCCCGCATCAGGTGCGTGATGACGCCGAGCGTCGGATTCAGCAGGAACACCCAGAGTACCGCAGCGACCGCGGCGGCAACCGCGTAGGGCCAGATAAGCAGAGTCTTGTAAATCTTCGCGCCGCGGACGATGCGATCGGCAAACACGGCCAGCAATAGCGCGATCGAGAGCCCGATCACCGTTACCAGGATCGAGAATACGGCCGTTACCTTGAACGATGCGAGGTAACGAGGATCGGCGAAAAGATCCTTGAAGTTGTCGAACCAGACGAACTGCGTCTTGGCGGCGAACGCGTCCTGGACCAGCAGTGACTGGTAAACAGCCTGGCTCGCCGGCCAGAAAAAGAACACCAACGTGATAGCGAGCTGCGGTGCGAGCAGCGCATACGGCAGCCACGCCGACTTGAAGACGACGCGCTTTTCCAATCTATGCCCGGCCCGCGACCGCCCCGCCGCGCACGTCCGCGGCGAGACGGGGGACGGCGCGGTCGGCCGTCCGGATAGATATCACTGGTTCGCTTTTTTGAAGCGTTCCAGCTGCTCGTTGCCTCGCGAGTTCGCGTCGTTCAGCGCCTGCTTCGCGTTCTTCTGTCCACTCCATACCGCCTCGAGTTCCTCGTCGATGATATTGCGGATCTGCACGAAGTTCCCGAGACGCAGCCCCTTCGAGTTCGCGGTCGGCGGCTTGTTGGTGAGTTCCCTGATCGCGATGTCGGTGCCCGGATTCTTGTCGTAGAAGCCCTGCTGCCTGGTCAGGTCGTACGCGGCAACCGTGATCGGTACATAGCCGGTCGACTGGTGCCAGTCGGCTTGCACTTCGGGCGACGACAGGTAGGTGAAGAACTTCGCGATCCCTTTGTAGACGGCGGGATCCTTCTGGTTCAGCACCCACAGCGTCGCCCCGCCGATGATGGTGTTCTGCGGCGCACCCTTCACGTCAGCGTAGTACGGCAGGGTCGCCACGCCCCAGTCGAACTTCGCATTCGCCTTGATGTTGGAATACGAACCGCTCGAAGTCGTGATCATTGCGCATTCACCACTGGTGAACTTGGCCAGAGGCTCGTCCTTGCGCCCGGCGTAGGTAAAGAGACCCTTCTTCGACCAGTCGCTGAGTTCCTCGATGTGGCGAACTTGCAGCGGCCCGTTGAGTTCCAGCTTGGTGTTCATGCCGGCAAACCCATTCTGCTCGGTGGCGAACGGAACGTTGTGCCAGGCGCTGAAGCTTTCGAGCTGCACCCACGATTGCCAGCCTGTCGTGTATCCACAGGCGGCACCCGACGCCTTGAGTTTGGCGGAGGCGGCGCCGATATCGGCCCAGGTCTTCGGCGGATTGGCCGGATCGAGACCGGCTTTCTTGAACGCATCCTTGTTGATGTACAGGACCTGCGTCGAACTGTTGAACGGCATCGAGATCAGGTTGCCGCTGGTATCCGAGTAGTACGAGTACACGGCACCGACGAAGGCCTTGGGATTGAACGGCTCATGCTGTTCGGCCATCAGTTTGTAGACCGGCTTTACGGCGCCCTTGGCGGCCATCATCGTCGCAGTGCCGACTTCGAACACCTGGACGATCTGCGGCGGATTGCCAGCGCGATAAGCAGCAATCGCCGCTGTCATCGACTCGTCGTACTGGCCCTTGTAGGTGGCGACGACCTTGTAATCGCTCTGCGAGGCGTTGAACTTCGCCGCGATGTCATTGACTTTGTCGTTCAGCTTGCCAGTCATCGAATGCCACCACTGGATCTCGACGACGGCGTGGGCTTGCGCTGCGATGCCGACCAGCGCGGCCGCGACCATTGCGCGTGCAAAAACGGAAATGCGGCGTTTCATTTGTTACCTCCTCAACAGCGAATTGTGATTATCGGCGAACAGTGTGACGGTGCGGTTGCAACTCAGTTTCAACTCAGTTGCAATTGTAATGAGAACCGGCGCCAAGGTGGCAGTCCTGACCGCAGTGCCCTCAGTTCCCTTGTATGCGGTGCATGCGCCCCGTTTGCCGAGGTCGTGCCGCAAACAATGGTCGGCGATTATGCGCTGCCTGCTGCGGCCCGGCAAATGCGCCCCGGGGCTTGCTGCTAGAATTCGCGGTCGGGCGAAAGCCCCAGTTTCGTCCCGCGCTTTCGGCAATACAGCATTTTTTCGATGGAGACTACGTGACTTACCTCGTTCGTTCGATATCCGAAGGCGCCGCACGCGCTCTTTGCGCAGCGATTCTGCTTTTGCCCGCGGTGGGCGCACTGGCGCAGACGGCCGCCCCTTCAGCTGCCTCCTCAGTCTGCCTCCTCAGTTGCCTCCTACCCGTCTAAACCGATCCGCCTGGTGGTCCCGTTCCCGGCCGGAGGCTCGCTCGATGTCGTCGCACGCGCGATCGGCCAGAAGCTCTCCGAGGCGTGGGGTCAACCGGTCATCATCGATAACCGCCCCGGCGCCGGCGGCAACATCGGCGCCGACCTGGTGGCCAAGAGCGCACCCGACGGCTACACCATTCTCGAAGGCGCATTGTCGACGCATGCTGTCAACGTCAGTCTCTACAGCAAAATGCCCTATGACCCGATCAAGGACTTCGAACCGATCACGCTCGTCGCGGTCACGCCGAACGTCCTGGTGCTCAACCCGTCGGTGCCTGTCAATTCTGTTCAGGAGCTGATTGCTTATGCCAAGGCCAATCCGGGCAAATTGTCGTTCGGGTCGGGAAGCAACGGCAGTGCCGGTCACCTCGCTGGCGAATTGTTCAAGACCGAAGCCGGCGTCGACATGGTGCACGTCCCCTACAAAGGCGGCGCGCCGGCAATGCAGGATCTTCTCGGCGGCACCATTCAGCTGATGTTCGACAACCTCGCCAACTCGATGCAGCAGGTGAGAGCCGGCAAACTGAAAGCGCTGGCTGTCACCACTGCGCAACGTTCGTCGCTCGTCCCCGACTTGCCGACGCTGGCTGAAACCGGTTTACCCGGATTCGATATCTACACCTGGTGGGGCTTCATGGCGCCGGCCGGGACGCCGAAGGAAATCATCGGCAAATGGAATACCGAAGTGACCCGCATTCTCAAGACGCCGGAAATGAAAGCATTCTTCGCGCAACAGGGCGCTGAGCCAGCGCCCGACACGCCCGATCAGTTCATGGCGCTGATCAAAGGCGAGATTCCGAAGTACGCGAAAATCGTCAAGGCGTCGGGAGCCAAAGTCGATTGAGCGGCGAGGTCCGCTCGTGCTGCAACACAGATCGCCTAGGACCAAAATAACGACTACCAACATAACAATCCGGTGCGCGGCGCATGCCAGACCTCAGTCGCGTCATTAGTCGCGTCATTAGTCGCGCCAAACAGGACTACGGAGGATTCATGAAAAAACTGCTGCTGGCTTGCCGATTCGGCGCCATCTTCCTCGTCGGCGCCACGCTTTCGTTCGGCGCCGCTGCCCAGGCGTATCCGAACCATTCGATACGGCTGGTCGTTCCGTTCGCCGCTGGCGGGACCACCGACATCCTCGCACGCGCGGTGGCGCAGAAGCTGACGGAAACCATGGGTCAACCGGTCGTCGTCGATAACCGCGCAGGCGCCGGCGGCAACATCGGAGCAGACATCGTCGCGAAGAGCCCGCCCGACGGCTACACGCTGTTGATGGGTACGGTCGGCACGCATGCGATCAACCCGAGCCTCTACAGCAAGATGCCCTACGACCACGTCAAGGATTTCGCGCCGGTCATCCTGGTCGCCGGCGTGCCGAATGTGCTGGAGGTCAATCCGTCGGTGCCCGTCAACACGGTTGCAGACCTGATCAAACTCGCCAAGGAAAAACCGGGTCAGATCAATTTTGCTTCGTCGGGAAACGGAACCTCGATCCATCTTTCCGGTGAGTTGTTCAAGACGATGGCCGGCGTCGACATGACGCACATTCCGTACAAGGGCAGTGCACCGGCGCTGGCGGATCTGGTCGGCGGCCAGGTGCAGATCATGTTCGACAACCTGCCGTCGTCGCTCCCGCAAATCAAGGCTGGTAAGTTGCGCGCGGTGGCGGTCACGTCGCTCAAGCGCGCGCCGGCGCTGCCCGATGTTCCGACGATCAGCGAAAGCGGCCTGCCGGGATTCGAAGCGAGTTCATGGTTCGGCGTACTCGCTCCCGCGGGAACGCCCGCGCCGATCGTCGCCAAGCTCAACGGCGAGATCAACAAGTGGATCCAGACGCCGGAAGCCCGCGAAAAACTGTTGAGCCAAGGGGCCGAGGCGGCCGGTGGAACGCCGGAGCAGTTCGTCGCGCATATCAAGAGCGAGACTGACAAGTGGGCCAAGGTGGTGAAAGCCTCGGGGGCGAAAGTCGACTGAGGTCGACTGAGGTCGACTGAGCGCCCAGGCGCCAGCGCAGCGTCCTGCGTTCGCGCGCGCGGACGCGCGGAACCCGTACCGACAAGACGACAAGCACGTCTCAAGGCTTCGCGACGGCCGCCGGATTCCGGCGGCCGTTTGCATTGGGCGATCAGTCTGTGAACCGGCGGCGAGGCTTCGCTTGCTGCCAATTCGTCTACAATGGTGGCGCGCCACCGTTGAGCGAGGCACGCGATGGATTTCGCCAGGTCGCGCCAGGCAACGTCAAGTCGGGGATGACACCATGAGTATCCAGCGCTATCACGTAGGCAAACGTCTGGCCGACATGGTCGTGCACGGCAGCACGATCTATCTTGCCGGCCAGGTTGCAGAAGATGCCAGCGCCGACATTTCGGGGCAGGCAAAACAAGTGCTCGCGCACATCGATCGTCTTCTCGGCGAGGCGGGCAGCGACAAGACCAAGATCCTGTCGGCAACGATCTACCTGCCGGACATCAGCGATTTCGCCGCGATGAACGTGGTGTGGGAAGCATGGGTGCCGGTGGGGCAGACGCCTGCGCGCGCAACCGTGCAGGCGAAGCTCGCCGCGCCCGCCTACAAGATCGAGATCCAGGTCATCGCCGCGAGATAAGCCTTACACTCTGCATACGCGCACGCCGAACCAGAAACCATGACCATGTCCGCGAGACTCCCGGCGCAGCCGACTGCGGCCGCCGCAACGTCGAATTCCACCGTGGCCGACCGCAGCGTCGCCGAGATTTCCGCGCCTATGCCCGTCACCCGGGCGATGTTCGACGAACTGATCGTCCCTTGTTACGCGCCGGCGCAATTCATTCCGGTCCGCGGCGAAGGCTCGCGCGTGTGGGATCAGCAAGGCCGCATGTACATCGATTTTGCCAGCGGCGTCGCGGTAACAGCACTTGGCCATTGCCACCCCGTGATGCAGAAGGCACTGGCCGAACAGGCGCGCACGATCTGGCACGTCTCCAACTGGATGACCAATGAGCCGACGCTGAGGCTGGCGCGCAAACTCATCGACGCAACCTTTGCGGAACGCGTGTTCTTCTGCAATTCAGGCGCGGAAGCCAACGAGGCCGCGCTCAAGCTGGCGCGCCGCTACGCCAGCGATCATTTCGGCGCCGAGAAATTCCGCATCATCTCGACCTTGAACGCCTTTCACGGTCGCACGCTGTTCACTGTGAACGCAGGCGGCCAGGCCAAATACGCGTCCGGCTTCGGCCCGGCGCCGAGTGGCTTTACCCACATCCGTTACAACGATATCGGCGGACTCGAAGCAGCCTTTGCCGAAGAAGGCGGCGACGATATCTGCGCGGTCATCCTCGAACCGATGCAAGGCGAAGGCGGCATGATCCCGGGCACACCGGAATTTCTCGCCGCCGCGCGCAGGCTTTGCGATGAACACGACGCGTTGCTGATCTTCGACGAAATCCAGAGTGGAATGGGCCGTACCGGCGCGCTGTTTTCTTACATGCAGAAAGGCGTCGTGCCCGACATACTGACCAGCGCCAAAGGCCTGGGTGGCGGCTTCCCGATCGGCGCCATGCTGACGACCGCAGAAATCGCGAGCTCCTTCTCGGTGGGCGTGCACGGCACAACCTACGGCGGCAATCCGCTGGCCTGCGCAGTGGCCGGCGCTGTGTTCGACGTGATCAATTCCACCGAAGTGCTGGACGGCGTCAAAGCGCGTCACGCGTTGTTCATGGAAGGCTTGCGCACCATCAACAGCCGGCGCGACGTATTTGCCGACATTCGCGGCGAAGGCGTCTGGCTGGGGTGTGAACTCAAGGCGCGCTGGCTCGGAAAATCGATGGATGTCATGCGCGCCGCCAGCGATGCGGGGCTGATCGTGCTGATGGCCGGACCCGACGTAATACGCATCGCGCCGTCGCTGATCATCAGTCTCGACGAGATTCTCGAAGGCCTGGCGCGTCTGGAAATCGCGATCACGAAGGTACTGGTCTAAAGCGTGGCCGCGTTCGCCTTCTCGCGTTCCGCCCTCAAGCGGTGACCGCGGAGCGTCGACGTTGTACGCACGGACGTCTGACGCTTTAAGCCACGATGTTCTACGTTCGACCTATCGCGCGGGACGATCTGCCCGCGCTGTTCGCACTCTCCGAGCGTACCGGCATGGGATTGACCACCTTGCCGGCGAACGCCGAGCGCCTCGCATCGCGGATCGAGCGTTCGCTGGAGTCTTTTGCGAGTCGGGCGAGCAGCGCCGAGGCCTGCTACGTGTTCGTGCTGGTCGACGGAAGCACCAACGCGATTGCCGGCATCAGCGCCATCGAGGCCGCGGTCGGCCTGGCCGAGCCCTGGTACAACTACCACGTCGGGACGCAAGTGCATGCCTCACGCGAACTCAAGGTCTACACGGCAGCACCGACGCTCTTTCTCACCAACGATCACACGGGCCACAGCGAACTTTGTTCGCTGTTCGTCGACGCGCGATATCGCCGCGGCAAAAACGGCCCGTTGATCGCCAAGTCGCGCCTCCTGTTTGTCGCGGAGTTCGCCGAACGCTTCGCGGCGAAGCTGATCGCTGAATTGCGCGGCAAACTCGATGCCGAGGGCAGGAGCCCTTTCTGGGAAGGGCTGGGCAAGCACTTCTTCGCGATGGAATATTCGCGCGCGGACTACCTGACGGGCATCGGACGAAAAGCGTTCATCGCCGAATTGATGCCGCGGCATCCCGTCTATACGGCCCTGCTGCCGGTGGACGCGCGCGCGGCTATCGGCGAAGTGCACAGCGACACGGCGCCCGCGCGATCGATGCTCGAGGCCGAAGGCTTTCGTTACGAAGGCTACGTCGATATTTTCGACGCCGGACCCACGGTCGAGTGCTTTCGCGACAATATCCTCGCCGTGCGGCAGTCGCAGGTTCTTGCCGTGACGCTCGGTGAGGAGGACCCGGTGCCGGACAGCGTAACGGACGAAGTGTTGTGGCTCGTCAGCAACCGCCGCTTCGACTCCTTTCGCGCGGTGCTCTGTCCGGCGCCTGCGCGAGTCGCGCAGTTTCCGCTGCTTCCGCACGCGGCCGAAGCGCTGGGTGTCGGTGAAGGCGATACGGTCCGCGCCGTCCCGCTGTCGCCGCGCGACAGATAGCGAAGCAGCGGGTCATGACGCGCTCCGAACGCGCAGCGGTGGAGACCAACTTCGACGGCATTCCCGGGCCTACGCACAACTATAGCGGACTCGCCACCGGCAATCTGGCGTCGGAAAAAAACCGCAACGCAGTGGCCAACCCCAGGCTCGCCGCACTCCAGGGCTTGGCGAAAATGAAAGCGCTCGCCGACTCTAGGCTTCGCGCAGGCCGTGCTGCCTCCTCATGAGCGTCCCGACCTGACGGCGCTGCGCGCGCTGGGGTTCTCGGGCAGCGACGCTGACGTCATCATGGGTGCTGCACGTGACGCCCCGCAGTTGCTGGCGGCGTGTTCGTCGGCGGCGGCGATGTGGGTCGCCAATGCAGCGACGGTGAGTCCGTCCGCCGACACCGCCGACGGGCGCGTGCATTTCACTCCCGCCAACCTAACGCTCCCACTTTCACCGCTCTCTGGAAGCAGCCACGACCACGCGAGTGCTGCGCTCGATTTTTGCCGACTCGCGACATTTCGTCGTTCACGACGCGCTGCCCTCCGCCGCGCAATTCGGCGACGAAGGCGCCGCCAACCATACGCGTTTCGCCAGCACTCCCGAATCAGCCGGGGCCGGTGTTGAGCTTTTCGTCTATGGACGCGAAGCGATGAATCCGTCGGGCACGACACCGATGCGTTTCCCCGCGCGGCAAACTCGCGAGGCCGCACAGGCCATCGCCCGTCGCCATCTGCTCGATCCGGCTCGAACGATTTTCGCGCAGCAGAGCCCCGACGCCATCGACGCCGGCGTCTTTCACAACGATGTCATTGCAGTAGGCACTGACCGCGTTCTGCTGTGTCACGAGCGCGCTTACGTCGATCAGGAAAAAGTGCTTTCCGATTTGCGCGAGCGGCTGCCCGGATTTACTCCGATTGTCGTTCCAGAACGCGAAGTGAGTCTCGAACGCGCGGTCGCGACTTATCTGTTCAACAGCCAGTTGCTGACACGCGGCGACGGCAGCATGCTCCTCGTCGCTCCAGCGGAATGCAGCGACGATCCCGCCGTACGCGCGTTTCTCGATCGTCTGATCGCCAGCGGTGGCCCGATCCGGGAGCTTCGAACCTTTGACCTGCGGCAAAGCATGCGTAACGGCGGCGGCCCCGCGTGCCTGCGCCTTCGTGTCGTGCTCACGCCCGCCGAACGCGCGGCAACGCCTCCGGCATCTGGCTCGACGAATCACTGCACACTGCGCTCGTGACGTGGGTAGAAAAACACTATCGGGATCGCTTGGCACCCGCGGATCTCGCCGATCCGGCGCTGGTCGATGAGAGTCGGCGAGCGCTGGATGAACTCAGTACGCTACTCGGGATCGGCAGCGTCTATCCGTTCCAGCGGGACTGACGGAGCCTTCTTCGAGGCGCCGCGCCACCGGGACAAAAACAGGGCGGCCAAAGCGACTTCAGGCGGACGCTGTCGGCGCCAGACGAAGCAGCAGCGGAACTTCGAGCGTCTTCTGATGCGAGACACCGTGCGCCCATAAGCCATCCTCGCCCCAGCAATCGCCGTGGTCTGAGCAGACGATGGTCGTTCCGTTGGCGAAGCGCTGGAGCAGGCCGGCAAGCTCGGTATCGCAGAATTCGATGCAAGCCACTTGGCGACGCCGCGACTCGGCCGCGTCGTTGTCGGCCGCAAACGGGACGCAGGTGCGGTGCGACGATCGCCATGACGCGCCCTCGTGCCAGTACGGCACATGCGTCTCGGCAAGATTGAGGAAGACAAAGGCAGGCGCGTTGGGCCTTAGCTTGGCCAGCATATCGTCGATCCACAATATCTGCTTTTTCAGCGCCGGGCCATCGGCGAAAGCGAAGTCGTCGAAATCGGCGGTGAGCAATTTGCCGGTCGGTCGCTCCGGATTGAACCAGCCGACGGCGCCAGTGCCGATGGTCCGATAACCGATATTCTTGAGGCCATCAATGATATTGCGCCCGCGCAATGTCATATACGGAGGCGCAGGGCCCTCGTCGGCACCGCCTTGCATGCGAAAGATCTTGCCGAACTTCGGATTGACGAATGGCTCCCGGCGCTGCGCGTCGCCGGGAGTGAACCCCATGAAGAAAGCGGCATGCGACGCGTAGGTGAAGTACGACGGTGCCATCGCGCGTATCAGGGGACCGACAGCTTTCAAGTTCCGTGCGGACGCTTCGACAAACGCGTCGTAGCGACACGAATCAAGCGTGATGAACAAGATTCGCGGCAGCACCTGACACTCCCAATGACGTGGCTGAGCGTCGCAACGCGCGCGGCGGAACCGGGCGAGTCAGACAGACCGGGACGATTCGCGACCGCCCGTCCGGCGCGCCGCGCCCGAATTGATTCACGCTCGTTCGACTTTGTAAAAAGATCGTACGCGCGCAAACTGTCGTGGTGCTGTAAATGGGCTGACGAATTGCTGAAAACCGATCGCGTCACTTTACGCGCCGTCTCCCAGTCGGCCAAACGATCGCTGCGCTGGGCGCAGCCAGACTACTGCGACGTCTGTGCGACCCGAATGCGATCGCCGCCTTCGCGCTTGGCCAGGTACATCGCCTTGTCGACGGCAATGAGCAATTCGCCGACATTGCCGGCACCCCCGTCGTGCACCGCGATACCGTAGCTGGCGCGCACGCCGATGTCGGCGCCAGGCACCGCGATCGAGATTGCATTGATGCTCGCGCGGACGCGTTCGGTGGCAGCGAGCGCCGCCGTCACGTCAGCTTCGGGAAGGATCGCGAGGAACTCCTCGCCCCCCCAGCGCCCCACCATGCTGCCTCTCCGCATCGCCTCGCGGGCGGCGCGCCCGACGGCCTCGATCGCGCGATCGCCGACGTCGTGTCCGAATTCGTCATTGACGTTCTTGAAGTGATCCAGATCGAACATGAGCACGGCGTACGGGCGTCCGTAGCGCACGGCGTTGACATGGGTGGCGAGCAATTCCTCGCGCAGGCGATCACGGTTGTGAAGGCCCGTCAGCGAATCGTGCGTCGCGCGCATCTGCAGCCGTTCGCGCAGACTTGCCTGTAGCAGCGCCGCTTCGGCCAGGCGCGCGAACGCTTCGAAGGGCTGCAGACCCACCCCGTCGAAATAATCGACATCGTCCGAATAGAAAACGATCAGGCCACGTTCGATGGTGTCGGGAACTCGCAACGGAAACGCGACCGCGACCTGAAAACCATGCTGCCTGTTGGCATCGCGCCAGGGACCGAACAGCGAGAACCGAGAGATCGACGCCGCATCCGGTGTGTCGCTGCGTAACGCGCGAAACGCCGGTCCGCGTTCCGTCAGTAGATTCCGCGAGATGATGAGGTCGTCGGCATACGCCTGCGCCGGGCCCACCTTGATCATCGGACGTATTTCCGGTGTATCGGGATCACCGAACCAGGCCCAGGCGAGCAATATTCTCGGCGTCGCGGCGAGCAGACTCTCACACATGCTCTGGATTACTGCGAAGGGCTCCGCTTGCGATGCGAGGCGCGACGTTGCCTCGAGAAGCGCGCTGGTTACGGCCGCGCGTTCGCCGGTCATCGCTTCGGCCGAAACCTTCTGTGATTCTTTCGCCGCGAAGCTCATGCGAGTCTCCGTGCGGCGTGGGTAGCGATCATCGAAATTCGTTTTTGCCTAGGGGGAGCGCGTCGAGCGATGGTGACACCGCGCGTTTGCTGGCAGTGCCATAAGTCTCGCGTGTTCCAACGCGCGATTCGAAGCGGGGTCCACGTCAGTATGGAGCAGATTACGATAGCACCCGCTTTGCTCGCATCGCAAGCGCCGCATATTGTCTGCTACATCGCCAGGATTAGCGTGTGGCGACTTCGGGCAAATCGTGATGGCGACGCACCGGCGACCACAGTGCCGCCGCAGCTGCCAGTAGCAAGCCCAAGCCGCCGACGGTCAGCAGCGTCGCGCGCAAGCCAATTTGGGTAGCAAGCGCGCCGCCGACGAGCGAACCCAGCGGAGCCATCGCGACAGTCAGGAAGCGCATCGTCGCCGTCATGCGCCCCAGCAGACGATCGGGAGTGATCGCCTGCCGCAACGACAGGTAGTTGATTCCGTACAGAACTGCGCCGAAGTCGAACACCAGCATCGCCACACCCAGCAGCGGCAATGCAATCGACGGCGGCCCGCCGACGAGTCCGTAAGCCTGCCAGCCGAACGCGGTGAGGATCAATCCCTGCACAATCACCGGGCCTACGCCGAAGCGCGCCGACAAACGCTCGGCGCTCGCGGAAGCGAGTACGCAGCCCAGGCCGCCGCACACATACATCAGGCCGACCCCGCCTGCACTCAGTCCCAGATCGCGCGTGGCGAACAGAATCAGCACCGCAATCTGCATGTGATGCAGGAACTGCCACGACCCCGCCAGCCATGCGAGCGCCCACAAGGTACGGTTACCCCAGACCAGCTTGAGGCCTTCGGCAATCTCGTGCCACACGCCTTCGTTCGACCCGCTGCGAGGCACATCGCTGGGTGCGTGCACGCGACGCAGCATCAGCGCCGACAGGAAGAACGTCAACGCATCGAGCGTGATTGCGAATGGCGCAGTCAACGCATGGATCAGGCCGCCGGCGAGCCCCGGTCCAATCAGCGCTGCCGAAGTCTCGCCGAGAGCCGTCTTGGCGTTTGCCTCGACGAGGCGTTTGCGCCCCGCCATCTGCGTGAGCAGCACCTGATACGCCGCCCCGCCAACAACATTCTGGATACCGCAAAAGAATCCGACACCGAACAGAATCGGCATCGATAGCAAGTCGAGCCACGCGGTGATGGGAATCGCGAGCAGCGCGATACCACGCGTGACATCCGCTGCAATGATGACCGGCAGTTTGCGAACCCGATCGAGCAGAACGCCGGCGTGCAGGCTGAACAGCGCAAAGGGCAGCGTTTCCAGCGCGACCAGAATCCCCATCTGCATCGGCGTGGCGTGCAGCAGGAGCGCGGCAGTCAGCGGCAGAGCCAGATTGGTGACTTGCGCTCCGAACGCCGTGATCGTCAGCGACATCCACAGCTTGCGGAAGTCGGCCGAAAGCCAGAGGCCGCGAAAGTTGCGGCGAACGCTTCGTGTTATTCGTCGGATTTTTTGCATGGCGTTGCTGGCAACCGCTTGCGCGCAACGCAAATTGTACGCGAGCGAGCCGGGTCTATCGTGCGCCAGTCCTCAGCGCGCGCCGCTTCGCTTCGCCATGTCTATGTCGTAGTACTGCCACGGATGAACATAGAAGCTGTTGTACTTGTAGCCGATGAGCCACGGCTGGACGGCGATCGTTTCCCTGCGGTAGACGGAAATTTCCCAAGGCGCGTATGCGGCCACCAGCTCGGAGAGCCGCCGGAAAACCTTGCTCCGCTCGGGTCCATCGGGAAGGACGCGCGCGCGCTCGAAGAGCGCGTCGAACTCCGGTAGTTTGAATCGCGCCAGGTTGGCCAGAGTGGCATTCGGCCCATACAACAATTCGAAAAAACCCGTTCCGTCCGGCGTTGTGCTCGTGTTCGAGAGCGTCCACATCTGCAGCTTGCCCGCGCGTCCCATCTTGAGGAGGTCGGGCCATTTCTGTTTGACGAAATCGATTCTCAAGCCAACCTCGGCCAGGCTTTTTTGCCATAACTCGTCGTACTGGCGATCGCTCGTCGATGGCGGCGACGCCAGCTGCAGGATGAGCGGCTTGCCGTCCGGCTGATCACGCCAGCCATCGCCATCGCGATCGATATAGCCGAACTTGTCTAGCAGCGCCTTGGCGCCGGCCACGTCGTATCGTGCAAAACCCTTGAAGCTCGGGTCATATCCGGTCAGATTGGGCGGCAGCACCTGGGTTGCGGGAATCGCCTGTCCCTGGCGCACGATGCGTATGTCTTCGTCGACGTTGTAGGCCATGCTGATCGCGCGCCGTAGCGCGATCTTGTCCTTGCCCAGCCCGCCGACGACTGGATCTTCCATGTTGAAATACGTGTATACGATCGCGGGCTGAATGCCCGATCCGATCACGAGATTCTGTCTCGCAAGCTCAGGCTTGAGTTTCTGGTCCGCGCCAAGCACATTCCAGATCAGATCATTGGGCACTTGCACATAGTCGAGTTCGTGATTCTGGAATGCGAGCCAGCGTGGATTGGTTTCTTCGATGATGTTGACTTCGACTCGCCCGACCAGGGGCAGCTTCTTGCCCCGCATTGTTGCCAGCAACCCTTTGTCGGCGGGGTCGCTGCTGTCGGGATACGTCTGATCGCGGAACGAAGGATTGGCCTCCAGAGTGATCCGCTGTCCGCGCCGCCAATCTTTCAGGCGATACGGACCCGTTCCGACAGGATTGGCCATCGCCCACCCATTTTCGTCTGCGTATCTCTCGATCACTTCGCGTGCGACGGCGGCGGTATTTACTGTCGTGAGGTCGGAGAGCAGCGAATAATCCGGTTGCCTCAATTTAAGGCGGATCGTGTAGCGATCGACCGCATCGAGCCCCTCGATCCTGGCGTCGTAGTCGAATTTGCCGCTCGCCTTGGCGTTTGCTATGGCGGTGTCGATGCCGGAGAGCTTGCCGTCGAACACGGAAATTGCTGGCGAGCGCATCCGCGGATCGAGAATTCGCTTCCACGCGTAAACGAAATCCGCCGCGAGCAATTCGCGCTTCTTCCCCCCGAACGCCGGATCGTCGGCGAAATAAATCCCTGGCTTGACGCGCATCGTCCACGTTCTGCCATCGGGCGATATTTCCGGCAGCGCGACCGCAACGCTCGGTACAAGCTTGTAGGGCCGCGCAAGAAAATCGTAGGTGTACAGCGAGTCAAAGATCGCCCTGTTCACATATTGCGAATAGAGATCGCTTACCGCTTGCGGGTCGAACCCTGTTTCAGCAATCGGCAAGGCGACTCGCAACACCTTGTTCATGTCGGCGGCATGCGTTGCGTGCGCGGTCGCGGCCAGGAACAGCCCGATCGCAATCGCGGCGCGTGAGCGGACGATGTCGAAGGATTTCAAGCGGGGGCCGTACTACTTGGCAGTCGCCGCGCGACGCACCGGATCGACGTCGAGGTATTGCCAGGGGTGCTGCTGGATGGGGTTGTACTTGTAGCCGAACAGCCAGGGCTGGATCAACACATTTTCATAGCGATAAATCGTCACCGCCCATGGCACATAAACGCTGATGAGATCAGTCATGCGCTGCATCATGCGGATTCGTTCCGGGCCTTCGCGCGTCGCGCGCGCCTGTACGTAGAGCTGATCGTATTCCGGCAGCTTGAATCTCATCAGGTTGGCGAAGCCGGCGTTTTCGCCGTAGAGCAGGCCGAGAAAACCGAAGCCTTCGGCTGTAAGGCTGATGTTCCCCGCCTGCCACATCTGCAATTGCCCCAGGCGGGCAGCCTTGAGTTGATCGGGCCATTTCTGCTTGGAGAATTCAACGCGCAATCCAATTGCCAACAAATTGCGCTGGAGCAATTCGTCCTGCTGGCGAGACAAGGAATCGGGCGGCGATGAGAATCGTATCGTCAACGGACTACCGTCGGGCTGTTCCCTCAAGCCATCGCCATCGCGATCGACGTAACCAAAACGATCGAGCAAGGCGCGCGCCGCGGCCGGGTCGCGCTTGATGTAGCTATCCAGTTTTTGATTGTGGCCGCTGACATTGGGAGGGATGAACTGCGTGGCTCGACGCGCCTGGTTGTGCCGGATAACGCGGGCATCCTCTTCGGCGTCGTACGCCATCGCGATGGCGCGACGGAGCGCGATCTTATCCTTGCTGTAACCGCCGACGACCGGATCTTCCATGTTGAAAGCGAGTCCGGTGATTACCGGCTGCACGTCACGCTCGACACGGATGCCTTCCTTGGCAAGACGCGGCTGCACCTTGTTGTCGGCATCGAGCACATTGCTCGCCAGGTCGGGCGGAACTTGCACATAGTCCTGCAACCCCTGCTCGAACGCCAACAGTCGCGGGTTCGCTTCCTCAATGACGCTTATTTCGACGCGATCGACCAACGGAATACGTTTGCCGGCGAGCTTCTGCGTCAATGTCCGATCGGCGGGATCGCTGCTGGCAGGGTAGCGTTCATCGCGGAATCCGGGATTGGCCTCGAGCACGATTCGTTGTCCGCGCCGCCATTCCTTGAGGCGAAAAGGCCCCGTGCCGACGGGATTCGCCATCGTCCAACCGGTACCGGGATCGCCGTAAGCTTCGATCACCTCACGGGCAACCGCAGCGCTTCCGCTCACGCTGAGGTTCGAAAGCAATTCTGCGTCGGGAAAAACGAGCTTCAGCCGCAACGTGGTGCGATCGATCGCCTGCAGTCCTTCAATCGGCGTGTCGTAATCGAACTTGCCGCTCAGCTTGGCTTTTGCAACGGCGTCGTCTCCGCCGACGAAACGACCTTCGAAGACATTGCTGGTGTTCGAACGCATGCGCGGATCGAGGACGCGCTTGAGGGAATAGACATAG
>CAVVOR010000005.1:0-1389130 GCA_963749795.1 uncultured beta proteobacterium
GTCGCACGGCGGGTAGTCCATCACCGCGTAATGTTGCGTGCCGCGGTTGTCCCAGATCGCCACGCTGTTCGGCTGCCACCGGAAGCGCACCTGGTACTCGGGGATGAACGCCTGGCTGATGAGGTAATTGAGCAGCTGCGACGCGCCCGGGTTGTAGTCCTGCCCGAAGCGCACGTTCGCCGGCGTGTGGAAGTTCGTGAAGTGCGTCGTGAAGGCATTGACGAACAGGATCTTCTCGCCGGTCTCCGGATGCGTGCGCACCACAGGATGCTCGGCATCGGGGAACTGCGCCTTCAGCGCGAGGCGCTTTTCGATCGGCATCGCGGCGCCGAATGTGGCCTCGATGCTGTGGCGGGCGCGCAAGGTCCGCGATCTTGCGCCTTGATGTCGTCGGGCAGCTTCTCGTAGGCCTCGCCATGTTGGCCCACATCGTGTCGCCGCCGACCGGCGGGCATTCGACGCAGCGCAGAACGCAGCCGAACGGCGGCCTCTCGCGCCAAGTGGCGTCGGTGTGCCACGCGTTCTCGTAGCGGTCGGTCGGCGCGTCGGGCGACTTGTAGATGCGCACGAGGCCCGGATGTTCCGGGATCGCTGCCCGCGACCGGGTGGTCCTCCAGCTCGCCGAAGTGCCGGGCGAAGGCGACGTGCTCCGCGCGCGTGATGTCCTGGTCGCGGAAGAACAGCACGCGGTGCTTGAGCAGCAGCGCGCGGATTTCGGCGATGAGCCGGCGTCGCGCGAGGCGACGCCGAGGTTGACGTTGACGAGTTCGGCGCCGATCGTGCAGGTGAGCGGCTCGACATGGATCGACCCGCGCGTCCTGACGGGTGCGGCGGCCGCGTCGTGTTCGGTTGCGGTGATCATGTGCGTCTCCTCGCATTTATTCCGGTCGCGGGCATCAGATGACGAAGATCGACGAGCCGGTCGTCTTGCGCGACTTCGAGGTCGCGATGAGCCTGCGCGGCATCCTGCAGCGTGATAGCGCTGGTTGATCTCGATCCTGATCCGCCCCGCGGCGACGTGGCCGAAGAGCTCGCTCTGCGAGCGCGCTCTTCTCGGCGGGATCGGCGATATAGTCGGCGAGCGCCGGGCGCGTCACGAACACGGAGCCCTTCACCGCAAGCTGCGTCGCGTCGATCGGCGGGACCGGGCCTGACGCCGTACCGACGCACACGAGCAGCCCGCGGCGCTTCAGCGAATCGAGCGAAGCCGGCGAACGTGTCCTTGCCGACACTGTCGTACACGACCGTGGCACCGACGCCGTTCGGTCAACTCTCGCACGCGCTTCGCCACGTCCTCGCGACCGTAGAGTGATGACATGATCGCAGCCGTGCGCGCGAGCGACTTCGGCCTTGGCTTCGGTCGATACCGTACCGATGACCTTGAGGCCCAGCAGCTTCGCCCACTGCGAGACGATGAGGCCGACGCCGCCGGCCGCGGCGTGCAGCAGGATCGACGTCGCCGGCCCGCAGCGGCCAGATGCGCCGAATCAGGTACGCGGAGGTCAGCCCGCGCATGGTCATCGCCGCGGCAGTCTCGCAGGAGATTTCCGGCGGCAGCTTGATGAGCGGCGCTGCCGGGATGATCCGCTCCGTGCTGTACGCGCCCAGCGTGTTGACGAAGCCGGTGTACGTCACACGGTCGCCTGGCGCGACGTTGGTCACGCCCTCGCCGACCGCCTCGACGACGCCGGACGGCCTCGACGCCCATGCCGTTCGGCAGCGGAATCGGATAGAGGCCCGTGCGGAAATACGTGTCGGCGAAGTTGAGGCCGACGGCGATCATGCCGGATGCCGCGCCTGGCCGGGACCGGGGCTGCCGACGGCAACCTCTTCCCAGCGCAGCACTTCGGGCCCGCCGCGGCTTGTGAAATGCGGATTGCGTGTGCCATGGTTATCTTCACGCGACCTTGCGCAGGAAGCCCTGCTGGCGGCCCTTGGCGTTGGGCGCGAAGCCGTTGGCGGCCAGCGTCTCTTCCACCGTGTCGTAGAACACGCCGATCTTGCAGATCGCGCGCGCTTCCTTGCCGGTGGCCACCTCGCGGCCGAACTCGCGCGACGATGCGCACCAGCTGCTCGATCTGCTGCACCGTGGTCATCTTGCCCGTGCGGGACTGGTTCCAGAGGTTGTCCTCGATGCCGCAGCGCACGTGCAGGCCCATCGCGATGCCCATCATGTTGATCGGAAGCACGTTGCGCATGCTGCTCTCCACCGTCAGCATCGAGCCGTCGGGGATGGCGCGGAGGAAATTGCGACAGGCTGTAGATCGTGGGCTGGTCCATGCCGCCGCCGATCGCCACCCAGTTCATCACCAGCGGGCCCTTGTAGACGCCGCGGCGGATCAACCGCTCCACCGTCTCGTAGCTGTTGATGTTGTAGAACTGGAAGGCGCTCTGGATGCCGGCGGCGCTCAGGCGGCGGACGTGCTCCTCGACCCAGCCCGGGGCGGAGGGACGATCATCTCGCGGTAGGCCTGGTAGTTCTGCGGCTCGGCCAGCGAGGTGCCGGCGAGGTCGTCGATTTCCATCTGCTCGACGACGTTCATCTGCGTGGTGTTGACGGTGACGGTGACTTGGTCCGGCTTGGGATCGAGCTCGGCCAGCATGTGGCGCGTGTCGTCGGACAGCCATTTGGCGTCGGCGCCTTCAGTCTCGGGCGCGAAGGAGATCGAGCCGCCGACCTGGATGACCATGTCGGGCACGGCTTGGCGTACGCCGGCGATCAGCTCGTTGAACTTGGACAGGCGCTTGGAGCCTTTGCCGTCGAGTTCGCGCACGTGCAGGTGCAGCACGGTGGCGCCGGCGTTGTAGCAATCCACCGCCTTCTGGATCTGTGCTTCCATCGTGACGGGAATGTCCTCAGGAAAGTCCGAAGGCACCCACTCGGGGCCGTACGGCGCCGCGGTGATGACGAGCTTTTCCTGGTTTTCGGGGAACAGTGATCCGTCGAGGAAGTTCATGGCATTACCCCTTGCAATTGAAGTTGAATGAAAGTCGGTCTTGGCTGCGCCGCATGCGCCTCGAGTTCCTCGAGGAGAATCGGGGCACCAAGGCACATGCTGTGCAACCCTTGCTGGGTCGCGAGTTGCAGTACGGCAGTGATCTCGGCCTTCGTTGCTCCCGCCTTCAGCGCGCGCTGGATGTGCCGGCGAACGCCGGGTGCATACATGTGCGTGCATGAGACATCGAGTGGCGATGCCGATCAGTTCGATCGTTTTCGCGTCGAGCACGCCGGCAACGACCGGCGTAATCGACATCGCGATCACCTTCTCGGTCCAGGCGGGATCGAGTTTGGCAAAGGGCTCCCAATCGGGATTCCAGTTGCCACTCGCCTTCTTGCGGGGCCGAGCCGGGCGGGCAGGTTTTGTGCATGTCGGTATCGTATGGCTGCGGTGAATGTCTTGGTCCTGATCAGGCGGGTTGCGGATCGAGTCGGTGCACGGCGAGCGCGGGCTCGATACCCCCGACGAATCTGCAGGTCGGCTTGGTAGGTCCGTGCGGCCAGCACAAAGACGGCGGCCGCCGCCAGAACAAACACCGGCACCACCGACATCGCGAACTGCAATCCGTAGGCATCGGAAAGCACGCCGGCGAGCAGGGGTCCACCCGGCCAGCCCGAAAAGGTTCCGCGTGAGCGACAGGACCGAGACTGCTGTCGCGCGAGCGCCGGATGGATGACGTCGATGATGACGGCGTCCGTCGTGCCGACGCTGCCGGCCATGACAAAGCGCCCGCGACGATCAGCAGCGAATTGCGCGCTGCCGGGCGGCAAGCCGACGAAGGCGATGACATGAACGCCGCGGTCAGGACCGCGGTCGACAGCGGGAACGATCAGCCGCGCGCGTCGGCATGCGCGACGTCAGTCGGTCGGCGACCACGCTCCAGAGCGAGCGCGCCAAAGCCGCCGACCAGCACGACGAGACCCGTCTTGACCCGGCCTGATCCGGCGCAAGACCATAGTAGCGGTTGAAGTAGCTCGGCAGCCAAGCCTAGATCGTGGAGACGACGAGCAGGTTGAGTCCCGCGCCGACGCAAGTGACGAGCGCGGTGCGCGGCCGGAGCAGCTCGGCGACCACTGCGCGTGCCGCGAGTCTTGCGGCTGCGCGTCCAGCGGCGCTCCTTGCGCAGGGCAGCGCCACCGTCTTGTAATCGCGGACGATCGCAAGAAAACGAAACAAGGAAACAGGCCCGGAATGCCGACCGCGCCAAAACCGGCCTGCCAACCCCAGCGATCGGCGATGAATCCGCCGAGAACCACGCCCAGCACCGATCCCATCATGCGGCAGCCAGGAAGGCGCCGAGCACGGTGCTGCGCATCCGCGAGGGAAAAGGCTCGCAAGCAGCGCGGCGCCGACAGTGCCGTAGCCGGCTTCGCCCAAGCCTACGACGCTGCGCGCGCCAGCAGATGGCCATAGCTGCCGCGAAAGCGCACGAGATCGTCGCCAGGCTCCAGATCAGCACCATAAGGAAGATGCTCTTGACCCGGCTCCATCGATCGGCCAGCAGCGACAGCGGAACGGCGCCCAGCGCGACGGTGATCGAGACGACCGAGACGAGTCCGCCCAACTGGCTGTCTGAGAGATTCCACTGCGCTTTCAGATGAGGAAACATCGAGACCACGACTTGGCGATCGATGTAGTCGACGACCATCAGCGCAAACAGCACCGCGAAGACGGACCACGCATAGCGACGCGGCAGCGGGCCGATGGTCCGCCGGGTCGTAGGCGCGTGGATGCGCCGAAAAACATGGTCGTGTTCTCGGTCGAAGCTGGTAGGCCCCGCGATTTCGTGGCGTCTCCGCAGGCACGTGGATTTTGCGCGTGCGTCCGTCAATTCGAGATTAACGTCGGGTGACATAGACTTATCTATCCGGGACACATCTCGGACGGCGAATATTGGACTAAGTTCGCAGCGCGAGCCTCACCCATTACGCCGAGGTCGCGCGTAAGGCGGGGCTGGACCCGTGTCGGATGCTGAGAGAGTTCGGCTTGCCGCCAGCGCTGCCTGCAAGGAGCCCGAACTCAAGGTCCCGATCGATGCGGTACGACGGCTGCTCGAAGCGTCGGCCGAGCGCAGCGGCGTCGAGGCGTTCGGCTTGCTGATGGCCGAGACGCGCCGTTTGTCGAACCTCGGCCCGCTCGGACTGCTTCATCCGCGAACAGCCCACGATGCGGCTCGCGCTCGAGGCGCTGGCGCGCTACAGCCAATCGCCTCAACGAGGCCTTGTTCCTGACGATCGAGGAAGCAGGCGAAGTCGTCGTGCTGCGCGAGGAACTGATCGTCGGCGGGTCGGGGTCGCGTGCGGCAATCGACCGAGCTCGCGATCGGCGTGGCGTTCAGGGTGCTGCGAACGCTGCTGGGGCCCGACTGGCGACCGCGGCGCGTGTGCTTCGCTCACGACGCGCCGGCGACCGTTCGGTGCATGAGCGGGTGTTCGGCCGAATCGTCGAGTTCGGTCACGACTTCAATGGCATCGTCTGTGCCCGCAAGGATCTCGAGGGTCCGAATCCGAATGCAGATCCGCTGATGGCGCGCTGCGCGCAGGGGCTCTCGGAGCAGAACCTCGGGGCCAAACGCACGGACATGACCACTCAGGTGCGCGAACTGGTCGTAATGCTGCTCGGCACCGGAACATGCACGATCGACGTCGCTGCGCAGCATCTCGGCGTCACCCGGCGCACGATCCACCGCCACCTTGCCCAGGAGGAACGCACGTTTTCGGACATCGTCGACGGGGTCCGACGGGAGCTCGCGGCGCGATACTGTCGGATCCACACCGCCGCTTGACGGAGGTTCGTCGTTGCTCGGTTTCTCGGCGCCCAGCGGATTCTCCCGCTGGTACCGAAATCAGTTCAGCAGCAGTCCTTCGCAACCGCGCAAGCGCGCCGCGCGGCGATTATCGTGACGCAAACTTTCCGTTCGAGAATCCGGCAGTTCCATGAGTTCGTGAATGAACTGTTGCGCTTGCGGCCACCGGCCATAGCCCGCAGCCGGATTGAGGTGGCCCACGTTTCCGACGTTGACAAGGCGGCTGCCCCACGCCTCCGCCAGGGCCTCCACGCGATCGAGGCGCCCGAGCGGATCGTTCTCGCTCGCAGCGACGATGCTGGGAAACGATAGTCGCGCGCGAGGAGTCGGCACCCAGCCGTTCTGCTGCAGGACTTCCTGCGTGGGATAGCCTTCGGGCAGCGGCGACTCCAAGTCCGCTGGAGTGGCGAGCAGCGCTCCCTTGATCGCGCGTTGGTGTCGCTGCGCCCAGTGCACGACGATCATACAGCCGGCGCTGTGGGCGGCCAGAATCACGGGCCCTTCGATCTGCGCGAGACTGTCCTCGAGTCGGGCGACCCACGCGGCGCAGGAGAGCTTGTCGCCGTCGGCATCCATGCGTGGCACGGACCTGCGGTGGGCAAATCCCCCTCAAGGAAGGTCTGCCAGTGCTCCGGCATATGGTCGCGCAGGCCGGGGACGATGAGAACCGTTGAAGAAGTAACCTCGTTCATCTGCGAAGCTCCATTAGATGCGGCGACCGGGGTGTTGGCTGCGAGAGCGTTGGAGTAAGCCATAGAAACTCAGTGAACCTCAGTGGACCTCAGTGAACCTCAGTGGACCTCAGTGAACCTCAGTAAACATCTGCACTTTGCTCGCGCAGTCCACGAACGCCACGGATCGCCCCTTACTCTGGTATCGGCTTGTCACCTTCCGAGTTGTTCCAGCGGCCGAGAAGATTACGGACACGCGTCAGCGCAAGACCCAGTTGGGAATCCGGTCCCGCACCGACTTCGGCGGCGATTGCATTGGCTTCCGCGAGCGCAACCTTGGCGTCTTCGCGCACACCGGTGAGGAGCTTCATCTCGGCTCGGCCGCAGAGCAGGATCCCGAGGCTCGGCTGGTCGGACACCGCGCGCAACAGAGCTTCGCTCGAATCCAGGCAATGGCGCGCGTCATCGAAATTCGCCTGCCGGGCATGCAACAGACCGAGGTAGCTCAAGCACTGGCCTTCGCTGCGTCGATCTCCCAACGTGCGCGCGATGGCCAGCGCCGCGTCGAAGTGATCACGAGCCTCGTCGAAGCGAGCCAAGCTCTCGCAGGTCATTCCCAGGTTGCACAGCACGAGGCACTCGAGGTAGGCATTGCCGATGTCTCGGGCCATGCGCAGCGCGGCCTCGAGGCAGTCAAGGGCGTCACCGTGGCGTCCCTGCACTTGATGCAGCAGACCGAGGTTGCACAGCGTGTTGCCTTCGAGCCGCCGGTTGCCAACCTCCCGTGCCACGGCAAGCGCGGCTTCATCGTGCAATCGCGCCTTGTCCACGATCCCCATTTCGGCATATTCGTTACCCAAGTTGCTCAGTACGTTCCCCTCCCGAAGCCTGTCCGCTGTTTCCCGCGCCAGGGCTAGTGCCTTGTCGTAAGAAGCGAGCGCCTCCTCCCGCCGGCCCAGGACCGACTCCAGATTGCCGAGACATTGTAGGCACCGCTCTCAATGCTCCGATCGTTCAGTTCACGCGCGATCGACAACGCCATCTCGACATATCCACGGGCCGATTCCAGGCTGCCTTCGTGGAGATGCAGAAAGGCGAGACTCAAAGCGCGCGACTCTCGCATGCGCGATCGCCACCCTCGCGCGCTCCCGCCTGTGACGCGACGAGCCGACTGCGCGCCTCAGGGCCATTGCCGCAGTATCCCAGTGCGCGTCCAGCAACATAGTCCACCCTGGCTGCAGCTGCTGTTGAGATTTCCGGGATAGCCCGCACCAAAGACGCCAGCTCGACTCCGACCTGGAATGGTCCGCGCAAGCTCAACCCCGCCCACGCGCCTTCGAGCGCGTTCGCGGCCCTCTCTGCATCGTTTCGCACCACAGCCCGGCGACACGCCGCGATAAGATTGTCGAGTTCGGCGCAGCTATCTGCAATCGCAGTTTTTTCGTCCAGGGCCGCAAAGTGCTCGCCATGTCGCACCTGTGCAGCGAGCAACGCAGCGGGGCCGCTCCCCGTGTAGCGGCCCTCCGTACGCAGGTGCTCCGCCGCATACTCCTGCACGCTCACGAGCAAATCGAAGCGAGCGTCACGCACTTCCCTGACAAGGGATTTGTGCACCAGTGATTGCAGCGCATCCATCGGCCACGGCGCGTTCTCGTAAGCCGAGAGATCGAGGACAGCCTCCACCGACTCGAGCGTGAATCCACCCTCGAACACCGATAGTTGAGCCAGCGCGGCTTTCTCGGGCAACGACAGCAAATCCCAGGACCAATCGAACACCGCGCGCAACGTCGCCTGTCGGTCCAGGCGGCCACCGGCGGAAGACAACAGCTTGAAGCGCTCGCTCATGCGCACGAGCAGCGTTCGCGGCGGGATCACGCGTACTCTTGCCGCCGCCAGTTCGATCGCCAACGGCAATCCCTCGAGCAGCTTCACCAGCGGGTCGATCGCCGATTGATCTTCGGCGCTGAGCTGGAAACCCGGCTTGGCCGCCTCGGCCCTGCGGAGGAATAGCGCCGCCGCATCGGAGGATGGCAGTGGCGCCAGCGCGATGATCTCTTCTCCGGGCAGTCCCAGCACCTCGCGCGTCGTCACCAGGAACCGCGCATCGCTCGCGCGGCACAGCCACCGCCCGAGCGTTTCCTCCGCGTGGCGCGCGACCTGCTCGAAGTTGTCGCATATCACAAGACATTTTCCCCGTCCGGCGATCGCCCGCCCCATTTGGACGACCGGGTCATCCTTGCCCAGAGGTATGTCGAGCCCTTGCGCGACGGCATAGATAATGCCGTCCTTACTTCGGGCCTCTGACAGATCGCAGAACCAGACGCCACCCGGGAAATCGCCGAGTGAGTTCCAGCCGAACCGAGTGACGAGCCGCGTCTTGCCGGTGCCACCGATGCCCAGGACTGAGACAAGTCGTGTCCCGCCGTCGAAGCGTCGCGCCAACTCGGCCAGGGACGCGCGACGACCGACGAAGGCATCGCGTTCGGCCGGCAGGCTATGCCCTGTCTGTGACGCCAATGGCGGGAAGTCGGCACGCAGGTCCGGCGCAACGACCTGCATCAGGTGTTCGGGACCGAGCAAACCTTTCAATCGATGCTCGCCCATATCGCGCAGCGTCACGTCTTTCGGTAATTGTCCGCGCACCAATTCCGCGGTGGCGGCGGAGACCAGGATCTGGCCGCCGTGCGCAGCGGACATGATCCGCGCCGCGCGATTCAACGGCGTACCGAAGTAATCGCCGTCGCGGATTTCCGCGACTCCAGTGTGCAAGCCCATTCGCACCCGAAGCGCGACCGGAAGTAGCGAATCGGACAGTGCCGGGTCTGGGTTCGAAGCGTCGCCATCGCGTGCCTGCAACAAGCGTTGCGCCGCGAGGCACGCCGCGAACGCGTCCGCAGCAGCGGCGAAGACTGCATACACACCGTCTCCCGTGCCTTTGACGATGCGTCCGCCTGATGACTCGATTGCGTGGCGCAATAGCTTGTCATGGCGTGCGAGCGCGTCGTGCATCGCGTCGGGAAATTGCTCCCACAGCGTCGTACTGCCCTCAATGTCCGTGAACATGAAGGTCACAGTGCCCGCCGGCAGACTTGAGTGCGGAGGAACTTTCGAGGACATGGTGGACGAAGTGGCATGACGTGCAGGAAAGCGCATTCTGCGAGTGGCCCGCCGCTTGCGCAATCGGCGTGACCTCCGGCGATGGGTCCAACACCGCAATTTCCCTTACACTTGCAATGAAAGTCGCAGGCATCGTCCCCGCGACCACGATCACGAGGAGGAACCTGATGAAAGACATGTTTCGCTGCGGCGCAGGACTGGCCGCGCTTGCCTTTGCGCTGACGACAAACGCCGATGTTCCGGTCCCGGGCCCAGGTGCGAGCCCACGCATCGACGCGATCAAGAAGGCCGGCGTGCTGCGCGTTGGCGTGCTCGCCAACGCGCCGTGGCTGGTGGAGAACACTTCCGGATCGGGCGAAACATGGAGCGGCCCGGCATGGCTGCTGGCGAACGAATACGCGAAGCGCCTTAACGTGAAGCTCGAGGCGGTTCCTGTCAGCCACGAGACCAAGGTGCCGGTGCTGGCGTCGAACCAGGTCGACATTTCGGTCACGCCGCTTGCGGAAACGCCCGACCGACTGAAGGTGGTCGACTTCGTTATCTACTCGACCACCAGTGTGTGCATGTTCGGCCTCGCCTCCAATCAGAAGTTCGCGACTGCCAAGTCGGTGGACGATTTGAACAAACCCGAGATCACCATCGCCTACTACACCGGCGGCGGCGAAGAGGGTTGGGTGAAGGAGCGCTTCCCGAAGGCGCAGTTGCGCGGCGTGGCCGGCTCCGGTGTCGCGCCAGTGGAAGAAGTGCTGGCCAATCGCGCCGACGCGGTTCCGATCAACCGCGTGCCGTGGGTGGCGATGGGCCGCAAGCTCAAGCAGCTCGCCGTGCTTCCCAAGGACAACAACTGCCAGAACAGCACGGAGAAGGCTGCCCCGGTCGGCATGGCTATCGACAAGAACCAGACGGCGTTTCTGTCCTGGGCGCGCGCGGTAGAGAAAGAAATGGAGAGCAAACTCAAGGCGGACGAGGCGAGAGTCATCGACACGATGAAATAAGGTCTCGCTTCAGCCACCCGCGCCCTGCCCCGGAGCCGTTGGCGCATCGCATGGAATTTGACTTCTCGGTCGTTACCGACCATTGGCGCTTTCTTGCGTCCGGCGTCGGTACTACGCTGTTGCTGTCGGTGGTGTCTGGCCTGACCAGTCTCGTCGCTGGGCTGGTCGTCGCGCTGCTGCGGCTGTACGGGCCGCGGCCGCTGCGGCTCGTCGTCGTGCTCTACATCGATTCGATGCGCGCGATCCCGGTGCTGGTCGTGCTGGTGTGGTCGTTCTTTGCGTTGCCGATCCTCACGGGCCTGACCATGCCGCCGTTTGTCGCGGCGCTGGTCGGGCCTGACGGTACACCTCGCGGCCTACGCCGCCGAGATCGTGCGCGCCGGCATCGAGTCGGTGCGCCCCGGCCAGACGCGTGCGGCTCTCGCGCTTGGCATGTCGAGGGCGCAGATCGTTCGCCGCATCATCCTGCCGCAAGCGATCGTGCGAATGCTGCCGGCATTCGGCTCGCTGCTGTCGATCACCATCAAGGACACCGCCATCGCATCAGTGATCGCGGTGCCGGAGTTGATGCGCCAATCGGAAACGCTGGCCGGTCAGAGCTTCCAGCCGATCGAGGTGTACACCTCGGTGATGCTCATCTATTTCGTCATTCTGTTCCCGGTCACTCGCGGCGTCGACATGTTCTACCAGCGCGTCGCTCACCTGGGACGCTCATGAGCTTCGACTGGAGCGTGGTGTGGCAGCACCGCGATGCGCTGATCGCGGGTACCGCCACGACGATCCTTCTCACCGTGGCGACGATGGCGATCGCCGTGCCTTGCGGCATTCTCGTGGCGCTTTTGCGCCTGTATGGCTGGGCGCCGGTGCGCGTCGCTCGCTGCGGCGTACGTCGAGTTCTTCCGCAATCTGCCGCTGATCCTCGTCGTGTTCTGGGCGTTCTACGTGCTGCCGATTCTTACCGGAGTGGGCCTGTCTCCGCTCGCGACGGGCCTCGCGGCACTGGCGCTCAACGTCACCGCGTACAATGCAGAAACGTTTCGCGCCGGCATCAATTCGATCCGCCGCGGCCAGGTCGAGGCGGCGATGGCGCTGGGAATGAACCGGGTGCAGGCGCTGCGCCGCGTTGTCGTACCGCAGGCGCTCCGCCGCATCCTGCCGGTGTTGGCGAGCACCTGGGTGTCGCTGTTCAAGGACACGTCGCTCGTGTCGGTGATCGCGGTGACCGAGCTCGCGTACGTCTCGATGCAGATTCGCGCGCAGAGCTTCCGCGTGCTGGAAATGCTGACTGCGATGGCCGCGATCTACTGGCTGCTGGGTTACCCGCAGGCCAAGCTCGTCGACTGGATCCAGCGCCGCTTCGCGGTGACCGAATGAACTCAGACACGTCGCTGCCGCAACGACCCAAGTCTTCCGGCGCCAAGATCATCCGCTATCGCGGCGTGATCAAGCGCTACGGCGCTTTTCAAGCGCTGGGGGGCGTCGACCTGGACGTGCACGCCGGCGAGGTCGTATGCCTGATCGGACCGTCGGGCTCGGGCAAATCGACACTGCTCCGCTGCACCAACGGGCTCGAAGCACTCGATGGCGGCGATATCGAGTTCGAAGGAGCGATGCTTCCGCGCGACGAGCGCGCGCTGCGCGCCGTGCGAACGCGCATGGGCATGGTGTTCCAGAGTTTCGAGCTGTTTCCGCACTTGACGGCACTGGAGAACGTCGCCGAAGGGCCGCGCACGGTGCTGCGCAAGAATCTCGCCGAAGCCAATCGTCGCGCCACGGCGATGCTCGCCAAAGTTGGCCTCGCCGACAAAGCTGCGAACTATCCGTCAGCGCTGTCCGGCGGTCAGCAACAGCGCGTCGCCATTGCGCGCGCCCTGGCGATGGAACCCGATGTCATGCTGTTCGACGAGCCGACGTCCGCGCTCGACCCCGAGACCATCGGCGAAGTGCTCAGCGTGATGAAGAAACTCGCCGACGAAGGCATGACGATGGTCGTCGTCACGCACGAGATGACCTTTGCCCGGCGGGTCGGCGATTGGGTCGCGGTTTTCGAAGCCGGCCGCATCGTCGAGCAGGGGCCGCCCACGCAGATCTTCGATGCGCCGACAACCGAGCGCACGCGCGATTTCCTGAGCCACCTGGGGTGGACGGGATAGGGGTATTTGGGGCGCTCAGCAAGAATTTGAAACACTTGCTGACTTCAGAACCAACTGTACTTCGTTCGGACAGAAAAAAGTTTGCGTCGGCGCCCTGCATTCTTGGCGAAATCGCATGTTAGGATCGCTGCCCCAGCGGCCTATTGGGAAGCAAGGGGAGACCAAGTCATGGCAACTAGACGGCGTTTGTTGCGCGTTTGTCGTGGTCTGGTTTGTCGCGCCGCTTCGCTGGAATCGCTTGGTGGCCGCCAGCGCCGCGGCCCTCGCGGTATTTGCCTGCATGCCGGCACAGGCCGGCACCAATCAATGGACGACCAACGGGCCGTACGGCGGCTTGGTCACGGTGCTGGCGGTTGATCCGCAAACTCCCGCCAATCTGTACGCCGCCGGATTCAGCGGCGTCTTCAAAAGCTCGAACAGCGGCGCCAATTGGTCTCGCTCGAGCAACGGCATCACCAATCCGAGTGTCGACTGCCTGGTGATCGATCCGGTCACGCCGACGACGCTTTATGCCGGCTTCCCTCCAGGGGGCAGATCGTCAAGAGTACCGATGGTGCTGCCAACGTGGTCGGCGCTGAGTCAACTCGCCGTCACGCTGGTGACCGCGATGGCGATCAATCCGCAAGCCACGGGCACGATCTACGCGGCGCAGCAGCAGAACGGATTGCAAAAGACAACCGACGGCGGCGCCACTTGGAATCCGATCGGCTTCGCCACGCTGCCGAGTTTTCCGACGTTCCGTGCGCTGATCGTCGATCCGGCCACGCCAACCACCGTTTATGCAGGCTGAGATGTCGAACGGGATCTACAAAAGCACCGATGGCGGCGCGACCTGGGCGGCGTCCAATACCGGAATGACCGGACCGATATTCCAGAGCGATCTCGATGGCCATCGATCCGAAGACGCCGTCGACGCTGTACGCGGTGGTGTGGACCAGCGGCAATCCGGGACTCTTCAAGAGCACCGACAGCGGCGGAAGTTGGACGAACATCCTCGCCAACGGCACGAACCTTATCGAGACCGTCGCAGTCGATCCGAAAACGCCGTCGACGATTTATGTCGGGCAATTCGTCGGGAACGGCGCCAACGCGTTGATCAGCACCGACGGCGGCGCACACTTCACGCCAATCGAGACCGGTCTGCCCAACCCGAACACCGTCGAGGTTTTCGCGATCAACCCCGTAACGCCGGCCACGCTTTATGCAGGGACAATCAACGGCGTGTACAAGACGACCAACTCGGGCGGCGCATGGACCGAGACGATCAACGGCCTCGCGCTGACCAATGTGACCGCGGTGGCGGTGGATCCTGCGACGCCGACGACGATCTATGCCGGAACGTCGGTCTCGGGATTATTCAAGAGCACGGATAGCGGTGGCTCGTGGACGTCGATCAACACCGGTATCGGCAGCACGGGCAACGACTGCATCTTCCCCAATTTCACGGCACTGGCGATCGATCCGGTGACGACGACGACACTCTACGCTTCGACTTCATGCACGCAATCGAGCGGCGTGTTCAAAAGCATCGATAGCGGCGCGCACTGGACGGTTGCGGCCACCGGGCTGCCGGAGTTCGGCACGATTTACGGGCTGGCGATCGATCCACTGACGACGTCGACTGTCTACGCCGCTGCCGGCAGTTCCGGGCTGTATCCAGAGTACCAACGGCTGGCGGGAACTGGAGTGCGGACAGCGATGGTCTGCCTCGGCGGGGCCTTTGGCGTCAGCGTGGGAGTTGATCAATGTTCCATCCGCCGTGCGAGCTATGTCCGCGCGCCATTGCTCCGCCGGTCGAAATCGCCAGCAAATCCGGCATGCGCATCGGCCCCGCCGATGAGACCCACAACGCCGGTCGTAGTTTCGTCGGATGGGACAAGGTCTAAATACCAGATCGGCGACGCGGTCCAAACACGAGCTCAACATGATTCAAGACTGCCCAGAATTGAAAAATGCGGCTTTCTTTTCGTGGGGACCCGTTCCAGACAACGATAAGATGGCTTGTGTGGCATGCATCAGCGAGTTCCTCAGCGATAGCGGGGAGGAACGGCAACGGATACGTCGTCACCTTTACCGATCGTTGGAACCGCTGGCAGCTGCATCGACGAAATCCTCCCCGCGTGGCGGGTGCGAAAAGCGGGACCGACGAATACCGGAACGAAAAATCGCATTCGCGCGTCGGCCAAGCCGGCCGGAGGCGGCGCGTCCAGCCCGGCAATTACCTTTTGGGGCCCGCCCAACGGCAGCGATGCGGACGCCGCTGCATGTTCGCCCGTTACAGCCATGGTCACGCGACCCACTCGATCCAACAGGTCAGTCGTTTTATGGCGGCGCCGCATGCGGCGTATTGCACGCGATCAACCTCGGCCGGCAAATCGTCACGATGAACAACGGCCTGCCGCCCAACATGCAGATCAACGCCCTCGGTATCACGCCGGCGGGCAATGCGCTCTACGCGGGCGCCACCAACGGCGGCGTCTACCAATTCACACTGGCCGCACAGATCGCCGACGCAATTGGCGTTCGCGGACGTCAACGCCGGATTGAGCCCGACCGCCGGCGTCGCGTTCGACGTCGTGCGTGCGGGCCGCGGCAGCGGATCTGTCGGCGCAGAACGTTGCCGGCGCTACGACGGTCCAGCTATCGCTGGCGACCGGAATCGGCACGCTCGGCGGGGGCGCGAGTTGCGTGATTCCCGCCGGATCGAGCCAGTGCACCGTCATCGGCGTGACCTACAGCGTGGCCGATACCCATGTCGTCCTGACCGCGACCCGTACCGCGGGCGACACGTTGACCGCGGGAACGAGTCCCCCATTTGATGTCGTTGCAGCAGAAGCGCCGACGCAGTTGGCGATCACCAGCGTCAACGGCGGTACGGATCCCGTCGTCGGCGCGGCATTCAACGTTGTGATCGCGGCGCAGGCCGCAGATTTGTCGACGCAGAACGTCGCAGCCGCCACCACCGTGCAACTTTCGGTCGAGCACCGGCGCCGGCACGCTCGGCGGGACGACAAGCTGCGTCATCCCCGCCGGCTCGAGCGGCTGCACCGTCACGGGAGCGACTTACAGCCAGATCGATGCCGGCGTTGTGCTGACGGCGACACGCACGGCGGGCGACTCGCTGACGCCCGGCAACAGCGCGCCGTTCAATGTCACCGGCGTCATCACGGCGGCGAGCATCGCGCCAGTGGTGGGAACGCCGCAGAAGCGCGACCGTCAACAGCGCGTACGCAACTGCGCTGCAGGCTGTCGTGAAGGATGGGTCGAACAACGCCGTCGCCGGCGCGAGCGTGACCTTCAGCGCGCCGGGATCCGGCGCCTCGGGCGCGTTCTCGACGAGCGCTACGGTGCTCACCGACGCGAATGGCATCGCGACTGCACCGGCGTTCACCGCCAACGGCGTGGTCGGCGCGTTTACCGTACATGCGACGACGACTGGCGCAGCATCGCCCGCGAACTTCGCACTGACCAACAATGCGCGTCTGAGCTTCAGCGGCGTCACCGCGACGGGAACAGGCACCGCCACGGCAACGCTGTCAGGCGGCGGGCCCGCTTGCACCTTCGCCACCGCCGCGTTCGTCGGCGCACCCGTTGCGCCGCCGCCGAATGTCACTTTCCCGCAGGGTTTGTTCGATTTCTCCGCGACGGGATGCGTCGGCACGATAACCGTCAACGTTACGTTTCCGGCGACGCTCCCCGCCGACACGAAATATTGGAAATACGGACCCACGCCGGGACCTGTTCCCGCGCATTGGTACACATTGGGAGTGGCGAACAATCTCAGCCTCGGCGGCAACACGGCATCATTCACCATCAGCGATGGTGCGTTGGGCGACGACGATCTCGCGGTGAATGGCTCCATCGTCGACCAGGGCGGCCCGGGCGTGCCGAATGGCGGCGGCACTGTTGGCGGCTTCAGCTTCGGCGCCACCGAGCCTATTCCCGCGCTGTCCGACCGTGCGCTGTTGCTATTGCTCGCGTTCGTGGGATTGCTGGGGGCGAGCTACGCGCGTCGCCGCAACGTGATGCGGAAGGCGGCTTCGCAAGAATCAGCGTCGGAAGCGGATCGCGCTCGATGACACGATAGAACGCGCAGCCGTTCCCTGGTTGATCCGCAGTCACAGATGGCGCGCATGAAACCGGAGATGGTCCTCGATGAAACTCGAAATGAAGAAATAGCTGTGGTCGTAGCCGTCGTGCATTCTCAACTCGAGCGGGACATTGCGCTCGAGGCACGTCGACCTCAACAATTCGGGCTTCAACTGGATATCAAGAAACTGGTCCTTGGTCCCCTGGTCGACGAGCAGCGGCGATCCATTCCAGCCGCGGTCTTCGATCAGTGCGGTGGCATCGTATTCACGCCACCGCGCGCGATCGGTGCCGAGATAGCCGGATAGGGCCTTTTCTCCCCAAGGACAACGCATCGGCGAGCATATCGGCGCAAAGGCCGAGACCGACTTGTAGGAATTGGGATTCTTGAGCGCAATAGTCAACGCGCCATGTCCGCCCATCGAATGGCCGAAGATTCCTGCGCGCGACGGGTCGACGGAAAAATTCGCGGCGACGACGTCGACTAATTCCTTCGCAACGTACGAATACATCCGGTAGCCGCTGCGACCAAGGCGCCTCGGTGGCGTCGACATAGAATCCGGCGCCCAAGCCAAAGTCATAGCTCGCACCCTCGCCCGGAATGTTGAGGCCCCGGGGACTGGTATCGGGGATGACAAGCGCGATGCCGAGCAGCGCGGCTACTCGCTGTGCGCCAGCCTTGACGATGAAATTTTCTTCGGTGCAGGTCAATCCGGAGAGCCAGTAGAGCACCGGGAACCGGACGCTTCTCTGCCTGCGGCGGTAGAAACACGCCGAAGCGCATCGTGCACCCGGTTTCGGTCGATTCGTGCGCGTAAGTCCCCTGCACGCCTCCGAAACATCGGTTCTGCGAAATAGTCGTGACGGTCATCAGGAATGCAATGCGACCCCGAGGGGCCGCATTGCCTATCGAACGGCTGAAGCCTTATGCGCGCGCGACGACGCCCTTCGCTTTCGCCGCATGTGCGGCGATGAGATCCATGATTGCAGGCGACAGACAATCATACGGCTCCAGTCCCAGTTCCTTCAGCCTGGCTCTGACCGCGCCCATCCTGGCGGGATTCTCACCCGACTCGATAATGGAGGAGACGAATGCCGCGAATTCCGGTGGCGCCCAACCCGGATCCGATGACAGCTCGGTATGAAAGAAGTCGAACCCGTAAAGTGGATGACCCGTGTTCTCGATGCGTCCGTACATGTGGACGCCACAATCCTTGCATGCATGTCGCTGGATCGCCGCGTTCGAGTCCACGACCTTCAACTTGTCTCCATGCGCCGTTACGCTCACGTTGGCGCGCGGCGTGACCGCAATCTGGGAGAACAGCGCGCTGCCGGGCTTCCAGCACTTTGTACAACCGCAAACGTGGTTAAAGGCCGCTTGGCCTTTGATCGAAACCGTGACCTTGTTGTTCGAACACTTGCAGGTCAGCGTACCGCCGGTGAAATTTGCAGCCGCGGGCTTGAGTCCGTGATCGACCGCGGGATGGATTGAGAGTGCCATGTTCGGTTTCCTCCTTCGTTAAAGGGCTCGCGCCGAAGTAACGGCGCCGTTGCCTTCGCTGCGAATCGTGAACCTAATACCAAGCAGATGCAATAGTTGAAATCAGCTTGGGGAACCGCAGCGGAGAACCGACATCAGTAGGTGACGACCGCCCGGATCGACTTGCCTGCATGCATGAGATCGAACCCTTCGTTGATCCGATCGAGCGGCAACACGTGGGTGATCAGATCATCGATGTTGATCTTGCCGTCCATGTACCAATCGACGATTTTCGGCACATCAGTGCGGCCCCGCGCGCCGCCGAAAGCGGTTCCCTTCCACACCCGACCAGTCACCAGCTGGAATGGACGGGTGCGAATCTCCTGACCCGCGCCGGCGACCCCGATGATGACCGATACGCCCCAGCCGCGATGGCAGCACTCGAGCGCCTGGCGCATCAACTCGACATTGCCGATGCACTCGAAGCTGTAATCGGCGCCACCCTTCGTAAGCTCCACGAGGTGGGCCACGATGTCGCCCTTGACCTCCTTCGGGTTGACGAAATGCGTCAGGCCGAACTTGCGCGCCAGGCTTTCCCGCGCCGGGTTGATATCGACGCCTATGATCATGTCCGCGCCAGCCATGCGGGCCCCTTGGACCACATTGAGGCCGATGCCGCCGAGACCGAAGATAACGACGTTTGCTCCCGGTTCGACTTTGGCGGTGTTGATCACCGCGCCGATGCCCGTGGTTACGCCACAGCCGATGTAGCAGACTTTGTCGAACGGGGCGTCCTCGCGAATCTTTGCCACGGCGATTTCCGGCAGTACGGTGAAGTTAGCGAAGGTCGAGCAACCCATGTAGTGATACAGAGGTTTGCCGTTGAGCGAAAAGCGGCTGGTGCCGTCGGGCATTACGCCTTTGCCCTGCGTCGCGCGAATGGCGGTGCAGAGATTGGTCTTGCGCGACAGGCACGATTTGCACTGCCGGCACTCGGGCGTGTACAGCGGAATGACGTGGTCGCCCTTTTTCACGCGTGGTAACCCCAGGACCCACATCGACGACAATGCCGGCGCCCTCGTGACCCAGGATCGCCGGGAACAGGCCCTCCGGATCGCCGCCGGAACGCGTGAATTCGTCGGTGTGGCAAATGCCGGTCGCTTTGATCTCGACCAGCACTTCGCCCGCCTTCGGTCCGTCAAGTTGCACCGTCTCGATCACCAACGGTGCGCCGGCAGCATGCGCGACAGCAGCACGAACGTCCACGATGTCCTCCTTTTATGGCAGCAATGCGAACAAGATGACTGTGACAAACGTCCAGACGTTATGCCAAGACTCTCACCGGTCAGCACGCTCGCCAGCGTACTCGCCGGCCCCCAGCCTCAGCGCGGCGTGGAGACGAGCCCCAGATGCGTCGAATCGAGTTTCATGTGCGCGGTAAATTCTAGATCCTGATTATCGACCACCTTGGCGTCGAGTTCGCCCGCGCCCTCCGGAACGAAGTAGAAGCGAAAGTTGGGATTCTCGCTGATCGAGAAATCCACGTCAGCGTTCATTACGAGTTTCCCGTCATAGCGGACTTCGACACTGCGCACAAAATGCGGGGTGGCATAGCTGCGCGTCACTTGGTCCATTGCCAGTCCCGAATCGTTCGGATGACTGATCATGAGTTGAACGATCGCAGGGCGGCCCGATTGGGCGCCATCGCCGACGCGCAACCGCATCTTGCCGAGGTTGGCCCTCGCTGCGATCGCATCCTTGCCTGCGGGCGCCGAGCAGCCGCCGGATGCTTTGACGTAATTGGTGGCCATGTACAGCTTCCCGTCGTTGGTCAGCGCAACCGCACGGACATAGGTGTACTCCTCGATCCGGATCCGGGTCTCGATATCGGCACGGCCGCTTTCCTGCGTAAAGTTGAACACCGCCGCAATCGGCGACGGATTGTTGTCGATGATCAGCCAGATCTTCTCGATGTAGCGATCCTTGGTCTGCGGGAAGCCGGCCCGGATTGCGAGCGGAACGACGGCAGCATCTTCGGCGCGCTTGGGAGTATCGAGGACGATCACGTTGTCGGCCGCCTCAAGCTGCGCATCGCCGAAGACGCTCGCGTGCACTTTTTTCCAGACGGCGCTATCCGCGGGACTCGTTTCCTGCGCGCGCGCGGTGCCGCCGGCCGCGAACACCAAAGCCGCTAATGCCAAGATAAAGCGGAAATCCAAATTGACCTCCGTCTGCCGCTACCGACCTCCGCTCCGCCTTGATCTCGGTGGGCGGCCCATGTCGCCAATATACGCCTTGCCGTTCAGTCGTCCCATTCGAGCTCGGCGTAGGCCGCGGTGACGTTACGCCGGTGGAACTGGTCGAACAAAAGCCATTGATCCGCGTCCGCCATCGACGACTGCGAGGGTTTCGGCCAGCGTGCGGTTTGCCTTGATCGCCGCGCGCACGTCGGCCAGAAGGCCGCGGAGGTACCGCTCTTCGGGCACGATCGCCTCCGGCCAGGCGAGTGCGCGGCCATGCCCGGGAATAGCGAGGTCCGCGCGCATAGTCTTGATTTCTTCGAGCGCGGCGAGGAAACCACGCAAGTTGCCGTCGAGGACCGGCACATGCCCGACGAAAAGCCAGATCGCCGAGCCACAGCGTTCGGCTCGCGTTGTCGAACACCGTGAGATCGGTGTCCGTATGTGCGGTCGGCCAGGCGCGGAGGCTCAGAACTCGTCCGCCCAGATCGAACTCTTCGGTGGTGGCGACCGAACGCGTCGGCATCACGATCGCACTCTGCTGCGCGACGTCGCCCAGGTCTCGCCGCAGTGCGTTGAGGTAATTCGGGCCCGCCATCGCATCGCATCCGGCAGGCGGGCGTGGCCGACGAATTCGGGATGATCGTCGGCGAACGCCGCGTTGCCAAAGATATGGTCCGGATGGACGTGCGTATTGATGACATAGCACACCGGCACCGACGTCACGCGCCGGATCGCCTGCCGCAGCGCCTGAGCCGACCGCAAAGGTCCCGCCCGTGTCGATGACGGCGACGCACCGGGCCCCGACGACAAATCCAAGATTGGCGACGTCGCCGAAATTCGCGGGCGTCATCTCGGCTTGCTGGCCGTAATGCACGTAGATTCCCGGCGCCGGGTTTTCCACCGCGAATTCGGGCATTGCCGGCGGAGCGCCCGCAACGCTTTGCGCCGACACGGCCGTCACCCAGAGGAATCCCGCGACACCGGCGGAGGTACCGCAAAAGCAGCGCGACGCCGGACCTTGCGCGGCGCCCCGCCATCTACTCGGTCCCGATGAAGCAAGCCTTCTTTGCGCTGTTCTGAAGTTCACGGAACGAAGCAATGAGCTTGCGCCCGTCCTTCAAGTCGCGCATAACGCCTCCGCGTTCTCCCGCAATCGTAGTGCTGTTGCGCGACGGTGGAAAGATCGACCCACGTGTCGTAGCTGACTTTGTCGGCGATCGCGTCGATGGCGCACGAACACTTGTACATCGACTCCTGCCGCGATGTCTTGCTCTCGCTCATGCACGTCAGCACGAACTCGACCCGGGCGCGGGTTGGAAAATCATTGGCATATCCGACCGATGTGACGAACAGCGCTGACAAAAGTGCATAGCGAATTTGCATTGCAGCCCTCCTTATGCGCGCGGTCGGTCCGCGCAGCTTTCACTGCTGGCGGGCGAAGCGCAGCGACTCGGAAATGACGACTTCGGGCCCCTTCCCCGCGGCGTCCGGCGGAGCCGACAGTTCGCTGCGCAATTCAACGACTTTTCCGGGCACGTCGTCCGACAGCGTGAAGACGTAGGTCTTCTCCGCGAATTTCTCGTAGCGCGAACGCGCCGGATCGTCGCGATAGGGCGCAATGCGGATTGCGGTGGCCGCGATTCGGCGGGGTCCGAGCGTCGCGCGTCACCGTCTCGACCTGCCCGCCTTCGGCGAGCGCCATGCGGATCCGCTTGCGGTAGTAGTTGACCGAGCCGCCGGTGAGGCGATGCATCTCGCGCAAGTCGCGTTCGAGAAAAAACAGGATCACCGGGTTCGCGTTGGCCGCATCGATGTCCGCCAACTCCAGTTTGCGGGTCTCGGTGAGGTACTCGACCTTGACCGACGTTGCTCCCTCCGGCCGCAGCCGGCCCGACGATCACCCGCGCCGTATCGTCGACCGGAGCTTCGAGCGATCCCCGTTTCTCGTACGTGTATTCCAGCGTCGTCGGTCCGTTAAGGTTGCGCAGATGGTCGTCAATGAAGAGCCGTTTCTCGGCGACCGAGAACTGGTCTGGATCGGCCGCCTGCGCCGGAGATGCCGAGGCAAGCGTACGACAGCGACGGCAAGGGCGGCAGACCGGACAAGGCTGCGCTGCGGATTCATGGCGAGGTGCCCAGCCGCTCGATGGCCGTCGTGCAGCTGCGCCGCGAGGTCACCGTCCAGATCGGCGAGCCTCGATTCCGCGCGCTCCGACGCGGCGGCATTGCCGGCGGCCGCGTAGGCGAGCGCCAGCCCGTACCATGCCGATGGGACATCGGGTCCGAGAGCCACAGCCTCGGTGTAGGCGTCGACCGCTGCATCGGGACGGTCGAGTTTCTGCATGGCCTCGCCACGGAAGCGCAACGGCTCCGCGTCACGCGGATCTGCCGCCGCCCAGCGCTCGGTGAGTTCGACCAACTCGGTCCAGCGACCTTCGGCGGAAAGCGGCGCGGCGCGCATGAAATACGGGCAGGCTGGCTTCGTCGCGCTGCCAGAACGGCGTGGCGTCCGGCGGCGGATGGACGTCGGTCCATTGATCCTGCGTCGGCAATTCGTCGCGGATCCAGCGCACCGGCAACGAGTAATAGTTGCCGTTAGATCCCCGCATGCGGAACGTCAGGAGTCCGACCAGCGCGCCGGACGCGTCGAAAAGGCCGCCGCCGCTCGCGCCGGAAGTGAACGCGGTGTCCGATTCGATGATCGATCCGCCGTCAAGCGAATGCAATGCGCTGCACGCGGCCGAACCTTAGCGGTCCTGCCGGTTCCTCCGGTAAAGCCGATGGCGGCGACCGGCTTGCCCTAGATGCGGCGATCCGCGTTCGCCCATCGCCGCGGGCCGGCCGTTCCAGGCGGGCACGCGAAGAAAGCAGAGATCGTGCGCCCCGTCGGCATATTGGCCGGTGACTTCCCACAGGCTTCCGCCGCCGGAGATCCGGATCGTCGCGGCATTCCGCGTCACATGACAATTGGTCACGACGATCGACGGCGCAACGGTCACGCCACTGCCTACGGAAAGTCCACCCTGTTCGCGCTCAGCCTCGACCCTCACCACGCTGGCCGATACTGCAACGAACGTCGAAGGTTGCAGGGGCTGCGCCGCCGCGAGCGGAATTTTGCAGCAGCGATCCTACTGCGATTGCGGCGATTTGCCGCCAGGCAGACTGACGCGCCGCCAGTGAACCGCAGCGCACTGCCACGCGAGACGTTCCGGGGCCAATGCGACCACGGGCGGCCGACGCCGCGACATTCTAATCAATTGGCTCGCCGCGTTCGTTGACCAACGGAACGTTGTATTCGCGCAGGATCGCCGTGATCGCCGCCTGATTTTCGACGATGAGTTTCTGCACGCGTCGCCTTCCATTCGGGTTCCCCGTAACGCACTCCCATTGCGATCTCATAATCGAATTTGACGCCAGGCTCCGATCTGAGCGGAATCACGACCAGTTCCATGTCGCGCACGCGCTTGGCGGTATAGCCGGCAATGGGACCCCAGACAATCGCCGCGTCGATTTTGCCCTGCGCCAGATCCTTCTCGATGATTTCTCCAGGATATTGCTCAGGATCCGGCGACATCATCAGATACGGTACTGCCTGTGCCTCGAGACCGTGTCTTACCAGCCACGCGGAGGCGGGCGACTTGTCGTAGATTCCGATGCGCAAGCTGGTTGCGCAATTCTGCAGGCAGCGCAATCAGGTCGGCGCCGGACCGCACCTGGTCCAGGCCCTTGCCCTTGGGATAGACCAGCGCGTAGGTCGAACGGTAGTACGGGGTAGTCGCCGATACCTGGTCGTAGCCGGCGGGCACGCTCATCACGACGTCGCAGCGAAAGTCTTCGCCGGGCAACTTGTACCGCAGCGTATTGCGGACGAAATTCATGCGCTGCGGGAACGCATAGTTCTTCACCGGCAGTCCGAGTTTCTGTGCGAACAATTCGGCGATCCGATTTTCGAAGCCTTCGCCCTTGCTGTTCGCAAACGGCAGATTGTCCGGGTCGATGCACGGACGAAACGCGGTTCGCGTTTCCTGGGCGCTGATATTTGCGCTCGCCAATATCGCGGCAAGAACCAGCGCCGACCCCATCGCACCGCGAAGCCAAGTCCGCGCCGCTTTGCGCATTGCCGGGAACGCTGCCGAACGCGGCAACGGTCGGGACGGGCGACAACGTCAATCATGGCTTCAACTCTTCGACCTTGGCACGCGTGATGTCGCCGTTGGACCGGCCCTTCAGGTACGCGTACAGATTGTCGATGTTATCCATGACTATCGGGCTCGTGGAGAAGCTGACCATGCCCTTTTCGAGCCGGCCGTCGCGCACCGTTTTTACAAAGTCTTCCTTGCTGAGTGTCTTGAGGCTTGCCACAAGCGACGGCCCGACCAGGCCTTCCTGGTTGGCGCCGTGACAACGATCGCACGCTGCCGCTCGCCAGGCGCGAAAGCCCTTCATCGTATCGGGATCCACTTTGTAGCCATCCACGACCGTGTACAACTTCGCGTTCTCGGCCGTCGGCGGCTTGTCCTGGGCGATAGGGCTGCCGGCCGCGATCAGCGTCGCCCCAAGCACTGCTGCCAGCGCCTGCCATGATTTGAGAATTCGCATCGTCTCCTACTCGGAATTCGATTGAGGGTAGCGACTCTTGAGAGTGTCGGGCGCGCCACAAGTTGCAACAACGCCGAGACAAATAAAAATCGCCGGCATGGCGCGTGCCACGCCGGCGATTGCATGCGAACCGCCTAATGCTATTGCGGAAGCGCGAATACCGTCAGCGAACCGCCTAATTCGGTGTAGTCGCGGAGTTCCTTGTAGCCGCCCACGGCGCCCAAGCCGTCCTGATCCTTTTCCAGTCCCGCGGCCATGCCGATGCCGGCCCACCCGCCGATGCCCGAGTAGACGCCCATGTACTGCTTGCCTTTGTGCTCATAGGTGAACACGTTGCCGATGATGCCCGACGGCGTCTTGAACTTGAAAAGTTCCTTGTTGATGTCGTTGGCGTCGACGCACTTGAGATAGCCTTCCAGCGTCCCGTAGCACGCGATTCCTCCCGCGGTAACCAGCACGCCGCTCCACACGGAGAACTTCTCGGCCTTCGACTGCACGATCTTGCCGTTGCCTGCGTCCCAGACGATCAGGTTGCCCATGTTCGTTCCACCTGGCGCCGGGAACATCGACAAGGTGGCGCCGACGTACGGCTGCCCGGCAACGTAGTCCACCTTGAACGGCTCATAGTCCATGCAGACATGGTTGGTCGGAACGTAGAACATGCTGTTCTTGGGGTTGAACGCGGAAGGTTGCTCGTCCTTGGAGCCCAGCGCCGCCGGGACATATACCCTTCGAGTTGACGTCCGCGCCATTTCTGGCCGTCGAGTATTTGGCGACGGTAATCGGACGGCCCGTCTTCATGTCGACGCCGGTCGCCCAGTTGACGGCCGGGTCGAACTTTTCGGCCACCAGCAGCGCGCCGGACGTGCGATCGAGCGTATAGCCGAAGCCGTTGCGGTCGAAATGCACCAGCGCCTTGGTCGGCTTGCCCTTGACATTGATGTCGGCCAGGACCATCTCATTGACGCCGTCGAAATCCCACTCGTCGTACGGCGTCATCTGGTACGCCCACTTGGCCATGCCGGTATCGACATCGCGTGCGAAGACCGTCATGGACCACTTGTTGTCGCCGGGACGCTGCGCCGGATTCCAGGTCGATGGGTTGCCCGTTCCGTAGAAGAGCAGGTTGAGCGCCTTGTCGTAGCTGTACCAGCCCCAGGTGGTACCACCGCCGGTCTTCCACTGATCGCCCTTCCAGGTCTTCAGCGACGAGTCCTCGCCGACCGGTTGGAGTGTGCCGTCCGTCCACGTCATCGTCTTGGCAGGATCGATCAGCATCTCGGCGTCCGGCCCCGTGCTGTAGGCCTTCCAGACCTGTTTGCCGGTGTTGATGTCGTAGGCCGCAAGGAAACCGCGCACGCCCCACTCGCCGCCGGAAATGCCGGTGATCACCTTGTCCTTGAAGACGTGCGGCGCATTGGTATTGACCGCGCCGATTTCGGATCGCCGTTTTTCACGGACCAGATCACTTTCCCGGTGTTGGCATCGAGCGCGAGCAGCGTGCTGTCAGCCTGCTGCAGGAAGATCTTGTTCTCCGCATATGCCAGGCCCCGATACACGGTGTCGCAGCACATTTGCGGGATCACCGCGACGTCCTGCTTGGGTTCGTAGCGCCACTTGATCTTCTGCGTGTCGAGATCGATGGCGAACACCTTGTTGGGAAACGGCGTGTGCACGTACATCATGCCGTTCACCACCAGCGGCGAACCTTCGTGGCCGCGAAGCACGCCGGTGGAAAACATCCACGCAACCTGCATCTTGCCTACGTTCTTGGCGTTGATCTGCGTCAGCTTGCTGTAGCGCTGGTTGTACATATCCCCGGCCTGCATCGCCCAGTTGTTGGGGTCGGCGATCGCCTTCTCGAGATCGGCGATTCGCCGCAGCGACACCCGGAAGCACAAGCGCCGAAGCAAGGATTGCGACAGCCAACCACTTTGTAGGGTTCGTCATTGTTTCCTCCGGTGATTTTTTCCAACCAAACGCGACTATCGATTCGTGGCCGGCCTCTGCCTGGAACTTGGCGATAATGGGTCAGCAACCGCAAAAGTGTCGGCCTATGCTCCACCAAAGTCAATTTGCCTTACAAGGAATTAGTCAGTTCCAATTTGCGCCGCCGTTTCGCGTCGTTGATTGCTGCAGCGCATCACGCCCGCTAGTGCCTTCCAACCGCAGAAACGCCCTTTGACGGTTGCCAGTCTGGCAGAGCAACACCCCGGCATCGTGCGCCGCAACAAACTGTCAGGCTATCGCCTCCGCGCTGCGGCGCTTTCGGATCGATCGCGTCCGGGTGAGAATTGAGGAAGCCCATGACCATCCACATTACGAATAGCGATACGTTTCCTCGGGAAAGCGCGAGAGTTGCCGCGCGCGGACGCTGCACTGTCGAATTTCTCCTGCGAAAGACGGTCATCGGCATTTTCGCCGCATGCTGCGCTGCCCAAAGCGTCGGTGCCCCGCAGCTGATAGCAACCCCGATCGCTCCGGGGGTGTACGCCCTGCTTGGAAGCGGTGGCGAAGTTACCGCGGAAAATGGCGGACGCATCGCAAACGCTGCGTTCGTTGTCGGGCCGGGGGGCATCGTCGTGATGGATACCGGGATTTCCTATCGCGAGGGGGAGGAAATAATCGCGGCGATCAAGAGCGTCTCGGCCGCTGCCCATCCGTCTTGCAATCCTCACCCATCCCAGCCAGGAAGCAATCTTTGGTGCCGCCGCATTCCAGGATCTCGGCATTCCCGTTTTGGCGCACCGCCGCAGCGCGGAGTTAATCGCGTCGCGCTGCGAAACGTGTCTCTCCCGTCTGCGATTGACACTTGGTGAGGAGGCCATGGCGGCAACCCGGATCGTCAAGCCGGACCGCTTGATCGACGGTGACGCAACGCTCGAACTGATTGGACGTCCGCTGCGCGTGATCGCGCCTCCCTGGTCGAGCGCGCCCGGCGCGTTAGCGGTTTTCGACGAGCGGACTTCGACCCTGATCGCCGGCAGCTTGGTCACCATCAACCGGATTCCCGATCTGCGCGATGCGGACCCGAACGCTTGGCGTGACGCGCTCGTGCAACTCGAATCGATGCGATGCCTGCACATGATTCCGGGTTACGGTCCGGTCGGCAACTGCGGGGACATTGCCGCCTTCGCTCGTTATTTCTCGGCGCTCGAGAGCCGCGTCGAGGCGCTGATGAGCGAAGGAGTGAGTCTGGCTGAGTTGCGGGACCGCTGCGACCTGCCGGCATTCGCGCGCTGGGATCAATACGCGACGTTGCATCCGCAAAACGCGAACTACACCTACCTCCGCCTCGAACGGTCGCAGTTCAAGTGACCGCTCGCCATCAGCTCGCCCATTTCATGGGTACACGACCCATCGAATGTCATTCGGGTTGCCAGGTCTTCGATGACGCCACAACGAAAGGAGAACCAACGTGAATATGTCAAGGCTCTGGTTCAATCGTTTTCAATGCATCACCCGGACGATATTGTGCGCTTTGGTCGCCTGCGGCCTTAGCGCGTGCGCGAACATGCAATCGGATGCCAATCTGGAGTCCGAAAGGCTCGTGTCCCTGGCGCGGATCGTATTACTGAATTTCTTGCGCGATCCCAACCAAACCTGGATCCAGCAGAACCTGAGTCGCGCGCGAGCCGTGTTGATTGCTCCGCAAATAGTACGAGCCGGATTTATCGTTGGCGGATCGGGCGGCCGCGCCGTACTCGTCGCAAGAGACGGCCGCACATGGGCCGGTCCTGCGTTCTACGATCTCGCCACCGCGAGTGTCGGATTTCAGGCCGGCGTGGACGTATCCGAGGCGGTAATCTTGGTAATGACGGAGAAGGGCCTCAATTCACTCCTATCGACATCGTTCAAGATCGGTGGCGATGCCAGCATCGCGGCGGGACCGGTGGGCGCAGGGGCGCGATCGACGGTCACTGCCGATCTCATCGCGTTTACTCGCGCCAAGGGCTTGTACGGTGGCGTCAACCTGGACGGAACGGTCGTGAACACAAACGTGGCGTGGAACGACGCGTTTTACGGGCGGGCAAACTTACTGCCGCCCGACATTCTTATTCGAAAGACGGTGACACATCCCGACGCCGTGCCGTTGCTGTCTGATCTGGCTGCGGCGACGCGTTGACGCAAGGCCTTGTGCCCGCTTCCCATCCAGCGTGCCGCGACATTCATGGCCGGCATATCACTTGCCGCATGCATTGCGTTCCCACTTATCCTTGGCCTTTCCTTCGGCAGTCGTCTGCCATTGCATATTGGTCGGCGCGTCCGTTCCGCCACACGCTAATGGAACGACGTGATCGATCACATAGCCTCCGCACGCGCCGCTGCGCTTACCGTTGGCGGGACACGGGTGTTCGGCTTTGAATTGGGCTCTTGGCTCCGCCCGAACGGATTACGCGGGCATCCGCCGCGTTTAGCAGAGTGGCGCAAATGACGGTTGCTAGTAAGGCGCGTTGGAACGTTAGTGCAAGCATCTCAACGACGCGCCACGCGGGCGATTGCGGCGCCAGCGAGCGCGTCGGCAGCTTCCGCGCCCACATCGTCCCAATACACGGGGTCGTCGTCGAGCAATACCGGGATACCATCGTTGTGCGCGAGGCCTCTTAGGATTGCGAGCGCGTGGATGGTTGAGCGGTACGCAAACTGAGCGAGCATCGGCGAGAGGCGCTTGTTGCTGGCTTGGTAAGTGGACATGACGCAACCTACAGTTGAGCGACTGCCGCCCGCGTCGAACCTGATCCGCGCAATGGCCTCGCGATTGCTGGTTCGGTGCTGACAAAATGATCTGCTTCGAGCTCGCGCTCACCTTCCCAACGATAGGCAACCAGCGGACCGCCCTTCCCGGCTGAGTAATCCACGCAGGCGACATTCGGTAGAAGTGGCTCTGGAACACCCTCCATCCAATAGTGACCAAAGAACACCGGCTTGGCGCCGTCATAGCCGAGCAACGCCGATTTTGGAATCGGTGTATCGGGCAGCTTCGCGCGCGTCAGCGTGTCGATGACCGCTGCCTTGCGGTAAGTGTCGGCCGAAACATCCCACCAGCGGACCCTGACATTGTGTCGGGCGTGCTCATCCTTGTCGTGGAAACCGTGGCCCCGCGGCAAATCAATTTCCACGCCCTTGGTCAGCGTCTCGATAGTGCGAAACTCCATCGAGCCGCGGCGGCTCGCGGCGACGACGAGCGCAGGATCAAGACGCCGACCCGGCTTTAAATGCGGTTCGATTTCGGCCATGTAGTCGGGATGCCAACAGGCGTGAACGACGCGAAGACCGGGAAGATCCAGCCATAACGGCAGCGTCAGGAACCAGCCGACGAGTTCTCGATGCAGGTCCGAGTCGTTTTCGGCTTCATCCAGAAATGCTTGGTGTTGTTTGTGATTCTTGGGGATGCGGCGGCGAAGGTGCTCACCGTCGGACGCCGGATCCGGCATATACCAGGCAATGGCATTGAGCTCATGGTTACCCATCACCGCCTGCGCCGTGCCGGCATCGATCATTTCGCGGACGATGCGGATCGTTTCCAACTGTCCCGGCCCGCGATCGATAAGGTCCCCGACAAAGATGGCTATCCGTTCAGGATGGCGCCAGGCTCCCATGTGGTGCCGGTAACCCAATTTGCGCAGCAGGGCGATCAGTTTGTCTGCGTGGCCATGGATATCGCCGATTACGTCGTAGTTCATCTTGATCCTTCTTAGTGGTAGTATGCCACTATGGTACCTGACATATTGACTAAAAGCAAATAAGTGAGCGAACCGAAGAAACGGCTGTTCCCTATCGTCACCGCCGACGTGGCGCTCTTCACGTTGACGGATCACCGGTTGCGGGTGCTCCTGATCAAACGTGCCAACAATCCCACGCCGGGTGGATGGGCGCTGCCGGGGAGCGTTCTCAAGCCTGACATCGATCGCAGCGTGAACGACACTGCGCTCCGGGCCCTGGCGAGCAAGACACGCCTGGTCCTGCCCCATCTCGAGCAGGTGGCCACCAGCAGCGGGCCCGAGCGCGATCCGCGGGGATGGTCGGTGAGTGTTCTGTACTACGCGCTGCTGCCGAGCGATCAGGTCCTGGCGGTGGCCGGCGACAAGACCGAGGCCATCGAGTGGTGCGACGCCGAGCGTCCTGGGCATCGGCTCGCCTTCGACCATTCGCACCTGCTGGCAAGCGCATTGGGAACGCTACGCGCCAAGGTGGAGCGAGGCGCGCTGCCGTTGCACTTGCTGCCAGCCAAGTTCACCCTGACCGATCTGCAACGCGCCTGCGAAGCCATCCTCGGACGCCAACTCGACAAGGGCGCGTTCCGGCGGAAGATCGCCGACCAGCCAACTCTGATTCCGGTGCGCGGAGAGTTTCTGCGAGGGCCGCAGCGGCCGGCGCAGTTGTATCGCGCGGCCGCTGATTTCGACTTCTAGCCGCAACTCTAAGCTGCGGGTTCTTCCTTCGTTCAAAAGTGCTCGGATCCGTGTCGGTGAATTTTACAATTGCATGGTGTCTGCACCGACGGCGTCGAACTAACCTATTGCGTATTATAGAAAAGAGCCATCGGGTGCAATAATTGCCTCCCTCGACAACGGGTATGCGTGTCGGTCCATAATGCGACAATAGAAGAGACATCGAGATGCAACGACACTCCTTGCTGAGCAGCATCGCGGGGTTGGGCTTGGGGGTTCTAAGCCTAACCACGGTCTATGCCAACCCGATGACGTACAACGTTCAGCTGTTTGACAATTCGAGCGTTCAGCAAGGCTCCGGGACGTTCACCGTCGACGACGTGCCGCCCGACCCAACCGACAGTGTTGAGCTGGCCCCCCCTGGGGGGTTCGCGTTGCTGAATTTTCATTTCAACATTCTCGGCAATGATTTTCTTCTGGACGATTTGCTAGGTTTTCAGGCCATTGCAGATGGCAATAGCGTATTTACAGATTACGCTTTTGAAGCGGTAAACGCCGGCGGGGCTGCGCTTGTGTTCGGGGCGCCGCAGTTTGGGGAAGTAGGCTGGCTAGCGCAAGTGGGAAATCAAGATGTTGCGAGTGGGTCTGGGCCGGGCACTGTTGTCACAACAGTACCTGAACCCGCCACGCTCGCGCTTCTCGGCGTCGGACTCGCCGGATTCGGCTTCTCACGCCGCAAGTCGCACTAGCCTTGGCTGGTGCTATCGACAAAGTCAGGACGGCCCTGACGCGACCTCCGCGCCATCACCCGACCGTTCATCGACCGAAACATTGAACGCGACGGAAATCCGTTCGCCCTTTCCGAAAAACGGATGAACCATGTGCTTGAGCCAGCTTGGAAAGAGGAGCATGAGACCGGGCACCGGCTCGATGACGTAGCGGCCGTCGAGCACGTTCTTATCGAAGTAAATCATGTTGATCCCGCTGCGCGGGTCGAGGAGCTCGAGCTTGCCGTTTTCGTTTGGCGTCGGGTCGGGTTCGCCGCGGTCTACGTAGTAGACACCCGACCACATGCAGTTCGGATGGTTGTGGACGCTGTTGTAGCCGCCGCTGCGCAGGACGTTAGCCCAGGCCGAAGTGGTGAAATGGAAGGTACGCGGCTGGCCGGTCGGCGCCGCGGCCAAACGGGTCAGCTCGATCGCCACGGCGTCCACGCGCTTCCTGAGCGCGCGCACGCACTCGGCGTCCCACTGGAAAAAATCGGTGTTGGAATGCCAGCCCTTGACGTTGCTGCGGGACACGCCCGCAGTTCGCGCCTCGGCAGTCAGGATCAGCTGGCTGAGCTCGTCGTTGAGGCCTTGGCTGTCCGGCCAGTGGTACGCCACGACGGGCGTACCAAAGGCCATCGCCAAATGCTGTTTGAGCTCCAACTCAGCCGTCTGGTTTCAATCGCCTTCTAGCGAACCCTAACCCAGCCATGGCGCCCATGCCAAGCAAGGCAAGAGTCCCCGGCTCGGGGACGGTCCTCGTGTTGGGCGTGAACTTGTAAGTCACCGTCAAGCCGTCGATCGCTGGCGGATCCCAGGTCGCGCTCCCGCCTCCCGAGGCGCTCGACGGCAGTGTCGCCAGATTGACCACCGACAAGGTGAGATCCAGGTTGAACGTGGCGTCGAGCGTTCCCGGGCCCGTGTACATATTCAGTACGGATTGCAGGCTTTCCGTATCACTCCAAGTCACTGAAAAGCTCGGTGTCTTGGGGGTCGGGGAGCAGAAGCTGGAATTGCTCGAGCAGGAGAGGGAATCGGATTGGCTGCCTGTAAACTCGGCGATGCCCGGCAGCGTAAGGCTATAGGAGGCATCCCATGACGTCATCCCGGAAGCTGGGGACTGACCCTCATTGCTGAAACCCAGCGCACTGAGCGAAATCGAACCGAAGAGCGTCGAGCTCAGACCGAAATCGATCTCCGTCAATGTCCCCAGCGACGGGTCGAACTTGTTGAACGTAACCGTCGTGCTCTCAGGATCGCTGTTGCTGGTTGTCCCCGGATCGTTCACCTCGGCAGGTAACGATGTCACGGTGAAAGTGCACGGAGACGTCGCACAGACGGGACCCGCCTCTGCGGTCCCCGCCGCAGGCAGCAGCACCCCCATGCTCGTGAGCAAACCGATCTGGCTCAAGAGCTTCTTGTTGAATGTCGTTTCCATTTCTCCCCTTTCGACGACTCGCGGTAGTAGAGACAACGTCGGAAGCCGAAAACGTTTCGTGGCAAGCATGAGCCATACCATGTAATCAATATTGTCCTGATTCAATGGCTTGACGATTGGGGGGTCAAGCATCGCCGCGCAACGGTAAAAAACATCGACACGACCTCGGTAGGCCGCGTCCGGTGTGCTAAGTGCTCGCGAATCGCCGACGACGATCTCTAAGGTTCCGGTGCGGGCGCTCTTCGGGGTTGACGAAGCAACCGATTGCGCATGACGCAGGCATATCAAGCTAGCCGCCAAGACACTTGAATAGACTTCGACCTAGACGCTCGCCACGGACTTGCTGGAGCGGTATTCCGACGGGCTCACGCCTGTCCACCTTCGGAAGGCCCGGGTGAACACGCTCTGCTGCGAATAGCCCAATAGAAAGGTGATGTCCGTGGCGGACATGGCGGGATCCTTGATGTACCTCAGCGCCATGTCCCGCCGTGTATCGTCGACAAGGGACTGATAGCTAGCATCAGCCTCCGCGAGTCGGCGCTGCAACGAACGGCGGCTCATGTGCAGATCGTGCGCGATGTCCTCTTCCGTAAACTCGCCCGACGTCATTCGTTCAAGGAGCGAGGCACGAAAGCGCGCGACAACGTTCGCTTTATCCAAACGGGCAAGCTGCTCGACAAGGATGCGGTCATGGGCTGCGGCAAGGTCGCGGTTGCCGGTTGGAAGTGGAAGGTCGGCGTCGGCACGGCCGATGAGTAGCCGGTTGGCATCCGCGCCGAACGCGACCGGGCAACCGAACAGCGTCTCATACGGGGTTGGATCGGCAGGAGCGGGATGTCGGAACGCCACGTGCCGGGGACTAAACGCACGGCCGAAATTGGTCCGACACATGTCGTAGAGGATCGCCATCACGATGTCGCCCCGAATCCCATCGGGAGTACTGTCGAGCGCCGGCGGTGTGTGGACGAATTCAACACTCTCTGGTGTCTCATCCAATCTGACTGCAACATCGGCAATGACGATGTGCCAATAGCGCACCAGCCGTTTCAAGCCCGTATGCAGGGTTGAACTGGCCAGCCATGCGTACCCGAGCGTGCCCAGGTTCGATGGGTGCCAGCATTTCGCGGCCCGCAGGCCAAACGCAGGATCGGCAATCCGCTCTGCCAAGGCCCGCATCAGCGCATCGCTCTTCGGGCGCGCGATATATCCGTGGGAATCGCGAATGATCTCCGGGTCGATCCCCGCCGCTCGGAAGAACGGCTCAGGCGCAAGATCGTGTCGTTCGATCAAACGCCAGACGATCTGGCCCATGCTTGCGAGCGTTGCGTCCTTCACGATGCGTGGCCCGAAAGGAAGTCGGGCGACTATAGCAGGAGCACGGGCCGACCTGTTCAGGTGCTAGCTGCCGCCCTCAACACGTCCCGCCGAGAACACGATCAGCACATCGAGCGCGCCAATGACGTGAGGGCCGAACGGATCGCTCGCGAAGAGCGACCGCCACACTGTCCGATACGCCCGGGCCAGCACATGCATCTCAACCGTATGGAGCGGTTCACCGCTTGAGTTGCAGAAGATGCTGTAGTCCGGGCTAAGTTGGGCGTCATTCATACGGGGGTGTTGACTCGGCTTCATTTATTAACTCCGCCGCACGCTCGGCACACCAGATCGGATCAGCGACGAGCTTGCGAACATCAGCAACCACCTGGGCACGAAGCGCCTTATCTGCGCGAATCTGTCGCACCATTTCGAAAAACTCCCGGCGTTCAACGTCAGTCATCATTGTTGGCATCTTGATTCTCCTGAACGGGTGCTCGCGGCCTCTACAACCCGCGCGGCCTTAGTAAGGACAGGAGTTTCCATGCTCGGGCCCGGGTGCGCTTCGCTCTGCGCGCCAAGCGCTTTACAGCACACGCCAATCCGCTGATGCAGGAAATTCGTGCGCTCTTTTTTTGACGCATCTCGACCGTATGGCACGGTTCGCCGCTCGAGTAACTGAAGGTGCCGTATCCGGGTTGGACCGGGTGTCATTCATTCGCGATTCTCATTCGATTGCTTAGCACGCGTGTCCATCCGCGCCCGCGTCGCCCTCTGAGTGCGCGGCAAGTATCTGTTCGAAACGTGCGCCCTGCTATACCGATTGCGCCATGAACTTGGCATTTGGCGCCAATTTGGACTCGCGCACCGGAAGTGGGATCCGCCGCGGCGGTACGCCGGCGAGCTCCATGAGACCGCCCCCACGTCCTGAATCAGCGCGATTGGCGTGTCCTGTAAAGCGCTTGGCGCGCAGGGCCAAGCGCGGTGAGGCCTAGACATGGAAACTCGTGGCGTTATCAATGCCGCGGCTCGACTAAGAACGTACGAGTCACCGGACAGATTCCTCACCAATCATCTAGGAGACTCAATGAAATTACGACCAGCAGTATCCATCGCGGCTGCGCTTGCAGCCATCTCAGCAGTGGCTGCGGGCTCCGCATCGGCGTGGGTATTCGCGCCGTCGCACGGCAGCTCGCCGACGCGCGCCTATGTCTCGCACTCGGCCGTCGGCCCCAACAACACCAACAAGAGTTGCGATTCGCCGGGCTTCAATTCGGTGCAGGCCGCGGTCGACGCGGTCGCGGTCAACGGGACGGTGTATCTTTGCGGCGCCGTGGCATTCGAAGAACAAGTCTTCTTGGATAAGTCGGTGACGGTCACCGGCGACCCGGGCGCGTCGATCAGCGCGCCGACGATCGCGGCGAGTTTGCTGATGGTCATCCGCGTTTCCCGTCTCAGTTCAAGGGGACAATCTGCTCGTGCCGCAGGCAATCGTGGTCGTGACGGGCGCCGCCACCAAAGCGACGATCAAGGGAATCGACATCAGTGGTCCCCTTCCCGGCAACGGCGGCTGTGCGAACCGCGAGTATGGCGTCCTCGCGCTCGAAGGCTTCCTCAACCTGACCGACGCATCCGTCACCGACGCGCAGGATGCGAACGAAAGTCTGAACGGATGCCAATTCGGCGTCGGCGTCCAGGTCGGCAGCACGTACTGGCTAAGGCTGACTGCAGCCGTGATTGTCGAGCACTTCACCGCCGACGCGGAGATCGAGCAGACCACCGTCAGCGGTTACGCCAAGAATGGGATCGTGATCGACGGAACCGACAGCGACGGGGACATCCATGACAACACCGTCATCGGTTTCGGACCAACCTCCGTCGTCGCACAGAACGGCATTCAGATCTCCCGCGGCGCCACCGGAGAGGTGTACAACAACAACATCAGCCTCAACCAGTACACCGGGATGGCGGGGCCTCGTCCACCGGGGTTCTGCTGTTCGGCGGCTGCGGCGACCCGCTCGTGACGGGCGTCAACATCCACAACAATACGGGCGTCAACAACGACATCGGGATCTCGATGAATAACTACAGCGCTGACCCCAATTGCGTCGCTCCTGCGACGACACCGACCAAGAACAGGGCCTACAACAACAAACTCTCGAACAGCGCGGATCACGAACGTCAGCGGGTTCTGCGACAGTGCGGGCAACTGTGGCGGGCGGGGTTATCAGGCAGGCATCGCCGACGTCGGCAATAAGGATGTGATCTCGAACAACAAGATCTCCGGCGCTGGATACCAGCCAACCGACAATGCGACCGTTTTGGTGAAGCCGATCGACGCGACGTCGACGCCCCGCCAGAACTTTTGGAAAAAATAACCTTAAGCGGTATTCGATAGCAGGCGACGCCGTGCCGCCCCGCGAGGGGTGACACGGCGTTTTTATTTATAGAGCCGCGTGCGTGCGTGCTCGACGAACCGGCCAAGAAAGCGATATGCGCGAGGGGAACGGTGCAGCCCACTCAGCCTCGATCGTCGCCTCGCGAAGTGAACGAAAACGGTTAGTTACATCACTTCCGTCGCGCCACCAGATCCGTGCGCGTGATTCAAATCGAGGCGCGCTGACGGCGGCGGCTCAAGCGACTCGGGCCTTCCCGCCGACGAGCGTACCTAGCAACGCGAAAGCCGCCAGCGCCTCCACGACGAGGCCGAAGTGCTGCGCCGTCGGCAACAGCGCGGCGCCGTGGGAAACAAAGAAGCCGGCGATGATTGCGGGAATGCCCATCGCGAGGTAAGACACCACGAATACCACCGAAAGCACGCCCGCGCGCTCGTGTGCCTTCGCCATCGGCAACACGGTGCGCATCGCTCCTTGGAAACCCGCGCCGAATCCTGAGCCGGCTAGCGCCGTGGCGAGAAAGAAGCCAACGGCGGACTGCGCGCCAAGCGAGCCCATTGCCCCTGCGGTGCCAACAATAAGCGCGATCGCACCGTAGGCCATCACAGAGCGCGGGGAGTTCGCCCGGAGCGCAAGCACCGTGGCGGCGCCACTACCGGCGAACGCGAAGGCCGCGACGCCGCTCGCGAGCGATGGGTCGAAGCCGAAAACGCTGCGCGTGAGCGCAGGGATGAGCGAGGCATAGAACCCGGCAAGAGCCCACGAGGCAACGAGTACGGGTGCAGCGATCAACATCGGCGCACGCGCTGCGGCCGGCAGACCGAACTGTGGTTTGAGCGAAGCGACGGCGCCGGCGCGCCGATTCACGGTCTCGTCCATCAAGGCGACGCCCAAGGCTTGTGCCATGAACACCGTTGCGAGCACGAAGTAGACGAGCAGCGTTGGCGCCGGTAGATAGTGCACCAACAGCCCGGCCAGCAGGCCGCCTATGCCGGTACCGAGGGGCGGCGTCACCGCGTTGGCGACCGGACCGCGCGCCTTGTCCAGGTCGAGCATGCCCGCCCCCACCGCACCGAGCGCAGCGCCGGTCGCAATGCCCTGCACGACGCGGGCGAGCATCAGCGCCGCGACGCCGTTCGCCGTGGCGAATATCAGCATGACCACCGCCTGCACCAGGGCTGCCACGATCAAAACCGGACGACGACCGATGTGGTCGGAAAGCCTGCCGGCTACCAAGAGGCTGCCAAGCAGCGCGAGCGCATAGATCCCGAAGATTTCCGTCGTAGTGAGCGCGGAAAAGCCCCATTCGGCCTGGTAGACCGGGTACAGCGGCGTCGGCGCCAGCGAGCCGGCCAGGAAGGACACAGTGATCGACGCCAGCAGGAAAAAAGATGCCCGCGAGGAGAGCATGCGGGTTCGGGTGGCTGGTGCGCCAGCCAATGCGGTGCAGTTGTCCATATGTGTCTCCCTCGGGCTAAACTAGACAGAACGGTCTACCTGTTGCAACTATACAGACCTGTCTGGTAAAGTCAAGCCTCATCTTCCCGAGGCGTGCACCATGGATAAGCGAATGACCGAAAAGACTTCGCTGCCCCGTCAGTCGGCGCGACAGCGTCTGCTCTCTGCGGCCGAGGAGTTGTTCTATCAGGAAGGTGTGCAGAGCGTCGGTATCGACAGGGTCGTCGAGCGGGCCGGAGTGGCCAAGGCGTCGCTGTACAGCAACTTCAAGGGCAAGGATGACTTGGTCCGCGCTTACCTCCAGGCGCGCCATGACGCACGTCGTGCGGCAATCGAAGCCAAGATGGCGCTCCAGGATAAGCCCCGCGACAAGCTGCTTGCTGTGTTCGACGTCATGGCCGAGGCCATCGGCAGAGCTAACTATCGCGGCTGCGCGTTCTTGCGCGCCTCCGCGGAGATGGCCGCCGACGCGAGTGGCCGACAGGTCTGTCAGGATGCGCGACGCTGGACACGCGAGCGCTTCCTACTGCTCGCCAAGCAAGCCGGCGCAACCAATCCCGACGCGCTTGCTAACCAGCTGCTGCTGGTCTACGACGGAGCCGCGGCCTCGGCGCAGATGGACTCGGACCCCGTCGCCGCTGCGGCAGCGGCGAAGTCCGCCGCTTCGTTACTTGTCGATGCGGCGTGCGCAGGGCGCTCCTGACACCGCGAGATTGCGCTCGAAACAGGCTGCAGTCACCTTGGGTATGTTTTCGACGACGGCCTTACCGATCCGCGGCGATCTGCACTATTGCATTAATACGGCTTCGTTACGTTTCGTCCATCGCGACGATATCGAGGTGGAGGCTATGATCCCGGATTGGGGTCCCTTCTCCGTATGAGCAGCACAACGCCGCAGAACAGGCATGCGACGCCAAACAGCACGTATCCCGCACGGTAGCTGTGCGTCGCGGTAGCACACACGGCAAAGAGCGGTGCACCGATCATCAATCCCGCAAACGTAACAAATCCCGAAGCACCCGTAATGCTTCCAGCAGTTCCGGTCGGCGCATTCCGCGCGACCTCAGCGAGTTGCACACCATTCCAACCCGTCGCGAACGCTCCGAAAAATGCGGCGACGACGAATAGCGCCGTCTGCGGCCACTCAGCGCTGAACGTTGCGGCGACAATCGCACAGATCCCGGCCCCCACTCCGATCATGGCCAACAATTTCCGCGGCGCCACCCAACGGTCCGCCACAGCGCCCCAAAGCAGACGCCCGACGATACCGCCCACGCTTGCTGTCGTTAGTGCCGCACCAGCAGCGACCAGCGAATATTGAACGGACTCGGCCAGGTAAACCACAAGAAAGCTCATCAGGCAAACCTGAATGGCTGCGTAGAAAAACCCGACGAGGGCCAACTCCCTGAGGAGAGAGTGCTGCATGACGGTGACGAGCGGTGCGATCAGCGTCGCGCCTGAGAACCGTGGCGCCTCGCGACGCACGTCGAGCCGGCGACGCGTCGATTCCGCGATCGCCGCGATTACGAGGCCCAACACCGCGGCGCAGAACAGCGTTGATCGCCAGCCGACGCCGAGCGCCAGCGGAGGCAACGCAGCCCCCGCAAGTGCTGCGCCCGCTGGCACTCCCGTCTGCTTGATGGAAAACGTGAGCGCCATCCGATCTGGTGGCGCAGTGCGCGTCAGCACATCGGAAGACGCCGGCGTAATTGCGCCGTAACCGATCCCTACCACCACGGCGGCGACGGCAAGAAACGTTGCCCCCGACGGTGGCAACACCGCGATGAAGCTAATTCCAGCCGCGCAAATGAGGACGCATATCTGCGATACGCGAATGGCTCCGTAAGTCGCGATGAAATATCCGGATGCGAGACTGGCCGCCATGGAACCAACAAACATCAAACCAACAAATACACCCACGAGCTGAGTCGGCACGCCCATATCGCGAGCGATTTCGGGCGCGAGCACTGCGGTTGCCGCGCTCGCAAGCGCGGTGAAGACCTGAATTCCAAGTGTCACCGCGAGGGCAGTGTTGGCGGATCGTCGCGCGTCAGCAGGTGAATTCGTCATGGCACCTACGACCGTCCCCGCCGTCCGGGCCGGTTATTCGTGTTCATGCGGAAATCGGATCACGGGGTCTGAAGTTCACGCCACCAATATGGCGGGCGCCTGAAAATGCAAACAGCCGCCCGGAGGCAAGCCATCGATTCGCTGGTTGCGGGGACGGGATTTGTTCATTGTTTACCCCGGCGGATTCCTATCCGTCAGCCGCCCCAGTGTGGCAGCAGCTTGATTAAACGCGCGCAGCTCCCTGTCGGTGAATCTTACAGTCGGACGGTTTCTGCGCGACGGCGTCGAGCTAACATATTGCGTACTATAGGAAAGAGCCATCGGGTGCAATAATTGCCTCCCCGAAAAGGGGTATTGCGTGTCGGCCCATAACGCGACAACAGAAGAGACATCGAGATGCAACGACACTCCTTGCTGAGCAGCATCGCGGGGTTGGGCTTGGGGGTTCTAAGCCTAACCACGGTCTACGCCAACCCAATGACGTACAACGTTCTGCTGTTTGACAATTCGAGCGTTCAGCAAGGCTTCGGAACGTTCACGGTCGACGGCGTGCCGGCCGACCCAACCGACAGTGTTGAGCTGGCCCCCCCTGAGGGGGTTCGCTTTGCTGAATTTTCGTTTCAACATTCTCGGCAATGATTTTCTTCTGGACGATTTGCTAGGTTTTCAGGCAATTGCAGATGGCAATAGCGTATTTACAGATTACGCTTTTGAAGCGGTAAATGCCGGCGGGGCTGCGCTTGTGTTCGGGGCGCCGCAGTTCGGAGAGGTAGGCTGGCTAGCGCAAGTGGGAAGTCAAGATCTGGTGAGTGGGTCTGGGCCGGGCACTGTTGTGACAACAGTACCTGAACCCGCCACGCTCGCGCTGCTCGGCGTCGGACTTGCCGGACTCGGTTTTTCGCGCCGCAAGTTGCACTAAACCATTGCAATTCTCGCGACGTCGGCCCGCGTAACTGCCGGCCGATTTGTTTTTGTGGGCCTTGATGAGTAGTGCGCATCCGCGTCGCGGGCGAGCGACCCGGACCCAAACAAGAACGGCTGGCATCGCTGCAAGCCGTTGATTTTTTGGTTGCGAGGACAGGATTTAAACCTGTGCCCTCCGAGTTATGAGGTGCCTTTGGTGCTTTGCCGCACGCGTTAATCAATAACTTGCAGCGCTTGCCGATCTTCGGGCCGACCACACCGAGGCACACTTGCAGCACACTAAATTCTGCTTGGGGTTGATGTCCGCTTGCGACCCGAGCTGACGGTCACGGTGCTCCGTTGGTTCAGGTCGGGACGGCAAGCATTTTGTCAGACGCGAGCGTAGCCCAACTGCTGTGAACAGGTGTAATCTACTCCGCGTTCGAGCTTAACAAGCGCTGCGCGACGCAGCGAGCGCAAATAGGTGCAGGAGGCCGCAAAGACAGTTGGAGTGGCTGGAGCCGGAGCCGCCCGGCATTGTGAGAGGTTACTCGAGCCGTTGGGCTCGCCGAAGCAGCATAAAAGGGAGGATTCGATGGCTCGTGTTCTTTCATGCGTGATCCTGCTGGCGTTCGCCGCCAGTGCATCGGGCGCAAATTTTCAGAACGGAAACTTCGAGCACGGGAGCGTGGCCAATACGTGCAACGTGTTCGATATTCCTGCTGGCAGCAATGTCGTCACAGGCTGGACCGTATCCGTAGGCACGATTGATTGGGAAAGTCCTCCTCCGTGTGGCTGGCAGGTTGCCAGGGGTTGGTTCGCGAAGGATAAATCCATCGATCTCGTCGGAACGCATTGCGTCGGAGGCATCCAACAGACGTTCGACACGACTCCAGGCGGACACTATCGTCTCGTGTTCGCCTTGGCCGGCAACTATGGTCACGCGCCAGTCGTCAAACCGCTCGCGGTCACCGTCAATGGCGTCACGACCGACTTTACCTTCGACACCACGGGGAAGAGCGGATTCAACATGGGTTGGGTCACGAAGACTATCGACTTCGTCGCTTCAGGAAGTACAAGCACGATCAATTTTGTGAGCGACGTATCGTCAACCGGAGGCTTTTGCGATGCTGGCGCCGTAATTTCCCAGGTTCGGGTGAATCGGGTGGCTGGCCCCTAGTCGCAACAGCTGACAAGCCATAGTCGGTCGAGACATCCGGTTTATCGGCCGGTGTCTCAGACTGGGGTCGATGGCGCCATCGAACGACCGCTTTCGTTTACTGGACGTCCGCTTCCCGGACGCTCTCGGCGGCGCGCATCGCCGCCGTCCTCCTTCATGGCTCCCCACGAGCATCGAAGTCGGATCGCTTGCTACCCCCCGCTAACCCGCCCACAAACGAAACTCGCCTGCCGCGTGAGGGACGAAGCGGTCACGTCCGCCACGGCATTTTGCGCTGTGATTTATGGGGCGCTTGTCGTCCCGATACCGCTTCCTCGGTAGCAACGCGACGCAAGTTACCAACGCTCGCAGAAGCCGGCGCCGAAGCCGCCCCAAAGAGCTTGCGCTCGATGTACTCCAAAGCACCGTACAAACCAACACCATCGTCTCATTGAACGACAGGTTCGATGCTGGTTGAATGACCGCCAAGCCATGGTTCGTCGCAAGCGGGTCAGCTCGACGCGCAATGGATCGTTGCTAGCGCTTGGCGCCGTCCGGCAGTAGCATTCCAAACTCGCTGGCGAATGCGTAGCCACGCCAGACTCTATGAGGGGGACTGGGATGAAAAGCAAGTACATCGCAGTGGTGGTGGGCACGGTAGTGCTTGGCGTGTTGGGCGGCCGAGCCATTTCCGCACAAGACAAGTACACGCTTCAAGTCCCGAACGGTCTCGCCTTCTCTGCATTCCGAGGGTACGAGACGTGGCAGGTTGTCGCTGTCAGTCAGACCTCCGACACAATCGAAGTGATCGTCGCCAATCCGTTGATGATCGCCGACTATCAGGCCGGCGTTCCTGACAACGGCAAGCATTTCGCCAACGGATCGAAGATGGCAAAGATCCACTGGAAAGCCAAGCAGAGCGTCGACGCCCCTGCTCCGACAACGGTACCGGGCGCGCTGCATGACGTCGACTTCATGGAGAAAGACAGCAAACGCTTTCCCAACAGCGGCGGCTGGGGCTACGCCGAGTTCGACTACGACGTCACGTCCGAAACGTTTGCGCCTCATGAGAGCGGGAGCGACTGCGGCCACGCCTGCCATACGATCGTGGCGAAAAAGGATTACGTGTTCACCGCGTATCCCAAACGGTGAGTGCCATGGAAGACTTATTGTCGCCATCGCGTCCGGCGACCACGACCGACAACGGCGCAGCCACAGCGGCACGCCTTGGCGAGGACACGTCGATCCGACCGTTCAAGTTTCATCCACCTGAAGACGCTCTCGCGGACCTGCGGCGGCGGATTGGCTCGACCAAGTGGCCTTCGCCGGAATTGGTAGCGGATGCGTCACAAGGTGTGCAACTCGCGACGATGCGCGAACTAGCGCGCTATTGGCAGACGGGATACGACTGGAGCGGATTGGAGGCCCGATTGAACGCGCTGCCTCAATTCATGACGACGATCGACGGGGTGGACATTCATTTCATTCACGTTCGATCGAAGCATCCGAACGCGCTGCCAATGATAGTCACCCACGGGTGGCCCGGCTCGATTATCGAGCAGATGAAGATCGTCGACCCGCTGACCAACCCGACGGCGCATGGCGGGAGCGCAGCGGACGCCTTCGATGTCGTGATCCCGTCATTGCCGGGGCATGGATTTTCGGGGAAGCCTACGGCTCTGGGCTGGGACCCTGTCCGCATCGCACGTGCGTGGGTCGTTCTGATGAAGCGTCTCGGCTACACGCGATATGTGGCCCAAGGCGGCGATTGGGGCAACGCGGTCACCGAGCAGATGGCTTTGCTCGCAGCATCCGGCATTGGTTGGCATTCACACCAATATGCCTGCCACCGTTCCCGACGACATCGCCAAAGCGCTCCAGTCCGCCGGGCCGGCGCCTTCCGGTCTCTCCGCAGACGAAAGGTATGCCTACGATCAGCTCGACTTTTTTTACAAGACGGGGTTGGGCTATGCCGACGAGATGAGCCACCGTCCTCAGACGCTGTACGCGATCGAGGATTCGCCGATCGGACTCGCCGCCTGGATGCTCGACCACGACGCGCGCAGTTACGCGCTCATCGCCCGCGTCTTTGCCGGCCAATCCGAGGGCCTCACGCGCGACGACATCCTCGACAACATCACGCTGTACTGGCTGACGAACACGGCAGTCTCTTCGGCTCGGCTTTACTGGGAAAGCAAGCTCGCCTTCTTCGCGCCGAAAGGCATCGCGATACCCGTTGCCGTCAGCGCCTTTCCTGACGAGATTTACACAGCCCCGCGGAGCTGGGCCGAGCGGGCTTACCCGAAGCTGCATTCACTACAACCGGCTCGCCAAAGGCGGTCATTTCGCCGCCTGGGAACAGCCGCAGGCTTTTTCGGAAGAGCTTCGCGCGAGCTTTCGGTCGCTGCGCTGATCGCGACCGGAAATCCAGACAATAGTGCGGCAGCATTCGCGCGCAGTCGACAAATCCGATTGAGCCCAACCAAGGAGAGCCAGAATGTGCGAACTAATCAACCTTAGTCGCCGGCGCCTTCTCAGCGCCGCGATCGTGACCGTCGCTGCAGCCGAACTCGGCAACGAGCGTCCCCGCTCGCGCACAGGGCCGCCGGATAGATTCGATCAGCCCGGGGACGAACACGTCCTTCGCATCACTGAAGCAGATCGATGCCGGCCTACTGAATGTCGGCTACGCTGAAGCCGGCCCCGACCGATGGTGCGCCGTCATTCTTCTGCACGGATGGCCTTACGACATCTACAGCTTCGTCGATGTCGCGCCGTTGCTGGCGTCGGCGGGCTACCGGGTATACGTGCCGTATCTGCGCGGCTATGGCACGACGCGATTTCTATCAAGCGAAACGTTCCGGAATGGCCAGCCGTCCGCGGTCGCCCTCGATATCATCGCATCTCATGGATGCCCTCAAGATCGACAAGGCGACCATCGCCGGTTTCGATTGGGGAGCGCGGACGGCCAACATCATCGCGGCGCTGTGGCCCGAACGCTGCAAGGCGCATGGTCTCGGTGAGCGGCTATCTGATCGGCAGCCAGGAAGCTGGCAAGGTGCCGTTGCCGCCAGCGGCTGAACTGCAATGGTGGTACCAATTTTATTTCGCGACCGAACGCGGGCGCGCGGGCTACGACAAGTACCGTCACGACTTCGCCAAGCTCATCTGGCAGCTCGCTTCGCCGAAGTGGAACTTCGATGATGCGACCTTCGATCGCACCGCGGCATCCTTCGACAATCCGGATCATGTCAGCATCGTGATCCACAACTATCGCTGGCGGCTGGCACTGGCCGACGGCGAACGCGAAGTATGACGATCTGGACAAGCGCCTTGCCACAGGTCCGGTGATCACCGTTCCCACTATTACCCTGGAAGGCGATGCCAACGGTGCGCCGCATCTCCGCGCCCGGCGCCTATGCGGCCAAGTTCTCCGGCAAGTATTCGCATCGGACGCTCGCGGGCGGCATCGGTCACAATCTTCCGCAAGAAGCCCCGCAGGCGTTTGCCCAAGCCGTCATCGACGTCGATACCTATTGAGGCGCGCTCCGGGTTTCTCGGCCACGGCTTCCCCGTGCTCTCCCGAGGCGCGAGCTTCTCGTGTCGCATGCCGCCCGGACATCGCTCAACGTGCTATGACACGTGGAGTCCTTCACCTCTAGAGCACGCAACGGCACCAGACATCGGGCACAATGTGCCTCGAAAAAGCTCAGCCGAACCTTGCCCGGGCTAGTCGTCGATCCTCGTTGATTCATCTCGGGACTGCCGCCATGAAAGCACGTTCGCTCTTACTTGCCGCGATACTCCTGGGTGCCATGACGCCATCGATCGAGACGTCAGCCGACGACAAGAAAGTAGTTCAACCCACCGCGGCGTCGGCCATTCGCTTGCCCGTTGAAGGCGAGTTCGCTTCTCTTGGCGGGGCGACCGGGTGGCTGAATTCGCCACCGTTGACGACGACGGGCCTGCGCGGAAAAGTCGTCTTGGTCGACTTTTGGACCTACACCTGCATCAACTGGCTGCGCACGCTGCCCTATGTCCGCGCCTGGGCCGCGAAATACAAGGATCAAGGTCTGGTGGTGATCGGCGTGCATACGCCGGAATTTGCCTTTGAGCACAACGAAGCCAACGTTCGACGCGCCGCCAAGGATATGCAAGTCGACTATCCAATCGCCATCGATAGCGACTATTCGGTCTGGCGCGCATTTCACAACGAATACTGGCCGGCCCTGTATTTGATCGATGCGCAGGGGCGCATTCGATATCATCAATTCGGGGAAGGTAAATACGAAGAATCAGAAATCGCCATTCAGCAGCTGCTGGCCGAGGCCGGAAATGTTAGCGCCGGAGGTGCGCTCGTTTCGGTCGATGGCAAGGGAGCAGAGGCTGCGGCCGACTGGGGCAATCTGAAGTCGTCGGAGAACTATGTCGGCAATGGGCGCACCGAGGGCTTCGCCTCACCTGGAGGGGCCTTGCCAGGCAAGGCCCACTTCTACACGGTGCCTTCGAATTTGCAACTCAATCATTGGGCACTGGCGGGCGATTGGACGATCGGGGAGCCCTCCATCGTGCTCAACAAACCCAATGGGCGAATCGCGTATCGATTTCACGCCCGCGACCTTCATCTCGTCATGGGACCGGTCACAGCGGGCAGTTCCGTTCGCTTTCGCGTCCTCATCGATGGGCAGCCGCCCGGCGCCGCACACGGCATCGACGTTGACGAACAAGGCAACGGCACGCTCACCGAACAGCGCCTTTATCAGCTGATCCGGCAAACGAAGGCAGTTGCCAATCGGCAATTCGAGATTGAGTTCCTCGACTCTGGCGTGGCGGCTTTCGCCTTCACGTTTGGCTGATCAACGAGAACGTTCGAACCGACTGAGTCGGTCTTCGGATCACCAGACCCAGGGAGATCGGATCGACATGAGCCAGGGTGACGCGTTCGGTTTGACAATGCCGCCTGGCCCTGGTGATCATGGGATCGGCCCTGCAACCGCTCCGGTTGCTGTGGTCGAGTACGGAGACTTCGAATGTCCCAACTGCAAGCAGGCGGCCCCCGGTGTCAAGTTGCTGCTTGGACGATTGGGGACTCGCATACTGTTCGTCTATCGTCATTTCCCACTGGAAGAGCTGCATCCTCATGCGCTGGCGGCCGCGGAGGCCGCAGAGAGCGCGGGAGCGCAAGGCAGTTTCTGGCCAATGCACGATCTGTTGTTTGATGATCAGGCGCGTCGCAAGCCGAATTCATTGCACGGCTACGCCGAGCGCCTCGAACTCGACATGGCGCGCTTCTCGGCGGATATGAAAGACCATGCTTACCTGCAGCGAATTCGGGAGCATCAACAAAGTGGCCGTGGCAGCGGCGTTCGTCACACACCGACGTTCTATGTCAATGGAAGGATTCGGGACGTCTCTTTTGGTTTGGAATCGTTGTTCGACGCAGTGGAAGCAGCCCTCGCGATCGACTCCACGGCGAGGCAGAGATAATCGCAGACGCTTCGCCCCGCCCAGACACGCGGGCAAACCAAAGCAACCGCTCTTACAATCGGGGGGCGCTATAGCAGTTGCTCAGGCACGAACGGGCCGAGCAGAATGGTCTCCAGGCGTATGAAAGGTTTGACCTCGGGTTCCGGGGAAAGCACTACTTCTCGTTGATCGTCAATTGCCAGCCATTCCAGGCTTCTGCCATCGGCGGCGAAGCGCAGTCGATATGAGCCCTGCAATTTGCTGAATTGATCACGCGGACCACTTCCCTCGCAAGTTCCGGGCACTCGGCGAGCATGCCGAGCTTCGGTATTCGTGCTCTCGGATCTCGGATCGAGATTCATCGATCCAATATAGACCGTCGATTGGTCGATGACCGCCAACTTGGCGTGGAGACGGCCAAGCGACGAGCCGGGAATCGCAAATCGCTCGTTGCGCCCGAGACGCGCGGGACTGAGCTCGAAGAGGTCGACGCCCGCACGCAGCAATCCCTCGCGGTAACGTGCGTATCCTATATGCGCCAGAGGCTCATCATTCGCCGCGAGCGAATTAGTGAGGATGGCGACCTTGACATTGCGGCGTCTCAACTCGTCGAATTCCAGCATCCCGGCCGGCGCCAGGGATGAAATATGGCGACGAAATGAGAACCTCGCTCTTGGACATCATGACGCGATCCATGATGCTCATCTGTACACTCATCGATCGCGCCATTTCGTCTGACGTCGCCATGACCTTGGCCGGCTGGTCGGCAAACGCGGCAGCAGTGCCCCATAGCAAACCCAGACGCCCCGCATCGAGATCGTCGCTGATCGGGCCGTAACCGAGGACATCGAATGGTCGCAGGGTAATCGACATCATTTGCTCGCCATCGTCGACAAAATGGTCAAAGTCGTTTCGCGCTGCGGCGAGGTCCGCAGGCTTGCCTACAATGGCGTCCACGGGGTAGGCCTGCGCACTGTTCCAGTAGACGTCAAAGATCGTTGCGAGTTGACGCACGACGGGGCCGACCACGAATATATCCATGTCAACGAAATTGCTGTACATGCTTCGCGTGAAGTATTCGTCGGCGATGTTGCGCCCTCCCATGACGGCGGCCGCTCCGTCGGCGAGGAAGAGCTTGTTGTGCATCCGGTGATTGAGGCGTGTGACATCGCCAATCGACGCGGGGTATTTGCTGAGGATGCTCTGTCGTGCGCAGCAAAACGGATTGAACAGACGGACTTCCACGTTCGGGAACGCCGCCAGCCCGCGAAACATCGGGTCGCTGCCCGACGTGTAAAGGTCGTCCACCAGCAACCGCACCCGGACGCCTCGCAACGCGGCGTCACGCAGGTTGCGCATCAGCAACCGGCCCGTGCGATCGTCCTGAATCAAGTAGTACTGAAGATCAAGTGAATCGCGGGCCCGCTGGACAAGCTGCACCCTGGTATCGAGCGCATAGAAACCGTTCGGCATACAGGCGAAAGCCGGTCAACGTCGGTTCGGGACTGGACTCCCGCGCAATCCGCATCAGCGGACTGTCGGCCGACGCTTGCCGCGCCGGCGAAAATGGCCGATCGACGTGAGTGGGCAGCGCACCGCACGCCGATAGCAAAACGGCCACCAACAAAGGTATTAAATCTCGGAGCCGCGATACAATGAACGCGGAAGTTCCGGTGGAGTTAGTCATGGTTCGTTGGTTCGCTTACGCGTTGGCGTTGCTGAGCTTATCCCTACCCGCGAGCGCCGCTCTGGACATCGGCGACAGCGCGCCTGCTTTCACGACGCAAGCGGCGCTGGGAGGGACAGTCTACAACTACTCGCTCGCCGAATCGCTGAAAAAAGGCCCGGTCGTCCTCTACTTCTTCCCTGCCGCATATTCCGATGACTGCTCCATCGAAGCGCACTATTTTGCCGACGCGATAGCAGACTTCAAGGCGCTCGGCGCCTCGGTAATCGGCGTCTCCGGGGACGACATAGAAACGTTGACCAAGTTCTCCGTTCAGGTCTGTCAGAGCAAGTTTCCGGTTGCGTCCGATAAGACGCAGGCAATCATGAAGTCCTACGACGCCGTGATGCAGACGCGGCCCGAATACGCCAACCGCGTTTCCTACGTGATCGCCCCCAACGGCACTGTCGTTCTCCAATACATGAGTCTGAATCCGACCAAACATGTGGAAAGAGCACTGGGCGCGTTGCGAGCTCTATTAAAGGGTGCGGACCAGAAATGACGATCTGCGCAGCGCTACGGCGAGCTGGCGCATAGCGGCGGCGACGCTCTCGGGCCTGGCGGCCTCGGTCATCTCGGTGTCAAACTGGCGCACGCGATGGGCGCGGAAGTGACAGGCCTGAGCCATTCGCCGGCCAAGACCGATGACGGCAGGCCGCCGAACCCTTGCGGGATCCATGATCGGCAGTCTCAAGGAAACGCAGGAGATGCTCGATTTCTGCGGCAAGCACAACATTGTGAGCGATATCGAACTGACGCCGATCCAGAAAATCAACGACTGCTGGGAACGGATACTTAAGAGCGACGTTCGCTATCGATTCGTAATCGACATGACTTCGTTGCAGCATTGAGCCCGAGGTGGGCCGGAGAATCGTCCGTATGCTGACCAACTTTCGCCCAACGGGTAAATCAGGTCCTATTAGCTATTCTGAGTTCTTCGTCTTCAGCGCAACTTTAAGCGAACCCAGATCAACCTGCGCTTCTACAACGTACAGACCTGCAGCGTCGAACATTTGTGCGTATTCCCAAAGAGCAAAACTTTGTTCGTTGACGCCTTTAAGTAATTCGTCTCTATACACGTCAGGAATCGCGCTTCGCCAGACATGCCCGATTGGCTCACACAGCAGCGCGATTAGTCCGCCATGAGTAAGTTTCTTGGACAAGTGTCGCAGAAGGCCAACGGGGTCTGGGAAATGATGGAAGGTCGCGAACATCGCAAAAACATCAATACTACGGTCTGCAAAAGGTAGGTTCATGGCGTCCGAGACCAAATATGTAACGCCGGTGGACGACTTGGTGTCGCGGATGTTTCCAATGATCATCCCGAACGGGTCAATATCCACGTTGACGACGGTTGAGGACATGCCACGTGTCATGGGAGAGGAGTTGCCGCCGACTTCAACAATTGAATTTTGCGTTGGAATGTGCTTTCTTATCCACCCGTTTAGGACGGTGATCCCTTCCCTATGATCGTCGTTGTAGGTCCGTAAAACTCCGGTGTGCGGCCACTCAGTCTGTTCGTGAGACTTGGCGTCCGGGGAAACTTCGATGTCCAATGTAAGTCCGCCTTCCGAAAGCCAGCGCTCTCCTTCTATGAGGGCGCTGAATTGAAGTCGATATTTGCCGGCCTCTCCGGGCGAAGTCGCAGACAGCGGCATTGTCAAGTTGCCGCCAGGCTTGATTGGCACAAGCAGATGCGTGCGGTCGGACTCAACCCTACGATTCGATTCCAGGTCGGTCCAAACCGCCCCAATGCGAAACTCGGGATGGGTGTCGGGATCTAATGTGTAGGGGCCAGAGTTGCGAAGTGAAGCGTTTATGCTAAAAGTTGTTAGTGGCTTCACAGTGGATAGTCGAAATTGCGAGGTCAGCGAAAGCCGTGCATTCTCCAAGCTGGATTTTGACGAATTACTCGGTGACATCGGGAACGGGTTGGAAATAGCTCCTAATGCTCGAACCCGGTCAATGAACTGATCGGCCTCAATCTGAAGTCCCAAACTCGGAAATTCAAATTCATGCCGAAACACGGACTTCAATTCACCCGGTTCAATCGTGTGAGCGCCCAAGGCGTTAACCATATCGTTCACGAAATCATTTGAAGGTTCACACTCGCGCCGTCGCACCTTTACGCCATCCACAATAATCGGCACGCCATGGACGATGGGATACCGCTGCGTTCCAGCGCGATCCACTAAGGTCTCTTCGCTCCATATGAGCGGTAGGCCAGATATCGGGCAGACGAGCAAATCTCTGAGGGTCGAAGAATTCATGCGACCACCTCCGGGGACCATCATGCGCGTCAGCATCGCACGAAATCTTATTCAAAATGCAACTTAATCGAACGCTGGAGTTTGTTACGCGCGATTCTGCAAGAGCATGAACGGTTCGGAGTGGCTGGAGCGTGCACCGCAAATTCGCATGCTCAAGGAGCCGACACGCCGCATTCGCTTTATCACTCGCAAAGAGGTCGACCGGTTGCTGGCGCCCTGCCCGAGCATCTGGCGGACATGGCGGCTTTCTCCCTGGCGACAGGTTTGCGTGCGTCCAACGTCACCGGTTTGCGGTGGTCGCAAGTGGATTTAGTACGGCGGTTAGCGCGGGGGGCGTGCGGGCCAAGCGAAGGCACGCAAGGTCATACCGGTCCCGCTCAACGCGGAACGGTGCAGCTGCGGCGCAAACGCCTTGGGAAGCACGCCACACACGTGTTTAGCTATCACGGCAAGCCCATCACGCGAGTAAGCGCCAAGGCGCGGCATGCGGCCCTGGATCGCGCAGGTATCAAGGAGTTTCGCTGGCACAATCTGCGGTGCACCTGAGCGAGCTGGCACGCGCAACAAGGCACGCCACCGCACGTACTGCAAGAGTCAGGGGGCTGGGAAAGTCCGGAGGTGGTGCGGCGCTACGCGCGCCTGGCGGCGGAACACTTGGCGCTCTATGCGGATTGCCCGTTTGGCCTGCGGCGGCGGAGCCGGAAATTCACGACACAAATAGCCTGAAATGCAAACGGCTCGCCCGAAGGCAAGCCGTTGATTTGTTGGTTGCGGGGACAGGATTTGAACCTGTGACCTTCGGGTTATGAGCCCGACGAGCTGCCAGACTGCTCCACCCCGCGTCAGAAGGGTAAGTATAGCGCGTTTGCGCTGTCCGGGTCAATGCAACCCTAGAGCGCTTCCGTCTCCGCGGTGCCCGGGCGCCATACGAGCAGGCGATTCTCGATTCGCGTCACGACGAAATCGAGAATCAGCGCGAATATCGTCAACACAATAATGCCGGCGAACACCGTGTCGATGTCGAACACGCCTTCGGCTTGGTGAATGAGATAGCCAACTCCCTTCGCCGAGCCGAGATATTCGCCGACAACCGCGCCGACAAACGCGAGTCCGATCGACGTGTGCAAGCTGGAAAACACCCAGCTCGTCGCCGAAGGCAAATAAACATGGCGGAGCAATTGCCTGCCGGAGGCGCCGAGCATGCGCGCGTTGGCCAGCACGACGGGGCTTACTTCCTTCACGCCCTGATAGACGTTGAAAAAGACGATGAAAAAAACCAGCGTCACACCGAACACAACTTTCGATGTGATCCCTAAGCCGAACCACACGGCAAAAATCGGTGCCAGGATCACGCGCGGCATCGCGTTCATCGCCTTGATGTAAGGATCGGCCAGTGTCGAGGCGGTAGGCGCGAGCGCGAGCCAGAGTCCGAACAGCAAGCCAAGCAGCGTCCCGATGGCAAACGCAAGCAAGGTCTCGATCAGCGTTACGCCGAGGTGCATATAGATGCTGCCACCCGCAAACCAGTTCCAGATCCGTTTGAATACTTCGACCGGCTGACCGAAGAAAAACTTCGCGCGAGTCGGGTCATCGAAGTAGAAAGGCGGAATCAGTCCCGGCTCGGTCATCAGATACCAGAACAAGAAAACGCCACCGAGCAACAGCGCGTGATAAAGCGTCAGCCGCCCCGGTGACGCGCGCAGGCTCGCGCGTCGCGTCGTGACAGGCGCCGCAGCTTCGTCGCCGCCGGGCGCAACATGGCCGTCAGTGGCGTTTGCTTTGAGCATAGCCCTTCAGCACTTCGTCTTTCATCGCGTGCCAGATGTTGGTGTGTAGCTCGACAAAGCGTGGCGTCAGCCGAATTTCGTTGACATCGCGTGGTCGCGGCAAGTCGATCGTGAATTCGCCGATCGGGTGCGTGGCCGGTCCGGCCGACAGCACTACTACGCGATCGGATAGCGCGATCGCCTCTTCCAGATCGTGAGTGATAAACAACACCGACTTCTTGTTCGCCGACCACAGCTCGAGCAACTCGTTTTCCATCAGCTGACGCGTCTGGATGTCGAGCGCAGAGAAAGGCTCGTCCATCAGCAGTATCTGCGGGTCGAGAATCAGCATCTGTGCCAACGCCACGCGCTTGCGCATTCCTCCCGAGAGTTCGTGCGGGTAGCGCCGCTCGAAGCCGTGCAAGCCAACGCGATCGAGCCATTGCCGCGCGCGGGCTTCGGCATCAGCGCGATCGACGCCGCCGAATTCCAGACCCGCCAGCACGTTGTCGAGCGCATTGCGCCACGGCATCAAAGACTCGGCCTGAAACATGTAGCCCGATTGTCGATTGATTCCGACCAGCGACTTGCCCAGTACCTGCACATTGCCCGACGAGGGTTGCAGCAAACCCGCCGCAACGTTGAGCAGCGTCGATTTGCCGCAACCGGTTGGTCCAACGACCGAGACGAACTCGCCGGGCGCTACGCTAAGCGTCGTATCGCGCACGGCAGTGTAGCGTCCGTCGCCTTCTTCACCTTTGCTATCGCGGCCTCGGCCACGCGCAGCGAATGTGCAGGTGACGCGATCGAGCAGCAACGCCGCGCGCTCGGCGACGACAGTTCTGGCGTTAGCGCTCATCGCGGGTCGACGCGTGCGTTATTTGTTGTACTTGGCGAGGGCCTTTTGCGCGTAGCTGTTGTCGAAGGTCTGCCCGAGTTTCACTTCCGCAGGCTTCAACGCAGGATTGAATCTCGCCAGGTAGGCGAGCGTGTTCTGCGCACCGGCTTCGTTGAACAGGCCGTCAGGAGAGAACGCCGCCTTCACCTTGTTGTAGCTGGCAAGATAGATGTCCTTGTTGCCGAGCAGATATTCCGGCGGAACGGTGGCAACGACTTGGTCCGGTGTGGCCTTCTGGAGCCACAGCAGCGCCCGCACCATCGCATTCGCCAATGCCTGGACAGTGTTTGGATTCTTCTGCACAAAGCTGATCGGCGCGTACAGCGATGCGGCCGGCATGTCAGGGCTGCCAAAAACAGCTTCAGTGCCTTTCGCCGTGCGTGTGTCAGCGACGATGGTCACGATGCCCGACGATTCGAGCATGGTCATCACCGGATCGACGTTGGACATCGCATCGAGCTGGCCGTTGCTGATCGCGGCAATCGCGCCCGACGAGCTGCCAACGCCGATGATCGAAACATCCTCGGGCTTCAACCCATCCTTCGCGAGCAGGTGCCACACCATACGATTGGTGCTCGATCCCGGCGCGCTGACGCCGATCTTCATGCCTTTGAGATCCTTCGGCGATTTGTATGCGCCCGCCTTTGCTTTGACGACGCCGACTGAAATGGCGGGATAACGTCCCATCAACACAAAGCCTTGCATGTTGAGGCCTTTCGGCTGCTGGTCGATGGTGTTTTCCCACGCGCCGGAAACCACATCCGCGCTGCCGCCGACAACCGCCTGCAGTGCCTTGGATCCGCCTTCGAAGTCGCTGATCTCGACGTTGAGCCCTTCATCCTTGAAGTACCCAAGCCGTTCGGCGATGGTCAACGGCAAATAGTAGAAACCGGACTTGCCGCCGACGGCGATGCTCACATTGGGTTTCTCGATCTTGCCTTGAGCCTGCGCGACGATGGGCATTGCGAGGGCGACGGCCAGTGCGGCGCCAACGGCGACAGCGATATTGCGAAACGCTTGCATTGAATTCCTCCAGTGACTTTCATGAGCGAATCCCTCTCGGGTTCGCATCGGGTTCAAATCTTGTTCGGGCGATGCTCACATAGGGTAATAAGCCTGTCAACGTTCCTATCAAGTCGTCAATTCGCGCGGGCGCGGATGCAAGTCGGTGCTCTTGCCAGCTTTCACCACCTGTCCCGGCAAGTCGTGTCCGACGATTTCGCCAAGGCGCCTCGAGACCGCGAGCAGTCGATCGAGATCGACCCCCGTGTCATAGCCCATCGCGTCCAGCATGTGTACGAGATCCTCGGTGCAGATGTTTCCCGTTGCCCCGGGTGCAAACGGACAACCGCCGAGTCCGCCGAGGCAGCCTTCGTAGTGGACGACGCCAGCCGCGAGGCCTGCGAGCACATTGGCAAGTCCCATGCCGCGAGTGTTGTGGAAGTGGAGCGCAAGTTCGAGGTCCGGCCACCGCTCGCGGACGCGCCGCACCAACGCCTCGACCTGTTTTGGATTCGCCATGCCCGTGGTGTCGGCCAAAGTGACTCCTGCCACGCCCAGGTCAACGTAGTTCGCGACGCCATCGAGGACCTGAGATACGGGAATCACGCCTTCGAATGGGCAACCGAACGACGTCGCCAGCGCGCCGACCACCTTCGTCCGACTGCCGCGAACGACATCGAACACGTCACGAAATCCGGCAAACGACTCGGCGACGCTGCGGCGCACGTTTGCGCGATTGTGTGTTTCCGATACGGAGACGACGGTCACGATCTCGTCGACATCGACCGAAAGCGCGCGCTCTGCGCCGCGGGCGTTCGGCACCAGCGTAACGTAGGTGACGGCAGGATTGCGCGTGATTCCCAGCATCACCTCTTCGGCATCGCGCAGATTCGGTACCGCTTTGGGCGAAACAAACGAGGTTGCTTCGATCTTGGCCAGGCCGGTCATCGACAGACGATCGATCAATTCTATCTTGCGTTCGGTCGGCACCCATTGCGGTTCTATCTGAAGCCCATCACGAGGGACGACGTCGTGAATAAATATGCGCTCCGCCATCAGATCACCTCATACATGTTTAGCCCTCCACTCGGCGCACAGTCCGCAATCTAGATGGTGCCGGCAGAACGCAGCCGCGCAATGTCGTCAGCACTGTAGCCGACGGCGCCCAGCACCTCGTCGGTGTGTTCGCCCAGTTTCGGGCCTACCCACCCCATCGACCCCGGCGTATCCGACAACTTGGGAACAATACCGGGCAGCTTCAGCGGAGTGCCGTCAGGCAAATGCATCTGTCTGATCATTTCGCGCGCGAGATACTGCGGGTCGTTGACGATATCGACCGCCGTGTAGATCTTGCCGTGCGGCACGTCGGCAGCCTTCAGCGCCGCCAGGATCTCATCGAGCTCGTGGCTTGCAGCCCAATCGCCGATCGCGCCATCGATTTCGTCCACACGCTTGACCCGTCCGGTGTTGTTCGCGAGTTCCGGGTCTTGACCGAGATCGTCGCGACCGATCGCATGCATCAGGCGTTTGTAAATGCTGTCGCCGTTGCCCGCGATGACGACATTCTGTCCACCTTTGGTGACATAGGTGTTCGATGGCACGATGTTGGTAAGTCCTGCCCCGCGTCGCTCGCGAACCTCGCCGAACATGTCGTAGTCGGGCACGAGGCTTTCCATCATGTTGAACACGGCTTCGTACAAAGCCACGTCGACCACCTGCCCTTTGCCGCCGTTCACGTTGCGATGATGCAGCGCCATCAGTGCACCGACGACGCCATGCAGTGACGCCAGCGCATCGCCGATGCTTATGTTCATCCGCACCGGTGGCCTGTCGGGAAAGCCGGTCACATGACGCATGCCACCCATCGACTCGCCTACCGCGCCGAAACCCGGCTGATCGCGATACGGTCCGGTTTGCCCGAATCCTGAGAGGCGAACCAGAATAAGGCCCGGATTGGTGGCAGCCAGTACGTCGTAGCCAAGCCCCCACTTTTCGAGCGTCCCCGGGCGAAAGTTCTCGATGACGATGTCGGCTTCGCGCGCAAGCCGGCGCACAATTTCCTGTCCGTCAGCAGTGCGCAGATTCACCGTCACCGACTTCTTGTTCCGCGCCTGCACATACCACCAGAGCGATGTGCCTTCGTGCAGCAGGCGCCATTGGCGCAGCGGGTCGCCGCCATCGGGTGGCTCGATCTTGATCACGTCGGCGCCGAATTCAGCGAACATCTTGCCGGCGAACGGACCTGCAATCAGTTGCCCCAATTCGAGCACTTTGAGTCCGGCCAGCGGACCGGGCAATACGCTCGGCGAAGTGGGTGGGATCGGCGCGGTCATCGGGGAATGAAAGGTTGATGCGTCAGGCGCAACCGGGGCGCGCGGCGGCCATGCAGCGTGCCATCGAGCGGGCGTCTATTTTACCAACATCGCCAAGTCGGCGCGGCGACTGCGCAATGCCTGTTCAAGTTTGGGGAGCTTTTCCGCCATCGCATCGCCGACAAAGATCTGAGGATCCGACGGCGGACTCATGTTCTGCTCCTTTTCGCGGGCCGCGATCGAAGCGCGCGCCTGCTCGAAAGCCTTGAGGAAGGAATCCTCGAACCGCAGCGCATGCTGAAAAAACGCGTCGGCGAAATACGTGGCATTGCTCTCGGTGCCGCAGCCGAACGACGTGCGGTTGGCCGCCGATGCGGTGATGACCAACGTGTGCGCCTCGCGCAAAGGCTCGATGTAGCCGCCTGAATAACATGCCGAGACGACGATGATCCGCCATTTGATCCTCGCCTTGTCGAGCAACTCGCGCAACAGAGCCGGTGTCAGCGAATCGAGTTCGAGCGGCGGGAAGTCGGTGACAAGTTCATAGTTCTTGCTGCCGTGGCTTTCGAGATACAGCATGACCACGTCCTCGTCGCGATCGATGGTCGCACCCATCTCATTGAGCGTTTCGCGCAGGTTGCTCACCGTCGCCAATGGAAGGTCCAGGATCGTGCTCGGATTGTTGACGAGCAGCACCGACCGCCCGGCGGTACCGAAGCGGCTATCGAAAAGATCCCGCGCTACCTCCATGTCCTTGAGAAATACATCCTCTTCGGAGTAGGGCGCGAAGCCGACAAAATAGAGGTCGGTCTTGCCTGGGCGCTGATCCTCCAGCGCCGCCAGAGCGTCGTCGAGGAGCTGTGGCTGCGCCACCAGCGCCTCTTCCGAAGCGGGACTGGGGTAGGTGCTTTCAGCGGCTTCGTCGGATTCCTCGGGCACGGACCACCAGCTGATGTCCGGCAGCAGCGAGGTCTCGAGTGCAATCGGGCTCAGCAACAATGCGAGCGCAACCAGCGAGTAGCGTACGAAGTGCGGTCGAGCAGGTGCCAGCGCAACGGCGCCCGCGCGCCAGAGCCAATACACCATCCAGGCACGCCACACCCAGAACAGCACCGCGACAAGTTTCTCGGTCGATCCAGCGCTAGCGAGCAATGCCGGATCAAGACGTGTGGCAACGGTCGCTACCACGCGGACAATTTGCGTCGGCCATTCGCTCGAAAGCAGGATGACTGGCAGCGCCAAGGCGTAGCCGGGCTGACGAAACAGGCGCGACAACACGGCCGCGATCAGCATCAGCACTGCGCCGAAAAAAGCTTCGCCAACGAAACCTTGCGCCGTGAATTCGGCGCCGGGCTCGCTGCGGACCCAGTCGACGCCGATGTTGACCAATGCGGCGAATACAAACAACACCAGCAATTGCGTCACGCCGATCCGGAAATCGAGACGCGACACCGGTTGGCCGAAGATCAGCCGGACGCCGCTGACGAGATTTCGACCGAGGTCGCGCAGGAGGGAAAGCATATCGGACGTGGCTCGCGCTGGAAGAAAGCGCAGGCTACACTCCGCCGGCACGCTTGACGATGTACTCTTTCACCGCATCGACGTCCGCCGGCAAAACGCCGTATCGCTGCGGCAACGACTCGATGTGCTCGTAAGACGCCGGTCGCGGCGGTTCGGTACCGAGCGCCTCGACGATGGTCTCGGCAAACTTGGCCGGCAGCGCGGTCTCGATAGCGATGACGGTCTCGCCGCGATCGCGATACTGCAGGGCGACCTTGAGGCCATCGGCAGTATGCGGATCGACGACAACGCCATAACGCTGCGCGACCGTCCGGATGGTGTCGAGGCGATCGCCATGCGTGCTGCGCCCCGAGACAAATCCGGTTTCTTTCAGCCTCGCGGCGAGCGCCGTGCCGCCGATATCGAAACCGCCTTCCTGCGCGACCCGATTCCACAGCGTCCGCACCACGGCAGGGTCACGATCGGCGAGATCGAAAACGTAGCGCTCGAAGTTCGAGGCCTTGGATATGTCCATGGACGGACTCGACGTCTGATGTGTTTCGTCGGGTGTGCGCACACGATAGCGACCGGTCCGAAAGAATTCGTCGAGCACATCATTTTCGTTGGTCGCGAGAATAAGCCTGCGAATCGGCAAGCCCATCTTGCGCGCGACGTGACCGGCCAGAATGTTGCCGAAATTACCCGAGGGGACGGCGAACGAGACCTGCTCGTCCGCGGCGCGGGTCGCGGCGAAGTAACCCTTGAAGTAGTAGACGATCTGCGCCGCAACGCGCGCCCAGTTGATCGAATTGACCGTGCCGATACGCCAGCGTCGCTTGAATTCCGCGTCGCTACTGATGGCCTTCACGATGTCCTGGCAATCGTCGAACACGCTTTCGATGGCGATGTTGTAAATATTCGGATCAGTGAGTGAATACATCTGCGCCGTCTGGAACGGGCTCATCCTGCCTTGCGGGGTCAGCATGAATACGCGCACGCCGCGCTTGCCTCGCATCGCGTACTCGGCTGCCGAGCCGGTATCGCCTGAGGTTGCGCCAAGGACATTCAGTTTGGCGTCATCCTTGGCGAGGGCGTATTCGAACAGGTTGCCCAGCAATTGCAGCGCAATGTCCTTGAAGGCGAGTGTCGGACCGTTCGATACTCGCAACAGATACAGGCCGGGTTCAAGGGTCAACAGCGGCGTGATGTCGTCGCTGCCGAAAACGTCGGCAGTGTAAGTACGGTCGATGATGGAGCGCAGATCGTCCGCCGGGATGTCGTCGATATAGCGCGAAAGGATCGCGAACGCGAGATCGCGGTAGCCGAGCGGCCGCAGCGATTCAATCTCGGCGCTGGTCCACGACGGATAGGATTCGGGAACGGTAAGTCCCCCGTCCGGGGCCAGGCCCTCGAGCAGTATCGATGAAAAAGGACGCGGCTCCATGCCGCCGCGGGTGCTTATGTAGCGCATATAAACTTAGCGGGTTGCGCCGAAATGCCGCACCTCAGTTAAGTTCCCTCAGTTAAGTTCCTCGAGCCGGATCCGGACGACCTTGCCCTTGACCGTCGGCAGCGACTCGATCCTCGCGATCGCATCGACGACCTGGCGCTCGATCGATTGATGCGTCAGCAGGATGATGTCGGTCTGCTCGGCGCCTTCCGAAGGTTCTTTCTGGATCATCGCGTCAATCGAAATCTCGCGGTCGGCGAGGATGCGAGTGATATCGGCCAGCACGCCAGGACGATCGAGAACGCGCATGCGCAGGTAGTAGCTGGTTTCGACTTCGTCGATCGGCAGGATCGGCGTATCGCTCAATTGATCCGGCTGGAAGGCGAGATGCGGCACGCGGTGCTCGGGGTCAGCCGTGTGCATACGCGTGACATCGACCAGGTCGGCGATGACCGCGCTCGCTGTTGGCTCGGCGCCCGCGCCCGGCCCGTAGTAGAGCGTGTGGCCGACGGCATCACCTTTGACCAGCACGGCATTCATCGCGCCTTCGACGTTCGCGATCAGGCGTTTGTGCGGGACCAGTGTCGGATGCACCCGCAGTTCGATGCCGTCGCGGCCGCCGGTCGATGCGCGCCGTGTGATGCCCAGAAGCTTGATGCGATAACCGAGCTCCTCGGCGTACCGGATATCCTCGCGATTGAGCTTGGCGATGCCTTCGATGTAGACCTTGTCGAACTGCATCGGCACGCCGAAGGCGATCGCCGACATGATCGTGAGCTTGTGCGCAGCGTCGATACCCTCGACGTCGAAGGAGGGATCGGCTTCGGCGTAGCCGCGCGCCTGGGCGTCCTTCAATGCCGCGGCGAACGTCGCACCGGTAGCGCGCATTTCCGACAGAATGAAATTGCTGGTGCCGTTGATGATGCCTGCGATTCGTTCGATCCGATTGGCGGTCAAGCCTTCGCGCAGCGCCTTGATGATCGGAATCCCCCCGGCCACCGCTGCTTCAAACGCAACCATGACGCCGCTCTTGAGCGCCGCCGCGAATATTTCGTTGCCGTGCGTCGCCAGCAGAGCCTTGTTCGCAGTGACCACATGCTTGCCGTTGGCGATCGCCTGCAGGATGTAGGACTTGGCCGGCTCGATGCCGCCGATGAGCTCGACCACGATGTCGACATCGGGATGGGCGATAACTTCTTTCGGGTCGTCGGTCAGTCGCACGCCCTGTGGCATGCCGTCGAGCATCGCGCCGCCCGCGTTCGTCGCAAGCTTGGCTCGCGCCGGCGTACGCGTCGCGATCCAGGTGATGCGGATTGGCCGACCGGCCCGACGCGAGATTTCTTCTGCGTTACGGTTGAGCACCGTCCACGTTCCGGTCCCGACCGTGCCCATGCCGAGCAAGCCGACGCGCATCGGCTGCAGTTGCGCGTTCGCCATCAGGTGGTCCCGTCCTCGCGGAACATTTGCTTGATGCCGCGGATCGCCTGGCGCGTACGACTCTCGTTTTCGATCATCGCAAACCTGACGTGGCCATCGCCATACTCACCGAAGCCGATGCCGGGCGACACCGACACCTTCGCCTGCGCCAGCAGTTTCTTGGTGAACTCCAGTGAGCCCATCGACCGATAGACCTCGGGAATTTTCGCCCACACGTACATCGACGCTTTCGGGATGTCGACCATCCATCCGGCTTCGTGCAAGCCCTTGCACAGCACATCGCGCCGCTTCTGATACTGCATCGCGATTTCGCTGACACATTCCTGCGGGCCTTCGAGTGCAGCGATCGACGCCACCTGGATCGGCGTGAACGTACCGTAGTCGTGATAGCCCTTGATGCGTGACAGCGCGTATACCAGATCCTTGTTGCCCACCATGAAGCCGATGCGCCAGCCGGCCATGTTGTAACTTTTGGACATCGTGAAGAATTCGACGGCGACATCGCGCGCGCCGGGGACCTGCATGATCGACGGCGCCTTCCAGCCGTCGAAGCAGATGTCGGCGTAGGCCAGATCGTGCACGACATAGATGCCGTGCTCTTTCGCCAGCGCAATGATCTTTTCGAAAAACGGCAATTCGACGCACTGCGCGGTGGGATTCGCCGGAAAATTGATGATCAGCATTTTCGGCTTCGGCAGGCTCATGCGGATCGTGTGCTCGAGTTCCGCGAAAAAATCGACGTCGGGCGTGAGCTGCACCTGCCGGATGTCGGCCCCGGCGATAACCGGCCCGTAAATATGGATCGGATAGCTTGGATTCGGAACCAGCACGGTGTCACCGCGCCCGAGCGTTGCCAGCGCGAGATGCGCTATGCCTTCTTTCGAGCCGATGGTAACGATGGCTTCGGTGTCTGGATCGAAGTCCACACCGTAGCGACGCTGGTACCACTGGCAGATCGCGCGTCGCAAACGCGGGATGCCACGCGAGACCGAGTAGCCGTGGGTATCGGGCCGCTGCACCGTCTCGACCAGTTTGGCGACGATATGTGCCGGCGTCGGACCGTCGGGATTGCCCATACCGAAGTCGATGATGTCCTCGCCGCGGCGACGGGCAGCCATCTTGAGTTCGGAAGTGATGTTGAAGACGTACGGGGGAAGCCGCGCGATACGCGCGAACTGCGACTCAGGCGGGGAAGCCATGTGCATCCTTTGCCCTTCAGCATAAGCGCCCGGACCGTCCGAGCGATGTGAAGGCGATTGAAGCTATAATCGTAGCTGACTTGGTCGTTTGCTGCAATGCAAACGTCGGCAACGATCGCCCGCGCAACGCATTCCACAACGCTGCCACAGCGCCCAACTACTGCGCCGACTCGCGGCACCCATACGCGGCCCACCTCTTCTTGCGCGTTGTATGAAATTTCACCTCAGTACATCCCCGGGCAATGTGTTTACCGGCCATGGTCAGGGCTTTGTCAGACTGGGAGAGATCGAGTATCGCGACAATCTGTTGGTGACGCCGGATCGCATTATTCCGATGTGGGCGCCAAAAGGTTTTGATGCGCTGGTCGAGGACGACTTCGCGCTGGTCGCTTCACTCAGACCTGAGGTCGCGTTGTTCGGTACCGGAAGCCGTCTTCGCTTTCCTCATCCCCGTTTGACGCGCGCACTCACCGACGCAGGCATCGGTATCGATGTGATGGATACTTCGGCCGCGTGTCGCACGTTCAACATCCTCGCCGCCGAGGGAAGGAAGGTTGCAGCGGCTATCCTGATCGACGATCGCTAGCGCCCTGCGGCTCCGCCCGCAGATCGCTCGGGGCGAACCCAGGCTAGCGCCGCCGCGATTCTGGCCTCGTCCGGTTGGATCCCGACGTACTCGGCGATACGCCTGATTTGCCGCTCAGGGTCGGCCAGCGTGTCGGCGAATTCGATACGAAGATGTTCCCGGTTGCTAAAGAATCGGTGGACCTCGTCCCACAACTGTCGCTGAATGTGCTCCATCGCAGGCTCATTGCCGCCCCACCAGGCTTCCCGCTTGATCGACGCTATCGACTCGGCAAGCGGTCGATCGGTCCAGATGAACTTGACCTCGGGCCCCCACGCTTCAACGAGATCATCGCCGCACAGCGACAACAACGGATGCTTGGCGCCGACATGGGTCGCACCACCCATCTCCAGAAATGCGACCCAGTCGCCGAGCTTGCGCACGCGCTCCGAACGCGGATACGCCTCGGTGCCGTACGGTTCGGACCACCAACGTCGCAGTCGCACCGCCAACTTTCGGGACTCGTAGTGATCGAGGAAGAACGGTGCGCCCATGTCGACGCCAATATGGTGGAGCGCACCCGCCACCGCCGACGAGCCCGATCGATACAACCCGAGCACCGCTACTCTTGTCGCTTTCATCGTGTCCCTGCCGAGAATGTTTGCCCATGCGCAACACGCATGCGTCGCATACCTAACCGGAAGCGATTCTAGTGCAGTTTACGTTAGAATTTTCCGCACACAACGGAGCATCCCATGGTCAAGGTCTACGGCATGTCGGTGTCGGGAAACTGCCACAAGGTACGTATGGTGCTCGAGGCGCTCGGGCAGCCTTACCAGTGGACCGAGATCGACACGGTCGCAGGGGAGACGCGCACGCCGGAATACCTCGCGATGAACGCCAACGGCAAGGTGCCCGTGCTGGAAATCCAACCCGGCGTCTACCTGCCAGAATCCAACGCCATCATTTCCTTTCTCGCCGACGGCTCGGTGCTGATGCCGACCGAACGCCTCGAGCGTGCGCGCGTCCTGCAATGGCTCTTTTTCGAGCAATATAGCCATGAACCCTACATTGCAGTCGCTCGCTTTCTGCGGCGCTTTCATCCCGACCCGGAGGCACAGCGAGCGCTAGCGGATTCCAAGATGGCGGGCGGCAACCGCGCATTGGACGTGATGGAAAGCCATCTGCGCAGCCATCCTTTTTTTGTCGGTGGGCGTTATACGATCGCCGACGTCGCATTGTTCGCATACACGCACGTGGCCCATGAAGGTGGCTTCGATCTGGCTCGATTTCCCGCAGTAAAGGCGTGGCTGTCACGCGTCGAGAACCAGCCGGGCTTCGTGCGCATGGCTTCGCACTGAGTTCGCTTTAGTCCATTGCGACCTAAAAACAGATCGCGTTAGGCGGCGGATCGGCCGCTTAGGCGGCGGATCGGTCGTCGTGCGCGCCGGCAAGCGCTCCGATGTGGGCGATCGCGCTTCGGCCCAGCGCACTGAGCGCGTAGCCACCTTCGAGCGTCGACACGATGCGGCCCTGCGCGTGGCGCGCAGCAACCGCCATCAGCTGCTGGGTGACCCATCCAAAATCAGCGTCGGTCAATTGCAGGTTGGCCAAGGGATCTTCGCGATGAGCGTCGAATCCGGCAGACACAAAAATAATCTCCGGTCGATGCGCTTCAAGCGCCGGCAAACATCGATCGATGAATGCGGCACGAAAGGCATCGCTTCCGCTGCCAGGTGCCAGCGGAACATTGTGCATATTGGGGCCGAGCGGATGCGTTCCAGTGTAGGGATAGAGGGGATGCTGGAAGGTCCCCGTCATGATGACGCGCGGGTCGCCGGCAAACATCGCCTCGGTCCCGTTACCGTGATGAACATCGAAATCGACGACAGCCGCGCGCGCAAGGCCGTGATGATCGAGCGCGTGGGCGACTCCGACAGCAACATTGTTGAACAGGCAAAAACCCATCGCGCTATCCGGCGTCGCGTGATGGCCCGGAGGCCGCACGGCACAGAATGCGGCTCCGCATTCGCCGCCGATCACCAGATCGGTTGCGAGCACCACTGCGCCCGCCGCGTGGCGCGCGGCGGTCAGCGAATCGGGATTGAGCGCAGTGTCAGGGTCGACATAATGAATGCCGCTCGTCGGACTCGCCGCCTCGATATCGTCGATGTAGTGTGCAGCATGTACTCGTTCGAGCTGCTCGCGCGTGACGGACGGCGCCACGCGGTGATCGACGAGACCGGAAAGTCCCGCGGCGATCAATTGGTCGTTGACGGCGTCGAGCCGTTCGGGACATTCCGGGTGATGAGATCCCATATCGTGCCGTCGACACGACGGATGAGTGATGTATGCGACGAGCACAATAGGCCTGCGGTTCGTTGTCGTTGATGTAGCCGAATAGTGAACGAGACGAATAGGTCCGAATCGGTGCAAATGGCTACGGCGGACGGTTGAATGGAGTGTAGCGCGTCGCGAGCGGTGATGACTAGCCGCATAATGCCCTCTATAGTCACGATTTGACTGCGCCTGCCGCGCGCTCCCAATCAATCACTCAATGTCGACACCATCGATGAGCCTTCGACCTGCTGCACCGCACGGCGCCCCCTTGTCCGAACGCCTGGACGCGGTCGTCGGCGCCCTGGGGAACATCGTCGTCGGCAAAGAGACGCCCCTCAAGCTCGCGCTCGCCTGCCTGCTGGCGCGCGGCCATCTGCTGATCGAGGACATTCCCGGTGTCGGCAAATCGACGCTGGCGCAGGCGCTTGCCGCGACACTCGGCCTGCACTACGCGCGTGTTCAGTTCACCAGCGACCTTTTGCCTGCGGATGTGCTCGGCGTCTCCATCTTTGACCCCGCGAGCAACGCCTTTCGCTTCCATGCAGGTCCGATATTCCATTCGATTGTGCTCGCCGACGAAATCAACCGCGCGCCGCCGAAAACGCAGAGTGCCCTGCTCGAAGCGATGGAGGAGCGTCAGGTCTCGGTCGACGGCATGACACGTCCACTGCCGCAGCCGTTCTTTGTCATCGCAACCCAGAATCCGGCCGAGCAGATCGGCGCATATCCGTTGCCCGAATCGCAACTCGATCGTTTTCTGATGGCCATCGAACTCGGTTATCCCGACGCGGCGGCGGAACGTGAATTGCTGATCTCGGGCGACCGCCGCTCCCGCATTGCCGATCTCGAACCGTGCGCGGACGCTGCAACGCTGCTGGATTGGCAACGCGAAGCCGCCGCTGTGCATGTAGCGCCTGCGTTGCTCGACTACGTGCAGGCCTTGCTCAGCGCCTCGCGTGGTGTCGGTGCCAACAGCGTACACCGGGGTCTTTCACCGCGCGCCGGCTTGCTGCTGGTCGCTGCGAGTCGTGCCTGGGCCTTGCTGGCGGGCAGGCCCATGGTGCTGCCGGAAGACGTTCAAGCCGTTTTCCCCGCGGTCGCCGGTCATCGTCTCGCCGGAAGCACGCGCGCAGGCGGTCCGCAGGCGCGCAATCTTTTGCGCACAGTGACTCTCCCCTGACCCGACGGTACCAACGCTGGCGCTAGCGATGGCCGCGCTATCCCCCGCTTCCTGGCTGGCGAAATCACGTCAGCGCTTCTGGCGGCTGGCTCCGGCCGATCGCGGTGAGATCGTGCTCCGCCACCGCCGCATCTACATCCTGCCGACGCCACGCGGGCTCGCGATCATTGCGACGCTCGCGATCATGTTGCTGACGTCGATGAACTACGCGCTGTCGCTCGGCTACGCATTGACCTTTGTCGCTGGAGGACTGGTGGCAGCGGCGCTGCTCGCGACGTTTCGCAATATGGCCGGCGTTGCCGCGTCGCCGTTGGTGGCAGGTGAAGCCTTCGCTGGCGGCGAACTGAGCTTTACGATCATGCTCGCCAGCGGGAATCGTCCCCGGGTTGGTCTTGGTCTTCGCGCGCGAAGCGGCGCCGAAGTTGCGATCGAGCTGCCTGCCAACGCAACGCGACCGGTGGCGTTAACGGTATCCACCGAACGGCGCGGCGTCCTGCCGCTGGGCCGGGTGACGTTGGCGAGTGACTATCCGCTCGGACTCTGGCGTGGCTGGGCTTATGTGCATTTTCCATTGGACGGTCACGTCTATCCGGCACCCGAAGCCTCACCTCCGCCGCTGCCGGCGCGCGCGCAAGGCACCGACGCGAATCGCTCGGCGCAAACCGTCGATGCGGAACTCGGCGGCGTGCGCGAATACCAGCGGGGCGACTCGCAAAATCGTATTGCGTGGAAAGCCGTCGCCCGTGGCGCGGGTTGGTATACCAAGCAATTCGAAGGCGGCAGCGGCAGTGGCGACGTCGAGCTCGCCTGGAACGATTTGCCGCCCGCGCTCGATGAGGAATCGCGATTGTCGCGACTGGCGGCATGGATACTCGCCGCTGAACGCGAAGTGCGTCCGTTTGCGTTGACCATGCCCGGCGCCGTCCTCGCGCAGGGGCAAGGCGCCGGACATCGTCGCGCTGCCCTAACGGCGCTCGCGTTGTTCGAGTCGGGACAACGATGAAGTCGCCGCGATGAAGTCGCCGGCACTCACGCGGCGACAGCTCGGCTGGCTGGCAACGCTGCTGTTGCTGGCGCAGGCACCGCTCTGGAGTCACTTGGCACTCTGGATCTCCTGCGCGGGCACTGCCTTGATTGCGGCGCGATTTGTCTGGCCTTCGTCGAGTCCGGCCGCGCTGCGGCTGCGTCGCTGGCTGCTGCCGGTGCTCGCGGTGGCTGCTGCAATCGGCATTCGCGTGGAGCTTTGGTTACCTCCTTGCGCGCGATCCTTGCGTCGCCTTCCTGTACATCCTGGTCGGCATCAAGTTTCTGGAATCGCGCAACGTCCGCGATGGCTCGCTGCTGGTCTGTCTTGCGCTCTTTCTTGCGCTGACACAGTACTTCTACGGACAGACGATATTCTCCGCGCTGGTCACGGTACCGACATTGCTGGCAGTCGGTTGTGCGCTAGGCGCGTTGCGCAGCAAACCGGGCACCGAAACCTCGTGGCAACGGGAACTCCGAGCCGTCGGCAGCCTCGTGCTGCAAGGCATTCCAATCGCGGCGCTGCTGTTCGTGCTGTTCCCCCGCCTCGCCGGTCCGTTGTGGGGTTCGCCGCTCGAAAGCGGCGCGCGGAGCGGCCTGTCCGAATCGATGGCGCCCGGATCGATCAGCGACCTGTCCTTGTCCGACGATGTCGCCTTCCGCGTCGAATTTGGCGGCGCACCGCCTCCTCCCGCACAACGGTACTGGCGCGGTCCGGTGTTCGCCCGTTTCGACGGCGGCGAGTGGCGACCGTTGGTCAAGTTGCGCCCGGGGAGGTTCGTTGCCGCGGCGCGACGAGAAGCCGGGCGCGCAGCGGCAACGACGATCCGTTACACAGTGACCTTGCAGCCGCACGGCAAGCTCTGGCTATTCGCACTCGAGCATCCTCTCTCGCTGCCCCGTGCCCCGACGGATGACATTACGGGCATCGTCCCTCCCAGCGACATCGCGGTCCTCACCTACGATCAGCAATTGCTGGCGAAACTGCCCGTATCGCAGGCCGTCCGCTACAGCGTGCAGTCGTCGATTGCCGATGCGTTTCCGGCGCTTGCCGGCGACGATGTCGACAACCTGCGACTGGGCGGCGGCAACCCCCGCACAATCGCTTTTGCGCGTGACTTGCGAGCGCGCACGCCATCAGATCGCGCTTACGTGCAGGCGGTGCTCGACTGGTTCCGCAACGAGAATTTCGTCTACACGCTGACGCCAACGCCGCTGGACCTCAATCCGGTCGACGGCTTCCTGTTCGATTCGCGGCGCGGCTTTTGCGAACACTATGCGGGCGCCTTCACCTTGCTGCTGCGCGCCGCAGGCATACCGGCACGCGTCGTCACCGGCTACCAGGGCGGCGAAATGAGCCCGTCCGGTGACTACATGATCGTGCGCCAGTCAGACGCGCACGCGTGGGCCGAAGCGTTGATCGACGGACAGTGGTCGCGCGTCGATCCGACCGCTGCGGTCGCGCCGACGCGGATTGAGCGCGGCATCGGCGCGGCACTTCCGGCTGGAGAGCGTGTGCCCTATCTTGCGCGAATGGAAATGACCTGGCTCAAGAACCTGAGCTTGCACTGGGACAGCGTCAACTATCACTGGCAGCGTGGCATCGTCGGCTTTAATCTCGAGCGGCAGCGCGATTTTCTGCGCGATATGGGGCTTGCCAATGCGCGGCCGTGGCATATCGTGCTGCTGCTTGCCGCCGCTGCATTCGTCTGGGGTGTGGCCGTTCTGGTGTTTGCCCGTCGGCGCCGGGCCAAAGTCGATGCCGAAGTTGCGCTGTGGCATGCGGCGTGTCGAAAACTCGCGCGCGCAGGATTGGCCCGAGAGCGCGACGAAGGTCCTCTCGCCTACGCCGACCGCGCTTCGGCGCGCTGGCCCGGTTCGGCAGGCGCTATTTGGCGCGTTGCCGAAACTTATGCGCTGCTGCGCTACGGTGCCGGCAGCGAACAGCGTCGTGCCGAACTGGTCGAACGACTCAGGGCCGGCGTCACGGCATTGCGCGCGGCGCGGGCATTGAAGGTCTCAGTGCCGTAAAAGCGGCCTCGTTTCAAACAGGGAGGGGAAGGAGCGCGACGGCACGCGGACCTCAATCTTCCGGGAGTGCGCTCGTGCGTCACTGCTACAAAAGTGCGTCGCGTGACAGGCCCCGGCGGCGAAGACGCGCGCGCAGCTTGTCCAGCGCCTCGGACTGGATTTGGCGCACGCGTTCGCGCGTGACTTTGAGTTCGCGCGCAAGTTGTTCCAGCGTTGCGACGTCGTTGCCGTTCAGACCGTAGCGGCGCTCGATCACGTAACGATGGCGTTCGGACAGTTCGTCCAACCATTGCTTGACCCAGCCCTCGATCTCGGAATTGTGCAGCAGCAGTTCCGGGCTGGGAGCGTCCTCGTCGGTGATCTGGTCGCCGACCGAAAGCCCCGTGTCGCCGTCGAATGGCGCGTCGAGCGAGGTGATGTGCTCGTTGTAGCCCAGCACCTTGCGCACCTGATCGACCGGCTTGCCGAGCAGATGCGCCACGTCATCGAGCGTCGGATCGCGGCCTTCGCCAATGAGGCCGTGGGTTTCGAGGTGGCGCAACGCGCGCAGGACGATGTTGAGTTCCTTGACCACGTGCGCCGGCAGGCGAATCGTGCGCGACTGATTCATGATGGCACGTTCGATCGACTGGCGTATCCACCAGGTTGCATAGGTTGTAAAACGAAATCCCCGCTCCGGGTCGAACTTTTCCAGCGCATGGATCAGGCCGAGGTTGCCCTCCTCGATCAGATCGGCGAGCGTCAAACCTCGATTCAGGTAGTGCTTGGCGATGCTGACGACGAGCCGCAGATTGTGCTCGATCATTTTCTGCCGAGCCTCGAAATCGCCGACACGGTTGGCGCGGGCGTACTCGAGTTCTTCCGCAGGGGACAGGAGCGGACTCTGGCCGATCTCGTTCAGGTAAATCTGGGTGATGTCGTTGAGAAAATCGGCGCCGACACCGACGACGGGCATGTCCAGCGGCAGGTCGCGCGTTCGAGTGTCCGGTTCCGTCCCGGCGGAGAAATCGTCGTCATCGGCAGCACGCGAATTCATGCAGGAGGGAGGTATTTCGCGGGGTCGACAGGTTTACCCAAACGGCGGATCTCGAAATGCAGTTTGGTCTGGTCGGTGTCGGTGTCGCCCATCTCGGCGATCTTCTGGCCCTTGGTCACCTGCTGTCCTTCCTTGACCAGAATTTCCCGGTTGTGCGCGTAAGCCGACAGAAAAGTATTGTTGTGCTTGATGATGATCAGCTTGCCATAGCCGCGTAGGCCCGTACCCGCATAGACGACTTTGCCGGCGCCGCTGGCCATCACCGCCTGTCCGGCCTTGCCGGCGATGTCGATACCTTTGAGGTTCGCGCTGTCCGAGAATCCGGTGATGACCTTGCCCGTGGTTGGCCACGACCATTCGACGCTCTCATCGATCTCGGGGACGCGCGCCGAATCCTCACGGGGGGCCGGAACCGGCGCAGCAGTCGGCGGGGCCGCGGGAGCAGCCGGTATCGTCATCGACGCCGCCGACGGTGCCGGAGCCGCTGGCTGCGCCACAGGCGGCGGTGCCGCGGCGGCGCTTTGCTGCGCCTGCGCGAGCGCCTGCGTGGAATACGGGACTTTCAGCGCTTTCGGCTCGGCTTTGTACGTCAGCGTATTGCGCCCCGTGGATGGCGCGATGGTCGCCGCAGCGGAACCGTTGTCGGCAGGCGCCGCGCCGTTCGCGCCCGTCGGCGTCACTGAAGGCGCAGTGACCAGACCTGCGGTCACCGTACCGGTGGCGGAGTCGACTGTTGCTGACGGCGCCGTCGTCGTTCCGGGCGCAGCCAATACCAGCACGCGCCCGATCCGGATCACGTTGACGTTCTCGATATTGTTCCACGCCGCCAGCTCGCGATAGTCGAGGCCGTTGTCCAGCGCGATCTGATATAGCGTCTCGCCACGCTTGACCGTGTGCGTCGGAGGCGGCGCTTCGGGCTCCTGTGACGCGGCAGGCGAAGGCGCAGCGGATTGGGTCAACGCTTCGCGGGAAGGGGAACGATCGCTGACAGGCGAAGGCGGCCGCGTCATGCAACCGGCGACGATCAGTTGCGGCCAGCGCGGCCGACACCGCCAACGCGACCGGCAGCGGCACCCATCGCGACGACGACAAAACCGGAGCCCTGGCAGCGTGTGTCGTTGACGATCGGAACTGAGAATCCCGGTGTTCGATAGTCATGCGAGGCCGTGAAGCAATGGAACGAATCTTACCGCGTCGTGCGTTTGCTCACGGATACCGCCTGCTGCCTTCTCGATGACGGTCAAACGCTGCGTGCCGCGGTCATCGTCATCGCGCAAGGTTAAAGGCAGCACCATCCGGCCTCCGACACTCAGATGGCGCAGCAAAGCCGTGGGGATCTGGGTTGCCGCCGCGGTGACGATGATGGCATCGACCTCGAGGTCCTCGCCAAGATCGACCGAGCCGTCGCCGTGTTTGATCCTTACGTTACTGACCTTCAGCGCCCGCAGGTTGCGTCTGGCTTTGGCGACCAGCGACGCAATGCGCTCGACTGTATAGACCTCGGTGGCCAGGTGCGCCAGCACCGCCGTCTGATATCCGCATCCGGTGCCGATCTCGAGCACGCGCGTAACGGGCCCGCCTGCGCGCAAAAGTTCGGTCATTCGGGCAACGACGTAGGGCTGCGAAATCGTCTGCCCTGCGCCGATCGGCAGCGGACTGTCGTCGTACGCCCGGATCGCCAGGGCCTCTTCGACAAAAATGTGTCGCGGTACCGTACCCATCGCGGTGAGCACGGCCTCGTCACGAATGCCCTGCTCGCGCAGGCGTTCGACCATGCGTGCCCGCGTTCGCGCAGACGTCATGCCGATGCCGTCAAATCTTTCGACACCGGTGCTCATGTGCCCATGCTCAAGAGGCAATCCAGCCCTGGACTCGCGCCATTTCGGCGTGGTGCGTCAGGTCGATCTGCAGCGGCGTGACCGATACATAGCCCTGCTCGATGGCGTGGAAGTCCGTGCCTTCGCCCGCGTCCGCCGCGGCACCCGCCGCTCCGACCCAATAACAGATCTCGCCGCGCGGCGTCTCCGTCTTGATGACCGATTCGGCCTTGTGCCGCTTGCCCAGGCGCGTGACCCGCAGTCCGTGAACCTCCGCGAGCGGCACATCGGGCACATTGACGTTGAGTAGCCATGCGCCCGACGGCGCACGCCGATGACGCTCGACAAGGTCGACGACGATCTTGGCTGCGGTCTCGAAATGACGGCCGACCTTGCTCGACAGAGGACACGGCGATGGACGGAATTCCCAACAAGTAGCCTTCGGTCGCTGCCGCGACAGTGCCCGAGTAGATCGTGTCGTCGCCCATGTTTGCGCCGAGATTGATACCCGAAATCACCATGTCGGGCAATGCATCGAGCAAGCCCGTCACCGCCAGATGAACGCAATCGGTCGGCGTGCCGTTGACGAAAAGGAATCCGTTGGGTGCGCGCCGAACCGTCAGCGGCCGGTCGAGAGTCAGGGAGTTGGAGGCGCCGCTACGATCGCGCTCCGGCGCGACGACGGTAAGGTCCGCGTGGGGTTTGAGTTCGGCAGCGAGCCGTTCCAATCCGGGAGCGAAATAGCCGTCGTCGTTGCTGAGCAGAATGCGCATGCGTTGGTTGGCCGTTTCGCGCGGGATCGTCGCACAGGCGAAGGCCCCGACGCGATGCCCGCATTATATGCGAACGTCACGCAAGGGCGTGCAGGAAATAGGCAGTGAACTACGGCGTGGCGAAGTCCGCTGCGCCGGCGCGCCGACGGCCATCGCGGCTGGAGTGGAATCGACGGCGCGCAGTGCTCAGTGAAAAAACCTGCGAACTATGGCACGAGAACTAAGGTGCCGGCCAATGCCTCGCGAATACCGGCGCTACGTTGGGATGTTGTTCGATAGCCTGCAACGTCGCATGAAATTGAGGCCGCTGCGTCGCAAGGTGGGCTCGCGCGCCCGACCATTTCGATACGACCGCCGCGTAGAGGTCGAGGGCACTCACGTCGTCGCCCGTCAGGAAAGGATGACCGGCGAACATGTCGGCAAAGATTTCCCAATGACGGTGCAAGCGCGCACGCGTGCCCCCGCGGATGCGCTCTTTCAATGCGTCGTCGATATCGGTGCAGAAACGTTCGGGAAAATCGATGATGGTGATGGCCGAATAGCAGTTGGCTGCGATGAACACGAGTCCACGAATGGCCTGCGCACGCGCCGATCCGTCGCGAGGCAACAAGCCTCGCGCCGGACGCCGCGGAATCCAGATGAATAAGGATCGCAGCGCTTTCGGAAAGCGCCGTGCCGTCGGGCAGGACCAGCGTGGGTATTTGCCCGATCGGGTTGATCTTGAGCAAATCCTCAAATGCGTCGTTGGTATCCCACGAGGCAGTCTCCACGATCCGATACGGGAGACCGGCGATCGCGAGCGCCACTTCGACCGACGCCGAGCCCGACCCCCTCTTGCCGTAAAGGGCGTACATCCGCTACTCCTTGCGCCAAGCCCGACATGGAGCAACGCGCATCGTTTGTTGGCTCGTTACGGCACTGACGGGTGTCATTGCGACATCATTGCGACATCATCGCTTGCATGCGCTTATCCATCTCGGCAGGCGAAACGTCTTCCGTGTGCGTCGCAATCGTCCAGATGCAGCCGAAAGGATCCGTCAACGTGCCGCTACGGTCGCCATAGAACTGATCCTTGACGTCCCGCAATACCTTGCCACCGGCGCTCACCGCCTGGGCAAAACTGCGGTCGACGTCAGCGGTGTAGAACATCAGGCTGATCGGCGAACCGCCGAATGACTCGATGCCGCGAGCGGCAGAATCAGCCGATTCGTCGGCAAGCATGATGCAGCCTCCACCTATCCTCAGTTCGGCGTGTCCGATCTTGTTTCCGGGTGCGCCCAGGCGGACTGTCTCAACGGCGCCAAACGCCTTCTTGTAGAAATCTATCGCCCCCGCGGCGTCGCGAAACATCAAATAGGGGGTAACGCCGGGATAATCGGCGGGAATCGCTTGAACCATGGAAATCTCCTTATCGAGTGCCCGGTTGTCGTGCGCTACTTGATGGCTGCGCCCCGGACCAGGCCAACGCCAACACCTTCGATCGTGAACTCGGTAGTCGCCGGATCGACAACGATCGGCGCGAAGTCCGCGTTCTCAGGCAACAAGACAATGTCGCGACCGCGCCGCTTGAGTCGTTTGACGGTCACTTCGTCACCAGCAGCGCCGGATAGCCTCGCGACGACGATCTGACCCGAACGCGCCTCAGCGGTCTTATGCACGGCGAGAAGATCGCCATCGAGAATGCCCGCGTCCTTCATGCTCATGCCGCGAACGCGCAGCAAATAGTCGGCAGTCGGCGAAAACATCGCACCGTCGACGCGATAGCGTCCTTCTATATTCTCGGAGGCAAGGATGGGGTTGCCGGCAGCGACGCGTCCGACCAGCAGCAAAGTGCCCTGGATCGGCACGCCGGGAATATCGGTCAGGCGCAGTCCCCGCGATGCACCGGGCAGCAACTCGAGGGCGCCCTTTTTCGCCAACGCCTGTAGATGGTCTTCGGCCGAACTTGCCGTAGAGAATCCCAGTCCGCTGGCAATTTCGGCGCGCGTCGGCGGCATCCCCTGCGCATCGATGAATGCGCGTATCCAGTCGAGTATCTGCTGCTGGCGTGCGGTCAGCGGGGCGCCCACTGCAGCGGATGCTGGGACCTTGGCGCGCGAGCGCCCGAAGGCACGATTGGATCCGTACTTCATTCGTATCGCCTCGCGATTACCATTTTTATATACGGTACCGTGATTATAACTGGCCTCGGGCGTCCGTCAAGACCCGCTGCTCGCCATCGACCATCGAGCCGCAATGTCGGACCGCACGAATTTCGCGCGTCGGTGTCTGATCACGGCGTCAGAGAGGGCTGGATCTGGCGGACACGATCGGCGGTAGACGGGAGCCAGACCGCAGTTGGACTGCCGTTGGACCTCAGTTGGACATTTCGCGGATCGTTCCCTGCCATTCGTCCCCTGCTTCGGTTTCGTCGCGGCACTTGTTCTAATATTGGCTGACATATTTAGAACGCAGGTGGAGCGGGTCATGCTGAACAGAATCACGCACTCGCTTATCGTCGTCGCTGCGACGCTGTCGCTGGTCGGCTGCGGCGGTGGTGGCGGCGGTGGTGGTGACGGCGGGAGCTCGCCTCCGGCTACCAACTATGTCGACCCGGTCCAGTACTCGACCGGACCGCTGGCCTCGCTGGCGAGTGCCGCGGAAATCAGTTCGGTGACGCATCATCAGTTGATACTCGGCGGCGTCACACTGAACTACACCGCGACCGCGGGCCATCTGACGGCCACGTCGCTGACGACCGGACTCGCCGAAGCATCGTTTTTCTACGTGGCCTATACCGTCGACGGCCGCGACCCGGCGACCCGGCCCGTGACTTTTTTCTACAACGGCGGCCCTGGATCATCGACCGTCTGGCTGCACCTCGGATCGTTCGGACCCAAGCGCCTGGTGACGGGCGACCCCGCGACGACTGCGCCGACCCCGTTCCCGCTGGTCGACAACGCGCGAGAGCCTGCTCGACATGAGCGACCTGGTGTTCGTCGACGCGGTCGGCAGCGGGCTGTCGGAAGCGATCGCGCCCAGCCGCAACCAGTCTTTCTGGACGGTCGATAGCGATGCGGCGGTATTTCGCGATTTCGTGATGCGCTATGTCGCCGTCAACAAGCGCAGTGCGTCGCCCAAGTTTCTATTCGGCGAGTCGTACGGAACGACGCGAAGCGCCGTACTCGCCAACATACTGGAAAGCGCAGGCGTGCAATTGACCGGCGTGGTGCTTCAATCGTCGGTGCTGAACTACAACACCAACTGTGCGCTGTTCACCATCATCACCACCAGTTGCGCGGGCTACCTGCCTACCTACGGCGCCATCGGCGCCTGGTTCGGTCTCGACAATCCCAATCCCGCACCTGCAGATCTCCCCGCGTTCATTGCTCAGACGCGCACGCTGACGACCAGTCAGTACGATCCCGCTGTCGTCGCGTTCCTGTCGCGGGGCACCGCGCCGGCGCCCACTTTGCTCACCCAACTCGTCAATACGACGGGCGTTCCGCTGATCAAATGGCAAGCGAATTTCAATCTCGATCCCGGTTACTTGCAGACCAACTTGATTCCCGGGACGACACTCGGGCGCTACGACGCGCGCGTTACCGCTCCCAATGGCAGTTTCCTGGCGAGCGAAGGCGACCCGTCGAGCACCTTCATCAACGCCTCGTTCGCAACGGGCATCGCCGGATACCTCGGCACGTCGCTGCTGTACACCAATCCGACGACCTACGTAACCTTGGGCAACGCCATTCAATCGTGGGTCTTCGCGCACGATGGCATGGTGCTGCCGGACACGATTCCCGACCTGGCGGCAGCGCTGGCCCAAAACCCGAAGCTGAAGATCCTGTCGCTCAATGGCTATCACGACCTGGCCACACCATTCTTCGTCACCGAGCGCGACCTCGCGCGACTGGGTCCCAGTCCGAACGTCACGACGCGTTTCTACATCGGCGGCCACATGACCTACCTGGACGACGGTGCGCGGCAACTGGAAAAGGCCGACCTCGTGCAGTTCTATCAGAACGCCGTCGCCAGCCAGTGAGTCGAACGTGCGCGACCACGATAATCAAACCGGAGTTTCGATCATGAGACGAGGTCTCTGCCGGCGCGGCGCCAGCATGGCAACTGTCGCGCTCATCCTATTCTCAGCGCTTGCGCTGCCGCAGACGGCACTTGCGGTCGACTCGGCCCCGCCGACGGGCGACCGACCGGTGCAAGACCCTTGGGTTCCACCCGACCAACGCATACCGTCCACCGAGCCGCCCACTGAAGGCGCTGCACTCCGTGCGCAGGTCGAAAGGAAACTCAAGCGAGCTTTTGACGCCGCCGACGTCAATCACGCCGGCATGCTGACGCGGCAACAGGCGAGCGCGGCGGGTCTCGGTTACATCGCCAAGCACTTCGATGAAATCGACCAGCAGCGCGCGGGTGCAGTTCGCTTCGATGACGTCAAGCGCTTCATGCGGGAGCGCGGCGCCGAAGTGAACTAAGATCCAGCGGGTCGGCCTCTCCAGTCGAAACGCGGCAGAGATCGATCTTATGTTGGTGGCGACTCGCTCGCCGCGACAATCGCATCCAGCTTGAGACGTTTGGCCGCCACCGCGTATCCCCCGGCTGCCCCGTCGACGAAATGCACGTGGCTTCTCTCGTTGATCGACGGCACGATGCAAGTCATGATGGCGTTGGGTTGCCGGTGTAAACCGAATCTCGCCACGTTCGCCGCGCTCGCCGCGCTGAGGCGTTGTTCGATGCGATCGGCAAGTGCCGGCGTGCAATCGACAGTCATGCGCAGGTTGTCGTCGTACTTGCGGAAGTCTGAGTTGTCGACGACGTCGCGCTTATAAACCGCCGGATCGAAGTCTCCGACGCGAATGCCGAAGCGCACAACCAGATACGAGAGTAGCGTCCACAGTGCGACGCGAATGCGACGGATGAAAAGGCTCTGCTGCCCGTTGCCTTGTGCGCGAGCCTCCAGATCGAGGCCCGGCGGCGGCCAGCCGACGCCGGGGCCTCCGGCAGGAATTGGCCGCGTTGCGTCAGGACTGGTTTCGAACTCCGCGATCAACTCCTCAACCAGCTTGCGGAATGCCGGATCGCCATGGGTCACGGGCGCGACGACCAGCGAGAGCATGACGCCATGAGTCGCGGGAATATCGTTCCAGCGACAGGACAAGCCGCTCAAGTCGGGACGCTTGCCTTCGGCGCCGGGCGGGACCGCGTAGCGGCCGGCTTTCATCGCGCGCTCCGCCCATGCCAGACCGCCTCCGGAGAACATCGCGTATGAAATATTCTCCGACGGCGCGAAACGTGCAACGCTTACGCTCAACGATTGCTCCGAGACGGCGGCCACCGGAATAAGCGCAGCGCGCATCTCCAGACCGAGTTCATCGCGCGTCCACGCTGCCGTCGCGGCCAGCGCATCTCGAGCGAGCGTCGCATCAGTTGCGGGCACGGCGAAGCTCGCGCCGTCGCCGCCGAAAACGAATGGGAACTTTCGATTCGGCAGCGCATTGGTCATCGCCGAAATGACGGCGGCCCCTGCGGTGTTGACAGCCTTGTAGCGGCCGGCTTCGATTGCCGACGTTGAGCTGACGACGTCGGTCAAACCGATGAGCCAATCATCCGGCAGCGCCCGATACAGAGCCGGATCCATGATGCTGGCGAATCCTTCGAAGATCGGCAGGCGCGCGTAGAAGTCAGGGTCATCGTGCATAGTCGTCATTCGGCTGCTAGCGCTGGTGCACGTGATGCGACGGGACGCGCTAACCGCTGTTGCGCAGACCAGCCGCGAGGCCGTTGATCGTCAAATGGATGCCGCGCTTGGTCCGCACGTCGGTCTGGCCACTGCGATAGCGCCGCAATAGCTCGATCTGGACGTGATTCAGCGGGTCGAGATAGGGAAAGCGATTGCGGATGCTGCGCGCCAGCGTGGGATTGTCGTCGAGCAGGTTCTCGCGTCGCGTGATTTCGAGCAAGCAGCGCATGGTGCGTCGATGTTCATTGGCGAGGCGAGGATAGATGGCGTCGCGAACCGCAGCGTCGGGCACCAGGTCGGCATAGCGTGAAGCGATCGCGAGATCGGTCTTCGCCAGGACCATGCTCATGTTGGACAGCATGCTGCGAAAAAATGGCCACTGATCGTGCATGTCGCGAAGCGTCGCCAGACGCTGCGCGCGCAATGCGGGATCGCTCGCAAGCCACGCGTCGACCGCTGCGCCGAAACCATACCACCCGGGCAACGTCAACCGGCACTGCCCCCAGCTGAATACCCAGGGAATCGCGCGCAAATCCTCGATACGTTGCGAAGACTTGCGCGAAGCGGGACGGCTGCCGATATTGAGGTCGGCGATCTCGGCGATGGGCGTCGCCGCGCGAAAATACGGAAGGAATTCCGGCGTTTCGTAAACCAGTTCGCGATACGCGGTGAACGCCAATGCCGCCAACTCGTCCATGACTTCGTAAAAGCGGGGAACGCTTTCGCGTTCTTTGGTCTCGGGCAGCAACGTCGCCTCGATCGTCGCCGCCACCAGCGTCTCCAGATTGCGCCGGCCGAGCTCCGGGTCGGAATACTTGCTGGCGATGATCTCGCCTTGCTCGGTAACGCGCAGCGCGCCGTTCACACTACCCGCGGGCTGGGCCAGGATTGCCTCGTAGGACGGCCCTCCCCCTCGGCCCACCGTGCCGCCGCGACCGTGAAACAAACGGAGCTTGATCTCGTACGCCTTGAAGACCTCGACCAGCTTGAGTTCGGCGCGATACAGCGCCCAGTTGGCGGTGACGAATCCGCCGTCCTTGTTGCTGTCCGAATAGCCGAGCATCACCTCCTGCCAACGACCGCGGCTGGCGAGCCATCGCTGGTAACAAGGCAGACGAAAGGCGGCAGCCATGATGTCTGCGCAGGCGTGCAGATCCGCAATCGTCTCGAACAGCGGAATGATATTGACCGTGAGGCGGTTGGGCGTGAGCAGCCCGACTTCCTTGAGCAGGATGCCCACTTCGAGCAGGTCGCTTACCGACTGACACTTGGAAATGACATAGTTGGGCAATGCGTCTCGTCCCAGCTGCCGGTGAACTTCTGCCGCAGTGCGCAGGATCGCGAGCTCGGTGTCGAGCGCGGCAGATCGCGCGAGATGCGGCGTGTCGAGCAGGCGCGGATTGGCGAGTTCGGCAACCAGCAGATTGACCCGAGCGGGCTCGTCGAGGGACGCATAGTCGCTGTGTACGCCCGCGCGAGCCAGCAACTCGGCGACGACGGCTTCGTGCACGTCGGAGTTCTGTCGGAGGTCGAGCGCGGCCAAGTAAAAGCCGAACACCGTAACGGCGCGGCGTAGATGTCTCAAGCGTCCTTCCGCCAGCAGGCTTGCGCCATGCGAGGCCAGCGAGGTCGCGATCAAATCGAGGTCGTGCAGGAACTCAGCCGACGTCGCGTACGCCGGCAATGCAGCGTGGGGCGGCCGCGCGGGCACGATCTGCGCCAGTGCGCTCGCCGTCGCAGCAAGCCGGGCATAGACGCCCGTCAAGGCCTGGCGATACGGCTCATCGCCACGATGAGGGTTGGTGTCGTTCGCGTTGGCGGCGAGCTGAACGAGTTCGGGCGTCGGCGCCACCAGGCGATTGGACAGCGAAAGTTCGGCACCGAGCAGGTGCACCTCGGCGAGGTAGTGGGTAAGGATCAACCCCGACTGCGCCTGGCTGGCGTAACGCAGCGTCTCGGCAACCACAAAAGGATTCCCGTCCCGATCGCCGCCGATCCACGACCCCATCTTGAGCATCGGCGGGACGACGATGCGCTCGCCGAAAGCATGCGCGAAGCGTTCTTCCAGCGCGACGTACAGACGAGGAATCTCATCGAGAAAGGTGTAACGATAGTAAGCGAGGCCATTGTCGATCTCGTCCTTAACCTGCAGCTTGGTCAAGCGCAGCATCGCCGTCTGCCAGAGTGCCAATACCTGTCGATACAAGCCGGCAAGCAAGCCGTCGTGCTCATCGGGGGTCAGCGTGCTTCGATCGCGCCATTGCAGCAGGCGCACGATCTCGCGTTCACAATCGAGGATGCTCTTGCGCTGCACTTCCGTCGGATGCGCAGTCAGCACCGGACTTACCAGGGCTTCGTCAAACCATGCGCGCAGGCGGCTCGCCGCGACGCCACCCTGGCCGAGCCGCTCGAGCGCGTGCGCGATGCTGCCTTCCTGCGGCGGTGAACCGGCAATCGCGTGCGCGCGGCGGCGCCGATTCTGGTGCACGTCCTCGGCGATGTTGGCCAGGTGCGAAAAGTAGCTGAAGGCGCGGACGACATCGAGCGTCTGGGCGATGGGCAGCTCGTTCAGCATCGCCGCCAGCTCGTCCTTGATCGCGCCGGCGTCCTCAGTCGACGCGCGACGCAGTCGTATCGCCGTCTGCCGTATCGCCTCGATCCGGTCGAAACCTTCGTCGCCGCTCTGCGCGCGGAGTACATCACCGAGCAAGCGACCGAGAAGGCGTGTATCTTCCTTGAGCGGGAGATCTTTATCGGTCGCAGCGTCCATCGTTCGATTTCTCTTGGGGGTTATGCCGATTGTAACGAGTTTGCAACCGTGTCCCAATCGATTATTCTGGCCAAGTTTTGACGGGCACTGCTGATTTGGTTCGACTACTCAACAACATGTTCCCTGGCCAGCCGAGTAGATCGCTGCGCCGGCTTAGACCTTCATGAGCAAAGACGATCTCGCGTCGATGTCGCATGCGCTGGCCGAACATCGCGCCACGATGGCCGGGCGCACGCTTGCGTCGATGTTCGCGGCCGACGCTGCCCGGTTTGCGCATCTCTCGCTCGGCTGGGACCAATGGCTCGCTGATTGGTCAAAGCAAAGGCTGACTCCGGAGACGATGAAGCTGCTCGTCGCCTTCGCGCACGAGCGCAATCTTCCGGCGTGGATCACGGCGCTGTTCGCTGGCGAAAAAATCAACTTGTCGGAAGCGCGGTCGGTGCTGCACACCGCATTGCGACAGCAAGACGACCACGCAGTGAATGTCGACGGCAAGGATGTCATTCCCGAAATCCGCGCAACGCAGCAGCGCATGCGCGCGCTGGCAACGCTGATCCGTGGCGGCGCGCGCGTCGGAGCAACGGGAAGGCCCTTGCGTCGCGTCGTGGCCATCGGCATCGGTGGCTCCGACCTCGGACCGCGCCTGGTCTGCGACGCTCTGCGCAGCCCACGGACGGGCCGCAGCGAAGGCGTGGACGTGAGTTTCGTCTCCAATGTCGACCCCGAACACCTCGGTCGTGCGCTCTCCGGCCTGGACCCTGCGACGACGATGTTCGTGGTCACGTCGAAAACCTTCACCACTGCCGAGACGATGGCCAACGCGCAAGAGGCGCGGGCCTGGCTCGCACGCTCGCTTGGCGCGGGAGGTGCGCTGTCCGCGCATTTTGTCGCCGTGACCAGCAATGTCGAGGCGGCGCGCGCCTTTGGCGTCGCCGGTGCCGACGTGCTGCCGATCTGGGATTGGGTCGGTGGACGCTTTTCCTTCTGGTCGGCCGTCGGCTTGCCCATCGCCATACGCTACGGCTGGGAAGTGTTCGCGGAACTCCTCGCCGGTGCCGCCAGCCTCGATCAGCATTTCCGCGAGTCGCCGCTCGAGCGCAACCTGCCGGTGCTGCTGGCGCTGGTCGATTTCTGGAACGCGCGCTTCCTCGGCCATTCGCAACGCATCGTCGTGCCTTATGCGCAGGCATTGGCGCAATTGCCGGCGTACCTGCAACAGACCGTGCTCGAAAGCAACGGCAAGTCGGTGCTGCGCGACGGCTCTCCCGTCGAAGGCGCTACAGCGCCCGCGCTATGGGGCGCTCCGGGCACCGACGGACAGCATGCGTTTTTTCAATGGCTGCATCAGGGCACGCACGTCGTGCCCGTCGAGTTCATCGTTCCGGTGCGGGCGGCGTACCCGCTCGGTAATCAGCAGACGATGCTGGTCGCCAATGCGCTGGCGCAGGCGCAGGCTCTGATGCGCGGCAAGACGCTGGCCGAGGCCCAAGCGGAAGTGCGCGCGCGCGTGGCGGGCGCAGCGGACGGAGCAATCGATGCGATGGCCGCGCATCGAGTCTGTCCGGGCGATCGTCCGTCAACGACGCTGCTGCTTCCCGAACTCAACGCGCGTCGTCTCGGCCAATTGTTGGCGCTCGGCGAGCATCGAACTTTCGTCGAAGGCATACTGCTGGGCATCAATTCGTTCGATCAGTGGGGGGTCGAGCTGGGCAAATCACTCGCCGGTCCACTGATGACGTCGCTTCGCGATGGCGAACTACCGCGCGACGCGGACGCTTCGACCCAAGGCCTGGTCGGCCACGTCAACGCCATCAACCACCGGCGCTGAGCGAAGCCAACGCGGCGTCTTCCTTCGCCGCTTCCTTGAGCATCTGCGCCAGGTGCCACACCGCACTCGCATAGAGGCGGCTGCGGTTGTACCGCGTGAGGACATACCAATTGTTGAAGACCATCCAGTACTCGGTGCCGGTGGTGTTCTCCAGCATCAGCAGCCCCACCGGGTCGGCACTAAGGTCAGACGGAATCGTAAAGCCGTTGACGCCGCTTTCCAGCCATCCCGCGATCGAGCGGCGTTCGGCGACGCCGCCATCGAATGTGCGCAAGACGGATAACTCTTTGTCACTTTCAATGCGCACCGGCACCATCACCGGCTGGCGGGCTTGCCACTGGTGGCGTAGGAGGAAATTGGCCACGCTGCCGATCGCATCGTCGGGATCGGCGGCGAGGTCGATCCGTCCGTCGGCGTCGTAATCGAGCGCGTACAGGCGCACGCTGTCGGGCATGAATTGCGGCAGCCCCATCGCGCCGGCATAGGAGCCCATGAACGTCAATGGCGAGCGGTGCTGCTCACGCGCCAGCAGCAGGAATTCCTTGAGCTCGTTGCGAAAGAACGGTGCGCGGCGAGGATAGTCGAACGCCAATGTCGTCAGCGCATCGAGGACACGGAACCGGCCGGTATTGCGCCCGTAGTAAGTCTCGACACCGATGATCGCGACGACGATTTCGGCGGGCACGCCGAATTCGCTTTGCGCTCGCGCCAATGTCGCGGCGTGCGCGCGCCAGAAAACGAGTCCCGCATCGACCCGACCGGGATCTAGGAAAGGCGGCGAGTACTCGTACCATTTCGGCGGCGACGCGATCGGCCGCGACATGGCCGCCACGACAGCGGGAAGATAACGTGCTTCCGCGAACGTTCGCTTCAGCGAACGCGCATCGAACGCGTTCTCCGATTCAAGTTCCTCGATCAGTGCAATGACTTCCGGGCGCTGCTCGTAGCCCACCTGAGAGGGAACACGCTCGGCGGCAAGGAGAGGGGCCGCCGCGAACAGTGCACAGAGCGCGAACCACGCCGATACAAGGCATCGCCACGTCGACATCGGGACGCACAAGCGAGCAAATGGTCGCAGCATTGCCTCGTTCAACGTTCGTGAACTTCGTGACGACATCGTTCTCATTCGCGGCCAATGGTATCATCCGGCCGCCGGTCGTCGCCCAAGCGCGAGCAGTGGGAAAACGTTGGCTGCGCGATCGCGACAATCGGGGACGCGCGACAGTTCAGATGACTTCGAAGCTCTATCCGCTGTTTCGTCCGCTCCTGTTCGCGCTCGATCCCGAGACCGCGCACGATGTCGCGTTCGCCAGCCTTGATCGCGCTGCCGCGGCCGGCGTGGCCCAGTTGATCGCCCCGCGCGTTCCCGCATCACCCGTCGAGGCGATGGGACTCAAGTTTCCCAATCGAGTCGGCTTGGCCGCGGGCCTCGACAAGAACGCCGCGCACATCGACGGCCTTGCCACGCTCGGCTTCGGCTTTATCGAATGCGGTACGGTAACGCCGCGTGCGCAACCGGGTAATCCAAAACCGCGCTTGTTCCGCCTGCCCGAAGCGGAAGCGCTGATCAACCGCCTCGGATTCAACAACGAAGGCGTCGATCGCTTTCTTGCCAACGTCGCCCGCGCTCGTTTCGGGCCCGCGAAGGGCAACATTCTCGGCATCAACATCGGCAAGAACTTCGACACACCGAACGAGCGCGCCGTCGATGATTACCTGCATTGCTTGCGTGCGGTGTATGGACGCGCGAGTTACGTGGTCGTGAACATCTCGTCGCCCAATACCACCGGACTGCGCGAGCTGCAGCACGATGCCTGGCTCGGCTCGCTGCTGGAGGCTCTCAAGTCGGAACAGGCCGCCCTTGCGCAGAAACAGGGCAAGTACACGCCCTTGGCGGTGAAAATCGCGCCGGATCTGTCAGCGGAGGAAATACGCGCGATGGCGCGCACGCTGCTGGCTCATCGCGTCGATGGCGTGATTGCCACCAACACAACCATCGACCGCAGCGGCGTCAACGGACTGCGGCACGCGGGCGAGTCCGGAGGTCTGTCGGGGCGGCCGCTGCGGGAAAAATCCACTGCCGCAATACGTACACTCGCGGCTGAACTCGAGGGCGCAATCCCGATCATCGGCGTCGGCGGAATCATGTCGGGCAAAGACGCCGTCGACAAGATCGCCGCGGGTGCGACCCTCGTTCAGGTCTACACGGGCCTCATCTACAAAGGGCCCAATTTTGTCGCCGAGATTGCCGGAGCACTGGCCAAGGTGTGATGGGCAACCTGCCCACCCCGCCGCCCGCGTTACGCCTCTTGCGGGTCGTCGGCGAACTTCTGTTCCAGACTGGCGATCATGCTGACAAAGGCACGATCGACCAGCGGCTCGGCCTCGACCATGCGCGCGCGATCATTGCGGAAGCGATCGGCCAATTCATCGGCCGACAGCGAGACTGCTTTTTGACCCTGGCGATTGGTGAACAGATAGGTGCCTCGCAGCGGGCTGATCCACGCCAGCTTGGCGAAAGCCAGTTGTCCGTCTTCGCCTTCGAATTCGATCCACACGCCGCGCTCGAGACTCGCGGCGATGTCGGCGAAATGGTCCTGCACGACTTCCGCTTCGGGTTCGGGCTCAGGTGGCGGCGCGGCGGGCGCCATCGCTTCAGCCAGACGCCGCGCTTTGGCCGCCGTCTCGACGTCGCCGCGGGCGGTCGCCTCCTCGGCTTCCGCGGCCGCCGCTTCCGCGACGGCTGTCGTCGGCATCGGCACCGCCGCGAGACTCGGCTTCACGGCCGCGGCGTGGGCCTCGACCAGGTTGGACATGAATTGTTCGCGCTCGCCCGGGGTCCAGACCACATCGTGCAGCCCCCCGTGCAGGCGCTTGAGCAGGTTGCGCAGCATTGCGACCAGGCGCTTGCGGTCGTCGACCGCGCGCTTCGGTTGCACGCTCCAGATCAGATCATCCAGCGTCAATAGAGCCGAATTCCAGCCTTCGCTGTCCACGCCTTCGCGCAAATTCAATTGCACCATCGTCTGCTGCCATTTGTCGCGCAGGAAACTGGCGAGGAAATGTGGCGTCGGGTGTTCACGCAGCCGCTGCTCGATCTCCGAACGCGCCTCCATCTGGGCGATTTCGGTGCGATCGTGCAAATCGACCTCGTCTGCGCTGGTACGAATCTGCTGCTCCGCCGACTTGTCTTCTTCGGCGAGGAAAGTTTCCAGTTCGACGCGCAGTTCGTCGAACAGACCGATATCGTCGTTGAAATCGTCCAACACGCGATGGACGATCGACTCGATCTTGCGATACAGCGGATCGTCCTGGCCCATCGTCGGCGACCAGCCGATACCGGCGTGCGCGAGGGCGTTGACCAGCAGGCGCGACGGATGCGACTTCTTGGAAAAGAAGGCGCCATCGAGCATCGCCGCCCTCAGTACCGGCATCTGCAGGCGGCCGATCAAGGCCTTGATGCTGTCGGGCAGATCCTTGGTCTCGAAAATGAAGTCGAACAGCATCGCGACCAATTCGATCGTCATTGCTTCGAGTTGATTCGCCTTCGCGCCCAGCGGCGACTCCTGCAGGTCGCGCAGGACGTTGTGCATGTCTTGCTGCAATCCGGCGAGTTGGAACGGAACGCCGCCGAGATTGAGGTTGCTTTCGCCGTGTTGCAGGCGGCTCAGCGCATCACCGAGCTCCGGAGTGACGAGTATGCGCGGGCCGCCGAATGGTCCGGTTGCAGGAGCCTGGCCCAAATCGCCCCCCGGGACGTTGCCTGCACTCATCATGCCCAGCGCGTTCGCCAGCGCGCCAGCAGTCATCGCTTGTTGGACGCTGATCGGACCCTGGCCGGCATCCGCACCACTCGTCATTTGCGCGGCCGCGGCAATGCGTCGGCTTGCTCCGGCGCTGGCGAGGCGCTGCAGTACCGCCATCAGATCGATTTCGGGGGGTGGCGCGGCGTCGGGGGTCGCTCCTTTGTCGTCCTTGTCCTTGCGGTTTGCGTCGGCTGCGGTCGCCGCCCCTCATCGGCTTCTGCCGCTGCTGCGGAACGACCTTGAGGCCTTCGAGGTGGCGATTCACGTCCGCATAGATCGCATTGATGTCGCCGAGCGAGGTCTGGTTCAGCTCCTTCAATATGGTGAGCTTGATGCGGTGATCGCCCTTCACCTCGTGCAGCGCTTCGGTGAACGCGGCGACAATGGTCGTGGGTGCCAATGGGTTGGCGGCCGTTTCCAGATCGGGCCGTCCCAGCAGATAACCCACGCCTCGATTCAGTTCGCGTAATTCATCGTGACAGAGGTTCTCGACGACGCGCACGATGTTGCCGGACAACACCGACTCATCCATCGACTCGGTATCCACCAGGGTCAACTTTCGGGCGTCGACTTCGGAGAAATCCGCTTTGGGCAGTTCTTTGCCCGCCATGCGCTCGCTGACCAGGTGACGCAGGTGCTTTTCGAAGTCCGCCATTAACGCGGGGCGTTGCTTGATCAAAACCTCGCGAGCGTCGAAACACAACGTCTGCATTTCACGCACATCCGAGCGTTCGGCACGCACCATCAACAGCTCGCCGACCCGGTCCAGCATCGACGCGAACGACAGCAACAGGCGATGAATCGCCAGATCCCGGCAATCGTTGAGGATCCTGATCGTGTCCTTGGGAATCGGACGTTTGATCGCCCGATCACCCGACAATGTGGTTGTGGCACTCAATCGCTTATCTCTTGAGCGAACCCTAGACACCTAACGGAGTTGATGACGGCAACCCGCCATGGCTGCCAAGCTGGCGGCCTGTCCCAGCCCGGCAGGCAACCCGGGCGCCTCATGCTGCTGTTTCTTATACGGTGTTACCTACAGAATTATCGGCAAGTTACTGTATCACGCGACGTTTGTGCACGCCAATGTGAAAGATAGCCATCTATCGCCGAAGAACATCCGTCCACGCTTTTTCCAGACGTTTTTGCGACACCGGATACGGCGTGCGAAGCTCCTGGGCGAACAGCGACACCTTGAGTTCCTCGAGCTGCCACCGGAAAGTCTCCAGCTTGGGCTCCATCCGACGGGCCGCGACGTTAGCGTCGTGCCGCGTGCGGTAGCGCTCCCAGAGTTCGTCGACCGCTTGTCCTTGCCTGGCATCGCGTGCGGGGTCCTGGTCGAACTTGGCAACGCGTCGCTCCAGCGCCTGCAGGTAGCGCGGCAGGTGCGCCAGTTGGACCCAAGGCGTGGCTAAAGCAAAACCCGGGTAGACCAGGGCGGCTCGCTGGGCGCGGATCACGGCACGAAGACGATTTTGCGACGCCGGCAGCGCGGCAAGCCGTAGCGACAATGCGTGGTATCCGGAAGCGACCGCAGCCAGCATCCGGAACGCGCTTTCGACCACCGCAGGCAAGCGCGCGCGAGCGCGCTTCACCTGCTCCGCGTAAGCGTGTTCCGACCGCGGCAGGCTGTCTTCGCCGATGAACGCGCGATCGCATATTGCGTCCATCACGTCGGCGAGCAGGACCTCGGTTGGGATGGCCACCTTGAGTTGTAACGCCGCGGCGGCGAAGCCCGGCGGATTTTTTTCCCAGCGTTGCAGTGCATCCTTCAGTTGCCGACGAATCATGGTGACAACGGCCACCCGCGTCGTCGCCTCTGCAGCAGCAGCAGTGTCGTAAAGGCGAAGCGCAATGCTGCCGCCTTCGTCAACCAAGGTCGGATAGCCAGTCAGCGCGCGGCCTTCCCGTACGACGTTCAAGGTGTCTGGCAAATCACCGAAGTCCCAGGTGGTGATACCGCTGCGCTCGAATTCGGGCCGCGATGCCGCAAAGGTCAGTTGGGCGGCCTCACCGAGTTGCGCCCGAAGCGCCGCCAGATCCCGGCCCGTCGCCAATTCCTTGCCGCCGGCGTCGACGATGCGAAAGTTGACCAACAAGTGCTCGGGCAATACGCTGTCCTCCCAGACGTCGGCGGGCAGATCGCTACCCAGGCGCTGCGCACAAAAGGCGCGCAGCGCATCCGCGACGTCCGCCTGCATTGCCTTCGCGTCGTCTGCAACGCTTTCGAGAAATGCTGTGATGGTGTCGGGAGCGGGCATCAGTCGGTTGCGCCACGTCTTGGGCAAGGCTTTCAAATGCCAGGTCAGCTTTTCGCGAATCATCCCTGGGACCAGCCACGACAGCCGCGCCGCATCGAGCTGGTTCAAAAGAGCCAGTGGTGCCGTCAATGTCAGTCCATCGAGAGGATGGCCCGGCGCGAAGCGATACTTGAGCGCAAGCTGCGCTCCCGCCATCGACAACGATTCGGGATACTGCGCCTCGGTGATTTCCCTCGCGGCGTGGCGCATCAGCGATTCTTTGGTCATGTACAGCAGCCGCGGATCGCCTGCTTCGGCTTCGCGTCGCCAGCGCTCGAAGGTCGCCGCAGAATACACACCCTGCGGCACACGTTCGGCGTAAAACGCGACGATGGTCTCGTCGTCGACCAGAACGTCGTTTCGTCGCGCTTTGTTCTCCAGGTCCGCAACGTCGGCGATCAGTTGGCGGTTGTGGGCGAGAAAAGCCTGCGGCGTTCTGCTGATGAGTTCGCCTGTTGCCAAAGCTTCGCGCAAGAACACTTCGCGCGCGGCCTCCGGAGCAATCGCACCGTACGATACCGGCCGGCGCGGGACCAAGGTCAGGCCGTAGAGCGCGACGCGTTCGGAAGCAACGACTTCTCCCCTCACCTTGTCCCAGCGCGGATCGAAATAGGTCCGGTCGACCAGCGCGCCAGCGACCTGCTCGACCCATTCAGGTTCGATCTTTGCCGCACAGCGCGCGTACAGGCGTGTGGTGTCGGTGAGTTCGGCGGCGAGCACCCATTTCGCGCCTTTCCTGGCGAGGCCGGAGCCCGGGTGCAGGAAAAACGTCAGTCCACGAGCGCCGTCGTAGCCGTCGTCGGCGAGATCCTTGCAGCCGATATTCGACAACAACCCTGCGAGCAACGCCCGATGCAGCGCTTCGTAGCGCAGCTTGTCGATCTCGGCAGGAATCTTGTCCGGCCATTGCCAGCCGAGATCGGCGATCTGCTCGGTGAGCTGTCGATGCAGGTCGCGCCATTCGCGCAAGCGCAAGTAGGAAACGAAATGCGCGCGGCACTGATCGACCAGTTTCCTGTGCGATTGCTTCGCCGCCAGCGCATCGCCAAAGAATTGCCACAACGCGAGGAAGCTCAAGAAATCGGAACGCTCGTCCCGGAAACGCAAATGCGCCTGATCGGCCGCCTGGCGCTTGTCGAGCGGGCGCTCGCGTGGGTCGGGGACAGCGAGGGCGCTGGCGATCACCAGCATCTCGTCCAGACACCCTCCCTCCTTCGCCGCCAGGATCATGCGCCCGATGCGCGGATCCACCGGCAGCTTGGCCAGTTCCCTGCCCAGCGAAGTAAGCGTGCGCGCAGTGTCGACCGCACCGAGTTCCTGCAGCAGCTGATAACCGTCGGCGACGGCGCGCGGGCTCGGGCGTTCGAGAAAGGCGAATGCTTCCACGGCGCCCAAGTCCAGCGAGGCCATGCGCAGTATCACCGCCGCCAGCGACGATCGCAGTATTTCGGGCTCGGTGAATGTCGGTCGCGCCGCGAAGTCGTCGGCTCCGTACAGGCGGACGCAAACGCCTGCCGCGACACGGCCGCACCGCCCTGCGCGCTGGTTCGCCGCCGATTGCGCAATCTTCTCGATCTGCAGCAGCGTGACCTTGTTCCGCAACGAGTAACGCTTGACCCGCGCCAAGCCGGAGTCGATGACGTAGCGTATTCCTGGGACAGTGAGCGAAGTCTCCGCGACGTTGGTGGCGAGCACTACCCGGCGACCATGACTCGACGCAAAGACCTGCTGCTGCTGCTCGACCGACAGGCGCGCGTACAACGGCAGGATCTCCATTGCGGCGGCATAAGGTCGGCGCGCAAGATTGCGCATCAACAATTCGGAGGTCTCGCGAATTTCGCGCTCGCCAGGGAGGAACACCAGGATATCGCCTGGTGCGTCACGCCACAGCTCTTCCACGGTCGAGACAATCGCCTCCTCGAGTTCTTCCTCGTCGTCGGCCTCATTGTCCCCAGCGTCACTCGCCCCGAGAGGACGATAGCGCACGTCGACCGGATACGTACGTCCCGACACTTCGATTACCGGCGCGGGCTTGCCTTCGGCGTCGGCGAAATGCTGCGCGAAACGATCGACATCGAGCGTGGCCGAAGTAACGATCACCTTGAGGTCGGGCCGCTGCGGCAGCAGCTGCTTGAGGTAGCCCAACAGGAAGTCGATGTTGAGATTACGTTCATGCGCTTCGTCGATGATCAGCGTGTCGTACGCCGAAAGCGTGCGGTCCGACTGCGTTTCGGCCAATAAAATACCGTCGGTCATCAGCTTGACGTAGGCATCGGGGCGCGTGTGGTCGGTAAAACGCACCTTGTAGCCAACTGCCGCTCCGACTTCGGTGCCGAGTTCGGTCGCAATCCGCGTCGCCACGCTACGCGCGGCAATACGCCGCGGTTGCGTGTGACCGATGAGGCCGCGCGTGCCGCGTCCGATGTCGATGCATATCTTGGGCAGTTGGGTGGTCTTGCCCGACCCTGTCTCACCGCAAACGATTACCACCTGATGCGCGCGGATGGCCGCTGCAATTTCCTCGTGTCGCGCCGATACGGGCAACTGGGGCGGATACGCGACGACGGGCCTGCCCGCGACGCGGTCGGCGACTTTGGCGACCGATGCGCGTATAGCCTCCTCAACCCTTGCCTGCTCAAGCGTTGCCCGCTCGGATCCTGTTCGTTCGGCAGCGCCGGGAGGCGCATTCGCCGCAGTCTTCGCGAAGCGATCGATCCGGCGCGAAAGCGCGAGCCAGTCCGACGCCATCCCTGAGCGCAGCAGCCGAGTCAACTCGTCGACAGACGTCGTGATTTCCTTAGGCTTGGACGGCGGTGCGCGCGTCGCGCCCGGGTTGCGCGAGTGGGTCAAAGTATGGGATCAGCGAACAAAGGTGAACGGATGTCTGATCCGCAGACGGACCAGCGGCATTTTATCGCAGCGAAGGCGCGTAGCGAAGGCACGCTGCGAAGGCAGACAGGCAGGCGAGTATGATTTCCTCTTCATTGTTCTTCATTCATCGTCGAAAGTCGCCATGCTTCGATCCCTCATTCGATCCCTCACGCTGACGTTGGTACTGGCCGCGCTCGCGGCGGCTGCGGTGGCCCCGGCGACGGCAACGACACTGCGCTGGGCAGGACGCGGGGACATGCAGACGACCGACCCGCATTCGCAGAACGAGATTCTCACCAACAACATCAACGTTCTGATCTACGAAACACTGGTCGCGCGCGACAAGACGCTGAAACTGACGCCCAGCCTCGCCGTTTCCTGGCAGCAGATCTCGCCGACGGTATGGCGCTTCAAGCTGCGGCCGGGCGTCAGGTTCCACGACGGCACGCCTTTCACCGCCGACGACGTCGTATTCAGCTTTGCCCGCGCCCGCGCCGATTCGTCGCAACTTCGAGTCTACGCGACTGCAGCGGGCACGCCGAGGAAGGTCGACGACCTCACCGTCGAATTCACGACCGACGGGCCGAACCCGATCGAAATCGAACACATCGTGACCATCAATATCATGAGCCGCGCGTGGTGCGAGGCCAATCGTGCCGCGATGCCACAGAACTTCACCCAGAAAGAGGACATGATCACCGCGCATCAGGCGAACGGGACCGGCCCCTTCATGTTGAAGGCGCGCGAGCCCGACATCCGAACGGTGCTGGTCAAAAATCCGAAATGGTGGGGCATCAGCGACGGTCGTTTCGAAGGAAACGTCGACGAAGTCGTGTATCTGCCGATTGCTTCCGATGCGACACGCATGGCGGCGTTGCTCTCAGGCGAAGTCGACCTGGTCAACGATCCTCCACCGCAGGACGTGCCGCGGCTGAGGCAAATGCCGAACATCAGGATCTTGGAAGGCACCGAGAACCGGGTCGTCTTCATCGGCATGGATCAGGGCCGCGACGAACTCCTCTACTCCAGCGTCAAAGGCAGGAATCCATTCAAGGACCGTCGTGTGCGTCAGGCGCTGTATCAGGCGATCGACATCGAGGCGATCCGGTCGACCATCATGCGCGGCTTGTCACAGCCGACGGGGGTCCTGCTGCCGGCGCCTGTTCAGTCGACGCCGGAACTGGAACGGCGTTTGCCGTTCGACAAGGCTCGCGCGAAACAATTACTCGCCGAGGCGGGCTACGCCAGCGGTTTCGACGTCACCCTCGACTGTCCGAATAACAGGTATGTGAATGACGAAAAGATCTGCCAGGCGCTCGCCGCGATGTGGGCGCAAATAGGTGTTACGGTTCGCGTGAACGCGATGCCGCGATCAACTTACTTTCCCAAGCTTGAGAAACTCGAGACCAGCATGTACATGCTGGGCTGGGGCGGCGGTGCAACCGATGCGATTTTCGTACTGCAACCCGTACTGTCGACGTACACCGGCAAGGGCGACGGCGACTATAACTACGGGCGCTATTCCAATCCGAAACTCGACGAGTTGATCGCCAAAATCAAGGTCGACATGAATCCCGAATCACGGCTGCGCGAAATCCACGAAGCATTGGCCGCCCACAGCGACGACATCGATCATCTGCCGCTGCACCGTCAGGTTATCCCGTGGGCGGCGCGAGCCAATGTTAGCGCCGTGCACCGCGCCGACAATCAGGTGATTCCGTACTGGGTGACGATCCGCTGAGGATTCGACAGGATCAGCTGGCAGCGGTTGGGGCGGTGCGGCGGCCAAGCTCGCCGGAGCGCAACAGGTACTGCGTCGCCAGCCAAGCGAGTACCAGCGTGGTCACGATCTGCAGCAGCGCGTACAGCGCGCCCGCCGCAGTTCCTTTGAGCAATGCATCGCCGACGATCGCGACAATCCCCTGGGTGGCGGCGAATGCGGGGACGAGGCGCAAATCGAAGCGCAGCACCGTGGCAAAGAGCATCGTGTAAAGGGCGCCGACGGCAAGCCCGGTGATCGCCGCCGGCACCCACTCGTCCGCCGTCGCTGCGGCGAGCACGCCGATACCTATCGAGAGCAACGCAAATGCCAGCCAGCGCCGGCGTTGCCACCCGTCGGTAAATCGCTCGATCCAGTAGAGCGCGATAATCGTTACGGCAAATTGAAGCAGCAGTCCGCCGACAGGACCGACAGCGGCCTGGAGCCACGGCACCCAGGCGTTCTCGATGCCGTATCCCGGCCAACGCGGAAACATCTTGGGGCCGACGGCACTGGCGAGTGCCTTGACACCCGCGACGAGCAGACCCGCGCTCACCGCACGCGACCACAACTGCCGCGCGCTGCCCGCCGGAACGTGCGCGCGCGCCGCCCACGCCGCCACACCCGCGAGCAGGCTTGCCAGCAGAGCCATCGGAATTGCGGCAATGCCGACGCTCGCGGCCCGAAGCGCGATCTGCGGCAGCAAAGGCTCGAAAGTACGCAACTGCATCGCGAACGAAGGCCACGCATTGATCGCGCCGATGATCGCCGATGCGCCCGACAGGATCAGCGTCCATGCGAACGCGCGCTTGTCGAATTGCCCTCGATTCCAGGCAACGATTGCCGCGATCAAGGCCGCAATGGCGATGACGATGATGGTGAGCCATACGACGTTCTTGACGATGCTCAGCCGGCCTGCGCGTTCGCGCTCGGTACGCTGCCAGTCTTCGGGGACGAACACGAGGCGGCCGGCGCTGGCGATTTCGTCGCCCGCAATCACAACACCGACGCGCGCCTCGCCGCCCTTGCCGACGTTGACGCGAGGATCAGCGTAGGTAAATTGCCAGTCGGAGCGCGCAGGGTGTTCCTGCTCGACAGCTGAAATCTCGCGCAAGGCGCTGGCGTCGAGTCCGAATCGCAGCGCAATCTCTCGCTGCGCCTTCGCCCGCGCCTGCTCGCGCGAAAGCTTGGCGCCAGGTCGCATTTCCGGCAGCTGATGTCGAATCTGCCGCACGTTGCCATCACCCGCAACGGTTACGCGCCATTCTTCGGCGCGTTCGGCAACGTCAACCCCTTCGAAGCGTGCATAGCGAACTTCCCACAGCGGTGGCGCCAGCCATGTGCCTATCAACGCCGCATACGCTTCGGGTCCGCCTTCACGCCATACGAACTTGTGCCAGAGCGCGCCCGACCCGTCATCGCCGACGAGGCGTGTCGCAGCGGAGCGCCTCCACTCGGGGCCCAAGGCCACGCCGCGATCCTTCAGTGCCGACTCGGCCGCGGCAATGGCCTGCGGCCTGTCGATCGTCAGTGGCGGGACGTCGCGATGCACATCGCCGGCAACGACCACGGCGGCAAGCCCAGCCAAACCCAGTAGCGGCAGAGCGGTACGGACACGCGCCGTCCACGCACCCGCGGCCGCGCGCCCGTGAATCGAGTCGGCGCGCTCAGTCTGCGCATCGGGAAGCCACGCAGCATTGCGCAGGTTCGCCGCCAGCGTGGTCCACGTACCCGCGCGCAGGCGGCGCGCGATCACGACGCCGAGCGGGACGAGACCCGCGACGACAACGAGCAATTGATTGAGCAGGCTGCCCGTGCCATCGATCAGAAATACCGGGATCGACATCAGGACCAGGTCGAAAGTCGCGTGCAGAATGATCGTCGGCAACAAGCCAAAACGCAGAAAGATGAGTCCCCACACAAACGCGGGACCGACCAGTTCGACCAAGCGCGAATACGAGGGAAAGCCGGGATAGTTGGCGTGCGCCGCGCCGAAGACGATTGCCTGCAGAACCAGCGCCAAGCCGATGAAGACGGTCCGATGGCCGAAGCGCGCGCCAATTAGTGCCGCGATCGACAACGGTACGGCGCGAAACAGGCATTCCTCCATAAAACCCGCCTGCAGGGCAGCCCCGATCGGTCCGAGCGCCGGCAACGCGGTCCCCAGAATGTTCGGATCAGTCAGCGACTCTGATGGCTGCCACCAACCGAAATAGCGATTGGTGATGAAGTAGAAACCGGCGATCAAGGCGAGTTCGATCGGCACGAACAGATAGCCACCGACAGTCCTGCCCAATATTTCAGTCGTCGGCGCTGCCGCAGGCGACCAGATTTGCCATAACTGCGGGTGCTGCGGAAACGCTCGCCGCGAAAGGCTCTCGGCGGCCATGAATACCAGGCCCAGCGCTATGGCCCCGCCGAGACAGATGAGTATCGCCAGACCTAGCTGCTGCGCCCAGAAAATTGTCGGCGACTGCGCAGTGTCGAAACCGAACCATGCCTGCGATGAATTCGCCAGAACGGCAAGCGCGTTAAGCGCTGAAACCACCGCGCCCGCAATCAACGCGGGTTTCCACAACAACGCGCGTTTCTTCAGCAGCCACAAGACCCCCAGAATGCAACCGCCGATGCCGTACAGCGCGCCCGCCACCATGCTGGCAACTTGCGCAATGGTGTTGTTAGCGAACCGCAATTCCTGAAAACGACGCTGAAACGCTTCAGGGATGTTCACGAAGTGCGTAAGTTCGACCAATTCATCGCCGGCAACGCCAAGGCGAAGGCGATAGTGTCCGTCTCCCAGTTTTTCCTTCGTGCGTTCGTAAACAAAACTGTGGTCGATGCGCCCACTCGGTCGCTGCTCCTGTGAGTGCTCAAGCAGCTTGTACGGTGCGAAGTCGACTCCCCAATCGGCACGCGCTCGCGTTTCAGCGATGTTCTGCGCGGCCGCCGCATCGAGCGTCGCACCCGCAAGGGTCTCGGGTATCTTGTGCGTGAACCCATACGGTGAACCGTCCGGACGAAAGCGCACGTCGGCTTCCGCCGTCTCCCCGGCATGGAACAGCCTCACCTCCCACCAGTACGGCGCGTACAACGTTCCCGACAGCATGTCGGCGAATCCGCTCTTGCCTCCGGCCTCGAGCTCGACATAATTCTGCGTCGCGCCATCGTGGGCGAAGAGCACGGCTTTGCGCGCCGAAGGCGCGACAAGATGCAGCTTTTCGGCGACCGCACTCGCCTGCTCGAGCGCCTGTTCGCGCGTCATTTTCACGTCGAGTTTGATCAAGGGGATCGCCTCGGGGAAATAACGCCACGCGCACCACGCCGACACTGCGGAGATCAGCGCAAAGACCATCCAGAAGCCAGGGCTACGGGTTATTCCGTTCATCTAAGCTTGCTTTCTGAACCGTCGTGCGCAAATGCGTTGGCCATCGAGCGCCTTCGGCTGGAGGCGAGGCTGGCGTTTGAGGAGCGATGACACCTTAGCTGCGATCCGAGGGCGCAAGGGAAACCGGTTCGCATATTTCGATTACATGATTCGCGGCCAGCTCCGCGAGCATTTTTTCCGACATGCCCAGTCGAGTCGACAAGACGTTGCGGGTATGTTCCCCATGCAGCGGCGGCGCCTGAGTATACGCGACGGGCGTCGACGAGAAGCGCAGCGGGCTGGCGATCTGTGGCACTGTCCCTGCCAGCGGATGAGGCATGTCGATTTTCATCTGACGTGCGATCACTTGCGGGTCGGCAAATACCTGGTCGAGGCGGTTGATGGGACCGCAAGGAACGCCTGCGGCTTCAAGCGCTGCAATCCAGTCTCGCTGCGATCTCGCGGCGATGCATTCAGCGAGCATCGGCACCAGGGTCGCGCGATTCCTCACCCGCTGCACATTGGTCGCGAATCGTTCGTCGCGCGCCCATTCGGGATGCGTGGCCACCTCGCAGAACCGCGCGAACTGTCCGTCGTTGCCTACCGCCAGGATCATGTGACCATCGGCGCAGGCGAACGTCTGATAGGGAACGATGTTCTGGTGGGCGTTGCCGGCCCGTCCGGGAACCATGCCGGACACCAGGTAATTCATGTTCAGCGTCGCCATCATCGCTACCTGCGTATCGAGCAGCGCTATGTCGATGTACTGACCGACACCGGTCAGCGCGCGATGCGACAGCGCGGCGAGGATCGCAACATTGGCGTACATGCCCGTCATCAGGTCAGAGATCGCGATTCCCGCTTTCTGTGGCCCGCCGCCCGGCAAGTCGTCGCGTTCGCCGGTCACGCTCATGAAGCCGCCGATGCCCTGGATGATGAAGTCGTAGCCCGCGCGATCGGCGTACGGTCCGGTCTGGCCGAAGCCCGTGATCGAGCAGTAGATCAACGCGGGGTTGATCGCGCGCAGCGAACCGTAGTCCAGACCGTATTTCGCGAGTCCGCCCCGCTTGAAATTCTCGACGACGACATCGGATTGCCGCGCGAGATCGCGAACGATACGCTGGCCCTCGGGCTTAGTGAAATCGATCGCCACCGACTGCTTGCCGCGATTGCAGGCAAGGTAATAGGCCGATTCGCCGGTCGGATGGCCATCGGTGTCGGCGAGAAACGGTGGACCCCATTCGCGGGTGTCGTCGCCGCCGCCGGTGCGCTCGATCTTGATCACCGTCGCGCCGAGATCCGCCAATAACTGCGTGCACCACGGGCCCGCCAATACCCGGGACAGATCGAGTACCGTTAAATGCGCAAGCGGACCGGACACGGGGTGGGGGACGAAACGTCAGATGCGACGACCAGCCGCGCTCCACGTCGGAGCAGAGCCGATCGAATGGCCTAGTCGACGGCTTTGACCAGGTCCTCGACGACTTTCTTGGCGTCGCCAAAAACCATCATCGTCTTGTCCATGTAGAACAGCGGATTGTCGAGACCCGCGTAGCCGGACGCCATCGAGCGCTTGTTGACGATCACGGTTTTCGCCTTGTGCGCTTCAATGATCGGCATGCCGTAAATCGCGCTGCCTTTTTGTTCCGCGAGCGGATTGACGACGTCGTTGGCGCCAAGAATCAATGCAACATCGGCCTGCGCGAATTCGCTGTTGATGTCTTCCATTTCGAAGACCTGGTCGTAAGGGACTTCGGCCTCGGCCAGCAAGACGTTCATGTGTCCCGGCATGCGTCCAGCGACCGGGTGAATCGCGTATTTGACGGTGACGCCTTTTGCGGTGAGCTTGGCCGCGAGTTCCTTGACCGCGTGCTGAGCGCGCGCGACGGCGAGACCATAACCGGGGACGATGATCACCGTGTCCGCGTTCGAAAGCAGGAACGCAGCATCTTCAGCGCTGCCACTACGCACGGTCTTTTGCGTGCCATCAGTCGCGGCAGTCGCAGTCTCCCCGCCGAAGCCGCCGAGAATCACGCTGAAGAACGAACGATTCATGGCTTTGCACATGATGTAGGACAGGATGGCGCCGCTCGATCCGACCAGCGAACCTGCGATGATCAACATCGGATTGTCGAGCGAAAACCCAATACCTGCCGCGGCCCATCCCGAATAGCTGTTCAACATCGAAATCACCACCGGCATGTCGGCGCCGCCGATCGGGATAATGATCATGAAGCCGAGGATGAACGCGAGCGCCAGCATCGCGATGAACGGCGGCCATTTGACTTCCGGCGGCGCCATGAAAAACCAGATGCCGCAGGCGAGCATCGCAATGCCGATTGCCAGATTCAACGGGTGCTGACCCTTGAACGTCACCGGTGCGCTGCGGATGCGGCCGGACAACTTGCCGAACGCAATCACCGAGCCCGAGAACGTGATCGCCCCGATGAAGGCCCCGATAAACAGTTCGAGCTTGTGCCCGCCGCTCAAGGGAACATGCAAACCCATCGCCTGCGGATTGTTGACCGCCGCAACCGCGATGAAGACAGCAGCGAGGCCGACCAGCGAGTGCATCGCCGCGACCAGTTCGGGCATCTGCGTCATCTGCACGCGCCGCGCGACCAGCGCACCGAGCGCGCCGCCGATCGCCATGCCGCCGAGAATCGGCAGCACATTTTTTGTCTGCACATAAATCAACGCGAGTGTGGCGAGCAGAGCAATGGCCATTCCGACCATGCCGAACAGGTTGCCGCGACGCGACGTGTTCGGTGACGACAGCCCTTTCAGCGCCAGAATGAAGCTGACGGCGGCAACCAGGTACCAGAGCGCGAGTTGATTGGAGCTCATCCTCTATGCCTTCGGCGTCACGGCTTTGGGTTCTTTCTTCTTGAACATTTCGAGCATGCGACGCGTCACCAGGAAGCCGCCAAACACGTTGATCGAGACCAGCGCCACGGCAACCACGCCTAACCATCCGCCCCAATCGAGATCGGCAGCGCCGGCGGCAAGCATCGCGCCCACGAGGATGATGCTGGAGATCGCATTGGTGACGCTCATCAGTGGCGTGTGCAGCGCCGGCGTCACGTTCCACACGACGTGATAGCCGACGAATACCGCCAGCACGAACACCGTCAGGTTCACAACAATCGGATCAATACCTGCCGCCATTGCCTGCCTCCTCGCTTGTCTTCCCGGCCGCTGTTGCAGCGGGCTCAGGACCGCGGCACGACCTTGCCATCGGCACAGATCATTGTCGCTTTGATAATCTCGTCGTCGGCCGGCACGGCGAATTCGCCCGTCTTGGCGTTGAGCGAAAGCGCCAGAAAATTGAGCACATTGCGCGCATAGAGCGCGCTGGCGTCGGCTGCTACCTGTGCCGCCAGGTTCGGCATGCCAACGATTTTCACGCCGTTCTTGACGACAATCTTGTCCAGTTCCGACCCTTCGACGTTGCCACCCTGCTCAACGGCGAGATCGACGATCACGGCGCCCGGCTTCATCGTCGCAACGGTCGCCGCCTTGATGAGTTTCGGCGCAGGCCTGCCCGGAATCAGCGCAGTGGTGATCAGGATGTCGACAGTCTTGCAGCGTTCGCTGATGATTTCGCCCTGCCGCGCCATCCACTCCGGCGGCATCGGCCGCGCATAGCCGCCAACCCCTTCGGCAATCTTTTTTTCCTCGTCGTTCGCGTACGGCACATCGACCCATTTCGCGCCGAGCGATTCGACTTGATCCTTGACCGAGGGTCGCACGTCGGACGCTTCGATCACCGCGCCGAGCCGCTTGGCGGTCGCGATCGCCTGCAAGCCCGCCACGCCGACGCCGAGAATCAGCACCCTCGCCGCTTTGACCGTACCCGCCGCCGTCATCAGCATCGGCATGAAACGACCGTATTGGTCAGCCGCAACGATCACCGCCTTGTAGCCGGCGATATTGGCCTGCGATGACAGCACGTCCATCGATTGCGCGCGCGAGATGCGCGGCAGCCACTCGAGTGCGTAGCCGCTGACGCCCGCTTGCGCGTACGACTGCACTGCCGCACCGTCGAAGGGATTCAGCAAGCCAATCAGCAGCGCGCCACGCTTCAACTTCGGCAACTCGTCCGTCGACGGACCGCGAACCTTGAGCACGATGTCAGCGCCCAGTGCGTCGGCAGCGCTGCCAATGGTTGCGCCGGCGGTCTTGAAGTCTGCATCAGGAATGCTCGAGGCGAGCCCGGCGCCCGACTCGACGATGAGCGAGTGCTTGCCGCTGGCCGCGAGCTTTTTCACGGTCTCGGGCGTCGCCGCGACACGCGTTTCGCCGACGCGGGTTTCCGCTGGAATACCGATAATCATTGTTGGCGCGCCGCTACGGCGAATTTTTGGAACCGGGCGCTATCTTGCCACAAAAGGCCGTCAGCGAATGCATTTGCGGATGGGTCGGAGGAGACCGCGCGATCGCGTTCGGTCAAGCCGCTCTTCGCTCAGCCGATGGCGGCAGCGATCGCCTTGCCGACGTCGGTCGTCGATGCGTGTCCTCCGATGTCCGGTGTGCGCGGCGCCGAGGCATCGGCAAGCGTGGCTTCAATGGCGCGCACGATCGCAGTCGCGGCGTCGACATGTCCCAGGTGATCGAGCATCAACGCGGCCGACCAGATCTGGCCGATCGGATTGGCAATACCTTTGCCGGCGATGTCCGGCGCGGAGCCGTGCACCGGCTCGAAGGTCGACGGGAAAAGTCGTTCGGGATTGATGTTGGCCGATGGAGCGATGCCGATCGTGCCACATACGGCAGGACCCAAATCCGACAAAATGTCGCCGAACAGGTTCGAGCCGACGACGACATCGAACCAATCCGGGTGCGCGACGAAATGGGCGGAAAGGATATCGATGTGATACTGATCGACACGAACGCCGGGATAGTCCGCCGCCATCGCCCGGAAGCGCTCATCCCAGTAAGGCATCGTGATGGAAATGCCGTTGGACTTGGTCGCCGAAGTAAGGTGTCGCTTCGGTCGCGTACGCGCGAGCTCGAATGCGTAGCGCATGATGCGGTCGACGCCTTGGCGAGTGAATATCGTCTGCTGAAAAACAGTCTCGCGTTCGGTACCTTCGAAGACCCGTCCACCGACCGATGAATATTCGCCTTCGGTATTCTCGCGAATGACGACAAAGTCGATGTCGCCGGGCTTCCGGCCCGCCAGCGGCGTCGGAATTCCCGGCATCAACCGGCACGGACGCAAGTTCACGTACTGGTCGAAATGCCGTCGCCACTGGATCAGTGAACCCCACAGCGAAACGTGATCGGGAACCGTTGCGGGCCAGCCGACTGCGCCGAAGAAGATGGCGTCGTGTTTGTGGATCTGTCCGAACCAATCCTCGGGCATCATTCGCCCGTGCTTGGCATAGTAGTCGCAGCTCCAGGGAAATTCGTCGAACTGGAACGCGAGATCGAATTTCCGCGCCACTGCCTCGAGCACGCGCAAGCCTTCGGGAACGACTTCCTTGCCGATTCCGTCGCCGGGGATGACGGCGATACGATGAGTCTTGCTCATTTCCTGGCCATTTTCCTTGGTCATTTTCCCTGTCAATTCGAACTGTTCTCGCGAGCGCTGCGCTGACCGGCGGGTAGTCGATCGCACGCTCAACATAGTGTAACTTACGGCCGGACGACAACACAGCATCGACCGCATGTCTGCAGTCACTCCAAACATTCGTTGGCAATGGACCGCCTTTGCCGATCTCGGTCCTTCGGACCTGTACGCGTTGATGGCCGCGCGCAGTGCCGTCTTCGTCGTCGAGCAGAAGTGCCCTTTTCTCGATGCCGACGGTGTCGATGCGGATGCGATTCACCTGCTCGGCTGGGCGCCGTCGCTTGAGGGCGAGAGACTCGCCGCCTACTTGCGCCTGATAGAACCCGGTCGCGTGTTCGCGGAACCCTCGATCGGTCGCGTACTTACGACAGCGCCCTATCGCCGCAGCGGCCTTGGCCGTACGCTGATGCATGAAGGACTTCGTCGCGCGGCGGCGTTGTATCCCACCTGGGATTTGCGCATCGGTGCGCAGCGATATCTCGAGGCTTTCTACGCCAGCCTGGGATTTCGGACGGTGTCGGCCCCTTACGACGAAGACGGCATCGCGCACGTCCATATGTTGCGCCCCGCCGATCGCCCGCATTGACACAAGAACGAACCATGCCTCGCAGTCAACATCGTTCTAGCGTACTGATCATGATCGTCGCCGCTACGTTCTGGTCGCTGGGCGGCATCCTGATCAGGCAACTCGCCTTGACCAACGCCTGGGAAATCGTCTTCTGGCGCTCACTATTCATGGCGCTTTTTGTCTTCGGCACGCTGCTGGTGATGCACGGACGCAAAACGCCCTCGCGCATCCTCGCGGTCGGGCTGGCCAGGGCTGATTTCAGGGGCGTTGCTCGCGGGAACATTCTTTTTCTACATCGGCTCGTTGACTCGCACGACGGTTGCCAACACCTCGGTGCTTATGAGTGTCTCGCCGTTTCTCGCCGCCATTGCGGGACGGGTCGCGCTGGGCGAAGTCGTGCCCTGGCGCACGTGGCTGGCCATGGCTGTCGCGTTCGGCGGCATCATCGTCATGTTTGCTGATTCTCTGGAAGGCGGACGTGCCTCGGGCAACGTGCTGGCGCTCGGGGTATCGGTATGTTTCGCGCTCAACCTGACCATGCTGCGCAAGTTCCGTGCGACCGCCGACATGCTCCCTACGGTTTTGCTGGCGGGCCTGTGGTCATTGCTGCCGGCATTCCTTTTTGCGGGACCCTTCAGCGCAAGCGCCAACGATATCGCATGGCTGGCGTTGATGGGTTGTGTGCAGCTGGGTGCCGGTTGCCTATTGATGACTGCAGCGTCCAAACACTTGTCGGCAACCGAACTCGGCCTTTTGTCGCTGCTCGAACCGATATTGGGCCCCATCTGGGTCTGGTGGTTCATGGCCGAGCAACCCGCTGCCCTGACTCTCGTGGGGGCGGCCATCGTGCTCACTGCGGTCATCGCCAACGAAGCGTTCGCCGCGTACAGCGAGCGAAGCCTACTGGCGCAGCCGCGCTGAGCTGCGTTATGATGCCGTCCCGCTTCTTGCGACCGTCCCCATGAGGCATACCTTCCTCGATTTCGAGCAACCGATCGCCGATCTGCAGACCAAGATCGAGGAACTGCGTTTTGTGCATGACGACACCGCGGTCGACATCTCCGAAGAAATCGGTCGCCTGACCAAGAAGAGCCAGCAGCTCACCAAGGAGATCTACGGCAAGCTGTCGTCGTGGCAAATTGCCCAGGTGGCGCGGCATCCGCAGCGTCCGTATACGCTCGACTACATCGCCGGCGTTTTCAGCGACTTCCACGAGCTCCACGGCGATCGAAGCTATTCGGACGATCCGGCGATTGTCGGCGGACTCGCGCGCCTGAACGGGTCGCCGTGCATGGTCATCGGTCATCAAAAAGGCCGCGACACCAAGGAAAAGATCTATCGCAATTTCGGCATGCCGCGACCGGAGGGCTACCGCAAAGCGCTGCGCCTGATGAAACTGGCCGAGAAGTTCGGCATCCCCTTATTCACTCTGGTCGACACGCCGGGCGCATTCCCGGGAATCGGCGCCGAAGAACGCGGCCAATCGGAAGCGATCGGTCGCAATCTGTACGAGATGGCGGGCCTGCGCACGCCGGTGATCACCACCGTCATCGGCGAAGGCGGCTCCGGCGGCGCGCTCGCGATCGCCATCGGCGACTGCACGCTGATGCTCCAGTACGCGACGTATTCGGTGATTTCGCCCGAAGGCTGCGCGTCGATCCTGTGGAAATCCGCCAAGCACGCCGAGGAAGCCGCCGAGACGCTGGGTATCACCGCGTCGCGCCTGAAAACACTCGGCCTGATCGACAAAGTCATCAACGAACCGCTCGGCGGCGCGCACCGCGACCACGCGGCGATGATGGTGTCGCTGAAAAAAGCACTCACCGAGGCGCTGCGGCAGGCACGCGACCAACCGCTCGAAGACCTGCTCGAAGCGCGTGAAGACAAGCTGCTCGGCTACGGAAAGTTCAAGGAACTGAACCCCGGCTAAACGAGTGTACGCGACGCGTTGGCGTCGAACTCATCGCGCTCATTTCGCTCATTTGGCTCATTTCGGTTAATCACGACGCCGAATGTAACCTCAATGTCCGTCCCTCCGCTCCGCGCTCGCCGGGAGGCGAGGCAGGCCGACAAGCCCGAATTGGCCGCTCCCGTTCTCGACGCCGTCCGCGAGCGCGCTCGCCGCGCATGTCGCGCTGAAATCACGCGTTGCGGTCGCACTTTCCGGAGGACTCGATTCGATGGTCCTGCTGGACGCGTTGGCCGCCTGCGGCGCGAAACGCGAATTGCGGCTGAAGGCCGTCCATGTCCATCACGGCCTCTCGCCGAATGCCGACAGCTGGGTCGACTTTTGCGCCGAACAGTGCGCAGCGCGCGGCATCGACCTGACGGTACATCGCGTCGAGGTTGAAAAAAAGCCTGGGCAAAGTCTGGAAGAAGAAGCGCGCATTGCGCGTTACGGACGACTGCTCGCGACCGATGCCGACGTCATCGCGTTGGCGCACCACGGCGACGATCAAGCCGAGACGGTACTGCTGCAGTTGTTGCGTGGCGCTGGTGTCGCCGGGCTCGCGGCCATGCCGTCGTTTCGCGCCGCTCAGTCGGGACAAGCTGCGCTGCTGCGGCCTTTGCTCGAGTTGAGCCGCGCGCATCTGGTCGCGTACGCAAAATTGCGCTCCCTCGAATGGATCGAGGACGAGAGCAACGCACAGTCGAAATTCCGGCGCAACCTCTTGCGCAATGACATTGCACCGCTGCTTGCCGCGCATTTTCCCGGATATCCCAACACGCTGACTCGGGCTGCCGCACATCAGGCCGAGGCGGCGCTGTTGCTCGATGAACTGGCGGCACTCGATGCCGCTGGTGCGATCGACGAGCGAGAGGTGGTTTCGGAAATCGACCAGCGACGACTCATTTCGCTGTCGCCAGCGCGAGCGCGAAATCTGCTGCGCTGGTTTCTTCGCCAAGCGGGGCTGCGGGCGCCATCGACCGCTCGTCTCGCCGAGATGCTGCGGCAACTGCAGACCGCGACCGCTGACACCCGGCTATCCATCGTTCACGACGATGCGGAGATCGGTTGCCAGCGCGGGCGCGTCGTTGTCCACAGCCGCTCGTCTCTCGCAACCTATGACCGACCGTGGCGCGGTGAAGACGCCGTGCTCGTTCCGGGCGGCACGCTGCGTTTCACGCCTGCTGTCGGCTCCGGCATCGCAGTTGCCGCACTGAATAGTGGGCAATGCTTCGTTCGCTCCCGCGCCGGAGGCGAACGGCTCCAGCTCGCCGTGAATCGGCCTCGGCGCGCCGTGAAGAAGTTGCTGTACGACGCGGGCGTTCCGGTCTGGGAACGCGCGCGCCTGCCGATGCTGTGGTGCGGCGACGAACTGGTGGCAGTGCCGGGCATTGGTGTCGGTATTGCGTTCCAGGCGGGCGAGCTCGACCCCGGCTGGGATATGAGTTGGGAACCCGCCTAAGCGCCGGGGAACCCGGTGTCCGTATGGATATCCAATGCTGTTGATTGACAACAAGCGCCGCCGCGGCGCTAAATTCGCCGCATAAGCCTAAAAAATGCCCTGTAGTTCCCAGCGGCTATGTACCGTCTCTTTTGGAGGTTTCAATGAAATTGCGCATTTCAGCGGCGCTTTTCGCGTCGGCGCTGCTGGCGTCGATCGGCCCGGCGGCGGCACAGACTCCCATCGTCATCAAGTTCAGTCACGTCGTTGCCGTTGATACACCCAAGGGCAAAGGCGCCGAATATTTCAAGAAGCTCGCCGAGGAACGGACCAAGGGTCGCGTCAAGATCGAGGTCTATCCGAATAGCCAGTTGTACAAAGACGGCGAAGAAATGGAGGCCCTGCAGCTAGGATCGGTGCAGATGCTGGCGCCGTCGGTGGCCAAGTTCGGCCCACTCGGCGTGCGCGAATTCGAAGTTTTCGATCTCCCCTACATATTCGACAACTATTCGGACCTGCATAAGGTAACGGAAGGGCCGATCGGGAAAGCCTTGTTTGCCAAGCTGGCAGCCAAGGGCATTATCGGACTCGCCTACTGGGACAACGGTTTCAAGGATATGAGCGCCAACAAGCCGTTGCGGATGCCTGCGGACTTCAAAGGATTGAAGATGCGCATCCAGTCATCCAACGTGCTCGATGCCGAAATGCGGGCGCTCGGCGCATTGCCGCAGAAAATGGCGTTCTCCGAGGTTTACCAGGGCCTGCAGACAGGAGTCGTCGACGGCACCGAAAATCCGCCTTCCAACTTCTACACGCAGAAGATGTATGAAGTGCAGAAGTACCTGACGCTTTCCGACCATGGCGTGCTCGCTTACGCGGTGATCGTGAACAAAGCTTTCTGGGAGGGCCTTCCTGCCGACATCCGCACCACGCTCGAAGGCGCGATGAACGATGCGACCAAGTTCGCCAACGACATCGCCAAGAAGGAAAACGAAGACGCGATCGCAGCAGTGCGCAAAGCCGGAACGACTGAGATCATCACGCTGACGGCCGAGCAGAAGGCTGCGTGGAAAAAAGCCCTGGTCGGCGTCCATCGCGATATGGAAAGCAGGATCGGGAAAGACTTGATCGAGTCAATCTACAAGCAGACAGGATTCAAACCGTGACAGCACGGCACTTACGCGACTAGAGCCATAACGCCACCGCCGATCCCACCGACGGTGGCGTTTTCACATCGACACGCGCACAAGCGCTGGGGGGGGGGCGTGCTTAAAGTTCTCGACCATCTCGAGGAATGGCTGATCGCGTTCTTGATCGCGGCAGCCACCCTGATCATTTTTGTCGCGGTCATCCATCGCTACGCCGCCGGCTGGCCGATTCCGGTCGTGCAGGACTGGCTGATTTCGCTCAATTTCTCCTGGGCGCAGGAGTTATGCATCTACATGTTCATCTGGATGGCGAAGTTTGGCGCGGCCTATGGCGTCCGCACCGGCATTCACGTCGGCGTCGATGTGCTGATCAACCGTCTGCCGGAGTCGACGCGACGCCGCTACGTGCTTGGCGGGCTGCTCGCCGGGGCGCTGTTCACCGCGGTCGTCGGCACGCTCGGCGCCAACTATGTTTGGCAAATCGGACACACCGATCAAGTCTCGGCTGATCTCGAACTTCCGCTGTGGATGGTCTACCTGTGCATTCCCTGCGGCTCGTACCTGATGTGCTTCCGTTTCCTGCAAGTCGCATGGACATTCTTCAAGACGGGCGAACTCCCCAAGCACGACCATGCACATGTGGAGGGTGTCGACGTCGATGACAGCGTTTTCGACACGCCCGACCTGCAGCCTGCACCGGCGAAAGGGAGTCATCCATGAGCGCCTCGCTGCGTTTTTTTGCCTGGCTGCCAATCGCGCTGATTGTCGTCCCGCTGCTGGCTTTCGCGATCGGCTGGCACCTGCCCCCGGCGCTCATCATATTCGCGCTCCTTATCGGGCTGATGCTGACCGGCATGCCGATATCGATCGCGTTGGGTCTGACGGTGCTCACTTTTTTGTTCACGATGACCCAGGTGCCAATCACCGCCGTCGCGTTGAAGTTGTTCACCGGCATCGAACGCTTCGAGGTAATGGCCATCCCGTTCTTCATCCTCGCCGGCAACTTCCTGACGCATGGGGGCGTCGCGCGGCGGATGATCAACTTCGCCTCGGCTTGCGTCGGACACTGGCACGGCGGCCTCGCACTCGCTGGCGTCATGGCATGTGCGCTGTTCGCTGCGGTTTCCGGTTCATCGCCGGCGACCGTTGTCGCGATCGGTTCGATCCTGCTGCCAGCGATGATGAAGCAGGGATTTCCGAAGCGCTTCGGCGCTGGCGTGATCACGACCTCGGGCGCGCTGGGCATCCTGATTCCGCCATCGATCGTGATGGTGATGTACTCGGTCGCGACCAACACATCGGTGGGGCAACTGTTCATGGCCGGCGTTATCCCCGGCCTGGTGCTGGCGACAATGCTCGGCCTCACGACCTGGTGGCGCGCGCGCAAGAACAACTATCCGCGGCTGGCCAAAGCATCCTGGGGCGAACGCTGGCGCACTTTCCGCGAAAGCATCTGGGGACTGCTGCTGATCGTCGTCGTCATCGGCGGCATCTACACCGGCATCTTCACGCCGACCGAGGCAGCCGCGATGAGCGCGGTCTATGCTTTTTTCGTCGCGGTTTTCGTCTACAAGGATCTGACGCTCGCCAAGGTGCCGAAGGTTTTGCTGGATTCGGCCAACATGAGCGCGATGCTGCTCTACATCATTACCAACGCCGTACTGTTCTCGTTCCTGATGACGTCCGAGCAGATCCCGCAGCAAATGGCGCAGTGGATGCTCGAGCCAGGGCCTGGGAGTCGTCGGCTTCCTGCTGCTGGTCAATCTGCTGCTGTTGCTCGCCGGCAACGTCATGGAACCTTCATCGATCGTGCTGATCATGGCGCCGATCCTGTTCCCGGTCGCGATGAAGCTCGGCATCGACCCCGTGCACTTCGGCATCATCATGACGGTTAACATGGAAGTCGGCATGTGCCACCCGCCGGTCGGCCTCAATCTCTACGTCGCCAGCGGCATCACCAAAATGGGCATCACCGAACTGACCATCGCGGTATGGCCATGGCTGATCACGATGCTTGTGTTCCTGATCATGGTCACCTATTGGCCGGCGATGTCGATCTGGCTGCCGCGAGCCTTGGGGATGATGCACTAGCTCTTTGGGCAAGGCCGCCGACGACTCACGGAGGTTCAGCGCCCGCTCGCAGCACGGCCGTCCGGAAGGGCTGGCTTTGGCGGCCTGGCGACCCATCCCGCGGGCGCCTCCTGCGGCCCGCGGCTTAGCTGACCAGCCCTCCTGCGGCGGGTCGGCTGCGACCCTCGAAAGGACCCCCTCGACGTGGTATAATTTTGAATTTACTCGCAATTATCTCGTCGGAGCGCACGTATGTCGGTAGAACGCACCCTTTCGATCATCAAACCGGACGCAGTAGCCAAGAACGTCATCGGTCAAATTTACGCTCGTTTCGAGAAGGCAGGCCTAGCAATCGTCGCGGCCAGGATGGTCTGGCTCTCGCGCGCCGATGCCGAAGGCTTTTACGCCGTTCATCGGGAACGCCCGTTCTTCAAGGACCTGGTGAGTTTCATGATCTCCGGACCCGTCATGATTCAGGTCCTTGAGGGTGATAATGCCATCGTCAAGAATCGCGAGCTGATGGGGGCGACGGACCCGAAGAAGGCGGAGGCCGGCACGATCCGCGCCGATTTCGCTGACTCGATCGACGCGAACGCGGTTCACGGTTCCGATGCGGCGGAAACGGCCAAGGTGGAAATTGCCTACTTCTTCCCAGCGATGAACGTTTACAGGCGATAAGCGGCCAAATACCGCAGGTTGCACCATGATCAATCTTCTCGACTTCGACCAGTCCGCGATGGACGCGTTTTTCGCCGAACGCGGCGAAAAACCGTTCCGCGCCAGGCAGACTCTGCGCTGGGTGCATCGCGGGCTCGCCGACGGCATCGACGCGATGAGCGATCTGGCTAAGACGACGCGCGAGATGTTGAGGGCTGACGCCGAAATTCGCGCGCCCGCGGTCGTCCGCGATTCGACCGCCAGCGACGGCACGCGAAAGTGGCTGCTCGACGTTGGCAGCGCGAACGCCGTGGAGGCGGTCTACATTCCCGAAGACGATCGCGGAACGCTGTGCGTTTCGTCTCAGGCCGGATGCGCGCTGGACTGTGCGTTCTGCTCCACGGGCAAGCAGGGCTTCAACCGAAATCTCAGCGTCGGCGAAATCATCGGCCAGCTTTGGCACGCCAACCGCGCGCTGCTCGCCGACGGAACAACCGCGCCGTGGATCGTGCAGGGACACCATCCGATCACCAACGTGGTCATGATGGGCATGGGCGAGCCGCTGGCCAACTACGACAACGTCGTGACGGCCATGCGCATCATGCTGGACGACAACGCCTATGGCTTGTCGCGCCGCCGCGTTACGCTATCGACGTCCGGCCTGGTGCCGGCCCTCGATCGACTCCGCGATGATTGCCCGGTCGCACTGGCGGTCAGCCTCCACGCGCCGAACGACGCGCTGCGCGATCGCGCTGGTGCCGATCAACCGCAAGTATCCGATCAGGGAGTTGCTCGCCGCGTGCCTGCGCTATATCGAGAAGGCGCCGCGCGATTTCGTGACATTCGAGTACGTGATGCTCGACCACGTCAACGATGCGCCGGATCAGGCACGAGAGTTGGTCGAGCTCGTGCGAAACGTACCCTGCAAGTTCAATCTGATTCCGTTCAATCCGTTTCCGAATACCGAGTTCAAAACCAGCTCGCGCACACGTATCCTTGCGTTCCAAAAGGTGCTTCGTGACGCAGATTTGGTCGCAACGATCCGGAAGACGCGCGGCGACGACATCGACGCCGCCTGCGGCCAGCTCGCCGGGCAGGTTCAGGACAAGACCAAGCGTCGGCTGCAGAAAATCCAGCCCATTGCCGTCAGCTGAAGCGATCGGCTATGCAAGTTAACCAAGGCCGTGCCGAGCGTGCCTATAGCGGTGTCGCCACCCATGCAAAAATCAATCGCTTTTATCGCTAAACTTGTCGCACTGAGTATCGCGCTGACGCTCACCCTGAGCGCGCTGTCCGGTTGCGGCGGAATAACCGGCGTACAGTTTACGAAGGATGCGCCGCAACCAGCGACGGCACAGCCGGCGCCCAGCGGACCGCCGCCGCAGCAGATGGCGCCGGCAACTGACCGGGCCCGACTGCACACGGACCTTGCCGTCGGCTACTACGAACGCGGCCAGATGGACGTCGCGATCAACGAATTGAACCAGGCCGTTGCGGCCGATCCGTCGTACGCGCCTGCCTACAACATTTTCGGCCTGGTCTACGCGGTCATCGGCGATGACCGCAAAGCCGAGGAGAGCTTCACCCACGCGTTGGCGCTCACTCCAAACGACTCCGACATTCACCACAACTGGGGCTGGTATCTGTGCCAGCACAAACGCGAAGCCGAAGCCATTCAGCAATTCGAAATCGCCGTGCAGAACCGCTTATACCGGACGCCGGAAATCGCGTTGGTTAATGCCGGGCGTTGCGCCCAGGCGATGGGTGACGATCGCAACGCCGAATCCTATTTCAAGCGGGCGCTGGCAGCACAGCCGGGGAATCCGCTCGCCAGCTATGGACTCGCAGTCATCGCCTACAAGGCCGGCCGCTACCAGGAAGCACGCACTTCCGTGCGAGGTGCCATGCAGACGACCAATCCCGCCCCCGAAGTGTTGTACCTGGGAATGTGTGTGGAGCAGAAACTCGGCGATAGCCAGGCTCAGTTGTCATACACGTCGCAATTGCGCAACCGCTATCCGGATGCTCCGGAAACCAAGGCGATCACCACTGAGAAATGTCCGTGATGGCTACCGACGAACCGACCAACGACGAAGGGTTGGCGTCGACGCCGCAGAGCGCCGGCAGCCACCTCCGAGCCGCGCGCGAGGCCGCCGGCTTATCGCTCGACCAGGTCGCGCAACAGCTCAAGCTCGCACCGCGTCAGGTTAGGGCGCTCGAAGACGAGGCCTTCGACGAACTTCCGGGACGCACCTTTACTCGCGGGTTTGTGCGCAATTACGCGCGCCTGCTGGGACTCGATGCAGCAACGCTGATCGCATTGCTGCCTGACGCGGCGCATGCGCCGTCACTCGAGTCGCCACCGCTGCAGTCCACGCTCGCGCGAATGGGCGAGTTGCCGAGCGCCCAGCGCCGGCCGGCCAGCTTCGGTCGCTGGCTGATTCCGCTGATCCTCGTCGCGTGTGTCGTTGCCGCTGCTGCCTATGAGTGGTATCGCGGCAAGCCGGGACGTGCAGACGTGACCCCGAGCGCGCAAACGGAAGCACCCGCCCCAGCCTCGTCGGCCACTTCGGTGCCGCTGCCGAATCCGGTCACCGACAAGAACCCAGGCGAGGGCACGCCGGCAGCCGATGCAAACTTGCCGGTGACGGCTCCTGCGCCGGCCGCCCAGCCGACAACCACACCTGCGCCTGCGGCGCCGGTGTCCGCAAACCCGGCGTCGGCCCCGAGTACGATGACGCATGGCGCCGAATGCCAGCAAGGAGGCGAAACCGGAAGGCGCCGATGCCGCGCGTCCGACGCCCGGACCTTCGTCCACTGCACGACGTGGCGGCGGCAAGTCCGGCGACTGGCGCAAAGGCGGCCGATGAACGCCCGTCCGAGGGCCCACTCCATATCAGCTACAGCGACAGCTCATGGACCGAAATCCGGGATCGTCGCGGGCGCGTACTGATCTCGAGAACCGTTTCGGCAAATTCCAGCGAGGCGTTCGACGGCACGCCGCCCTTCTCGGTTGTCCTCGGCAATGCGGACGCGGTAACGGTGGTGTATCGAGGCGCACCGGTAGATCTGACGCCGCACACGCGGGCGAACGTCGCGCGCCTGGTGCTGCGCTAGGCGCCTTTCGACGAACATGTCTGACGCCATCGCAACGGCTTGGTCGGATCGCGGTCCCGCACCGAGGCGGCACTCGCGTGCGGTTCGTATCGGTGACGTCGTCATCGGCGGCGGCGCGCCGATCGTCGTCCAGTCGATGACCAATACCGACACGGCCGATATCGAAGCGACAGTCGCACAGGTAAAGGCTCTGGCCGATGCCGGCTCGGAACTGGTGCGCATCACCGTCAATACGACGGAAGCCGCCGCCGCGGTGCCGGCGATTCGCGAACGGCTCGACGCAATGCTGTGCCCGGTGCCATTGATCGGTGATTTTCATTTCAACGGACACAAACTTCTGACGGCGCATGCGGACTGCGCGCGCGCGCTGGCGAAATATCGGATCAATCCGGGTAACGTCGGCAAAGGCAGCAAGCACGATACGCAGTTCGCGGTGATGATCGAAAAAGCCATCGAGTTCGGGAAACCTGTTCGCATCGGCGTCAATTGGGGAAGCCTCGACCAGGACCTCCTCGCGCGCATGATGGATGAAAATGCCAAAGCCTCGACCCCGCTGGCGGCCGCGCAGGTAATGCGCGAAGCGCTGGTCGCTTCAGCGATCGGCAGTGCGCAACGCGCCGAGGAACTCGGGCTCGCCGGCGATCGGATCGTGCTGGCGTGCAAAGTCTCCGACGTGCAGGACCTGGTCGCCGTATACACCGATCTCGCGCGACGCTGTGACTATCCGCTGCACCTCGGTCTGACCGAGGCCGGCATGGGCTCGAAGGGTATCGTCGCATCGACTGCCGCGCTCGCAGTGCTACTGCAGCAAGGCATCGGCGACACCATCCGCATATCGCTGACTCCCGAGCCGAACGGTGATCGCACGCGCGAGGTTGTCGTCGCGCAGGAAATACTGCAGACGATGGGACTGCGCTCGTTCACGCCGCTGGTCACCGCTTGTCCAGGTTGCGGACGGACGACGAGCACCGTGTTTCAGGAACTCGCCGACAAGATTCAAAGCTACTTGCGTGCGCAGATGCCGCTGTGGCGCGGGCGCTACGACGGCGTCGAAGCGATGAGCGTCGCGGTAATGGGTTGCGTCGTCAACGGGCCCGGTGAATCGAAGATGGCCAATGTCGGCATCAGCTTGCCGGGCACCGGCGAAATACCGGTCGCGCCGGTCTTTGTCGATGGCCAGAAGACGGTGACCTTGCGAGGTGATCGGATCGCCGAAGAGTTCCAGCAGATCGTTGCTGACTACGTTCGCGCAACGTATGGCGGCGAACCCGCTGCAGCACATCTGAAACCCGACAAGAAGTCGATCGCCGTCAAGGCGGTTGCTTAAAGCAATGGCGATTCCGGTGATACAGGCCGTACGCGGCATGAACGACGTGCTGCCCGACGAGGCCGCAGTCTGGGAGTTTTTCGAGACTGCCGTGCGCGACGTGTTCGTCCAATACGGCTATCGCAATCTGCGGGTACCGCTGGTGGAATCGACGCCGTTGTTCGTGCGCGCCATCGGCACCGAAACCGACGTCGTCGAAAAGGAAATGTACACGTTCAGCGATCGACTCAACGGTGACAGTCTCACGCTGCGCCCTGAAGCGACCGCCGGCATCGTTCGCGCTGCGATCGAGCACAATCTCACTTATGAACGGCCGCTGCGGGTGTGGACGTCGGGTCCGATGTTTCGTCACGAGCGCCCGCAGAAAGGTCGCTACCGCCAGTTCTACCAGTTCGATGTCGAGGCGCTGGGCTTTGCAGGGCCGGATGTCGACGCCGAGCAGATCGTCATGCTGGCGCGCCTTTGGCGGCGCCTGGGACTCGACGGCATCCGGCTTGAAATCAATTCGATTGGAGACGCCGAAGAACGTCGCATCCATCGCGGTGCGCTGGTTGCTCATTTCGAACGCCACAGCGCGCTGCTCGATGAGGACTCAAGGCGCCGATTGCAGAGCAATCCATTGCGCATTCTCGACAGCAAGAATCCGGCGCTGCAGCAGATGATAACGGCGGCCCCGCGCCTGGTGGATACGCTGGGCCCGGATTCGCGTGCGCATTTCGACGGCTTGCAGCAACTGCTGTCCGATCAGGCAATCGCGTACTCGATCAATCCACGCCTGGTGCGCGGACTGGACTACTACAATCGGACGGTATTCGAATGGACCACCGATCGACTGGGTGCGCAAGGCACGGTTGCCGGCGGCGGTCGCTACGATGGCCTGTTCGAACAACTCGGCGGCAAGCGGACGCCTGCATGCGGCTTCGGCATGGGGGTCGAACGCATGATCCTGTTGCTGCAGGACGCAGGACGATCCGTCGCAAGGAAGCGGCGGATGCATACGTGGTTCACGTCGGCGAGCAAGCGACCAAACTCGCGATCGCAGTCGCCGAGAAACTGCGCGATGAAGGATTGGCGATCGTCGTGCACGCCGGAGGCGGTAGCTTCAAGACGCAAATGAAAAAAGCCGACAGCAGTGGTGCGCGCTACGCGCTGGTCATCGGCGACGATGAAGTCGCCGCCCACCGTGTGGGACTCAAACCGCTGCGAGTCGCCGGCGAGCAACTGGCACTGGCGCCGGGCGAATTGATGCGGCACCTCAAGGCGCACGCGCAGGACGTCGCTGCCAAGGTGCCGGCTTGAGCAGGTTGGCCTCGAAGTTGATCCAAAAGCCAACCAAACAACCAACAGATTAACGAGTCGCGTCGCGATTCCTAGAGCAAGGGTGAGCTATGGCTGTCTATGATCTACAGGAACAGGAACAAATCGACGACCTCAGGGCGTGGTGGGACCAGTATGGCAAGTACGTCAGCGCCGCCATCACGGTCTTCGCGGTGGTTGTCATCTCGGTGCAAGGATGGCGTTGGTATCAGAAGAACCAGGCGGAACAGGCCAGCGTCCTTTATATGGCGTTAAGCCAGGCGGTCGCGGCCAAGGATCTCAGCAAGGCCAAGGATCCGGCGACGCAGATTGTCGACCGTTACTCGCGGACGGCCTACGCGCCGCGCGCTGCGTTGTTGTATGCGAAGTTGCAATACGACAATAACGACCGTCCGGGCGCGAAGCAGCAATTGCAATGGGTCATCGATCACAGCAGCGAAGATGAACTCAAGGCAATCGCACGTTTTCGCCTAGCTGAGGCGCTGCTCGACGACAAGCAATACGATGAGGCGCTGAAAACGCTCGATGTCAAGACCGACGAAGCCTTCGCCGCGCTCTACGCCGATCTCAAAGGCGACATCCTGTTGGCTGCGGGCAAGCCTGTGGAGGCGCGCGCCGCCTATGAGATCGCGGCCGCGAAAATCGACCCCAAGTCCGGTTACAAGCCGTTCGTGCAGGTCAAGCTTGATGCGCTCGGGAGCGCGAAATGATCAAACTCGGCCGGTTAACGCCGATGGCAATCGCCCTTCTTCTCGGCGCGTGCCAGAGCCTTCCGCCGTCAATGACCTCATGGCTTCCTTCCAGCACGATCCCGATATTGACCCCGGAATTCTGGGGCTTCAAGGTAACGCGGCCCGGTCCGCTGCCGGAGTTCCAGGCTAAGCTGACCGCCAAACTCGATTGGCAGGTTTCGCTAGGTAGCAAAGGCAAAGCTATTTTCGCGCCGGCAATCGTGGGCGACGCGATCTATGCCGCGGGTCCCGACGGCACGATCGTGCGCGTCGAGGCGCTGAGCGGAAAAGAGGTATGGCGCGCCAAGGCCGACAAACCTTTGCAGGCCGGCGTCGGAGCCTCCGCGACCAAAGTCATCGTGGGCACCAACAAAGGCGACGTCCTGACGTTTGATACTGCCGGCAAGCCGGCTTGGAATGCCAAGGTTTCCACGGAAGTTGCCGGTCCGCCGAAGATCAGCGAAGGCAAGGTCATCGTCTGGACGCTCGATGCCAAGATAACCGCGCTTTCCGAGGAGGACGGAAGTTCGAAATGGTCCTACACCGGGACGAGCCCGCCGCTCACGGTACGTCGCTTCGTCGGCGGCAGCGTCGCTCGCGGTGCTTTGTTCACCGGCACCGCGGGAGGCAAGCTGCTCGCATTCGACGTCAACACCGGCACGCTGGGCTGGCAGGCGAGCGTCGCCACGTCCAAAGGTTCGAACGAACTCGAGCGCATTGCCGACGTCGCCAGTCTCCCGCTCATCGATGAGCGCCAAGTCTGCGCCGCCGCATACCAGGGTCGCGTTGCCTGCTTCGAAGTGATCAACGGAAACCTTATCGTGGTCGCGGGATCTCTCCAGCCTCTCCGGCATTGCGATCGATCAGCGCTACCTCTATCTGACCGACGACAAGGGTGCGGTGCATGCGCTGGACAAGATCACCGGAGCGTCGGTGTGGAAGCAGGACAAACTTGTCAACGCGCTTTCCGAGTGGCCCCGTGCTCATAGGCACAGCGGTCGGCGTCGTCGATATCGAGGGCTATCTGCATTTGCTCGATCGTGAAGATGGAGCGCTTGTCGGCCGCGTCGCCACCGATGGCAGCGGGGCCTTGTCCCAGCCAATGCCCGCGGCCGAATCGGCCGTTTGGCAAACCCTGAACGGAAACCTTATCAGCGCATCGGCCAAATAGGTCTCGGTTTTAGCGCCAGCGGCTAGGCGCGGAAACCAAAGCACTGGTTCCAACCGGTGCATTCCCAACGCCACGCCCGATTCGAAATACCGCAATGCTGCCAACTGTCGTTCTTGTCGGCCGGCCCAACGTCGGCAAATCCACCTTGTTCAACCGCCTGACGCAGTCGCGGGCGGCGCTGGTCGCCGACTTTCCGGGGCTGACTCGCGACCGGCACTACGGCCGCGGTCGAGGTGGCGACCGGCCCTATCTGGTCGTCGACACCGGTGGCTTCGAGCCCAAGGCGAAGGACGGCATCTACCATGCGATGGCCAAGCAGACGCGCCAGGCGATAGCTGAATCCGACGTCGTGATTTTCCTCGTCGATGGCCGCGAGGGGATGACAGCGCTCGACAAGACCATCGCCGACCTGTTGCGCCGCTCGGGCCGGCCCGTCTTGCTCGCGGTCAACAAGAGCGAGGGCTTGGCGCCCGAGCGAGTGACGGCCGAGTTTCACGAGCTGGCCTTGGGCACGCCGTTGCCGATCTCGTCGGCGCACGGCGAAAACGTGCGCGACCTGGTCGAGCACGCGTTGGCCCAGTGCCCGAAATCCGAGGAAGCGGCCGACGACGAACGCGCCGACGACGATGACAAGCGGGTCAAGGTCGCGATCGTCGGACGGCCGAACGTCGGAAAATCGACGCTGGTCAATACGCTGCTGGGTGAGGACCGTGTCATCGCGTTCGACCAGCCGGGCACCACTCGCGACTCGCTCTATATCGACTTCGACCGCGGCGGACGCCACTACACGCTGATCGATACCGCCGGAGTGAGGAAGCGCGGCAAGGTCACCGACGTCATCGAAAAATTCTCGGTCATCAAGACGCTACAAGCGATCGAAGACGCCAATGTCGTGATCCTGCTCGTCGATGCGCAGGCGGATGTGTCCGAGCAGGACGCCCACATCGCGGGATTTATCCTGGAGGCGGGCCGCGCGCTGGTCGTCGCGGTCAACAAGTGGGATGGCCTGAGCGCGGACGCACGCGCCAACATCAAACGGGAACTCGACCGCAAGCTAGCGTTCCTTTCATTCGCCAAGCAACACACGATTTCGGCGCGCGACGGGAAGGGTATTTCCGGGTTACTCAAGTCGATCGACGAGGCCTATGCCGCGGCGATGTCGAAGCTGCCGACGCCCAAGCTAACGCGCGCCCTGGCGACCGCGGTTGCTCAGCAGCAACCCCCGCGCGCCGGCATGGTGCGCCCCAAGATGCGCTACGCGCATCAGGGCGGGATGAATCCGCCCATTATCGTCATTCACGGCACCTCGCTGGGCGCTGTTCCCGCGACCTATCGCCGTTATCTGGAACATTTCTTCCTGGACGTGTTCAAACTGAAGGGAACGCCGCTTAGGATACAATTCAAGACAGGCGCCAACCCGTACGCGACGGCTACCACCCCGAGGCGGTCGCGACGCAAGTAGTTCCTCACGGGTGCCAACTTAGGGACCGGGCAGGGCGATGGACTCAAACGCGCGTCACCAGGAGGTCGAGAGCCGGACACTGCGCCTTCGGGCTGGCGTGCCGGGAGTGCGAAACGATTCCCCAGAGGTTTCCAACAATAAGCGGAGCAACAACATGAGCACGAAAGGGCAAATGCTACAAGACCCGTTCCTGAATACATTGCGCAAAGAGCATGTCCAGGTTTCGATCTATCTGGTCAACGGCATCAAGCTGCAGGGGCAGATCGAGTCGTTCGACCAATATGTTGTGCTGCTGAAGAACACTGTGACTCAGATGGTGTACAAGCACGCCATCTCGACCGTCGTTCCCGCCCGTGCCATTACCGTGCCGGCGCAGGATAGCGACCGCGAAGCCTGATCCCAAGGCCCTGCAGGATTGCCCACTGCCGCCGCAAGGCGGCGGGCGGCGCGACGATTCATGATTGAACGTCCGCAAGGCGGCGATCGCGCGCTGCTGGTCGAACTCGATCTCAACGACGGGGAGCCCGGGGAGCGTCTGGCCGAACTGAAAGCTTTGACAGCATCGGCCGGAGCCGAAGTGATGGGCGTGATCACCGGACGCCGCGCAAAGCCCGATCCGGCGCTGTTCGCCGGCAAGGGCAAGGTCGCTGAGATCGCGCAGATGCGTAGCGAAACCGGCGCCGAACTCGTTATCTTCGATCACAACCTGTCAGGCGCTCAGCAACGCAATCTTGAACGCGCTCTGGATTGTCGCGTCGTCGATCGAGTCAGTTTGATCCTGGATATCTTCGCGCAGCGCGCGCAAAGTGCCGAAGGCAAGTTGCAGGTCGAGCTTGCGCAGCTTGAGCGCCTCTCCACGCGGCTGGTCCGCGGCTGGACTCACCTCGAGCGCCAGACAGGCGGTATCGGCTTGCGCGGCCCTGGCGAGACCCAGCTCGAAACCGACCGCCGCCTGATCGGCGAACGCGTGAAGATGCTGAAAAGTCGCTTGGCCCTGGTCGAGCGTCAGCGCGAGACGCAGCGGCGCGCTCGCCGTCGTGCGGCGGTCCGGAACGTCGCGCTGGTCGGCTACACCAACGCCGGCAAATCGACTTTGTTCAATCGCCTGACAGGCGCATCGAGTTACTCCGCGGACCAGCTGTTCGCCACTCTCGACACGACGCTGCGCAAGCTGACACTGCCGGACGCGGAGGCTATCGTCCTCTCCGACACCGTCGGCTTCATCCGCGATCTCCCGCACGATCTGGTCGCCGCGTTCCGGGCGACGCTCAAAGAGACGGTCGATGCGGACCTCCTGCTGCACGTCGTCGATGCGAGTCACGTCGCCCGAGAGGCACAGATCGCCGCAGTCGACGCGGTGTTGGCCGAAATCGGAGCCGAACAAGTGCCCCGCATTCTGGTCTGGAACAAGGGCGACGCGGCTGGGATTGAGCCGGGAATTGAACGCGACGAATATGGTAAAATCGCTGCCGTTCGTTTAAGCGCGCTGACCGGCGCGGGCGTGCCAGCGTTGCGCGCCGCGCTGGCCGAGCGATTCCCACGATCTGGATCCCCGGTGCCTGAGCTTGCCGGGGCCAGTCCCCATAAATCCCGAGCCCCCAGCATTCTGGGCAACGACAGTAACTAGGGCAATCTAAGGCCACCGCTCCCCATGTCCCTCAACGACCCGCAATGGGGTAAACGCGGCCGCAACGGGCCGCCGGATCTCGACGAGATCTGGCGCAATCTGAGCCGCCGCCTGAATGAAATGTTCGGACGCAAGAGCGCGGAAGGCGCGTCGTCCGACGGTGGTCCGCCACCGAAGACTTCGTTTCCGCTCGGCGGCGCAGGAATGCTCGCCGCGCTGGTGGTGGTGGTGTGGCTCGCCAGCGGTTTCTACATCGTCGACGAAGGCAGGCGCGGCGTGGTCACCCGCTTCGGCAAGTACACAGAGACGACGACGCCGGGTCCGCGCTGGCATCTGCCGTTTCCGGTCGAGTCGGTCGAAGTCGTCGATTTCTCCCAGGTGAAGACGGTAGAAATCGGTTACCGCAACGGCAATCCGCGTAACAAGATCGCCAAGGAATCGCTGTTCCTTACCGACGACGAAAACATCATCGATATCCAGTTCGCGGTTCAGTACAACCTCAAGAGCGCGGCCGATTATCTTTTCAACGCGCGCAAGCCCGACGAAGTCGTGGCGCAGGTGGCGCAAACAGCGATGAGCGAAGTCGCCGGACACAGCCAGATGGATTTTGCGCTGTACGAAGGCCGCGCGCAGATCGCCACCGAGACTGAACGACTGATGCAGGCGATGCTCGATCGCTACGGTACGGGCATCTACATTCAAAAAGTCACGCTGCAAAATGCGTTGCCGCCCGACCAGGTCGCGGCCGCGTTCGATGACGCAGTGAAAGCAAAGCAGGATCGCGAACGCCAGAAGAACGAGGGCCAGGCCTACGCCAACGATGTCGTTCCGCGCGCGCGCGGTATGGCGTCGCGGCTGTTGCAGGAGGCCGATGGCTACAACGCGAGCGTCGTCCAGCGCGCCGACGGCGACGCCAGCAGATTTCGGCAGATCCTGGTCGAGTACGCGAAAGCGCCGGCAGTCACGCGCCAGCGACTTTATCTGGACATGATGCAGTCGGTGCTCGGCAACTCGAGCAAAGTAATGATCGATCAAAAGGGTGGCAACAACCTCCTCTATCTGCCGCTCGAGCAACTGCTCAAGCAGGCGCCGGCGACGAGCACGCCGAGCCCCGTAGAAACCCCGCGACCCGCGGTACCCGAGGCAGTCGCCCCGCTGGACGCGGGCCGCACTCGCGATCTGCCGCGTAACCGCGATGGGAGTGGACGATGAAGGCCGCGACACCGCTGATCGCACTGCTGGTTGCGGCCATCCTGGTCCTGTCGCAGTCGCTCTACACGGTCGACCAGAAGCAGTACGCGATCAAGTTTCAGCTCGGCGAATTTATCGATGCCAAGACCGATGCGGGACTCTATTTCAAGGTGCCGCTGCTGCAGAACGTCAAGTTCTACGACAAGCGCATCCTGCTGCTTGAGACGTCCGACCCGGACCGCGTGACAACGTCCGAAAAGACGCCGCTGAAGGCCGACTTCATCGCCTATTGGCGGATCATCGACGTGCGCAAGTACTATCAGAGCGTCACCGGGGACGAAGAGGCGGCGAAACGTCGTCTCGCGCAAACCATACGTGCCAATCTCGCCGAGGAGATCAACAAGCGCACGCTGCACGAAGCGATCTCGACCGAGCGCGAAAAAATCATGACGACGACGCGGCAGAAGGCCGACGCCGACGCCAAGACCATCGGCGTCGAAGTGGTCGACGTCAGGCTGCGCCGCGTCGAACTTCCGGACGAAGTGCTGGCGCAGGTGTACCAGCGCATGGAATCGGAACGCAAGCGCGTTGCAAACGAACTACGCTCGCTCGGCGGCGCAGAGTCGGAAAAGATTCGCGCCGATGCCGATCGCCAGCGCGAAGTAATCCTTGCCGACGCATACAAGCAGGCGCAGAAAGTCAAAGGCGAAGGCGATGCCAAGGCCTCGGCCACGTATGCGGCGGCGTACGGACAAAACCCCGAGTTCTATGCGTTCTACCGCAGCCTCGAGGCGTACAAGGCGACTTTCAAGAGCAGAAGCGACCTCCTGGTGCTGGATCCGAGTTCGGAATTCTTCCAGTACCTGAAGCAACCGGGTGGAGTTCCGGCGCCTCGCACCAAAGCAAAGTAGTCGCGATCGCCACACGCGCATTGTCGAACGGCCGATAGCGAAATGAAGGACGCGTTTTTTGCTGCGTGCGCGCTGGTGCTGGTGCTGGAAGGTCTGCTGCCTTTGCTCGCGCCGCAGCTCTGGCGCGACACGTTTCGCCGATTGACCGAACTGTCCGACGGGCAGCTGCGCTTTGTCGGTCTTATCTCGTTGTCTATCGGCGCTATCAGCCTGTTGGTGCTCTATGCGTAATTGGCTCCTGCCCGAATACATCGAGGACATCCTGCCGGACGAGGCGGAAGCGATCGAAGCGCTGCGACGAACCTTGCTCGACCATTTTCGAGAGCACGGTTACCGGCTGGTGCAACCGCCGCTCATCGAACATCTGGATTCACTGCTGACCGGCACCGGCCACGATCTCGATTTGCAGACGTTCAAAACGGTGGACCCGCTTTCGGGTCGCCTGTTGGGCCTGCGTGCCGACATTACGCCGCAGGTCGCGCGCATCGATGCCCATTTGCTGAACGAGCCGGGTGTGACGCGCCTTTGCTATGCCGGCAGCGTGCTGCGCACGACGACTTCCGACCAGGTCCGCACGCGTGAGGTGCTGCAGATTGGCGCTGAACTCTACGGCGATGCCAGCGTTGCCGCAGACACGGAGGTGCTTGGGCTGTTGTTGTCATCGCTCGCCGCGGCCGGCGTGGGCGGCCTGCACCTCGATCTGGGCCATGTCGGCGTCTATCGCGCTCTCGCCAACGGTGCGCACATCGCGGGCGACGGCTCCGACAGTGAGTTGTTTTCCGCGCTGCGCACGAAGGACGTCCCGGCGGTCGCTGAATTGACCGCCCGCCTCCCCGCGGCATGGCGGGACGCGTTCGCCGCGTTGCCGACGCTCTACGGTCCTGCCGACGAAGTCCTCGCCGCGGCGCGCGCGCGCCTGCCCGATACGCCGTCGATCGCAGGAGCTCTGGCTACTCTTTCGACGCTCGCGGAGACAGCTGCGTCGAAAGTCGAGGCCTTGCACATCGACCTCGCAGACTTGCGTGGTTATCACTATCAGACCGGCGCGAACTTCTCGGTTTTCACCGCGGGCGAGCCCAGTGCGATCGGACGTGGCGAGCGTTACGACGGCATCGGCAAAGCGTTTGGCCGCGCGCGTCCCGCGACCGGCTTTACACTCGATCTTCGCCAACTCGCCGCCATCGGCACGCAATCGACTTAAGGAAGCGCATGGGCAAGAACGTCGTCGTCATCGGCACCCAGTGGGGCGATGAAGGCAAAGGCAAGGTCGTCGACTGGTTGACCGAACACGCCCAAGGCGTCGTGCGCTTCCAGGGCGGACACAACGCCGGCCACACATTGGTGATTGGCGACAAGAAGACCGTGTTGCGCCTTATCCCGTCGGGAATACTGCGGCCGCAGGTGCGCGCGTACATCGGCAACGGCGTCGTGCTTTCGCCATCGGCACTGCTTCAGGAGATCGGCGAACTCGAGGCGGCCGGCGTCAGCGTTCGTTCGCGACTCTCGATTTCACCGGCGTGTCCGCTGGTGCTTCCCTATCATGTCGCGCTCGACAATGCGCGCGAAGCCGCGATGGGTGAGACCAAGATCGGGACGACCGGTCGCGGCATCGGCCCGGCTTACGAAGACAAGATTGCGAGGCGCGCGCTGCGCTTGCAGGATCTGTTCTACCCCGACCGTTTCGCCACGAAACTCAAGCCGCTGCTCGAATTCCACAACTTTGTCCTGACGCAATATTACAAATGCGAAGCCGTGCCGTATCAACAAACGCTGGATGCCACGCTGGCTTTGGCTCCCGCGATGCTACCGATGGTCGGCGATGTGGCCGCTCTGATCCAGCAAGCGCGACGACGCGGTGACTCGCTGCTGTTCGAGGGAGCGCAAGGCGCACTGCTCGACATCGATCACGGCACTTATCCCTACGTAACCTCGTCCAATTGTCTTGCTGGAGCCGCAGCGCCCGGCAGCGGCATCGGTCCGCAATTGCTCGACTATGTCCTCGGCATCGTCAAGGCGTACACGACGCGCGTCGGCACCGGTCCATTCCCGACCGAGCTCACTGACGACATTGGCGCCGGTCTGGCCAAGCGCGGCAATGAATTCGGATCGGTGACGGGCCGGCCGCGTCGCTGCGGCTGGCTGGACGTCCCCGCACTGACCCGGTCCTTGCAGCTCAACGGTGTCGATGGCCTGTGCATTACCAAGCTGGACGTGCTCGATGGCATGGAGTCCATCAAGATCTGTACGAGTTATCGTGTCAAAGGCTCACCGCTGGCGCTGTTGCCGACCGGCGCGGAAGCCGTCGCCGAATGCGAGCCCGTATACGAGCAACTCCCAGGCTGGAAAGAAAGCACATTCGGCATCGACAACTTCGACGCCTTGCCCGCCAACGCGCGCGCCTACCTTCGACGCGTCGAACAACTTACCGGCGTACCGATTTCGATGGTGTCGACCGGACCTGAGCGCGACGAAACGATTCTGCTGCACCATCCGTTCGGCTGACCGAGTCGCGCTTTGAGCACGGATCTTCATATCAGCTGGGATCAGTACAACACGCTCGTCGAACGCCTCGCGCTGAAGGTGCACGAGTCAGGATGGGATTTCAACCAGATTATCTGCATCGCGCGTGGCGGCCTGCGCGTTGGCGACGTTCTGTCGCGTATTTACGAGCTGCCGCTGGCGATCCTGTCGACACATTCGTATACGGCAGAAGGCGGCACCTTGCGTGGCGACCTGGTCATTGCCGAGCATATGACGATGACTGCGCCGCGTCTGGGGAATCGCGTGCTGCTGGTCGACGACCTGGTCGACTCCGGCCACACACTGGCCGCCGTCTACAAGGAATTGCCGCTGAGGTTCACGCACATCGCGGATATCCGCACCGCCGTCATCTGGTACAAGGCGTGCTCGGTGTTCAAGCCGGACTACTACGTCGACTATCTGCCGGACAACCCGTGGATTCGGCAGCCGTTCGAGGTCTACGACACGCTGTCACCCGAGGGATTGCGCGCGCGCCTTCGCTAAGGGCATTGGTGTGGGACAATGCGGGAATATGCGCGCACAGCGCCGACCTGCAGTGCATTGCGAGGCTTTCGCACGGACTCGTGCAAAAGCTTGTGGTGCCCAGAAGAGGACTCGAACCTCCACAGTGTTGCCACCGCTAGGACCTGAACCTAGTGCGTCTACCAATTCCGCCATCTGGGCACGATGGTGCCGCCCGCTTCATCGGAATCTCACTTCCATGAGATGAACGGACGTACAGAACCCGATATTTTACGAAAGAGATATAACCTTGTCAAAGAAACCCCCTCCCCGCGAAGAGCGCGCAGCTCGAACCGCGGCCCCCTCGCCGACCGCCCGACGCCTGCGTCGAGCGCGCGGCGACGTCGTTATTCCCGAACGCGAACAAATCCTCGAAGCGCTGCGCGAGCAAGGCGTGCCGATGCAGGCCGACGATCTCGCGAAGGTCCTGCGCATCCACGGTGACGCCGAACGCGAAGCCTTCGATGGCCGGCTGGCAGCGATGCAGCGTGACGGTCAATTGATGACCAACCGCAAATCGCAACTCTGTGTGGTCGCCAAGCTCGACCTGATCACCGGAAAGGTGCAGGGACATCCGGATGGCTTCGGTTTCCTGATCCCCGATGACGGAAGCCCCGATTTGTTTCTCTCGCCGAAGGAGATGCACAAGACGCTGCACGGCGATCGCGCAACCGCACGCCTTATCGGGCTCGACAAACGCGGCCGACCCGAAGGCGCGCTGGTAGACGTACTCGAACGCGCCAATCGCGACGTCGTCGGTCGCATCTACGAAGAACGCGGCATCTGGTACCTGGTGGCGGAAAACAAGCGCATCAGCCAGGACATTCTCGTGCCGCCCGATATGCGCGGCAAAGCCAAGCCGGGACAGGTCGTCGTGGCCGAGTTGATCGAACAGCCGTCGGCTCATCGCGAAGCGCTGGCGAAGGTCGCGCAGATTCTCGGCAACTACACCGACCCAGGAATGGAAATCGAAATCGCTTTGCGCAAGCACGATCTGCCGCACGAATTTTCCACCGCCGCCAAGCGCCAGGCGACCCGCTTTCCGAAAGAGGTGCAGAAGTCGGACTGGAAGGGCCGCACCGACCTTACTGCATTGCCGCTGGTGACGATCGATGGCGAGACCGCCAAGGACTTCGACGATGCCGTCTACTGCGAGAAGGTCGGGAAAGACTTCCGCCTGATCGTCGCCATCGCCGACGTCAGCCACTATGTGCGCGATGCCGATGCGCTCGACGTTGAGGCACGTGAACGCGGGACCTCGGTTTATTTCCCGCGACGTGTGATTCCGATGCTGCCGGAGGAACTTTCCAACGAACTCTGCTCGCTCAAGCCCGATGTCGATCGCCTTTGCATGGCCTGCGAAATGAGCATCGCCACTGACGGCACGATCAAGAGCTCTCGCTTCTATCCCGCAGTCATGCATTCGCGCGCTCGTCTCACCTACACGCAGGTATGGGACTGGCTATCGCAACCGGCCAAGGCGAAGTCCAAGGAAGCCAAAACCCTGCTGCCGGGACTCGAAACGCTCTACACGCTGTATAAGGCCCTCGCCGGCGCGCGCCGCGCTCGTGGCGCGATCGATTTCGAAACGATCGAGCTCGAGTTGAAGTTTGATCCGCACGGCAAGATCGAGACCATCGTTCCCGTGGTGCGCAACGACGCGCACAAGATTATCGAGGAATGCATGCTTGCGGCGAATGTCTGCACAGCAGAATACCTGCTCGCGCAGAAACAACCGGCCCTCTATCGTGTACACGAAGGTCCGACACCGGAAAAACTGGCGGCGCTGAAGGAATTTCTCGCCGGTTCTGCATTGTCGATCGGCGGCGGCGAGAATCCGACTCCGGGCGACTACGCCAAGTTGCTGACCAAGATCAAGGACCGGCCCGATTTCAACCTGTTGCAGACCGTGCTGCTGCGCTCACTCCAGCAGGCAGTCTATAGTCCCGACAATGAAGGCCACTTCGGGCTGGGCTATGACGCTTACACGCATTTCACCTCGCCGATACGGCGCTATCCCGATTTGCTTGTCCACCGTTGTATCAAAGCCTGCCTGGCGGGAGAACGCTATCGTCCGGTAGGCGCAACATGGCCCGAACTCGGCGTTCACTGTTCGCAGACCGAGCGGCGTGCCGATGACGCGACACGTGATGTCGAAAACTGGCTGAAGTGCTACTTCATGCAAGATCGCGTCGGCGAAGTATTCAACGGCACCGTCAGCGGAGTCACCCATTTCGGTCTGTTCGTCACCCTCGACGGCCTAAATGTCGACGGCCTGGTGCACGTGACCGAACTCGGCAACGACTATTTTCACTACGACGCAGTGCGCCACGCGATGAATGGCGAGCGAACCGGTAAGAGTTATCGGCTGGCCGACCGCATTTCGATCAAAGTGGCGCGCGTCGATCTGGAGACGACCAAGATCGACTTCGTTCTTGCTGACGAGACACCGCGGCTACCCGCGCCGACTTCCAAAAGCAAAACGCGCCAGAACCGGAGGTCCTGACGCGTCGGTAGCCGAATTCGGAACTGCGTGGACTGCGCCGGCGCGGCCGACGCGCTCAGTTAACGTCAGTCAGCGCTCGGTTATCGCCCAGCTATTTATTCGGCTGTGGCGTCATCCGCAAATACGGCCGCAGCGCCTTGAAGCCTTTGGGAAATTTCTGCTTCAACACTTCGGGGTCTTGCAGCGAGGGCACGATCACGACGTCGTCACCGTCCTTCCAGTTGCCGGGTGTCGCCACACTGTGATACTCGGTAAGCTGCAGCGAATCGATCACTCGCAGCACTTCGTCGAAGTTACGACCGGTCGACGCCGGATACGTGATTATCAATCGTACGATCTTTTTCGGATCAATGACAAACAGCGACCGGACGGTCGCCGTCGCGCTCGCATTGGGATGGATCATGTCGTACAGCGTCGCCACCTTCCTGTCGGAATCGGCGATGATCGGAAAGTTGACGTTCGTGTGCTGGGTCTCGTTGATGTCGTTGATCCACTTCTTGTGCGACTCGACCGGATCCACGGACAAGGCAATCACCTTGACATTACGTTTCGCGAACTCATCCTTGAGCTTCGCCGTGAGTCCGAGCTCGGTCGTGCATACGGGCGTAAAGTCGGCGGGGTGCGAGAACAACACGCCCCAGCTGCTGCCTAGCCACTGATGGAAGTGAATCGGTCCTTCGCTTGATTCCTGCACAAAATCGGGGGCGGTATCGCCCAAGCGCAGCGTCATGGTTTTCTCCTCACGGGGTCAAACGAGCGCTCTATAATACGCCTTCCTGTGACGCGAATAGTAGAACGCGTGGCTCTATGGTTATGGCCACCACGTCCTGGTTTCATTCGTCTTTTGCCTTCGCGCCTTCGAGTGCTTATTGAGCGCTGACTGAACTGTTAGTGGTCTCGACGGCTTGCGAGCGCCCTGACGTTTCAGCGGCCCTCAGTGGCCCTCAGTCGCCTTCACTGGCCAACAAGACCCATCGGTATAAGATGAACTCGATAGTGGAAACGTCATTCGCGCTGATGGTCCAAGCCCCCGACATCCCGACGGCCACGATCAAGGAAATCGCCCGACTGTCGGGCGCGCGCAGTATCGACGCAGTCCACGGCGCCGAGACGCAGTGCTTCAGACTCGAGCACGCGGGAAATCAATCGGCGGTCGCAGCCTACTGCGCCGCCGCTGGCGTGGACTTCGCTTTCGTTCCCTACGATCAACGCCTGGAGCGAATCGGTCTGCTTGCGATGGACATGGACTCGACGCTGATCACCATCGAGTGCATCGACGAGCTTGCCGACATGCACGGCATTAAGCCGGAGATCGCGGCGATCACCGACGCGACGATGCGTGGACAACTTGCGTTTACCGAAAGCGTAACGCGCCGTATCGCGCTCCTCGCCGGCCTCGAAGTCGCGGCGATGCAACGCGTCTACGACGAGCGGGTCAAGCTTTCGCCTGGTGCCGAGCGCCTGCTCGCGCGCGCACGCTCGATCGGCGCAAAGACCGTTCTTGTTTCCGGCGGTTTCACTTTCTTTACCGATCGCCTTGCGCAGCGGCTGGCCTTCGACTGCAGTTGCGCCAACGAACTCGAGATCGTCGACGGCAAACTTACCGGCCGAATCCTCGGATCCATCATCGACGGACGCGGCAAAGCCGATTGCGTCGCGCGACTGGCCGCGGAGTCGGCCCGTCCCGGCAGCCTGGTCGTGGCGATCGGTGACGGTGCGAACGATTTGCCGATGATGCAGCAAGCTGACATCAGCGTTGCCTATCACGCCAAGCCTATTGTCCGCGAAAAGACGACGTACGCGATCGATCACTGCGGCCTGGACGCCGTACTGAATCTCTTCGTCACCTAGCGAACAACGACCGGTGGAAGTCAGGCCGTCCTTTTCGCCAGCAGTGCCCAGACACCCGCGATGGAGAGCAGCGTACCGCCGGCGACATTGAAGCGTCGCCGGGCACGAGGAGAAGCAAGCAGCCGACACGCCGAGGCGGCAAAGATGGCGTACAGGCTCGCGTTGAGCGTGGCCATCACGACGAAAGTGATTGCGAGAATCCACAATTGCCGTCCTGTATCCGCGCCTGGCCGAAGAAACTGCGGCAGGAACGCGACAAAGAATATGATTCCCTTGGGATTGAGTGCCGTCACGATATAGGTGTTGGCGAATACCTTCGTTGTCGATGCGTTCGTCGATGGCGACGCAAACTCGGCCGGGACGGCGCCGGCACGCAGGCGCTGGATGCCGAGGTAAATCAGATATGTGCCTCCGATCCACTTGACCACGGTGAACCACAGCGCGGAAGTCGCCAACAGCGCGCCCAGCCCAAGCAACGAAACGGCAAGGGCGGTCGAATCGCCGAGCGCAACTGCGGCAACGAGCGGTACTCGCGCGCGCCCGCCATGCGTCATCGAGTAGCTGATCACGGTAAGAATCGTCGGCCCCGGAATGACCAGCAACACAGCGGAAGCAGCGACAAAGGCGAGCCAGATTTCAATCGACATCGCTATTCTTTCCTATTTCCGTGTATACAGTCCGTCGAATGCCGTTGTCCACTTCCCTGTGGCGTCGGTCGATTCCCAGAATTGCCTGACGCTTCCGTTCGCATTGGGTGTCCAGCTGATGCGCTGCTTGCTGATCGAGCCGTCGTCGCCGACGGTCTGGCCCTCGAGGACCATTTTCCCGTCGCGCATTCCCCCTTCAAGAAGGAGGAGCGTGCCCGAACTGTCGACCCACGTCTGGTGCCATACCTTGCGCGTGGCGTCGTAGATATTGAGGCTCTCGCCGCTGTATCCGCGTTGCGTGTCGTAGCGTTCGTGCAGCACACACCCGCCATACTCGCCGGTAATCTTGTTCACGCCCGCCAACTTGCCATCCGGCGTGCGGACCTCCCATTCGCCGAGCCAGAAATCGAAAGCGCGATGGACCGGGACATTGCACGCTCCGCCTTGCGCAGCGTGCCCGGCCGGCACGATTGCGACGCAGCACGCCGCGGCCATCAGCGGGGCATCAGCGGGGCCATCCGTCGGATTCGCATGCGATCTCCTTCGCGTTTCGAAAATGCGAAAGTAGCGCGTCGCGCCAGCGCCCGGAGCGTGATGCGATGGAGCGTGCTTTTTCGTCAGCGAAACGCCGATTTCACTCGCAAACGACGATGCGTCTCAATCGTCGCTCAGTCGGCTCAGTCGTCTCAGTCGTCATAATCGCCTTCCTCGATCCACATCGTCTGTATGGCTTCCAGGATTTTCTCGCCGCTACGCTTCGGATCGTCGTCGAAGCCGGGAAGCGCCAACACCCACTGGTAGAGGTCGGGAAAGGAAATACGCTGGGGATCGACGGCTGGATGATGCGCGGCGAGCGCAATGGCAATGTCGCGGGAGTCAGTCCATTTCATGATATTCCTCCGGAGTTTCGGCGTGCCGTCGTCTGGCTGCTCTCACCCTGCCCAAGGCTTTGGTGCGGCTAGCTTTTGTTCTCTTTGGCGTAGTTGATCGTGTATTTGGGAATTTCAATCACCAGCTTTTTCTGGCCAACCTTGGCCTGGCAGGACAGGCGCGACAGCGGCGTCAGCCCCCATGCCCGATCCAGCAGATCGTCTTCGTCCTCACTCGACGGTGCGAGCGACGAGAATCCTTCGCGCACGATGACGTGACAGGTCGTGCAAGCGCACGATTTCTCGCAGGCATGCTCGATCGCGATATCGTGATCGAGCAGGCTGTCGCAAATCGACTCGCCTTCAGGGGCCTCGAACGTCTTGCCGTCGGGGCACAGTTCGGCATGCGGCAACACGACGATTTCGGTCATTGCCGGCGCGCGTCCCGTGCGTTCAACCCAGCGCGTCCACGCGACGGCCGGTGAGTGCCTTCGAAACGCCGCGATCCATTCGCCGTGCGGCGAAATCCTCAGTCACGTGGTTCAGCGCGGCGATCTTCGCGGTAATCTCGTGATGATCGATTCCCGTCGCGGCAGCACGCACATCGCCGACCGCGCGTTCGATCAGCGCACGTTCCTCAGCGGTCAACAAGTCCGCGTCCGCCTTCAGCGCGGCGGACGTCGCGTCGACAATACGCTCGGCCTCGACGCGAGCTTCGGCCAGCGCGCGCAGCACCATATCCGTCCCGGCCTGCGCGAATGATTCCTCGAGCATTCGCGCAATGTCCGCATCGGACAAGCCATACGATGGCTTGACCACGATCGATGCTTCGTTGCCGCTGGTCTCTTCGCTCGCCGACACCGAGAGAAGGCCGTCGGCATCGACCTGGAACACGACCTTGATGCGCGCCGCGCCGGCGACCATCGGCGGGATGCCTCGCAGTTCGAAGCGCGCCAGCGAGCGGCAGTCGGACACGCGCTCGCGCTCGCCCTGAACAACGTGCACCATCATCGCCGTCTGGCCGTCCTTGAAAGTCGTGAACTCCTGAGCGCGCGCAACGGGAATCGTCGAATTGCGTGCGATGATTTTTTCGGTCAAGCCGCCCATCGTTTCCAGTCCCAGCGACAACGGGATGACATCGAGCAGCAACCAGTCCTCGTCGGCGGCGCGATTGCCGACCAGCACGTTAGCCTGGATCGCCGCGCCTAGAGCCACGACCTGGTCGGGGTCCAGATTGTTAAGCGGAGGCTGCCCGAAGAATTCCGCGACGGCTTTCTGGATTTGCGGCATGCGCGTCGCCCCGCCGACCATCACCACGCCTTTGATGTCCGCGGGTGTCAGCTTCGCGTCGCGCAATGCCTTTCGCACGGGACCCAGCGTCTTGCCGACAAGGGTCTGGGTGATCGAGGTAAACGTTTCGGCTGTCAGGACAGTGCTGATACTCTCGCCTCCCGACAGCGTTGCCACGATGGGCACCGACGCGTGCGTTGTCAGGCTCTCCTTCGCTTCGCGCGCTTTCATCATCAACAGACGCGTGTCGGTGGAGGACACCGGGCCGACGCCGGTCGTTTCAAGCAGCCAGCAATAGATGCGATGGTCGAAGTCGTCGCCGCCGAGCGCGGTGTCGCCGGCGGTCGCGAGTACTTCGAACACCCCGCGCGACAGTTTGAGGATAGAAAGGTCGAAAGTCCCGCCACCCAGATCGTAGACCGCGTAGGTGCCTTCCGACCCATTGTCGAGTCCGTAGGCGATAGCGGCGGCGGTCGGCTCATTGAGCAAGCGCAAGACCTTGAGTCCGGCGAGCCGCGCCGCGTCCTTCGTCGCCTGGCGTTGCCCGTCGTCGAAATACGCAGGAACGGTCACCACCACGCCGCCCAGTTCGCCGCCGAGGCTCTTTTCCGCGCGGACGCGCAAGGCCTTCAGGATTTCCGCAGAAATTTCGACCGGCGTCTTGTTCCCCGCGCGTGTCGAGAGTTGCACCATCCCCGGTCCATCGACGAATCGATAGGGGAACCGCCGTGCATCCGCAAGATCCGCAAGACCGCGTCCCATCAGCCGCTTGACTGACACGACCGTATTCTCGGCATCGCTTATCTGCGCGGCTTGGGCCGGGTAACCAACATCGACACGATCGGCGGTAAAACGCACGACCGAGGGCAGCAGGGGTCGGCCTTCGGTGTCACTGAGCGCCACTGGAATGCTGTTGCGCACCGTCGCGACCAGCGAATTGGTTGTCCCCAGATCGATCCCCACCGCCAGACGATGCTGATGCGGCGCGGGGGACTCGCCCGGCTCGGCGATTTGCAGAAGCGCCATCAGTCTTCGATCGCAGCAAGTGCCGCGTCGACATCGGCTGCGATCTTTGACAGGAATTGCAGTTCGCGCAACTGGAGACGAGCTTCCTCCCATCGCCGACGCGAATCCAGTGCTTCGGCCATCGTCGATTCGAGCGCGGTGATTTCCTTTCGCACATCGTCCAACAGCGATTGCAGGCGATGGCCGTCCTTGGCGCGCTGCGCGTCATCGACCGCTTCGCGACGGTCGAGCTGCCGCTCGAGAAAGTCCAACGGCAACGACGTATCGGTTTCGGAAGACGCGTCGATCCCCTGCAGCGAGAGAAGATACTGGGCGCGTATAACGGGATCCTTCAACGCACGATAAGCCTCGTTCACCCGCGCCGACGATTGCAATGCGGTCCTGCGCTCGTCATCCCCCGCTGCCGCAAAGCGATCGGGGTGAACGATGGTCTGCAAAGCCCGATATGCGCTGTCGAGCTCGCTGGCGTCGAAGCGGTAGCGCGGCTGCAACCCAAACAGCGCAAAATAATCCTGCGAGAAGTCGATCATGTGATCATCCCCGCCCGTTGCGCGCGAGGAATCTGGTGGTTTGAACCTGCGGGATGATGCGGACGCAATCGCAATCGAGTCGCACGGCCCCTGGTCCGAAGAGAGCCGCTTCCGTTAGACGTTGAAACTCTCGCCGCAGCCGCACTCGTCTTTTACATTCGGATTGTTGAACTTGAAGCCTTCGTTCAAACCTTCGCGTGCGAAATCGAGTTCCGTCCCATCCAGGTAAGGCATGCTCTTGGGATCGACGATGACGTTGACGCCGTGACTCTCGAAAAGCTGGTCTTCCGGCTTGACGTCGTCGGCGTACTCGAGCTTGTAGGCAAGGCCCGAGCAGCCGGTCGTGCGCACGCCCAGGCGCAAGCCCACTCCCTTGCCGCGTTTGGCAAGGAAGCCGGCAACGTGTCGAGCGGCGGTTTCGGTCAGCGTAATGGCCATGAGTCGTTGCTTGTCTGTGCGTTTGTTGTTGGCGATTCGGCAGCGACGATCATTCAGACCGTCGCGGTGACAGCTGTTGGCGGGAGCACTCGTCCTCGGGGTTTCGTCCGGGCTTTCGTGCGCGCCATGCTTTTTCTTGTAATCCGCAACAGCGGCCTTGATCGCGTCTTCCGCCAGAATCGAACAATGAATTTTTACCGGCGGCAGCGCAAGCTCTTCGGCGATGTGAGTGTTTTTAATGGTCAACGCCTGATCGAGTGTCTTGCCCTTGACCCATTCGGTCACCAGCGACGACGAGGCGATTGCTGAACCGCAGCCGTACGTCTTGAACTTGGCGTCCTCGATGCGTCCATCAGGGCCGACACGAATCTGCAGTTTCATCACGTCGCCACACGCTGGCGCTCCGACCATGCCGGTGCCGACAGCCTCATCGTCCTTGGCAAAGGATCCGACATTGCGCGGGTTTTCGTAGTGGTCGAGTACTTTGTCGCTGTATGCCATGTTCGTTGCTCCTTGATTGCTCAGGCAGTCCTCAGGAAGTCCTTAGTGCGCTGCCCACTGCACGGTATTGAGATCAATACCGTCTTTGTGCATTTCCCAAAGTGGCGAGAGTTCGCGCAGCTTTGCGATCTTGCGCTTCAACAATTCGACCGTATAGTCGATTTCTTCCTCGGTCGTGAAGCGGCCGACAGTGAAACGAATCGAGCTGTGCGCAAGTTCGTCGTTGCGTCCCAACGCGCGCAGCACGTACGACGGCTCGAGTGACGCCGACGTGCACGCCGAACCCGACGACACCGCGACGTCTTTGATGGCCATGATCAGGCTCTCGCCTTCGACGAAATTGAAGCTGATGTTGAGGTTGTGCGGCACGCGCTCGTCCATGTCGCCATTGATGTAGACCTCTTCGATCTCGGACAGGCCCTCCGCAAGACGGTCGCGCAGCATCCGGATACGCTCGTTGTCGGTGGCCATGTCTATCCGTGCCAGCCGGAATGCCTCGCCCATGCCGACGATCTGATGGGTCGGCAAGGTTCCCGAACGCATCCCGCGTTCATGGCCGCCGCCGTGCATCTGCGCTTCGATACGAACTCGTGGCTTGCGCCGCACGAACAGAGCGCCGATACCCTTGGGGCCGTAGGTCTTGTGGCCCGAGAACGACATCAGGTCGACCTTGAGCGTCGCCAGATCCACGGGGATCTTGCCGGTCGCCTGCGCGGCGTCGACGTGAAAGATGATGCCGCGCTCACGACAGATTTCGCCGATCGTCGGAATGTCCTGGATGACACCGATTTCGTTATTGACGAACATCACCGACACCAGAATCGTATCGGGTCGCAGCCCCGCTTTGAATACCTTCAGATCGAGCAAGCCAGTCGGCAAGACATCGAGATACGTGACCTCGAATCCTTCGCGCTCGAGCTCGCGCATGGTGTCGAGCGTTGCCTTGTGCTCGGTCTTGACCGTCACCAGGTGCTTGCCCTTGTCCTTATAGAAATGGGCGGCGCCCTTCAAGGCCAGGTTGATCGATTCGGTCGCTCCCGACGTCCATACCAATTCCTTGGCGTCGCAATTGACGAGCTTGGCGACCTCGTCGCGCGCTTCCTCGACCGCTTTCTCAGTTTCCCAGCCGAACGAATGCGACCGCGACGCCGGGTTGCCGAAATGCTCGGTCAGATAAGGAATCATCTTGGCGGCGACGCGCGGATCAACCGGCGTCGTCGCCGAATAATCGAGGTAGATCGGTTTCTTCATTGCATTCCCGAAAAGTTTCGCGACCCGGTCAGGCTACCGGCGCCGGTTCGGTCTTCTTGCTCGACGGCACCCGCAGGTCTTTCAACACGCTGACCTCGGCACCGTTTTCAGTCTTGTCCTGCTGACGCACCAGTTGCTCCAGCGTCACCGAGTGCAGGAACGAATAGATGTGTTCGTTCAGCCCCGCCCACAACTCGTGGGTCATGCAGCGGCGGTCATCATGGCAATTCTCCTTGCCACCGCATTGCGTCGCGTCGATAGGCTCGTCCACCGCCTTGATGATCTCGGCAACCGTAAGGGCATTCGCTGGACGAGCCAGGTTGTAGCCGCCCCCGGGTCCGCGGACGCTTTCGACCAGCTCGTGACGGCGCAATTTGCCGAACAGCTGCTCGAGGTACGACAGCGATATGCGCTGGCGCTCGGAAACCGCCGCCAGCGTAACCGGGCCCTTGCCGCCGTACATGGCGACATCGATCATCGCCGTCACCGCAAACCGCCCTTTGGTCGTAAGTCTCATCTTGGTTGCCTTCGTCCGTCCGGGCCCGGTTTCAGCCCGATCCTGAATGTACAATTCCCGACTAGTTTAGTCAACTAAATACCCGAGTAGTTCAATCAAGCATTTCGTTGATTTGGGTCGGGTCGAACCGCTCGGCGGTCGCTTTGGCGTCGCTGCAATCGAGCCCGTCGCTCTGAAGCTGCGCGATAAGCTTGTCCATGCGGTCGTCGGTCGCCGCCGCATGGTCGAGCAGCGAATGGATGGCCTTGACCATCGGGTCGTTCATGTCGGCGCCGATGCCGTAGGCCGAAAACCCGATCTTGGCGGCCTGTTCTTCGCGCCGCAAGGCCTCCGCGCCGGTCACAATCCGCGCGGGGATGCCCACCGCCGTTGCTCCCGCGGGCACGTCGCGCACGACGACCGCATTGGAACCGACTTTTGCCCCGTCTCCAACCAGGATCGGGCCGAGAATCTTGGCCCCGGCGCCGAGCACTACATGGCGGCCGAGCGTCGGATGGCGCTTGCCCTTGTTCCACGAAGTGCCGCCCAAGGTGACGCCGTGATACAGGGTGCAGTCGTCACCAATCTCCGCGGTTTCGCCGATTACGATACCCATGCCGTGGTCGATGAAGACCCTGCGGCCGATGGTCGCACCCGGGTGGATTTCGATCCCGGTCAACCAGCGGCTCCAGTGCGACAGCCAGCGTGGCAGCCACCTCGCGCCCGCACGCCAGAGACGGTTGCAGACAATGCGATGCCAAACCAGCGCGTGCAGGCCCGGGTAGCAGGTGAGCACTTCCCAGGTTGAACGGGCAGCCGGGTCGCGGTCGAAAACGACGGCGATGTCTTCGCGTAGCCGATCAAACATGGCCCAATTTTGCCATATCCGACCGATTCGCTCAAGTATTGCCGACCGGCTTGCGCCCCGGTCTGCCGGGCGCGATTCCCTCTCCCCGGATCAGTGAATCAAGGTCGAGACCAGGACCAAGCCAATGACGGCAACGCCGATAAGCGCCGCGTAGCCGATCAAAAGGATCAGGCTGCGGATGATGGCGCCGCTACGCGTTCCGCCGTAGACGACGCGCAACGACCACCACAAATAGAGCGCGATCCACATGCCGAGCGCAATGCGAACGGCTGGCCAGTGCGCCAACAACATCGCCGTGGCGACAACAAAGAACAGCGCATGATTGTGCGCGGCGAACACCAGGTGTTCGCCATAGAGCCGAGGTCGCAAGGGCCGGCGGCGCCCAGAACCCGCATAGACAAGCTGCAGAAGGGCCGCGAATATCGGTAACAGCACGAACAGCGCATAAGGCGCATAGCGCATCATGCCGTCTGCCATCTGCTCGGCTTTTCGCTCGCGCGGAAGCGCCTTGAAATGGTCCCAGCGTTTGCCCACTGCCGGAGGCAGGCTGTCAGCCAAATCCTTGTCGCCGATCATGGTCGAGAAATCGTCTTCTGCGTCCGCCTTTGGTTTGGCGTCGACCTTGGCCGCAGCCTCAACCGCTTTCGCTACCCTGTCGGACTTTGCGGCTGCTTTCCGCGCCGCTTCCGGCCCGACGGACAGCGTGACTCCGGGCTCGGATGCGCCCGCCTTGGTATCGATCGTCACGATATCGCCTGGCTCGACAAATAAACGCGATATCGCAAAGAACATCAGCGTCGAAAACAAGTACAACCGCGCCGGACGGATGTACCTGCGCCGACGCCCCGCCAGATATTCGCGGGTCAGAAAACCGGGTCTGCGGACGAGCACGCCGACGGTCCGCCAGAAACGACTATCGAGAGCGACCAGTCGCCCTGCAGCCTCCCGCATGAATTCCCGCAGCGTCGGCAGCTTGAGGCGGGTCTCCTGGCCGCAATGCGAGCAATAGGCATCGTGGACGACAGCACCGCAGTTGGCACAATGATCGCCGCTTTCGCGCGCGCCCGTTCCCGCTGGGCCAGCGTGCGCCTCTAATGAGTGGTCGGAAACTTTACGCATCGCTTTCATCGTTGCATTGTTCAATGAGGACGCCATTGCGCCAGCCGCTCGTCGATACGAGCGAGAATGCCGCGCAGGATGTTGACCTCTTCTTTTTCAAGGCGAGCGCGGGCGAATAAGCGACGCAGGCGAGGCATTAGCCGCTTGGGGTACGCCGGCCGCAGGAAATTCAGCGCGATCAATGTTCGCTCTCCATGGGCGAACAGTTGTGCGATCTCGTCCTGCGTCGCCGGTTCGAATGTCGGTGCAGTCCAGACACGATCGCCTTCCGCCGCGATGCGCAGTTCGTACGCCGCGACCTGCACGGCCGCCGCAAGGTTGAGCGAGCAATAGTCGGGATCGGATGGAATGGTGGCGACGATCTGACAACGAGCAAGCTCGGCATTCGACAGCCCCGACATTTCGGTACCGAATACCAGCGCGACATCGCCGGTGGCGGCGTAACGCAGCGCCTCGTGTGCCGCCGCACGAACCGACATCGCCTGCCCTGCAAATTCACGCGGGCGCGCCGAGAAGCCGATGGCCAACTTCACGCTGGCGATCGCCGAATCGAGCGTGTCGACAATGCGCGCCCCCGCGAGGATGGCATCGGCACCCGACGCGAGCGCGGTCGCATCAGCGTCCGGGAAGCGTTGAGGATTGACCAAGACCAGCCTCGAAAGGCCCATCGTCTGCATCGCGCGCGCAGTCGCACCGATGTTGCCTGGGTGACTGGGTGCACATAGGACGACGCTCATTCGCTCCAGCAGCATCGGCATCGGCGAGGTCATGTCACGGCGATTGCAGGTAGAATGCGCGTGTTTCCAGGGCAGACTGTTCGCATACGTCGCGAGGCACCGCGCGAGGCCGCATTGCATCGCTAGCGGATGCGATGGCAGCTGCAACTCCACGTCGCAATGAACATGTGGCAATAAAAATGCTGATGCACCCAATGCTGACGGTCGCGGTGAAAGCAGCGCGACGCGCGGGCAACGTCATCAACCGCGGCGCCCGCGACCTCGATCGTCTCACGGTCACCGCCAAAGGCCCGAAGGACTTCGTCAGCGAGGTCGATCGCGCTGCCGAAACAGCGATCGTGGAGACGCTGCATGCGACCTACCCCGATCATGCGATTCTAGCAGAGGAAGGCACCGCCAAAGGCGCCAATGCCGAAGCGGAACACGTGTGGATTATCGATCCACTCGACGGCACCACGAATTTCCTGCATGGTTTTCCGCAATACTGCGTGTCGATCGCGCTGCAATACAAGGGCCAGATCACGCAGGGCGTTATTTTCGATCCAGTACGCAACGATCTTTTCACCGCATCGCGCGGCCGCGGCGCGTACCTCAACGACCATCGCTTGCGCGTATCGAAACGCCAGCACTTGAAGGACTGTCTGATCGGCACCGGTTTTCCATTCCGCGACGGCAGCGACTTCGATGCGTACATCAAGATGATGCGTTCGATGATGACCGAGACCGCCGGATTGCGCCGTCCCGGCGCTGCGGCACTCGACCTTGCGTATGTCGCCGCCGGCTACTACGACGGATTTTTCGAGATCGGCTTGAATCCGTGGGACGTCGCCGCCGGCAGCCTGCTGATCACCGAAGCTGGCGGCTTGGTAGGTGACCTATCCGGCGAGGCCGGCTATCTGTACGGCAACCAGGTAATCGCGGCGAATCCACGAATATTCGCCCAAATGGTCAAGCTACTTGCGCCCTACAGGCGCTCTCTTAAGTCGGCGCGTTCAGCGAAATCTTGACGTCGGCCGAGGGGTCGCCGGTGGCGCCAGACAGAAAGAGTTGTGCTGTTCAGTCTGGATTCATGCAAATCGTGGCTTCCAGGGCCTGATCTCGCATGACAATTCCATTGTCATTGTGTACGATGGCCGTGATCATTGCCAGCTGAACCAAGCAAACTGGAATTTTGACTGATATTCGAGCGGCGGCGTCACTTCCGCCGATGTGACACGGGACGGGAGCGACCCATGCTACAACGACGGCTGCGAGGCCTTGTTCTATTTGCCACGGTTTGCGTCACTTTCGCGCTGGCAACGACTGCGGACGCGCAAACGGTATCGCGCATCCGCGTAATGCTGCATCCGTACGCGGCGGCGCCGGGCGAGCTTTCCGATGCCGCCCTGTCGCGCTTGCAGATCCTCGCCGGTCTTCCTCTCACACTTTCGGGCACTACTCGGACCGGAGCGCTCGAGTTCAACTTGGCGATGCCACTCGATCGCGCGACCGTTACCGCGATCACACAGCGGCTGCGCGTTGACCGCAGCGTACTGTGGGCCGAGCCTCTCAGCGATATACCTGCCCTGTCGGCGAAAGCGCTTGCTACTCGCGGCGCAGCGGGTGCTCCCGGCGACACCCTCATGCTTCGCTTGGCAGGCGATCCGACGCCTGACTGGACCTTGCTGTTGCCGCGCTTCAGCGCGTTGCTGTCGGTACCGCTCGCTGTCGATCATCAGGTCGGCAATGTCTGGGTGCTGAAACTCCCGAACAAGGTAGCGGCCAGCGAACTGTCGGCGATGGCAGCCCTGCTCCAGACCGATGCCGCGGTCCAGTACGCTGACGCCGTAGCGCGTGCCAATGTCAATCTCGTGCCCAACGATCCCGGCTACAGCCAGCAGTGGGCGCTGACCGATCCCGTCAGCGGGCTCAATGCGTCTGCTGCGTGGGATCTGCAGATCGGAAGCTCCGGCACGGTTATCGCGGTGCTGGACACCGGCATCACGCAGCACCCGGAACTCGCCGGCCGCATCCTGCCCGGTTACGATTTCATCAGCGATCCCGCATCAGCCAACGATGGCAACGGTCGCGACAGCGACGCCTCCGACCCGGGAGATGCGACCAGCGATGGCGAGTGCGGAGACGGCGTGCCTGGCGAAGCCAGCAGTTGGCACGGTACCTTCGTCACCGGATTGATTGCTGCGAACACCAACAACGGCGTCGGGATCGCCGGCGTGAATTGGAACGCACACGTCGTGCCGGTGCGTGTACTCGGCAAATGCGGCGGGTCATTCGATGACATCACCGCAGGCATCCTGTGGGCGGCTGGCGTACCGGTCGCCGGAGCGCCGGCCAATGCGAACCCGGCGCGCGTCATCAATATGAGCCTGGGCGGGACGACGCCGTGTCCGCAAGCGACACAGGACGCGATCAACACTGCGCTGGCGCAAGGCGCGGTTATTACAGTCTCGGCGGGAAACGATAGCGGCGACACCGCTGACTCGGCACCGGCCAACTGCGGCGGCGTGATTGCTGTCGGCGCCGGATCGCGTGACGGCGACCGCGCGAGCTACTCCAACTTCGGCACTCGCGTTGACCTCACAGCGCCTGGCGGTGACGGCAGCAGCAACGACGGCTTGATTCTCTCGCTGGCGAACGACGGCAAGACGAGCCCAGGCAACCCGGCGTATGAATTCGCCGCGGGCACCAGCGCGGCAGCGCCGCAAGTCGCGGGACTGGCGTCATTGATGATTGCGCGCAACGCCAACCTGACGCCGGGCCACGTGCTCGACATCATGACCGGCACCGCGCGCACCTTTGCCGCCGGAGGCAGCTGCGCGTTGGGTCCCTTGTGCGGTGCCGGTCTGGTCGACGCCGGCCTGGCCATCCAGAGCACTTTCCCCGGATCGACCGTCGCACCTGCGGGAACCGTGGCGGTGATCGAATACTATCGGGCCGACAAGGACCACTACTTCATGAGTGCCGATGCGGCGGAGATCAACGCCCTCGATATCTACGCGACAGGAATCTATCAGCGGACGGGCGAGCTCTTCTACGCATGGCTGGACCCCGCGCTCGCACCGGCGGATGCGTTACCGGTATGCCGCTTCTACAGCCCATTGCCGTTGATCGATTCCCACTTCTATACGGCTTCCGCCGACGAATGTAACTACGTCATCGCGCATTATCCCGGGACGTGGGTGCTCGAGTCTCGCGCGGCGTTCTATGTCTCGCCCGCCAGCGCAACCGGCGCATGCGAAGCCGGCATGGTCCCGGTCTATCGTTTCTTCGACAATCGGAACGACGCCAATCATCGCCATACGATCGACTTGACCGTACGACGCGCGATGATCAACCGCCTATGGGCTCCCGAAGGGCTCGGTCCGAACGCGGTCGCGTTCTGCGCGCCGATCTGAAGCGTTAGCGCGCACAACGGTTCGGTCGGTGCGACGCTCAGGACGGCGCGCCGACTGCACCCCAGCCGCATCCTCCGCCGGCCGCCGGCGCTTATGAATCGCGAAACCGTGTAGGGGTGACGTCGCACAATCGAGGTGCGCTGCCACGCTGTGGTGCAAGGGCAATGACGCACGCACTGCCGACCGCGGGTAGTTGCGAACACCCGCGACCGAGCGATGAAAGCCCGATCGGACGGTCACCCGAGGTAGACTTGAGCCTCGTTACGACATCTCATTTCGATCCCGGCAATGACCCTCGAAACCAGCCTCAACTCAGCAGGCCCTTTTGCGCCCGCATCGCCGGACGAACCGCCAGCGGAGGATGTCGCCGCCTTCCGCCGAACGGTGCTCGACAAACTTACCTACATGGTGGGAAGGGATCGCGCCCACGCACAGGACCTCGACTGGCTTTTGGCCACCGCGCTCGCCGTTCGCGATCGCATTGTCGATAGCTGGGTTGAAGCGACGCGCAAGACCTATCGCGACGGACGCAAGCGCGTCTATTACTTTTCGCTCGAGTTCCTGATCGGACGCCTGTTGTTCGATGCGCTCGGCAATCTAGGGCTCACCGCGACAGCGCGCGAAGCGCTGGGGTCGCTCGGCATCGATCTGGATCGACTGCGCAAACTCGAACCCGACGCCGCGCTAGGCAATGGCGGCCTCGGTCGCCTCGCCGCATGCTACATGGAGAGCATGGCCACGCTCGGCATTCCCGCGCACGGCTACGGCATCCGCTACGACCACGGAATCTTCCGGCAGGTACTCAGGGACGGATGGCAACTCGAACTGCCGGAGGATTGGCTGTCGTCGGGCAATCCGTGGGAGTTCGCGCGGCCATCGATCAGCTACACCATCGGCTTCGGTGGTTCGATCGATCAAGTGACAACCCCCAACGGCACCACGCGGTATGTATGGGAACCCGCCGAGACCGTTAACGCACTCGCTTACGACACGCCGATTACTGGTTGGCACGGGAAACACGTCAACACATTGCGCTTGTGGTCCGCGCAGGCGACCGACCCCCTGAGTCTGGAGGATTTCAACCGCGGCGATCACGTCGGTGCACTGGCCGACCGCGTGCGCCTGGAAGCCATCTCGCGAGTTCTCTATCCGAGCGACGAGACTGAAGCGGGACACGAGTTGCGTCTCCGACAGGAATTTTTCTTCGCCTCGGCATCGCTACAGGACCTGCTGCACCGGCACAAGAGCCAGCACGGCGAGCTCTCCTCGCTTGGTGACCACGTCGCGATCCAGCTCAACGATACGCACCCGGCCATCGCCGTCGCGGAACTGATGCGTCTGCTGGTCGACGTTCACGGCATGCCGTGGGATATCGCCTGGAACATGACCACGTCGGTCATCAATTACACCAACCATACGCTGCTGCCGGAAGCGCTGGAGACCTGGCCCGTCGCGTTGATGGAGAAGCTGCTGCCGCGGCACATGCAGATCATCTACCTGATCAACGCATTGCACCTCGAACGCCAACGTGCGGCCGGACACGACGATGATGCTTTCCTCGCCTCGGTGTCGCTGATCGAGGAGAACCACAACCGTCGCGTGCGCATGGGTCATCTGGCATTCATCGGTTCGCATCGCATCAACGGCGTATCTGCCCTGCACACCGAGTTGATGCGTGAGACGGTGTTTCGCGACCTGAACAAGATATTGCCCGGCAGGATCGTCAACAAGACCAACGGTATCAGCTTTCGGCGCTGGCTCTATCAAGCCAACCCTCGATTGACCGAGCTGATCACGTCTACGATCGGACCGGAAGTGCTCGACGATGCGATGCAGCTCAAGCGCCTCGAACCGCTCGCAGCGGATAGCGCCCTGCACGAGCAACTCGAAAAAGTACGACGCAGCAACAAGGTTGCGCTCGCGCGCGTGATTGCCGAACGGCTTGGCGTCAGTGTCGATCCGTCGGCGCTGTTCGATGTCCACATCAAGCGCATCCACGAATACAAGCGCCAGCTGCTCAATCTGCTCGACACGATCGCGCTCTTCAATGCGATGCGCGCGCAGCCCTCGCTGAATTGGGTGCCGCGCGTCAAGATTTTTGCCGGGAAGGCTGCGGCAGGGTATTACCAGGCCAAATTGATCATCAAACTCGCGAACGACGTGGCCAGCATCATCAATCGCGACCCTGTCGTTCGGGACCGACTCAAACTCATTTTTCTTCCAAACTACAACGTCAGCCTCGCCGAATCGATCATTCCGGCGGCCGACCTGTCGGAGCAAATCTCAACGGCGGGCATGGAAGCTTCGGGCACCGGCAACATGAAGCTCGCGCTGAACGGCGCACTGACGATCGGAACACTCGACGGCGCGAACATCGAAATTCGCGAACACGTTGGTGCCGACAACATACTCATCTTCGGTCTCACTGCAGCGGAGGTCGCCGCCCGGCGCGCCGCGGGCATCGATGCGACGCAGATCGTTGCCCGATCACGCGCATTGGGTGAAGTGCTCGACGCGCTCGAAGGAGGGGTGTTTTCGCCCGACGACAGGACGCGTTACCACGGGCTGGTCGATACGCTGCGCCATCGCGACTATTTCATGATTTGCGCCGATTTCGACTTCTACCGGACGGCGCAGCGCGCCGTCGATACGCTCTGGCGCGACCGGACGCAATGGTGGCAAAAATCGATTCTCAATACCGCAAGGATGGGCTGGTTTTCTGCGGATAGAGCGATCCACGAATATGCCCAGGAAATCTGGCTCGCGGAGTCCGGCGGCGGTTGAGCCGGCGCGCGTCCGACCCACTCTTTCGTCAGGCGCCATCGATGCGATCGTCGAGGGACGCCACGCAGATCCGTTTTCCGTGCTCGGGCTGCACGAAACCGCCGGAGCGCCGATGGTCCGCGCGTTCATCCCTGGCGCGGAAACGGTCGATGTCGTGGCGCTCGACGGCGCCCTGCTCGCCCATCTCGCGCGTCATCATGCCGCCGGATTTTTCGAAGGATCCATTCCCCAACGCGCGAGCTATCGCCTGCGCGCTGCCAACAGCCAGGGTGCGTGGACGGTCGACGACGCGTATGGCTACGGTCCGGTACTGGGTGCCATCGACGATTGGCTCATCGGCGAAGGAACGCACACCAATCTCTACGACAAGCTCGGCGCGCATCTGATTGAACACGAGGGTATCCAGGGCGCGCACTTTGCCGTCTGGGCGCCCAATGCACGGCGCGTTTCGGTCGTTGGCGATTTCAATCGCTGGGATGGCCGGACGCACGCGATGCGCAAACGCCTCGACACGGGAGTCTGGGAAATCTTCGTCCCCGGCCTGCAAGACGGTGCGATCTACAAATACGAAGTAGTCGGAGTCGACGGCACACTGCTTCCGCTGAAGGCGGATCCGGTTGGCTTCGGCGCGGAGCTGCGACCGTCGACCGCGTCCATCGTTCGCGACACGCGCGCTTTCGCCTGGAGCGACCAGGCGTGGATGTCCTCGCGCGGGAAGCTCGATCCGCGACGCACGCCGATGTCGATCTACGAAGTGCATTTGGGTTCGTGGCGTCGCGGCGAGAACAACCGGTGGCTCAGCTACGACGAAATCGCCGAGGCGCTCGTACCCTACGCCGCGGATATGGGCTTTACCCACATCGAACTGCTGCCCGTCAGCGAATATCCGCTGGACGATTCATGGGGCTACCAGCCGATCGGCCTCTTCGCGCCGAGCTCGCGCTACGGCGAGCCGGCGGCCTTTGCACGGCTGGTGGATCGTTGTCATCGCGCAGGCATCGGCGTGATCGTCGACTGGGTGGCCGGACATTTTCCGATCGATGCCCACGGTCTCTCGCGTTTCGACGGCACGGCGCTGTACGAACATGCCGATCCGCGCCAGGGCATGCATCCCGATTGGAATACCGCGATCTTCAATTTCGGCCGCCGGGAAGTGTCGAACTACCTGATCGCGAGCGCGCTATTCTGGCTCGATCGATATCACATCGACGGTTTGCGCGTCGATGCCGTGGCATCGATGCTGTATCTCGACTACTCGCGCGAGCATGGCGAATGGACACCCAACCAGCACGGCGGCAACGAAAACCTCGAGGCCGTCGCCTTCGTGCGCAAACTGAATGAAACGGTCTATGCGCGCTATCCCGGCGCGATCACGATCGCCGAAGAGTCGACCGCGTGGCCCGCCGTCTCGGCGCCGACCAACGTCGGCGGCCTCGGTTTCGGTTTCAAATGGAACATGGGGTGGATGCACGACACGCTTGAATACCTGAAACTGCAGCCGCTTTACCGCCAGTGGCACCACGACCTGATGACGTTCTCGTTGATGTATGCGTTTTCCGAGAATTTCATCCTGCCCATCTCCCACGATGAAGTCGTCCATGGCAAGGGCTCGCTCCTTGCTCGCGTGCCGGGCGACGCGTGGCAGCAATTCGCCACGCTGCGCGCGTACTATGCGTTCATGTGGGCGCATCCGGGCAAGAAGCTGCTGTTCATGGGCCAGGAATTCGCGCAGGGACGCGAATGGGCGTTCGGTGCGGGGCTCGACTGGTCACTGCTCGACATCGATTGGCATCGAGGAGTGCGCTCGCTCGTCGCGGACTGCAACCGCGCCTACGCCGCGCATCCTGCGCTTCACCAGCGCGATTGCGAAGGCGAAGGTTTCCGCTGGATCGAGGTCAACGACAACGCATCATCGGTTTTCGCGTGGCTGCGCACCGGGGGCGAAGGTGCACCGCCTGTCGCGGTCGTCGTGAATTTCACGCCTGTGCCGCGCGACGATTACCGGATCGGCCTGCCTTTGCCCGGACGCTGGCGCGAGATTCTCAACACGCGATGGCGCCGTCTATGGCGGGTCGAATCGCGGCAACGCCGGTGGCGTCGATGCGCACGGAGGCGCGCATCACGGCTATCCGTATTCGGCGCAGTAGTATTGCCGCCGCTGGCGGCACTTTGGCTTGTGCACGACGATTAGCGACAATGATCACAAACGACCGGACCTGAGGAAAGAGCGGCGGAGGGTACGATGGACAGGACCATGGATAAAACAACTGATAAGTCAGGTCAGAAGGTCAGCTACTCGACCCCGCTCGCGCGTTCATCGATGGCCTACGTGCTCGCCGGCGGACGCGGCACGCGGCTGATGGAACTCACCGAGAGACGGGCGAAACCTGCCGTCTATTTCGGCGGAAAATCGCGCATCATCGATTTCGCCCTGTCGAATGCGCTCAACTCCGGCATCCGGCGCATTGCCGTTGCGACGCAATACAAGGCGCATAGCCTGATCCGTCACCTGCAGCGCGGCTGGAACTTCCTCCAGCCGATGCGCAACGAAAGCTTCGATATTCTGCCGGCGAGCCAGCGTGTCGCCAATGACCAGTGGTACGCCGGCACCGCCGATGCGGTATTCCAGAACATCGACATCATCGATGGCTACAGTCCCGAATACATCGTCCTGCTGGCCGGCGATCACATCTACAAGATGGACTACGAGCGCATGCTCGTGCAGCACGTCAATACCAATGCCGATGTCACGGTCGCCTGCATCGAGGTGCCGGTCGCCGAAGCCAGCGGCTTCGGCGTCATGCACGTCGACGCCTCGAGCCGCATCGTATCGTTCGTTGAGAAGCCGACGCACCCGCCTGAGATGGCCGATCGTCCGGGATTTGCACTTGCGAGCATGGGCATCTATGTTTTCAGACGGCAGTTCCTGCACGATGAACTTCGCCGCGACGCCGCCGACCCGAATTCCACCCGCGATTTCGGCCGCGACATCATTCCGTACCTGGTGAAGCACGGCAAAGCCATCGCACACCGCTTTCGCGCAGTCGTGCGTGCTATCGCGTGCCGAGGCCGAAGTCTACTGGCGCGACGTCGGCACGCGTCGACGCCTACTACGAGGCCAATATCGGCCTGATCGACGTCGTCCCGGCGCTCGATCTTTACGACCGCGACTGGCCGATCTGGACCTACGCCGAAATCACGCCGCCGGCCAAATTCGTGCACGACGTCGATGGCCGCCGCGGCATCGGCGTATCGTCACTGGTGTCGGGCGGCTGCATCGTCTCGGGCGTCGTCGCTGCGGCACTCGCTGTTGTTCACCGGCGTGCACCTGCATTCCTACGGCGCGGTCGAAAGTGCCGTGATCCTCCCTTACGTCCAGATAGGCCGCAACGTGCGACTGACCAAAGTCATCATCGACAGCGAAGTCGTCATTCCTGCCGGTCTGGTCGTCGGTGAGGACCCGGAGCTCGACGCCGCGCGATTTCGCCGTACCGCGCAAGGCGTTTGCCTGATCACGCAACCGATGATCGACCGTCTCAGAGTTGTGAACAAGCTGCACGTCCTCTCCGTCGCATCGGAGATGTATCCGCTGGTGAAGACCGGCGGACTCGCCGACGTTGTCGGTGCGCTGCCGGCGGCGCTGGCGCGCGAAGGCATCGCGACGCACACGCTGATCCCGGGCTATCCTGAGGTCATCGCCGCACTGTCTCGTGCGGAAACCGTACACAGCTTCGCTCGACTGCAGAATGGTCGCGCGAGGCTGCTGAAGACGCAGACTGGCGGCGCCGACCTGCTGGTCCTCGATGCGCCACATCTTTACGCGCGTCCAGGCAATCCTTATGTCGGTCCCGACGGCCACGAATGGCCGGACAATGCGTTGCGATTTGCCGCGCTCGGCGCAGTGCGCGGTCCGATTGCTCGCGAAGGCATCGCGGGCTTCACGCCGGACGTCATCCACGCGCACGACTGGCAGGCCGGCTTGGCGCCCGCGTTGCTGCACTATGGCGGCGGCCGCGCCCGGGGACAGTGATGACCGTGCACAACCTTGCTTTCCCGGGACGGTTCCCGCGCGAACTGCTCGCCGCGATCGGATTGCCGCCACACGCCTATGCGATCGACGGCGTCGAATTTCACGGCGCCATCAGCTACCTGAAGGCGGGCCTCGCACTGGCCGACCGGATCACGACTGTATCGCCGACCTACGCGGCAGAAATCCAGCACGGCCGAGGGCGGCATGGGCTTCGATGGACTGCTGCGCCAGCGCGCAAACGTGCTGACCGGCATCCTCAACGGCATCGATGTCGACGTGTGGAATCCGGCGACGGACAGCCATCTGTCGGCACGCTTCGACGCACGACATCTCGCGGCGCCGCGTCAAGAACAAGACGGCGTTGCAGCACCGCTTTGAACTCTCCGCCAGTCCATCCGCGTTCGTTTTCGGCATCGTCAGTCGCCTGACCCATCAGAAAGGCATGGACATGCTGGTCAATTCCTTAGGGATGATGACGGCCGCCGGCGCTCAGGTGGCGATCCTTGGCTCGGGCGATGCGTGGCTCGAGAAAAGTATTCGCAACGCCATGCGACTATTTCCCGGACGCGTCGGCACGGTGATCGGGTACGATGAATCGCTGGCGCACCTGATTCAGGGCGGAGTGGATGCGCTGGTCGTGCCGTCGCGTTTCGAGCCCTGCGGACTGACCCAACTCTGCGCGCTGCGCTATGGCGCGATCCCGGTCGTGTCTCGCGTTGGCGGCCTCGCCGACACTGTCATCGACGCCAATGAAATGGCGCTCGCTGCGGGTGTCTGCACGGGCTTGCAGTTCGCTCCCGTCACGCCCACTCGGCTGGAACTGGCCATCGCGCGCGCGATCGCGCTGCGAGGCGACGGAAGCAGCTGGAGATGGCGACGAATGCAGTCGCGAGCGATGGCAACTGACGTCAGCTGGACGCGCCCCGCCAAACAATATGCGCAGCTCTTTCAAGATCTGGTTGCGGCCGCGCTCAGCGACGGGCCGGTGTCGTCGCGAGCGAGGGAATGCAAGCAGTGGAATGCAGTGAACAAAACGGTGAAAAAACCAATGGGCCGTGCTGCCGGGAGCGCAGATTAGGCATGCAGCGCCGCAGCGTTAGCGCTGGCGCGCCGGAGCCGCTCGGCGTCACGCTGCAAGCAACCGGCGTGAACATCGCGGTGTTCTCGGCGAACGCCAGCGCGATCGAATTCTGCTGTTCGGTGCCGACCGGCGACGTCGAGCACGAACGTATCGCGTTGCCCGAGCGCACCGGCGACGTGTTCCACGGCTTCATTGCCGGTATTGCTGCCGGCGATCGTTACGGCCTGCGCGCTCACGGCCCTTACGATCCAGCGCGCGGGCATCGCTTCAACCCGGCGAAGCTGCTCGTCGACCCCTACGCCGTCGCACTCGATCGTCGTTCGAATTCCATGCGTCGATGTCTGGAGGCGCCGACGCGCGAGGCGCGCGCGATGACAGCGACAGTGCGCCGTTTGTGCCCAAGGCGTTTGTGCGGACCGCGCCCAAGCGGACCGCGACACCAAGCGTCGATCGTCCTCGCATTCCGTGGCAAAGAACGGTGGTCTACGAACTGCATGTGCGCGGATTCACCCGCCTCCATCCCCAAATACCCGGAAGCGCTCCGCGGCACCTGCGCGGGCCTCGCCGCATCCCGCCGCGATAGCGCATCTGAAGCGGCTCGGCGTAACCACGGTCGAACTGATGCCGATCGCCGCCGCGATCGACGAACCCCATCTGGTTCGGGCGGGCCTCACCAACTATTGGGGTTATAACCCGGCCGCGCTATTCGTCCCCGATCCGAGGCTCGCGCCAGGCGGCATCGACGAACTCGCAGCCTGTGTGCGTGCACTGCACGCAAGCGGCATCGAAGTCATCCTCGACATCGTGCTCAATCACACCGGCGAAGGCGACGCACTCGGACCGACGGTGTCGCTGCGCGGACTCGACAACGCAACTTACTACCGCACTGTTACCGAGCGATGCCGCGCGCTATGTCGACGACACCGGCTGCGGCAACACGCTCGCGCTTGATCGCCCGCCCGTGCTGCGTCTGGCCATGGATGTTCTTCGTTATTACGTTGAGGTGGCCGGCGTCGATGGGTTTCGTTTCGATCTCGCGACGACTCTTGGCCGCCGCGAGGACGGCTTCGATGCCGCGGCGCCGCTGTTGCAGGCGATTGCGCAGGACCCGCTGTTGCGCGACTGCAAGCTGATCGGCGAACCGTGGGACGTCGGCCCCAGCGGACACCAGCTCGGTGCTTTTCCTGCATCGTGGCCCGAATGGAACGATCGCTATCGCGACTGCGTCCGCCGATTCTGGCGCGGCGATGCTGGCGGAATCGGCGAACTCGCCACGAGGTTTGCCGGCTCCGCCGACATTTTTTCGTCGAGAGCGCGGCCGCCATCGCGATCGCTAAATTTCGTTACCGCGCACGATGGCTTCACTCTTGCCGACCTGGTCAGCCACGCCGTCAAGCACAACGAGGCGAACGGCGAAGACAACCGCGACGGCACGGACACCAACTTTTCGTGGAATCACGGAACGGAAGGCGCGACCGGCGACGAGATCATTGGCGCCGCCCGCCGGCGCGACGTGCGGAACCTCCTCGCGACGCTGCTGCTTTCGCAGAGGCACGCCAATGCTCGCGATGGGCGACGAGCTCGGGCGCACGCAGCGCGGCAACAACAATGCTTACGCGCAGGACAACGCCTTGACGTGGCTCGCATGGGACCGCGTAGATGAGGAGTTGCTCGCGTTCGTCGCGCAGCTGATTCACCTCCGTCTGTCGCATCCGGCCTTGCATGCCGATCGGTGGATGACTGGTGCGCCGATCGACGCGACGGGATTGCCGGATGTCGAATGGTGCCTTCCGGACGGCAGGCCGATGAGTGACGGTGACTGGTCGCGCGGCGATTGCAAGACCCTCATCGCGATTCTTTATGTTCCGCCTTCGCAGAACCCGGGCGACGGCGATCGGGTGACCGTTGTGCTGAATGCGAGCGATCAGGCCATCGACGTGCGCTGGCCTGACGCACGCACCGGTTTTGCATGGCGTGTCGCGCTGAACACGGCCGAATCCGCGACCACCGCAGCGACCCACGCTACGAGCACACAGAATTTCGGCAACGGCGAAACCTCGGCCGAGCATTCGCTCGTCGATGCGCGCTCGGTGGTCGTGCTGGTCGAACAACGCGATCCTGATTCGCGCAGGCGTCGCTCGTCACTCGATCCCAAAATGCTCGACCGCCTCGCCGCGGCTGCTGGCATTGCCGCCGATTGGTGGGATGTCGTGGGCACCTATCACCCGGTAGGCTCGGACACCAAGCGCGCCTTGCTCGCCGCGATGGGCATGCCGACGACCTCGACCGACGACGCGCGCGCGCATCTGTTCGCGATCGCCTCGCAACGTGAATGCCGCGAATTGCCTGCGCTGCTGGTCGGCCGCGAGAGCGCTCGCGTCGTGTTGCCGATCGCGGAAGGCGATGCCAGGCGGCGCAGCCGCGGAACGATACGACTTGAAAGCGATGGCGGTCGCGCTCAATTGCTTCGGTTCGATGCGGCCACGCTTCCTGGCGAAGTTCTGACCGCTGTCGATGGGCGCAGAGTTGCGCGTCGCATGCTCACGTTGCCTCCCCTGCCGGTCGGCGAGTACAGATTTGGGTTCGACGGTGAAGCGAGCGAATGCCAGATCGTGGTCGCGCCCGACCGCTGTTTTCTTCCCGACGAACTACGTGCCGGCGCAAGACGATTCGGTCTTGCCGCCCATCTGTACGCGCTGCGCCGTCGCGGGGACTGGGGCATCGGCGATTTCAGCACGCTTGGCGATTGCGGCGCAGCGACGGCGCAGGTCGGGGGCAGCATCGTCGGCATCAATCCACTGCACATGCTGTTCGGCGACGATCGCGAACGTGCGAGTCCTTACCATCCTTCCGATCGCCGATTTCTCGATCCGATTTACATCGATGTCCCGAGCGTTCCCGATTTCCAGGCCTCGGACCAGGCGCGGGCGCTGGCCGCAAGCAACGAGAAGTTGATAGAAACCCTCGCTTCGATCGCAAGCATCGATTACACGCGAGTGTGGGAGGTGAAACGCGCTGTTCTGCAAGCGTGCTTCGGGCGCTTTGAACTGCGCCCCCCCGCTGATCCGCTGGTCGCCGAATTCGATCGCTTTGTCGGCGACGGCGGTGCGGCGCTGCGAAATTTCGCTCTGTTCGAAGCGATCGCGGCCAGCCGTCCGCGCGAATCCTGGACGAGTTGGCCCGAAGGCCTGCTTGGTCCCGATGCGCCGGGCATTGCCGCGTTCGCGCGCGAGCACGCACGAGATATCCGCTTTGCGCTGTATTTGCAGTGGCTGGCGGATCGAGGCCTCGGCGCCGCCGCGGAGCGTGCTCGTGCCCACGGACTTGTCCTCGGCTTTTTTCGCGACCTCGCTGTCGGCGCTGCGCCCGACGGAGGCGAAGTCTGGGGCAATCCGGGCGGATATGCGCGAGGCGTCTCGATCGGCGCTCCGCCCGACCCGTTCGCCGAGGCGGGACAGAACTGGAACCTTCCGCCGCCCGTTCCCGGGCAGATGCTGGCGGCGGCGGGCGCAAACTTCCGCGCGCTGCTGCGCGCGAACATGCGACACGCAGGAGCGCTGCGCGTCGATCATGTGATGGGCTTATCGCGATTGTTCTGGATTCCCGACGGCGCAAAGACAGCCGATGGTGCGTATGTCGACTATCCGCTCGATTCGCTGCTCGGGCTCCTCGCCATGGAAAGCACGGCGGCGCGGTGCCTGATCGTTGGCGAAGACCTCGGTACCGTCGCCGAGGGCTTGCGACAAAAACTGGCTGCGGCCGACGTCCTTTCGTACCGAGTGCTGTGGTTCGAACGCGAACCCGATGCGGCCGCGTTCGTTCCCCCGCTACGCTATCCCACCAAGGCCGCGACCTGCGTTTCAACGCATGACCTGCCGACGATCGCCGGCTGGTGGAATGGCGTCGATATCGATGAGAAACGAGCGTTGGGTTTGCTGGCACCGGACGGCGTTGCTGCCGCCAACGCCGAACGCGTGGCGTCCAAACACGCACTTACCGACGCGATCGCAGCGCGCGGTGATTCGTACAACGAGTTCGCACCGCGAGTCGCGCAACGCATTGCCTTCGCGCGCCATCGATCCTTCAGCGCCGCACGATGCCTCGGTTACCGCGGCCGTCCACGCCTTCGCCGCTGCGTCAGCGTCGATGCTGGTCCTGCTTCAGGCTGACGATCTCGCGGCTGAGACGGTGGCGTTGAATCTTCCCGGAACAAATCTCGAGCGGCCGAACTGGCGCCGAAAAGTCGGCGTGCTGGCCGATGAGCTGTGGCAGACGTCGGCGGGGACTCAGTCGCTTGCGCAACTCGATGCTGCCCGCATCGCTGGCACAAAGGATCCAGCAAACTGAGGCAACTAAGGGTGAAGGCGCTCGTCGTTGCGCAGGCAAGCCGGTGCGAAACGCGCACATGGCTCCGCCGGCAGACGTAGGGCTTCAGGCCGCGGCGGGTTGAACGGGTTTTTTCTGTGCGGCGATCGTATCCAGCGCAGCGCTGACCGCGCGATCGAATAGAGGGACCGGCTCGACCAGCAGCCTCGCCTTGCCGGCGCCGAGGCGCCACGCAAGCTCTTCGGGTGTGATGACGATCGCGCGCGATCGCGCCCGACTGGTGAAGATGTATTTGCTGCGCAGTGGACTCACCCAGGCGAGGCGCGCGTTCACCGCCTTCTCGCCGCGACCGAATGCAAGCCAGGTCCCGACGACCATCTCTCCAACAAAGTCGTGGATGTTGGTGATCTTGGGCACGCCGGCAGCGTCCGCGGTTCCCTCGGAAACCGTGTTGCCCTCGGCATCGGTGGTCGTGACGCGCTCCGACGCCTTCGCCGGCGCAGGCGTCTCGGGACTCTCCGGTTTGATCGCGGACATGTGCATCTGGAACATCGCGTCGAGCAAGGGCTTGACGCGTTCGTCACCGACGTTCACTGCCGCGGCGCCCGTCCGGATGTTGCGGATCATGATCGGAACGAGTTTGGCCAGCCGCGCTTTCTGTCCCGTGCGCTCCTTGGCGGTGAGGCTCCATAGCAGGTCATCCAGCGTCCTCACGCCCCGGCGCCAGGCATCGCCGCCGACGCCGTCCGTGACGCGCACGCTGGTCAGGTAATCCGCCCAGGTCGTCTCGCCGAACGAGCGAACCGCGAACGGAACGTCGACCCCGGCGAGCTTGTCGCGGATCAAGGCGCGGACCTGCGCACGATCCGCCTCGTTCGCCTCGGCTGCCAGCGCAGCGGTAACCTCGCCATCGAGTGCTTCTGCGCCTTTGCCCTGCTCGACCGCAGAAAATTCCTGCAAACGAATATCGGCACTCTCAAAAATGGCGACGTCGACCTGGAAGTCGCGGCAAATTTCGTCGACGATGCCTGCGGCGGTGAGTTCGAACGCGGCACGATAGCCGGCATCGCCAGTCGCGCCGATCGCAGCGGCAGCGAGATGGTCGAGAACCCGTCGTGCGGGATGCTTGCGGTCGGAAAAGAAAGTGCGATCGACCAGCGCCGTCTTTAATATCGGCACCTGCAGGCGGCTGAACAGGCTGCGCAATTCCTCGGGAATCGAAGGGTCGCCGAAAATATAATCGAACAACAGGCTGATCACGTCCATCGTGATCTTGTCGGTCGAGTTCACGACCTTGTCTTCGATCGCGGCGCGGATGAACGGAATGCGGTTCAGCGACTGCGCCGGCGCGCTTTCAACCGCCGCTGCGGCGCCAGCGGTGCCAGCATCCGCGTCTGCGTCCACACCCCCATCCGGCGCTCGGCTCGATGCGGGCGCGCTGGCCGGCCGATGATCGAATCCGGGATCCATCCGCTGCCAGCGGTCGAGCAAAGCCACAGCCGCAGACAGCGACCCGAGCGCCATCAACGGATCGAGCTGCGGCAGGCCGCGTCGGCGTCAACGTCGATGTCGCCGCGGCGTCCGGCGGACCCAACGAGCGCGCGAGATCGGTAATGTAGGGATTGAGCTTTGCCTGTAGCTGCGCGGCAGCCGCAGCGGTGGCTGCGGCGGTCGCCGGGTCCATCGCTTGCGGAACAAACGCCGGTCCAGTCACCGTCGGCGGCGCGGTATCGTTCGCGGCCAGCGCGGCCTGGTGCGAGGAGCGCGACAAGGAAGGGAGGGTCGTCGGCGTGCCGGGGGTCGCTTCCGGCACCGCGATATTGAGCGCCAACAGGGCCTCTGCCTCGGAGGAACTCGCTTCCTTCAACAGACGCTGGAAAGTTGTCAGCAGTTCGCCGTCGTCGAGGGGCCGCAGCTCGCTTCGTGCCCTGAGCTGCGCTTTGATCTCGGGAAGCACCTGGTGCTCGGCGAGAAAGCGATTGAGCTTGATCAAAGTCTTGTTGATGCCGAGCGAAACGTCGGAGATCAAACGTTCCATCAGCGGCCGCCAGACGCGCGGGTTCGGGTACAGCGCGCGCGACGACAGGCCAATCGCATCGAGAACGTAATCCGGCGAAAAAGGATTGTCGACATCGCGCGCCAGCGGTTCACGCAGCAGCACACCAACGCGCAAGTCCAATGCGTCGAGCTCGCGCTTGGTCAAGCGGCGCAGGAACTCGGTGCTCAGCGTCAGCGCGGCCTGCTTCTCATGATCGAACGCATTGAGCACTCGCAGAGTCGTCAGCGAGGCATCGAAGTCGGGACGGCGCCCCTGCCGCCGTTTGCCGCTCAAGCGGCGCTCGAACAGGTCCGTCAGTACCTGCTCGAAGCGCTCTGCCCACTGGTCGCGCTTGTTGCGAAAATCCAGTGTATCGCTCTCGCTGACGAACGCGTTCATATCGAATAAGTCGTTCGTCGTCTCGATCGAAACGCGCACGAGGTTCGATAAGCCCGACTTGAATTCGACAAAACATTTGCGCAGCAGGTCGCTCGCCTGGCTCGCGCTCAGCAGCAAGTTGCCATCGGCGTCAGTTGCCGCCGGTGCCTGGACGACAGACGCGGGCTCAGCCACGAGTATTCCCGTTTCCGTTTGTTCGGGCGTCGTTGGTCGCCGATGGGCTCAACAGCCATTCCAGCGCCTGTGGCACGGTGATAAAAAATTTCACGTCGACACCACGGTTGACGGCAACGGTCTCGGCAAATTGCAACGCATTCCGGTCATGCTGAGGATTCATGTCGACATAGGCGATCCGATGCAGCGTCTCGGGTACCTGCTGCACCGCCTTGATCACAAGTCCGAACAGGATCGACATTCTCAGGCTGGGCCCCATCAGATTCTCTTCGATCAACACCCGCGGTCGCTGGTGTTCGACCGACATGTTGCCGATCTCCAGCAGGTACGCACCGATATCCTCGGCGGTATTGTCACCAGTCACGGTAACGTGCAGGTAGTCCGGCTGCAGTTGAGCCGATAGAAGGTGTGCCATGGCCTACGTGCGGTCCGTGCAAATGTTGGCGAGGACGCCACGCAGCGCGCGCGGTCAGCTGCCTCGACCCGGCATTATCCGCGCATTGGGTCATTCACCGCCAGCTAGATCGAGAGGTTTGCACCCCTGCGCGATTCGGTGCAGACGCTGGGGACGAGCGTCCGCACGCATTCGGTGGCACGAGTTGTAGTCGCCAAACTGCAACCAGTTTCGTTCAACCGCCCTTGCCCGGATCCTTGACGTCGGGGTACTTGTCGAACTCGATGTTGTACAAGAGGCCATCAATCTTCTCGACCCGACGGATATACACCGTCTGCACGATGTCGCGCGTTTCGGGGTCGATCATGATGGGACCGCGCGGACTCAAAAGCCGCATACCCTTGAAGGCGGCAAGCAGTTTGTCGGCGTCGACTGAACCGCCCGTCTTTTTCAGTGCCTCGGCGATGGCCGCCATGCCGTCGTATCCGGCGCAAGCCATGAAGTTCGGTCGCAGCTTGGTGCCATTAGTGTCGACGTAAGCCTTGAGGAACGCTTTGTTCTCGGGCGAATCGTGCGCCGCGGAATAGTGCGCGCTGGTGATCAAGCCGAGCGTTGGATCGCCCATCGCCTGCAGCGTGCCATCGTCGGTCAGATCGCCCGTCGCGATAATGCTGATGCCGGCCTGTTTGAGCCCCCGTTCCTCATAGCCCTTGATGAACGCGATCGTCTGGCTGCCCGGCGGAAGGAAAACGAACACGGCTTCGGGCTTGGTGTCCTTGATGCGCTGCAAGAAGGGCGCGAAGTCCGGATTCTGCAGCGGCGTCCGCACACTGTCAGTGATTTCGCCGCCAGCGCCCTTGAATGCCTTGACGAATGCGGCTTCGGCGTCGGTGCCCGGGCCGTAGTCGGAAACCAAGGTGAACACGCGCTTGATCCCGTTTTTCGACGCCCAAAGCGCGATCGGCTGGGTATCCTGCGGCAACGTATGCGACAGGCGGACGATGTACGGCGAACGCGTCGTTATGACCGAGGTTGCGGCATTCATGATCACCATCGGCTTTTTCGCCTCCGTCGCCACGGGGGCCACTGCCAGCGCGTTGGGTGTCAGGCCGAATCCGGCAAGCATGTCGACGTTGTCGCGGGTGACGAGCTCCTGGGCGAGCCTTTTGGCGACATCGGGCGCTGCGCCGGTCGTATCCCGAACAATCAGCTCGACCTTCCGGCCGCCGAAGGTGTCACCATTTTGCTTCAGGTACGTTTTCATGCCGCCGAGGATCTGTGCGCCGTAGTCGGCGAACGGACCGGAAAACTCGGCAACCACGCCTATGCGCACGATGTCCTGAGCCGCAGCCGGCGTGCCGAAGACCACCGCGCTCAGGACAAGAGCCGAACCGAGCAGCCGCAACAATGCTTTCCCCATAGTGTTCTCCTCCTCCGGTACGCCGACGCGGCGGGCCAAGCCGCCGATCGGTGATTGTTAATATCGCGAGTTCGCGAAAGCGAATATCAATGGTACGTTCGTCGCCTCATCCAGCGCAACCGCACCTGAGGAAATCTCATGACCGACCAGTACATCGATTTGTTGAAAAAAGTCCTCACCAACACGCTGTTCGAAGCCGAACCCGACATCGACGATGCCACCCACCGCTTCGTCCCTGCGTTCACGCGCCACTATATCGAGTCGCCGGCGATCACCATGTTGCCGATGGCCCGCCTTGACAATCTGGAAGCTTGCGTCCGCGACGCCATCACGCGGCGCGTCCCGGGCGACTTGATTGAAACGGGCGTCTGGCGTGGCGGCGCAACCATCCTGATGCGCGCGCTTCTGGCAGCTTGTAAGGACCCCGACCGGGTGGTTTGGGTCGCGGATTCTTTCGAGGGACTTCCTGAACCCGATGCGACGCGATTTCCGCTAGAAGCGCAGGGCTTTCACGGGCCGGTGATCACCAAGGCCTACCATCGATTTGCCGCCTCGCTCGAGATGGTGAAGGGAAACTTCGAGGCTTTTTCCCTGCTTGATGATCGAGTGCGTTTTCTCAAGGGATGGTTCAAGGACACACTGCCCGGCGCGCCGATCAAGCAACTCGCGGTAATGCGTCTGGACGGCGACTACTACGAATCGACGATGGACGCTCTAAGCGCGCTCTACGACAAATTGTCGGTCGGCGGTTTTGTGATCATCGACGACTATGCGGAGGATCTTTGGACCAACTGTCGGCGGGCAGTCGATGAATTTCGCGCCGCCCGGAGCATCAACGACGAGCTGATCCGCGTCGACTCCAAATGCTGGTACTGGCGCCGCACTGCATGAGCAACGCTTTCGGTCGATGAGCGCCGCGCGCTTGGCGCGCGTGGACGAAGCTGCGACTCGCTGCCGGCTGAGGCTAGAAACCCTGGCTACCACCCGGACGACGCGACGGCAGATCGGTAAAGGCCGGCGCCTGCGTCGCATCGTCGTAGTCCTCGTTCGACGGCATCAGGCTATCGAGCTTGCCGGATACAGCCAGATCGTGAACGTCGTGTGGCGCCAGCACCAGAACCTGCAGCAAGCGCTTCATGAATGCCTCTTCGATGCGCCGGCTGCCGACCTCCTGCGACATCAAGGCCTCCGACATCTTGGCGAGTGCGTCCGCGACGTCGTCAAAGCTGGCGACAGCCTCGTTGCGCTTGGTGTGTGACAGAGCAGCCATGATTTACCTAAGATAGTCCAGCCGATCGGCGAAGTCCAGAGCCGCCCCCTCGTCCAGGTAGAAATAGCGCCGCGTATTCGGACGACCGAGACTGGCCATCAAACTGCCGCGCAACGGCTTCATGCCGATATGTTCGTACCGACGATAGAGCGCCCGGTTGGCACGTAAGTTCCACCAGCTTCGCGTCGCATGCAGGCACACCCTGCCTTCATAGCCGCGAGCGATGCTCTCCTGGACGCCGATATCGACCAGCGGGCGGAGCAGCGCCAAGTCATCGGGTAGCCCCGCGGCGCGCAAAGCGGCGGGCGGCGCTCCTGCCAAATACCATATAAAGACCGATGGCTGCGCCCAATCCTTGACGAACGGAAATCCTGCGGCAAGGAGCAACTGCCCGACAGGAAAGGCTTCGCCATTGCCCAGTTGGGCGACCAGATGCAGCGCCAGCACCTCGCATGCGGGACGGACGCTGGCACCACCGATCAATGATTCCTGCAAGCGATGAAATGCCAGGAGGCGCTGCCAGTTCCAATGTCGGTCGAAACGAAATTCGCGCGAGCGCTGCACATAAGGCTGAACTCGTTGGTTCCACGCGGCATGAGTCGCCGGAGTCGGGTCGACAACTTTGACCGCGATGAACCCACCTGATCTGCCAGCAACTCGCGAAATGAATTGGGCCGGCAATTCACACTCCTGAATTGCCGGACGCTGCTGTTGCTGCTCGGCAAGCATGATTCATCGCGGTTTTCAAAATCTCGTCGAATGGCGATTCTATGCCAGTCCGCGACGCGCTCCGGCCGAGACGCGGCGCACGCGCATTGGCCCGCATCGGCGCAATCGTCGATAATGTGCGGATGGACTCGCGCCACGAAGATTCCGCTCGCCGCGACGCCTCCGCGCTGCCGTCCTCGACCTCTTCTTCCGCCGCATACAAGCTTCCGGTCCCGGTTTCGTCGATCGCGGCGCTGTCGTTCGCGGCGTTCGCTGCCGCGTCATCACTGCGTGTCACCGACGCCGCCCTCACACGTATCGCCGCCGAGTTCGACCTGACGCTCTCCGCAGCGTCGTACGCCATCACCATGTTCTCGCTGGCCTACGGCTTATGCCAATTGGTCTTCGGTCCCACTGGCGATCGCTTCGGCAAGGTCCGCGTAATCGGCTGGGTATGCACGTTCAGTGTATTCACCGCGCTGTTGTGCGCATGGTCGCCGAACTACCCTGCTCTTCTCGTTGCGCGAGCGCTGGCCGGAATCGGCGGAGCAGCCATCGTGCCACTATCGATGGCCTGGCTAGGTGACGTGATTCCCTACGAACGACGACAGCCGGTGTTGGCGCGGTTTCTGACCGGACAGATTCTCGGCATCGCCTTCGGCGGCCTCATCGGCGGTTTCGCCGCGGATCATGTCGGCTGGCGCAGCGCATTCCTGTTGATCGCCGTGTGGTACGCCGTCGCCGCGGTGATGCTGATGCGCGTACAGCGGACGCTTCCGGCGCAAGCCCTGGTCAAGCCGATCGAAGGACAGTCGGCGATCGCGAACATGATCTCGGCGATGCGCGATGTCGTAAGCAGGCGCTGGCCACGCGTGATTCTGGTCACCGTTTTCCTCGAAGGTGCCACCCTTTTCGGCGCGTTCGCGTTCATCGCCACGCACATGCACAACCGCTACGGCCTGAGCCTGACGCTTGCTGGCGGCGTCGCCCTTCTGTTTGGCGCAGGCGGCCTCGCGTTCGCGATCGCGTCAGGCTGGCTGGTATCGCGACTTGGCGAAATCCGGCTGCCGCTCGCCGGCGCGCTGCTGGTCGGTGTCAGCTTCCTGCTGATCGGCCTGATACCGTCGGCGTGGCTGACGCTGCCGTGCATGTTCGCGGCGGGAACGGGGTTTTACATGTTCCACAATTCGCTGCAAACGCAGGCAACGCAGATGGTGCCGGAGCGTCGCGGCGCCGCGGTATCGCTGTTCGCGTTCTGTTACTTCCTTGGACAGTCGCTGGGTGTGGTCCTGGCCGGTTATCTGCTGCACTTGGTCGACACCGGCACGGTCATCGCGCTCGGTGGCGCATGCGTGATCGCCGTCGGCTGGGGCTACGCGCGGACTCGACGCCGCCGAGCGTAACGGACAGCGTGCGTAAGCATGTCTGGTACGAGCGTAGTTCGCGGCGCCTATCGCGCCGGCGCCGGAGCGCGCGAGAACAGATCCGGCGAGGATGGCACCGTTTCAAAGCTGGTCGGATACAACGCGCGACTGCCGTCCATGTTGTCCGTCTGCGAATAGAGCATCGTCGCGCCATCTGCGTCGAGCACGCCGCCCGCGACAACTTTGCCCAATATGATGCGATGATCTCCGGCAGGCATGTCGCCGGTGGTAACGCACTCGAAGTAGGCGATCGCATCTTCCAGAATCGGCGCGCCCGTCACGCCGGTCCGCCAGACGTAGCGCGACAGTTTGTCGGCGTGTCCGTTAGCGTGTGGGCCGAAATGCCTGGCCGTGGCGAGCTGATCTTCCTTCAAAACACTCACCGCAAACGCCGAACCGTCGCCGAGAAGACTGTACGGCCGGTGATTGGGATTGACACCGAGCAGAATCAGCAATGGCGAATACGAAATCTGGATCAGCGAGGAAGCAGTAAACGCATCGCGACGATCGCCTTGGGTCACTCCGATCACATAGACGCCGGTGATGATGCGCCCGAAAAGCTTGGCGATGTCTTCCGACGCAGCTTCTGTCTCACGGGTGGCGGCCGCGCTGCCTGCGGCTGAGTTGGCCACTGAGTTGGCCGCTGAGTTCTCCACTGACCTCGCCGCTGAGTTCATTACCGTCTCCGCCGTCCGTTGATCGGCCCAAAGCTTACTGCGGGTTGGCGACGCTTGTAAGTCGCTCCCGTCCTACAAGGAAATCAGCGCTTACCCTATAGCAAGCCCATTGTTCAAAGGAGAACAATGGACGATGCGGGTAGTGCAATCATTGCCCGACCAAACTGGAGCAGCCATGAACACCTACCGCGTAACCGCACCTGAAATGGCGATTGTTGCCGCGACCCGAGGCATGGCGGGCTTGGGCGCCGGATTGCTGATCAGCTCACTGCTCACACCGAACACGAGACGGACGCTGGGATGGACGCTGCTGGCGATCGGTGCCGTGTCGACCGTGCCTATCTTGATGGCACTCACGGGCAAGCGAGACGGCGCCCGCGAATCGCCCGAAGCGGCGAACGCTGCCATAGGGAACGGGGATGGCAACGCACTGAACGAATCAGTACCTTATTTTGCGCGGGACCATGAACGTCCGCTGCAATCTGGTGATCACCGCTAGCCGCAAGGAGCGAACATGGCGACCTACGGGAAAAAAGCACAAAGCAAAGTCGAGAAAGTGATGCATGAGCGCAAACAAGGCACATTACGCAGCAGTTCCGGTCAGAAGGTGACAAGCAGAAAGCAGGCCATCGCAATTGGCCTGTCGGAAGCGCGTCAGGCCGGAGCCAAGGTGCCGAAAAAACCCTAGACCGGGGGCGTGATCGCGCGGCCCTGAGCGGTGGCCACATCAGTTGCCACATCAGTGGCCACCACCATAGCCTTTGCCAGGGTTTCGGGCGTCAGCGAGTGAGCCTGCGCAAATCCGGCAACGAGGCGAACGCTGAAAGGTTCGATCGTGAACAAGGCGAAATCGCCGAGTTCGAACAGATTGGTCATATCGGGGAAGCGACGCGAGTATGCAGCGCGCGCCGACGCGTAAGTCAGCGAATCCGGTGCGATTGCCGTGGCGCGTCCCTGCATCGATATCCGCGCATAGGTGTGCGGCGGCTTGCCGCCCCGATCGCGCGGCACCTCAGCTTGTTCCCCAAATTGTTCTCCGGGTTGTTCCACCGCTTGTTCCACAGGTTTTTCCACGGGTTGTTCCATGATCATCCAGCCCACTCGCGGGTCCGCTCGCATGTCGCGCGTATGCGCCGACAAACCGCTGACCAGGATCACGAACGCAAGCGGGTCGAGCACGATAGCGTAGGGCACCATCGAAACCGCCGGCGCGCCTTCGTGCAAAGTGCCCAGCGCGGCGACCTCGCACTCCAATAATAATTCGGCAGCACGATGGGCAGCTTGTTCTTTCATGGGTTGGAGGCAACCGTCGGTGGAGTCGTTCTCGGTACGAGCGCGCCTGGATAGAGTGCTTCGAGCGCTTCACGGGCGGAGTCGCTCAGTACACCGCGCAAGGCCCGTGCGATGATTTCGCCTTCGCAGGTCGGCTCGCGATGTGACCATACGTGGGCGAGCCGATCGCGCTGCCGCTCAAGAATCTCTGCGATCAGCGGCGGCCAGAACGGTGGATATTCGGTTTCCGCCCAGTTTCCGCGCCCCCGGCCGTAGTGCGCGACAGCGAGATAACGCAACAACGCCGCCCCGACAAGACTCGACAGAAAATTGTCGTCCCAGCGCAGCGTACTGCCCGACTTGCCACGCGCCAGATTCATCCCGCGAGCGATACCGACACCGCCCAGCGCACCCAGCACGGCACCCGTAAGCATGCCTGCGCCGAACGTAAGTCCACCCGCTGCCAGGTCGGCGGCGAGACCGCTAAGTGCGCCGGACACGACGCCCCCCATCATCGCGGCTTTGCCTTCGTTCATGGGCGCATCCACCGCGACGCCGGCCGTCAGCCGCGCAAGCACATCGCTCTTGGCGCGACCGTCCAGCCCGTAGAGGGCAATCAAACGATCGGTGCTTTCCGACAAGGCCCCGTCGAGGCGAGCCGCCAACGCCCGCGACGCGCGCGTCTTTGCGCGTTCTGCTTCGTTCTTGCCGATGCCGAGACTTCGTCCCAAGGTGCGCAGCACACCGCCATCGACCTCGGGCAACGCTTCGCGGTCGCACGATGCGAAGGCAATCGGCGTGGCGAGCGCCGCCACGGCGTCGTCGAATTGTTGCCTGCGACGCGTCTGCCACGTGGCGACAAGGCGCTGCTGAACCGGGCGCAACGCCTCCGGCAGAACCTCGAATACGAGATCGAATAGCGCAATCTCCTGCACCCAGCAACGCGCGAATGCGTCGAGCGTAGTCACTGCGCGAATGGCCTTCTCCGCACGTAACGCAGTGCGCCACCGCGTTTCCTCGGCTTCTTCTTCGACGCGGGGACGCAGCGGCCCCGTCTGGTTGATCAGCACGATCACCGGCTTACCCATCCACTCCAGAATGGCTAGCTCGGACGCGAGATAGCCCGCGTCCTCGGGGGGCTCGGACGCGTTGACCAGATACAGCACGACGTCGGCTTGCTCGCGAACGTTGCGCACGGCTTGCTGGGCGAGAAACAGCGCGCGGTCACGGAAGCGGTCCCATACCTGGGTCAGAAACCATCCCACCGGATTGCTCTGCTGCGCGAGTCGACGCGCGAGGCGCGCACTGTCGCCAAAGCCGGGCGTGTCCCAGAGCTCGAGAACGTCGCCCTCGGCGCTCTCGACCAGCGGGTACGAGCTCGCTTCCTGCGTTACGTGCTGCGCGTCGCGCACCGTGCCGACGTCGCGGCCGAGAAGCGTGCGCGCAAGTGTCGTCTTGCCCGCGTTGGTATGCGAAATCAGCGACAAGGAGATAGTCGACACGGCGCTCTCACCTACGCTTTTGCCAACGCTGCTGCCAACGTTGTTGCCAACTGAGTTGCCACCCCCGTCGCGCGCGACGATCGTCGCGATTGTCGCCCGCACGCTGGCGATCGCGTCGTCCACGGCGCCCGCCGCGGCCACCAGGTCGGGTGCCGATAGATCGACGAATACTATCGGCACATGCGCGGTGTCGCCCAGTTCTCGCCAGGACGCGCGCCTGTCCGCGATTCTTGCGGTGTCGTTCTTCCAACGCGCCCTCCAGGGGCCTTCATCGACGATTGCCAATAGCGATTCAGCATCGGCAAAACGTTCGATCAACGCCGCGAGAAATGCGCCGTGCACCTCGCGTTCAGGCGTCGCCGCTGCACTGAACAGTGCGACGACCGTCCAGCCCGAAGCCGACGCAACAGTCGGGAACAAATCGTCGGCGTCGTAGCCGACGGGCGCGGTGACGACGATCGCGGCAGTGCCGCCGAATGAGCGTGCAATGATCGCTTCGAGGCCGGCGATGGCGGCTGGCGCTGGCGTGTAGCTGAAGGGAATGACACGCACTCGCGCCGAACCGCCGCGATAGCCGCGCAGCAGACGCTGAAAATACGGTTCGTCCAGCGGCAGCGGCAAATGCTGCGCGCGATATCGTTCGATTAGCCCCGTCATCAACGCCAGCAGCAGTCGTGGCACGATGACGATCATCACGAGCGTGGCGGCGATCAGATGCAACCAGCGCGCGGCGTTCTCTCCCGCTGGCGAGCGAATGGCTGCGACCGCGTCGACTGCCGGCAATGGTATGCCGGTCAGGAACGCGCCCGGCGCATAGAGCAATGCGACGATGGTCCGCACGGAGGGGGCATCGAGGAAAGTGCTTTCCCAGTTCGCCCGGTATTCGAACGCGATCCCGCGCACATAGAGCCCCGCGATCACACCGAGCGCCAGCGCGGCGGCGGCCAGATGGAGGATGCGCGCCGCACGCATGCCGTATAGCGATGCCGAACGATGCGCCCAATCGTCGACGAAGCGAACGATGGATTCGCGAATAGCGCCGCTTCGTCGCGGGCGCCAGGGACCGCTCGCAAACCGCGCGACGGCGCCGCGCAGCGGTCCGGGTTTCGAGCCGTCGCCGTAGCGTATGACGTAGCCCGCGACGATGACGATATAGACGACGGCGTTCCAGATCAGCAGGCCGAGCACCGGTGGCGCGAGAATATTGACGCGCTGCGCACCGTCGACCTGGTCGAGGAAAAATCCGAAGGCGAACGCGAGTGCAACGATCAGCGAGCCGACCCACCCGCGCCACCGAAGCGCGTTCACCGCCCGAGGAAATGCCGGATGCTGCGCACCCAGCTTTTCGATGGCGAGCATCGCGCGGCGTGCGAGAAACGTGTCGGGAGATGCGCCCGCGCCGACGACTTCGGCGGCGGCCCGGCTGGCCCATGCACGATCTTCGTCGCCCCACAGATCGCGGGCGTTTTCGGCCGTTTCTACTGCACGCACCGCCACCACCCGAAGGGCAGAATGTTCGTCCATGTTGCCCGATTCTACGCGGACGCGATCCGGCCGACACGAAACCGCGATCGCGAAACACCGAACACAAGCTCACGCGAGAATGCGCATCGATTGTGTGCCGCGCAACTGCCGGACGGTGCCCTCAGTACGTAGAGAACATCCGCTGGATTTCGCGGAAGTCGGTCGTCTTGGTCAGAGCGAGCATTACCAGCACGCGCGCCTTTTGCGGATTCAACGTATCCGATACGACATAGCCCAATTCATCGTCGCGCTCCTCCTCGGTTCGGGCGACGATGCCGTTGCCGACTCGACTCGAACGGACGACGACTACGCCCTTCTTGCGTGCGTCGATCAGGCCTGGCTCGAGAGACGGCCGCGCAACGCTGCCTTCGCCGACGCCGGCGTAGACGATTGCCTTGGCGCCCGCTGCGACGAACGCATCCACCGCCACACGACCGACGTTGACATAGCCGTAGACGATATCGACTTGTGGCAGCGTATCGAGTTTGCTTACGTCGAACTCGGTATCCACCGTGTGCTTGCGCGTCGACACGTGATAGAAGTGCGGTTCGCCGTTGCGCATGTAACCCATGAACCCAAGTTCCCAGTTGCGAAAAGTGTCGGTATTGGAGGTGTTGGTCTTGGTGACATCGCGCGCGCCATTGATCTGGTCGTTGAGCGCGACCAGTACACCCTTGCCCACTGCTTCCTGGCTGGCAGCGAGAACCACGCCGTCATAGATGTTGATCGGCCCGTCGGCGGAAATTGCGGTCGATGGCCGCATCGAACCGACAATCACCACCGGCTTACTGCTTTTCACCACCAGATTCAGAAAGTAGGCGGTCTCCTCGATCGTGTCGGTGCCGTGAGTGATGACGATTCCATCGACATCGGCGCGCGCGAGCAGCTCATTGACCCGCTTGGCGAGCTTGAGCCAGTGCTCATTGGTGATGTTTCCACTCGCGATCTGGAAGATCTGCTCGCCGCTGACGTTGGCGACGTTTTTCAATTCCGGGACCGCCTTGATCAATGCTTCGATGCTGACCTTTGCAGCCTGATAGTCGCCGATCGCCGTGCTCGACGCGCCGGCGCCGGCGATCGTGCCGCCGGTGGCGAGGATGACGATGTTAGGTAGCCGGCCGGGCTCGGCCGCATAGACCACGCTACCCGGCCCCACCCACATCCAGACGATGCCGATGGCGACCGCGCGCAACGCGTGTCCAAGGCGGTGTGCCACTATTCGTCCCCGAGGCTAACGAAAGCGTTGCGGCCTTATTTGGCCGCGGCCATTCCCTGAATCGAGAACGGCGCCCGTAAGCTTACGCCGAGCCTCAGGAAGTTGATACCCGGCAAGGAAGACGGGTTGGAACAGCGTGTTCCAGCACTCGGCTATGGACTTCGGTCAGACGCCCCGTTGCCTTCGCTGGAGACGTCCCGGGCCGCCGCGCGGAATTGCGGACACCATGAGCGCGCCGTCAGGTAACGCTGGTGCAGCGCGCACAGGCCGTCGTTCCACCGGATAGCAGCAAAGCCGGAACTCATGCTGCTGAGACCAGCGATATTGAGCTCCAGATGCTTCGGTGTATTGCGGAAATGCGCGCATTGGGAACACCGGCCCGCGAGCTCCGGATGCGTTGTTGTCGCGACACTGAACGAGGCATCGACCGTGGACGTATCACTCGGCAACGGGGTCGACATTATTTGGGCACCGCGTGGCCGAGGTTGGCCCAATGTTCGACGAAGACCTGCGTCGACAGGACGAAGCCGAGTACGACGTTGACGGCGACACCGGCGGTGAACGCCCAGAACGGTTTGCCGCCGAGCGCCCGAGAGTTCGCGGAAGCGCGTCGTCAGGCCGATACTCAGGAAACAGAAAATGAATGCCCAGCTCCGCAGGTTCTTCAGCGGCGCGACCAATTCGGGATTGATGGTCTTGTTGAACTCGGCGAGCGATGCGCCTGCCGAAACCAACGTAATAATCGCTGACGCCACCAGAAAGCCGAGAATGAACTTGGGAAAACGCGTCCATATCTGCCGGGCATCGGCAGGCGTCTTCACGCCGTCGCTTTCCCACCGCGTCGTCGCGACAATGGCGAGAATGAACGCCCAGATACCGATCCATGCATCGCGCCCGATCACTTTCATCAACGTGAACGCGTTGACGGCATCCTCGGGCGAGCCTGTGATTCCCGGCACGGTCCCGACATAGCCGCTGTACGTTTGGGCCGCCGCGAAGCCCGCTGCGTCAGCGAACTCGGAGGTGCCGATCCACGCGCCGGCAACGCCGGCGGGGAGCGCCAGTTCGCGCGAAATCAGCGGCAACGCGAAGATCATCACAATCGCCCACAGAATGACAAGCGTGATGGCAATGGGCGCATGCTCTTTCTTGGCGCCGACCGCACCGGCAATGGCGATCGCACCGGAGACACCGCAGACCGCGCCGCCAACACCGAGCACCGCCGACAGGCGTCGGTCCAATCCCAGCTTGCTTCCGACAAAATAGATGACGCCGAAGGTCACGACGGAGACGATGCCGGCCTGCAACAGCGCAACGGGCCCGGCCCAGCCGATCAAGGTGAAAGGCAATGTCGCGCCGAGCAGAATGATGCCGACCTTGACATAGAACTCGACGCGAAAGCCGCTATCCATCCATCGCGGCAGTCCGATCAGGTTGGAAACGATCAGGCCCAGCCCCAGCGCCACCAGCGGCGGCTCCAGGTTGTAGAAGCTCGCCTTGTCCCACTGGCCGATGGTAAAAATAACGATCGATGCCAGGAACACCGCAGTAAATGCGCCGAGAAACTGGCGCAAGGGGATCCCCAGCAGCGTCACGCCTGCACCGAACAGGGCGGCGAACACCGCATACAGTGCGAGATACTGGGGCCAGCGCGAGGCGAAGTGAGCGGGAAGGTCGCCGAGAGCACTCCATTTCGCCGGAACGATGGCGAGCCACTTGATGCTGGCGCCGAACTTGAACAGAATGGTCGCAACGATGACAAGGCCGACACCGATGACAATCGCCCACCAGTCTTCGGTGCCGGAACAGGCCCCGATCCCGGCTGTCGGGCGCCACATCGACATTTGCTCGCATTGCAGCAGTATTGGCCATTTTATGATCTCCCGTCGCGAATTGAGCTCAAAAGCGTGGCCCGAAGGGTGGGGCCCGAAGCAACGGCGATCATAGTCGCGGAACCCTCAGCAGTGAACGAGCAGGAATTCATATGCTTATGACGGGAACGCCATCTGACCGCCCGGAAATCAGGGGCCAACGATGTCGGAACTGCTGCCACAACATCTTGCATCGCGACGGAATGTTGCGCTCCCATTGAGCGTTTACTGCAGTTCCCGACAACAATTTTTCCAGGAGGAGTAATGGTCGTTTCTATGGGTCGCACGCGGCACTCAGGCTCGCGGGCCGGGGCTTCGCTGGGCTTGGCGTTGCTGGCGATGACGTCGCTTTGCTGTTCGGCTGCCTGGGCGCAGGCGTCGCAGAATGTCAAAATCACATTCCTGGGTTCGCATGCAGGCGAGCTCTGCTCGCGCGACCGGGCGACGATTTTCGAGGACCCGACAGGCGTACGTATCCTCTACGACGCGGGACAGTCGGTGCTCGGTGGTGACGATCCGCGGCTCGGCCGAATCGACGTCGTCATTCTGAGCCACGCTCACGGCGATCATATCGGCGATTCGAAGCTGAAAGCCCTCGAAGCGGGCACCTGCGACAGTCCGCCGGTGGTGTCGGCCGCGCCGCATTCCACCACCGCCGAAATCGTGGCCGCCAAGAACTCGGCCATCGTCATGATTGCACCGCTCGGCGTGTTCGTCGGACGCAAGGTGGAAACGATAAAGGGCAAGCCGACAGCGCAATGCACGCTGACAGGCGCGGATCTCGTCGTCCCGTTTGCGGCCCCTTGCCTCGCCACGACGATGACGGGGGGAATGCGCACGGTGAGGACGGCGAATGCAAGCAAGGCCGTCGAAATCTCGACGGTGGCCGCCGCCCACGACAGCACGATCCCGATCGGACTGCTCAGTGAGGCTGAGCGCAAGAACCTTGAACCCGACAACGTAAGCTTTACGCTCGGACCATCGAGCGGCTACATCCTCCGCTTCACCAACGGTCTCACCGTCTACCTCACGGGCGATACGGGCCTGCACGCCGAAATGCAAACGGTCGATCGCGATTTCTACAAGGCCAACTTGATGGAGCTCAATTTCGGCGCGACTGCGCTGACCCCCGAAGCGGCGGCGTACGCGGTGAATACGCTGGTCCAGCCCGCGGCGGTGATCGTGTCGCACGTGAACGAAGCCGCAACGACCGGCGGTAAACTGCGTCCGACGTCGCGCACGGCTGCAATGGTCGCGTTGGTCAAGGTGCCGGTCTATCCGGCGCTGAGCGGCAAGACGCTAGAGTTCGACGGTTCAGCCAAATGCGTGGCCGGTTGCTGATACCTAGCTGATACCTGCCTGAGACCTTCCTGAGTTCCCGGGGCACGGCCAGCGGCGCGACTTGCCCCCGTCTGAAACAATGATGGCGGCGACCCATGTACACTCGCTGTCGCGAGCAAGGGGGGCGCAGCGGCATGAGAGTGCGTTTTTGGGGGACGAGGGGTTCGATCGCCACGCCGGGGCCGGGAACCAACCGCTTCGGCGGCAACACCTCATGCGTCGAGTTGACCACCGAAAGTGGCGACCGCCTGATCTTTGACTGCGGCACCGGCGCACGCGAACTGGGCGCCCAGTTGCTGACGCGAGGCGCAGGCGTCACCTCGAACATCCTGCTCGGCCACACCCATTGGGATCATATTCAAGGCTTCCCCTTCTTCACTCCGGCCTTCATCAAAGGGAACACCGTTGCGATCTTTGGTCCCGAAGGCAGTAGCGGTTCGCTGCACGATGTCCTCGCGGGCCAGATGGAGTTCACCTACTTTCCGGTCGACATCAGCCAGTTGCCCGCGGCAATTTCGTATCACGAACTGACCGAAGGCACGCATCAGATTGGCGGAGCGCGCGTCATCACGCAGTTTCTCAACCATCCGGCGATGACGCTGGGCTTCCGCGTTGAAGCCGACGGCGCGGCAGTCGCGTACCTCGTGGATCACGAACCGTTTTCCAGCGATCTCTGGCGGGCGGGCGCAGTGCCCGGTCACATTGATTCCATCTTGCACGATGGAGACCGCCGGCACGCCGAATTCATGGTGGACGCCGACCTGGTGATCCACGACGCACAGTACACACCCGAGGAATATCCATCCAAGAAAAGCTGGGGACATAGCAGCTACGATTACGTCGTGCAGATTGCCGCCGCTGCGGGTGTGCGCCAACTTGCGCTGACCCACCATGATCCCAGCCACAACGACGACTTTGTCACGGAGATCGAGCGCAAGGCGCGCGCACTGGCGCTGTCACTGGGAACGGGCCTCGACGTTTTCTGCGCCTTCGAAGGCTGTGAGCTCACGCCGCGCTCGCGCTCGACGTTCAAGCCTTTCATCGTGCAAAGGCCGTTTCAGGCCTCGGTCTCGCAGGAGCGTTTTCGCATCCTGGTGGTCGATGATCAACCGGACATGCTCACCTTGATCGCTCGCACTCTCGAACAGGAACAGTACATTGTCGCGACCGCGACCAACGGCGCGGATGCGCTGGACATGATCGACGGGCAGTTGCCGGATCTTTTGGTGCTCGATTACAAGATGAGCGGCATGGATGGCATGGAAGTGATGGAAGCGCTTCGCGCCAAGCCCGAGACCAAGCTGCTGCCGGTGCTGATGCTCACCTCGATGACCGACGAGCCGAGCACGCGCGCCGGCTTCGAGGCAGGCGTGACCGACTATGTGACCAAGCCGTTTTCGGTTCCGCAGCTCACCGCTCGCGTGCGCGCTTGTCTGGCCAGAATAGAGCGCGATTGACCACAACCCGCCACGCGCTAGTCGTAGACGACGTCGACCCGATCCAGATAGCGGGATAGTTCGCCGACCCAGGTACGTGACACGTCGGCGTTGGCGTTTTCCCCGGCACGCTCGAGAGCAGCGCCGATGTCGGTGATGCCGTCAAAGCCCCAGCTACCGCCCGCGCCTTTCATCCCGTGGCCCAGACTTTCGACGACGGCAAAGTCGCCGCGATCCAGCGCGCCGAGCATCGCGGTCACGTCGTGCCGCCGATTCAGCAAAAAGCCCGGGATGAGGTCAGCGAATCGGGGATTCGCCCGCACGGATATCCTGCGCTTGGTGTCGTTCTCGTCATTCGATACCACAGGGGCGATACTCGACTGCTCCTTGATCGCCTGCAACAGCACTTCCTGTTTGATCGGCTTGGTCAAGAAGGCCGTGCAGCCCGCCGCCAGACATTTCTCGCGATCGCCTTTCAGCGCTGCTGCGGTCAAGGCGATGATCGGCGTCGGCGGTCGATCGCTGGTGCGCTCCCACTCTCTGATGGCGCGCGTGCAGGTCAACCCATCCATGACGGGCATTTGCCGATCCATCAAAACCAGGTCGTAGTTTCCGGTGATGAATTTTTCGTAGGCGATGGCCCCGTTCTCTGCGCAGTCGATCCGATAGGGAGTGTCGCGCAGGAACGCGATGGTGATCGTTCGGTTGTCGGGTGAATCCTCCACCAGCAGAATATGCAGCGCCGGCAACGCAAGCTCAGGGCCGGTGCCTGCGGGCACGACGTCCCGTCGCGCCGGGCCTGCCCAGATCTCGAGCGGTACCGCGAACGAAAATACGCTGCCCCTCCCCACTCCGCTTTCGACGAAGATGTGTCCCCCCATCAGTTCCACCAGCCGCTTCGAAATCGTGAGCCCCAGGCCGGAACCACCATACCTGCGCGTGGTGGACGAATCTGCCTGCGTGAAGCGCTCGAACACCGCGCCCAATTTGTCGTCGGCGATGCCGATGCCGGTATCGGAAATCGCGAACCGCAATGCACCCGGCATCGCTGAGTCCGCATCGAGCGTCACGCGCAAAGCCACCTCGCCAGACTCGGTAAACTTGATCGCGTTGCCCAGCAGATTCAGCAACACCTGACGCAGGCGCGTCGGGTCGCCAACGAGGTCACAAGGCACGTTCGGCGAAATCTCGCACAGCAGCGCCAGCCCTTTTTCGCTCGCGCGCACGGTAACCATTTCGGTCACCTTGCCCAGCAGATCGTTCAGCGAAAAGCGCGTGCGCTCCAGTTCCAGTTGCGACGCCTCCACTTTCGACAGGTCGAGGATATCGTTGATCAGATGCAGCAGATTGTCGCCGGCGCGTCGAAAGATCTGCACATATTTGCTTTGTTCGGGCGAGAGAGGCGTCTTGGCCAGCAGGTCCGCAATGCCGATGATCGCGTTCATCGGCGTGCGGATTTCATGGCTCATGCTCGCCAGGAAATCAGATTTGGTCTGGCTCGCACTCTCGGCGACGGCTTTGGCTTGTTGCAACTCGGCTTCGACCAGCTTGCGCTCGGTCACATCACGCGCCGCTGCGAACACTCCGCGCAGCGTGCGGTCCCGGTCGTAAAAGGTGGTGGCGTTGTACGACACGACGGTTTGCTTGCCGTCGCGCCCGCAGGCCGTCAGCTCGTAGTCGGTGACTTTCTTTTCGCTCAATACGCGCTTGATTCCTGCTTCGGCCCGGTCGGGATCGGTGAAGTAATCCTTGAACGGCGCACCAATCAGTTCGTCGCGCGTACAGCCGGTGAGCGCCTCCATCTGCTTGTTGACGTCGGTGATGATGCCTGCCGGATCGGTTGTCATCAACGCATCGATGTTCGACTCGACCAGCGAGCGCGTATAGAACTGCTGGTCGCGCAGGCGCTGGTCGAGTTTCTTTTGCTCGGCCTCGACCAACTTACGCGCCGTGTTGTCGGTACCGATCAACAGGTAACCGATGATCGTGTCCTGCGCGTCGCGCAGCGCAGTGACCGACACCACCGCCGGGAAGCGACTGCCGTCCTTGCGAATATAGGTGAGCTCGTAGATATCCTCGATGCCTCGGGACGCCTTGAACACCAGCGCCTCGAACCCCGGCGTGATCGTGGTCGCCAGTTCGTGACTCAATGTCGTCGCCCGGGCGATCAATTCCAGCGGATCGGAGATATCGGCAGGCGTGATCTTGTTCATCACCTCGGCCGCCGTGTAGCCCAGCATTCGCTCGGCGCCGACGTTGAAGATCTGGATAACGCCTTTGGCGTCGGTGGCAATACTGGAGAAATTGGCGCTGTTAAAAATCGCCCGCTGCAAAGCGCCTGTTTTCAGCAGCGACTCCGCTGCCTGCTTGCGCAGTGCCGTGCCGCCTTTCGTTCTGCCCGCCGCCGTCTTCGCACTCTCGGCAGTCCTTGTCGCCTTTGCGTCCATTCGCTTCGCCATCGTAATGCCTCCAGCGACCGACGCCTACTCACGCCCGAATCACCATTAATTCGTTGTCTTGACTTGTTTCGCAGATATGCAACAGCAAGAGAGACAGCATAGGCCTATTGCGGCGCACTGCTCGTTTTCTGGAATATTTGGCGTGTCCGCCTGGTACTGCACGCCCTCAGCCCTCGTCCCCCGCCTTGGCGCCATGCGTTTGGCGCGCCGCGCGGTAGTGGCTTCTTTGCGCCTTAGCTTGCGCTGCGAAAGCTCTCCCTCGCGCGACTGATCAGGGCGCGCATGAGCTCCGGCTCGTCCCAGGGGACGTCGACGGGATACTCACGCAGGTAAGGGCTGTCGGAGTCGCGCATCCATTCGAGCGGGAAATGCGCCACAAAGTGTTCCTCGCCCGGATCGAGATCGGCGCGTGTCGTTTGCGGCAAGTCGTTAACTGCCGCGTACAGCGCCGCGCCAAGGTCCAGGCCGAAGACGGCACTGCGATGCGTCCCCTGCGTCATGCGCCGATTGACTTCGATCAGGTACGCGTCCCCCGTCGTTTCGTGCACGATAAACTCGGGAACGTAGATGCCGCTGAGTCCAAGTCCGGTCGCGAGCGTCGCAGATATGTGGCGTAGTTCAGGCGAGTGAAAATAGTGCACCGCGCTCGCCGGCCCGCGCAAAGTCGAAGCCATCTGCGCGGCGCCAACCCCGGCAAGCAACTGGCCCTGCCAGGCGACCGAATTGTGATAGTGCGTGCGACCGGGGACGTACGCCTGCGCCAATACCGCGTTGTCGGGCGTGTCGTCGAGTTCGATCCTGTCGGGCTGTGAAAGCGTCGCGAATTCGCGCGTGACCTCGGCGTGACTGTTGCAGACCGCAACGCCTTGCCCTGCGCTGGAATACCTGCGCTTGAGCACCAGCGGATAGCCGTGCCGCAGCACGAAACTTTGCACCTCGCCGAGATCGGAGGTCACGATATACGGCGGCACGCGAATGCCGAGGCTTTCCGCCAGTGGCGAGATCAGCGTCTTGTCGATGCTCGCACGATAGTGCGCAGGCGTTCCCAGCGAAGTGGCGATCAGCGCGGCGAGTTGCAGATGTTGCGCGGAAGGCAGGTCCTGTGGCGGCGCGAGGACGAGCGTTTGCATCAGGCGCAACGCCGTATCGTCGCACGGCAGCACGATATGCGGCGACGTCGTCTCCACCATCGCCGCGAAGGCGTGGACCCAATCGATCGGGGTCGCGCTGTCCGGCAGGTATCCGAAGTGGCTGATGAAACGGCTTTTTTCGGCGGGCGAATTGCGCGGTGTCAGCAGCGATACGGCGAACCCCGCCTTGGCGAGACAACGCGACATGCGCGCGGCACCATACCACTGCGTCGCGGTCGATACGAGTAGCGCAGGCGTGCCGGCGCTCGCGCCGCCGATCGCCGCGGCGCTCACGGCCTTTCCCTGAATTGGCGCGTTGCGAGCATTGCCAGATCGCGCCCCGGCGAGGGTTCCACGCGCACAGCGCGTTCAGCAGGAAGCGACAAAATCGAGAATCTCCTGGTTGAATCGCACCGGGTTCTGCGAGCTTGCCGCGTGCCGCGCATTGGGAATGACGACCAGTTCAGCGCCGGGAACGCTGCGCTGGACGGCGGCAGCGCAGATACGCATGAAGGGTCGCGTGAATTCGCCCATCGTCACCCGCAATGGAATGCGTATGGTGCGCAAGTCATCGGGCAAAAGACGCGGCCCTGGCGGCGCAGCGAAATGCAACTTGATCGTGCGTCCGTTGGCAAGGTGCGAACTGCGCGCCTGGGCCGGCAGCAAATCGAACGCGCCGTCCTGTCCGTTGACCCAATCGAAAAATAGAGCTGTCGCCGCATCGTCGTCACCGCGCGCGGCGGCTGCGCGGACGGCAGGAAGCCCGACGCGTTCCGCCGCCAACACCGCGCGTTCGCGCTCATCGGTGACGGCCGACACCAAGGTCGGCTCCTGGACCATCAGCGCGCGCATCAAATCCGGATGCTGGACCGCCGCAACCAGTGCGATCGTCGAACCGTACGAGCGCGCAACGACGTGAACGGGTCCAACTCCGAGGTAGCGAATGAACGCCGCCAAATCGTCGGCGTGCGTCTGCTGCGAAAAATGCCTGCCTTCGTCCGGCCACGGGTCGGGGCCGAAATAACGCTGGCTGTAGGCGATGAAACGATGCTTCTGCGCGATCACCTGGCGCTGCAGTTCCCAGTTGCGATGATCGGCAAACGCTCCGTGCACACAGACGACCGGCGTGCCCTCGCCTTCGTCGATATAAGGCAGATCGACGCCGTTGATGCGCATGCGTCGGATGGCTGCCGAAGATGGCGACTCTTGAGCGGAACGTTGCGAATGGGCGAACACGGGAAACACAAAGAGAGAAGAGGATTTCGGATTGCGGCCACTGGATTATAGCCTCGCGGGCAACTGAACCCGCCGGCCAAATCACGGTCGTACAGGAGTTCACTTTGTCGTCCGCATGATATTGCCAATTGGGTCGCGACAGAGCGCCTTGGGTATCCTGGTTCGCGTCCGGGTCAGCGCCCCGCTCTGTGAACCAAGTCCGTGCGACGGGCTGTGTAAATCTGACAATTGGCGGCAGACGATACAATAAGCGTGGGAGCAACCGGCAGGAACAATGGGCAAAGGAGTCGTCGTAATGGAACGAATGCGTGCAAGCGATTTCCCTCCGGAAGTCATGAAGCTGTTCGACGGGTATGTGCACGGCGCGATCAGCCGTCGCACGTTTCTCGATCGCGCACAAAAATACGCCGTGGGCGGATTTACGGCGGCTGCGATGCTGGAAAGTCTTCGGCCCAATTTCGCCTGGGCGCAGCAAGTGCCCAAGGACGACGCCCGAATCAAGAGCGAGTACCTGACGTACCCGTCGCCGCAGGGTTCCGGCCCGATCCGCGCCTATTTCGCGAAGCCTGCCAACGCAACCGGAAAGCTTCCAGGCGTGGTCGTGATTCACGAGAATCGCGGCTTGAGTCCGTATATCGAAGATGTCGCGCGCCGTCTCGCGCTTGCCAATTTCGTGGCGCTCGCGCCCGACGCGCTCACGCCGGTCGGTGGATATCAGCCGGACGAAGAGAAAGACGCGCAGCTATTCAGCAAGCTCGACCCGGTCAAGCGCAGCGAAGATCTGCTCGCGGCTTACCCGGCGTTGCAGGCACGTCCCGAATGCAACGGCAAGATCGGCGTCGTCGGATTCTGCTTCGGCGGAACAACGGCCAATCTGTTCGCCGTCCGCTACGCTGATCTGCCGCTGCCGTGCCTTTCTACGGCGGCGCACCCAAGGCCGAGGACGTCGCCAAGATCAAGGCGCCAATGATGGCTCACTTTGCCGGACTCGATGACCGCACCAATGCCGGCTGGCCCGCGTACGAGGCTGCGCTGAAGGCAAACGGCGTTCCGCATGAGATGTTCATGTATCCGAACACCAACCACGGCTTCCACAACGACAGCACGCCGCGCTACGACGAAGCTGCGGCCAAGCTCGCCTGGTCGCGCACGATCGCGTTCCTGGACAAGAATCTGCGAAGCTGAGCCCCTCCGGCGCCGGCATTCCTGCCGCCGCGCTTTATCGACCTGGGGTGCAAGCACGGCGGTTGCGCTAAACTCAGCGTCCCGCCACGCTGGAGCTTTTGGTGCAGCGCAAACTGACCGCGATCTTTTCGGCCGATGTCGTCGGCTATAGCGGCCTCATGGAGCCGACGAAACCGGCACGCTGGAGCGGCTCAAGGCCAACCGGAAGCCATCTTCGACCCCTGCGTGGCGAGCACGGCGGGCGCATCTTCAAGCTGATGGGCGACGGCGCGCTGGTGGAGTTCGCCAGCGTCGTTGCCGCGGTCAATTGCGCGCATGGCGATCCAGGAGGCGACGCGAAGCCGCACCGAGTCAGCGAGCACGAGCGGATCCGCTATCGCATCGGCATCAATCTCGGCGAAGTCATCGTCGAGGGCGACGACATCTACGGCGATGGCGTCAATGTCGCCGCGCGCCTGCAGACGCTGCGCCGATCCTGGCGGCGTCGCGTTGTCGCGAACGGTGCGCGACCAGGTCGACGGCAAAGTCGCGGCCGACTTCGAGGACATGGGCGAGCACACGGTCAAGAACATCGAGCGCCCGGTGCATGTCTTCGCGTTCGCGCGCGCGGTCGCAAAGCATCCGCCGCGGCGCCGCGGCCGCAGCGACCGCGCAAAGCTCGTCGATCTGCGTGCTGCCTTTCGCCAACATGAGCGGCGACCCCGAGCAGGAATATTTCAGCGACGGCATCAGCGAAGACATCATCACCGACCTGAGCAAGGTGTCGGCGCTCGTCCGTCGTCTCGCGCAACACCGCGTTCACCTTCAAGGGCAAGAACGTGGACATCGCGCAGGTCGCGCGGCAGTTGAAGGTCAGCATGTGCTCGAAGGCAGCGTGCGCAAGTCCGGCAACCGCGTGCGGATCACGGCGCAGCTGATCGACGGCGCGACGGACGAGCACATCTGGGCCGAGCGCTACGACCGCGATCTCAACGACATCTTCGCGCTGCAGGACGAAATCTCCGAGGCGATCGTCAAGGCGCTGAAACTGAAACTGCTGCCGGCAGAGAAGAAAGCGATCGAGCAGCGTTCCACGGCCAACCCCGAGGCGTACAAGCTTTACCTGATGGCGCGCCAGTACAACGCGATCGGGAACATTCGCGCCACCGCGATATCACCGTGCGGCTGTGCCAGCGCGCGGTCGAAATCGATCCGGATTATGCGCGCGCCTGGGCGTTGCTCGCGATCTGTCTTGCCAACCGGCGCATGGTGAACACGGGCACCGGCGATACCGGCTGGTCCGCGGCCGAACGCGCACTGGCGCTCGACCCCGATCTCGCCGAAGCGCATGCGGCCAAGGGACGCATCCTGGGCGACGCCGGCAAATACGAAGAAGCGCTGGCGGAGCACGCTATCGCCTCGAAACTCGACCCTGCGGGCTACGAAGTCAACGCGGCCGCCGCGCGCTCCTACATCCCGATGCGCCGCTTCAAGGAAGCGATCGCCTGCCTCGAACGCGCTGCGATGGCCATCGAAGCCGACTTCTGGGCACTCGGCATGGCGATCCAGTGCTACGAAGGCTTGAACGACATCGACGGCGCCCGATCCGCAGCCTCACGGATGCTGGCGCGCGTGGAAAACCTGATCGTCAAGGAACCCGATCACGGTCTTGCCATCGGCTGGGGCGTGTCGGCGCTGGTCGCGCTGGGTGAGAAGGATCGAGCCAGAGAATGGACCGAGCGCGCGATGCTGCTCGAGCCGGACAACACCAATCTCCTCTACAACCTCGCTTGCGGTATGACGTCGCTCGGCGAAACCGATCTGGCTCTCGATCTGCTCGAATCGGTGTTCGCGGTCGCACAGCGGCAGAACCTCATCTGGTTCGGCGCCGACAACAGCCTCGACCCGATTCGCGACCATCCGCGACTGAAGGAAATGATGGCGCGCGCCGATGCGCGGTTGGCCGCAGTTGACCGCGGTTGACCGCTGTTCACTGAGCACGCCCAGCCCGCGGCGTAGTTCCACCAAGCTACGACGCGCGCTTGGTCGAGTTGCTTCAGGCGACGGCCAAGTTTGCTCCGTGCCTCTGCCAGATCGTAGCCGGCCTGCAGCGACATCCAGAATTGTTCCGAGGTCCCAAAATAATGCGCCAGACGAAGCGCGGTGTCCGCGGTGATCGCTCGCTTGCCCAATACGATCTCGTTGACCCGCCGCGGCGAGATCGCGATCGAACGCGCGAACGCGTATTGGGTCAAGTCCCGCGGCGCCAGGAAGTTCTCAAGCAAAACTTTGCCCGGATGCAAGTCGCGTAGTTTGCGCATGGTTGGCTCGCTCATCCTTTAGTTGATGATTCGACCGGCACAGCCCCTCACTACATTGCTCTCGCTACATCCCTCAGTGCATCTCTCAGTATTCCCTTACTGCATCCTTCAGTAATAGGATGCTGTCCGCGGCGACGGTTGTTCGACGAAAAAGTCATACGTCGCCGTGTACGGGACGCGAGCCTCGACTGGGGTCTGGCTTGCCGCTTGCGCGGGACCGCAACCTTCAGCCGGCGCAATTCCGCCGACCGTCTCGATACGTTGCACACTGACCGTGTGGTCGAGCACGCCGACGCCTGATGTCGACTTGACGCCGAGCAGCAGCCACGGGATCGCAGTGGCGTCGGGGCCGTCATTTTTCGCCTTGGTTACGCCGACCGCCTTGCTGCCGTCGTTCGACTCCCACGTCGGGCCTGCGTAGTGCTTGCCGATGCGCTTGCCGGTCAGGTCATAGAGGTCGGCTTCCGGCGAGCGAAACACCCATTCATAACGCGAAGGGTCGTCCTTGCTCGGCTTGCAGTCGTAGATCTGCACGCCGATGGCGTGCGCCTCGAGCGACAGCGTCTGGTTCGCCGGCACGCGGATGTTCTCCGGGACCATGCTGATCGCCTTGGCGTCGAGCGCGATCAAAACCATCAGCACGGCGAGTATGGCCAATGCGATGCCGAGTGCCGTGTCGCTGGGCTTGTCGTCTATTTGCGTTCTCATGATGAAGTCCTTTCGTCTACTTGTCCCAAGAACATCGATCCATTGCCGCTAACGCAACATCCACTGCTCGAACGCTGTTTCGCTGATCGGCCGAGCGAGCTACGGCGCCAGCCGTACCACCTGCGTCCTGCGTGGCCACGGCCGCACTGAATGCGAACTCGGCGACGATCAGCGATTTGAGAAACAACGAGTGCACGAACGTTCCTGTCTAAAGTTCTCGTTGGCGAAGGCCCTAGTGAATCACGGCGGCGTTGGCGATCCACCGACCCGAGCCGGTACGAATCAGAAACGCGATGTCGTCCTCGCTTGAGCACACGGCAGGCAAGTGGCCAAGGTTGCCACTGAACGTCGCGTCGCCGTTTTCATCGAGATCGACCAGAGGCGTATCCACCAGAACGGAATTTCCTCCCGACGCGCTGCCGTCGGTATCGCACACCAGCGTTCCCTTGACCTGGGCCACGGGTCCAGGCGTTCCGATGGCATTGCCACCGGCGAGGACCAGGCCGCTGACATCGAAGTCGACCTTGCCTTTGTCCAGGCGAACGGCGACATGTCCGTCGATGGTCGACCACGGCGCGCCGCCGCCAGTTGCGGCACCTGTACCACTGCCAACGACATTGTTCGGCTGAAGGATGCCGACGACCGTCTCCCAACGAACACTGCTTGCCGGGTCGGCGCTGGCGGTCTGCGTAACAGCGGTGGTACCGAATGCGAAAGCGGCAACGAGCAAAGACTTTACTAACGACGAATGCATATGTTTTCTCGACTATGGTTGTTTAAGTACTGCGGTTCCGGGCCTTGAACCAAGCTTCATGGTTCGAAACATCGGCCCGGGCTGGCGGCAGCCGATGGCTGCGCGCGGGGAAAGTGAGGAGTCTAGGTGGCGAATGCAGCAGCGCAATTTCACGATGCCGCCACTTTTGTTGCATTTGTTTCGCTGCTGCCACCGCTTCGGCGCAGGCCCGCGCCCTACGGAAATGGCGCGATGCCGCGCGACGCTCGAACCCTGTCTGCGTCCATGAAACTAGTCGCCGAGAGCAACCGCCGCCGCCCCGCATCAAGGCGCGACCGCCCATAGCCCGCGACCATTGCGGTCGCATGGCGAGCGTCGCCCAATTGGCACGACCATTGCGTTCCCATCAATACGCAGGCTGCTTGCGGATGCCGACGCGCGTCACTTCCTGCGGTTTTTTGGCAATTGACGCGACCAACGACTGGAAAGGCGCTCTTGGGCCAGAGTCACCAAACGCGCTCCAAAAACCACTCCCGGCGGTCGGGAGGCGGACGGCTGCGCATGGCCCGCGCATTATTGCGGCGGAGCTTTACCGGACAGGCGATCACCGCGGTCGTGTTCGCGTATGCGGCGCTACTGCCGCTGCGCGCGGCCGGCTGGATCAGCACGTCGACCTACACGGTGGCCGCCCTGCTGCTGTCGTTGGCGGCGCTGGCGATTGTCGGCAACCGTCTTGGCCGCTCGGTCGCAAAACTGCGTTCAGAGTTGACGCGTCTGACCACGCTGAACACGCAGGGAGGACTCTCCGCCTATGTCGCCAGTGGTATCCCCACCGGCGCGCAGGACAAGCTCTACCGGCCCGTCGAGAGGCGCGCGCAAAAGCCCAAGGTCAGCAGCGAGGCTGCCGAGAACGCCGCCAGCCGCAACCTCGCGCAGCAGTGGACGCGCTCGCAACGCATCGCGCGCGTCGGCAGCTGGGAATGGCAACGTTCGAGCAACGAGGTGATCTGCTCGGCCGAAGTGTTCCGCATCGTCGGAGTGAATCTGGTGAGTTCCGCAGTTTCGTGCCCATCCGCGCTCGATGCGCAACCTCGTTCACCCTGAAGATCGCCGCGCGTTTTCGCGGTGGCTCGTCCGGCTCACTCAGGGGCTCGCGCAGGGCGAAGGCGACCCACTGGAAGGATTGGACGTTCGCATCGTCGGCCACGACAAGGAAACTCGCCACGTGCATGTGCTCGGCGAAGCCGTGCGCGACACCGCGGGCCAGGTCGTCGGCCTCGCCGGTACGATCCAGGATGCGACCGAGAGCGCGCGCGCGATCCAGCAGATCCATCACCTCGCTTACTTCGACGTCGTCACCGAACTCCCCAACCGGTCGCGCTTTCACAAGAAGATGGCCGAGACGCTCGCTGCGCGCCGACCGCGACGGCAGCTCGTTCGCGATCATGTTTCTCGATCTCGACCAGTTCAAGCGCATCAACGACACGCTGGGACACGCGGTCGGCGACGACCTGTTGCGAGTGATCGCGCAGCGCCTCACCGGCGGCCTGCGCGCTGACGATATTGCCGGGCCCGTCGCTCGTAAAAACGCCCGAACTCGATGTCTGCCGCCATGGCGGCGACGAGTTCATCGTCCTGCTCAATGGTGTCGCCAGCGAGCAGGATGCGGCACGCGCGGCCACGCGCCTGTTGGCGGTGCTGGCACAGCCGATCGTATTGGGCAAGAACGAAGTGTTCGTCTCGGCGTCGATCGGCATCGTGCTTTATCCGCGCGACGGCGGCGACCTCGACACGCTGCTGCGGCACGCCGACCTCGCGATGTATCACGCCAAGTCCCAGGGCCGTAGCCGATTCTATTTCTACAACGACTCGATGCTCGCGGCGACAGCGCAGCGGCTGGAGCTCGAACACGATCTGCGCAAGGCGCTCGAAGGCGAGCAGTTCGAGCTCTACTACCAGCCGCAGATCGAGATTCGCACCGGCAGGATCGTCGGTGTCGAGGCGTTGATACGCTGGAACCATCCGACGCTGGGCATGCTTGGGCCCGCGCTGTTCATCAGCGTGGCCGAAGAAGCCGGGCTCATCATGGGAATCTGGGAATGGGTGCTGGTCGCCGCGTTGATCCAGCACAACGCGTGGCTGGCAGAAGGATTGCCCGCGGTGCCGATTGCAGTGAATCTATCGAGCGCGCAGTTCAGCGACCCCGCACTCGCCAAGCACGTCGAGGAAATTGCGAAAGTGGTCGGCGTGCCGCTCGACTATCTGGAACTCGAAGTCACCGAATCGATGTTGCTGGTCGACACCGCTGCCGCATTCAAGACTTGACGGAACTGCGCGCGATGGGCGTCAAGATTGCGATCGACGATTTCGGCACGGGTTACTCGTCGCTGTCGTACCTGCGGCGCCTGCCGCTGGACAAGCTCAAGCTCGACCAGTCGTTCATCCGCGACGCCGGCAACGAAGGCGATGCGGCGATCACCCGCGCGATCATCGCCATGGCGAAGAGCCTGAACCTCGCGGTCGTGGCCGAAGGCGTGGAAACGCAGCAGCAGATCGACTTGCTGCTCAGCCTGGGATGCACGACCGTCCAGGGCTTTTTGCTCGGACGCCCGCAACCCGCTTCAGTCACCGCCAAGCTGCTGCGCGAGAGCGCCACCCAAACCGACCCCGGGGCCGTGGGCCAGACCGACGCGAGTTGGGCGTCTATCCTCCAAGCCAAGTACGGCGGCTCGGTCGAGACCAAGAACGCGGCCTAGAGTGCCGTGGTTTTTGGATGCAGTCTGCCCCCACGAATCGCCCCGGAACGGTCACTTGAGCGACCGTTCAACTTTGGCACACATTTTGCCCTGTTGGTGATGTAGCGCCTGGATTGCCGCGTAAGCGCTGAAACCCCTGACGCCCCGTGGCAGTACTCGCCAATCCCTGGGAGGGACAGTCATGATTCACTTGAAGCTGGTCAAGAATGGCGAAGCCAACGCCGCAGGCGAGGTCGACCCGGGCGAGTGCGTCAGCGTGCCCCGAAGCGATCTCTATACGATGCTGGATAAGTTGACCGAGATGCAGTCGGGCCTGATCTCGCTGTGGGACCCCGACGCCACGATCCATCCGCTGTCGAGTTCGAGTCGTCTGCACGCCCGCGACGCGTTGAACACCGCCATCGTCGATTTAAGGAAGTGGATCGAGCTGGTGAAGATTCACTAGTCAGACCCGCTTTTCCGGCCTCACTTTCCGGCCTCATTTTCCGACACTGCCGCCTGCATCGCGGCCACGCCAATTCTGACGACACGCATCGCGTCCGCGGCGCCGCTGCGCCTAGGTCTTTCCCCGTCCCTTATCGTTTCGTTGAGACCTTAGAACGATCTTGTTGACATTTGGTAAGCTGTGACTTACAGTAAGTCATGGCTTACCATACAGCAATCGAAGATTCTACGCTGATCCGACGCGCCGCGGACTTCGATCGCACTGCGGCAGGACCGTCGCGGACAAGCGTGGCTGCGCGGCTGCCTTCGGGATCAGCCGCGACCACTGCTCGCGCATCATCGTTCCCGCAGGGCCACGGCGATCCAGGCCGACCGCGAGCACCAGAATGCCGAAATCCCAGCATGTAGGCCGCGTTCGGATCCGCGAGCGGAATGACCAGAGCGCAAACAACAACGCCTTCGGATTAAGCAGGTCGCAACGAAGACATTGCGAAACGAAACGGGCGGGCCGCGCAGCGCGCCTTCCAAAGTTTCGCCGCGACGATCAGCAGATAATGCCGGCGGCGATGCGCAGCGCAACATTCGCGCTCGGCGCGTGCGATGACGGGACCGAGCAGATAGCCGATGCCGAATGGAAATGAGGTAGCCCGCAGTCGCCAGCACCAGCGGAAGACGATAGAAGCCGACCGCCGCGCCTGAAGTGAATAGCAGCGTGTTCGTCGGACCGGGCGTGGCCGACACGATCAGGACGGCGATGCAGAAGAGCGGGTCGGTCATGCGTGATTTTTCGCTGGCGCTTCGAGTGCGACGTCGGCTCAGATCCTCTACGTCGTCTATGCAACCAGCGCCAGAGGATAGCAGACGGTGCTCGTCATAGAGGGGGCGCGGGCTCAAAACGCCTCATGAACTATAATTCCTTGGATGCTGCCGAGGCTGCGTTCACGCTAGCGTTCGACGGTCCCGCGCAGCGCCGAACCCACGCGCGACCCGCTCGCGTCTCGCGCGTTTTGTCGATTCAACCGCCCGCTGCCCGAACTTGATGTTGAAATCCACTAAGTCCACCAAGTCCACTGAGCCTCGCCGCGAGCCCCCCGCGTTCGTGGGCTCGAAGAGCGAAACCGCGCGCCTGATCGCTGCACACGATTGGTCCGCCACGCTTGGACCGATCGACGCGTGGCCCGCCAGTCTCAAGACCGTCACTGCGTTTCTGCTGCACTCTCCGGTGCCGATGGTGCTGCTGTGGGGCGAGGACGGCATCATGATCTACAACGATGCCTACTCGGTGTTCGCGGGAAGTCGGCACCCTGCACTGCTGGGTTCGAAGGTGCGCGAAGGCTGGCCCGAGGTCGCCGATTTCAACGATCACGTGATGAAGGTGGGACTCGCCGGCGGCACGCTCGTCTACAAGGATCAGGAGCTCACCCTCAATCGCACCGGCGTGCCGGAGCAGGCGTGGATGAATCTCGACTACTCGCCGGTGATCGACGAGAGTGGACAACCGGCTGGAGTGATCGCCATCGTGGTGGAGACCACCGGCCGCGTTCTTTCCGAACGTGGCTTGCATCAGAGCCAGCAACGGCTGCGACTCGCGCTCGATTCGATGGCGATGGGAACGTTTACCTGGTACCCGCTGGAGGATCGCACCGAAGCCGACGCGAGAATGATGGCGCTGTTCGGCTTGGAGCCGCATGGGGAGTTGTCGCTGAAGTCGGCACTGGCCGACCGCATCCATCCCGATGACGGTGCACGTTATGCGAGCGCCGTCGGACGGGCCCTCGACCCTAAGGGCAACGGTCGCCTGCACGCGGAAATACGCGTATGCCTTCCCGGCGACATTGAACGGTGGGTCTCGATTACCGGACAAGTGCAGTTCGATGCGCAACGAGAACACCCAACGTCGATGGTCGGGACCGCCCTCGACATCACCGAGTCCAAGCTGACGAATGCGGCGCTGGAGGCGCGCGTGGCAGAGCGCACGCAGGAACTCGTCGATGCCCAGGACGCGTTGCGCCAGGCGCAGAAGATGGAAGCCGTCGGCCAACTTACCGGCGGCATCGCGCACGACTTCAACAATCTGCTCGCCGGCATCAGCGGAAGCCTGCAACTGCTCGAACGCCGCTTCGCCAACGGCAACACCGAGGATGTGCAACGTTATATCGACGCCGCGCAAGGTTCGACGCATCGCGCGGCCGCGTTGACGCAGCGACTGCTGGCATTCTCGCGCCGGCAGACGCTCGACCCGAAAGCCGATCGACGTCAATCGCCTGATCACCGGGATGGAAGACCTGATCCGGCGCAGCATCGGGCCGACAGTCGAACTGGAAGTCGTCGGTGCGGGAGGATTATGGACGACGCGAGTCGATCCATCGCAGCTCGAAATTTCATTGCTCAACCTGTGCATCAATGCGCGCGACGCGATGATGCCCAACGGCGGACGGCTGACGATCGAGACGGCGAACAAATGGCTCGACGATCGTGCCGCGCGCGAGCGTGAGTTGCCTCCGGGGCAATACATCTCGCTGTGCGTCACCGACACCGGCACGGGCATGACACCCGAAGTGATCGGGCGCGCGTTCGACCCGTTTTTCACGACCAAACCTCTGGGCCAAGGCACCGGTCTGGGTCTATCGATGGTTTACGGTTTTGTGCGTCAATCGGGCGGACAGGTGAGGATTTATTCCGAGGTCGGCAAAGGTACGACGATGTGCCTGTACCTGCCTCGTTACGCCGGCATTGCCGCCCAGGACGACACGACGACGACCGACACGCCGAGCCGCGGCCGTGGCGAAGGCGAGACGGTGCTGGTGATCGACGACGAAGCCACGATCAGGATGCTGATCGTCGACGTGCTGGAAGAAAATCAGTACCGCGCGCTGGAAGCCGAGGACGGACGAGGCGCGCTCTCCATCCTGCAGTCCGACGCGCGCGTCGACTTGCTGATCACCGACGTGGGCCTGCCGGGCGGGATGAACGGCAGGCAGATCGCCGATGCCGCACGTGTGACGCGTCCGAATCTGAAGGTGTTGTTCATCACCGGCTACGCGGAAAATGCCGTCGTCGGCAACGGCCATCTCGACGTCGGAATGGAACTGATCACCAAGCCATTCAATACCGTCGATCTGGGCAACAAGATACGAGAGTTGATCGACCGGCCGCTTGCTTAAGCGTAGTCGCTCACCCTAGCGTGCGACGATAGGCGAGCGTCAACCACAGGCGGTTGCGCCCATCCTCGTGAGCGTAGCGCGCGTTTTCGGTGAGCTCGCGAACCAGATGAATCCCCAGCCCGCCGACGGAGCGCGACTCGAGCGGTGCGGCAAGGTCGGGCGGCGACTCGTACAAGCGCGACAGCGGATCGTAGCGCGAGGCAGCGTCTTCGTAGAGCAAGCCGATCGCATCGCCTTCGACCGACAAAGTGATGTAGATCGGCGAGTCGCTTTCTCCGCCGTAACCATGCACGACCGTGTTGGTAAAAAGCTCCTCGACGATCAACGTGAGCCGCAGGACCACGTCCCGCTCGATGCCGTTGACGCTGGAAAAGCTCTCGACGAAGGCGACCGTCTCCGGCAGCACGGTCAGCGTCGCCTTGAAAACACGATGTTCGCCAGCGGCCATGAGGATACGTTCGGTATAAAATTGGCAGGGTTGGCTGGAGGACGCGAGTACTGGCGCCCGGGCTGCGTGGATTTTACGCGTATCGCGGCTCGGTCCCGCTCTCGTCCTGCAATGTCCGGCGATTGCGTCACACAAGGGGGATTCGCATGCGCGATAATGGGGACGAAAATACGGCGCGCGCAGCGACGTCACTGCTGGTCGCCACGGTCGCCATGATCGCGCTGGCGGGTCTGGTGACGCCGGCGACGGCCGCCGACATCGGCCAGATCAAGGTATCGAAGGGACAGGTCTCGGTCGAGCGCAACGGCGCGACATTGCCGGGCGAGGTCGGCACGCGACTGCAATCGGCCGACGTGCTGAAGACGGGCCCCGACGGTTCGGTCGGCATCACGATGAGCGACAACTCGGTCCTTTCCGCGGGGCCCAACAGTGTGCTTTCGCTCGACCGCTACGAGTTCGATGGAACCGACAAGGGCAAATTCGACGCGCAGTTGAAAAAGGGATCGCTGTCGGTCATTTCCGGCCGCATTGCCAAGCAATCGCCTGACGCGATGACCATACGCACGCCGTCGGCGATTCTTGGCGTGCGCGGCACCGAATTCGTCGTGACCGCCAGCGACTGGACGGGCAACTAGGCAATGGCTGCGCGCTTATTTGCGTGCCACGGGTTTGCGTGCCATGGGTTGCAGCGTTCGTACGCGAGCGGCGTCGCTGGCGAGAGGTCGAGTCCGCGGCTGACCGCGTCGTTCCTTCTGGCGCTGACCACGCTGTTGGCGGCATGCAGCACCGGCACCGTCGTCCTGCTGCCCGAAAAGGACGCGCATCCCACCTCCGTCGTCGTCACCGAATCCAACGGCCAGGTCGTCCTCGACCAGCCTTACGCTGCCGCCAGGCAGACACCGTTCGGTCCGCGCGCGTACACGTCGACTCCGCAGGAAGTGCAGGCGACGTTTGGCGCAGCGCTCGCCGCGCAACCCGCGCGCCCGGCGCAGTTCGAGCTTTACTTCGTCGAAGGGAAAGACGAACTCACCGACGAATCCAAAGCTGATCGTCGACAGCGTTTTCGCCGAGATTGCGAAGCGTCCCGTGCCCGACGTGCTGGTGATCGGCCACACCGATTCGCTGGGAACCGACCAGGCCAACGATGCGCTGTCGCAGCAGCGCGCCGAGACGATCCGCGCGGCGTTGATCGCCCGCGGCATCGCGCCCGAGAACGTCGCCGCCATCGGACGCGGCAAGCGCGACGCGATTGCGCCTGCGGTCAAAGGTGTGGCCGAACCGCGCGATCGGCGCGTCGACATTTTCGTGCGCTGAATTCCGCTAGTGACGCGGCAGCCAGCTCAGTGCTGTGCCGGGCTGTGCTGGTGCTAGGCCGTTGCGTCACGGCAGTTGCAGGCAGTTCGCGTTACTTGCGGCACCGGGCCGAACCAGCGCAACACCATGATCGTGATGTCGTCGACGGGCTCGGTGCCGACGCCGAACGCGTCGACATCGCTGCGAAGCGTGTCGAGCAGCGTGCGCACCTCGCCTGCTGAATATGCCGTGCCGGGCTTAAGGCCAAGCAACACCTTTTGCACGCCGGCCGCGCCGTAGAACTCGCCCTTCGTGTTCTGCGCTTCGGTCACGCCGTCGGAAACGAGCCACAGCGTGTCGCCAGGACTCAAAGTTCGATGGCCGCCCACATAATCGAAGCCCGTCACCGCGCACAACGGCGGACCGCCGCCGTCTTCGATGCGTGTGAGTCCCCCTCCGACGGCGTGCAGCAGGAAAGGATTCTCGTGGCCCGCGTTGCAATAGTCGAGGTCGCCGGTGTCGAGATTCAGGATGCCGACGAACGCGGTCACGAACATCATTTCAGGATTGTCGCGCGAGACTTCAACGTTCGCCGCGGACATGAGGTCGCCGATGTCCTGGTCCGACGAGCGCAGCGTCGTGCTCTTGTACAACGCCTTGCTCACCGCCATGAAAATGCTCGCCGGCAGACCCTTGCCCGAAACATCGCCGACCAGAAAGAAAAGTCGCCGCTCGTCGAGCCGGAAGAAATCGTACAAGTCACCACCGACTTCGCGCGCCGGAACCATGCTGGCGGCCAGATCGACGCGGGGATCGGCATGCAACGACTCCTCTCGCGGCAGCGTGGCGATCTGGATCCGTTGCGCCGCCTCGAGCTCTCCCGCGACGCGGGCCGTCTGCTCGCGTTGCTCATGGACCACTCGTTCGAGCGATTTCCGCTCACGCGCCGCCTGGCCCAGCGTCAACAACAGCAAGGCGCCGAACAGCAGCATCAGGCTCAAGCCTGGAGTCAGAGCATCGAACAGCAGCCGCTGCGAGCGAAAGGCAATGAATGCGGCCACCACCGGCAGCGCGACGGAGCCTAGCATCAGCAGGCCCGCGTAGCCCGGCCTCCATCGCGGCGTCGCCCAGATCAGCAACGCGCCAAGCACCGTCAGCGTGGCGAGTTCGAGCAGACGCGCCCAGCCGGCGCGATGCAGCAGCGTCTGGTCGTAGAGGTTTTCCAACAGCTGCGCGTGAATCTCGCTGCCCGGCATGCGCTCGCCCAGCGGCGTGCTCTGATGCTCGATCAAGCCGATGCCGGTGACGCCGATCAGCACGAGTTGCTGCTTGAGTCGATCTGGATCGAGTCTGCCTTGAAGCACGTCGACCGCCGAGACGAAGCGTTCGGCGTTGCGTGGCGAAAAATAAATGAGCGCGGCGCCGTCGTTCTCGGTCGGGAAGACGAGGTCGTTGCCGATAGCGATGCCCTGCACCGACGGACCGTCGACCAGCAAACGCAGTGAGGGCGCGTGCACGGCGACACGCAACATCTCGATCGACAGCGCAGGCGCCAGCGTGCCGCCGATATCGGCGACCAGCGGAATGCGGCGGATGATGCCGCCGGCAGGCTCGACCGAGATGAGGCCGTGTCCGAACGCTGCGCGATCGAGCGCATCGATGCTGGTGCGGACGCCGGCGTAGCGCGTGATGGCGGGCCCAAGCGGGCTCGCGGATGAGGTAACTGAGGGGGTAACTGAGGGCGCCAGCGCGGGAGAAATCGAAGCGGACGGGGAAGAAGGCGTCGACGTCGGCGTTGGTGTGGACTCCGATGTTGCCGGCGATGTGGACTCCGATGTTGCCGGCGATGTTGGCTCGGTTGGCCCCAACACCGCGCACGCTGAACGGCGGCGCGCGCAGCAACATCGTGCTCGGCTCCTTGGTCCCGGCGATCGCGAGGACGACATGGTCCGCGGCAAAGGTACTGGCAAGCGCGGCGTCGTTGGTGGGGAGGCCCAGCAACGCAGTGACCAGCGCCGGCGCGTGTTGAGGCGTGCGTGCCAACACGCTCTCAGGTGACAGCGCGTCGGCTTCAGGCATCAGGATGTCGATGCCGATCGCCGCCGGTTGCTCGCGCGCGACCGCGTCCACCAATTGCGCGAGCAAGTGTGCGCGGCCAGGGCCACTGGCCGTAGGTGGCGAGGCTCTTTTCGTCGATCTCGACGACGGTCGCGGGCATCGACACGACTTTTCGCGGCGCGATCGACTGATAGCTATCGAACCAGGCGTTTTGCAGCGGCAGGATCAGCGGCGCCGCCAACGCGTTCAGCAGCACGAGCAGCGCGAGCACGACGGCGCCGACGACGCGGATGCGAAACGTATCACTCAACCCGTGCGCAGCCCCGGCCCAGTAGTCCCGGAGGCCACTGAGGCCGCGGGAGAGTTCAAAGCTCTATTTCCAGTCCGTCGTAGGCGGCGCTCACGGTCATTGCCTTCGTTCCCGCCGGTCGAGTGATTTCTTCCAGGCGCCGGCTGTCGGCGAGCACGCGCTCGATCGCCGCATCGTCGGACGCAGGTTCGTGATGAAACAGGCACAGGTGGCGCACGCCGGCCATCTGGCACAACTCCACGCCGACCACGTTGCTGGAGTGTCCCCAGTCGGCCTTGACCGAGATCGCATCAGCGAGCGAATACATGCCATCGAAGATGACGACGTCCGCGCCGCGGAAGAAATCGATGAAGCCCTGCGTCTCCTTGGCCTCGGCGAGCTTGTGCTCCGAATCGGTCGAATAGACGACCGCGCGCCCGTTCGATTCGAAACGATAACCATACGAATCGCCGCCGTGCTGCTGCAGCTTGGTCGTCACGTTCATGCCGGCCACTTCGCGAGATTCGCCCGGCGTGAGCTGCACGAACTGGATATCCGCGCGCATCACCGAAAAGTCGACCGGGAACGACGGCTCGTTCTGCTGCCGCCGCAGCGCGGCCTCCAGCCGCGGATGTCCGCCGTAGATGCGCAGGCGATTGCCCGGGATGTACGCGGGCGCGAAGAACGGCAGGCCCATGATGTGGTCCCAGTGCACATGGGAGATGAAGATGTGATACGTCTGCGGCGACGCCGCACCGTGGCGCGCGAGCGCGGCCTGACCGAACGGACGCACGCCGCTGCCCAAGTCGCAGATCACGTATTCGCTGCCGCCGGTCTCGATTTCGACGCACGAGGTGTGTCCGCCGTAGGTGCCCGCGACGGGGAAAGGCAGATCGTCGACGTAGTCTTCGATCGCCGCATCGGAGACAAACGTGCGGCCCGACGCGCCGCGCAGCGCAGCGATCAGCTTCGCGCGAACTTTCGGCGCCGTCAGAGCGACCGGAAGCGACCCCCGCGTGCCCCAGAAACGGATTCGCTTCATGTCGCCCCCTCCCCGCGTTGCTGCGTTGCCGCGATGCCGTCTAAACGCTGCGGCTTTAGCGTATCAGCTTGCGTCGAACGCCGCATCGAAGGCCACTAAGGCCGCGGGCGAGAACTGCTCGATGGCGCCGCGCACCGACGGAAAGACTTCGAGCACGCGATCGAAACGGCTGATCGCAAAGATCTCCGCGACGACAGGCTGCAATGCCGCAACGCCGATCCTGGCTTTTTTCGCGCGCATCTCTTTGGCAGCGATCATCAGGACGCGCAAGCCCACACTGCTGATGTATTCGACGCCGGCGAAATCGAGCACCACTGCGGGTGGCGCGTTCGCGGATTGTGCCCACAGCGGGACCAGCGCCTGCTCGAGGTGCGAGGCGGTTTGATGGTCGAGGCGACCCGCCGGGGCGACGACGACGACGTCGGTGAAGTGGCGGGTGGAGAGTTTCATGATGTGGAAGTGTGGTGCGCCGATGCGGGCGACCTTTCGGAGCAATTATAGTGCCGGAGTCTGTTGGCGCGTCACCCGAATCTCTAATGGAACGCGACATGTGGACTTCCTGCGAGCGGCACTTCATACCCGGCAACCATAACAGCCTTCCGTAACCCAACTGGAGAGCGAGCGACCGTAGCTCAGAGCCCAGGCGTGTTCGCTGGAAGCCGACAGGGTTTGCGCTTGCCCATGGCGGATCTTACGCATAGCATTCGCCTTCAGTATTTCAGCGTCCCCGATGCGAATATGTAGAAGGCTCTACGAATCCGCCCGATGGCGTCGCAGTGAACACGAACACGCAGGCTCCGCCCGCGCATACTGTGCTGGTCGGTAAGCATCTAGAGCACGCTGCTGAGGATACCGGTTCCGCATCGGCCAAAAGCGTGTGCGAGCCAATCAGCGGCGAGAGTGCTAAGCTGAATTATTGTTTTGATCGCTGGATGGAGCAACTCATGGCGCACGTTGAAGTAACCCCATCCCAGGCGGAAAAGCGAAGGGAGGTTTTGTGGCGCTCTCTTGACCAACTTCTCCTGGACAACAGGAATCCTCGGCTTCCTGACGGCTACCAAAACGCTACGCAATCTCAGTTGTTGAAGTTGCTTGCACAAGACTATTCACTTCCAGACATCGGCAATTCCATTGCGGCAAACGGCTATTTCGCCGAGGAGCCCCTGGTTACAGTAAAGCACTCGACACTCGATAAGTGGATCGTGGTAGAAGGCAACCGGCGATTGGCTGCCCTTTTACTTCTTGCGACCCCCGCTAAGGCGCCAAAGGAGCTACAGGACATGTGGAAGGAGATCGCTAAGGGAGCAAAGAAGACCGTCAGCGAAGTCCCTACACTCGTATATCCGCGAGCGCCGGACGAGATCACGCCATATCTTGGCTTTCGCCACATCACTGGAGTATTGGAGTGGCGCCCGTACCAAAAAGGCCGCTACGTGGCACAGCTAGTTGAAGAAGGGAATGCTGAGATTTCGGCCGGAGATCACACGATTCATTGGTAGCAAGGCAAAGACCGTCAGTGAGCATTACTTTTCCTACACGCTAGTTCGGCAGGCCAACAATACCTTCAATTTGGATACCCAGCGCGTACAAGAATCCTTCGGAATCTTTCGACGCGCGCTATCCGACCCCAACATCCGCGACTACATCGGCCTTACTCTTAGATCGAACGGAGCGTGAGCTTTCGAAACCATTGAAGAAATCATCATGCCTCTAAACTTGAGGATGTATTTCGATGGATATTCGGAACCAATGAGCGACGCTGCGGCAATCCGAGAGTCTCGGGAACTATCGAAGCTGGGCGCAGTATTGGCAAACGAAAAAGCGTTGGCGGCGCTCAAAACAAGCGGCGACCTCAGCTATGCCTTTGAACTCAGTGGGGGCGAAGAAACGCGACTAATCGAATCGTTAAATAGCTGCCAGTTATCACCTTGATCAAGCTCTACCGATGGTACTTCGTCATAAGAAATCAGAAGGTCGTTCTGGAGCATTGACTGAAAGATGCCTTGGCTGTTATGGAAGAGATTGGTCGACTTCTTGAGCGTTACAGTGCAAATAGTCGAGGTTAGATTGCTACGCGTTCCCACCGTAGAAGGACCAGAATTACTTGCTGACTGGATGGAGGCAAACCTCCTGGACACAGACGCAATCGGGCGGCACGTATCTCTGACGCCGATCTTGAAGAAGCCCTTCAAGAAGCTGGCCGGGACGAAGAGGAAAGCCTTGAGCTATATTTTGCACCAGTTCCACGATCGCTCAAATGCGCTTGGAGTACCCGCTATCCGATAGAACGTGACGGGATTGGGGTATCGGGCGCGAGGAACTTGGCACGACTTACCTCTGCTATTCGTTCCTTCTGTTTATGTCATTGAATCAAAGCTATCGGCGAGTTGAATTTTAGGACTCGGGGCGACTGAGCCTGGCGATCATTGTTTGAGGTTTTTGACTGCGCAGAGCAATGGAACTCTTTCTCGGTGGAAATGCAATCCGCATTGGAGCTCCGCGGAAGCCGCGCCGGTACCCGCTGGATTTCCGGCAGCGCTTGCCCATCTTGCCGCCGCCATAAGGGAACCTAAGCGAAGCGGTGGCGGCTTAGAGCAGACAATCGGAAGCGGAGATGATGGGCTTGATATCTGGCTAACAAAGTCATTCCAGGACAATCGCACGAGCAGCCTATTTGTCGTTGCGCAGTGCGCCATCGGGGACGGACTGGGCACGCCAAACGATCGGAACTCGATTTAGAGCTTTGGTATCGTCACATTGACTGGTTTACCCGGCCGCTGAAGGCCTTTGCTGTGCCGTTCCAAATGACTCAGGACTCGTGGCGCGAGACCGCAACACGCGGTGGGCTTATTCTTGATCGTCCTCGCATTGCTCACGCACTTGAGCCCGCGCACCTCCCCGGCCCAATTGTGACGCGCATTCGGACCTGGACACGCGAGCGAATTAAGGAAAACGGTCCGCGCCGTGAGCGCCTAGCGCAATCCAAACTCCATTCCGCCCAGTGACAAATGCTTGTACGCCGCCTACGCAGTGACCAGCAATCTCTTATCAATGGTCATCTGCCCCCGCGGCGCCCGTTGCGCGATATCAGTTATGTCTACCTTCATTCGTACGTCGAGTATGCCCTGTGGAAGCGGACGCGTCAGGCAAGGAATATCGGCGCCATCGATGCCCCGTAGTTCGTGTGCAGCAAAAGGCTCCGAGAAAGGAAATATCAACCGCATTCTCGAAATCGACCCCAACAGTTGTAGCGAGATTTCGCCAAAGTTTTTCGCGTAGTTGCGGGAACTGGTGCCAAGGCGTCGGTCAATACGATGCGCCAAATCCAAGACACTGACTCCGGCAGCTTCACGACGCAACAGTAAGCGATGCAACGACTACAGGCGTGCCATCGCTGGGCCGCAACTGGTCGAGCGAGAATTCGATGGATTCGAATCGCTTGCTCAGTCGCCTTGACCTCCAGGTGGCCACGCACAATAGGAAAAGTCGAATTTCTCATCTGCATCCAAGTGCCATGCGGCGACCATCGCCTCAGGAGCGGCGCTGCGCTCTATTACAAATAACTCGGCCCAAAGTCCCTTGATGCTTCGCCGAGGCGGCTGCGGAGAGTTTTCGAAATAGCTCGACTAGTGCCCCCTAACAATGCCTCGGTTTGTTTCGCGGATGGCCTCTTTCGGTAAGTGGTGTCAAGAATTGCCTCGACTGTACGGACAAACAACTCAAGTATCGGCTGCTTTGTCTCAACACACCGGATTGCAATGAACTCTCCCTCGACGGGATCCAAGTCAGCCTCCGCGATACGGCATCTCGAGCCGTAGTCAACTTCAATATGCCGGAGCCGCAGTGGCGGCTTCACGACTGTATTATGCGGGCCACGCAAGTAGCAACACTGCCTCGCCCCCCAACCCTCTGGCGATGTAGTCGCCAGGTCGCCCCGGTATCTGTGCCGCCGGAGTTGAGCGAGCTTCCGTTAACGCGCGAACTCCCGAGCGCCGAGAAAACGTCTCCAAAGGTCCAGGCGAATCACCTAGATCCTGTCCTCGATAACCGCATCCTTTATAAAGGCGGCCGGAAAATGCAATGCGTACCATGGCACATCGTTGCTAGTGGCAGGCGTCGCACCGGCAAATTTGAGATTGAATGTCCGCAAATGCAAGGTTGGGCGGTCCTGCGCGTGCAACGCTCGATCCCCGACATAGTTCAAGGGCTGCGAAGTCATTGGTGTCCGGGCTCTTCCCGGAGAACACCTGGTTAATACGCCCGCCCTGCAGCGAACGGTGCTGGGTGTCGGCCTTCAATTCAGCAATGAGAAACACATCACACAATTGGTCTGGGATGCCGTTTGATGCGCCTCACTGAGCGCCAACAGCATCGCCGTATGTTTAGCAGAATCCTTAGGGTCAGGAACCCGCAAAGGAATTAGAAAATGCTCCAGCACTTCACGTAAAGGGACCCCCTCTATTAGGCGGTTCCGAGGGGAGCTTAGGCGGCGGTCCTTAAATTGCTCGTGGGTGGCCGCGTCGACATCGCCGTAACGTACGCGCCAGTCCTGTGCAACCGTTAGTCAAGGAGCACTCGATTTGCCACTACTGCATCCGGCGTCACGAAAGAGCGCGCCAGGCGTCGTCCAACCTTCATCAATTGCGATTTGGCTAATATCGCGAGAGATGACGCTCGGCCGCGTCGGACTCAGCGCGCGAGTCAGAATGAAATCCCGCCGCCAATCGGCAAGCGGTTTTCCTCGAAACTCTTCCAACGCCTCACGGACGAACTCCTCGTGTTCGACATAGTCGCGCAAAGCATCACGGACATCCGGCAGGACAAAAACGCGGCACAGGCCCTTGTAGTCCGCCTTATAGCCATAAAAACGGGCCCGCTGCTGAAGCGTGTCGGCGTATCCAGTGCCCAAAGGCCGCGGCATATAAGTAACGGTAAGTCTCTTCCACGGTGAAGCCCCGGTCGAGCTTCTGCCCACCAATCAGAATCCAATAGTCGCTCGTGTTCCATACGACATCTCGGTGACCTTGCAAAGAAGAGTTCACCTGAACAATGCGCGTGTCGAGCATTACCGCGGTCATCGCCTCCATGAGTTCTGCCATGGGCGACAACGTGGGAAACGTTTGCTTGAGGCTCGTGTATTCCGGTTCGAAGAGCGCGGCACATGCCTGATATGCAGGGTCCGTGGCGTCCAATTCCAGGTACTGCTTCCACACGGATATCGAGTCTGCAACCCACTGCCTGTAGTCCGCGTGCGGCGCTGTGCGCTGCGACGGGTGAATCATCAGGGACCGATTGCCCCTCTCTGCTTGAGGCAGACATGTGCCGCTGCCCCAAGCAGGAAAAAACGTAGCGCTCGCTGCAAGCTCGGCGGCGGCTGCGTCAGCAGGTTGACCGCACTGGGAATGTCTGCGGCGGGGATGACACTGAACCAAGGAAGGCGTAGACGCGAACAGTTCCTTGCCTCCGAAGTATCCGGCACCAGGAGTGACCAGTTCTGCGAACTGACGGAGCCAGCACATCGGCAATTTCGAGCAGCAGATTAGCCTGCGGAGTGGCCGTGTATTGGATAAACGTGTGGTGAGGCAAGACCGCTTTGAGTTGCGTTACCCAGTCGTACGTAGCACTCAACTCGTCAGTACCGTCACGCTTGTTTTTTTGGGCTTTGGTGTTGAGACTGGCTTGATCTCCCTCGTCGTCGATGATGAGCGCTGGCACACCGGCGAGATCGAGCTTTGCCCATTGCCGCGACCAGGTTCTTAAGCCGAGTGTGATTCTTTAACACAGTAATCAACAAGGCTCGCTTCTTGTGCGCTGGCACTTTGGTACTTCGAAACGCCGCCAACGCGTCCTGAAGCCTTTCAACATCGCGAGGCCCCGGATTTTCGATGTGAGTCCATGCTCGCGCTGAATCCCCGAGCCCTAGGTCGTCAAAGAGGCGACGCTCGGATTGATTCTTAAGATTGACGGCGGTACCTGCGATGAGAATTACAAGTTCAAATTTGTTGTCGCGGGCCAGGGACATAACCGTCAGTAAATGACAGCGTCTTTCCACTCTGCACGTAGCCCACCACGAGACCAGTACCACTTGCATCTCTATCAGTAGGAGGCGTGCACCGTCCGAGAATCGTTTGGGCCTCCAGCACTACCGGAGCTAACTCGCTTGGCGTAGCCCCCCACTCCAAGCACTTGCGCGCAACGAAGTCGGTTGTGAATTCGCCTTGCACCGGCGTCCAGAGCAATTCGGGGCGAATGCTCTTTAGAATTTCGATAGTTGTACTCATAAGGGGCTACGGGCTAGCAAGGACGTCGCGAAGCAGGCCATTGAGGTGATGCAGCGCGAACTGTGGCGGCGCCGCCGCCGCCCGCCGCAGCCATAACTAGTGCAAGCGCAGTCGCTGTCCCAAAACGTAAGAGCAACTCCAGGTTCTCCCGATTCGCGCCGATAAATTGCTGGGTGAACGGATGTGCCAACGCAATATCAATGGTGAGGCAGCGAATTGTTTCTGTCCCAACCTGGCGCCGGCTTTGCTCGCCAAGACGAAGCCATGGACCTGACCGCTGGGTCTATCGTGGTACGGATACAAACTTCCCACTGCTGCGACGCCGCGGTGATTGCAACCGTCCTGGTAGACGCCTCCAGAAGAGATTTCGGGACCTCGGCAGAGAGCGGCGGCGGGCATGCGGGGGACTCAGCTTCGCGAGCCAGCAGAGGGGCCACCTCTCTCTCGACGGCCTCGGCCACGTGATCGGTCGCTGTCTGTGCTGTCGCCTCGATGGACTTGCGCGACTGCTTGGCGCGATAGCCCTCGGCTTGCTCCAACAAATTTAGGGGCTCGCTTTCCAATTCCTCGCGCAGACAGTCGAGAAGACTTCCTCGTGCTCCTCCCAGCGAAAACCGTCCTTGGTGTGGCTAACCTCGAAGCCTTCGAGGTTCAACTCTCCGAAAAGTCGTTGGTAACGATAACTATTTGGGTGACCGAAAATGCCCTGCGGTCGATAGGGCTCGTCGGCGCTGCCTTGGTATCAGGCGATTTCGCCGAAATAGCGCTAGTCCAGCGTAGGCCGTCGATGCCATCTCACGCAGGGCCGCAAATCCATGTACTCGCTGTCCATTTCCAAAATCGAACGCGATGTGCTTCCGCCATTGAACCGGCTCCGCCTGCGGACTGCCAAATGGTGCGGCCTTAAGAATTGCCGGCTCGTCATATTGCAGGGCCTCGCCGTTGAAGGTGAGTTTCAGCGTTCCACTGCGTAGGTAAATACGGTAGATGCTAGCTAGATGGTCTTTAATTTTTCCGACTGTCCGACCCTTTGGAGGATGCTGTAGGTTCCACATGGAAACTTCTGTGAAGTGCGTGGATGCGGCGATCGGGATAGACTTCACAGCTAGCATGTCTTGCTTTTCATTGACTATCTTGGCGATGTCAAACGAGACTGTTCGCTCCACTGCCTCACCTAACGCCGAAGTGCGGACCTCCCACTGACGTGCCAACCAGCAAGGCAGCGCTTTTCATGCCCATGCGCCAACTCGGAGAGGCCAGCTGCGGTCTGGTGGCAACTCGGCCGGACCAAACGCACGCGGAAATTCACTTTGACTGTATGCGGCTAGCTGCGTTGTCACGTACGGGATAAATTCTGCCGCCGGCTTCGGCCTCTATTTCTATCTCAACCTGGACCAGCAAAGGATCGCTTTGCCGTCGTTGTCGGCGCCAAGCTCCTTGGCGATGCTCGCAGAAAACTTTGCAAAGCGTTATCCACAAACTCGGCCAAGCGCGAACCAAGGCCGGTAATTAAGGTGCTGAAGCACCGACAGAATTGTTACTTCGGGGCGTATATTGACGGAGCTAACCGCAGCGTTGCGCGATCTCGATTCATCAGGCTGCTCTTGTCTGAATGCTTGCCCGTAGCTGACAGAACCTAGCGCTTGACTGCTAAGGCGGCTCGCCTGCGATGCAACAACGCTTGTGCAATCTCTCTCACGACCTCGCTATTAACCGCATTGCCCAACGCTTTGAAGGCCTGTGTCTGCGCCGCCGGGAGAAAACTGAAGGGAGCTCAAGACTTTGCAGATCGTGCACATTCCCGTGGTGTCATATAACGACTGCTGGCTCCCGATAATGGGAACCTTGCGTTGTCGTCATGGCCACCAGCGATGGCGCGGCGCAAGGTGGACGGGCGCTTGACACGAATACCCGGAAGCGCGAAATTGGATGACAAAGCGCCAGACGTCGCGTTCCTCACATGCCACAATTCCATTCGAATTTCTGATAGCTGGGATAAAGCGAAGCTTCACTTGAGTACAGCCAAAGGCCGAATTCCACTTCTATGTGGCGCTTGAAACAGCTCTCGGTTCTGCCTAATGAAATCTGATTTTCCACTGTCGGAAACTTGTCCTCCTCGGTCCGCGCGCGTAGAGAGGAAAGCGCATTCCAGCGGTCGATAGGACTGAACTTGTCCAAGCGAGCGCCATGCGAACCGCGATACTTCCGATTAGGCGGCGCATTCCGATTGCGAATGGTGTCGTGTCTGTTCGTACGGATAAGTTGCACCAAACTCGTTTGACCAGATTGGGAAACGAGGGAAGTTTCTTCTCCTTGCGGAGGAATACAGTTGGACGAACTGCTGCCACATCTCAATGATCGCAATGTGCTCCGCGGAAAGCGGCCGTGCCTCAGGCGGGTTCTCATCGAGCGCACTAAAAATGGAGGTTTCGACCAGTGGGTGTCTAGATAGGCCATTCGAAACCGTTCAGGCCACCACGTCTCCCCACAATGTAGACGCGCTCACGAATTTGCGGAATGCCGAATTGATGTGGTGAAAAGCGTTCCTCATCAACCGTGTACCCGAGCCCGCGCAGCCGGGCGCGCAGGCGCGTAATAGTGGCCCCGCCGTCGTGTCGCAATAGGTTCGGTACGTTTTCGAGCAGCACATACCGCGGCTTGCGCGCGCTTAGAATTTGAACGACGTAGTCGAACAGGTCTCCTTGCTCCGGACAGCCGAATCCGTGCTGGTCCCCAGCCTTGGAAAAGGGCTGGCAAGGGAAACCTGGCGCATAGAAGGTCATGGGCCGGAATGTCGGCGAGAGCGACCTTGCGAATATCCCCGGCGGGCTTAAATCCAAAATTCTGCGCGTAGACGTCGCGTTGAGCCACGTCGGTTTATTTCGCAGGCCAATACGCAATGGTGCCCAAGCTGGCTTAAGGCAACATGGAACCCGCCAAGGCCGGCAAATAAATGCAACTAACCGTAATGACTCGAGCGGTGCCGAACTATGAATTACGGCCGGTAGTTGTGCTTCGGCGGTTGAGGTTTGCAGCAGAATAAGCCTCCAATACTTCCTGCACGGGGCGTAAAATTGTGCAGGCGTACTGATAGCACAGCTACGTCGTACAGTCGACACTGCCGGCGTAGCCGCGAGAGCCGCCGCCGCTAGCCACTCAGAATTACTCGGCAGACTGGCGGAGAGGGCGGGATTCGAACCCGCGTTAGGCTATTAACCTAAACACGCTTTCCAGGCGTGCGACTTAAACCGCTCATCCACCTCTCCGCGGACTTCGGGCGCGATTTTACCATCCGCACCACCCCACCCCTCGCGGAAAATCGTGAGAGCGAGCAACGCGCTCGCTACTTCTTCTGCCCTCGCCCGAACACGTCGTGCGTCCGGCCATGGCTGCCGCCGCTCTCGCCGCTCGTCGTCACCTCGCCATCGCCGGTGATCGTGTAGAGATCGTAACGCGCGGCGAGCTCGGCCTTGGTCGCCTTGTCCGGGCCGCGGACCCAACTGCGCCGGAAGGCATCGAAGAATGCGAAAGGGAATCGCGGCTCTTTCAATCGGGGTTCTTTCATTCGGCCACCCTGATTATGCGGATGGCATATCTTACTCCACTTGAGTCTCGCGCAAGCGGCTAGTCGAACGTCATCGTCACCGCATGCGCGCTGGACGGCGTCCACGCGTACTGGCGGAACTTGCCGTTCATGGTGACCGTTCGCGTGAACTCGAATCGCACCAGGCCGATGCCGGGAACGACATAGTTGAATCGCCGCACGGTGTCGGGACTCTTCGACGGCGCGGGCAGGCGCTTGATCGCCGCCGCGATGTGCTTGGCGTCGATGCGCGACAGGATGTCTTCGGGCATTCGCGGATTGTCGGTCGTCGCGCGTGTCTGCGCCACCACGAAACGAAAGCGCGCCGACTCGGGCGCGCCTCGCATCGACACTCAAAACGACAAATCCTGGTCGGGAGCCAACGCGAACTCCATCTCGCTGACCCTCGAAACGCGAGGGCACCGGCTGCAACTTGCGCCTTTACCCCTCGCCCTATTCTTGCTGCACCTTGGTCAAGATCGCGTTCAGTTCGTCGCGCGTTTCCGCATCCGTCGATTTGGCAATGAGCGTGCGCAGGATTTCCGCGTAGGCAGTTTGCTGCGCCTTGGCGGCCGGGACGGCGACATCCGGTTTCACGCCGACGTGTTCCCAATTGGTGTGCGTAATCGGATTGATCGCGCGTCCATTCGGGATGAACGCCATGAAGCCGTGACCTACCGAGAGGTAGTCGCCCGGATTGGCGCCGCCGCCGGTGGTCTCGCCGACCAGCGTCGCGCGCTTCTGCGTCTGGAAGTCGTATGCGCATTCCTCGCCGCCCGAGAACGTTCTGCTCGAGGTCAGCACATACACCGGCTTCAGGTAGCGCGACTTGACGGAGCCGCTGGTCCAATATTGACGCGTCACATCCGTTGGACGATCGTAGATATCGTTGATGTGGCGCTCATCGCCCTCGGCGAAGAAGTGGCTCACGAGCCAGGCGACACTGTTCGGCTCGCCGCCATTGTTGCGCCGAAGGTCCAGGATCAACGCATCGGTGCCGGCAAGTAGCTGCATCGCAGACGTATATGCCTCGCTCACCATTTCCGTTGGGCCGAAGCCGCGCACGTCGAGGTAGCCGACATTGCCGGGGAGCCGCTCGACGCGCGCGATGCCAAAGCCATCGCGAATAACCTCGTCGCGCATCGCTGCCGATTGCTGAGGGCTCGGCACCGCGCCCGGCGTGACATCGATCGGGGCGCCCGGATCAAAACGCACCGCCAGGTGCCTGTCGTTGCCCAGTGCGCGCAAGTCTTCGGTCAGGAGTTTCGCAAACGCCTTGGCCGTGTCGGCGGCCGCATAGGCGCCGCCCGCAGATTTTTCATCGAGCGCGGCTGCAGTGCGATCCGCGACTTCAGGGAACACGTAGATGGATCTCAATTTTTTTCCGAGCGCCTGGATGATCTCGGCCTTATCCGCAACGGAGATGGGCGGATCGGCGCGCGGGGATTCGGCGGAGGCGCCGAGCGTGGGGAGCAAACAGGACGCAAGCAAGCAGAAGGCACTTGGGGTTCATGAACACAATTTCCTCGGCAAGCATGGGCGACGTGAAAGAATAACAGCGCCGTCCAAACATTTTCAGCGTTATTATGGCTGCTCGATGCGTCCTTTTCAGAGAAAACCTAAGCCATGGACAAGTTTGACCGCGAAATCATCGCCGTACTCTGGGAGAACGCCAGGGCAACCTACAGGGAGCTGGGCGAGCGGGTGCACTTGAGCGCCAACGCTGTATCGGAGCGCCTCCGGCGCCTCGAGGAAACCGGCGTGATCCAGAAGTACGAGATCAAGGTGGATCTGCGCGCGATGGGGATGCCGCTGGCCGCGATCATCGACGTGAAGTTGAGTCCCAACACCACGGCGGCCAAGTTCGAGGCTGAGCTGCAGAAGATCTCAGGAATTCGCGAAGCCACACTCATGACCGGCGCATTCGACTACATGTTGCGCGTCGCCTGTCCCGATCAGGAAGCGCTGGTACGGCTGACGGAGGAGTTACGTGCAGGAGGGATGGTGCAGGAGACGTATACCCGGATGCCGTTGCGGACGGTCGTGCTGGATGGAGGGCTGGAAGGGATTGCGCGAAGGTCGCTAAGGGAAAAACATTCGCCGCGTAGTCATAACGGAGAGGCGGCATTTGTGGCTGCCTCGCCTTACGGCGATGCCAGGCCGGGCGCAGGCGTCAAAGCGCGCGCCCAAACGAAAGCGCGCCCACTCGGGCGCGCTCGCGTCGAGCACTCAAAGCGACAAGTCCTAGTCGGGAGCTCGGCGAACAGCATCTGGCAAATCGCACCGTTGGCGAGCACCGTTCCCACGTTGCACGGCGTCGGCAGCGGCGCGCCGAAGTACGTAGGGTCCCGTGATCCAACGTTATCGACGTTAGCGTGACGCTTTGCCCGGTCGTGTTATGGACGTTGACCTGCACCAACGGGTTCGGCAGGAGCGCGCCGATGTTGACGCTCGGGCTGATCGAAAGGTCCAGGATCGCCACGGGCGCGAGGGCGTGCGCCTCACTGATGATGCGATTGCCCGTGACGCCGAACATCGTCGCGGCAGCAACGCCCACGATCAAAAAGCCGAACAGGCGTCCTCCGCGCAGGTTACGGCGGCGCAGCGCGATAAGCGCCGTGAGCGCGACCGCCAGCGCGATGCCTGCGGTCAACCAATCGGAAAGCGGAACGGGCGTGGACGAACCGACTGTCACGCCACCACCGGCGGGGGCGAATCCGACCGTGACGTTTTGCACCACCTGCGCCCAGGCGGCGGACGAGGCCGCGGCCAACAGGAGCGCGCCGACAATGATGCGCAACACGTTCTTCCAGAAGAGATGCTTGACTGCGATCATGTCCAATATCCTTGTGTTGGCCGGAATGGAGTGCGAGCCGCCGCGAGCGCGGCCTTCGACTGCATGTTCGCCGGAGTTTGTAGGGAATACAACGATTTCGTGCGAATTGGAGACAGTGGCTGCGGATAGCGGCGGCCAAGAACCACTTTGTAGTGCACGAAAGTGAGCGAAGCTGACGAAATGGCCTGCGGCGCGAGGCGAACTTGAACGCCTGCTCAATGAGGATCGCCCCAGCGACCTAGCGTCGCCGGGAAAAGCATTCCGATTCGGTGGTGTACAGCAGGTGTGGTGAAACTGAAACTTGGCGGAGAGATAGGGATTCGAACCCTAGATACGCGTCAACGTATACTTGATTTCGAGTCAAGCGCCTTCGACCACTCGGCCATCTCTCCGGAACCCGCGATTATACCGTAGCGAACAGGGTCGCCTCAATCCGGGATCGTGCGGAAACGAGACGCGCGCTCAACGCCACGCGTCAAGCGCCGTTTTTCGTCTTCTGGAATCATCTGGAATATCAGGGCGCGAATCGTCCGGGTCTCGGCGACAAGACCCGAACGCCGCTGAATACGCCCGCCTGTCCATCGACGACCTCATGGATCGCGATGCGGCGGCTACGTGGAAGAGCTGCCTTTTGCGCCTGTTGCGACGCGGCTTAGATCTTGTCCGGCAGCGCGGTCCGTTCCTCCTCCTACTGAACTTTTGCTACTCATTACGCAACAACGTACTACAACAGTCGCCGTCCCCTTGCCTCATTTTTCGCGCGACCTGACGACACATCGCCGCGTCGCGCAACATCCATCCTCGGAACTTTTTTTGACCTTCGCGTTTCGTTTTTGTTGCCCGCACTACCGGCAACCGACGCAGAAGTGACTTGCTGAAAACCGATGGGGGATCGCTCGATCGAGCAGAACCTGGTCCACAACTGCGCGCATCATACACCTCTCCTGCGCGGTTGTATCACGTCTGCTAAGATCATTAATTGCGCCGTCCCCCGTACGATAGTTGCCTGGGCGCGGACGCAAATAAAACACGCTGGAAAGCAGCGTGGAATCCGGCGCCGAAAAGACGCGCCAAGCAAACGCCGTCGCGCCGAAACCCGCGCCACGCTTGAAGCTCCGACGATCGGCACAATCTTTGAACAAATGACCAAGATCATCCCCATCGCCGACGCCCGCATTCTCGCCACCAAGGGTGCGCCGCAACATGCCCTTCCTGGTGCGACGGCGGGGTCCCCGATCGCGACCGCGCGCACGCTGCCGCAGGTCACGCCGACGGGGCTGCTCGCCGACACGCGCGGACGCGTGCTGCGGGACCTGCGCATTTCGGTCACCGATCGCTGCAATTTCCGTTGCGTCTACTGCATGCCGAAGGATGTGTTCGGCCACGATTACCCGTTCCTGCCGCAATCGGAATTGCTGAGCTTCGAAGAAATCGCGCGCCTTGCGCGCATCTTCAAGGCGCACGGCATCGAAAAGATTCGTCTCACCGGCGGCGAGCCGTTGCTGCGCAAGCGCCTCGAGCGCCTGATCGAAATGCTGGCCAACATCGGCGGCCTCGACATAACGCTCACGACCAACGGCGCGTTGCTCGCCAAGAAGGCGCGCGACCTCAAAGCCGCGGGATTGAATCGCGTCACCGTCAGCCTCGACGCGCTCGACGACGATATCTTTCGCGCGATGAACGACGTCGATTTCCCGGTCGCGCGCGTGCTCGAAGGCATCGATGCCGCGGCCGAGGCGGGACTCGCGCCGGTCAAGATCAACATGGTGGTCAAGCGCGGCGTCAACGAGCAGCAAATCCTGCCGATGGCGCGTCACTTCAAGCGTAGCGGCCACATCCTGCGCTTTATCGAATACATGGACGTCGGCCATACCAACGGCTGGCGCATGGATGACGTCGTGCCCTCCTCCGAAGTCATCCGCATCATCGACGATGAGTTGCCGGTCGAGCCACTCGACGCCAACTACACCGGCGAAGTCGCCGAGCGCTGGCGCTATGTCGACGTCGCAGCGAAGGCCACGGCGAAATCGGCGTGATTTCGTCGGTCACGCAAGCGTTCTGCAGCGATTGCACGCGCGCGCGGCTGGCCACCGACGGCAAGCTCTACACGTGCCTCTTCGCGACCACCGGCTACGACTTGCGCGCTCTGCTGCGCGACGATGCCAGCGACGACGAAATCGGCAACTACCTGGCGGCGATCTGGCTGCAGCGCGCAGACCGGTATTCCGAAATCCGGTCGCAGAACACGGTGGCGCTGCCGAAGATCGAGATGAGCTATATCGGGGGTTGAGATGGCGACGGGCGCCCGAAAAACCGCCAGCAAAAAAAGCACGGCGACCAAGCGAGCAGGCAACGCGACCGGCCAACTCACGCGCCAACGTACGTGCCGACTCAGTTGCCACCTCAGTTGCCACCTCCACGTGCGAAGTCGCGGGCCGTGAAGCCCACCAAGCCAACTGCGGCCAAACCCGTACCTGGCGAAGTAAAGCTATCCCGCGGACGCGCTCCCGCCAAGGGTACGAAGTCGGCGCCTCCGATCGACCTGTCATTGCGCGTACCGGCGCTGATCGAGTTCCTCAAAGGCCTCGAAGCCAACAACAACCGGCCGTGGTTTGCCTGGAACAAGCCCGCTTACGACGTGCTGCGCGCCGAGTTCGAAGCGCTGGTCGCCGATATCGCCAAACGCACGATCAAGTTCGACCGCGACGTCGGCTACATCGATCCGAAGAAGGCGATGTTCCGCATTTATCGCGACACGCGTTTTTCGAAGGACCGCACGCCGTACAAGACGCATTTCAGCGCGGCCTTGAACGATCGTGCCAAGCGCGGACTCGCACCCGGCTACTATTTCCACATCGACTACCACGGCACGCTGCTCGCCGGCGGCGGCATCTACCGTCCCGAGCCGGTGATGCTTGCGCGCATCCGCCGACATATCGCCGCCAAGCCCGCGGCGCTGACGCGCGTGTTGCGCGATGCCGCGTTCGACAAGACTTATGGCGGCATCAGCGACGAGGATGCACTTTCGCGTCCGCCCAAGGGTTTCAACGTCGACACGCCGCATATCGAGATCATCAAGGGCCGACACTTTTTTGCGATGATCGAAATCGATCTCAAAAAACGTCCGCCGAAAGATCTGCCGGCTGCGCTCGAAAAATACTTCCGTGATCTGTTGCCGCTGATGAAGTGGCTGCGGACCGCGGCGGCGGAGTAGCGATGGAATCCCGCGGCAGTTGCATGTGCGGCCGCGTGCGCTTTGTCGCGCGTGCGCCGTCGCGCTTTGCCTGCCACTGCCATTGCGAAAGCTGCCGCCGTTCGCACAGCGCGGGTTACGTGAGCTGGGTCGGCTACCCGTCGTCGCAGGTCTCGATCGAGTCCGGCGCGCGACGAGCATGGCCGCGTACGTTTCTTCGCCCGGCACGCGGCGAACGTTCTGCCGCGTCTGCGGCACCAAGCTTTTTTTCGAATCCGACCGCTGGGCCGGCGAGACGCACATCGCGCGCGCCGCGTTCACCACGCCGGTCGATCGCGAACCTGCGGGGCACGCGTTCTTCGAAGAACACGTCGAGTGGATGCCGTTGCCGGACGAGGTCCGCAAGGTCTGATGGACGCCGCCAACACCATCGGAGTCACGGGTGTCGTGCTGGCTGGCGGCCTCTCGCGCCGCATGGACCGCGTCGACAAAGGGCTGGCGCTGCTCGACGGCAAGCCGATGGTCGCGCCACGTGATCGAGCGCTTTGCGCCGCAGGTCGGCGAACTCATCATCAATGCCAACCAGCACGCCGACGCGTACGGCGCGTTCGGCTATCGCGTCATCGCCGACGTCATCGAGGGTTTCGCCGGCCCGCTCGCCGGCTTGCACGCGGCCTTAAGCGTCGCCGGCTTTCCGCTGGTCGCGACGGTTCCCTGCGATTCGCCGTTCCTGCCGGACGATCTGGTGGCGCGTCTGTCGGCCTCGCTCTGCTAGCCATGAGGCGGACATCGCCATCGCACGCACCTTCGACCAGCCGCACCCGTGTTCGCGCTGGTGCGGCGCGCCACATTGCCGCATCTCACCGCCTTTCTGCTCGGGGGCGGCCGCAAGTTCGACGCCTGGTATGCGACACTGACGCATATCGAGGTAGCGTTCGACGACGAAGCCGACGCGTTTCCGCAATATCAACACCGTGGACGAATTGCAACGCGCTCAGCAGTTTTCGAGTACGGACGGCGATCCGCGAGATGGACTGTAAAGCTCGCGGCGAACACCGAACGCAGCACCTCGACAGCAATGGCCAGACGATTGAGCGCAACAACGACGCGATGACGACCGACACCACCACGCTGCCCCCGAAGACGCTGCGCGAAGCATCCTGCGCCGACGACTACGATCCCAATTCGATGCGGGTGGCGAAAGCGCGCGAGTTGATTCGCACCTTCCTCGCGCCGGTGACCGCGGCATCGAGCGCGTCAACATCCGCAATGCGCTGGGCCGCGTGCTCGCCGACCGACATCGTTTCGCCGATCGCCGTCCCCGGTCACGACAATTCGGCGATGGATGGTTACGCCGTGCGTTTCGCCGATCTGAAGACGGACGGCGAAACGGTGCTGCGGCGCGTCGGCACATCGTTCGCGGGCAAGCCGTGGACGGGCTCGGTCGCAACGGGCAATGCGTGCGCATCTTTACCGGCGGCGTGATGCCTGCGGGCACCGACAGCGGTGGTGATGCAGGAACGGACCAGCGAAGAAGACGGCCACGTGCGCATCGCGCACCGGGCGCTGGTGAAAGAGCCGGCACCAACCGGCGCTTCGCGGGCGAGGATCTCAAGGCCGGCCAGATGGTGTTCCGCACCGGCCAGCGCGTGCACCCCGCCGAGATCGGCATGATCGCATCGCTCGGCATGGGCGAAGTCAGCGTCTACCGGAAACTGCGGGTCGCATTCTTTTCCACCGGCGACGAGCTGAAATCGATCGGCACGCCGCTCGCCGCCGGCGAGATCTACGACAGCAACCGCTACACCTTGCACGGGATGCTGACGCGGCTCAATTGCGACGTCGATCGACATGGGCGTGGTCGAGGACGTCCCCGAAAAGCTCGAGCGCGCGTTCGCCAGCGCGGCGGAGTCAGCCGACGTCGTCATCACCTCGGGCGGCGTGTCGGTCGGCGAAGCCGACTACGTCAAGCAGTTGCTCGGCAAGCTCGGCGAAGTGCTGTTCTGGAAGATCGCGATGAAGCCCGGCCGGCCGCTCGCGTACGGGCAAGATCGGAAGCGGCGAGGCGCATTTCTTCGGCCTGCCCGGCAATCCCGTCTCGGTGATGGTGACGTTCTACGAATTCGTGCGCGACGCGCTGCTCATCCTGCAGGGCGAGCGCGAAATCCAGCCGATGCCGACGTTCAAGGTGCCGCTTTCGGCGCCGATCCGGAAAGTGCCGGGACGCACCGAGTTCCAGCGCGGCATCCTCGCGCCGCGACGGCGCGGGCGGCTGGACCGTGCGCACGACCGGCGATCAGGGATCGGGCATCCTGTCCTCGATGTCGCAGGCGAATTGCTTCATCGTGCTGCCGACGACGCCGGCAACGTCGCCGCGGGCGAGCTGGTCGACGTGCAGCTGCTCGAAGGGCTGATCTGAAGTCTCGGCCGAATGAATTCGGCCCTACGAAGATCCGCCGTGGCCGAATGAGTCGGCCCTGCGAAGATCCGGCGCGGCCGAATGAATTCGGCCCTACGAAGAACACCACGCCATCGGTTGCGGGCGAATGAATCCGGACCCCGCTAAGCCGCGCGCACCGACGCGCGCCGAGGCGTTCGCGTACTGGTGGAAGCTCGGCTGGATCAGCTTCGGCGGTCCCGCGGGACAGATCGCGATCATGCATCGCGAGCTGGTCGAGCAGAAGCGCTGGATCTCCGAGGCGCGCTTCCTGCACGCGCTCAACTACTGCATGGTGCTGCCGGGTCCCGAGGCGCAGCAGCTCGCCACCTATATCGGCTGGCTGATGCACCGGACCTGGGGCGGCATCGTCGCCGGCGGCGCTGTTCGTGCTGCCCTCGCTCGCTGGTGCTGATCGCGCTGTCGTGGATCTACATGGCGTATGGTAACGTGCCCGCGGTCGCCGGCGCGCTCTACGGCGTCAAGCCCGCGGTCACGGCGATCGTGCTGCATGCGGCGTGGCGCATCGGCTCGCGCGCGCTTAAGACGCCGCCGCTGTGGGCGATTGCCGCGGCAGCGTTCGTGGCGATCTATTGCTTCCAGGTGCCGTTTCCCGCGATCGTCCTCGCGGCGGGATTGCTCGGCGTCGGCGGGCGGCAGGTTCGCACCGCAGGCAATTCGCCGCGCAAGCCGCGCAAGCCGCGGGCACGGCGACGCATCAACCTGCGGTCATCGACGACGACACGCCGACGCCTGCGCACGCGCGTTTTCGCTGGTCGCGGCTGATCGCGCGGTCGTCGCCATCGCTCTGCTGCTGTGGCTGCGGCACGCTCGGCGCGCTGGCGCACTCGTCTTCGGCGCGCGACGGCACGCTCACGCAGATGGGCTGGTTCTTCACCAAGGCCGCGCTGGTGACCTTCGGCGGCGCCTACGCGGTGCTGCCCTACGTCGTGCAGCGCGCGGTCGAGACCTACGGCTGGCTCACGCCGCCGCAGATGATCGACGGCCTCGCGCTCGGCGAAACCACGCCCGGGCCGCTGATCATGGTGGTGGCGTTCGTCGGGTTCGTCGGCGGCTGGAGCAAGCAATTGTTCGGCCCGGACGTGCTGTTCCTCGCGGGCGCGCTGGCGGCGGCGGTGGCGACGTGGTTCACGTTCCTGCCGTCGTTTCTGTTCATTCTCGCCGGCGGGCCGCTGGTCGAGTCGACGCACGGCCAGCTCAAGTTCACCGCCCCGCTCAGCGGGAATCACTGCGGCGGTGGTCGGCGTCATCGTCAATCTTGCGGTATTCTTCGCCTACCACGTGCTCTGGCCCGCGCAGGCGTGGGCGGACGGACATTCGATGCCGCCTCCGCGATCATCGGCATCGCGGCGGCGGTTGCGCTGTTCCGCTACAAGGTCGGCGTGATCCCGGTGATCCTCGCCTGCGCCGGGGCCGGGCTCGCGGCGGCGCTGCATGTGGGGGCAGGAGCGCGCTGAACGAATGTAGTAAATCCTATAGCGCGCTAGATCACGTGTTAAGACCTTAACACGCCGTCTGTGCCTTGCAGGCGGGTATGACGCAGCGTGCTTTTCACATCCGCTTTTTCAATCAAACGGTATCATTGCAGTTCAGGCACCATCCTCCACCCGACGCGAAGCCATGGCCTCCCTCAAACACGCTGCTCGAACGCAATCGCACCTGGGCCGATAACCTTCGCGCCCGCCGTCCGGATTTTTTCATCGAACTCGCCGAGCAGCAGGCGCCGCGTTACCTGTGGATCGGTTGCTCGGACGCACGCGTTCCGGCGAGCGACGTCGTCGACCTGCCGCCGGGCGAAATGTTCGTCCATCGCAATGTCGCCAACCTCGTCGTTCACACGGATCTCAATTGCCTGTCTTGCTTCAGTTCGCAGTTGAGGCGCTCAAGGTCGAGCAGTGCTAGTCGTCAGATACTACGGCTGCGGCGGCGTGCACGCGGCGTTCGAGGGCAGACCGCTGCGCTGATCGAACTGGATGATGTCCGTGCGGACGTCGCGCAAGCAGATACGCTTCGCGCTCGCCACCTGACGATGCGTCGCGCGAGACCAGCGGTCGAGCTAACGTCATGGAGCAGACTCAGCGGTGGCGCGCCGACCGAATCGCGAGTTGGCGACGTGGCGCGGGCTTGCGCCGTCGCCCAAAGACTGGCGAGCGCCGGCGGATCCAGCAGACACAGTTCGTCGGCTTTCATGTCGTAACTCCATCGGGCATTGCAGCGGGTAGCCGCAAACCCACGAGTTGCCTCCGACATGAAATTTATGGGCGGGACGGCCCGGAGTCCAATCGTATTTCCGGAAGCACGCGATCGGTTTCGCTGATAGCCCGAAACTGCGCGTGATTCAATAACGCTAGCGTCTCGCGACCGAGAGCACACCCGGAACCTCGCGCACGAGCGCCAGCGCGCGCTTGAGCTCATCGAGGCCGCGCACTTCGAGCGTGAACGCCATCCGCGCCTGCAGGTTGCGCGTCAGCGTATTGACCGCGGTGACGTTGATCTTTTCGCGCGAGAAAACTTCGGAGACGTCGCGCAGCAGTCCCTGACGGTCCATCGCTTCGACGATGACGTCGACCGGGAACACTTCGTCGCGCGGCGCGCCCCAGTCGGCGGTGATCAGGCGCTCGGGCTGCCGCTCCTTCATGCGCGCGACGTTGCTGCAGCTCTGGCGATGGATCGAGATGCCCTTGCCGCGGGTGACGAAACCGACGATCGCATCGGGCGGCGCGGGCTTGCAGCAGCGCGCGAGCCCGGTCATCAGGCGATCGACGCCGACGATGAGGATGCCGCTGCCGGCACCCGCCGCCTTGCTCTGGCGGGTGACGACGGCTTCTGCTTCGGTCGCGGGCGCCGGCGCAGCAGCGCCGGGCTGGCCGACCGCATGGATCGCGCGTCTGCAACGCGCGCAGGTTGATTTCGGTCGCGCGCAACCGCCGCGAAGAAATCGTCGAGCTTCGCGATAGCCGGCCTCGGCGGCAACCGCTTCGAGCTTGACCGCGGTAAGCCCCGCGCGCGCGCAGCTCGCGCTCGACGATCTCGCGCCCGTGCGCGATCGTCTCCTCGAGCTGCTGCGCCTTGAACCATTGCCGCACCTTGGTGCGCGCGCGGTGGCTCACCACGTAGCCGAGCTCCGGGTTGAGCCAGTCGCGACTTGGGCCGACGAGGACCCGCCCTGCTTAGCCGCGACGATCTCGACCCGCTGTCCGCTCTTGAGCGCGATAGTTCAGCGGCACCATCGCGCCGTCGACGCGCGCGCCGCGGCAGCGGTGGCCGAGGCTCGTATGCACGGCGTAGGCGAAATCGACCGGCGTCGCGCCGCGCGGCAGATCGACCACCTTGCCCTGCGGCGTCAGCACGTAGATCGGTGTCGGTGAACAGGCTCGACTTGAACTGCTGCAGCCATTCGCCGGCGTCCGCGACCGCGTCCTTCCAGTCGAGCACCTGCCGCAGCCAGGCGATCTTCTCGTCGTAGCCCGGATCGCGCCGCGCCGCTGCGCGCCTTCCTTGTAGCGCCAGTGCGCGGCGACGCCGTATTCCGAATGCCGGTGCATGTCGTGGGTGCGGATCTGCACTTCGAGCGGCTTGCCCTCGGGGCCGATGACGGCGGTGTGCAGCGAGCGGTAGTCGTTGGCCTTCGGCTTGGCGATGTAGTCGTCGAACTCGCTGCGCGCAGCGGCGTCCAGAGGTTGTGCACGATGCCGAGCGCCGCGTAGCAGTCCTTGACGTCGTCGACCAGGATGCGCACCGCGCGGATGTCGTAGAGCGCATTCGATGCCCGACGTGCCTTGCGCCGCATCTTGTTCCAGATGCTGTAGATGTGCTTGGGCCGGCCGGAGACCTCGGCCTTGATGCCGGCGGCGGCGAGCTCGCGCTTGAGCGTGGCGCATCACGCTCCTCGATGTAGCGCTGGCGATCGAGGCGGCGCTCGTCGAGCAGCTTCGCGATGCGCTGGTAGGCCTCGGGCTCGAGCGCGCGCAGGCTGAGATCCTCCAGCTCCCACTTGAGCTGCCAGACGCCGAGGCGGTTGGCGAGCGGCGCGAACAGGTCCTGCGTCTCGCGCGCGGCGTGCGCGCGCGCGTCGGCGACGCCTTGCTCGCTGCCGACGCAGGAAGCGCAGCGCCTGCGTGCGCTCGGCGAGCTTGATCAGCACGACGCGAATGTCCTCGACCATCGCCAGCAGCATCTTGCGCAGGTTCTCGGCCTGCGCGTCGCGCTCGTGCGCTCGCCGGCGCTCGTCGGCAGGCGCTGCGCGGATCGCGCCCATGCGCGCGACGCCGGCGACCAGCTGCGCGACTTCGTCGCCGACTTGTCGCGTGAATGCTGCCGCGTCGAAGCCTCGCGACGTGCGGCGCGCCGAGCAGCATCGCGGCGCGCACCGACGCCGCATCGAGCTTGAGGCCGGCGACGATCGACGGCGGTGCCGAGCGCGCGATCGAGCCAGGCTCGCCGTCGGCGGTGCACCGTCGCCATAGCGCGTGCGCGCGGTGTCGAGCGCCGCGGCGATAGCCGCGCGGTCGGCGGCGAATAGGCGGCGCCGACGCGCTCGGGCCAGGCGGCAAGAGCCGCGCGGTCGCGGCGAGCCGGGCGCAGCGACGGTAACCGGTCATGCGTTGATTATACCGGAGGCGCGGCGGCGAGCTTTACGCGCCGTTGCTGCTAGCCTAAGTACTGAGCTCAGTTCGGGCCGCTGGCCATGAACTCAGGCGGCCGCGCTGGCGATCACTTCGGCGATGCCTCGGCGCAGCGATCGGCGACCTCGGCCTCGCGAGCCTCGACCATGACCCGCAGCACCGGCTCGGTGCCGGATGGGCGCAGCAGCACCCTGCCCGACCCGTTGAGATCGTAAACGGCTTCCTGCTCGGCGGTGATGATCGCGGCATTGGCGCGCCAGTCGAAGCCCTTGCGGATCGGCACGTTGATCAGGCGCTGCGGGAACAGCGGCGCGTCGGCCGTCGCCGCGGCGAGCGTCGTCTTCTGCTCGCGCAGCGCGCGCAACACCGCGAGCGCAGCGACGATCGCGTCGCCGGTCGTATGCTTGTCGAGACAGATGATGTGTCCGGAATTTTCGCCGCCAAGCAGCCAGTGCTTCTCGCGCATCATTTCCAGCACGTAGCGGTCGCCGACCGCCGCGCGAAGCGAGCGGAATGCCGCGTTGGGCCAACGCCTGTTCAAGACCGAGATTGCTCATCAGCGTGCCGACGATGCCGCCGGCCATCGCGCCGCGGCGCCAGTAGTCGAGCGCGATCACGTACAGCAACTGGTCGCCGTCGTAGCAGCGACCTTCGGCGTCGACCATCATCAGTCGGTCACCGTCGCCGTCGAGTGCGAGACCGATGTCGGCGCCGTGCTTGACGACGGCTTCCTGCAAATGCTTCGGGTGCGTCGCGCCGACGCCCGCGTTGATGTTGAGGCCGTCGGGCTCGTTGCCTATCGCAATGACTTCCGCGCCCAGCTCGTGAAAAACCGGCGGCGCGACGTGATAGCCCGCGCCATGCGCGCAATCGACGACGATCTTCATGCCCTTCAGGTCGAGCTCGTTGGGGAACGTGCCTTTGCAGAATTCGATGTAGCGGCCCGCCGCGTCGTTGAGGCGCCGCGCCTTGCCGAGCGAGGCCGACTTGACGCAGGTGATCGGCTTTTCCATGCCGCGCTCGATTTCCTGCTCGATCGCATCCGGCAACTTGGTGCCGGTGGCGGAGAAGAACTTGATCCCGTTGTCTTCGAACGGATTGTGCGACGCGCTGATCACGATGCCGGCGGAGAGACGCAGCGCGCGCGTCAGATACGCGACCGCGGGCGTGGGCAGCGGCCCGGAGAGATAGACATCGACACCGGCGGCGGACAGGCCCGCTTCCAGCGCCGCCTCGAGCAGATAACCGGAGATGCGCGTGTCCTTGCCGATCAGCACGGCGGGTGTTTCGCCGGGACGCAGCGACGATTCGGCGGCGAGCACGCGCCCGGCCGCATAGCCCAGATGCATCACCAGTTCAGGCGTGATCGGCGACTCGCCGACGCGCCCGCGCACCCCATCCGTCCCGAAATATTTTCTGCTCATCCCGTTTCTTTTCTCTTGTGGGTACGCCAATGCGTACTCATCTCCCTGCCGCCCCGCAGTTTGCCACCCTGCATTTGCCACCCTGCATTTGCCACCCTGCATTTGCCACCCTGCATTTGCCACCTGTCGCGGGCGCGTCTGTCATTGTCTCTTAATTGCCGTTCAGTTCCACACCGCTCAATCGCCGTGTGAATGCCGGTCGTCCGAGGGCCTTATCGCTCAGCGCTGATCGGCTACCGCCTGCCATACCTTCAGCGCATCGACGGTTTCGCGCACATCGTGCGTGCGCACGATCGACGCACCGTTGGCAACGGCGGCCAGCGCAGCGGCGAGACTCCCGGCGCCACGCTCTTCTACCTTGCGCCCCGTCAGCGAACCAATCGTCGATTTGCGCGACAGGCCCACCAGCACAGGATAGTTGAGCGCGACGATTTCGCGCAAACGTCCGAGCAATAGCAGATTATGTTCCACTGTCTTGCCAAAACCAAAGCCCGGATCGAGCGCGATGCGCTCGTGAGCGATGCCTTCGTCCACGCATGCTTTTGCGCGTTCATCGAGAAACTTTGTAATTTCGACAACGACGTCGTTGTAGCTCACACGTTGTTGCATCGTTCCCGGTTCGCCTTGCATGTGCATCAGGCAGACCGCGACATCGGATCGGGCCACGGCTTCGATCGCGCCCTCAGCGCGCAGCGCATTGATGTCGTTGATCATCGAAGCGCCTGCAGCGATCGCCGCGCGCATCACGACGGGCTTGCGCGTATCGATCGAAATCGGCACGCCTCGTCGGTCGCATTCGCGGCGCAGCGCCTCAAGCAGCGGAATGACGCGTTCGAGCTCGTCGGCATCCGAGGTCGGCATCGCGCCCGGACGCGTGGATTCGCCACCGATGTCGATGATGTCGGCGCCGTCCTCCAGCATTTGTCTCGCATGCGCGAACGCGTGTGGCGCGTCGGCGTAGCGTCCGCCGTCGAAGAACGAATCCGGCGTGACGTTGAGCACCCCCATCACGCGCGGGCGATCGAGCGCCACGCGATGGCGGCCGGCCTGCAAAAAGCGTGTCGCGCTCAAGTCGAACCAACCAAAGGAGTCAACCCAAAAAAAGAGCCAGGCTCGACAGCTGATCGAGCCTGGCTCTTTGGTTGAAGACCTGCGCCGCTACGCGGGCGTGACCGACGGAGCAGCAGCGTCCGGCCCTGCATCGGGACCGAAAGTCGGGTTCGACGGGTGAGGACGTCGGCTTCGGCGGACGCGGCGCGCGGCCTTGCATGATGTCCTCGACCTGGTCGGCATCCAGCGTTTCGACTTCGAGCAACGCCTTCGCCATCGCCTCGACCTTGTCGCTGTTTTCTTCGATGAGCTTGCGCGCCAGTGCGTACTGCTCGTCGATGATGCGGCGGATTTCGAGATCGACTTTTTGCATCGTCGCTTCCGACACGTTCTTTTGCGTCGCGATCGAGCGGCCGAGGAACACTTCGCCCTCGGCTTCGGCGTAGACCATCGGACCGAGCGCATCGGACATGCCATAGCGCGTGACCATGTCGCGCGCCATCTGCGTCGCACGCTCGAAGTCGTTGCTGGCACCGGTCGTCATCTGATGCATGAAAATCTCTTCGGCGATGCGCCCGCCGAACATCACGGCGATCCGCTGCAGCAGGTAGTCGCGATCGTAGGAATAGCGGTCGGATTCCGGCAGCTGCATCGTCACGCCGAGCGCTCGTCCGCGCGGGATGATCGTGACCTTGTGCACCGGGTCGGACTTCGGCAGCAGCTTGGCGACGACCGTGTGACCCGACTCGTGATACGCCGTGTTCTTCTTTTCCTCGTCCGACATGACCATCGATTTGCGCTCGGCGCCCATCATGATCTTGTCCTTGGCCATTTCGAAGTCGATCATGTCGACCAGGCGCTTGCTCTTGCGCGCGGCGAACAATGCGGCTTCGTTGACCAGGTTGGCCAGATCCGCGCCCGAGAAGCCCGGCGTACCGCGCGCGATGACTTCGGCCTTGACGTCGCTCGCCAGCGGAACTTTGCGCATGTGCACCAGCAGGATCTGCTCGCGCCCGCGGATATCGGGCAGCGGCACAACTACTTGCCGGTCGAAGCGGCCCGGACGCATCAGCGCCGGGTCGAGCACGTCGGGACGATTGGTGGCGGCGATGACGATGACGCCCGAGTTGCCTTCGAAGCCATCCATCTCGACCAGCAACTGATTCAGCGTCTGCTCGCGCTCGTCGTTGCCGCCGCCCAAGCCGGCACCGCGCTGGCGGCCGACCGCGTCGATTTCGTCGATGAAGACGATGCACGGCGCGTTCTTCTTCGCCTGCTCGAACATGTCGCGCACGCGCGCTGCACCCACGCCGACGAACATCTCGACGAAGTCCGAACCCGAGATCGAGAAGAACGGCACTTTCGCTTCGCCGGCGATCGCCTTGGCGAGCAGCGTTTTACCGGTACCCGGATTGCCGACCATCAGCACGCCGCGCGGAATGCGTCCGCCCAATTTCTGGAACTTGGACGGGTCGCGCAGGAACTCGACCAGCTCGGAGACTTCTTCCTTCGCCTCGTCGCAGCCGGCGACATCGGCAAAAGTGACCGTGTTATTGGATTCGTCGAGCATGCGCGCCTTGCTCTTACCGAACGAGAACGCGCCGCCGCGGCCGCCCCCCTGCATCTGGCGCATGAAGAAGATCCATACGCCGATCAACAGCAGCATCGGGAACCACGAGATGAACACTTGGGCTAAGAAGCTCTGCTCCTCTTCGGGCTTGGCCTGGACCTTGACGCCGTCCTTGACCAGGTCGCCCACCATCCAGATATCGCCGGGGCTGTAGGTGACGTTGGTCTTCTTGTCGGTGCCGAGCCAGCGGATGGTCCGGCCTTCGATGGTGGCCGACTCGACCTTGCCTTCCTTGGCCTGCTCCATGAACTCGGTGTACGAGACCGCGTCGCGGGTGGTCTGGCGGGCGTCGAACTGCTTGACGACGATCAGGACGACCAGGCCGATGACCAGCCAGATGCCGACACTTTTAAGCAAATTGTTCAATTTGATCCTTAGGGCCTACCGAGGCCATTTTCTGCCAACTAAGTCACTAAGGTCGTTCGCCGACCTTGTGTTTGCCAATACGTTGCCAACGCCGCGCAATATCGCGCAATTCTAGCCCCTACGGGGGTGCTACGCCAGACGAAGGCCAGGCATCGTCTGCCGCCGCAGCAGCCCGCATCCCCTTGCCCACCAGGTAGACCTCGTTGCTGCGGTCCCGGGAAGCCTTGGGTTTTCTTACGTAAACTTTGTCGAAATGGTTGCCCATCGACCGCTGAAACTCGGTAAAACCGCTGCCTTGGAACGCTTTGACGACTAAATCGCCGCCAGGTTGCAACCATTTCGATGCGAAATCCAACGCCAGATCACCTAGATGCACGCTTCGTGCCTGATCCGCGGCGGCAATGCCGCTTATGTTGGGCGCGAGGTCCGATAAGACAAGATCGGCTTTTCCCCCGCCGAGGGCGGCGCCAAGCGCCTCCATAACTGCGTCATCGTTGAAATCGCCGACAATGAAGTGGACATCGGCAATTGGCGTCATCTCCAGCAAGTCGACCGCCACGATCCGCGACGAGCGCCCGAGACGCTGCCGAAGCACCTGACACCAGCTCCCCGGGGCCGAACCCAGGTCGACCACCGACATCCCGGGACGGAAAAGCTTGTCCTTTTCCGCCAGTTCCAGCAGCTTGAACGCCGCTCGCGAGCGATAGCCAAGACGCTTGGCCTCCTGTACCCAGTGATCCTGGAGGAACTCGTTCATCCACGGCTTGCTGAAGCTGTGCTTCTTGCCGGTGGGATTGCGGGGGTTCAGCGGTTTAGCGGGCTTGGCGGCTTTGGCCATGGCGGAAGCTTACACAATCCGCCGCAGGAGGCTATTCCGTACTCTATTTTTGGTCCAGTGCATGAACCAACCCCGCACGTCCGCCCATCGCCAATCGGATTGAAGCTCGTATACAGTTGTAACCGCTGTTCCACAGTAAAAACCAACGCCAACCAGGAGGAGTTCTCAATGCGCTACAACACGACTACCCTCAGCGTCGCTATTGCGATTGCTTTTGCCGCAGGACTCGGCGCTTCTTCGTTAGGCCGATATGCAGTGTCCAGCGCGACGGCCCAAACGGCACCACTGGCGCCAGCGATGATCGATCTCATGGCCATCAAGCATGGCGATCTTCCAACCACATCCAATCCCGAGATGAATACGAGAGCGCTGGTTACCACGGACAACGCCACCGTCGCAATTCAGTCCGGCAATGTCGCCAAGCACATGCACCCCAATACCAATGAAATTCAGTACATCATCGAAGGTAGCGGCGCGATGTGGTTGGGTGGCGAACGGAAGGAATTCAAGCCGGGCACGCTGATCATCATTCCGAAGGGCACGGCGCACGGGGGAACTATCGTTACCAGCGGCCCGGTAAAGGCCATTGCCATAAAGATTCCGCCGCAACCCAAAGACGACACCGTTTTCTTGAACTGAACTGATTTGCTGCTGGCGATCCGAACGAACGCGGTTCGTCCTAAGGGTGATTCGGATGACTGCAGCCGCCGAGGCCTTTGCTCTACACGGAGGCCTCGGCGGCGCGCTTCGCCGCCGTCCTTCGTCGCGCCGGTTAACTTAGTTCGTTAGGCATAGTCCGGCATGTCGACCCACAACAAGATCGTTATCGCTTCCACCATGTTTGTCGAGGCTGATGCCCGTTACAAAAACGCGAGTACCGATATCGACTACATTGTGTCGATTCTTATGTCCGGGGCTGTTGTTGGGATTGTCGGTCCGCTCCTAAAAGAACAAGGAGGCCGCACAATGCATCAACTCCTTGCCAAGATTGGAGAGCTAGTTGCAGAGCCAGGTGACGGTGCACAGCACGAGGGAATGTACCGTGCTGTTTACAACTCTCTAAAGCACACGGGCAACGAGCGCGCCAAGATGAATCCCTCCGACGATCTCGAAATTCATACCGATCTTCGGATCGAAGCCGCCCATATGCTCGATGCCGCGAAGGAGGACTTTCGGAAGATAATCGTCTCAGTTGAAGTGCGTAATGCGTTAACTCAGCAGTTCGTCACTCTTCTTGAGGCACACGAAGACTATGCCTAACCACGCGCTCAACACGGACGCCCGCCGGCGGGGCTTCGCCCCTTACCGCGGTCGCCGGTTAGCTTGGATCCGTTAGGCCTCATCAAATGCACCGCGTCGAAACGCAGATTGCCATCAACGCGTCCGCTGACCGAGTGTGGGCGCTTCTAATGGACTTCCCCGGTCATGCGCGATGGAACCCATTCATCACGTCCATCGCAGGGCCCCGCCAGGTCGGCGCGTCGCTGAACGTATTCCTTCAGCCTCCGGGTTCAAGGGGTATGCGCTTCCACCCCAAGGTACTGGCCATCGAGCCAAAGCGAGAACTCCGGTGGAAAGGGAAACTTGTGCTTCCCGGATTGTTCGACGGCGAGCACTACTTCAGCATTGAACCGAACTCCGATACTCAGCTGGTTTTTCGTCAAGGCGAAGCATTCTCGGGCCTGCTTGTGCCATTGTTCAAGAAGTCACTTGATGGCGCCACAAAACAGGGTTTCGTCGCAATGAACGAAGCGATGAAGCAAGAAGCCGAACGCCTATGAGGCCTAACCTCTCGTTCAACGCGGACGCTCCTCGGCGGCGCCTAATGTGGCCACTGAGGCCGCCGTCCCTCGTCGCGCCGGTTAACTTAGTTCGTTAGGCCTCACTAGAGCGTCCACCGCCCCAAATATACGAGCCAGGAGCAAGATCATGACGTTTCCTCGCCGCAAGCTTTTGCGAATGGCTGCGGGCGCTGCTGCGCTCTCAGCCGCTACGCCCTTTGCTTGGGCGCAAGTCTCTCCCACGACTCCTCAGGGCGTGAGAGTCGCGACCGGTCTACTCGCGACATGGCAAAGCACCGCCTGGCTCGGAGCCGAAGCGGGTGTCTTCAAAAAGCGAGGGATCGATATGACCCTGCCGGCCATTGCAGTCGGAGGTCCAGAGGCCGCGGCCGGGCTCACTCGCGGTGATTGGGAATTCGCCCACACCGGATCGGTGCCTGTCGCGGAAGAAGTGCTCAAGGGTCGAGACATCGTCATCGTGGCGACGCCGACAACGGATTTCCCGAAGTCCTTCGTCATGACCCGAAAGGAGATCACTCAACTGGCGCAGCTGGGCGGAAAGAAGGTCGGAATACTGACCGAAACCGGACAAACAAGCGTGGCGACCCGGCTCACGGTCGAGAAAGCGGGCGCCACCGCGATCTACCTGCCCTTGATTAAATTCGATCGTATCTATGCTGCGTTGGCTTCCGGAGAGATCGACGCGGGTGCGATGCCGATCGATCTGCGTTTTGCGGGCCAAATTCACTACAGCTGGAATGCCTTCCCGATGGATGCCTTTGACGCGCCCTCGATATTTGCGACCACTCGCAAGTTCATCGCCTCCAACCGCGAGCTTGTGATGAACGTCATGCAGGGCTTTGTCGAGACGATCCATTTGTTCAAGACGCGGCCGGACATCGTGGTGCCTTTGCTGCAACGCTACTTGAAGATCGAAGATCGAAAAGCCGTGGAGGAGCTACATGCATTTCACGTGCCCGTATTTCAAAAGGTTCCGCGGCCGTCATTTCCAGCAATGCAGGCGTTGCGGGACTTTCTTGTCACGAAATACCCGGCTGCGGCCTCGCTGAAGGAATCCGACATTGCTGATTCCTCATTCATCGATGAACTTGAGCGAAGCGGATTCATAGATCGGCTTTATGGGCAATAAGAAAGTCGTAGCCTCTCCCTTTACGGCAATCTCACGCCATCCTCTGCGGTGAGGCCTAACCACGCGGTCAACACGGACGCCCACCGGCGGCGCTTCGCGCCTTGGTGGTCGCCGGTTACCTTGATACGTTAGGCCTCAGTTCCGCCACATGAACACCTAACGCTAACGCGGAGGTCGCACTCATGCTCTTCGACGATCCAGCCCATTGGTCACCAATTCTGCCGTCGGCACGTGGCCGCGCTTTCTGTTCATGGCAGGGTTCTCGCTCGCGTGCCCTTTTGCCATCGTCTACGTCGCTCTTACCGGCGGCTGGGTTCCCGCAATCGGGTTTGCTGTTTTCCTTGGCTGCTTCAGAACTCGCCGTCCTTTACGCGCTCCGACGCGTAGTTGTCGGGAGCGTTGTCCAAGAGAGCAGCGATGTGGCCTAACCTCTCGTTCAACACGGACGCTCCTCGGCGGCGCGCTTCGCCGCCGTCCTTCGTCGCGCCGGTTAACTTAGTTCGTTAGGCGCCTCAAGCGCACGTCGGGAGTGATCGTTTGCGCATCGAGCTGTACGCCGTCTGTTTCAGCGTGGTCCTTGGCTTAGTCCACATCGTATTGGCCGCGCATGCGGCAAGTTTGCAGCGCGGCTACCGTTGGGCAGCCAGCGCGAGAGATGAGCCGAAGCCACCGCTCACGGGCGTCGCCGGGCGGCTTGCTCGAGCTCTGGTCAATTTCCTGGAGACTTTCCCGCTCTTCTTGGCGCTAATCGCCGTCGTTCACGCCACTGGTGCATACGGCTCACTTTCCAAGTGGGGGCGCTTCTGTACCTCGGGGGTCGCGTCGTGTACCTTCCGCTGTATGCGTCCGGCGTCTATCTCCTGCGCTCGCTGGCGTGGAACGTTGCCACCGCGGGTATATTCCTGCTCCTGGCGAGCGCTCTTGTTCACTAGCACCGGAGCCGTGTCAAACACCGAGGCGCCTAACCCGTCGCTCAACTCGGACGCTCCTCGGCGGCGCGCTTCGCCGCCGTCCTTCGTCGCGCCGGTTAACTTAGTTCGTTAGGCCCCAGACCGTGTATCGGGGCATCTCGAAGTCAGCGAATCAACAGAATGGAGAGACCAATGAAGACAGAGCTCTTGTATCTCGTCTACGTCACCGCTTTCACCGGCTTGCTGTGGGTGCCCTACATCCTGGACCGCATCGCTACGCGCGGTCTCCTGGCTGCCGTGGGGTATCCGGAGAACCCCAAGCCGCAATCACGCTGGGCGCAGCGGCTATTGAAGGCGCACGAAAACGCCGTCGAGAATCTCGTCGTCTTCGCCGCACTGGTCCTCACGGCTGGTGCGGCAGGCATTTCTAATTCCGCCATTGGCACTGCATGCATCGTCTACTTTTGGGCCCGTGTAGTGCACGCGGTTGCCTACACATTCGCAGTCCCTTGGGCTCGCACGCTGGCATTCACCGTGGGCTTTGGCGCGCAAGTGGTCATCGCGTTGCAACTGCTCGGCCGCTAGAGTGCTGTGGCCTAACCTCTCGTTCAACGCGGACGCTCCTCGGCGGCGCGCTTCGCCGTCGTCCTTTCGTCGCGCCGGTTAACTTAGTTCGTTAGGGCGCACTGGGTTGCCATGACACAGATATCTTCCCGTATGACAGGCTTCTACAAATGGGTATTCCCCGTATTCTGGCTCGGCGGACTCGTCGCGTTCATCGTTCCTGTTGTCCTTCGCGGCGGAGCTGTGAAGGACCCGTTCTTTCTGTTAGTTCCCTGCGTCATGGCCGTCTTTGGGTTCTTCATATTCAAACGACTCATTTGGAACCTGGCTGATCAAGTGCAGGACGGAGGCGATTTTCTCTTGGTCAACTATCGAGGCTACGAAGAGCGCATCGCGCTCTCTAATATCATGAACGTCAATGCCTCGACAAATATGAATCCGCCGCGAATAACACTGCGCCTTATTCAACCGGGTCCATTTGGTTCCGAGGTCGCATTCTCTCCGCGCACACCGTTCTCCTTGAATCCATTTGCCAAGAGTGCCGTCGCTGAGGATCTGATTCTTCGCGTTCACAATGCCCAAACTCGTCGTGCGCCCTAACCTCTCGTTCAACACGGACCCTCCTCGGCGGCGCGCTTCGCCGCCGTCCTTCGTCGCGCCGGTTAACTTAGTTCGTTAGGCCGCATGGACACGTTTAACCCAATCGTTCGCGCTGCCGTTAGGTATGTTAGCCGGGTCGATGCTCCTCTCCTTCAGCGCACATTGGGTCGCCGTCATTTATACAACGGCCAAGAAACATGGGGTCTATCCGGCCCAACCAGAAAGCGACAGCTCATCTGGGCTCTTCCCCTCGCCGTTCTGTTGCATTCTGGCCCGTGGGCCCTGGCAATCGCCGGCTACTTGTCGTACTACGCCTGGTCCCATACCGCACGGGCCGTGGCTGCTTTCGGTTCTTCGGCGGAACGACCATTTCGGTCATCCTCCCCGCGCTCGCGGTATGGCGCGGGCGTCGACTTCGCGGGAAGCGAATGGCCACAGAAGGGGCCAGCGTCAGCCGTGCGGACTAACCTCTCGTTCAACACGGACGCTCCTCGGCGGCGCGCTTCGCCGCCGTACTTCGTCGCGCCGGTTAACTTAGTTCGTTAGGCGCCGCTAGACGAATACAGGTGACTTGCGGCAATGTTTGTTCTCGATCGTGTAAATGCACACGCAACTATCTGGATACCACAACACTAAGGAGGTCCTCCATGATCAAATCAATCGCAGCTGTGCTTTCCGTTGCCCTTCTCGTGCTTTCGCTTCCGGTCACGGCTCAACAGCCCGCCGCACCGGCGCCGATCAAACGAACGCTGCTACAGCGGGTCGACGTGCCCGGATCTCCGAATATTGAAACGGTTACCGGTATCGCCGAGATCATGCCCAATGTGAATATCGGTCGCCACACCCATCCGGGCGCCGAAACTGGCTACGTTATTGAGGGTACGTTGACGCTTCTGGTCGAGGGCAAGCCGCCCCTCGCGTTGAAGCCTGGCGATTCGTACCAAGTCCCCGTGGGAGCAATCCATGACGCGAAAAGCGGCGAAAGCGGTGCGAAAATTCTGGCCGTCTACATCGTGGAGAAAGGTAAGCCGCTCGCATCGCCTGCGCCATAAGCTTATCCCATGTGTCTACAGCGGCGCCTAACCTCTCGTTCAACACGGACGCTCCTCGGCGGCGCGCTTCGCCGCCGTCCTTGGTCGCGCCCGTTAACTTAGTTCGTTAGGGCGCACCCCTAGCGGAGTCACAGCGGCAGCTTTACGAAACAGGAAAGGAATAACAATGATGAACTTTGGCTACAACGGTATTGTGGGTTTCCTCATACTCGCCGGTGATATATGGGCGATTATCAATATTTTCCAAAGCTCTGCCTCGAACGAGAAGAAACTCCTTTGGGTACTGGTGGTGGTGCTATTGCCACTACTGGGCTTGATCCTATGGTTCTTTCTCGGACCACGAGATCGCAAACCGTAATAGTGGCGTCCAAAGTACTGAGAGTGCGATTAGTTCGTGTGCCCTAACCTCCCGTTCAACACGGACGCTCCTCGGCGGCGCGCTTCGCCGCCGTCCTTCGTCGCGCGCTTAACTTAGTTCGTTGGGGCGCCATGAAAACAGTAATCGCACTGCTTTGCCTTGCCCCTCCAGTCGCGGGCAATATTGCACAAGGATCTCCCAAGCGAATCTCAAATATTTGCGAAAGACACAGAGGGACTCTCGCGACGAATAGGAAGCATCTACGGTAACTTTCCAATAGACAAGCCGTACGCGACACTGAGTCCGGCGGAGAAGAAAGCGATTCGAGACTACTATGACAATATGCCTGAGGGTGACGACCGCCATTTCCGGTAGACGGATTGCGGGGAATATTCAAACCACTCCTAAAGGCGCTCGGCGCCGACCGCGTTCGGGATACAGGGCAGCTCATGTTTCTCGTTCACATCAACTCTGCGGGCGAGGCAGTCTCAGTACAGGTGCTGCGGTCGCCTAGTCCGGAGGTAACCATGGCGGTCGCGCGAACCCTGCTTTCTGACACCAAATTCAAGGGAGCCGTCTGTGCCGGGGCGCCATGCGCCATGGATTTCCCGTTTGCCATGACACTCAAATAAACGTTGCATGTGGCGCCCTAACCTCCCGTTCAACCCGGACGCTCCTCGGCGGCGCGCTTCGCCGCCGTCCTTCGTCGCGCCGGTTAACTTAGTTCGTTAGGCGCATTTCGACTGACGGACACAATGAAGAACGTCATCGCCATAGAGTTGATCGTGGCCATCGGGTGGTACGCGTATTCCCGATATCAGCGAACCCCAACCATCAGTTGCGCCGGTGGAGATCGCTTCACCCCTTAGCAATCCGGCCGCGAGCAACTTCAAATGCGACGGTCGTACCTACTGCTCGCAAATGCACTCCTGCGCCGAAGCCACCTACTTCCTGCAGAACTGTCCGGGTACTAAGATGGACGGCAACAACGACGGTATCCCTTGCGAACAGCAATGGTGCAAATAGACGCTGCCGAATATCGAATGCGCCTAACCTCTCGTTCAACGCGGACGCTCCTCGGCGGCGCGCTTCGCCGCCGTCCTTCGTCGCGCCGGTTAACTTAGTTCGTTAGGCGGACAAGAGTGATGCTGTCGCTCCGAACAACACGTTGACGATGTTCCCTTGTTTCCTGATACGGCCATTGGAGGATTCATGATTCGTACTCTCCCTATCATTGCGGTCTTTGGCTGGCGCTGACCGTCCCCGCAATAGCGTTAGCGCAAAGTGCGTCTCCTTCAATTTCCGGTGTGTGGAAATCACCGCCGTTGAAACGAGGGAGGTACTCTCTGGGAAAGTTGTCCGCCCGTTTGGCGACCAGCCGTCGGGCACCTCATCTTTACGCCCGGTGGCCAGATGGTCGGCATGCAATACGCAGGAAACCGGAAAGCCCCCACAAGCCCTAACCCAACCGATGCCGAGCGGGCGGCGCTACATAGCTCGATGTCCGCTTACAGCGGACGGTATCGTGTCGAAGGAAAAAGGCTCCTCATTACGATCGAAGACTCAAGCATTCAATCCTGGAACGGGACCACACGGGTCATCAATATCGAGCTCGATGGAAGGAAGCTGACTGGAACGTCCGAACCCTTTAAAAGCCTCATTTCCGGTACGGACGTTGTCGCTGTGCTTACCTGGGAACGCCTGGAGTGAGCGGTCAGAGCCTCGGCAATCGGTTCGTGCACCCTTGCTCTGCGGCGCGTGCGGCCTAACTCTCGTTCAACGCGGACGCTCCTCGGCGGCGCTGCTTCGCCGCCGTCCTTCGTCGCGCCGGTTAACTTAGTTCGTTAGTGGCGCACTTCGCGGAGCTAGCCTATGTTTGCAGCGACTCATTGGGCTCTGAATCAACGCTATCGCCATGATGACCTGCATCGGCTCACCTCAGAACTGCCGATGCATGTGTCAGTCGTCGATGAGCAATTCTCGGCAGAGCTGGCTTAGGGCTCGCGTCCCAGGCGCAGAGAGTACTTCGATCCAGCTGCCGACAACGACGCGGATCTCTCACCAGACAAGGATGCTGTCTGTGGTGTTTCTATTGGCTCTAACCCGACGTGCCGGAAAGCGCCACAACGCGGCACGCCAAGCAAACGATGAGATCGGCTATAGCAACGGTTCACGTCATGTCAGCGGGAATCGCTGGCTGGTTGGCGCGAAGGCCATGCACCGAGTCTGAGCCGCGGCGCCTAACCTCTCGTTCAACACGGACGCTCCTCGGCGGCGCGCTTCGCCGCCGTCCTTCGTCGCGCCGGTTAACTTAGTTCGTTAGGCGTCCCGATGGACCGCGAAGACGTTGCTCGTCATCCAAGTTAACGCATTCTTCCATCGAAGTTTGTTGCGACACCGGTCGTGCGTATGCCGCTGATAGCCATTGGCAGTATCCGTACGGCAAGGGCCCGTTGCGCTGGTTCCGATCACAGGCATTCCGTCCGATCCTTGTTACGTCGGCGCTGGTTCTAATTTCCGCCGCATCGGTAGTGCTACCGACCATCGGTAACATCTCTAAGAGTCGAAGACAAGGCGCGTATCGACTCCACGACGCTCTACGTATCTAACTACTTTAAGCGAAATCTCCGTCCGCGTCTGGGCGATGTCAAAGAGCGTAACCGATAAGCGCTCGGACCGCATATCATCCGGTCGACTGTACATTGTCCGCAGCGCGACAGACTCTGGCAACGAGGTAGCGCTCATGCGCTGGTGATGCAATCGGCATGTGGCGGCTTTGGACAGTGGCGTCACGACCCTACTACGTCGACGGCATCAAGCAACGCAGCGAGTCTGTCTATTGTCCGCACCTCGGATGACGCCTAACCTCTCGTTCAACACGGACGCTCCTCGGCGGCGCGCTTCGCCGCCGTCCGTCGTCGCGCCGGTTAACTTAGTTCGTTAGGCGTCGCATGGCAACCGAGGTCGGTGATGTCCGTCGTGGCGATCATAGTCGTTCTATTATGCGAGCAGGCGCGATCTTCCCGCTGCCGATGGCGCCAGCCTTCGTGATCCTCATGGCGCAGGCTGGTCATCAATTGCGCGGGCATCGCCGTCGTACAGTTGTCTGTCATCGCAGCCCAACTTGATCGGCGGCGTATTGCTGTATCAGCCAGCCGCAGAAACTCTTCTCGGACGTCTCGAGCTGCGTGCGACTTGACTCCGACGCAGTAGGCCTGCTCTATCTTGTGCTAATATGACCTTCTAATGATGATTGGGGAACTTCCTCAGGTCGCAGCTTTTTTTCTCCGAACCGGTTTTTGGATTTTCTGGTTTGTGTTTACGACCGCCCTCAATTGGGTGGTGCTTTTGGGTCGCGTTCCGCTATCCGGGTACAGAAGGATGAGCAAAAAGCGGTCTTCGACAAATCCCCAACAATCCGCCGCATCGTAAGACTGTCCTATGCCGCCTAACCTCTCGTTCGACGCGGACGCTCCTCGGCGGCGCCTGATGTGCCCACCGAGGCCGCCGTCATTCGTCGCGCCGGTTAACTTAGTTCGTTAGGCGGCGCAAAGCATCACTTTCGCCGTATCCTCACCCACAAATCCACTCGATCATCCCAAGCGAATGACAATTGCCGAAACGTGCATATTGGTTGCCTGCCTCGTGCCCATCGTCTGCGCGGGAGTAGCCAAATTTAAAGGCTTCGGCAAGCCCCGTCGGGAAGGTGGATTCGACAACCACAGCCCACGCCTGTGGTTGGCGGGCCTCCAAGGTTGGCAGGCGCGCGCAAATGCTGCGCAGCAAAATAGCTTCGAAGCGCTGCCGATCTTTATCGCTGGTGTTCTCGTAGCCGAGCGCATCGGGGGGCGTCGCAGTCACTAATCGACGGACTCGCCATTGCGTTCCTGGCTGCGAGAGTCGGTTATATCGGCGCTTACCTCGCGGATCGCGGCGCTAACTCTGCGGTCGGTTCTTTGGGCGCTGGGGTTCGCCTGCTGCATCGCAATGTTTTTCACTAGGTAGCCTCTTGCCAAGAGGCGCCGCCTAACCTCTCGTTCAACGCGGAAGCTCCTCGGCGGCGCGCTTCGCCGCCGTCTTCTCGCCTCGCCGGTTAACTTAGTTCGTTAGGCGTCTAAGAAGGTGAATAGCATCAGCCGGGGCGTCCTCAAGAAGATGTACCGCCCATGCTCGATCTCCAGCGACGCGCCTTCGCGGAAGAGGGACGCCGAAGTGGGAGTCAGGATATCCCTCCGCTCACCGAACTACTCGACGCGGTGACCGAACACATCCAGAAGCAGACCGCGCTCGTTGCCCGGGACAACGGAAAAATCATTGGAATGTATTCGCGGCATCGTTAATGGCCGCGTATGTACTATCCGTGCACTGGCGGTTGACTCTGCATATCGAGGAAAACGGCATAGGATCGGCGCTTCTCAACACCCTCGAACGCACGCTCCCGGGTGTTGCCCAGTTTGACCTAACGACCAATACCGTGATGGAGGGCAATGTCCCTTATCTACGAAAGACATGGGTACCGAACAATCGAAACGACGCGTCATTCTGAGCTAGTTACCCTCGCGCAAATGACAAAGGCCATTGATGGAGACGCCTAACCTCTCGTTCCCCTCGGACGCTCCTCGGCGGCGCGCTTCGCCGCCGCCCTTCGTCGCGTCGGTTAACTTAGTTCGTTAGTCGTCATCGCAGCCGTTGAACGCGTCTTGACGACTTATCTCGAAATCAGCTTCTACGTGACTTGATCTCAGTAAGCTTTGGGTGTTTCATTTTATTTCTCACGTACCTGCGGGAGCCTCATGGAATCCAAGTTAACACCTTCCCAGCAGCAGTTCGTCGTCAGCCATCTGAAGGATGGAGACTTCAAGGTCGGCGGCCTGCGCGACTACTCCGCTTACCGCGATCTCGGGGTAGCCGAGGGCGACCGCCGAAAATGGCTTTGCTTTCTGCATGATCGCCCCCTTCCGTCCCGAGCTCAGCGTGCGCGACATCACCACAGTGTCCAGTTTCAGATGGTCTATTGTCTGAAGGGATGGTTCGAGACAGAGTTCGAGGGCGCCGGGCGCCACCGCCTCGTCGCAGGCTCGAGCTGGGTGCAACCACCCGGCATACGGCACACGGTCGTGGGGTGGTCGGATGATTGCGAGTGACTCCGAGACCCGTATGTCAGCGGCAGCATGAGACGGTCGACGACTAGCTGATCGTCGGCGGCGGCGGTCTTCAAGAAGCTCGCCACTTACGGAACGTCAAGAGGTCCCTCAACTACCGCCCTGTCACAATAGCAGCGCAGCACCGCCGCGCTCATTCGGAGACCACTTTGTTCAATTCGAAGCAACCAACGCATTTCTTACCTGGCGAAGGTAAGACGTTCAAACTTGGTCGCATGACTATGACATTCAAGACAACAGCCAGCGAAGACTGGAGCGCCTACACCGTCTGCGAAGCAATTGAGCCGCCTGAGTCGGGTGCCGGATACCACAGACATCCTACGTACGACGAGACGTTCATCATCTGCGAAGGAAACCACGACTTCCGCCTCGACGGAAAGCTACTGAAGTTTGGGGCCAGGTGATGTCATTTTTGTCCCTCGCGGAACTGCACACGGATTTGTCGAGCACAGGTCCGGACGTAGGTCGTCAAGTGATCATCAGTTCACCTGGTGGCGTCTTCGATGCCATGATTGCGGAAGCAGCCATGCTAGATACCGGAAGTCCAATGCGAAAGGGATCAGACGAGGCCGCGGCCATCGCCAGGAAATATGGCCTGGAGTTCTTACAAAATTGAAGGCGGGCAGTTGCTGCGGGCTGGCGGCGTTGACGCCTAACCCCTCGTTCAGTGCGGACGCTCCTCGGCGGCGCCTGGCGCTGCGCCGCTGAGGCCACCGTCCTTCGTCGCGCCGGTTAACTTAGTTCGTTAGGCATCATTGCCATGAAAAGGTCCGACCTAAGATCGTTCGGGGCAGCGGCTGCGTTGCTTTGCCTCAGCAGTATCGCGCAAGCTGACCAATGCGTGACCAGCACCGGCGAATACCAGGGCAAGTCCGTCACTGCCGAAACGTGCACAGCACGGGTCGAAGAAGTATTCAGCGCCAACTCGGATGGCTTCCGCTACACGGCTTATCGGCGTTACTCTCTTGCTGGCCGGCCACGGGTTGTTGTGCGCTCGACACCCTCAACCTTTCGCAACATGCGATTGGCGATGAGATTTCCTTCGTAGTAACTAAGTTTGCATCTTCGGGCAAGTCGGAGCGAGTGGGAGTGAAGTCTCTTATGTTTGAGATCCTTGAGCTCCCGATCATCCACGAAGGACGAAAAGGCAAGGGCGAAATGATGCCTAACCTCTCGTTCAACGCGGACGCTCCTCGGCGGCGCGCTTCGCCGCCGTCCTTCGTCGCGCCGGTTAACTTAGTTCGTTAGGGCGCTCATGAGCGAACGAGACATTCGAGAAGATCATTGCTCCATGCTCGAAGAGCATTCGTGATGGTCAGATGCTTCAGTTGCATCGCCAGGCTGAAGCAATGGCGCAACAAAAGGAGCGACTGTGCCACGCTCGATCAAGCGAAAGCCGCCGCGGAGAATATTCAAAATCAATCCGCTAACACCTTGCGCAAGAGTGAACAGCTCATCAATCGAGCCCGCTTCATGAGTGTATTTCTCGTACCGCTGGCCTTGGTCGTGTTGGTAGTTGTCTGTTGGCTTGCTTTTCACCGTGCGGCGCCCTAACGTCTCGTTCAACGCGGACGCTCCTCGGCGGCGCCGAACGCGCCCACTGAGGCCACCGTCCTTCGTCGCGCCGGTTACCTTAGTTCGTTAGGCGGCAGTTGGCTCGCGATGCGCCTGTGGACCCTTCATCCCCGGTATCTCGACGCCAAGGGTTGGTCGCGCTTTGGCGTGAAGCGCTACTCGCCCGGGCTGTACTCCGCGGGCACACGAAGGGTTATCGCCGACATCCGCAGTTGAGTCGTTTTCGTGCCAGTGCGGCGCCGCGCCGTGCCATCAACCGCTACCTCGCGCTCGTCTACGCGGAGGCACTTTCACGCGGTAGACCTTCGATCGCTGGCAAGCTCGGTCCTATTGGGGCCGTGGAACGCATCCTGGTCACTGATGGCCAGTTGCATTACGAATGGCGCTGGCTTCTCGGAAAATTGCGGCTGCGTAGCCCATCTGTTTATCGCCAACACCTTGAAGTTTCATTTCCCGCAGCGCATCCTCTCTTTCGAGTCGTATCCGGACCGATAGCCAATTGGGAACATGTGCACCAAGATGCTGCGGCCTAACCTCCCGTTCAACGCGGACGCTCCTTGGCGGCGCCTGAAGTGCCCAATGAGGCCGCCGTCCTTCGTCGCGCCGGTTAACTTAGTTCGTTAGGCATCACAACTCACCTGGCCGACCGCGAATGAATGCATCCCTGCCCGTTGTCCCCTTTTGTGCCCCGAGAGTACGAGGTTCCCAAGTCGCTCGAGGTCGATGAATTCCGACTTCGCACGCTGACCGTTAACGACGTCGTGAAGGACTACGACGCTGTCATGTCCAGTGTTGAGCACTGCAAGACCGTCTGGCCCGGTAGCAAGTGGCCGGATGGACTTACTCTGGAACAGAACCTCATCGATCTTGGCTGGCACCAGAAGGAGTTCCAGACGCGACGGTCGTTTGCCTACACCGTTGTGCGCACCGATGAGTCGAAAGTGCTGGGCTGCGTGTACATCCTTCCCACGCGCAAGCCCGGGCTACGACGCGGCGGTGTACCTACTGGGCGCGACAGAGTGAAATTGCGGGAGGACTCGAAGATCGTCTACACGCAGCAGTCAAGGGCTGGATAAGCCACACTTGGCCGTTCAAGTCCGTGGCGTACCCCGGTAGGGACGTTGCGTGGGAGATCTGGAGAGCACTCCCAGACGAGAGGCGGTAGTGCAGTGATGCCTAACCTCTCGTTGAGACGCGGACGCTCCTCGGCGGCGCCTGCTGTGCCCACTGAGGCCGCCGTCCGTTCGTCGCGCCGGTTAACCTAGTTCGCTAGGCGGCTGCAAAGTACGATAGCGCTGGAACGCTGTGGAAAGCCCGCATCTGGAGGATCGCCATGTACTCTGGAAGCTGTCACTGTGGTCGCATTACCTTCGAGGTTGAAGGCGAGTTCTCGGAGGTTATGGAGTGCAATTGCTCGCACTGTAGTCGCAAGGGATATCTCTTATGGTTCGTGCCGCGTAGCCAGCTACGACTCAAGTCGTCCGCGGAGAGTATGTCGACATACAAATTCAACAAGCACGTCATTAGCCACCACTTCTGCCCCAACTGTGGTTGTGCGCCGTTCGGCTTCGGTGTCAAGTCTGGCGCGCCTATGGCAGCGGTGAATGTGCGCTGCCTGGAGGGCGTAGAACTCACAACACTCAAACGCGTTCCGGTCGATGGGCGCAGTCGGTGAAGAAGCAGCCGTCCTTCGTCGCCCCGGTTAACTTAGTTCGTTAGGCCGCTGTGCCGGGGAGAAGGCCGTCTCTCCCCTGATCAGTGTTGAGCGTCATTTGCCCGTGTTGACGAACTTGATGCAGTCTCCTTGATTCTTGAACGGGCCATCAGGTGCTTCGTATCCCTTCCTCAACCATCCTGGTGCTTCGGAGAACCTATGAACGCTGCTGTCCAGGAACATCCGTACGCAACATTTCTCAACGTCCTGTATCCGTCGCTGCAGCTGGTCGACGTGCCCTCGCTAGTGGCGGCGTGTTCCGACCGCTGGTACAACCAACAACGCTGTGCCAAGTGAATGATTCTGTAGTTCGCCTCGGCGTCATGCAGGGGGAATATCATTGGCACAAACACGATAACGATGATGAGTTTTTCTTTGTTCTTGAAGGTCGCTTCATCATCGACCTTGAGGGCCGAAGCATCGAACTTGCTCAACAACAAGGCTTCGTTGTCCCGAAGGGCGTCGTCCATCGCACGCGCGCCCCCGAACGCGCAATAATTCTGATGGTTGAAACAGCCACGATCATTCCGACCGGCGATGCCTGACCTCTCGCTCAACGCGGACGCTCCTCGGTGGCGCCTGATGTGCCCACTGAGGCCGCCGTCCTTCGTCGCGCCAGTTAACTTAGTTCGTTGGGCGCAATGCCGGAGGTTGTAGCTGCTGTCGTCGTCGGTGTGTTCGCGCTACTGGCGCTGATTCACGTCTACTGGGCTGCCGGTGGTCGCGCTGGTTCATCCGCAGCGGTTCCCGAGGTGCATGGCAGGCCGGCATTCGTGCCTTCTGCGCCCGCTACGCTCGCGGTTGCTGTCGCTCTCGCAGGTTGCGCAGTTCTCGTAGCCGTCAGCGCCGGCCTCATTCTTCCGAACGTGCGCTCCACTTGGGTCACATGGCTTGCCTTCGCCTTGGCTTTCGTGCTGCTTGCGCGAGCGATCGGCGATTTTCGGCTGGTCGGCTTCTTCAAGCGCGAACGAGGCACCCGCTTTGCGCGTCTCGACAGTGCGGTTTATGCTCCTTTGTGTCTGGCTCTCGCCGTCGCGGTTTTCTATGTCGCCTACACGCATCGCGCCTAACCTCTCGTTCAACACGGACGCTCCTCGGCGGCACGCGTTTTGGTCAGATGGTCCAGTGAAAAAGGATACACATGGTCACCAGCGAGCAATCGCGCACCAAGCGTTACGACTTCGTGCCCCTGTTGTGTTTCTTGTTAGCTGCCGGCATTTCAAGTTGCGGGCACGTTCAGGTGGCGTCACCACGAATGACGCGGGCAAGTGCGCCGCCGGGTATCTATGCTCCCGGCGCCCGATGGTACAGACTGGATGGGTCGAACGGCCGGAAGTTCCTCACAGCCATCGTGCGACCGCAGGGTACGGGACCGTTCCCCGTAGTAGTGGTGTTGCACGGCTCAGCCGGCCTAGGTTCGAGGGCTCTATCGCTCGCTGAAGACTTGGCCGGCGCTGGTTTTCTCGTCGTAGTCGGGTGCTGGCAGGCCGGTGAGGGAGGGACACCGGGGAACGCGATCTGCTCGGAGGCGACTCCGCAAGCCGAGTGGGTCGCCGATCCCGCCGCCAACTCGGGCAAAGAGCTCATCGCGTTGGCCAAGACTCTACCCGACGCGCGAACAGACCGTGTTGGGTTGTACGGGATCTCTCGCGGTGGGTATGCGGCCTTGTGGGCTGCGTCCACCGGGGCTGGTGTGCAGGCAGTGGTGGCTGACGCGCCGGCGCACCGCCCATCCGTCACGGCCGTCCCGGCCAGTTCACAGGACGTCGTAGCCCAGTTGGATGCGCCGCTCCTGATATTGCACGGGACTGCCGATCAGGAAATTCCTGTGGAGCAGTCGCGGGACTATGAACGGGCTGCCCGGGCCCTCGGCAAGTCAATCACCGTGGTGTATTTCGAGGGGATCGGTCACATGCCCAGCATGCTGCCCGAATCGCAAGTCGAGGCGCGCAGGCGTGCTATCGCGTTCCTTCGAGAAAAACTGTAGCGGCCATGGCTGACGGTGGGTCGCTCACCTTCGGAACTGCTCATAGACAATGCGCGTCCAACCAGTCGTTGCAGCGGACCGCCTTCGGCGGCCGCCGAACTCCGACGTAGGCCGCACTTATAGCGTATGGCCAGAAAAGGAGACTCAATATGCGCGTAGCGCTAAACGTTGTCGGCGTCCTACTCATGCTCGTCGGAGCCATCTGGTTCTTTCAAGGAGTCAATGTTTTGCCCGGCAGCTTCATGACAGGTCAAACTCAATGGGCGATTTATGGAGGTGTCACATTTCTTGTCGGTATCGTCGCCTTCTACCTGGGTCGGCGCATGCGCCGAGCCTAGTGGCGGTCCTGCCTCAAACGCTTCATCCCTTCGTCGTGCGGTCTAACCTCTCGTTCAACGCGGATGCTCTTCGGCGGCGCCTAATGTGGCAACTGAGGCCGTCGTCCTTCGTCGCGCCGGTTAACTTAGTTCGTTAGGCGGCACAGAAAACCAAAGCGAGACCACCATGTCCGAGGAACAGCTGCTACAAGGTTCATGTCACTGCGGCGCAGTTCGCCTCACGCTGCCATCAGCGCCGGAGAAGGCGACCAGGTGCAACTGTTCGATCTGCCGGCGCCTTGGCGGACTCTGGGCGTACTACGAGTTCGGAACAGTTCGGATAGAAGGACATCCGGAGAATACGGTCGAGTACGTCTGGGGCGACAAGACGCTGCGCAATGTGCGCTGCAAAACCTGCGGATGCGCCACGCATTGGGAACCGCTTGTCCCCGAGCCAGGCGGCAAGCACGGCGTCAATCTGAACAATTTTGATCCGCGCTTGCAAGAGTCCGTTCGGGTGCGCCGGTTCGATGGAGCGGACACCTGGAAATTCATCGACTGAGCGGCACCACTGCATTTCTGCGCGGGCGCGGGCAACGCACTGATGCCACCTAACCTCTCGTTCAACACGGCCGCTCCTCGGCGGCGTGCGCGTCATTGCAAACTATGAGGCATAGCTCAGCGGTCAAACGGATGCTGCGCATAATTGCCTCGCGGCGCCGGTTACCTCCGCATTCGCCGGACGGTGGTCGCGAGACGCGCAGTTGTCGAGGCCCCGCATGAACTACGCAGCGCCAGCATTTAGCGTCGGCTCGATCATCTCCGCCGACGGCACGACCATCGGTTACCGGCAGATGGGTCACGGCCCGAGCGTGATCTTGGTGCACGGGGGTTTGATGAGCTCGCAGAATCTCATGAAGCTCGCTGCGGCATTGGCCAGTGACTTCACCGTGTACCTGCCCGACCGGCGGGGACGCGGCCTCAGCGGGCCCTTCGGCGCACAGTTTGGCATCGCCAAGGCGGTGGAGGACTTGCACGCGCTGATTTCACACAGCGGTGCTACTCGCGTGTTTGGATTGAGCGTAGGTGCGATTGTCGCCCTGTATGCCGCGCTGGCTGCTCCTGGCGTGCGCAGAGTCGTGGCGTACGAGCCACCGATCGCACTTATATCCGTGCCGGGCTCGTCACCGGAGTCCTGGCTGCCTCGTTACAATCAGGAGATCGCCCAAGGTAAGCTTGCCGACGCCATGGTGACGATTTCGAAGGGAACCAGGGACTCGCCCGTGTTCAACGCTCTGCCGCGCTTCATTGGAGTTGCTCTCATGAAGTTGGCGCTGCCTGCCGAAGCACGCGAGGTGAAAGACGGCGATGTTGCGCTTCGAGACCTGATCCCGACCATGCGCTATGACGCCCAAATCGTACTCGATACAGCTGACAAGCTTGCCGAGCTGTCGGAGGTCTCTGCGGAGGTGTTGTTGCTTAACGGCGGGGCGAGCCCGGCATACCTCAAGCGGTCTCTGGTTGCTGTTCAAGCTGCGCTACCCAGGTGCACACGGGTCGAACTGCGCGGACTGGGCCACACGTCTGCGGACAACGGCGGCAAGCCGTACCGTGTCGCCGAAGAACTCATCCGCTTCTTCGCGCCAGACGCAGGCGCGGGCCACGAGAGGGTGCGATGACGCCCAAGCTCTCGTTCAACGCGGACGCTCCTCGGCGGCGCGTGATGTGCGCAATTAGGCCGCGGTCGTTCGTCGCGCCGGTTAGCTTAGTTCGTTAGGCATCAGAAGGTCCGTCCATGCCAGGCAAACTCACGCTAGTAGAGCAGGTTGCCCTGCCCTCGCAGTCTGCCGTCACTACCTCATTCAAGTCGCTGAACCTCGCAGACGCGTTTTCGATTCGACTCCCTTCTGACGCCTCTATAAATCCAGATGTCTTGGCCCGATTCATCTTCGCGGAGCAGCCATCTTGGATCGGAGCGCTCATCCGGCTCCGAGATGCAATCGTTGGGGGATTTGGTCTGAAGACCGCCAAGCACCTTGCAACGCTCTCGAGTGACGCCACAGCCCCCCGTATCAGCATCTTCAGGGTTTTCAGCACCAGCGAAACGGAGGTCGTCTTAGGCGAGAACGACAGGCATCTTGACTTCAGGGTGTCGATTCTTTGTACGCCAGGCTCGCCGCAAACTAACGGTAGCCAACTGACCCTATCAACCGTCGTTTACTGCCATAACCGCTTGGGCCGAGCCTACCTATCGGTCATTGCTCCCTTTCATCGCCAGGTTGTGAAAGCCAGTCTGCGTCGTGCTGCAAACGTTGGGTGGCCCAAGGCGAGTGCGTAGACGAAAGCCATGTGTTGTCCACTGAGGCCTAGATCCAATGCAACGCATCACAGTCCGTCCGGCCATCGCGTCTGAGCAGAAGGCTCTGGAAGCGCTTCAGCGGCGAGCTTCGCTCAACAATCCGGGCGACCGAGAGGCGTTGCTGGCGAATCCCGATGCAATCGACCTCCCTCTCCGGCAAATCAAGCGCGGTGGAGTGTTCGTAGCGGAAGTGGCCGGCTCGGTCGTGGGCTTTGCAGCCATTCTCCCGCGAGAAGATGGCGATTCGGAACTAGACGCAATCTTTGTTGAACCGCGGGCTTGGCGGCAAGGCATTGGGCGGCGGCTGATGGATCACTGCTTCAACGCAGCGCGGGCTGCGGGTGCGACCTCAATCCACGTGGTAGGCAACCCGCACGCTGAGAGCTTCTATCAAGCGTGCGGTTTCAAAGCTGTCGGAACGCAGCTGACGCGTTTTGGGGTCGGCTTGCTCCTGAAAAGAGCTTTGGCGTGAGGATCATGTCGCCCTCCTCCGGCGAGAGGCCTAACCTCGCGTTCAAGACGGACGTCTCTCGGCGACGCTTGCAGCGGCGTCCGTCGGGCCGCCGGTTAACTTAGTTCTTTAGCCTTCACGGACCAATGTGATGCTTAAGCAACGCGGTGAAAAGACAGCCGACGGGAAATGGTCTACTCCTGCGGCAGAACGCAACAAGGGGCCAATACTTGATGTGCTTGCGCGCGTGCTACCCCGCCGCGGCCTGGTGTTAGAGATCGCCAGCGGCACGGGACAGCACGTTGTGCATTTCGCAAAAGCACTCTCAGACCTCACCTGGCAGCCCTCCGATCCAGATGCAGAGCTTCGCGAGTCTATTGCCCTGCGGCTTCGAAAGGAACCGCGAACTAACGTCAATAGCCCCATTGACCTTGATGTGACCAAGCTTCCTTGGCCTTTGCAAACGGCGGATGCGGTGCTCGCCATTAACATGATTCACGTCGCTCCGTGGTCCGCGACGCTAGCATTGTTCGAAGGCGCGAAGGCGTTGCTTTCGACAGAGCACGTTCTGTTCTTATACGGCCCCTACCGTCGTTTCGGGCACCATACTTCGGGGAGTAACGCGCAGTTCGATCTTGACCTTCGTGCGCAAAATCCCGAGTGGGGCCTTCGCGACCTGGAGGCTGTATCAGACGTTGCTGCTCGCGCCGGATTCGCACTGGCCGAGACTGTCGAGATGCCGGCCAACAACTTCAGTTTGGTTTTCAAACGACGTGAAATAGCCGGTGAGCGAACGGTCGGCAAGCGGCTTGTTTGTAGCGTGGGGGGGGCTAACTGGACTAGGGAGGTGTGCAGCGTTTGCGGTGCTGGTTATTAGTTGTTAGGTGGGGAGGGATTCGCCGCCGTCCTTCGTTGACCCTCGCGGTCCGGCGGGGTAAATTGACTTTGGGCTTGCTCACACATTTCGTATCTATTTTCCTAAGTGGAGACACCGATGAGCGGCACAAAAATACTCGGGATCGTTCTCTTGGTTGGCGGCATTTTCGGACTGCTCTACGGTCACTTTGAGTACACCAAGGAAACGCATGAGGGGCATATCGGGCCATTCAGGTTCTCGGTCGCCGAAAAGGAGACAACCGTCATTCCAAGCTGGGCCAGTATCGCGGTGATCGTTGTGGGCGCCGTGCTACTGGTCGTCAACCGCAAGTAGCCGCCCCTAGCCGTATTGGGTGGATTGCTTATCACGCCGCAGGCGGCGGTTGCTTCTCCACATGCGGCAACGCTGCGTCGATTTGGGCCCAGTGGGGAGCGGACGACGTCCAGATGGTCATCGCAGGCTCAGCGAGATTAGGATCGTCGAAGGTGCCGACTCGCACGAAGATCAAATGCGGCCGCGCTTCGGCCTCGCTGAAGAGCGGTGTCCCGCACGACGGACAGAATCGCCGGTGCATTTGGCCACCGCTGTCCGCGACGCTTCGATAGTCGTTCGTCCTTCCGGTCACGGTGAAGGCGGCCGTGCGGAAGCAAGCGTTGACCGTGCTGCTCCCCGCCCCGATATACTGGCAGTCCCTGCACCAGCACACGCGAGTGACAATTGGCGGCTGCGCGCTTTCCCAGCGGATTGCTCCGCAAAGGCATCGCCCTGTAATTGTCATAGCGTGCTCCCGTCGAAAAAGGCATGTCTGATGGCGGATCCTACGTCGGCGAGCACGGGCTCGGCGACCCAGCCCGAGGGCGACCAGCCGTTCTGCTCCTGCGGGGATGCGGACGCCTAATCCGTCGTTCAACACGGACGCCCCTCGGCGGCGCTACGCGCCTGTCCTTCAGGTCGCCGGCTAACTTAGTTCGTAGAGGTCCGCATGACAACCGCGCTCTTGATCGTAGACATTCAAAACGACTACTTCCCAGGTGGCGCGATGGAGGTCGTCAGCGCGGAAAGCTGCTGCGACCCAAGCGGCCACGTTGCTGGCTAGCTTTCGCGAGCACGCTCGCCCCATCGTTCACATCCAGCACATCGCAACCCGACCAGGCGCAAGCTTTTTCTTACCCGCTACCGCAGGCGCCGAAACCATGAGTCGGTTCGCCCGTCGTCAGGGGAAGTCGTGTTCCAAAAGCACTTCCCCAACAGCTTCCGAGAAACACCCGTTCTCGAACACCTGCGCGCAGGTGGAATCACACAACTCGTCATCGTCGGAATGATGACCCATATGTGTATCGATACAACCACCGTGCAGCAGCCGATTTTGGATTTAGGTGCCTGTTGGCACACGATGCTTGCACAACCCGAGCCTTGTCCTTCAACGGCACGCATGTTGCCGCCGAGAACGTTCAAACCGCATACCTTGCCGCACTCAATGGCTCGTTCGCCAAGGTGCGTTTTGCTCATGAACTCCGCGCGGACCTCTAACCATTCGCTCAACCGGACCGCTCGTCGGAGCCACGGGCGCGCGGCCCACGCGCACCCAGTTAACTTAGTCCATTAGGCTCGTGCAGGAGTATGCGGAATGATTTGTCCCAGCTGCGGAGCCTCGTTGCCATTCAGGTTTGCTCTGCACACCCGCGGCGCGGTGACTACCGCCCAGAGTGTGAAACAGAAATCACACCCACGCCTGCCTCCCTGAGACGAGTAGGTTTGCTTATATACGTCCCCGCGGCAGTGGCGGGCGGCATACTGATTCCCGTGGCGTTCCACTTCGCAAAGAGGTCCAATGACTGGACCATCGCGCTGGCCGTCCTCTTGGCGCTTATCCTAGCAAATATTGTCTGGTCCTTCGCAGTCAGCACGCGATTCCGTGAATTTCAGAAACTCTGAACCAAAATCCAATGGTGAGCGTTGCGCCTGCAGGCCCAAGCCTGCGGTCCACACCGACGTGCCGGCACGTTCGTTCTCAGGTGAGCCGCTCTGGCCCGCCCGTTAGCTTGTATCGTTAGGTACAGAGGAGTCGCTGATGCAACCCGATGAAGCGAAAGTGCTGGAGCTCTGGCTCCGCGGAGTGGATAAAGCGAGTCGCGTTGAGCCAGCGTCAGCGCGCACATTCACCGCTGTGACATGCACGTCGCTAATCCTGCTATTTTTAACTGTCTTTCAATTTGCGTCGTATGCGCTTGGTTGGTGGTTGGTTGCCCTCGTCGTCGCGGCCGTGTTTGTGGGCGCGGCCCTGATGCTCGTCATAATCCGTCGTCAAAGCCGTAGCCGGCTCGAGTATCTGTTGCCGCATCTCAACATCGAAAGCATGCGCGCTCGTCTTGTCGCGCTGGAGGCCTGAGCTTTCGTTCAATGCGGACGCTCTCGGCGGCGCTCTGTACCCAAGGACGCCGCCGTGCTTCGTTACGCCGGTTAACTTAGTTCGCTAAACTTAGACGCTTATGCTGGAAGCTCATCCCTCTCCGGTGACTATTCGCCGCGCCGTATCGCGAGACGAGAAGCGCTGGCGCGAGCTGTTCGACGGTTACTGCGTGTTCTACAAGCGCACACCTTCAGAACCGCTCAGTCGCCACACTTGGGAGCGGATCATGGATGACGCATCGCCTGTCCACACAATTGTCGCCGAGGATCAAGGGGGCGACGTCATCGGCATCGCGAACTACGTCATCCACGAGCACACGCTCGGTCTCACCCCAGTCTGCTATCTCGGTGACCTGTTCGTCGACCCACGAAACCGCGCGACCGGGGTAGGCGAACAGCTGATCGCCTGGCTGGTGGCAGAAACGAAGCGCAAGGGCTGGTCCAGACTCTATTGGCATACCAGGCTGAACAACTATCGCGCCCGAGGTCTGTATGACAAGTTCACGCCGCATAGCGACTTCGTTCGCTACACCGTGTATCCAGAAACGTGAGGCTTCGGAGGTCGGATCATGAACGCATTCCGCTTTGCGATGTTCGTATTGGCGGGTGCAGTGACTTCAATTCCGGCGATCGCTCAGACAAACGGGCCTTCGCCGGGCCTGATGAATCCGTTTCTCTCTGCTGGGCGAGCCCGCGACCGGGCGTGCAGCTTGCCTGGGTAGTGGGGGCGGATAAGACTGCGGGACCTTATATTCTTCGCATGAAACTCCGGCCGGAGCACTGGTCCTTCCGCACAAGCATCCGGATGAGCGAACAGCACTGTCCTAACTGGCAAATCTATGTGGGGTTCGGCGACAGCGTGGACAAACTGCAAAGGGTGGCGATTCCGGGGCGGAGTGTATGTCGCGCGCAGGCGTAGCGCATTAATCTGGGACAACCAGCGAGAAGCCACGTATAGGAGATGGGTGTCGGCCCGACCGCGACGATCGCAATCAAACCCTCAGCGATGTCACCCAACCTCTGTCTCAACGCGGACGCGCTCGGCGGCGCTGATGTGCCCACTCAGGTCGCTGTCTTTCGTCGCGCCGATCAACTAGTTCGTTAGGCATTGCATGGACAACTCTGCCCTCAAGCAAAGATCGATGCCCTCGTCGCCAATTTCTTTTCAGCCTTTGACAATCGCGGCGGTGCCTCGCCTCGCCTCGTCGATTAATCAATTGCTTCACCGACAAAGCCACAATTGTTCGCCGCTCCAACGGTCGTGCAGAGCTATACCCAGTCAGAGAGTCGCAGTTCCGCGGATCGCGTTGCTCACTCAGGGCGGCTGCTCCACTTCCATGAGACGGAGATGAGCTCGACAACCAAAATATTCGACGGCATTGCAACCCGCACGTCGAGCTATAGCAGGTCGGGCTTGCTTGATGGCAATCATTACTCCGGATCTGGCACAAAATGCTTTCAACTCGTCGACCTGGGCATGGGTTGGCGCATCGTATCGCTAGCCTGGGTAAATGACAATGCCTAACCCGGAGTGCAACACGGATGCCCGCCGGCGGCGCCTATGTTCCCAGTGAGGCCGCCATCCTTCGTCGCGCCGGTTAACTTAGTTCGCTAGCGGCCTTATCGGCAATCGTGGGAGCATCTCAGGTCAGTCTTTTCCTACTACGACTTCGCTGATCTGAATCACTGGCGAGAGGTCCGTGTAGTTAGGAATGTCGTCCATGATTTCCCGGGCGTGAGGACCGAAGCCAGCTTGAAACGCCTCGACGAGTCGCAGAAGATGTGGCACATACCGACGTAGGTCGGAGGCGAGTCTGGGGTTCCGCCTGCCAGTCCCTTGTCTACCGTGTAGTACCTGCAGTTACCACCCATCAGTCTTCACTAAAGGCATGTGCTTGTCGCGGTAGTATCGTGGTAAGCGAGCCCCGGGCGTGTTGGGGTACATGACGCTGACTTTGATCATTTCTTGTCTCCTGATGTAATGTTGGGTAGGGAAAGTGCCAATCGTGCATCGCAGCGCTGTTTCCAGCAAGCAATTCAAACGCGTGTGGGCAATCTGCACGCAGGCGGCTAACCCGGGGCTCGAGCGGACACGCGCGGCGGTTACCTTGATCGTTAGGCCGACAGCCAGACCTATGAGAGGAAAAGCATGAGTAGGGTATTCGCGAACATCGGCCCTACGCCTTGATCGAAAGAATTGTGAAGTTTAGCGTCGAGCAGAACTTGGTGAAGGCTGCAAAAGAAACGAGGGGGCAGCGCTAACGAGTGGAGGATGCGTCCTAATGGCCATATTGGACTGAAGTCAATGCGATTCGGCGCGGGTTAGCTAATTTCGCAAGCAGCGCCCTGCAGCAAGCCTTTTTTGCCAAGTTGCGCCATGGAAACTCTCGTCATCGGCATTTTACGGGCACGTTAGGGGCGGCATACATCATGTACGGCAAGCGCCAGGTTAAATACGCTCCCCTGCTTTCCGGGCTTGGTTGTGCGCGTACTCCTATTTCATTGACAGCTGGGTCTGGCTTTGTGTCGTCGGTATCGTGCTTGCAGTCGTTCCGTTCGTGGTTGATCTAGCACCCTAAAGCCTTGTCGTACGGCAACACACCGAAAAGTGCAAGCAACTATAATCTGGGTCAAGGTCAAGCCAAACTCGCGCGTGAGCGCGTTGGTACAAGGCGAGGACGGCGCGTGGCTTGCCCAACTCAAGTCGCCGCCCGTGGACGGCAAGGCGAACGAAGAATTGGTGAGTCTCGTTGCCAAGCAGTTCGGTTGCCGCAAGTCGGCGGTTTCGCTCAAAAGCGGCGCGTCCGCTCGTACCAAGTCGGTTCAAATCGAAGGTTCGGGTCTCACTGCCCAGACGGGCTTCGCGGGGCCGCAACGGAACGCCAAAGGTGCGGCGTAACCCAGCCCGGAGGCCGGCATGCGTGACCTAGCTGTCGCCGATCGCGTCGAAATCCTGGTCTTGTCGACAACGTGACGGACAGCCTTTCATCCGTCCCCGAATTTGTCGAGAACGAGTTCGCCGATTCTGGACAAGAGGGGGTCGAATCCTGTCTGGCCGGTGTCTGTGTTGCGCGGCGCATGGCCTGTCCTGTGCCATCACTGCATGGCGTGGCGACGTTGCCAAGACCCTCTTGTTTGACACCGGTCCCGATGCGTCGGTGTTCGAACGAAACGTTGAACGCCTCAGGTTCGACATGGGCGCCGTAGACGGAATCGTTCTTTCGCATGGACACTGGGATCACGGCGGCGCGATGCTGCGGGCACTGGAGATGATCCAAGCGAAGAACGGCGGTCGCGAGGTCCCCACTTACATGCATCCGGACATGTACAGGACTCGCGCTACGCGGACGCCCGACGGATCGATGCATTTGTTTGACGATGTCCCAAGTGCAGACGCGCTCGAAAAGCACGGGGCGCGCGTTTTCCACGCGAGGGATGCTCAGCTTATTCTGGGAGACCTTTTCTTCGTCAGCGGCGAGATACCTCGAATCACAAACTTCGAGACAGGATTGCCCAATCACTATCGACGTACCGAGGAGGATCGAGTTGGGAGTCCGATCCACTGATCGTTGACGAGCGCTTCGTCGCAGTGCGAGTGAAGGACAAGGGTGTCTTCGTGTTCACAGCGTGTTCGCACGCTGGGGTCGTGAATGTGTTGACGCACGCACGAGAGTGTTTCCCCGGTCAATCGCTTCACGGCGTAATGGGAGGTTTTCATCTGTCGGGAAGCACGGAGAAAATCATTCCCGAGACGGTCGACGCTTTGCGCACGTTCAACCTGAAGCTAATAGCGGCGGGACATTGCACGGGGTGGCGCGCAATTGGTGCGCTTGCTTCTGCCTTCGGCCACGCGGTAGTACCGTCCGCTGTGGGAAAGACGTACCGGGTGTAGCCAGGTCACGTAGGCGCCCGATAAGGCGACGGGCGTCCCTGTCCACAACTGGCCGGAATCGGCAACAGCGAACATTCTCCATCCTGGTTGGAACCTGGGCCCAGCCGTTGGTGTCCCAGGCCAAGGCGGCACCAAGGGTCCAGCCCGGTGCCCGTCACCTCTTTCGCGAGCAGTCAGCAAGGAGATTAAATATGTGTGCAAAACCCACGCCCATGGTCTGCACCGCGGTGTTTACGGCTGCGTTCGCCGCACTCGCCGCAACTGCTCACGCCGGTGACATTACGGTCCTTAGCGACAGTCCCCTTCAGCCAGCTTTGACCAAGGTCGCCGATTTATTCGACCAGGAAACGCATAATCAAGTAACGTTGATATTCGATCCGTCGCCTGCTGTGAAGAAGAGGATTGAGGACGGTGAAGCGGCAGACGTTGTTATTGTGCAACCGGACTTTGTTGACGAACTTACGCATGCAGGCAAGGTGAACCCCGGAGACCGACCGATCATTGGTCGCGTCGGTGTGGGCCTCGGCAACCGCGGCAGCAGTCCGGCGTATGACATTTCGACTTCCGAAAAGCTTAGGGAGACCTTGCTTAGCGCAGACACGCTTGTCTTCAATAACGTCGCATCGGGAAATACGTTCGCGAAGGCGCTCGACAAGCTGGGGATTGCAGACACCCTCAAAGCAAAGATCGTACGCACGTCGCCAAATGGAATATTTGATCCTGTGTTGAAGGGCAAAGGCAACGACTTTGTCGCCGGAACGATGCCCCTTATCGCGACGACGCCGGGCATTAAGCTGCTCGGCCCATTACCCGGTGATCTTCAGAACGACCTCGTCTACACCGCCGTGCTTATGGTGAACGCCTCGCAGCGCGAGACAGCGCAAGATTTCATCAAGTTCTTGACTTCGTCCAAGGCAAAGGACGCTTTCGCTGCCAACGGTGTCAATTGATCTTCCAGGCGTTCTTGGGCAGGATAGGTATTGAACCGCAAGTCGTACTGGGCGGGCGCGTGTGTTCCCTCAACTTGCGAACGGCCGCTTCGGGGCGAGCGAGGCGGGACTAACGCGGGACATGGTCCTTAGTGACTTGGTTGGTGCCCGTCTCGTGACGTGACCGCCGCTGCGTTATTCGTTGCCCAATGAAAAAAAGCCCATACCTGCTGCTCCTGTGTCTGTGTATTGCCTTTAGTGCGTCTGCCGACGCGCAAACGCCGAGAGGCGCGGAGGCCGGTGCCGCACCCGCGGATGCTGCCGTCAGTGAACAATCGCTGAGTCTCGGCGGCGTCGACGTTATCGTCTGGTCCACCCGTTCGGAATCCGGTACGCCGCAACCGGTCGTGGTGTTCTCGCATGGCATCGGACTCTGTCCGACTCAGTCGCGATTTCTCACCCAGGCACTCGCCAACGCCGGATATCTTGTCGTCGCTCCAAAGCACGGCGATTCGAGCTGCGCCGATGTGGACGCTTCGCTCCCTGATCCAACGGCACTCAAACCCGCACTGATGTGGAGCGACCGCGACTACCGCGACCGCGCAGACGACGTCCGCAATGTAGTCGCGGCATTGAAGACCGATGCACGGTTTCGTGAACGTGCCGATATGACACATCTCGCGCTCGCCGGCCATTCGCTCGGCGGCTATACGGTGCTCGGGCTGGGAGGCGCGTGGCCAACGTGGACACTGTCCGGCGTCAAGGCGATTCTGGCGCTTTCGCCCTATTCAACTCCGTTCCGTGCCAAGCAAGGCTTGCGGAAGCTCCACGCGCCGGTCATGTACCAAGGTGGCACGCTCGACCTGGTTTTCACTCCACCATTGCGCATGACAGGCGGCGCGTTCGATCTGTCTCCGTCTCCGAAATATTATGTCGAAATCGAGGGCGCCGCGCACTTTGCATGGACCGACTCGAGTCCCGTAGACAAGGATGCGATCGTCTCGTACGCGATCGCATTTTTCGACCGCTACGTCAAGGGTTTGCCGGAGCCTCCGGCTCTTCATACGAAGTTGCCGGGCACTGCCGTCTTCAGGCGCGTACCGGCGGGCCACTAACGTCGAAGGCAACGGTTCCACCACGACAGTTCCAGCCGATGCGATGAGGGCGTGAAGAGTAGATGACGAGTGCTGGCGAGAAGATCATAATTTGTTGGCACTTGAGCACCTAGTTTTAGGAGGTTGCCATGCCTTGGCCAAGCGTCGACAAGCTCTCCGAAAGCGCGCCCCTTCCCGAGGGCTACCGCTATGAGCTGCTCACCTCTACCGACATTCCCGAAACCGCGAATAAGTTTGCCTCATGGTATCCCGGGATCGCCGTCGGCAATGCGAGCTGCCATCTCAGAGAAGATTTCTACAGGGAGAAGGTCATGCTCGACGGTGAGTTCGAGCGCGACTTCTTCGTGATCCTCTTCAAAAGAGACCGTGAACTCGTTGGTATTCTGTCCGTTGAACGAGACCGCGATAGCGAAGTTCTCTACGGGCGGGTCGGTGCCATCTCCCCGCAGCATCGCGGTCTAAATCTCAGCGAACGATTTCCTGGTCTTATCGAAGCTTTGGGACGCGCCATGGGAATGGGCATGGTCTACAGCCTGGCGACGTTAAAGGTCCCGTACATGGCAGAGAAGTTCGAGCGCCTGGGTTGGCAGTTGATCGGCATCATTCCCGGTTTCGACCGTGAAATGGTGGAGCCGGGCGTTGTCAAACGTGTCTACGAAGCCATCTACACGAAGGTACTTGTCGATGAAAACGACTTCATGCTTCCGCGCCGTTCGGCGATGACTCCGAAGACCGCCGCACTCTTTGACCTTCTGTACCCCGACAAAGCGAATGCGGCCTAACCCGTCGTTCAACGCGGACGCCGCTCGGCGGCGCGCTGGTTAACTTGGTTCGTCAGGCGGCACCTTAAGGAGGCTACGGTGACCTCAGCGTCCAATCGTTGGCTCTACTACCTCCTCGCGATTGCCGCGATCCTCTGCAGCGTGGTTTCGTTGTTCGCTCTGATAGCGATGAACGCCCCGCGCTGGATCGGCTTGCTCAATATAGCAGCGGTAATCCTAGTTCTCCTTGCAGCAAAGACGCGCGGGAAATCGATCCGAGCCAAGGACGGCTAACGTCACCGATGCCTCCGAACGTTTTTCGCGGTGCCTGCTGTAGCAAGTGGTTCGTGCAGCCCGATCTCTCATTCGGGCCGGTCGCAGCGGTATGTGCGATCTCCCACAAGTTTCGCCCCGCGAAATATCTCATGTGCGAACATAGCGCCACCACAAAGAGGATGGAGCCCTGAATGGCAAGCTACGTCGAGACGATTGTCGGATCGGGCGAACATATCGTCCATGTCGGGCGCCTGAGCTTGTGGGCCATTCTCCCGTCGCTGCTGGGCGGCACGGTCCTCATTGTCGTCGCCATCGGGTTACTGCTGATGCCAATCGGCTCGCCGGACATCGCGCATGCGCTGGCTGGTATCGCAGCCGCTGTCGGCGCGGTCGTCATCGTCATCGCGCTCATACGCCGCAACTCGACCGAGCTCGCCGTGACCAATCGCCGCGTGATCGCCAAGTTTGGCCTGGTTGCTCGAAGAACCGTCGAAATGAATCTGGCCAAGATCGAGAGCGTACGCGTTGAGCAGACGGTCATGGGGCGCCTATTTGGGTTCGGATCCATCATCGTGACCGGAACGGGATCAACGATGGATCCCATTCAGTTCATCGCCAATCCGATTGCGTTCAGGCAGGCGATTCAGGCGGCCACAGACGCTCTCCCGAAGCTGTAGCTCAAGGCGCTCCTCGGCGTAACGTTAAGTTTCAAGGCGCCGGTGCTGAGCTCGTCGTTACTGGGATTACCGCTGAGTAACAGGGGATACAACCATGGCGCCCGACAAATCGTTCAGCCAGTTCGAGCTTGCAGGTTGGGAGGACGAGTCGACCACTTTCGAGTACGACAGGCATCTTTCCCTGGTGACAACCCAGTCCGTCGATGCACTGCTCGACGATGCACATCTGAAAAGCGGGCATGCAGTACTGGACATCGCAACTGGCGCCGGCTACGTCGCAGCCGCGGCCGCTCGACGCGGGGCAACGCCTGTCGGACTCGACTTTTCGGCAACGCAGGTGCGTCTAGCCCGAAAGCGCTACCCGGGCATTCGCTTCGAGCAAGGAGACGCCGAAGCTCTGCCCTTTGAAGCCGAGACCTTCCAAACCGTTGTCAATGCCTTCGGACTCTGCCATCTGCCCAACCCTGACCTGGCACTCCGCGAAGCTTTCCGGGTGCTAAAGACTGGCGGCAGAGTAGCGTTTTCCGTTTGGGACATGCCCGAACGGGCTGTGGGCTTTGGCGCGATCTACGCGGCCATTCGCAAGCACGGATCAATGGATGTCGGGCTTCCTGCCGGCCCGAACTACTTTCTCTTCAGCAGCCCCGAGCAAAGCATCAAAGCGCTGCGTGACGCGGGCTTCGACTCGCCGACGTTCCGGCAAGTGCCGCAAGTCTGGCGTATCGCCGATCCGGACGAACTGTTTGCCATGGTTGCCACGGGGACCGTGCGCGCCGCTGCGGCGTTGCAAGGTCAGAGCCCGCAGGCGAGAGCCGCTATCCGCGAAACTGTGCGAGAAGCCATTTTCGCCTGCCGAAAGGGCAACGAATACGAGGTGCCAATGCCAGCCGTGATTGCAACGGCGGTCAAACCGTGACGCTAAGCCTGACCCTTCGTTCGAGTCGACTCCCTCCGGCAGCCGCCAAACTCGCACGTTAGAGGTCATCGCGCACGCAGTTTGCCGACACTCACTTTCAGCACTACCATCGTTGAATGATCGCATTGCCGTTCCGAAGGGAGGAATCGTGACACGTAGAGATGCTCTCAGACTTGGCCTTAGGCAACCGCCTCTGCGTTGTTTTTTTCTTTTTCGTGGTCCGCGGCTTTCGGCTCAGAACATGGGGAGACGTTGTGGGAACCTGGACACTCATTTCATCTGTAGCGGAGAGGGACGAATCAAAACCGATCAGTTTGGGCTCCGGGGCCAAAGGCATGTTGACCTTGGATGCCCAAGGCCACTTCATGCTTACGATCATCGGCCCTGACCTCCCCGCGTTTGCCTCGAATAACCGCGCCGCAGGCACATCCGAAGAAAACAAAGCCGTAGTGTCGAAAAAGCATCGCCATGATCGGGACCTATTCGGTCAGCTCGGCAGACAAGGCGCTCGTCTTCAAGGTCGACAGTTGCTTCATTTCCGAACTGGAACGGGACGGAGCAGAAGCGCTTGCTTGTTTCTGCGAATGCTGACGAACTCAAATACATCACCCCTACCGCATCCAGCGGTGGAGTCGGCACGGTGACATGGAGGCGTGCCAAGTGAAGACGCTCATCACCGAATTCATCAGCCTCGACGGTGTTGTACAAGCCCCTGGCGGCGCGAGCGAGGACACCGACGGCGGCTTCACTTTACGGCGGATGGTCATGGAAATACTTCGACCCGGCCGTGATGGGCATCGCGTATTCTGAACTCGCCAAGCATAGCGACGCACTCCTGCAAGGACGCCGCACCTATCAACTTGCTGGCGCTTGGCCCAGTCGCTCCGGAGACCCATTCTCAGACTGGATCAACCGCGTGCAGAAGTACGTGCCCGATACGCTCACCGAGAAGGACATTACATGGAACCCCACGACGATCATCCGCGGCGATGATTTCGTAAAGACGGTGTCCGATCTGCGGGCGCGGCCGGGCGGCTACATCTACGTGTACGGCAGCCCGACGATGGTCCGGTCGTTGCTCGAGGCCGACCTTGTCGATGAGCTGTTGCTCACGATTGAGCCGCTCATCCTCGGCGGGGGAAAACGATCTTCGCCGCGAACGGAAAGGCAATTCCGTTCACGCTGGAGTCGACCGTCAAAGCGAGCACCGGGGCGCAGGTGTGCCGATATGCGCGTGTTAGGTAGTCGCGTTTCGTACGTTCGGCCGCGCGTCCGAAGCACCAGGTAGCGATGAAGGTATCTGCCGCGATCCGAAACACCGTGTCCTGCCACGAGGTGGTCGTCTCCACGGGAACTCTGCGCGGTCGCTTGTCGTTCCGCCCAAGGCATCCGGGCGAGGCTCGAATGTGAACGGCGGTGAATTCCTCATGCTGGCGCTCGCCACCTGCTACTGCAATGATCTCGATCGCGAAGCGCTGAGGCTCGGCATACCTATAGAGTCTGTCGAGGTCGAGGCCAGCGCGGAGTTCCCGGGCATCGGCCTGGCGGCCACCTACATCGCTTATCGGGCCAAAGTATCGTCGCCGGCTGGCCCGGCGGAAATCGCTGAACTCTTGCGCGTCACCGATGCGGTGGCCGAAATACAGAACACGGTTCGCGCCGGAGTGCCCGTCACGTTAGAGCAGTTACCGTCATAGCGTCGTCTCTCATGTCATACGCGCGGCCTACCCTCCCACTCAACGCGGGCGCTCCTCGGCGATGCAGCGCCTGTCCCTTCGGGTCGCCGGTTAATTTAGTCCGTTAGATTTCTTACTCGACACTTTTTCACTCAATCTCGAAGAGAGTTATGCCGAATACCTATGACTTGGTGGGAAAGTCTGCCCTCGTTACAGGCGGCGCAAAGGGCATCGGGCGGTCGATCGTAGCTCGCCTTGTGGCCAGCGGCGCAAAAGTCCGCGTCTGGGACCTAGATCCGCTCGATATCGATGGGGTTACAAGTGACGTCGTTGATGTCACCCAGGGGCCCCACATTACCTCTGCGCTTTCGCGCTTTGCCGAACAGTCAACGATTGACATACTGGTAAATGACGCCGGATACCTCGGAAGCGCGGGACCATACCTTAGCCATCCCGCCCTGGAGTGGCAGCGCATTCTTGCAACGAACCTCATTGGGACCATGCAGGTCACCCAGGCCGTACTGCCCTACATGATTCGATCGGGTGGTGGACGCATCGTCAACATGGGCTCCTTGGCCGGAAAGGAGGGAGTTCCTACTCTCGCCGCGTACTCGGCTGCAAGTGCTGGGATCATTGCATTCACCAAGGCACTGAGCCGGGAAATTGTTGGCCATAACGTCTTCGTCAACTGCGTTGCCCCGGGACCAATCGACACGGGCATGATCCAAGACCTCGGCCCGCAAGCGGTTGCCTCCATGATCGCTGATAGCCCTATGAGGCGACTCGGTCTTCCCGAAGAGGTCGCGCATCTCGTCACCTGGCTATGCACCGAAGCCAGCCGATATAACACTGGCGCTATATTCGACATGTCTGGCGGTCGAGCGAGATATTGATTCAACGACGCATCCGCCAATTGGCCGCTTCCAGGTCGAGGTAGAGCGCGTCGCGGCCGCGTTAGCCGACGGAAGTTGTCAGAGCGTTTTACTTTCAGCAACAATTAAAAGGAGGTCATCATGACGTCGAAGAATGTAGTTCTTGTTCACGGCGGTTTCGTCGATGGATCCGGCTGGGAAGGGGTCTACCGAGCTCTGCAGCAACATGGCCACATGGTGACCGTCGTCCAGAATCCCACCACTTCCCTCGGCGACGACGTCCGCGTAACGAAGCGGGCCATTGCAGCGGTACACGGCCCCGTAGTGCTGGTAGGACATTCATATGGAGGGGTCGTGATTACGGAAGCTGGAAACGATCCCAAGGTTGTCGGACTGGTCTATATCGCCGCGTTTGCTCCAGACAGCGGGGAATCGGTGTCCAGCCTGATCAAGGATCCGCCGCCGGGTGCGCCTGTACCTCCGATCTTGCCGCCACAGGACGGCTATCTGTTTCTTGACAAGGCGAAGTTTCGCGCTTCGTTTGCTGCGGATGTCGAAGCCGGAAAGGCAGAGTTCATGGCCGCCTCCCAAGTGCCGTGGGGTGTTGAGGCGCTTGATGGCAAGATCACCCAACCCGCTTGGAAGACCAAGCCAAGCTGGTACTTGGTCGCCACCGAAGACCGGATGATTCCTCCGCCCGCGCAACGTTTCATGTCGAAGCGCGCGGGAGCAACAGTCGTGGAGGTCTCCGGCAGCCACTCAGTGTATGTCTCCAAGCCGGATGCGGTCGCCGCCCTGATCGCAAAAGCTGCCGATGCTACGAATTGAGAACGAGCGATCCCATGCCGTGATCACGACCCCGAGGAGGAAACATGATTGATGTCGCCACGGCCCCATGGGCTGCCTTGATCCTGCGCGTCGGGCTGGGTGTCTTGTTCCTCGCTCACGGCCTTCTAAAGTTGCTCGTATTCAAACCTGCCGGAACCTATGGTTATTTCAAGTCATTGGGTCTTCCGGGGTCGCTTGCCTACGTCACGATGGCAGCCGAACTCGCGGGCGGCACAGCGCTGATCATCGGGTTCATGCCACGCTACGTCGCGCTCCTGCTGATCCCATTGATCCTCGGTACCATCGTCACGGTCCATGGAAAGAATGGCTGGGTATTCACAAACAAAGATGGAGGTTGGGAATTTCCGGCCTTTTGGGCGCTCACGTTATTCGTCCAGTTCCTGCTCGGCGACGGTGCATGGGTGCTCATCGCTTCGCCGCACTGGTTCTAGAATGGTCGGTGCCGCCTATGAACAAGATCGACTCAACTTGGGAACAACGCGTCGCGGATCTATGGAAAGCAAGCGACAACCACTCACCAGATGCATTCGTGGCGCAGATGGATGTCTTGGCTGCGGAGTTGCCACCGCATGATGCTGTCGGACTCTTCGAGCGCGGTTCGGCGCAAGACTCCACGGGCCATTCCGACCTTGCTGTTCCGCTCTATCGCGCCGCGCTGAACGCTGGCTTGACGGGCCCGCGGCGCCGAGAAGCGACGATTCAACTAGCCAGTTCAATGCGCAACCTGGGTAATGCCCAGGAAGCAGCTGACCTGCTCGCCGCGGAAGCGCGCGTCACCTCCGACGAATTGGATGGTGCCGTCCAGGCTTTTCTCGCGCTCGCCCTTGCCGATCTTGGGCGCGAGCGCGAAGCGCTGGCTATCAGCCTCACCGCTTTGTCTCGCTATCTGCCGCAATACAATCGTTCCCTTGCCAGCTACGCATCCGAGATCGCCCAACTAGACGCGGGGGCCTCACACACTTCAGGATGACGCATGTTTGACCACGTCAAATTCGGAGTCAGCGACTATGCAGCGAGCAAAGCGTTCTTCCTCAAGGCGCTCGAACCGCTCGGCGTAGCCGTCGGCGCCGAGTGGCCTCCGAACGGCGTCGAGCTTATCAGCCCAAACAGTACGGCTTCATTGTGCCTGTACCAAACCGAGGAGAAGCCGGCGCATCTTCACTTGGCGTTCACGGCCGAGAATCGCCAGCAAGTCGAGGCTTTCTATCGCGCGGCTCTGGCGGCGGGTGCCAAAGACAATGGTGCGCCTGGTCTGCGCCCGCATTACCACGCGAACTACTATGCGGCTTTCGTCATCGGCCCGGACGGGCACAACATCGAAGTGGTTTGCCACGAACCGGATGCCTAATGCTTCCATCGAGCGGACGTCCTCCGGCAGGCTGCGCCTGCCCGGGCCGCCGCTCATCAAACGTTAGGCCGCATCGAGAATCGCAACCTGCTCGAACGACGCTTCCACCCCACTTCAAACATGCTTGACTGGGTGGCTTTTGGAAGTCTTTCGCGCCGAGGCAGTATGCTTGGCCGCGCTGTGGTTGTAGGATGCTGCATCGTTCGCGTTGGCTTTTGGCGAGTGAGCCGCCGTGGGCTTCGCGGGGTCGGACGAAGCGATCACGGAGGTAGCGTCATTGCATTCGTTCCCGGTGGCGTCCATGCCACCGTTCATGCCGCCTGAGCAGTCCGAGGCATGTGCTGATAGGGAAAATAGCGCTGCAGCGATAAACGATACGAGAGGCTTTGCGTTCATGTCCGAAGCTCCGTTTCTGTTTGGCCTTGGGACCCTGTCGAATCCCTGCACGCAACGCGCGTGCGGTGATTCCAACAATCCTCCTCTCGATTAAACACGTCAGCCGTATGTTCCGGATTGCTGGCGCGAATATTCACGGGTCCTCATGACTACGCTCAACAAGACCTTCACCGCAACTTTGCAACGAAGTCCGAACAAGGGCGGGTGGACTTATGTCGTCATGCCAGGCTCGGCTCAGTACTTCAAGACGCGAGGACTCGTGAAAGTCAAAGGCACTGTCGACGGCCATCGATTCCAGAGCTCATTCATGGCCCTTGGCGACGGAAGGCACAAATTGCCCATCAAAGCAGAACTGCGCGCAAGCATCTCCAAAGGTGCGGGTGACACCGTTACCATTCACCTCATCGAGCGAATCGACCAATAGTGGCAAGGTTGCTACGCCGTCGAGCCACGCCAGATCTTTCGTTAGGAACGCGCGCTGCCACCGCGCATGATATGCACGTACGCAAGCGACTCGTGTTTGGTGCGATGCTCTTCATTGTTCCGCTCGCCGCTTGGGCTTTGGTAAAGCCGCTCCGGGTGCTGGCTCCTGAGCTTGAGGGGCTCACGTGCGATGAGGGGATGTGCGTCGATGACACTTCGAGGCGCGCCGAGGCGACGCGACTCTATGCGCGATGCTTTGCGCTCGGTTCAGGCCTCGGTAGGGGAACTACATTCGGTGCCTCGCGCGGTGTTCTGTGCTACGCCCGCATGCTCAGACAAGTTTGGCTTTAAGGCAGCGCTCGCTTACGACGTCGGCACCTTCGCCGTCGTAATTAGTCATCGTGGCTGGCGCCCGTATTTGATTCGCCACGAGCTTATTCATCATCTTCAAAATGAGCGCCTGGGTTGGCTTCGAGCGCGGCTTTTTAAACCTGAATGGTGGAGAGAAGGCATGGCCTATTCACTGAGCCGAGACCCGCGCGAGCCTTTGCCTGAACCACTGGAGGGCTATCGCTCGCAGTTCGAGGCATGGTTGAAACAAGTCGGCCCGGCCGGGCTATGGACCGAAGCTGAACACCTGTGAATCAGACGCCCAACCGCGCGTTCAAGCCGAGCCACGCACGCGCTGCTTCAATCTGGCGTGCGTCGGCGGGCACGCCCCGGTTAACTTCGTTTCAGTAGCCGCATTTCGGAGTCCTCCGTGGAAATTATTCGTCGAACCGAGGTCGCGTAACATCATGCTCAATTCAGCACTCAACATCGGGGATGTGGGGCACGCTATTCAACTGGCGCTCGCACCGGTCTTCCTGCTCACCGGCATTGCTGGCATCCTCAACGTCATGGCAGGTCGCCTGGCTCGCATCATCGATCGGGGCCGCGACCTCACTGAGCGTCCGGCCCTGCCGGACCTTCAACTAACCGAGCAGTTCCAACTCCAGCTTCGAACGCTCGAACGCCGACGCCATCTTGCAAGCTCAGCAATCACTGCGTGCACGTTCTCTGCACTGTTGGTCTGCATGGTAATCGCGGCGCTGTTCTTGGAGGTTCTCCTGCAAATCGAGTTGAAGTGGCTTGTGGGTACGCTCTTCACCGGTTCCACTCTGGCGTTGGTGGTGGGTCTGGCGTACTTCCTGCGCGAGGTCCACCTTGCCACACGAACGATGCGCATCCGGGTAACGCCGCAAGGGGGCGCATAGCATGCGGCCGCCGCGGCGGAGCCTCAACACGGACGCCGCGACCATCCGCCGTCTTGTTCCAGCAGACGCACTCGCCTATCGACAGCTCATGCTCGAGGCCTATGAACGTCATCCCGATGCTTTCACATCCAGTGTGTCGGAACGAACTGCGCTTCCTTTTTCCTGGTGGGAATCGCGCCTAAGTGAAGCACCCCAGGCATCCGAAGTAGTTTTGGGAGCATTTGACGAAGACCAGCTCGTTGGCGTCGCTGGCCTTTCTTTCGAAACACGTCAAAAGGCAAACCACAAAGCAACACTGTTCGGTATGTATGTGCCGTCGGAGTTCAGACAACGTGGCATCGGCCGTGAGCTTGTCCTGGCAGCACTTGAGCACGCCAGGAGTCGTCACCACATCAAGCTTGTGCAGCTCACCGTCACGCATGGAAATGCGGCCGCGCAAGGCCTCTATGAGCATTGCGGGTTCGTTCAGTTCGGCGTGGAGCCTTTCGCTGTCGCGGTGGGCGACGAGTTCGTGTCGAAGGTTCATATGTGGTGCAAGCTTGAACGTCACGCCTAAGCAATGCATCCGCTGCCGATCCTCCAGTCTGCCCTCACGTGCCCGCAATGCGGCTTCGTGGCGACCGAATCCATGCCTACTGACGCATGCCTCTATTTCTACGAGTGCGCCCATTGTCATGTGTTGCTCAAGCCCAAGGCAGGCGATTGCTGTGTCTTCTGCTCTTATGGTTCGGTGAAATGCCCTCCGATCCAACAGGTGCGCGGCTGCTGCTGACTCGGGGCGATGCCGCATTCTAGGATGACGCATCTTTCGTTGATGCGCGACGGGATTTGTTGCAAATGTTTCGACCGCTTTATTTTAGAGGGGATGCAGCATGGACCGATTCACGGGCGGCTGCCTTTGCGGTAACGTCCGAATTGTGGCGTCGGGGCGCCCATACCGGGTCGGACTTTGTCATTGTCTCGACTGCCGCAAGCATCATGGGGCACTTTTTCAAGCGTCTGCGGTGTTTCCTCAGGATGCGGTGACGATCGATGGCGAAACACGCGACTACGCAGGGCGGTTTTTCTGTCCCCGCTGTGGCTCGTCCGTTTTCGGACGCACCGCGGACGAAATCGAAGTGAACCTGGGATCCCTGGATGCTCCTGACCAACTGATGCCAACTTATGAAAGCTGGATGGTCCGTCGCGAGTCCTGGTTGCCGCCGTTTCCGCTCACGACACGATACGAGCGAGATCGTGACGCCACGGATCGCTTTGAAGGATAGGCACGGCCGGCACCCTTAACAACTAGATCGCAAAGGAGTGCGACATGATCGGTGTATTCGTGACATTTCACTACGGAGACAATTTCGCCGAGCAAGCCGTGCGAAAGATCGCTGCGACCGCACGCATAAAGTTCGAAGGAATGCCGGGGCTACGCTCGAAAGCCTTCACCCTCAATTCCGGAAAGCGTGAGGCTGTGAACTTCTACGTCTGGGATTCAGAGGACGCAGCCCGAGCGCTCTTCACTGATCAGTTCGTCGAGCGGGTGGCCGGTCTCTACGGAGTCCGCCCTAGCGTCGAGTTTGTGCAGGTTGCCGAGCTCGTGGAGAACACCCGACGGTGATGTGGTACATAGGTGATGCCCAACGCGCACCGGAGCTATCGCAATGAGCGAAATCCACGATCGAATTGCGGCCAGCTTCAACCAGCAAGGGCTAATGACCACCATCGGGGCAAAGCTTGCTTTGGTCTCGGACGGCGAGGTGCACATCGCGTTGCCTTTCGCCAAGGCGGCTTTCCCAACAGCATGGGTATATTCATGCCGGCGCGATTACGTCCGTTGTCGACACCGCATGCGGCTACGCCGCGCTGACGCGCGCCCCACCTGACTGTGAGGTAGTCACAGCCGAGTTCAAGATCAACTTCCTGCGCCCGGCGCTCGGCGATCGCTTCGTGGCAATCGGAAAGGTGCAGAATGCCGGCAAGTTGCTCACGGTGTGCACCGGCGAAGTTCGCGCGTTCGCCGGCAACGGCTCCGACCATAAGGTGGTCGCGGTAATGCAGGCTACTATCTTCAACTTACACCCATGACGCCGTCCGTTCCCGCCGCCTCAGGAGTGCAGGCGCCGTTCTGGCGGCGCGCCTTCGACTGGTGGCTCGTGCAAGTGAAGCACGTGCTACCGCCGACCATCTTTTTCTTCTTCGGCTTCAACCTGATTCTGTTCACGCGCTGGATGACGCTGCAGGAGTACGGCATCCCGTTTACCAATTTCTTCACCGCGTCGCTCGCGGCGCTGCTGGTCGGCAAGGCGGTGCTGGTGGTCGACAACCTGCCCTTTATGCGCCGGTTCGATGGCGCGCCGCTGATCCAGCCCATCCTTTTCAAGTCCACGATCTACTGGGCATGCGTGTTCGTGTTCCGTATCGCCGAAGGTTTATTACATTTCTTGCACGACGGCGGAACTCTCGGCGATTTCCCGCACTTCCTCGCCGCGCAATTTTCGTGGCCACGCTTTCTGTCGATCCAGATCTGGCTCATGGTGCTGTTCCTCGTCTATGTGACAGCCCACGAGCTCAATACGCTGTTCGGCGACGGCGAACTGCCGCGACTGTTCCTCCGCTGGCACTCGTCTGAGGCCAAGCTCACAAGGCGTCAACGTATCCGCCTGCTGACGCGGCTCAACAGGCTGACCGAGGCCAACCCCGTTGAAGTCATCAGCGAGAAGGGATCACCCGCGAACATCGAGCTGGTCGAAATCCTGCACAAACTTGTCGCGCGGCCCGGCGACAAAGAGAAATCCAGCGTAGAGCGAGGCAAGCCGTGACGCGTAGCGCGCGCCCGAGCAGGTGGTTCGCGTCATCCGTCAGGCGGCATGGTCTTCTGTGCAGCCCAAACACCGTGGAGATCAGGATGCTTCGTCTACTACTTGCGTCGGCGCTTGTTACGTTCGGATCGGGTCTCGCTGCTGCTGCGGAAATTGGTTCAAATGGCTTTCTTGTGCGAATTGAGCGGATCGTAACGGCGCCTCCTGCACGGGTCTACGACGCGCTGATCGGGCAGGTCGGCTCCTGGTGGAACCCACAGCACACGTATTCGGGGGACAGCAAGAATCTTTCGATCGACCCGCGTCCGGGAGGTTGCTTCTGCGAGCGGCTGCCGAACGGCGGCGTTGAACATATGCGCGTCGTTCTGCTGAAGACAAATGAGATGGTCCGTTTGGCTGGTGGTCTTGGTCCACTGCAGGCGTCCGGCGTGTCCGGCTCGATGACGTGGCGACTATCGCCGACCGAAAAAGGAACCAAGCTCGAACTCACCTACAGTGTTGGCGGATTCATTGCCAGCGGTTTCGACAGCATTGCACCAGCAGTGGAGCGCGTCCTCACAGAGCAGGCGGATCGATTAATGCATTTCGTCGAGACCGGTACGCCTTTCGACGCGAAGTGAAGCGCGATGGCCCCAACCCAAAGTTCAATGCGGGCTCATCGCGGGCGGGGCCTGAGATCCTTGGCCGGCGTCGGTGGCGCCGCCGCGCGGGTTAGCTCGAGTTTGCCGGCGACTCCGGTCGAATGAAGCGTCGAAACCTTATGCGCGGCGTCTATGTGGCGTGCGCTATTCTTCTTCTAATCGCGCTGGTTTCTATCGCCAACCTGGCACTCTCCTATGACGGCCAGTGCGGAGGTTTTTTCCCGGGACTGTCGGGGCGAAAACCATGTTCATTTCTGCAATACGTTTCCGGCGATGCCGTTGCCATTGCGATGGTACTTGCAGTTACATTTTGGCCTTTGCTGCTGGCATTGCTGATCGTGCCTCCGTTCGTAGGATATCTGTTTGATCGACGAGCAAAACGCAATACTGACGCCGAGCAGAATAGACACTCGAGATGAAATCATTTGCAAACCGGATACTAGCGACACTACTTTGCACTGCGTTTGCCCTCGCCGGCTGTTCCACCAAAACGGCTTACCTGGCGACGAGAGGCATGGCGGAAAATGAGTGTCTGCGACAACCCCCAAGCGAAACCCAGGCGTGTCTCGCCCGAGTGAACAAAACGTCGTATGAAGACTACGAGCGGATGCGGTCGGGCCAGAAACCGTAGCGCACTTGGTCAATCATCGGCCAAGCTCGTATTGAAAGTCCCGGCACAATCGAGGGTGGTAGAGAACTGTCCATGAGCGCCGGTACAAGCATCGAAGCAACTTTCTGTTTTGTCGATATCGCGGGCTATACGGCATTGACCGACACGCATGGCGAATCGGCTGCAGCCGATCTCGTCGACGATTTCGCCGAGCTGATCCGGCTTTCCCTGCATTCGTCGGGAGAGTTACAGTCCCTCGTCGGATGAATACGCTCTGCGCAGGGCAACTGCTCCTCGAACCGCAAGTAGCAAGTCATGCGCCGGAAATGTATGCTGTTCTTCTCGATGCAGGAATTTACGAGTTCGAGAACGCACCCCCGGATTCCCTGGCCTGGTTGGCGAACCGCTTCACCAAGCTCGAGACACGGCAGTCCTCAGACGGACGCGAGCTTTGGCTCAACTGGGTCATCCGCCTTCCGTCCGGGGTCCTGGCAGGCTACGTTCAGGCTACCGTCAGGAGCGACCTCACTGCGCTCATCGCCTACGAGCTCGCCAGCCCGTTCTGGCGGCAAGGCATCGGCGGCAGCGCCGTTGGCGCAATGCTGACCGAACTCGCCTCGAACTATCGTGTGCAGACGGCTTATGCCGTGTTCAAGACCCGGAACTTCCGTTCAGCGGCGTTGCTGCGTAGCCTCGGCTTCGCAACCGTGCCTTCGGATGGCATCGTTCCCGTTGGGCGGGAATCCGACGAGTCCGTCATGTACAGGCTGCTTGATGTGGGTGAAAAAGCGAGGGGGACCCCATGAAAGCCGAGCAAAAGGTCGTTGCTATTGGTGCCGCAACCGGGATCGTGCTGATGGCGCTGAGCGTGTGGATTCTGGCGGGAGTCCTGCCGAGGCCCACGATTGCAGACAATATCGGAGAACGCCTGGCCTACGCGCTCCGGGCAAACATTGTTGCCATCGTTCCGTTTTTCGTCATGCTCATAGCTGTCGGAAATGCGCGCTTCTTGAGCGAGGCGATAGATCCCACCCGCCGCGCGGAAAGTCGTTCGATAGAGATTGACGGACGCGTCGCCGACAACACGCTGCAACAGAATTTCGTGTTTGCCATCGCATCGCTCGCATTGAGCACAGTCGTGTCATTGCAGCATTTACAAGTCGTCTGGGCGTGCGCGATCGTCTTTGTCGTCGCCCGCGCCGTTTTCTGGCTGGGTTACCGCCTCAATCCGCTCTATCGCGCGCCCGGCATGTCGGCGACCGCCTACATGAATCTGGGCATGATCGTCTACCTGCTGTTCTGTACCTTCGTGCGCTGACGCCGGCCCGGGTGACTGCTGGCGTCGGGAGCCAACTTATCATGCCAAGCTTTTTTGCGAAGGATGAAGCTTATGCGAAACGTACTTCCGCTCGCTGCCATTTTCCTAGCGCTCAGCCACGACCGCTTTGGCCGAAGGCGACCTTCCGGCGGGCGCAATAAAAAGGGGGAGTCTTGCGAACGCGAAACTGATACAGGACGCGAAACTCGGCGTCGCGGCGAAGGTTGCAACCAAGGGCTGCTCGCAGCCGGAGGGGTTCGAGCCCTTCGTGCTCGCAATGCCCGAAGGTGCGGTGGGCCAGCGACGTTGGAGGGAGTTGTGGATCGTGTCCGGCTGCGACAACAAGTATCCGGTGAAAATAGAATTTTTCGAGGACGGACTCGACGCGGCGAACTGGACCATCGAGAAGTAGGCTTCGATGGTTTTAGGTTTGCTTTGCCGCCTGCCCCGCGCTATCGTCGTGTCCATGCTCGCTTCGGTTGTCCGGCGGCAATTCATAGTCTCGTGACGGACTTCGGAACAGGAAACATGGCTGAACGCTTCGCATCGCACTTCGTGTCTGCCCAGATCAAGCACTTCTCCGCCGCGGAATTGGGGGCCGCGCGACAGTGGATCTTGAGCGGCCTTTGACGCCCGCGTTGCAGATGTCGAATTCCGGAAGCAGAATTCCCTATGCGGCCTGTCCTCTCTGCGACAACACGGAGATCGCCGAACACAAATCGGCGAGTTGCGCGCATCATCCTTTGTACCGCCCGTCGCTCCCGCCTATCATCCGCTGGATGCGATGCCTGCAATGCAGGCATGTTTTCACGGATGGATACTGGTCCGTGGCGGCGCTGGCCGAGATTTTTTCCGTGGCCAATTCCCATCAACTGCCTGGCAGCAACCCTCACGGCAGTCGCGCCATGGCTGCGCGCATGGTAGAAAAAGTGTTGCGGCATTCGAAAGCCGCAGGAGGGCGATGGCTCGATGTCGGGTTCGGTAACGGAGCCCTGTTGGGCGCGGCGGAGGAGTATGGGTTTTCGGTAGTGGGCCTGGACCTGCGATCCCAAGCGGTCGATCTGATGCGAGCGGATGAAATTGAGGCACATGCGATAGAGTTGGAGGCTTACCGTCCCGAAACACCGCTGCAGGTGATCTCAATGGCCGACGTGTTGGAGCACATGCCCTTCCCCATATCAGCTGTTCAGAAAGCCCATACGTTGCTGGCTCCCGAGGGACTTCTTTTTGTGTCCATGCCGAACAGTGATTGCTATACGTGGCGAATGCTGGACCGACTCGATGGCAACCCCTACTGGGGCGAACTGGAGCACTACCACAATTTCGGAAGGCAACGGCTGTCTTCATTGCTCCGGCAATACGGTTTCGAGCCTATCGACTACGGCATCAGCGAGCGCTACTACATGTGCATGGAAGTCATAGCACGCAAGGGGCTTCAGTGATGCGAGCATGGGCACTCACCTGTCGCGCAGGGCGGATCCTTCGCGGGCGGGCCTTCGGCCGCGCAGCGTACTAGGTTGCCTGACATGCGCATATCCGCTCTCAGACGCGCTGTCGAAACTTCCGCTGCCGGCGACCGCGCGCTGGCCGGAAGGCGTATGGGATACCGAGGCCTTCGCACATGGCTCGATGTCTGTCATCCTATTCACGCCCCGCGGCAAGGACTACCAGTCTTCGCATGAACAGGACGAGCTCTACATCGTGCTGAAGGGACACGGCGTACTGCTGATCGAAGGAACGCGTTACCCTTTTGCTCCAGGTGACGTATTGTTCGTCCCTGCGAACAAAGTGCATCGATTCGAGGAATTCTCGCAAGACCTCACTACATGGGCGGTGTTTTGGGGACCGCCTGATGGCGAAGCAAGCTAAGCTCTAGTCAACCGGCGGCTCATTGCTGGAAGCCAAATAGACGCGTCTAGTCAGGCGCAGCATCACAGTCCTGAGGAGGGCTTAACGATGAGAATGTCCTGCACCCTGCCGTCGCCGCTCGTTGCAAGCTGCCTGTTCGTGCTGTCCCTGTTTTCCGGCGGCGCGCTTGCTGCCGACACGGCGACTCCCGAACCGCACCCGTCGGGATTGCCGATATGGGGCGCTGACGCCGCGGCGAGAGGCTATCAAATTCCGCTCCCATTCGGGATAGGCGTCACCGCGTATTCGGCCAGGCAGCCGGTGGACATCCAGGATCTGCAATTGGGACGCAACGGAAATCCGCCAGTGTCGGTCTCCAACTTCCTGCAAATCAATCGCGTGGACACGTCCCAGCAGAATGCGTCGGCGAAGTTCGACGTCCTGATATTCCCGTTTCTGGACATCTATGGCCTCGCTGGCTATACGAAGGGCACAACCAAAGGGCTGATCCAAGTTCCCGCTGATCCCATCCTGGACATCATCGAACCGAGGCAACTTCAACTCAATGCCGCGTTCAGTGGCCCCACCTATGGCCTGGGTCTAACCCTCCAGGGAGGGACCAAAGTCAACGACTGGCACGACCTCACTGCCATCGTCGTCGCCGACTGGAATCGCACCAAGACCAATCTGTCATTCGATAACGAAACATTGATCGCGCACACCAAGCCCGTGGCCACGGTCTTCTCGGCCAGACTTGGCATGCACGCCACGGTCGGCACCTCCAACGGCGCGGCGATCTGGATTGGCGCGATGCATCAGGCAATCCAACAGAAGGTCGCGGGAAGCGTCGCCAATACCGACCTTCAATTCGCCGTGATCCAATCGCCGACCCAACCGTGGAACACCCTGTTCGGTGGCCTATATGAGTTCGGAAAGAGCGGGTATGTTCTGCTGGAGGGAGGCGTCGGCGAGCGCAAGTCGATCCTCATGTCAGCCGTGTACCGGTTCTGATTTTTTGGGCGCGTTGTCGAGATAGCCGGCATCGACGCGGGTCGGAGCGGACCAGGACGCGCATGGCTGGTCCCGCACGCGCTGGCTTGTTTCTCTACGCCAAGGACTTGGAGCGCCTCGCCGCGTTCTATGAGGCGGTTCTCGGCATGAATCGCATCCGCGTCTCCGGCGAGCTGATCGTCCTCGCTTCTCCTGATCTTCAACTGATCGTTCATGCGATGCCGCCCGCGATCGCGGAAGCCGTCACGATCACGTCCCCGCCGCAAAAGCGCGAGAACTCGGCGATGAAGTTTTTCTTCACCGTTTCCAGTATCGCGGCGGCGGAGTCGGTTGCTTCAGCTCTCGGTGGGGCAGTGTTGCCCGAGCAGTGGGAAGGTCCGGGATTCAGTGTGCGCAACGCCTACGATCCCGAAGGCAACGTGTTTCAGGTCCGCGAACGTGCGCGCTGACCTTTCGCCCGACACGGGCGCTCCCCGGTGGCGGTCCGGGCGAATAGGGTTTGCCAGCAACTGAACCCAAGGTCGGACGACGCATGACCCAATTCGTAAGCTCCGGCGATGGCACGCGGATCGCCTATGAATCCCGGGGTGCCGCCACACCTGCGCTGGTCCTGGTTCACGGCTGGTCCTGCGATCGCAGCTATTGGGATGCACAGTTGAAACCGCTGTCCCGCGAGTTCCGCGTTGTCACCATCGACTTGCGCGGACATGGTGAGTCGGACGCCGGTCGGCAGGAGGCCTCGATCGCGCAGTTCGGGACTGACGTCGCGACAGTCGTGCGACATCTCGGCCTGAAGGACGTCATACTCGTTGGTCATTCGATGGGCGGGGCCGTTATCCTGGAGACGGCGAACAGACTTACTCGCGTTGTCAGCGGCCTTATCTGGGTCGACACCTATGGCAAACTTCCAGTCATCCGCACCAGCGAGGAAGTGCATCTGCGGATGGCACCCTTCCGCGCCGACTTCGTGGAGGAAACGCGACGCTTCGCTCGAACGATGTTCGGCGCTGGCGCCGATCCCGCGCTGGTCGAGAGAATCGCTCGCGATATGTCGGCCGCGCCGCCCAACGTGGCACTCGGTGCGCTCGAAGCGGTCTGGACTTTCGGCGGCGCAGTGCCCGGACTGCTCGGTATGCTGCAACTGCCGTTGATCGCGATCAATCCTGACGACTCGTTTACAGACGTCGATTCCCTGCGAGCCCATGGTGTCGACGTCGTCTTGATGCCTGGCGTCGGCCACTTCCCGATGTTGGAAGAACCGCAAGCCTTCAATCGCGAGCTCGTCAGGGCTGTTAGAATTGTGCAGCAAAGCGCGCGCATCCGACATGGCGCCTGACTTTGTTCAACGCGGGCGCTCGTCGCCAGCGCCCGACTGTTCACCAACGCACGTTACTTTTCGTCGCGACGGCTGACTTGCTTGGCCAGAAGGACATCAAAGCGCATGTGGCTTCGGGCATGAATTCCTCTGATCACCTGCTTCAATGCAGATGCGGGCGTCTCGCTGGCGTCGTTGCCAAAGCGGCGAGAACGACGCGTGCTGCCTGCTACTGCCGCGACTGTCAGGCCTACGCTCACGCGTTGGGCAACCCCAAGACCGTGCTGGATCACCTGGGCGGAACGGAAATAGTGGCGACCTTGCAGCAACACATCACGCTGACCAAGGGCGTGGACTCTCTGGCTTGTCTGTCGCTGAGCGAGCGCGGGCTTCTGCGCTGGTACGCGAGCTGCTGCAATACCCCGATCGCCAACACCGCGCGAAACGCCAAACTTTCGTACGTCGGCCTTGTCCACACGTGCTTGGGTCCGTCGCAACGCTCGCTCGACGCGGCGTTCGGCTCCGCGAGCGCGCCTGTCAATACCAAGCATGCCAAGGGACCGGTGACGGCCAACAGGCTCGGCTCGCTCGTGTCCGTTGCGCGGATCTTCGCGTCAGTCGCCCGTGCTCGTCTGGACGGAACGTACAAGCGAAGTCCATTCTTTGTCGCGCAAGTCGGCACGCCGGTCGTAACCCTGCGGGTCTTGAGCGCCGCCGAGCGCGCTAAGGCGATGAATGCGGTGTAAGGCTTCCAAAGAACAATTCGTACTTTAGCGATTTGCGTCAACACTACGCCTGCAGACACGACCGACGCGGTCAAGCGCTGGGTCTAGCGCGAACGGAAAACCGTCAAGACTTTGTTTTCTTCGAAGGCTTGGGCTTGGGCGAACTATTCAGCGCGACCGCTTGGCGAACAAGCGCCTTGAATGCGGACTCGTTGACCTCCTCGTCCTCGCCGATGTCGATGGCCCGGCGTACGTTTCCGTCGAGACTCGAGTTGAACAGACGAGCGGGATCTTTCAGCGATGCGCCCTTGGCGAAGGTAAGCTTCACTTTGTCTTTGTAGGATTCGCCAGTGCAGATGATGCCGTCGTGCGACCAAACCGGGGTACCGGGGGTGGTTTGCTTGGCCCACTTCCATTCCTCGATGACACCCGCGTCTGCTTCCTTGATGAGCTTGCGCATTCGGCTGAGGGTCTTGCCGCGCCAGTCGCCAAGTTCGGCGATTCTTTTGGAGATGAGCTCCGATGCCGACTGACTTTGGCTTGCGTCTGTCTTTTTCATAGGCTCCCCTAGTGGCGCCCGACATTGCATTTGCAACACAGCGCAGGATGGTCATAGACTTCGGGACAAATTTTACGCTGCAGAGTACAGGCGCGGAAAGAGGGGTGAGCGGTGATCACGCGAATCAACCAGTTTGAAGCAAAGAAGGATTGCGAGCGCAAGCTGTTCGAGTTCCTTCAATCGATCATTTCCGTGATCCAAAAATCTCCTGGTTGCAAATCTTGCCAACTGTTGCGCAGCACCGACAACCCCGCGCATCTGGCGATAATCGAGGTGTGGGAAAGTATCGAAGATCACCAGAACGCCGCAAAGGCGATATCGCCTGCGCAGATGGCCCAAGCGATGGCGCTGTTTGCGAAGCCTCCGAGCGGCACGTACTACCAGGCTTGACCGGATTCCGTCGACCACCTTTCGCAGGAGAATCTCATGCGGCGATTTGTGTCTGTTCTGTTCGGTGCCCTGGCTTTGGTCCTTGCTGCGCCGTCCGTTGCGCAACAAGCGCTCGTCGTCCGTCCGCTGGCTGAGCGCAAAGTCACGGAACTGCCGAGCGGCGCGCTTTTCTGGCGCATCGAAAACTATCCGTCCAAAGAATCCGCGCAAGCTGCAGCCGGACCTTGGTCGCTGGTCGCCGAGACCGCAGGCAAGGTCTGGCTGTTCACGCTTGGTTCGGCAGGTGGGGCGTCCCCCGGTGGCACCAAAGTATCCGAAGTGGGGCCGATCGCGCCTATTGCTGCCGCGCAGTACTTGCTTCGGATCAATGAGGCCAGCGGGCCGCCCGGAAGCATTACCACCGTGCATAGCCATCCCGGCTCGGAGGCGTACTACGTTCTCGCCGGCGAGCAAAGTATCCGCGGCGCGCATGGAACGATGGTTGTGAAAGCCGGCATGCCGGAAGCGGGTGCAGGCGCGGCTATGGCAATGCAGGTCTCCAGCAGCGGTTCCAGCGACCTGGAATCATTGGTCATGTTTGTCGTCGACGCCAGCAAACCGTTCTCTTCACCGGCGTCGCTGCCGTAAGGTCCCTAACGCTATGCTGACTGTTGACGACGTGCGCTCCGTTCCGTTGTTCTCGACGCTGCCCGTCGCCGAACTCGAGCGCCTCGCCGAAACCTCCGCGGATCTGCATCTCGGTGCAGGAGAGTTCGTCGTGCACGAAGGTGGCGATCGCGCGTTGTACGCGGTACTCAGCGGCAAGATCGAAGTCGTCAAACTTTTCGATGGCATCGAACGAACGCTGGGCTGGCGCGGTCCGGGAACGATCTTCGGCGAAGTGCCGATGGCCTTCGGCACGGTGTTCGTCGGCGGCTACCGGGCATCCGAACCTTCGCGCGTATTCCGGGTGGATCCCAAGCAATACTACGCAGCGGCCGCTAGCTCGCCCGAACTCGTAGCCAAAGTCGGCGCGCTCGCACGCGAACGCATCGGAGGACTCCAGGGCATCGCCGCCGAAACGCCCAAGGCGCGGGTGACGATGGTGGGGCACCGCTGGGATGCCGCCTCCAACACGTTGCGCCAGTTCCTCGAGCGCAACCAGATCAGCTACGACTGGATAATGCCTGACGCGCCTGAACTGCCGACGCGGTGGCCGGGAACTCGTCCAACGGACGACGAGTGCCCGATGCTGCGTCTGACCGACGGGACGATCATGTCCCGGCCCGCGACGCGTGAGCTTGCCGAGCGCCTCGGCCTTCAGACCAGTGTCCGTCTTCCCGAGTACGACACCATCATCGTCGGCGGCGGACCCGCGGGCCTCGCGGCTGCCGTTTACGGCGCGTCCGAAGGATTGCGGACCGTCGTGGTCGAGCGCGAAGCGCCGGGAGGCCAGGCCGGGACCTCGTCGCGCATCGAGAACTATCTCGGCTTTCCCAGCGGCGTATCGGGCGATGAGCTTGCGAGTCGCGCGCTGCAACAGGCAAGGCGACTCGGAGCCGAGATACTCGTCACGCGGTCCGTCGCCCGCATCGATCCGGCAACGCGCGAGGTTCACCTCGATGGCGGCGATACAGTGCGGGGCAGAACCATCATTCTTGCCACCGGCGTCACCTGGCGTCGTTTGACCATCGACGGCTTCGATCGGCTGATCGGCAAGGGCATCTACTACGGCGCGGCGCGCAGCGAAGCGAGCGCCACCCACGGACTCGACGTTCACGTCATCGGCGCAGGAAATTCGGCCGGCCAGGCTGCATTGTATTTTGCCAATCACGCGCGTACGGTAACCCTCGTCGTGCGCGGCGATTCGCTGGAAGCGAGCATGTCGCGCTACCTTATCGAGCAGCTCGAGACCAAGTCGAATGTGAAAGTTCTGTCGCGTTCGGAAGTTGTCGCGGCGCACGGGGACACGCATCTGACCGCGGTCGACATACGCAACGGCAACGGCGGCGATGGCGCGAGCGGAGAAGTTGCAAGGCACGAGTGCGGCGGGCTATTCATCTTCATTGGCGCCGACGCGGAAACCGGGTGGCTGCCAGCGAACATCGCCCGCGACAAGCGCGGTTATGTGCTGACCGGCGACGACGTGGTGAAGGCCGGGCGCTGGTCGCACAATCGCGATCCTTACCTCCTCGAATCGAGCGCCCCGGGGATTTTCGCCTGCGGCGATGTGCGGCTGAGCCCGGTGAAGCGCGTTGCTTCTGCGGTCGGCGAAGGCAGCATGGCGATCGCTTTCGTCCACAGGTATCTGCAACAGTCCGCATGAAGCTTGTCGCGATCAGCGTCGGAGGACCCAGGGAAGTTCAATGGCGCGGAAAGAGCGTCCTGACTTCCATCTTCAAGACGCCGGTATCAGGGTCGAGTGCAGGTCAAGAGCGAAAACTCGAAGGCGACGAGCAATCGGATCTGGCAGTCCACGGTGGCGCGCAAAAAGCCGTCTATGCCTACCCCGCAGAGCATTACGACTTTTGGCGGCGTGAGCTGCCGAATGAGGAATTGCCTTGGGGTGCGTTTGGGGAGAATCTGACCATCGAGGGATTGCTGGAGGACGACGTCTGGATCGGCGACCGTTATCGCATAGGTACCGCGGAACTCGTCGTCACGCAGCCGCGCATGCCCTGCTACAAACTGGCGATCCGTTTCGGCCAAATCGAAATCGTAAAGCGATTCCTCGACAGCCGCCGCAGCGGATTCTATTTCTCGGTTGGGCAAGAAGGCGATCTAGGCGCAGGAGATAGCATCGAACGGCTTTCGCGCGACCAGCGACGCCTGACGGTCACCGACGTGGTCAATTTGTACGCGGCGGATTCGGTGAATCAATCGCTGCTCGGGACTGCAAGCGACCATCCTTCTCTGCCCGCCGCCTGGCGCGAATACTTCAAAAAGCGATTGTGGGCACCCGATGCGTGAAGCGAACTTGTTCTTTGCAAAGGATCGGCGATGAAGCGCAGTACCGACAGGTTTCTGACGACGCATACCGGCAGTCTGCCGCGGCCCGAAGATCTTATCCGGACGATGTACGCCAAGGAGGAAGGCGTGCCGGTCGAGGCCGCTGCGCTCGCGCAGCGAGTGGCCGCCGCAGTCGACGAGGTCGTCCACAAGCAGGCAGCTGCCGGCGTCGATGTGATCAACGACGGGGAAATGAGCAAGCCGAGCTACGCGACCTACATCAAGGATCGCTTGAGCGGATTCGGCGGCACCGGCAACACGTTCGTGTATCAGGATCTGGCCGAATTTCCCAGCCTCGCCAAGCGCGTGTTCGGCGACCCGGGGCGTTCACGTCGGAAAACGCCGGCGTGCAATGCGGCGATTAGCGTGCGCGATCCGCCAGGCGGCGCAGACCGATGTCGACCATCTGCAGGCCGCGGTCGCCGGCGTCGACGCGAGCGAGGCATTCCTGACGGCGGCATCGCCCGGCGTCGTGTCGCTGTTCTTCCGCAACGAGTACTATCCCACCGAAGAGGCTTACCTGTTCGCGATCGCCGAGGCGATGAAACACGAATACGAAACGATCGCCAGGGCCGGCGTCATCCTGCAGATCGACTGCCCCGATCTCGGGATGGGACGGCACATCCAGCATGCCGACTTGAGCATTGCGGAATGGCGCAAAAAAGCGCAGCTTCACGTGGAGGCACTCGATCATGCCGTCGCCAACATTCCCCCGGAGCAGCTGCGCATGCATCTGTGCTGGGGCAATTACGAAGGACCGCATCACTGCGACGTCCCTTTGGCCGACGTGATCGACATCGTGTTCCGCGCACGCCCCTCCGCCATCGCGCTGGAAGCCGCCAACCCGCGCCACGCACACGAATGGAAGCTGTTCGAGACGGTCAAGCTGCCTGAGGGCAAGCTGCTCATTCCCGGCGTGATCGAATCGAAATCAAACTTCATCGAGCATCCTGAGCTTATCGCGCAACGCATCGGCCGTTACGCAAAACTTGTTGGCAGGGAAAATGTCATCGCCGGAAGCGATTGCGGCTTTGGCACGTGGGTCGGGCAGGCAGCGGTCGATCCCGACGTCGTGTGGGCGAAGATGGCCGCGATGGCCGAGGGCGCGCGCATCGCTTCACGCGAGTTCTGGAAGCACTGAAGCGCGCCGTATTTCACCGCCTTTCCCCGGAGCCCAATCGGAGCAGTGACGATGACTGATCAGCCCATTCGCTTCGACGACGGCGCAGGCTACGAACGATACATGGGGAAGTGGAGCCAGTTCGCTGGCGAAACTTTCCTCGACTGGCTCGCTCCGGCGCCGGGTTTGCGGTGGCTCGACGTGGGCTGCGGCAATGGCGCCTTTACCGAAATGATCGTCGAGCGGTGTGCGCCAGCCTTGGTGCATGGGACAGACCCTTCCGAGGGCCAGCTTGCGTTTGCCCGAACACGACCCGCGTCGCGTGTCGCACAGTTTCGTCTGGGCGATGCAATGGCCCAGCCTTTCCCTGACGATACATTTGACGTAGCTGTCATGGCGCTGGTGATTTTCTTCGTTCCCGAGCCGGCCAAGGGCGTTGCCGAAATGGCCCGCGTGGTATGCCCGGGTGGCGCGGTTGCAGCCTACGCGTGGGACATGTTGGGAGGCGGCTTTCCTTACGCAGCATTGCAAGCTGAATTGCGTGCGATGGGTTTTACAGTTCCGACACCGCCGAGCACGGACGCGTCTCGAACAGACGCGATGCGCGCCTTGTGGGCCGATGCGGGCCTGGAGGGCATTGAAACACGCGAGATCACCGTGCAGCGCACGTTCGTCGATTTCGACGACTTCTGGGCGACCGTTCGCCTGGCGCCGAGTGTTGGCCCAAAGCTCAGGGTGATGGCGCCCGAGGATACCGCGCTTCTCCAAGCACGGATGCGCGCGTGCCTGCCAGCAGACGCCGCCGGCCACATCACCTACAGTGCCCGGGCCAACGCGGTAAAGGGACTCGTACCAAAATAATTGGAGCTGAATTGCTCGCAATTCCTTCGATGTCCATCGCTCGGCGGCTCGGCGCGACATGACGCGCGAAGCAAACACGGTGCGCGTATGATGCACCGACAACGCCGGAGAGGTACCTTTGATCAGGACAAGAAACGAACGCCTCGCCGCTGAGTTCGATGGAAGTTTTGTCATCTTCATGATCGGCATGCGCCTCAACAGTCCTCTGAGTGTCCATCGCTGGCTGCCGGTCGCCACGGCGATGCCGCGGATGATCAAGGAGCTCTACCGCCACCCCGAGTTGGGCTTCATGCACGCGGAATCCTGGTTCGGACGCACCACCCTCATCCTCCAGTACTGGCGCAGCCTCGAAAAGTTGCTTGCCTACGCGCGCAACAAGGAGTCGGTCCATCTGCCCGCGTGGCGCGCGTTCAACCAGGCCATCGGTACCAACGGCAGCGTAGGTATCTGGCACGAAACCTACGTGGCGACGCCGGGCAGCTACGAAAACATCTACGTCAACATGCCCCCGTTTGGTCTTGGCCATGCGGGAACTGTCTACCCTGCGACCGGCGGCATGCAGTCGGCCGCAGCGCGCTTTCACCGGCGCAACAATGCGCCGTGAGCGTTTGTTCGTTTTCCACTCCTGAGAGTCAATCATGCCTGCAAACACTGTCCGACTCCATCGCGTACTCCGTGCGACGCCAGAGCGCGTCTATCGTGCATTTCTCGACGCGGGCGCGATGAGCAAATGGCTTCCGCCGTACGGATTCACCTGCAAGGTTCATCACATGGAGGCAAGAGTTGGCGGCACATTCAAAATGTCGTTCACCAACTTCGGCACCGGACACGGCCACTCGTTCGGCGGCGAATATCGCGAGTTGATTCCGAATCAACGTATTCGTTACTCCGACAAATTCGATGATCCCAATATGCCGGGAGAAATGGACACAACGGTGACATTGACGCCGGTTTCCTGCGGGACCGACCTCACCGTTGTCCAAACCGGAATCCCCGCGGTCATTCCTGTGGAGATGTGTTATCTGGGATGGCAGGAGTCACTTGCCCAGCTCGCGAAGTTGGTCGAGCCGGTGATTCCGGACCAATGAGTGAAGCCAAAATCGTTACGGCAACTCGCCGCCTTCCATGTTGCGCCGGTCCGCGCACGCTATTGAGCCCTCGCGATGAATAGCAAAGATGCTCTCCCGATCCTGGTAAAAGTCGCCGGATTGTCGGCCGTCGCTTTCGCTGTTTGCGACTTGCCACTGTATTTCTCGCTCGTACTCAGGGCGACGAGCGACCATTCAATCGGCGCAGTTCTCGGACAACTCGTTCCGACACTGATTTTCCCTACCATCCTCGGCTTGACGCTTTGGTTCTTCCCGCGCCGGCTTTTGGACCGGGTGGCTTCCGACGAAGCGCTATCGTCGGAGACCTTCGGCGCGACCGACTTGACTCGTGCGGCATTGAGCGCTCTCGGGATATGGCTCGCTACTTACGGCGTCGTAAGCATCGTCTTCTCGGCACTGTCGACTGCGCTGATGTATGCGTATCTGAAGCAGGATGTTTCTCTGAGCGACTACTACCCGATAGCAATATCCAACGTTGTCAGAATCGCCATCGGAGTTGCCCTCGCATTCTCCGCGAGGAGCATCTCGAGATTGCCCGGTCGAGCGCGCAGTGGCTGATAGGTCCTGCACAATGTCCGCGCTCCATCGGGCGGCCTGAAGGGGACCCACCTCGCGCGTGACACGCGGCGCATCGGTTGTGGGTTGGTTGGTTGTCTCCTATGATGCCGCAGGGTGTGCCAGTCATGGGAGGGGCGCGTGACGCGGGACCATCGACGGCTTGCGGCGATCGTGTCGGCCGATGTGGTCGGTTATTCCCTGCTGATGGGCCGCGACGACAGCGCCACGCTGGCGAAGCTCAAGGCACATCGGCGGGAGCTGATCGACCCGAAGATCACCGAGTACGGTGGGCGCATCGTCAAGACCATCGGCGACGGCCTTCTTCTCGAGTTCCCCAGCGTCGTCGATGCGGTGCGTTGCGCAGTCGACGTGCAAAAGGGCATGGCCGAGCGCAACGCCGGCGTGCCTGCAAACGAGCGAATTGAATTTCGCATCGGCATAAACATCGGTGACATCATCATCGACGGCGACGACATTTTCGGCGATGGCGTCAATGTCGCGGCGCGACTCGAGGCCTTGGCCGACCCCGGTGGGATATGCGTCAGCCGCGTCGTTCGCGACCAGGTGCAGGATAAGCTTGCCTTCAATTTCGAAGATCTGGGAGCGCAACGCGTAAAAAACATCGCGCGCCCCGTCGAGGTGTACCGGGTCGCGCTTGGCCCTAGACGTCGCGGAAATCCATTGGCAGCCGCCTCTCCCGCCTGACGCGAGCGATGCCCGGGGTCTGGGCGACCGTCAGGCCTTCTCGCGTTTGGGTTGGCGGCGGTCGGCGCCTGGTGGATGACGCGCTCCCCGGGACCGGCAGCGGCGGGGCCGCCCTCCTTTTCGGTTGCGGTCCTGCCGTTCACCGCGCTCACCGACGGCCACGGCGAAGGGGCGTTGGCAGAGTCCCTCACCATCGACCTCACTTCGGCGCTCAATCGGAATGAGAGCTCGTCGGTGGTCTCGTCAAGCCTTGCGGCCACCTACAAGGGCAAGCCCGTGGACGCGCGCTTATTGGGGCGCGAACTGAATGTGCGCTATCTGGTGGAAGGCGTTGTCCGCACTACAGGCGAACGGACCAGCGTCAAAGTCCGCCTCAGCGAGACGAGCACGGGTAGCGAACTCTGGAGCGACGACTTTGATCTCGATCCGGGCGGGCGATGGAGAGAGCCGGCAATTGTTCATCGGGAGACTCACCAATCAGGTGAGGAGCGCGCTCGGCGACGGTGAGGCGCGTCGGGTCATGGCTCAGCCTGTCGCGAGCTTGAATGCGCAGGATCTATCGTATCGCGCCGATCTTACTGCAGCTGCGCGAGCCGCAATCGCTGAGTGTGCTGGCCGAAGCGAACTCGCTCTACGACCGGGCGCTGAGGCTCGACCCTAATCTCACTGATGCGTTGATGGGGCGGGAACTCGTGGTCATGGCGACACTGGACCTCGATCCGCACGCCGATCACGATCGCCTCGTGCACGAGCTCGACGAAATGTCGCTGCGGCTGATCGCGGTCGCGGAACGGCAGGCCCGCGCGTGGAATTTCCGTGCGGATGCCTTGCAACGGCAGTGGCGTTGGGACGCGGCACTCGAGGCAAACGCAAGGGCCCAGAAGCTCGATCCGCCTCGTACCGACAGCATCGGCCAGCGCGCCGACATTCTCGTCGACATGGGAAAGCCCGACGAAGCGCTGGCGCGACTGTCGACCAGGCGCTCGCGTTGCAGCCCGGTCGCGCGGCCATCGCTGGCTACCTTCTGGGGTCGCGATGCAGGGCTTACCTGGCACTTGGGCGCTACGACGAAGCTATCGCCGCCTGCGAACAGGTAGCCTCGCTGGGCGATGACTGGTTCAATCACGCCCATCTGGTCGCGGCCTACGCGCTCAAGGCAAACGTCGCCAGAGCGGAAGCAGAAAAGACCAAGCTACTGGCGCAGCGGCCGGGCTTTTCGATCGCCGACTTCAAGGCACTGCGCATTTCGGACGTGCCTGCGTATCTGCAACAGACCGAAACGCACCTCTACGCAGGGTTGCGCAAGGCAGGGATCCCCGAGAAATAAGGAAGGCGCGCAACGAAGTCGACGCCGAGGTCGACGTAACTGGTCGATTGATGTCACCATCGTTCCTGCGGCCCGATGTTAAACGCGGTATCAGCGCAAGAGCCATCGTGATTCCCGAGTCAGCGGAAATCCTGCGGGTGCATGCAAGATAAATGGCGAATGTCTGCCAGGAGCAATACATGCATCTCGATGCGCGCGGACTTCCCATTTCGATCGCCAGTGCGAAAGCCGCCACTGCTTTCGATCATCTCGTCACCGGCTACCTGACCTACCGGGCCGACACGCCAGCCCGTCTCGATGCCGCGCTGGAAGCCGATCCGGACTTCGCGCTGGCGCATTGCATGAAGGGCTATTTCGCCATGCTGGCGTTCAAGCAGGCCGCCGTCCCCAGCGCCGTCAAGTCGGCGCGAATCGCGGAGTCGCATGCCTCCGCTGCGACGCCGCGCGAGCGCAGCCACGTCGCCGCCCTGACCGCATGGGCCGACGGCGAACTCGATCGTGCCCTCGCTCACTGGGAGTCGATCCTGCGGACGCATCCGCACGATCTGGTCGCCTTTCGCCTCGCCCACTTTGTCAATTTCTGGCTGGGGCGTCCGCAGGATATGGTCGCCTCCGTCGAGCGCTTGATCCCGCATTGGTCGGAGGACATCCCCGGCTATTCCGGAATACTCGCGTGCCGCTGCTTTGCGCAGGAAGAGGCCGGCAATTATTTTGCCGCCGAACCTTCCGGGCGCCGCGCCATCGAGCTCGACCCCGACGATCTGTGGGCCGCACACGCTGTCGCCCATGTCATGGAGATGCAGGGCCGTCGCAGCGAAGGCATCGAGTGGCTCACCATGCTGGCGCCAAACTGGGAGGGCAGCCACAACCTGCAGCACCATCTCTGGTGGCACTGTGCGCTGTTCACGCTCGAGCACGGCGACCATGCCGGCGCGCTCGAACTCTACGACACGCGTTTTCGCAACCTCGCCGCACCGCTCACGGTCGCCGCGCCTGATGTCTACATCGACGTGCAGAATGCGGCGTCGATGCTCTTTCGCCTCCAGCGTCTCGGTGTCGATGTCGGCAACCGCTGGGAAGAATTGGCCGACAAAGCCGAGGCGCGCATCGGCGATTGCCAATCCGCGTTCACGCTGCCGCACTGGCTGATGGCGTTGACCGCCACCGGACGCACCGCAGCTGCGGAGCGCATGGTCGAAGCGATGCGCAGCTTCGCCAAAGGCCGCGGCACGGTCCCTCCCCTCGTTCGCGACTACGTGCTGCCGATCGCCGAGGCCCAGCTCGCTCACGCCGCAGGACGTCATGCCGAGGCAGTGGCGCTGATGCGCCCCGCCATCGGCGGCATGTACCGGCTGGGCGGCAGCCACACCCAGCAGGACGTGCTTGAGCAGCTTTTCGTCGATGCCGCCCTTAAAGCGGACAGCTCTGCAGATATTCGTCTGGCCGTCGAGCGGGTCGCCGGTCGCAGCGCGATTCCGCCCGAGCGCTTCGTGGGCTGGCGCGAAGCCGTCGGGCGAGCGGCTGCGGACGCCGGAGTTTTCTAGAACGCATGGGCCGTCCAATGAAAAAATACCGCGGCAGTTGCCATTGCGGTGCCGTTACGTTCGAGATCGAAACAGACTTGCCCGAACTGACGACGTGTGATTGTTCCATTTGTCGCCGCAAGAACGCGCTGATGGTCAAGGTGCATGAAAATCAGTTCAAGCTGCTATCGGGAGAAGGCGCGTTGACCGAGTATCGTTTCCACACGATGACGGCGCGACATTTTTTCTGCAGCACCTGTGGCATCTATCCTTTCCACCGCAAGCGCGTCACCCCGGACTATTTGGGCGTCAACGTTTTCTGCCTCCAGGATTTCGACCCATCCGACATCCCGATTCGGCAAACGGTTGGCGCGGCGATGAAATGATCCGTCTGCTTTCATCGCCCAGGCGAGAGAACGGCGCCTGGGATGTGCTGCAACTGACGCCACGCAACGGCGGCCTCCTTCACGCAATTGAGTTCATTCTGCGACAACTGAAACATAAACCTGCGATCGACCTACTTGCGATTGGGGCGCACATGTTGAAAAATATCGCGGTGTTTGCAGCGTTTGCTATCGCTACGAGCGCGGTTCCCGGAATGTGCGTCGCAGACACCGGCAACAGCAGCGATAGCCTGGTCGGCGCGTGGCGAGGAAAGGTTCAGTTCACATCGGGCGCATTTGCCGACACCAAGGATCTCGAGTTCATGTACGCCTTCAATATCGGCGGAACGATGACGGAGTCGTCGAACTATGATGCCGCGCCTCCCGTGGCACCTGCCTATGGCGTGTGGAAAAGAGTTGGCACCAGAAAGTATGAGGCGAAGTACGAATTCTTTCAGTCGAAAGCAGTGACGACTACCGATGAACTTCTGAAAGCGGGCGGGTGGAGTCCTGACGGTCATGGAATTCTGACGCAGCAGATACGCTTATCTGTGGACGGCAACGCCTTCGATTCGAGGATTACCCTTGAGTTGTTTGACAAGGAGGGCAAGCCCGTCAGTGGCGGAGGCTCAGGCACCGCCACCGCGCGAAGGATCAAGTAGTGAGCGCACCGTGAACGCGGCCCAGCCGGTAAAGCTTCGACTCAACGCACAAGAAAAGTGAAGACGCGCCATGTCAGATCTCGCTTCAACCGCCCTCGACAAGCTTGCCATCAGGGAGACCGTTGAGAACTACCTTAACTTTCTTGATGCGAAGGACTGGGACGGCATCGCCACCTGCTTTTCCGATGACGCCAAGTCCTGGTACAACTTCGAGCCGCAAGTACTCGAAGGGGGTCGCGGCGTTGCCGACTGGCTCCGTCGGCGGATCAGCCAATACGGGGCGACAGACCACGCCCTGAGCAATCTGCACATGACGGTCAAGGGCGATCTGGCGACGTGCGACAGCCGACTTACGGCGTCGCTGCTCTACGTGGGGAACGAGACGAGCCCGCGCATAGCCGTGCGCGCGCTCTGGTACCGGGACAAGCTGCGCCGCTCAGGGAATCGCTGGCTGATCTACGAGCGCCGACACGAGCCGCAGTGGCAGTACGACGTGCCGTCCCACGCGCTTCATCTTTGAATGCGGGACCGCGTCTGGTGTTCGATTCGATCGGTCGTCGGCTGATACGCAACTGCTATAGTTGCGCAGTGCGGACTACAGGCGCGTAGCGGGTTGGTCAGCGGCACGCGCTAACATTCGGTCATGGCCGTTATCCGATATCTCGTAAACGACGTCGATGCCGCCGTGGCCTTCTACATCGACGCTCTCGATTTCGAACTGGTCGAACAATGGGGTCCGCCGTTTGCAATGGTGCGGCGCGAAGATCTCACCTTGTGGCTTAGCGGTCCTGGCAGTTCGGCCGCGCGCGTGTTGGCCGACGGTTCAAAGCCGTCGCCGGGCGGCTGGAATCGGCTGGTGATCCAAACCGAAGATCTTGCATCGTTGATCGCAAAGCTTAGGCAGTCGGGGGCGCGCATTCGCGGCGAAGTGGTCTCGGGGCCAGGTGGAAAGCAGGTTGTTGTCGACGACCCCTCGGGCAATCCGATAGAACTGTTCCAATCAGCATAAATCAGACGACGAACTCGGAAGGAGGGTCGCCGACCCATGACCAACGGCAATGTCGACCGTAAATTTGCGGGCTCGATCCCGCAGCTATACGAAACTTATCTCGTTCCTCTGATCTTCGAGCCCTACGCCAGGGATCTCGCCGAACGGGTGGCTGCGATAGGACCTGTCAGCGTTCTGGAGATTGCTGCCGGGACCGGGGTCGTAACGCGGCATCTCGCGCGCACGCTTCCCGTTTCGACGTCAATTGTCGCGACCGACCTCAATCAGCCGATGCTTGACCAGGCGGCGAGGATCGGCGTTTCGCGCCCGATCGAATGGCGTCAGGCCGACGCGATGAAACTGCCCTTCGCCGATGCGAGCTTCGACGTGGTTGTGTGTCAGTTCGGTGTGATGTTCTTTCCGGACAAGGCAGTCGCGTATGCCGACGCTCGCCGCGTCTTGCGCCCGGGAGGCACGTTTCTGTTCAATGCCTGGGATCGCATCGAAGACAACGAATTCGCGGACACGGTAACGCGGAGTCTCGCTTCGCTGTACCCGAACGATCCGCCACGCTTTATGGCTCGAACGCCTCATGGCTATCACGATCGAGCAAGCATCGCCGCCGATTTGTCGCGCGGCGGCTTCACGCGGCCGGCGAGCATCGACACCCTCGCCAGGCGAAGTCGAGCCGACTCGCCGCAGATTCCCGCGATCGCCTACTGCCAGGGAACGCCTCTTCGCAACGAGATCGAGGCGCGAGGAAGCCCGGACCTCGTCAGGGCGACAGCGACCGCCACCGCCGGCATAGCGGCGCAGTTCGGTCAAGGCGCCATCGATGGCAAGATCCAGGCGCACGTGATCGCCGTCATCCATTAGGACAACACCCATGTCCAAGCTACGCGTCGCAAGTTTTTCCATTTCCGTCGACGGATTCGGCGCCGGAGCGAACCAGAGTCTCGAAAACCCCCTCGGCGTCGGAGGACGACGGATCCACGAGTGGGTATTTCCAACCCGGACGTTTCAGAAAATTGTACGGCACTGATCCGGGGACGACTGGCATCGACGAGGATTTCGCCGCTCGCGGATTCAGTAATGTCGGCGCCTGGATTCTGGGGCGCAACATGTTCGGGCCAATACGAGGACCGTGGCCCGACCCGAACTGGAAAGGCTGGTGGGGCGACAACCCGCCTTATCACACCCAGGTCTTCGTGTTGACGCATCACTACCGAGAGCCGCTCGCGATGGACGGCGGCACCACGTTCCACTTTGTCACCGACGGCATCGTCAGTGCGCTTGAACGCGCCCGCGATGCGGCAGGAGGTTTGGACGTGCGGCTTGGCGGCGGAGTACATACGATTCAGCAATACCTTCGCGCCGGGCTGGTCGACGAGATGCATGTGGCGATCGCGCCCATTCTTCTCGGCTCCGGCGAGAAGTTGTTCTCCGGCGTCGACATGGTTGCGCTGGGCTATCAATGTGTCGAGCATGTGGCGTCGCCGAATGCGACTCACATAGTGTTCAGGAAGACCTGAAGCGCGCTAGCGCCATCCGCAGCGATGCTACCGATCCGCGAAGCGGCAGCTTCTGACAGCACGTCCATCTGGGCAATTTTTCACGCGGTCGTACTGCGCGGCGACACCTATGCGTTCGACTCGGACACCACGCGCGAAGAAGGCCTCGCGTACTGGTTGCACCCGTCGAATCGCTGCTACGTCGCCGAACACGAGCGAAAAATTGTCGGGACATATATTTTGCGGGCCAACCAGCCCGGTCTTGGCTCGCATGTCGCCAACGCCGCATTCATGGTCTCGCCCGATGCACGCGGTCTCGGCCTTGGGCGCGCGATGGGCGAGCATGCGTTGAACGAGGCTCGTCGACTGGGCTTTATCGCGATGCAGTTCAACTTCGTCGTGTCCACCAACGAGCCCGCGGTCGCGCTTTGGAAGCGACTCGGCTTCACGATTGTCGGCACGCTTCCCGGTGCGTTTCGTCATCGCGAGAAAGGTTTGGTCGACGCCTATGTCATGTTCCGCGCGCTCGATCCGTAGCTTGTCGCGGAAGCCGATGCGCGATGGCGCTTCCACGTGACGCACGAGGGCATGTGATGGCGGCGACTCTCCGCGCGATCTGCGCCGACATCACGACGCTCGCGGTCGATGCGATCGTCAACGCCGCCAATTCGTCGCTGCTCGGCGGTGGAGGAGTAGACGGAGCGATTCACCGCGGCGCGGGTCCCGAGTTGCTGCGCGAATGCATGCTGCTCGGGGGCTGCGCTACCGGAGAGGCCAAGCTGACCAAGGCGTATCACCTCCCGTCGCGTTACGTCATTCACACCGTGGGCCCCGTCTGGCACGGCGGGACGACGACGAACCCGTTCTCCTCGCTTCGTGCTATCGCCGTTGTATCGAACTCGCAGCGAACAACGATGTGTCCACGATGGCGTTTCCCTGTATCAGTACCGGCGTCTACGGTTACCCGAAAGACTTGGCTGCGAGAATCGCGGTAGCGACTGTCCGATCGACGGTCGATCAATTTCCCGCGATTCGCGAAATCATTTTCTGTTGCTTCTCCGAAGTCGATCTGAAACGCAACACAAGCATCCTGGATGATCGTGTCGAAGATCGTGGCGACTGACTCTTCGCCAGCCAACCTCGTGGCCATGCGCTGTCACCGATCTCCCGACCGCTGCTAAGCCAGCGCGCCGGACAACAGCATTCATTTGACGAGGCCGCCATGTCGGGAGAAGCCAAGCACGTCCCCATCGCAATCGCAATCGTGCGGCCGATGCGCCGGCGCGTACCAAACCCACGAACTATCCGGAACCGTTCGCCTCGCGCATGGCGGGCAGAGAGAAGCGACCGCTGGGAGATCTGTTTGGCCTCGCCAATTTCGGAGTCAACCTGACTAGGCTCGCGCCGAATGCGCGTTCAGCGCTGCGCCACGCTCACACCAGACAGGACGAATTCGTCTACATCCTCGAGGGACGGCCCACGCTGCACACCGACGAAGGACGCACCCAGCTTTCGCCCGGAATGTGCGTCGGGTTCAAAGCCGGAACTGGCAACGGCCATTGTTTGATCAACGAAACCCGCGACGACGTCGTGTACCTGGAGATCGGCGACAGAACGCCCGGAGATGAAGGAAGCTACCCGGACGATGATCTCAAAGCAACGCAGCTCGACGGCAAGTGGCGCTTTGTGCACAAGGATGGAACGCCTTACTGATGCGCGAATCGCTGCGATCCACGGCCGCGCCCTTCGACTTTGCATCGGCGGCGTCGAAGGCAGGAACCGCGCCTCTGCGCTCGCGACACCGCCATCGCCTCGCGCTTGTGCTGATTGCGCTGTTGCCGATGGTGGCTTGCTCAGTGTTCGAGGACAACGGAACGCATCTCGCCTATGCGCTGGAAGCAGGCGCCAAGCGCCTGCAGTCGTCTGGCCGCAGCGAAGAAGTGATCGCCTATGAACCACTATCTGGAATCGATCAGAGCTATTACGTTGAGCTCACGCCATCGAATTCGCTTCAGCCGCCATTCGGCGGCTATCTCGTCGTCAGTGGCAGGAACAGCGGAGGGACTTCGTACCACGGTAGATTCGTCTATACGCCCACAAGATTCTATGTGGTCAAGCAAAAAGCCGCCGCCCAAATCACTCTGCGCAAGAACGGCGGCCGTATCGAAGTGGTAGACGTGCGCTGAACGTGTGCGCGGGCTAGTGCGGCGCCTCCCGGGCGACGAGAGCACGGATAACCGTGAGCTTCGCTTTCACTCGCCGTTCGTTGTCCGGACCCATCCGCAGCATGATCTTTTGCCCGACCGGCAGCGCTTCCAATGCCGGGTCGGCGAACTGCCAGAGCACTTTGGGTTGCGTCACGGCAACGTTGCCACTCACATTGGGTGTTGCCAACAGCGAGTCCAGCGTCTCGACCAGGCGATCATTGAAATTGCCGTCGGGATAGCCTTGCTCGCGATACGCCTCCTGGAACAACGGATACCAGCGAACGTAGACAGCAACGAGCTTCTCCGGATCGGCCGCCTCGAGCGCACGGACCATCGGCGTGTAGCGTTCCGCATTAGTCGGGGCGATTGCACCATCGGTGACGATGAACGTTCCCGCCGCGGGGCGCACCGGCCACATCTGCGGACGCATCGATTTGCGCGGAAGGTTGTCGACCGTGATGACAACGTGGCGGATAAGGTCCTTCGGCACCAGCCAACGACCGAGCGCGCTGTTCCCTAGTGCTGCAGACGAAAGCGCTATCGCTTTCGTTGAGCGCCGGCAGTGGGGCCGCAGGTGCCGTATCGACCGGGTAGCGCGGAGCGGTGGAAGGGGGAGACGAAGCGGCAGGCGCAGCCGAGGGAGGGGTCGCCGAGTCGGCGATCGGCGGGAGCGGTTGGGGTTTGAGGAGAAACTGTGTGACGCCCCAGATCCCGATTCCCACCAAAGCAGCCAGCAGCACGAGGAAAACGAGAGTACCGCGAGAGCGTCGCGGCGGCGTCCTAGAAAATCCCGGCCCATCGCTTGATGCAAACGGCGCGTCTGCCCGCAGCTGCGGTTCCATTGCGTTGGGATTCATGAGAATACCTCCCGATAGCGGGTGCTGCCGCCCGTTCGGACACGGTTCCAAACTCGTGCAACGCCCGGTGCAGGACAATATTCCTATTTGCGCGACTAGTCACGAACTCCGGGGAGCGATATCGACGAGCGGTCCGCGGCCGCAATCAGGAATGCTGGACGGCGTGCACCCTTACCGGGCGTTCAAAGCCCTTGAGCGAAACCTCTCCCAGGTCGACAAAGACCAGGCCCTTGCCGAGGCAGAGCTCGGCCACGGCATTCGAGACCAGGCTCTGCCGAGGCTCGGCGCGGGAACAGAGTCTCGCGGCGAGCTGTACCGTCGATCCGAACAGATCCTGATGGTTCTCGACGGGTTCTCCGGCGGCGGCACCGATGCGGACCTGGACGGGGATGCCTTGGTTCTGCTGTTCGTATTTATCGAGTTCCCGGTGAATGCGGGTGGCGCAACGAACGGCAGCCACCGTCGACAGGAAGGACGCCATGATGCCGTCGCCGGTGTGTTTGACCTCGCGCCCGCCCGACGCGCCCAGTGCATCGCGCACGATCCGGTCGTGGACTTCGATAAAGACCATCGCTGCGTCGTCGCCGTGACGCTGAGTCAGCGCCGTCGAGTCGACGATATCCGTGAACATCACAGTCCGGATGCCGGGATCGCGATCATCGTGGCTGCCGCCAGGCAAGATTGCGGCGCCCGCCGGGTTGACTTCACTTCCGCCAAGGAACCCTTCGGCCACCTCAGGCGCCACCTCGATGATCTTCGCTGCCATTAATCCATGCGCCTCACGGTGCACGGTCGCCGCGGCCTCCGGGCTCGGTGCGCTGCACAGGCAGAAGATCTTGCCTTGCTTCTCGTTGAACCAATATTTGTGATATTCCACCCCGTGCTTGGACTGCTTGACCATGTCCGCGAGGTGCGCCTGAGCCACGCCTTCGGCGGTGGCTCCTTCGACCTCGTGAATGTCCATGTACATCGGCATTTCGACTCCCAAAAAATAGCGGCGTTTCGGCGCCGCGCCTAGATCATATATGCCCACTCGCCGAAAATCGAGCGCAGAGGCCTCAGGCGGCGCCGGTGCGCCATTGGCGAGCGCACTCCGCCGGTCGTTGCGCTTGCAGCCATTCGGCCCGGGTCCTATAGTGCAAAGCCCCGGCTTGACCAGACGTTCAAAGCTGCGGATGCGAGGTCGATGAAATGAACGCATTTCGCGATGAGGTCGGACTGATGCTCGCCGAGATGGAAGCGGCGGCCAACCTGCACGATACCGATCGGCACCTGGTCGCGTACTGGCGCGATCCGGCGCTCGTTTTCGTGTTCAACGGCGAGATCATCCGCGGCTGGGACTCGCTGCACGCAAAGCAATCGCAGTGGTGGAGCGGCGGCGTATCGACGACAACGTACGCCTACGTCGGCGAGCCCGTGGTCGACATGCTTCGCGACGACCTGGGACTGACGACGCTGCTGATAGCGGCGCAATCGCAATCGTTATCTCCCGACGGTCCCGCGCGAACGCGACAGCTGGCTTTTACCGCGCTCTGGAAAAAGCAACCGGAAGGATGGCGCATCGTCTGGGCGCACGAATCGACCAGTCGATAGCAGCCCACCGGAACGAGGAGAAAACAGCGTGACAGCCGACGTTGTTCAGCGCCAGGTCGATGCCTACAACGATCGCGATCTGGATCGATTCGTATCGGTCTACTCCGATACGATTCTGGTCTATAGGATGCCTTCGGCGGAGCCCAGCATTTCGGGCAAAGCTCAGCTTTCCGAGTTCTACGCGACGCAGCGTTTCAACTTGCCCGGGCTGCGTGCCGAGATTCTCAACCGCATGGTGTTCGGCAACAAGGTGATCGACCATGAGCGCATCTTTGGCCTGCGGGATCACCCCGTCGAAGTCGCCGCAGTCTACGAAATCGTTGGCGGCTTGATTGCGCGAGCCTGGTTCTTTGCGCCCGAATGAGAAAAGGTTTTCATTTCCACGTCGGTTGCGTGAACGCCGCCAAAGTGTAGACTTGCTGAAAGTAAAAAAAGTGCGTCGGGCAGCGCGTTCCACCGGCGTTCATAATGACTAACGCGGCGCGCCAAGCGCTGCCGTCATCGCAAAGTCGCTTCAGCTGATGTTCACTTTTCCATGCGCCTGATCGGTATGCTCGACTCGCCTTACGTCAGGCGAGTGGCCATTTCTCTGGAAGTGCTCGGCGTGCCATTCGAGCACGATTCTGTTTCGGTATTCAGCACGTTCGAACATTTCCAGAGCATCAATCCAGTAGTCAAGGCACCCACGCTGGTGTGCGACGATGGCGAGGTACTCATGGACTCGTCGCTGATCCTGCAATTTGTCGAAGCGACGGCGGCGCGCGGCCGATCGCTGTGGTCCGCTGACCGCGTCGAACTTCAGCACCAGTTTCGCGCCGTCAGCCTGGCGCTGGCAGCGTGCGACAAAAGCGTGCAGATCATCTACGAACGCAACCTTCGTCCCAAGGAAGCGCAGTACGAGCCTTGGCTGCGGCGCGTCACGGGCCAGCTATTGGCCGCGTATGCCGGGCTGGAGCGCGAGGTCGAGCGCCGGCCAGCAGCGTTTCTTGCACCTGACAATCAGCCGTCGATCGCGGCGGCGATTGCATGGCAGTTCACGCAGTCGATGCTGGCGGCAGTGGTGCCGGCATCGCATCATCCGGGCCTGGTCGACCTGTCGCAGCGGTTCGAGCAAGCCCCGGAATTCCGCAAATATCCGCCGGTCGGTCCCGGCGTCTAGAACGCCGGAGGGTCGCTGATGGTATCGCTGTTCGCCTTTCTTCATCACCTCGCGGCATTCATCCTGGTCGCAGCGCTGGCAGTCGAGTTCACACTGACCAGAGGCGAACTGACCGTCCAGAATGCGCGGACATTGCTGCGCGCCGATTCTATCTTCGGCAGCGCGGCTGGCATCCTGGTCGCCGTTGGCCTGCTGCGAGTCTTCTATTTCGAAAAAGGCGCGTCGTACTATTTTCACAGCGCACCCTTCATCGCAAAAATCAGCTTGTTCGCGGCGGTCGGACTGATGTCGATTTATCCAACAGTTCAGTTTCTGTCGTGGCGTACATCCCTGAGAGAAGGAGTACTGCCGGCGACTGCCGCCGCAAGGGTTCGCGGCATTCGTGCCGTCATTCGATGGGAACTCGCGGGAGTGGCGCTGATCATTTTCTGCGCGGTTCTGATGGCGCGCGGTATCGGCTACTGGGGAGCCTGAATTGGTTCGTGCTTCTGCGCTAGAATGGTCGTTCGCTTTTCGGTAGCGATCCGTGCATAGGAGTTATCCGTGCAGATGTCAGACATTCCGTTCGGCACAACTGACTGGATCCAACTCCCGACGAGCGAGCATAAGGGCGAACGGGGGTGCGCCTATTGGCGCACGCAGCAATTCGGCAAGATACGCGTCAGGATGGTCGAGTACTCGCCCGGTTATTTCGCCGACCATTGGTGCGTGAAAGGTCATATCCTTTTGTGCACGGAAGGCGAGCTTCACACCGAACTCGAAGACGGGCGAAAGTTTACCCTGACAGCGGGCATGAGCTATCAGGTGGCGGACAACGCCGAAGCTCATCGCTCGCACACCGATCGTGGTGCTACGTTGTTTATCGTCGATTGAGTTGCATCGACCGCCGTCCGCATTCGCTTGCGCATTCGAAAGGAATCGATCATGCCATCCGACGACAAACCAGAGCGTTTCGGCCCCATCAAAATACAGGGCCGTCCGCTGCGATGCGGCGTGTGCAGTCACGGAAGCTTTTGGGAACAAGAGATTGAGCTCGCCACGCCGCTTTCCAAGCTGCTTACCTTCGATGCGTGGAACGGTACTGCGCAATGCGCGATCTGCGAGCGTTGCGGTCATGTGCACATGTTCATTTCGCCAGCCACAATAGGCCAGAGCGACGAGTCGCCCGAAGGTCGTCTGCAGGAAGGCTGAACCTTAGGTCTCGCCACGCCACCGTTCCTCCATCTATCGGGAAAGTCTCATGCGAACTGCGATCATCATCGTCGGTGGACTCGCCTTGCTCGGCGCCTTCGCGGTCGGCGGATGGTGGCTGGGCGGCGGCCCAAGGTCTGCCGCCAGCGCCGCCAAACTGTTCATCCCCGTATGGCTGGCGGCAGCGTCGATCAATATGTGGCTGGGTGTCTCGCGCGCGGGCTATTCGGTCGCCGAGGAGCTTCCGATCTTCCTGGCGATTTTTCTGATTCCCGGCATAGTGGCGGGATTCCTGTGGTGGCGATTTTCGTGAAAGCTCACTCCGATGGCCCGCGCGTTCGTGATTTGCGACCTCGAACGGTAATGGACACGACGGACAAGCTTTGCGCGGCGCTGTCGGCCATTCCGGGAGTAGAGGACGCGGATTCGAGTTTCGGTTCGGGCAGCAATCCGGCGTGGCGCGTCGCGGGTCGAGAGTTTGCACACCTGCATTCGGCGTCGTTGATTGACCTGCGCCTTCCGGCGGCGCTGCAGGCGACGCTTCGCGCCGATCCGCAAGCGCGCTTTCGAAAGGGTCGCTCCGAATGGCTGGAGTTGGAGTTTCACTCTGACGCGGACGTCGAGAAAATTGCCGCTCTGGCCCGTCAGGCCGCGGCTGCGACACGCGCACGACGCAAGTGATGGATGGTGGTTGGCGTCGAAGGCCCATCAGCGCGCCGCCCGCGCCGTTGGATCGGGATATGTGCGAGCGGATTCTTGTTCAGACCAGGAGATGACGTGAATGCATCGATGATCACCAGCACTTTCGAATTGCCGGGTTGCACCGTGACACGAAATATTGGGATTGTTCGCGGAATCACCGTTCGTTCGCGTTCGATCGTCGGTAATTTCTTCGGCGCTATCGAATCGCTGTTCGGCGGCAACATCTCGATCTACACCAACCTGTGCGAGCAGGCGCGATCCGAAGCATTCGCGCTGATGTGCGACCACGCGGACAAACTCGGAGCCACCGGCATCGTAGGCGTTCGCTATGACGCGACCGAAGTGATGACCGGCTTGACGGAGGTTCTTTGCTACGGAACAGCGGTTGTCGTCACGCCAAAGGCCGCCTAGAGTCGTTCACCCGGGAGCCGTCGCTGTCTGACTTGTCCATCGTCCTCAACGGCTGCGCGTGACACACCAAGGAGTTTTCGATGATCCTGGAACTCGCCTTATTGGATGTGCGCCCTGGGCTCGAGCGTGAATTCGAAGCGGCGATGATAGAGGCGTCAGCGATCATCGCTTCTATGCCGGGCTATATCTCGCATCAGGTGCAGCGTTGTGTCGAACGAGCGAATCGCTATGTTCTGCTGGTCAACTGGACGACGCTCGAAGCGCACACGGTGGGCTTTCGGGGTTCGCCCGAGTATCAGCAGTGGCGACGGTTGCTTCATCACTTCTACGACCCTTTCCCGACCGTTGAGCACTACGAACTTGTCACTGCGCATCCGGCTCGCAAACCATAATCGCGCGGCCACGAAACCTTAAGCAGCTGCAGCTCGGGCTCTTCGCGTGGTTCGAGTTGCCGCGTTACCATTGATGCCATGGCTCGCATCACTCGCCGCGACTTCCTGAATGGTGCAGCGCTGGTTATTGCCGCTGGCGTGACCCCCTTGCAACTGCTGGCGCGCGCAGCGTCGAGCACGCCCGCCTACTACCCGCCTGCGGATGCGGGTTGGCGAGGCAGCAGCCCGGGCAGTTTTGAGACGGCCCACGCAATGCGCGACGGTCGCCGCTTCGACGTTAGTGGCATCGAGCCGTCGGAGACTTATGACCTCGTCGTCGTGGGCGCCGGTCTTAGCGGACTCGCCGCAGCGCGGTTCTGGCGCCAGCGACATCCGCAGGCCCGCGTTCTCCTTCTCGATAATCACAGCGACTTCGGCGGTCATGCACAGCGAAACGAATTCACCGTCAGCGGACGGAAGCTCCGGTAGCCGCATTTCCGGCTTCTGGCCGTGCACGAGATCAGCAATCCGATGGGATTCTATTCGCGCGTAAAGCTCGACTACCCGGTCAGCCTGGGCTCGTATCGCTGTCCGCGCACGCCGGATGAGCCCATGGTTCTGCATCTGGTACACGTGCCCGTCGTTCCAGAGGCGCATGGCGATCTTCGCACGCAGTTGCGTGCCGCACGTGCCCTGCTTTATTCGATGCCGTTCTCCACCTTCGTAGCCAAGGAGCGCGACGAACTGACCCGCATCCTCGCGCCCGGCGGCCTCGACGCCGATGCCGATATTGCGGCCATCACGGTCAATCGCTGGGGCCATGGCTATTCGTACAGCGAAAATTCGATGTACGACTTGGGCACCGACCCCGAACCCAGCGAGGTCGCGCACGCACGCGTCGGACGCATCGCCATCGCCAATTCGGATGCGGCGTGGGACCCCTACGCGCACGCGGCCATCGCCGAGGGACATCGCGCGGTTAGCGAGTTGCTTGGATCGCCGTGAGGCAGATGACGACCCTCGTCCAAGCCATCCTTTAGCCACACCTCGCCTGGGGCATGGGCGCAAGGCGCAGCGACCCGCAGCGCAAGTGTAGCGGGCCCACCGTTGTACAATGATCTCGGCTCGATTGCGCAATCTCGCACGATGCTCGCCCTGCGATCCGCGCCGCCTCCGACCCCTGGCACCGATTCGACCACGCATGGAAATTCGCCCTTTCGCACTGACTGACGAGGCAGCCGTTATCGACCTCTGGCAAGAGTGCGGCCTGACGCGTCCGTGGAACGACCCGCACCAGGACATCAGGAGAAAACTCACGACTCAGCCTGAACTGTTTCTGGTTGGGGAAATCGATCACGTTCTGGTCGCCTCTGCCATGGCCGGGTTCGACGGACATCGAGGCTGGGTCAACTACCTTGCTGTCTCGCCGGCCCATCGCCATCAGGGTCTCGGGCGCCTGCTGATGCGCGATGTCGAGGAGCGTCTCGTCGCGCGCGGGTGTCCCAAGCTCAATGTGCAGATTCGCACCAGCAATCGTTCGGTGTTGGAGTTTTATCGCCGCCTTGGCTATGCTGTCGATGACGTTACGAGCTGCGGCAAGCGCCTCATTCTCGATGCGCCCGGAGCTTGATCGGCGCATGATGGTGGGATCGAGCACAATGCCGGCGCGCAATTCGAGATGAGTCCGCGAAGCATGGCCGTCGTCAGCCATGCTCGGTATCTGCCTCGCGCTCTTCGGCATGGCGTTCGTCGCAGCTCCCAGGTCGTGCGATGGCGGTCTGGAAGTTTACTTTTGGTCGGGCATCGGCGCGCTTGTCGTGCTGCTTGCACTGCCATTCGCATTTCGTAGCAACGGTTCTGCGATCGCCTCCACTTTGTGGGGGATCGGTTTTGCGCTTTGCGGTGCGCTGGGATGGGTAGGCGGATTGTTCGCGGCGAACGTTCGCTTCGTATGCCGCCTGATTTGATCGACTGGCAACAACCTGACATTGGAGGAACCAATGAAAGCCTACGGCGCAGAGTTTCTGGGAACGTTCTGGCTCGTACTGGGCGGTTGCGGCAGCGCGGTGCTGGCAGCGGCATTTCCGAACGTGGGCATCGGATTGCTTGGCGTCTCGTTCGCTTTCGGCCTGACGGTTCTGACCATGGCATTCGCGATCGGCCATATTTCCGGCTGCCATCTCAATCCGGCGGTATCGATCGGCCTTTGGGCCGGGGGACGCTTCCCCGCCGGCAAAATCGCGCCCTATATCGTGGCGCAAGTACTGGGAGGGATCGTCGCCGGTGGCGTCCTTTATCTGATAGCCAGCGGAGCAGCGGGATTCGACGTCGCCAAGGGCTTCGCCTCAAACGGCTATGCGGAGCATTCGCCCGGAGGCTATTCGCTGCTGGCGGGGCTGGTTTGTGAAGTCGTCATGACCATGTTCTTCCTGATTGTGATTCTGGGCGCGACTGACAAGCGCGCGCCGGCGGGCTTCGCGCCGATCGCCATCGGACTGGCGCTCACGCTGATTCACCTGATCAGCATTCCGGTGACGAATACATCGGTCAATCCGGCGCGGAGCACCGGTGTCGCGATCTATGTCGGCGGCTGGGCTTTGGCGCAACTCTGGCTCTTCTGGGTTGCTCCGATCGTCGGCGCGCTATTGGGGGCCACGGCTTATCGTTTCATCGCCAGCGAAGACAATTGAATCACCAGGAGCGCACACTCCCTGATGACTCGATGGCCGCCGCTGACGCCTTTGCGGTCACGCGGCGGCCCTAACAATAGTTTCCGGCGATCGACAAAGCCTCGCGCCGAGTTAACATGCAACTAACACTGACGCGAGAGCATCTGACAGTCATGGAAGGTATCTGCGAATTCCGTCCTCGCGGTCGTTGCACGCTGGTCGAGGCTGTTGATCTTATCAACCATGCGATCGCTTACTGTCGCAGTCAAGGCCTGACCAAGCTTCTCATCGATACCACGGGTCTAGTCGGCGTCCCCATTCCTTCGCTGATCGACCGCTTCCTCATGATGGAGGATTGGGCAGAATCGGCCAAGGCGGTGGTGGTCGTGGTGCTGGTCGTGCACAGCGAATACATTCATCCGGAGAAGTTCGGTGTGAAAGTAGCCGCTGATTTGGGCCTGATCGGGGAACGTCTACTCGTCCGAAGCCGACGCGCTCAAGTGGCTCGCGACGGTTTCGCATCCGATCTAGCTCTCGCGCGCGATTGCCGTTCGTGATCTCGTTCATTGTTCCCGCTTACAACGAAGCGGGCCTGCTCGGCGCGACCTTGGATGCTCTGCATGCCGCGGGTCGCGCCGTGGCTGAGTCCGTATGAAATAGTGGTCGCCGATGATGCATCTACCGATGGAACGGCCGATGTCGCCGCGAACCATGGCGCTCTTGTCGTGCGCGTCGCGCATCGGCAGATCGCCGCGACACGGAACTCCGGCGCGCGTGCCGCCAATGGTGAGTTGTTCATCTTTGTCGACGCCGATACCATCGTAAATGCAGGAGTGGTCGGCGCCGCGGTCGCCGCGGTGCGCGCCGGAGCGATCGGCGGCGGGGCCGCGGTCAAGTTCGATGGGTACGTCCCGCTTTACGCGCGTATGCTCACTGCGGCGGTCATCCCGATGTTCCGGATCGCCCGCATGGCCGCGGGCTGCTTTCTGTTTTGCACGCGCGACGCGTTCGAAGCGGTCGGCGGCTTCGACGAGAGTTTCTATGGTGCCGAGGAGCTGGTCATCAGCCGCGCACTGAACGAGCGCGGCAAATTCGTCGTCTTGCGCGAGTCGGTGCTGACGTCGGGGCGAAAGCTGCGCACGCACTCCTTGGGCGAAATTCTGCCTATCCTCGGTCGCCTGGTCGTCAAGGGTCCGGCGGCAGTCAAACAGCGTGGTGGAATGGACCTTTGGTATGCCGAGCGACGCAAGGATCCGCACGAGTCATGACCGATAGCGTCGTCCCGGCAGTCGAGGCGGGCGTCTCCGCAAAGCACCGCGTATCGTCCGGCGTGCATGAGGCGCAGCTTCGATGCTGACCGCCCATTTTTTTTACGGACATTTGTTTGCTGCGTTGTGGTTCAGCTGGGCCTTGTACTGGTGGGTCCTCGCGCGGAACTCAAAACGGTCGGTCCGCAGCGAACCACGCGGGTCGCGACTGCTGCATGTCGTCCCGCTGATTATCGCGGCTATGCTTCTTGGCGCTCCACGCTTGGGTATTCCCGCGCTACACGCGCGTTTTCTTCCGTGGATGCCGATGTTTTTTTGGGCTGGAGCGGCGATCACAGTCGCGGGCTTGCTGTTCTCGGTTTGGGCGCGCAGGCACATCGGCACGAACTGGAGCGGTATCGTGACCATCAAGGAAGGCCACGAACTGATAACTTCCGGGCCGTACGCCATCGTTCGCCATCCGATCTACACCGGCCTTCTGCTCGGCTTCGCGGGTTCCGCACTCGCTGTGGGCGAATGGCGAGGGGTTCTGGCGTTTGTAATTGTATTTTGGGCCTTGTGGCGTAAGGCGCGATATGAGGAGCGCTGGATGCATGAGCAGTTCGGTGACGCCTACACGGAATACAGCAAGCACGTCGCCGCGCTGATCCCCGGTATTCTCTGAACGTCGCGCACGAAGTTACAATGGCCTGCTTGGGGCCGATCATCTCGTCCGAATCAGGCGTAACGCAGGGAGGAATGCATGCCGAAGGGATACTGGATAGTGCGCGTCGATGTGGCCGACCAGGAAAAGTACAAGGCCTACGTCGCAGCGAACGCCGCGCCTCTCAAGAAGCACGGAGCGAGATTCCTGGTGCGCGCGGGCCGTTTCGAGACTATGGAAGGCGGTAGTCGTACTCGCAATGCAGTCATCGAATTCCCCACGTATCAAGCGGCGGTCGATTGCTGGCATTCCCCCGAATACCAGCAGGCAATCGAATTGAGACGACCGGTGTCGACCATCGATCTGATCATCATCGAAGGCTACGAAGGTCCGCAGCCGGCATGAGCACGCTTAAGCGCCGTGGTCCATGCGCCAAATGTGGATGGTAGTTTGCTCATTCGAATCGCAAGTCACAGCGCGGCGACGTTCGCGGTCCTGAACGATCCAGCGACCCTTAAGACCAGTCTCCGGAGACTGCTATGTGCAGAAACATAAGGATCCTGTTCAATTTCGCTCCACCGGTGACAGATGAGGAAGTTCATGCCGCTTCCTTGCAATTTGTGCGCAAGATCAGCGGCTTCAACAAGCCGTCGAAGTCCAATGAAGAGGCGTTCCTCGCCGCTGTCGGCGAGGTAGCGGCGGCGGCGAGCAAGCTTCTCGGCACTCTGGAGACCAGTTCGCCGCCGAGGAATCGTCTCGAAGAAGCGGCCAAAGCACACGCCCGGGCGGCCCAGCGATTCGGCCGCTCCCCGATGTGAAGCGCTCGGTCCAATTGCAGCGCCTCGCTTCGAATTCGCCGCGCAAATTCGCGCAAATTCGTATTGACTATTCCCTCGGCGAACTCTAACGTGTCGCCGGTTCCGGCCTGACTCTCCTCCGATGCCGTCTCCCAGCAAACGCAAAATCGTCGCCATTCGAGGGGCTCGTCGCTTCCTCGAGTATTTGTGCTTTCTGGGCGGGACGCTCACGCGCAGCCAGACACTGCGGATCTTCGGGCTGCGCGCAGCGGCGAGCCGCGCTTTGGCGAGGCGAAAGTTCGAACGCGCGGACCGCTATGCCGACGAACTTCTGGCGTGGGCGGCAGCGCACCCGGACGATCGCAACTGCGGTAACGCGATTCATCACGGCTACACGGTGCGCGGCCAGGTCGCACTCGAGCAGGGCAACCTGGACCAGGCTTGCAACGACTTGCACGCGTCCGCGCAGACACGCGGCTCGCCGCAGCTCAACTCGTTCGGTCCGAACATGCAACTAGCCGAGCGTTTACTCGACGTCGGCCGAAACGACGCCGTGCTCGAATATCTTGATTGCTGTCATGCGTTCTGGGAAATGGGCGAAGCCAAACTCGATACCTGGATGGCCGACATCCGTCGCGGCAAGGCGCCCGCATTTGAAGCCAACCTCGCGTTCTAACGCGAGACGAGCGCGAGCCAACATCTTTCCAGCGTCCCGCTTTGCCATGCCGTCTGCTGACACACTTGAACGTTTTATCGCGCGAGTCGAGCAGAACGCTCACGCGGAAGCAATCGAGGAGTTCTATACCGCGCGTTCCACGATGCGGGAAAACCTTGAACCCCCTCGCGTGGGCCGGGATGCCAACGCCGCGCGGGAAAGAGAAATCCTCGCTCGAGCGAAGACGCTGCGCTCGCAATGCATTCGTCCCCTGCTAGTCAATGGCGATCATGTGGTGATCCGGTGGCAGTTTCACTTCGAGTGGCTCGACGGGACCGTCACTGACATGGACGAACTCGCCTGGCAGCGCTGGGAAGGCGAGCGCATTGCCGAAGAGACTTTTTTCTACGACCCTGTACAACGCGCCCGCAGGAAGCTCTAGCCGACCGCTACCGCATCGCACTGCGCGTTCCCCGGGATTTCATAACAGATCATGCCAATCTCCAGCACTTATCCGCTCGAAGGCCACTGCGACTGTCGCGATGTGCGGTATCACCTGGAGACAGCGCCTCTGTTCGTCCATTGCTGCCATTGCCGTTGGTGCCAACGGGAGAGTGGCGCATCATTCGCCTTGAATGCGATGATCGAAGCGGACCGCGTAACACTTCTCGGACTCGAGCCGGAGCTGGTAGAAACGCCCTCGAACAGCGGTAGAGGGCAAACGATTGCGCGTTGCGCCAGATGTCGCATTGCAGTGTGGAGCAACTACGCCGGCGCCGGACCGCACGTTCGCTTTGTCCGGGTTGGAACGCTTGCAGACCCCGACCAGCTCCCTCCCGATATTCATATTTTTGTCGCGTCCAAGCAGCCCTGGGTCATCTTGCCGCCGGACGTTCCGGCGGTGCAGGAGTACTATGACCGCGACCGATACTGGCCCGCCGAAAGCTTGGCGCGCAGAAAGCGCCTGCTGGAAAAGATTGCCGGCCGCTAGCAGCCGTCTTTTATTCAACACCTCATTTGACAGCGTCTTGAACACCTCATTTGACACCTTTCTCGAGACTGCCTGGAACGACCACGGTGATCGCCCGCAGGAAGTTGCCGACCGTCTCGCGGCGTCGCACCACCTTGTCACCGCCCCTGATCATATCGCGCCTTTCGCGCGCCTGCTGACGCATGTCTACGGCGAGCATCTCGGGCAGTGGCAGGGCGGCATCGAAGAACTCGAGTCGCTGCGTGGTTCTGCCGCCTTTGACGGCGGAGACAATGTCATCGGTGCGTTACGGCGTTCGATCGCGACCCTGAGTTATGCGGCAGGCAACCGGACGGCGATTGAATCGCTGTCGACGGAGGACCGGGTATCGGTGCTGGCCGCAGTCGCGTCTGCGTTCGCCGGACGTAACCGGATCGGGGATGCGATCACTGCCTATTCCGATGCACTGGGCCACGCGAATGCACATTTACCGGCAAGCTCACCGGCAGTGCGGGCGCTCGCGATCGGCGGCAATAACCTGGCGTCGACGCTCGAAACCAAAACGCGTACGCCTCCGGAGACATTGGCGATGGTCGCCGCCGCCCGCGCCGCACTTAAGTACTGGAAACAGGCCGGGACGTGGCTCGAAGAAGAGCGTGCTCACTATCGACTCGCGCGCAGCCTGATGCAGGCGGGGGACGCATTGGCCGCGGTTCAAAGCGCGGAAGAATGCATTGCCGTCTGCAAACGGAATAGCGCACCGGCCTTCGAGCAGTTCTTCGGCTACGCTGCGCTCGCCCTCGCGCTGCACATTGCCCGCGACGTCCACCGGTTTGCTCCGGCACGCACGCAGGCCCTCGCTCTCCTCGATCAATTGCCGCAGGAAGAACGGCGATGGTGCGAGGCCGACGCCGCAGCGCTGGCAGCATTGTCGTCGTCGACGACCTGACACGACCGACAATCACGCTCGCGATAGCCTGGCGAAGTGACAATCGACGACGAAGGGGCCCGCGCTGTTTTCCGGCGATTTGCTGCAGCCGCAAACCCGGCCCGACGTTCGCGCGCGCTGCCAAGGCGCCGCCCGGCGCAAGGCCTTCAACCCCTTCGTTCACAGTGGGGAAAGCGGCTAGTCGGTCGCAAAACAGTAGATCAGCCCCGCGCCGCCGGTACTGCGCAAAGCGTCAACGCTGCAGCCCTTGGTTGCGTGCGACGAGTTCCACGAGTGTGCCGCAGCGTCGTCGGTGAGTCCCAGACGATTGTGGTGTCCGACAATCGCCGAACCGTCGCCGCTTTTGGTCCAGTTGCCGCAAGTCTTGTCCTCGCTGCCGGCGAACGCCCGTCCATCGGTCTTGGAGCCGGTCAGGATGTCATGGGTATTGGGCGTGTCACCACTGGCGTTGACTACAGCTCCATTCTCGGTCAGCGCCGTCGTCTTGTTGATCGAATTGAGGCCGTGCAATTCGTCGACGTTGTGCGCGATGACGACCCCTTTGGCGTTCTGCCACGGGCCCCCGCCGATACGGTCACGCGCGTTGACCGCGGGAGCTTGTTCTGTCGCGGTGGTGCTCAGATACGCGTGCCACGTTCGCTTGCCCGCGCCCGCGGCTACCGCCAACGTCTGGCAATGCTTGTCTGCCCCGGCCAGTCCGCCAAAATCGCCACCCTTGCCCGACCCGACGCTGCTCACGAAGAACGTCATGTCCGATTGCTGCGCTGCTGCTGGCGACTGCAGGCCCAATGTGCACGTGGCGAGCGCAACGCCGACCGCAATTACACTTCGATAGCCCATGGCGCTTCCCCCTTTGGAAGTGTCCGCCAGGCAACGGCGCCCGGCCGAACACCCATCATACTAGCCAATGACCAATGCCACAGCGGCCAGCTCTATGCCGACACCGTCATGTCCCGCTACGGCGGCAAACGAGTCAATTTGAGCCATAATGATCAAATCTGAACCCTGCGTGTAGGCCGTCCCCGTTGCGGTCAGGCCAGCACGACGACGCTAGCGATGCCTCAGGCTGCAACCCCACGCTGGTCGGTATTCAGTTTTCGCGTGCTGGCGACCCTTACGGTCGTTCATGCGCTCGCGGTCCTCGCCATCTGGCTCAGTCACTCGGCCACCGACCTGGGGATGATCTCGGGCCAGACATGGACCTTGCTCGCATGGCTGTGGCTGATTTGGCCGTTCGCAATGCTGTTGCATCCCGCCGGCTCGCTTCGACGAGCGTTCTTGCCTCTCTTCCTTGGTGTGCTGATGTTAGCGCCGTGCGCAGCGACGGTGTTCCTGTTCACCGCGTGGGCGGTGCAACGCAATCCCGGATGATTTAGGCTTCCCGATGCCGCATACGCCCACGACCGATCCGAAGGCTCCGCACACCGGAAGCGCGCGGCCGCCTCATGCGCCGGAGCGCAAACCCGACGTACCGCGTGCGCGCAAGGTCAGAAGCTCAGCGAGTGGAATGGGTAATCGAGCGCTAAAGCTGATGGTGATTCTGTTGAGTTCGATCAATTCGTCGATGTGGCTGCTCTATACCGAATCGCCGGTGATGGCGGGGATCTGGGCGGCGATTGGCGTGGGCTTCTTTTTCTGGATTCTCGACGATATGCGCCGCGGCGTTTGATCGGGGCGACTGCTGTCGCTGTCGCTTGGCCATCACGTTGTTGCCGACCGAATCGGTCGAGCATCCGATTTCTATCCTTTACCGACGCATTCGAGGAGCAAACCTTGGCTTGGCTCATTGTCATCGTCGCCGGCGCGTTCGAAGTCGTTTGGGCGATCAGCCTCAAGTACACACAGGGTTTGACGCGGCCGTTGCCGACGATTGTGACGATCGTAGCCATGATCGTCAGCGTGGTGTTGCTCGGCTGGGCGATGAAGACATTGCCGGTCGGAACCGCATACGCTGTCTGGACAGGAGTCGGTGCAGTCGGCACCGCCATTCTCGGCATCGTGCTCTTCGGCGATGCTGCCACCTTCCCTCGACTCGCCTGCCTGACAATGATATTGGCCGGTATCGTCGGCCTGAAATTGGTTAGCGACGTCTGACCGAGCCGCAACTGTCGGCCGCAGTCCGGCGCCAGGCGCTTCTGTCGTATCATGTCGCCTCTCACGATCGTCGAGGCATGGCAACTCTGGTGCAACGGCGTTGCAACAACGCCTTCATTGATCGCACAACTTAAAAACGGAGTCCATTCATGCTGCGAGTCATTCTTGCCGTCGTCTTCGGCGCCGGGTTGCAATTTCAGGCCGAAGGCGTGGACGCGCAGACTCCAGCATCGGCAAAAATCACCGGAACAGTCACCTACCTCCAACGCAGCGCACTGCCGCCCGACGCCGTGCTGATCGTCCGACTCGAGGACGTTTCGCGCGCCGGCGCTCCCGCGCTCGTACTGGGCGAAAACACCATCGCATTTGCCGGGAGGCAAGTTCCGATCCCGTTTGAAGTTGCCTACAATCCCGCCGCGGTCGTCGCCAATCACCAGTATTCGGTTCGGGCGATGATCAAAGTCGCCGATCACATGGTTTTCGCGTCGACGCAGTCGTATCCGGTGCTCACGCGCGGCGCGCCGACCAACATCGCGATCACCGTCATTCCGTTGCCGACCCAGGCGCCGAATACAGCGCTGGAAGGGACCCACTGGAAACTGGTCGAACTCGGCGGCAAACCCGTCGTCGCACAAGCCGGAGCCAAGCAAGCATACCTAAGCCTGGAACGCAGCGATCATCGGCTCGCGGGCTCGACCGGCTGCAACGCGCTGGTTGGAACGTACAAGCTGAAGCGCGGCAAGTTGACGATCGAGCCGGCGGCGACCACCACGGCCTGCATCGACGCGCTGGCCCGACAGGAAAGCGCGCTCCTTGATGCGTATCGGTCGGTGAATCGATATCGCGTCGATCACAACATGCTCGAGCTCCGTCACGGCAAGGACGTACTGGCACGGTTTGAAGCCCAGTACAAGCCATAGCCGGAGGCGCGCAATTCGGACCTCCTTCGATGCCGACGACGCATTGCGCTGAACTTCAGCGCGGTGCTCAACTCGCCGAACGCAACGACTGAGGTAACGAGCGACGCAACGATCGGATAGAATGCCGCGATGGTCGCCAGAAAACCCGCCCCAAAGATCCATCGAACGCCGGCGCCGAAGGCAGCAGCGCAAGAGCCTGTCGTGGTGAAGGCTCCCGAACTGACGGCAGCGCAGCGTCGAGAGCTGCGTGCGAAGGCGCATCATTTGCATCCGGTCGTCGCCGTCGGACATCACGGACTCACGCCCTCGGTGTTGCACGAACTCGACGTCAATCTGCTTGCGCACGAACTGATCAAGGTGCGCGTATTCAGCGACGCGCGCGATGAACGCGAACAAATGCTGGCGCGCATCTGCACCGAACTCGATGCAGCGCCGGTCCAGCACATCGGTAAATTGCTGGTGGTCTGGCGGCCTGCCCCCGCTGAACCTGCGCCAAAAAAAGCGGTCCGCGACGTTCGCCGGAGAGGCAGTCCTGTCGCGCCCGCGAAACCAGCAACGCCGGCGCAAAGGCGACGTGCACGTGAATCCGAGGACGGCGAACCACGCGGTAAGCGGCGGCCGCTATCGCGTCCCGTCGGAAAGACAACCAAGACTTACCAGGCAGGCTTGGACACTATGGCCAAATCGACACCACAGGCGCGCCGTCCCCGTGCGCCCGAAGCGCGAACAATTCGCGCGCCGACACCAGCGGCTGCGCCGCCGCGAGACTCGACTCGCAGTCCGACCGGAGGTGGTGCTCCGAGGTCGCGCGCCAAACCGGCCCCGGCTGGGCCCAATAGCCGGCGCCGCGGTCGCGGCGGCTAACACCCGGGCTCTGCGGCGGGTCAGGCGCCTCAGTTCACACGTAGCGAACGGCGAGAACCTCGTATTCGCGGAGTCCGCCGGGCGCCTTGACCTCGGCGACGTCGCCGACGTGTTTGCCGATCAATGCACGCGCGATCGGCGAATTTACCGATACCTTGCCTGACTTGATATCGGCTTCGTCGTCACCGACGATCTGATAACGAACCTCGCTTCCCGACGCATGATCCTCGAGGTCGACGGTCGCGCCGAAAACCACGCTGCCGCCGGCATCGATCGCGGCAGGATCGACAATTTGGGCATTCCCCAGTGTCGATTCGATATCGCGAATGCGAACCTCGATGAAGCCCTGGCGATCCTTCGCGGCATCGTATTCGGCATTTTCGGAAAGATCGCCGTGCGCGCGCGCCTCGGCGATAGCCGCGATGACCGCGGGACGCTCGACGGCTTTCAGGCGCTTCAACTCGAGCTTGAGCTTTTCGGCGCCGGCAACGGTCAATGGAATCTTGCTCATGGCAATCTACGCCCTAGAATTTCTTGAACAGTGGTACGAAGTTGGAATTCAGTGCAGGCGGCGCAACAGATCCTGCGTCGCATACGGCACCAGTTCGCGCATGCCTTGCATCCCGATTGCCGCCGCCCGCGCGCCGGCGACGGTGGTATAGGTCGGGATCTGGTCGTTGAGCGCTGCCCGCCGGATCGCATAACTGTCCTGGATCGCGCTGCGCTTTTCTTCGACGGTATTGATGACCAGCGCGATTTCATCGTTCAGCAGCATGTCGACAATATGCGGCCGGCCTTCGGCCACTTTGTTTACCGGCGTCACCGGTACTCCGGCGGCGGCGAGCGCTGCCGCCGTCCCGCGCGTCGCGACCAGTGAGAAACCCAGCTCGACCAATATGCGCGAGACTTCGATCGTGCGCGGCTTGTCGGGGTTCTTCACGCTGACGAACACCTTGCCCGAGGTCGGCAAGCGCACGCCGGCGGCTAGCTGCGACTTCAGGAACGCTTCGGCAAAAGTATCGCCCACGCCCATCACTTCGCCGGTCGATTTCATTTCAGGGCCGAGTATCGTGTCGACGCCCGGAAACTTGATGAACGGAAACACCGCTTCCTTGACGGCAAAATAAGGAAGCGAAATCTCGCCGGTCACGCCTTGACTCGCCAACGACTGGCCCACCATGCAACGCGCAGCGATCTTGGCCAGCGGTCGGCCGGTGGCCTTGGACACGTACGGCACAGTGCGGGACGCTCGTGGATTGACCTCGAGCACATAGACGACGCCCTCGCCATTGCCTTCCGGAAACTGGATCGCGAACTGCACGTTCATCAATCCGACGACATTGAGCCCATGCGCCATTGCCACCGTCTGCCGACGCAACTCATCCTGCAGCTTTTGCGACAATGAAAACGGCGGCAACGAGCACGCCGAGTCACCCGAGTGCACGCCGGCCTGTTCGATATGCTCCATGATGCCGCCGATGACGACGTTCTTCCCGTTCGCATCGTTGTCCACCAGGGCGTCGACATCGACCTCGATCGCGTCGTTCAGAAACCGGTCGAGCAAGACCGGCGAATCATTGGATACTCTGACTGCCTCGCGCATGTAGCGTTCGAGATCGCGCTGCTCGTGCACGATTTCCATCGCGCGACCGCCGAGGACATACGACGGGCGAACCACCAGCGGATAGCCGATCTCGGTAGCCGCGACCAGCGCGTCAGCCTCGGTGCGCGCAGTGCGATTCGGCGGCTGGCGCAGCTTGAGCCGATGCAGCATCTGCTGGAAGCGCTCGCGATCCTCGGCCATGTCGATCATGTCCGGGCTCGTGCCAATAATGGGGACGCCGTTCGCTTCGAGATCGCGCGCCAGCTTCAGCGGCGTCTGGCCGCCGTATTGCACGATCACGCCTAGCGGTTTTTCGACATGCACGATTTCCAGCACGTCTTCCAGTGTCAGCGGCTCGAAATAGAGGCGATCCGAAGTATCGTAATCGGTCGACACAGTCTCCGGATTGCAGTTGACCATGATCGTTTCGTACCCGTCCTCGCGCAAAGCAAGTGCCGCATGGACGCAGCAATAGTCGAACTCGATGCCCTGCCCGATGCGGTTCGGGCCGCCGCCAAGCACGATGATCTTTTTGCGGTCGGTTGGATGCGCCTCGCATTCGTCCTCGTAGGTCGAGTACATGTACGCAGTGTTGGTCGCGAATTCGGCCGCGCAGGTATCGACGCGCTTGTAGACCGGCCGGATGCCGAACCCGTGCCGCCGCGCGCGCACATCGCCTTCCTTGGTCTGCGTCAGATGCGCCAGGCGCCGGTCTGAAAATCCCATGCGCTTAAGGCGGCGCAATGCGGTGGCATCGAGGTCGTCGAGACTGCCTTTTTCGATCGCAAGTTCAGTGTCGACGATTTCCTTGATCTGCGACAGGAACCAGCGGTCGATCTTGGTATGCAAATAAACTTCATCGAGCGACATGCCGATCGCCAGGGCGTCGGCGACATACCACAGCCGCTCGGCGCGCGGATACGCCAGTTCATCGGCGATTGTTTCCGGATCGACGGTCTTCAGGTTGAATCCGTCAACGCCCGTCTCCAATCCACGCAGCGCTTTTTGCAAGGACTCCTGGAAGGTCCGTCCAATCGCCATTACTTCGCCGACCGACTTCATCTGCGTGGTCAGCCGGTCGTCGGCCTGCTTGAATTTCTCGAACGCGAAGCGCGGCACCTTGGTGACGACATAGTCGATCGTCGGCTCGAAGGACGCCGGCGTCCGGCCGCCCGTGATGTCGTTCTTCAATTCGTCGAGCGTGTACCCGACCGCAAGCTTGGCGGCAACCTTGGCGATCGGGAAGCCGGTCGCCTTGGACGCCAGCGCCGACGAACGCGACACGCGCGGGTTCATCTCGATGACGATCATGCGCCCATCGTCGGGGTTGATCGCAAACTGCACGTTCGAGCCGCCGGTGTCGACGCCAATCTCACGCAGCACCGCGATCGACGCGTTGCGCATGATCTGGTATTCCTTGTCGGTCAGCGTTTGCGCCGGCGCGACCGTGATCGAGTCGCCGGTGTGGACGCCCATCGGATCGAGGTTTTCGATCGAGCAGACGATAATGCAGTTGTCCTTGCGGTCGCGCACGACTTCCATCTCGAACTCTTTCCAGCCGAGCAGCGACTCCTCGATCAGCAGTTCGTGCGTCGGCGACATGTGGAGGCCGCGCTTGCACATGTCGACGAATTCGTCCTTGTTGTAGGCGATGCCGCCGCCACTTCCGCCGAGGGTGAACGAGGGTCGAATCACCGCCGGAAAGCCGATGTCGGCCTGCACCTCCAACGCCTGTTCAAGATTGTGCGCGATGCCCGAGCGCGCCGAGCCGAGACCGATTCGCGTCATCGCGGCCTTGAATTTCTCGCGATCCTCGGCTTTGTCGATGGCCTTCTTTGACGCGCCGATCAGTTCGACGTCGAACTTGGTGAGTACACCTTCGCGCGCCAGATCGAGTGCGCAGTTGAGCGCTGTCTGCCCGCCCATCGTGGGCAACAGCGCATCGGGGCGTTCCTTTTCGATGATCTTGGCGAGCATCGGCCAGGTGATCGGCTCGATGTAAGTCACGTCGGCCATTTCCGGATCGGTCATGATCGTCGCCGGATTGGAATTGACGAGGATGACTTTGAAGCCCTCTTCCCGCAGCGCCTTGCAAGCCTGCGCGCCCGAATAGTCGAACTCGCACGCCTGGCCGATGATGATCGGTCCGGCGCCGATAATGAGGATGCTATGGATGTCGGTGCGGCGCGGCATCGCTTAAGCCCTCGGCCTTTCCATCATTTTCACGAAGCGATCGAACAGGTATGCGATATCGTGCGGCCCGGGACTCGCCTCCGGGTGACCCTGGAAGCTGAACGCGGGTTTATCGGTCAGTGCAATCCCTTGCAGGCTGCCATCGAACAACGACACATGTGTCGTGCGCGCATTCGCCGGCAGCGTCGATGCGTCGACCGCGAAGCCGTGGTTCTGGCTGCTTATCAGCACCTGTCCGGTGTCCTTGTCCAGGACCGGGTGATTGGCGCCGTGATGGCCGAACTTCATCTTGGTCGTGCGTGCACCGACGGCGAGTCCCAGCAATTGATGGCCGAGACAAATACCGAACGTCGGCACGCCCGCAGCCAGAAAGGCGCGCGTAGCGTCGATCGCGTAAGTGCAGGGCTCCGGGTCGCCGGGGCCGTTCGACAGGAAGATGCCGTCGGGCTTCAGTGCCAGCGCATCCTTCGCACTCGTCTGCGCGGGAACGACGGTCAATTTACAGCCGCGCTCAGCGAGCAGACGAAGGATGTTGTGCTTGATGCCGAAGTCGTAGGCGACGACGTGAAAACGCTGGGTCGAAGAGTCGCGATATCCCGCTCCCAGCGCCCATGTGCCTCCGCTCCATTCGTAGGGCTTCGTGCATGACACGACTTTGGCCAGGTCGAGACCCGCCATCGATGGCGCTGCGCGCGCGCGCTCGACGACAATGGACTCGTTTTCGGCGACCGCATCAGCGCCCGCAAACAGGCAGCCGTTCTGGGCTCCGCGTTCGCGGAGGATGCGCGTCAGTTTGCGAGTGTCGATATCGCAGATGCCGACGATACCGGCATCGCGAAGGTAGCCCGACAAATCCTGGGTGCTGCGCCAGTTGCTGGCGAGTCTCGGCAGGTCGCGAATGACCAGGCCGGCGGCAAAAATGCGTCTCGACTCGACGTCCTCCAGGTTGATGCCGGTATTGCCGACATGCGGATACGTCAAGGTCACAATCTGCCCGGCGTACGACGGATCGGTCAGGATTTCCTGATAGCCCGTCATCGCGGTATTGAATACGACTTCGCCGGCGGATGAATCGCTGGCGCCGATCGACAGGCCGCGAAACACGGTCCCGTCGGCGAGCGCGAGGATCGCGGGGACGTGGGCAGTGGACACGTTGCTTTTTCCCGAAAACGGCGTCGAACGAGTGTAGATGTGCGAAGCGGGGAAGGCCGTTACGCCCTCCCCGCTCGAAGTCTGCCGATTATACCCCAAGGCATCGAGGTACTCAAACGCAAGACTGGCCGTTCATTGCAGCGTCAGGCGGCGGTTCGTTGCGCTTCTATTGGTCAATAGGAAACGCTGAATCCGCCATCGACGAACAGCACATGGCCGGTGACATAGTCGGCGGCATTTGATGCCAGAAACACGGCCGCGCCGGCGAGTTCGGGAGGCTCGCCCCAACGGCCCGCCGGGGTTCGTGAGGAAACCCACGCCGAGAATTTCTCGTCGTTGATCAGTGCGGTATTCATCTCTGTCTTGAAGAACCCGGGGGCGATGCCATTCACCTGGACGTTGTACTGCGCGAGCTCGACAGCCAGGGCGCGCGTCAACATCTGGAGTCCGCCCTTGCTGGCAGCGTAGGGCACGATGTTGGGGCGGCCGATTTCGCTGGCCAGCGAGCAAATGTTGATGATCTTGCCCCGCCGTCTCGCCTTCATCCCCGGCATGACGCTCCGCGCGACGTAAAACGGTCCGTCGAGATTCGCCGCCATCAACGAGCGCCATTGATCAGCCGAGAATTCATCCAGCGGTGCTCGCCGGTTGAGCGCCGCGTTGTTGACCACGATATCCAACGGTCCGTGGTGCCGCTCGATGTCGGCGATGCCACCCGCTACGCCTTCTGCGTCGGCCACATCGAACGGAGCGATCCCGATCTCGCCGCCTTCGGCTGCAAGGCTCGCCGCGGCTGCCTCGAGCTTGTCGCGATGTCGTCCATTGAGAATGACGCGGGCACCGGCGTCGCGCAAGCCGCGAGCGATGGCAAAACCGATGCCGCGACCGCCGCCGGTCACCAGTGCCAGTCGTCCGGTAAGGTCAAATGGATTCGAAGTTGCCATCGTTTTCGTCCGGGAGCGTGCGGTTTATCGGTAGGATTGCGCGCCTGGCGCAATGCTTTCGTCCGACCAGTTAGCGCAGGCCGAGCACGTCCTGCATGTCGAACAAACCCGGCTGACCCGCTGCGCGGCGCGCCGCAGCAAATCGCGCCGCGCGCAATGCGCCCTGAGCAAAAGTCATCCGGGAAGCGGCCTTGTGCGTGAGCTCGATCCGCTCGCCCTCTCCCGCAAACACGACCGTATGATCACCGACTACATCACCGCCGCGCAGCGTGGCGAAGCCGATCGCGCCCTGCCGACGCGCGCCAGTCATGCCCTCGCGCGCGAAGACGCCATCCGAATCCAGTTTGCGGCCGGTGGCGGAGGCAATCGTTTCGCCCAGCTTCAAAGCCGTGCCAGACGGCGCATCGACTTTGTGACGATGATGCATTTCCACGATTTCCACATCGTAGTCGTTCCCGAGTTTTGCGGCCGCGAGCTCGACCAACTTCAGCAATACGTTGACGCCGATGCTCATATTCGGCGCAAAGACCAGGGGAATGCTTCTCGCCGCGTCGGACAAGGCCTTCTTGTCAGCTTCCGAAAGCCCGGTCGTTCCAACCACCGCGGCGACACCGTCTCGAGCGCACGCCGCAACATGGGTTAGCGTCGCAGCCGGCAGCGTGAAATCGATCAATACATCCGCAGCGCGAATGACATCGACGTTCGACGAAACGACAACGCGAGTCGTCCTGCCACAGCGCTCGCCCGCGTCGCGGCCGAGCAACGGGTTTCCGGCGATTTCCAGCGCGGCGGCGAGCTGAAAGTCGGGCCGCCCGAGGACCGCCTCCACGAGGGTCTGACCCATGCGTCCACCGACGCCCGCGATGGCAACGCGCAGACTGTCGCTCACAGCGCGCCGCTCACGCCGTCCTCACGGTTTTCCCCAGCCCAGCTTCTTGAGGAATGCCATCAGCCAGGTCTCCTCGTTGGTCTTGGGCGCGCCGACCAGCGACTTGTCGAGGAGCGCGTCGCCGCCTCCTTCGCGGGCGACCTGCTCGGCCGAAGGCGGAACCTGGTCGCCGATCCACCGCGCGAGCCGGTCATCGACGAAATAAAGGACAAACTGGCGGTGCTCGAGGGTGATGCCTTGCCGATTGAATTCGTAGATGTAGTCCCAACGGTTGACGTGGAACGCATCGTTGACCAGGGGCGTTCCCATCACCGCCCGGACCTCGGTGCGGGTCTGACCCACCCGCAGCTTGTCCACTTGATCCTGGGTGACGTAGTTGCCCTGATTGATGTCCAGCTTATAAACGCTGAGACTCGTGGGAAGCAAGGTACATGCGCCCAGCATCGCTGCGATGCCGACGGCGCAAAGAAGAGCACGCATTTAGATACTTTCGCTGCCAAAAAACGACCGGAGACTATATCATAAGCGTGGTCGTTTCCGACTGCTGCTGACAGGGCCGCATTCGACCGCCTTCCCGCCCAGACACCCCGAAAGTCCATGTCGACACCGCACGATCTGAAGAACGCCGGCCTGAAAGCCACGCTGCCGCGGCTGAAGATCATTAACCTCTTCGAGCAAAGCGCCGTGCGTCACCTCACGGCCGAGGACGTCTACAAACAGTTGCTGGGCGAAGGGCTGGATGTCGGACTGGCAACCGTCTACCGCGTCCTGACGCAGTTCGAGCAAGCAGGGTTGTTGGTGCGGCACCATTTCGAAACCGGCAAAGCGGTGTTCGAGCTCAATCAGGGCGGGCACCACGACCATCTGGTTTGCATGCAGTGCGGGCGGGTCGAGGAATTCTTCGACGCGGAGATCGAGAAACGGCAAACCAAGATCGCCCGCGAACGAGAGTTTGAAATACGCGAGCACGCGTTATACCTCTACGCCGAGTGCACGCGGGTCAATTGTCCGCATCGGAAAACAGAAAGCCACCGCTAGCCGGCCGCTGCCGCTAACGACGGCTCAAGAGCGCCCCTATTGTTCAGGCTGTTTCGCGCCGATTGAAGTCGGCCAATCGGAACCCGACCAGCCATAGCGCCGCAAAGTAGGCGAACGCACCGCCGACAACGACGATCAGCAGTCGGCCGATTTTTGCCCACGGGCCAGCCGACAACCAGAAGGCGTCGGGTCCGGCGATCCACCAAAGGACGGCGCCCAACACCACCAGCGCAACCAGTACCCGCAGCAGGAATTTGCCCCAACCGGGGAGCGGGGCATAGACCTTGCCGCGACGCATCGCGAAATACAGCAGGATCGCGTTCAAGCAGGCGCCCGCCGATGTCGCAAACGTCAGACCGGCGTGACCGATCTGGAACATCAGGATCACGGCAATTACCTGCGTCACCACAACTGTCAAGAAAGCGATCTTGACCGGGGTCTTCATGTTCTGGCGAGCATAGAAGCCCGGCGCCAGTATCTTCACCGCAATCAGGCCCAGCAGCCCCACGCTATAGCCCAGCAGCGCGGCCCGAGTCTGCCAGAGATCGTTGACCGTGAAGCGGCCATACTGGTACAGCGTGGCGATCAGCGGTACCGCCAGCATGGCCAGCGCGAGCGCCGCGGGTAGCGCAAGCAGAAAGCTAAGCCGCAGCCCCCAATCCAAGAGTTCGCGATATTGCGTGTCGTTGGCGTCGTGATGATGCTGGGACAGGCTCGGCAAAAGAATGGTCCCGAGCGCCACGCCAAGCAGCGCGCTGGGGAATTCCATCAGGCGATCGGCATATGTGATCCACGATATGCGCCCGTCACCGAGATACGCCGCCAACTGTGTATTGATCAACGTCGAGATTTGCGCCGCCGATACGCCCATGACGGCCGGGCCCATCGCGCGCAGTACGCGCCTGACGCCTTCGTCGCGCCAGTCCAGGTTGAACTTCGGCAACATCCCGAGCTTGGCCAATGGCGCGATCTGCAGCAGCAGTTGCGCGACCCCACCGGCCGCCACGCCCCATGCCAGCGCCAGTATCGGCGGGTTCACATGCGGCGCGACGAAAATCGCCGCGCCGATGATCGATACGTTCAACAGCACCGGCGTGAACGCCGGGATCGCGAACCGACGATGGACGTTCATCACGCCACCGGCGAGCGACACCAGCGACACGAATAGCACGTAGGGAAACATGATGCGTATCATTTCGGCGGTCAGTTCGACCTTGCCGGGAGTGCGATCGAAACTCCCGGCGAGAACATAGACCAGCCATGGCGCGGCGACGATACCCAGGACCGATACACCGATCAAGGTGACCGCCAGAACACTGGCGACGCGACCCACGAGATCGCGTGTGGCGGCGTCACCGCGGGAGCGCTTGTACTCGGCGAGAATGGGGACGAACGCCTGCGAGAACGCGCCCTCCGCAAAAAGTCGCCGGAGAATATTGGGCAGACGGAATGCCGCTTCGAAGGCATCCATCTGCAATCCGGCGCCGAAGGCCACGGCTTTCAAGCTCTCGCGCGCGAGGCCGGTAATTCGCGACACCAGCGTCAGCGCGCTGACGGTGGAAAGCGCTTTGAGCAGGTTCATTCAGGCATCTGGTCTGGCGCGGTGCCAACGTCGGCGCCGCAGTCGGTGCGTGTAAATGGAAGATCGGCTGTACGGCGGATGGAGCGGCGGAGTGGGTGGCGTGAAGGAGGCATGCGGGAAGGTGCGTACTGGAAGATGCATGCGATCGGACAGAAGCTGCCCGCAGCGCGGTCCAGCTTGCGTGAACCGCGAAAAACGGCTATTATGCCCGGTCTTTTTCCGCGGCTCCAGCACGACTGCTGGACCCAACTGAGGATTTCAAGAATATGGCAAATACCGCCCAAGCGCGGAAGCGCGCACGGCAAGCCGAGGATACGCGTCAACGCAACGCGAGCCTCAAGTCGACGCTGCGCACGGCCGTCAAGAAGGTTCGTAAGGCCATCGCCGCGGGTGACAAGGTCGCCGCGACCAAGGAACTTCAAGCGCAGCAGTCGGTAATCGACCGCATCGCCGACAAGAAGGTCGTCCACAAGAACACGGCGTCGAGAAGCAAGATGCGACTCGCCCAGGCGATTAAAGCGCTGCACTGATCCGACCGTCATTGTGGTTGCGAGCGAGAGCGCCGATACAGGCGCTCTTTGTTTTCTGGCCCGTCGCCCGTCACGATCCGGCGCACTCGCATCCGTTGCAAGCAGGGCAAGTGAGACCACGATGCGGCGAAGGCTGGTGCCGCTATTGCGCGTCGCTTCCACGGACGTCGGCCTCTCGCGAGGCCCACCCGACAAAGACAGCGGATTGCCGTGCTAAGATTTCCCTTTAATAGCGTTTCGATTGCGGCCGGCATGCAACTTTTGCCTGGCCCAGCGTCGTCCGACTGCGCATGCCTCCCAAGCATTTCCTTCAGCTGAAGGATTTCACCCGCGACGAACTCGACTACCTCTTCCAGCGCACGCGCTGGATCAAGGAGCGGTTCAAGCGCTACGAAATCTACCAGCCGCTGCGCGACAGAACGCTGGCAATGGTGTTCGAGAAAGCCTCGACGCGTACGCGCGTCTCGTTCGAAGCGGGAATGAATCAGCTCGGCGGTATTGCGATCAACCTCAACCGCGGCGATACGCAACTCGCGCGCGGCGAGCCGATAGAGGATGTGGCTCGAGTGATTTCGCGCATGGTCGACGTAGTCATGATCCGCACCTTCGAGCAGACCATCATCGAACGCTTTGCCGCCCATTCGCGAGTGTCGGTGATCAACGGCCTCACCAATGAATATCATCCGTGCCAGATCCTCGCCGATATCTACACGTACGTCGAGCACCGGGGCTCGCTGCAGGGCAAGACCGTCGCATGGATCGGCGATTCGAACAACGTCTGCAACACGTGGCTGCAAGCCGCCGAGATATTCGATTTCAATGTCCACGTCTCGACTCCGCCAGGCTACGAGGTCGAACCCGCCAGGGCCGGAATCTACGATCGCAGTCACTTCGAGTCGTTTGCCGACCCGATGGCGGCATGTCGTGGAGCTGATCTGATTACCACCGACGTGTGGACGAGCATGGGCTTCGAAGCTGAAAACGCCGAGCGCCTGCGCGCGTTTGCCGACTGGCAAGTCGACGCCGAGATGATGGCCTGCGCCAAGCCCGACGCTATTTTCATGCATTGCCTGCCTGCGCATCGAGGTGAGGAAGTGGCGGGGGAAGTAATCGACGGACCGCAAAGCGTGGTCTGGGACGAGGCTGAAAATCGCCTGCACGCGCAGAAGGCTTTGCTCGAATACGTGGTGTGCGGACGAATCGATCCTTCGTAAAAGCGGGAAAATGGAATGATCGACCACACAGGCGTGAATGTCTCGAACGTCGAGGCAAGCAAGCGATTCTATCGCGTCGCCCTCGCGCCTCTGGGCTACGCAGTCATTATGGAATTTGAACAAGCCGCGGGCTTTGGCGTTCCGCCCAAGCCCGACTTCTGGATCGGCCAAGGCAAACCCAACGTGCCCCCGATCCACGTTGCTTTTCGAGCCGAGACGAGAGCCCAGGTCGACGCATTTTTCAAAGCCGCTTTGGCCGCCGGGGGCAAGGACAACGGCGCGCCGGGTCTGCGTCCGCACTATCATGAGAACTACTACGCTGCTTTCGTGCTCGACCCCGACGGACACAATATCGAGGCGGTTTGTCATACGCCCGCATGATGGAGAGTTAGACGAATGAAGTTTTGCAAGCTTGCCCGCACCGTACTTTCCGCTGTTGCCTGCGCTGCGATGCTGGCGCAGGCCCCCGCCGCCGTCGGGCAGTCTTGGCCTGATCGTCCGATCAAGTTCATCGTGGCGGCTCCCGCGGGCAGTTCGCTCGATGTGCTGGCCCGTGTCATCGGTGACAAACTCAAGGACCGGCTCGGGCAAGCTGTCGTCGTCGAGAATCATCCGGCTGCCGGTGGCACTGTCGCCACGGATCTCGCGGCCAAGTCGGCGCCGGACGGTTACACCCTGGTGATTTCGTTCAACGGTCCGCTCGCGTTCGGGCCACATCTGTATGCGCGTCTGCCTTACGATCCGCAAAAGGATCTGGCACCGGTGATCATTACGTCGAGCCAGCCCAACGTTCTTGCGGTCAGCGCGACTCTGCCGGTAATGTCGGTGAAGGAGCTGATTGCTTATGCCAAGGCCAATCCTGGAAAACTCAACTACGCATCGGTAGGCAACGGCAGCTCGTCGCACCTGACGATGGAGTTGTTCAAGGCGAGCACGGGCATCGATGCGACCCACATTCCGTTCAACGGGTCGCCTCCCGCCGTGACGGCTACTGTGCAAGGCGAGACGCAACTGCTGATGACGGTGATGCCGCCATTGCAGGCGCAGATCCAGGCCGGCAAGCTGCACGCGATCGCCGCGACGAGCGCAAAACGATCGCCCCTGTTGCCGGACTTGCCAACGATTGCCGAGTCGGGTTATCCCGGTTTCGAAGCACTGGCGTGGAACGGCGTCCTCGTTGCGGCGGGCACGCCGCAACCGATCGTTCAGCGTCTCAATACCGAAATGAACGCCATACTGAAAGAGCCCGACGTAAAGGCCAGGCTCAACGGCCAGGGCTTCGAACTGGTCGGCGGCTCTCCTGAGGATTTCAGCAATCTGATCCGGAGCGAGTCGGCCAAGTGGGCACCTGTGATCAAGAAAATCGGCGCCCGGATCGACTAGGCGATCGATTCTCCAACCACCTTCGAAGGCGCGACGATGGCAGACGTAAGAAAAGTGGTCCTGGCGTATTCCGGCGGGCTCGACACGTCGGTGATTCTCAAGTGGCTGCAGGACAATTATCGCTGCGAAGTCATCACCTTCACCGCCGACATCGGCCAGGGCGAAGAGCTGGCGCCCGCGCGCGCCAAGGCGACTGCCGCAGGCGTGCGCCAGATCTATATCGACGACCTGCGCGAGGAGTTCGTGCGTGATTTCGTGTTTCCGATGTTCAGGGCCAACGCCATTTACGAAGGCGAGTATCTGCTTGGTACATCGATCGCACGACCATTGATCGCCAAGCGCCAAATTGAAATCGCCCGTGAAACCGGCGCTGACACCGTCTCGCACGGCGCTACCGGCAAGGGCAATGACCAGGTGCGCTTCGAACTCGGCTACTACGCCCTTGAACCTGGCATCAAGGTGATCGCACCGTGGCGCGAATGGGATCTCAATTCACGCGAAAGGCTGCTGGCGTATGCGGAAAAGGCCGGCATTCCAATTGAAATGAAGCACAAGGCCGGTGGCAGTCCCTACTCGATGGACGCCAATCTGTTGCACATCAGCTACGAGGGACGCGCACTGGAAAATCCTGCGCTCGAACCGGAAGAAGAAATGTGGCGGTGGACGGTATCGCCGGAGAAAGCTCCCGATGCCCCCGAATATCTGGAGCTCGACTACGTGCATGGCGACATCGTCGCCGTGAACGGCAAGAAGATGACGCCGGCGCAGGTGCTGACCGAACTCAATCGCATCGGCGGCAAGCACGGCATAGGCAGGCTCGACCTCGTTGAAAATCGCTATGTCGGCATGAAGTCGCGCGGCTGTTATGAGACGCCCGGAGGAACCATCATGCTGCGCGGCCATCGCGCAATCGAATCGATTTGCCTCGATCGCGAAGTCGCGCACCTCAAGGACGACCTGATGCCGCGCTACGCCAGCCTCATCTACAACGGTTACTGGTGGGCGCCCGAGCGCAAGATGCTGCAAACGATGATCGATGCGTCGCAGGTCCATGTAAACGGCAAGGTTCGGCTCAAGCTCTATAAAGGCGGCGTTATTGTCGTCGGACGAGAGTCCGCCACTGACTCCCTGTTCGATACGACGATAGCGAGCTTCGAAGACGACAAGGGTGCATACGACCAGAAGGATGCGGCGGGATTCATCCGCCTCAATGCACTGCGCATGCGGATCGAGGCTCGACTCGCCGGGAAGCGTCCCAAGCATTGACGGCAGGCATGCGTTGGCAGGCGCGCATCGCGGGAGAAGCGTGTCGCGACGCCGAGCACCGGCGGTGCGCTCATTCGTCGGTTCACCTCGACCATGCACCTAGATCCGGTCCCGCCCTTCAGCCCGAAAAACAACACGGCCCAGACGCAGCCGTGACCGTCGTCGCCCATTCCTTGCAATTCGCGGTATCAGCCTCGAGAATCGCGCCAGGTTACTCAACGGAAAGAGATCATTCGATGCGCGTGGCAGGATACCGGACAGGACTGGGCTTTGTTTGTGCCTTGATGTTCGCAATGACGTTCGCAACTTCGCCGGTGCTGGCGGCGCCTGTCGCGGTACCGCTGCAGACCTTGACGGTCAAGCTCGACGGCATCCCGCTGGGTCAGGCACTGCACCCGAACTCGCAGAATTCCCTGCGCTATACCGTTGCGTTCAATGTTGGGGACGGGCTTTTCCACCTGTGGGTGCTCGACGGGGGAGATACCCAGACACCTGCCGACATGCAGGTGGCCGACATCACCCATGCAACGTCTACCGACGGTGTCAGCTTCTTCTCGCAAGGCAAGCTGAATCCGCCAGCGAACTGGTGGACGCAGATCGCGGGCGTCGGCGCGACTGTCGAGCCGTCAGTCAACTACATTCGCGTGGACCAACTCGGCGCCGATTGGCTGCTCACGATCTGGTCGCCGAACGAGACGAATACCGGTTCGTACAACTACAACGCAACCGTCTGGGACATCGGCACCGACATCAATAACCTCAACATCGTGCAGCACGGGCCGCTGGCGACGCTGTCGGAAACGCCGCCGGGACCCGGCGGTGATATGGTCGGTTCGTTCGGCATGGTGAACGGCAAAATCTACCTGCGCCAGGACACGGGTTACTCGGCGGGACCGCCGGTCACCGGCGGCGGTGTCGGCCGGTACATCTATACCGACGGCACGCGCCCGGTGTTATCGCCGATCTTCGGCACCAGCGAAACACCAATGTTTGCCGGCACGCCCTATTGCTGGCCGCTGTCGAATCCGAATGTCTGTGTGAGCCCGCAAGCGTCATACGTCCACAACAGCGGCCGCGTCATCCAGACTGGCGCCGTCGTCGGGGCGTACTACAGCTTCCGCGACTTCACGACGGCAGCGCGACAGGACAAGCAGATTTGGTACGTGGAATCGGCGGATGACGGGCTCACCTGGAGTGCGCCGGTCGGTGTCTTCGCCGATGGGAACGCGGTCCTCGTCAACGGCTTGCCCAACGGCGGCAACTTCAGTTCGCCTGAACTTACCAGCACGCCCACAGGAGTGCGGACCTACTTCAGCACCAGCAACAACGCTGGCGCGCTGGTCGTCGTGACCGCACCGCCGCCTTCGCCACCACCTCCGCCGCCTCCGCCACCTCCGCCACCGCTTCCATCCGAGGCAGCAGCGGTGCCTGCGGTCGCGCCCGTCTTACTCGTATTCCTCGCCGCACTGCTCGCCGGTGCTGGCGTCTTCGCCCGACGGAAAGGTTGACCATGCCATCGTTCGACGTCATCTCCGAAATCAATCAGGTCGAAGTGCACAACGCCCTCGATCAGGCCAACAAGGAAATCTCGACGCGATTCGACTTCAAAGGTTCCGACGCGCGAGTCGAATACAAGGAAAAAGAAAAACAGTTGATCCTGTATGCGGACGACGACTTCAAGCTGAAGCAGGTGACCGACGTTCTACTCGGCAAGTTGACCAAGCGCAGCGTCGATGTCCGCTCGCTCAAATTCGGCGACACCGAGAAAATGGGAGGTGACAAGGTCAAGCAGGTCGTCACGCTGCGCGTAGGCGTCGAGCAGGAAATGGCGAAGAAAATCGTCAAGCTGCTCAAGGAAAGCAAGCTCAAGGTTCAGGGAAGTATCCAGGGTGACGCCGTGCGCGTTTCCGGCGCCAAGCGCGACGACCTGCAGGCCGCCATCGCACTGGTCAAAAAGACAATTACCGACTTCCCGCTGCAGTACTCCAACTTCCGCGACTAGCGTCGATTGCTTTTTCGAGCGCTGAGCCGCCGAGCTTAATTCAGATCGGCGAGCAGCGCGCGCCGCGTCGAGTCGCCCACGCCGGCGGCCTTGAATTGGTAGGCCGGATGATCGATGCCGATGGCGAGCTCCGTGCCTGCGCGCAGCGCGCCGATCATAGCGGCGTCCAGTTCGAAGCGGACGAAATGCACCGCTGAAGTCTTTTGCTCGTTCTCGCGCTCGAGATCTTCGTCCGCGATCGCATAGACCCGTGCGAACGAGCCAACCTGAACCCAGACGGCATCTTCGATCCCCTTCAGTTTGGCGAGCGCGGCTCTGCGTTCATCGACGTCTTCGTACTCGACCAGCAGCGTCGCTTTCCAATTGTGTCCGTCCGGTACGAGCGGGTTGTAGGCATCGAGTTCGTCCTGGATGCCCGCTTCTTCAAACGTCTTTTCCACACGCAACATTTCCTGGATCTGGTAGCGCAGCGTCATTTCATCTTCGAACAACAGCGTAACGTGCTCGCCAAGATGAACGGTGCGCGGTTTCTTGTGGGCGATGACTTTGTTCCTGAAATCTTCACGCGCCTGGCGTACTCTTCGAGCGTGAGCAAACTTTCACGGGTGATGCGCGGCACGCGTTTGTCCATTCGGTTCTCCTTGGCCGTATTCATGTTTGATTCGCCGTTCTGTATCTAGCCGGCAGCGTCGGCGGGAAGACCGTAGGCGATTCTGATAAGCGTCAATGGATGCGCCTTCACCGGCGCGCTCTCGTTCTCGTTCCCGCTTTCGCCTTGGCCCATTCCCTGCATGATCGCGCGGCCTGCGATTGGACAATCCGAGCTGACGTAGTCGGGATCGGTCTGCGCCATTTGGCGAAATACCGGTCTGCCGATTTTCATCGAAGTCTCGAAGAATTCCGATTTGATGCCCCAAGTGCCATCGTGGCCGGTGCAGCGTTCGATCGTGTTGACGACAGTCGCCGGCACCCATTCGAGCACCTCGCGCGTCTTCTGTCCGACGTTCTGCACGCGTGAATGACAGGGGATGTGATAGCTGACCTTCCCCAGACTTTGCGGGAATTCACGCTTCAGCAGCCCATCCTTGTGGCGCAGCACCAGGTATTCGAACGGATCGAACATTGCGTCGGCAACCGCGCGCACATCTTCATCCCCCGCGAACAGCAACGGCATTTCGCTCTTGAACATCAGCGTGCACGACGGCACGGCAGCGAGGATCGCGAAACCTTCGCGGGCGTAGGCGCTCATAACCGGGATGTTGACTTTCTTCAGCTTCTCGACCGACTCGAGGTCGCCCAACTCGAGCTTCGGCATACCGCAACATACTTCCTTGTCGACGATCGTGTACGGCACCTCGTTGTGATCGAGAATCTTGAGCAGATCCAAGCCGATGCCAGGTTCGTTGTAGTTGATGTAGCACGTCGAGAAGATCGCCACCTTGCCCGGCGTGCGTTGACCATCCCGTACCGGCCATTCGACGCGACGTCGGCGCTACGGAATCGAAACGTCGTCTTGCATAGGGCGGCAGTTCCCGATCAGGATGCACGCCAAGCACTTTGCCCATCATTTTTCTTACAGCCGGCGTGTGGTTCGCCTTGTTGACGAATTGCACGACGACCGGAATCGTGGCGAGCTTGCCGACGCGATCTGTGGAGGTCAGCAAACGATCGCGGAAGTTCGTCTCGCCTCGCTCGAACTTCTGTGCTTTGGCCCGCAACATCAGATGCGGGAAATCGACATTCCACGGATGAGGCGGCACGTACGGACACTTGGTCATGTAACAGATGTCGCACAAATAACACTGGTCGACGACTTTGCCGAAGTCGCTCTTGGCGACGCCGTCGATCTCACCCGACTTGCTTTCGTCGATCAGGTCGAACAACGTCGGAAAAGCATTGCATAGACTGACGCAGCGGCGGCAACCGTGGCAGATATCGAAAACACGCTCGAGTTCCTTCTCGACCGAGGCGGTGTCGTAGTACTCGTCACTCTTCCAGTCGATCGCATGCCGAGTCGGCGCTTCGAGATTGCCTTCACGTTGGCTCATCGCGTTGTGATCACTCGATGTGGACTAAGGGTTGTCTAATGTGAGGCGAGCGGGCATGGCTCGTCCTTCAGCCAAACAATGCATCGACTACTGCTGCTTCCTGGAATTCACCGCAAGGGCGCCCGATGCCGGTATGACTTGTTTATGTACGAGGTCTGGCGATCGGGGAAAACCGACCGACCGGCCACGGCAATGGAACGGCATCGACAAAGCCGCCCCATCGCACGCTAGACAACGCTAGTCGGCCAGTCCGTCGAGCGCTCTTTGGAAACGATTGGCATGCGAGCGCTCGGCCTTGGCCAGCGTCTCGAACCAATCGGCAATTTCGTCGAAACCCTCGTTGCGCGCGGATTTCGCCATGCCGGGGTACATGTCCGTATATTCGTGCGTCTCACCGGCCACTGCCGCGGCGAGATTCTGACGGCTCGAACCAATTGGCAGGTCGGTTGCGGGATCGCCCTCGACGGCGAGATAGTCGAGGTGGCCGTGGGCGTGTCCTGTCTCACCCTCCGCCGTTGACCGGAACAGCGCGGCGACATCATTCTGGCCTTCGACGTCCGCCTTGCTTGCAAAGTACAGATAGCGTCGATTGGCCTGCGATTCGCCCGCGAACGCGGCCTTGAGATTGTCGTGAGTCTTGCTGCCTTTAAGCTTCATCGCGTTTTCCTCTCGGGTTGAACGCCGGTTCGTGGAAAAACATCTCATGCGGTCCGCGCACCGACGATGGGGTGAATTTACGCGCCGGCAGGCAATTCGTCTAATTGATTGATTAAATTCCATCCATAACTACAGTGCATGGCCCGGAGGGCCGGTTGCCGACGCGGTCGAGACGCGCGCTGGCCCGGTCGCCGATTTCGTGCCACGCTTGATTTCAGCCACGACCCATCAGTCGTAACCGAAAGGGGACGCCATTGAACACCATGCTTACCGATACCGACCTCGACCTCATATTCCGTACCGCCAGGACCTATCGCCAATGGCGCGATCTGCAGGTCACCGACGAAACGCTGCGGGCCGTCTACGAGCTGTTCAAATGGGGCCCGACGTCCGGTAATTGCTGTCCGGCACGGATTATCTTCGTGAAGAGCGTCGAGGCAAAGGCACGCCTCAAGCCGGCACTGGACGAGGGCAACGTCGTGCAGACGATGGCGGCGCCGGCAACCGCGATCATTGCCTATGATCTGGAGTTCTACGAAAAGTTGCCGCTACTCGCGCCACGCGCCGATGGCCATCGCTTGTTCGCCGGCAAGACAGCGTTGATTGCGGAGACCGCATTTCGGAACGGGTCGCTGCAGGGTGCTTACCTGATCATCGCCGCCCGCGCACTCGGACTCGACTGCGGCCCGATGTCGGGATTCGACAATGCGGCACTCGATGCGGCGTTTTTTCCCGACGGCAAGATCAAGTCCAACTTTTTGTGCAACCTGGGCTACGGCGATCCTGCGCGCCTGCGCCCTCGCGCCGCGCGGCTTGCGTTCGAGGATGCCTGCCTCGTCGTTTAAAGCGAGCGACTAGAGCGCGTTCGGCGCGCTAGTCGATATGCTCGTAGGCGGGCAAGGTCAGGAAATCGACGAACACATCGTTGTTGACCAGGTCCGCAAAGATCTTCGCTGCTTCATCGTAGCGGCCATCGCCGAAAGCGGTCCCCAGCAGCTGACGAATCTTGGTCATCTCCTCCGGCACCATCAGCGCGACCATTGCCTTGTCGATCTTGCGGCCGTCATCGAGGCGGCCTTTGGGAGAGCGGATCCATTGCCAAACCTGCGAGCGCGAGATCTCGGCAGTGGCGGCGTCTTCCATCAGGTTGTAGATCGGCACGGCGCCCTGGCCGGCGAGCCAGGCGCCGATGTACTGGATCGCGACGTTGATGTTCAGGCGAAGACCGCTTTCCGTAATCGGCGACTCGGGTTCGAAATGCAGCAGGTCGGCGGCGGTAACATGCACATCGGTGCGCTTTTTCAGCGCGATCTGGTTGGGCGTTGGCATCAGCCGATCGAAAGCCTCTTTGGCCAGTTGCACCATGCCCGGGTGCGCGACCCAGGTGCCATCGTGGCCGTAACTGGCTTCGCGTTCCTTGTCGACCTTTACGCGTGCGAATGCTTCGGCATTAGCCTTCTCGTCGTTCTTCACCGGGATCTGCGCGGCCATGCCTCCCATGGCGTGGATGTTCCGGCGATGACAGGTCTTGATGCAGAGCTCCGCATACGAACGCATGAAATGCGTGGTCATTGTCACGAGAGCGCGATCGGCGAGACAGAAGTCGCGATCGTTCCGGAACTTCTTGATGCAGGAAAAAATATAGTCCCAGCGACCGCAGTTCAGTCCAGCGGAGTGATCGCGCAGCTCATACAGGATCTCGTCCATCTCGAAGGCCGCGAGTATGGTCTCGATGAGCACCGTCGCCTTGATCGTCCCACGCGGAACGCCGAGTTCGTCTTGCGCCATCACGAAAATATCGTTCCACAGGCGCGCTTCCTGGTGACTCTCGAGCTTGGGCAGATAGAAATACGGCCCGCTGCCGCGCGCGACGAGTTCTTTCGCGTTGTGGAAGAAGTACAGCGCGAAATCGAAAATACCGCCGGATACCAGGGCGCCGTCGACCTTGACGTGCTTTTCCGGCAAGTGCCAGCCGCGCGGCCGGACAAACAGCGTCGCGGTCTTTTCCGCCAGCTTGTAGGCCTTGCCTTCGGGACTGGTGTAGTCGATGCGACGACGTATCGCGTCGCGCAGGTTGATGTGCCCTTGGATATTGTTGTCCCACTTCGGCGTATTCGCGTCTTCGAAGTCAGCCATGAAGACGCTCGCGCCGGAATTGAGCGCATTAATGATCATCTTCCGGTCGACCGGGCCCGTGATTTCCACGCGCCGATCCTGGATGTCCGCGGGGACTGGCGCGCAGGTCCAATCGACCTCGCGTATCGCGCGCGTCTCCGGGAGGAAATCCGGCGCACGACCAGCATCCAGACTCTTTTGTCGAGACGCTCTGTGCGCCATCAATTGGTCACGCCGCCCGCCAAAGGCCCGTTGCAGGCGCGCGACAAAAGCGAGTGCATCCGGCGTGAGAATCTGGGCATAGTCGGGCGTCACCTGGGCGGTGATCTCGATTCCCGGCCCGTATTCTGGGCGGCTCATAACAGGCTTCCCTCAGAAATGCTGCAGTGCGGAAATGATAGCAGATTCAGGGCTCTTCCGCTCTGCCAGAGACGCGCGCTTCGACAGACTTTCAGCCGTCGGGGACGTCCATCCGAGAAACGAGGCAAACGGTGCGCGGCTTCCGCCCATTGCGTGGACGGCAACCGCGCAGCGTTTGGTGCTTCTAGCCGTTGGCGACGCGCCTGCTCGGCGCAAGCGCAGCCCACCCGCGCTCGATTGCACGGTTGCTGGCGCTTACCACTGCACGCAGCGTCGCGGTCACGATATTGGGGTCGAGACCGACGCCATAGCAGGTCTTGTCGGAGCCGACGCGCAGCTGCACATAGGCGACCGCCATCGCGTCCTCGCCGTTGCCGACGCCATGTTCGTGATAGTTGAGCACGTGAATGTCGAGTCCGGTGGCGGCGCGTAACGCGTGGATGAATGCATCGACCGGACCATTGCCATCACCGGTCAACGTGGATTCGACGCCGTCCACCTTTAGCCGCGCAGTGAGGTGCTCGACCGCGCCGTCGGTGGAACTGTGTTGGGCGCGGTGATCGACATAGATAATGGGACTCGTCGAGCGCAGGTATTCGCGCTCGAATGCAGCATGAATCTCCGCCGCGGTCAGTTCTTTGCCGGTAGCGTCGGTGATCTGCTGGATGACTTGGCTGAATTCGATCTGCAGCAGTCTTGGCAATGACAGGCCGTAGTCGCGCTCGAGCAGATAGGCGATCCCGCCCTTGCCCGATTGGCTGTTGACGCGTATGACCGCCTCGTAGGTGCGACCGACGTCGGCCGGGTCGATCGGCAGATACGGCACTTCCCACAACGGCTTGCCTGCGCTTTCCGCCTGGCGCTGGGCCGCCAAGCCTTTCTTGATCGCGTCCTGGTGCGACCCGGAAAATGCTGTGAAGACCAGCTCGCCTGCATACGGATGCCGCGGATGTACTGGCAAGTCGGTGCAGTATTCGGCAGTGCGAATGATCGCGCCCATATCGGAAAAATCGAGGCCCGGATGGATGCCCTGCGAATACAGGTTCATGCCGAGCGTGACCAGGCAGACGTTGCCCGTGCGCTCGCCATTGCCGAACAGACATCCTTCAATGCGGTCGGCGCCTGCCATCACTGCCAGTTCGGCGGCAGCCACACCGGTGCCGCGATCGTTGTGCGGATGCAGGCTCAGGACGACGCTGTCGCGGCGCGAAATATTGCGATGCATCCACTCGATCTGATCGGCGTAGATGTTCGGCGTCGACACTTCGACCGTCGCGGGCAAATTCAGAATCACCGGCACGGCAGGCGTCGGCTCCCAGACATCCATCACCGCTTCGCAGATCTCTTTGGCGAAGTCGAGTTCGGTCATCGTGAATGTTTCGGGCGAGTATTCGTAGCGCCATTCGGTGCCGGGTTGTTCCGCCGCGCAGCGACGGAAGATTTCGGCGCCGGTCACCGCGATGTCGACAATGCCCGCCTTGTCCTTGCCATAGACAACGCGCCGGAACAACGGCGCAGTCGGATTGTACAAATGGACGATCGCGCGCTTGGCGCCAAACACTGACTCGAACGTACGACGGATCAGCTCATCGCGCGACTGCGTAAGGACCTGGATCGTCACGTCGTCGGGAATCAGATTGTCGTCGATCAGCTTGCGCACGAAATCGAAATCCGTTTGCGACGCCGACGGAAAGCCGACTTCGATCTCCTTGAACCCGATCTTTACCAGCTGCCGGAACATGCGAAGCTTGCGCTCGGCGTCCATCGGCTCGATCAGTGCCTGGTTCCCGTCGCGCAGATCCGTCGACAGCCAGATCGGCGGACGCGTGATCGTTTGGGTCGGCCAGCGTCGATTGGGCAAGTCGATTTGGCCGAACGGTCGGTATTTTTTCGAAGGATCGAGTTCCATGGCTATTCCCTGCATCTGACATCAAGCGCTACGTGCAAACGCGCACGAATACCACCCGGTCCTGGGTGGCGCGGGCACTGCTCTATAAAGGGGGTGTGAGTTATCTGCGCGCGGGGCGCAGCAGCAGCAGACCGCCGAGGGGGGCGGTCGGAGTCGACGGCGAAAACGTATCGCGGACGCTGCACATGAAGGCAACTATAGCGGGCTTCTGCGCGGCGTGCAACTCTACCGCCATTGGGCTGGAATGCCGATCGGCATCACCGCCCCGCTGACTGCGTGGCGGCTAGTGTCTGATGCTGGCCGGATCGCGCCGGCGCCGGATGGCGAGCCATGCCGACCACACGTAGCCGGACAAGCTATAGGCGACGAAACCTGCGAACAAGACAATGGCTGGCTGATAGCTGACAAGCGCGAACAGCAGCACGACCACGATCACAACTGCGAACGGCACGCTGCGTCGAAGGTTGATTGTCTTGAAGCTATAGAACTTGAAGCTGCTGACCATGGTCAGGCCCGCAAAAACGGTGATCACCCACGCCGCCCAACGAGCACTCTCCGGATCAATCGCATTGTCATCGACGATCCAGACGAACCCTGCGACCAGCGCCGCAGCTGCGGGACTCGGCAGACCCTGAAAGTAGCGCTTGTCAGCGACTTCCAGCATGGTGTTGAAGCGCGCGAGGCGCAGCGCCGCGCATACCGCGTAGATGAATGCCGCAGCCCAGCCCAGTTTGCCCATGCCTCGCAGCGCCCATTCATAAACGACCAACGCCGGCGCCGCGCCGAACGAAACCATGTCGGAAAGACTGTCGTACTCGGCACCGAAGGCGCTCTGGGTCTTGGTGAGGCGCGCGACGCGGCCATCGAGCCCGTCGAGGACCATTGCCACGAAGATTGCGATTGCGGACTGATCGAAGCGGCCGTTCATTGCCTGCACGATCGCGTAGAAGCCGCCGAACAGCGCAGCGGTGGTCAGCAGATTCGGCAGCAAGTAGATCCCGCGTCGGCGAACGCGATTCTTGACGATTGCGCGTTCCTGCTGATAGTCCTCCATGCTGGAAAGCCTAGCAGCTAGCCCGGGGCAAAACAAGGCAAGGCGAAGCAAGGCCCGCCTGACCCGGATGCCGCGCGCCGCGCCACCGCCAGCCTGAGCGTCTGCTTCAGGCGAGATCAGCGAGTACCGTCGACGTCGCGTGGACAACATCGCCGACGGCCACGCGCGGCGTCGAACCCACCGGCAGATAGACGTCGACACGCGAACCGAAGCGTATGAAACCGTAGCGTTGTCCGCGCGCGAGCGTATCGCCAGCGCCGACATAGCACAGTATGCGTCGCGCGATCAGACCGGCAACCTGGACGCAGGTCACGTCCGCGCCGTTGCGGGTCGCAATATGCAGTGCGTTGCGTTCGTTTTCGAGCGAGGCCTTGTCCAGTGCCGCGTTGACGAAACTACCGGCGTGATACCACTTGTTCCTGACGACACCGTCCACAGGGCTACGATTCGAATGCACGTTGAAGACGTTCATGAAGACGCTGATCTTCAAAGCATCGCGCTCGAGATAAGGGTCGCGTGCCTGCTCGACGACGACCACCTTGCCATCGGCCGGAGATAGCACCGCGTTCGGCGCAGTCGGCACGACTCGCGGTGGGTCGCGAAAGAACTGCGCGATGAAGACAACGGCAAGCCACGCCAGGAGAGCAAACAACCCAAACCCTGCCCATGAGAACACGATCGCAACGCCGATCGCGATGGCGAGAAATAGCCACCCTTCTCGGGCAATGATCGGATGCGGGTAGTTGTTGTTCATTCGCGTTCGCGCAGCGGCAAGCTATTTCGTAGCATCGTCGATTTGCTTTCCCATGTCCTGCGCCTGCTGCTGGACTTGACGTTCCATATCGCGCGCGCGTTCGAGCGAACGGGTCGGAGCCGGCGTCACGCTGCCGGCATCCAGCGGCGCCGGTCCCGCCTCGCCCGCGCTTCGAGGATTGTCGAATTTGGACGATGCGGTCGAGCCCGAAAGGAGCCCGGACTGCTTGAGCAGCGTCTGCGTGAGCATCGCAACGATCAGCAGCGCGATCAGCAACACGATCAGTCCGATCCAGCCGCGCTGGCCCGACCTCAGGGACACGTTGCGCGCGGCAAAGGACACGTCTTTAGTTCCTGCTTTGATCAACCAACTTGTTCTTGCGTATCCACGGCATCATTTCGCGCAGCTTGCCGCCGACCTGCTCGATCGAGTGTTCCGAAGTCATGCGACGGCGCGACAGCAACGTCGGCGCACCGGCCCGGCTTTCGAGAATGAAATCCTTGGCGTATTCGCCGCTCTGAATGCGTGCCAGCGCCGCTCGCATTGCCGCCTTGGTATCGCTGGTGATGATCTTGGGACCGGTCACGTACTCGCCGTATTCGGCGTTGTTCGAGATGGAGTAATTCATCGTGCCGATGCCGCCTTCGTACATCAGGTCGACGATTAATTTCAGCTCGTGCAAGCACTCGAAGTAAGCCATTTCGGGTGCGTAGCCGGCCTCGACCAATGTCTCGAAACCCGCTTTCACCAGCTCGACGCAACCGCCGCACAATACGGCCTGCTCACCAAACAGGTCGGTTTCGGTTTCTTCCTTGAACGAAGTCTCGATGACGCCGGCCCGCGCGCCGCCGATTGCCGCGGCATACGAGAGCGCCAAGTCGCGCGCTTTGCGGCTTGCGTCCTGATGGATTGCGATCAGCATCGGCGTCCCGCCGCCCTGCACATAGGTCGAACGAACCGTATGTCCCGGCGCCTTCGGCGCGATCATCACGACATCAATGTCAGCACGCGGTTGCACCTGTCCGTAATGGATGTTGAAGCCGTGCGCGAATGCGAGCGTTCCACCCTTCTTTATGTTCGGCTCTACTTCGTCGCGATACACGGCGGCGATGTGTTCGTCAGGCATCAGCATCATCACGAAGTCAGCGGTCTTGACCGCTTCCGCCACCTCGGCGACCTTCAGTCCGGCCTTCTTCGCCTTGTCCCATGACGCTCCGCCCTTGCGCAGGCCGACGGTGACCTTGATGCCCGAATCGTGCAGATTCAGCGCGTGGGCATGACCCTGCGAACCATAGCCAACGATGGTGATCTTCTTGCCCTTGATCAGGGACAGATCGGCGTCTTTGTCGTAGTAAACCTTCATCATCGCAATCCTCTTGTCATCAAATCCAATGCGGAGCAGCTACACCCTGAGTATTCGCTCGCCCCGGCCGATTCCCGATGCGCCGGTGCGCACTGTCTCGAGAATGACGCCAGGTTCGATCGCTTGCAGAAAAGCGTCGAGCTTCGAACCCGTTCCCGTGAGTTCGATCGTGTAGCTCTTGTCGGTTACGTCGAGTATGTTGCCGCGAAATATGTCGGCCAGGCGCTTCATCTCGTCGCGATCCTTGCCCGCCGCGCGCACCTTTACCAGCATCAACTCGCGTTCGATGTGATTGCCGTCAGTGAGATCGATAACCTTGACGACCTCCACGAGCTTGTTGAGCTGTTTGGTGATCTGCTCGATCACATCGTCGGAACCGATGGTGACGATGGTCATGCGAGACATCGTCGCGTCTTCGGTGGCGGCGACGGTCAACGACTCGATGTTATAGCCGCGCGCGGAAAACAATCCGGATATGCGCGACAACGCGCCCGCCTCGTTCTCAACCAGAATCGAAAGGATATGGCGCATGATTAGACCCCCCCGCAGCGGCGCTGCGCGCCGCCTCCCCCAAGGGGGCCTGAAGCCTCCGAGCCATCACGTAACCACTTAAATGTCTCCATGTCGGCCGCCGCCAGCACTCGCGGACGCGCGCTTCGCGCCTCGGCTTCGCCCCGCTCGTGCAGGCGTCCTCGGGACTGCCCGGCGGCGCTCATAATTCCTCCGCCAATATCATTTCGGTAAGCCCCTTGCCGCCGGGGACCATCGGGAAGACGTTCTCGGTCTGGTCGGTGATGAAGTCCAGGAAGATCAGCCGCTCGGTCTGTTTGAACGCTTCTCTAAGCGCTCCCTCGACGTCACTCGGTTTTTCGATCTTCATGCCGCTGTGCCCGTAGGCTTCGGCCAGTTTGACGAAGTCGGGCAGCGCGTCCATATATGACTCGGCGTAACGGTTGCCATAGAAGAACTGTTGCCATTGGCGGACCATGCCCATGTAGCGGTTGTTGAGGTTAATGATCTTGATCGGCAAGTGGTATTGCTTGCACGTCGACAGTTCCTGAATGCACATCTGAATCGACGCTTCGCCAGTGACGCAGGCAACTGTCGCGCCGGGATTGACCAGCTGCACACCCATCGCCGCCGGCAGCCCGAAACCCATCGTGCCCAGGCCGCCGGAGTTGATCCAGCGCCGCGGTTTGTCGAACTTGTAATACTGGGCGGCCCACATCTGATGCTGTCCGACATCCGACGTGACGAAAGCTTCGCCCTTGGTGATCTCGTAGAGCTTCTCGATCACGAACTGCGGCTTGATCAGCGCGCTCTTGCGGTCGTAGTTCAGACAATCCTTGCGCTGCCACTCCTTGATCTCGCCCCACCAAGCCTTGAGAGCAGCAGGATCCGGGCGCTGGTTGGTCGATTCGATCAGCTTAAGCATTTCGTCGAGTACATCGGCGACATAGCCGACGATCGGCACATCGACTTTGACCCGTTTGGAAATCGACGACGGGTCGATGTCGATATGGATGATCTTGCGACCCGGACGCATGTAGTGTGACGGATCGCCGATGACGCGATCGTCGAAGCGAGCCCCGACAGCGAGCAGCACATCGCAATTCTGCATGGCCATGTTCGACTCGACGGTCCCGTGCATCCCCAGCATGCCGGTGAACTGCGGATCGGTCCCGGGAAAACCACCGAGACCCATCAGCGTGTTCGTGCATGGAAATCCGAGCAGGCGCACCAGACGGGTCAATTGCGGTGCCGCGTTGTTGAGCACGACGCCGCCGCCAGCGTAGACCATCGGTCGCTTGGCTTCGAGCAGGAGCTGCACCGCTTTCTTGATCTGCCCGGTGTGTCCTTTGGTGACCGGGTTGTACGAACGCATGGACACCGTCTTCGGATAGACGAATTCGGTTTTGGCTTGTGTCACATCCTTCGGGATGTCGACCAACACCGGACCGGGACGCCCGGTATTGGCGAGGTAGAACGCCTTCTTGATCGTCAACGCCAGATCAGCGACGTCTTTGACCAGGAAGTTGTGCTTGACGCATGGGCGCGTGATGCCGACCGTGTCGCACTCCTGAAATGCATCCTGCCCGATCGCGTGCGTCGGAACCTGGCCGGTGAGCATTACCAGCGGAATCGAGTCCATGTAGGCGGTCGCAATACCGGTCACCGCGTTGGTGACACCCGGTCCCGACGTGACCAGTGCGACGCCTACCTTCTGCGACGAACGCGAATAGCCGTCGGCGGCGTGTACGGCTCCCTGCTCGTGCCGCACGAGTACGTGCTTGACCTTTTCCTGCTTGAACAGCTCGTCATAGATGTTCAGGACCGCGCCGCCCGGGTAGCCGAAGACGTAGTCAACGCCTTCTTCCTGAAGACAGCGGATCACAATTTCTGCGCCCGTGAGTTGCATGAAGTGCCTCAGCTCAATAATTGGTCACGACCCGGCGCGACTCGCACGCCGGGTGATGCGAACTGCGGGCGATTCAAATACGCCGCAGGATTGCTGAACGCGCAACAGGGTAAACGCGTCCGACCAAGGCTGGCATCGGGTAGAAAGCCGCTATCAGGTCAAAACCGTCCGCATTCTCAGGGGTATCCCGATCGCGCTTGTGGCGCCGCCGGGCGGAATACGAACGATCCGTAGTTTCTATTCGGTCCGGCAAACAGAGCCAGACTGTCAACAGTAACGGCTCCGGGCATTTTCGTCAACGCGTCGGCCCCGTTTCATGCTTCCAGACCGGTGGTATGTGCTTATAATTCCACGATGATTCCACTCCGAAGAGACTGAACTGGCCTCGCAGCAGGAAATCGCAGCATTTCTGGCGGAAGTCCAGCGTCGCGCGTTCAAACAGGCGATGTTCGCTGTACGGGATGAGGATGCGGCGCTGGACGTCGTCCAGGATGCGATGCTGAAGCTGACTGAGAAGTATTCCGGCAAACCGGCCGCCGAACTACCGATGCTGTTCCAGAGGATCCTTCAGAACACCATCCACGACCATTTCCGCAGACAAAAAGTGCGCTCGGCGTGGACCGTGCTGCTTTCAGCTTTCGGTCAAAAAGAGGAAAAAGACGACGATTTCGACCCGCTGGAAACTTTGCAAGCGAAATCGGACTCGAACACCACGGCAGATCCCGCGGAGCAATTCCAGCAAGCACAGATCATCGGGTACATCGAACAAGCGATTGCGCGCTTGCCTGCGCGTCAACGCGAAGCGTTTCTGCTGCGTTATTGGGAGGAGTTCGATGTTGCTGAGGCCGCGGCGGCCATGGGTTGTTCGGAAGGCAGTGTGAAAACGCACTGTTCCCGTGCGGTCCATGCGTTGGCCGAGATGTTGCAGGCCAAAGGGATCACGCTATGAATGAACACGAAATAGCAAATAAAATAACGGCTTATCTGGATCAGGGTACGGCTGAGCTGAAGGCCGGCACGGCCTATCGGCTCCAGCTCGCACGCGAGAATGCGCTGGCGGGACTCCGCGAACCCCAGCAAGCGCAGGCCTTTGCACTGGCCGGCGTCGGTGATTTCAGCACGCCGAAGCGGCGCCTGGCCAGCGATGCGCGAATCTGGATCAGCGTGTTGTTGCTTCTCGGCTGCTTCCTATGCGTTCAGTATTGGCAATCGGTGCAGCAGGTTAAGGACATCGAGGAAACCGACGCGGCGATCCTGACCTCGGATTTGCCGATCGAGGCCTATCTGGATCGCGGATTCCAGAATTGGCTCAAGCAGCCCCAGCCCTGACCTTCGTGCGTCTACTGGTTGCAGCCGCCGTTTTCGCGGCGGCCGTCGCCATAAGCGCGCCGGCGGCGGCTGTGGCAGTCCCGTTGCGCGCGCCGACGTGGGGCGAGCTGTCGCCCGACAAACAACTGATACTCGCGCCACTTGCCCCCGAATGGGACAAGCTTGACCCGCCGCGCCGGCAAAAATGGCTAGGCATTGCAAAACGCTATCCGAAGATGCCTGCTGCCCAGCAACAGCGCGTCCAGGAGCAGATGGCCGCTTGGGCCCATTTGACGCCCGACGAACGACGAATCGCGCGAGAGCACTATAAGTCGCTTAAGCAAATGCCCCCCGATCAGCGCCAGTTGGTCCAGCAAAGGTGGCACGAATATCAGCAACTGCCTCCGGAAAAGCGGCGTGAACTCGAGGCCAAGAGCGAAGTCCAGCCCAAGGCTGCCAATGCCGGGGCTCCAAACTCGGGCGCAGGGAAATCCACTGCTCCGTCGCCCTCCGCTACTGCTCCGACGCCTGCGGCGCCATCGGTCAATCCGGCCGCCGTCAGTCCGCCGACTGACGCGGGCTCCGTACCGCCTCCTCCCAAGTAAAACGTGCGTCGGCTGAGGATGCAACCAGTCGCCGCGCTCCGTGCCGCGCAGTAGGGAGGCGCTGCGCGCCGATCCGCCCGGCGGCAGGCATGCCGGCGGCGAGGCGAGTCTGGCCCGCCGAATAGCTGCTGCGACCTACGAATCTCTGTTGCTGGCGGCGCTAGCGGTCGTGGTGGGCTTCGTCTTCCTGCCGTTTGCGTTGCCACCGACAGTCGCCGCGACCGCGCAGGTCCCTTTGCCTGGTGCTTTAGTGCGCATTGCCACGTTTGCTGCCCTGTTCCTCGTCTGGGGCGCTTACTGCGTAGCGCTATGGAGCCGTCGCCGCCGCAGTTTGCCGATGAAGACTTGGCGGCTGGCGCTGCGCGAAGCGTCGGGAGGGCCCCTGTCGTTCCGCGCGGCGGCGCTGCGCTACCTGGCTTGCTGGATCGGCCCCGCATGCGCCGTCGGCGCCTATCTCCTGCTGCATCCGACGGGCCACGGACGTTGGGCGGCAATAGGACTGGGGTTCAATTATGCGTGGGCACTGATCGATCGCGACGGTCGGCTACTGCAGGATCGGATTGCCTCGACGCGACTTTTGGACTTTGAGCAAACCGTTTCTACTGGCAAGTGAGGGGTCAGGCCACCGCTGTCCTGAGGCTGGGTCCAGCGCGGGCCAGAATCACCCCGACCGCGATTGCGCCCATGCCTGCGACAGCCATGGAGTCGAGGGTTTCGCCAAATAGCAGGTACGCCATCACCGCCGTCACCGGTGGGACGAGGTAGAACAGCCCGGCGACGTTGGCGGTCGCCCCTTGGCGCAGCAACCAGTACAACACGCTGATCGCGGCGATTGAAAGCACCAGCACCGACCAAGCCAGGGCTCCGATGAAACCGGGAGTCCAGCGAATCTGCGGCGCATCCAGCCAGAGCACCACAGGCAACAGAGCAGCAGCGCAGGCGGCAAACTGGATCACTGCGCCGGTGCGCAGGTCAATAGCGGCGCAATAACGCTTTTGGTAGAGCGTTCCCACGCTGATACCTGCGAGCGCGAGCGCTGCCGGGATTAATCCCGCGAAATCTCCCGAAAACGCGATTCGGTGCCGGACGACAAACCACACGCCCACCAATCCCAATCCAAGGCCGAACCACTGCCGGAGCTGCACCTGCTCGCCAAACCATACTCGCGCAAGCACAACCGTCACGATCGGTTGCAAACCCACGAGCATGGCGATCGTCCCTGCCGCCATGCCGCCGGCGATCGCCGTGAATACGCCGCCCAGATAAAGCGCATGGACCAGCAACGCCGCGACCACCAAATGTCCGAGCTCCGCGGCGGTCTTGGGCCATTGAGCACGAGCGTGAAGCGCAACCACAGCCATCAGGGCTGCGACCAGACAGAACCGGACCAGCAGGAAGGAAAGCGGCGGTGCGTACGGCAATCCGTATTTGGCGGCGACGAACCCCGTACTCCACAGCACAACAAACGTGGCGGGCAATACGCCCGTCCAGCGTGCGGGCGAAGAGGAACCTTGCGAAGACACTTGCAGAACGACTTCAGCCCTGCGATTTGGACTGCTCGCGATAGCGGGCGACGCAGGCGAGTATTTCTTTTTTGGCGTCTTCGGCGCCGACCCAGCTTGACACCCGCACCCATTTGCCAGGCTCGAGATCCTTGTAGTGCTCGAAGAAATGGGCAATCTGGCGCGTCGTTATCTCAGGAAGATCGCGCGATGACTGAATAGCCCGGTAAAGGCTCGACAGCTTGTCTATCGGCACCGCAAGGATTTTGGAATCGCCTCCTGCCTCGTCGTCCATCTTGAGCATACCGATCGGACGGCAACGGACCACGACGCCAGTTATCAGCGGGACCGGCGACAGCACCAACACGTCCGCGGGATCGCCGTCGTCAGAAAGCGTCCGCGGGATATAGCCGTAGTTGCACGGGTAGTGCATGGCTGTCGACATGAAGCGATCGACAAAGACCGCGCCCGTCTCTTTGTCGACTTCGTATTTGATCGGATCGCCGTGCATCGGAATTTCGATGATCACGTTGCAATCGTTCGGGACATCCTGGCCGGCGGGTACGCGATCGAGGTTCATTGGGATCGGGGAAAGATGCGGACAGGGTTCTTATTATAGCGGCCGGCCGGCCGCCGCCGGGGGAAGGTATGATCGCTGTTTCGCATCAGCAACCGGCACATGCTCTACAACCTCGGCGTTCACCGCGTACAACTGCTGGGCGTTAACCACTATGTCGCGCCCAATGCGACCGTGGTTGGTCGCGTCGTGCTCGCGAGCGAGGTATCAGTCTGGTTCAACGCGGTCATTCGTGGTGATAACGACACTATCGCAATCGGCGAACGCACAAATATCCAGGATGGGGCGGTGCTGCACACCGACGAGGACATACCGTTGCGCATCGGCCCGTCGGTGTCGGTCGGGCACATGGCGATGCTGCACGGCTGCACGATCGGCGAAGGCTCACTGATCGGCATCAAGGCCATCGTTCTCAATCACGCCGAAATCGGTCGCGATTGCCTGATCGGCGCGAACACTCTGGTCACCGAAGGCAAGCGAATTCCCGATCGCTCGCTGGTCATCGGCAGCCCCGGACGGGTGGTTCGCCTTCTGTCGGACGACGAAGTCGCGAACAACCGCTGGATCGCCGACCATTACGTCGAGCGCGCCCAGCGTTACCGCGCCGAACTGACGCCTGTCTGAAGTGGCAGTACGACTGCCGGTGAGCTGCTGAATCCGAATGGGTCGCCCGGCGCATCCAATACCAGCAGGCAGGTGCTTTCGGGGGTCTTGTTCGTGAAAATCTTCCTTGTTTCGCTCGGTGCGCTCGTTCTCGCGACGCTGGCCGCTATTGCGCTGCTGGCCTTTGGCCGCCACGAAGCGGCGAACGACGTGCAGACGGAGTCGCGGGTCGTACAGGGTTTCAGCCGCGTGAGCATCATCGGCTTGGCCGATGTCGAGCTACGCCAGGGCGGCACCGAGGGAGTCACGATCGATGCCCCGAAATCGCTGCTGCGCCGCATCCGTACGGAGGTGCATGATCGAACGCTGACCATCACGATGACTCGTCAACGGAGCTGGCTCGACTGGACGGAATGGACGCATCACCAGCACTCGCCCCGGGTGACGATAGACTTCATTCAACTTGAGCGGCTCGAATCGTCCGGCGCGACCAAGATTGTCGCCGATAACCTCCGTTCCGATGAACTGAGACTCGACTTCGCCGGCGCGTGCAGCCTGCGAGTGAAAAATCTGCAGGCAACCAAACTTTTCCTTGAGGGCTCCGGCGCAATCAAGGCGCAACTGGCCGGAAAGGTAACTGAGCAGCGCATCGAACTGTCCGGGGCAGGATCGTACGATGCTCCAGATCTCGTGAGCGACAAGGCGAGTGTGGAGGTCAGCGGCGCCGGCAAGGCGATCGTTAATGCCACTTCGACGCTTTCGGTCGACTTGTCGGGCGCGGGCCTGGTCGAGTATTTGGGCGATCCCAAACTCACACAGGAAATCAGCGGAATAGGCAGAATCCGTCGTCGGGAAAGTTAAGAATCCACCCGCGAGCCGCCCGCGCCACACGTCGCTGCGATGCCTTAGGTGTCTAGTGCACGCGAACCAAAGGTCCTTCGCTTCCTTCCGGTTTGAACAGCAAGACTAGGCCCGTCTGGGGATCGCGATCTGCATGCACGCCCGCCATGACCGCAATGTCGGTGACACGACAATCGCGCAGGAGATCGATCAGCATTTGCGCAACGTCCTCGACGCGATCGCTGGGATACAGCGGACAGCGAAAACCTTCGGCGCGCCGGGGATCGAAGTGGCTCGATAGCGATAGGCGCAATTCGCCACCGCTGGGAGCGTTCGCGGCAACGTGCGCGCTGATCACCGCGGACGGCTCGCCCACCTCGGCCCGAAGGCGACGAATCGCGTTGCTTGCGAACAGTTGCGCGCCAATCTCGCGTTGACCGGCGCGGCCGTATTGCAACGCCAGCAGCGGCGTTTGCGGCGCTTGCGGCAACACCAGCACCGACGCATCTGGCGAAGCGAGCTGATGCGAAATCTCGCGCGCCACCGGCATCGCCCAACCGCCGGTGTCGGAAGCGCGCAGCAGGTCCGCCTGCTGCGCAGCAAGGGCAGTGCCCATCAGAAAGCGCAGATGAGCAGTCTCCGATCCTGCCGATGACTCGATCGGAGCAGGCGTCACATCCAGATGATCAGCACCATCGATCGCTGCTTGCCGTTGCCAGGCGAGCAGCGAGGGCAATCGGCCGATGTCGACATTGCCGCTCGCGCCCAAGGAAGATCCGATGGCGAAGGCCTGATTTCCGCTGAGGGCGGCATGCTCGCGCATGATGACCGCAACGCGCGCAGCATCGCCGATGGTTCCGGGAATGCGCACCCCGACACCGACTGAGCTTTCGGTCGCGGTTTCGCCTGCGTTGCGTCGCCCGCTCGCTTGTTCACTGCCCGAGCGTCCCACAACGATGACTAGCGGCAACGCGAACAGCGTTACGGCGATCTGCCGGTCGCCGTCCTGCTGCGACGCGAGGCGCCAAGCCTCGATCATTCGTCGCCACAGATGTCGTGCGACGCCAGCCGATGGCGACACTGCGACGAGTTCCTTCAGAAAGTCGCCGTCACCCGCGCCCAACCGCTGCACCAGTGCGTCGACCAGCTTGGTGTCCGACTCGTCGGCTCCCGTCATGCTGTTCGCGGTGATGCTGTCGGCGGCAAGCTGCAGCAAGGGCGCGTAGATCTCGTCGCTGCGCTCGGGATAGGAGCGCGGATCTGCGATGTCCATGGCGCAATTGTCGCACGTCTGTCGGAGGCTTCCGTCCGGCATCAAGGCACTCGTCGATTCGCGGCGCAAAAGTGGAAACGGCGACGCACGCGTGATGCGGGCGGCAGCGAAAAGATTCACGTAAAATACACGGCTTTGCTACAACGACCGGCTTGTCCATGCGTGCATCGCGTTTCTTTTTGGCGACCTTGAAGGAGGCTCCGGCTGAAGCCGAGCTGAGCAGCCACCGCCTTATGCTGCGCGCGGGCATGATCAAGCGACTTGCCGCCGGCATCTACACGTGGATGCCGCTGGGCGTGCGCGTGTTGCGCAAGGTCGAGGCGATCGTGCGCGAAGAAATGAACGCTGCCGGCGCCATCGAGCTGCTGATGCCGGTAGTGCAGCCTGCTGAACTCTGGCAGGAATCCGGTCGCTTTGATAAATACGGACCCGAATTGCTGCGCTTCAAGGATCGCCACCAGCGCGATTTCGTCGCCCAGCCGACGTCGGAAGAAGTGATCACCGACATCGCGCGCAAGGAACTCAAGAGCTATCGGCAATTGCCGGTCAATCTCTATCATATCCAGACCAAGTTCCGCGACGAGGTACGCCCGCGTTTTGGCGTGATGCGCTCGCGCGAGTTCATCATGAAGGATGCGTATTCGTTTGACATCGACCGCGCCGGCATGCTTCGGTCGTATCGCGCCATGTACGACGCGTACGCGCCGGATTTTCTCGCGCATGGGATTGCAGTTCCGCGCGGTCGCTGCTGATACCGGCCAGATCGGCGGCAGCGCGTCCGATGAGTTCCAGGTATTGGCCGATTCGGGTGAAGATGCCATCGCCTGGTGTGCGAACTCCGACTACGCTGCCAATGTCGAACTCGCCGAAGCCGCCCTTCCCGGCCCGAGACCGGCCGCACGCGAAGCGATGGTCCGAGTACCGACTCCCGGCAAATCGACATGCGAAGAGGTCGCGGCGTTATTGCAATTGCCGCTGGCGCGCACCGTCAAATGCATCATGCTTTCGGCCGAGCGGAAAAATTCATATGCTGCTGATACGCGGCGATCACACGCTCAACGAGGTCAAGGCCGGCAAACTGCCGCAGCTTTCGGGATTTCGCTGGGCGAGCGACGCCGAAATCGTCGAGGCCACCGGCTGCGCTCCCGGTTATCTTGGGCCGGTCGGGATCGACGCCGATCTTCCGCTGATCGTCGACCGCGAGGTCGCTGCAATGGCCGACTTTATCTGCGGCGCAAACGAACCCGACTACCATCTGCGCGGCGTGAACTTCGGCCGCGATTGTCGCGAGCCCGACACAATTGCCGACATTCGTAACGTTGTCGCAGGCGACCCCTCCCCCGATGGCAAAGGTCCGCTGACCATCGCACGCGGGATCGAAGTCGGACACGTCTTCGCGCTCGGGACCGTTTACTCGGCCGCGATGAACGCGACCGTTCTCGACGCCGACGGCAAGCCGAGGCTGATGGAAATGGGTTGCTACGGGATCGGGATCACCCGGGTGGTTGCTGCAGCAATCGAGCAGAACCATGACGACAAAGGCATCATCTGGCCAGCACCTTTGGCGCCATTCACGGTAGCCATCGCGGCGGTCGGCTACGATCGCAACGACGCCGTGCGCGTTGCCGCCGATCGCCTGCACGCCGAACTTGAGGAAGCAGGTGTTGAAGTGTTGCTGGATGACCGCGGCGGCCGCCCGGGCGTCATGTTCGCCGATCTCGAGCTGATCGGCATTCCGCATCGCATCACTGTCGGCGAACGCGGTCTCAAGGATGGCAATGTCGAGTATCAATCGCGGCGCGAAACCCAGGCGACGCCGGTTGCGCTCGCCGACATTGTCGCGTTGGTGCGCGACAAGCTCGAGCGATGAACTGCCCGCCTGCAACGCACGCGTCGGCTCCCGTCCCTGCTGCTCTTTGCCGTCCCGATGATGCTGACGATGGTCAGCGTCACGGCTCGTGCTGGCGCACAGGTTGAGGAGGCCCTCTCCGACTCAGTGCGCACTGCACTTTGCAAGTCCATCAACGAAACCAGCGAGACCGAGCGTCTCCATGGCCGCGAACCCGAGGTGATGGCCTGGTTGAACGAGATGAGCCCACGGCTCGCTTCGCGTATGCCCGATGCACGCGATCGCCTCGCGCTGCTGACTACCGTTCACTACGAATCAGTTCGCGCCGGCCTCGATCCTCAACTGGTGTTGGGGCTAATCCAGATCGAGAGTGCGTTCAAAAAATATGCGGTCTCGGTTGCAGGGGCACTGGGCTATATGCAGGTCATGCCGTTCTGGCAAAAACAACTGGGCGGATGTCTCGAACAGTTCGGGGACCGCACACCGCTGTTCGACGCCAAAGCCAATATCCGCTTCGGTACCGTGATCCTGCGCCACTATCTCGACACCGAGAGAGGCGATCTCTACCGTGCGCTGGGCCGCTATAACGGCAGCCTGGGTCGTCCGGAGTATCCGACGGCGGTCATCGACGTGACGCAGCGCTACTGGTCGTACGCCCCGCGCAAAGTGGGCGCCGGGGACGGGTCCTCGGCGGCGCTGAACTCCACGCGCTGAAGGCTGGCCCAGCGCGTCGCGATGGCTGCGAACTATCGCGGGCGCTTTGCTCCGTCTCCCACCGGACCCTTGCATTTCGGCTCGCTGGTTGCCGCACTCGCAAGTTATTGCGACGCGCGCGCGCATGGCGGCGAATGGCTGGTTCGCATCGAAGACGTCGACCTTCCGCGCGCGCGGCCGGGGGCAAGCGATGCCATTCTGGCGACTCTCAGGCGCTACGGCTTCGCCTGGGATCATGCGGTCACCTGGCAGAGCAAACGCATCGAACTCTACGAGCAAGCATTCGATCGCCTCAACAAGGAGCGGTTGGTGTTTCCTTGCGTTTGTACGCGCAAGGAACTCGAAGCGGCAACACTCGGCCCCGTCGGCGAGCGCGTCTATCCCGGTACGTGCCGCGGTGCTGTCACGCCAGAACGCCGTGCTCAAGCCCGTGACGAGGGGCACTGTGCGTGGCGAGTCAAGGTCGACGATCGGCCGATCGCGTTTGTCGATCGCCTGCAGGGACCGCAGGAGCAACGGCTCGCCACCGATGTCGGTGACTATGTGGTCAAGCGCAGCGACGGTCTTTTCGCCTATCAACTCGCCGTTGTCGTCGATGATGCTGAACAAGGCATCACCCACGTCGTACGAGGCGCCGACCTGCTGACATCGACCCCGCGCCAGATCTGGCTGCAACAGTTACTGGGCCTGACGACGCCCGTGTACATGCATCATCCGATTGCGCTCGACACGGGGGGCGCAAAACTATCCAAGGAATCGGGTGCGGCGAAGCTGCCGGACGATCCGTGTCCGGCGCTACTGCTCGCGTGGGCATTCCTGGATCAACCGCGTCCGCCGACGCTACCGGCATCGGTCGATGAATTCTGGCACTGGGCGTTCGACCAATGGAATCCGCAACGACTGCCGCCGGTGACCGCGCTACCCGTGCCTGTCCTGTTGCGGTAGACACGTTATAATCAGCGTTCCCCGCGACACCTCGCGCCACAAGACCGGATCGCCGTTGATCCGGTCCGCTCTGAACAATGACCACCCTCGTCGTCGTCCGCAAGAACAATGAAATCGCCATCGCTGCCGATTCGCTGACGACCTTCGGCGACACGCGCTTATCCGCGCATTTCGATCGCGCCTACGAGAAAATTGTCCATCACAAGGGCACCTACATCGGACTGTGCGGAAGCGCCGCGCATCAGCTGGTGTTTGAAAGCCTTCTTGCCAAGAATTCCGACCTCGATTTCTCGACCCGCCGAGCAATTTTCGAAACCTTCAGGAAGCTTCATCCAATCCTGAAAGAGCAGCACTTCCTCAATCCCAAGGAGGAAGAGGATGATCCTTATGAGTCAACGCAAGTCACGGCACTGATCGCCAACGCGCATGGCATTTTCGGCGTGTACTCGATGCGCGAAGTTTTCGAGTACAACCAGTTCTGGGCGGTTGGTTCCGGACGTGAGTTCGCACTTGGTGCGATGAATAGCCTTTACGGCCGCTTGCGCACCGCCGACGCCGTCGCTCGCGCCGGCGTCGAAGCCGGAGCGACTTTCGATAAGAATTCAGCGCTTCCCCTCACCATCTATAGTCTTTCCCTGGCATGAGCGTTTACGTGCCGCGATCCTTTGCGACGGACGACTCGACCGGAGTCGAGCGCCTGATCGATGAGTATCCGTTCGCGACGCTGATCACTCAGGCCGGCGACGAGCCGCGCATTACGCACCTGCCGCTACTACTGCACGGCGGCGACGCATCGAGCAGCGCGACGGATGACCGCGCCGGCCTGCGTGTCACGCCACCTGTTGATGGTTCGATGAACGAGGCAATCTCCGCGCAGCGTCATCTGATCGGTCACGTGGCTCGCGCCAATCCGCATTGGCAGCATTTTGCCGACGGCCCGTCGACGGCGATCTTCCACGGACCTCATGCCTACGTTTCGCCGTCCTGGTACACCGAACCGGCGAGCCAGGTTCCGACCTGGAACTACGCCGTCGTACACGTGCACGGCACTGTCACTCTTGCCGACGAGCGCAGCGCCAAGCTCGCCACGCTACGGTCGTTGATCGCTCGCTTCGAATCCCATCGTGCGCAGCCGTGGCAACTTCAACTCGAGGGCAAGCGGCTGGAGGCGATGCTCGATGCAATCGTCGGCTTCCGGTTTGTGATCAGTCGCGTCGACGCCAAGTTCAAATTTTCGCAGAACAAATCGGCGGACGATCGAACGCGGGTCATTGCGGGCTTGCGTGAGGAGGACCACGCCGAATCGGTCGCAACCGCGGCATGGATGGAACAATATGCGACGGGCGGCTGACGCTGGTTCCGAGTACCCCGCACCGCGCGTGCGGATCGACAAATGGCTTTGGGCGGCGCGCTTCTATAAGACGCGCGCGATGGCAGCGCAGGCGGTCGAAGCGGGCCAGGTGAGACTCGGCGACGAGCATGTGAAACCCTCACACGCCGTGTCGATCAATATCCCGCTCAGCATCCGCAAGCACGGAATGCTGTGGGCCATCGTGGTGACGGGATTGTCGGACAAGCGCGGAGGTGCTGCGGATGCCGCGTTGCTCTATCGCGAAACGGAAGCCAGCCTAGCCGCCAGGACTGAGGAACTGGCGCGTCGCGCTGCCAGCGCGGCAACTGAGCCGAAGTGGTCTGCCCGGCCGACCAAGCGCGACCGTCGCAGGTTACTGGAGTTTCTGGATAAGGCCTGAAGCGACGCGTCGGTTGTTCGGTCCCAACAACGACGGCGGGGAACAAATGGCGCCTGTCGTGCCCTTGCTACACGCCACTACGCGCCACTACGCGCCCGAAAACGGGCTGCCTTTCAGCAGAATCGCAAATTGCCGAAATCGATGATCATTTCGGGCTGCTGATAGCCGCGCCACGCGAGGTAGCTCAGCCCGGCAATCAACAACAACGCCACAATCCGCCAGGGCCAGCGAATCGACGGCATCGACAGCGAATCAGGCACGTTGCGAAATCTCCTGGGGCACTGACGTAACCACATCCAGCTCGCGCATGGCCGCCATGACTGAACTGAAGTCGGCCGCAGTGCGAACATTGGCAATCGGCTTTGCCAGCAAATTGACTGCGCGTCCGCTGACCACCAGCGGCAGATCCTCGGGCAGCGCATTGCGCAGCGAACGGATCTCCTGTCCTGCGATCTTGCCCGAAATGCCACGATCGAACAACAGGATCGCGACGCTGACCTTATAAGCCTGAGCAGCTCCCGCAACTTCCTGCGGGGGCACACCGCTGCCCAAGGTCAGGCAGTTGATGCCCTCGGTGAACAGCAACAATTCGAGTATGGCGAGTCCCAACTGATTGGGATCGTTGGGCGGGGTCGCCAGCAGTATCTGACGCGCGTCGCGGGTGGGTCGAACCAGCCGGGTGACGTCGCGCAGCAAGCGTTGCGCCAAGTCGGCGAAGCGCAACTCCTGGAAGTTCTGCATGTCACCACGCACCACCTGTTCGTGCACTGCCTCATTGAGCGGAATCAGCGTCTGCTCGAGAAAGCGTCGCAGGCCTTGTCCCACCAGGAGTTTTGACAAATGATTCTGCAGTTCGCCGACTCGATGATCGCCGAGCAAGGTCACCGCGGTTGAGATTTCTGCCGGCAACGGCGCAGGTGATTCCACCGCCAGGCCGAGCATCGATTGCAATGCCGCTTCGGCCAAGGGCACGACGGCTCCCGCTCGCCAGCCTTCGGACAGCAGCTGCTTGATGACTTTGAGGCGCGCAATCTGGTCCGGCGGATAGACGCGGTCGCCGAACCCGTCGCGAGCAGGGCTGGGAAAGCCGTAACGGCGCTGCCACATGTACAGTTGCTCGCGGCGTAGACCGGTGATACGCACCACTTCGCGTATATGCAGTGACCTGCGTGCTTCAACGTCGCCCGTTGGCGAAGCGATCTGAAGCCCGGGGGCGCTGCGGCGCGTCGGCGCCGTTATCAAGATTCCCATGACGATTCCTTTAGCTTCTGTTGTTCACAAGTATAAAGACTACGGCTGTGGAGTTCAGCTTGTCGCCCTACGGCATTTCCCGCCGTGCCGCGTCAATCCTGTTCATCCAATGCGCCGGCATATTGCTCCGATTACGGCTATGCCCCATCATCTTGCTTGCGGAACAAGGGCTTCCGGCGCAATTTGCCTGCTGAGTCTTTGTTCTGTTTCGAACCACAACGAAGCCTGTGCAAATATCGTACCGGCCCGAAGGAATCACTCTCCAAATGTTTGGTTTTGGCAAGTCCATCAAGGATCCTCTGGCCGATACGAAGACCGCCGAGAGGTGGCTGGGCTCGTTTCCGGCCAACGATCCAATGGGTGTGCACAGCGCGATCCTGGTCGAACTGGGTGCATTGAGCGACCGCAAGGCGGCGCGCACGCCAGCGCGGCTCGAGGCGGTTTTCTACCTCGACGTTCACGCCGAGTCACTGCGCAAGATGCTCACTGCGCAATACCACGAACATGGCCGTCGTTCGAGCCGCGTCGAAAGCCAACTCTGGCAAGCCCTGTTCGACCTGACGCAAGGATTCCTGCTGTGCTACCAGGCGTTCGCGCGCGAGATGAGCGAGCAGATGCAGAACAACAAATGGCGATCGCTGCAGCCCGAGCTGATTGCGCGCCAGATCATTCACCAGGGGCTCGATGCGAAGATCCGTCTGTATCGGTACGAGCAGTGGATTCCTGCGCGCTGGGGCGACCTGCATTCCCTGTTTCAGGTGGCCTGCTCCGCGCAAATCGACCGACAGCCGGTGGCCACGCTCACCGAAGGAGTGCTGACGACCATCGAGCAGGAATACCTGCGCGTACTGCTTCTGCAACTGATGGACGCCGGCAACCTGGCGGCGAGTCACGTCGAGTGGGTCGCAGAACAACTGACCGAATGGTGCGCGCCGCTGCGTCTGAATATCGAGTCGTCGACAGTCACCAGTTTCTATGTCGACCTTGGGGGGCGCATGGGCCTGAAGCGCCGCGGTCCGCAGCCACTCGAGGGACGCGTTCTGTTTCTGGACACGAGGACTTTGCATTCCGTACTGATGCAGAACATCGTGATGCTTGAACAGAAGATGCGTAACGATATGTTGTCCGATCGGGTGCAGAAGCGCAGCGAGCAGTTGAATCTGTTGACCAAGCTGGCCGCGCAAGTCGACCCGGAATACAGGCCGGTCGCCCGTCGCGGCGAGCGAATCAGCGCATCGGGTGCGGTGGACGCGATTGTCGGTTTCAACAAGATCTCTGGCTTCCTGCGTGACGAGGAAATCGGACCCTTAAGCGACGGGACGAATCGAGCGCCAAGTTTTGGCGAGACGGTAGAACTGGCGACTTTCGGACGCATGCGCAACGAGAATACTCGCGCGCTGGAGCTCGCCAAGCGTTTGCTCGCGACCTATGCGGCACCTGGTGGTGCGTGGGAAATCCGCGACGTTTCACACACGGGCTACCGCCTGGTCGCGCCGATGACCATCGTCAATGACGTCACGTTGGGAACGCTGGTGGCCATACGCGCCCATCAGCAACCGCTGTGGACGCTCGGCATTGTACGGCGGATGAAACGGCTGACCAGCGAGCGGGCCGAGGTCGGGCTGCAGGTCATAGCCACCAATCTCGTCGGTGTCGAGCTGGTGGAGAAGAAACGCGGCGAGGCGGACTATTCGGTCGACGGAGAAGTACCGACCGTCAACAGTCGGCGTTTTCAGGGACTGTTCCTGTCGCTCAAGAAGCGCGACAGCGAAACGGCGATACGGACCTTGATCGTTCCGGCCGGCGAATATCAGCCGGGCAAACGCCTGCGCATGAGCATTGCCAAGGTGACGCAGGTTATGGCGTTCGGGCGCTTGCTCGAGCAACACCCCGACTGGATCTGGGCGACGATCGAATCCCAGGAACAAAACGCGCGGCCCTCGGCCGCAGCCAATTCGTAGCGTTCTGATCAACGCCACCGATGAGCACTGATCGCTATGCCGAGATCTGTGCCCAGCATCGGTGGAACGTACCCGCCGATTTCAACATTGCCCACGCGGTCTGCGGCCGATATGCCAACGATCGCTCGCGATTTGCCATGTACTGGGAGGATGAATCCGGCCAGACGGCAGCGCTGACGTTCTGGGATTTGCAGCAACAGGCCAATCGCCTCAGCAACGCACTGGCGGCCCTGGGTGTGGGTCGCGGTGACTCCGTCGCAATCATCTTGCCGCAGCGGCCCGAAACCGCCGTCGCGCACATCGCCTGCTACCAGCTTGGCGCAATCGCAGTGCCCCTCTCCTTCCTGTTCGGTCCAGACGCGCTCGAATACCGTTTGCAAGACTCAGCGACGGTGGTCGCGCTGGTCGACGAGGCATCCCTGGCCAACGTCGAATCGATTCGCGACAAATTGCCGCGTTTGAAGCATGTCGTCGGGATTGCCGGCGCAGAAGAGCGCGGGACATTGGGCTGGGACGACCTCCTGGCAAAAGCGTCGCGACATTTTTCGCCCGTGGCGACGCGGGCGGAGGACGCGGCTCTGCTCGTCTACACCAGCGGGACGACGGGGCCGCCCAAGGGCGCGCTGATGCCTCACCGCTGCCTGCTCGGAAATCTTCCGGGGTTCATCTACTCACACAACGAATTCCCGCAACCCGGCGACGTCTTCTGGTCGCCGGCGGACTGGGCCTGGACCGGCGGACTGATGGATGCGCTGCTGCCGACGCTGTACTTCGGCTGCCCTATCCTCGGCTACCGCGGGCGGTTCGACCCCGAGCGCGCGCTAGCGCTGATGGAGAAGTATCAAGTCCGCAATTCATTCCTCTTTCCAACGGCGCTGAAGATGATGATGAAAGCCGTGCCGCGCCCGCGCGAACGTTACGACCTGGCCTTGCGCAGCATTATGAGTGCGGGCGAGGCTGTCGGCACGACCGTGTTTGAATGGACGCAGGAAGCTTTGGGCGTGACGGTGAATGAAATGTTCGGCCAGACGGAAATGAACTATATCGTCGGCAACTCGCACCTGTTGTGGCCGGCTAAGTCGGGGTCGATGGGACGTCCGTACCCGGGCCACCGCGTAGCCATAATCGACGAAAACGGTGCTCAGCTATCAGCGGGCGCGACCGGCGATGTTGCAGTTAACCGCATTGCGCCGGACGGCACGCCCGATCCGATTTTCTTTCTCGAGTATTTCAAGAACCCGGAAAGCACGGCGAGGAAATTCAGCGGTGACTGGTGCCGTACCGGAGACTTGGCCACTCAGGATGACCAAGGCTATCTCTGGTATCAGGGACGGTCAGATGACATGTTCAAGGCGGCTGGCTATCGCATCGGGCCGTCGGAGATCGAGAACTGTCTGGTCAGACATCCCGCGATCGCCAACGCTGCGGTGGTCCCCCGCCCCGACGCAACGCGAGGCAACATCATCAAGGCGTTCATCGTTCTGGCGCCGGGCAATGTTGCCACACCCGAGCTCGAAGAAGACATCCAGAATCATGTGCGGCAGTATCTCGCACCCTACGAGTACCCGAAGGAGATCGAATTCATCGACGCGCTGCCGATGACGACAACCGGCAAGGTACAACGCAGAATACTGCGTCAACGCGAAATCGACCGCGATAACGACACTGCGGCCAAGCCTTCATAGACTCAGGCCGGCGAGTGTCTGGCCTTATTTGACCCGTGAAGGCGGTTGCGTCTGGCTGTCGGCAAATACCTGCAGCACACTGCGGTGCATGAGTACCCAGACGATCGCCGGCACGACAGTCGGCAATATCAGCGTTCCGAACTGATAGGCAAACGTAATCAATTCGCGCTGACCGGCGCTGAATCCGGTTTGCGAGGCGACGATCGGGCCAAATCCGCTGGCGACGTCCGACAGAAATTCGGCGAGCACGCCCCACGTCTGAAACGGAACCGACACGGCGAATCCGATCAGGAGATTTCGTAGTCGATGAGGCGCGCGCGCTGCGAGTATCAGCGCCGCCAGCAGCGGCAGGCCGAACGAATAGTGCCGCACGTCGATTTTGTCCGACACCAGGCCGCTGGGGTTGCCGCCGATGGTCGAACTGGCTGCCTTGAGAGAAGTCACGAAGCTGATCGAGTCGCCGTGCTGCTCGACGGTCTGTACGAGATCGGCAAAACCGATGCGAGCGGACAGATCGGCCAGCAAAGCCACGGGCCATGTCAGCAGTGGCGATGTAAACCACCAGACAAAAAGCGTGACTACCAGCCAGCCGAGCACGCGAAGCACGAATTGCGCGAAAGGTCCCGATTGCATCGTAGACCTTTCGACCGCGCGCTCGATCTCCCGTTTGCCGGTCTCGCTCATGCGGTGTCGCCTAGCAATGCCGTCGCCGCTTGATGGGAGGATGGTCGCGAACGAAGCGCTAGATCGTCGCCGTGGAAACCACCGACGGCGAATGCGGCAACGTGCGCACCCACAGCAGCCAGACGATGAGAACGTCCAGCATGATCAACGCCTGCCAAACATACAGATGCGCCCACTCGAATACGCTGTACTTCCATTGGCCGAGGTAGAACAGGCTGATCACGCGCACGACGTTGAGCCCCTGCACCGCAACGATCCCGATAGCAAGGCCAATCAGTTTTCGTTTCCATGGTGCTGGAAAAGCCAGCATCGCGGCGACGAGGACAATGGTTGCCTCGACGCCGTTGCAGCCCGCTTCGATCGACACCGCAAAGCCATTGGTGGCGCTGCGAAGGATCTTGCCACTGGCCAGGACTTGCGGATCGAAAAGCTTGACGATACCGGCGCTGACGGCGGCGAGCGTGTTCGTCCACGGCACGACAAACCATTGCTGAGCCCACGGCGTCAGCTCAAGTCCAAACAAAGTCGCTTGCACGACCAAAAACCAGATGAAGAAACGTGCCATCGGGCGTCCATTGTACGCGATGGACCCGCGGCCTTTTCCCTGCGCGTATCAGCCGATCTTCGCGCGGGCCAGCGGGGGATTTTGGCCGAAATAGCGCTTGACTCCGGTAAAGATCGATTCCGCGAATCGCTGCTGATAGTGCTCGCTGCGCAGTTTAAGCTCTTCGTCGGGATTGGAGATGAATGCGGTTTCGACAAGAATCGATGGGATGTCCGGAGCCTTGAGGACTGCGAATCCGGCTTGCTCGACGCTGCCCTTGTGCAGCGGGTTGACCGCACCGATGCCATTGAGGACCGAGCGCCCGACACGCAAACTGTCATTAATCTGGGCCGTCTGGGAAAGGTCGAGCAGCGTCTTGGCCAGAATGGGATCCTTGTTATCGAGATTGACGCCGCCAATCAGGTCAGCGTCGTTCTCGCGCTGCGCCAGCCAACGCGCGGCCGAACTGGTGGCCCCGTGTTCCGACAAGGCAAACACCGACGAGCCTTTGGCGTTCGGCGTACTGAATGCGTCGGCATGAATCGACACGAACAGGTCAGCTTGCACGTGTCGGGCCTTTTGCACACGCTCGTACAGGGGTACGAAATAATCGTCATCGCGCGTCAGCATGCAGCGCATGCCAGGTTCGCCATCGATCATGACCTTGAGTTTCCGGGCGATCGCCAGCGTGACGTTTTTCTCACGAGTGCCTCGGCGACCGATCGCTCCCGGGTCCTCGCCGCCATGTCCAGGATCGAGCGCGATGACGATCGGCCGCCGCGCGCCAGTCGGCTTGGAGGGCGCGCGGCTGGGCGCGGGCGCGGCTTTGTCGGCGGGCGTTTCTGCCGGAACGTTGCGCGCGCTAGGATCCTCTTCGAGCAGCGCCATCAACGGATCGCGCGGCGTCAATGGATACAGGTCCAGCACCACGCGATGTCCATATTCGCCGACCGGCTTCAAGGCGAAGAGTTGCGGCTTCACCTCGGCTTTGAGATCCAGCACCAGGCGCGCTACACCGGGCTTGAACTGGGCAAGGCGTATCGCCTGTATGTACGGGTCGCTCGGTTGCAGACGGCGCGCGAGTTGCGTGAGTTCACCTGATGGATCGACTCCCTCGAGATCGAGCACCAGTCGTTGCGGATTGCGCAATACGAGCAACTGGTGCTCGATGGGCGTCGACGATTCAATGATGAGTCGTGTGTAATCCGGAGAGGGCCATAAACGAGCCGACGCGATGGTTGCGGCCGAAGCTCCCGGGATGATCAGCCACTGCGCCGCGGGCAGGAACAACCACTGGCAAAGGCGACGCCGCTGCAGTTGATGAAGCTGCTGAGCGGACGCTTGCGTCAGATCGAGGTCGCTGCTAGTGCGACGAGGCACGCTCTACCCTCCGCGGTCGGAGCACTTGCGCTCAGAGTGCGTCCGTCTCCCGCCATCGTAAGTCGCAGGCGGAGATCGACCTGGGTGATGAATTCCGCGGCGCGCTCGGGCCATTCGATCAGGCACACCGAGTCGGGCCGGAAATATTCCGCAAAGCCAGCATTTTCCCATTCAGCGGGATCGTCGAACCGATAAAAATCAAAGTGATAGAAGTATAATCTCGAAATCAGTATAATGTTCAAGCAGCGCGTAGGTCGGGCTTTTCACTGGGCCTTCCCAGCCAAGCGCACGCAACGCTCCGCGAATCAGTGTTGTCTTTCCAGCGCCGAGATCTCCCGATAACGTTACCACCATCCCGCCCTTAAGGCCGGGAGCGATGCGAGCGCCCGCGCGCAAGGTAGCGGCCGCATCGGGCAAATCGATCTTCAGCTCTTCTATAATCGTCATCGCGGTTCGTCTGCTCCCGCCATAATTTATAGTCGCCGCGATCTTATTTCGGCCATGACCACGCGCGACCTTTCCACTGCAGATTTGCAACACCTGGCGCAAGACATCGAACGCTGGGGGCAGGCGCTGGGCTTTTCGGCCATCGGTATCGCCGATACGGAACTCTCGGCGGAAGAGGCGCATCTTGTTGCATGGCTCGATGCCGGCCGTCACGGCGAAATGGATTATATGGCACGCCACGGCGAGCGTCGCAGCCGGCCCGCGCAGCTGGTGCCCGGTACCGTACGCGTCATCAGCCTGCGTCTCGAATACTGGCCGGGAAATGCAGCCGACCCTTTTGGCATCCTTGCCGACTCGAGGCGCGCCTATGTATCGCGCTACGCGCTGGGTCGCGACTACCACAAGGTGATGCGAGGCAAGCTTGCGCAACTCGTCGAGCAAATAGCCGCCGCGGTCAGCGGGTTCAACTACCGAGTATTCACCGACAGCGCACCCGTACTCGAGGTCGCGCTTGCGGCGAAGGCGGGAATCGGCTGGCGAGGCAAGCACACGCTGCTGCTCACGCGCGAAGCGGGCTCCTATTTTTTCCTCGGCGAAATCTACACCGACTTGCCGCTGCCACTGACCGCCGCGACTACCGCGCATTGCGGAAGCTGCACCGCGTGTCTTAGCGCGTGCCCGACGGGCGCTATCGTCGCGCCATACGAACTCGACGCGCGCCGTTGTATCTCCTATCTCACGATCGAACTCAAAGGCAGCATCCCGGAAAACCTGCGGCCACTAATCGGCAATCGCGTTTACGGATGCGACGATTGCCAGTTGGCATGTCCATGGAACAAATACGCCCAAGCCACGACGGAAGGCGATTTCGATGTCCGCAACGGCCTGGACGAAGTACAACTGGTGAGCTTGTTTGGTTGGACCGAGCCCGAATTTGATTCCCGCATGGAAGGCAGCGCGATTCGCCGCATTGGTTTCGAACGCTGGTCGCGCAATCTTGCCGTCGGCCTCGGTAACGCCACCTACGACGTCGCCATCCTGGACGCACTCAATGCCAGGCGGGACGACCCATCCGCGCTGGTGCGCGAACACGTTGCCTGGGCGATTCGCGCGCAGGAGAGCAAACGTCCGGCCAGTTGATGCAGATTCGTGAGACGTGAGAGCTATCGAATCAACTGATTCATCGAGACGATCGGCAGCATCACCGCCAGAACAAGGATGAGCACCATCGCGCCCATGAACACGATCAGCAACGGCTGGATCAGCGCCGCGAGCCAGTTGAGCCGCCGCGCGACATCCTGTTCCTGCTCGCGCGCCGCGCGGTCGAGCATCGCCGGCAATTCGCCGCTTTGCTCGCCGTTAGCGACCAGGTGCACCAACAGCGGGGGAAACACGCGTTGACTCGCTAGTGCGCGGGCAAGCGATACACCCTCGCGAACGAGCGCCGATGCGGCGCGCGCCGCACGCTTGATCGGTATGGCCCACACCACGCCGGCGGCGGTTTCCAGTCCACGCAACAGCGGCGCGCCGCTGCCGGTGAGAATCGCCAGCGTGCTGGCGAACCGCGCCGTGTCCAACCCACGCACGACGTTGCCGATAACAGGCGTTCGCAGCAATGTCGCGTGCGCGCGTTCACGCCACGGGTCGCGGCGCAGCAGCCAGACAGCGCCTGTCGTTACCGCGACCAGTGCCAATAACCAATAGATTCCCGTCGCCCGCAGAAAATCGCTGGTGGCGATTAATGCGCGGGTTAGAAACGGCAGCGTCTGCTTGCTCTGCTGATATACCGCGACGATCTGCGGAACGACATAGATCAGCAAGGTTGCGATCACGGCAAGGGCAATCAGGGTAATCAAGGCCGGATAGATCATCGCCATCGTGAATTGCTGACGCTGTGCCTGACGCGCGTCCAGATAGTCGGCGAGCCGCGACAGCACGCCGCCGAGTTGTCCGGTCTCGGCTCCGACGGCCACCAGACCCCGATACAAGTCGCTAAACGTGCGAGGAAAACGCGACATCGCGGCGGCGAGGGGCTCCCCTGCCGCGACCTGCTCGCGGATCTCGCCTAGGACGCGCTTGGCACCCGGATGATCGGCTTGCTCGCTGACCGCCGACAACGCCTGGTCCAGCGGCATGCCGGACGCGACCAGCGTCGCAAGTTGCCGGGTGGTGAGCGCCAGCAGCGGCGGGGCCAGTCGGGTGGCCTCGCTTCGACCCGAGGCGGATCCACTGAAAGATTCGATTGACGTCGGAAACAAGCCGTCGCCGCGCAATTGATCGCTCACTGCGCGTGTAGTCGCGGCTTCGATCAGTCCGCGCTTGGGACGACCGACGGCATCGACTGCCTCGTAACGGAACGAGGGCATGCGCGAGATGCGAGCTTACCGGCCGAAACCGCGCAGAGGAGCGCGCAGCAGGAATTGACTGGGCTTGCCGAGCATCAGATTGACCAGATCGTCGAGCACCGGCGTGTCGAGGTCGGCCGGTTTGAAATCGAAGATCACCGGTTCGAAACGGTCGACGTTGCGCAAGGTGACGATGATACTGTCGTTGACGAAGTCCGGCTCGAACCGCAGCTCGCAGCGCATACCGGGAGCGATGCGGATCACGTTCTGCGTCGCCACGCCACGAACCGACGAATCGGTTTCCGCGCTGAACTCAATGTTGGCGGCGCCGAGCGCGCGCTCGACCTCTGCCGAGCGTCCCATGGACACGTGCAAGTTGGGTGGAGGCGGCCCGCTCAGGGTGTAATAGACGACAACGTGGTCGTAGACGTCGCGCTGCTGCAAAGGCTTCCTTCGGAACATCACCATGCCGCGCTCGAAGCTCATGCCGGCGTAGCGCGCGATATCGAGAAGGGCGAACTCGCGCTCGATCCGCGGCGCCACGATCTGAAGCAATTTGCACGCCTCGTCGAAATACTGAAAGATCGCGTGCAGGCGTCCATCGATGCCGTCGATTACCTCGCGCGAAAGTTTCTGCTCCTCGACGCGTTTCGCCGATACCGATTCGGCCTGCGTGCGAAGTTGTTCGAGCAGATGTGATTTCGGCGATTTAGCCACGATGTCCAGGCGGGGTACTCGACGGTTCCCGATGCGCTGTCTGCTTGACGATGGGTTCGTCGGGACAGCGATCTGCGGCCGTGATCATTTAGTTCGCTCCCGCGACGCGGAGCAGTTCCGCCAGTGAGGTCGTACCATCCACTAGCCAGCGCGCCCCGTCCTTGCGCAGGCTCGCCACATTCGCGCGTTCGACTGCCGCGCGCAGCGCAGGTTCGCCGGCGCGATCGTGGATAAGCGGGCGCAGGTTTTCGTCGATCAGAACCAATTCGTAGATACCTGTTCGGCCGCGGTATCCGGAATCGTTGCACGCGCTGCAGCCTACGGGACGATACAGTTGAAGCGCTGGCGGCAGGCCGATGCTTTGCAACACCTTGGCTTCGCCCTCGGTAGGCACTGCTGCGACCCGGCACGCGGGGCACAGGCAACGAACGAGCCGTTGCGCGAGCACGCCGAGCACGCTCGACGCAAGCAGATAAGGTTCGACGCCCATGTCGGTGAGGCGAGTGACCGCGCTCACCGCATCGTTGGTGTGCAGAGTCGCCAATACGAGGTGTCCCGTCAGGCTCGCCTGAACGGCGATCTGCGCCGTCTCGAGATCGCGTATCTCGCCGATCATGATGATGTCCGGATCCTGGCGAAGAATCGAGCGCAGTGCGCGTGCGAATGTGAACTCGATGCGCGGATTGACTTGCGTCTGGCCGACAGCGTCGAGTGCAAACTCGATCGGGTCCTCGACCGTCATGACGTTCAGCTCATGTCGCGGCAAGCGCGACATCGCTGCGTATAGCGTTGTCGTCTTGCCCGATCCCGTGGGACCGGTGACCAGAATGATGCCGTGGGGCTCTCGAATAAGGCGATCCACCGCAGCGAGGGTGGCCTCGTGCATGCCGAGTGTGGCCAGATCCAGGCGTGCCGAGTCCTTGTCGAGCAGACGCAGCACCACGCGTTCGCCCGGACCAGTGGGCAAGGTAGACACGCGGACGTCGACGCTCTTGTCGCCGAGTTTGAGCGATATCCGGCCATCCTGAGGCAGACGCTTTTCGGCGATATCGAGACTGGCCATGACCTTGAGTCGCGACACCAGCGCTGCGTGCAATGCGCGCGGCGGCTCGATGACATCACGCAAGACGCCATCGATACGCAGACGCACGACCGATCGCCCTTCGTAGGGTTCGAAATGAATGTCCGATGCCCGTTCGCGCAACGCCTGCAGCAGCAGGGCATTGATCATGCGGATCACGGGTGCATCGGACGTCGCACCCAGCAGATCTTCGGCCTGCGGAATATCCTGCAGCAGTCGCGCCAGGTCGGTATCTCGCGACATTTCCTCGGAGAATTGCGCAACCGGCAGTGAAGCCTGGTTGTACGCACTCGCGAGGTCGGCGGCAAATCTCTCGGCGCTGACAGTCTGGGTCTTCAACGGTCGCTGTAGCACGCGCTTCAGTTCAGCGAAGCCTTCGACGGATGCGTCGGCGCGTGCAAGCACCACGATCGACCCGTCCTCTTCCCTCAACGGCAACACGCCGTGGGCACGAGCAAACGCGTAGGGAATGCGCGCCACCAAAGCCGGTGCAGGGGACACCGGGACGGTGGGCGACGGGCTTGCAGCGAAAGCCGGCATCACGCTAGCGACTAAGGCGATTTAGAAGCAGCCGGTGCCGCGTTGCCTGCACTGGGTACCAGCGGCTGCGGCATCCCCATCGGCTGCGACAACGCAGGCAGCGTCGGTACCGAAGGATCCGGCCAGAACGCGCGCGGGGTTGGTACCAGCCGCTGCTGCTCGCCCAGCAGATAATCGTAGCGGTCATTGGTCAGCGCGGTGCCGGCATCTGAACTGCGGATGACCGTCGGCTTGAGAAACACGAGCAAATTGGTCTTGATGCGCTGGCGATTGTCGTAGCGAAACAGCGAACCAAGCACGGGCAGGTCACCCGCCAGCGGAACCTTGTTCGACCCATCGGTGAAGCTGTCCTGGATCAAGCCGCCAAGTACGATGATCTGGCCATCGTCGACCATGACCGTCGACTCCAGAGATCGCTTATTGGTGATGATGCCCGCCGCATTGGTCGTGTCCTCGATGCGAGATACCTCTTCGTAGATGGACAGCATCACGCTGCCGCCTTCAGTGATCTGGGGCTTGACCTTGAGGATCAGGCCGACGTCCTTGCGCTCGATCGTCTGGAAAGGCGTCACCGTCGCCGCACTGCCAGTCTGCGCATACTGTCCAGTGATGAACGGAACGTTCTCCGCCACGATGATGCTCGCCTGTTCGTTATCGAGCGTCAGCAGGTTAGGCGTCGACAGGATATTGGTATTGGCGTCCGACCCCAGAGCGCGCGCCAGCAACGCGAGGTTGGTGATCACGCCGAGCCCAGGAATATTGATCGTGCCGCGAATGATGCCGAGGTTGAGTCCCTGGCCGACTGAACTCAGGTTGGCCTGCGCATCGAAAATGTTGGTGCCCGTGCCGCGCGTTCCGAAGTTAGTGCCGCCGGCGACCTGGGTCGCATTGGTGCCGAGCTTGTTCGGATCGAGCAGGTTCCACTGGATGCCGAATTCGGCCGACTTGTTCGCCGAGACTTCCACCACCAGCGCTTCAACGTAGATCTGCGCGCGACGCACGTCGAGTTTTTCGACGACAGCGCGAATGTTGTTGTACAACGGCTCGGGCGCCAGCACCAGCAGGGCATTGTTGGGGACATCGGCCTGGATCGTCACACCTCCGGCACTAAAGCCGGTGCCACTCGCGCCGCCGGTCGACGACCCGGAAGTCGCGCCGGTAAGCGGAGACACACTGGTGCCCGCCGGCGTCGATGCGTTGTTGCTCGTCGCCATGCCGTTCGAGCCCAAGGTCGGCGGATTGCCCATTGCGCTGTCCGAGCCGCCGACTTCGCCGCCTCCGCTGAACAGTGCGCGCAAGGTGCGCGCGACTTTGATCGCATCCGCGTTTCTAAGATAGATGATCGAAATATTGCCACCCGCGCGGCCGGGTCGGTCGAGTTGTTCGACAAGCGAGCGCACGCGAGCGATTCGCGCGGCGTTTTCGCCGCGCACGAGAATGCTGTTGGAGCGTGAATCAGCGACCATGGTCACGCGCTGTTGCGCATCCTGGACGGCACCGGCGCCACCGGCGCCTCCGCTGTCGGCCAGCAAGCGGTTCATGACCTGTACCAGATCGAGGGCCGACGCATTGTGAAGGGGGATGACGACCGGCTCGCTCGCAGGCGAAACGTCGAGCGACGTGATGATCTTATCGATGCGCTTGATGTTTTCCGCATAATCGGTGATCACCAGCGCGTTCGCGGTGGTTACCGCGGCAATCGAGTTGTTGGGCGTAATCAGCGGCCGCAGCACGTTTACCATCTGTGCCGCGGATTCGTAGCGCAGAACATAGACGGAGGTCACGAGGCGATCGCCGCCGGCACCCGCCGCGCCCACGATAACGGGGGACCCCTGTTGCTTGGCGTCGGCTTCCGGCACGATCTTGGTAACGCCGTCACCTTCGATCGCCGTGAATCCCTGCAGGCGCAATGCCGAAAGCAACGTCGGATACACCAGTTCGCGAGGGACCGGTCGCGCCGAGACGATATTGACGACGCCCTTGACGCGCGGATCGAGAACGAAGTTGCGACCGGTCATCTCGGACACGGCTTTGACGACCGCATCGATGTCGGCATTGACGAAGTTGAGCGTCACGGTGTCGTCAGCTGCACGCGGCGCGAGAGTGGCGAATACCGCGACAAGGGCTAGCGCGACGACGGCAAGCTGTTTGGTCACGTCCGCGCCGAGGGCAGAATTGTGGGGTGAATCGAGCGACCGGGAATCAGCAGGAAACGTTGCGGCATAGGCGCGTCTTTCGCGCGGCGATAGGCGGACAAATGCGCCGGCCGTCTGCACCAGCAGCGGCGCGGCGAGCAGAGCACAATGTGGCCTGTGGTCAGCATGCGATTGACATATGCCGGGCAAAAAACTCAGGTTTTGGCCCGGTTTGCCGTCTCCCTCCGGAATCGCGGCAATGATAGCATGCAAGTTAGCGTCGTCTGCCCGCGCTGCCACACCCGCCGCCCACCGTCCGGACCCCCGCATGCCGCCTGTGAAAGGCCGACATTTCATTGAATCCAGTGTCTCGGCTCGTCGCATCTAAGGTCCACCAGAAGGATTTCACGGAGACCTCATGTCTAACCCCCGCTTTGGCAGTCTTTCGATTTTTGGCTTGGCCCGCGCAGCACTGCTTGCCGTTGCCTTGGGCAGCCTAGGCATCGCGACAGTCGCGGCCGACGGGCCATCCGCCAGCACCACCACGCCGACCAGCACCGCGCAGAAAGCTTCGCGCGACGGCACTCCTTCCGACGCGGCCGCGCCTCATGGCGCCGGGGCGACGGTCGAGATCACGGTCGGAGACGACGACCCTGGAACCAGTACCAAAAAACGCGGCCATGCCCACGTCCAGATTGGAGACGATGACTTCGACTCGTTCAAAAATGCGATGGACGGCGCGCCTTGGCTTGTTGGCGTCATTTTTCTGGTGCTCGGTTCAATCTTCCTGACGCCGATCCTGCTCGCGATCGGCATCATCTGGTACAAGCTGCGCAAGACCAGAATGCAGAACGAAGCAATGCTGCGACTCGCCGAAAGAGGCGTCGTGCCGACGGCGCAGGCCCTAGACGCCGTGGGAACCGGTACGGCACCGATCGATGTGGTTCCTGGAGGACCGACTTTGAACAATACAAACGCAGCCGCCGCAGCCGCGGCGACAACCCCTGCTTATCAGCAGGTCGTTGCCGGCCGCCGCCGGGTCGTATGGTCAGATCTTCGCAAAGGCGTGCTCATGATTGCCGCCGGACTTGCCTTCTGCTTCTACTGGCTTACGGCCAGGGGCGAACCCAGCTGGCTGGGACTGGTCTTGCTCTTTCTTGGCGTCGGCTACGTGGCGATCTGGTGGCTCGAGGATCGGCATCTGCAGTCGCGTCAGGCCCCGCGGACTCGACTAGCAACAGGACGTGACCGGAAGCGCCACAACGGACTCGCTCGATGCCGCCACCACCGGTCAGCGATGGGGAGCTGATCGCCCGGGTTGTCTTACATGATGATCGTCATGCGTTCAGTGAACTCGTGCGCCGACATCAGTCGGCGGTCCGGGCGACGCTGCGAAAGCTGGCAAGGGGCAATGCGGCGCTCGCCGACGATTTGGCGCAGGAGACATTCATGCTTGCCCATCGCAACTTGCGATCGTTTCGTCAGGACGCGAAATTCTCGACGTGGTTATATCGCATCGCCTACAACGTATTTCTGGCCGATGCGCGCAAGATCAAGGAATTGCCGATGCCGGACGACCTCGACGCCGACAGCTACGCCCCTTCCGACGACGGCCGCGAAACGGCATTGGCGCACCGGGCCGCGCTGTCGATCGATCTGGAGCGCGCGATGAGCGTCTTGTCGGACGCAGAAAGGGCAGCTATCGTGCAGTGCTATCATAATGACTTGTCGCATGAAGAAGCCGCGCAAGTATTGGGCTGCCCCGTCGGGACGGTAAAGACACACGTTTTACGGGCTAAACAGAAACTCAAGGCTCGCTTGACCGCTTGGGCCCCCGAATCATGAATCCATCCTCGCCAGCTCCAACGACTCGCGCCGACGCTCATGCCGGCGATGACTGGCTCGATCGGATGCTGGAGGAGGCGGGACGCGAGCACCGTGAGGCATACATCGCTGACGACGGCTTCACTGCGCGCATGATGGCGCGTTTGCCCGCCCCCACCACGCTTCCGGCATGGCGGCGCCCGGCGATCATCCTGTTGTGGGTACTCGCCGCGGCAGTGCCGATATTGGTATTGCCGGGTGTATTCGACAATGCTTTCCGCAGCGCGGTGGCAATGCTCGTGGGTTATCGAATCGGCCTCGCCGACGCCGCGATGTTGATGGCCGCATTCGGCGTCGTCACGTGGAGCTCGATTGTCTACGCTTTGCGCGTCGACTAGCTACCTCTCCGCAACGCGCCCGCTGTGATGCCCAAATAAAAATGGCCGCCCAATCGGGCGGCCATTTTCTCGTCGACGTCAGCGAGGCTGGCGCGACTAGTCCTTCAGCGTAAAGTGGACCTCGATCTCGGCAATATAGCGATCACCATCCGGCGCGAATTTCCACAAACCCAGGGCCCGGATCACTTCGCGATCGAAAACCCGTGGCGGGTTGGATTCGACGATTTTGACTTCGGTCACCTGTCCCTTTTCATCGACCTGAAGGCGGGCCACGACGGTTCCTTCCTGCGTCCCGGCGCGAATGGCCTCGCGTGGAAATATCGGATAGTCGCCCGAGAGCCGCGAAATGCCTTTGCGTAGCGCTGGCTTGGCGGGGGGCGCCGGCGGTGGCCGGCGGCGCTATCACCGGCGGCTCGACCGGCGGCGTCGTCGTTACCGAAGAAATGACCGGCGCTTCCTGCGTCACGGGCGCCGGAATGTCCGGCGGAGGTATATACGGCTGCTCCGGCGGCGGCGGCACCTTCGGCTGCTCGACGATTTTCTTCGGAGGAGGAGGCGGCGGCGGTGGCGGTGGCGGCGCCTTGATCTCTTCGATGATCGTCGCGTTCAAGGGCTTCTTGATGACTTCGATCGCCTTGCGCGCAAGACCCGTCACCAGCGCGTAGATCACCAGCGCATGAATCAGGACCACGATTGTTATGCCGACCAGATGCCGGGTCGGGTCTCTCTGCTGTCGTGCAAAATCCATGGTGCTTGGACTCCGGTTGCTCGCTTGCGTTCGTCGCTTATTCGCTGACGAACTGTTCGGCACCGACAATGCCGATCTTGGTAAGGCCCAGGCGCTGGGCGGATGCCATCACGCCCGCCGCTACCGCGTACTTGGAGTCCTTGTCCGGGCGCAGGTGTACTTCGGGCTGGACTGCCTGGGAAGAGGCTCCCTTGATCTTGTCCTCGAGCGCGGCGCGGTCAGGCACGACGACGCCATTCCAATAGGTCACACCGCGACCGTCGATATCGATCTTGACGATCTCTGGCGGTGTGAGAGGCGGCGGCGGATTGCCAATCGGCATGTTCAAATTCACTGAGTGAAGCTGAATCGGGATGGTGATGATGATCATCACCAGCAACACCAGCATCACGTCGATCAACGGCGTGGTGTTGATATCCATCATCACTTCCGGATCGGCCGACGCCACTTGATCCTACGTTCATTGCCATCTTGATTCCTTGAAATCCTTGTTAGCCACCGTGCCAACCGCTTGTCAGCCGCGCGGCGGGGGCTCGGTAATAAAACCAACCTTGGCGATCCCTGCCCGCTGGCACGCATAAAGCACACGCCCGACTGAATCATACTTCGCACCGCCGTCGCCTCGGATCTGGACTTCCGGCTGAGGCGTGAGAACCGAGATCTTTTTCAAGCGGTCAATCAGCGCAGCAGTGCTGCTTATGCGCAGTTCGTTCCAATAGATGCGTCCGGCCGCGTCGACCGAGATCGTGATGTTCTCGGGCTTGGTTTCGCGGACCTCGTTGCGCTCTTTCGGCAACTGCACGGGGATCGAAGTCGTGATCACGGGAATCGTGATCAGAAATATGATCAACAACACAAGCATCACGTCGACTAGCGGCGTGGTGTTGATCGCCGAAACGACTTCGTCTTCGTCCTCGGCAGAGCCGACGTTCATCGCCATGGCTTACGCCCTCGCGGTCTTGGGCGCGCTCAGCAATACGGCGTGCAAGTCAGCACCGAAGCCGCGGACACTCTCCATCGCCGACTTGTTGCGGCGAACCAGAAAGTTGTAGCCGAGGACCGCGGGCACCGCCACTGCGAGACCAAACGCCGTCATGATCAACGCCTCGCCAACGGGTCCTGCGACCTTGTCGATCGACGCCTGTCCGGCAATACCGATGGCGGTCAGCGCATGGTAGATCCCCCAAACGGTACCGAACAGCCCGACAAATGGCGCCGTCGATCCCACCGTCGCAAGAAACGCCAATCCATCCTGCATCCGTGCCTGAACATTCTCTATCGCACGTTGGATCGAGCTCGAGATCCATTCGTTAAGATCGACGCTGCCCAGCAATCCAGTGTGCTTGCTGGTCGCTTCGAGCCCCGACTCGGCAATAAAACGGAAGGGACTGCCCGAATCGAGCTTCTCTGCGCCTTGGCGCACTGACGGGGCGCCCCAGAACGTCTTGTCTGCTGCACGGCGCTGGGCGCCCATTTTGTATTGCTCGTAGAACTTGGTGACGATGATGTACCAGCTTCCCATCGACATCAGGGCCAGAATGACGAGCACCGTCTTGCTGATCCAGTCGCCGCCACGCCACAGGGCTTCGAGCCCATACGGGTTGTCGACGATCTCCATGGTGCGCACGCCACCGGAGGCGACAGCCGGGGCCGCGGCAGAGGCGCCGGCGCAGGGGTCGCGTCAGGCGCGGGGGCAGCCGGAGCCGCCGCAGGGGCAGCGGGTGCAGCTGGCTGAGCCTGCGCTTGCGCCGTCAAAGCGAACACGCCGTTCAAGGCGAGGACCAGGACCGCGCCAAACGCGGCCAAACGGGTCATTTTCAACATGTTGTCTCCAGACAGAGGTTTATTCGGTCAGACAGTGACTTTGGGTAGCGCCTCTACGGACGATGCTGCCGAGGATAGCCCACCGGATGCCACTTTCGACTGCTAATAGTTTACCGACGGTAAATGCGCGCCTGATTCTTTGTAGGCAAGCCGGGCCGGCCGCGGCTGGCCGAATGCAATTGATTGCAATGGGGCCGACGCACTGCCGATCATTGCCCTTCGGCAACGCCGCCCAGTAGCCATATGCACAAACGCCAAAAGGCATTGGCCCCGCCGAAAGGCGAGGCCAAGCTTTCGTCAGAAAGTCGCGAGATTCTACACAAAAACAGCTAAATGTCCACTCAGGAACAGGCGGTCAGGCCTCCTGACAGGGCCACCAACCGGATCTGCAAACGGCAGTCGCTCGCAGCGTGACTGCCACGCATGCAGTATCCCTCGCCCGTGAGGCTCCAGAGGCATGCAGTGCAATCGCGTGTCTCATATGTGCGTGCGGCGGAGCAGTGACCACACCCATGCCTCGACGGCCTTTACGACTCGTCGCGACCAGCGAACGTTCGCTCCCGCATTTCGGCAGGCAGTCGCTTGTGTCTTGAGCGTGTCATCGCCTCGACCTACGATGCGCCTGACTGATGCGGAGCATTGTTTTGGAATTCATGAATCCGAACGCGGCTGCTACTCCATCCAACGATGGCGCAACAAAACCGAACAGGAGTGAACAAATGGGCTACAGGACCTACAACGCAACGTCCGCGATATCCGCGAGTGCGGGTGTCACCAGCGCCGCCGCAATCGCCGCAGTCGCGATGACCGCAATCACGCTCGCCTTCGCGGTGTTCTTGCCCGCGAGGACGGACTCCAATCACGCATCGGATCACGGAGTGCGTTCGAACATCGCGGTACGCGCGGCAGATACGCCTTCCAGTCTTGCCGTCGTGCGCGAGCACATCGAGGTGGTCGGTGTGCGCTCGTCCGACTTCGCTATTGCGGCTGGCGGCGATAAAGCGGTGCAGTGTGCGCGCGCAACGTGCTGATGCGCGGCGCGCGCCCTACCGCGCTCGTGGCCGGAATGTCTACTTGATCAGGGGGATAGTCGCCGCAACGTCGTAGTCCTGCGCCGCGCGGATTTTGGATTCGAGCTGCAGGTACCGGGCGGCCTTCTTCGGAGGCAATATCCTCGAAGGCACGGGCCTCACCAGACGATTGTAGAGCGATCTGCGCGCCTTGATCTCGCCTTCATCGGCACTGATCTGGTCGTTGATGAGATTCTTGGCGTATAGGTCGGATACGGGTTTGTCGCTCCCGACTAGCCCGACGATACTCACCGTACGACGACGATTATTCAGGTCGATGCTGCGCTGATACGTATCGTAGACTGGCCAGAATCGCTTTTCTTCTTCAGGGGTCAGCTTGAGAATCGAAGCGACGAGGGCCTTCTTGTCTGTCGCCACCGCTGCGCGCAACGCGACCATGTCGGTGACGTCCGCGGCCTTGTCCTGCGCCCACCCCTGCAACGGAAAGAACAGCGTTGCAAACCAGATGACGGCGATTTTCTTTTGCATCATTCTCTCCATGATTGCTGGCGATGCCGCGACGATTCGATCAGCGGCTACGCCTAAGGCTCCTTACGAGGCGCCAAGTCTAGCAGCCGGCTTAACGTTGCGCGATAGCGCCGGGCAATCGGCACGCACCAGAACGACAGCGCTGGCGAAACCCGCCGCCGCCTCGACTGGCGTTGCGAGCGCCGGGTTCGGCTCAACCCGCGCGGATAAAAAAACCGGGAGCCGAATTCGGCTCCCGGTCAGTGACAACTAGTTAACTAATGTCAGTGGAACATTAAGCTTATCGTGCCCCAGTACATACGGCCACGCGGGTCAGCATACGATGCGTCGTACCCAACCTGGAACGTGCCTACGCCAACCGAGACGGGCGGCGGGCGGTCGAAAACGTTGCGAATGCCGGCGCTCAGCTTGACGTTCTTGAACGCGCTGTAGGTGCCCGAGAGGTCGTAGATTTCATAGTTCCCGACACGACGCAAGCCGCTGTCGCTAAGACCACCATTCTTCGATGTAGCCGAGCTGGAAGGTCTGCGCCCCCGTCACGTTCCACGGGCCATAGTCCCAAGCCCAGAGTCGCGTAGTGGCGCCAACGGCTGACCGCGCCTTGTGGCGAAGCAGCTTGGCCAACACCTTCAACCAAGTCACCGCTTGCCAGATCGGTCGTCTGGTATTTATCGAGATAGGTTCCGGTCAACGTCGCCTTGAAGCGGCCATAGTCGGTCGGCTGGCGGAATTGCAGATCGACGTCATATCCGCTCACGTTCTGATGGCCGATGTTGGACGTGAACTCGCCGACCGCCGTGATCGGGCCGGGCAGGCCGGGCAGATCCGGGGGACCGCGAAAGACCAAGGCCTGATACGCGTTGTAGTTTCCGAAGATGGTATCGGCGTCGAGAATGGTAATAACGTCGTTGATCTTGACGTTGAAGTAGTCGACGCTCATCGATAGCTGCGTTACCGGTTCCCAAACCAAACCCACGTTGTACTGCTTGGACGTTTCCGGCTTGAGGGCCGGATTGCCGCCGCGCAGCGAGTTGAACTGCAGGTTGCAATCATTGACCGCGCCCGTCACCGGACAACGGATCGGGTCGTCAAAGCTGTTGTTGGTATTGGTCTTCAACAGCGGCTGGTACAAGTCCGCCAGCGCCGGCGCGCGGAAGCCTTCGCCGTACGATGCACGCACCAGGAAGCTTGTCGTCGGCTGCCAGCGGGCCGAAACCTTCGGGTTGGTCGTGCTGCCGAAGTCGCTGTAATGGTCATAGCGAAGTTGGACGGTGGCTTCCAGGCTCTTGACGATCGGGATGACCAACTCACCGAACAATGCGTAAACGGTGCGCTGGGAACTGGTGATCGAGGGAATTGCGCCCAGGCCACCGATGATGTCGCCGGTCGACAGGAAGTCAGCATTGATCAGCGAAAGTTCTTCCTTGCGGTACTCGGTACCCAGCGCGAGAGACAGCGGACCGGCGGGCAACTCCCAGATGTCCCTGGTCATGCGACCTTCTACACCGTAGTCTTTCGCCTGATTGACCGAGGCATCGCCAAGGACCAGCGCGGTATTCATCAGCGCCTGCACCGCCGGCGTATTCGTGCCGAACGGGTTGATAACGGTGGCAAGCAACGGCAGGAATTTCGCTTCGCTCAAATAGCCATTGATATAGCTATCGGTCTGCTTATTTTCCGTGTAGCGGCCGTCGAGGTAGTAGTCCCAACCGCCGATAATGCCCTGTAAGCCGCCGACGACGCGATAAGCGTCGGTCTTGGCTCTATCCGTACGGGGGCCGGTTTCGACGCCACGATAGCTGACTTCGATCGGCTGCGTCGGATCGCCACCCAGGCTGGCAACGTAAGCCGCGGGATAGAACGGATTGCTCGGCAGCACCAGCGGCGGATTGATGGTGATGCCTACACCCACCGGCGTCGGCGAGATGGCTTGCGTGAACTCGCCGCGATAGTACGAACCCTCAAGATATAACTGATGATCTGGGGTTAGTTGGAACGTCGCCTTGCCGATAACATTAGTCGTGGTGCTCGGCGGAATTACGTCGATCGTCGCGCCGAAGTCGAAACGGCACTGCGACGGCGAACCGACGGTGGGGAACGAGAATGGCGGCAAGCAAGCCGGGTTGCCCGGGTTGTGCGTGCCCTTGAACGGTACGCCCGTCGCCGTCGACGAAAAGTCGGCCGCGAACTGGCTGATGTTCGCCGGCAGTGAGTTACCCGAAGTGCGGTCGAAGCCATACTGCGGCAGATAGGCCGTCTTCGAAGCGTCCCGTGCCGACGCCTTCAGGGCTTTCTGGTCGAAATAGTCGGCGCCGATGAAGAAGTTGAACTTGTCTTTTGCCAGGTCGCCGTAGCCAACAATAGCGTTGTAACGCGAGCTTCCTCCGCCGCCGTCCTGCGTGCTCAGCCACGTTCCGGACGCTTCTGCGCCGGTAAAGTCCTTGCGCAGAATAAAGTTGATAACGCCGCCGATGGCGTCCGATCCATAGAGGGCCGACGCGCCGTCCTTCAGCACTTCGACTCGCTCGATGGCACCCAAGGGGATGGAGTTCAAGTCGACGCCCGCCGCGCTGGGCGACGAGGTGTTCGACAGCGCGTAAGGCGCGGTCCGCTTGCCGTCGATCAAGACCAGCGAACGCTGCGTGCCGAGGCCGCGAAGCGATACGCCGTTGAAACCGACCGCCGCAGTACCTTCGCCGAGGGCGTTGTTGAAATTGCCGATCGATTGTGCGGCACTCAGGCGGTCCATGATTTCCATCACCGACTGCACGCCGGACTTGCCGATGTCGTCGCGGGTGATGACCTGCACGGGCAACGCGCCTTCAGCGTCTACGCGCTTGATGCTCGAACCAGTAACTTCGATCCGTTCTTTACCCGCGGGCGCCGCTTGACCCGTCGTCGGGGCGGGTGTTGTCGTCTGGGCATAGGCGGATGTAACCGCCAGCGCCATGAGACCGCCAACGATATAGGCGGACCCTACAGCGAAGCTTTTTCGCTGAAATTTCATGTTTAGAACCCCCAAAGGAAAATTACTGGAATCTTACGAATCATGTTTGCCTTTCGGCCACAGTTGCAACGTTACAACAGGGTGAATTGGCGCCGCAACAAAATGATCGCGTTGTTACAGTCCGCCCTGTTCATCTGTTGCAAATCCGCCAATAATGGGGATTGTGACGGTCCAACTGCATGATTTACCTGCTGTTGGACCATATCGGTGCGATGCGTCTTGCCCGCACCACAATGTTCCGCGAGCGAAACCACCCATGTCGGATTTCCGCATTGCCTCCGCGACTTTTGCTGACGTTCCTTCGATACTGGCCATGATCCGGGGCCTCGCCGAATACGAGCGGCTGGCCCATCTGTGCGTCGCGACCGAAGACGACCTTCGCGAGGCGCTTTTCGGCGAGAAGTCGAACATAGAAGTACTTCTCGGCTTGGAACGCGAAAAAACGGTCGCTTTTGCACTTTTCTTCCACAACTTCTCCACTTTTCTCGGACGCAAAGGCTTATATCTGGAGGACCTGTTCGTACTGCCCGAAGCGCGCGGCCGTGGCTATGGGCGGGCGCTACTGATCCAGTTGGCCAAACTAGCCGTTGAGCGCCGCTGCGGACGATTCGAGTGGGCGGTGCTCGACTGGAATGCGCCGGCGATCGGCTTCTACGAAGCGCTGGGCGCGACGATCCTGCCCGATTGGCGCATCAGCAGGGTTACCGGCACAGCCCTCACCGATCTTGCTGGGCAGCGCCTCTTTCCGAGAGGCTAGGCGGACGTGCGTCGGCTCTCGCAACGAGCGATAATTCGGGCCGCCTCCCCGTCTTGCCGGTTCCCAAGAAAACGATGATGACCTCCCTCCGCAATGATTTTCTGCAGCTCAAGTGCTCGGGTGACTTCTGGTCGCTGCGCGCGGTCGACGAGCGTGCCGACAGCTACGGTGTTCGCAGAAATATCCCTCAGCCCCCGGCCAGATCTCTCGATCGCGGGGCGATGCTTACCGTCTATGCCGACGGCGGCTGTGGATACGCCGCGACCAGCGACCTTTCGCGCGCTGGCCTGCAACTCGCCCTCGATCGCGCCGCCGAATGGGCTCGCGCAACCGCGAAAGTCAGCCTTATCGACTACCGAACGCTCGCCCGGCCCGCTCCTCGCGGCGAGTATTCATCGCCGGGCGTCGATCGCGCCGAAAAATCGCGTCGCGAATGGTACGAATTGCTCGGTGAGGAATCGGCGCGTGCCGGCTGCGATCCGCGCATCGTCGACTGGGAAGCATCGGTCGAGAGCCGGTCCGCCGAGCATGTCTACCTCACCAGTACTGGCGGTGATGTCGTCCAGCGCTATCGCTTCGTGATGCCCGGTCTGATGGCGACCGCGCACGCCGATGGCGATACGCAGACGCGCACGCTCAACGGCTACCGCGGTCTCGCGCAGCAAGGCGACGAATCCGTTCTCGAGCGCTTCGGCTATATCGGTAGCGGTGCGCGCGTCGCCGATGAAGTGCTGCAGTTGCTGGCTGCCCCGAACTGTCCCACCGGCGTCATGGATGCGCTGCTGCTACCGGACCAGATGGTGCTACAGATCCATGAATCGATCGGACACCCGCTGGAACTCGACCGGATCCTGGGCGACGAGCGCAATTTCGCCGGAACGAGCTTTGTTACGCTCGATATGTTCGGCAGCTATCGCTATGGCTCGGAACTGCTCAACATAACTTTTGACCCGACCCGCCGCGAAGAGCTCGCAAGCTATGCCTTCGACGACGAAGGCACGCGAGCCGAGCGGCAATACCTGATCAGGAATGGCATTCTTGAACGTCCCCTTGGGAGCGCCCTGTCCCAGGCGCGGGCCGGAATACAAGGAGTCGCCAATGCGCGCGCGGACAATTGGAACCGCCCGCCGATCGATCGCATGGCCAATCTCAATCTCGAACCCGGCGATGCCACTATCGCCGACATGATCGCCGGCATAGAACACGGCGTACTGATGAGCACCAACAGCTCGTGGTCGATCGACGACTCACGCAACAAGTTCCAGTTCGGCTGCGAATGGGGACAGATGATCGAGAAGGGGAAACTGACGACGGTGGTCAAGAATCCGAACTACCGTGGCGTGTCGGCAAGCTTCTGGCGCAGCCTGCGGCAAGTCGGGGACGCTTCGACACTGCAGGTGCTCGGGACCCCTTACTGCGGCAAAGGCGAGCCTTCACAAATCATCCGCGTCGGCCACGCCACTCCCGCATGCGTCTTCGCCGATGTCGATGTGTTCGGCGGGGACGAATGAAAGCGCCGGGCATGCGCACCACCACCAACCTGGAACGAGTCTGAACATGGAAGCCCATTTCAACGAACTGGTCGCACTACTCGATCGCTCGCTCGCGCCAGGCGAAATCTACACCTGCGGGTTCGACGCCGAGGTATCCGACTTCGTCCGTCTGAACCACGGCAAGGTACGCCAACCGGGAACCGTGACGCAATGTTATTTGCGTTTGCGTCTGATCCGCGGCCAGCGCCACGCCGAACAATGCTTCGGCGTCTCGGGCGTGCTGGAGCACGATCGGGTGTTGGTGGCGGAAGCCCTGTCATCGCTGCGCAGCATCATCGCCGACGTACCGGATGATCCGCATCTCAACTATTCCACGGCCGTCCACTCGAGTCGGATCCGCAGAAGTGATCCGCTGCCGCCGTCGGAACGCGTAATCGACGAGGTGCTGGATGCGGCGTCGGGGCTTGATCTGGTGGGAATTTACGCGGCCGGTCCGGTCTATCGCGGCTTCGCCAATTCCTTGGGGCAGCGGAACTGGCACGAGGTGAACTCGTTCAACTTCGAATGGAGTCTCTATCACCGCGCCGACAAAGCAGTGAAGACTTCCTACGCCGGGTTCTCCTGGTCCGCACCTGACTTCGCCGCCAAGATGCATGGCGCACGCGAACGGCTCGCGTTGCTGAGTGCGCCCGCACGAACGCTGGAGCCGGGTCTCTATCGCGCGTACCTCGCTCCGTCGGCGGTGGAAGAGATCGCCGGTATGCTGTGCTGGGGCGGATTCTCCGGGCGAGCGTTGCAGACGCGGCAGAGTTGCTTGTTCCGGATGATCGACGACGAGGCGCTGCTCGACCCTTCGGTGACTTTCACGGAGGACACGGCAGATGGCGTCGCACCTGCGTTTCAGGGCGAGGGTTTCGTACGCCCGCCGACCGTCCCGCTGATCGTGGATGGACGCATGGCCGGGTCGCTGGTCAGTCCCCGCACCGCCAAGGAGTATGCGCTACCAACCAATGGCGCCAATTCGTCGGAGGTGCCAGAAGCACTCGATATGGCCGCGGGCAAACTGTCCGCGCCCGACGCGCTCGCCGCACTCGATACGGGACTCTACGTCAGCAATCTCTGGTACCTCAATTTTTCGGATCGTCCGGCGTGCCGCATCACCGGCATGACGCGATTCGCATCGTTCTGGGTCGAACACGGACGCATCGTCGCACCTGTCAACGTCATGCGTTTCGACGACAGCGTTTTCCGGCTGCTCGGGAATCAACTCATCGGGCTCACGGCCGAGCGGGACCTTATGTTGAGCAGCTCCAGCTACGGCCAACGCGACGTGAGCAGCATGCGCGTGCCAGGCGCCGTGGTACGCGACATGGCGTTCACGCTGTAGACGCCATCGCCACGTAGTCGAGGCCGGTTCGGCAATGCGAATCGGCCGCGCGATTCATTGCGCGCCCGGGTGCCATCCTTTGGGGATCGATCCCAGCAATTTCCTCGTGTAAGCCTCACGCGGGTTCAGGTAGATGTCGTCGGAATTCGCGGTCTCGACGATCGATCCCTGATTCATGACCATGATCTCGTCGGAGATGTATTTGACGACAGCGAGATCGTGCGAAATGAAGATGTACGACAGCTTGAACTCGTCCTGGAGATCCTGCAGCAGATTGAGCACCTGGGCCTGCACCGAGACGTCGAGCGCCGACACCGACTCGTCGCAGATCAGGATGTCGGGCTTGAGCGTGAGGCAACGGGCGATCGCGATGCGCTGCCGCTGGCCACCGGAAAACTCGTGCGGATACTTGTAGAACGATACTTCGGGCAACCCGACTTTCTGCAGGAGCTCGAACGCCATATCCGTACGTTCCTGCGCCGAGGCACCAATGTCGTGGATCTGCATCGGCTCGGTCAGGATCTGGCCGACGATCATGCGCGGATTGAGCGAAGCGTAAGGGTTCTGGAAAATGATCTGGATTCGCCGCTTGTATTCCATGAACTGTCGCGGCGACATGGACAGGATGTCCTTGCCCTCGAACAAGGCCACGCCGGAAGTCGCCTGGTGCAGGCGCATCAGCGTAAGCCCTACCGTGGTCTTGCCGGATCCTGATTCACCTACGAGGCCCAGCGTCTTGCCTTTCGGCAGCTTGAATGAGACGTCCTTGACGGCTTCGAACTTGCGCCGTCCGAACAGGCCTTCGCGCGAATAGAAATCCTTGCCGAGATCGCGGACATCAAGAATGATCGGATCGTCGGGATTGACTCCTCGCTTGCGCTCCGTCAGGTTCATCGCGTGGCCGCCGCCGTTCATGAAATCGTCGATCACCGGCAGGCGCACCGGTCGCCGATCGAGGCGAGGTCGACACTGCAATAGCGCGCGCGTGTAGGCATCCTGAGGATTCTCGAACACGGACTTTGCCGGACCCTGCTCGCGGATTTCACCGTTGCGCATCACGACCACGTAGTCGGCAATTTCGCCGACGACCGCCAGGTCGTGCGTAATGAACAGCACCGACATCTGGTGTTTCTTCTGCAGGGCGCTGATCAGGTCGAGAATTTGCTTCTGGATCGTCACGTCGAGCGCGGTAGTCGGTTCGTCGGCGATCAGCAATTTCGGCTCGCACGCAATCGCCATCGCTATCATCACGCGCTGCTGCTGGCCGCCGGACATTTGCGACGGATAGGCGTTAATCTTGAACTCAGGATCGGGAATCCCGACCTCCGCCAGCACTTCGATCGCGCGCTTCCTCGCCGCCGCCGGGCTCATGCCCATGTGCATGCGAAGAACCTCGGTCAGTTGAAAGCCCACGGTAAAAACGGGGTTCAGCGACGTCATCGGTTCCTGAAAGATCATCGAAATGTCGGCGCCGCGAAGCTTGCGCAGTTCAACCTGGTCGAGTTCGACCAGATTGCGTCCGCCGTAGTTGATCTCGCTCCCCGGCAGAACCGTCGCGTTCTCTTTCGGCAGCAAGCCGAGGATCGAGAGCGATGTCACCGATTTGCCGCTGCCTGATTCGCCGACCAGTGCCACGGTGCTGTTCTTCGGGATATCGAAGCTGATGCCTTTTACCGCTTCGAAGGTGGTGTGCTTGTCGAGGCGGAAATTAACCCGAAGATTGCGCACCGAAAGTAGGTTTTCCATTGTCATCGGCTCTTTGCGGTCACTTGAGCTTGGGATCGAGCGCGTCGCGCAACGCATCGGTGAAAAGGCTGAACGCGGTTACGAGCACGGCCATGAACGTTCCCGCCGCCGCCAGCTGCCACCACTTACCCAGGATAAGTTCGTTCTGTGCTTCGTTGAGCATCGAGCCCCATGAAACCACGTCGACCGGCACGCCGAACCCGAGGAACGAGAGGATGACCTCGGACTTGATAAAGCCGACGGTCAGGATCGACAACTGAACAAGAATCACGTGGCTGACGTTGGGCAGGATATGAACGAACATGCGGCGACCGTTGGAAGCGCCGATGGCGTCTGCCGCCTGCACGTATTCGCGGCCCTTGTGCTTCAGGTATTCACCGCGGATCAACCTGAAAACACCGGTCCATCCGGTGAGGCCGAGAATCAGGATGATGGTCAGCGTCCCGCGCTGCTGCAACACCGCGGCGACGGCCAGGATCAGCAGCAGGTAGGGTATCGCCGTAAAAACGCTGTAGAACCAGTTGAAAACGTCGTCGAGCCAGCCCCCGTAGTAGCCCGCGACTGCACCGAACAATGAGCCCAGGAAAACGGCGACTATCGCCGACGCAATGCCGACAAAGATCGACGTCTCCGATCCCTTGACGACTTTCTTCAGCACATCGCGGCCCCACTTGTCGCCTCCCAGCGGCAAGGTCGCTGCGCGCGCGACGACGGTTTCGGCTTGGCTGCCCTTGGCCTTGATGTCGGCCATCACATCGGCCAGCGGATCGACACCCTTGGCGTCCGCGGGTGACTCGGCCGTCGCTGGCCCCGGCTTGGTGGCGCCGGCCTTGATCGCCGCCAATGCATCGGCCAGCGGATCCACTACTTCGATCTCGGGCTGCGCATCCGCCGCTTGCTCAGCCGTCTTCTCGGCGGCTGCCTTTTCCGTCGTCGCTGCTTCGCCGGGACCAAGAAATGATGGTGGCGCGTAGTTCGTACCGACTTCCTTCGTCCAGTTTTTAGCGATCAGCCCTGTTGCGGACAATAGAATCATCAACAGAAAGGCGGCGACGATTGCAAGCGAGATCATTGCGACGGTATCAGTTCGCAATCGTCGCCATGCGAGCACCCACAAACTGGGTGAGACGGTGTGCGGAATATCATATGGCATCGCCGTCTCCTATTTCAGTTGTACGCGTGGGTCGACCGCCTTGTACATCAAGTCGGTCAACAGATTGACGATCATCGTGGCCACCGCGACGTAAACGGTGATCGCCTTGATCACCGGAAAGTCACTGCGCTCAACGGCCAAGATCACCTCGCGGCCGATACCGGGTATCGAAAAGAAGCGCTCGACTAGAAATGCTCCAATCAACAACCCCGGCAACTGCGCCATCACGTGGGTGATGATGGGGATAGACGCATTGCGCAGCACATGCACCCACATGATCCGGTTTTCGGAAACGCCTTTCGCGCGCGCCGTGCGCACGTAGTCCTGATTTATTTCGTCGAGCACGAAGGTGCGAAACAGACGCAGGTCCGGCGCGATGCTGACGACCAGCAGGATGATGATAGGCAGGCTCGAATAGACGACGAGGTTCTGCCAGAAACTGTCGCCCCAGCCCTGTACCGGGAACCAGCCGAGTTTGTAGGCAAACACGTACTGGAAAACGATGATATAGACCAGAATCGAGACCGACAGGCCGACAGTGCAGACGATCATCACTGCCCGGTCCGTCAGCGAGCCGCGCACATACGCCACGGCCAGCGCCAGACCGATCGCAACCAGTGTGCTGATGATCAGCAGCGGCAGCAACACCGTCAGCGAAGGTCCGAGACGCGTCGCCATAATGTGCGAGACCGATTCGTTGGTGCTCCAGCTCGCACCGAAATTTCCCGTGATGACCTGTTTGATGAAAATCCAGAGCTGGATATAGAAAGGTTGATCGACACCGAGTTGCCGGCGGATATTCTCGATCTGTTCGGCGCTGGAGATCTTGCCGGCGAGGACGTAGGCGGGATCGCCTCCGACCCAGTTGAACAGAATGAATACAAGCAGGATGACGCCGAGCAGCGTCGGGATCATCTGCCAGAGCCGTCGGATTATGTATGCGGTCATCGTTCCCTCCCCTTCCCGCGTCGGCCGCGCTTGTGGCCGGCCGGATACAACGGATGGTTCGCTGCCAGGCGAACCCTGATGTGACCCTCAGTGTGCCACTCACTTGCCATCAATGTGCCAATTTGGCTGTTCGACGCTTGCCGGTGATTTCGGCGATGAACGCCGCGCTCGTCGGATCGCGTCCGAGAAAGTGGTGGACCATTGCCTTGGCGCGCCTCTGGCTGCCCTGGGCGAGTATGGTCGAGCGGAAACGCCTTCCGACGGCCGGGTCCATCAGGTTCCCGCCATACGCCGACAACATATCTAGCGCCAGCACCTCGGACCACATGTAGCTGTAATAGCCGGCGGCATAGCCGCCGATGATGTGATCGAACGAACTTGGAAAATGCGTGCCGGGCACGTAACCGAGCGGTGTGTCGCCTTCCATTTTCTCCCAAGTCGCCTGCGGGTCGCCGACACTCGCCGCACTCATGGCCATGTCGTACGCCGCGTACAGGTGCTGGCGGGAATAGCGCACTCCGGACCCGTACATATGCACCTGCGAAAGTCGCTGCAACATCGCTTCGTCGATCGCCGGGCACGCCGGGTTGCAATATGCGGGCAGGAGCGCAAGCGACTCCTTGCGGCGCGCCCACTCTTCGTACATCTGCGAAGGCGCCTCAACGAAATCGAGCTCGACGGACGTGCCACCTTGCGTTGCGTACTTCGTGTTCGACAGCACGCCATGCAGCACGTGGCCGAACTCGTGGACGAGTGTCTCGAGTTCTTCGCTGGTGAGGCCTTTTCGGTCCAGATTGGCCACCAGCACGCTGATCGGCGTGCGCTTCGCCAGCGTGCTCGACGAGCGATACGGCCACGCAGCGGCGTGCGTATATTTCCCTTCACGCGGAAATGGATCGAGGTAGACGCCGGAGAGAAATTTTCCAGTGGCCGAATCGAATAGGTCGAAGTAGCGCACCTCGTCGTTCCACACCGGCACTTTCGCCGGCACGAAGCGTACGCCGTAAAGCTGCCCAGACATCCCCATGACCCATTGGATGCTGGCTTCGGTCGGAAAGTATTTGCGCAGAGCCTCCTGATCGATGCCGTAGCGCGTCTTCTTCAGCTTTTCCTGGTAGTAGTCGAGATCCCAACGGTTCAGCTTCACCTCTCCAACGGGCACATTCAGCGACTGGGCCTTGAACGCAGTCAATTCAGCGATTTCACCGCGTTCGACTTCGCGTACTGCCGATTTCACACTGACGAGAAATTTGTCGACGGTCTCGGGATTGACCACCATGCGGCGACGAGTGGCGTAGTGCGCATAACTCGGCAGGCCGAACAGGTCGGCCATTTCCTTGCGTAGCAATATCGCTTCCGCGAGGAGTTCCATGTTGCGCGGCGTTCCGCGATTCTGGAAGCCGAACTGATAGCGGCGCCGCGCGCCCTCATCGTCGGCGTTGGCCATGAACGGCACGTATTCCGGATATTCGAAGCCGAGCAGATAGTTGCCCTTGTCGTCACGCTTGGCGCGATCCAGATAGTCTTGTGGAAGGCCCTTGACCTCTTCCGCCGTGAAGGCGAGGCGCGTCTTGTTGTCGCGTACGTTGCGCTCGAACTCCTGGCGAATCTCCTCGAGTCGGTCAAGAATCGCCTTCAGGCGCGCTCGCTTCTCGGGGGCCAGGGCGATGCCCGCATCCTCGAATTGGTCGAGCAGATCCTTGCGCAGCTTGAGGCCGACGGCGTCTTTCGGCGCCGCCGCCTTGATCCGCGCATACAAGGCTTCGTTTTGCCGGATATCGGTCTCGAACCGTGTCGTCCTGATCTGGCATTCGTCGCCTGCGGCGCGCGTTTTCTCATCAGGCGAGACGTTGGATAGAAGATCGGCGGGAGATTCAGCATCTTCCAGCACAATGCGCAATCGATCCCACTTGGCGAAAACCTCCTCCGAACGGACGCGATCAAGCGGAAGTACGGCGAGTTCATCGACCAGGCTCTGCGCATGCGCAAGGCCGTCATTGCAAGCTTGGGTTAGCGCTGCGGCGTCGTACGATGGAATCAATGCTGCCGGAGGGTGTCGGCGCGCGCGCTTCGGCGGCGTCAGCCGCGAATGCGGCGCCCATCAGAGAGGCGATCGCTATAGCCTGCACGGCCTGAGTCAAGATAATCCTGCGCACGTCCATTTCTCTTCGTAGTGACGATCGGCACCTTCCGCGAAACCGAGGCGGCAACAAGGACTCACGGTTTGCGGCGACTGTTGTCGAGGTCGTAGTAGATGAATTCGGCAAGAAGAATCGGATGCTTCTTGAAGCCGACGACTTGGGGCTGCAGCAGCATGTTGCGTCGACGCGTATCGTGCATTTTCATCACCCCGTTGACCTCGACCATGCGCCAGAGCTGGCGCCACAATCGATTGCGTTCGGGCGAATCCGGCATCGATTTCGTCTTCAAATATATCTTGTCCCATTCTTCCATCTGGAAGCATGAGTTGTTGTTTTCGTGGCTGTTGGGCCCGTAGAACAACTGCATGAAGTCGTCCCCGTCCGGGTAGTCAGCGATCCACGACGCCGTACGCGACAGAAGCTGGCACGCCCGCTCCTGCTTCAGTTCTTCAGGGAATCGGTTCTTGTCGATCTTGATTCGAATGCCGACGCGATCGAGCGACTTCTGCCACAGCTCGTCGAGCTCGCGGTCCCGCGACGCTGGCGTCGACGAATAGCGCCAGACCAGCGGCTTACCGTCGGGCCACGTGCGGTAGCCGTCGGCGGCACGCTTATAGCCAAAGTAGTCGAGCAGCTTGTTGGCCAAGTCGGGATCGTAGGGCACGCTCGATCGATATGTCGGATCGTTGCCGATCACCCCAGGGGGAATCGGATAAGGCTCGTCGATCGCCTGCCCTTTACGAATAACGCGGATGTATTCGTCGTTATCGAATGCCATGAAGATAGCGCGACGCAGCGCGATCTTTTCCTTGGCGAACCCCCCAAACTCCGGATCGGTCGTGTTGATGTAGGTGTAGTTGATGTCGGGGTCGGTCGTGCGACTCAACGTCACGCCCATGTTCAGCAGATCGGCGTTGGGCTGGTTGTTGGGGATCGCAACCGGTGCGAATTGCTCGCGCAGGTAGAGGACATCGAGCTCCTTGTTCTGGAACGCCAGAAACGCCGCCTGCTGCTCCTCGATGATGCTGATCTCGACGCGGCCCACCTGCGGCATCTTCTTGCCGTCCATTGCCGCGATGAGTTCCTTGTCGTGGGGGTCATCGCTCGGATCGAAATGCCAAACGAAACCGCGAAATTCCGGATTTGCCTCGAGCACGATCTTGTTCGATCGCTTCCATTCCTTAAGCATGTAAGGACCGGTGCCGACGGGATGCGCGTTGGTGTCGCCGGGATACGCCTCGATCACTTCGCGCGCGACTACGCCGGTATTCGGCAGCGCCATGATGTGCGCGAAGTTGTAGTCCGTTTCCTTCAATTTGACTTGCAGGGTGTACCGGTCCAGCGCTTGCAGGCCCACCACCTTCTTGTCGTAATTGAACTTGCCGGTCTTTTCGGCTTCCGCCTTCAACTCGTCGAGGCCGACAACCCCGCCGAGAAAACTTTCGTACGGGGATTTATTGGCGGGATCGCGAAAACGCTTGATCGTGTAGATGTAGTCTTCGGCGGTCAGTTCGCGCCGCTTGCCCTTGAATGCCGGATCGGGAGCGAAATAAATGCCTTTGCGAATCTTGAATACGTACGTCTTGGCCTGGTCGCTGATCGTCGGCATTGCCTCTGCGCTGCGCGGCACGAGTTTCGCGGGCCGCGCGAGGTAGTCGTAAGTCATCAGCGACTCGAACACTGCCTCGCAGACTGTTTGCGAATACAGGTCCTGGACGAGCACCGGATCGAACCCCGTTTCGGCAACGTAGAACTCGAGTTTGAGCACCTTGTCGGGATCCGCGGACGACGCGGCTGTCGCGTCAATGCCAAGCGAGAGCATCGCGCCTGCGGCGAGCGACAACCAGAGCCACTGCAGCTTCCGATGACTTCTGGTGCCTGAGTTCGTCGCGTGCACGATCAATTGCCTTCTACTTCGCTGGCCGTTTCGACGCGTCGATGTCCATGAACGGCCACGGCGCATGCAGGATCGGGTGCTTCTTGTAGCCTTGCAGCCACGGGTAGAACAACGTGTTCTTGTAGCGCGTCACAGCCATAACCCAGACTGAATCGACTTCGAGTTGGCGCGCCATCGCCCGATAGAGGCGGTTGCGTTCGGGAGAGTCGGGCAATTTCTGGGCCTGGCGGTAATAGTTGTCGAAGGCTTCCGACTTGTAACACGCGTAGTTGGCCTCGCCGATGTTCGGGCCGTACGACAATTGAAGGAAATTGTCGGCGACGGGCCAATCCGCAGTCCACGCCGCGCCGTTGAACATCAGCTGACACGCGCGGCCTTTCTGGATCATGTCGGCGAACTTGATTTTTTCGGTCGCGAAGTGAATTCCGATCGCCTGCAGATCTCGCTGCCACAACTCGTCATATTCGCGGCTTATCGCCTCCGGTTGCGACCACAGCGTAAGGACCAAGGGCTTGCCGTCGGGTAGCGTACGCCAGTTGTCAGCACCGCGCTTGTACCCGAAATAGTCGAGTAGTTTGTTGGCCAGCACCGGGTCGTACGTCGTGTGATTGCGATAGGTGGGATCGTAGCCGACGACGCCAGGAGGAATCGGTGATTCGGCCTTGATCGCCTGGTTCTTGCGGATGACGCGAATCTCGTCTTCGATGCTGTACGACATGGAGATCGCGCGGCGCAGAGCGATTTTCTCCGGACTGAAACCGCCGAAGACCGGGTCCTGCATGTTGAAGTGGTAATACGTCATCTCGGGTTCGAGATAACGATAGAGTTGAATGCCTTTTTTGGCGAGATCGGGGGCCACCTTGTTGTTCGGGAATCGCCATCGGCGAAAACGAGCCGAAGCGGTCGATGTAGTCGATTTCGGCGCCCTGGAAGGCGAGCCAGCGCGACTGTTCCTCCTCGAGCAAGCGAACGTCGATGACGCCGATCTGGGGCATCTGTTTGCCCTTCATCGCGGCGACGACATCCTTGTCCCAGGGATTCGCCGATGGGTGCGAAATCCCATGTGAAACCGCGGTAGTCAGGATTGGCATGAAGGAGAATGCGCGTTCCGCGCTGCCATTCGCTCAGCATGTAAGGACCGGTGCCGACCGGGTGACCCTTGGTGTCGTCGCTGTACTGCTCGATTACTTCGCGGGCGACGATGCTGGTCGTCGGCGAGGCCAGGATGAAGGAGAAGTTGTAGTCGGTGTCGGTGAGATTGACGCGCACGGTGTATCGGTCGACGGCTTCGAGCCCAGCCAACTTCGCGTCGTAGTCAAAACGGTCGCCGTTCTTCTTCGCCAGCGCTTCCTGCTCGTTGAGCCCGACGATCTTGCCGTCGAACAGCCACCGCCACGGCGAACGGTTCCTGGGATCCATGAATCGCTTGATCGAATAGATCACATCGTCTGCGATCAACTCGCGGCGTTTTCCCTTGAAGGCAGGGTCGGGCGTAAAATAAATGCCCTTGCGTAGATGGAATGTGTAGGTCTTGCCGCCGTTGGTGACCTCGGGCATCGCTTCGGCCAGCATCGGCACCAGCTTGACGGGCTCAGCCAGGTAGTCGTAGGTGAGCAGGCGTTCAAACATCACCTCTTCGATCAGGCCCGAGTAGTAATTGGTGCTTCGCGACGGGTCGAACCCGTCGTCACCCGCCTCGATCGCGACATGCAGGATTTTATTCGGATCCGCGGCGGCGAAAACCTGCGGCGTATTGCCGATAATCAGCGAAAAAGCGCCCAAGGCCGCGAAAACCCAGCGCGAGATCGAACGACGCATGCAACCCTCTACCTCGGAAAGGCGCGTAATGTACCATTTTCAGCCCCCGCTCATGGCACGTTTACAAGTCATTTCCGGTCGGCTTCCGACCAGCGGTGCGCCGTCGTACGCGAAGCGGGTTTTCGCGGGGCGAAAAGGGGAATTCGCAATTGAAGGCGCTGACTTCCAAGCTTTTCTCCCGCCGGGCCAACGGGCCGCTCGAAAACGAGCCGCCGTCTCGGGGCCGCCTGAAACCACTGATGACACCAGTCCGATGAAACCAGCCCAATGAAGCCAGCCTATTGGGACGAGGCGAAAGAGGTCCTTTCGCAGCGTGATCCGGTGATCGGTAAATTGATTGCTGCCTTTCCCGGGATCCATCTGAAGCGCCGCGGCGACCCTTTCACGACGCTTGCTCGCGCGATCGTCGGTCAGCAGATTTCGGTGAAGGCCGCCGACAGTGTCTGGCGACGATTCGTTACCCTTGTCGATGCAGCGTCGACGAACGGTTTTCCCGCACTCTCAGCGCCCACGGTAGCGGGGACTGGGCTAGGCGCGCTGCGCGAATGCGGTCTGTCGCAAAGCAAGGCCGTGTACCTCACCGACCTCGCCCGGCACTTTGTCTCCGGAAAGCTCGATCCCCAGCAATGGAGGATTCTCGATGACGAGGCGCTCATCGCCGCCTTAACCGACGTCAGAGGAATCGGACGGTGGACCGCGGAGATGTTTCTGATGTTCCACGAACTGCGGCCCGACGTGCTGCCGGTAGACGATATCGGACTGCAGCGCGCGATTGCCAATCAATTCAACGAGGGCGAGTGGCTGCCCCGTGAAGCATTGTTCGCCGTCGCCGATTTGTGGCGACCGTGGCGCACGGCAGCGACCTGGTATCTCTGGCGCAGCATCGATCCGGTGCCGATCGAATACTAAGGATGTCGACCGGCTGACGGGCAACTCGCTCGACCGGACACTCGCTCCGTACAATGCGTCATGAATCGATCTCACGACGACTCGGCACAGAAGGCCGTGGAGCGCGCCGACGCTCCCTATGCCGGACTGACGCCGGATCGGGTGCTCGACGCGCTCGACAGCGTCGGCATCAGAGGCGATGGACGCTTGTTATCGCTCAATAGCTACGAGAATCGCGTCTACCAGGTCTGGCTGGACGGGTCGGTCCCGACGCTTGAAGCGACAACGATCGTTGCCAAGTTCTATCGACCGCAACGTTGGACCGACGCGCAGATTCTCGAGGAGCACGCGTTCGTCGCAGAACTCGTCGAGCATGAAATTCCCGTGGTGGCACCCCTCGCGCTGGGCGCCGCGAAAACGATTAATGCATTCGAAGGATTTCGTTTTTCCGTCTATCCTAAATGTCCGGGACGTGCCCCCGAGCTCGACAGCCCCGACACACTCGAATGGATTGGACGATTTCTCGGCCGCATTCACGCCGTAGGTGCCGTCGCGTCATTCGCGCAACGGCCCGCTATCGACGTGACTACGTTCGGCGAAGAACCACGAGACTGGTTGCTGGCACACGGGTTCATTCCGCCTGATCTGGCAGTCGCCTGGACCAGCGTCATCGAGCAGGCATTGACCGGCATTCGTTACTGCTTTGATCGCGCCGGCACGGTGCGCAAGCTCCGCTTGCACGGGGATTGTCACGCCGGAAACATTCTTTGGAACACAGACGGCAAGGCGGCCGGGCCCCATTTTGTCGACTTCGACGATTGTCGGACGGGCCCTGCGATACAGGACCTGTGGATGCTGCTGTCGGGTGATCGCGACGATATGTCGCTTCAATTGCGTTCGGTGCTGAAGGGATACGAGGATTTCTGCGAATTCGACGATGCCGAACTGCATCTGATAGAGGCCTTGCGTACGCTGCGTCTGATTCACTACTCCGCGTGGATCGCGCGTCGCTGGGATGATCCCGCGTTTCCCGCCGCGTTCCCGTGGTTCAACACCCAGCGCTACTGGCAGGATCGAATTCTCGAACTGCGCGAGCAGATTGCGGCGATGGACGAGCATCCATTGAGAATCTAGACGACGGTAGCCGTCCGGAAATTTCAATCGGACGAACTACGCCGCGACAAGAACCCCATCGACCAAATGCAATGTACGATCAGCGCGCGCCGCGAGTTCCGGATCGTGCGTCACGATGATGAGGCTCGTACCGACGCTGCGATTCAGCTCCAGCATAAGATCGAAGACCTGGCCGGCATTGCGACGGTCGAGGTTGCCCGTCGGCTCGTCGGCGAGCACACACGCAGGCATCGTCACCAGCGCACGAGCCAGGGCAACGCGCTGTCGCTCGCCGCCGGAAAGTTCCCCGGGCCGATGTGCGGCCCGATGCGAGAGGCCGACGCGATCGAGAATCGCCGTCGCTCTGTCCCTCGCAGCCACCCGGTCGTCCCGCCGGATGTACAGCGGCATCGCGACGTTCTCTACCGCAGTGAACTCCGGCAGCAAATGATGGAACTGATAGATAAAACCCAGAGCGCGATTGCGCACCCGGCCCCGTTGCGCCTCTGACAGTTCGTCCATCGGCGTACCTTGCACGCTGACGCTGCCAGCGCTTGGCGCGTCGAGGCCACCGAGCAAGTGCAGCAGCGTGCTCTTGCCCGAGCCCGACGCCCCGACTATGGCGACTCGTTCTCCAGGCTGCACGACCAGATCGACACCAAGCAGCACCGGCACGTCCAGCGGGCCCGTACGATAGGTTTTAGCCAGCCCACTGCATTGCAGGACCGGCGGCGTGTCATTCATAGCGCAACGCCTCCGCCGGGTTGACCCTGGCCGCACGCCAGCTGGGATAAAGCGTGGCCAGCAAAGTAAGCGTCAGCGCGATCGTCGCGACCAGAACGACGTCCGCGCGTTGCAAGTCCGAGGGCAATTCGCTGATGTAGTAGACGCTCTTGTCGATGAACTGCACGCCAAATGTGCGCTCGATAAAAGGCACGATCACATCGATATTGAGCGCCGTGACGATGCCCGTTACCACGCCGATCAGCGTTCCGAGCAATCCTACAAGCGCTCCCTGCACCAGAAAATCAACAGTGACGCTGTTGGGCGATGCACCCAGCGTTCGCAGAATCGCAATGTCGGCGCGCTTGTCGATGACCGACATCACCTGCGCCGAAACGATGTTGAATGCGGCGACCGCGATAATCAGCGCGAGAATGATGAACATCATGCGTTTTTCTATCGCTACGGCCTTGAAGAAATTGGCGTGTTCGAGCGTCCAGTCGCGAATTTCGGCATCGATCGGCAGGATGCGGCCGATCTCGCGCGCAACCTTGGGCGCGGCGAACAAGTCGTCGAGCTTCAAGCGCACGCCGCTGACGGCACTATCGAGTCGATAGAGCTTCTGGGCATCCGCGATATTGATCAATGCGAGGCCGCCGTCGATCTCGGACTCGCCGAGATCGAAAACGCCGACCAGGTGAAAGCTCTTGATGCGAGGCAAGGTTCCGGCCGGCGTCACCGTTCCTTGAGGGGTAATGACAACAACGGAATCGCCCACGCGCAGGCCGAGGGATCGCGCCAGATCGATGCCCAGCACGATCCCGAAGCTACCCGGACGAAGGTCGGACATCGCGCCGGCGCGCATGTGTTTGCCAAGATCCGCGACCGTATCTTCGAGGGCGGGGTCGATGCCGCGTATCAGCGTCTCCGCGATTAATATCGCCTGCCGACAACATTGCCTGCCCGAGCACGTAAGGCGCGACGCCTTGCACGCGGACATTTTTCCTGGCGATGCCCGCAATTTCCGGCCAATCGGCGATTCCTCCACCGAGGCCGCGAATCTCGATATGCGACGCGGCTGCCAGGAGGCGGTTACGCACTTCATCCTGGAACCCGTTCATCACCGACAGCACCACGATCAGCGCCCACACCCCGAGAGCGATGCCCGCCATCGACGCAAGTGCGACCACCGACATGAAACCGTTGCGGCCCGAGCCCCGACGCGCTCGCGCATAACGCAGACCGATCAGAATTTCGTAAGGTGTCAAGGCGCGCGCCTCATGTGTCTTTCCGGCACGCAGCAGTCGCCGATGGAACCGTGCCACCTTCGCGATCGAGTCGGAGTCGCGCAATGTCGGGGTGCGGGGCAGAAACTGCAGGGACATGTTCGTGGTGAGTGGCGGACGAGCGCGAAGTGTGCCACAAGCGCCGCCGCAGGCGACCTAGGCAGATGCGGCAACTGACGTGCAAGGATGTGACAACCGATTTGCCGGATGGCGCGCCTGCCGCAGGCCGATGCTAAACTCTCGCGTGCGTCCGTCTGCGCGGTTTCCCGCGGTTTCCTCCCTTCCTGCACATGCAACTCACGCTGGTTATCCCGGGCCTGCTCGATGTGTCCTCGTCGAGCCTTGTCGAGTGCGACATGGTCGCCCCTGCGCTGGCGAAAGCGTTGGCGGCGTCGCCTCCCACGCCTGTCGATGACGGCGATGAGGCGGCCCTCCTCTGCGCGGCGTTGGGCGTCTCGAGACAATTCGACTGGCCGATTGCAGCGCTGCAAGCCAGAGCAGCCGGCTTCGATCCGGAACGACGCTACTGGCTGTGCGCGCTGCCGGCGACACTGGAGCCAAGACGTGACGATGTACGCCTTGTCGGACTGGTCGACGACGTCTCCGCCGACGAAGCTGCGACGCTGTCGTCGATGTTCAACGTCCATTTCTCCGACGACGGTCTGCAATTTCTCGTGCCCGAGCCGTCGAGGTGGCTGCTTGCCTGCGATTCAACGCCACGCCTTTTTACCAAGCCTCCTTCGGCGGCGTTCGGTGCTCCGCTGTTCGACCACCTCCCGACCGGGGCAGATTCAGCGATCTGGCGTCGCTGGCAAAATGAAATACAGATGCTGTTGTTCGAGCATCCAGTGAACCTGGCACGCGAGGCACAGGGGCGCCCGGAGATCAATAACCTCTGGTTGTACGGTGGCGGCACCTATGCGCCTCCCGCCTCCGTCGACCAAACAGTCATGCTGTTTGCCGACGAGGCGTGGATGCGCAACGTCGCCCGCGGAGCAGGCGCGGAGGCTGCATCGTTGCCGGGCTCGTTGTTGTCGATTTCACCGAAACAGCGCGGTTCGTCCGTTCTGGTTTGGCCACGCGACATCGCGAAAGCGGGATTGGAACAGCAGATTGCCGCGATCGATCGCGACTGGATTGCGCCGCTGGTGGTGGGCATCGATCGATCGGTGTTCTCGACGGCCCGAGTCGTCGTCACCGGTCGTGGCAGAGCATATTCGTTTGCATTGCGAAAACGCTCGCTGATGCCTCGCCTGATCGACCGATTTTCGTCGCGCCGCTTGTCGACGATCATCGAACCGTTGCGCGACCAGTAGATTGGACATCATCCGCCGGGTTGTACCGGATGCCGAGCGAGAACTTGTCGCAGCCGGCATTGCCCCGGTGCTGGCACGCGTCTTCGCGGCGCGCGGCATCGTTTCGCCAGGCGACCTGGACAACGATCTTGCGGCGTTGCCCTCGTGGGCCTCGTTCAAAGGTATCGACGATGCGGCACGCCGGCTTGCCGATGCAATCCAGCACGGCGAACGCGTCTTGATCGTTGCTGACTATGACGCCGACGGCGCAACCGCCTGTGCGGTCGGAGTCCGCGGCCTCAAGGCGATGGGCGCCGATGTCGACTTTCTGGTGCCCAACCGATTCAAATTCGGTTATGGATTGACACCGGAAATCGTCGCTCTGGCGGCGCAGCGCGCACCGAATCTGATTGTCACTGTCGACAATGGCATTGCCAGCGTCGACGGCGTCGCGGCGGCGTACGCCTTGGGCATCAATGTGTTAATTACCGATCATCATCTGCCAGGAGATCGACTGCCGGCACTCGCATTGATCGTCAATCCCAATCAGCCGGGATGCAACTTCCCGAGCAAGAACGTGGCCGGCGTAGGCGTCATGTTCTACGTACTGAGCGCTGTGCGCGCCGCGTTGCGGGAGCGTGGTCATTTCGCCGGTTCTCCGGCACGCGCCGAACCTAACCTGGCAGCCCTGCTCGATTTGGTTGCGCTCGGCACGGTTGCGGATGTCGTCAAGCTCGATCACACCAATCGCATCTTCGTCGATCAGGGCCTGCGGCGGATACGCGCGGACCGCACGCACCCGGGAATCCGCGCCCTGTTTGCGATTGCTGGCCGCGACCCAAAGCGCGCCACGACCTACGATTTGGGCTTTGTCGTGGGGCCGCGTCTAAACGCAGCGGGACGCCTCGCTGACATGTCGATCGGAATCGCCTGTCTGCTGGCCGATGATGTCGGAACAGCGCAGCGACTCGCCGGCGAACTCGACCGGCTCAATCGTGAACGCCGCGATGTCGAGGCGACGATGCAGGAGGAGGCGCTGGCGGTCGTGGAAGGAAATTGCGGCTCGGAGGCAACCTCCGAGGCAACGTCAAGGCGACCTCGAGACCAGGGGCATACACTGTGCCTGTTCGATGCCGCGTGGCATCAGGGTGTGGTTGGCATCGTCGCGTCGCGGCTTAAGGATCGATATCACCGGCCGACGATCGTGTTTGCGCGGTCGGACCCGGACTTAGGCGCGCGCAAAAAGCGGACGCGCCGGGAACATCCTTGGACGCAGCGCATGCGGAACTCCCGCGAGAACTACGCGGATCGGGACGTTCTATCCCGGGGTTTCATCTGCGCGATGCCCTGGATCTGGTGGCCAAGCGGGCGCCCGAGCTCGTTACGCGTTTTGGAGGTCACGCGTTCGCGGCGGGCCTGTCGTTGCCCGAAGATGCTCTGCCGCGCTTTGCGGAAGAGTTCGAGCGCATCGGCCGGGAGTGGCTGTCGCCGATGATGCTGCGTCGTGAACTCGAGACCGATGGCGAATTGCCGCTGGCGGAACTCACGTTCTCGCTGGCGCAGGCCTGTTCCGCGCAGGTATGGGGTCAAGGTTTTCCCGCCCCGGCGTTCGACGACGACTTTCAGGTTTCCAGCCAAAAGACGGTCGGCGGCGACCACACCAAGTTAGTGCTCACGCTCCGAGGAAAATCGTTCGATTCTATTGTATTCAACGATTTAGGCCCTTTCCCGACTCGCATCCGCGCGGCGTATCGCCCAGAGGTCAACAGCTACTTGGGGGTCGAATCCCTGCAACTCGTCATCATCCATTGGCAACCCTCTTAGCGTCGTACCGCCAAGCGCGCACGATTGTCGTGCAGCGCACCAGCGGAGAGCCCCAAATTCGATACCGCGGCGTTGTGCCCGCGCCGGGCTTGGCGTGAGTTGAATATCTAATCTATTGATTTAGAAAAACTAGTTTTGCCGGTCGCAACCCCCGGGCAGCATCAATTTCTTATTACTGCCATATTGTGCGTCGCAATGAAACCCGGTAGAGTTCGGCGCACTGTAGCGGGGCATTGGCCCTAAGCAAACCAAGGAAATTCATGCGGCTCAACGGCAAGGTCTCGATCATCACGGGCGCAGGTCAAGGAATCGGCGAAGCGACGGCACTCAAATTTGCGGCGGAAGGCGCCAAGGTCGCCGTGTGCGACATCAACGAAGCCACGGTTCTGGAAACCGTCGCCAAGATCAAGGCACTGGGGGGCGACGCGATCGGCTTCGCCATCGATGTGACTGACAAGCAAAGCATCGCCTTGATGGTGGAAGGCGTGATGGCCAAGTGGGGACGCATCGACACGCTGGTGAACAATGCCGGCATCGTCCAGGACGCGCAGTTTAAGAAGATGAGCGAAGATCAGTTCGATCGCGTCATCGACGTCAATCTGAAGGGGGTCTACAACTGCACCAAGGCGGTCGTGGACATCATGCTCGAGCAGAACTCGGGCTGCATACTCAACGCCTCGTCGATTGTCGGCATCTACGGCAATTTCGGCCAGACCAACTATGCCGCGACCAAATTCGGCGTGATCGGCATGGTCAAGACCTGGGCTCGCGAACTCGGCCGCAAAGGCATCCGCGCGAATGCGATTTGTCCAGGTTTCATCCATACCCCCATCCTCGCGTCGATGCCCGACAAGGTCATCCGCATGATGGAAGACCGCGTCCCGCTCGGCCGCCTCGGCCAGCCCGAAGAAATCGCCAACACCTACGCGTGGCTCGCCTCCGATGAGGCTAGTTACATCAACGGCGCGGTTATTGAGGTTTCAGGCGGCGCCACGCTCTAGCGCCTGCGTCGGCCGCTTTGGGCCGTCGGTCCAAGGGATGATGCGACGGCGCTTGAGGCGCCGCGTCGCGCACGGTAGGATGGAAGATCTGATTCGGGAGGATCTGCCATGCGTTTGCGTCATTGCCTGCCCGCACTTGGTTTGCTCGTCTTCCTGATCTCGCCCGCTGTAAGCGCCCTCGACAACGTCAACACCTACATCTGTCCGAACACGTACACCGGCAGCGGCATGGAATGCTTTCTCGAAGCTGTTCCTCAAACCTACACGATGTGCCGTCACATCAAGAGCATCGAGATCATCGAATTCGGCATTGCCGGCGCCCAGCAGGGCGTCAACGGCGCCAAGACGGCCAGCTGCATCCAAAAGCATAAGCTGACAATCACACGGCCCTACCAGGCGGCCTTGCGCGAAGCGGCGCGCAACAAGCAGGAAGTCGTCGGCGTGCGGAAGCTATACGATACGTGGCTGCTCAGCCTGGCCCAGCTCACGCCGGGACCGACCGAAACCGACGAGAACTACAAGTTGCGCGTCGTCCGGCCCTATGGCGAATTCAACTCGCAGATCGCGGCGATCCGCGCAGTGCATAAGTGAGCGAACGCATGATGCGTCGCTGCCATGATGGTAGGCCCTCTGCAGGAAAGCACCTCCTGAAATTGAGGACGCGAGACTGAGCGACAGCGATCTTGCTGCGGTCTTCGGTCCTCAAGGTCCGCTAGCGCGCAGTATCCCCGGCTACCGTTACCGGCCGCAGCAACTGGCTATGGCCGAAGCCATCGCGCTTGCCATCAAGTCACGTGGCCAGTTGCTGGCGGAGGCCGGCACAGGGACCGGCAAAACCTTCGCTTACCTCGTCCCGGCGCTGCTGTCCGGGGGCAAAGTCATCGTCTCCACCGGTACCAAGACCTTGCAGGACCAGTTGTTCGCTCGCGATCTGCCGTTGGTTCGCGAGGCGCTCAAAGTGCCGGTGAGTGTGGCCTTGCTCAAAGGCCGCGCCAATTATGTCTGCCACCACCATCTGGAGCGCGCTGCCGCACAGGAGACATTCGCGTCCCGCGCCGATATTCGCTACCTCAAGCGGATCGAGTCCTTCGCGCGCACGTCAACCACGGGCGACAAGAGCGAACTCGCCGACGTCCCGGAAAACGCCAGCGTCTGGTCGGATGTCACATCGACACGAGACAACTGCCTGGGAAGCGAATGCGCGCACTATGACAAATGCTTCGTCATGAACGCGCGCAAGGCGGCGCTCGCTGCCGACATCGTCGTTGTCAATCACCATCTGTTCTTTGCCGATGTAATGTTGAAGGACGAGGGAGTGAGCGAGTTGTTGCCGGCGTGCAACACGGTAATTCTCGATGAAGCGCACCAGCTTCCGGATACGGCGACGCTCTTTTTCGGCGAAGAGGTCGCGGCTGGCCAGCTCGGCGAACTGGCGCGGGACAGCGAACTTGAAGCGCTAAAGGCGGCTCGCGACTATGCGCCCCTGCCCGACGCCGCGCAGAACTTCTCGCTTGCGCTGCGGAAGTTTCGTCTCGCGGTCGGCGACACTCCGGGCAAATTGCCTCGCATCGAAGCCTCCAGGCGGCCAGGTTTTGACCAGGCGCTCGATGCGCTGGCCGCGGCACTCGACGTTCTCTCGACTGAGCTCGGTCGCCAGGCCGAGCGCAGCGACGAACTCGCGCAATGCTCGCGGCGCGCCGAGGATGCGTCGGCTCAACTCGCGCGCTGGCGCGACCACGACGATCCCGAATGGATACGTTGGCTCGACGTGGGCACGACCAGCTGGCAACTGCGCGCATCACCGCTGTCGATCGCCGAAATTTTCTCCAAGCAGGTCACGGACAAGGCTCGAGCGTGGATATTCACCTCGGCGACGCTCGCTCTCGCAGGCGATTTCTCGCTCTACCAGCGTGAACTTGGGTTGGGTGACGCAACGACGGGTTACTGGGAGAGCCCCTTCGACTATGCCGAGCAGGCGCTGCTCTATTTGCCGCGCGAATTGCCAGAGCCCAATAGCGTGGCACATACCGAGGCAGTCATCGCTGCGGCGTTGCCGGTTCTGAAGGCGAGCGCTGGGCGCGCCTTCCTTCTATTCACCACGCTGCGCGCGCTGGCGCGAGCACGCGACATGCTGACCGCCGCATTCGAGCGCGACGGCATCGACTTTCCACTACTGGTCCAAGGTGAGGGGTCTCGTACCGAACTGTTGACGCGATTCCGGCGCCTCGGCAACGCGGTGCTGCTTGGAAGTCAGAGCTTCTGGGAAGGCGTGGACGTTCAAGGCGAAGCCCTGTCAGTCGTGATCATCGATAAGCTGCCGTTCGCGCCACCCGACGATCCTCTTTTCGCCGCAAGGCTGGACCATATCGCGCGCGAAGGCGGCAATCCGTTCATGGATTACCAGTTGCCGCAGGCTGCAATCAGCCTCAAACAGGGTGCGGGGCGATTGATCCGGTCGGAAACGGATCGCGGCGTCTTGATGATCTGCGACCGACGTCTCGTCGACAAACCCTATGGAAGGCGCATCTGGCAATCGTTGCCGCAAATGCGTCGCACGCGCGAACTGTCCGATGTGCAGGCCTTCTTCGCCGCTGCGACGGCGGAGAGCTAGCGAGGCGGGTCGCCGGGCGTGACCTGCCACCAAGATTTGGCCGGCGCGGTCTCCATGGCCGGGGGAGGCAAATCCGGTTTCGCCCAGAATTTCCACCAGGGCACGACCGCCTTGGTGAAGTATTTTCCCTGTGGAAATGATTCCTTCAGGATGCGCAGCGAGTCATCGCGCAGTTGCAACATACCGAGCCTGTCGTAGCTCTCCACCATCAGGATCAACGCGTCCTCGTTGGCCGGCGTCTTGGGGAAACTGACAATCGAGGCCTGCGCCCGGTTGACTGCGGCGACGTAGGCGCCGCGGTTGAAGTAGTAGCGCGCGACATGGACCTCGTATCCGCCCAAGGCATTGGTCAGATAGCGCATCCGTTCGATTGCGTCAGGCGTGTACTTGCTGTCGGGGAAGCGCGTTGCCAGTTCGCGAAACGAGGCGAACGATTCCCTGGTCAATTTCGGATCGCGTTCCGACAGGTCCTGATCTGCGAGGTAGCCGACGAATCCCTGATCCTCGCGAAAGTTGATCAGACCCTTGAGGTAATAGGCATAGTCAACGTTGGGGTGATTCGGGTAGGTACGGATAAAGCGGTCGCACGCCGCAATCGCGGTCGTCGGTTCGCCTTGGCGATAGTTGGCGTAGGCCGATTCCAAAATTGCCTGTTGCGCAATGCGTCCGTACGGATAGCGGCCTTCGAGACCATCGAACAGTGTAATTGCGCGGCTATAATTGCCTTCGACCAGTGCATCGTGCGCGTTCTTGTAGAACTCCTCGGCGCTCCACCCTGCCGTAATCTCTTTCGGCTCGGGCAACAGACCGCAGGCGGCCAGGCCGACGCAGAGGAATAGCGCGGCAGTCCGCACTGCAGCCAGAACAGCGGCCCGAGCTGGCGCCCTGGTTACAGCCCGAATTGAAGCCCCTTTATATCCCCTCAACATCATCGCTTACCCGCTCCATAGATGGTCTCGGATTATAACCCACCGGCCGCGGTCGACGGACAGGCACAGACGCAGGTGCTGACGGTCCCGGTCGAGTGTGCCGGCATGCGGCTGGATCAAGCGCTCGCTCAAATGCTGCCGCAACATTCGCGCAGCCGTATCCGTACCTGGATTGATGGCGGTGACGTGATGCTTGGCGGCGAAAAACCCGAGGCCAAACGCCGCGTCGATGGCGGCGAGCGCGTAGTCGTCACCATGCCGCCCGATCCTCGCGCCGCCCGCTTCACGCCCCAGAAGTTGCCACTCGCAATAGTGCACGAGGACGACGACATCATCGTCGTCGACAAACCTGCCGGGCTCGTCGTCCACCCCGGCAGCGGCAACTGGGACGGAACGCTGGCCAACGCGCTGTTGCATCATGCACCGCAGCTGGCGCGGGTTGCGCGCGCGGGAATTGTCCATCGGCTCGACAAGGACACCAGTGGTCTCCTGGTCGTGGCGAAAACAGAGGTCGCTCAAACCGATCTCGTCAGGCAGTTGCAAGCGCGTACTGTGCATCGCGAATATCTGGCGTTGGTCACGGGCGATATCGCGAGCGGTGGAAAGATCGACGCTCCGATCGGACGGCATCCGGTCCGCCGCACATCGATGGCAGTGGTCGCTGGCGGCAAGGCCGCGGTCACGCACTACGTCGTCCGCGAACGATTCGGCGATTGCACCTTGCTCGCTTGCCGGCTCGAAACCGGACGGACGCATCAGATTCGAGTCCATCTCGCATCGGCGAAACATCCGTTGGTAGGCGATCCTGCCTATGGCGAAAAACGCCGCCGTCAGCACGGGGTCGTATTCGGACGCCAGGCTCTGCATGCCTGGCGCCTCGGTTTGATCCATCCCGCGACCAAGGCGCCGATACAATGGGAGTCCGGATTGCCCGAGGATTTCGCCGGTTTGCTCGCCTTTCTGCGTGGTCGCGCCAACGCGCGTTCATAGGACAGCGATGGACGCCAACTTATCAACTAAGGTATCAACTAAGTCATCGCTCGACTCGGCCACATGGCGCCTCGAGGCCGTCGCTCTTCGCTGCCTCCTTCCGGATTGGCCCGCAGCGCCGCACGTGCGTGCCTTGTCAACGACGCGCCATGGTGCGCACGAAGCGGCGTTCGATTTCTCGCGGACCGCCATCCAGGCACGCGCACGCTTGCGTCCGCTGTTGCCGACCGAGCCCGTCTGGCTGAGGCAGGTTCACGGCCGAACAGTTTGCGATGCCGACACAGCGCGCGACCACCGCGGCGCTGCAGGCGCGATCGATACCACGCCGATAGCGGATGCTTCGACGCTCGGTCCAGCGGTACCGTTTGCGCGGTGATGTCGGCGGACTGCCTTCCCGTGCTGTTCACCGATCGCGCGGGCACTGTTGTCGCTGCGTCACATGCGGGCTGGCGTGGACTCGCAAGGGGCGTACTCGAAGCGACTATTGCCGCCATGCGAGTGGCGCCGACCGAGTTGCTGGTATGGATGGGACCGGCAATCGGACCACGGGCCTTCCAGGTGGGCGTCGATGTGCTCGAAGCGTTTTGCGCTGAGGACCCCGACGCGCGAGCGTGTTTTGTCGTTGACCACGCACAACCGGGCAAATGGCGCGCCGACCTTTACGGGCTTGCGCGCCTCAGGCTTATCCGCAGCGGGGTCGACATCTCCGCCATCTACGGCGGCAATCGATGTACGTTCAACGAACCTGAACATTTCTACTCCTATCGCCGCGGCGGCACGGAGCGCGACTCGAGGATGGCGACTCTCATATGGTTGCAGTAGTTTCGACTGCACTAACTGCAAGTCTGCTGTTCGCGTGGCGTGAGCCTCCTCCGACGACCGGAAAAGTGCTCGACCCCTGCGTATAATGATTGTTCTGTTCCGGCGGGGTCCCCCAAGCTCGCGATGACCAATAATATGACGCCGCTAGTCGCCATTGTCGTCGCCTGCCTCGCCGGCGGACTATTGTCGATCGTTGCCGCCGCCGGAACGCTGGCGCTGCATGCGCGGTGGATCTCCCGTCTGGTAAGTTTCGCTGTCGGCGCACTGCTGGGAGCAGTATTCCTGGAACTCCTTCCCCACGCGCTCGAGCACGGATCAGGCGAGCGCGTGATGACCACTGTCCTCGGCGGCTTGTTGTTGTTCTTTCTGCTGGAGAAAATGGTGCTGTGGAGACACAGCCACTTCGAGCCCGAAGGGCTCGACGATGCGGGGCCGCATGCGGGGCACACCCACGATGGCGGACGCTCAGGCCTTATGATCGTCATCGGCAACAGCGTGCACAATTTCTGCGATGGCATCGTCATTGCCGCAGCTTTCATCACCAATTTCGCCCTCGGCACGACAACCGCACTCGCGATTGTCGCGCACGCGATCCCACAGCAGGTCGGGGACTTTGCGGTCCTTCTGCACTCGGGTTATACACGCCGACGCGCGTTCGCCTACAACCTGGCCACCGGCATCGCAACGCTGTTGGGTGGCCTTGCCGGTTACGCTGCGCTGGCGGCGATGCAGCATGCACTGCCGACGGTCCTGGCAATCGCGGCGGCGAGCCTGCTATATGTTGCGGTTGCGGACCTGATACCCAGCCTGCATCGACATCCAGCCCCGTCGGAGACGGCGAGCCAGTTATTGCTGATCGGCATCGGCATTGCATTGATCGCCATCGTGCATTTCGCGCTTGAGCGCTAAAGCGGAGCAAAGCCATTGTGAGCAATGCAAGGCATGGTGGACATAGTGCGGCCCGTAAGACCGAACGAGCGGCCATGCATGCGGCGGACGCTAACGCCGGAGTTCGCGCCTCTGCGAACCTCGAGTCGGTGGTCGCGGGCGGCGGCGAAGTCGTCGACGCGTGGAACCGTCTGACGGAACAATGGCAGCTGACCGCCTCCCAGTGGGGCGAGTGGTGGGCACGGACGATGTTGGAAACTTCCGCAATCGCCGCGCCGCCACACGACCATCACCCGTCTACTTTTTCGCTGCCGAGCATATCGATCGACCCTGACAAAGTAGCGGCTCTCACCCAACGATACGCGCGCGAATTCGAGACACTATGGGCAAGCGTGTCGCAAGCCGACCCTGCGCAGCGCGACGGCACGACGTCGACGGCGCCGATCGGCCGGCAAGCAGGCACCACGGCCCGCTCACCGGAGTTGCCGGGCGATCGCCGCTTTGCGGGCAAGGCATGGCATGAGCAACCTTACTACGCGTGGATCAAAAACGCTTATTTGCTCTACGCAAGCTACATCCGCGATTTGACCGACCTCATTCAGGCCGACGCCGATACCAAGAGCAGGCTTGCCTTCCTTGCCCGTCAGCACGTCGACGCGATTTCGCCGTCGAATTTCCTGGCGACCAATCCCGAGGCCTTGCAACTCGCGCTCAGCTCGGGAGGCATGTCGGTTGCGCAAGGCGTTTCGAACCTGCTTGAGGATGTGCAGCGCGGTCGCATCGCGATGAGCGACGAATCCGCATTCGCGGTCGGACGCAATCTTGCGATCACGCCGGGCAGCGTCGTCTTCCGCAATGACCTTATCGAATTGATCCAATACGCGCCGTCGACGGCGAAGGTCTACAAACGTGCGCTGCTGATTGTCCCGCCGTGCATCAACAAGTACTACATCCTCGACCTGCAACCAGAGAATTCCTTCGTCCGCCATGCGCGTCGCGGAGGGCCACACCGTCTTCGTCATTTCATGGCGCAACGTGCCGCCCGAGCTCGGCACCCTGACCTGGGACGACTACCTTGAACAAGGCGTGTTCGCGGCGCTGAAGGTGGCCAAGGAGATAAGTCGCAGTGACACGATAAACGCGTTGGGATTCTGTGTTGGTGGAACACTGCTCGCCAGCGCGTTGGCGGTGCTTGCCGCGCGCGGAGACACGTCGGTCGCCAGCGTAACCCTGCTGACGACGATGCTCGATTTTGCCGACCCTGGCGAAATCGGCGTCTATGTCTCCTCAGAGTCGCTCGCCGCCCGCGAACCGACATTGTGCGCGGGTGGCCGCGTGCAAGGAAGTGAGCTGGCTGGCGCGTTCGCGAGCCTTCGCGCCAACGAACTGGTATGGAACTACGTCGTAGGCAACTACCTGAAGGGGCAAACGCCGCCGGCTTTCGATCTGCTCTACTGGAATGGCGACTCTTCCAATCTGCCCGGACCCATGTACGTCGAGTATCTGCGCGGCATGTACATCGACAACAAACTCCGAAAGCCTGGCGCGCTGCGGATGTGCGGCGCGAGCGTGGATCTCGGACACATCACTGCGCCGGCGTATGTCTATGCTTCTCGCGATGATCACATCGTGCCATGGCGAAGCGCGTACAAGAACGTGGGTCTGCTCGGCGGCGATGTGACGTTCGCGCTGGGTGCGTCGGGTCATATCGCGGGTGTCATCAATCCACCGGCCAAGCACCGGCGAAATTACTGGACCAACGATACGCTCACCCGGCAAGGCGACGAGTGGCTTGCCCATGCGTCGAGCCATGCGGGAAGTTGGTGGCCGCACTGGACCCGGTGGCTTGCGCGCTACGGTGGCGGCGAAAGGGCCGCGCCGAAAGCGGATGGCAGCAAGCGCTATCCGCCGATCGCACCCGCGCCGGGAATTTATGTGAAAGAAGGATCGGAAATAATGCGCGAATGATGAACGCGGACTAGACTAAGACGTTAACTCTAGGAGGAGGAACCATGGCACAAGACAGGCATCGCGTTGCGTTGGTCACCGGTGGCATGGGCGGCTTGGGCGAGGCAATCTGCGTGAAACTGGCGGGATTGGGCTATACCGTCGTCACCACCCATTCGCCCGGCAACCTGAAAGCGCAGGAGTGGCTCGACTCGATGAAAAAATCGGGCCACGAATTTCACGCCTATCCGTGCGATGTCGTCGATTGGGACTCGTGCGTGGCTTGCGTCAAGCGAGTGAGCGTCGACGTCGGTCCGGTCGATGTGCTGGTCAACAACGCGGGAATCACGCGCGACATGACTTTCAAAAAAATGGACAAGGCCAACTGGGATGCCGTGATTCGCACCAATCTCGACTCATGCTTCAACATGACCAAACAAGTTTGCGATGGCATGGTGGAACGTGGCTGGGGCCGAGTCATCAACATCTCCTCGGTGAATGGGCAGAAAGGCGCATTCGGACAAACCAACTATTCCGCGGCCAAAGCGGGCATGCACGGCTTCACCAAGGCGCTGGCGTTGGAGGTGTCGCGCAAAGGCGTGACGGTCAACACGATCTCGCCCGGCTACATCGGCACCAAGATGGTGATGGCAATTCCGCAGGAAGTGCTCGACTCCAAGATCATTCCCCAGATACCCATGGGCAGACTGGGGATGCCAGACGAGGTCGCCGGGCTGGTCGCCTACCTGGCGTCGGAGGAAGCCGCATTCGTGACAGGCGCCAACATCGCAATCAACGGCGGACAGCACATGTTCTGATCCGCATCCGAGCCCGTTACAGTTCGGTGTGCGGATAAAAAACCCCGGCATTGCCGCCGGGGTCGAAGCTGCAATCATTTACGAAGAGGTCAACCCCGACGTCAGGTTGATCCGCGGGCCGGTGCATGCGCGCGCATCGGTTCGCCGACTCCTGGTGCCATCAGGTCGGTTTTTCAGACTGACGGGATCACCTCCGATAGAAGGAGGCGCGCCATCGTGCTAACGGTTTTCTTGTTGCTGATGCGAGTCGTTTTCGAACCCCAGGCGCTGGACAAGCTGACGACTCCGGCGGTGACTGTGTAAGTACCCTCGTACGTAATCCCCCCTCGCTCCACCGACACATTGCGGGTGCGGGGAAACTCGGGGAGGTCGCGGCGATTGCTGATCATGATCGAATCCTCGTGCGTTGTTTAGGACCGCGAGTACCAGGCCTACGCTTAAGTCCTGGGAAACATCCGGCTATGTCCGATTAGCCGATATTCGTCGCTCTCTACACCACACTTGTACTCTTACCTGCGTTACTCCGAGGGGAAATGGCGAAAAAAAACCCCGGCATTGCTGCCGGGGTTGAGGCTGTATCATTTAGGAGGAGGAAAATGATACAGAAGGAGCCATCAACTACACTTGCCATGTTGGGACTGCTTCTACGCTTTCAAGTTCCCAACGTCTGACCGTTTAAAACGGTTTACGCAGCCTTACGGCCCTTGGTCGCCGCCTTGGTGACGCTGGCAGCGTTGGCCGCCGCGGCACGTACCGATGCGTCCGCGAAGCTGACGACTTGCTTGGATGCCTTCGAGAACTGATCAAAGGCTGCCGTGGTCGCAGCAACAGTCGACTTCAGCGCCGTAACGGCGATGTCAGAGCCGGCCGGGGCGTTCTTGGTGGCCTTGTCGACCCAAATGGCAAAACCCTTCGTGTAGCTCGCCCACGCCTGCTCGGCCAATGCCGAGAAGTCAGCTTGCGCTTCGGAGGCGATCTGGTAGACGCCGCGTGAGTAGCCAAGCGCGTTCTGAACACCGGCTTCGGTCAGCTTCGCACGAACGGCCACGAGCTCCTGCACGTCCTTGATACCTGCGACCGCGTTGGCGGTGTAGACGCCTTGCTCCAGAACGACCTTGGCCGCCTGAAGGTTCAGCTTGGTCAGGCGCTCGGCCTTTTCCAGCGACATCGACGCGAGCTTGACGGCATTGTCATAGCCAGCTTTGTTGATTTCAGCGAATTGTTCGGTTGCGTTGTACATGATCTATCCTTTTCCCGTTGGTCGAGGACCCTCAACGGGTCCGAATTGGCTTGGTGCAGGGCCCCGCTTCGAGTCCAGGCGTCGATTCGACGGGATCCCTCTTTGGACCTCTTGCCGACTCGCGTATACCCTGCTTTTGCTGCACCGCACAATTCACATTCTAGGGATAGCTTTTACTCAAGTCAAGACTTTTTTTGTGCATCGCATCAAACGCCTGCCGCTCGACTGGAATTGATATTCAAACACCCCAATAAATCAGCAGGTTATAATCCCGGACTAGGAGGGACCGGAGCACTCATGGCCAAGCAAACCCGCATTATCAAGAAGTATCCCAACCGCCGCCTCTATGACACGGCGAACAGTGGTTACATCACGCTGGCCGACGTCAAGCAGATGGTGCTGGAATTCATCGATTTCCAGGTCATCGACGCCAAGTCCGGCGACGACCTGACGCGAAGCATCCTGCTCCAGATAATTCTGGAGGAAGAATCTGCTGGCGTTCCGATGTTCTCGAGCGAAATGCTTTCGCAGATGATCCGTTTCTACGGCAACGCGCTGCAGGGCATCATGGGCAACTACATGGAGCAGAACGTCAAAGCCTTCATGGCCATACAGGGCAAACTGCAGGATCAGGCGAAGCAGATTTACGGTGACAAGATGATGTTGACGCCCGATTTGTGGAAGCAGTTTTTACAAATGCAGGCGCCGGCGATGCAGGGCATGCTCGGCAACTATCTTGAACAGAGCGCTAAGCTCTTCATGGATATGCAGCAACGCATGCAAGATCAGACCCGTGGCTTGTTCACGGCGTTCCCGTTTCCAAACTTCGGCGCAGCGCAGCAAACTAGCGCAGACGACGACAAGAAGCGCTAAGAGTTCGACGCGCCGCAATATCCGCATTGCAGCGTGCGATTTTTTCGCACTGCACGATCACTCATTCGATGACGTCCACCAAGACGGTTCGGCTCGCCCGTCAACCTCTCGCGCCGCCGCGCGTTGGCTTCGTGTCGCTGGGTTGCCCGAAGGCGCTCGTCGACTCCGAGCAGATCCTGACGCGCTTGCGCGCGGAAGGCTACGCGATCGCGCCTAATTACCAGAGCGCGGACCTGGTCGTGGTCAACACTTGCGGATTCATTGATGCGGCTGTCGAGGAATCCCTGTCCGCCATTGGCGAAGCGCTGGCTGAAAACGGCAAGGTTGTCGTCACCGGATGCCTGGGCGCCAAGGGAGGCGGCGATTTCGTCAGGAGCGCGCATCCGAAGGTGCTCGCGGTCACTGGGCCACACTCAGCACCCGAAGTGATGGCAGCGGTGCATGAGCACCTGCCCAAGCCCCACGATCCTTTTGTCGATCTGGTTCCGCCGCAGGGCATCAAACTGACGCCCAAGCACTACGCCTACCTGAAGATCAGCGAAGGCTGCAATCACCGGTGCACGTTCTGCATCATTCCCTCGATGCGCGGCGACCTCGTCAGCCGTCCGATCGGCGAAGTCCTGCTCGAGGCGGAGAACCTGTTGAAGGCCGGGGTGCGTGAGCTCCTGGTCGTCTCGCAGGACACCAGCGCCTATGGCGTGGATGTCCGCTATCGCACAGGTTTCTGGCGCGGGAGGCCGCTGAAAACGCGCATGAGCGAACTCGCCCATGCGCTGGCGGCGTTGGCGACCGAACACAATGCCTGGGTTCGCCTCCACTATGTGTATCCGTATCCCCACGTCGACGATGTGATTCCGCTGATGGCGGGCCACGAAGGCGCTGCCGGCCTCCTTCCGTATCTCGATGTGCCGTTTCAGCACGCGAGTCCGCGCATTCTCAAGCTGATGAAGCGGCCAGCCAATGTTGAGAACAATCTCAATCGCATTCGCGCCTGGCGCGAAGTCTGTCCGCAACTGACGATACGTTCGACCTTCATCGTCGGTTTTCCCGGCGAAACAGACGCCGAGTTCGAAGACTTGCTGGCCTTCCTCGATGAAGCGGAACTCGATCGAGTCGGATGCTTCGCCTACTCTCCGGTCGACGGCGCGACTGCGAACGCGCTACCCGACCCGGTTCCCGAGTCGATCAAAGAAGAGCGGCGCGCCCGCTTCATGGCGACGCAGGCCGAAATAAGCGCGCGCCGTCTGAAGAAGAAGATCGGAACCACCCAAACCGTGCTGGTCGACGCGATCGATGGCCGGCGCGCGACCGCGCGCGGCGTCGCCGACGCTCCTGAGATCGACGGCAACGTGACGATCGACGAAGCTGCAGGTTTGGTGGTCGGTCAGTTCGCGCGAGTTCGTATCACCGCGGCCACCGAGCACGACCTCGTCGGCCACCTCGAGCGATAGAGCTACTTCGGCAGTTTGAGCGCGGCCAGGTCGCGCCCAAGATCAGCAAGCATCGCAGTCCATGCCGCACTCAACCCGGTAGCGACTGCTTCGGGCGCGCGATCACGAAGCGCTACGCGCTGAGTGTATTCGCGTTGCCAGATCGGAATACCGGTCGTCGACCGATTGTCCGACAGAAAAAATTTGGCAGTGATCGTCGCCGCCGGGTGCGACTCGTCGCGAAAGTCCCCGTACAACTCGCTGACAAACCCTTCAAGCAGAAAATCTCCTTCGGGCGATGCTGACGGTGGAAAAACGTCGCGGAATATGCCCGCTGCCGCCAGCCATACCGTCGCTGCGTCGGTAAGCATCGGTGCAGGAGCCACGAAATACTCGAAGTAGAAGTCGGACACATAGCGCGCATCGGTCTGACGATAGCTCAAGGCCGTGCTGCCGAACGCCGCGGCCACGACAAATCGACTGAGCTTGAGGCTCGCCGCACGAGGCGCCGTCATCAATGGCTGCGTCGGTGGCTTGGCCTGCAGCAGATACGTTTGCCTGACCAGCGCAGGTCGCTCGGAGAACCCGCATCCCAACAGTGTCGCGCCGAGCGCCGCAGTCAGGCCAACGCGGACCAGGGTCCATGCGATCGATCCAGTCTGAATCATGGAGCACCTCGGGGAGCACCGCTGGCGGGCGGGGGCGGCGCCCCCAGGATAACGCGCGACGGATAGTGCTTCGCATCTTCGGTCAGGTCGCGCAGGTTATCCGAGATGCGCCGCAAATTGTCGATGGTCGTCGCCAGATCGGACTCGCCGCCGCCCAGTATTCGGTCGACCCGTGACAGCGTCCGCTGCAAGTGGGCAACGGTGCTAGGCAGATTGGGATCCTCGACCAATTTCCTTACCTGCGCCACAGCGGCGTCCGTGTCCCCGGGCAAACGCTTGAGCGCTGGATCGTTGAGTATCACAGAGAGCTGCTGATTGCTGGTGCGCAACTCCGTCAACAGGGCAACGCTTTCGGCGCCGATCTTGTCCACCGGAAGCTGGTCGAGCCGCGTTTCGAGCTTGGACAGCACTCGCTCCGCACTCTGCGACAATTTAGCCGTATCCAGCGCATCGATCCTGTTGTTGGTCGTTACCAGCAGCCGGTTCACGTTGCTCAGCGTACCTTCGATATCGAGCTGTTGAAGACGCGCGATGATATCCGTTGCTGCGGCGACGAATTGCGTAACGGTCGATTGTGCGCTTGGAATGTACAGGTTGTCGGGCTGCCAGCCGATCGGCAGTTGCGGGTTGAGTTTCGGATCGACATAGTCGATTTCAAGGTAGTTTGTGCCGGTGATCCCCTGCGGCGCCAAGCGCACGCGCAAGCCTTTGTCGATTTCCATTTTTGCGGCATTGGTGCTCGTAATGTCGCCACCGGCGCGGCCGCCGATCAGGCGCGGCAGAATGGTCGCCTCGACAATGACGTAGCGCAGTCGTTCGGACATCGGCTTGTCAAGCTCATACACGTTGTACGTAAATCCGATTTTTCGCACCTCGCCGACGACGACCCCGCGGTACCGCACCTTGGATCCAATCTCCAAGCCCTGCACCGACTCGTTCAGATAGGTTTCCATCGTAATCTTGGACTGGAACCAGCGGCCTGATCCGAGAATCAGTAGCAGCGCAAGCGCCGCCAAGAGGCCGCCGATGACGAACAGACCGATCTTGAAAAAGTTGGCTTGCGCGCTCATCGCTTCACGCGGCCTCGGCGACGGCTTCGCGCCTGAAGAATTGGCGAACCCACGGGTTGTCGCTGGTGTCGCGCAGGACCCTGGGATCGCCCTCGGCGATGATGCCCTGGATGCGCTTATCGAGCATGATCACGCGGTCAGCGACGGTGTAGATGCTGGCCAGCTCGTGCGTCACGATGACAAAAGTGATCGCCAGGCTCTTTGCGAGACGCAGGATCAGCTGATCGAGCTCGGCCGATGTAATCGGATCCAGTCCCGCTGAGGGCTCGTCGAGAAACAGGATCATCGGATCGAGCGCCATCGCGCGCGCGATCGCTGCGCGTTTCTGCATGCCGCCGCTGATCTCGGAAGGCATATGTCCACTGAAGCCTTCGAGTCCGACTAGCTTGAGTTTCATTCGCGCGATCAAGTCCATCGCATCGAGATCGAGCTCGGTATACTCTTCCAGCGCGAGGCGAACGTTTTCCAGCAGCGTCATCGAGCCGAACAACGCGCCGCTCTGGTACATGACGCCAATCTTGTTGAGAATGGCGCGGCGTGTCGCGCCTTCTGCGGTGACAATGTCTTCGCCCTCGATGAAAATGCGCCCGGCCATCGGCTCGTAGAGGCCGATCATATGCTTGAGCAGCGTGCTCTTGCCGCATCCTGAACCGCCAAGGATGACGAAGACCTCGCCCCGACTGACAGTGAAATTGACGTCGTGCATCAGCACCTTGCCGTCATAGCCGGCGGTGAAGTCTTCGACGCGGATGATCGGGTCTGCGGGCATGCGTGATCAGATGTCGAGCAGATAGTAGACGAATGCATAAATGCCGTCGACGACAACCAGCAGAATAATTCCAGAGACGACTGCGCGCGTTGCGGAAATGCCAACAGCGCTGGCGCCGGTTTGCGTCTGCAAGCCACGCAAACAGCCGATGCCCGCGATCAGGATGGCGAAGACCGGCGCCTTGGCGAGACCGGCAAGCAAGTCCTTGATGTCGACCAGGCTGTCGACTTCGTGCAGGAAACTGGCGATCGGAATATTGAAACTGACCATCGTCACCGCGCCGCCGAGAATGCCGATGATGTCGGCAAACAGGATCAAGAACGGCATCATGATCACGGCCGCGATGATCCGGGTGACGACCAGAAAACGCACCGGGTCGAGACCCATCGTCGTCAGCGCGTTCAGTTCCTCGTTGACCTTCATCGTGCCAATTTCGGCAGCGAATGCCGCACCCGAACGGCCGGCGAGCAATATCGCCGTCATCAACGGACCCAACTCGCGCAAGATCGACAAGCCGACCAGATCGGCAACGAAGATTTCGGCGCCGAACTGGCGCATGGGCACCGCAGATTGAAATGCGAGAATCAGCCCGAGCAGGAATGAAATCAATGCGACGATCGGCAGTGCGTTGGCGCCCTACTTGCTCGCAGGTGTACCAGACGTCCTTCCAGCGCACACGGCTGGGATGTCGTATCACATCGACGAGGGCTGCGCCGGTCTCGCCGATGAATGCGATTTGAGCGCGGATGTCTTCACCGACGATCGTCGCTGCCCGGCCGATTTCAGCCACTGCGGGCAGCGGCGCGACCGGAGCGTCAACGGGAACGCGCAGCTCGACGGGATTGAACTGGTCGAGAAGCGTCTGAAACGCCGGTTTGAGGCCGCGAACGGAAACTGCTGCCTGGGCCGGACGTTCCTGCCGCAGCAAGTCGACCAACATTGCTGTGCCCCCGCCGTCGCAATAGTCGACGTGCGACGCGTCGACCACGACGCGCTTTTGCGGTGCCTGCTCGAGCGCCCTCTTCGCCTCACCCCAAATACCGGCGATTGAGTAGGCATCGAGGCGGCCGGCCAAGCGTAACTCGCGTGTGTTGTCAGCGCCGTCGATCACCTGCAGTGTTGCGGCGCGCGCCGTCGAAGATGCCGCTGGCGACGCGTTCATCGTGAGGACGCGCGTCGCAGATGCAAGACGACGGGCCGGCGGACGACAATCCGGGACTCGCAACGGCCCGACGTGCCGCGCGGGGGCCAAGCCGAACCGACTCTTCGCTCCGACGCGACACCACCGCGACACGACATTGGCATCCCCTACAGTCAGCAATCAGCTTTTCGGCGCATCACACCTGCTGCGTTGCGGCGGCGCGATTGTGCGTCGTGCGTCGTCCGCGTGCATCAAAGTTTAGCACGCGAATGCGAGCGTTCCGATTGAGTCGTGCACCAGGCGCCGAGCCCTCTGGCCGCAGAAAACTTACGCTATAATCGTTGCACCAGCGCGATGTTGGTGCGCGCTCGGTTGATCCGTTGGGTTGATCGGGAAGGTCGATCCGGCTCGTCGTCGGTGTGGCCCGATGTTCGCCACACGATATCGCCCACGTCGTCCGCCACTCCCACCCCCACACATTGCGAGGTTATTCGTGAAATTTCCGAAACTCGTATACTTGCCTGTTGCTTGCCTGCTGTTTGCCGCCAACGTGTTTGCCCAGTCCGCTCTCGCGCAGGGCACTCCCGATACGCTCGCCAAGATCAAGGCTGCCGGCGCGATCACGGTGGCTTTCTCCGGCGATTCGCTGCCGTTTTCGTACGTCGAAACCGACAATCAGCCCGCCGGATATTCGATCGACCTGTGCAAGCGCGTTATCGCGCAAATCGGTCGGGCGGTCGGCAATCCGGCGCTGAAGGTCAATTGGGTCGTGGACACCGTCCCCAACCGCATCGCGATGATCAAGTCTGGTAAGGCCGACCTCGAGTGCGCCAACACGACACAATCACTGTCGCGCCTCAACGATGTGGATTTCAGCAGTCTGATCTTCGTCGATGGCGGAGGCTTTCTGATCCGATCGGATTCGTAGGTCAATTCGTTTGGCGATCTTGCCGGCAAGTCGATCGCAGTAACGAGCGGGACGACGACCGAGCGCAGGCTCAACGCGTTGCTGAAGGATCGCATGCAGAACGCGACCGTGGTAACGGTCAAGGACGGTGTGGAAGGTGTTGCGATGCTCGAATCGGGTGCGGTCGCCGCATTCGCCAGCGACAAGATCAAGCTGATCGGACTCGCGGCGCAGGCCAAGGATCCATCGAAGTTTGCGATGCTGGCCGAAGATCTTTCGTTCGAACCCTATGCGTTCATGCTTCCGCGCAACGATTCGGCGTATCGCCTCGAGGTCAACAAGGCGTTGACGCAGGTCTACCTCTCGGGAGACATCGAGCCGATGTTCGTCAAGTGGCTGGGCAAGCTTGGCCGACCAAGCGGACTGCTGGCCGCGATGTACATCCTGTATATGATTCCGGAGTAGAGGAGATCAGCATGCCCAGGTTCACGCAAACACGCTCCGTGTCGCCGAGCGCCGCCAGGGTGCTGACGCTATTGGCGATGTTCGCGCTCGTTGGATGCGCGCCGTCGCCTCCCGTCTATCAGGGGGCTAGCGCACCCGCTGCACGAACGGGCACGGTCGACTCCATTCGAGAGTACGTCCAACCGCGCGAAGCGACCGGGCTCGGGGCCGTCGGCGGTGCGTTGATCGGCGGGGGGCTGGGCAGCCTGATCGGCGGGGGTACGGGCAGGACCGTGGCGACCATCGTCGGTGCCGTCGGTGGCGGCTATATGGGCCATCAGGTCGAGAAAAACCAGACCGACTATGTTTACGAAGTGGGCATCAAATACGACGACGGTACCTGGGCGACGATCCGCCAATCCGCCGCTTCGGGTTTGCGCATCGGCGATCGCGTAGTCGTCACCGACAGCCGCATCCAGTTGCTGCGCTGAGCGCTGGCAAGAGTCGCGGCGTTCATCGCCACACAAACCATCGTAAAGTTGCGGTTGCAGGAACGGCGTCCGTACGCCAACCCTCAACACTGCGACGAAAAACGCGAGAAACGTGGCCTCTCCGGGGGCCAGGTCTACAGCTTCCCTTCGGCTTTCATCACATCCCAGTGGCCCGGCAAATCCCGGTCCAGGGCATCTTCAGCAGGACTATACTGTCGCCGCCGGCCCGTGGGCTTTAGGCGACCCCGCCACCGTTACATCGGTGGAACGCGGGTCAGTTTTGCTTGGTCTCGATCATCCACCCCGCATCTGAACGGAGGAAGCTATGCCGAGGTACAAATTGCCGTCCATCGCCCACTGGACGTTTGCCCTGACCCTTTTCACTGCGCTCACTGGCTCCGCGTTCGGCCAAGGAGCGATGACCGACACCGGGCGTGCCCCGGGCAACCCGCCGGCAACGGTGGAAAAGACGACGCCGCAGAGCCTCGTCAATGCGGCTGATACGACCTTCATCAACTTCATGAAGGATCCACAGATGGCGTGGCTCCATGAAAATATGCCCAAAGCGAAGGCCGTGTTGATCGCGCCCGAAGTGGCCAAGGCCGGCTTTATATTCGGCGGCTCGGGAGGTCGCGCCGTTCTGGTGGTGCGAAATCCGAAAACCGGAAGCTGGTCTGGTCCCGCGTTCTACACGGTCGCAACCGCGAGCGTCGGTTTCCAGGCGGGAGTCTCGGTGTCGGAAACGATCACGCTGGTCATGACTGATAAGGGACTCCAGTCACTGATGTCTGATTCATTCAAGATGGGCCCCGACGCCAGTGTCGCCGCAGGGCCTGTCGGTGCCGGCGCCAAGGCCGACATCATCAGCGATCTCGTGACCTACAGCCGTTCCAAAGGCATCTATGGCGGTGTCAATCTCGACGGCACGGTGGTCGCGACATCGGACGAATGGAACAAGGCTTACTACAAGAAGCCGGTTAGTGCGTCGGACATTCTGGTTGCACAGAAGGCACACAATACAGGCGCCAACAAGCTGCTGGCGGACGTCGGCCGCGCTGGGCGCCGGCACTGACATACCGCCGAAGTTTGACCGGCGTTTGACCGCATCAGGTCGAATGCCGGTCGCCGGTTGCCTCCTTTGATCAGCTCTTGCGTCCGGTCGGTCGCACGGCTCAAACACGGGACGTGCTAGGCGATGCCGCTACGACCTGAGTTGGCATCGATGAGCCTGCCACCACCGGTTGCGCGTTTGCGGCTGGCCGGCATCAGCAAAACATACGATGCGGTCGTCGCCAACGACGGTGTCGACTTGGTGGTCATGCCGGGCGAAATCCACGCAGTCCTCGGCGAAAACGGCGCCGGCAAATCGACGCTGATGAAAATCATCTGTGGCGTCGTCAGACCCGACAGCGGAACTGTTTGGTGGAACGGCGAAGAAGTGACGATCGCCAGTCCCTCGGTCGCACGGGCGCTCGGCATCGGAATGGTGTTCCAGCATTTTTCCCTGTTCGACACACTCACCGTCGCCGAGAACATCGCCCTGGCGCTCGATCAAGCGTCCGTCGGAACCGCACTCAATGCGCGAATCCGTGAAGTCTCGGGACGCTACGGACTTCCGCTCGACCCCCAACGACACGTACACACGCTGTCCGTTGGCGAGCGACAGCGGGTCGAGATCGTTCGTTCCCTGCTGCAGAGCCCCGCGCTGCTGATTCTGGATGAACCGACGTCGGTGCTGACACCAGCAGCGATCGACTCGTTGTTCGAGACCCTGAAACGAGTAGCCGACGAAGGCTGCGCGATCCTCTACGTGAGCCACAAACTCGGTGAGATTCGCAGTCTTTGCCAGCGAGCAACGGTACTGCGGGACGGTCGAGTCGTCGGCGTCTGCGACCCGCGACAGGAAAGCGAAGCGAGTCTCGCCCGAATGATGATAGGCGGCGATTTACCGCACGCCCGACATCGAACGGTGACGACGCGCGGCGACGGCAAACTGCTGGTTCGCGGACTGACGGTCAAAGCCGACGAGCCGTTCGGTGTCGATCTCGTCGATATCAATCTCGACGTTTCCGGGGGCGAGATCGTCGGCATCGCCGGCATCGCCGGCAACGGTCAGGAAGAATTGCTGGCCGCTCTATCGGGTGAACGAACGGTCGATACCGACGATACCATCGTGCTCAATGGAATCGCCTCGGGCACGCTGGGCGCCGCCACGCGCCGCGCGCTGGGCGTTGCATACGTCCCGGAAGATCGCCTCGGACGCGGGGCGGTGACAAACATGTCGCTCGCAGACAATGCGTTGTTGACTGCGCACCGCAAGCAGTTGAGCTGGGTCTTCGGCTTCGTGCGTCGCTCGGCGGTTCGCGCGTATGCGCGCGCCGCCGTCGCAAAATTTCATATCAAGGGTGCGGGCCCGGACACGATCGCTGGCAGTCTCTCGGGTGGCAATCTGCAGCGTTTCATCGTCGGGCGGGAAATATTGCAAGGGCCGCGGGTGATGATCGCGGCACAACCAACCTGGGGCGTGGACATCGCCGCATCGGTGCAAATCCGCCAGGCGCTCATCGATCTGCGCGACCAAGGCGTCGCGGTCTTGCTGGTCTCGGAAGAACTCGACGAATTGATGGAGCTCTGCGATCGCATCGCGGTCATCGCGCGCGGCCATCTGTCTGTGCCTGTGCATACGCGTGACACGAACGCAGAAAGCCTGGGTCTGCTGATGGGTGGCGCGTTCATCGAGCCCGAGCGCAGGCCGTCGTTCGCCGGCCCCGCGACTGGCCCGAAGCTCTAGCCGAAGACGATGCCGATGATCAGGTTCGAAGCGCGCTCCGAACCTTCGCGCGCGATGCGCTGGGTCTCGCCACTGGTCGCGGTCGCCGCCACGGTCGCCGTCGGCTTCGCCCTCTTCTCCTGGCTCGGACTCCCGCCGTTGGACGCCCTCCATGCCTTTTTCATCAAGCCCGTGTCCACCGTTTACGGCGTCGGCGAATTGCTGCTCAAGGCGTCACCGATACTGCTTTGCGCGCTCGGGCTGGCGATTGGTTATCGCGCCAATGTCTGGAACATCGGCGCGGAAGGGCAACTCACGATCGGCGCCATCTGCGGCGGCGGAGTCGCGCTCGCGCTTCAACCGCACGGCGGGGCCTGGCTGTTGCTGCTGATGACTGTTGCCGGCGCCGTCGGCGGCGCAGCGTGGGCCGCGATTCCGGCGTGGCTGCGGACCCGCTTCGGCGCCAGCGAAATCCTGACCAGCCTGATGCTGGTCTATGTGGCGACGCTGCTGCTTTCCTATCTGGTTCAAGGACCGTGGCGCGATCCCGAAGGCTACAATTTTCCGCAGTCGAGAACGTTCGCCGCCGCAGCGATGTGGCCAATTCTGCTGCCGAGCACGCGCGTCAATGCAGGCATACTGGTCGCATTGGCCGCGGTTGCTTTTGCGTGGGTGCTGGTGGCAAAGACACTGATCGGTTTTCAGATGCGTGTTGCCGGCGCCTCACCTGCTGCCGCAGCTTACGCCGGTATCCCGGCTCGCCGCGTCGTGTGGCTCGCAATGCTCGCCGGCGGCACCGCTGCGGGAATCGCCGGCGTGGGTGAAGCTGCAGGACCGATCGGTCAGTTGCTGCCTTCGATGTCGCCGGGGTATGGTTTTGCGGCCATCATCGTCGCGTTTGTGGGCCGCCTCCATCCGCTTGGTATTCTGCTCGCGAGCCTGTTGATGTCGCTGCTGTATCTCGGGGGCGAAACAGCGCAGATCGAACTGGGCATGCCGTCCGCCGTCACCGGACTGTTCCAAGGCACGCTACTGTTCTTCCTGCTCGCGGCGGACGTGTTCATCAGCTATCGCTGGCGTCTACGTACGCGACCGGCGGTCCCGGTCAAATTGCGAACCACCGCGGCCGACGCGTGATCGATTACGCGACAACCTTGATCGCGCTCACGCTGGCGGCAGGCACGCCACTGGTGTTTGCTGCGCTCGGAGAACTCGTTACCGAGAAGTCCGGTGTCCTCAACCTCGGAGTCGAAGGCATGATGCTGGTTGGCGCAGTGACCTCGTTTATCGTCGCCACGACCAGCGGGCAAAACTGGTGGGGAGTCGTCGCAGGCGCGCTCGCAGGATCGCTACTCGCGCTCATTTTCGCCGTGCTGACGCTGTCGTTCATGGCCAACCAGGTCGCCACGGGCCTCGCCTTGTCGCTCTTCGGCAGTGGACTCTCGGCCTTTGTCGGGCTCAAGTACGTGACCCTGGTCGTCGACGGCATCAAGCCGGTGTCGATTCCCGGCCTGAGCGATCTGCCGGTCGTGGGCAAACTCCTGTTCGGGCACAGTCCGTTCGTCTACCTCTCGTTAGTGTTGTTCGTGCTGGTGCAGTGGTTCCTGTTTCACACTCGCGCGGGACTGATACTTAGGGCAGTCGGCGAATCGCCAAGCTCGGCGCACGCGATCGGACACCGTGTGATCGCCGTTCGCTACGCTGCGGTGCTATTCGGCGGCGCCTGCGCCGGACTGGCGGGCGCCTATATCGCGCTTTCCTACACGCCCATGTGGACACAGGGCATGACCGCGGGCAGAGGTTGGATAGCGCTCGCCCTGGTCGTGTTCGCGACGTGGCGACCCTCACGCGTCCTCCTTGGTGCCTACCTTTTCGGCGGGGTCACCCTCATCCAGTTCCAGGCGCAAGCCACGGGTGCCGAGATACCGTCGGAGTTCCTGGCGATGTTGCCCTATGTGGCGACGATCGTGGTCCTTGCGATCATTTCGCGCGACGCAATCGCCATCCGGCTCAACTCACCCGCATCGCTGGGCAAACCCTTCCACCCCGATACTTGAATCGTCGGCCGATCGATGCCAGAGGAACGCCGCGCGCGGCGTTGCGATATCACTTGCGTCACGCGCGGCGCATCAAAGACGCTCGGGAGCAGCACGGCTTCGCGTAAAATGCTTGTCGGCACGCTGGCGATCGTGCGGCGAGGCCAATCTGCGTTTTCGCCATCGACGGTTGGCGTTTCGTTTTGCGCCTCAAGTTTTGACTTCATCTGATTTTTAGGGAGATAACGATGTCGGCGTACTCGATTCGACCCAGTCCTGTTCGCCGCGCTTGCGGCGTTCCTGGTGACCTGTCTTGCCGCCTCGCCGGCTGCGACCGCCGCCCAACCGCTCAAGGTCGCCTTCGTCTATGTCGGCCCGGTCGGTGACGCAGGTTGGTCATACCAGCACGACGCCGGGCGCAAGGAAATGGAGCGCGCGCTGGGTTCGAGCGTGGTCACCAAGTACGTGGAGAGCGTCAACGAAGGCGCCGATGCGGAGCGTGTCATTCGCGGTCTTGCAGAAAGCGGCAACAGACTCATATTCACGACATCGTTTGGCTACATGAACCCGACCCTGAAAGTCGCCCAACAATATCCCGGGACGTCTTTCGAACACGCAACGGGATACAAGACCGCGCCCAACGTCGGCACATACAACGCCCGCTTCTACGAAGGGCGCTATCTTGCCGGTATCGTCGCCGGCAAGATGACCAAGTCCAATGTTGCCGGTTACATCGCCGCCTTTCCGATTCCCGAAGTCGTCATGGGCATCAACGCGTTCGCTCGGGGGATGCGTAGCGTTAATCCCAAAGCCGAGGTCAAGGTCATCTGGGTCAACAGTTGGTCGGATCCGGGACGCGAGCGTGAGGCCGCCGAAACGTTGATCGCACAGGGCGCCGATGTGTTGACCAACCATACCGATTCAAGCGCAGTGGTGCAGGCGGCGGAAGCGAAGAACGTTTACGCGATCGGCTACAACTCCGACATGTCGAAATTTGGTCCGCATGCACAGTTGACGGCAGTAACGCTGCAGTGGGGTGGGTACTACACCAAGACCGCGCAAAGCGCGCTCGATGGAAACTGGAAACCGGACAACGTTTGGGGCGGTATCAAGGACGGGATGATCCGGATGGCACCGTTCAATCCCGTGGTGCCGAAGGACGTCCAGGCGCTCGTCAAAAAGGTGACTGCCGAGATCCAGGCGGGCAAGCTCCATCCGTTCACCGGGCCGATGCGCGACAACGAAGGCAAGGAGCGCCTCGTCGCGGGAGAGGTTATCAGCGACGACGTGCTGTCCAAAATGGATTACTACGTCGAAGGCGTGCAAGGCGCCTTGCCGAAGCCGAAGTAGCCGGCACTTTAACGCCGCTCGCTCAAGCGCAATCATGCCCTCGACCGTTGTCGATTCCGCGATCCTCGGAAATCTCTTCAGCAGCGAGGCGATGCGCGCGGTGTTCGGCGATGAGAACCGCACGCAGAAATATCTCGACGTCGAAGCCGCTCTCTCGCGCGTTCAGGGCCGACTCGGAGTCATACCCGCTTCTGCTGCCGATGAAATCGAGCGGCATTGCAAACTTGCCCAGATCGACATGAACCTGTTGCGGACGCAGACCGAGCGCGCCGGCTCGCCCGTCGTCGGACTGGTCCAGCAACTGACTGCGCTATGCGCCGACGATGCGGGACAATATTGTCATTGGGGCGCGACGACGCAGGACATCACCGACACGGCCACCGTGCTGCAACTGCGCGAGGCGCTCGCACTGGTCGAAGCCGACCTGGTTGCGATATCGTCCTCGCTCGCGCGGCTGGCGCAAGACCATCGCGATACGCCGATGGTCGGCCGCAGCCACTTGCAGCAGGCGGCTCCGATCACTTTTGGTTTCAAGATCGCGACCGTGCTGTCGGCGATCGAGAGGCATCGCAGTCGACTCGCCGAGATCCGTCCCAGAGTGCTGGTCGGCGAATTCGCAGGCGCCGTCGGTACCCTCGCATCGATCGCGACCTTCGGCGATCGCGCGCTGGCAACACAAGCGGCGCTGATGCACGAACTCGATCTCGGACAACCCGACATCGCATGGCACGCCCAGCGCGATTGCTTCGCCGAGGTCGGCAGTTTTATCGGATGGGTGGTCGGCACGCTCGACAAATTTGCGACCGACATCAAGCTGATGATGCAGACGGAGGTCGGCGAGGTTTACGAGCCGTTCGCGCAGGGGCGTGGTGCGAGCAGCACGATGCCGCAAAAACGCAATCCTGTTTCGTGCGTTTACATCCATGCCTGCTCGACCGCCGCACGGCAACACGTCGCCACGCTGCTCGAGGCGATGGTTACCGATCACGAGCGCGCGACCGGGCCATGGCACGCCGAGTGGATCGCGCTCCCCGAAGTCTTCTTGTTCGCGTCGGGAGCGCTTGCGCACGCGCGGTTCCTCGCCGAAGGGCTGCAAGTCGATGCCGCGCGCATGCGCGAAAATCTCGACTTGACCCACGGCCTGGTGGTATCGGAAGCGGTGATGATGGGGCTGGCACCGCATCTGGGTCGACAGCGCGCGCACGATCTCGTCTACGACCTGTGCCGGAAGGCCCTCGAAGAAAAACGCCCGCTGCTCGAACTGCTGAACGAGACCGGCGAAATAACGTCCAAGGTCGACGGGCCGACGCTTGCTCGTCTCTGCGATCCTGCGAACTACCTCGGGCTCGCCGGGACGATGGTCGACCGGGTGTTGGCCGCGCGAACGAAACGAAAGATCGGCTAGATCACCTCAGCGCAACGCTAGGACACGCGTGCTGCGGCAATCGCGTCCAGCAATGCGGGAGGATCGTGGGCGCCCGACAGCGCGACGCGGCTGTTGAAGATGAAGAACGGGACGCCTTGAATGCCGACGTCTCGAGCTTCGCGGTCCTCGGCTGCGACTTCTGCGGCGCCCTCGTCGGAACGCAGTAGCTTTCGCGCCAGGTCGATGTCGAAACCCGCGTCGCCGGCGATTCGCGCCAACTCGTTCGCCTCCCCCAAAAAGCGGCCTTCGACGAAATACGCATGAAACAAGCGCTCGACCAAGGCGTCCGCCGCATCCTGATCGCCGGCGTTTTGCGCCCAGGCAATAAGCCGATGCGCTTCCAGCGTATTCGGTTGCAGCGCGATGCGTTCAAAATCGAACCCGATGCCGACGGATGCACCGACGGCCCGCACGCGCGCATAGATTTCCGCCGCGCGCGCTCTGCCGCCGAACTTGTCCTCGAGATACTTGGTTCTTGCGATGCCTGCGGCGGGAATGTCAGGATTGAGTTGGAACGGATGCCAGCGCACCCGTATATCGAGGTCGGGCTCGCGGCTACGAAGATCGGTCAATGCCGACTCCAGCTTGCGCTTGCCGATGTAGCACCACGGGACAGACGACGTCGGACACGACATCGATGGCGAGTGCGTTCATCAAAGGGCTGGCAGGACTGGGGGCGGGCTGCGTCATGATCGGATTTCCCACCGGCGTTATCGGCGGGTAACGTATTGTAGTATGGACCCGACTCGTCGGCGAAGACGCTCCGGTAAAGACGAATGGCGATCCCCTCTTCAGTTCAATTCGATTTGTCGGGCGAGGCACAAACGTGAATGGCCCGCGGCACTGGGATATTTTCTGTCGCGTCGTCGATAACTATGGCGACGTAGGAGTGAGTTGGCGCTTGGCGCGCCAGCTCATCGTTGAACACGGGCGCAACGTCCGCCTGTTCGTCGATGTTTTGCCCGCGCTTGGGGCCGTCGCGCCTGAAATCGATGTCCTGCAACGCGAGCAGACGGCTCGAGGCGTGCGAGTGCTGCGTTGGGACAGCGAAGCCGAACACGTTGCTGCAACATCCGTGGCCGACGTGGTAATCGAAGCTTTTGGCTGTGGATTGCCTCAACAGTATCTTGCGGCGATGTGCGAGCGCGCGCCCGCAACCCGGTGGATCAATCTCGAATATCTGTCGGCAGAATCATGGATCGAACACAGTCACGGCCTCGCTTCGCGCCATCCAAAACTGCCACTGACAAGAAAGTTCTATTTCCCCGGCTTCACCGCCGCCAGTGGTGGTCTGTTGCGGGAATCCGGCCTGTTCGAAAGGCGTGATGCGTTCAAGGCTGATGACAGCGCCCGCGCTGAGCTTTGTCGCATCGCTCGGTCTGCCCGCCATCGGTTCGGACGCCATGGTCGTTTCGCTTTTTTGCTATGCGAACCGACAACTGCCCTCGCTGCTTGAAGCGTGGGCCGAAGGCGATCAACGCGTCGTCGGCGTGGTGCCCCAGGGCGTGGCGGCGAGCGAACTCGACCGATGGCTGGGTGGTGCCGTGCCGCACGCCGGTCAAACGAGGACGCAGGGCAACTTGACGCTTGCCGTCGTTCCCTTCGTAGCGCAGGACGATTTCGATCGCAGACTGTGGGCGTGCGATCTGAATTTCGTGCGCGGCGAAGATTCGTTCGTCCGCGGACTCTGGGCCGCGCGACCTTTTATCTGGCAGCTCTACCCCCAGGCCGATGATGCGCAGCTGGTAAAACTCGATGCGATGATTGCGCGCTATGGTCGAAAACTGCCTGGCGCGGCGAGCGCTCCCTTCGCCGCCTTTTCGCGCGCGTGGAACGACTCGCGCAAGCCGGCCAACAGTTGTGCCGCGCTCTGGCCGGCCTTGACCGAACAACGCAAGCGACTGGGTGCGCGTACCCGCGAATGGGCCGACGAATTGGCGTCGCGGCCAGACCTTGCTTCCGCACTAGTCAAGACGGTTGAAAGTTGGGTATAATCAAGGGTTTCCCGAACCGACCCCAAGTGGGACCAACCCAGTGGGCGGCTCGCCCGTTCAACCCGTAATCAGGTGCTGCTATGAAAACCGCCCAGGAAGTCCGCGCCGGCAACGTCATCATGATCGGCAAGGATCCGATGGTCGTGCAAAAGGCCGAATTCAACAAATCCGGCCGTAACGCGTCCGTCGTCAAGATGAAACTCAAGAATCTGCTCTCCGGCTCAGGCACGGAGACGGTATACCGCGCCGACGAAAAATTCGACGTCGTCCAGCTCGAGCGCAGGGAAGTCACTTATTCGTACTTCCAGGATCCGGCGTACGTATTCATGGACGCCGAATATAACCAGGTCGAAGTCGACCGCGAGAATATCGGCGACGCCGTGCACTATCTCGAAGACGGCCTGCCGTGCGAGCTCACGTTATACGACGGCAAGCCGATCTCGGTCGAACTGCCGAATAGCGTCGTGCGCGAGATCACCTACACCGAGCCCGCAGTTCGCGGCGACACGTCGGGCAAAGTGCTCAAACCCGCCAAGCTTGCCAGCGGCATGGAAGTGCAGGTCCCACTGTTCGTGGCGACCGGCGACAAGATCGAAATCGACACGCGCAATGGGGAATATCGCCGCCGCGTGTAGCTTTCTGTCATCACCGAAGCTGCTCAACTGTTGACGGGCGCCGGATTCATCCGGTGCCCGTTTGTTTTTCCGCGTTCACTCGCTGCAACGATCGCTGTATAGTCTCGCGCAACCATGCGCAAACCCTCTAGTCGGAACGACATCACGCGGCTCGAAGGCCGGCAAGCCGCCCTCGCTTGAGCTCGAAGGCGGTGTGGCGACGATACGTTTTTCACGTCCCGCAGAACACAATCGCATCGATCCGGACGACATCGATGTCCTCCTGCGCCACCTTGCGCGCGTCCGCGCCAAATCCGCGCGGCCCTGGTGTTCACGGGAACGGGCGACGCCACGTTCAGTTCCGGCTACACCGTCGATGCGATTCTCGAACGCCTCGACCGCAGCTTCGAGAACCTGCTCGACGAAATCGAGAATTTTCCGTTGCCGACCATTTGCGCGCTCAACGGCAGCGTTTACGGAGGCGCGACCGATCTGGCGCTGTGCTGCGATTTTCGCATCGGCGTTCGCGGATCGCGCATGTTCATGCCGGCGGCCAAGTTCGGCCTCCACTATTATCCGGGTGGCCTGCGGCGCTCGGTGGCCACGCTTGGGCCGGCGCAGGCGAAGCGCATATTCCTCACGGCGCAGACGCTGGATGCCGACGAAATGCTTCGGATCGGATTTTTGACCGAACTGGTTGAACGCAGCGCACTCGACGAGGCCGTCGCCCGATACGTCAGTGCCCTGCAGCAGTGCGACCCAGGCGTCGTGCAGTCCATGAAGCGGCAAATCAACGCGATTGCGCGCGGCGATCGCAAAGCCGCGGCGGCACGGGCCGACTACACGGCTTCGCTGCGGTCGGGCGAGTTACGGAAGCGTCTGGGCAAAAAGGGCGGCGACCCGGACTGACGACGCGTCGAAATTGCGGCAGAATGGCGTCCGCTACTCAATCATTCCAGGGAGGGGATGTAATGCGTTCGAAACCTGTGGCATGTGCAGTTGGAGCACTTATGATCGGCGGCCTGATCGCCACGCAAGCTGCGTTTGCGGCAAACAAGGACGAGGTTCGTCGCGGTGCGTATCTGGTCAATTTTGGCGGCTGCTTCGATTGCCACGCACCGAAAATGATGACCGACAAAGGACCGGTACCCGATCCGGCAAAAGGACTATCGGGCCATCAAGCGAACACCAAAGTGGCACCGATGCCGGCGGGAGTAATCGGCCCCAACCTCTGGGCCGGAGCCACCAACTCTGACTTTACTGCGTGGATAGGACCCTGGGGTACGAGCTTCGCCGCCAACCTGACGTCCGACAAGGAGACCGGCATCGGCTCGTGGTCGCAGGACCAGTTCGTCAAGACGATGCGCACGGGCAAGCATCTGGGAACGGGACGTCCGATCCTGCCTCCGATGCCTTGGTTCAACGTCGCGCAGCTGACGGATGGCGACCTCAAAGCCGTGTATGCCTACCTCATGTCGACTAAACCTATCAAGAACCAGGTTCCGGCGCCGATTCCACCCAAAGGGCCATGAGCCTGAGGAGCGGGCCCGCAGGTTTTCAGCAGCGACGTTAAGGTCAGCGATGATGGTCCCCGGGGTGCTGGGCGAGCACCCCGCGGCACCACGGCCAACGCGCTTAGAATCCGCCTGATGCTTGACCCGGTCACCGTCCCGTCAGTCCAGGCGAATCGCCGAGTCGAAGTGCCACGTTCGGCGGATGTGCAGCACGTCAAACGCGCGCGCCAAGTCCGGCGGGAAGGGTGGGTAGGGACGCTGGTTATCGATGACGCGTCGTATTGCATCGTCGATAGCCGCCACGCCGCTGGACTTAACGAAGGTCACTGATTCCACCGAGCCGTCGTTACGAATGGCCACGGTCACCAGCGGATCGGTGTGAGCTTGCTTCACCACTTCGCGGACTGCCTCGAACGTCAAGTTAAGCTCGATCTTTCGGCTCCAGGCTTCCGCGTACTCGACGACTTCCGCGTTAGGATCGCTGCGCCCGTAGAGCCAATATCGACGCGCGCCGCTCGACGAGCCTGATGGCCGTGATGCGGCCGTTGCGGCGTCGCGCTGGGCGGCCTCCTCGTCCAACTGCCGTCCGATTGCCCGAAGCACCGCTTCCCGGCGTTCGGCCGCCTGTTGCGCGGCCGCGAGCTTTTCGGCTTCGATTCTTGCGGCTTCGATTCTTGCGGCTTCGATTCTTGCGGCTTCGATTCTTGCGGCTTCGATCTTTGCGGCTTCGATCTTTGCGGCTTCGATTTTTGCGGCTTCGATCTTTGCGGCTTCGATTCTTGCGGCTTCGATCTTTGCGGCTTCGATTTTCGCAGCCTCAACATTTGCCGCCTCAATTTTTGCGGCGTCCTGCCGCGCAGTCTCCATCTGCGCCGCTCGTTGTTGCGCCTCCTGCCTGGAGGGATCGAGCTTGGGAAGTTCATCTCGAAGCGACGGCAACACGGTTTCCGCGATCGGCGCGATCGGCGCAGGCTTCTCGATCCGTTCCAACGCGATTGCGGCCGGAGCGATGACAGGCGGCGGCGTCATCGCGGGAGCAGCAGGCTCGACCACCGCCGCCTTCTCGATCCGTTCCAGAGTGATCGCGGCCGGCGCGATGACGGGCGGCGTTTTGATCGCTGGCGTCGCCGGAGCGATCGATGTCGCCTTATCGATCCGCTCCAACGCGATCGCGGCCGGAGCGATGACGGGCGGCGTTTTGATCGCTGCAGTCGCCGGGGCGACCGAGCGTCGCCTTATCGATCCGATCCAAGGCGATCATGGCCGGAGCGATGACGGGCGCCGTTTTGATCGCTGGAGTTGCTGAAGCAACTGACGTCGGCTTCTCCATGCGCTCCAAGGCGATCACGCCCGGCGCGATGACGGGCGCCGTTTTAATCGCAGGAGTTGCGGGCACAAACCAAGTCTCCTTGTTGATCCGATCCAACGCAATCACCTCCGCGGCCGCGATCGGCTGAGACGCCTTGTCGCTGGACTGATCGGCGCGCAAAGGCGTTTGCGCAGGGACCGCGCTGGCCACGGCGTCGCTCCGTTGATTGACTTCTGCCGCGACGTTAGCCTCGGGCGCGATCGCCGTTACAGATGGCACAGTCGAAGCAGCGAACTCGGATGGCGTCAATACCGCCCCACTCGCAACCGGCTGCTCGACCCGTTTCCGACGCGACGGCTCGGCGGTGGGAGTGCCCGCCGTTTCCGGCGCCGTAACCTGCGCCGGAACGACTTCGACGCTTAGATCCGATCCCTCGGTCCATCGATCCTGCCAAGGGAAGCTAAAGCGCCAAAGATCCAGGCCACCGAAGGTAATGCTCAATAGCCACGTGTGTATCAGCAGCGAGAGCAGAAGCGCATGCGTCAGTCGCCAACGGACCGGAGGCGGTGCACGCAGGTCTACGAGGTGCTTTGGCAACACCATGGCGGGTGGGCGCATAAGACATGGTGCCATCCCGTCCTGCGCCAGACCAGCGCTTGACAGAGACGGCAAGGACAAGTGGAGTGAAGATCTTGCGATTCGTCGTTAATGCCCGCCGCGCCTCTGCGCCACGCAAGAAAGCGCGATCACCCCGGCTGCTACACTTGTAGCATCCACCCAGAGGTAAGCCAATGCAACCCACACCATCGCTCATTCGCCATGCGCGAGTATTCGTCTTGCGTCTTGCCGTCACGTCATGGGTCGCGTGGCTGCTGAGCGGCTGCTTGACTCTTGCGCAGGCAGACGAGCGCGACGCGGCAGCTGACGGCACTCAACCAACGGCGGCCGAGCAAAAGAAGCCCTCTCCTTGGCTCTTCGCCCCTGTCTTCAACAGCAGTCCCAAGCTCGGCGTAACGCTCGGGGCAACCGTCGGCTACATACATCTATTCGACTCCCAGTCGCGACCCTCCATTTTTGCTATGACGGGCCAGTACACGAATACCGACTCGATTGTCGGTGGAGCGTTCGCCAAGACCTCGTTTGACGAGGACCGTCAACGGCTGAACGCGGCTGTGACGTACGGCAATATCAGGAACGACTACAACGACTACCTCGGAACCGGCATTCCGCTTCGCAACAACGCGGAGTTGAAGTCACTCATCAGTCGCTATCTCCACCGGGTCTACGGAGATTGGTTTGTGGGCGCGCAGGGGATTTACCAAAACTTCGCCATCGCCGGGGACACGGCGTTCGACGATCTTCTGTTGGACATCCTCGGTGTCGCGCCATACAAATCGGGTGGAATCGGTCTTGTCGGCTATTACGATTCGCGCGACAACGACTTCAAGCCCACCAACGGCTGGCTGCTGAACCTGAACAATCTCGCCTATCGCGAGTCGCTTGGGGGAGAGCAGAACTTCGACGTCTATCGTCTCGATATCCGCCACTACATTCCGTATGCGGGGGGAAATGTTTTTGCCTTCCGTCAACTCAATCACCTGACCAATGACGCTCCAACGCAGAATCTCGCGCCGGTTCAGCTGCGAGGCTACAAGGTAGGCCAATACAGCGGCAGGTACATGTCTCAGATCGAAGGCGAAGCCCGGCTACGACTTGCCGAAAGATGGACCGCCACCGTCTTCGTGGGGGTTGGCTGCACCTATGGCGCAGGCAAGAGCTGCTCCGGCGCAAACCTCTTCCCAGCCGCAGGTGCAGGGGTGCAATATGTCCTCAAGCCGGCGGTGGGCATCGTTCTGAATCTCGAGTACGCGCAGGGTAAGGACGGCAATTACGGTGTCTATCTAAAAACCGGTTACGCCTTCTAGCTGCGTGCAGTATGGATCAGCCGGGCAGCGCGCCAGACTTTCCGAGGCGCTGGGCGTAGCGTCCTATGCGGAAATCGTCCCCGCGAAAAGGCGTGCTCTGCGCCTACTCAGGATTGGTAGCCGATACGATCCAGGTCGAGCCGTTCAAACTGACCTCGCCATCGGGTGCGGCAAGAGGGAGAAGAGCACTTTCTACGGCTTCGAGGATGACGGGAAGGTGCTCTGTACCCGCCTCGCGGACGAAACGGGCCACTGCGCCAACCTGCGCCGACGCTTCGGCGGCGAGGCGCGGAGTCGCGCCGAGGAAGACCGGGATGTCGAAGCGCTGCATATGCACCGCGTGATAGCCTGCGTCTAACAGGATTTTCTTCAGCCTTACCTCGTCGGCGAACGCGTAACCTCCCGGCGCATTCGGATCTGCGGGCGGTGGAGTGACACCGATCGCCAACCGCGCTGCAGATAGCGGCACCGTTGCCCATGGGTTGTCATGCGGCGACCGCCAGCAGACGAACACGCACCGACCTCCGATGCGTAGCGACCCGCGCAAATGAGAGAAGGCTTGCGTGGGTTCGCTAAAAAACATTACGCCGAACCGCGAGAACACCAAATCATTGTTTACCGGAAGTGCTGTTTCGGAAGCGTCGCCTTCGCGAAAAACCAAGTGTGGACAATCCATGCCGGCTGCGCGAGAGCGAGCCGCCTCCAACATCGGCACCGACACGTCAATGCCGAGCACCGTGCCCGACTTACCCACCATTTGCGCAAGCTCAATCGACGTGTCGCCGCAGCCGCAGCCGACATCAATCACCTTGTCTCCCGGCTGCGCCGCCGAGACCTTCAGCGCGGCATCGCCGAAGGGCGCAATAAGGCCGTTGATCTCCTCTTGCAGCATGACCCATCGCCGGCCCCATGCGCCATTCCATTCCGCAATTTCTTTGGCGTTGCCACCCGGCACGAATACCTCCAAATTGCGGTATACGCGATGTTGTATGTTCGCCGACGCGTACGCAGTCAAGTCGAGCGGCGTGTCTCCCGAATTGTCGCCTGAATTGCACCGAAGAGAAACCGGACTGCGCCGCCTCCGCGACCTCCGCCGAGCGATGGTTTTCTTCGCGAAGCAAAGAAAACGGCCCCGGATTGGGGCCGTCATTCTTCGAATTGACACAGGCCGGCGGGACTCGAATCAGCTAATCGCCGCCTCGCCGCAAGGAATACGACTCAGGCACTATTCAGACGCGCGGCTCGCCCTGCGCGTTGACCAAGATGACTGTGCCCGGCCGGCTTGTGGTCTGCACACGATGCTCGTAGCCGCGGAAGTTGTACGTTACGTCCCAGTAGTCCAGCGATGCGGTCGCGGGCACGTTCGCACAGCGCTGCACATCCTGTGTATAAACTGTGCCGGACGCGTCACGACCGACATTCGCGCCCACCACCGCGCCGCCGACTGCGCCGATGCCCGTCGCAAGATCTTGCCCCCGGCCATTTCCGATCTGATGGCCAAGAATGCCACCGACCACGCCACCCACCACTGCGCCCGGGACATTAATACTCGGTGACCGCGTGTCCACGACCTGGCGCTCTACCCAGCAGCGCTGCTGCGGCGGTCCCACAACTGCACGCACCGAAGTCACCGGAGCCTCGTACAACGCTTCGTTCTCTCGGCGCCGGTAGTCATATGTGGCCGGCGGGGCAGCCGCGAGGAGCTGCGCCTGTTCGGCTTGCCGCTGCGCCGCCGCAGCTTGCAGTTGTGCCGCTGCCGCCTGTTGCTGGCTAATGTCGGCCTGAATACGCGCGTCCGTCGCTGTACGCTGCGCGACGAGCGCCGCCTGTTCGCTACGAAGGCGCGCGACGTCCTGCGCTGCCACGGCTCGCTGGTTCGCAGCTAAGGCTAACTCATGCACTTCGCTACGCCGCCCGCCGCTGGCGGCAAGATCGTCGGCTTGGCGGAGTGTCGCCGTCGCTTGAGCTAACTCGGACGGTGCATATATCGCCACCTGAGGATTCCGTCCTGCCGCATCCACCGAAATTCTAGCGTCGTCCAGCGCAGGATCGCGGTCAGGAAACGATGCGCATCCTGAAGCCGTGAGGATTGCGAGAGCGACAGCAAACGTTGCATACTTTCCGAACATGATAGCCTCCTGACTTCTCATTTGCCGACACGGTGCGAAGCATCGCGGACCGCGCGCCCTTCAGCACCGCAGTCCTTGGTCGAAATGCTAAGTGCTACATGCGTGCAAAAGAATCGGACGCTGTCCGATTCGATTGTCGGCGCAACCGGTACATGGGACCGTTTAGTTCACCTAACGAGGATCGGTCGGAGCACTCGCCCAGGGGATCAAAACCAGCAGCGGGCGCATAAAGCTCGCGAGGAATGCGTCCACGCGCGATACTTGGCGGATGCGCTCGCCGCAGCAGAGGAGGTAACGCAAATGAGCATTAAATTGACCAGTGCAGATATCCTGCAAAAGGTCCGCAAGGCATTCGCCCCATTTCACGTCGTAGCGGAGCTACAGGACTATCACTACAGGCTCGGGTTTCGCGTGTACGGCGAGAAGAACGAGATCATCGGAACATACGAGGGAACTGTGCTGGAGACCCTACGCGAGCCGGCAAACCTGAAGCAACTCATTCTCGACACTCGTGCGCAGATCGAGTCTCAAGGCCGACATCTAAATCCTTGGGCGTTCGAGTCTTAAGCGCCCTACGGTGGAACGCCCTTACCACCACTGTTACCACCGTTCGCACTTAGTTCGTTAGGCATCAGCTCACCTCCAGGACCGCAACATGGCCAGATCAGTCATTGCCGTCATTGTCGGGTACCTCACCTTCGCGCTGTCCGCATTCGCGTTTTTCCAAATCTCCGGGCAGCCACCGCACCAGGCCGCACCTGCGCCCATCATGATCGGAAGCATCGCCTTCGGCATGGTTTTCGCGCTGCTCGGGGGGTACGTGGCCGCGTGGCTCGCTCGGCGGCGTCCGCTCGCCCACAGTGTTGCAGTAGCTGCGGTCCTGGCTCTCGCTGCCGCGATCTCATTGCTCAACACAATGGGCAAGGGCGCGGTTTGGTCGCAGGTTGCCGCACTTGTGCTCATGGCGCCATGCGCGGCCCTTGGTGGATGGTTGCGCAAGAGGCAGGTACCTGGTGCCTAACCTCTCGTTCAACACAGACGCTCCTCGGCGGCGCCTAATGCGCCCACTGAGGCCGCCGTCCTTCGTCACGCCGATTAACTTAGTCCATTAGGCATCGTTGACCGTGCGCTCAAGCAAGTACCCCGAATCCAATTTACGGATCGTCGCGGCCGCGCTCGCAGTCATTTGGCTGGCCGGAGGGTGCGTATCGCTGCTCGTCGCGGCAATGCAACAGCGCTGGCTGTTCGCGGCCGCGGGTTTAGCCGCGCTCTGGTACGGTGTCATATGGCTCTACGTGTATCGCGCCGGTCGGCGTCTTAGCTTTCGAGAGTCGTTAACGCCGTGGCGTCTGAAGAAGCGGCTCGATGTCTAAGCTCTCGTTCAACGCACGACGCTCCTCGGCGACGCCTGATGCGCGCGCTGAGGCCGCCGCCCTTCGTCGCGCCGGTTAACCTAGTTCGTTAGGCCTCTCCGCTGGGGTCGATTGCGGTTTCATCAAGAATTGGAGACATCGAATGAACGAGGAAACTTTCAATCTAAGTATTCGCAAATTCCTGAAGATTGTAGGCGTGAGTTCACAACGTGAAATCGAACAGGCGGTGGCAAAAGCGATTGCGGAGCACACCATCTCGGGCACCGAATCCTTCCCGGTAAAAGTGACCCTCGAAGTTGCTGGACTAAAGCTGAACGTCAATTTCGACGGTGAAATCAAACTGCAATAAGCGCCTTACATGACGCAACTTGCCGCAGTTGAGGTGGCTCGCGAGTTCTGGAGACTCATGGCCACAAACAACTTTCACTCGGTTGCTGCCGTGCTGTCACAAGATTTCATGTTGGAATGGCCCCAAAGCAGAGAGCGCATTCGCGGGGCTGAGGGCTTCGCGCGCATGAATCAGGAGTACCCGGCGCACGGTCCTTGGCGTTTCACCGTCAATCGGGTCGTTGGTGGCGAGTCGGAGGCGGTTTCCGACGTAACAGTCACCGACGGAGCGCGAACTGACAGAGCCATCACCTTCTTCACAGTGGTTCACGGCAAGATAACTCGCATCGTCGAGTTTTGGCCAGAACCCTCGTCGCCCGCGTCGAACCGAACGCATCTCACAGAGCCTATGGAATGAACGTTACCATCAAGGCGACAGAGTCTCGTTAAATGCGGACGATCCTCGGCGACCTGCGTTGCCATCTATGCGCGCTGCAAATAGAAGCTTAGCGGCTGCCCACGGCGCACTACGGCCCATAAAAAAACGACCCTAGGTCGGGGCCGTCATTGCTGGTGTTGGTGGAGGCAGCGGGAATCGAACCACCCCATAACGCTGGGCTACAGGCCATCTATAGCCGTTCGATGTTGCCCTTATCGCCTACCCTACCACCGTAGTGCGCTGCTTGCCCGATGCCGCGACTGATAGCTTCGCGGATCACCGTTATTTCAATACGCAAAAAAAGCCCCCTCGTCGCCGAGAGGGCTGAGGCTGTATCTTAAAGGAGGAGGAAAAAGACACAGTGGTACGTCCCAATACAAAGCACGTAGTATGCCAAGGCTTAAGCTACGCCCTAGTCGATTGAATTTTGTGGCGCCTGCGCAGCGCGCAGCGTTGTCGCACGCAGTGCGCTCCGGGATGTTCTGTGCCCCAGCGGTGCAGCGACGCGCCGTATTCGCGCAGACTTGGTGCGGCAAAGCTTTGCCTACACCTCACCCGCCGGGGTCAGTCGGTCAGCGTACAAGTGGCATCGAGCCAGCGGGTGCCATAGCGTCCAATTGCACGTTGCACTTATAACAGCTCGTCCTGCATGCCTTTTCCTCCTACGCGGGATTCAGCGCTAAACCTATGGCTATATCACGAGCACCGCGGCATTCTTTGTCTCGCGTTCTACGTGGCTGTTTGTGTCGCGTGGGTCGTAGGCCACTCGGCGATGAGTGGCCTGAGGGCGGCCCGTATACTTCCCTACGCTGGCCGCCTTCGCTTTTTCCGCTCGTGGTTACGAACTCCGGCACCTATCGTCCCCGACGCGCCGGATATCGAGCGCAAACAATTGCGCTAGCCGGTCGGTGTGCCGTTACCGCTGCGATAGACATGAACAATGACAAGTCACCAATATGACCAAGATTGCTGAAAAGAGCATGAGCAAGATACCGGAGGTCACTCTCGGTTTCGGGTCATAAAGGTGGCGGCCACCACGTTAGGAGAAACCGGTGGCGACGCTGTAACGATGTCGATGAACCTGGGATACCTTATCGGAAGCACAATCTTCGCCATGCTTTTTGTGATCGCAGTAAGCGCGCAGATCGCCGCGAAGCGATTCCATCCCTTTCTGTTCTGGGCGGTGATCATCGCGACGACGACGTTCGGCACGACCTTGGCTGATTTGGTGGATCGCTCCTTGGGCGTTGGTTACCTTGGAGGTTCGTTGATCCTCTTCGTCCTGCTCCTGGCATCGCTTGGGCTATGGCACCGGTCACTCGGCTCCGTCTCCATAAAAAATCTCGCGTCTCGGAAGGCCAGATCTTCTATTGGACGACGATCATGTTCTCGCAAACTCTGGGCACTGCCCTGGGCGATTGGGCCGCAGACAGCAAGACCGGCTTCGGACTTGGTTACGAAGGCGGAGCACTGGTCTTCGCCGCCGGTTTGGCGATTGTCGCGGCGGCCTACTTCTGGACGAAAATATCCCACACCATTCTGTCTGGGCGGCATTCATCCTCACGCGACCGCTTGGGGCCACGGTCGGCAATCTGATGGACAAGCCGCTTTCTAGCGGCGGCCTTGCTTGGAGTCGGTACACGGCCTCGGCCGCTCTCGCTTTCTTCATCATCGCCTGCATCCTGCTCCTGCCGCAGAGGCCGGAGGAAAATATGCGGAGCCCCAATACTTAGGCGCCATCGTTAGACCTTCCAAGTCACCATGACCACATCGAACGGTTGGTTTTTCTGGGCAGTGCTTTCCGCGTCCTTTGCGGCGCTTACCGCAATCTTTGCGAAGGTTGGCATTCGCGGAGTGGACTCCGACTTCGCCACACTAATTCGTACTGTCATCATTGTCTTAGTCTTGGCGGCGTTCGTTCTATATACGGGCAAGTGGAGTGATCCGCGTGCGCTTTCAACCAAGACCGTGGCGTTTCTTTCCTTGTCGGCCCTCGCCACCGGCGCATCGTGGGTCTGTTACTTTCGCGCACTGCAGCTTGGCGAGGCTTCAAAGGTAGCCCCGTCAACAAGTTCAGTCTTGTCTTGGTTGCACTATTCGCCTTTACGTTTCTTGGCGAGCGTCCCCTCTACATGGGAGTGGTTCGGCATTGTCCTCGTAGCGGTCGGCGTTGGTGCTGGCCCTCAAGGGCTAACCGCAATGCCGCGGCCGCTAGCCCTTAGGCCTGCATCTCGTTAGTCGATGGAAGCACACCTGGCGCTGCTTGTTTGGCAGCGGCATTTCTTCGGTCCGGGACGTGCATGCGCGCGCGGTGCGATAGCCGCAGGAGGTATTAGGATTGGCGATTCCGCTATCGCCGTCACTTGAATATCAGTTCAAATAGCACGATGGAAGGGCTGACGGAAAATCTTACAATTTGCTGACTGTCACCGTCGTCTCGTCAAATCAAGCCACTGAGCGAAATACTGTTTGCTTCGCCGGCACACTTTCTGCTGTACCCAGCAGGTTGATCGACGAGGGAGCGACGATGAGCGTGCTGGGCAACCTCACTGCCAGTTTGTTGGTGGCAATTGCGTTGGGCGCGAGTTCGGCCTATGCCCTGCCAATCACCTTTAGCGGCTCGTTGGACGATTCTGCCAACCCCAATCTGTTTGGCTCTGACCTCGGCATTCCTTCTTTCGACGATAGCGTCGAGCCGATTGCGAACAACGTCGCGATCTACACGTTCAACCTAAGCACGCCGCAGACCGTCAGCTTTACGAGCTATGGTTACGCGGATGGCGGCATCGATCCATATTTCACGTTGTTCATGGGGATCGGAAATGGCGCCACGTTCCTGGCCTCCAACTTCGACAACGCATTCCTTGGATCCGGCGGCGACTTTACGAGATCGAGACGTTGGCGGCGGGCGACTACACGGTTGCCATCGGTGCGTTTGCCAACATGTCTTTTGCGGAGAACCTCGGCACCGGGGCGCTGGGAGACGGATTTATCCGGTTCGGTTTCGGCGATCTTGGCAACTACGGCTATCGCGTCGTTGCCGACGCCGCCACGCCACCGGCGTTGCCTGAACCCTCCACGCCAGTCCTCTTGGCCGGAGCAGCACTCGCTATTGTTTGGTTGCGGCGTCCTCGACGGGAGTCCGCCGACATGCGTCTCGCCTAGTTCTGGGCGCGACCCATGGCGGATTTTCTCCGGCTGGTGTTCTGGGTCTTTATCGCTCTGGCGATTTCCGCTTGGCTCGCATATGGCTACATCGCGCTAGAGGACGAGCGTCGGATACACAACGTACCAAAAGCAGCGGTGAATTACGGAGCGCGGCAGCGAAAGCGCTTGCCGCTGCGCCTGCCGGCCCGCAAGCGATAGCGACGGCAGCACTTCCCCATCGAATCGAAGCATCGCAGGTCGCATCGACAGTGCCGGTCGTGGATGCCTCGACCCACGACATCGCTCGGCCCAGGGCGGCGCCAACATCAATAGTCGCGACGGAAGCGTCCGCGGCGAACATCAGTTGGACGTCGACGGTAACCGAAGACACCCGCGTATGGCCAACTGGAATCGTAGAGAGGACCCGTTCTCCGCTGTCATCAAACAGCGACGACTCCTCAAGGTACCCCCCGTTCCGCATACCCGTTGCAGTGTCGTCTCAGTAAAGCCGTCGCTACATTGTTTGCGACGAGTTCAACCTAACCAGCGATCAGATTGGAGAGCCACATGTCAACCCTACGGAACTTCAGGCCGTATTTCCTTGGCGCTTTTGGAATGGCTGTGATGGCAATGATTATTTCGCCGGAAGTGCGCTCGGCTGCGGCCGCACTCGTAAGCGTAACAAATACGTTCACCAACCCGGTGCCAACCCGAGGCGCCGACAATCCGGCCTTTCAAGGCTTCGGCACTCGGCTATTTCCGAGCGCCAGGAACATTTCCACCATTGTGGTGCCGGCTGGCAAGTATCTTGTCTTGACGGATATCTCTGGGTTCCATAACGGCACGACAGCATATGGCGTTTCGATCGATGTCCAGAGCAGCGGGCAAATCCAGGAGCAGAAATTTCCGTTCGACAACTTCACCTACGGCTTGCGCTATTTGAGGGATGGACATACCTTCCTGGTCGCCGATCCTGGATCGACGGTCTACGTGTACGTTGACGACCTTAACGACAATGACACTGCGGGAATTAACGTCGACCTTCACGGTTACTACGTATCGGCCAACTAAGACGCTCAGTCAGCGAATCCCCCGATCGTCCATTGTCCGATACAAACTCTACTCCGGCTCTCGAATTTAAGGGGGTGCTCACATGAAAGTGAATTCGACTTGGTTCATTCTGCCGCTGACCATTGCTTTGCTATCCTTGAGCGTCACGGCGTCGGCTCAACGAGCTGCCCTGGTGCAGGATGCGGACTCTGACGCCCGTTCGCCCTACCAGGAAGGTGTTGTTACCAGTTGCGCCTTCGCGGGCGATTGCGCCATGGTCTTTTCGGCGGTGCCCCCAGGCAAGCGTCGTGTCATCGAGCAAGTCTCCTGTCTCATCGAGGTGACCGGCGGGTTCGGGTGGAGACGGTCTCGTTGAACTCCGAAAGCTTCCGCAATGCGCGGAGTTTCTTCCCCATCGACTCTTCGCCCTATTCGCCAGGCACCTTCATCGTGAACTCGCCGACGCGCTGTATTTCAATGCCGGTGAGGCCCCACGCATCGACGCCTTCACCAGCGGCGGCACGGTCCCCACAGCGCTCTGTACGCTGACGGGGCGTGAGATCACCTTATAGGTCTTCAGTTCGGGCCGAGGCCGATGTTCATAGCGCTGAAGATAAGCTGCGGAGTTCTCGCTTGGCCCCGGAAAATATAAGGGGCTTCGCGATCTTCTCGACCAAGCCATCGCATCGACGATGCATGTGATTGGCGAGATGCACAGGGCGCCGCGCAAGCGATAGCCGCGCCAGTTGCCGGCACCGGGCGTTTCCTCCTACGCGGAATTCAGCGTCAAACCGATAGCGATGCCGCCGTTGCTGCGGCATCTTTGTGTCGCGTTCCTGCGTGGCTCTTTGCGATGAGTGGCCTGAGGGCGGCCCGTATACTTCCCTACGCTGGCCGCCTTCGCTTTTTTGGTGGTTACCCGATACGCCGGAGACAATCTATCGTACTGGCGCCCGACTTCATCACACCCGGCTCACGCAGCAGCACCCGAATCGCCTTTACGCGCGTTCTGCGGCTCTGTTTCAGATGCGGTATTCTTGAATTATCTTGGGCGCGGCCATAGACCTACGTGCGGTGTCGCATTTTTCCCTCTCGACGATCCTAATAGCGCTACCCGACAATGAGAAACGAGCTACATCTGTGGGCAGCACCTATCCTATTTGCGTTGTTGTCGAGCTTCTATGAAGCAGCGACCGCCCAAGAGTTGCCGGACTATAGAGTCACCAAAAAGGTCGCGCTATCTGCGCCCGACCGCTGGGACTACCTTACATTCGATCCAGGCTCCGGCAGGGTTTACGTCGCCCATGGCGACCGGGTAACCGTCGTTGACGGACGCGATGGGGCGATACTCGGCCAAATCGGTAGTTTCCCCGGAGGAAGTCACGGCGTCGCTATAGCGGCCGGCCAACGCAAGAGGATATTCAGATGATGGGAAGGCCGGGACAGTGACTTCGTTCGATCTCGCCACGCTAAAGCCACTGACCACTATGAAGTCCGCGCCTGGCGCCGACGGCATTATCTTCGATCCCTCCAGTCATCACGTGTTCGTGGTTAACGGAGGTAACGGCTCCGTGACCGTCATCGATCCGGTGACCGACACGCCGATCGCTCACATCGACGTAGGGGGCGACCTGGAGTTTGCTGCCGCCGATGGTAGAGGCAAGGTTTACGTGAACGGTGCTGAGAAGCGCGAAATCGTGCGTCTTGATGCCGCGACGAACCGCGTCGACGGGCGTTGGCCGGTCCCGACCTGCGAACAGCCGCACGGGATCGCGACGGATGCGTCGACGGGTCGAATATTTGTGACATGCGTTAACAAGATAATGGTTGTCATAGATTCTGAGAGCGGCGCAACGGTCGCGACGCTGCCTATCGGATCGCGGAGCGACGCCGCTGCGTTCGATTCCAAACGGAAACTCGCCTTTAGCTCGAACGGTGATGGGACCCTCACGGTAATCGAAGAAAAGAGCGCCAATCAATTCACTGTACTGGGGAATATTCCAACCGAGCTGGGCGCGCGAACCATGACGCTCGATCCGGCGACTGGCCGTATTTATTTGGTCACGGCAGATTACGCGATCAACGACAAGGCGGACCCGACGGACATGCGCCGTCGGTACACGGTGCTGCCCGGAACAGTGCACATGCTGTTCCTTGATCCGCAGAAATGAACGTCGCGCTACCGTACTGTGAGAAAGAAAAGAAAACGGCCCCGGATCGGGGCCGTCATTCTTCGGATTGGTGGAGGCGGCGGGAATCGAACCCGCGTCCGAAAACGCTACACAGTCGGGACTACATGCTTAGCCACATCATTGTGCTCTCGCCCCGGCGCCACTGACGGGCAGGCAACGCCGGAACCAGTCACCTTGCTTTAACGTGTCGCCCAAGTGACCCGGGCGCACGCGATCGCTCGAAATGTCCTCGCTGTGACAGTTACATCACCCGGGCTGAGCGCCACCCGGTGCGAGGTCCGGCGGGATTAAGCCGCCAGAGCGTAGTTTTCGTCGTTCGCAGTTAAGTTTGCGATTGCAGAGTATTCACAAGGTTCTGCACCTTGGCATGCCCCGCGCTGCTTCACAGTTCCCGTCGAAACCAGGTCGCCCCCGGTAGAGAGTCTTGCTAAAGCCTTCCCCGATGGATCGGGGTCGTTGCGCTTTCACCACACATGATACCACCCGGTCGCGAGCGCCCTCTGCGACGACCAGCGTCTGCTGCTAAAATGGTGATGGGGGACACATAAAACAAGGCAGCGATGCCTGACATCGGATGACACTCGTACCCATCATTCTCTCCGGCGGCGCGGGAACGCGGCTGTGGCCTTTGTCGCGCGAAGCCGCGCCTAAGCCCTTCATGACGCTGCCCGATGGCGACACGCTGCTCGGCAAAACCTACACACGCGCAACCGGGCTGAACGACGTCGCCGGCCTGCTGACCATCACCAACCGCGACTACTATTTCCGGACCAAGGACGTACTCGCGGGCTCAGTGCCCGACGCGCCGGATCGCGTCACCTACTTGCTCGAACCGTTCGGCCGCAATACCGGACCTGCCATAGCGCTGGGTGCGCTGTATGCCGAGGCTGCATTCGGCGGCGACGCGACATTGCTGGTCATGCCGTCCGATCACCTGGTCCGCGACCAGGTCTCGTTCGCCGCCGCAGTGGCTGAAGCGGCGCCGCTCGCCGCTGCGGGATGGATCGTCACCTTCGGCATCGCGCCGACGCACCCCGAAACGGGATACGGCTATATCGAATGCGGCGCCGGCGCTCGATGGCGCCGACGCTTACCGCGTCACCCGCTTTATCGAGAAGCCGCCTGTCGCCGACGCAGCGGCATACATCACCGGCGGCCAGCACGTCTGGAATTCGGGCATTTTCTGTTTCACTCCGACGACGATACTTTCGGCACTGCAACAGCATGCGCCGACGATGCTGGCGGCGACGCGTGCCGTCTGGCAGGCGCTGCGCACCTCCAACGGCATCGATCAATCGATGCTCGAGATCGACTCTGCGTTGTTTGCCGCGGTGCCCGATATTTCCATCGACTACGCGGTCATGGAAAAAGCGACCAAAGTTGCGGTCGTGCGCGGACGTTTCGATTGGAGCGATATCGGGTCGTGGAAAGCGATATCGGAGTTGACCGAATCCGACGCGTCAGGCAACAGCGGCCAGGGAACTCGCGTCGCTGTCGACACGCACAACACCTTCGTACATGCCGGCGACCGCGTCGTTGCTACCGTAGGCGTGGACAACCTCGTTATCGTCGACACGCCGGATGCGCTGCTGGTCGCACACCGCGATCATCTGCAGCGCGTTCGCGAAGTGGTCAGCGAACTGAAAGCGCGTGGCCACGACGCCTATAAGCTGCACCGGACGGTCGCGCGTCCGTGGGGAGCGTACACCGTGCTGCAGGAAGGTCCCGGCTTCAAGATCAAACGTATCGAGGTCAAGCCCGGCGCAGCGCTGTCGCTGCAGTTGCATCACAAGCGAAGCGAACATTGGGTCGTCGTCAGCGGCGAGGCCCGCGTCACCAACGGCGAGCGAAAGCTATCCGCTGTTCGTCAATGAGTCGACTTACATTCCCATCGAGACGCGGCATCGCCTCGCGAACCCGACGACCGAGCCCTTGGTGATGATCGAAGTGCAATGCGGCGACTACCTCGGCGAAGACGACATCGTTCGCTTCGACGATCAATACGGGCGCGTCGGTGCCAAGGCCTGAAGCGATATTGTCGGCTTCGCCGGCGACGCATAGCGCGCACGAGTGGCGCATTCCAACATTCGGCGTTCTGTTCGAAGGCGAGTGCGTCCGCGTCGGCTGGCCCGAGGAGGACGAGTTCGATGCGATCACAGCGCTCCGCAACCGCCCCGAGATGCGAGGTAATTTCCTGGACAGCCGGTCTCTGGACCCGGTGCGCAATCGCGCATGGCTGCGCCAAGGGATGAAACGACCCTACGAAGCGGTTCTCGCGATACGCATGAAACACGACGACAGCTTTGTCGGCGCCATAGGCTGGAGTCACGGCGATCCGGTGGAGCGAAGCATGGAGCTCGGTCGCGTGATGGTCGATGCCCGGAAAGCGATCACGCATCGCGCCCTTCTACCCGGCAGCTACGCCGGCGTGGCCCTGGACGCCGGCAGAGGCGCACGCGACTTCGGCTTCATGATGCTGGAGTTGAACCTCATACGCATGCAAATCGTCGACGGCAATCGGTTGTCGCTTAGCGCTGCGTGCACCGGTGGGGGTCGCATTGTTGGAACTGAAACGGTAAAACGCTCCGATGGTTCGGAAGTGAAGTTGATCAGACTCGAATGCTGGCGGGACGATTGGCTACGCGTGCGCCAGCAGGAAGCCGCGGAAGCAGCTCAGCCGGTGAGCGAAAGCGACAGCGAGGTCCGCGCATGAGTCCCGCGTCGACGACATCGATCCCGCTGTTCAAGCCTTTCGTTTCCGCGGCGTCCAAGCAACGACTGGCGGCGACCATCGATGCGGGCTGGCTGGGCTACGGACCGCAGTGCCGCGAGCTCGAACAGCGATTCACCGAACGGCGCGGTGGCTGGGCACTCTCTACATCATCGTGCACGAGTGCACTGTTCCTGGCAGGCCGCATCGTGCACGCTGCGACCGCAGAGTCGACGCCGGACTGCTCCCCCGAGATCATCGTCCCGGCGATCAGCTTTGTTGCGTCGGGCATGGCGTTCATGCAGGCCGGTGTGCGGCCGGTGGTCGCCGACGTTATGCCAAAGACTCTGCTTCTCGATCCAGACAGCGTCTTGCATTCCCTGTCGCCAAGGACTCGCGCGGTGCTCGTGGTTCATCTGTACGGCCAGCGTCATGCGGAAATGGCCGTCGTTGCGCGAGATTTGCGATCGTCGCGGTCTGCTATTGATCGAAGACTGCGCGCATCGTGTCGATCTTCTGGATCGCGATCGCGCCGCGCCGTTGGGGGACCTCACCTGCTACAGCTTCAACGCGGTCAAGGAGCTGCCCGGCGGTGAAGGTGGCCTGATCTGGGGTCGCAACCCCCGTCACGAAAATCTCGTGCGCGCGGTATCGAATCTCGGTCTCAAGGTCGACACCATGCAACGCTCGGCAAGCTTGCAGCATGCCGACTATGCGTTCGCGGCCGACATCGGTCTCAAGCTGCGTAACAACGATCTATCGGCGGCGCTGGTCAACGGCGGCATCGAATCGCTGGCTGCGTGCCGTAAAGAGCGCGCCGCGCAATGCCGCCTCTACGACCGCCTGCTCGCCCCGCTTGCTCCGCACATCGTCCCGATCGAGCGCAGCCGCGACGACAGTTTTCTGATGTACGTCGTTCGTGTCGCTGCTGAGTTGCGCGAATCGATCCGGGCCGCGATGGCCAGCACGGGGGTCGCAACCAGCGTTCACTATCCTTCGCTCGCAAGACATCCCGTCTTCGGCAACGCTTCGGACGACGCATCGTGCCTCGGCCAGGACGAGCGCGTAGTGACCCTGCCGACCTACGCCGCGCTTGGCGCCGACGACCAGCAGCGTGTCGTCGATGCGCTGGCGGACGCGTTGTCCGCCGCGCTGGCGAGGCCGCCGCGAGCAGAACATCTGTCGTGGCCGCGCTCGTCGGCGGCGGCCTGAACTCGACAGCAGTCGACGCCACACGAATGGCCCCGGTACGCGGTCAGACGAGCCGCTGCGCATCTCACTTGCCATCCCACGCATGATGCTGGCGCAGCCACCGGACGCATCGCTTGAAGCGCCGCTCCTCGAGTTGACCCCTGCCGATGCGCAACGTGGGCTGGTCCCGCAACGCCAGGCGGCGGCAAGCGAGCAGCACGGACCGGTCTTGCGCAGCAATGTACCCGTTGGACCCGATGCGGGGCCATGCGTGGCTCTGGTTGGCGCCAAAATGGCGGAGGCTGTGCTCTTCTCGCAACGCCAGGCCTTCAGCAGCGATCTCGGCTGGCGCGACGTGCTCGGTCGCGGTTGCGGCCAAGCCATCATCAACACCGACGATCCGCTGCACGTCGAGCAGCGACGGATGTGGGCACCTGCGGTCGGCCCCGGCATGCTCGGCACGCACGAGCAAGGCATCGGCCGCTACATCCGTACGCATCTCGAGCGCTGGGCTGACAGCGCGACGATTGATGCCTATGCCGAAGTGCGTGCTCTGGCCTTCGACGTGGTCGCCGGCACGATCGCGGGCCTCGAGGCCGCTGCGATCAAACCCGCGTACAAGGCCATCACCGGAATACTTGACGGGCAGGATTACACGCGCGAATCGCGCGACGACTACGTACAGCGGGCGAATGTCTGCCGTGCCGAGCTTGCGGACATTCTTACCCACGCGATCGTCGATCGCCGACGGCACCGTCGGGCAACTCCACAGTCCTTGCTCGATGTCCTGCTCGACCATCCGACTCTGGCGAACGACGATGCCGAGCTGCGATCGCACCTGACAATCCTGCTTATCGCCGGACACGATACCGGGGCCACACTCTACTCGCGCGCGTTGCATCTGCTTGCGCAAATGCCGGACGTCGCCAATCTGCTGTTCGCCGAACTCACGCAGCAGGATGTACCGCGGCGAACCCATTGCCGGCTTACGAGCTCGACGCGCTGCCGCGTCTCGAACACTTCATGCTAGAGGTTGGCCGTCTTTATCCGGCACTGATCAACCTGCCGCGTTACGTCAGCGAGGAAATCGTGCTCGGCGGCTATCGTTTGGCGCCCGGGACGCGGGTCGCCGTCGCGGTCGGCGCCACGCACCAGTTGCCAAGCGTGCATGCCGACCCAGGGCGCTTCGATCTCGATCGCTACGCCGATCCGGCGAGCGCTGAACGTGCGCGCCCTTACCAGTGGCTAGCTTTCTCCGGCGGCTCACGGCTGTGCGCTGGCATACGGTTCGCACAGATCGAATTCAAGGCGATTGTTTCGCGCGTGTTGTCGAGGTTCGAGCTTGCGGCGGATGCAGAGCCCGCTATACCGCACGGCGGTTTCTGGAACGGGCGGGCGACCGGGCCGCTGATGATGCGAGTGACGTCGCGCTAGGATTTTCTACAGCGCCAGCCGCCTTAGAGACCGGCGGAACTACCTGGCCGCAGCGCCAATACTTGTTCGAGATTCCGCGCAAGATCACGCTTCGTAAACGCATCGAACCCGCGGGCGGCGAGTGCCAGCCGCTGCTCGTCGTCATCGAGCAACTGTCGACACAAGCCCGGTAACGCTTCCACAGGACCGGCCGCGATTCCGTCGCGCAAGTCGGCGTCGATGATGGCCCCACGGCCCAATTCGGTAACCAGGGCTCGGCGGTTGCCGAGAGCGTACGCGATTCGCGCCATCTCGAGCGAGGAATCGTCGGCCGCGTGGACGTTGAGAACAATTTTCGCGCGCGCAGCCAACGCGTCGCGTTTCTCGAGATAGACGCCGTCCGCAACGTGCAAGGCAATGCCAGCGCGTCGCAACGCGTCGAGAACAACGACGCGTCGAGGGTTGACGTTGCCGAAGAACAGCACGTCGATATCAGGCGGCGTATGGAGATCCACGGTCGAATCTTCGGCCACATAGCCAGGCTGTACATAGCGGACGCGTTCCGCCAGCCCCATTGCGCGCCAGATCTCGATGTTGGCAAGGCTGTGGTCCCAGGTTTCGAATCGCGACACAAATGGCCGCAAGCCCGCCAGGACCTCGGTGCCCGCGCGAAGTTGTTCGGTGTTGTAGACGATCGTCCCCGCAGGAAGCGCCTCCGCGAGAGCGATGTCGAGATGATGCGCGCCGACAACGATATTGGTTTCGTCATGGAGGAACCGGTTGCCGCTGAATCGGGTCTCGTAGCCCAGTCGACGAAGCGCGTAGTAGATCGATCGCGCAGGACCGAGAAAAGGCGCGTAATTGACGTAGTCCTCGGGCTGGACCACCAGCAGATTGAAGCGCTCCATCGGTTTGCCGTTCCGCGAATCTCTAGCTCGGCTCGGGACTGGGACGCGTGACGGCGGCCTGTGATGCCGCACGCGATGTCAGCAGATCCTGGAGATGGACGGTGAAGTCACGCTTGCTGTAGGCGATGAACGCGCGTTCGGCGATATCCTTGCGCCGCTCGTCGTCATCGAGCAGTTCGCGACACAGCGCGCCCAGTTCCGACGGTTTGCCGGAAACCATCGCCGCGAAAAGGTCGGCGTCGCGTTCGTCGTAGTCCTGGGCGTCGGTCACGACCACGCGGCGATTCGCGAATGGCTCGGCGATCCGACCAAGTTCCAAAACCGAGTCCTCTCGCGAATGCACATTCAGAACGAGTTTCGACCGCGCGATCAGCGCGGTTCGCTCAGCGCCGTAAGCGTCGGTCGCCACGTAAATTTTCACCCCGAAGCGGGCTATATCGGCGAATATCGCATCGCGCCGCCAGTTCACCGTGCCATAGAACAGCGCATCGATATCCGCGTCGGTGCCGTGACCCATCTTGGTGTTCTCAGGCAGATAGCCGGGCTTGAGCAAGCGCAACGCACCGTCGATGCCAGCCTGTCGCCACGAACTTATGTTTTCTTCGCTATAGTCCCAGGTCTCGAAACGACGAACAAACGGCAGCAAGGCGCGAATAAAAGGACTGCCGCTGACAACCATCTCGACGTTGTAGATGATGGAATTCACGGGCAGTTGGGTAATCAGCTCCTCCTCCAGCAGATGCGCTCCAACGATGACGTTGGTTGCGTCCCATACCAGAGAATTCGAGGCGACGCGCGCAGGGTGCCCAAGTTTGCGCAGTCCGTTGCACAGCTGGCGCGCAGCGTTTGCAAACGCCTCGATGTGATCGAAGCCCTCGGGATGGACCAGCATCACGTTGAACGCTTCCATGCCGCTTACTCGGGCGCGGCTGGCACCGGAGGCGGCGCCTTCCGGCTGGTGACGTAGATGCCGGCGAGAATAAGCGAGATGCCGAGCAGATGAAATGCGTAGAGCCTTTCGCCCAGAAACAACCACGCGAGCACCGTACCGAACACCGGCATAAGGTGCACGAAGAGGCCGGCGACGCTGGCGCCGACGCGTTCGACGCCTCGGTTCCAGAAAATATATGCGAGCACTGACGAGAACAGCGCGACGCTGACCAACGCGACGATATTGACGAAGGTAAAGCTCATATGCGCGCCCCGGGCCATTTCCCACGCGTAGAGCGGGAAGACGGCGGCGTCGCCGATGCAGCCGATGACAAACAAGAACGTCAGCATGTGCAAGCCGGGAGGACGCCAGCGCAGGCAAATGGTGTAAATCGACCACAACAGCATCGACAGGATTACCAGCAGGTCACCGTGATTGAGTTCGAGCGTCGCAAATGTCGACCACTCTCCGCGCGACAGGATGACCAGCACCCCGCTTAGTGAAACGCCGACGCCGACCAGTTGAATGGTCGACAGACGCTGGCGCAGGAAGATCCATGTCAACCCGATGATCATGATCGGAATGAATGAATTGAGGATGACGCCGTTGGTCGCGGTGGTGTAGTTGAGTCCGAGGTAGGCCAGCGCATTGTGCGACCCGACGCCGGTCAGTCCAAGCAGCAGCATGACGCGTCGATGCCGCCACACGGCGGGCCATTCGCGCTTCAGATGCGGCCATGCGAAAGGCGCGAGTATCAGGACCGCAAACAACCAGCGATAGAACGTCATCGCCATCGGTGGAATGTCATTGTGCAGTCCCCGGCCGAGAATCCAGTTGCACGCCCAGAACAGCGGCGTCAGCGTGAGGAGCAGATAGGGCGAGGCGCCGGCGCGCGATTGCATGGAAGAAGAATTCATCCGTGCATTATCGCCGAGGTCGGCTTGGACGAATAGACGCGAACAGACGCGAATAGGCGCGAACAGGCGCGACGGCGGGCCGCGAGACGCATTCGAGCGACCACGTATAATCGGTGTTTTGTAAAGGGTCGTACACGTTGTCTCTGCCACAGTCATCCCCGCCGAGTACGGGCCCGTCGCCTGACTCGCCCTCGCGCGCACCGTCCGCTCCTCCGCTGCCGCGTCTGCTAGAGACGGCTTCGCGGCCCGGACAGCGGAGTACCGCGACGACGCTCGCCGGCTCGAGCGATGCGCTGGGACTGGCGCAGGTCGGAATCGACGCCGCGCAGCGCAAACAATTCGTCGCGGTGATCTGTGCCGACGCGCTCGCGTCGCAACGCCTTGCCGAGGAAATCGCGTGGTTTGCGCCGACGCTGCGCGTTACCATCCTGCCCGACTGGGAGACGCTGCCCTACGATCATTTTTCGCCGCACCAGGACCTGGTGTCCGAGCGTTTGGCGACGCTCTATCGCATCGCGCAAGGTGACTGCGACGTAGTGCTGGTCGCTGCGACTACGGCGCTCTATAGACTCACGCCGCCCGCATACATCGGTGCGTTCACATTTTTCCTGACGCAGAACGAAAGGCTCGATGTCAATCGGCTGCGCTCGCAGCTGGCGCTCGCCGGCTACGCCAATGTGACGCAAGTGGTCTCGCCCGGCGAATACAGCATTCGCGGCGGACTGATCGATCTGTTTCCGATGGGCAGCCCGCTGCCGTATCGCATCGACCTCTTCGACGACCAGATCGAGTCGATTCGCACGTTCGACGTCGACAGCCAGCGCACCGTCTATCCGGTGCCCAAAGTGCGCCTGCTTCCGGCTCGCGAGTTTCCGCTCGATGACGGCGGTCGAGCGCGGTTCAGGAGTCGCTTCCGCGAAGTATTCGAAGGTGATCCGTCGAAGTCGCCGCTGTACAAGGACATCTCCAGCGGGATCACGCCCGCCGGCATCGAGTACTACCTGCCGTTGTTCTTCGAGGCCACCGCAACACTTGCCGACTATCTGCCAGTCGGCACGTTGGTGTGTCAGCACGGCGACGTCAGCTGCGGCAATCACCCGGTTCTGGGAGGACACCGAGGCGCGCTACCGTTTGCTGCGGGGCGACAAGGCGCGGCCGTTGCTGGAGCCGCGCGAACTTTTTCTCCCCGTCGACGAGTTCAATCGCGTGCTCAAGGCTTTCGCGCGAATCGAACTCTCAGCAAGCTCGCATCCGACAGGACCTCCGGCGGCGTCTGTCTCCACCGCGGTGGCGACTGCGGCTGCGCCTGCGCTCGCAAACAATGTGTCACCCACGATCGCGACGACCGAAAGCCCTGCTCCTCCGGTGACCGCAAGAGCGAGATCGCGGCCGGTCGGCACGCAGACGTTGCCGCCGATTCAGGTCGACCGCCGTGCCGACGACCCGCTGCGTGCACTGAAGCGTTTCGTCACCAGCACGCCCGAACGCGTCCTCATTACGTCGGAAAGCCTGGGACGCCGCGAAACAATGCAGCAGTATTTCGCCGAGTACGGATTCAAGCCGGCAGTGGTCGCCGACTGGGCCGAATTTATCTCGGGCGATGCCAGTCCCGCGCTCGTAGTCAGTCCGGTGCACACCGGGTTTGTCTGGCCCGAGGCGAAGCTGACGCTGATTACCGAAGGCGAACTCTACGCCAGCGTTGCGCGTCGACCCGGCAAGCGCGAAGCCAGGCGCAGCAGTGTCGATGCCATGTTGCGGGACCTGTCGGAGCTTCGCGCCGGGGATCCCGTCGTGCACGAGCAGCACGGGATCGGTCGTTATCTGGGATTGACCACGCTCGATCTCGGCGACGGAGAGAACGAGTTTCTGCACTTGCTGTACGCCAACGACGCCAAGCTCTACGTGCCGGTGTCGAGCCTGCATTTGATCAGCCGCTACAGCGGTGCGTCTCCGGAAGCCGCACCTTTGCACGAGCTCGGCAGCGGCCAATGGGAAAAGGCAAAAAAGAAAGCGGCGCAACGGGCTCACGACACTGCGGCCGAACTGCTGAATCTCTACGCCCAGCGGGCGGCGCGACAGGGCCACGCGTTCAAGTACGACTTGCACGAATACGAAGCATTCGCCGCCAGTTTTGGTTTCGAGGAAACACCCGACCAGGCGGCGGCCATCGAAGCAGTGATCAAGGATCTCACGTCGGGCAAGCCGATGGACCGTCTGGTCTGCGGCGATGTCGGCTTCGGCAAAACCGAAGTCGCGCTGCGCGCAGCGTTTGTCGCGTTGGCCGACGGCAAGCAGGTGGCGGTGCTGGTGCCGACGACGCTGCTGGTCGAGCAGCATTTCCAGACTTTCTCCGATCGATTTTCTGATTTGCCGGTCAAGCTCGCCGAGCTGTCACGTTTTCGGTCGGCCAGCGAGGTCAAGACGGTGGTCGAGGGTATTGCGTCGGGACGCATCGACCTGGTCATCGGTACGCACAAACTGATTCAACCCACCGTCAAATTCCTGCGGCTCGGCCTGGTGATCATCGATGAGGAACATCGCTTCGGCGTGCGCCAAAAGGAACAACTCAAGCGCCTTCGCGCAGAAGTCGACGTGCTGACGCTGACCGCGACGCCTATTCCACGGACACTCGCGATGTCGCTCGAAGGCCTGCGCGACTTCTCGGTGATCGCCACGGCGCCCGAGCGGCGTCTGGCGATCAAGACCTTCGTCGCCCAGTACTCGTCCGGGATCGTGCGCGAAGCGGCATTGCGCGAACTGAAACGCGGCGGTCAGATTTACTTTCTGCACAACGATATCGACACTATCGTGACGATGGGCGAAAAACTCGCGGCGCTGCTCCCGGAAGCGCGTATCGCGATCGCCCACGGCCAAATGCCCGAACGCGAACTCGAGCGCGTGATGCGCGACTTCTATCAGCAGCGGACCAACCTGCTGCTTTGCTCGACCATTATCGAGACAGGCATCGACGTTCCCACCGCCAACACGATCATCATTCACCGCGCCGACAAGTTCGGGCTGGCGCAACTGCATCAATTGCGCGGCCGCGTCGGGCGCTCTCACCACCAGGCCTATGCATACCTGCTTACGCCTCCGGAGGAAGCTCTGTCCGCGCAGGCGAAAAAACGCCTGGAAGCGATCCAACTGATGGAGGAACTCGGCTCCGGTTTCTTCCTGGCGATGCACGATCTTGAAATACGCGGGGCCGGCGAGGTTCTCGGCGACGAGCAGTCGGGTGAGTTGCAGCAGATCGGCTTTCAACTCTACACCGACATGCTGAAGGCCGCGGTCGATGCGTTGCGTGCGGGTCGCGAACCGAACCTGAACGAGCCCCTCGGCGTGACCACCGAAATCAATCTGCACGTCCCTGCTTTGCTGCCCGAGACCTATTGCAACGACGTGCACGAGCGTCTGGTTCTTTACAAGCGGCTGGCCAATTGCTCCACCGCCGCCGAGCTGACGTCGATGCAGGAAGAATTGATCGACCGCTTTGGCTTGCCTCCTGAACAGACACAGGCGCTGTTGTATTGCCATCGACTGCGCCTGTCGGCTTTCCCGTTGGGAATCGTCAAGATCGATGCCGGACCCGAGCGGACGCAGATACAGTTCGGGCCAAGCCGCCTTTCGATCCGGCAAACTCATCAATCTCGTCCAGAGAGACGGCCGCTATCGCTTTGCTGGCGCCAATCGAATCCGTATCGAGCGCGGCGCGCCTGACGTTGAAGATCGCGTAACCTTGGTCGAGGATTTCCTGAGCAAGCTTCGATGACGCGTCGGACCGTGCAAGCTTGCCGCCGCAAATGCACGTGTTCGTGCGCGATTGGCTGTCGTCGAATAACATTTTGCTCAATGGCAAGGACGGCTCCGTCCTGATCGACAGCGGGTACGTTCGACATGCGCCGCTAACCTTGGCCTTGCTCGCGTCCGAACAGGGACTCGGCGACGCACCGCTGGCGAAACTGGTCAATACCCATTGCCACAGCGACCATATCGGCGGCAACGCCAGTATTCAGGCGCGATATCAGTGCCCAATTGCCGTGCCGGAGGCCGAGGCGGAAGCGCTCGACGCGTGGGACGAGCGAGCGCTGCTGCTGGACTACTGCGATCAACGCACCGACCGTTTCCGTTACGATGAGCTCATTGCGGCCGACGAAATCCATGTCTGGGGCGATCTCGAATGGCGCGCGCTCGCAGCGCCCGGTCACGACATGGGAGCGCTGGTGTTCCACAATCCCGAACACGGCATTCTGATTTCTGGCGATGCCCTGTGGGAGAACGGATTCGGCTTGGTCATGCCGCGTCGAAATCGACCCGAGGGCCCTCCCCGCAACACGCGCAACACTGGAAATGATCGCCGGTTTGCGTCCTCGCGTCGTCATTCCGGGGCACGGCGAGCCGTTCATGGATGTCGAGGCCGCGCTGGAGCGCGCATTGCGGCGCGCCGATGCCTTCGACGCGGACAGCACGCGGGTAGCTCGCCACGCGCTGAAAGTGATACTTACGTTCACGCTGCTCGACCGGCGACGGCTTCGGCTCGATGCCATGCCAACGTACGTTGAGCGGATCGGCATCTACCGCGAATTCAACGATACCTTCTTCAAATGCTCTGGCGAGGAACTCGCGCACATGCTGATTGGGGAACTAAGCCGAGCTGGAGTTATCCATAGCGTGGACGGTTGGCTCATGCCCAATGAGCGCGCGGCATAGGAATAGTCGGACCGCGATCGGTGTTGACTCGTCGGCGCAACAGGGAAAATGCGGGGAAAACGCCGGGAAAATGCAGGGGAAACGCGCCGTTGCACCGCCATTGCTCCTCGGCGAAAGCTAATGTACGTTCGACGATGCAATCACTTTAGGAAAAACTGATGAAAAAAATATCCATGGCCATCGCCGCGACGTTGTCGGCCTGCATGATCGCAACCGCCCAAGGACAGGAAGTCAAACCCGATCGCGCGATCAAATACCGGCAAGGCATTCTGCGGGCGCAAGGATGGAACGCAGGCATCATGGGCTCGATGGTCAAAGGCGAGCAGCCTTACGACAAGGATGCGTTCACACTTCACGCCGTCTATCTCGACCAACTGTCGCATATGGCCTGGGAAGGCTTCCCGCCAGGCACCGACCAAGGCGCTCCGACCAAGGCAAAGCCTGAAATCTGGACGGATCCCGCAAAGTTCAAGGAAGCCGCCGACAGACTGCAAGCCGAAACGCCGAAACTGCTAGCCGCCGCCAAGACCGGTGATATGAACCAGATCAAGCCCGCCTTTGCCAGCGTCGGCAAGGCTTGCGACAACTGTCACGACAATTTCCGCAATAAGTAGCGGTTCTCGAGCGGGCGCGACCCATCGCGGAAACGCCTGCTCTGGCAAGCTTCGTCGAATCACGTTCGGCGAAGCGCGCCTTCGGACTTCAGGCGCGAGTTACGATCCGCCACACGACTACCCCGGATAGCACCGCAAGCAGCAAAGCACGCCGCGAGAGTCGCCGTCGGGGTATCGCCGTGACAAAAGTGACCGGTACGCGTTGCCTCCCTACGATCATCGGCTTGATCAGGTTAAGTTTGAGTGCGAAGAGGTAGCCAAGCACAGCGACAATATGCACGCATGCGAGTCCGACCAGAACCCATGCGTTGTTGCTATGGAACGAGCTTATGGCGTCGGACCACTCGTCGCTGATCAAACGAACCAGCGGGCCTTCGGCGGCGAAGTCATCTCTGGAAAAGAGTCCCGTCCCGGCTTGCACCAGCAGCATGCCGAGCAGCAACACGATCATCCAGCCGCCCAACGGGTTGTGGCCCAGGTGAACCTTATACGAGCGCCGGCGCAATGAACGGGCGTAGGTAACAACCGCGCGCGGGCCGCGTAGGAAATTCACAAACCGCGCTCGGGGCGACCCGGCAAATCCCCACAGCACGCGGAAAACGACAACGGCGAGCATCATCTCGCCCGCCCGCATGTGCCACTCCATCGCCGGTCCGCCCATTTTCGCGGTCACGACCAGGGTAACCAGCAGCAATACCATCGCCCAGTGCACGACGCGAACAGGCCAGTCCCACACTTCAACGACCATACTGCCGTCGCCGTTTTCGTCGGGCCCGGCGAGAAAACTGTCGTTATCCGACATTGCGCAAAACGCTTATGTTCACTGATTGCGAAACTGTTCGGCGACGCTTTTTATTCCACCCAGCAGCATTTCGATGGCAACCGCCGTCAGCACCAGGCCCATCAGCCGTTCGAACGCGCGTATCGCCTGTTCACCGAGCATCGTTTGCAGGCGGTCGGCAGCGAGTAATATCAGGGTCGTGACCGCCATCGCGGCGCTCAGCGCGATCATCCACAAGCTCAGATGCTCGGGCTCGCGCGACGCCATCAGCATCACCGTGGCCAAGGCTGACGGCCCCGCGATCGATGGTATGGCCAACGGAACAATGAAAGGTTCCGCGGACGTGCTGCCGCCGAAAATGCCTTCGGGGTGCGAGAACACCATGCGCAGCGCGATCAGAAACAGGATCACGCCACCGGCGATTGACAGCGAGGTTTCCGACAGATGCATCAATGCGAGAAACGCCCTGCCGCCGAACAGAAATATCAGCAATACCGCGTATGCGATCATGCATTCGCGCAACACCACGCGCGCACGCCGGGCGGCCGGCGTCGAACGCAGCGCGCTGACGACCAAGGGGACGTTGCCGAACGGGTCGATGACCAGTACCAGCAGGATTGCCGCGGAAAGTAGCTCGGATTTCATCGCAACCGAATGCACTTGATCTGGCCAGGCGGCAGTATATCGCCGAAGGGAGCGACTCGTCGGGTGGACCCGGATAATCGCGTGTTGTGCGAGGCCAGCTACCCGCTGCCGACCGCGCGTCGTCAACCGTCGATGGAGTATTCACGTGAACCGCAGTCTCCTCACAGCATTGTTTATCACCTCGCTTGCCGCTGCAGCGGATGCCGCCGACGTTCCGGCGCCGCAAGCCATTGCCAAACCGAATCAGGGTTCCGCATCCTTGCATTCGGGCATCGATCTCAGCCTGATGGATACCTCGGTGCGACCGCAGGACGACCTGTCCAGGTACGTCAACGGCAAATGGCTGGCGACGACCGAGATTCCCGTTGACAAGGCTGCTTATGGCGCCGCGGCAAAGACCTACGACGACACGCAGGATCAACTGCATGCAATCGTCGAAGGCTTGGCGCAGACGCCAGCTGCAGGGACGTCGGCGCAAAGAATCGGCGACCTTTACCAAAGCTTCATGGATGAGCCGCGTCTCGAAACGCTCGGTGTCTCGCCTCTGAAGGCAGAGTTTGCAAGCATCGATGCGATCAAGAGCAAAGAGGAAATCGCAGCGTTGATCGGCCGCCTCGGACGTCTGGCGGTCAATACGCCCTATGTGGCCCAGGTCAATCAAGACAACCGGGATTCGACCCGATACGTTGTCGAGATCAGTCAAGGCGGGCTCGGCCTGCCAGACAGGGACTACTACCTGCAGGTCGACGATGCCAAGCTCGCGGCGGCAAGAGCCAAATACCTGGCGCACGTCGAGCACATGCTGGGAATGGCAGGCGAAGGCAACGCCTCCAGAAACGCCGCCGACATCGTTGCTCTCGAGACGCGATTAGCGAAGGCGCAATGGACGCGCGTGGAAAATCGCGACCCTGTCAGGAGCTACAACAAAGTCGTGCTCGCCAAACTTCCGACCTTGGCACCAGGATACAACTGGAAAGGCTACCTCACTGCGGCCGGCATCGAACGGAAAGTTAGCTATCTGATCGTCCGCCAGCCGAGCTACATCACCGCCTTCGACGCGATCGTGGCGGACACCCCGCTATCGACGTGGAAAGAATATTTCAAGTGGCAAGTGCTCACGGCCTACGCGCCCTACCTGTCCAAGGACTTTGTCGATTCCGACTTTGCGTTCTATCATACCGCGCTCCACGGAACACCTTCGATCCGGGCACGCTGGAAGCGCGGCGTCACCCTCGTCGACAATACGATCGGCGAAGATCTCGGCAAGATCTATGTTGAGAAATATTTTCCGCCGGAAAGCAAGGCGCGGATCAGCGAGTTGGTAGGTAACCTGCTGGTCGCCTACCGGCAGAGCATTGCCGACCTCGACTGGATGAGCGCGACGACCAAGAAGAAGGCGCTGGAGAAACTCGCGAAGTTCAAGTTCAAGGTCGGCTACCCCGCGACCTGGCGCGACTATTCGAAACTCAGGATTGTCCCCTCGGATCTGGTCGGCAACGTAATGCGCGGCAACGATTTCGAGTACCAGCGCAATATCGATAAACTGGGCAAGCCGATCGACCGCGGCGAATGGTTTATATCACCGCAGACTGTCGATGCGTACTACAGCGCGGAGCTGAACGAAATAGTCTTTCCCGCCGCGTTTCTACAGCCGCCGATGTTCGATCCGAAGGTCGATGATGCCGTCAACTACGGCGCGATCGGCGCCGTGATCGGACATGAGATCAGCCACGGGTTCGACGACGAAGGATCTCAGTATGATGGCGACGGCAACCTGCGCGACTGGTGGACCAAAGAGGATCATGCAAAGTTTGCCGCGAAGACGAAGGTTCTGGTCGCGCAATACAACAGCTATGAGCCGGTACCCGGCTACCATGTCAATGGCGAGCTCACCCTCGGCGAGAACATCGCCGATAACGCGGGCCTGGCGATTGCGTACAAGGCCTATCGCCTATCGCTCAAAGGCGGGGATGCGCCAACCATTGACGGCTTCACCGGCGATCAGCGCTTCTGCATCGGGTACGCACAAGCGTGGCGTACGAAGTATCGCGACGATTTGACAATCACGCTGATAAAAAGCGACGTTCACACGCCCAATCCGCTTCGGGCCGACGCAACAATGGTCAACCTGCCGGCTTTCTACGCCGCCTTCGGCGTGAAGCCCGGCGACAAAATGTATTTGCCGCCCGAGAAACGGGTGACGATCTGGTAGGGGACTAAACGACGCGGTCAGTGCAGCTTGACCCGTGGCTCCATGCGTCGGCGCAGGAATCGTCCCAATGTGTCGAATGCGACGCGGATGTAGCCGTGGATTGACACCTGGTGCATTTTGTACAGCGATGCGTACATCCAGCGCGCGATCAGGCCTTGGATCACCATGCTGCCGCCGACGAGCGCGCCCATCAGATTGCCGATGGCAGAGAGTTCACCCAGCGAAACCAGCGACCCGAAATCGCGAAAGCGGAACTCGGGTAGCGGCTTGCCCGCAAGTCGCGCCCGCATCGAGCGCACCAATAGCGTGGCTTGCTGATGCGCCGCTTGGGCGCGCGGCGGTACGAGCGCGCCCGCTTTGCCGCCCGCGGGCCACGGACAAGCGGCACAATCGCCAAAAGCAAAGATGGCGGGGTCGCGTGTGGTTTGCAGTGTTTGCGCAACCATCAGCTGGTTCGCGCGATTGACTTCCAGTCCGTCCAGCGTCGCGAGAAACGCAGGGGCCTGGATCCCTGCCGCCCAGACCACCAGATCAGCGGGCAGCGTTGCCCCGTTAGCGATATGCACGCCGGTGGCATCAACTCCCACGACGCGTTCTCCCGTCCGCACGGCGATGTCGAGCTTGCCTAGAAGATCGGTGGCGGCCGCGGCGATGCGCTCACCAAGTAGCGGCAGCACGCGCGGCGCGGCCTCGAGCAGCGAAAGGTGAATGTCGCGGGCCGGATCGAGTTTGTCCAGGCCGTAGCCGGCGTGCGCCCGCGTGGTTTGGCGCAACTCGGCTGCGAGTTCGACACCCGTCGCACCTGCACCGATGATGACGATATCCACGCCCACGGGCTTACCTTCGGACGCGAGTCCGTCGGCCCGCACGCAGGCCGAAAGCAGGCGGCGATGAAAGCGTTCGGCGTCGAGAGCCGTATCCAACGAGATGGCGTGCCTTGCGACGCCGGGAATACCAAAGTCGTTGGTGGTGCTGCCGACGCAGAAAATGAGCGTGTCGTAGGCCAACACGCGCGCCGGCAGCATTTGTCGGCCTTCGTCGTCGTCAACCGCCTGAAGCGTCAATTCGCGACGCGATCGGTCAAGACCACCGACAGCGCCCTGGCGGAAGCGGAAGCGGTGCCAATGTCCCAGCGCAAGATAGTCGACATCGTGCGCATCGGCATCCATCCGGCCGGCCGCGACTTCGTGCAGCAACGGTTTCCACAAATGCGTTTCGGAACGATCGACAAGCGTGATTTCGGCGAGGCCTTTTCGGCCCAGCTTGTCGCCGAGCGCGGTCGCGAGGGGCAAGCCTCCCGCGCCTCCGCCGACTACGACAATGCGATGCAGCTTAGTTGCCACCTTGATTGCCACCTTAGTTGCCACCTTAGTTGCCACTCTCAGTTGCCACGACGTCTAGCGTTGCAAATGAGTGGACCAATGATTGGGCAAAGGAGTTGCAAATGAGTTTCCAAATGGGGCGCCTACGTCGCTCAATCGCCGAGCACGACGCCTTCGCGTCGCGAATCCGCGCCGCCAATCCAGCCATCGCGCGTACGGACTATAGCCTGCACGCCGCTGGTCTGTGCGCTGATGCGCACGTCGTGGCCCATTGCACGCAACGGGCTCGCGAGCAATTCGAGCCGGGTGCCCGACTCCAGCTCGGTCGGACCGTTGCGACTGCCGATATTGGGCAGGTCAATCGCCGCTTGCGGATCGAGATGCCAATCGAGGACACCAATGAGCGTCTTGGCGACATAGTTGATGATCGCTCCGCCGCCGGGCGAACCGACGATCATCAGCACCTGGCCCTGAGCGTCATAGACGATCGTCGGCGCCATTGCGGACCTTGGGCGTTTGCCCGCTTCGACACGATTGGCAACAATCTTGCCTTCAACCACCGGGACAAACGAAAAATCGGTGAGTTGATTGTTGAGCAGAAAGCCTCCCTTGGTCATCAGCGTACTACCGAACGCGTTTTCGATTGTGGTAGTCATTGCCACCGCATTGCCGTCGCGATCGACGACCGACAGGTGCGACGTTGACGGAAACTCCAGAGCATTGCCGGAGCCATACGCGATTCTTTCCAGCGGAAAATTGACTTCCGGCAACCCAGGGGAAGCGTGGCCGATACTGACATTGGGCTGGATGAGCATCGAGCGCCGACGAAGGTAGTCGAGATCGGTCAAACCTTCTGGAATGGCGACGAAATCGGGATCGGCCAGATACTGGTCGCGGTCGGCGAATGCAAGCCGACCGGCCTCGCTGAACAGATGCACGCTTTGCAGCGATTCAACACCCGTCGCCGCGAGATCGAATCGATCGAGCAAGCCGAGCAGTTCCAGCAGCGTTACGCCACCGGCCGAAGGCGGGGGCATGCCGCACACGGTGTAGTGACGATACACCCCGCATATCGGCGTACGCGCCTTCGCCTTATAGCTCGCGAGGTCCGCTTCGGTGAGGTCCCCCGGATTGGCGACGTACGAGTTGGCGGTCTGGACGATGTCTGTTGCCAGCGCACCGACATAGAAGGCATCAGCGCCTTCGTTGGCGATACGTCGCAACGTCGCAGCGAAAGGAGGATTCTTCAAAATATCGCCGACCTCGAGCGGCTTGCCGTCGGCACGGGAGAAATACGCCCGGGCGCGCTCCTGCGCAAAAGTCTTTTCGCCGACGATTGCGGCGTGCAAACGCGGGCTTACCGCAAATCCGGTTTCCGCCAGATGAATCGCCGGCTCGAACAGGTCGGCCCATCGCAGCTTGCCATGGCGGCGATGAGCGAGTGCCAGCATTCGCAAGGTCCCTGGGACGCCGACCGATTTTCCACCGACGACGGCATCGAAGAACCGCTGCGGCTTGCCATCGGCGTCGAGGAAGCGTTCGGGCGTGGCAGCTGCCGGCGCCGTCTCCCTGCCGTCGTACGCGGAGAGCAAATGGCTGCGCGCATCGTGTGCCAACATGAAAGCGCCGCCGCCAATGCCGGAAGACTGGGGTTCCACCAGGTTGAGGACCATTTGCATCGCGATGGTCGCGTCGACGGCCGTACCCCCCTGACGCAGGATGCGATAGCCGACGGCGGTGGCGATCGGATTGGCCGTTGCTACCATCTCGCGCTTGCTCTGCACGGCGCGCTTAGGCGTCGTACCGGACGGCCCCTCGGGCGGGGCCGGTTGGGCCGCGGCCAGCGTGCAAACGCACACCAGAGTCAGCAGCCAGCGCGGTCGCCGGGCGGGTCGCAGCGGGGTCACGCGGCGATTCTACCCGAGCCGAGCCGGCCGGACAGACCCCAAACCCTGCTGACCGCCAGCTCCGACATTACCGACGACGCTACCCCTGTAAGGTTTGGAATATATGCGCGACCAAGCACTCGAGCGTGACATGCGCTTGATCCCGGGGCACCGCCGCCGGGCAAATCCCCAAGATCAAACCTAAGGAGCTGCAATGAACCTGAAGCAAACCGCAAAGCTGATGACGTTTGGCGCGATGTTGAGCATTGCCGCGCTGTCTGCGCCGGCGTTCGCACAGAGCGACACCGGGCTCGACCCGTTCACCAAGCACCTCGCGACGATGACCGACAAGAACGGCATGGTGTCGAAGAAGGACTTCATGGCGATGATGGAAAAGCGCTTCGACATGATGGACAAGAAGAAGATGGGCATGATCAGCAAAGATCAAGCGATGGCCATTTTCTCCGACAAGCCCTAGTACGAGCCGACGTCCAAACGTGATTCAGAACCTGGCGGAGAACGCAGGCTAGCGCCCGCCGGGTTGTTGAACGCCGCTCAGGCACAGGGGCGGCAGGGCGATCAGCTCTGCCGCCCTTGCTTTTTGGCGGTCCTTATTCGCCAGTAGCAGCTTTGCCGCCCGCGATTGCAATTGCCGCCGCGTGCCGGCATGCTGTTGCCATGGCTCGATCGCTCCTTCCGGAAAACGTAGAACGTTATCTCGCCGATGAAATCGCGCGAGAAACACCGGCACAACGCGGCTTGCGCGAGGAAACCGCGCCGATGCGGCTCGCAGGCATGCAGATTGGAGCGGACCAAGCGGCGTTGTTGACGATGTTGATCAAGCTGCTCGACGCGCGACGTGCGATCGAAGTCGGGACGTTCACGGGTTACAGCGCGCTGACCGTTGCGTCTGCGTTGCCATCCGACGGCATACTGATCTGCTGCGATGTCAGCGCCGCCTGGACCAACGTCGGACGACGACATTGGCAGGCTGCCGGCGTCGCCGACAAGATCGACCTTCGCCTGGCGCCCGCTGTCGAAACTCTCGCCACGTTATTGCGCGATGGTGGCGCGGGGACTTTCGACTTTGCGTTCATCGACGCTGACAAGTCCAACTACGACAACTATTACGAGGCGTGCCTGAAACTTGTGCGCGCTGGCGGCGTCATCGCGCTCGACAATATGCTCTGGTCGGGCAACGTGGCCGATGCGAACGTCCACGACGCCGACACCGATGCGCTGCGGGCGCTCAACGCCAAGATACGCGACGACTCGCGGGTCGATGCATGTCTGTTGACAGTCGGCGACGGCGTCACGCTGGCGCGCAAGAAATAGCGCATCGGGTCGATCCACAATAAAAAAAGGGCAGCGTGATGCTGCCCTTTTTCGTTGCTCGCTCGCCTGCTACGCAACCAAGCCGCAACTACCGCGTGACGTTGCGGCGCGCCGGCTCGTACTACTGCACGCGCACTTCCACTCGACGAGCTTCGGCGTTATCGCCCGAACCTTGCGTCTGCTCAGGCTTCTTCATCGTGATCCGGGATTCCGCGATGCCGCCGGCCGCGATCGCGCCGCGTACGTTCTCGGCACGCTGCTTGGCCAACGCCTGGTTCTGCTCGATGTTGCCGGTAGCGTCGTGAAAACCGGAAATCGATGCGGTCGCACTCGCGTGATCCTTCAAATAGGCGACCACTGCGCCGAGCCCCTGAGCCGGATCGGCCGGAAGGTCCGCGCTGCCTGATGCAAAGTAGACCTTGACCGCTGGCGCAGTAACGTCGGCGATCGCGACGTAGGCTCCCGCCGCGGGCACGGACATCACAGGAGCGGCAGGTGCAACCATCGCCGTCGGTGCGACAGGCGAGGTCATCACAACCTTCTTGCCGCCGTAGACAGCCAACAGCGGCACGATCATCAGCGCGACGATGTTGATGATCTTGATCAGCGGATTGACGGCCGGACCCGCGGTGTCCTTGTACGGATCGCCGACTGTGTCGCCGGTGACGGCTGCCTTGTGTGCGTCTGAGCCCTTGCCGCCGTGGTGACCGTCCTCGATATATTTCTTGGCGTTATCCCACGCACCTCCGCCAGTCGTCATCGAAATTGCAACGAACAGACCGGTGATGATCGTACCCATCAGCAAGCCACCGAGCGCGACCGGGCCGAGGAGCAATCCCACCAGTACGGGGACCAGCACCGGCAGCAGCGACGGGATGATCATTTCGCGGATGGCCGCTTTGGTCAGCATGTCGACCGCAACGCCGTATTCCGGTTTCGCCGTGCCCGCCATGATCCCGGGAATTTCCTTGAACTGCCGGCGCACTTCGACCACCACCGCGCCCGCAGCTCGGCCGACCGCTTCCATCGCCATCGCGCCAAACAGGAACGGAATCAAGCCACCGAGGAAGAGGCCAACGATGACCATGTGATCCGACAAGTCGAAGCTGACGTTGATGCCGGAGCCTGAGAGCGCATGGGTGTAATCGGCGAACAACACGAGCGCGGCGAGACCCGCGGAGCCGATCGCATAACCTTTGGTCACCGCCTTGGTGGTATTGCCGACCGCATCGAGCGGATCAGTGATCGCCCTGACCGAATCGGGCAGGTCAGCCATTTCGGCAATGCCGCCTGCGTTATCGGTGATAGGACCGTAGGCGTCGAGCGCGACGATGATGCCGGTCATCGACAACATCGCGGTCGCAGCAACCGCAATGCCATACAGGCCAGCGAGCCAATGCGACAAGAGGATAGCGATACAGACGGCGATCACCGGCCACGCGGTCGACTTCATCGACACCCCAAGCCCCGCGATGATGTTGGTGGCGTGACCCGTGGTCGACGCCTGTGCAACGTGACGCACCGGCTTGTATTCGGTCGCCGTGTAGTACTCGGTGATGACGACCATCGCCGCTGTCAGCGCAAGTCCAACGAGCGCAGCACCCCACAGGTGCATGGTCGTAAGCTCAGGATGCGTCGCCGAAACGCCGCCCATGAGCTTGTCGGTAATGAACCAGAAACCGATCGCCGACAATCCACCCGCGACCATCAAGCCGCGATACAGCGCATTCATGATCTTGCCGCCGGGACGGGCCTTGACGAAAAAGCAACCGACGATCGACGCGAGGATCGAGAAACCGCCGAGCGCCAGAGGATAGGTCACCGCGGCTTCCGCGAAGGTCGGCAACAAGAGTGCGCCAAGCAGCATGGTCGCGACGATCGTCACCGCGTAGGTTTCGAACAGGTCCGCCGCCATGCCGGCGCAATCGCCAACGTTGTCACCGACGTTATCGGCGATCACGGCGGGGTTGCGCGGATCATCTTCCGGAATGCCCGCCTCGACCTTGCCGACCAGATCGGCGCCGACATCGGCACCTTTGGTGAAGATCCCGCCGCCGAGTCGAGCGAAAATCGAAATCAGCGAGCCACCGAAAGCGAGTCCGACCAGAGGTTGAATGATTCCGTGCAGGCCTTCGCGCGTCGCACTCGCGGCATCGGGCGCGGATCGGACCAGAAACCAATAGAAACCCGCGACGCCGAGCAGCCCGAGACCGACGACCAGCAAACCGGTAATCGCACCGCCGCGGAACGCAACGGCGAGCGCTTCGTTGAGACCCGTGCGCGCAGCTTCGGCAGTGCGCACGTTCGCCCGCACCGATACGTTCATGCCGATGTAACCTGCAAGGCCGGACAGAATCGCGCCTATGGCGAACCCGCCCGCGCTACGTCCGCCGAGCGCCCACCAGATGATCACGAACAGGATGACGCCGACAATACCGATCGTCATGTACTGCCGATTCAGGTAGGCCTGAGCTCCCTGCTGCACGGCCGCGGCAATTTCCTGCATGCGCGCATTGCCGGCCGGTTTTTGCAGTATCCAATTGATCGACCATGCGCCGTAGACCAATGCGGCCACTGCGCAAACCAGCGCAAACACAAGTGCGGTTGACATGACTACCCCCTCAGTGTGACTTCTCGAAATTCGTTGTCATCCGGAACCTGCTTGGTGCGCTGTGCGGTCGAGCGAACCGCCAGTCGCCTATTGCAAGTACGGGTGCCGGTCGGACCCTGCCGCCAGCGGTCTTTTGGGCGGGACGGCGGCGGGACCTGGAAAACTTGCTATTTTGCCAGCGTCCGCTCCAAAAAGTCGAGCCGATCCTGACCCCAGAAAGGCTCGTCGCGATAGATGTACGTCGGCGAACCAAAGACTTGTCGGTCGATCGCCTCCTGCGTCAACGACTTGTAGCGTGCTTCGATGTCGGGTGAACCGGCACGCGCCGCCAGGCGCGCGGGATCAAGTCCCTGCGCTTGTGCCAGTTCCGCGATCGTCGACGGGTCAGCGATATTGCGATCCTCGGACCAAAGCGCGCGCCCGACTGCCCCGATCAACGCCAGCGCTTCGGCCGCGCCCACTTCCTGCGCCGCGAGAATCGATGTCGCGGCGAGATCGCCACTGACGGGAAAGAACTTGGGCTGCGTATTAAGCGGAACCCCCAGGAAATCCGACCAGCGCTCGAGTTCGAACAGCCGATATGCCTGCCGTTGCGGCGCCCGTTTGGCCAACGGCAGGCCGCCCGACAGTGGAAAAACCGCTCCGAGGTCGATAGGTTTGATCCCAATCGACGCCCCGTGTCTGGCGGCCAGCGCGACAAAACGCTGGTGGCCGAGATACATGAAAGGCGAAATCGGCGCGAAGTAGTAGTCGATGACCTTGTTCACACTGACCGCTCCTTCACGCATCGGGCGTCGTCGCCACCGAAGTCCAACGACGTCCAGCTAGATCTTGAATTCGGCCGTGAGTTTCTTCGGCACGGCAACGTTTTTCAGACGCACGTATTTCGGCAGGCCATTGACGAACGGCGGAAAATCTTCGCCGCGAACGAGCGGCGACAGGTAAGCGCGCGCCTTCTGCGTAATGCCGTAGCCGTCGGCGGTGATGTAATCACGCGGCAACTTTTTCTCGACGTTCGCAACCTTGTCCAGCGGCGCAACGCCGATCTTCCACCGATAGGGTTTGTCCGATGTACGCACAATCGCCGGCATCACCGCGTTCTTCCCGGCAACCGCCAGCTCGACCGCGACCTTCCCCACCGCGTAGGCTTGCAGCGCGTCGGTTTTTGACGCGAGATGTCGCGCGGCGCGCTGAAGATAGTCGGCAACAGCCCAGTGATATTTGTAGCCGAACTTGGCGTTGATCAGCGTTGCAATCATCGGCCCCACCCCGCCAAGTTGTGAGTGGCCGAATGCGTCCTTGCCACCCGCCTCGGCCATCAGCTTGCCTTCAGCACTGAGGAGTCCTTCGGAAACGCCTACGCAGCAGTATCCGAATTTCTTGACCTTGGCATCGACGTTGGCGAGAAACTTCGCTTCGTCGAACGGGATTTCCGGGAACAGGAGCAGCAGAGGAATCGGCGTGTCCTTGTCGTCGGCGAGTCCCACGCCGGCGGTGATCCATCCGGCATGGCGTCCCATTACTTCCAGCACGAAAACCTTGGTCGACGTCTTGGCCATCGAGGCGACGTCGAAAGCCGCCTCGCGCATCGAGGTCGCGACGTATTTCGCGACTGAGCCGAATCCCGGACAGCAATCGGTGATCGGAAGATCGTTGTCGACTGTCTTGGGTACATGCACGGCAGTGAGCGGGTAGTTGAGTCGCGCCGACAGCTGCGAAATCTTGAGACAGGTATCGGCCGAGTCGTTGCCGCCGTTGTAGAAGAAATAACTGATATCGTGCGCGCGGAAAACATCGATCAGCCGCGCGTATTGCGCGGGATTCTTCTCGATGCTGCCGAGCTTGTATCGGCACGATCCAAACGCGCCTCCCGGCGTATGCATCAACGCGGCGATCGCCGCACTCGACTCCTTGCTCGTATCGATCAAGTCTTCGGTCAGCGCGCCGATGATGCCATTGCGACCCGCATAGACTTTGCCGATCTTGTCCTTGTACTTGCGGGCCGTCTGCACCACGCCGCACGCGCTGGCGTTGATGACGGCCGTAACGCCGCCGGACTGGGCGTAGAAAGCGTTGCGTTTGCTCACGAGGGTTCCGCGGGGCTTGGGAGGGAGCCGGCGATTGTAAGGTAGCGCTGGTGCAACGTCCAACCCGGTGCCCCGCGCGCCGCAATCAACGGGCGATGGCGAGTTCCGCGAGCAGTTTGCGCGCCGGCGCGTACTCGGGCGAGATGCTCAGCGCGCGTTGTGCGCAGTGGCGGGCGCGTGCAATGTCGCCGCGGGCGCGGCTGATCAGTCCCAGGTTGTAGACAAAGGAAGCTTCTTCCGGACGTACCGCGACCGCAAGCGACTGCGTCCGGTCGGCGTCCTCCAGGCGCCCCGCAGAGCGTTGAATCATCGCGATCAAGTTGAGCGCCCACGGGTCGTTGGTGCTCATGTCGAGTACCTCGCGCGCCCTTGCCTGCGCGACTTCATATTCGCCGTTCGCTGCTTTGGCGGCAGCGTCGCGCAGGATAGGATCGACGCGATCGACCAGCGCGTCACGCTGCGCGCCCCATTTCTGGTAAACGCGGTCGCGATAAATCGCGAATCGCGCGTCGTCCTGATTGGCGCCGCCGCCGGCACCGGAAGTGCCCAGGTCGGCGTGCCACTCGAAAGTCTGCTGCGGGACAAAATGAAAATTGCCGTGTTGGGCGCATTGCAGAAAAAAATCCCAGTCCTCGTGAACCAGCAGCGATTCGTCGAAGCGGCAGCCGTCAGCGAGTAACGCGCGTGACACCAGGGCGGTGGAGAGGTGAATGAAACTTCGCTCGTAGAGCTCGACCAACGAAAATGGGTGTCCGAACGGCTGTTGATAGCCGTCGGCAAAGCGGGCCCGCGCCAGCGAATGGACAATCCGCGGGTTCGACGCATGGCGCGTGGCGGCCACAAGCCCGCTGATGTGCCCCGGCAGAAACACGTCGTCGTCGTCGAGAAAGGTAATCCAGTCGCCACGCGCGGCATCGAGGCCTGCGTTGGCGGCCGCCGCGCGGGCGAGAGGCTGCCCGCTCGCCACAAAGCGTATCGGATGCGGCCCGGCCAGTTCCGCGGGCGGCGGATGTCCCGAACCGCTGGCAGCGACCAGCACCACTTCGACATTCGGGATAGTCCTGCGCTGCAATGGACGCCAGCGACTCGGGAAGCGTAGCGCGCGCCATGCTCCTGACGATCACACTCACGAGGGGGGTCGCCGTCGTTTCCGCTGTCGTTTCCACTGTTGTTTCACTGTTGCTTCCATTCCATCGCCTCAGGACCGCAATGCCGCCAAGCACGCCGAGCGAATCTCATCGACTGTTCCGACGCCGGACACCTTGCGGAATTTCGGTGCACGAGGATCGCCCGTCGCGCGCCCACTTCAGATAGTAGTCAACCAGCGGTTCGGTCTGCGCGTGATACACGGCAAGCCTGTTCGCGACCGTTGCTTCCTTGTCGTCTTCGCGCTGAATCAGCGGTTCGCCTGTGATGTCGTCGCGATCGGGCACTCTGGGCGGATTGTATTTGATGTGATAACTGCGGCCCGACGCGGGGTGCACTCGCCTGCCACTCATGCGTTCGACAATGGTCGCATCGGGAACGTCGATGTCCAGAACGTAGTCGAGAACAACTTTGGCCGCCCTCATCGCGTCGGCCTGAGGGATCGTGCGTGGAAACCCGTCGAACAGGTACCCGTTGCCGCAGTCGGGCGTCTTCAGTCGCTCTCCCACCAGTCCGATGATGATGTCGTCCGACACCAGCGCACCCGAGTCCATCACTTTCTTGGCGGCGATCCCGAGAGGGGTCCCTGCCTTGACGGCTGCGCGCAACATGTCGCCAGTTGATATTTGTGGAATGCTGTACGCCTCCTTGATGAAGGCAGCCTGGGTTCCTTTGCCCGCACCGGGCGGGCCGAGCAGTATCAATCGCATGGTTACAGTTCTTGTCTCGGGGCGATGCTGCGAGGTCGGCGCTTCGCGATCACCCGGTTGGTTTTGCCGACGGCCGGTTTGGATTGCAGTGGGGCCAAGCGCGCAGCGATTCTGTCTTGATTACGTCGACTGGTCAAACACCCGCAATTGTCGGCCCCGCATTCCATCGGCCTCGATTCCCTCGCGGCCCTAGCTGGCGCGAAAGAATGCACGAACACGTTCCAGGTCTTCCGCCGTATCGACCCCGGGCGCAGGCGCGCCGTGAGTGACAGTGACGACAATACGATAGCCGTGCCACAGCGCGCGGAGCTGTTCCAGAGCTTCGAGGCGTTCGGGTGGCGCGATCGAGAGTTTAGGAAATTGCTTGAGGAAGCGCACGCGATACGCGTAGAGGCCGTAGTGGCGATAGAGCACCACGTCGCGCGGGATCTCGTCACGGCTTGCGGCAAAACTGTCCCGCGCCCAAGGTATCGTCGCGCGGCTGAAGTACAACGCGTACCCGGCGTGATCCAGCACGACCTTGACCACATTGGGATTGAATGCCTCGTCTGCATCGTCGATCGGATGGCATGCGGTCGCGATCGCCGCGTCGCTGTGCGCCTCAAGGGTGTCGGCAACGCCACGTATCAGCGCTGGTTCGAGCAATGGCTCGTCGCCCTGCACATTGACGACCATCGCATCGTCATCGAGTCCAAGCTGTTGCGCTGCTTCCGACAAGCGATCCGTGCCGGTAGGGTGATCGCTTCTCGTCATCGCGACTTCATAGCCGAATGCCTCGACGGCGACCCGGATACGATCATCGTCGGTGGCGATAACCACGCGCGCGGCGCCACTCAAACGGGCGCGCTCGGCGACGCGCACGACCATCGGCTTGCCGGCTATATCGGACAGCGGTTTACCGGGCAGGCGCGAAGACGCATAGCGAGCCGGAATAAGGACGGTAAAACTCACGGCGCGATTGCACTGACGGGGCGCGCCGTCGTCGTTCGGCGGCAACGCGGCGCCGCCTCAGAGCAGTGGCTGCTCGCCAGCGTGCTCACTCGTACTCGGCCGGCGTGAGCTTGCGCGCCTCTTCCTCGAGCATTACCGGAATTCCATCCCGAATCGGATACGCAAGGCGTGCCGACTTGGAAACGAGTTCCTGCCGCTCGCGATCATAGATCAGCGGTCCCTTGGTCACCGGACAGACCAGCAGTTCAAGCAGCTTGGAATCCACGTAGGCCTTTCTCGACGAGCTCAACCAGCGCGGGATCGAACTCCGCTCTCACCGGCAGAGCCCAACATCGGTCATCGGCGAGTGCCGAACATTTTACCGCATCCTTCTCCGTCATCAGGATCGCTGTCGCGCCGGGGAACGACAAGTCCGCCGCAATAAACCGGTGATGGTCGGGAAAGGCATGACAGGTGGGACGAATACCCAGCGAGCGCAGTTGCGAAAAAAAACGTTCGGGATGACCAATGCCCGCGATCGCATGAACATCTCCGTTGGCAAGGCATCGGCTGACGCGCTCACCGATCGGGCATTGACGCGCACGAACCGATCGGGGGAAAGCGTCATCGTGAATTCCCGTTCCGACAGGCGCGCTGACGTGGCGCCGAGCCAGACAACTGCGTCGACCTCCGACAAGCGGTCAACGGATTCACGCAGCGGGCCCGCCGGGAGCGCCAGCCCGTTGCCTACGCCGCGCGCCTGGTCGAGCACGGCGATTTCCACATCGCGTGCAAGCGCATAGTGCTGCAGCCCATCATCGGCAAGAAGAACATTGCATTCGGGATGCGCCGCCAGCAGAGCTCGAGCAGCCTGTGGCCTGTTGCGTCCGACCCAGACCGGCAATCCGGTTCGCGCCAGCAGCAGTGGCTCGTCGCCGACGAGGGTCGCGCTCGAATCCTGATCAACCCGGGAAGGTCTGTCCGCGTCACCACCGTAGCCGCGGCTGACGATTCCGGGGCGCCAGCCACGCTGCGCCAGCGCGGTCGCCAATGCGATCGCCAATGGCGTCTTGCCGCTGCCACCCACCGTGATATTGCCGATGACGACGACAGGTACAGGCAACCGATCCGTACGCATGACACCGGCGCGATAGAGCTGTCGGCGCGTTGCCACGACGCCGCGGAAAACCCACGCCAGCGGCAACAGCGATAACGACAACGCGGTCGGACGCTTGGAATACCAGCTATCGATCAGCGCGTCGGCGACGGACATGGGACGCTATGTTACGTCACTGGGTGACCGTCCGTGCGCGCCCGCGCCTGGACGCACGCCTTTTACTTGCTGGTGGTCTGCGTGGCGAACGTGATGTGGATCAGGCCCGCCTGCCGCGCCGCCTCCATCACGTGGATGACCGACTGATGGGTCGCGTTGGCGTCCGCATTGATAATGACTACCGGATCCTTTGCGCCGGCGGCGGCGCGAGTCAGTGCATCGGCAAGCGCGGCGACCGTCGTATACGAATACAGCGTCTTGTCGATGACGAACTGTCCCTGCGCGCTGACGCCTATGTTTATTTCGCGGGGGCGTTGCTGCAACGGATCGGCGTTGGCTTCGGGCAACGTGATCTTGAGTTCCGCGACGCGTTGGTAGGTCGTGGTCACCATCAGGAAAATCAAAATGACCAGCAGCACGTCGATCAACGGAATGAAATTGATCTCGGGCTCCTCGCGCTGGCGATTACCGCGAAAGTTCATCTACCTTGCCTCGACATCGGACGGGTGGTTCCTGCGACGAACCGCACTGTCCTGCAGGTTCTCGCGAGGCATCCTACTTGCGCTCGCCGTGAGCGAGTTCGACCAGCTTGATCGCCTGCTGTTCCATCTCCAGCGTCAAAGCGTCGACTTTCGCGCGGAAATGCCGGTAGAAAATCATGCTGGGAATGGCGACGATCAGGCCGAGCGCGGTGTTGTACAGCGCCACCGAAATGCCGTGCGCCAGAAGGATCGGGTTTGAGCCGGTATTGGTCTGCGATCCGAAGATCTCGATCATGCCGACTACCGTGCCGAACAATCCGAGCAGCGGGGACATCGCGGCGATCGTTCCCAGCGTCGTAAGGAAACGCTCGAGCTGGTGAGCGATGATGCGGCCGATTTCCTCGATCGCTTCCTTCATCACCGGGCGCGGACTCTTCACGTTCGCAAGACCTGCAGCCAGCACGCGTCCCGAGCGGACCCTGCTGCGCAGTTATGGTGATGAGTTCGGGCGTCAGGCCAGTGCGCCGGTATTCGGCGAGTACCTTGTCGACCATGCCAGCAGGTGCGACGGCGGACTGGCGCAGCGACCACATCCTCTCGAAAATCAGCGCCAGCGCTGTGACCGACGCAAATATCAGCGGCCAGATCGGCCAACCGGCCGCTTGAATAATCGACCACACGAGATGAGACTCCTGCGAAGCGAAGCGTTAACTCTAGCTTGGTCGTCCCGATTCGGCAAGGTAACGTTCTGTTTCACGCCGGTCCGGGTGCATTGCCAGCCTCCGAAACCGGGCTTCGCTGCCATTGGCGGCACTCGATTCAAGCGATCAGCGAGAGCGTCGCGACTTCCTTCCGCCTGCCCGACGCTCCGAGAGCGTGGCGGTAACAGCGGCGCCGGCAAGCAGAATGATCCATGCCAGATAGATCCAGAGCAACAATAGGGGAATCGTGGCGAGCGCGCCGTAGACCAGTTGATATGTCGGAAACCGCCTGATGTAGAACGCAAAGCCCATTTTGGCCGCTTCGAAAACGACTGCCGTAAACAATCCTCCGAGCAAGGCCGCACTCCAGCGCACAGGTGTGGCTGGGACGAACTTGTAGACAAGGGTCAAGACCACCGTCCCGACGGCCAAAGCCACCGGAGTCGGCCAGCAATGTCAACGCGTCGCCCGCCATAGGCACCGCCGCGATCGACTGCGCGATGAGCCACGATGTCGCGTATGCCGTGCCGCCAATCAGGATGGGCGCGGCGACAAGGCCCAGCGAATAGACAACGACGCGACGCATGAACGAGCGCGGCGTCTCGATGCCCCAGATGACATTGATTTCTCGTTCAACTTCGGCCACCAGCAACACCGCCGTGAGTACGACAAAACCGATGGCGAATCCTTTGAGGTTGGCCGTGTTGGTCGTGAATTCCGCAAGATAGCGCCGGACCGTGTTGCTGCTGCCTGGCAGCAGATACCTGAGCAGAAAGGGTTCGAGCCCGTCGACCCAGCTTTGAAAGGCGGAATAGCGCGCGACATAGGCGAAGGCGACGGTGAACAGCGGGACCAGGCCGAGAAGCGTGGTAAACGACAGGCTCGCAGCGATGCGACCTATACCCGCTTCATCGAGCCGACGCGCCACGCGCAGCACGAAGGTAAGCAGGATGCCGACGGATGCGATCACGATACTGTGGCCGATATCCGCATCAGCCCGCGTCGCGCACGATCCACCACGCGACTGCCGCGAGGAATGCCGAGCACGGAATGGTCAGCAACCACGCCCAGACGATGCGCTGGGCGACACCCCACCGAACGGCGGAGAGCTTGCGCGTCGCGCCGACGCCGATAATGGCGCCAGTGATGGTGTGTGTTGTCGATACCGGAACGCCCAGGCCTGTCGCGAGAAACAGCGTGATCGCCCCGCCGGTTTCCGCGCAGAAACCACCGACAGGTTTGAGCTTGGTTATTTTCATCCCCATGGTCTTGACGATGCGCCAGCCGCCGAACAAGGTTCCGAGGGCAATTGCGGTCTGGCAACTGAGCACCACCCAGAAAGGCACGTGAAACGTCCCGCCGCTCATTCCTGCCGAGAACAGCACCATGGCAATAATGCCCATCGTCTTCTGGGCGTCGTTGCCTCCGTGACCGAGGCTGTACATCGACGCAGACAGGAATTGCAGGCGACGGAACCAGCGATCGATTCGATGCGGCGCCGTGCGCGCAAACAGATGCGCGACAATGACCATCAGTACCATCGCGAGCAGGAAACCCAATAGAGGCGAGAGCACGATAGCAAGAGCTATCGTCAGCAGGCCCTTGCCGACGAGAGCCGCAAATCCCCCTTTGGCGACTGCAGCGCCGGCAAGACCACCGATCAGCGCGTGCGAGGAGGACGACGGAATCCCGTAGTACCAGGTGATGAGGTCCCACGCGATCGCGCCCAGCAGCGCGCCGAGTATCACGTTGTGGTCGACGATCGTCGGCAGGATGACGCCGGTGCCGATGGTGTTGGCGACGTTGAGGCCAAAGACGAGGAAGGCGACAAAATTGAAGAATGCCGCCCAGGCCACCGCGTAGTGCGGTCTGAGCACGCGCGTCGAAACAATGGTGGCGATGGAATTCGCGGCGTCGTGAAAGCCGTTCATGAAATCGAATGCCAGCGCGATTGCGATCAACGAGACGATCGCGCCAAAGCTGAAACTCGAAGCCTCCATTCGTGCTACGCGTTCTCGAGCACGATGCCTTCGATCAAGTTGGCCACGTCCTCGCATTTGTCGGTGATCATCTCGAGAAGCTGGTAGATTTCCTTCAGCTTGATGATTTCCTTGGCGTCGGGTTCTTCCCGAAACAGTTTCGCCATTGCCGAGCGCATGACGTGGTCGGCATCGGTCTCAAGGCGGTCGATTTCGGCGCAGATCTTGAGGATCGCATCCGGGTCACCGATCGATTCAAGCTTGGCAACCGCTTCTTTGACCTTGCGCGTGCAATTGACGGAGATATCGGCCAGACGCTGGGCTTCGATCGGGACGACGCGCACGTCGTACAGGAAAAGGCACTGCGCCACGTCCTCGGTCAGGTCGAGGATGTCATCCATGCCCGTAATCAGGTGATGAATTTCGTCCCGATCGAGCGGCGTGATGAATGTCTGGTGCAGCAGAGCGATAGTCTGATGGGTGATGTGATCGGCCTGCTTTTCGTAGCGCTCGATGTTCCTGCGTCGCAAATCCAGATCCTGGATGTTCTCGAGCAGCATCTTGAGTTCAACCGCCGCGAGCACAGCCAGTTCGGCATGCTCGTTGAAAAAATCGAAGAATTTCCCCTCGCGGGGCAGCAGTGACATTGCGTTCATCCCCGATTCGTTGGACGCGCGATTATCGCACTGCCCCGGCGAAAGCCTCAACGTATTCGCGCGCGACGGCATTGAGCCTTACTGCCAGGCAGTCGTCGCCCCAAAGGTCGCCTGGTTTCAAAAGCAGCACTTCGATCAACTGAGGGCCTGGTGGCTGCACAGCGCGCTACGCGCTCGACGTTCGGCGCGCGAACAAGCCGCCTCCGGCGAGCGCCGCCCCGACCGACCAGAACACCGGCGCCAAGCCCAACGTTGATCCGACTGCACCGAACAACAGCGGTACCGCGAACGTCGAAGCGTTGATGATCGTCATGCGCACGCCGACCGCCTCGCCCACCCTTCCGGCAGGAGCGATCGTGTGCAGCAGCGACATCACCATCGGCTGCGCGCTGCCCAGCGCCAGACCGAGGGTAAAGGACAAACTCATCAGCGCGCCGGCGCTGGAAACGAACGGAAACATGGCATAGGCGGCGGCCGCGACAAACAGCGCCGCGGTCAGAACCTGAAATTCCCTGAAGCGCCGAGCGATGCGTGGCATGGCCAGGCGGACAAGGAATGTCGCAGCGGCGAACGACGCCAGAATCACGCCAATTCTGGATGCCGACAGACCGATGGTCGCGCCGTAAATCGGAATGAAGAATGAGTGCAGGTCCCATGCCATCGACAATAGTCCGTTGACGACGAATACCCGCATCAGATGGCCATTGCCGAAGAGTTCGAACAAATGTCCCGGCCGCGTTGGCGTTTGTTCCGCCTGATGGCCCGGCAATGCAAGTGCCCGGCTCAACAGCACGCCCACCGGCACCAGAGGCAGCAATGCCAGCAATGCAAAGGTCGCGGTAAAGCTGGTGTGGTCGATCATCAAGCCGGCAACCAGAGGGCCGACCAAACCCGATATCGAATACCCGAGCGCCAATAAGCTGAAATTCTTTGCGCGATCGACCGGCGGTCCCATCGCACCGGTAGCGTGTTGTGCCGCCACCTGAAAAAGCATGAACGAGACTCCGACAATGGATGTCGACAGGAACAAGGGTCCCAGGCCTGGCCACGCAACAGGGACCGCCGCGCCGAGCGCGATCCCGCACGAACCCACCAGCAGCGGCCGGCGAACGCCAATACGGTCGGAGAGCCGGCCCGCGTAGATGCCGAGCCACATCGGAAGAAAAGCGTACAAGCCGATCAAGACGCCGACGGCGAGCGGAGAGGCGCCCTGGGAAAGCGCGTACAACGACACCGTCACCCGGCTGCCGGCGAGGACGGTATGGTTGAAAATCCCCAGCACGATGAGTGCTGGAAAGCTGTAGGAATTGCGTGGTGACTGCCCGCTCAAGGGGCGAGTCGTTCGATGCGCCACGCGTCCGCATCGCGGCGATAGCGAATCCTGTCGTGCAGGCGGGAACTGCGGCCCTGCCAGAATTCCAGTGAAGTCGGGGCGAGGCTAAAGCCGCCCCATTGCGGCGGCCTGGGAATCGAATCGACGCCCGAGTAGCGTTCATTTGCCAGCGCGAACTCACGCTCCAGCCATTCGCGATCCGCAATGACCTGGCTTTGCGGCGAGGCCCAGGCACCTATGCGGGAAAGCCGGGGCCGGGAGGAGAAATAGGTGTCGGATTGCGCCGCGGCGAGTCGCTTCACCGTCCCTTCGATGCGCACCTGCCGCTCGAGCTCGACCCAATGAAACAGCAGCGCGGCAGCCGGATGTGCGTCGAGCTCTCGCCCCTTGCGGCTGTCGTAGTTGGAATAGAAGACCAGCCCTTCGGCGGTGACACCCTTCAACAGGACGATGCGGGCGGCCGGGCGGCCATCTTCAGCTACGGTGGCGAGCGTCATCGCCGTCGGTTCCGGAATCTCCGCGCGAATGGCTTCCCCGAGCCAGCGTTCGAACTGCCGCAATGGATCAGGATCGACATCCGCCTCGGTCAACGTGGCCCGATGGTATTCGCGCCGCAAATCGGCGAGCTTGGTGGAAGCTGCGGAAGGACCGGGGGAAACCGCGGGCATGACACATTATCGGCGATTTCAAGAGTCCACGGTCGGCCGCGTCGGTTCGGCTGCGTTGTCCGCCGTCGCTGCGGTCAGCCAAGTCAGTTCGGGACGCCGCTGTCGTCGGCGCAACACTCCGCGACGACGTACTAGTAAACGCCGAGAATTTGCGCACCATGCCCGCGGGAATGCGGTATATTTGCGCGCATGGAGCGTCAGCAGTAACGACAGGAGATTGACCTGACTCCATATTCATCGCCGTTGCATCGAAGCGATCAACCACCAGGAAGGAGTGCTATGGCTACTGCCAAGAAAGCAGCAAAGAAGCCCGCTGCGAAGAAACCAGCAGCGAAAAAACCGGCTGCGAAGAAACCAGCAGCGAAAAAAGCGCCGGCGAAAAAGGCGGCGCCGAAAAAGGCCGCAGTGAAGAAGGCCGCGAAGAAACCCGCAGCAAAGCGCAAGCCAAACGCCGCGTTCATGAAAGCAATGACGCCGTCGTCGACGCTCGCCGCAGTCGTCGGAAGCATGCCGTTGCCGCGCACGGAAGTCACCAAGAAGATCTGGGACTACATCAAGAAAAACAAGCTGCAAGACTCGATCAACAGGCGCCTGATCAATGCCGACGACAAGCTGAAGGCAGTCTTCGGCGGCAAGAAGCAGGTGTCGATGTTCGAAATGACCAAGCTGGTCTCGAACCACCTGAAATAGGTCACGCGATCGACGCCGGCGGCTGCCAGGCGTCGAATCTTTCGCTGTGCCGCGAATACGGCCGGTTATCGCAACGCGATGCCGGCCGTATGTTTATCTGACTCAACTGCTGACGGCGGGCCCATGGGGTCGCGTTGCTCCTGCCCGCGAATATTCCGAAATAAAATGGCCCGGCGCTTGTTCGCAACGAATGACGCGAGCCTCGCAGGTTCGCGCATCGAGAATTTCGCCGCTTGTCTTGAGGAGAATCCGATGAGAATGAGTCTCGCACTCACCTACGCAATCCTGTTCGCCGTTTGCAACCTGGCGTCCGCTCAGACCGCGCCTACGCAACGCATCCGCGGCGATGTGGTCGCCATCGACGGCGTGAATCTGCAGGTGAAGTCGCGCACCGCGGAGATGTTCACGGTGAAGCTGGCCGACAACTACGGCGTCAATGCCGTGGTCAAGACCGATATCAACAAAATTGCTCCGGGCGCGTATGTCGGCATCGCGTCGATGCCCCAGCCCGACGGCTCACTGAGGGCGTTGGAGGTCCTGGTGCTTCCCGAAGCCCGGCGTGGCAGTGGCGAAGGTCACTACGGCTGGGACCTGCAGCCGGGAAGCATGATGACCAATGCGACGGTCGCCACGGTCACTGCTGTCGATCAGGAACGCAAGGTGACCCTCAAGTACAAGGACGGCGAGCAAACTATCTACGTGCCCCCGACCGCGCCGGTCGTGACCTTCGAACCCGGGGATCGCGCAATGCTCGTCCCCGGCGCGCACGTCTTGGTAAGCGCAACCAAGCAGCCAGATGGCTCGCTCACCGCAGGCGGCGTTGCTGTTGGCAAGAACGGACTCGTGCCACCGATGTAGGTCGTAACCGGACCGTCGCCGCAAGCGCGCACGCCCCCGAACGGGAGCTAAGTCGGCGTCTTGCGCTCAGGCCAGTCGTCTTCGTCGTCCTTGAGAATACGAATGACGCGGGTACGCTTGCTCGAGCCGTAGTGTTCCATCTGCGACTCGACCGGGTAAAGCTCTCCGAGCTTCGCGCGGGCGGCACTTTCGCTGTCGAATGTCAGCAACGTGCCATCGGCGCCGCGAACGTCGCTCCAGATGCCATTGGTGGCCTGGATCTCAATTTTGAACCGGGTTGGCGCACTTGCCATCGATTACCTCCGCTACAATTTTGCGCCGCGTAATGAAATTATCGAACGGCCGGGGCGCTTAGCGACGCTCGCCGCGTACCTGGAGAGCGCGAATTCGCGCCTCGAGCGGAGGATGCGTTGCGAAGAGCGCCATGAAGCCTGACGCATCCGTGATACCGAAACCGGTCATCGTTTTAGGCAGTTCTCCCGCAGGCAAACCGCCCAGTCTCGCCAACGCGTGCATCATCGGTTGCGGACTGCCGAGGTAGTCTGCGCTCCCGGCATCGGCGCGGAACTCGCGTCTGCGAGAAAACCACGCGACTATCATGCTGGCCAGAAATCCCAGCAACAATTGCATGACCAGACTGGTGATGAAGTATCCGGGTCCGCCGCCGCGCTCCGACCGGAATACCACCCGATCGACGACCATTGCGACGACGCGGGACAGGAATACGACAAAGGTGTTCACGACGCCCTGTATTAACGCGAGCGTCACCATGTCGCCGTTAGCAACGTGGGCCATCTCGTGGCCGAGCACCGCCTCGATTTCGTCGCGCGACATCGAGTTAAGCAGGCCCGTCGAGACCGCGACCAGCGCTGAATTGCGGAACGCTCCGGTCGCAAATGCGTTCGGTTCACCTTCGTAGACCGATACTTCAGGCATACCGACGCCAGCTTTGTCGGCGAGTTTCTTGACGGTCGCCAGCAACCACGCTTCATTTTCATTGCGCGGGCTGTCGATCACCTGCGCTCCCATCGACCACTTCGCCATCGATTTCGAGAGCAGCAGCGAGATGATCGAGCCGGTGAACCCGACAACGGCAGAAAACGCCAGCAATGCTCCGAGATCGAGGCCATTCGCGGCCAGGGCTCGATCGAGCCCGAGCAGCCGGACGACGACCGACAGCACGACCATTATCGCGATGTTGGTCAGGAGGAACAGCAGGACGCGCTTCATCGAGTACTCCGTCGCAGCAAAAACAACTTTGAGGTTCAGCGCGATTGCGATCGACGCGCCCGGCGCGACTGTCAGGTCAGCCCTTGGCCGGTGCCGCCCTCGTCCACGAATCGCGCAACGTCACCGCGCGATTATAAATCGGCCGGTCTGGCGCGTTGTCGCTGATGTCGGCGACGAAATACCCGTGGCGTTCGAATTGGTAGCGGGTTTCGTTGGGCGTCTTGGCAAGTGCCGATTCGACATACGCACGGATGACGCGTTTGGCCGCGGGATTCAGATCGTCCAGGTAGTCGCGTTCGGTCGGCTCATCGAATTCCGCATCGTCGTCGACGCCCGGCGTGCCTTCGGTCCCTAGCTGCATTACCGGGACCGGTGCCTCCTGCTGCATGCGCCCGGGCTGCGGCACCGCGAACAGGCGGTCGTACAAGCGCACTTCAGCGCTATGGGCGTGCTTGACCGAAAGCCAATGAATGTTGCCCTTTACCTTCCGTGTTTCAGCACCCGGCGTACCGCTTCTGGTCGCCGGGTCGTAGGTACAGTGCACGGCGATGACATTGCCGTGCTCGTCCTTGTCGACGCCAACGCACTTGACCACGTACGCATAGCGCAGCCGAACCTCGGCGCCGGGAGCCAGGCGAAAGTAGCCTTTGGCCGGCTGCTCCTGGTAGTCGTCACGCTCGATCCACAGTTCGCGAGTGAACGGGAGGACTCGCTTGCCCAGATCCGGGCGCTGCGGATGGTTCGGTGCCTCGCACTCCTCAACGGAACCTTCGGGATAGTTGTCGACGATTAATTTGATCGGATCGAGTACCGCGATGCGTCGCTCGGCGCGCTCGTTCAAGTCTTCGCGCAGGCAATCCTCGAGAACGCTCATGTCGATCCATTGGTGCGCTTTGGAGACGCCGATACGCTCAGCGAACACACGGATCGATTCGGGCGTATATCCGCGACGGCGCAGCCCCGCCAGTGTCGGCATGCGTGGATCGTCCCATCCATCCACATGGCCTCCCGTGACCAACTCGAGAAGCTTGCGTTTGCTCATCACCGTGTATGACAGGTTCAGGCGGGCGAACTCGTGCTGCTGCGGCAGCGGGCGTTGCAGCAGCCCGCCTTCAGCGAGGCGCTCGATCACCCAATCATAAAGCGGCCGGTGGTCCTGGAATTCCAGCGTGCAAATCGAATGCGTGATGCGCTCGAGGGCATCGGAAATGCAATGCGTGTAGTCATAGAGCGGATAGACGCACCATTTGTCTCCGGTGCGGTGATGCGCGGTGTGACGGATCCGATAGATCGCTGGATCGCGCAGATTCATGTTCGGACTGGCGAGGTCGATCTTGAGCCTCAATACATGCGCGCCGTCGGGGAACTCGCCCTCTTTCATGCGACGAAACAGATCGAGGTTTTCTTCGACACGCCGATCGCGATAGGGACTCGCCCGGCCGGGCTGCTTCAGCGTGCCGCGCAAGATGCGAACTTCATCGGCGCTCGAACTGTCGACGTATGCCAAACCCGCTTTGATCAGATGACGAGCGAACTCGTACAGGCGATCAAAGTAATCGGAGGCGTGGTAGAGGTGCGGCCCCCAGTTGAAACCGAGCCAGCGCACGGCATCCTTGATCGAGTTCTCGTATTCGACGTCTTCCTTGACCGGATTGGTGTCGTCGAAGCGCAGATGGCAAAGACCACCGTTTTCCGCCGCCAGCCCAAAATTGAGGCAAATGGACTTGGCGTGTCCAATATGCAAATATCCATTGGGTTCGGGAGGAAAGCGAGTGACCACTCTCCCGCTGTATTTGTGTGTGCGCAGATCCTCTGCGATGATCTGCCGCAGGAAATTCGATGAGGGCGCTAGCGGCGGATTTTGTGGCGGTGCAGCAGTCATGTTGCTTTGTTCATGAACAAATAGAATGGGTTCCACATTCTAACTGGTGGGCCGACCCCCGTCATCGGCCGCCACGCCACAGAGATTCGACCCCTTGCGCGGAGCCCGCAGCCAGCAAGGCTTAGCGGGCATTCGACGGTTCGCGCCTGGCGGTCTTTTCCACATTATCTGTGGATAAAAGTGTGCATATCTTGTAAATTTGATCCCTAAGTAGTACGCCGGGTAGGGATTTCTCTGTCATGCCCAAATTCGCACCGCCTATTTGTTTTTTCAAATCAAATGTTTATAGTTTGCCGCTCGGCGCATGCAACGCAACTGGATAAGACGTGCCCGACAGCGGCATCTAGCATATCCGCTTTAAGGCGGCCTGCTGAATGTCATGGACAAACTCCGATTGCAATCGCGTAAAGCCTGAATTCCGAGCGCATTTCGATGCCTGCCAACGATTTTTTCGCCCCGCCGACGCCTGGTCCCGTTGTGCCTGTTTCGCTGTTCGTAAGCTCGGCCCGACTACTGATCGAACGTCAATTGGGCTTGGCATGGATAAGCGGTGAAATCTCAGGATTTACCCGCGCCAGCTCGGGCCACTGCTATTTCATGCTCAAGGATGATAAGGCACAGGTGCGATGCGTGCTTTTCCGGCAGAAAGCGCGGCTGTTGGAAGCGATACTCGCCGACGGCGCTGCCGTCGAAGTCCGCGCCACACCGACGATTTACGAAGCGCGAGGCGAATTTCAGCTGAATGTCGAAACCGTCCGGCTCGCCGGGCTGGGGGCCCTTTATGAGCGCTTCGCTCGGCTCAAGGCAAAATTGGACGCCGCTGGATGGTTCCGGGTCGAGCGCAAGCGTGCGCTGCCGGCCTTTCCGCGCGCGGTTGGGGTGATCACCTCGCTGCAGGCGGCCGCCCTGCGCGACGTCCTGATCACGCTCGGCCGGCGTCTGCCTGCCCTGCCCGTAATCCTCTATCCCACCGCAGTCCAGGGCATGGCTGCAGCCGGCGAAATCGCCAATGCCATCGCCACGGCCAATGCGCGCTCTGAGGTCGACGTGCTGATCGTATGCAGGGGCGGCGGCTCAATCGAGGATATCTGGGCTTTCAACGAAGAGGGCGTGGCACGTGCGGTGTTCGAGTCGCGCATTCCCATCGTCAGTGGCGTTGGCCACGAAACCGACTTCACAATTTGCGACTTTGTCGCCGACGCGCGCGCGCCGACACCGACAGCGGCCGCGACTCTGGTCGCACCGGACCGCGTGGCGCTGCTCGCGCGAGCGCACGCAGCGGGAGCCCGATGGCAACGTGCAAACGAACGCGCGCTGGAGTTTCGCATGCAACGACTCGACCTGGTCGCCAAGCGACTCGTGCATCCGGAGGCCCGTCTGCGACAGCAAGCGACGATGATGGCGACTCTTGGGCAACGCCTTGTCCGCGCGGCGAATGGCATGCGTCGCCTGCTTCACAGTGAGCTCGTGCGCCAGGGTCGGGCGCTGGCGCGAACGGCGCAAGCGGATCTTCCCCAGCAAGCCGCGCTTGAGCGCGTGCGCGCCCGCTGGCTGCGCGGCGGCGCGGGGCATGTCGGCGCCTTGTCGCAAAGACTGGCACGCCTCGAGCAGAGCCTGCGCCACCTGGGTCCGCAAGGAGTACTCGACCGCGGTTACAGCATTGTCACCACGACCGACGGCGGCATCGTGCAAAGTGCCGCGTCGATCGACATCGGGGCAGACCTGCAACTGAGATTTGCGCGTGGCGGCGCGGATGCGCGCGTTACACGCAAAAGCGGCAAGGGCGAACTGGACTAACTTTAAGCTTCGCTCGGATCCGGGTTGTCGACGGCGCCTTCGTTCTTGTCTGCCTCGTGCGATGGTCTTCGCAGACGCTGTATCGCCGCCGCTGGCGCGAGCGCAGCGATAATCGGCGTGGTGCGGACAACATCTGCATTCTGCGCGCGATTACGCAGCGCGTGATCGATCAATACCAGCGCCAGCATTGCTTCCGCGATCGGAGTCGCACGAATGCCGACGCAAGGATCATGACGGCCGTGGGTATTGACGATCACCGGCGCGCCCGCCTTGTCGATCGAGTGCCGATCCAGGCGCACTGACGACGTCGGTTTGATCGCGATCGATACCACGACATCCTGCCCGGTCGATATCCCGCCGAGGATTCCACCGGCGTTGTTCGAAGCAAAGCCTTCGGGCGTCATTTCATCCGAGTGTTCGGTCCCCGTCTGCGCCACGCTTGCAAAACCCGCTCCGATCTCGACGCCCTTGACCGCGTTGATCCCCATCATGGCGTACGCGATGTCGGCGTCGAGCTTGTCGAACACCGGCTCGCCCAAGCCAACCGGCACGTTCTGGGCAACGATACGGATTCGTGCTCCGCAGGAATCGCCGGACTTCCGCAATGCGTCCATGAATGATTCGAGTTCGGGAACAACGCTATCGTCTGCCGAGAAAAAAGGATTGGAATCGACGAGCGACCACGACTTGAAGGCGATGTCGCGCCCGCCGATTTGCGCAAGGTGCCCGCGGATCACGGTGCCGTGTTGTTCACGCAACCATTTCTTCGCAATGGCTCCAGCGGCTACGCGTACCGCGGTCTCGCGCGCCGATTGTCGACCGCCACCACGATAGTCGCGAATGCCGTACTTCTGCCAATAGGTGTAGTCGGCGTGACCCGGACGGAACGTGTCGGCGATTGTGGCGTAGTCCTTGCTGCGGGCATCTTCGTTACGAATCAGCAGCGCGATCGGCGTGCCGGTTGTCTTTCCTTCGAACACACCTGACAGGATCTCGACGGTGTCGGATTCACGTCGCTGCGTGACGTGCCGCGACGTTCCGGGCTTGCGCCTGTCGAGTTCGTGTTGAATGTCACTTAGATCGAGCTGCAGTCCGGGAGGGCAGCCATCGACGACACATCCAATCGCGGGGCCGTGCGATTCGCCGAACGAGGTGACGCAAAAGAGTTTGCCGAAAGTATTGCCAGACATCGTTGTCGTCAGGACGAGTTCTTGTCTGCCCAGTCTAGCATGGGGACTAAGCCGGATCGTTGCCCGGCTTGCTCACGTTCGCGCGCGCAGGCGGCAGCGGCGACAGATAGCCGATCGCCAGCAGCAGGAGACCGACGCCGAGAAACGCCACGACCCGGGGCAGTCCCGACAAGGCTGCAAGATCGATCAGGAACAGCTTGCCAACCGCCGCCGCAAGCAGTGCCGCGCCGATCATCCACATCGACCGCAACGCGGCGCGCGTGGCGATGGCCATCAACACCACTCCGGTCGTCGTCCACGCCAGCGTCAACCCGGCCTGCAGCGGTCTCGAGGCGAGCAGCGACGAAACGCGCCAAGGAATATCGCCCCAGTGATGCGCCGTGCGCAATGCCATGGCGTTGACGGCGATGAACAGTCCCACGCCCAGCCAACTGTAGATCGTTGGCTCGTCCCAGCGACTAAAGCGATGCAGCCATACGAAGAGCACCGCCAACGCCAGCAGCAGCGTCAATTCCAACGGATTGAGCAACGGAATGTAGGGCAGCGGCGTCGCCGTGCCCGGCGACACGATCGTTGCCACGACAAACCATACGCCGACGAGTACAGCGATTGGCGCTCCCGCCACGGTCGTATACGCCGCGAGATGCGAACCGAGCGGCCAGCGCGACGTACGCGCGAATAGCGGCGTGAACGAGAGATAGACGATGAAGGGAAGGATGGCGGCGCAGGCCAGCCATACTGTGCGCGATGGAGCAATCGCATCGACCCACTCGCTCGCCTCCCACGCAAACTGGGCGGTCAAGCCGATCGCCGACAAGGCATGCGCCACACGAAGTGCCGCAACAGGCGCAGCCGGGGAGCGTGTCGCGGTGGCGGCGTCTGCGGGTGCACCTGCTCCCGCGCCTGCGCCGAGACTGCCCGTAATGTCGGCGGCCCTCAATAGCGTCCACTGGATCGCCCACGCCAGCGGCCAGACGATCCAGCCATAATCATCGAGCGTTGTTCTGGCGACCTGAAAATCGCGCAAGGCAACGATCGCCATCGTGGGGAGAAGTGCGATGCCGAACAGCAGAACCCTCGGCCAGCGCAGGCCGTAACGCAGCAGCATCGCCGCGACGCTACTCGCCGCGACCCATACCAGCGCAGCGTGGCTGGCATCAAGGCCGTCAAGATGACGCCTGAATTCGAACACGCCGCTGGTGAGCCACCAGGCGCCGCCCCAGAGAAATGCGATCGACGCAACGCGGCGTTCGGCGGGAGCCAGCTTCTCTTGGTGGCGATCGGCAAGCCACGAAGTGACGAACGCTGACAGCGCGATCAGGACTGCGCTGACAAAGAAGGCGTTGGCAAACAGGACCTCGTCCCGCGCTTCGATCAGCGACAGGAAGAAAACGATGCCGGCAGCGCCTTGCACCAATAGCGCCAACCCGCGTATGAGCGCCGCGTTCTGGCGCAGTCCGAGCCAGAAGACCCCGGCAGCAGCGACTGCCCACAACGCAGCCGCAGTGCGATTGTCGAAAACCAAAGGTACCGCGACGATCAAGAATATCGCGGCCAACAAGACGAACGCGCGCGCAAGCAGCGCAAGGCCGGGTTCGGCGCGCCGACGCAGCAGCAGGAACAACACGGCGTAGACGGCCGCGAGCGCGCCGGCGCTCCACGCGGCGCCGTACTCGATGCCGTGTACCAGCGCAGCCTGCTGGGCGAACCCGATCAGTGGCACGCCGAACACCAGCACGCCATCTATCGGCGATCTTGGCTGCAGGCGGCCGCGGTAGGCGTAAAGAATGGCGATGCAGACATAGAACACGAAGAGAAGAACCAGAAATGGCTCGACCGTCGCGAAATGCCGCGGCACATAGTAGCGATAGCCCCATATCGAGGCGAGCGCGAAGGTGAATGCGAAACCGAGCAGGTTGAGCAGTCGCCATGACCGTACCCACGCCAAAGCGAATATCGCGGCATTGAGGACGGCGAAGTAGCTGAACAGGAGCAACGGATCGTCGCCCACGTCGGACAACACTGGGGCGAGAAAGCCTCCAACGACTGCCAGCGCAGCGAGAGGTTCGGAATCCTCGCGCAGGGCCAGCCCGATTGTCAGCAGCGTGACCAGCACAAGAAGTGCCAAGCCCGGAATCAGCGGCAGGACGTGATAGATACGGAACGCGGCGAACGCGGTCAAATACAACACGCCCGCGCCGGCGCCCTGCAGCGAAATCCCATAGCCTGCGCGCGAACGCACAGGCCCGGCACCTATCGCGACCAGCAGGAGTCCACCGATGCCGACCAAGAGCAGTTTTAGTTCGATCGAGATCGTGACAATGTCGACGAGATAGCGAAGCAGGAACGCGACGCCAAAAAACAATACGACCACGCCGATACGGGTCAGCGCATTGCCGCCGGTAAACCACGTCCAAAGCGGATTGCTTGTCGCCGCCACGCGCGGCACTGCCTCTGTCGGCGCATCCGGTCGTTTCGCTCAAGGCGAGCCTGCGTGCTGACCGTGGCAGAATAGCGACCGTCCATCGCCGACGGCACGCCGCGACCTCCTTTGCGCACTGGAACGATCGCCGGTGCCGGAACGACATGGTGCTCTGCGGCGAGATCCGAGGGAGACATCGACGCTGACAATCCCGGCGCCGAATCGAGATCGTTAGATTCCGGTGGAGCGATCAACACAGAATCGCTGCGTGGTCGTGTGAGCTCGGATCGCGACGCCGATTTGCGCAAATAAGTCCCCGCCAGCGCACCAATCAACGCGCCGATCAGCGTGGTTTTGAAGCCCCAGCCGCTGCCTACCAGAGCCACCGATCAACAAGCCAAGCCATGCCATCGCGTGCTTTCGAAAACTAGCGCCAATCGCCGCGCAATGCGAGCACGCGCTGCTGGAGGAATTCGGGAGTCGCTTGCTGCGCCTGCACCGGTGCGCCCGCCACCAGCGCAATGCGCGAATACACGCCACGCCACCTGCGCATGGCCTTACCCGCAGAACGAACGGCTGAAAAAGCTGCCCCAGAGTCCACGCAAGGCCATCGGGACAACAGGCGAGGGCGCTTGCTCAAGTATCCGCTGCAAGCCTGGCCGGAAAGCGTTGAGTTCGCCCGAGTCGGTCAGCTTGCCTTCGGGAAAGATGCAAACGATCTCGCCCGCTTTCAGCGCGTTCGCCGCCTCCTCGAACGCACGCTCTTTCATCGTCGGGTCTTCCTTCCCGGACGCGATCGGAATCGCCCGCATGGTTCGGAAAATAAAATTGAGAACGGGAATGCCGAAAATGCGATGGTCCATAACAAAGCGCACCGGTCGGCGCACGCACGCCGCGATCACCACGGCGTCGACATAGCTGACGTGGTTGCATACGAGCACACATGAACCGGTCTCCGGGATACTGTCAAGGCCCTCCTCGTTCACCCGATAAAACGTGTGCACCAGCATCCACGCGAGGAAACGCATCAGGAATTCCGGCACCAGCGCGTAGATGTAGATCGCGACTACGGCGTTCATCAATCCGGTGACCATCAGCAATTGCGGAATCGTCAGGCCCGCCTTGAGGAGCAGCAGCGCGATAGCCGCCGAGGCAACCATGAATATCGCGTTCAGGATGTTGTTCGCGGCGATGATGCGGGAACGAAACGCCGGTTCCGAGCGTTCCTGGATCAGTGCGTACAGCGGCACGATGTAGAAGCCGCCGAACATGCCGATCAGAATCAAGTCGGCGATCACGCGCCAGTGCGCCCCCGTGGCAAGGAACGCGCTAACGCCGCCGAGTCCCTGGGGCGCCAGTCCGCGGCTGGCGAAGTAGAGATCCACGGCGAACACCGACAGCCCGATAGAACCGAACGGCACCAGACCGATTTCGACCTTGTGTCCCGACAGGCGCTCGCAAAGTAGCGAACCAACGCCGATACCGATTGAGAAAATCGCCAGCAACAGCGTCGCGACGTGTTCGTCGCCGCCCAGTACGTCCTTGGTGAAGTTTGCGAACTGGGTCAGATAAGTCGCGCCGTAGAACCAGAACCATGAGATGCCCAGCATGGCCAGCCACACCACGCGATTGCCATGCGCAAAGCGCAGGTTGCGCCATGTCTCAGTCACCGGGTTCCAGTTGATCGTCAGGTTCGGCGCCACCGCCGGTGTGGGCGGAATCGCGCGCGAAACCAGATAGCCGCATACGGCGATCGCGATCGCCGTTGCGCCGGCGAGAATCGGACCGTCAGGCTTGATTGCGACCACCAAGCCGCCGACGATTTCGCCGATCAGGATAGCGACGAATGTCCCCATCTCGACCAACCCGTTGCCGCCGACCAGCTCATCCGGTCGCAATTGCTGCGGCAGGATGGCGTATTTGACAGGACCAAAAAGGGTTGAATGCACGCCCATCAGTCCCAATGCGGTGAACAGCAGCGTCAGGTCACGACGGTAAAACCCTATCGCACCAACGATCATGATGGCGATTTCGAAGAGCTTGATCAGACGAATGAGACGCGATTTTTCGTACTTGTCGGCCAATTGTCCGGCGGTCGCGGAAAACAGCATGAACGGGAGGATGAACACCGCGGCAGCTATGTTGACGAGGTCATTCGACGAAAACGCAGTCATCGTCACCGCCTCGAAGGCGACGAAGATTACCAGCGCATTCTTGTAGACGTTGTCGTTCCCCGCGCCGAGAAACTGCGTCCAGAAGAACGGTGCGAAACGGCGCTCGCGCAGGAGCTGAAACTGGCTGTGCTGCGAACGGTGTTCAGGGCTCGGTTCGACCATTTTCGACTCCATGGGACTGTGATCGATGAACTACTGATGCTCGGCGAGGTAATCCTGCACGGCAGCGAGGGCATCCCGCAGCGCCAGAGCATCGGGCCAATAGTGCGTTTCCTTACCGACCTTTTCGGATTTAAGCACGCCTGCTTCGCGCAGGACCCGCAAATGATGCGCAACCGCCGAGCGCGACAAGGTCGACGCTTCGACGATTTGCGCGACATTCAGGCGCTCGCCCGGTTCGAACATCAGCAGAATACGTTGACGATGCTGATCGCCCAGCGCGACAAACATGCGCGCAATACGGCGCCACGGAGCGGGGATCGATTTTGCATAGGCCGGTTTCATTCGTAAATATGACTATATGACTAGTCGCTTAGTCATATTGTGACACGCTGCTCGCACCCGTTGTCAAGTCGTGACGTCGGCTTGCGTGGGCTACAATAGGAACTCGCGCCCGGCCCCAATCCACCAAACCTGCTATCGATGCGGCAATACCTTGATTTCATGCGCCATGTGCGTGACCACGGTCACCGCAAGAACGATCGCACGGGCACCGGCACCTTATCGGTATTCGGCTACCAGATGCGCTTCGACCTGGCTGCCGGCTTTCCGCTACTGACGACCAAGAAGGTCCATACCAAGTCGATCATCCACGAACTGCTCTGGTTCCTGGCGGGTGACACCAATGTTCGTTACCTGCGCGAGCACGGTGTGACGATCTGGGATGAATGGGCCGACGAGAATGGCGATCTCGGCCCGGTCTATGGTCACCAGTGGCGATCGTGGCCTGCGCCAGATGGCGCGACGATCGATCAACTCGCCGCCGTACTCGCACAGATACGCAGCAGTCCGGATTCTCGACGGATGATCGTCTCGGCATGGAACGTGGCCGACATCCCGCGAATGAAGCTGCCGCCGTGCCACGCATTTTTCCAGTTCTACGTCGCTGACGGCAAACTCTCGTGTCAGCTTTATCAGCGCAGCGCCGACATATTCCTCGGCGTGCCGTTCAATATTGCGTCCTACGCCCTTCTCACGCACCTCGTCGCGCAGCAAACAGATCTGGATGTCGGTGACTTTGTGTGGACCGGCGGCGATTGTCATCTCTACATCAATCATCTCGAACAGGTCGAAACGCAACTCGCGCGCGAGATGTACCCGCTTCCGAAACTGGTCATCAAGCGCAAGGCCCCGTCGTTATTCGACTATCGGTACGATGATTTCGAAATCACCGACTATCGGTCGCATCCGGCGATAAAAGCTGCCGTCGCAGTCTAGGAACGTGATGAAAATCTACGTGGCGCAAATGTTCTACAAGACATTGCAGGAGTCGGCGCGTTTGGTTGCCGAGACCAAACAGAACATCGCCAATCTTTCGAAGAATGACTTCGTGCTGATGGGATTCGGCGAGCACACGAGCGCCATCGCGTTTGCGTCTAACGAACCGCAAGCCAACATCGGCGCTCAGCTCACGCGGATTCGAGGAGAGAATTTCTCGCTTGTTCTATTCGAAGCGGCTGCGTCTTTCGCCGGTTCGATGCCGGCTTCGATCAGTCTCTGGTTCGATCGCCACAAACCATCGCCCGCACCCGCCAGCACCCGATAGGCCAAAAAAAAGCCCGCCAGGAGGAAGTGAGCGGGCAAGGGGGATTCGAGGGCGGAGCGCTGGTCTAGACCACGCTCCTGGCCGCGAGAACGCGCTCGGCAAGTTCCTCAAGCGCGATCTGCTGCAAAGTCGACAAGGACTCATTCTCGTGCTCGTCATTCTCATGACCGGCCGTCTGGCCAGCCAAGTTCAGCCAATACGCTGAGAACTCCGGTGCGAACGCGTCCATGCTCTAGCTCCTGAGGGCGCGACGAGGGTCGCGCAAGTTCCTCCCGCTCAGTGATAAGCATGTTCCACGCCAGCGGAATGCAAGTGCCCGGAATCAATGAGTTGCATCGATGGGCTGCATATCGCTGTAGTTGCTGCAGGTATTTTTGAGACTTTTTTAGCACCGGATTGTCGTATTTCCACGACATACGGCGGGCACTGCCTTTTATCTACCTGATAAGCAACGCAAAATTTTGTCGCCGAGCAACGACACTTTGGCAAAAATACAACAATCTGCGGCCAGTGCCGGGGCGGCCAGTGGTTCTCAGCCCTTAGTTTCTTTGAACATTGCGGGCTCCAGCCGGTGGCGCTGCAAGAGCTTGTAGAACTCCGTGCGGTTGCGTTTGGCCAGCGTCGCGGCTTGCGTGACATTGCCGCCGGTGATTTTCAATAAGCGGACAAGATAGTCGCGCTCGAATTGCTTACGCGCTTCCTCGAATGGCGCAAGCACGCCCGAATCCTCACGCAGGGCGCCATGCACCAGCGTTGCGGGAATAACGCTCGTCGTCGTGAGAGCCACAGCCTGCTCGAGCAGATTGAGCAATTGCCGCACATTGCCGGGCCATGGCGCGCCAATCAGCAGGGCGAGCGCGTCGGGTGCCAGCGTCGGAACGGGTTTTCGATAACGCTCGCCTAGTCGACGCAGGAAATGGGTAGCCAGAAGTGGAATATCCTCGCGCCGATCGGCAAGCGCCGGAAGGCGCAAGGACACGACATTGAGCCGGTAATAGAGATCCTCGCGAAACTCGCCGGCAGCCTTTTGCGCATCGAGATCGCGATGGGTCGCGGAGACTACCCGCACATCAATGGGAATCGAGTCGGTCGCGCCGACGGGCCGAACCTCAGCTTCCTGCAATACCCTGAGCAGCTTGACTTGCAGCGCCAATGGCATGTCGCCGATCTCATCGAGAAAGATCGTTCCCCCGTCGGCAGCCTGAAACAAACCTTTATGCGCCTGGACTGCGCCGCTGAAAGCGCCGCGTACATGACCGAACAGTTCCGATTCGAGCAAGGGCTCGGGAATGGCGCCGCAATTGACGCCGATGAAGGGTTTGCTGGCGCGACGGCTGGCGCGATGGATCGCGCGAGCGAGCAACTCCTTGCCCGTTCCCGAGTCACCGAAAATCAAGACGCTCGCGTCCGAGTCTGCGACCAGCCGCGCCTGGCGCAGGAGGTCCTCCATCGCCGGGCTTCGAGTGATGATTCCCGCTCGCCATTCGCCCGACGATTGGGGCGCCGCTTCGGGCCGGTCGCCCGACAGGCGCACGGCAGCGGCAACTTTCTGCAGCAACTCCTGGCTGTCGAATGGCTTGGTAAGAAAACCGAATACGCCTCGCTGTGTTGCGGACACCGCTTCCGGTATGGTGCCATGGGCCGTCAGGATGATCACCGGCATCGCCGGATGCTGGCGGTGGATGGCGTTGAATAGCGCCAGTCCGTCGATCCCGGGCATCTTCAAGTCGGTGATAACCGCGGCGGGACGTTCCACAGCGAGCGCCGCCAAGGCAGTTTCGCCGCTATCCGCGGTGCGTACTCGATAGCCCGCCGAAGTCAACCGCAAACTGATCAGCTTCAGCAGGTCCGGGTCATCGTCGACCAGAAGAATATCGCTGGAATATGCCATCGCTTCGCTCTTGTCTTTCGTCTCTAGCGTCCTGTTCCACCACCGCCGCCGCCACCACCCGCGCCGCCAGCATTGCGATTGCGCTCGAGCAGGAGGCTTCGCTCCACCGCGCGCAATTGATCGAGTTTTTCCTGCGCCGCTGTGCTTTTCTTTCGTTCCTCGGCCATGCCGCGCTGCCGCTCCGCAACTTGCGCATACAGCACGATCGCGAGTTGCTTGAGGGACGAGCCTCCACCAGACCTCGCGGTAACCGAGTCAAGCAGGGTCAGCGCTCGATATCGTCAGGAGGGCCTGCGCCAGGCAACGTCAGCAGGATCGCCAGACGAATGCGGTTGGCGTCGCTGCGCGTCCGGTTGAGCGCTGACGCAGCAGACGCCAGTTCGCGCCTCAACTCCTCCGAAGGACGCGTTCGAGAAACGCTGCAAGTCAGCCAGCAGCCCGAGCATTTGTCGGTCTTCTTCGCTCAGCGGCGAGGTTTCGGGCGCCGCAACACCCGGCGCGGGAGCAGGTATCGGCGGAGGTTGCGATTCAGGTTCGCTATCCTGGGCAGATGCTGGCATTGGGGCGAGCGCAGCGACCGACAGCAGCACGACGGCCGAGGCAAGCAACAGCGCGGAGGCGAAATTGGGCACAGCGGCAATTCGGCTTGTGGCCGCGCCGACCGGCGCGGATGAGCGCCCTCCCCTCATCCGTCCCCCTGCACCGTCACCAGCTTTTGTTCGCCGATGTTCGCTGCCCGGAGATCGCTAACGGAAGCCACAGCCGAAAGTGCGCTCCGCGCCGGCCGTCGGCGCGATCTATCGCCTCGATGCGTCCGCCGTGCGCCAGTGCATATTCACGCGCGATCGCCAGCCCAAGACCCGAACCCTTGATCCTTCCGTGCGGCGCGGTCTTGCCTTGGTAGAACGATTCGAAGATTTGCGGGCGGTCGGCCGGATCGATGCCCGGCCCCTGATCGACCACATCGAGCACTGCGTATTCGTCGTCGGTATGAAGCTCGACGGTGACGGTGCCCGAGCGCGGCGAATACTTGATGGCATTGGACAGGAGATTGTCGACGATGACGCGAACTTTCTCGCCGTCGCCGACAATGGTCGCCGGACTGACCTTGGCCTCGACTGTAATCAAGCGCGCGAGCGCGGCGAGCTTGTGCTCGCGTACAACGCGGCGAATGACGTCGGCGATGGCGACGGGGCCGAGTGTCTGCGGCTCCATATTGCGCGTCTGATGATAGGTGAGCAGATCCTCGATCAATTTCTGCAGCGACAGCGTGTTCTCGCGCACGATGCGTACGATCTCCCGCTGCTCGGCGGATAGTTCGCCGCCGACGCGGTCACGCAGCAACTCCGCCCCCTCTCGCACCGCGGTGAGCGGCGTCTTCAGTTCGTGCGAGACGTGGCGCAGGAACCGATTCTGCTGCTCCTCCAAGTCATGCAGACGCGAGCGTAGCCATTCGAGTCTCTGGCCAAGATAGCGCATGTCCTGCGGACCGTTCACTTCGATCGCATGAGTGAAGTCAGCCGTTCCCATCTGACGAATCGCCTGATCGAGCTGGCGAATCGGTCGCGCAATCAGCACGGCGAACAGGATCGCAAGCATCAGCGCTATCAGGCCGGCGGCGACGGCGAGATATCCCCAGGTCTTGCTGCCCTCCGCCGCAGTCTGCTGCAAGCGCTCGATCTCGCGTTCAGTAAGGCGATTGGTGGCGCTTAGCATGCGACTGCGCGCCTTCGGCCATGTCCGCATAACCCTCGGCGAGCGTCCGCGCCGTACTCGCCGACCGCTGCGGGCCTTTGAGCAGCGCATACAACCGGCTTTCGTTGTCGTTGAGTTTCTCCAGTTGGTCGAGTTGCGCGCGATCGAGCGGCAACTGCATCAACTGTTGCGACGTCTGGCGAAAATCCTGTCGCAAACGGCCGTAGTCCTCGATAAGCTGCGGGTCGTCCAGTATCAGATGTTGGCGGACGAGACGTTCGAGAGTCGTCGCCTGTTCATAGAGCTGTCTGCTCGCACGACCGGCCTGAGCCGCTTGCAAGACTGCTTCCTGACTCTGGGTTCCCAAACGATCGAGACTGACGATCAGTTCGACCAACGCGTACAGCAGCGGCAGGCTGACCAGTAGAAATCCGAGCAGGATGAACTTGAGGAATGAACGCGGGTAATACACGAGGTGTCAGTCGGCGGCCGTTATAATCGGATTGGACGGCACAATACAGCGCCGCGAATGACAACGCCATAGCCTTCGAGCCACGTTTGCACGATACACCAGCCTCTGCTGCCGCGCCAAGCGTACGAAGGCGATTGGCCCTGATCGCGGCCGTAGCGAGCAATGGCGTCATTGGCCGAAATGGCACATTGCCCTGGACCCTCCCCGAGGACCTCAAGCACTTTCGCGCGCTGACGATCGGACACACGATCATCATGGGACGCAGGACTTGGGAATCGATCGGCCGACCTCTCGCTGGACGGCAAAACATCGTGGTCAGCTCCGGCCCCGGCGTGCGTGGACCCGGCTGCGATGCCGCGCGTTCGCTTGACGAGGCAGTCGCCCTCGCAACCATGCCCGACCCGGTATTCGTCATCGGCGGTGAAGCGCTTTACCGCGCCGCGTTGCCGCGCGCCGATGTTCTGTATCTGACGCGGATCGAGCGCGCGTTCAACGGCGATGTCCGCTTTCCCGAAATCGACGCACGGCAGTGGCGCGAAACCGCGAGCGACACTCACCTGCCGCAAGCACCTGACGGCTTCACTTACCATTTTGTGGTCTATGAGCGTGTCCCGTCACGAACATCCGGCTGACATGGGGCGGCCAGCTTTCCAACTGTAACGCTATTTCGAAGGGAGACGAACATGTCGGAGGACGAGTTTCACGTTCACGGTCCGCACGACCACGAAGTCGAGCACGCGGCGGAGCACGGCGATGCGTTTGCGAGCCGTATCGCAGTGATGACTGCGATCTTCGCCACCGTCGGAGCGCTGTTCGGCTATATGGGTGGCGCGACGCAGAATGAAGCCTTGCTTTCCAAGAACGAGAGCGCGATCCGCAGAACCGAAGCCTCGGACCAATGGAATTTCTATCAAGCCAAGAGCAGCAAGCAGAATCTCGCCGAACTGGGCGCAACGTTGACCAGCGGGGAGCAGCAGGCGAAGTTCCGCCAGGAGGTCGAGCGCTACAAGAAGGAAAAGGACGAGATCATGCCCGAGGCGAAGAAGCTCGAGCAGCAGTCCAAGGAAGCGGAGGAAAAGAGCGAAGCTTCAATGCACGTGCATCATCGCTGGGCGCAGGCGATGACCCTGATCCAGATCGCGATCGCGCTCGCGGCGATCACGATCCTCACGCGCAATAAGGGCCTGCTCTATCTCGCTTATGCCGCGGCGGTGATTGCGATCGGTCTGGGTGGCTTGGCCTTCGCGCACATCTAGACGCTTGCGGCGTCAAGCGAGGTTGCGAAGTTCACGCAACGCGACGGAAAGCATGGCTGCGTCAACTTGCGGTGCGCCGCGCAATTCTGCCAGCAGTTGCGCTGCCCGTTCGATCCCGCGCCGGTTACGCTGCTGCCACGCATCGATCAGGGGCGCCGCGGCGTTTCGGTCACCGGCGCCGCTATGGGCCAGCACCTCGCTGGTTATCGTGCGTTGCAGCCCGGACAGATCGTCCAGCATCGCGCCTTTGGCCAGCATCTGCCAATGCGCTTCACCGGGCAACGCGCCGATCTTGTCGCGCAACCAGGGCACCCCGAGCACCGCCGCCAGCTTGAAATGGGTCTCGGCAACGATCTCCACGGGTCGCCGCGAACTCTCGGCAACCTCGATCACATCGAGTGCGGCATAGAGCGTATCGAACGTGGCCACGCGTGTCGCCAGTTCGCCGGGCACTCCCAGACCGACATAGCGGGCCACTTCAGCATCGACGCGGGCGCGATCGCCGGAATCGAGCAACTGCGCCAGGCGCGAGGCAAGTCCCTCGATGCGAGGTGTGAAATACGCGATCGTTGTCGCCATATCGTCACCGAGTCGACGCGAACGCAGAAACCACATCGTGCCGCGATCGATCAGCCGCGCCGTGTCGATCAGCATCGCGGACTGGACGGCATCGTCTATTTCGTTGTCCTGTGCCTCGATCAATTGCCAGAGCGTGACGAAGCCGAAGACTTCGCGGTTGAGCAGATAAGCGCGAACGATCTCGTCGGGCTTCGATCCCGTCGTCTCCATCAGCCGATGCACGAACGTACTGCCGACGCGATTGATCATGCTGTTGGTTACGTGTGTGGCGATGATCTCGCGCTTCAAAGGGTGGTGTGCCATGTGCGCCGCATAGGGTTCGCGCAGCGGCTGCGGAAAGTAGCGCATCAAAGCCGTCTCGACCCACGGGTCGTCAGGCAGCCGCGACGAAAGCAGTTCGTCGAACAGCCATATCTTGCAGTAGGCAAGCATCACTGCGCGTTCCGGGCCGGTGAGCCCGTCGCCGCTGGCGCGCCGTACGCCTATTTCCTCGTCGTCGGGCAGGTACTCCAGAGCGCGATTGAGGCGGCCACTTTTTTCCAGATGCTGGATAAAGCGCTGCTGAGCATCGAGCAACTGCGCCGTAATCCGGCCAGTGACCGACAGGGCCTGCGTCTGGAAATAGTTGTCGCGCAGCACCAGTGCCGCGACGTCGTCTGTCATTCCGGCCAACAGAGTATTGCGTTGCGCCTCGGTAAGCTCTCCGGCGGTTATTGCCTGACCGAGCAGGATCTTGATGTTAACTTCGTGATCGGACGTGTCCACGCCGGCGGAGTTGTCGATGGCGTCGGTGTATATCCGCCCACCGACCTGAGCGTATTCGATGCGCCCGAGCTGGGTGCAGCCCAGGTTCCCACCCTCGGCGAAGACCTTGCAGCGCAAGTCGCGCCCGTTGACTCGCAGCGCGTCGTTGGCGCGATCGCCGACCTGTGCGTGGGTCTCACTCGCCGCCTTGACGTACGTCCCGATGCCGCCGTTGTAAATCAGATCGACCGGGGCTTTCAGAATGGCATTAACCAACTCGGTCGGCGTCATGGCATCGGCGCTGATAGCGAGCACTTTCTTGACTTCGGGCGTGATCGCGATGGACTTCAGGCTGCGGGCGTGGATGCCACCGCCGACGGATATGAGGCTGCCGTCGTAGTCGGCCCACGAAGATCGCGGCAGCTTGAAAAGACGCATGCGCTCGTCGATGCTGCGCTCGCGGATCGGGATCCGGATCGAGGAAGATATGACGATGATCGAAAGCGGCGACCAGTCTGATGTGTCGCGACAGCAACATGCCGTTGCCGAAGACGTCGCCTGACATGTCACCGATGCCTGCCACGGTGAAATCGGTGGTCTGCGTGTTGATACCCATTTCGCGGAAGTGCCGCTTGACCGATTCCCACGCGCCGCGCGCGGTGATACCCATGGCCTTGTGATCGTAACCAACCGAGCCGCCCGAGGCGAACGCATCGCCCAGCCAGAAGCCGTACTCGGCGCTGATCGCGTTGGCGTAGTCGGAAAATGTTGCCGTCCCCTTGTCCGCGGCCACCACCAGGTACGGATCATCGGGATCGTGGCGCCGGACCTGCTGCGGTGGCACGATCCTGCCGCCCACGCGATTGTCGGTAATGTCGAGCAGGCCGCGAAGATAATCCCGGTAGCAGGCCACACCTTCCTTCATGTAGGCCTCGCGATCTGCAGGCGACGGCGCCCGCTTCAACACGAAGCCGCCTTTGGAACCCACCGGAACGATGACTGTGTTCTTGACCATCTGCGCCTTGACCAGGCCCAAGACCTCGGTCCGGAAATCTTCGGGTCGATCTGACCAGCGCAGGCCACCGCGAGCAACCTTGCCGCCGCGCAAATGCACCCCCTCGAATCGAGGCGAATAGACGAATATTTCGAACATCGGTTTCGGTTCCGGCAAACCAGGTACCCGGGCCGGATCGAATTTGAACGACACGAAGCTCTTACGCGCACCCTCAGCGTCGCGACGCCAGAAGTTGGTACGCGTGGTTGCCAGTATCAATGCAAGGTACTGGCGCAAGACCCGGTCTTCCGACAGATTGTCGACATGCTCGAGTGCAGCTTCGACAATGGCCACCTGCGCGGTCGTCGCGGCGTCGGAACCCGCCTCGTGCGCTGGGTCCAGTCGAATCTCAAAAAGCGTAATGAGGTGACGCGCAATGTCGGGATGCGCTGCCAGCGTCGTCTCGATGAAGGCCTGCGATAGCGGAAAGCCGATTTGCCGCAGATATTTGGCGTATGCGCGGAGCACGACTATCTGGATCGCAGTCAGCCGCGCGGTGACCACAAGGCGATTGAAGTCGTCGCTTTCAACTTCGCCGCGAAAGATCGCTGCGAACGCGTCTTCGAAGATCCGATGCAGGGCATCCACCTCGATGTCGGCATCGTCGCCGGCGACATCACGCCCAGATCGTGCAGCCAGATCGCCGGTCGTCGCCCCGCCGGCGTGATGCGATGAGGCCGCTCGTCGAGAACCCTGAGTCCCATGTGCTCGAGCATCGGAAGGCTGTCGCGACAAGGTCACGGGACCGCCCAAATGAAACAGCTTGAACCGCAAAATTCCAGGCGGCGCTTCGAGCGGCCGGTAGAGCTTCATCGCAAGCGGCTCGGCATCGGTCAACCGCGCCATCATTTCGATGTCCGGCACGCCGGCGTCGCGCGGCGTAGTCATCGCGGTAGCCGGCCGGAAATGCGCCGCCGAAACGGCGGTAGAGCTCATTGCCCCGCGCTTCGCCGTGCGTCTCGATCAATGCCTCTTTCAGGTCGTCCTCCCAGCGCCGCGCCGCGGCCGCCAGGCGAGCTTCCAGCTCGCGCATGTCGAAGGCCGGGATCGTTGCCCGGCGTCGTCCGCACGGTAATCATCATGCGCGCGAGCACCGACTCGGACAGATGCGACGTTGAAGTCCGAGCTGCCCCCGTCGAAACGCCTGGACCAGCATCGCCTGCCACTTCTGCCGCAGCTCGGTGGTGTAGTTCTCGCGCGGCGCGTAGATGAGGCACGAAACGAAGCGCTCGAAGGGGTCGCGCCGAACGAACAGGCGGAAGCGCTGGCGGTCGCCCAGGTGCAGAATCGCCTATCGCCGTCCGCAGCAGTTCGTCCTCGCTCGATCTGGAACAGTTCGTCGCGCGGATAGTGCCGAGGATGTTGACCAGCGCCTTGCCTGCGTGGCTGCCCGGCGGCGAGCCCGGCGCGCGCCACGACGTTGGCGGTCTTGCGCCGCAGCAGCGGAATCTCGGCCGGATCGGCGCTGTACGCCGTCGATGTGAACAGGCCGAGGAAGCGATCCTCGCCACACACTTCGCCGTCGGCGTCGAAACGCTTGACCGCGATGTAGTCGAGGTAACCCGGGACGATGCACGGTCGAGCGCGATGTCGACTTGGTGACGACCAGGAGTTCGGGGCGGCGCGCGTAGGCGCGCACTTCCGGCGGCAGCGCGGCAAAGCTCGCCGCCACGTCCTTGCCTTCGCTCTCGCGCAGAATGCCGAGGCTGCGTGCCGGGCACGATCCGCAGCGCATCCTCGCCGTCGATCGTCACCAGATCGTGGCGCGCGATAGCCGAGAAACGTGAAGTGGTCGTCGGCGAGCCAGCGAGGAATGCCTTGCCCTTCGGCCAGTTCATCGGCGGGTAGCGGCGGCGGTCCTGCGCCTCATTTCGGCGACGATCGCCTGCACGCGTTCGCGCATGCTTCTTCCAGTCTTCGACCGCCGCGCGCACGTCGTCGAGCACGCGGTCCGACGTCCGCGGCGAGCGCTTCGCGTTTCGCTCGGTCCAGTATGCGATCGACCTCGACGTGAATGAACGACTCGCGTCGCGCGTACCGGCGTCCTCGGCGGCGAGGCCCGTCAGCGTGCCGTCGCGCGTCGCGCTGGACAGTGACCAACGGGTGAATGATCAGGTGCAGCGTCAAGCCGTGGCGGTTGACTTCCATCGTCACCGAATCGACGAGGAACGGCATGTCGTCGTTGACGATCTCGACGATCGTGTGCGTCGACTGCCAGCCGTGCTCCTCGACCGTCGGATTGAACACTCGCACACGCGCACTGCCCCGGCTCGCGCTGGTGGGCGAAGTTCCAGTGCGAAAGCGCGGCGCCGTAGAGATCGCGCGGGCTGCGCGTTCGGCGAGGTCCTCGGGATCGACTTGTCCGAAGTACCGCTGGACGAAGGCTTCCAGCATGGGAACGTGCGCAGAACCGATCCGGCTCCGAACGAGAGCCAATACGTCGTCGAGTTGTCTTGCTCGACCGGATTCGGGATTCGCTGTCATGTTATCTCCAGGACGCATTTTTCATGCGACGTTGCCAGACATTGCGCCGAAACGCGGGAGCGCTTCAAGCGGTGTGCTTTTCGCACGTCGTTCACATCGACTGCTGCTGCGGCTTCTTAAGTCCGGAGCGCGCGAATGCGAGCTGCGCAGCGAGAATTGCCTTTAGACCGTCGGTTGTTCGCGTCTTCAACTATGTTTTAGAAGGCAATCGCAAAATGGTCCCGGCACTTCTGTTTATCCCGTCAAAGATCCGCACCAAACATACGCCCCGAGAAAGGCACGCGAATCACTTGGCGATGCAAACTGAAGGCCAATCACCGCCAAGAAGCGGCGTCAGCGCGACGCAATGCGGGTCGCGCTGACCGGTTGTATTCTTGGTAACAAATTATTTCTGGGGCGCCGATCGACTTATAATTAGCATCAACATTTTCCGACTGCCCGCTCGGCTTCTCACTAGGCGGCGCGGAGACTGCACGACAGCGGATTGCCAGCGGCAACATGCCGCAAGCCCCGGCCCCCAAGCCTCGTCCGCTGTAGCACTGGGGCATCACAACACAAAAACTGGTTGCAAATTAGGTGCTTACGCCACATTTCGTTTTCCTGGAGGATCGCAATGGTGGAAGGAATGAGATTGATTCTGCTTCAAATTGGGGCAGTGGTTGCCTTGGCGGGATCCAGCTTGGCGGCGGTCGCCTCGGGTCCGTACGTCGAAATCATCCCGTCGGTGATAGCTCAGGCAAACTCGTGCGGGGCGAGCACGACGCCGGCGAGCGTGTTGGCCGACATCAATGTTCCGGCAGGCGCATCGTATGGATACCAGGTCTTTGCGCTGGTCTCGCCGACATCCGCGCCGTCGCAGTACGGCAACGGGGAATCGACTGAACCCTACTTTCAATCGCTTTACGCGTCGCCGGTCGTCAATGGGCCTGTGTCGGGGAGCAAAACGACGCTCAGTCTCGATAGCGCCGCGACGTGGTACTCCGGCCCCTACGCTGCGGTGCCCAACGATTCGCAGATGAAGCTGCAAATCACCGCCTATTCCGGCGCCAATGGCGACGGCGCCGTCACCTCGGTCGCAACGCTCGCTTGGGACTGCACGACCGGCGAGGTCTTGTCGTTGAGGAATGTCGGCGGGCCCAACGAAACTGCAGCGACGCCGCCGTACGTGCAGATTGTTGCTGCAGGGTCAGGCGAGACCAACAGCTGCGGGCCCAGCGACACGCGGGCATCGCTTCTGGCCAACATCGACATCCCGGCCGGAACGTCGTATCAATATTCGTTGATCAATCATGTGAACCCTCCACCGCCGTTCAGCTACGGCGCCACTAATGGCACTTCGGGACAACAAGAACCCTTCGACAATTTGTTTTATCTCTCTCCCGTATTCGTTGGCCAGCAGAAAGCGACCAACGCGACGCTCGACATCGGCACGCCAAGGGATTGGTTTGAGCCCAGCCTCGCACTGAAGCCCGGCACCAAGCTAACAGCGCAGATCGACACCTATCTGACGCCGGACGGTAGCGGGCCGGTCGCTGCCACCGCGGAGCTGACCTGGGAGTGCTCGACCGGCAATGTGGTGTCGAATCGAATCTCGGCAACGCCAGCGGACCGGTCGCGGCAGCCGGCACCACAACACAAGCGATCGAGTACTACAGGCGGGACGCCGATCGCTATTTCCTGACGACGCTCGCGCCCGAAATTGCCGCCCTCGACGCGCCACAGTCCGGCTGGACGCGAACAGGCGCGCACATCAACGTCTTCAACACCGCGGTTGCGGGGGCGGCCCCCGTTTGCCGTTACTACCTGCCGCCGGCATATGGTGACTCGCATTTCTATTCGAGCTTGCCTGCCGAATGCTCCGCCCTTCAAAGCGTGCTTCCGCTTGCTATCCTGGAGTCGGCGAACGCGTTCTATGTCGATCAGCCCGACACGACGACCGGCGCGTGCCCAACCGGGACTGTACCGATCTATCGCCTGTGGGATGCCCGGCCCGACGTCGATCACCGTTACACCACAGACGCTACCGTTGCTGCGCAGATGATAGCGCGGGGCTACATCGCCGAAGGTTATGGCCCGAACGCTGTCTCGATGTGCTCGCCGCAATAGCGAGGACCGATACTGACACGCTGGCGACCGCGCCCTCCGCAGAGTGGTGGCGCGGTCGGGTCGCTCGAGATAACTTCTCCGCTGAATTTCCGCGCGAAGCCGCGCAGTCTACAAGGCCTTCGTGGTGCCGGGAGGGGGAATCGAACCCCCACTCTCTTGCAAGAACTGGATTTTGAGTCCAGCGCGTCTACCAATTCCGCCATCCCGGCTGGGTCTTGCCTCTGGCTCTTACCCTGACGTCGAGCATCTGCAGGACGCGAAACAAACTCGCAACGGAGCCGCCAGACCCATCGTTGCCGTCTCGCGACGAAGGCGGCATTATCGCGGAAAGGCCGCATCACTTCAATTCAGCCAAGTCAATTCCGCAATTCCGCGCGGCTTTCGCCATTCGAACTCGAGTCCGATGACTTACCGCCTGTCCGCTTTCGATTTCGAATTGCCGAACGAACTGGTGGCGCAGACGCCCGCGCCGCGACCGCTCCGGCAGTCGCTTGCTGCAGGTCGATGCGAACCGATTCCGCGATCGACATGTTCGACGAGCTGCCTGAACTGCTCTCTCCCGGGGATCTGCTGGTGTTCAACGATACGCGCGTCGTTCATTCGCGTTTGCGCGGCAGGAAACCGAGTGGAGGCAAGGTTGAATTGCTGCTGGAACGAATGGTCGGGAAGGACCAGGCGTGGATGCAACTGCGCGCCAGCCACCCACCCCAATTAAGCGGAACGATCGAGTTGCCCGGCGGCGCGATCGCGACCGTGATTGAGCGCGACGGGCGCTTCTTCCACCTTCGTTTCGACGTGCCGGCAACATTCGATTCGCTGGAGAGCTATCTCGATCGTCATGCCGAGGTCCCGCTTCCTCCGTACATCCAGCACACGCCTGACGCGGTGGACCAGGAGCGGTATCAAACAGTGTATGCGCGCCATCGGGGCGCGGTGGCCGCACCGACCGCGGGACTGCATTTCGACGAACCTTTGCTGCAAAGACTCCGGGACCGCGGGGTCGCTTTCGCTTACTTGACCCTGCACGTCGGTGCCGGAACGTTCCAGCCGGTCGAGACTGACGATCTCACCAAGCATCGAATGCACAGCGAACGGTTCGACATTCCCGAAGCGACGACGATTGCGATAGAGAGAACGCACGAGGCCGGTCACGCGGTGATAGCGGTTGGAACCACCACCCTGCGCGCTATCGAATCCGCCGCCCACGATCGAAGCGTACGACCGGGTAGCGGCGAGACGTCGCTTTTCATTACGCCGGGGTTTCGTTTTCGCGTCATCGATCGCCTGCTGACGAATTTCCATCTGCCGCGCTCGACCCTGTTGATGCTGGTATCGGCGTTCGCCGGCTATGAAGCAATCCAATCTGCCTACGCGCACGCAATCGCCGAACGCTATCGATTTTTTAGCTACGGTGACGCCATGTTGCTCGAACGCGCACCCTGACGCCCGCCATACGGCTGCTACAATCCGCGCATGAAATTTTCGGTCAGCGCGCAATGCGGCGCGGCGCGTACGGCACGACTCGACCTCGCCCACGGTGCCGTCGAAACACCGGTGTTCATGCCCGTCGGCACATATGGCAGCGTCAAGGCAATGGCGCCCAACGAACTGATCGACCTCGGCGCCCAGATCATTCTGGGCAACACCTTTCATCTGTGGTTGCGCCCCGGGCTCGACGTCGTTGCGGCGCACGGAGACCTGCACCGATTCATCGGCTGGCAACAACCGATACTTACCGACTCCGGCGGATTCCAGGTATTCAGCTTGGGCCCGCTGCGCAAGGTGCAAGAGGAGGGAGTTGCTTTCGCATCGCCCGTCAATGGAGACAAGTTGTTCCTGACGCCGGAAATCTCGATGCAGGTGCAGCGGGCGCTTGGGTCCGACATAGTCATGGTGTTCGACGAGTGCACGCCCTACCCTGCGACCCATGACGAGGCCGCGAAGTCGATGGAGATGTCGCTGCGGTGGGCGGCGCGATCGAAGTCGGCTCACCACGGCAACTCGAACGCGTTGTTCGGCATCGTCCAGGGTGGCATGTACGAGGACCTGCGCGACGCATCGCTGGCGGGCGCTTACCGACCTCGGTTTCGACGGATATGCGATCGGCGGACTGTCCGTCGGCGAGCCGAAGGAGGACATGCGACGCATCGAGTCCTACCTTGCGCCGCGCATGCCGGCCGACAAGCCGCGTTATCTGATGGGCGTTGGAACGCCGGAAGACATCGTCGAGGCGGTGGTCAACGGCATCGACATGTTCGATTGCGTCTTGCCGACGAGAAACGCGCGCAACGGTTGGCTCTTCACGCGCTATGGCGACATCAAGATCCGCAACGCGCGCCACCGGACGGACACCCGCCCGCTCGATGACAGCTGTGAGTGCTACACCTGCCGCCACTTCAGCCGCGCCTACTTGCACCACCTGCAACGGGTCAAGGAAATCCTCGGCGCCAGGCTCAATACGATCCATAACCTGTTTTATCTACTTGAAACTGATGGCGGAACTCCGCCAAGCGATTCGGGACGATTCGCTGCCGGCCTACGTCCAACAATTCCACGCCAATCGTGCCCGCGCGGAAGTGGACGCCGACCTGGACGAATGACCGCCCCACGCTGGAGAACAGCGCCGAGGCCGTGTTATAATTTATGGTTATTCGCGTCTACCAAGGCGCGCGTCAGAGAGGCGCGGTCCGCGAGGTCAAGGGGGCCCGTCCGGCCAAGCCTACGCATACGTTGAGCCGCCCCACGCAAGGAGGAACCGAACATGCTGATTAGTCCCGCCTACGCACAGGCGTCCGGAAGCCCGTTCGGCAGCGACATGATGTCGTTTCTGCCGATGATCGCGATTTTCGTCGTCTTCTATTTCCTGCTGATCCGTCCGCAGCAGAAGCGCGCCAGGGAGACGAAGACAATGCTCGAAGCGCTGCAAAAAGGCGACGAGGTTGTCACAGCGGGAGGCATCGTAGGCAAGATCACGAAGCTGACCGACGCCTACGCTGACGTCGAAATTGCCCCCAATGTGCAGATCACGGTACAGCGCAGCGCCATCTCCCTGCCGTTGCCCAAAGGCACCATCAAGACCCTCTGACCACTGGTTGGGCGTCAACCGATCGGCGCGCCGCACATCGCGCCCAACCGCCCAACGTTCAACGCTGACCCGAAAACATGAATCGTTACCCGTTCTGGAAATACGCGCTTATCCTCGTCGCGCTCGTTGTCGGCATTCTGTATACGCTGCCCAACTTCTTCCCCGAGGTTCCTGCCGTACAGGTTTCGACCAGCAAGGCGAACATCAAGATCGATACCTCGACATTGCAAACGGTCGAGGATACGCTGAAGGCCGCCGGCATTGAGTTCCGCGGCGACGCAGTGGACGCGAGCGGCGTCAAGGTCCGATTCGCGGACCCCGATACGCAGCTGAAGGCGAAAGACGCCTTGCAGCAGAAGCTCGGCGACAACTACATTGTTGCGCTAAACCAGCTTTCGACATCGCCCCAGTGGTTGGCAGCCGTGGGTGCGCTGCCCATGTACCTCGGGCTGGACCTGCGCGGCGGCGTGCACTTCCTGGAACAGGTCGACATGAAAGCCGCCATCGCCAAAGCCGCTGACCGTTACCTCACGGACATCCGCTCGCTGCTGCGCGAAAAGAAAGTGCAGTACGCCGGACTCGCGCGTGAAGGTCAGACGGTCGCGATACGGTTCCGCGACAGCAACGAGCGCAACAGAGCCAACGTCGAGATCAGCAACCTGTATTCCGACCTTTTGTTGAGCAATGTCGACGCGGGCAACGAGTTCAAGCTTGTCGCCACTCTCAAGCCCGAGGCGCAGAAGCGAATCCAGGACGGCGCAGTCCAGCAGAACATCACCATCCTGCGTAACCGCGTGAACGAGCTCGGCGTCGCCGAACCAATCATTCAACAACAAGGCGCGGATCGCGTCGTCATCCAACTCCCTGGCGTACAGGATACCGCCAGAGCCAAGGACATTCTCGGGCGAACCGCAACGCTGGAAATCCGCATGGTCGACGACGATCAGACCGCGCTGCAGCTCGCCATGACCGGGCAGGTGCCGCTGGGTGACGACTTGCTGTATGAACGCAGCGGACAGCCGGTACTGGTCAAGAGACAAGTCGTGTTGACGGGCGATCGCATTAACGACGCCCAGCCCGGCTTCGACGGACGCTCGAACGAGCCCGCCGTGCACGTCAAGCTCGACGGCACCGGCGCGCGGATCTTCAAGGAGTTGACGCGTGACAATGTCGGCAAGCGGATGGCGATCGTGCTGGTCGAGAAAGGCAAGGCGGAGGTGATCACCGCCCCGGTGATACGCGAAGAGATCGGCGGCGGGCAGGTACAGATCAGCGGACGCATGAACACGCGCGAATCGAACGACATTTCGCTGCTGATGCGCGCGGGCGCTCTGGCGGCGCCGATGGAAATCGTCGAGGAGCGCACCGTCGGACCGTCGCTCGGTCAGGAAAATATCGACAAGGGTTTCAAATCTGTCCTGTATGGTTTTATCGCGCTGGCGATTTTCATCTGCGTCTACTACATGCTGATGGGCGTTATATCGACGATCTCGCTGGCGGTGAACTTGCTGCTGCTGATCGCGATTCTGTCGATGCTGCAAGCCACGTTGACGCTGCCGGGCATCGCCGCGGTGGCATTGACGCTGGGGATGGCGATCGACGCCAACGTGCTGATCAACGAGCGCATCCGCGAAGAGTTGCGCTGGGGCGATACGCCGCATGCCGCGATCCAGGCAGGCTACGAGCGTGCGTGGAACACCATTCTCGACTCCAATGTGACAACGCTGATCGCCGGTCTGGCGCTGCTGATCTTCGGCAGCGGGCCGGTGCGCGGTTTCGCGGTGGTCCACTGCCTCGGCATAATGACGTCGATGTTCAGCGCGGTCTTCGTCTCGCGCGGACTGGTTGCGCTGGTTTATGGCGGGCGAAAGAAACTGAGCAACATATCGATTGGTCAGGTCTGGAAGCCGGCCACCTGACGCGTCGTATCGGATCACGCGCGCGGGCGGCGTCCATTCCGCCACCTGCCGCCGACAAGGAAGCTGAGAGAGCAGCCATGGAATTCTTCAGAATAAAGCGCGATATCCCGTTCATGCGGCACGCGCTGGTGTTCAACATCATCTCGCTGGTTACTTTTGCGCTGGCGGTGATCTTCCTCGTGGTTCGCGGCCTGAATCTCGGCGTCGATTTCCGTGGCGGCACCGTTATCGAGATTGCCTATGGCCATGCCGCTGACCTGTCGCGAGTACGTGGCGTCATCGACAAGATGAGTCTGGGCGAGTTCGCCGTGCAAAGCTTCGGCAGCGCCAACAGCGCATTGATACGACTGCCTCTCAAAGAGGGTGTTTCGACGGCGCAACTGTCGGAGCGCGTGATGAACGCGCTCAAGGCCGATGATCCGAGTGTCACGCAACAGCGAGTCGAGTTCGTCGGTCCCCAGGTCGGCAAGGAACTCTACGAAAACGGCGCGCTCGCCCTGCTGTTGGTCAGCATCGGCATCGTCGCCTATCTGGCCATGCGCTTCGAATGGCGCTTTGCGGTCTCCGCGATTATCGCGAACCTGCACGATGTCATCATCATTCTTGGCTTCTTCGCGCTATTCCAGTGGGAATTCTCCTTGCCCGTCCTGGCCGCGGTGTTGGCCGTGCTGGGATATTCGGTGAATGAATCGGTCGTCATTGCCGACCGGATTCGCGAGAATTTCCGCAAGATGCGCAAAGCAAGCGTGGCCGAAGTGATCAACAGCGCGATCACCAGCACGCTGTCGCGGACGATCATCACTCACGGTTGTACGTTGATGATGGTCCTGTCCATCCTGTTCTTCGGCGGAGAAACGCTGCACTTCTTCGCACTGGCCCTGGCCATCGGCATCTGCTTCGGTATCTACTCGTCAGCACTGGTCATGGCGTCCCTGGTCATGTGGCTCGGGGTCTCGCGTGAAGACCTGGTCAAGCCTGAGCGAAAAGGCGGCGCGGCGGGTGCGGAAAAGATCCTGCCCTAGCCATGTGATCATCGGGCAGCGGGCGACGCGATGCTGACAACGCTGCTCTATTCGGTGTTCGCGCTGGACCAGTCGCTGGCGGACCTAGCCGCCCAGCATTCGTGGGTGATGTTCGCGGCGCTGTTCGTCGTCATCTTTGCGGAAACAGGGCTGGTCGTGCTGCCATTGCTTCCGGGAGACTCGCTGCTGTTCCTCGCCGGGACCGTCGCCGCGGGCAGCGGACTCGATGTGCACCTGCTGGTGCTGACGCTGTTCATCGCCGCAGTGCTCGGCGATTCGGTCAACTACGCCGTTGGCCACTATGTCGGGCCCAAGATTTTCCACCGTCCGCAGGACAGCTGGCTTGGCCGCCGGGTCAAGCCGGAGTACCTGGAGCGCACGCACCGCTTTTACGAGAAATACGGCGGCTCGACGATCATCATTTGCCGATTCGTGCCGATCGTGCGCACATTCGCGCCGTTTCTCGCGGGCGTCAGCGCAATGACCTACCGCCGGTTCCTGCTCTACAACGTCATCGGCGGCGCGCTCTGGGTGAGCAGTCTCGTCTACGCGGGATTCCTGTTCGGCAACATCCCGTGGGTCAAGGAAAATCTCGCGTGGATCGTGATCGGGATCGTCGTCGTCTCGCTGTTGCCTGCCATCGTCACCTGGGTTCGGGAACAGCATGACGTCGAGGAAATAACCCTCAACGCCACTGGCTAAACTAAACGCGCCGCGCGAGCTCGGCGGCTTTCCCGATGTAGGTCGCCGGTGTCAGCGCCTTTAAGCGAACCTTCGCTTCCTCGGGCAGTGCCAGCGCATCGATGAACGCGTGCAGGCTTTCGCGCGTGATCCCGCCTTTGCCGCGCGTCAGCGCCTTCAGTTGCTCGTAGGGATTTTCGACTCCGTAGCGTCGCATCACCGTCTGGATCGCTTCGGCAAGCACGTCCCAGTTGGCATCGAGATCGGCTGCGAGCCGAGCCGGGTCTGCCGCCAGTCTCGACAAGCCTTGGCGGCACGAGACAAACCCCAGTTGCGCATGACCGAATGCAACTCCGATGCTGCGCAGAACCGTCGAATCGCTCAAGTCGCGCTGCCAGCGCGAGATCGGAAGCTTGTCCGCCAGGTGCCGCAACAACGCGTTCGCCAGGCCGAGGTTGCCTTCGGAGTTTTCGAAGTCGATCGGATTGACCTTGTGCGGCATCGTCGATGAACCGACCTCGCCTGCCTTCGCGTGCTGGCGAAAATAGCCGAGCGAGACATATCCCCAGATGTCCCGATCAAGGTCGATGACGATCGTGTTGATCCGCGCCAGTGCGTCGAACAATGCCGCGATGCTGGTCGTGTGGCTCAATCTGGGTCGTGTACGGGTTGAAGGCAAGGCCGAAACCGTTGACGACGCGCGCCGCCAAGGCCTCCCAATCGACATCCGGGTAAGCGACTGCGTGCGCGTTGTAGTTACCGACGGCGCCGTTGATTTTAGCCAACAACGGCATCTCTCCAAACGTTGCGATCGCGCGCTCCAGCCTGACGACGATGTTGGCGATTTCCTTGCCGAGCGTCGTCGGCGTCGCCGCCTGCCCGTGCGTGCGGGCCAGCATCGGCAGCGCAGCGTGCTCGTGCGCGAGCGCTCGCAAATCCGCGACCAGCGCATTGAGCGTCGGCACGCAGGACTTCACGCCTTGCGCCCGCAAGCATCAGGTCGTAGGAAATATTGTTGATGTCTTCCGACGTACAGGCGAAATGGATGAACTCGGCGGCCTTGGCAACTTCAGGAACCGCTGCCAATCGTTCCTTCAGCCAGTATTCGACGGCCTTGACGTCGTGATTGGTCGTCCGCTCGATCGCCTTGATGCGTTCGGCGTCACCGAGGCTAAAGCCACTCAGCGTATCGGCGAGCAATGAACGTGTCGCTCGACTGAACGGAGGAACTTCGGGAATGCCCGGCTCGTCGGAGAGGGCCTCGAGCCAGCTGAGTTCAACGCGTACCCGCTCTCGGATCAGCGCGAACTCGCTGAGATGCGCCGCAAGCGCCGCCACCTTGGCGCGATAGCGCCCATCCAGCGGCGACAGCGCGGTCAGCGAAGAAAGCGCGTCGGCGTTTTGCATGAGTGGCGATGGCGGGAATGCTCAAGTTTATCATACGGAACGAGCCGATCAGACACCCGTCGCGCCCGCGCGGACGGAGGTGGGGTAGCGAGTCGCCGGTGCTATAATTTCGCTCCTGTTCGCGCCGGACGGCCCATCGCGAGGCCTCTCGAAGCGACCTTTACCGTCCCTTCTCCGCGCTACGCGGCATCCTTACCGGCAGTCGACCAACGTCATGAAGCTGTATGCCTCCGTTACCAGCCCCTACGCCCGCAAAGTGCGCATTGCGCTCGCGGAAAAAAAGATCGAGTGCGAAATGATCGCGGGTTCGCCCACGGACAAGGATTCGCCCGTGCCGGAGCACAATCCCTTGGGCAAAGTGCCGGTGCTGGTCCTCGATGACGGGACCGCGATCTACGATTCGCGCGTGATCGTCGAATATCTCGATACCGTCAGCCCCGTGTCGCGCTTGATTCCAGAACCGAGCCGGCAGCGCATCGTCGTCAAACGATGGGAGGCGCTTGCTGACGGCATCTGCGATGCGGCGGTCCTGATCACACAGGAGACGCGGCGGCCTCGTGCACAGCAGAGCCCCGAAGCGATCACCCACCAGCGGAAGAAAATCGATCGTGGCCTGCTGGCGTTGGGTGCCGAACTCGCGGACAAGCCCTGGTGCAACGGCGAGTCACATTCGCTCGCCGACATTGCCACGGGTTGCGCGCTCGGGTACCTGGATCTACGTCACGGGGGAATCGACTGGCGCAAATCGTACCCGAACCTCGCGGCGCTTTTCGACAAGCTTTCCAAGCGCGCGTCCTTTCAGGACACCGCTCCGCCTCCGGGCGCTTGATCTCGCTGTCGCCGCGGACGAGCGCGCCTGCCGCGGCCGCAACGGCGGCTATAGCGACTGCTTGAGCTGGTCGAGAATCGCCGGATTTTCCAGCGTAGATATGTCCTGGGTGATGTCTTCACCCTTCGCGATCGAACGCAGCAGCCGCCGCATGATCTTGCCGGAGCGCGTCTTCGGCAAATTGTCGCCAAAACGAATGTCCTTGGGTTTGGCGATCGGCCCGATTTCCTTGCCCACCCAGTCGCGCAGTTGCCTGGCGATCTTTTCTCCTTCGGCTCCCGATGGCCGTGCCTGTTTGAGCACGACGAACGCGCATACTGCTTCGCCCGTCATGTCATCGGGACGACCGACAACGGCGGCTTCGGCAACCATCGGATTGGCCACCAGCGCCGACTCGATTTCCATCGTACCCAACCTGTGGCCCGAGACATTGAGCACATCGTCGATACGTCCCATGATGGTGAAATAACGCGTCGTCTTGTCGCGCACCGATCCGTCGCCGGCAAGATAAAGCGCGCCCCCGAGTTCCTCGGGGTAGTACGACTTCTTGTAACGTTCGGGATCGTTCCAGATCGTGCGTATCATCGCCGGCCACGGCCGCTTGATGACCAGGATGCCTCCGTGACCATCCTCGACATCGCGTCCGGTTTCGTCGACGATCGCCGCGATGATGCCGGGCAGAGGCAATGTGCACGAACCGGGGACGAGCGGCGTTACACCGGGCAACGGCGTAATCATGTGGCCACCGGTCTCCGTCTGCCACCAGGTGTCGACGATCGGACAGCGGCTGCCACCGACGTTCTCGTGGTACCAGATCCACGCCTCGGGATTGATCGGTTCGCCGACGCTGCCGAGCAGGCGCAGCGAGGACAAATCGTATTTCGTCGGCGCCGTCTGTGGTGCGAGACCGCACGCCTTGATCAGTGATCGGATCGCCGTCGGAGCGGTATAGAAAATCGAAACCTTGTTCTTCTGGATTGTTTGCCAAAAGCGTCCGGCATCAGGGTAAGTCGGAATGCCTTCGAACACGACTTCGGTAGCGCCGACAGCCAGTGGACCGTAAACGATGTACGTATGCCCGGTAACCCAGCCGATATCGGCCGTGCACCAGAAGATGTCGTTGGGTTTGATGTCGAAAGTCCACTCCATCGTCAGCATTGCCCACAGCAGGTAGCCGCCCGAACTGTGCTGGACTCCCTTGGGTTTTCCGGTCGACCCCGAAGTGTAGAGAATGAATAGCGGGTGCTCGGCGCTGACCCACTCCGGCGCGCAAGTGTCTGCCTGTTTGGCAACGAGCTCGTGCATCCAGAGATCGCGCTGAGGCGAAAAGCCTACATTGCCCCCTGTACGTCGATACACGATGACGTGCCTTATGCCCTCGCACCCACCCATGCCGAGCGCCTCGTCGACGATGGCCTTCAGCGGAAGGTGCTTGCCGCCGCGCACCTGCTCATCGGCAGTGATCACGGCAACGGCACCTGCATCGATGATCCGTTCCTGCAAGGATTTCGCCGAGAAGCCGCCGAATACGACCGAGTGCGTTGCGCCGATGCGTGCGCATGCCTGCATTGCGACGATACCTTCCACTGACATCGGCATGTAAATGACGACGCGGTCGCCTTTCTTGATTCCGAGCGATTTCAGCCCGTTCGCGAAACGGCAAACACGATGGTACAGATCCTGGTAGGTGACACGCGCCACGGTGCCGTCGTCGGCTTCGAAAATGATCGCGACCTTGTCCGCGTTGCCATTCTGCAGATTGCGCTCGAGACAGTTGTAGGAAACGTTGAGCTCGCCATCATCGAACCATTTGTAGAAAGGCGCGTCCGACTCGTCGAGCACCTTGGTGAATGGCTTGTGCCAGAGAAGCTTGTCGCGCGCGAGCTTGGCCCAGAACCCGGGATAATCGGCGTGCGCACTGGCGTTCAGCTTGTCGACGTCGGCACGGGAAAGATTGGCGTTCGCGCTGAATTCGCGCGGCGGCGCAAACGTCCGCGTTTCGTGCGAGACCGACTCGATCGATGTCATAGTGTGAGCTCCTCGAAATGGCATTGGCGGTTTACATAGTCGACCACTCGATCACCTCGAAGGCCGCGCACCGCTTTGGCGCAGTCTACCGACTCTTGGCCGGATGTTGCAATCCATGCGGATCGGATCCGGCCGACCGGCGAGGCGATATTCGGTGCGATGGTAGAATCTCTCAACATTGCGCGATCAATGCTGGCGCGGGCGAGCACGATCAGCGCGAGGGCAAACAGCCATGACCAGCATCAAGCAAGAGCATTTGATACAGAGCGTTGCCGACGCCCTGCAGTTCATTTCGTACTACCACCCATTGGACTATATCGACGCGCTGGCCAGCGCCTACGCCGCCGAGCGCTCGCCGGCAGCCAAAGACGCCATTGCCCAGATCCTCACCAATTCACGCATGTGCGCCGAGGGTCATCGGCCGATTTGCCAGGACACAGGCATCGTCGTCGTCTTTGTCAAGGCCGGAATCGATGTCCGTTGGGACGACGCTACGATGTCCCCGACCGCGATGATCAACGAGGGAGTGCGCCGCGCCTATCTGGATCCCGACAACAAGTTGCGTGCATCGATCGTCGCTGATCCGACAGGGGCGCGCAAAAATACGCGCGACAACACGCCAGCGGTTGTGCATTTCGAGCTTGTGGCCGGCGACAAGGTCGAGGTCAAGCTCGCAGCAAAAGGCGGCGGCTCGGAGAATAAGTCGAAATTTGTCATGCTCAATCCTTCTGACTCGATCGTCGATTGGGTTCTGAAGACGGTGCCGACGATGGGCGCCGGCTGGTGTCCTCCCGGCATGCTGGGCATCGGCGTCGGAGGCAGCGCGGAAAAAGCCATGTTGATGGCCAAGGAAGCTTTGATGGAGCCGATCGACATGCACGCGCTGAAAGCGCGGGGACCGCAGAACGGCACTCGAAGAATTGCGCATCGAGATGTATGACAAGGTGAACGCGCTCGGTATCGGCGCGCAAGGTCTGGGTGGTCTCTCGACGGTGCTCGACGTGAAGATCCTCGACTATCCGACGCACGCGGTGTCCAAGCCGGTCGGCATGATTCCGAACTGCGCGGCAACGCGTCACGCGCATTTCACACTGGATGGATCGGGCGTCGCTAGACTGGAGCCACCGGATCTCGCGCGCTGGCCCGACGTGCATTGGGCGCCATCACCCTCATCGAAGCGAGTAAACCTCGATACGCTGACGCGAGAGGAAGTCGCCGCCTGGCAGCCCGGCGACCGGTTGCTGCTCAACGGCAAGGTTCTTACCGGACGCGATGCCGCTCACAAGCGCATCGCCGATCTGCTCGCTAAAGGCGAGCGACTACCTGAGGGAGTCGATTTTACCAATCGCGTCATCTACTACGTCGGTCCGGTCGACCCGGTGCGCGACGAAGTCGTCGGACCCGGCGGGTCCGACAACGGCGACGCGCATGGACAAGTTCACCGAAATGATGCTCGGCCAAACCGGATTGATCGCGATGATAGGCAAGGCCGAGCGTGGGCCCCAGGGTATCGAAGCCATTCGCAAGCATCGGCGCCGCCTACTTGATGGCCGTCGGCGGCGCTGCCTACCTGGTATCCAAGGCAATCCAGAGTTCCCGCGTCGTTGCCTTCGCCGATCTGGGCATGGAAGCCATCTACGAATTCGACGTACGCGATATGCCGGTCACGGTCGCCGTCGACGCAACCGGCACTTCGGTGCATGACACCGGGCCACGCGAATGGCAGCAAAAAATCGCCAAGATACCGGTCGCCGCCCGGTGACCAATGGCATGCGCCGGCGCCTGAAGACGGCCGGCGGATGACGGTATGCAGACGCAAGTAAAAGCACGCGATCCAATGACGCCGCTCATCAACGAGGGGACGGCACCGGCGCCGACGATCCTCGTCGGGCTGCTGACTAAGCTCAACCTGTTGGCGATCGGCCTGATCCTCGCGACCGCAATCGGGGTCGGGGCGCTTCTGTTCAGCAAGGAGACCAAGGACCAGCAGGTTCGCCTGACCGCGCAGGGCACAATGATCGCGTCGATGCTGTCGCGACTTTCGGAATCGTCCCTTAGCAGCAACACCGCCGATGCAAGCGCACTCCATCAGCTGCTGGAGACCCTGGGTGCCAACCGCGACATTGCCTACGTAACCATCCTCAGCGCGGATCAAAAGGGGATCGCATCCCGCAGTTTCAGCGATCTGGCGATACCGGAAACACCAGACTACAACTTTGATGAGCACGTAATACAAAGCACGACCATCAGTGCCAACGGGCGTCATTACCTCGATGTGATGACGCCTATCGTCGCCGGTTCATTGCCCAACGCGGAGAGGAAGAATCCGATCGGCTGGTTGCGCCTGGGAATGAGCCTCGAAACCCGGCAGGAGCAGTTGAGGAACAATCTTTCCGGGGCTTTCTCGGTGGTCGCCGTACTGGTCCTGCTCGCAATCCTGCTCACGTTGCTATTGACGCGAAGGCTGGTGGCGCCGATACGCGAGCTGACGCGCGCCGCACGCGCGGTAGCAGCCGGCAAGCTCGACGTGCGTGTGGCGGCAACGTCGAACGACGAACTGGGACTCCTGACCGATACGTTCAATCACATGACCCAGCGGTTGGCCGAGTCGCAGGCGGAGGTCGCCAGCTATCAACGCACGCTGGAAGACAAAGTTACCCAGCGGACCAAGGAACTGGAAATAGCGACCGCCCAAGCCTACAAGCTCGCGCAGCACGACATACTTACAGGCTTGCCGAATCGGGCGCTCCTTAACCAGCGCCTGAAACAAATCATCGCGCAGGCAGCGCGCGACAATTACCAGGTCGCATGCCTGTTTCTCGATTTCGACCATTTCAAGCGCATCAACGACACGCTCGGGCACGACGCCGGCGACCGTCTGTTGCAATCGGTGGCGCAGCGCCTTACCAACGCGGTGCGCGAAAGCGATACCGTTGCGCGACTCGGTGGCGACGAATTCGTCGTCGATTCTGCCCGCATTGGACGCCACCAAGTCGACGGTGGAGATCATGGCCGTGCTGACGCGTATTCGCGAGTCGTTTCAGGCGCCGTTCCGCTTGGGCGACCAGACGCCCACACTGACCTGCTCGATCGGCGTATCGGTGTATCCGATCGACGCCGATGATCCGGGCAGCCTGATCAAGCAAGCCGACACGGCGATGTACGCGGTAAAGGATCGGGCCGTAACGCCTATCGCTTTTACACCGCCGACATGAATGCGCGGGTGCAGGCCAGGCTGCAGATCGAAACCGACATGCGTCGCGCCCTGATGGATGACGAATTCTTCCTCGTGTACCAGCCGCAGATCGAGATGGCGAGCGGCCGGGCGTGCGGCGTCGAAGCGCTGCTGCGCTGGCGCGATCCCGAGCGCGGCATCATCGGGCCCAACGAGTTCATTCCGATTGCCGAAGAATCGGGCATGATCCAGGCACTGGGGGCGCGCGTCCTGCGCGATGCCTGCCGCCAGGCCGTGATCTGGCATCGCGAGAACATGATGCTGCGCGTGTCCGTCAATCTGTCAGTGCAGCAGTTGCAGCACGACAGCTGGCTGTCGATCGTCGAGGACGCGCTCAGAGTCAGCGGACTTCCTGCTCGGTATCTGGATCTGGAAATCACCGAAAGCGTGATCATTACGCACTCGGACAAAGCGGTCGCGACGCTGATGGACCTCAAGCGCATGGGCGTATCGATCACGGTCGACGACTTCGGCACCGGTTACTCGAGCCTGTCGTACCTGACACGCCTTCCTATTCAGGGGGTGAAAATCGACCAGCGATTCGTCCGCGGGCTCGAGCAAAATCCCAGCGACGCCGCGATCTCGCAGGCGATTATCGCGTTGTCGCACAGCCTCGGGCTGCGCGTGATCGCGGAAGGCGTCGAAACCGCGGCCCAATTCACTTTTCTGAAGGCGCACGGTTGCGAAGAGGCCCAAGGCTACCTGATCTCGCATCCCCTTGAAGAGGCCGACCTGCGAGCGTGGTGGATGATGCAGGACGATGAAAATCGCATCATCGGACGCCAAGGCGACATGTGGCGACAAGAGAGTCGCTGACCGCCCTTAGCCCCTGTCCAGATCCTTCGGCGTATCGACGTCGCGCAGAACGCCTGCATCGTCCGTATCGAGGAGGACCATTTGTTGCTCGTGATTTCGCAGTAGCGCCCGCGCGCCCTCGTCCGCGGCCAGCGCCGACAGTTCACTGCCGAAACGCGCGGCAAATCCGACCGGGTGCCCGCGCGTCCCGCCGTGTATCGGCGCAGCCAATGCGGCGCCTCGCTTCAACTCCTCCATGACGCGGGCGATCGTTTCAGCCGAAATCCATGGCATGTCGGCGAGAGCGACGATCCAGCCTCGTGCGGCGGGATAGAGAGCCAGACTGGCGCGGACGCCGCAGGCGAGGCTTGCTCCCATCCCGTCGGCGGCGCGATCGCATCGACAAACATGCGCGCCCTCCCGACCAAGCGAGGCGAAGAGCACATCGTCGTCCGGCCGAACAACGGCAATAACGACATCGACCGCCTTGGCGAGATTCGCCAACGCGACGATTGCCATCATCCGTCCGTCGTCGAGCGTCGCCTGCAGCTTGTGGCCGCCGAAACGCGAACCGCTGCCTGCTGCCAGCAGCACGCCTACGATCGGCGCATCGGAAGCCATCGGTCGCGCCGCGACTATTCCGTCAACAGCCTGAACCTGCCATCCCTTACCACGATCAGTACGCGCGCGCGCTCGTCCATGCCGTTGTGATTGTCCGGACTCATGTTGAATACACCTTGGCAGCCCACAATCCCTTTCTGCTGTTCCAACGCATCGCGCAATGCCACGCGGAACGCCTCGGTGCCTGGTGTGGCCACTTTCAGGGCCAACGGTATCGCCTGCTCAAGCAGGAGGCCCGCGTCGTAGGTATTGGCACCGAAGGTCGCCGGTCGCGTACCGTAGAGTTTTGGTAAGCGGCAATGTAGGAGCTGGCGACGCCTTTGATCGGATCGGTATCGGCAATGTCGTCGATCACCAGCATCGAACCCGCTGCCAGCACCGTGCCTTCGACTTTCTCCTTGCCGAGCCTGATGAAGTCGTCGGTTGCCACTGCGTGCGTCTGATACACGCGGCCCCGATAACCTTGGTCGTAGAGTGTCGCCTGAGGGAGCACCGCAGGCCCACCCACGGCGGCAATGAGTACCGCATCGGGGCGGGACGCGCTCAGTTTGAGGACCTGAGCGGTAACGCTCGAGTCGGTGCGCGCATAGCGCTCGTTGGCGACGATGGTAACGCCCGCATTCTGGGCGAGCGCCCCGAACACTTTGTACCAGTTCTCACCATATGCGTCGTTGAAGCCGATGAAGCCCACACTCTTGACCTTGCGCTTCACCATGTCCGCGATCAACGCCGCGGCGATCAGGTCGTCATTCTGCGTCGTCTTGAACACCCAGCGACGCTTTGCATCCATCGGTTCCACGACGGATGACGTTCCAACGGTTGCCAGCAACGGCACCTTGTTGTCAGCGATGATGTCGAGAATGGCCAGCGCGTTCGGCGTCGTCGATGGCCCGATCAATGCATCGATATGGTCTTCCCCGATGAGTTTTTTGGCGTTTTGGACGGCGCGCGTCGTGTCGCCTCCGTCTTCGAGTTGCACATACTCGACCGAGACGCCGCCGATTTTGGTCGCGAGCAACGCGCCTGTGTTTTTCTGCGCTATGCCGATGGTCGCGGTCGGGCCTGTGGCGGAAACCATCAATCCGATTTTGACTTGGGCCAACGCCGAAGGGCAAGCCAGCGCCAGCGCTGCAATCACCAGCATCCCGCGATACGACATTGCGATCTCCGAACGGAAATAACGAGATGCGAATGCTATGCCCTCGGGTGTGGTCGCGCAACCTATCGCGTAGCGCGTCAATCCGATGTTTGGATTCGTGCGCTTGTCGTCCGCTTGCAGGGTTTGTCTGGCAGCAGTAGAGTGGGACTCGCGGTCGCCGCACGCGGCGCCATCCGGTCTCTTCGATGGGCCGCCGTGCATCCTCTGCCAATCTTTAAGGAGGAATGCCATGAGACGCAGACTCTACTTCCTGCTGCCCGACCTCCGCAGTGCACGCAAGACGATGGATGACTTGCTGCTGGCACGCGTTGAGAATCGACACATCCACTTTATCGCGAGACCTGGTACGCCGATGGACGGCCTGCACGAAGCCAACGTGCTGCAGACGACCGATCTCGTCCATGCCGCGCAAACGGGTCTTGTTACCGGCGCGGCGCTCGGCTGTGTCGCCGGCGGTCTGGCTGCGTATTTCCTTTTCCACGCAGCGAATCTGCAAATTCCTTTAGTCGCTGGCGCTGCGCTGGTGGGAGCACTGCTGGGGGCATGGTTTTCGAGCATGGCGGGATCGGCACTGCCAAACTCGCGACTTCGGCAATTCGAACCGATGATTGGCGACGGCAAACTACTGCTGATGATCGACGTGCCCGAGCACAGCGTCGATGAGGTGAGGGCACTGGTCAGTCGTGACCATCCAGAAGCGGTGGACGGCGGCGTCGAGCCAAATATCCCCGCGTTTCCGTAGGATTCCTGTGCCGGCGGCGGTCAGGCATGCTGCCCCGCCGCATGACCCGACGCCCAGGCCCATTGAAAGTTGTAGCCGCCGAGCCAGCCGGTGACGTCGACGACCTCGCCGATGAAATAGAGCCCCGGCACCGTCGTCGCTGCCATGGTCTTCGACGACAAACCGCGGGTGTCGACACCGCCCAGCGTCACTTCGGCTTTGTTGTAGCCGAGAGTGCCTGACGGCTGCACCGGCCATGCATGCAGCAGGTCCGCGAGCTCTCTCCTTCTTGAATCATCGAGATGATTGATCGGCAGCGCCGCGCCGTGCGCGGCGCTCCACTGCTGTGCGAAGCGCCGCGGCAGGCGTTGCGCTAACAGGTTATCAAGGCGCGTTGCCGACGCGCGCTCGCTCTCCAGCCATGACCTCGCGTCGCCGCCCGGCAGCAAATCGATAGCCAGCGCATCGCCGCCGCTCCAGTACGATGAGATTTGCAGGATCGCGGGGCCGGAAAGTCCGCGATGGGTAAACAACAGATTTTCGCGGAAGCGCCCCTTCCCGCAAGAGACTTCCGCGTCGACCGAAATACCGGACAGATCGCCGTATTGCCCGAGCAGCGGCCGGGTCGAACGCCAGCGGCACCAGCGCCGGACGCGGTGGCACGACGCGGAGCCCGAACTGCTCGGCGATCCGGTAGCCGAACGGAGTCGCGCCGATTTTCGGAACCGTCAGGCCGCCAGTGGCGATGACCAGCGATTGCGCGCGCACGGCTGCGTCGGATGTCGACACCATGAAAGCGCTGGTCTCCCGTGCAACGTCGATGACCGCGCGTGGCATCATCCACTGGACACCACCGCGATCGCATTCGTCCTTCAGCATTGCAATAATGTCGAGCGAGCTGTTGTCGCAGAACAATTGCCCTAGCGTCTTCTCATGCCAAGCAATGCGGTGACGTTGGACCAGCGCGATAAAATCGCGAGGGGTATAACGCGCGAGTGCGGAACGGCAAAAGTCCGGGTTATCGGAAAGGTAGTTCGCGGGACCGGCGTGGAGATTGGTAAAGTTGCAGCGACCGCCGCCGGAGATGCGAATCTTTTCGCCGAGCTTGTGATAGTGCTCGATCAGGAGGACGCTTCGGCCGCGCTGTCCGGCCACCGCGGCGCACATCATGCCGGCGGCACCAGCGCCGATGATGACGACGTCAAACGCGGCGACGTCTTTTGCAGAGCGCCGCGCGGTGGCCGTCACGTCAGGTAGAACCCGTTAGCGGGCGACGCAAGCGCGGGCTGCGATGCGGGCGTCGCCGAGCGCCGGTTGGGCGAACAGGCGCGCGCGCAAACCGATCACGGTCCGAAAAATTCTCGTACGCGATCGAACCAGTTCTTGGCACGAGGGTTGTGCGCGCCGGGATCTTCTGCGCTGATCGCCTCGAATTCGCGCAGCAGGTCTTTCTGGCGCGACGTCAGCTTGATCGGCGTTTCAATCGCCACGTGGCAAAACAGATCGCCGTGTCCTCCGCCGCGGACACCCTTGATGCCCTTGCCGCGTAATCGAAAAACCTGACCGCTCTGCGTCTCGACCGGGATCTTGATGTTGGCGTGACCGTCGAGCGTGGGAATTTCAATCTCACCGCCAAGCGCAGCGGTGGCAAAGCTGATCGGCATCTCGCAATGCAGATCGCTGTTGTCGCGCTGAAACACCGCATGTGGCTTTAGGCTGACGACAACGTACAAATCGCCAGACGGACCACCGTTGAGGCCCGCCTCGCCTTCGCCGGAAAGCCGGATCCGATCGTCCTGGTCGACGCCGGCTGGAATCTTCACTGACAGAGTCTTGTGTTTCTTGACCCGGCCGACCCCGCCGCAGGTGGCGCAAGGCTCGGGAATGATCTTGCCTGTGCCGTGGCATTGCGGACAAGTCTGCTGGATCGAAAAGAAACCCTGCGACACCCGCACCTGTCCCTGGCCGTTGCAGGTGGGACAAGTCTTCGGCTGCGTGCCGGGCTTGGCGCCGCTGCCGTGGCAGGTTGCGCAACCCTCCATCGTCGGGATCCGAATCTTCGCCTCGGTCCCGCGGGCAGCGTCCTCCAGCGTCAGCTCGAGGTTGTAGCGCAGGTCGGCGCCGCGATAGACGCCATTGCTGCGACCCCGTCCACCACCGGCATTGCCAAAGATCTCGCCGAATATGTCTCCGAACGCATCGGCAAATCCGCCAAATCCCTCGGGGCCGCCGCGCGCCCCCGCAGCGCCGAAACCCGCCGAAGCATCGACGCCGGCGTGCCCGAACTGATCGTAGGCGGCGCGCTTCTTCGCGTCCGACAGGATCTCGTACGCGGTCTTGGCTTCCTTGAATTTCTCTTCCGAGGTCTTGTCATCCGGGTTGCGGTCCGGATGATGCTTCATCGCCAGCTTGCGATAGGCTTTTTTAATGTCCTCGTCCGAGGCATCGCGGTTGACGCCAAGTACGGTGTAGAAATCGCGCTTCGCCATCTTCTCCCCAGCTACTTAAGAACTACCAATCACAAGTCGCACTGCCATGCATAGCGCGTGAATATCAATTCTGAGCACCGCAAACCCTTAGAACTTTCGACACCGCACAGTATTCATGACGACAAACGGCCGAATTGAGCGTCGCCTTCAGGCGAGCGCTCGAATTCGGCCAGATAGTGCGTCACGCCGCCGAGGCGGTTGCTTAGGGCGCCGAGAATAATCCGGCGTGACGCATTATCACTTCTTGTCCTTGACCTCGGTAAACTCCGCGTCAACGACTTTTTCTTCACCACCCGCTCCGCCATGGTCGTGCCCGTCGGCGCCTGCGGTCGCACCCGCGGTCCCACCTGCAGCTGCCGCTTCCGCTTGCGATTGCGCGTACATCGCTTCGCCCAGCTTCTGCGACGCCGTCATCAGTGCCTGAGCCTTCGCTTCCAGCGCATCTTTATCGGCTTGCTGGTTCTTGAGCAGCTCTTCAGCTTCGTTGAGCGCCGACTCGATCTTGCCTTTCTCGTCGGCCCCGACCTTGTCGCCGTATTCGGTCAGCGACTTTTTCACACTGTGGACCAACGCGTCGAGATGGTTTCTCGCCTGCACGGTCTCGAGCAGCTTCTTGTCCTCTTCGGCGTGAGATTCGGCATCCTTGACCATGCGATCGATCTCGGTTTCCGATAGACCCGAGCTTGCCTTGATCGTGATCTTGTTCTCCTTGCCCGTCGCCTGATCCTTCGCGTTGACGTGCAGAATCCCGTTGGCGTCGATGTCGAACGTCACCTCGATCTTCGGCATGCCGCGAGGGCTGGGAGGAATCCCTTCCAGATTGAACTGGCCGAGGCTCTTGTTGCCGGTCGCCACATCACGCTCGCCCTGAAGCACGTGGATCGTCACCGCCGACTGATTGTCGTCAGCCGTCGAGAATACTTGCTGCGCTTTGGTCGGGATCGTCGTGTTCTTCTGGATCAGCTTGGTCATCACGCCACCAAGGGTTTCGATACCGAGCGACAACGGAGTCACGTCGAGCAACAGCACGTCCTTGACGTCGCCCTTGAGCACGCCGCCCTGGATCGCCGCACCGACCGCAACCGCCTCGTCGGGGTTCACATCCTTGCGCGGCTCCTTGCCGAAGAATTCTTTCACCTTGTCCTGCACCTTCGGCATACGCGTCATACCGCCGACCAGGATCACGTCGCCGATGTCGGACAACTTGACGCCGGCATCCTTGATCGCGATGCGGCAGGGCTCGATCGTGCGCTCGATCAGATCCTCGACCAGCGCTTCCAGCTTGGCGCGGGTGATCTTGATCGACAGATGCTTCGGGCCCGACTGATCGGCCGTGATGTACGGAAGGTTGATTTCGGTCTGTTGCGACGATGACAACTCGATCTTGGCTTTCTCCGCCGCTTCTTTCAGCCGCTGCAGCGCGAGCACGTCGTTCTTCAGATCGACGCCCTGGTCCTTCTTGAACTCGGTGACGATGTAATCGATGATGCGCTGATCGAAGTCTTCGCCGCCGAGGAAGGTATCGCCGTTGGTCGACAACACCTCGAACTGATGCTCGCCTTCGACGTTCGCGATTTCAATGATCGAGATGTCGAACGTGCCGCCACCGAGGTCATAGACCGCAATCTTGCGATCGCCTTCCTTCTTGTCGAGGCCGAACGCGAGCGCTGCCGCCGTCGGCTCGTTGATGATGCGCTTGACGTCGAGGCCCGCGATCTTGCCGGCATCCTTGGTCGCCTGCCGCTGCGAATCGTTGAAATACGCCGGAACGGTGATGACGGCTTCAGTGACTTCTTCGCCGAGATAATCTTCGGCGGTCTTTTTCATCTTGCGCAGGATTTCGGCCGAGACTTGCTGCGGCGCGATTTTCTTGCCGCGCACCTCGACCCACGCGTCCCCGTTGTCGGCCTTTGCAATCTTGTAAGGCATCAGGCCGATGTCTTTCTGTACTTCCTTTTCTTCGAAGCGGCGGCCGATCAGCCGTTTGATGGCGAACAGCGTGTTCTTGGCGTTGGTCACCGCCTGCCGTTTTGCCGGCGCGCCGACGAGGATTTCGCCGTCGTCCTGATACGCGACGACCGAGGGCGTCGTGCGCGCGCCCTCTGAGTTCTCGATCACTTTCGGCGTCGAACCTTCCATGATCGCCACGCAGCTGTTGGTGGTGCCGAGGTCGATCCCGATAATTTTGGCCATGATTGTTTTCCTTCCGATTCCCGAATGACTGTCTTAAGCGCTAGATGGGGAGTTTCCGATGCGATTCAAGGCAAAATCGAGTATCAGTCCGCCGTTTCGGGCGGATTTTCCTTCGATTTCGAGACGGCGACCAACGCCGGTCGCAGAACCCGGTCATTGAGCAGATACCCTTTCTGAAAAACCTGGAGCACCGTACCCGATGGCCGGTCTGAGTCGATCATCGTCATCGCCTGTTGCCGATGCGGGTCGTATTTTTCATTGATCGGATTGATCTCCTCGATCTGCGCTTTTTCGAACGCCGCATTGAGGTTTTTCAACGTCAGCGCGACGCCGTCCTTCACGGCCTCGATCGTCGCGTTTGGGGTTGCGAGCGAGAGTTCGAGCGAATCCTTGACCATCAGCAGCTCCTGGGCAAAGCGCTCGACGGCGTATTTGTGCGCTTTCGCGACGTCGTTCTGCCCTTGCTTACGGACGTTGTCGGTCTCGGCCTTGGCACGCAACCAGGCGTCCTTGAACTGGGCCGCCTCGTCCTCGGCGCGCTTGAGCACCGCGGCGAAGTCGGGCGAGGGATCCGTCTCGTGGTTGTTCACATCGATCGATGCTGCATCGCCCTGGACCGGGTTACTCCCTTCCGGATCCTGCGAAACTTGACTGTTATTGTCGGGAATATGGCTCATGACGTGCTCCTGGCGCGGATCAGGAGAGTATTGGGCCGGATTACGGTGTTTCAACCTCCAGCGAGGGCGAAAAATCTACTCCTTCGCGCCAAGCGCTTTCGCCCGCTCCTGCGACGCTCCGCGGGCTTCCGCGCCAGGCGGCGCATCGAGCCAGCCGGTCAGGTTCCGGATCGATAAATCGGCCATTGCGGCGATCCAGGCCGGCCGCTCGTTCAGACACGGAATGCAATGAAACTCCGCGCCTCCCGCTTTCAGAAACGCTGCCCGCACGCCGAGGCCGATCTCCTCCAGGGTCTCCAGGCAGTCGCTGACAAATCCGGGGCAAGCGACGTCGACGCGTTTGATCCCGTCCCTGGCCAGCGATTCGATGGTCGCTTGCGTATAGGGCTTGAGCCACTCGGCCCGCCCGAACCGGGACTGGAAAGAAATGACATATTGCTCGGCGCCGAGGCCGAGTTCTTCGGCGACCAGCCGCCCGGTCTTATTGCATTGGCAGAAATACGGGTCGCCGAGTTCCAGGCTGCGCCGCGGAATGCCGTGAAATGACAGCACCAGTTTGTTCGGTCGGCCGTTTTTGACCCAATAGTCGTTGATGTTCTGTACCAGCGCTTTGATGTACCCCAGGTCATCGTGATACGAGCCGGCGACGCGCAGCGGCGGCACAAACCGCATCTGGGTGAGCTGCGCGAACACGGCATCCATTGCGGACGCCGTAGTACTGGCGGCGTACTGCGGGTACAGCGGCAAAACCAGCAGCCGGTCGCAGCCACCTTGCTTGAGTTTGTCAATCGCAGCAGCGATCGATGGATTTCCGTAACGCATGCCGAGCTCGACCTGTGCAAAGTCCGCCGGCAGGCCCAGGCTCTTCAGCCGCTGGCCGAGGTAGCCGACCAGCAGCGTCCGCTGACGCAAACTGTGCGCGAGCAGCGGCGAGCCGTCCTTGGTCCAGATCTTTCCATATTTTTCCGCCGACTTCGCCGGACGCGTGCGCAGGATGACGCCGTGCAGGATCGGCTTCCAAGCCACGGCAGGGATTTCGACGACCCGGGGGTCCGACAAGAACTCGGCGAGGTATGTGCGTACCGCAGCGGGCGTCGCGGCATCCGGCGTGCCTACGTTTACGAGCAAAACACCAATTCGCCGCAGCCGGTCGTGGCTGAAAGGCGGTTCCGGTCGGTAACGGCTCATCCCGTCACTGCGTTCAATCGTCTGCGAGCTGCAGCGACAGCGCGTTCGACAGCAGCTTGGCCGTAACATCAACAATCGGAACCACGCGCTCGTAGGACATGCGTGTCGGACCAATTACGCCCAGCGTTCCGATGACCTCGCCGCCCACCTCGTACGGCGCCGTCACGACGCTGCATTCATCGAGCGGTGTCAGGCCCGACTCTCCGCCGATGTAGATCTGCACGCCTTGCGCTTGTTGCGAGATGTCGAGCAAATGCAGCAGCGACGTCTTTTGCTCGAACAGATCGAAGAGCCGTCGCAGCCGCTCCATGTTCGATGAGAAATCGCCCGCATTGAGTAGGTTGCGTTCGCCGGTAACAACGAGGGTATCGTCGCGCGACAGCGCACCTTCGCCGACGTCGACCGCGACTTTCATAAGACCGGCGATGTCGTCGCGCAGCGCCCGCAGCTCGTCGCCCAACCGCCCGCGGATGGCATTGAACGGCTGCCCCGAGAAATTCTGATTGAAGAAATTGGTTGCTTCGATCAGCTGACTCTTGCTGTAGGTCCGATCGGTGTGGAGGATGCGGTTCTGCACATCGTTCTCGGAAGTGACCATGATCAACAGCACCCGTCGATCCGACAGACGCAGGAATTCAAGATGCCGGAACGTTGCCTCGCGCCGCTTGGTGGTCATCACGATGCCGGCAAACTGCGTCAACTGCGAAAGCACCGACGCGGCGGCGTTGACGATCTGTTGGGGACGGTCGGCGTGCAACTCGCCCTCGAGGCGATGAATCTCCACCTGTTCCAACGGCTTGACCACCATCAGGGTATCAACGAAAAATCGATATCCCTTGGCGGTCGGAACGCGGCCTGCGGAGGTGTGCGGACTGGTGATAAAACCCATCTCCTCGAGATCGGACATCACATTGCGTATCGTCGCAGGCGATAGCTCCAGTCCCGACTGCCTTGACAGCGCGCGCGAGCCCACCGGTTGGCCGTCGGTGATATAGCGCTCGATCAGCGTCTTCAGTAGATGTTGTGCGCGTGGGTCCACGTTGGTCACATTGTACCGCCATACCACCATACTGCCGTGCCGCCTCCCCGGGGTCTTAAGCAGGGCCGGATGGCGAAGAACGCCGATGGCTGGCGGCAACGAAGGCCCGCAGCGGGAAGCGCGCTTATCGTCCCAGTTGGTCCTCACCGCGCCTTGTGTTTTAATCGCCGCATGAGCGTCCACGCGCACGACTTCGCGACGATTGCGCTGATCGGGCGCTATGCAAGCCCCGCCATTGAGGAGCCGCTGACGCGGCTGGCGTCCTTTCTGGCTGCGCGCGGTCATCGCGTCGTGATCGACTCGGCGACTGTCGAGGACGCTCCGCTGCCCGGCTACCACACGGCGCCAGCCGAGGCGCTCGGTCGCGAGGCGCAACTCGCCATCGTGATCGGCGGCGATGGAACAATGTTGTCGATCGCCCGCCGACTGGCGCCTTTCGACGTTCCGCTGATCGGTATCAACCAGGGTCGCCTCGGGTTTCTTACCGACATCGCCCTCGCCGATATGGAAACGACGCTCGATGCGATGCTCGCCGGCCGCTATGTCGAGGAAACGCGAACCCTGCTCGATGCGACGCTGACGCGAACGTCCGGCAGCACCGAGAATGCGCTGGCTCTGAACGATGTCGTCGTCAATCGAGGCGGTCTGGGCGGAATGATCGACTGTTCCGTCAAGGTTGACGGTCGCTTCGTCTATTCGATGCGCGCCGACGGACTCATATTGGCGACCCCGACCGGCTCGACGGCATATGCCCTGTCCGCCCAAGGCCCCATTGTCGATCCTGGCGTGCCCGCCCTGTTGCTCGTGCCGGTGGCACCGCACGCATTGACCAATCGGCCGATTGCGGTCCGCGATTCCGCTGTGGTAGAGATTGAGTTGTTGCGTGGCAAGGATGCAAGCCTTCACTGCGACGGCCAGTCGCATTTCGCGCTGGTCGATGGCGATCGCGTGCTGGTGCGCCGGTCAGCGCATCGTGTTCGCCTGCTGCATCCGCAGGACCATGATCACTTTGCGATGCTGCGCAAGAAATTGCACTGGAGCGAAACGCCCGGTACGGCAGCCGTTAATTGACGCTTACACCGTTTTCGTCACTCATTATCGTCCTCATTTCGTCCTCATTTTCGTAACCACCCGCACGTCCTAGCCCGAAACGGGCCTGTCCCCATGCTGCGCTCTCTGTCGATCCGCAATTTTGCTGTCGTGGCAACGCTGGAAGTCGAATTCCGGACTGGCTTCACGGTGCTTACCGGCGAGACCGGCGCGGGCAAGTCGATTCTGCTCGATGCGCTTTCGCTGTTGCTTGGCGACCGATTTGAAGCGCAACAGTTGCGCGTTGGTGCCGAACGTGCGGAGATCGCCGCCGAGTTCGATATTGACGATGCAGAAGGTGTCAACGCATGGCTCGCGGCCGCCGACCTGACCGAAGCAGGACCGCTGGTGCTTCGACGCGTGCTCGATGCGCAGGGCCGCAGTCGTGCGCAAATCAATGGTCGCCCCGCGACGCTCAGTCAGCTCTCGGATGTCGGCGAACTCCTGATCGATCTGCACGGACAACACGCGCACCAGTCGCTGGGCCGATCCGACGTTCAGCGGCAGTTGCTCGATGCGTATGCCGGGGCCGACGTTCTCTCGCGCGAGGTCGCCGCGGCATGGCGCCTGTGGCGGGATGCTGCCGAGCATCGCGAGCGCGGCGCCCGCGATGCATCAGAACGTCAAGCCGAATACGATCTGTTAAACCAGCGTCACACCGAACTGCTCGCTCTCGGCGCCGGCGATAATGAGTGGACGACGATCACGCAAGCGCAAGCGCGGCTGGCTCATGCAGCCGAGTTGCTCGACGCCGCAACGGCGGCTGAAGGCGACCTTAGCGAAGGCGAGGCTGCGCTTCGCTCTCGTCTCACCACGCTCGCGCTTCGCCTTGGCCACGCAGCGCAGCGCGACCCGGCGCTTGCCGACGTTGTTGCACTGGCTGACGAGGCCAGGATACGTCTCGACGAAGCGGCGCGTGCGTTGCGTTCGTACCGCGAGCATCTCGAGCTCGATCCCGCGGAACTTGAGAGAATCGAGGGAAGGCTCTCGGCTTTCCATGACATGGCGCGCAAGCATCGCGTTCGACCCGAGGCCCTGCCCGCGCTCGCTGCCGACACGGCGACGAGGCTCGCCAGCTTGGCGGCAGATGCAGACGCCGGCGCGCTCGAACGCGCCGAGCAGGAAGCGCAAGCGGCGTACAAATCGCGCGCAGAAGAGCTCACGACCAAGCGCAAATCAGGCGCCCGAGCGCTCGGGCGCGCGGTCACGAGCATGATGAACGATCTGGCGATGGCGGGCGGCAGATTCGAAGTGGCCCTCGTCCCTGCCACGAGCCCGACCAGTCACGGCGCCGAGAATATCGAGTTTCGCGTCTCGACTCACCCGAAGCAACCGCTGGCGCCGCTCTCGCGCGTCGCGTCGGGAGGCGAACTTTCCCGCCTCGCGCTTGCGGTGCAGGTCGTGCTCGCCGAAGTCGCCAGTGTCCCCACGCTGATCTTCGACGAGGTCGACGTTGGCATCGGCGGCGCGGTTGCCGCAACGGTCGGCCGCATGCTCAGGCAACTAGGAACACGGCGTCAGGTGTTGTGCGTCACGCATCTGGCGCAAGTCGCAGCGTGTGCCGACCAACATCAGCGCGTCGCCAAGGTGGGCGCCGGCGACAGCGTCGCCACGGAACTCATATCGCTCAATGCGAACTCGCGCGTCGACGAACTTGCGCGGATGTTGGGTGGCCTCGAGATCACGGCCAAGACCAGAGCACACGCCAGGGAAATGCTGGCACAACAGCGATCCGCCGGGGTCGAATCGAACTAGCGAACGCGCGCCGACGACGCCAATAAAAACGGCCGCGTAAGCGGCCGTTTTTTGAACGCGAGAGACGCGCGCCTCAGTGCTTCAAGCGCCCGGAACTGCGCTTTTGCCAGCGCCGGTACTGATGAAGCTGCCACGGACGGGCCCGTTGTTGGGCGCAGTAGTGGACGTGGTTCGGCGCACCTTGGTCGAACCCTTGCTCGCCGACGGCAGCGGAGACGATTCGCCGGTTTCAAGCCAATGCTTGACGCGTTCGGCGTCACCGATGCGTGTCAGCTTGCCGTACGAATCCAGCAGCACGATAACGACTGGCCGGCTGGCGATATTCGCGAACATGACCAGACACTTGCCGGCTTCGTTGATGAAGCCCGTCTTGCTCAGCAGGATGTCCCACCGGCCGCCGCGCACGAGTGAATTGGTGTTGTTGAAGCCAAGCACACTGCCTGTGGGCTCAACTTCGACCCAGTGGCTGGATGTCGTCGTGAATTGCCGGATCAGCGGATATTCCGCGGCGGCTTGCACCATCGTCGCAAGATCACGCGCTGTCGCCACGTTCTCGCTGGAAAGCCCCGTTGGCTCGCTGAAATGGGTCTGCGCCATGCCGAGCTTCGCAGCTTTCTCGTTCATCGCCAACACGAATGTCGCTGTCCCGCCCGGGTAGTTGCGGGCCAGGGCGGACGCCGCGCGATTCTCCGACGCCATCAGCGCCAACTGCAGCATGTCACGCCTCGACAAGGTGCTTCCCAGGCGCAGGCGCGAATGGCTCGCCTTCAAAAGGTCGAGATCGCCCATTCCGACAGTAAGCTTTTCATCCATCGACTGCTGCGCATCGAGCACGACCATTGCCGTCATCAGCTTGGTCAACGACGCGATGGCGGTCACTGTATCGGCGTCCTTGGCATAGATCTGTTGTTTGGTTCTGGCGTCGTAGACGAGCGCATTGGCCGAGGCCAGCTTCAATTTGCTTGCATCGATAAGCAGGGTCGAACCGACCGGCTGCAAGTCTGCAGCAGTCACTACCGGCGTCAAGACCGGAAAAAACACAATAAATACAGCAGCTAAGAGCGATTTCATCGCGCAATAAGTGAAATAGGGTCGCAAGGTTATAGCACGGCGCGGCTGCGATGCCAATGCCATAACGCTGCAGAGGGGTCAGGCGATGACGCGATTTGCGTCGGAAGCATCATTTCCCGGGGCGGAGGCCAGGGATTGCTCCCGTTGTTGTAGTGTCCACATGCGTGCGTAGGCACCATCGGCGTCGAGGAGTGCGTTATGCGTACCCCGTTCGACAATCCGACCCTGGTCGAGGACCAGAATCTGGTCAGAATGGACAATCGTCGACAGGCGATGCGCAATGATGAGCGTGGTGCAATCAGCCGAGATTTGCTCGAGTTCGGCCTGGATCAGCTTTTCCGACTTGGAATCCAGCGCAGAAGTCGCCTCGTCGAAGATGAGAATGCGCGGGTCCTTCAGAATCGCTCGGGCGATCGCCACGCGCTGTTTCTCCCCTCCCGAAAGCTTGAGCCCGCGTTCTCCGACCGGCGTCTGGTAGCCCTCGGGCAGCGTCGCAATGAAATCGTGGATCTGGGCGAGCCTGGCCGCGATCACGATCTGTTCGTTGGTTGCTCCGGGATTGCCGTACGCGATGTTGTACCCGATCGTGTCGTTGAACAGCACAGTGTCCTGCGGCACGATCCCGATCGCCGCCCGCACGCTCGTCTGCTGCACGACGCGCAAGTCCTGTCCGTCGATCGAGATGCGGCCGTCGCTGACGTCGTAGAAGCGATAGAGCAGGCGCGCCAGCGTGGACTTGCCCGACCCGCTCGGCCCGACAACGGCCACGGTGCGTCCGGCCGGAATGACGAATGTCACATCGAACAGGATCTGGCGATTGCTCTCGTAATGGAAATCGACGTGCTCGAACCGGACTTCGCCTGCCGCGAGCATCAGAGGCGGCGCACCGGGCGCGTCGATGACCTCGGCATTGACTTCGATCAATTGAAACATCCGCTCCATATCGGCGAGGGCCTGCTTGATCTCGCGATAGATCACGCCGAGGAAATTGAGCGGGATATAGAGCTGAATCATGAAAGCGTTGACGAGGACCAGATCGCCTATGGTCATCGTGTGGTCGATCACGCCGAGCGTCGCCCGCCACATGATCAACGTCACCGCGATGGCGACGATTGCGCTTTGACCGATGTTGAGCAGCGACAACGAGGTCTGGCTCTTGACCGCTACCGTTTCCCAGCGACGCAGGCTTTCGTCGTAGCGGTTGGCCTCGAATTCCTCGTTGTTGAAATACTTGACCGTTTCGTAATTGAGCAGGCTGTCGATCGCCCGGGTGTTGGCCTTGGAATCTGCCTCGTTCATCTGCCGGCGGAAGTTGGTTCTCCACTCGGTAATCGTCACGGTGTAAACGATGTACAGCGCAAGCGCGGCGAGCGTGATGCCGATGAACCAGACGTCGTAGCGCGCGACCAGGATCACCGACACCAGTGTGATCTCGATCGCTGTCGGCAGGATCGAGAACAGCGTGTATCCGATCAGCGACGATATGCCGCGCGTGCCACGTTCGATGTCGCGCGTGAGCCCTCCCGTGTGCCGGGCGAGGTGGAAGCGCAGCGACAGCGCATGCAGATGGCGAAACGTCTGGAGCGCGATCGTGCGTACCGCGCGCTGAGTCACTTTCGCGAACAGGAATTCCCGCAGTTCGGTGAAGGCCGTCGTCGACAGGCGCAGCGCGCCATATCCGACCAGAAGCGCCAGCGGCAGAACGACGACCTGGCCTGTCGTACCGATGGTCAATCGATCGACGATACCCTTCATGACCAGCGGCACGCCGACAGTGGCGACCTTGGCCGCTACCAGACACGCCAGCGCGAGGACGACACGACCGCGATACGCGAGCAGGTACGGCAGCAGCGTGCGTATGGTCTGCCAGTCGCCGCGAGGAGAGCTCGGGCGAGGCCTCGAGCCCGGCGCTATAGAGGTAGATTCGTGCCGCATGGAGGACAAGGCTCAAGGCCGCTGGGGCTCGCCTCTGAACCATTCGTTGCCGCCGTATCCGAGAAAACCCATTGCCAACCGGACGATGCCGTACGAGATCCAGATCGCCGCCTTGTACCAGCGCGATCGCGTCCTCCAATCGTCGACGGCGATCGGACGTGACCCGACGCTGATGAGTTCCCTCAAGCGCGCTTTCAGGTCGGCATTGAAACCCCGGTCGCGCACGACGATATTGGCTTCGCGCGCCATCAGCAAGCTGTAGGGGTCGATATTTGATGAACCGACCGTGGCCCAGCGATCGTCGACTACCGCGACTTTGGCGTGCATCATGCTGAGATGATATTCCTCGATCGTAATTCCGGCCTGCAAGAGTTGTCCGTACAGCGCGCGCGTTGCCAGATGCAGCAGCATATATTCAATCCGCCCCTGCAGTATCAACGTCACCTTGACGCCGCGCTCGGCCGCGGCGATCAATTCGCGCCTGAACCGTATGCCGGGAAAGAAATAGGAGTTGGCGATGATGATTTCATGCTTGGCCGCGCGAATCGCCGCAAAGTAGGCCTGCTCGATGTCCCGACGGTGACGGAGGTTATCGCGAATGACGAACTGCGCCGTCTGGCTGCCGGCACGTTCGCTGCGTCTCGACTCGGGAAACAAAGTCATGTCGGTTGTGCCACTGCTGACCAGTTGGACCAGCCCCCAAACCCGCTGCATCGTGTATTCGATCGCTGGCAGCAATGGGCCCTCGACTGACACCGCGAAGTCCACGCGAGGAGGTTTCTGACGCGGCGTGTTCGAGTCGTCGATTACGTTGATCCCGCCGACGAAGGCGATCTTGCCATCCACAACACATAGTTTGCGATGCAGGCGGCGCAGACGGTTAGACCGGAACTGGTAGAACGCGACTTCGGGACGATATTTGAGCAAGCGCACGCCGCCGTCGAGCATGTCACGCTCAAGTGTCTCGGTCAGATAGTATTTCGCCCCCCACCCGTCGACGAGCACCCGGACGTGGACGCCACGCTCTGCCGCTCGTATCAATGCCGAGGCGACGAGGCGGCCCGACGGATCGTCGGCAAAAATATAAGTCTCGAACCATATCTCATGCGCCGCGGCATCGAATGCACGGACCAGCGTAGGGAAATATTGCTCTCCGTTGCACAGAAGTGTGATGCGATTGCCGGGAACGAAGCGATTCATGCCTAAGGCACCTAAGGCCGCGGGCTTGAGCGCGATCGGGGGCGCACGAGTTCGAACGTAGCGGCAAGCGCCGCATGATCCGACAGACGCGCCAGTGGATACGCGTAGTGGACGCCGGTCTCGACCACCCGCAGACCCCGCGCGTAAATGCGGTCCAGCCTGAACACCGGAAGGACGGACGGGAAGGTGCGCGCCGGTTTCCCTCGGGCGGCCTGGAATACCTCGACCATGCCGAGTTCCTTCTGCAGCGTACGGTCCGCCTTGCGCCGCCAGTCGTTAAAGTCGCCGGCGATAATCAGCGGCGCGTCTGCCGGGACCGCTTGGCGTATACGTTCACACATCGTGCGAACCTGCCATTGGCGACCCCGTTCGAAAAGGCCCAGATGGACGTTAATGCAATGCAGTGCGGGCAAGCCGTCGCCCGGTTGCAGCACGCAGTGCAGCAGACCGCGGCTTTCAAAGAGGTGCGCCGATATGTCCTGATTCGCCTGCGCGATAATGGGGAACCGCGAGAGCACGGCGTTGCCGTGATGACCGTGGCGCGTGATCGCATTGCGGCCGTAAGCAATCTCGCGCCACACTTTGTCCGCGATGAATTCGTGCTGTGGTTTCAGCGGCCAGTTGTGATACCGGCCGGCGTGGCGTCGATGTACGCCCTGCACCTCTTGCAGGAACAGCACGTCGGCATCGAGTCCATGCAGTTTGTCGCGCAGTTCGTGGATGACCACCCGGCGGAGCAGGTGTGAAAACCCTTTGTGAATATTGTAGGTAGCGACGGTAAAGCGCATGGGAAAGATTGGCAGCCGCGGAATACCCGGGCGAGTTGGTTATATTAGCGGCAAAATCTGCAACTGCCGCCAGACGAGCCGGATCGGCGCAAAGCGGGCCGCAGTTCCGGCTATGATAACGTTGTCGACCGCGCCGTGAACTGCGTGGGCAGGAATCGACCAATCGCCGGCTACCGGATTGACTCATCCGAGAACGACGCTTTTGCAAGACAATTGAGGACGACTGAGGAGACTTCATGAAAACGCAACCCACACTGCAAACGACACTGAACGCGGCGATCGCCGGCGTGCTTGCACTCGGGGTGTTATCTGACTTCCCCGGCTTTCGCGGCCGATGACAAGGAAAAATGCTACGGCGTCGCCAAAGCCGGCCAGAACGATTGCGCAGCCGACAAGCACGGCTGTGCCGGGCAAGCTACCGCCGACAACGACCCGCTCTCCTGGACGTACGTCCCCAAAGGCACCTGCGAGAAAATCGGCGGCAAGACGACCCCGCCGAAGGCCTGATCACAGCGCCGTTGCCGGTGTCCGCCCGCTCGCCGAGCTCGCACCGGTTCGCCCGTTCATGGCCGACATTTCGCGTCCCGCCGCAGGGATAGGTTTACGTTCGCCGCATGTCGCTGAGGTCATCGATCGGCATCCGCCGATTGGATGGTTCGAGGTTCACAGCGAAAATTATTTTGTCGACGGCGGCCCGGCGATCGCCGCACTGGAAACGATTCGTACTGACTATCCGGTATCGCTGCACGGAGTAGGGATGTCGCTGGGGTCCGCCGATCCCCTCGATCGACGCCATGTTGCGCGCCTGAGACGACTGATTGAGCGCATCGAGCCGGCGCTCGTGTCGGAGCATCTTTGCTGGAGCAGCATCGATGGGCGCCACCTGAACGACCTGCTTCCGCTGCCGTTCAGCGTAGAAGCGCTTGCTGTGGTTTGCGCGCGCATCGACGAGTTGCAGGCCGCCCTGGCGCGCCAGGTGCTCGTCGAGAATATTTCGACCTATTTGCGTTTCTCCGAGGACGCAATGCCGGAATGGGAATTCGTTGCGGAAGTGACGCGGCGCACCGGTTGCCAATTGTTGCTTGACGTCAATAATATCTACGTCAACGCCGTCAACCACGGCTTTGATCCGCTCACCTATCTTGCGGCGATCCCCGGCGACTGCGTCGCCGAAATTCATCTCGCCGGCTTCGAACAACAAGGTGAACTGCTGATCGACACGCACGGCACGCGCGTGGCTCCCGGGGTCTGGTCCCTTTATCGTCGCGCTCTCGAAATGTTCGGACCAACGCCAACGCTGATCGAATGGGACACCGACATTCCCGCGCTCGACATTCTGCTGGACGAAGCAGCACGCGCAAATGCGATATCGAATGAGGGCCGCGATGTCGTCGCTGCTTGAGTTCCAGCGCGCCTTTGCCGAGGCAACGCTAGCCGATGCGAACGCGGGGCTCGAGCGGCGGGGTGTCGGCGGCGAAAGCGTCGCGGCCGACGCCCGGTTCGCTGTCTACTGCCGCAATGTGCGCGGCAACTACCGCAAGGCACTTGGAGCGACGTTCCCGGTCGTCCGGCGCCTGGTCGGCGAAGGTTTCTTTGCCGCAACGGTCGACGCATTCGTTCGCGCTCACCCGTCGACGCGAGGCGATATCAACGGCTACGGGGGCGAACTCGCGCTGTTTCTCGAACGGCACGTGCCGGCGAGCGAGCTCCCCTATCTTGCGGACGTCGCGCGACTCGAGTGGGCGATCGATCAATCCAATATTTCGGCTGACGCGTCGGCGCTCGATCTCGCGCTGCTAAGCGACGTTGCGCCTGATGATCATGTGCAGCTCCGTTTTGTGCTGCATCCGTCGGCACACGTGATCAGGTCGCGCTATCCGATATTCCGAATTTGGCAGGTGAATCAGATCAAGTGGACGGGCCCGCAGGATGTCGATCTCGAACACGGCCCTGACGCGCTGCTGGTTATGCGACGCGACGGAGGTGTGACGGTATCCCGCGTCTCGGCGGCCGACGCAACGCTGCTAGAAACGCTCGCGCGAGGCGCAACGCTGGGCGAAGCTGCTCGGCGGCCGCCCTCGGCGAGGCGGGATTCGACTTGGCAACATCGCTCCGCCGCCTGGTCGCCGATCGTGTCATCGTCGGCTTCATTTCGCCAGCCCCAACGTGACCAACCGAACCGACGCGCGACCGATTCCCCTCGCTGTGCCAGCGAGCGCGTTCTCTCGTCGTCGCTGCGACAAAATGCTAAAAGGGGATGGGGTGGCTGATGGGACTCGAACCCACGACAACTGGAATCACAATCCAGGACTCTACCAACTGAGCTACAGCCACCACGGAAAACTTCAGCCCGCCGCGATGCCACAGGATTGGCACGCCCGACAGGACTCGAACCTGTTACCCCCGGCTTAGAAGGCCGGTGCTCTATCCAAATGAGCTACGGGCGCCCGGTAAATCGCAAAACCGCAGCCGGACCGGCAACGCTTCAGCGCCGGTGGTCGGGTTGAGAGGGCACTCCCGACATCTTGCTTGGAACGCAACCGCAAGCGCAACCGCGGCCGCACTCGCCAATCCAACCAGCAATGCGACTGCGGCAACCGCGCAATGATATCGCAATCCGCCGTTTTCTCCCTCTGAAATTTGCGGTCGACGAGCAATCCGGAGGCGTAATCCGCGAGCGGCGGCCAGGTGTATCAAGGACATACCGACATCGAGGCCGCACCGCTTACGCGCCGATCAGCTAACGCCGCGAGCCTCATGCAAGGCCGCTCCACCGTCGATGGGAGCCTGAAGACAGAGGCGCTGTCGTTGCGGTAGATTCTCGTCATCGCAGCGTGAATTGCCTGCCCCTTGACCGCCGCCTATCGTTTCGGGACTTTTGAGCTGCAGCCAGATCAGCGTCGGTTGCTGGTGGCCGGCCGTCCAGTCGCGCTGGGGCCCCGGCGTTCGATGTGCTTTTGGTGCTGGCCGAACGCGCCGGCAAGCTGCGTGTCGAAAAACGAATTACTCGATCTGGTGTGGGCCGGCGTGGTTGTCGAAGAGAATAACCTGCAAGTGCAGGTAAGCGCACTGCGCAAATTGCTCGGGCCCGATGTGATCGCCACGATTCCCGGTCGCGGCTATCGGCTCACACTGATGCCGGACGACGCAGCGGCGCAGCGCGCAGAGTCGGAGCCAGCGCCTGCGCGAAGCCCAACGCCGCACGACGGGGCCATCGAGGCCCCCGCACTTTACGGTCGCGCCGATGACGTCGGTGCTCTCCGCGATCTGATCCTGCACCATCCGCTGGTCACACTCGTCGGGCCCGGAGGCATCGGCAAGACACGTCTCGCGCAAGCGATTGCGCACGATTTGCGCAATGATTTTGGCAACAACGTGAAGATCGTGGAATTGGCGTCGCTCGCCGACCCTACGCTGGTTGCGGCGACCGTGGCGCGCGCACTCGGCCTTGTGGGTGACGCGGACGCTGCACTTTCCTTAAGCGTGCGGGCGCTCGCCGGCCTGCGGTTGTTGCTCGTTCTCGATAATTGTGAACATCTTCTGGATGACGTCGCACTCGTCGTCGCTGCGCTGCGCAAAGGCGCGCCCGAGGTGCACATTCTTGCCACGAGTCAGGAGGTCTTAAGACATCCCGACGAACACGTCTATCGTCTTGGCGCGCTCGCCGTCCCGGCTGATCTCTCGCTGCAGAGTGCCGGTGATGCAGGAGCGGTCCAGCTATTCATCGCACGGGCGCAGGCGGTCGAACCTCGCTTGCGGCTTAGCGAAGAGAACTTCTGCGCGATTGTCGAGATCTGCCGGCGATTGGACGGAATTCCGCTGGCGATCGAACTGGCAGCAGCGCGTGTACTACTGCTTGGCGTCGAAGGCGTTCGCGAACGTCTCGACGAGAGATTCCGCCTGTTGACCGCAGGTTCGCGACTGGCGCTGCGCAGGCATCAAACCCTTCGCGCTGCTCTCGAATGGAGCTACGGACTTCTGTCAGCGACCGAGCAGACGGTGTTCGACCGGATCGGCGCGTTTGCTGGCAGCTTTTCGCTGGAATGCGCGCAAGCGTTGGCCGCCGACGACCAGTCCGACGAGTGGTCGGTGCTCGATCATCTCGGCGCGCTGGTGGATAAATCGCTGGTCGCGGTGGAAGACGGAGCAAACGCGCGGTACCGGATGTTGGAAACGACACGGGCGTTCGCCCTTGAACGCCTCGCTGCGAGTGGCGCGACGTCGAAAGTGATGCACCGCCACGCGGAAGTGATGCTGTATCAGTTCGAACGCTACTATGATGAAGTGCTGCAAGGGGCCCCATCGGTCAAAGTCGTCGGCAAGATCACACCGGATCTCGACAACCTGCGCGGCGCGTTGAACTGGGCTGGCGGAAAAGGTGGCGATCGCCGCATCGCGATCGCCCTATTCGGAGCAGCGGTCGCCGGGCACGGTTACTTTTTCTACGTGTCTGTCAAACCGCGCGAGTGGATCGAGATGTTGCGTCCGCTGATCGATGCCTCGATTCCCAAAGCAGACGCCGCGCGCTTCTGGCTCGGTTGTGCCAATTGGGGCGCCACTCATTTGCCGGTCGCCGCCATCGACGATGCCAGGAGAGCAATCACCGTCTATCGCGAGCTCGGCGATCGCCTGGGCGAGTGTCGCGCGTGGAGCTCGCTGGCGTATTCGTTGCAGAGTACCGGCCAGTTCGACGAAGGCGAACGCGCGGTTCGCGAAGTGTTGCGATTGCGCGATCCGGCGTGGTCGCCCTGGTTGCGCGCCCTGGTCGACAACATTGCGGCGCTTGTGCTGCAGGGCGTTGGCAAACTCGACGAGGCGCGGCAGCATGCCGTCGCGATGCTGGCGGCGTCGCGAGAAGTGAGTGTGGACGTCGACGTCTGCGTGGCCCTGACGATATTGATGGAACTCGATATCGCCAGTGGCAAAGTCGGCGAGGCCGCGGCGGCGGCGGACGACATGCTGGCGCACCACCCTGCAATATGGGCCGCGACAGAGACTGGTCGCAGCTTGCGGACTGCGGCGACCGCCTTGATGGGTGTGCAGCGCCTCGACGAGGCCGAGCCGCTTTACCGCGAGGCGCTGGCGAGATCCAGGCGGAACTATGGTAACGGTGCGTTCCTGTTTCACGATGTCGCGATGTTCGTCGCAATGCGGGCCCGACTCGACGACGCCGCCCGTCTCGTCGCGTACGCGGACCACCTTCATTCGACGGACGGCTTACGCCCGCGATTGGTGGCGCGGATGCTGCGCGACCGTCTGCACGCGCAGCTGGCGACCGAATTTGCTCCCGACAGCTTGTCGCGCCTGTACGACGAGGGACGCCGTTTGAGCGACGACGACGCCTCGACGCTGGCGTTTTCGCCGCCCGCCGCGAAAGGGTGAGGCACTTCGCAGCCTTTAGCCCAGACGCTGTCCGCTGGACTCGTCGAACACGTGCAAGCTCGCGGTGTCCACCGCCAGGCCCAGAGCGTCGCCTGGACGCAGTTGCAGTCGCTGGTGCACGATAACCTGAAGTCCCTTGCCGCCTTTTTCGCACGCCAGGAACGTGTCGGCGCCTGTGAATTCGAGGACGTCGACGCGGCAACGTGATTGCACCTGGCACGTCCGCGCCAACGACACGAAGGTCCTCAGGACGAAACCCGATCGTCACGCGTTGACCCTTGGCTCGTAGGGTGTCCCCGGCGGCAACGGCAGCTCGCCGCCGGCATCCACCTTGACAGCGTTGCCCGTAACGATTCCCGACAGCAGATTCATCGCCGGCGAACCGATGAAAGTCGCGACAAAGATGTTGCGCGGACGGTCATATAGCTCCAGCGGACTGCCGATCTGCTCGACCATGCCGTCGCGCAGCACAACGATGCGATCGGCCATCGTCATCGCCTCGATCTGGTCGTGCGTAACGTAAATGGACGTCGTGGCCAGCCGCTGGTGCAGCGCGCGGATCTCCGTACGCATTTGCACGCGCAGCTTGGCATCGAGGTTCGACAGCGGCTCGTCGAACAGAAACACGTCGGGGTGGCGCACCATCGCGCGACCCATCGCCACGCGCTGGCGCTGGCCACCGGAAAGCTGGCGTGGCAATCGATCAAGCATCGACTCGAGCCCAAGAATCCGAGCCGCCTCCCCGACCTTGCTGGCGATGGTTTCGCGAGCCTTCGCCCGAGATGCGCAGGCCGAATCCCATGTTGGCCCGCACATTCATGTGTGGATACAGTGCGTAGGTCTGGAACACCATCGATATGTTGCGCTGCTTGGGCGGAAGGTTGTTGACGACCCGGTCTCCGATCCGAATTTCTCCCGACGTGGGTGCGTCGAGTCCGGCGATCATCCGCAACAGCGTGGACTTGCCGCAGCCGCTGGGCCCGACGAACACCGCGAACTCGCCGTCTTTGATGTCGATGTCGACGCCTTTGATGACATGCGTATCGGCGAATTTCTTCTGGATGGAGTGCAGGTTGACGGAAGCCATTAGCGACGACCTTTCGTTGCGTGCACGTGAAGGGAACGCATGTTGCGCATGGTCCTATCGGACCGGAAAACAAGGAGGCACGCTGCGAAAATTCTCACCTATCCCCCTTTCACGCCGCCTGCTGTAAGTCCACCGACGATCTCTTTTTGCACGAGCAGTGTCAGCAGCAGTACGGGAAGCGTGACCAATATCGCGGCGGCGGCGAGCGGTCCCCAGGCGATTTGCTCGAACGTCAGCACGTTGTAAATGGCGACTGGAAGAGTGCGCGTGGTGCGGCCTGCGAGCACCGCGCCGAAGACGAAGTTATTCCAGGAAAAAATGAATGCCAGGATCGCGGCTACGGTGATCCCGGGACGGGCCAGCGGCATCGCGATCTGCATGAAGGATTGCCACGGCGAGCAACCGTCGATTACCGCGGCCTCCTCGAGCTCGCGCGGCAGCGTTTCGAAATAACCAGCCAATATGTACACGGTGATCGGCATCGTCAGCACCAAGTGGGTGATCACGATCGGAACCAGTGTCCCGGTCAGGCCCAAGGCTTGGAACAGCGTGAACAGCGGGATGAGAAAGCTGATGGCCGGTGTCATTCGCGCGATCAAGATGGTCAGCATCAGCTTTCGCGCCTTGAGTCGCGCCACGGCATAGCCTGCTGGGACGCCAAACGCCAAGGCAAGCAGCGTGGCGCAGCCGGAAACGATCAGGCTATTCTTCAGGTAGAGGAAGAAGGGCGTTTCACGAAATACCGTCAGGAAGTTGTTGAGCGTCGGCGCGCTCGGGATGAAGACTGGTGGGTAGGCCAGGTTGTCGACCTCGGGCTTGAGCGCAAGCGACAGCATCCATAGAAACACTGATATGGCGGGCGATACCAGCAGGAACACACAGATGGCGAGCAGCGCGCGGTCGACGATCTTGGTCATGGCTCGCCTCTATTCGTAGTACTTGGAGCGTTCGCGAAGCCAGAACAAGGCCAGCGACAATCCGACAACGATCACAAAAAAGACGACGACCACCGCCGACGCCTTGCCGACCTGATAGAAGGAAAAGGCTTGCAGATATAGATAGAGATTGATCGTCTCGGATGCGGTGCCCGGCCCGCCTTGGGTAATGACATAAATCGTGTCGAAGGTCTTGAGCGCGTCGATCAAGCGCACGACGCCGGCCACCATGATGAACGGCAGCAGCAAGGGCAAGGTGACGAGGCGAAACGTCTGCCAGCGCGTGGCGCCTTCGAGATACGCGGCCTCGAACGGATCGGTGGGCAGCGATGCCAATCCACCCAGCACGATCAGCATCACCAGCGGCGTCCATTGCCAGATGTCGACGAGCACCAGGCAGGGAATCGCCAACGCGGGCGAATAGACCCATTCGCTTGGACCGATGCCCACCAGCGACAGCAGATAATTGAGTACGCCCTGCTGCGGGTGAAACATCATCGTCCAGATCAAGGCGATTGCGACCGGCGTTGCCATCATCGGCAGGATGAACGCGCCGCGAAAGAACCCGCGCAGCGGAAACTTTTGGTGAAACACCAGTGCTGCGGCTGTACCCAGGACCAGCGGCCCGATCACCGCGAGCGCGGTGAACCAGAGCGTATGCGCAATGGCTTCGAGAAAACGCTGGTTGGTGGCGAGCTCGGCGTAATTGGAAAGCCCGGCGAAGACCGGCGTCGAGCCGATCTTCCAATCGAACAGGCTCATCCAGAGCGTGAATCCCCACGGGAACACGATGACGGCGAGGATCGCGACTACCGCGGGAACAACGAACCAATACAGTGCTCGTCTTTGATCCACGTTGCACCTCGCACGCCCTTCCCGACCTTATCGGCCGGGAAAGCGCGTCAGCTTAGAATCAGGCCCGGCCTTCGCTCTTGTTGAGCACCGGCTGGAATTCGGCAGTCGCCTTCTTGAGTTCGGTACCCACATCTGCGCCGGTGAGCATGTTGGTCAGCGCGATGCCGTAGACGTCGCGAAATTCGGATACGGGTTCGATAACGGGCAACGCAGGTTGGGCGATCTTGAGCGACGCAGCAACCGTCGTCAGCCACTCGGCTGGAACCGTGCTCGCAGGGGCACCCGCTTTGGCCACGTACGCCGATTGCCGCACTGGCGCACCCGAGCCGCTCGCCAGCAGGCGTGCTTGCATCGTTTTGTTGGTCGCCCACAGCACGTAATACCAGGCAGGCCCTTTGTTCGCGCCCATCGATGAAACGCCGATGCCGTCGCCAAAAGTGCCGGACACCTGTTGCTTCGGCCCCGGCGGCATGACCCCGTACCCAACCTTGCCGACGACCTTGGACTTGGCAGGATCCTCCAACGGTGGCGCGAAGCCGGAGCCATCGATCCACATTGCTGCCTTGCCTTGCAGGAACAGACTTTGCGATTCGTTCCAGTTGTATCCGGCAACACCGGCGGGACCCGTATTCTTCAGCAAGTCACGATAGAGCGTCGCCGACGCAATGCCTTCCGGCGAATCAGTGGTGAGCTTGCCTTTGGGATCGATAAACACACCACCGTAGGCGAGAAAGAAGTTGGTCCACAAGGGCACATTCGCGTTCTTGAGTCCGCGTCCGACGATGCCAACGACGCCCTTGGACGGGTCATGCAATTTCTTCGCGGCTTCGGCGAGTTCGCCCAGCGATTTCGGATAGGCAACGCCTTTGGCGGCAAAGAGCTCCTTGTTCCAATACACGATCCAGGGGTCGAGATTCAGCGGCAGCGTATCGATGCGGCCATCGCTTTGCGTCGCATATAACATCCCCCCTGCCGAGAAATCCTTCAGATCGAAATCGGACGGCGCCTGTGAACTGAAGTTGTCGCGAAGATCCACAAGCCACTTGCCCTTGGCAAATTGGCGCTTCTGCGCGTTGTAGGTGATCTGGACCACATCGAAGCTGGTCTTGCCGGAAGTGAACTCGATGGCCACTTTTTGCCGGGACTGCTGCTCGGGGACGAGCTCGAGACCCACGGTGATACCCGTGAGCTCTTCGAATTCCTTGTTGTACTTTTGCAGCAGCTCTCCGCGCGGATTCTTGATCAGGTACGCCTCGATGCTCTGGCCCTTGTAGCGCTTCCAGTCGAATGCCGGTTGAGCGATACCGTAGGGCACGGTCAGCAGCGCGGGAACGCCGGCTGCAACCTGAAGAAAGCGGCGGCGGTTGATGGAATGGCTCATGTCAATCCTCCTCGTGAAATGGTGAAGACGCGCGCCAGGTCAAGCCCGCACACGCGCGATCTTGGCTCGCATGGCCTCGGTGCCAGCGATGATCTTGTCGAGCACCGCGTCGAGCGCCCAGAATTTTTCGCGCAGATCGTACGTGACCGCGCGGGAGCGGATGGAATCGAACGTGCCGATACGCTGGTGATACAGCTTGGCGAACGCCGGATAGCCGAGCGCCTCGCTGACCGCGGCAATGACCAGAAAAGTGTTGACCTCCGTGGCCAGTTCCGGATGTTGCGCGCTGGAGGTTCGCAACCACTGGTAGAGATCGGGATGAAAATTCGTGAACACGCCGGTGAAGCCACGTGCTCCCGCGAGCATCGCGTCGTAGGCGATCGCCGCGTTGGCGTTGACGATGGCGAGCGATGAGCCTGCGGCCAGCGCGACCCGACGCTTGACCGTTGCGAGGTCGCACGAAACGTCCTTCAGCAGCACAAAGCGTCCGCTGTCGATGCAGATGCCGATCTCTGCATCGGACAGCAGGCGGCGATAGGGAGCCGGGCATTCGTACAATCCCAGCGGAATGTCGCTCGGGAGGCGTTGCAGCAACCACTCGAGATTGCCGCGAAATGTCTCGGTTCCCGTGGCGCTCGGATCGAGGTGGTTGGTGACCAGCACGACGCCAGCGGCGCCGGTGCGCGCCGCAGCCGTCAATTCCTCGATCTGGCTGAATGGGTCATCGCTGATATGACCGGACACCACGACAGGAACGCGTCCGGCGACCTCCTTGACGACGAAGCGGCCGAGGGCCGCGCGCTCAGCGAGCGTCAGATATTGCATTTCGCTGGACTGCGCCACCGCGAACAGCGCATCAGCGCCGTGGGCCAGATACCATTCGATCAGGCGCGCGAGTCCGGGGTAGTCGATGTCGCCCTGGTCCGTGAACGGCGTAAGCATCACGGGAATGATGCCTTCGATCTTCGGCGCCATTTTTCCTCTTCCTCACCGGGTCTCACGCCCGCTGACTGACGATCCTGAAATGGCGCAGAACCGCGTTGCGCCCGATTCGAACCGGCATCTGCCGGCACTGTACTACGTACCGCCACCTACTACATCGAACTCATGCAGAGCACATCCGCCCTTCGGCGAATCTTCGAAAAGCCTGGGATTGCGTCATAAAGCCGGATTTAGTTAATCGTTTGCGTAAACGTATTACTCCATATTAGAACAGATGTGTCAAGCAACTTTTGTGAGGGCCTTACGGGGCCATGCGCGCTTTTGCGTAATCGCTCGCGAAGCGTCGCGGAAGCTGTCGAGCAACTCAGTCGGGAGTTCGACAGCCCGTGTCAGGACATGACAAAAGCGTCCACTTCGCGGCGATAGGGGATCGAAGTCTGGGCGCCGACGCGCGTTACGCTGAGCGCTGCAGCGCGCTGGCCGAACGCGATGGCTGCCCGCAGATCGAAGCCTGTGGCAATGCCGACCGCAAGACCGCCGATGAAGGTGTCCCCTGCGGCCGTCGTGTCGACGCTCGCGACCTTGGGCGCGGGCAGGTGCTCCCCGCCATCGAGGCCGGCCAGCCAGACGCCGCGCCCGCCGAGTGTCACGATGACATGACGCGGTCCCTGCTGTATCAGGATATCTGCGGCACGTTGTGCCGAATCGACATCAGCCACGGACACACCGCAAAGTAAAGCGGCTTCGCTTTCGTTCGGCACAAGATAGTCGACCTGGCTCAGTAACTCGCGATCGAGCGGCGCTGCCGGTGCAGGGTTGAGGACAACTAGTGTTCCGTGGCGCGCCGCAAGCGCAACTGCCCGCCGCACGCTCTCGATCGGTACTTCGAGTTGACACAGGAGAATTGCGGCGTTCGCGATCAGTGGCTCGGCCGCCTCGACCCACGCGGGCGTCAACTCCGCATTGGCGCCGGCGGCGAGCACGATGCTGTTGGCCCCGTCACTGCCGACAGTGATGCTGGCAATGCCCGTGGGCACATTCTCCACGCTGCGCAGATGGCTGAGATTAATGCCATCCGCGGCGAAGCCGGATTTCAACGCAACGCCGAACGCGTCGGTACCGACGCAACTCACGAGGCTAACCGTTCCGCCCAGGCGCGCTGCCGCCACGGCTTGATTGGCTCCCTTCCCTCCCGGGACCGCGCGAAAATCGTGGCCTGCGAGCGTTTCCCCGCGACCCGGCAGACGCGGCGCACGGACGACGAGGTCCATGTTGCTGCTGCCGACTACCACGATGCCGGTGCGTCCAGGTGTGGCTGCCATTCGTTGCGTCCGTCGGTTGGCGAATATGAATTGAAGCTAGCGCACTTTCGAAGCCGAGAGCTTGGTCGCGCAGTGCGGCGCCGCGCTTTAACGCTTCAGTCGTTTAGCGGGTCGCTCGAGGCTTTTTTCGATGCCGGCCAGCGCCATCGTGGTGTCTCCCATTGATAGCTCCGGTTCCAGAACTTTGCGCAACACTTCGTCGCGCTGGCCTTTGATGCGTCCGATCAGCAGCTGCGCGGCCAGCTCGCCGATTCGCTGTTTCGGCTGGCGAATAGTCGTGAGCCTGGGACTGACGAACGCCGCAAGGGCGATGTCGTCGAAGCCGACAATGGAGATATCCTCGGGCACCGAGAGTCGAGCTTCCCGTATGGCGTGGATGGCGCCGAGCGCCAAAAGATCATTGCACGCGAACACGCCCGTCGGTCGCTTGGCCAGCGCCAGCAATCGTCGCGCTGCCTCATATCCGCCCTGGGTCGTGAAATTGGCATTGACCAGGTAATCGCCGCGGTGCGGGATGCCTGCCTCGCGCAGTGCTCGCTCGAAACCGAAGATGCGTTGCCTGCTCACGATCAGGTCGCTCGGACCCCCGATCGCGGCAATATGGCGGTGCCCGAGATCGAGCAAATGACGTGCAGCAAGGTAACCGCCATGCTCGTGATCGACCTCGACCAGATCCGCGCTGACCCCTTCTATCTCGCGATCCACGATGACTAGCGGCAGCCAGGTGGTCGCCAGAAGAGCGCGCAAGTCGTCGTCTCGCCCGCTGGAAATCACCACCAGCCCGTCAACGCGTTTCGACATCAATATCCGGAGATACGCGATCTGTTTGGCAGGGTCGTCCTCCGAGTTGCACAGAATCAGGCTGTACCCTTGCCGATAGCATTCGTCCTCGACGGCGCGCACGAGCTCAGCGAAGAAGTTGTTGCAGATATTCGGAATCATCATCCCGAGGGTCTGGGTGCCTTGCATGCGAAGGCTGCGCGCAACGGCGTTGGGCACGTAGCCAAGGGCGGCCACTGCCGCGTCGACTCGCGCGCGCACTTCGTCGCTGACGTAGCGGGTGTTGTTGATGACGTGGGAAACCGTCGCCGCAGATACACTCGCCCGTTCGGCGATCTGTTTGATGGTCGCCATTTAGCTTCTAGCCCATTGCATCCATGCGGGGCATTCCTGAACCCAAACGTTGCTTATCTATACAAACGTGTACGTAATCGTTTTAATAGATATAGAGACGACTGTCAACGGTTCCTTCCCACCCGGGCGACGAATCGAGGTTAGTCGCAACCCGCGAACCGTGCAGCGTGAGCCTCTTTGTTCGCCGTCGCTGGGAACAGCAGCCGAGCAGAACGCGCCGAACTACAGGTTGACCAGCAACGAATGAACGTCGCCCATTCCCTCCAGCGCCCACAGCTGCTGCAGGGCGGATTCCGTCCGCGCACTTGGCCATCGCGTCCCAAGGTTGCTTCGGAATTTCCGTTCAACATCCGCACGACTCATGGGCTGTCCCGCGAAGCCGGGCATGGCAACAACCTCCCGAGTGATGCGCTGCCCGTCAGCCAGGACTGCTGTCATGCGCGTCGGCGGCGCGGCTCCGAACGGCGTCGAAAGCTTGACGTCTTCCGCAACAGTGATCTTGCGCATAAAGGCGCGAATACGCGGCTCGCGAAGTTTTTCGGAGGCGTAGCTGCCGTTGTCGATGTTGCCGTCGAACATAACCCTCGCAGCGATGTACGGCAGGCTGTGATCTGCTGTTTCTCTGTTCTCCGGCGTCCACTTTTCGGGGTCGCGTCCCGCAGACTGGTAGCCCTGGGATGTGGTCACGATTTCAACGGCCGTAATGCGACCGAGATCGCCGACATCCTTCGCGATGGCCAGGCTTGCCACGACGGCCGTTTGCGCATAGACGACAACGGGAAACGCCTTCATTCCGCACTCATTTATCTTGTAAGGAATGCCGCGCGCACCGAACGCGCGAGTGTTAACTTCGGCCGGGCCCGACACCAATTGAAAGAAACCACGGCGTCCTTCGAAGATTGGCGCAGGCCCTGTGAGGCCGCCGCGCGCAAGCATGGCGGCGAACACCCCGTTTCGCGCCGCATCTGCGTCTGCGAGGCCCTTCCAGTCCGATAGTCCTTGCGCCCGCGTCTGTCCGAGGGGAATGTGATCGTTGAGGGCAAGGCTTACGGCCTGCGCGAGCTGCCTCGGCGGGAGCCTCATCAGCTTGCCGGCGGCGAGGGCTGCCGCTGGAAGGCTGGACACCGTGGCATCGTCCCAGCCGCGAGAGGTAAAATCGAAAGCATCCGCCAGACGGCAGTTGATCTCATAGGCAAGCGCAATAGCGGTGATTAGCTCCGATGCGCTTGCTCCCTCTGCTTCGCCGACCGCGAGACACGCCGCAATGTTGTCGCTCGGATGACAGGTTGAGCGCCCGACGTAGACGTCGTTGAGGTCGAAGTAACGAAATGCGGCACCATTCGCGAATGTCGCCAGGTCAGCCGTTGTTCGGCTCTTGGTGCCTATGACCGTCGAGCGATTGCTCCCTGCCGCCAGCGCAATATCACGGCAGATTCGCACGGGCCCCTCATCGAATGCCGCGATGCCGCACCCAAGCGTGTCGATGAGGTGTGACTTGACGCATTCGATGGTCTTCGGATCGAGATCTTCGTACCGCAGGTCATCGGCATACGCGGCCAGTTGCTCGGCGATTGAGCGAGATGGTGGCTCCGCGGCCTGCGGCTGGGCCCGCGCTCGAGTTGCGCGAGCCACTATGGGAAACGCGACAGCGCCGAGTGCTTGGCGCATGAATCGTCGACGTAGCAGCATGCAGCCCCTGCATCAGCGTGGCGCGTGGAACTCTAGAGTACTACGGGAATGCACTGCGATGTCAAACGGCGTCACCTATTCCGGCTGGTACAGATTCGTGGTCGGGGTGAGAGGATTTGAACCTCCGACATCTTGCTCCCAAAGCAAGCGCGCTACCGGACTGCGCTACACCCCGAAGGGGACGGATTGTCGCCGTTAATGCTGTGCGGGGTCAATCCGCATTTCATTTTCGCAAACATCGAGCATCGTTTCTGATCATGTTCAGAATCGAAGCTTGCGGGTCAACAGGTCCCTGTACATCACCCAGTCGCCGACAAAGCTGTACAGCGGGTACTTGAACGTCGCCGGTCGGTTGTGCTCGAAGAAAAAGTGACCGGCCCAGGCGAATCCGTAGCCGACGACGATTGCTGCCGCCAGCCACCACCATTCGCGCGTGACCAGCGTCAGTGCGATGCACGCGAGCGCGAGTGTCGACCCGACAAAATGCAGACGCCTGCACATCGAGTTTCGGTGTTCCGACAAGTAGAACGGATAGAACTCGCGAAAACTCGCGTACCGCTCAGCAGTCATGATGGCGATGCTTGGACCATGGCGTCGCAACCGATCCACTGTTGGCGACAAAGAGCTCAGACCGCAGCATTGCGTTCGAAGAAACGATCGGTGCTCGCGAGCGCGCGGGCGACGTCGTTCGCATCGACGTCGAGATGCGTCACCCAGCGCTGCCGCGTCGTTCCCGTCAGCAGGATTCCGTCGGCCGCGAGATGCGCGGCGAACGCATTGGCAATCGCCGCGGGGACGATGACGAAGACCATGTTCGTCTGCGGCGTTGATACGCCCAGCACGCTGTGTTTTGCCAGCCCAGTGGCGAGCGCCGCGGCATTCGCATGGTCGTCGGCGAGGCGATCGACATGATGAGCGATCGCATAGCGGCCGGCCGCCGCAAGAATACCCGCCTGGCGCATGCCGCCGCCGAGCATCTTGCGCCAGCGATGCGCAGCGGCAATGAAGTCCCGACGCCCGCACAATACCGAGCCGACCGGTGCGCCGAGCCCCTTGGACAAGCATACCGACGCGGAGTCGAAGCCCTGCGCGATTCCGCGCGGGGAAACGCCGCGCTTGACGGCCGCATTCCACAGTCGCGCGCCGTCCAGATGCATGGCGAGCCCCCGACGATCGGCGATCGCGCGGACCGATGCAACATAATCCTCGGGCAACACGCGCCCACCTATCGTGTCCTCGAGCGCGATCAGGCGCGTGCGCGCAAAGTGCGAATCGTCGGGCTTGATCGCCGCTTCGATATCGTTCAGCGGCAACGTGCCGTCGGTCGCGTTGTTCAGCGGTTGCGGCTGAACGCTGCCCAGGACTGCTGCGCCCCCGGCCTCGTAGCGATAGGTGTGCGCCTCCTGGCCGACGATGTATTCATCGCCGCGCGCGCAATGCGTCATCACGCCGATCAGGTTCGATTGCGTTCCCGACGGCACGTACAGGCCCGCTTCGAAACCCAGCAATTCGGCCACTTCGGCCTGGAGTGCGTTAATCGAAGGGTCGTCGCCGAAGACGTCGTCGCCAACGGGCGCTGCTGCCATCACGTCGCGCATCGCGGCCGTCGGCCGCGTCACGGTGTCGCTTCGAAAATCGGCAACCATATGACTATCCTTCGCGCTTCAGCTGCGGGAACAGAATCACATCGCGGATCGATGGGCTGTCGGTGAGCAGCATTACGAGCCGGTCGATACCGATGCCCTCGCCCGCAGTCGGCGGCAACCCGTACTCCAGTGCCCGCACGTAGTCGGCATCGTAGTGCATCGCCTCGGCGTCGCCCGCTTCCTTGGCCTTGGCCTGCGCATTGAAACGTGCTGCCTGGTCCTCGGGATCGTTCAACTCGGAAAATCCATTGGCGAATTCACGACCGCCGATGAACAGCTCAAACCGGTCGGTGATCGTCGGATCGGCGTCGTTGGCGCGAGCAAGTGGACTCACATCAGTCGGGTGGGCGACGATGAATGTTGGCTGCAGCAGAAGAGCTTCCGTCGTCGCCTCGAACAGTTTCAATTGCAGTACGCCGAGGCGATCGCTCGGCAGTACCTCGACCTTGTGCTCAGCCAAGGCCGTCTTGAGGTACGCGTCCGTCGACAATTGCGCCAGCACATAGCGAGGATTGTATTTGGCGATCGCCTCCGCCATTGTGAGTCGGTCGAACGTCGCAGCGAGATCGATCATTTCGCCCTGATAGGTCAGCGTGGTCGAGCCGCAGACCTTGACGGCAATCTCGCGCATCAGGGTTTCGGTCAGATCCATCAGGTAGCGATAGTCCTGAAAGGCCTCGTAGAACTCGAGCATCGTGAACTCGGGGTTGTGCCGGGTGGAGATGCCTTCGTTGCGGAAGCTGCGATTGATTTCGAAGACTCGCTCGAAACCGCCAACGACCAGGCGCTTCAGGTAGAGTTCGGGCGCGATGCGCAAGTACAAGTCGGTGTCGAGCGCGTTGTGATGGGTGACGAACGGTCGCGCGGTCGCGCCTCCCGGGATCGGATGCATCATCGGCGTCTCGACTTCGAGATAGCCCCGAGCCACGAAAAACTCGCGCATCGCCTGCACGATCTGCGAGCGTGCGATAAACACACGCCGCGACTCCGGACTGGTGATCAAGTCGACGTAGCGTTGCCGGTATTTCTGTTCCTGATCGGTCAGGCCATGGAACTTCTCGGGCAACGGACGCAGCGCCTTCGACAACAGGCGCAGTTGCGTCACCTTGACGCTCAGCTCCCCGGTCTTCGTTTTGAACAAGGTACCGCGCGCGCCAACGATGTCGCCCAGGTCCCAGTGCTTGAACGCGTCGTGCACGTCGGCACCCAGCGCGTCTGTGGTTACATAGAGCTGAATGCGGCCGCTCATGTCCTGCAGCGTCGCGAAGCTGGCTTTGCCCATCACGCGCTTCAAAAGCATGCGGCCGGCGACGGCAACAGGGATCGGCGCGCCCTCGAGCTGCTCGTTGTTCTTGTCGCCATGCGCGGCATGCAGTTCAGCGGCCAAGGCACTGCGCCGAAAATCGTTCGGGTAGGCGTTGCCCAGTTCGCGCAACGCGTGCAACTTGCCGCGGCGTTCGGCAATGATCTGGTTCTCGTCCACGGCCATCGGCGCGGCCGGCTGCTTGGGATCATTCACCTTGGGTTCGTTCACACTACACTCCCTGTTTCAGACTGGCCGCGATGAACTCATCGAGATTGCCGTCAAGGATCGACTGCGTATTGCCCACTTCGAGATTCGTTCGCAAATCCTTGATACGCGATTGGTCGAGCACGTAGCTGCGGATCTGGTGACCCCAGCCGATATCGGTCTTGGAATCCTCGAGCTTCTGCTGCTCTGCCTGCCGGTTGCGCAACTCGAGTTCGTACAGCTTCGATTTCAGCATCGCCATCGCCTCGGCGCGGTTGCGATGCTGCGAGCGGTCATTCTGGCACTGCACGACAATGTTGGTCGGCAGGTGCGTGATGCGCACGGCCGAGTCGGTTTTGTTGATGTGCTGCCCGCCGGCACCGGAAGCACGAAAAGTATCGATGCGGATATCGGCCGGATTGATTTCGATCTCGATGGTATCGTCGACTTCCGGGTAGACGAAGACGCTGGCGAACGACGTGTGCCGGCGTGCATTGGAATCGAAAGGGCTCTTCCGCACCAGGCGGTGAACGCCGGTCTCGGTGCGCAGGTAACCGAAAGCGTAGTCGCCGCTCACCTTGAAGCTGGCGCTTTTTATGCCCGCCACCTCGCCCGGCGATTCCTCGAGAATCTCGGTCACATAGCCTCGCCGTTCGCAGTAGCGCAGGTACATTCGCAGCAGCATGGCCGCCCAGTCCTGCGCCTCGGTGCCGCCACTGCCGGCCTGGATATCGACAAAGCACGGATTCGGGTCCATCGGATTGTGGAACATCCGACGAAATTCCATGTCCTCGACCGACCGCCGCAGCGCGGCCGTGTCATCGCCGATCGCGCGCAGCGTCGCATCATCGTCTTCGGCACGAGCAAGGTCGAAAAGCTCCGTCGAGTCCTTCAGGCGGCCGTCGATCGAGATCAGTGACCCCACCACGGAATCCAGCTGCTTTTTTTCCTTGCCCAGTTCCTGCGCCCGCTTCGGATCGTCCCAGATCCGGGGTCTTCGAGTTCGCGCGAAACGATTTCTAAGCGCGTTGCCTTGGAATCGAAGTCAAAGATACCTCCGCAGATCCACGGTGCGGTGCTGCAGATCGGCGAGCAGGTTGGCAATCTGATTCAGACGTTCGGCTTCCATTGCTTTCTTTCGGTGCACGCAGGTGAGAACGCAATTATACCCTGCGCAGAGCAGGGCCTTGTAGTCGCGCGTCACTTCCGGCACGCGTTTCCGCATGTTTCCTAGGACCGCGGGAACGTCTTATCATATGGGCGATCGAACGCTTCGGACATCCCGCCGTCGAGTTTTGCACGCGCGTGAGAGCAAGCACCGCGACCTTTTCCGCCTTCAGGAGCCACCATGCCCACGATATTCGTCAACAATCAGAGACTCGTCGTTGAAGTCGCGCCCGACACGCCTCTGCTATGGGTGTTGCGCGACCACCTTAATCTGACCGGCACCAAGTACGGATGCGGTATGGCCTTGTGCGGCGCATGCACGGTGCAGATCGACGGCGAGGCGACTCGTTCGTGCGTCGTGCAGATTTCCGCGCTCAAGCCGGGTGCCGAAGTCACGACCATCGAGGGCTTGAAATCGAAGGAAGGCAAAGCCGTACAGGCCGCCTGGGAAAAACTCGATGTACCGCAATGCGGTTACTGTCAGTCGGGGCAGATCATGTCGGCGGCGGGCTTGCTGGCAAAAAAGAAAAAGCCGACCGACGCCGACATCGACGCCGCCATGGCGGGCAATGTTTGCCGTTGTGCGACCTACGTCCGCATTCGCGCGGCGATTCACGACGCCGCGAACTCGCTTGCGTGATTTTTACGTAGACACTTGCGCGAGTTCCTGCGTGAACTTGCTTGAAGCTTTCCGAAATTTCTAAGCCGTACGCCGTTTATTGAAAGGCGCTTCCCATGCCCGATTCTCTGCCGCCGAACGTAAATCGCCGCCGTTTCCTGAAAACGTCCGCCGCAACCGCCGCAAGTTTCACGCTCGGCTTCTACCTTCCCGAAAAAACATTTGCTCAAGCGGGTGGCCCGGGGATGCCCGGTAGCGCGGGCGCAAAAGCCGGTGCCTGGGCGCCGAACGCCTTCGTGCGCGTCGCCAGCGACAACACCGTCACCGTGCTTGTAAAGCATGTGGAAATGGGTCAGGGCACCTACACCGGCCTGCCTACGGTGGTTGCCGATGAGATGGATGCGGCGTGGTCGCAGATTCGCGTCGAAGGCGCGCCGGCCGACGCGACGCTCTACAACAATCTGCTGTGGGGTCCGATGCAGGGCACCGGCGGCTCGACCGCAATGGCCAATTCATTCGACCAATTGCGCCAGGCGGGCGCCGCTGCGCGAGCGATGCTGGTCGCGGCCGCTGCCAAGCAATGGAATGTTCCGGCCGATACGATAACAGTCAAGCAAGGCGTGTTGACGCATCCGTCGGGCAAGCACGCGACCTTCGGCCAGCTTGCTTCGGCCGCGTCGGTGCAGCCCGTTCCGACCAATGTGAAATTGAAAGATCCGAAGGACTTCGTTTACATCGGCAAGGCCGTGCCGCGCACGGATGCGCGAGCCAAATCGACCGGTACCGCAAAATTCACGCAGGACGTGCAACTTCCCGGAATGCTGACTGCCGTGGTCGCGCATCCGCCTCGCTTTGGAGCGACCGTCGTCAAGTTCGACGCCGCCGAGGCAGGCAAGGTACCCGGCGTCAAATATGTTGTTGAAGTCCCCAACGGCGTCGCGGTCCTCGCAACGACCTTCTGGCAAGCGAAGAAGGGGCGCGACGCGCTGAAAATAGAGTGGGACGAATCGAAGGCTTTCAAGCAATCGTCGGGTGAGATCATGGCGAGCTACAAGACACTTGCAGCCAGCCCCGGGACGATCGCGCGCAACGACGGCGACGCCGTCAAGGGAATAGCGGGCGCCGCAAAAACATTCGACGCCTCTTTCGAGTTCCCGTATCTCGCGCACGCGGCGATGGAACCGCTGAACTGCGTCGTCAAACTCGACACCGGTAGTTGCGAAGTCTGGAACGGCGAACAGTTTCAGACCATGGACCAGATGGCGGTCGCTGAAGTCGTCGGACTCAAGCCTGAGCAGGTGAAGATCAATCAGCTGTTCGCCGGCGGCAGCTTCGGACGACGCGCCAATCCGGCGAACGACTATGTACGCGAGGCGGCGTACCTGGCCATGGCGATCAAAGGCGCGGCACCGGTCAAGCTCGTCTGGACGCGCGAAGACGACATGCAGGCCGGCTACTATCGGCCGACTTACTATCACGCACTCAAAGCGGGGCTCGACGCCAGCGGCAATATCGTCGGCTGGCAGCATCGGATCGTAGGGCAGTCGATCCTGACCGGGACAGCGTTCGAACCGTTCCTCGTCAAGAACGGCGTCGACGGAACGTCGGTCGAAGGCGCGGCGACGCTGCCCTATGCGATCCCGAACCTGACCGTCGACTTGCATACGACCAAAGTCGGCGTGCCCGTGCTGTGGTGGCGCTCGGTAGGTTCGACGCACACCGCGTACGCGACTGAGACATTCATCGACGAACTCGCCATTGCAGCTGGCAAAGATCCTGTCGCATTCCGGATGGCGCTCCTCGCAAGTCACCCTCGTCACCGTGGCGTGCTTCAACTGGCCGCCGACAAGGCCGGTTGGGGCAAGCCACTCGAGGCAGGCAAGGAAGGCACCAAGCGTGGACGCGGCGTTGCGGTGCACGAGTCATTCAATTCCTTCGTTGCGCAGGTTGCGGACGTCACCGTCAACAGCGATGGGACGATCAAAGTCGACCGGGTTGTCTGCGCCGTCGATTGCGGCATAGCCGTCAATCCGGATATCGTCCGGGCACAAATGCAAGGCGGCATCGGCTTTGGCCTGTCGGCGGCGTTGTACGGAGCAATTACTCTCAAGGACGGCGTCGTCGAACAAAGCAACTTCCATCAGTATCGGCCGCTGCGTATTAACGAAATGCCCGCGGTCGAGGTCCACATCGTTCCTTCGACAGAAAAACCCACCGGCGTCGGTGAGCCGGCGACACCGGTTATCGCGCCCGCGGTCGCCAATGCGGTCGCCGCGGCAACAGGCAAGCGCTTGCGCGTACTGCCGCTGACCCTTGCTTAAGCCGGCTGTTTTCGAGGGAGGCGGTCACGTGACTACGGTGTATCGCGGAACCGCATGAGCTTGACTCCGGTCAAGCTCGCAATGGGCACACCCGCGGGCTTCGAGCCCGGCGTCGCGATGCCCGCTGCGTTGCCGCCCGACGCGCTTTGCTTTGCCTGGCGCGAAGACAAAATACTCGTGCGCGCAAGCGACAAGCCAACGCTACCAACGCTGGAAGATCTGCGAGTGGCCGGTATCGACGGTGCGCGACATTATCTCGGCCCGCTCGACGGCGTGGCTTGCGTCGCGCTGCGCTGTGCGTCCGATGCGCCAGAACCGGCCGGATGGCAGTGGCGTGGGCTGCGCTCGCTGTTCTTTCTGCTCCCCGACGCACAGGTCTCGATTGCGGGCCGCGCTTTTCAGATTACCGAGTGGGACCGCAGCCATCAGTTCTGCGGCCGCTGCGGTTCACCGACGCGCGACAAGCGAAGCGAACGCGCCAAGGAGTGCCCGGCCTGCGGGTATGTGGTCTATCCGCGCATGTCGCCGGCGATGATGGTGCTGGTGACGCGAGGGCGGGAACTCCTGCTTGCACGCGCCAATCGTTTTCCGACCGCCATGTACAGTGCGCTGGCGGGCTTCGTCGAAGCGGGCGAGTCGATCGAAGACTGCGTTCATCGCGAAGTGCGCGAAGAAGTCGGTGTGGAAGTGCATAAGTTGCGCTACTTCGCGAGCCAGTCCTGGCCATTCCCGCATTCACTGATGATCGCCTACACGGCCGAATACGCGGGTGGAGAAATGCGCCCCTGCGACGATGAAATTGCCGACGCACAATGGTTTCGTTACGACGCCTTGCCGCAGATGCCGGCTTCGATCAGCATTTCCCGCAGACTGATCGAGGCTACCGCGACACGGCTCGCCGCCGGTCCGGGCGAAGACTAAAAGCGCGCCGAGGCGACCGCCGCCGTTCCCCTCGGCCCCGTTGGGCGCACGACCCCGCTGATGGGCCGGGGTCCACTCTGCTAAAATACGCGTTTACGTCGCCGGCCTGTACGCCGCTCCTCCATCGCATGAAACACCGCGTAGGCATGGGTCTAGTCGTCGCGTTGTTTGGCGGCAGCGTGCTCGCACAGACGGCGCCGCCGCCTCCACCGACTTCAACGCTGATTGCGCCTGCCCCGCCGGCGGGACTTACGGTCGAGCTTGGCCGAAGCGACCAAACTGATCCGCGATGGACAATACGCGGCGGCGCGAACCAAGGTTGACGCAGCACTTGCCACCGATCCCAAGAATCCGCAGGCGCGCTTCATCAGCGCCGTGATCGACAGTGACGATGGCGACCCCGATCAGGCCATCGCGACGTTGCGTGGCCTGACCGAGGACTATCCCGAGTTACCCGAACCGCACAACAACCTTGCCGTGATATATGCCCAGCAGGGAAGCTACGACCAGGCGCTATCCGAACTTCAGTCGGCGCTTGGCGATCAACCCCGAATACGCGATCGCGCACGAGAATCTGGGCGACGTCTACGCACGTATGGCAGGTGGCGAGTACGATCGCTCGATCGCGATTGACAAGAACAACAAGAGTGCGCAGACCAAGCTGGCGCTGGTGCGCGAGTTGTATGCCGTAACGCCATCGGCAACCGTTGTCCCGGCGGCCGGGCCGAAGCCTGCTACGCGGAAAAAACCCAAGAAATAGCGTCGACTCTTATCGTCGCGGACCTGAGTGTCGCCAATCAACTGCAGTTAACCCAGTCGTCACCGATTCAACGCATCAATAAAGCAACCACTGCAAAGGAGTTCCCGATGTTTCGTCGCACAATCCTGGCCGCTGCGGCGGCAGTCACCTTCGGCGTTGCCATGCAGGCGCAAGCCGCGAACCCCCAGGTCGACCTCGACACCACTGCGGGCAAGATCAGGATCGAACTCGATCCCGCTGCCGCGCCAAAGACGGTTGAAAATTTCCTGACCTATGTCAAGGACAAGCAGTATGACGGCACGCAATTTCACCGCGTGATTCCCGGCTTCATGATCCAGGGAGGAGGATTCACTTCCGACTTCACGCAAAGGCCTACCCGGCCGCCGGTGCAGAACGAAGCCGAACAGAGCAGCAAAGCGGGTCTGCTGAATACGCCGGGTACGATTTCGATGGCGCGGACCGCCGATCCCAATTCGGCCACGTCCCAGTTCTTCATCAACGTCAGCGACAACAAGTTCCTCAATTTCCGTGACGCTACGCAATCGGGCTACGGCTACACGGTATTCGGCAAGGTGGTCAGCGGCATGGACGTGGTGAACAAGATTGCCGCCGATGCCGACCGCCGCCGCAGGTCCGTTTTCCAAGGACGTTCCGGTGGAACGCGTGATGATCAACACGGCGACCGTCGTCGCGCCCAAATAGGATGAGCATGGTTATCCTGCATACGAATCACGGCCCGATCACGATCGAGCTCGACACCGTTCACGCGCCCAAGAGTTCGGCGAATTTCCTCGCCTACGTGCGTGCGGGACATTTCGACAACACCTTGTTCCATCGAGTGATCGACGACTTCATGATCCAAGGCGGCGGTTTCGGCCCCGATTTCAAGCAGAAAGCGACCAAGCCGGCGATCGAGAACGAGGCGAAGAACGGCCTCAAGAATAATCGCTATACCGTGGCGATGGCGCGCACGTCGGATCCGCATTCGGCGACCGCCCAGTTCTTCATCAACGTCGCCGACAACGATTTCCTCAATCATCGGTCGCCTGATGCCAACGGCTGGGGTTACTGCGTCTTTGGCCGCGTCGTCGAGGGGCAGGACGTGGTCGACGAGATAAAAGCCGTTCCCACCGGCAACCACGGCGGTCATCAGAATGTGCCCAAGGAGCACGTGGTGATCGAGCGGGCAGAAGAAGTGGAGTGAGCGCGCGAAGCGCCTCGCAGCGACCGGTCTATTCAAGGCAACGGCGCGACCGCGTAAGCAAGCGGGAGGACGCCAGCACGCCGGACGAGCCTTAGATCCACGATGGCATCGACGCTGTTCATCTCGGATCTGCACTTGTCGCCGGAACGGCCGGCGTTGGTCGAGGCGTTTTACGCATTCATGCGCGGGCCGGCGCGGCAAGCCGACGCGGTGTACATCTTGGGTGACTTGTTCGACGCCTGGATCGGTGACGATCAATTGCGCGAGCCGCTGGCCAAAGGTGTTGTCAGCGCTCTGGCCGCCTGCGTGCAATCAGGCGTGCCAGTCTACATCCAGCATGGCAATCGCGATTTCCTGCTCGGACCGGAATTCGCGCGCGCCGCCGGAGTCACGTTGTTGCCATCGATGGTCGTCCGCGACCTGTATGGTCAGTCGACGCTGCTGATGCACGGCGATCTGCTGTGTACCGATGATGTCAAATATCAGCGCTATCGCCAGTGGTGGTCGGTGCCCGCCAACCGACGGCGGGTGCTGGCGCTTCCGTATGTCATTCGGCGCGGTATCCTCGCGCTGCTGCGCAAGGCGAGTCATCGCGCCAACGCGGGCAAACCCGAGGCGATCATGGATGTGAACCCTGCCGCGGTTGCCACGGCGATGAAAGAGCACGGCGCCACCCGTTTCATTCACGGACATACGCATCGCCCTGCCCGGCACGCGCTGCTGATCGATAGTCTGCCGGCAGAACGCTGGGTTCTGGCGGACTGGTACGATGCGGCGAGCTATCTTGACGTAAGCTCCATCGGCATCGAGCCGCGCAGCTACCGGGCAAGCTGAACAGACCGCGTCATTTAAGTCCAACGCAGATCGCCAAGCGCGCGATCCGCCGCCGCGATCGCCGTTCAGGCGGCAAGCGCCTGCTCGAAATCGCCGATCAAGTCCTCGCGGTCTTCGATCCCGACCGAAATCCGAACCAGGGAGTCGGCGATGCCCATCGAGGCCCGCCGCTCGGGTCCCATTTCATAGAAAATCGTCTGTGCGACGGGTATCGCCAGTGTGCGGTTGTCGCCCAGGTTCGAAGACAGCACGACGCTCTGCAGGCGATTGAGAAAATCGAAGCAGTCGATGCCGGGATGGAGCTCGAACGACAGCAGCGCGCCGAAACCGGAGAACAGCGTCGACGCAAGGCCATGCTGTGGATGGGATGCGAGCCCCGGATAGTAAACCGCGCGCACTCGCTGATGCGCTTCGAGAAATTTTGCCAGCGCGAGCGCGTTCGCGCATTGCCTGTCCATGCGCAGCGCCAGGGTTTCGGCGCCGACGGCGAGGTGATGCGCTTGCTCGGCGGCCAGCGTGCCGCCCCAGTCGCGTAGTCCTTTTTTGCGGATCTGCGTGATACCCCACGACGACGCTTTGCCTCCCTTATAGCTGTCGTAGATATTGGGAAAGCGCGTCCAGTCATAGTTGCCGGTGTCGGTCACGCTTCCACCCAGCGCATTGCCATGGCCACCGATGTACTTGGTCAGTGCGTTGACCACCAGGCTGGCGCTTGACGTTTTTCGGCTGAAACAAATACGGCGAAGTCATCGTGTTGTCGACGACGTAAATCAGGTTTCGCGCGGCGCAGAGTTCGCCAATCTGCGCCAGATCCGCCACCTGCGTCCGGGGATTGGCGATCGTCTCGACGAACACCATTCTTGTATGCTCGGTAATCGCGGCTTCGACCGCACGCACGTCGGTTGCATCGACGAAGCTCACGTGATCGCCGCGCGACTCGAGCGTGTTGAACATGCTGTTGGTGTTGCCGAACAGAAACGAACTGGCGACGATATGATCGCCTTCGCGCAGCAAGGCCAGCAGAATCGCGCCGATCGCCGCCATCCCCGTGCCGAAGCAAACGGTGGCAATGCCGTCCTCCATCCTGCTGATCTTCGCTTCGAGTGCCGCGGCCGTAGGATTGCCTTGCCTGCCATAGGCATAGCCGGTCGCCTTGCCCTGGAAGACCGCCGCCAGTTCGCGCGCATCGTGGTAGCCGTAGGCGACCGAAAGGTGCAAAGGCTTGTGCAGGGCTCCGTGTTCGATCGGCGAATCACGATCGATGTGAAGAATGGAGGTCGTGAATCCTGTTTTGCGTGCCATGTCGTGTCCAACCTTGCGTCGAGTATCGTGTACAAACAAAAAGGCCCGTCAGCTTTAGCTAAACGGGCCCGGATTACTCGTCGCCTCGCTTTAGCCGCATTTGTATAGCGCCCGCAAGCTGCGGAGTCCGCCATCAAGTTTCTGATGGGCCCCGATCAAATCGGCGCTTCGAAAAGAAGTATCCGCGCATTTCCGACCAAGGTCAATCCGGCCGGGCGCTCGGTGGGCGGCCACTTTCAGGCGCCGGCGAGCAGTTCCTCCGCCTCGCCGCGGGTCTCGTCGCGCTCGCTCGCCAAATGCGAAAGATAGTCGGCAGTTACGTCGCCAGTCACATAGTGGCCGTCAAAGCAGGATGCTTCGAATTCCTTCAGACGCGGATTGGCCGCACGGACCGCGCGCTTCAGCGCTTCGAGGTCCTGATAGATCAGCAGATCGGCCCCGATTTCCTGCGCGATCTCGGCTTCGGTGCGATCGGTCGCCACCAGTTCGCGCGCAGTCGGCATGTCGATGCCGTAGACATTCGGAAAACGGACTGGCGGACTCGCCGAAGCGAAATAGACTTTGCGCGCGCCTGCCTCGCGCGCCATCTGTACGATCTCGCGGCTAGTCGTGCCGCGCACGATCGAATCGTCGACGAGCAATACCACCTTGTCCTTGAACTCGATGCCCATCGGATTGAGTTTCTGTCGCACCGATTTTCGGCGTATCGCCTGTCCCGGCATGATGAATGTGCGACCGATATAGCGATTCTTGACGAACCCCTCGCGATACTTGAGGCCCAGCGTGTTCGCCAGCTCGAGCGCAGACGGGCGGCTCGAATCGGGAATCGGGATCACCACATCGATGTCGTGCGCTTCGGGGATGCCGCGGATCTTTTTCGCCAGTTCGCCGCCCATGCGCAAGCGCGACTCGTACACCGACGTGCCGTCGATCACCGAGTCCGGCCGCGCCAGGTAGACAAATTCGAAAATGCACGGCATCAGTTGCGGATTCTCGCTGCACTGTCTCGAGTGAAATCGACCTGCCTGATCGACGAAGATGGCTTCGCCCGGCGCCACATCGCGCAGTACCGAAAAACCCAGCGCTTCGAGCGCAACCGATTCACTGGCAACCACGTACTCGGTGCCTCCCATCGACTCGTTGACACCGATGATCAAGGGGCGGATACCGAAGGGATCGCGAAAGGCAAGCAGGCCGTAGCCAGCGATCATCGCGACGATCGCGTAGGCGCCGCGGCAGCGTTTGTGCACGGCGGCCACGGCGGTGAAGATCGCATTGGCGTCGAGCTTGGAATGATGCGCCGCGCGCTCGAGTTCCAAGGCCAGAACGTTGAGCAGCACTTCGGAGTCGGAATTGGTGTTGACGTGGCGGAAATCGAGCTGAAACAATTCCCGTTTCAGCGCCATGCTGTTGGTCAGGTTACCGTTGTGGGCCAGCGTGATGCCGAACGGGGAATTGACGTAGAAAGGCTGGGATTCGAGTTCGGAAGACGCCGACCCCGCCGTCGGGTAGCGGCAATGGCCGATACCCGTGTTTCCCATGAGTTCGCGCATGTTGCGGGTGCGGAAGACATCCCTTACATAACCAGGTCCCTTGTACATGTGGAACACGGGACCCTCGCTGGTGACGATGCCGGCAGCGTCCTGGCCCCTATGCTGCAACAGCAGCAGCCCATCGTACAAAAGCTGGTTGACGGGGGTATGCGTGACCGCACCGAGGATGCCACACATTTACACGACTCCTGTTCGGTTTGTCGGCTTGTCCTGCAGGCGCTTTTGCCTGCCGAAATCAATCCGCTCTGCCCAGCGTTGCGGCAGCCACGGTTTCAACTCCAATGCAGCTTTGACCAGTGGCGGCGACAACAATGCATTCTGCCACCATTCCTGTTGCGGCAGGTTGGTCATCCCTGCGCCCAGGATGACCAGTACAACGATGAGCAAACCCCGCGCGACGCCGAGGACGCCGCCAAGCGAGCGGTCGACAAACCCCAAGCCGACGACGCGTACAAGCCGCGAGATCAGCCATCCGACCAGCGTACCCACCAACAGCGCTGCAGTAACGATCAGTGCAAATGCGACGATGTAACGAGTGCTGTGCGCGTTCGCCGCCGCAGCCGCGTCACCTCCACTAAATTGGGGCAACATCGCGGCGAACAAGTCCGAATACTGCATGGCCGCGACCACGCCGATAACCCACGCCGCCAGCGAGATCGACACTCGCACGAAGCCGCGGAGAAACGCCAATACGGTCGATATTCCGACGATGCCAACGACGATGAAGTCGAATGCCGTCACTTGCTCGTTACGATCGCGCCGCTGTATCCGGCGGACTTGATCTTCGCCAACGCCTCGTTTGCTGAATCGTGGCTCGAATATGCACCGACGCGAACACGCTGTATTGATCCTTGGCTGGTCGCGACCGGTTCGACGCGGGCGCTGAACCCAGCCGCGTTCAACTTCGCAGCCATATCGGCCGCGGCAGCAACATCGGCCAGTGCGGCCACTTGCACGACGTACGATCCACGTGGCGTCCGCCGGCGCAGCCGTGTTGCTCACTGAGGTGCTCGCCGGGTTGCTCGCTCGGTTGGTTGCTTTCGCGGGCACCGATTTTTCGGAAGGAGCGGCAGGCGCCGACTTCGCGACGGGTCGCATCGCTTCGGGTGCCGACGGCATGATAGTGGGCGCAGGTTGCCCCAGCACGCGTTGCTCGGAGGCGGCCATCGTGCGCGTCCGGGCCGGGTCCGGAACGGGCGCTGCAGGCGTCGCGGTTGTCGCTGTCGTTGTCGTCGCCGCCTCGGCCTTGGGCCGGGCTGCTGGCGCGGCATCGGGCGACAGCGGGGTAATGAATTTGCCCGAATCGACCGGCGGAATCTGAATCGATACGTCGTTGCCGAGGGGCTTTGGATCGCTCTCAAGCAGCATCGGCAGGATGACCGCAGCAGCCAATGCGAGCACGATCGCACCCATCAAGCGCCGACGTGCGCGACGCTTGAGTTCGTCGACGGCGGCGTCGGGGGCGTTCGGATGCGTGGACATGATGGACTTGGAACCTAGCTGCGTGCGCCGGAAAGCGCCGCCGCGACGGTGTGAAACGATCCAAAGACCACAATTCTATCAGTTTCAACCGCGGCCCTTCGCGCCGCGTCGTATGCGGTGTTGGGACCTTCAAACGTTTCAACCGTAGTCGGGCTGATCCCCGCGCCGAGCAAGCGCTGGCGCAGATCCTGCGCCGTCGCACCTCGAGGGGGCGGCAACGTTGCGACGAGCCATCGATCGATGCGCGATTTCATTGCGGCGATGACGCCATCGATATCCTTGTCTGACATGATGGCGAACACCGCTATCGTCGCCGGATGAAAGCCCATGGCCCCGAGTGTGTCGGCGAGTGCCGACGCTGCCTGCGGATTGTGGGCGACATCGAGCACCGTCACGGGACGCCCAGGCAAGACTTGAAAGCGCCCGCGCAGTTCGACGCTGACCAGCGCCTCGCGCACGGCGTTCATGCTGACCGGCAGCCTGCCCCGCAAGGCATCGAGGGCCGTCAGCACTGCTCGCTGCGTTGGCCAGTTGGTAGGCGCCTCTCAAGGCCGGATGCGGCAAGCCCGAACGACGTTGACCGTCATTCCAGTATTCCCATTGCCCGCCCTGGTCGACAAAGCCGTAGTCGCGGCCGATGCGCAACAGCTTGGCACCGACCGCGGCCGCGTGTTCGAGCAGCGACGCCGGCGGATGCGGGTCGGCACAGATCGCGACGCGACCAGCGCGGAATATGCCGGCCTTTTCACGTCCGATGGCCTCGCGCGTCGCGCCAAGATAGTCGACGTGATCGATGGCGACCGTCGTCACGATGGCAACGTCGGCATCGATGATGTTGACCGCATCCAGGCGTCCGCCCAGGCCCACTTCGAGGATGACCGCGTCGACCGGCGCGCGCGCGAACAGCCACAGCGCGGCCAACGTGCCGAACTCGAAATAAGTGAGCGGAGTGGATCCTCGTGCGCTCTCGACAGCGACGAACGCGTCACAGAGCACCGCATCGCTTGCATCGACACCGTCGATGCGTACGCGCTCGTTGTAGCGCAACAGGTGGGGCGAGGTGTAGAGCGCCGTCCGATACCCGGCGGCGAGCAAGCTTCGTTCGAGCAGCGCGCACGTCGAACCCTTGCCGTTGGTGCCACCGACGGTGACGACCGGACAGGCGATCGAGATCGCCAGACGGTCATACACCTGGCGCGCGCGATCGAGTCCGAGCGCGATCGCCTTAGGATGCAGCGTTTCGAGATAGGCGAGCCAGTCGGAGAGCGTGCGAGCTGCGCTCATCGCGGGCTCATCGTGTAGGCGGACGGCAAGGCCCGGACCGTCCGTCGCGTCGTCAACCGGTCGGCAGGGGCTGCCGCTGCAACAAAGTCAGGAGCTTGGGCAATTCGTCGTTCAGCTGCCGGCGATCGACGATCATGTCGATCGCGCCTTTTTCCAGCAGAAACTCGGCACGCTGGAATCCTTCGGGCAATTTTTCTCGCACGGTCTGCTCGATGACGCGTGGGCCCGCAAATCCGATCAAGGCGCCGGGTTCCGCGATGACAATGTCCCCGATCATCGCGAAGCTCGCCGAAACGCCGCCCATCGTCGGATCGGTGAGAATGGAGATGAACGGGAGTCGGGCCTTGGACAATTCCTGCAGCACCGCTGCGGTCTTGGCCATCTGGAAGAGTGAGCTGACGCCCTCCTGCATACGCGCGCCGCCGCTTGACGTGATGCAGACGAAAGGGACGCGATTGTCATAGGCGACACGGACGCCGCGCACGAAGCGCTCGCCTACGACCGAGCCCATCGATCCTCCCATGAAATCAAATTCGAATACCGCAATGACCAGCGGAGTCGACTTGATCGCCCCCTGCATCACAACCAGCGCATCGGTCTCGCCGGTTTCCTCCATTGCCGCAGACAGCCGCTCCGGATACTTGCGAGTGTCCTTGAACTTCAAGCTGTCGATCGGCAGCACTTCGGAGCCAATTTCGTAACGACCTTCGGCGTCAAGGAGCTGGTCGATGCGCTCGCGCGCCGACAACCGGCCGTGATGATTGCACTTCGGGCAGACATTCAGATTTTTTTCGAGGTCGGTCCGATAAAGCACGGCCTCGCAAGAAGGGCACTTGACCCACAGGCCCTCAGGCATTGCTTTCTTGCTAACGCCCGGTGTCGCCTTGATCCGCGGTGGAAGGAGTTTTTGCAGCCAACTCATGCCGACATTCTCTCCGCGTTGACCTTGATCGTCTCCATGGTCCTCCCCGTGATCGGCGTCACACTTGAGCGCGCCGTTCAGGCGGCGCGCTTGGCGACCGTATCGACCGCGGAACGTATTGTAGCGAGCCACGCGGCCGCGCGTGCTGCTTCCTGGCCCGCAGGGGCCCCTTCGATTTCCTGAATGATCCGGCTGCCGATCACAACGGCATCGGCGTGCGCAGCAATGGCCTGCGCGCTTGCGGCGTCGCGTATGCCGAAACCGACGCCGATCGGCAGGCTGACGTGTTTGCGGATCTCGGCGAGTTTGGCTGCCACGTCAATCGTATCCAGATGGCCCGCGCCGGTGACGCCTTTGAGCGACACGTAATACACGTAGCCCTTGGCCATACTGGCAACTGCGGCGATGCGGGACACCGGCGTCGTCGGCGCAAGCAGGAAGATCGGTGCAAGGTCACGCGCAGCGAGGGCCGCTGCAAAGTCGCCCGCCTCTTCCGGGGGACAGTCGACGACGATCACCCCGTCAACGCCCACTGACTTCGCGCGGTCGGCGAATGCGACACTGCCGATCGCCTCGATCGGATTGGCGTAACCCATCAATACCACCGGCGTCTTAGGGTCACGCTTGCGAAATTCACGCACCAGTTCGAGTACGTCGCCGAGCCCGACCCCTTGCGCGAGAGCTCGTTCTGACGCGCGTTGTACCACCGGGCCGTCGGCCATCGGATCGGAAAACGGCACACCGAGTTCGATGATGTCGGCGCCCGCACCGACCAGCGCATGCATCAGCGGTAAGGTCACTGCCAGCGAGGGATCGCCAGCGGTCACATAAGGGATGAGCGCGGTGCGACCTGCAGTGCGCAGGCGCGAGAGTGTATCGTCGATTCGATTCAAGCTAAGGTCCTGCCGTCGCGGCTCATCTCTTCGAAGGATTGCATTCGGGCCGACAGTAGAAATGCAGGCCCGCGCGCTCGGCAACGGTGTTCATGTCCTTGTCGCCGCGACCCGAAAGATTGACGAGCAACACCTGATCGCGCGGCAGCGATGCCGCGAGTTTGGTGGCATACGCCAGCGCATGACACGATTCAAGCGCCGGAATGATCCCTTCGATCCGGCAGCATTCGTGGAACGTTGTCAGCGCCTCCGCGTCGGTGATCGACACGTACTCGGCGCGACCGTTGTCCTTGAGCCACGCGTGTTCAGGGCCCACACCAGGGTAGTCCAGCCCAGCCGAAACCGAGTGCGTTTCGATAATCTGGCCATTGGCGTCTTGCAACAGATAGGTCCGGTTGCCGTGCAGGACGCCCGGACGGCCGGCCGTCAGCGATGCGGCGTGGCGCCCGGTTTCAATGCCGTCTCCCGCGGCTTCCACACCGACCAGCTTGACCTGTGAGTGCGGCAGATACGGGTAGAAAATGCCCATCGCGTTGGAGCCGCCGCCGACACACGCGATGACGACATCGGGTTGCCTGCCAATCATCTCCGGCATCTGCGACAGGCATTCGCGGCCGATCACGCTCTGGAAGTCGCGCACCATCATCGGATACGGGTGCGGTCCCGCGACGGTGCCGATGATATAGAACGTGTTCTCGACATTGGTCACCCAGTCGCGCATCGCTTCGTTCAAAGCGTCCTTTAGCGTCTTCGAGCCCGATTCCACCGGCACCACTTCGGCGCCAAGGAGCTTCATCCGAAACACATTCTGCGCCTGACGCTTGATGTCTTCCGATCCCATGTACACGACGCACTCCATACCGAAGCGCGCAGCCACGGTGGCGCTCGCGACGCCGTGCTGGCCGGCACCGGTTTCCGCAATGATGCGCGCCTTGCCCATGCGCCGGGCAAGCAGCGCCTGGCCGATGCAATTGTTTATCTTGTGCGCGCCGGTGTGGTTCAAATCCTCGCGTTTGAAATAGATCTGCGCACCGCCGATCTTTTCCGACCAGCGCTTGGCATGGTAGACCGGGCTTGGGCGACCCACATAATGCTTGAGCTCGCGCTCGAACTCGGCGACGAAATCGGCGTCGTGCTGATAACGCGCGTACTGCTCGCGCAATTCATCGAGCGCGTGCATCAGCGTCTCGGCGACGAAAATGCCTCCGTAGGGGCCGAAATGTCCGCGTTCGTCGGGGAGCTGGTAGGACAACTCACGCATCTGCATTGCGTACTCCTTGGACGAAGGAAGTGATTTTCGCCGCGTCCTTGATACCTCGTCGCGGCTTGCCGTCGCTGCCGCTGGCCTCGACGCCGCTTGATACATCGACGGCCCACGGCCGCACCGCGCGTATCGCCTCTCCGACATTCTGCGGCGTCAAGCCTCCGGAAAGAATAACGGGGCGACCCAATGCGCCTACCAACTCAGGCGTCAGCGTGCTCCAATCGAATGTAGTACCCATGCCGCCGGGCATCCCGCCGGGCACGAACGCATCGAACACCAGCCCTCGCGCATCCGCATAACGGGACGCGTATTGTAACAAATCACGGTCTGCGCCGACCGTTACGGCCTTGATGTACGGCGCGGCGAAGCTCCCGCAGAGACGAGGTTCCTCATCGCCGTGAAACTGCAGCATGTCCAGAGGGACGCGATCAAGCACCGCGCGAACTTCATCCTCCTGCGGGTCGACGAACAATCCGACGACAGTAACGAACGCTGGCAACGCGGCCGCTATGGACTTCGCGCGATCGACGTCCACGCAGCGCGGTGTTCCTGACCAGAAGATCATGCCGATCGCGTCGGCACCCGCATGGGCCGCAGCGAGTGCGTCCTCGACTCGTGTGATACCGCAGATTTTTACACGCGTGCGCATGGCGTGTGATTCGACCATGGAGAACTCATCCGATTCGCACAGGCGCGTGCGTCGCGGGGAGGTTCCAACGTGTTTCATAGTCGACACCGGTCAGATAGAGTCCCGACGCGGCAAACGTAGGCGCGGCGCGCGTCCTATCCCGCCCAGCCAGGAGTTCGGCCAGCCACGAGGCGGGACGGCGGCCGTTGCCGACGTACACCAACGCGCCGACGACATTGCGCACCATGTGCTGCAGGAACGCGTCGGCGTGCAAGTCAAAACGGATGATGTCGTCCATGCGCGAAATTTCGATGCGGCTCAAGGTTTTTATCGGTGATTTGGCCTGGCATTCGGCGGCGCGAAATGCCGAAAAGTCGTGCTTGCCGAGAAGTCCCTGCGCAGCCTCGCGCATCGGCGCCAGCGCAAGTGGCCGATGGTACCAGCCCACGCGTCCAGCGAGCAGCGCCGGCCGCACCGGACGATCGAGCAGCAGGTAGCTATAGTGGCGGCCGTGTGCGGAGAATCGCGCGTGAAAATCGCCGGAGACGCTCTGCACCCAGCGCACCGCCACGGCCGGTGGAAGATGCGCGTTGACGCCACGAACCCAGGCGCTGTCTTCGCGTTCGGCCGCGCTGTCGAAGTGAACGACTTGCAAGGTCGCATGCACGCCCGAGTCCGTACGCCCGGCCGCGACGACCGAAACCGGCTCGCAGGCGATGGCGCCCAGCGCCTGCTGGAGCGCGTCCTGGACGCCGCTCCTGTCCGCCTGGGACTGCCACCCATGGAACAGAGCACCGTCGTATTCGAGGCCTAAAGCGAAGCGCATGTGCGAGTCGAAAAAAAAGACGGGTTGTGAATGCAGCAAGTGCCGGACCGGCGATCCTGACTCTCCACCCAAGCGTAAACGAATCGGCTTTTCCGCGATATGCGAAGTGATATGCGAAAGGTCCAGGGCAAAAAACAAACGGCGGCATGAAGCCGCCGTTTTTGCTCTTCGACTGGCGTCTTAAGCGAGCTTGGCCAGCAAGGACTTCGCCTCGCCCTTCTGCTGATCGTCGCCTTCGTGGATGACTTCCTGCAGAATTTCGCGTGCGCCTTCGATGTCCCCCATTTCCTGGTACGCCTTGGCCAAGTCGAGCTTGGTCGCCGCGTCGTGCCATTGGCCATCGAGCACCGACGGCGTCGGATCTTCAAAGGTCGAACGGTCGGGGTCAAACGCCAAGTCCAACTTGTCGAGCTCCATCGCTGCCGCCTGGCGCGACAGTTGAGGCGCCGGGCCGCTCCCAGCAACCGAGAACTCGGGCACCGGCTTGGGCCCACTGACCGATGGTGTCGTCGTAACCGGCGAGATACTGTGAACCGGCTCGTCGAGCTGGAAATCGAGGTCGAACTTCGGAATGGATTCCGGATCGAGGCCGACGCTTTCGTACGAGGGACCGAATGCCTTCTCGCCAGCGCTCTTGGCCGCCGCAGTCCTTGCCGCCGCGCTCGCCTCTGCAGCCGCGCCTGCGGCCAGGACGCCGCCACCGATCGTCGTCGGCCGGGTCAGCCTGACAGCTTCCTCGAAATTAGCTGCGGCCATCGCGGCCGGAGTCCTGGGCTCGGGTGTTCGCGATGTCGGCGCCAGAGAAATGTCGTCGTCGAGCGAGAAGTCCAATGACTTCGCTGTGTGCGGTTCCGGCTTCGAATGCACAACGGTGGGGTCGGGCGCAACGGAGAAGACTTGCGTGTCGGCCGGTGCGGGCGACTCCGCAGCCGACGCGGCCGCAGCAAATCCCGAGCCGTCGCCGGCGTCGGCAAATAGCGGATTGCTCGGATCGAGTTGTCGCCCGAGCACCATCGCCTTTTGCCACACTTCGCCTTGGCCGCCCGAGACCGAATAGAGTTCGCTCGCGACCGTCTCGAAGGCTGACGGCTTGTTGTGCTGCGAATGTATCTCGAGCAACTTGAGGTAGATCTCCTGGCGTTGCGAATCCTTCTTCAGTGCGTCCTTCAGAATTTCCTCGGCCTGCGCATCGCGACCGTAGGCAAGATAGACCTCGGCCTCAGCTATCGGGTCCACTTCGTCCGTGTCGATATTGCCCAGTCCTTCGCGGCTGAAATCGCTGGCGAGCGAGTTCTCGCCGGTATTGACGACGCCGCCTCCGGTCGAACCGAAAACCGTGTTGGTCTTGATGTCAGTACCGGAAATGATGCTGTCTTCGAATCGCGTGGTCTTGCGCCGACGCGCGGCAAATAATCCGATAATCAGCGCAACGAGTGCGAGCCCGCCGCGGGAAGCAGCCACGTGGGCAGGTTCTGCGTCAGATCCTCGAAGAACGAGGGCTCGGGCTTCGGCGGAAGCACTTTCTTGGGAGCGACCTTCGGCGCGACCGGAACTTCGGCCGCCGGTGTCGGTGTCCCTGCTTTCGTCTCTGCCGCTTTGGTTTCATTTGGCACTGGAGCCGGCGCAGGCGTTACTACCGGTGGCGGCGCGGGTGCAGGTGCGGTCGCAGTCGTTGCCGCCGGGGCAGTGTTGGCAGCAACTACAGCAGGCGCCACGGGAGCAGGTGCCGCCGGAGCCGTCACAATCGGTTTCGGCGGTTCACTCGCCGCCGGCTGTGCTGCTTTGGCCTTGGCCGCGTCCGCGCTGGCTTGCAGGGCGGCCATCGTCTGGTTCTTGAGTTCGGCTGCCCTCTGCAGCTCGCGTACGGTCTTCTCGAGTTCGGCCGCGCGAGCGTTGGCTTCGCGCAAGGCCTTGTCTTTGGCTGCCGCGTCTTCGGCGGCGCCTGCGGCAGCACCACCCTTGCCGGCCTCACGCGACACCTTCAATTGATCCTTGCCGGGTTGTGTGGTGCTGGCTTTGTCTTCGACGGCCGTGGTTATCTTGCCGCCCGCTGCCTGGCGCGCGCCGGTCGTATCGCTCGCCGGCGCCATTCCCGCGACACGGTCGCGGTATGCGCGCCAATCTGCGGCTTGCGCCTTGACTACTTTGACGGCGTCATTCGATGGCACCGCCGCCAGCTGGTCCGCCGGCGGTATCGAGATAATCGTCCCGGTGCGCAAGCGGTTCATATTCTTGCCGTCGAAGGCACCCTCGTTGCTTCGGAACAACGCAACGAGCATTTGCTCAAGGCTCACGTCACTGGGTCGGTATTCGTTTGCGATCTTGGACAGCGTGTCGCCGCGTTTGACGACGTGCGTATCGCGCGTGTCGCTACCGGCGCCCGCGGGTGCCGATGCAGACCTTGCGCGGGAACCACCTGATGCCGAACCCGACGCTGCCGCGGTGCCCGTCCGGCGCGCATCGCGCGCGGGAGCGGCGGGAGCAGCCGGCACCGCCTGAGCGCGAATGGGCGCTACCGGTTCGACGGCCTGCGTGCTGGCAACGGCGGGTGGGTCGAGCAAGAACGTGTAATCGCGGACCACGCGTCCGGTCGCCCAGTTGAGTTCAACCAGCAGATCGAGGAATGGGTCGTTGACTGCCTGCGACGTCGTCACGCGCAGATAAGGCACGCCGTTAGCGCCTGTTTCGACGAAGATGCGCGCGCGCGCCATCGCAGCGGGATATTGAACGTTGTTGTCGCGATAGACCGAAGGGTCGGCGATTCGCGCTCGCAGCGTGTCAAGCTCGTCGCGTTGTGCGGACGTCAGCTCGATCGTCGCGGACAGTGGCTGGCCCAAGCTGGAATCGACGGTCAGCTTGCCCAGCCCCAGCGCGAGCGCCGAAATGGGAAGCGTAAGAACGCCCGCCAGCAGGCCGCAGGTGACATAGGGTTTTGCACGCATACCGACCTCAGTAAGCTAAAAGCCTAAGCTAAATTAACATCATGGAGTTAGCGGTGCAAGCTAAACCTCGGTATTAGCTCGATTTTTGTACCCAAATACTCTCTTCGATACATCTAGTTGACTAAGTGGCAAACTTGGGCCGAAGCCCCACCAGTTGAGCTTCGCGCGCCAACGGCTACAACAGCTTGTGGAGCCTTGAGATATCCATGCTCGCGTCAATTGTGTTGTAAGCGCGCAGCACGGAGCCGCCCGACGAGGCACGTCCTTAGCGTTTAGGCATAAAACCGGGCAAAAAGAGCGCGCTGAGGGGAGCACTGCAGATGGCCTGTCATAACCGACAGCATCTGGCCGGGAGCGCCGGCCAGCGGGCCGAACTGGAGCCGCCTGCGTCAGCGGCTGAGCAGGATGCGCAGCATGCGGCGCAATGGTTCGGCCGCGCCCCACAGCAATTGGTCGCCGACGGTGAACGCGCCGAGATAATCGGCGCCCATCGAGAGCTTGCGCAAGCGTCCGATCGGGACCTCGAGCTTGCCGGTGACCGCGGCAGGAGTCAGTTCCCGCATGCTCGCATCGCGTGTGTTCGGTACGATGCGGACCCATTCGTTTGCACGCGAGATCAGGCGTTCGATCTCCGGCAGGGGGACGTTTCGACGCAGTTTGATCGTCAGCGCCTGACTGTGACAGCGCATCGCGCCAACGCGAACGCAAATTGATTCGATCGGAATCGGTTGCTTTTCGCGGCCAAGAATCTTGTTGGTCTCGGCCCCGCCTTTCCACTCTTCCTTGCTGACGCCATTTCCGAGATCGTCGGCGATCCAGGGAATGAGGCTGCCCGCCAGTGGCACGCCCGTGTGTTCCGTGGGCATGCGTTCGTCGCGCAGGATTCCCGCGACTTCGCGATCGATGTCCAGTATCGACGATGCGGGGTCGTCGAGCAGATCGCGAGCCGCGAGATGCGCTTCCCCCATCTGCTGCAACAATTCGCGCATGGTCTGTGCGCCCGCCCCCGACGCCGACTGGTAGGTCATGCACGTCATCCACTCAATCAGGTCGTTTTGAAACAGGCCCGCGACCGCCATCATCATCAGGCTGACCGTGCAATTGCCTCCGATATAGTCCTTCACTCCACGGGCGAGCGCCGCGTCGATCACGGCACGGTTGACGGGGTCGAGGATGATGACCGCATCGTCTTCCATGCGCAGGGTCGATGCCGCGTCGATCCAGTAGCCGCGCCAGCCCATGCCACGCAACTTGGCGTGCATCGGCTTGGTCCAATCGCCGCCCTGGCAAGTAACGACGACGTCCATCTCGGCCAAGGCGTGCGGGTCACCAGCGTCCTTGAGCACGCCGGCCGGCTTACCGATGGCAGGGCCGGTTCCGCCGACGCTGGAGGTCGAAAAGAAGGTGGGGGCGATCAGCTCGAAGTCCTTCTCTTCGAGCATGCGCTGCATCAACACGGAGCCCACCATGCCCCGCCATCCGACAAACCCTACACGCATCATTCGCTTTTCCCCTGGTTCACGTTTTGTCCGCCATCATATGTGTCAGCTCGCGTCGTCGCCACGAGAGCCGGATGCAGACGCGCCATGATGTACGCGTCGACATAGGCACCGTCGCGAAACGCATAGGCGCGGCAAGTGCCTTCGATCGCGAAGCCGAACTTGCGGTACAGCGCCAGCGCGGCGAGGTTGTCCGTATAGACGGACAGCTCGAGTCGCTGATAGTTGAGCCAGCCGTCGGCGAGTTCGATGGCCGCCTGCATCAATGCCGTGCCGACACCACGCCGTTGGCGATCGTCGCGCACCGCCATTCCGACGTCGCCGACGTGGCGACGACGTGCCGACTTCGACGCCGCATGCAGCCCCACGTTGCCCACGATCTCCCCGTTGATGGTCGCCACCAGCAGATAGTCCGTCGGCACGACTTCAGCCAAGCGTTTGCGCCACATCTCCACCGACGGGTACGGGAGCTGCAACGTACCCGCAATCGCCCGTCTGCCTAGAAACGTGGCGTATATGCCGTCGGCGTCGCCAGGCTCGGCGCGTCGGACGACTACTGGGTGGCCCGCGATGCTCACGGCCGTCTCAAAGCGCCTGCAGGACCGCGTCGCCCATCTCACGCGTCCCGACGACAGTCTCCCCGTGGGACGCGATGTCTCCGGTACGAAAGCCGCGACCGAGCGTCTTGCGCACGGCAGTCTCGATGCGCTGCGCAATGTCAGCGCGCGCGAAGGTGTAACGAAACATCAGCGCAAGCGACAGGATAGTGGCCAACGGATTGGCCTTGTTCTGGCCAGCAATGTCCGGCGCAGAACCGTGAATCGGTTCGTAGAGACCTTTGTTGTTCTTGTCCAGAGAGGCCGAAGGCAGCATCCCGATCGAGCCTGCGAGCATCGACGCCTCGTCGGAGAGGATGTCACCGAAGATGTTGCCGGTGACGATCACGTCGAATTGTTTCGGATTGCGAACGAGTTGCATGGCCGCGTTGTCGACGTACATGTGCGAAAGTTCGATATTGGGATAGTCCCGTGCGACCGAAGTAACGATCTCGCGCCAGAAGATAGACGTGTCGAGAACGTTGGCCTTGTCGACGGAACAAAGCTTGCGACCGCGCTTCTCAGCGATGCCGAAGCCAACATGCGCGATACGGCGGATCTCAGACTCGCTGTAGAGCATCGTATCGAAGCCTTCGGCCTCGCCCGCAGCATTCGTGCGTCGGCCACGCGGCTGGCCGAAGTAAATATCGCCGGTCAGTTCGCGCACGATCATCAGATCCAGGCCCGCGACGACCTCGGCCTTCAACGTAGAGGCGGCGGCGAGTTCCGGGTAAAGCAAAGCCGGACGAAGATTGGCAAATAGGCCCAGCGCCTTGCGGATTCCCAGAATGCCTTGCTCCGGCCGTAGCGCCCGCGGCAGCGTGTCGTAGCGCGGACCGCCGACGGCGCCCAGCAGAACAGCGTCGGCGCGTTGCGCCAGCGCGAGCGTTGCGTCGGGCAGCGGATGCCCCGCCGCATCGTAGCCAGCGCCGCCGATCGGCGCGGTCTCGGTCTCGATCGCGAGGCCTTCGCGCCGAAAATGCTCGATGACGCGCGTCGCCTCGGTGACGATTTCGGTTCCGATGCCGTCACCCGGAAGGATCGCGATTTTCACGGCGAGTCACATTCCGCCGCAGCGCGGCTGCCGTCGACCCTGAAATCCCCAGCGCAGCCCTCGGCCTGCGCCGTCAGAATAGCCACGGCTGCTCGGTTTTACGCCTCGCCTCGAACGCCGCGATTTCGTCGCTGTGCGTCAATGTCAGACCGATGTCGTCGAGGCCGTTCAGCAGGCAGTACTTGCGGAATGGCTCGACATCAAACCCCAGCGTCACGCTTCCGTCGGGCGTAGCAACGCGCTGCGCATCGAGGTCGATCACCAGCGTGAAGCCCGGAAATGCGAACGTTTCATTGAACAACCGATCAACGTCGCCCTCGCTCAGCACAATCGGCAACAAGCCGTTCTTGAAACAGTTGTTGAAGAAAATGTCGGCGTAGGACGGTGCGATGATCGCGCGAAAGCCGTAGTCGCCCAGCGCCCACGGCGCGTGCTCGCGCGAACTGCCGCAGCCGAAATTTCGTCGTGCAAGGAGGATGCGCGCGCCCTGATAGCGCGGCTGATTGAGGACGAAATCCTTGTTCAGCAACCGCTGTTTGGAATCCATTCCGGGCTCGCCCTTGTCGACGTAGCGCCAGGCATCGAACAGGTTGGGGCCGAAACCCGATCGTCGAACCGATTTCAGGAATTGCTTGGGGATGATCGCGTCAGTATCGACATTGGCTCGATCGAGGGGAGCCACCAGTCCGGTCACGATGCGAAACGGTTGCATTTCGGTTCTTCGCCTTATCAATTATTACGCATGTCACGTACGTACTTCGGTCCATCGACGGACCGGGGCTTTAGGACAGCCGCCGCACGTCGACGAAATGGCCCGCGATCGCCGCGGCCGCTGCCATGGCCGGGCTCACGAGGTGCGTTCGCCCTCCCGCGCCCTGGCGGCCTTCGAAATTCCGATTCGACGTCGATGCACAACGCTCGCCGGGCTCGAGTCGGTCGTCATTCATTGCCAGGCACATCGAGCAACCGGGTTCGCGCCACTCGAAACCTGCTGCAGTAAAAACCTTATCCAGTCCTTCGCGCTCAGCCTGCGCCTTAACCAGTCCCGAGCCGGGAACGACCATCGCCAACTTGACGCCGTTGGCCTTGTGCCGACCTTCGACCACGGCCGCGGCTGCACGCAGGTCCTCGATCCGCGAATTGGTGCACGAACCAATAAATACCTTGTCGATGCGTATGTCGGTGATCGCAGTGTTCGGCGTCAGTGCCATGTAGGTCAGAGCGCGTTCGATTCCCTCGCGTCTGATGGGATCGCGTTCCTTGTCTGGATCGGGCACGCGGCCGTCGATGGTCGTGACCATTTCCGGCGAGGTTCCCCATGTCACCTGAGGCGCAATGCTCGCCGCGTCGATGTTCACTTCGCGGTCGAATTTCGCTCCCGAATCGGTTTGCAGCGTTCGCCAGTGAGCAACCGCGCGGTCCCATATCGGGCCGTCCTTTCCGCCGCCGGGCGAGAACGGACGATTGCGAAGGTAGGCGATCGTCGTCTCGTCGACTCCGACCATGCCCGAGCGCGCGCCGCCCTCGATGGCCATGTTGCAGATCGTCATTCGGCCTTCCATCGAGAGCGCGCGGATGGCGCTCCCCGCGAATTCAATGGCGTAGCCACTGCCGCCCGCATTGCCGATCTTGCCGATAACAGCCAGCGCGATGTCCTTGGCAGTGCAGCCGAAACCGAGCTTGCCTTCGACATTCACCCGCATCGATTTCAATTGCTTGGTAAGAAGGCACTGTGTCGCCATGACGTGCTCGACTTCCGACGTGCCAATGCCGAATGCGAGGCATCCAAACGCGCCATGGGTGCTAGTGTGTGAATCGCCGCAGACAACGGTCATGCCTGGTAGCGTCGCGCCGTTTTCCGGCCCGATAACGTGAACGATTCCCTGGCGCTGGTCCCGAAACGGAAAGTAGGCCTTCGCTCCATAGGTCAGCATGTTCGCGTCCAGCGCATCGACCTGGACGCGCGACGTCGGGTCTTCTATGCCCCGCTCCCAGTGCTGCGTGGGCGTGTTGTGGTCGGCGGTGGCAACAATCGATGTGACGCGCCACGGCTTGCGCCCCGCGAGCCGCAATCCTTCAAACGCCTGCGGACTCGTCACCTCGTGGACGAAGTGTCGATCGATATAGAGCAGCGTCGTGCCGTCGCCTTCGGTCCGAACGACGTGGCTGTGCCAAAGCTTGTCATACAAAGTCAGTGCGAGATTCACGTTGCGCATCACAAAATGTTCAGAACCTTGAAAAATAGCTTTATTTCGCCGCACTTGCAATAGATGGCGCGAACATTGCTTAGTCACGGAACCGTTTCAATAGTTGCAGATGGAAAAGATGTTCGAACGCGATCCCCTCGCTTTTAAGGTTCTGCTCGCTTTCCTCACCGGCGGCCTCGTGCTGTTCGCGTCAGCCTGGTTCACGCTCAGCGCGGGCGAGCGCTACCTCGAGAGCGATGAGCGAGTCGATAGGCTGACAGGGGCTCGCGCCGCCATCAGCCGTGTGCTCGGCACTGTCAAGGATGCCGAGACAGGGCAGCGTGGTTTCCTGATCACCGGCAAAGGCGAATATCTGACGCCGTACCATCTGGCGGTGGCTGCGCTGGATGCCAGGTTGCGCGAAGCGCGCGCAGCACTCGACGCATTGGACCAGCCAACCGCCGCACTCGACGAAATTGAGGCACGAGCCAAGAGCAAGTTCGCCGAAATCGAGAACACGATCGATGTACGCCAAATGCGAGGTTTCGACGCTGCCCGGCAAATTGTCACCACCGACGCCGGCAAGGACGACGTCGATCGCATCCGTCTTCTGGTGCAGAGAATCGTCACCGCACTCGACGCCGAGCAAGGCATGGAGGTCGCGCTGGCGCGCGAACGCCACCAGAGTACGGTCATCGGCGTCTGGCTCCTCGGGACAATGACCGGGTTGCTTTTCGTCGCGTCCTACCTCGTTATTGCCTGGGAAATCTCGCAGCGGCACGTGCTTGCAACCGAACTTGAACAAATAGCCAACCACGACCCGCTCACTCGCATTCCGAACCGGCGCTTCTTCGACGAATGGCTCGGATACGCTTTGGCGCAGGCCCGCCGCGATGGCACCCACATCGGTCTGCTGTTCATCGATATCGACGGCTTCAAAGCCATCAACGATCGACACGGTCACAAGGTCGGAGACACCGTCTTGACCGAGATTGCACGCCGCTTCAAAGACGTATCGCGCGAATCCGACGTGCTTGCGCGTTTTGGCGGCGACGAATTCGTGCTCGCTGCCCCGAACACGCAAGACAGGCACGAACTCGTGCATGTAGCCCAGCGACTTATCGCTTCGCTCTCCAACCCGCGGCTGCCGCCGCTTTCCGACATTGCCGTCGGCGCCAGCATCGGCGTCGCGTTTTTCCCCGACGATGCGACCGATTTACGCGGGCTGGTGACGATCGCCGACGAGGCGATGTATTCTGCCAAGCGCTCCGGCAAGAATCGCATCAAGTCGCGCACGGCCGAAGTAGGAATCGCCGCCTAGTTGCCCTCTGCCGTCGTCGCCATCCTCTCGATTTGGCGGGCAACGGCCTCGTAAACTCGCGCACCGACGTCCGCGGCGAAGCAATCGACTAACATCGCATCGGTTTTGCGTAGCCAGGTCAACTGCCGCTTCGCCAGTTGTCGGGTCGCGGCGATGCCGCGCTCGCGCAGTACACTGCGATCGCCGTCGCCCTCGATAAACTGCCAAGCCTGGCGATAGCCGACACAACGCATCGAAGCCATCGTCGCTGCGAGCGAGTATGTTCGCCGCAGCAACTGAAGTTCGTCGACCAGGCCTGCGGCCAGCATGGCGTCAAAACGCGAGGCGATGTTCCTGTGCAGCAAACTGCGCTCGGTTGGTATCAACGCGACGGCTGCGAACTGCGTCCCGGCCGGACTCTCGCGCGCACCCTGCAATGCCGACAGCGCCCGGCCGGACACCTCGAACACTTCGAGTGCGCGCTGAATGCGCTGGGCGTCGTTGACATCGAGCCGCGCCGCGGTCTGCGCATCGACAGCGGCCAGCTCGGCGTGCAGTGCGGGCCACCCTTCCACGGCCGCGCGGGCATCGATCCGCGCCCTCACCGCGACGTCGGCCGGAGGAAGATTCGACAAGCCTTCGCGTAACGCCTTGAAATAGAGCATCGTCCCTCCGACCAGCAGTGGGATCCGTCGCCGTTCCCGCACCTTGGCGATCGCGTCCAGTGCGTCGCTGCGAAAGCGCGCCGCCGAGTAGGACTGATCGGGGTCGATGAGATCGATGAGATGGTGCGGCACACGGCCGCGCGCGGCGGCGTCGGGCTTCGCAGTCCCGACGTCCATGCCGCGATACACCTGCGCCGAATCGACGCTGATGATTTCCACCGGCAGGCGTTCTGCGAGTTCCATCGCCACCGCGCTCTTGCCCGATGCGGTGGGCCCCATCAGCAATATTGCCGGTACGTCGTGCGGCGCCAGGGTTACCTTCCGCGCATGAATAACCGATCGAGATCGGCAAGCGTCAACTGGTACCAGGTCGGTCGCCCGTGATTGCACTGCCCTGCGCGCTCGGTCGTCTCCATCTCGCGCAGCAGCGCATTCATTTCCGGAATGGTCAGGCTGCGGTGCGCGCGCACCGCGCCATGACACGCCATCGTCGACAACAGGAGGTCACGTTGCGTCGTCAACAACTGGGTGCCGCCGTATTCGCGCAAATCCGCGAGCACGCCTCGTGCCAGCGAGACGGCGTCGGCGTCACCTAATACCGCCGGAACGCCGCGCACAGCAAGTGTCGCGGGACCGAGCGGCGAAAGCGAAAACCCGAGCGCCGACAATACCGTCTCGTTCTCTTCGGCAGTGGCAACGTCCAGAGGGTCTGCCGCAAACGTCGCCGGAACCAGCAGTGGTTGCATCGGCATCGCTCGATCGAGCGCTGTCTTCAGTCGTTCGTACAGCGTGCGCTCATGGGCAGCGTGCATATCCACCAGCACCAGCCCGTCATAGTTTTGAGCGAGGACATAGATGCCGTGCAATTGTGCCAACGCGAAACCGAGTGGATGTTCGTCGTCATTCGGCAGGTCGGGTCCCGACTGGGGTCGCGTGCGTTCACCGAAGAGGCGCTGATAGAAAGGCGCGGGCTCGCCCGCGCTGAGAGGCATAGCCGACTGTCCCGAAAACGCGGTGCCTGCGGACGCGGAAGCGGGCGCCGCGTTCCAGGCGAAGGCTGCGGAAGCATGCGTCGGCGAGTTCAAAGGAGGCACGCGGGCGGCGGCGAGCCCCAGGCGCTCCGCGGCGGATACAGCAGGCTGTTCGGCCGCTGTCGCCGCAAGCGATTTTTCGACGGCGCGTCGAACGAACTGATGAATCGCCCCGCTATCGCGAAAACGCACTTCACTCTTGGTCGGATGGACATTGACGTCGACACTGCGCGCGTCGATCGTCAACCACAAGGCATACGCCGGTTGCCGGTCGTGATGAAGCACGTCGCGAAATGCTTCGCGCAAGGCGTGCGTGAGCACGCGATCGCGGACGAAGCGACCGTTGACGAAAAGATACTGCGCATCACGCGCAGACGTTGCGTACGCGGGGCGGACCACCCAGCCCGCAAGTGATAGCCCGAGGCTGGACTCGTCAACTGTCGCAGCCTGCGCGGCAAATACGTCACCCAACAAGGCATCGACGCGTGCGCGTTGACCTTGCGCCAGCAGTCGATGTCGCACGCTCCCGTTGTGCTGAAGTGTGAATCCGACATTGGGATGCGACAAGGCGATACGGCGGAATGCTTCTTCGCTATGGCCGTATTCGGTGGCGTCGGTGCGCAGGAATTTTTTGCGAGCGGGCGTGTTGAAATAGAGTTCCTGGACAGTCACCGTCGTGCCGCTCGCCAGCGCCGCAGGCTGCGTTACGCCAACTTCGCCGCCGTCGACCTCGATTCGCCAGGCGTGGGGCTTGTCGCGCGAACGCGAAGTCAGCGACAGCCTCGATACGGCGGCAATGCTGGCCAAGGCCTCGCCGCGAAAACCGAGTGTCGCGATCTGTTCCAGATCGTTTGAGGTGGCGATCTTCGACGTTGCGTGGCGCGCAAGAGCCAGGGGTAGATCGTCGCGCTCGATGCCGCCCCCGTCGTCGGCGACACGAATCAGCTTGGTGCCGCCCGCGGCAAGACTGACATCGATCTGCGTCGAGTCGGCATCGAGGCTGTTTTCAAGCAACTCTTTCAGCGCGGCGGCAGGACGTTCCACAACTTCGCCCGCGGCGATCTGGTTGATCAACTGATCCGGAAGCAGATGAATGAGATTCACGCGCGGACCAGACCTTGCGCCCAGCGCGTGTAGATGTCGTCAGCGACGAGGGACAGCGCGGCGAGGCGCGCATCTGCGTCGCGAAGGATCTCGTCGCGACTCTGCGTCGCGCCGATCGTCGTTGCGGGCAGCTCGTCCGCGCCGCTGCGGCACCAGGTATCGACCATGTCACGCGTCATTTCCACATGGCACTGGAAACCGACGTGCTTGCCCAGCAGATAACCCTGGTTGGGATTGAAGCTGTTTTCCAGCAGCAAGGCTGCGCCGACCGGAAGGTCGAACACGTCGTAATGCCACTGAAACGTCGTGAATGCGCGCCGGCCTCCGAACCATTCGGATGCCGCATCTCCGGCAGTGGTCACGTCACCCCACCCGATCTCCGGCGTCATCGTGCGACGCACTCTCGCGCCCAGCGAGCGGGCCAGCAGCTGCCCTCCGAGGCAGTGGCCGATGACGGGCACATCCGCGCGCACCGCTTGCTGCAACAATCGCATCAACGGCTCATTCCAAGGTAGGTCGTCGTTGGCGCTCATCGGACCACCCATCATCCCGATACCGCCAAATTCCCGTGCGTCGACCGGCACCGATTCGCCACGATCCAGCGCAATCAATCGCGACGGGATCGCGCGCCGTTCGAGCCAGGTGCCGAAGTGGCCTGCGCCCTCGGTCGGGGAGAAACGGAAGATCGCTACGGGACGCATCGAATAGGTACACAAACGAAAAACGTCGGACGAAACCGATAACGCAACCGCGCCGGTACAATGCGCATTCTAGCAGCCGCGACGATCACAGCGGTTCGGTGGCCACATCGGGTAACCACATCGTCGGTCGGCAGATCTGAGGGAGAGTCATGAGGGAATTGCGCGCACGCTTCGGAAGACGGCTGCGGCTGGGCGTGATCGGCGGCGGCCCCGCGTCGTGGATAGGCGACATGCATCGCAATGCAGCGGAACTCGACGGCTTGTGGCGCGTGGAGGCCGGCGTATTTTCGAGTGACGCTGCCCGCTCTCGTGCGGCGGGCCTTGCCCTCGGGCTCGATGCTGCCCGCAGCTATGGCAACGTCGAGGAAATGTTCGACAAAGAAAAGCGCCGCGCGGACGGCATCGAAGCGGTCGCGATCATGACGCCAAATGACACGCACTACGCTTATGCCGCCGCCGCGCTCGAATCTGGGCTCGACGTCATCGGCGACAAGCCCGTGACCTACGATTTCAAGGAGGCCTGCGATCTGGTCGCTCGCACTGCTAAGCATTCTCGCCTTTTTGCGATCGCGCACGCCTATTCGGCGTATCCGATGACTCGTTACGCTCGGCGCCTCATTCGCGAAGGCGTCCTGGGCAAGGTGCGCCTGGTTCAGGTCGAATACATTCAGGGTGGTCTTGCGACCCGGTTGGAGGATGGACCGCGTAGCAATCGCATGGCGTGGGTTCTCGATCCTCGGCGAAGCGGATTGGCGCTGGTCATGGGAGCGATAGGGTGTCACGCGCAGCATCTCGCATGTGCGACGACGGGCCTCGATATCTCGCGAGTGTGCGCTGATGTCGGCGCGTTGATGCCGGGCCGCGAAGTCGTTGACTATGCGTCGGCACTGATGGAGTTCGAAGGTGGTGCGCGAGGAACGTTCACCGTCACCCAGGCCGCTGCCGGCGGCGAAAACGATATTCGTCTTCGCGTCTGCGGTGAAAAGGGCATGCTCGACTGGTCGCACCGCGACGCAAGCTATCTTCGCCACTCACCGCATGGCGAAGCCGCGCGCGTCATCGGACGCGGGGATCCCGGCCTGCCTCCGGAGATCATTGCTGCGGGAAGAACGCCGCGCGGTCATCCCGAAGGCTTGCGCGAAGCGTTCGCCAATATCTATGCCGAAGTGGCGCAGGAGCGGATGGCCTTGGCGCTGGGTGACAAGGCGCCGCAATTTGAATATCCACGCATCGCCGAAGGCGCGCATACGATGGCATTCATCGAAGCCTGCGTCGAATCGCAAAAACGGGGAACGTGGGTAGCAGTGCAGCGCGTGCCGGACGCCTAGGAGAGACTGCGCCCGACCTCGCTCTCCTTGCCTTGGATCGAGCGGTCGCGGCTAGCCTGAACGCGGCAGCACCGACGCGTTTGGCGACTGGTTCCCCGCCCCGCCGTCGCGCTTGTTTGCCGCTTCGTACGGCTGGCGCACCATCGCTTCGAGCAAATCGGCGTCGTGCCAGGGCGCGTCCGTCGGCAAGGTTCGCAGCCACGGACTTTCGACATCGCGATGCCACTCCTGCGGAAACAGCGCCATGCGCAACCCGGGCCCAGGCGGCAAATCCTTCGGTCCCGCCCAGGGTTGCCCGGCCACCATCGCAAAAAGCGCCGCTGCCAGATCGACACCGACTCTGGATCCGGCATGGGTTGCCGGAATCATTCGTCGGTTGATCTCGATCAATAACGGCTTTTGCGTTTCAGGTTCGAGGACGAATTGCGTGCCCACCAGTCCATGCATTCCGACCAATTCAAACACTGCATCAGTGACCCGCGTAACTTCAGGCAGTCCGAGAAATTCAACGACAGACGCCGGCCCGAGCGGAGCCGGATGCGTCGCCAATCGTCCACGTGTAAAGCCCGCGACTTCGCGTCCATGCCAAGCGAGCGACGCACGATTGACGATCCGGCCTGCCACCCATTTCTGCACCACCACGCGCGGCCCCCCCGCCGGGCTCCATGCGTCCTGCCCGGGCAAATTGCGTACCGCAGTTCGAATTTCGGTCGCCGAACTGCAAAACTGTGCGGCCTTGCCGGCCGTTCCCAGCATTAGGCGTACGATCACCGGATAGCCGACCCTCGCTGCGATTCCCACCGCTGTCTCTTCGTCGGCAGCGACTCCGCCATCCGCGACAGCAATCCCGTTTTCCAGTGCCAGCTCAAACAGCTTTGCCTTGTCGATCGAATTAAACCACCCTGCGGAATCGCCGAGTGATCGCTGGACGATCGCGGCCAACTCCGTCTGGATGTCCGGCCGCAGGCCTTCCGGCGGTTCGAGCACGAGCTGCATCATCGTGCGCAGCGTAACGTCGTCAGCAGGCAGGATCATTGTTGGGTTGACCGAACGAACGGCACCGGCGAGCGTCAGCACCCATTCAAATAACGTCGCGTTGTCCGGAAAGTATCCGATCTGATCGCAATAGGCCGTTCGCGACGCCAAGGCGTTGCGCGGTGCGAGCATGGCGACGCGGAAGCCCGCTCGCTTGAGTTCGAACGGCATCCTTGCAGGGGCAATGTAGTCGGTCCCCATGGTGACGATGAGCAGCGTCGGCTGCTCCGCGGCAGAGTCAGTCATGTTGCGATTCCCTCGGTCGAGTTCATTGGCGGCAAAGCGGCGAGGCGCAACTGTCGCACGAGCCCATTCATCCGCCGTGTCATTCTGCGCCTATCAGGGTGCGACCAAGCACGTCGCCCCAGCGTTTGAAATCCGCCGCCATCGTGCTGCTGAAGTCGTCCGGCGTACCGCCGACAATGTCGAGTCCCTGGCGATTGGCCCATGCCAGCGTTTCCGGTGAGCGCAGGATCCTGACCGTTTCTGCGTTGACCCGATCGACCACCGAAGGAGCTACGCCTGCGGGAGCCATCAGCCCTATCCACGCCGCAAGTTCGAGACGAGCGAAACCGGCTTCGGCCGCCGTGGGCACGTCCGGAAGCAGCGGTGATCGCCGGTCGCTGAACACCAGCAAGGGACGAATCTGGCCGCTTTGCGCAAGTGCGATGCCGGTGCCGATGGATACGACCATCGCTTGCGCATCACCGCGGCCGACAGCTGTTATTGCGGCATTTGGACCGTTGTACGGGACGTGCACCATTCGCAAATTAGTCAACCCCTCGAGCAAGGCCATGTCGATGTGATTCGACGATCCGACACCTCCGCTTGCGTAGTTGAGTTGGCCGCCTCTGGCTTGCGTGTAAGCGATCCATTCGGCGAAGTTCGCGACTGGAAGTGCTGCATTGATCCAGAGAACCTTGATCGAGCGAAACAGATTGACGATTGGAGCAAAGTCGCGCAACGCGTCATAGGGCACGTTCTTGTTGGCGTGCGGCACCAGCGCGTGCGTGCTCAGCGTACCGATCAGCATCGTGTATCCATCCGCCGCCGCGTGGGCGACGGAATCGACACCGATGATGCCTCCCGCTCCCGGCCGATTTTCGACCACCACCGAAGTGTTGAGCGCCGGGCCCAGTCGGTCGGCCAGGTAGCGCCCGATCAGGTCCGGTGGTCCGCCGATCGCCTGCGCGACTACCAGACGAATCGGCCGCGCCGGCCAGGACGCACCTTCGGCGGATACAAGGCCCGCGAGGGCCGGCACCCAGGAGCAACAGGACAAGTGCACGCGCGAGATTCAGCAAGTGGGCGCCCGGACGTCGTTTGTGTTGTGGCGGTCGACGCTCACGGGTTGCGTCGTGAGAGTCAATGCGCGAAACCGGTGGCCGCCCATCATGCCGCGGGCTTCGCCAGATTGAAGATCCGCGCAGACTCGGGTGTTCGTTCCGCATCCGCGCGGAGCGCCCCGAACCGCGCCATAATCGAGGCGGCAATGCCTGCCGCATCGAGCCCGCACGAGGCCAGCAACTGCGCGGGATCGCCGTGTTCGATGAATGCGTCGGGCAGTCCCAGATGCAACAGGGGGACGACGATTCCCCTTGCGGCCAGCGCCTCCGCGACTGCGCTGCCCGCGCCGCCGGCGATCACGTTTTCTTCAACGGTGACCACGTAGTCGTTGTTCGCGGCGATCCATTCGATCAATTCAGCATCGACCGGTTTGACAAAGCGCATGTTGGCGACGCTGGCGTCGACTGTTTCGCCCGCCGCGAGCGCCGGCTGGACCATGCTGCCGAAAGCCAGGATCGCGATGCGACCGCAGCGCCGCCGGGAGTCGCGGCACAATTCGCCTTTACCAATCGGCAACGCGCGCATTTCGCGTTCGACCGCGACACCGGGGCCCGCGCCGCGCGGATAGCGCACGGCAGCCGGCGTATCGAGCGTATAGGCGGTGTACAGCATCTGTCGGCATTCGTTCTCGTCGGAAGGAGCCATCACGGTCGTGTTCGGAAGGCATCGCAAGTAAGTGAGGTCGAAGGCGCCCGCGTGCGTCGGCCCGTCCGCGCCGACGATGCCGCCTCGATCGATTGCGAACACGACCGGCAGGTTCTGCAAAGCGACGTCGTGAATCAACTGGTCGTAGGCGCGCTGCAGGAAAGTCGAATAAATTGCGACGACCGGTTTCATGCCTTCACACGCGAGGCCGGCGGCAAATGTCACCGCGTGCTGCTCGGCGATGCCGACGTCGAAATAGCGATCAGGGTACTCTTGCGAAAAACGCACCAGGCCCGAGCCTTCGCGCATCGCGGGCGTGATTCCGATCAAACGCGAATCGCGCGCAGCCATGTCGCACAACCAGTCACCGAAGATCTGCGTATAAGCGGGCTTTCCCGGGGGTTTGGGAACGATGCCGATCGCTGGATCGAAGCGTGTCACGCTGTGATAGAGGATCGGATCCTCCTCGGCTTTGGCGTAACCGTGTCCCTTGCCGGTCACCACGTGCAGCAACTGCGGCCCATTGAGTTGTTTGATATTGCTGAGCGTCTTTACCAGCGTGTCCAGATCGTGGCCATCGATCGGACCGATGTAGTTCAAGCCCAATTCCTCGAACAAGGTGCCGGGCAACACCATCCCCTTCATGTGTTCTTCCCAACGCTTGGCTAACTCCTTCACCGGAGGCACCTTCGCCAGCACTTCCTTGCCACCGCGGCGCACGTAGTCGTACGCGCGACTCGACAGCAGGCGCGCCAGGTAGTTGTTCAGTGCGCCTACCGGCTCCGAAATGGACATATCGTTGTCATTGAGTACGACGAGCAAGTTCGCATGCGTGGCTCCCGCGTTGTTCAATGCTTCGAAGGCCATGCCCGCGCTCATCGCGCCGTCGCCGATTATCGCCACGACCTTGCGGTCCTCACCTTTGCGCTTGGCCGCCACGGCCATTCCGAGCGCAGCCGAGATCGACGTCGACGAATGCGCGGTGCCGAAGGTGTCGTACTCGCTTTCGTCGCGTCGCGGAAAACCCGCGATCCCGCCCAATTGCCGCAGCCGTGGCCATGCGCGGCGCGGCGTCCCGTCAGGATTTTGTGTGCGTAGGTCTGATGGCCAACATCCCACACCAGGCGATCGCGCGGCGTGTCGAAGACATAATGCAGTGCGATCGCGAGTTCCACGGTACCGAGGTTTGAAGAGAGATGGCCGCCGGTCTTGCTGACCGACTGCAACAGGAAATCACGCAGCTCTGCGGCCAGCAGAGGCAGCTGGTTCTTGTCGAGGCGACGCAGGTCGGCCGGTACGTCAATCGTTTCGAGCAGCATGGTTTGAATTTTCCTGCACTATTTCTTGCGCAGCGCAATCTCGTCGGCCAGCTCGAGCAAGCGTCGCGCCGATGGGCCAAACGCACCAAGGGCTTCCCGCGCCTGTCGCCGCAGAAGATCCACTCGTTGCTTCGCTGCCGCAAGCCCAAGCAGTGAGACATACGTCGGCTTGCCTTGCTGGGCGTCCTTCCCGGCGGTCTTGCCCAACGACGCCGACGAACCTTCGACATCGAGGACGTCGTCGACGATCTGGAAGCAAAGGCCTACTGCCGCTGCATAGCCGTCGATTGCCAGCTCCTCAGCCGTCGTCAGTGGCCTGCCGCAAGTGGCTCCCAAATGTGCGGCAGCGCGTATGAGAGCGCCGGTCTTGAGCGCGTGCATGCGTTCGAGCGCGACCAAGTCGAGCGATTTGCCCACATGTGCGAGATCGATAGCCTGTCCCCCGGCCATGCCTTCCACACCCGTCGCCCGCGCCAACAACGCAAGCCTGCGCGAATTGTCTCGCCCAGGAGTCGTTGCCAGGACCTCGAATGCGAGGCTTTGCAGCGCGTCGCCGGCAAGCAACGCGACGGCTTCACCAAACGCGATATGGCAGGTGGGCTTGCCACGGCGCAGCACATCGTCGTCCATGCAAGGCAAGTCATCGTGAATCAGCGAGTAGGCGTGAACGAGTTCCACCGCAGCAGCGGCGCAATCCACGTGGCCGGGTCGGCGCCGGTGAGCTCACCTCCGGCGTAGGCTAGCAACGCGCGAACGCGCTTGCCGCCACCCAGCGTGCTGTAGCGCATCGCCTGCAGCAGACCGCTGGGGGCGTTGCCGTCCGGCGCCATTTGCTGCGTGAGCGCGCGTTCAAGAACGTTCTCGACACGCTGCGCCCGTTCGCTCGACCAGACCGCCCATGCAACATCAGGGTTCATCGTCGGGACTCGGTTCAGCGCGATCGTTGCTGCGGTCGCGCGCATAAGGCTGCAGAACGCCGCGTTCCAGGACCTGGACCTGCTGCTGCGCGTCTTTCAGCGCCTCCTGGCAGTACTGCAGCAATTCCGCGCCGCGCTTGTAGGCGGCGAGGGACTCCGCAAGCGGCTGCTGGCCGCCTTCCATCAGCGCGACGATGGCTTCGAGTTCCGTCATCGCCGCCTCGAAACTCGCGGGCGCAGTCAGGACATGGGGGGGAGATTTTGCCATCGGTGACGTAAAGAAGCGCGCAGGGTCCGCCGGCGCGTAGAAAAGGCTTGAATTTCACTGGAGAATACCCCATTTGACGTGGGGGGCCAACGGCGTTTCCGACTGCGCATTCCGGCCGACCTCGTTTGCGCGAGAACGGCCTTTGGCGCTATAATCTAAGTTCATTTGACGACGCAGCCTTGGTACGAAGCTTTTCGTAGCGGGCTGACTTAGCAAAGCGGTTGGGGGGCGGTCAGACGCTCCTTATATTGTTTGTTGGGTTGGCGGTTTACGAAAGCAAGTACGAAAGGAAAGGCTGATGTCCAATCTCGCTACCGCGGATCGGTTGCGGCTCTCTTTGTCGCAGTTCCCGGGTCTGCCGCTCCCGGCGTCTCCGTTGCCGGCATCGCAAACACCAGCGTCGCAACTGCCAGGTTCGCAACTGCCAGGTTCGCAACTGCCAGTGGCTTCCTACTGTGATCCCAAGCTGCTCGAAGTTGAGCAGAAGCTTCTGTTCGCCCGCGGACCGGGATACGTAGGGCATGAACTGATGGTTCCGAATGCCGGGGACTACCATACGCTGGCGTGGCGCGACAACGCCCAGATGCTTGTGCGCAATGCCAACGGCGTCGAACTCCTGTCCAACATATGCCGACACCGCCAGGCGATCATGTTCGATGGCCGCGGCTCTGCACCGAATATCGTGTGCCCGATCCACCGCTGGACCTACGACCTCAAAGGCGAGTTGCTCGGCGCACCACTGTTCGAGGAAAAACCGTGCGTCAAACTGCACAGTACGCCGCTCAAGAACTGGAACGGCCTGCTGTTCGACGGCCCGCGTGACGTCGCCACTGATCTGGCGGGCATGCGTTCGGCCAAGGATCTCGACTTCAGTGGTTACGTTCTCGACCGGATCGAGACGCACGAATGCAACTACAACTGGAAGACGTTCATCGAAGTCTATCTTGAGGACTATCACGTCGGACCGTTCCACCCGGGTCTGGGCCAGTTCGTGACCTGCAACGATCTGTCGTGGCAGTTCGGGGACCGCTATTCGATCCAGACGGTGGGTGTGAACAACGGCCTGGCGAAGCCCGGCACCAAGACCTACGAACGCTGGCACAAAGCCGTCCTCGACTACTATCAAGGCAAACCGCCCGCGCACGGCGCAATCTGGCTGACGATCTACCCGAACATCATGGTCGAGTGGTACGCGCACGTCCTTATCGTGAGCACGCTCATCCCGCGCGATGTCGACAAGACCACCAATATCGTCGAGTTCTACTATCCTGAAGACATCGCGTTGTTCGAACGCGAATTCGTCGAGGCCGAACAAGCCGCATACATGGAGACGGCAGCCGAAGATGACGAAATTGCGCAGCGCATGGATGCCGGACGGCGCGCCTTGTACAAGGCCGGGCGAAACGAGACGGGGCCTTATCAGTCGCCGATGGAAGACGGCATGCAGCACTTTCATCAATTCCTGCGGCGGGAGCTGCCGGGCCGTTTTGTTACATGAGGCGCTCGGCGGAGTGACAGCATCGACGACGGTCACGCGCGCGGCGATATCCGCAGGGTGGATATCGCACGCGCTTCGCCAATTGCGTCGAGTGGCCGCGGACCATCACTCGCCCGCGGCCGGCTCCTTGCTGCGATCTTCACGCGAAACCTTCGGATCGTCGTCGGGTTGGTACTGACTTTGGCGACTGCGACAGCGTTCGCGCATGGCCAAGTGAGCCAAGTGAGCGCGGTGAGCGAACAGCCGACGATTTCCTACGAAAAATACCGGCTCGGCAACGGGCTGGAAGTGATTCTGTCGCAGGACCGGAGCCTGCCACTCGTTTCGGTCGACATCTGGTATCACGTCGGAGCCGCCAACGAAACGGCGGGACGCACGGGTTTCGCGCACCTGTTCGAACACATGATGTTCACCGGCAGCAAGCACATCGCGCGCGGCGTTGCCGACCGCTTGCTCGAGGCAGCAGGCGCGACCGATTCCAACGCGTCGACGTCGTTCGACCGCACCGACTATCACGACACAGTCCCCTCCAACCAGCTCGAGTTGGCTCTCTGGACACACGCCGATCGCATGGGTTATTTGCTGGACACGCTCGACCAGAAGGCGTTGTCGAATCAGCAGGATGTCGTCCGCAACGAGCGCAGGGAGACGCACGAAAATCGTCCCTATGGCGTCGTGGACGATGCACTCTTCCGAGAACTCTTCCCGGAGGGACACCCATATCGGCCGCTGATCATGGGTTCGCATGTCGATATCCAATCCGCGCGCCTCACCGATGTGCGCGAGTTTTTCAAACTCTATTACCGGCCGAATAACGCTACGTTGACCATTGTCGGTGATTTCGACCCAATCGCGACGAGGGCGTTAGTCGACAGATATTTCGGGTCGCTTCAACGCGGGATGCCGGTAATCAAGCCGGCAGTGATCACGCCTCCGATCACCAGCGAGCGCCGCTTGACCGTCACCGACCAGGTTGAGCTTGAGCGTCTCGATCTCGCGTGGCTCACGCCGGCAAAGTTCCAGGCCGACGACGCCGAACTCGATATCGCTGCCGAAATTCTGGCCGGAGGCAAGTCCAGCCGCTTATACAAGAAGCTTGTTTACGAGCTGCAACTAGCGCAGGACGTCAGCGCCGCGCAGGAGTCGTTCGCGCTCACATCGTTGTTCAACGTCCAGGCACTGGCGCGCGAGGGGCACACCGCCAGCGAATTGCTGGGGGTGGTCGACACCGAAATCGATCGCCTGGTCGCCGAAGGACCCACCGGCGCTGAAGTCGAACGCGCGCGAAACCAGATAGAGCGCTCGCTTTACGAAAGCTTGCAAAGGAACCTCGGCCGCGCCGAGCTGCTCAACACCTACAATCAGTATCTGGATGACCCCGGATATTTTCCGAAGGATCTCGCGCGTTATCAGCGCATTACCGTCGCCGATGTGCAGCGTGTTGTGCGAGACCGGTTGCGCCGCGACGCACGGGTCGTTCTGTTTGCGGTTCCGGGCGCGAAGAAACTCGATGCCGATCCGCCCGTGGTGCCGGTGATCAGGACACGAGGAACGCAGGCAATCAACATCGACGAGCCCTGGCGCAACAAGACTCCGAAGGCAGGGCCAGCCAACGCGCCACTGCTGCCGGTCCCGCAATCGTTCAAGCTCGCAAACGGCTTGACGGTCCTTCATCTGCGACGCGCAAGCGTGCCCGTCGTGACCGCGCAGCTCATCGTCAACGCAGGGCTCGGTGCCAACGGCATTGCCTTGCCGGGTCTTGCCGATTTTTCCGTGGCAATGATGGAAGAAGGCACGACATCGAGGTCCGCGCTGCAGATCGCCGAACAGATCGACCAGCTCGGCGCCGAATATTCGGCGCAAACGCGGCGCGATGCATCGGCCTTGCGCATCGATAGCCTCGCGCGAAATTTCCACGAAACGATGGCGCTGCTCGCCGACATTGTTCAGGATCCGATTTTTCCCAACGAGGAGATCGAGCGTCAGCGCAAATTGCGACTCTCCGACATCGCCGAAGCGCGCGACGACGCCGGCACTCTGGCTGAAGTCGCCTTTGCTCGCGCTCTGTATGGCCCCGACCATGCGTACGGGCGAACGAGCCTCGGTACCGAGGCGGCGCTTAAGCGCATTACTGGCGGCGATCTGCGAACGTTCTGGCAACGCTCATTCGCGCCCGACAACGCGGCGCTTGTGGTCGTCGGCGACATCGACACGGACGAACTCCGCGCACTGGTCGACAAACACTGGGGAGGATGGCGGTCGCCTGCGCTCACGACCTCCGGTGCCGAACACGATCACGCAGCGCCAATTCTCACCCCCAGCAAAGCACGCCTGATAATCGTCGACAAGCCGGGCGCGCCACAGACGGCGCTTCGCGTCGGACGAGTGGCGGCTGCGCGCTCGACGCCCGATCTGCCGGCGTTGCAGGTCCTCAACGAAGCGATCGGCGGTTCCTTCAGCAGCCGACTCAATCAGAAATTGCGCGAAGACAAGGGTTACACCTACGGTATCGACTCGCGTTTCGAGTACGGTCGCCTGCCGGGCCCTTTCGCCGTGCGTACCGCCGTTCGCAGTGATGTCACTGCACCTGCCCTTCGAGATATAGTCGCCGAGCTGAAGCGCGCCGGCTCGGCATCGCCATCAGGCGGTGAGCTTGAACGCGCCCGCGGTTCGCTGATGCAATCACTGCCGGCGATGTTCGAAACCAACGGGGCGATTGCGCGTTCGTTCGGTGACCTGTTTGCCTACGATTTGCCGGCCGACTATTACCGCGGGCTGCCGGCACGCCTTGCCGCCGTCGGCGCATCGACGCTCAAGCCATTGGCGCAACGCTACCTCGATCCGACTACGATGGTGATTGTCGCGGTCGGTGACCGCAGGAAGTTGCAGGCCAGTCTTAAGACCCTGAACATCGGTGAGATCGAAATCTGGCCGATCGCAGGATGGCTGTTCTGACCTGTCGGGACAATCGATGAAGGCCTCGTTCGCTCGCCTAGACAAAAGGGTGCCATCGCAGTGAAGTATTCCACGCTGATTTCCACCGACGAGCTCGCCGCCCACATCGACGATGCTTCGTTCGTGATCGTCGACTGCCGTCACAACCTGGCCGATGTCGATGCGGGCGAGCGCGCATATCGCGACGCCCACCTGCCGGGCGCGCGATTCATGCACATCGATCGCGACCTTTCGGGACCCAGGACAGGAGAGAACGGACGGCATCCGTTGCCTGACATCGACGCATTCGCCACCACGCTGTCTCGCGCAGGAATCGACGCTAGCAAGCAGGTCGTCGCCTATGATCAGAACAACGGTATGTGGGCCTCCCGCTTGTGGTGGTTGCTGCGCTGGGTGGGGCACGATGCGGTTGCCGTTCTTGACGGGGGCATCGACAAGTGGAAGGCAGAAGGCCGTAAGGTAGCCGCCGCGATTCCACCGCCTGCTGCGGCGATCGTCGCGCCGTTCAGATCAGCTTCCCGCGGAATCGGTGCAATGATCGCGTCAGCCAACGAAATCCTGCGCAGCGTCGAAGGCACGATGAAGACGGTGACCGTCCTGGATGCTCGCGCTGCCGAGCGCTTTCGAGGCGATATCGAGCCCATCGATCGCGTCGCCGGACATATTCCAGGCGCGCTCAATCGTCCATACATGGCCAATCTTTCGACGACGGGCACCTTCAAACCGGCGGGGCTGTTGCGCGCCGAATACCTTGCGCAGCTCGGCGATGTCGCGCCCCACGACGTCGTACACCAATGCGGATCGGGCGTGACCGCGTGCCACAACGTCTTGGGGATGGAGATCGCCGGCCTTCCCGGTTCTCGCCTCTATCCCGGTTCGTGGAGCGAATGGATCGCTGATCCCAAGCGCCCGGTCGCGCGCGGCACCTAGTCCGCGGACCATTACGGCAACATGCGTGGCCCGTAGTCGGCTCGACGCGTCGCGGCGGCGGCAATCGTTCTTCAAGCCGTAACACTGTCTCCCTATGCTACGGTCCATGCGGTGGTCTCGATGACCGTCGCTGACCGACAGGAGACGCAGTGATGACCACTATCACGAACGCTGCAAGGAGTCATACCCCGCTACGGATCGTGCCGACGCAACCCGGCCGGAGCCCGCCCGCCACCGTCAAGCCAGCCACTCCGCGCTGTCAGAGCCGATTGCCCCGATCGTCGACGGCACCGCCTCCGAGTTCGATGACGCGAGACCGCCGGATTTTGCGCCGACGGAATCGGCGCTGATCATTCCGCTGGCGCTGCCCCAAGGGCTTCCGATGGAGACTCAGCTTAGACAGAGTCGTTTCATGAGACGCCGACAGCAAAGGGCCACTGCGCAATAAGGCGATAGCTCGGACCGTGTTGCGTAAGGGTCGATGCGATCAGGCTGAAAGCATCGATCGGCCATTCGATCGCCGGCGCCAGGGTGGATGGGACCGGAGCAGCCGCCGACGCAACGCCTCGCGCCAAGCTCACGTGTGCCGCAAACGGCCGCCGGTCCAAGGCAATTCGCCGACGCACGAGCGCTCCGACAAGATCCTCGCGAAGCGCCGTCAGTGGCGCAGGAATCGCTCCGGCGCCCGCCCACACAACGCCGTTCTTGCGCCAGCAGTCGACGCGGTCCAGCGCCAGCGAAAACGCGTTCGCGCGGACCGCCGCGGCAGCCGATTCGATCTCAGGTAAAAGCACCGACGATTGTTCACCCAGGAACACCAGTGTCAGATGCAAGTTGGCCGCGGTGACCGCACGCCCGTTGTTCGCGGCCGCGACGTTTCGCGCCAGCGTCGACAACTTCGCCCGGACCGTCGCGTCCGGCTGCAGGGCGAAGAACAGGCGCAGGTCCGATTCGCTCATCCACGCTCCTAAGCACCGTCCAAAACGAACGGCGCGACGCCCATGGAGCGCCGCGCCGTCGAGCTAGCCGACTTTGCGTCGGGTTCAGCCGTTGGCAACCGACAGCGGCGCTCGTGGCTTATCGAAGAATTGCTCGTCTTCGGTTGAGCCTTTTAACGCGGTTGTCGATGATTGTCCGCCCTGGATCGTCTGGGTGACTGCATCGAAATAACCGGTCCCGACTTCGCGCTGATGCTTGACCGCCGTGAAGCCCTTGGCAACGGCAGCAAACTCGGCTTCCTGCAGTTCGACGAATGCGGTCATCTGGTTGTGCGCGTAGCCGTGCGCGAGGTTGAACATCGAGTAGTTGAGACTGTGGAAGCCCGCGAGCGTGATGAACTGGAACTTGTAGCCCATCGCACCGAGTTCGCGTTGGAAGCGCGCGACCGTGGCGTCGTCGAGATTCTTTTTCCAGTTGAACGAAGGCGAACAGTTGTATGCCAGCATCTTGCCAGGAAATTTGGCGTGGATCCCGTCAGCGAATGCCTTGGCAAACTCGAGATCGGGGCGACCGGTCTCGCACCAGAGTAAGTCCGCATACGGGGCATAAGCGAGTCCACGCGAGATCGCCTGGTCAAGACCATTGCGCGTCTTGTAGAAGCCCTCTACCGTGCGTTCGCCCGTGCAGAATGCCTTGTCGTTTTCGTCGATGTCGGAAGTAATCAAGTCCGCAGCTTCCGCGTCGGTGCGCGCGAGAATGACGGTGGGTACGCCCATGCAATCGGCCGCCAGCCGCGCCGCAACGAGTTTCTCGACGGCTTCGCGCGTGGGGACGAGTACCTTGCCGCCCATGTGACCGCACTTCTTGACTGACGCGAGCTGGTCTTCGAAGTGCACGCCCGCCGCACCGGCGTCGATCATCGCTTTCATCAGTTCGAACGCGTTGAGCACGCCACCGAAGCCGGCTTCGGCGTCGGCGACGATCGGCGCGAAATAATCGGTGTCGCCGCTGCCTTCCATGTGCTGGATCTGGTCAGCGCGCATGAACGTGCTGTTGATGCGGCGAACGACGGCCGGAACCGAGTTGACCGGATACAGCGATTGATCCGGATACATCTCGCCGGCGATATTGGCGTCGGCGGCAACTTGCCATCCTGAAAGATAAATTGCTTTCAGTCCCGCCTTCACCTGCTGCATTGCCTGATTGCCGGTCATTGCGCCGAGCGTGTTCACGAAAGGTTCTTCGTTGACGAGCTTCCACAGTTTTTCGGCGCCACGACGCGCCAAGCTATGCTCGATATGCACCGAGCCGCGCAAACGCACGACGTCCTCTGCCGCATAGGCGCGCTTGATGCCTTTCCAACGCGGGTTTTCCGCCCAGTCCTTCTTCAGCCTTGCCGCTTCCAGATCGTAATTCATGTTTGCTCCCATCATCTCCGTTGTGGCCAATCCGGCATGGCGCCGGAACCTTGGTCAGCGGCCGTCGACGCGATGCAATCGCACGACGAACCGCCATGTGAAATGCTCGCGACCATCGTCGCGGATTTCACTGCACGGATCGGTGAAGATCGTTCGACCGATCGAGCGGGCATGGATGGGGTGATAAGCGCCAGGCCCTGCGCACGGCCAGCGGCGCGGTCACCGACGGCTGTGTGTGTTGTCACGACCTTAACAAACGGCAGCGCGAGATTCAAGATCAATTTGCGCATCGCAATACGTTATTTTCACTGCATAATCATAATGTTAAAATGACATTCCGCAGGGTGGAATAATAACCGGCGATTTCTGCACCAAAAGTGTTGCACCGCAGATCAAAAACGGTCGGCCAGCGCCGGCTTGGGCAATTGACGGTTGATTTGTATAGTAAAACGACCGCGACCATCCCGCTGTTCGTCGGCGCGACGTGGCCTCAAAAATGGAAACGCCTTCCACCCTGAGCGTGTCGCAGCGACACGCGCTGTTGCGGCGATGGTGCTATTCGAGCATGTCGGCGCGAATATTCTTCGCCCAGGCTTCAGCGTAGATGGCCTCGCGCTCGTTCGGCGCCGCCGAGGTCCCGCCGCTACCGGGGACGACGAGCATGGTCTTTTGCGCCGAGTCGTATCTATGCACCGAGGAGACATGCACGACTTCATCCTCGGCAACGTAGCTGTAACAGGTGTTGGCAAAAATGGGTGCGCTGTTGGCACTTCGGCCGTCCAGCTCCGCGATGATCGCCGCAGCGCAGACTTTCGCCTGCTGATTTGCCATGTGTCCCGATTTCGGCATCAGCGGCGCGATCTGTATTGAATCGCCGAGAATATGGATGTTCCGGCGCGCGGTCGATTCATAGGTCAGGAAGTCGACCTGGCAGAACCGCTCGTTGGCGTTGGCCATCCCCAATTGCCGCGCGATGTTACCCGCCCGTTGCGGAGGAATGACATTGAGCACGTCCGCTTTCACATCCTCGAATTCGAGTTTTGCTGTCAGCGTTGTCAACTCGATATCGACCAGTGCACTGTTCGGCCGATATTCGACGTAGCCCTTGTAAGGCCCCGCCCACGCCGCGCTGAATACCGCCTTCTCGGCCTGCACATCCTCGTTTGCATCAAGAATGATGACTTTCGACTTCGGCTTCATCCGCGAGAAATATCCTGCCACCAAGCACGCGCGTTCGTACGGCGCTGGCGGACAACGAAAAGGGGCCAGGGGTATGTGAATGACGAAGATTCCGCCATCGCGCATCGCCTCGAGTTGTGCGCGTAAGGCCGCGTCTGGGGGCCCGCCTTCCAGGCATGCAGGACCCTCGCCTGCGCGATGCTGTTGTTGAGCGCGGGAATATCGTCGTAGATGAAGTCGACTCCGGTCGACAGGATCAACCGGTCATAGGAAACCGATGCTCCGCCCGCGAGCCTTACCGTCCGCGCGACCTCGTCGATCGCGATCGCTTCATCGCGGATCCGGCGCACTCCCCACCGCTCGAGTCCGTCGTACGAAGTGGTAAGGTCCGAGAGATTCCTGTTGCCGCCGAGGACAAGGTTCGACTGCGGGCATGACACGAACGCGGGGTCGCGCTCGACTAGGTCGACATCGATACGCTGATCACTCCATTTGCGCACGTATTTGGCGGCGGTCGCCCCCCCAAAGCCCCCTCCGACGACCACAACGCGCGGTCGCGCTGCAGCGAACGAAGACCGAGGCATGAGCATCGGCGCAAGGAGCGACGCCACCCCCGCCTTCAGCACCCAACGTCGCGCGCGAGAAGGACGTTCGACGCCGCATTTCGACGAAGCGACACGACCAGAGCTTAGAGCTTGATCGAGCGGTGCGACTCCGTCGGAAAGTGTTGGAGCCGTTCCGTTCGCGAAGGCGCGAGTCATGGCCGCTGCGCCGAAAAATAGGCGGCAGCCGCCTCTATCTCCTCGTCGCTGTAACCAGCCGCCAACTGCCTCATCACGGTCGATGGGCGCCGTCCTTCACGGAACGCGCGCAACGCGGATACGAGCGAGCCTTTTTCGACGCCGGCCAGCGAAGGAATCGCGGCGTCTCGACTCCTGCCGTCGGGTCCATGACACGCCGCGCAGTTGGCTGCGACATCGCGTCCACTCTCGGCCGCAGCGCTGGCAATGCCGGCCGCGGTGGCGAGCAGCACCAAGACCGCTAACCTCACACATCGCTGCCATCGGCTGGCTGTCATCGCGCGCATTCGGCCGCAACCACAAAGACCCATGCATTCAACGCGCGAGCATCGCGGCGAACAGCGCCGGATCGTCCCATGGCACATCGACCGGGCAATCCCGCAAGTAGCGGCTTTGCGGATCGCGCAAATACTCGCGCGGGAAAACCGTAAGCAGGGCCCCGATCTCGCTCGCATCGACACCATCGGTCCTTGTCGGTTCGCCCGCTCCGCCCAATTGCCTATACAGCGCACGCGGCAGATCGGCGCCGACGCGTTCTCCCATATGCGTGTGTGTCACGACACGCCTATTGATTTCCAGAAGGTAGGCTTGCCCCGTATCGCGGTGAACGATGTATTGCACGTTGAAAAAACCGTCGATGCCGAGCGCACGCGCCAGCGCTTCCGAACTATCGCGCGTCTCCCGCGATTCGACGAAGCGGACAACCGAGGTCTGACCAGCGACCTCTTCGGTTGATTGATATCGTTCCCATGCAAAACTCGCCAGCGAATTTCCATGCAGCGAGACCAGCGCCTGCGACAGGTGGCGTCCCGGAATAAAGGCCTGCACCAACAGTCGTGGCTCGAGGTTATTGCCGAGGTCGAGTTGATCCGGACGCAGCAAGTCGTAGGTGCGGTGAACCAGTTCGTCGGGCGTCGAGGCAATTGCGACGCCGTGGCCAGCGAATCCGAATCGACGCTTGAGCACGACCGGATAGCCGAGGCCGTCGGCGAACGTCCGCGCTTCGCGAACATTGCGAACGATGGCGAACGGTGGCACGCGGATACCCAGCGATTCGGCGGCGACGGGCAATAGTGTCTTGTCGATACTCGTCTGGTAGTACTTCGGTTCGCCGAGGGACTCGCGAATCAACGCCGACAGTCGAGCGTGCTTTTCCTCGCCGAGTTGCGGCGGCGTCTCCAGCATGAAAGCGAACAGCAGACGGATCGTCATTTCGTCGCATGGCACCAGCAGCCGCGGAGAAGTCGCGTCGATCGCAGCGGTCAGCGCGATCAACCATTCCATCGGAAGCGCGGACTCCGGCAAAAACCACGTCTTCGTGACAAAGCGAGACTTGGCAGCGAGCGAATTCTCCGGCGCAAGCAGGAAGACATCGAATCCCGCTTTGGCAAGGGCACGCGGCATCCGCGCTGTCCCCAGCCATAGCGTTGCCGTCGACACCATGAGGATGGGAATCTTCATCCGCGACCGTCAATCCGTCACGCGACGCGTCGGATCATTCAACGCGCGTCGCGGACGGATGCGCAATCCTCGCCCAGTGTTCGACATCCGCCTCGAGGTCGGCAGCGAATTGCTCGGGCGTGCTCGCCATCGGCTCCATACCCATGTCGACCACCTGGGAGCGCATTTCGGAGGACTCCATCATCGTCGCGAGTTCGGCGTGCAGACGCGTGATGATAGCCGGCGGAGTGCCGACCGGCACCAGGATGCCGTGCCAGGTGGTGATGTCGAAGCCGGGAAATCCGCTTTCGGCGACCGTGGGGATATTGCTGAATGCCGGCATGCGATGGTTGCCCGTTACCGCCAGTGGCATCAGGCGGCCTGCACGCAACAAAGCTGCGACGGTTGCGATGTGAGTGAAGAGCACCTGCACCTCGCCGGCCAAGACGTCCTTCACGCCCAACGCGGTGCCCGCATAAGGGATGTGGATCAGTTGAACATCAGCGCGTTGAAACAATGTGCTCGCCGCCAGATGCGAAGTCGAGCCGACGTCGCTCGTGGCGAATGCGAGGCTGCCTGGCGCGCGACGCGCGCGATCCAGCAATTCGCGCAGCGTCTTCACCCCGGTCGAGGGTGGGACGACGATAACAATGGGTAGCGTCGCCAGTTTGATGATCGGGGCGAACGATCGCATCAGATCGACGCCTTCTTCGCGCTGTCGACTGCGAAGTATCGTGTTGGTGCCGTTGTTGGCGAAGAAAATCGTGTAGCCGTCGGGAGGAGCCTTCGCGACGTACTGCATCGCGATCGCGCCTGCGGCGCCCTGCTTGCTTTCGATGATGACCGGCTGGCCCAGCGCTGCGCCAAGGTGCGCCCCGACCAGACGGGCAAGCAGATCGCTGGTGCCGCCTACCGGAAACGGGATAACGCAGTGAATGGGGCGATCGGGGTAAGGTCCCCCGGCCGCGCGGACCGTGAACGTCGACAACGCCGCTGAAACCGGGGCAGCGAAGGTAAACCTGAGGTATTCCCGCCGCGAATTCTTGATCTGACGATAGGCAGCCATCGCGGCGACGTCCGTGGCTATGAGCGGCGGCTTTTCTCAGCGCCGCCCGCGCGGACACGCCGCCGAAGGCGTGGCGTCGGCACCGGCGCCCGAGCTTTGGCCACCGGGTCAGGCGACGGGTTCAGCTTCCTTGCTTTGCTCGAACAGGAGTTTGATCTTGTCGTCGGCGTCGACATCGATCGTTACCTTGCCGCCACCAGTGAGCCTTCCAAACAAGAGTTCATCGGCGAGCGCCTTGCGGATCGTGTCCTGGATAAGCCGTGCCATCGGCCTCGCCCCCATCTGCGGATCGAACCCTTCTTTCGCGAGGTATTCGCGGAGCGCCTGAGTGAATGACGGCTCGACTTTTTTCTCGTGCAGTTGATTTTCGAGTTCGAGCAGGAACTTGTCGACGACCCGGAGGATCACTTCGTGGTCCAGCGAGGCAAACGAAATCGTCGCATCCAGCCGGTTGCGAAACTCCGGCGTGAACATGCGCTTGATCGACTCCATTTCGTCGCCGGCCTGCTTGTTATCGGTAAATCCGATCGAACTCTTCATCAGCATGTCGGCGCCAGCATTGGTCGTCATGATGACGATCACATTACGGAAGTCCGCCTTGCGTCCGTTGTTGTCCGTCAACGTCCCGTGATCCATGACCTGAAGCAGGATATTGAATATGTCCGGATGCGCTTTTTCGATTTCGTCAAGCAGCAGAACGCTGTACGGGTGCTTTGTTATCGACTCGGTGAGCTGGCCGCCCTGATCGAAGCCGATATAGCCCGGCGGCGCGCCGATGAGGCGCGAGACCGCATGCCGCTCCATGTATTCGGACATGTCGAAGCGCAGCAGTTCCACGCCGAGGCAGAACGCGAGCTGTCGCGCGACTTCGGTCTTGCCCACGCCAGTCGGCCCCGAGAACAAGAAATTGCCGATCGGCTTGCGCGGGTTACCCAAACCCGAGCGCGCCATGCGGATGGCCGCGACCAGCGCGTCGATCGCCTGGTTTTGTCCGAACACGACGTTCTTCAAATCGCGGTCGAGCGTCTTCAGCGCGTTGCGGTCGTCCGAGCTGACGCTCTTGGCCGGAATGCGCGCGATCTTCGCGACAATCTCTTCGATCTCGGTCTTGGTGATGACTTTTTTCTGCTTCGACTTCGGCAGTATCTTCTGCGCCGCGCCTGCTTCGTCGATGACGTCGATCGCCTTGTCCGGCAGATGCCGATCGTTGATGAAACGCGCCGCCAATTCCGCGGCCGTCGTCAGTGCGGCGGGAGCGTACTTGACGCCGTGATGCTGTTCGAACCGTGTCTTGAGACCCTTCAGAATCTCGATCGTTTCGGCGATGGAGGGCTCCGGCACATCGATCTTCTGGAATCTGCGCGACAACGCATGATCCTTTTCGAATATCACGCGATACTCGTTGTATGTCGTAGCACCGATGCATTTCAGCGCACCGGTCGAGAGCGCCGGCTTCAACAGGTTCGACGCATCGAGAGTTCCTCCCGATGCGGCGCCCGCGCCGATGATCGTGTGGATCTCATCGATGAACAGGATGGTCTTGGGATTCTCGGTGAGCTGCTTCAGCACCGCCTTGAGGCGCTGCTCGAAATCGCCGCGATACTTGGTGCCTGCCAGCAGCGCGCCCATGTCGAGCGAATGCACGACAAAATCCTTCAGCATCTCGGGAACGTCGCCTTCGTTGATACGACGTGCGAGTCCCTCGGCAATGGCGGTCTTCCCCACGCCGGCTTCGCCGACGAGCAGCGGGTTGTTCTTGCGCCTGCGGCACAAGACCTGGATGACGCGCTCGAGTTCGTGCTCGCGTCCGATCAACGGATCGATCTTGCCGGCCTTGGCCAACTGATTCAGATCGACGGTGTAGGCGTCCAACGCGCCGGCGGGCTGCTGCTCGCCATCGCTCTCTTCCTTTGCCGATTCCTGCTTTTCCTGGCCCTTTTGCGGCGTCTTGGTGATGCCGTGAGCGATGTAGTTGACGACGTCAAGCCGCGTCACACCGCGCTGATTGAGGAAATAGACGGCGTGAGATTCCTTCTCGCCGAACACGGCGACGAGAACATTGGCGCCTGTCACTTCCTTCTTGCCCGACGATTGGACGTGCAGGATCGCGCGCTGGATAACGCGTTGGAACCCCTGGGTCGGCTGCGTATCCGCGTCCGAGTGCGGCGACAGGCGCGGTGTATGTTCGTTGATGAAATCGGTGAGTACGCCGCGCAACTCTTCCAGGTCGACGCCGCAGGATTTCAGCACCTCGGCCGCCGACGGATTGTCGAGCATGGCCAGGAGCAGGTGTTCCACGGTGATGAACTCGTGCTGCTTTTGCCGAGCCTCGACAAAAGCCATATGCAGCGAGACTTCGAGTTCCTGAGCAATCATAGTTTCTTTCCGACCCCAGTCGCATCAGGAGCGTTGTGCCGACGCCCATGCTGCATAAACAACTACGTTTCCTCCATCGTACATTGCAGCGGATGCTGGTACTTGCGTGCAATGCCCAACACCTGGTCCACTTTGGCAGCGGCGACTTCGCGAGTGTAGGTGCCACACACGCCCATGCCTTCGCGATGAATTTGTAACATGACCTGGGTCGCCTTTTCCCTGTTCATCGCGAATACAGTCTGCAACACCACGACGACAAAGTCCATCGGCGTGTAATCGTCGTTCAACAAAATAACCTTGTACAGCGGTGGGGGTTTAAGCCGGGTCTTCTCGGCTTCGAGAACATTGCCGTCCTGCTCGTGCATCGCCGTCGTGCGCGGAGGCGATCCTGGCTTGGAACTCATCCTCGCCCTGAGGTTCATAGCGGCAAGTACCACGATTGCAAGGTGGATGTTTGCGAGACTAATTTCAAGGGGTCGCAGCGCGCGCCGCGGGAAATACCGCGTCGTCGCTCACGTTCGTCGTCCACAAGGCCAGGTCCACAAAGCTACCAATCAGTATGGTTGACATTCTTAGACGTACGCGGTCGTCTGGCAAGTCCATGCGGCCAGTTGAATGAGGCAGATACCGGGCATCGTAGTTCAATATGGGCCGACAACCGGTAAAAGGCCTTCTCCGCGGCGATCGCGTGGACACCATTTCCGTCGAGAACCGCGCGCCACGCCGCGCATCGGGCGATTGGGCATATCGGGTCCGCTGTTACGCGCGACCGTTGGATTTGCGCAACAGTCGCACGTCGATCGCCGGCGGACGCAATTACTGGCAGCCGCGGCGGGCGTGGAACCTGATCATATCCGGGAGATCGCCGGCGGTCCCGATAGGCTCGCCGCCTTGCTTGCGTCCCCTGTCTACATCCGCTGGATCATCGCGCTGCCGAAGCCCGAACACGACACCTGGGTCGAACCGGGCATCAGGCGCGCGAAGTCGTAGGTCACAACTTTGTCGGCGATCGATTTTTCGAGGCTGGACACGATCAGCTTGGCGGCTTCGTGCCAGCCCATATGCACCAGCATCATTTCAGCCGACAGGATTTCTGACCCCGGATTGACGTAGTCCTTGCCCGCGTACTTGGGCGCGGTGCCATGCGTTGCCTCGAACATTGCGACTGTGTCGGACATATTCGCCCCGGGAGCGATGCCGATGCCGCCCACCTGCGCCGCCAACGCGTCGGAGACGTAGTCGCCGTTAAGATTGAGCGTGGCGATAACGTCGTACTCCTCTGGGCGCAAAAGGATCTGCTGGAGGAACGCATCAGCAATGGCGTCCTTGACGACGATATCCCGTCCCGTCTTCGGATTCCTGAATTTGCACCATGGGCCACCGTCGATCGGTACGGCGCCGAATTCCTTCTGCGCGAGGGCGTAACCCCAATCGCGGAATGCGCCCTCGGTGAACTTCATGATATTGCCCTTGTGCACTAGCGTGACCGACTTGCGGTCGTTGTCGATCGCGTACTGCATGGCTTTGCGCATCAGGCGCTCGGTGCCTTCGCTCGACACCGGCTTGATGCCGATGCCCGACGTCGCGGGGAACCGAATCTTCTTTACGCCCATCTCTTTGATCAGAAAATGTATCAGCTTCTTCGCCCCTGCAGACTCCGCGGCCCATTCGATGCCGGCGTAGATGTCTTCGGAGTTCTCACGAAAAATGACCATGTCGGTCTTCTCCGGTGCCTTGAGAGGACTCGGAACGCCCGCGAAATAGCGGACGGGCCGCAGGCAGACATAAAATCGAGTTCCTGGCGCAAAGCGACATTCAGGGAGCGTATACCGCCGCCGACCGGGGTGGTCAGCGGGCCCTTGATGGACACAACGTAGTCCCGGAGGATCGCCAAGGTCTCCTCAGGCAACCAGACATCCGCGCCATAGACCTGAGTCGACTTTTCGCCGGCATAGATCTCCATCCAGTGAATCTTGCGCTTGCCGCCGTAGGCCTTGGCGACGGCCGCGTCGACAACCTTGATCATGACCGGCGTGATGTCGACGCCGGTGCCATCGCCCTCGATATACGGAATGATCGGGTGGTCGGATATGCTGAGACTGTAGTCCTTGTTGACGGTGATCTTGGTGCCACCCGCGGGGACGGTGACGTGCTGATAAGTGGACATGGAGGTTCCTGAATGCGAGGTGCGAAGCTATTGATTATCCGCGATTTTGCGCGGTCCCGCCACGCCGTCATGCTATGATCAGCAAAGCGTCGATGCCGCCGCCCCGACCATTCGAGCTACGACTACCCCGCGACTACGTTTTGCACCGTCGATAAGCAGACCCGATCGTCAAACGCCCCGAATTAGCGCGCCATGACGCTTGCCGACCGCCGCCTGTCACCTTTGATACCCGATCCGACAACTCGGCTTACGTTGGTTGATCTTAGTTAACCTCAGTTAACCTCAGTTAACATTCGGTCGACTTGAATGCGCGCCTCGCGCACCAGTCACGCCGCCCGCAGGCATGACCGCCGCGAAGCCAACCGGCCGACTCCATAGACATCGTTTAATGATTCACCGCCTGTTCGCACGCCTGATGCCCGGGAGAAGCGCAAACGCACCTCGCGTTTACGGTCCCGGTAAACATCCGATCCGCCGAAGCCAGATTTCGCGCGGCGCTCAGGACGTCACGCGCAAACTCCAGCAGGCAGGTTTCAAAGCATTCATCGTTGGTGGCGCGGTCCGGGACTTGTTGCTCGGCATTCCGCCCAAGGACTTCGACCTCGCTACCGATGCCACGCCAGAACAGGTAAAGCCGCTGTTCCGGCGAGCGTTCATCATCGGCCGTCGCTTTCGCCTGGTCCATGTACTGGCCGGGCAGGAAACACTCGAAGTCGCGACGTTTCGTGCGCGGCAGCTCGGCGAGACCGCTTCCGACGAACACGGCCGCCTGCTCTCCGACAATGTATTCGGAACCCAGGCTGAGGACGCCGCGCGGCGCGACTTCACGATCAACGCTTTGTATTTCGATCCCGCAAGCGAAGAAGTCTGGGACTACGTCGGCGGCGTCGCCGACATCAAGGCGCGGCGATTGCGACTGATCGGAGACCCGGAAACCCGGTACCGCGAAGACCCGGTGCGCATGCTGCGGGGTGCGCGGCTGGCAGCAAAACTCGGCATCAGCATCGAAAAACAGACCGCGGCGCCAATCCCGAAGCTGGCTCCTCTGCTCGCGCACGTGCCTCCAGCGCGCCTGTTCGACGAAATGGAAAAGATGTTGTTGTCGGGACACGCGCTTGAATCCGTGAAGAGCATGCGCCAGCACGGCCTCCATCACGGCGTCCTTCCGCTGCTCGATGTCATTCTCGAGCAGCCGCTCGGACAACGTTTCATCGAACTTGCGCTCGCCAATACCGACGAGCGCGTCGGCGAAGGCAAGTCGGTAACGCCTGCATTCCTCTTCGCCACGCTCCTTTGGCACGAGGTATTGGCGAGCTGGAAGGCGCGGCAGCAGCGAGGCGAGCGACCGATGCCTGCCCTGTTCGAGGCGATGGACAGCGTGCTGGGTCAGCAGGCCGAACGACTGGCGATCCCGCGCCGCTTCGAAGCCACGATCAAGGAAATATGGACGCTGCAACCTCGGTTCGAACAGCGCACCGGCCAACGGCCGTTTCGTCTGCTCGAGCATCCCCGGTTTCGGGCCGCATACGATTTCCTCGTACTGCGTTGCGCCAGCGGGGAAATGGAGACCGAGCTTGCAGGTCTCGACAGCTGGTGGACCGACTTTCAGAATGCGAATCCGACCGCGCGCGAGCAGATGCTGCGTCCCGACGACGCACCGAAGAAACGTCGACGGCCCCGCAGTCGCGGGCGCAAACGCGAAGCAACAACCGCTAACGACGTTGATACTGCAGATGGGGTCGGAACAGGGAACGACGCGACGAATAGCAACGGTGAAGCCGACGCCAAAGGTTGATGAAGTCGCTCGCCTACGTCGGGATCGGCAGCAACCTCGCGCATCCGCGGCGCCGGATTGCGCGCGCGCTGATCGATGCCGCGAAGCTGCCGCGCTCGCGTCTGGTTGCGGCGTCGCCCAACTACGTCAGCGCACCTGTCGACTGCGAACGGAGCGCAACCGGACTATGTCAACGCGGTCTTCGCGCTGCGCACAGCACTGAGTCCCGCCAATCTTTTGCGCAATTTGCGCATCATCGAAAGCCGCCACGGTCGTCCATCGGTGGAACATCGCAGCCGCAACGCGGCGCGGACGCTCGACCTGGATTTGCTACTATTTGATCGACGCCGTTCACGGCAGTCGCGCTTAACCTTGCCCCACCCCCGCATGCACAGCCGCGCTTTTGTGCTGAAACCCTTGCTCGACGTGGCTCCGGCGGCGTCGATCCCCGGGCGTGGCCTGGCCCGCGGATGGCTGCGCGGAGTCCACGGACAACGCATTGCACGCACGCGGCAGCATCACCTGCTCTGACGCGGCGATGGACGTCGAAAAATGCCGGTACGTGGTAGTCGAGGGCCCGATCGGAGCGGGCAAGACCAGCCTCGCCCGCTCGCTCGCGCATTCACTTGGCGCCGATGCCTTGCTCGAGGCCCCCGACGAAAATCCGTTTCTCGCCAAGTTCTACGATGACATGCGGCGCTTTGCGCTGCCGACTCAGCTCAACTTCCTTTTCCAGCGCGTCGACCAGCTTCGTGGGCTCACGCAACTCGACATGTTCCGCCGGGCCACGGTGGCCGACTTCCTCATCGACAAGGACCCGTTGTTCGCGCGCCTGAATCTCAACGACGACGAATATGCTCTCTACGACAAGGTCTATTCGCACCTTCATCCGCAGACCCCCACGCCTGATCTGGTGATTTACCTGCAGGCGCCGGTGTCGACGCTGATCGAGCGCGTGCACAAGCGCGGTGTCGGCTACGAACGAGCGATCTCGGAACATTATCTGGCGCGGCTCGCCGACGCCTACACCGGTTATTTCTATCAATACACGACGGCTCCGCTGCTCATCGTCAACAGCGAGCGCCTGAATTTTGTCGACGAGCCGGAGCACCTGCGCTTGTTGCTCGGGCGCATTAGTGCCATGCGCGGACAGCGAGAGTTTTTCAATCTGGGGGCCAATTGATCATGGCAACTAACATGGCAATCGCGCGTCGGACCGTCCCTTCGATCGCCGCGATGGCCCGCGAAGGCGAGAAGGTCGCGATGCTGACCTGCTATGACGCCAGCTTCGCCGCACTCGAAGATCGCGCCGGCGTGGACGTCATGCTCGTCGGCGATTCGCTCGGCATGGTCATCGGCGGCCACGCGTCGACGTTGCCGGTGACCATCAGCGATATGGTGTATCACACGCGCGCCGTCGCGTCGGCGACACAAAAAGCGTTGCTCGTCGCCGACCTCTCGTTCGGCAGCTACCAACAGAGCCCCGAACAGGCGTTTGCCAACGCAGCGTTGCTGATGGCAGCAGGTGCGCAAATGGTCAAGATCGAAGGCGGGGCATGGTTGGCTCCGACGATAGAATTTCTTTCCCGTCGCGGCATCCCCGTTTGCGGCCATCTCGGGCTGCAGCCGCAATCAGTGCATCGATACGGCGGCTACAAGGCGCAAGGCAAGAGCGAGGAGTCAGCGCGCGAGTTGCGCGACGATGCGGCGCGGATGGTCGATGCGGGTATCGAAATGCTGGTGCTCGAAATGGTCCCGGCAGCGCTGGCCAAGACGGTCACTGCGGAGCTCGCCGTGCCGACGATCGGCATCGGCGCCGGACCCGCCTGTTCGGGTCAAGTATTGGTCCTCTACGACATGCTGGGAATTTATCCCGGCAAGCCTCCGCGCTTTGTTCGCAACTTCATGAACGGAAGCCCGGATATCGAAGCCGCCGTGACCGCCTATGTTCGCGCAGTCAAGGACGGAAGTTTCCCTGGACCGGAGCATTGCTATTGATCGTCGGGGTGCCGAGTACTGACTTGTCTTCCTGCGCGTTCTGACCGGTTCGAGCGCAACCATGGAGACTATTGGCTCGTCGAGCGAACTCCGCGCACGATTGAGCGGCGCGCGCCGCATCGCGCTGGTACCGACCATGGGCAACCTGCACGCAGGGCATCTGCATCTTGCACGTGTTGCGCGCCAGCACGGCGACGCTGTCGTTGCCAGCATCTTTGTCAATCGCCTCCAGTTCGGACCTAACGAGGATTTCGAGCGCTATCCGCGAACGTTCGAAGCCGACTGCGCGGCGTTAGAGCGCGAAGGTGTCGACATCCTGTTCGCTCCGCGCGAACAGGAAATGTACCCGACGCCGCAGCTCTTTCGCGTACAGCCCTCGCCGCTGGCGAACGAGTTGGAGGGGGCATTCCGCCCGGGGTTCTTCGACGGCGTATGCACTGTCGTGCTGAAGTTGTTCAATCTGGTACGACCCGACGTTGCCGTGTTCGGCAAGAAAGACCGGCAGCAACTGGCAATCATCCAGGGCATGGTGCAGCAATTCAATCTTTCGATCAACAATCGTACCGGTCGAAACCGTGCGCGCCGACGACGGCTTGGCTTTGTCGTCACGCAACGGCTACCTGTCGTCGAGCGAACGAGCCGAAGCGCCACGCCTTCATGCCGTCCTGCGCGGCGTTGCGGATGCCCTCGCGGCGGACGGGCCGGGTGGCCACGTTGACTATGCGACGCTCGAGCAGAACGCGAGCGCCGAACTCGCGCGACATGGTTGGCGAGTCGACTATGTTGCGATCCGACGTGAGATGGAGCTGCACGTCCCGAATAACGACGATCGTTCCGACTCGCTGGTCGTGCTTGCAGCGGCGACTTTGGGTACAACCCGCTTGATCGACAACGTCGACGTTTTCGAGGGCGACGGCGAAGCATGAGCCTAGCGCCTCGGTCCACGTTGCCGCATAGGCTAACATCGAGCGAAGCGCGCAGTTAAGCGAACAAAGCGAGCTGCCGTAGCCACAATGTGGACATGGACCGAGACGGAGCGAAGAATGAGCGTTGCCCTTCGGTTCAAGGCACGCATAGCCATTTAGTCAAGCAGCGCCTCCATGGCTAACACCGATCCTATGCAGCAAGCGCTAACGGCCTTTCGCAACGGTCGCAACGACGAAGCGCGCGACATAGCGCTTGCAATATGGAGTCAAGCAGCGGATGTGCGGGCGGCCACGCTGCTGGCGTTGCTCGAGGTCGACGCCAAACGACCGTCAGCCGCGCTCGATTGGACCCGGCAAGCTCTGGCACGAGATCCCGGCAATGCACGCCTGCACCTGCAGGCGGGAAGGCTATCGAACACATTGGGTCAGCCACGAAGTGCCGCTGACGCGTTCTCGGCAGCCACGCGTCTCGACCCGTCACTCGGGAGGGGCTGGCTGGAGCTCGGTCACGTTCTCGTTCAACTCGGCGATACGGAATCTGCCATCGAAGCGTTGGTGAGGGCAGAGCGGTTCGAAACCGAACGTAGCGGCGCTACCCAAGCCCTGCTCGACGCGCTGCCGTCGACATCGCCTGCAGCCCAGCCTGCCTCAACCGCAGTAGCGCGAGCCGCAGCGGCGCGCGAACCCATATCGATCGTCACCTGCAGCATCGATGACACGCGTTTTAATCGAGCTTCCAAAAGCTACGCCAAGGCGCTGGCAGGCTGGCCTCATGAAATCGTCAGAATCAGCGATGCGCGATCGCTTGCGGAGGGATATACGCGAGGGACGGAGCGGGCTTCGCATCCGATCATTATTTTTTCGCACGACGATGTGGAAATTCTCACGTCGGATTTTGGCTCGCGCCTGGCGCGACATCTGGCTTCATGCGATATCGTAGGCATCGCGGGGGCGACCAAAGCTGCCGGACCCGCATGGAGTCATGCGGGGCACCCGCATCTGCACGGTTGCGTCGTCGGACCGACGGCGACCGGGCTCGAGGTCCAGGTATTCAGCGTTCGCGGGCCGTTGATCGGCGGCATTCAGGTGCTCGACGGCGTCTTCCTCGCGATGCGGCGCGAGATCGCAGCGCAGGTGGGGTGGGACGCGGAAACGTTCGACGGTTTTCACGGCTACGACGTGGATTTCACGCTGCGCGCGGCGACGAGCGGCCTGCGACTCGCGGTCGCGACCGACCTCGGCGTACTGCATCATTCGCGCGGACATTTCGGGGACGCCTGGCGCGTTGCCGCCGACAAACTCAAGCGCAAACATCTCGTTCTGAACGGCCCACCGAGTCAGAGTACGCACTGGTACGGCCGTGCGGTAGATTCCTCCGACGAGGCGGTCAACATAGCGGATCGCCTCGTCGCCTGCTTTTCGGACAATCGACAATCTACCGACGCCGGCGAGTCGACCGCCGTCTGATCTCTCGCGGCAAGGCCTTCGGTCGAGGCCGCCTGAATCTAGCGCGCGGGTTGCGGGTCGGGCGACTTCGTAGCGAGCCACGTGCCTGCGACGGCGAGCGCGACCCCACAAACCGCAATCCAAGTCCACTGATAGCCCTCGAACAGGGTCGACAGCGCGAGTGCCACGACCGGTGTCGAGATGCTGGTGTACGCAGCCGGCCCGGGGCCGACCCTGCGTATCAAAGTGAGGTACGCCCAGAACGCAATGATGCTGCCGAAGACCGACAGATAGGCCAACGAGATTATGTATCCGGGCGTCGGGTCGAAGGTCCACGGCACGCCCTCCGCGACAGCGATTGCGGCGGCTACCAGCGCCCCGTATGCCATGCCCCAGGCGTTGCCGGCCATCGTCGGTATGCCTGCACGTTGATTGCGAATGGCAACCATATTGCCCCCGCTCGCGAGCGCTGTCGCGCCAAGACCGAACGCGATGCCGTAGGCGGCCGAACCGCCGCCTTGCGCCTGCTTCAATTCCGGAAGGAACAGCAACGCGACTCCGGTAACGCCTATCACCGCCGCTACGATCGTCCGCGCTCGAAGCGGAACCCCGTAGACAATGCGCATGCCGACCTGATTGAGAAACACCAGTGTCGCGAACAGGACGGCAACGAGGCCGGAAGCGACGTAGCGTTCGGCCCAGTAGACCCCGACGTAATTGAAACCGAAGAGCAGCGCACCCAACGCCACGAGCCACGCATGTTCGCGAAGTGGGAAGCGCAGTGAGCGGCCGGTACTCATGCACCACAGCGCAAGCAGCAGTGCCGCCAGCCCGAAACGATAGGCGACCGACACCTCCGGCGCGACCACGCCGAGTTGATATTTGATGCCGAGCCACGTCGAGCCCCATATCGCGGTGGCGATGACGAACAGGGCAGTCGCATTGATGCGCATGGGCTTTAGGCTACCTCGGGCGTCGCGGGTCCGCTTAGGAATGATGCGAAGCGTGCGATCTCGGCGTCGAGCTCGCGGCGAAACGTGGCGTCGCGAGGCCGCTTGGCGACGAATCCGACTTCAAACTCTAGCTTGTTCCGCTGGCGTTTCACATTTGCCCAACCGATGACCGAGTCGCGATACAGCAGCGGCAGCGCGTAGTAGCCGAATCGGCGCTTCGCCGGTGGCGTATACGCTTCGAAGCGGTAGTCCCAATTCCACAGTTGCTCGAAGCGCTTGCGATCCCAAACGATAGGATCGAACGGAGCGAGCAGACGCACGGCGTCATCGGGTTCGACGCGAACGTCCTCGTCCGCCGGCCAGAAATGAGCGAGACCATTTACCTGTCCTTTCGCCACCCAGTCGCTGCGCAAAACGGAATCGACGGCCCGCGTCCGCCCGTTGGGCGACAAGGAGCCGGAATCGATCGAGTTCGACAGTGTACGCAGACTTGCCTCGCTCATCGGTGAGTAGAGGCGCAGCAACAGCTTGATCAAGGCGGTTCCTCGCGCCAGCGGGGTGCGAGCGCGCGCCAGCGGCGGTGCGGCCTCGTAGATGCGGATGCCTTGAGCTCGGTGGGACACGTGCAAGTCGCCTCGATAGTGCAAGAGTTCGAGGCTGCGAGTCGTCGCCGCCGATCGCCCTCCCCACGCGTTGACCATGGACGCCGCGCCGAACGCACGGTGCAGGTCGCGCGGATGGGTCGCACCATGCGTGCGTATGTGAGACAAGACACCGTCGACAAGATCCGGGTGCTCCGTTTCGACGCGAAACGCCTGCTCGAGCTGCCGCGGATGAAGCAGACGGCGCGATTCCCTCGGCAAAATCCCGTACACGTGCACGTAGTCCTCGATCAGCGGGAGCGTCCGATATCGTCGGTCGAGATCGCCGTCGCGATAGTCGAGCACACGGTGACGCAGAATCAGGTCCTGCGCGCGTGACGGCGCGCGTATCGGATCCATCTGAACGAAGCCTAGCGTACGGATTGCGCCCTCGAGGTCGCGCGCCGGGAAAAGCGATCGCGCTATCGCAAATCGGCGCAACCACGGCTGATCAATCCGGATTCCGGTCAAGGCTCGTACCAGGCGTTCAGACGTGCTTCATACCGCGCGCAACGCGTCGACGATTTTCAGCCGAGCGGCTCGCACGGCGGGCAGGAATCCGCCGACGAAGCCCATGATCAGCGCGAACAAGAGCGAAGCGAGCACAATGCCCGGCGTCATGACGAAGCGAAAGGCTAGTTCGGCGAAGGTCTGGAAATTCATCGTGGAAATCGATATTGCCTGCATGAACGATGCGCAGACGAGGCCGACTATTCCGCCGAGCAGGCCCAGCAGAAGTGACTCGCCCAAAAACGCGCCGAGGACGGCTTTGCGCGAGAAACCCAAGGCGCGCAACGTTCCGATCTCTGCGGTGCGATTGGCCACACTTGCGTACATCGTGATCATCGCGCCGATTATGGCGCCGATGGAAAATATCACCGAAATCGTCGTGCCGAGATAGTTGATGAACTTGGCCAGGCCTTCGGATTGGTCGGAATAGAACTGCCTTTCGCGCTTGGCCTCCAGCGTCAAACGGGGATCCGATTCGATGGTGGCCTTGGCTGCGTCGAAGCGGTCATCATCGACCAGCCTGAAGATCAGCGCCGAAAAGCCCGTGCGCCGAAAAGCCTGCAGCATTTGCTCGGCGTCGCCCCAGATCTCCGAGTCGAACCCGGTGCGTCCCGCGTCGAACACGCCGACGACCAGCCAGTCGCGTTGCGCGAAATGCAGCGTTTCGCCCAGCGCTGCGCCCTGGAAGCCGGAAGCGATCGAGCGTCCGGCGACGATTTCCGAACTGCCCGGGCGAAACAGACGTCCTTCGATCAACTGCACCTGCGGTCGCAACGTGAGACCCGTCGGCGTCACTCCCCGAATGACGACATTGGAGGGTTTGCCCGTCGTGCGCTTCGGCAGGTTTATCAGCACGACAGGCTCTTTGGATATCAACCTTGCACCGTCCTGGCCGATCGCAACCTCTGGCATCGTCTCGACGATGCCGGCCTGCCCGCGATCGATGCCGCTTTGCACTTCGGTCTGTGCGCCACGACGAATAACGATGACGTTGTCTTCCTGCCCGGTGGCCACCAGCGTCGCCTTGAGTCCTGCCGAAAGCATCAGAACTGTCGCAAACACGTACACGACCAGCGCCATGCCGCCCGCGGTCAGCGCGGTCGTCAATTTTCGTGCGGCCAGATTGCCTACGACGTAAGCGACGGGGATGGCCATGCCAGGACTCTTGAGACTCATCCGATGGCGCGCAGGCCATCGACGATCTTGAGATGAGCCGCGCGCCACGCAGGCAGCCAGGCGGCGACGGCGCCGATCAGCAGCGCAGCCCCCATTTGCATAGCCATGGTTTCGTCGCTGACGAAAAAGATCGGAAACAGGGTACCCATCGCGCTTGAAAAAGCGTGCGCGAGCGGAAAGGTCAATGCGACACCGATCAATCCTCCCACCAGCGCGATGCCTAGCGATTCGCCGAAGATCAGCATCGCGACATAGCCTCCGCCGAAACCCAAGGCCTTCATCGTCGCGTATTCGGAGCCGCGCTCGCGCGCAGTCATCGCCATCGTGTTGACCATGACCGCCATGATGATCAACACGATGACAAACGACACCGCCTGGATCGCCAGCAGAATCGCTTCGGTCATCGCGACAAAGCCGAGCTGGAACGCTTTCTCGGTTTCGGTCAGGGTTTCGGCGAGCGAATTCTTGAAAGTTGCGTCAATGGCCGCGGAAACCGAGGCTGCTTCCTGCGGATCTCGGAGCTGCACGACAAAAACGCCTGTCTGATCGCCGCGCCGCGGAAAGCGCTTTTTCACGGTCTCGTTGAGCAGGGTCCAGTGAAAGAAAAAAGTCGACTGGTCGGTTGTCTTGTCGACTCCATCGTAGATACCGCGCAAATTGAAGGTCCACGTTCCCGAAAATATGGTGCCGCGCAACGGGATCTGGTCGCCGATTTTCCAGCCGTACTGGTCGGCGAGTTTGCGGCCGACGATGCAGCCCTGGCGATCGAGCAGGAACGCTTTCTTCTCGTCCGGGGCGAGAAGGAACTCAGGATACATTTCCAGATATGTCGCCGGGTCGATCGCGAATTGCGGAAAAAAATTGCGTTCGGTGATGTAAACGCCACCGAACCAGTTGGCCCATGAAACGGAGGCGACGCCGGGTACCTGGCGAATGCGCTGCGCATAGTTCAGCGGCAACGAAAAAGTCAGCGAGATCGCGTTGCGAGTCACCAGCCGGGCACTGGAGCTCGCGTTCGCTCCGGCGTACCAGGCATCGACGATTGTACGCAACAATCCAAACGCGGTAATCGCAACGACGATACCCACGATCGTCAGCGAAGTGCGCAGCTTGTGACGCAGCGCGTTCTTGAAAATGAGGCGGAGCAGATACACGAGCCGAAACTACCGGGAAGGGAGCAGCAAGCTTAAACCATATCGCACTACCGGGCCGGAACCCTCGGCACGGAACTTGCTCGACACGACTGAGTGCCGCATTGCCCGTGACCATAGGCCACTCGCTCCGCGGATACAGGACACCAAACGAACGATCGATCAAGTGCCATGAACAACTTTAGCCGTACCCGTATTTTGCCCGGTCTCGCGATTATCGCAGGGGCGTTGATAGGCCTGCCCGGCGCACTCGCCCTCGACTCAGGCGGTCGACCTGGCACCGAGCCGGCCGTCGTGGCCGCAACAGCGGCCGCTCCTGTCTCGGTGGACTACGCCGATGCAGAGAAACGCGCACTGACGGCCAAGGGCACTGTTGAGCGGACCGCGCCTGGCGCCTCGTTCATGACCGTTGCCAGCGCCGCGGGCTTGTCGCAAGAAGCGCCGCTTCGCGCCGGTGAAACCGACGCCGCTGCAGTGACCTGGGTGTCCTACGCCGCAGCGCTGCTTGGCGTGGGGCTCCTCGGCGTCGTCATTCATGGTATCCGCCGCGCCCGCGAGGAATCGCCGTCAGCGTGGTCCGCGCCTGTCGCGCAGACCGTGCCCAATTTTCCCAAGAAACCCACGCAGACGCCGACGAGCTTCGCCAAGTCGAATCCTAAAGACCTGGCCACGATCGAGTCGAGAACCAAGGCGGGAAGCCGGCAGTCGCCGAACTCTCAGTCGATGTCGAGCGATTCAAGGAGCAAGCCGCGTGCGCCTTCGTTACGCGACGCAACGCGCGCGGGCGATTCGGTCAGTCATGGCGCGCCTTCGGCGGCCGACGCCTTGTCGATGGCCTTCGACGCCGACATGGTCGAAGAACGCATGATCCGCGCAGAGTGGGCGAAAGCGATGAAGGAAGGTGCGATCGACCTCGGGGGCGATTCGATTCTCAAGGCCATCGAGCAGGCCGAGCGCGAGCTTCAATTCGATGCTCCGCAAATGGCGCTCGACCAGGCCCTTGACGACGAACTGATCAAGCTGCGCGTACGGCGATAGCCGGAGCATCTGCCGCGCACGCAGCATGTGCTGAGCGGTCTAAAGGCAGCATTCGCATTGCCCGCAGGCGCGTGCTCAATCGTCGGCGAGCACGCCTTTCTCGAGATGGATCAAACGCCGCGCCTTTCCAGCCGCCTTCGGATCGTGCGTCACCATCAACACCGTCTTGCCCAACTCGCGATTGAGTCGTTCCAGCAAGCCCAGAATTTCCTCGCCGGTGACGCGATCGAGGTCACCTGTCGGCTCGTCAGCCACGATCAGCGTCGGATCCGTGATGACCGCGCGAGCAATAGCGACCCGTTGCTGTTGGCCACCTGAAAGCTCGTTGGGATAGTGATCGGCGCGATCGCTCAAAGCCACCAGCGAGAGTGCCAAGTCCACCCGCTCCCGCCGTTCCGCTCGCGACAGCTTGGTTAGCAACAACGGAAGCTCGACATTCTCGAAGGCGGTCAGCACCGGCATCAAGTTGTAGAACTGGAAAATGAATCCGACGTGCGTCGCGCGCCACAACGCGAGATCGCCTTCCGAGAGGCTCGCGATATCAACACCGCCCACCGCTATGGTCCCGCTGCTTGCCTTGTCGATGCCGGCGATCAGATTCAAGAGCGTGCTCTTGCCCGAACCCGATGGTCCCATCAACGCGACGTATTCGCCCAACCCGATGTCGAGATTGATGTCCACCAGCACCGGAATGATCTGCTCACTGCGGCGGTAGTATTTGGAAAGATTTCTGATCTCGACCAGCGTCGGACCTCGCTGCGCTATCGCCGGCGGGGACGCCGCGTTTACCAGCTTCGCGTCACCGCTTGACTGGCGCGGCTTGCTGCCTGTCTTCACTTGGCGGCCGTCCCGACTGATGAGCCTTCCCTCAACTCGGGCCCCGGTCTCAGTACGGCTTTTTCGCCCGACTTGAGATCGCCGGAGACGGCCGTCAGGTCGCCGATCTTGAGTCCCGGCGTCACTGCCCGTTCCACGACGCTGTTGTCGTGAACCACGTAGACCACCGTGCGACCTTCACGCTGGGCGAAGGCCGCAGGGTTGACCGCGGTTAACGGAACCTGCTGCGCGGCGGTGATCGGCTGCGAGAGGAAAGATACCTTCGCGCTCATCTCAGGCAACACGCGTGGATCGATCTGGTCAAAACGTACCTTCGTCATTACCGTCGCCTTGGCTCGATCGACAGTGGGAACGATGCGCGACACTGTCCCGCGAAAGCGCGCGTCCGGTAACGCGTCGAGCGTAATTTCACAAGGCTGTTCGACGTCGAATTTTGGACAAGCTCGATTCCGACACGTCCGCTTCGACTTCCAGCGTGCTCATATCGGCCATGCTGACAACAGCGCCCTTGGAATCCGCGGACGAAGAGAACGGCGTCACCATATCGCCGACATTCGCACTCTTGGACAGGATCACGCCATCGAACGGCGCGCGGATCACGGTGTAATCCACCGCGACATGCGCATTGCGGGCATTCGCTTCGGCAGCGAGCAACGCGGCCTTCGCGCTTGATATGCCGGCAACCGCGCGATCCGCGCGTGCCTTCGCCTGGTCGAGCGCAGAGGCCGACACGAATTTCTGCGCGATCAGATCCTGCGTGCGCTTCAGCGACGCGCTGGCATCACGATTCTCGGCCTGCGCCTGTTCCAGTGCTGCGCTCGCCACCTGGACATTGGCTGCGGCGCCTTCGAGCTGCGCCTGCACATCGCGCGCGTCAAGCCGCGCAATAATGTCGCCCGCTTTCACGCGGGAACCCTCGGCGACGCCGAGCCATTCGAGACGTCCGGATGCCTTCGACGAAATCGCGGCCTTGCGCTGCGCTACGACGTAGCCAGTTGAATTGAGGATCGACGAATTGTTGCGATGGATAGGCAGTCACGATTGGGGTCGTCTGCACAGTCGTGGATCTCGGTCGCAGCAGAAACCAGGCGATACCGACTGCCAGCACCGCGATCAATGCCAGCGACCACCACTTGCGTCGGCGCCTGCCCCGAACGGGAGCCAGGCTGCGATCAATTTTGAGACGGGACAGGTCGTCGGTACTCAAGGTTCTGCTCAAGGCGTGGCGGCGAAGTCAGGCCGCTGCGAGAAAGGGCTCAATCACCGCGGCAATTTGGCCTGGCTGATCGTGATGCAGCATGTGGCCTGCGCCGATGACGCGTCGCCAGCTCGCATTCGCCAATAACGGCGGCGCGCGTGCGCAGCCCTGCTTCGTCCTCGCCCAGCCACTTTAGAATGTGCGAATCGCTCGCCAGCACCCAGAGGACTGGGGCCTTGATTCGACGCCACAAGGCGAGCGTTTCCTCCAAGCGGTACGTCGTCGGAAAAGGTAGCTTGTGCCGAGGGTCGGAACTCAGTCGCGCAGTGCCGTCGGGCAGTTCCTCGGCCCAGTGCTGCGCGAGAAATTCGGCTTGGTGACGCGGCATGCGCGGATTGTTTTTTTGCAGCCTGTCAGCGACCGTGGCGAGACTCGTGTAGGGAGCGAACGTCGGTGGATCATGCAGAGCGTCGAGCCATTTCACCAGAGCGATCGGGAGCCGACTCCGCCGTCTGCATCGGCAATCCAAATCCTTCGAGCGAAACCACTCGCGCCACGCGATCTGGGTCGCGCGCCTGCGTAGGCGCAGACGACATTGCCGCCGAGGCTATGGCCGACGAGACGCGCCGGTTCGTCCGGCGCATAATGATCGAGCAAGGCGTCCAGATCAGCGACATAGTCTGGAAACCAGTAGCCATCGGTGCCCATTGCGTCCGGCCGAAACCGCGCCAATCGGGCGCGAGGACGTACCAGTCGCGCGCCATCGCATCGACGAGAAACTGAAACGATGCGCCCACGTCCATCCACCCATGCAACATGAAGACCGTGGGGCTGCCTGGATTGCCCCAGGCTCGAACATGGTAGGACAGCCCGCGAATGGAGACGAACTGAGTCTGCGATGGTTTCAAAGACAGGACTTAGATATCGCTCGCTCGCGGGCCAGGCAACGACCACACGATCGGCGAGTTTATTTTTTCTTGCACAGGAAATTTCCGTCCTGCCAGCCAGTGCGGTACTGCGGATCGTTCTTGAAACGCGCCGCATCCTTGTGCTCGGTTGTGCCAACACTTTGACAACCGTCGGCATAGCCTTGCCGGTATGGCAATGGGAATCCCTGCAGGTTGATGTTCGATGGCGGATTCACACTCTTGGTCGGCGGAGCCTGCGGCTTGGGTGGTGGCGGCGGCGCCGCCGGTTCGGCCGACGGCGATGAGGGCGTCGCCTGCGGATATGCGGTGGCCCCGGAAGATGGCGGCGACGGCGATGTTGTCGGCGCTACCGTCGCACAGCCGGCGATCACCAGCGACGCCAATATTGACGCAAAGCGCGCCGGCATGTTCAGAACTTTCTTCATCGGGGATCGTAGACGGAAGCGAGTAAAATTGTACCTCATGATCGCGCCTGTATCCTCGCCGGGCTCAATTGGCACTTCGGTTGCAAGCTCAGTTGCCCATTCAGTTGCCAACTCAGTTGCCAACTCACTTGCCAACCCACTTGCTAACTCAGTTATGTCCTCGTCTGCGCCGCCAGTCGTCGACCGACAGTCGCCGGCAGCGAGCTGACGCCGGTGTCCGGCCACGCGGTCAATGCACCTTCGACCGGTTCCTCGTCCGCTTCGGCTGCCGCAAGTGCGACAGGCGCGACAACGGCGAGCGGAATGCTGAACCCTTCCTTCGTCCACTTGCGGATGCACAGCGAGTATTCAATTGTGGATGGCATGGTGCGCATCGACGAGGCCGTGGCGGCGGCTGGTGCAGACAGGATGCCGGCACTGGCGCTGACCGATCTTGGCAACGTTTTCGGCATGGTGAAGTTCTACAAGGCGGCGCGCGCCCAGGGCGTCAAGGCGATCATCGGATGCGACGTCACGATTACGCATGATTCTGAACGTGACGCGCCGCAGCGGCTATTGTTGCTCTGCCAATCGCACGCAGGCTATTTGCGTCTGGCCGACTGGTTGACGCGCGCCTATCGGACGAACCAGCATCGAGGGCGCGCAGAGATCGACCGTGCCTGGTTTGCCGAGGGGACCGCGGGCTTGATCGCGCTCTCGGGGTTCTCGAGCGGCGAAATCGGCCAGGCATTGGCGCAAGGTAATGCGATTGCGGCAGCGCGCGCGGCCCGGGATCTGGCCGCTGCGTTCCCTGCCCGGTTCTACCTCGAAGTGCAGCGCGCGGGCCACGCCGATGACGACGCGCTGACGGCCGCGACGGTGCGCCTGGGCGCAGAACTTTCGCTGCCAGTCGTGGCGACGCACCCAGTGCAATTCGCCCGACGTGAAGAGTTCCGCGCGCACGAGGCGCGTGTGTGCATCGCCGAGGGCCATGTCCTCGCGGACCCGCGCCGTCCGCGACGCTATACACCCGAACAATATTTCAAGTCGCAGGCCGAAATGGCTTTGCGCTTCGCCGACATTCCCGAGGCCTTGGCCAACAGCGTGGCGATTGCGCAGCGCTGCAACCTGACAATTCCCCTGGGCAAGAACTATCTGCCAGCATTCCCTACGCCGCCGGGCGTGACGATCGAAGATCACCTTCACAACGAAGCGGTTGCTGGATTGTCGCGCCGAATGGTGGTCCTTTTCCCCGACGCCGACGAGCGAGAGCGAAAGCGCGGCGAGTACACGACGCGCCTCGAGTTCGAAGCCAAGACGATCGTTCAGATGGGTTACGCAGGATATTTTCTGATCGTCGCCGACTTCATCAATTGGGCGAGAAGCAATGGTGTGCCCGTGGGACCCGGACGCGGGTCCGGCGCTGGTTCGCTGGTTGCCTACAGTCTCGGCATCACCGATCTCGATCCGCTGCGGTACACGCTGCTGTTCGAACGCTTTCTCAATCCCGAACGCGTATCGATGCCCGACTTCGACATCGACTTCTGCCAGGACGGCCGCGACCGCGTCATCGAGTACGTCAAACAGAAGTACGGGGCGGAATCTGTTTCGCAAATCGCGACTTTTGGCACTATGGCGGCCAAGGCCGTTGTGCGCGACGTCGGTCGCGTGCTCGATCTGCCTTACACCTTCTGCGACGGCATCGCCAAGCTGATCCCGTTTCAGCCTGGCCGCACTATCACGCTGAAACGCCGCGGCGACAATGCGCAGGCCAATGTCGTGTATGCGCGCGAGGTCGAGCCGCTGATCAACGAGCGCGAAGCAGCGGAAGAAGAAGTGCGCGAGCTGCTGAGTCTTGCCGAGCAGCTCGAAGGACTCCCGCGCAATGTCGGCATGCACGCCGGCGGTGTGCTGATCGCCCCCGGCAAACTGACCGATTTCTGCCCGCTGTATACGCAGCCCGGCTCCGACGCTCTGGTCTCCCAATTCGACAAGGATGACGTCGAGCTGGTCGGCTTGGTCAAGTTCGACTTCCTCGGTCTGACAACGCTGACGATTCTCGACTGGACACTGCGCTATGTGAAGCTGCTGGATCCGACATCGCAGCTTGTATTGGATTTGCTTCCGTTGGACGACAAGGCCACCTACGAGATATTCAAAGGCGGCAACACCACCGCTGTGTTCCAGTTTGAATCGCGCGGCATGCGTGAACTGCTGTTGCAGGCTCCGCCCAAACGTTTCGACGACATTGTCGCGCTGGTCGCGCTATACCGACCGGGTCCGATGGAGCTGATACCCGACTACGTGCGACGCAAGCAAGGAACCGAGCGCCCCGAGTATCACGACGCGCGTCTCGAGCCGATCCTCGCGCCGACCTATGGCGTGATGGTGTATCAGGAACAGGTGATGCAAATCGCGCAGGTCATCGGCGGTTATACGCTCGGCGCCGCCGACCTGTTGCGGCGGGCGATGGGCAAGAAGCTCCCCGATGAAATGGCCAAACATCGCCAGGGATTCACTGCTGGTGCCATCGATCGCGGGCTGCCCGCGGCAAAGGCGACGCAGCTTTTCGATCTGATGGAGAAATTCGCCGGGTACGGGTTTAACAAGTCGCACGCGGCCGCGTACGCCTTGATCGCCTATCAGACGGCCTATTTCAAGGCCCATCATCCGGCCGCGTTTATGGCGGCGAACTTGTCGTTGATGATGGACGACACCGACAAGCTCCGCCAATTCTACGACGAGGCAGTGGCTCTCGGACTCTCGGTGCTGCCACCCGACATCAATGCGTCGAACTACCGCTTTGAACCCGTCGACGGCCGCAGCATCCGTTACGGTCTCGGCGGTATCAAAGGCACGGGACGGAGCGCGATCGAGGTCATTGCAGCGGCCCGGTCCCACGCTCCATTCAAGGATCTTTTCGATTTTTGTCTGCGCGTTGACAAGCGCGCCGTCAACCGACGCGCCATCGAGGCACTAATCCGGGCAGGAGCGTTTGACTCGATCGACGCGCGGCGCGCCAGCTTGCTCGCATCCGTGGCGGTCGCACTGGAACACGCGGAGCAACGCGAACGCGCGGCATCGCAGGTCTCGCTGTTCGGCGAAGACGTCGATGCGGGCAGCGCGCAGAAATTGATCGCTACGCGTGATTGGAACGAGTCGGAACGTCTGATCCAGGAGAAAGCGAGCCTCGGCTTCTACCTTTCTGGCCATCCCTACCGCGCCTACGCCGACGAACTCGCATTGCTGATTCAGCAACCGCTTGGCGGCCTCAAGCCGACCACGAGCACGATAAGGGTGGCCGGCGTGGTCACCCAATTGCGAACTCAAACGTCACGGCGAGGCAAGATGGCGTTCGTGACACTTGACGACGGCAGCGCTCAGACAGAAGTCGCCATCTTCAACGAGACCTTCGATACCTATCGCGCCCTGCTGCGCGAAGACGCCCTGCTCATCGCCGAGGTCAAAGTGCAGCAGCGCATGAGTGATGAAGGCCAGATGGGAGGACTTCGCGTGGTAGCCGAGGCGGTATACGACCTGACTTCGGCACGACGAAAATGGGCGCGCATGTTGAAGCTCGCCTGCAACGGCGGAAGCTCAGCGGAACGTTTGTTCGATCTGTTGAAGCCCTTCCGCGCCGGGGCCTGCCCGATCGTCCTCAGTTACCAGAATCAGCAGAGCGGCGGCGATATCGAGCTCGGCAGCGAATGGAAAGTCAATCTCGACGAGCACCTGCTCACGGGTCTGCGCGAATGGCTGAAGCCCGAAAACGTAAGGGTCATCTACTAGCGCGGATGAAGCCGGTCCCGCGCTGAACATTCCACCGTGAGCCGCGATCAGTTCGGCGGTCGTGCCTGCTGATCCGACGCTGTGCCTGCGCGTTCGAGTTTGTAGACGAAGTGCTTGGTGTCGCCCAGGAAACTCCATCGCACGTATTTTTCGCGATAGAAAAGCTTGACCTTGGAATTGGTCGATATGGCGGTGTCGATGTCCTTGCGCACCTGCTCGTCGTCGTCGCGAACGCTGAAGTCCCACAGTCGCGTCGCCACGCCGATCGTCGGGTCCTGCTGCAGGTAGCCGAAATCCAGCGTGCCTTCCCAGGTCTTGAATACGTAGCCGGAGTGTGAAAACTTGATGATCTGTCCGACCCTGAAACCGTCGCTGTAATCAGCAACGAAGGCGTACCAAGCGGCGCCGCCGATGATGCACAGAACGATGAGCAAAGCGATCAGCTTTTTCATGGACGGCGCCAACGCAGGGAACGGGCGGCCAGTTTAACTTAGATGGCGTTGAACGCGTCATACTGCGGCCATCGATATCCGAAGTTACAATGGGCCGGTCTAGTCTGGAACCATTGAAATCGTGAACCTGCCCTCAACCATGCGCTACGTTGCCGCGCGCGAGCCGGGACCGCCTGATGTGCTGGCGCTGGCCGAGACGGCCGTTCCCGCTCCACAGGCGGGTGAGGTATTGATTGCCGTCGACTATGCGGGCGTCAATCGGCCCGACTGCGTGCAACGTGCTGGGCACTACCCACCGCCGGCCGATGCGTCGCCTATCTTGGGCCTCGAGGTCGCCGGAACCATCGTCGCGTTGGGCGAAGGTGTCGAGCACGGCCCGAGCGGATGGCGTATCGGCGATAAAGTCTGCGCACTCGTTCCGGGCGGCGGCTACGCCGAATTCTGCACGACGCCCGCCTCGTTCTGCCTTCCCATTCCGCGCGGCCTGTCGATGCTCGAGGCGGCAAGTCTGCCCGAGAACTATTTCACGGTTTGGAACAACGTATTCGATCGCGCGCACCTTGCCGTCGGCGAGACCATACTGATTCACGGCGGGTCCAGCGGCATAGGGCTGACCGCGATACAACTCGCGCACGAATTCGGCGCTCGCGTGATCACGACGGTGGGCAGTTCCGACAAGGCGAAATTCTGCATCGGTGTCGGCGCGGACCACGCGATCAACTATCGCGAGCAGGATTTTGTCGCAGAAGTCGCCACCATCACGGCCAAGCGTGGTGTCGATGTCATTCTCGACATGGTCGGTGGCGACTACATCGAAAAAAATCTGAAGTCTCTTGCGCTCGAAGGCAGGCTGGTATTCATCGCCTTTCTGCAAGGCAGCAAAGTAACGATCGACTGGCGCCACATCATGATGAAGCGACTGACGGTAACAGGCTCGACGCTGCGCGCGAGCCCGCTTTCGCGCAAGGCCGAACTCGCGCAATCACTGCGCACGAAAGTCTGGCCGATGTTCGAAGCGGGGCGTCTGAAGCCTGTCATTCATCAGGTATATCCGCTCGGCCGAAGCGGCTGCGGCGCACCGCCTGATGGAGTCAAGCGCGCACATCGGCAAGATCATGCTCAAGGTCATGCGCATAGGACGCTGACGCGCACGCTCGAACCCTGCGGGCATCCCTGCCAAAATGCCCGGCGACGATTGAGTACACGCGCGCGATTTGTCGGCGCGGCCGAACTTCAATCAATAGGTTGCGCGGCCACCCGACAAGTCGAACACGGCGCCGGTCGAGAATGAGCAGTCTTCGGTGCAAAGCCATGCCACCATCGCAGCGATTTCCTCGACTTGGCCGAAGCGTCCCATCGGAATCTTCGACAGCATGAAGTCGATGTGCTGCTGCGTCATCTGGTCGAACATCGTGGTCTTGACCGCGGCGGGAGTTACGCAGTTGACACGGATGCCGGTCTTCGCGAGTTCCTTGCCGAGTGATTTGGTCAAGCCAATGACCGCAGCCTTCGAAGCACTGTACGCGCTGGCATTGGGATTGCCTTCTTTGCCGGCAACGGACGCGATATTCACGATGCGTCCGTAGTCCCGCTGTCGCATGATCGGCGCAATCGCACGATTGCAATGGAACACGCCGTTGACGTTGATATCGATCACCTGACGCCAGGCATCGACCGGGTATTCCGACAACGTCGCATTGGGGCCGGTGATGCCGGCTGAGCAGACAAGAGCGTCGATGTGACCGGTGGCAGCGTTCGTATCCCGAGCGGCACTCTCCACACTTTGGTAATCGGCAACGTCGACCGTGCGCGTATGCGTCGCATCGCCCAGCGCTGCCTTCGCCTTGGTGAGTGCGTCGGTGTCGCGATCCCAAAGACTCACGCGGCCCCCGCTCTCGATCAATCGCTGCGCGATCGCAAAGCCGATGCCGGATGCGCCGCCGGTGATGACCGCGACGCGGCCGCCAAAATCGAGTCGATTCATGCTTGTTCCTGCCTGCGGAAAAGGGTCGCCATCGTATCATGACCGACATCTCCGTCGGATGGCGATCGAGTATCACGCCGCGAACGGCGCGAAGCGATTTGCGCTGCTACGGCACCCGACGCGAATGCTGCGCGAACCTGCGTCGCGGTCGCACCGTATGCCTTCGCTGCAGTCTCAAAGACATCGCGCCTGCAAGCAGGATCAGCCCGGCGAGTATGGCGAGCGCCCGCGGATCGTTCACCGGTACGAGCGCAGGCTTCGTCACAGGAACCGGGTTGCGCACGTTGCTGTCGGAGACCGAAGCGACCGACGTTGCCGCGGGATCGCTGGCGCTCGCACTATTGATCAGCGGATTGGTGGCGAGCGTCGTCGAGAACTTCACCGGTAGCGAATACACGAGTTTGTTGCCAGCTCCCGCGGTAATCGTGGCGCCCGTCGCGCTGAAACTCGACGCACCGGTCGCGCCTGCGACGACACCGCAGGTCGCCAGCCCCGTAGCAACGCAGCTTGCGTTCCCCGCCAGCGTAACGCCCGTCGGCAGATTGTCGGTGACGGTGACGTTAGTGGCGGCAGCCGGCCCACTGTTGGTCACGGTAATCGTATAGGTCGCCGTTCCCCCTGGCGTATAACTGGTGCTGCCATCGGTCTTGCTGATGGCGAGGGTGGTCGTTGGAGATGTGCTCAAGGTGTCGGTGTCGATCGCGCTGTTGTTCGCGGGCGTCGGATCGGTGACTCCCGCAGGCGCCGTCACCGTCGCAGTGTTCGATAGCACTCCGGTCGCTGCTGCGCTGATGCTCGCGATCAGCGTGTAAGTTATGGTCGAACCTACGGGAAGATTGGCGACGTCGTTGATGTTGCCTGTGCCCGCCGCAGTAAAGCCGCTCGCGCCGCCGCTGCCCACGGCGGTGTAGCTGGCACTCGAGATCGCCGCAGGCAGCGTATCCTTGATCTGCGCGCCCGCTGCGTCGCTGGGACCGCTGTTCGATACGACGATCGTGTAAGTCGTCGTCGCGCCAGCGATCACCGTGGTGACGCCATCGGTTTTGGTAATCGACAGGTCGGCCGTTGCCACGAGTGCGTCGCTGTCGCTGGCGCTGCCCGCCATTGCGCTCGACGGATCGGTCACCGTCACCGTGTTGACCAGCGGATTGGTCGTCAGTGCCGAAGCGAAGGCCACCGGCGCCGTAAACGTCAGCGAATTGCCGGCTCCCGCGGGAATCTGCGCGCCGGTAGATCCGAAACTCGTTTGGCCGGAACTGCCAGTGACCGTGCCGCACAGCGCCGCGCCGGCGGCGATGCACGAGGCGGTGCCGGTCAATGTCACGCCGACCGGGAGCGGATCGCTGACCGTCATCGCCATCGCGTCCGACGGACCGACGTTGGTGACCGTGATCGTGTACGCGGCCGTGCCGCCAGGCGTGTACGTCGTACTGCCGTCGCTCTTGGTCACGCTTAAGTCTGCGGCCGCGGCGCGCGTATCACTGTCGGAGCCGCTACCCGATGCGCCTGAAGCAAGATCGTTCGCCGTCGCCGAGTTGACCAGCGGATCGTCGGCCAGCGCAGCAGCAAAAGCCACCGGTAGCGTGAACACCAGCGAATTGGCGGCGCCCGCGGCGAGGCTCGCGCCGCTCGCGCCGAAACTGTTGGCGCCGGCCGCACCCGTGACGATGCCGCAATTCGCACTTCCGTTCGGCGTGCAAGTTGCGCTGCCGGTCAGGGTCACGCCAGTGGGCATGACGTCGGAGACCGAAAGGTTGAGCGCGTTGCTGACGCCAGTATTTTTAACGGTGATCGTGTACGTTGCGACACCGCCCGGCGTATAGGTGGCGCTGTTGTCGGTCTTATTCACGCTCAACGACACGTCGGTCGCGCGCGCATCGCTGTCGCTACCTGCACCGTTTGCGCCGGACAGAACGTCAATAGCGTTTGCGGTGTTGACCAAGGGATCGGTCGTCATCGCCGCCGCGAACGAGACGGGTGCCATGAATACGAGCGAGTTGCCGCTGCCGGCGCCTATTTGTGCGCCCGTCGTGCCGAAACTCGTCTCCCCTGCTGCGCCCGTCACAGTGCCGCAATTTGCCGTGCCGTTGGCGACGCACGCGGCGGTTCCAGTCAGTGTCACACCTGCGGGAAGCGCATCACTTACAGTAACGTTGCTCGCATCAGAGAGACCTCCGTCGGTGATCGTCACCGTATACGTCGCAGTGCCCCCAGGCGTGTAGGTCGTGCTGCCGTCGGTCTTGGTGACGGCCAGATTAACCTGCGCAGCCAGCGTATCCGAATCACTGGCCGAGATCGTTGCGCCCGTCGCAAGGTCGGTTGCATTTGCGGTATTGATCAGCGGATTCGCCACCATCCCTGCAGCAAAGGTGATCGGCACCGTAAAGACCAGCGAGTTGCCGCTGCCCGCCGCGATTCGCGCGCCGGTCGTGCTGAAACTGGTCTGTCCGATTGCGCCGACGACGGTGCCGCATGCGGCATTGCCGTTGGCGACGCATGAAACGTTGGCAGTCAACGTGAGCCCCGGCGGCAGCACGTCGCTGACGCTGACGTTGTCTGCATCGCTGGCACCAGTGTCGGTCGCGGTAATCGTGTAGGTCGCCGTGCCTCCGGGCGTGTAGCTCGAGCTGCCGTCGGTCTTGCTGAGTGCGAGTGTCACCTGGGCGACGCGCGTATCGCTGTCGCTGCCGGAAGCAGTGGCGCCGGTGACTGTGTCAGTCGCGCTCGCGGTGTTGATCAAAGGATCGGTGAGCAGCGCCGCATCGAAGCTCACTGGAACGGTGAACGTCAACGCGTTGCCGCCACCCGCGGCGATGCTGGCGCCCGTCGCCCCGAGCGATGTCTCGCCGGTCGCGCCGGTTACCGTTCCGCAATTCGCGGTACCTGAGGGGCTGCACGTTGCGTTCGCGCTCAAGGTAACGCCCGCCGGCAATGCATCGCTGACCGTGACATTCGACGCATTCGACGCGCCGGTATTCGTCACCGTTATCGTGTAGGTGGCGGCTCCGCCCGGCGTGTAGTTGGCGCTGCCATCGGTCTTGCCCACAGCAAGAGTTACTTGCGGTGCCAGCGTATCGGTGTCGGTCGCACTGAGTTGATTGCCCGTAGTCGGATCGGTCACTCCTGCCGGCGCAGTCACCGTCGCCGTATTGGCCAGCGTGCCGGTCGCCGCCGAGCTGACCGTGCCATTGACCGTGAATGTCGCGGTGCCGCCCGCCAGCAGGTTGACCGCTACATTGATATTGCCGGTGCCCGAAGCCGGTGCAACTGCTGCCCGATGACGCGGCGCAAGTCCAACTCACTCCGCCAATCGTCGCCGGAAGCGTGTCGGCGACGGTCGCGCCCGTCACGTCGCTCGGTCCGTTGTTGGTGGCAATGATCGTATAAGCTGATCGCTGCCCCAGGAACCGCAGTGGTCGCGCCGTCGGTCTTGGTGATCGAAAGATCGGCCGTGGGCGTCAGCGTATCGGTATCGGTGGCGCTGTTGTTGGTCGGCGTCGGATCGGTCACTCCCGCCGGCGCCGTCACCGTCGCCGTGTTCGACAAGCTCCCCGTCGCCGCCGCGCTGATGTTGGCCACCACCGTATACGTCACCGTGCGCGTTGCGCGGCAGGTTCACACTCAGTATCGTTGATGTTGCCGCTGCCACTCGCCGTGAATCCGCTCGCCCCTCCACCCCCCACCGCGGTGTAGGTCGCGCTGGTGATCGTCGCCGGCAGCACGTCTGCCGACTTTGGCCCCGACCACATTGCTCGGCCCGTTGTTGGTCACCGTGATCGTGTACGTCGTCGCCGTCCCCGGCGACACGCTGGCCACATTGTCGGTCTTGCGTGATCGCCAGATCAGCCATGAACGCCAACGTATCGGTATCCGTCGCGCTGTTGTTCGCCGGCGTCGGATCCGTCACTCCCGCCGGCGCCGTCACCGTCGCCGTGTTCACCAGCGTTCCCGTCGCCGCCGCACTCACGTTGCCAACAACCGTATAAGTGATCGTCGATCCGGCCGGAAGATTCGCCGTGTCGTTGATGTTGCCCGTCCCGCTGGCCGTAAACCCGCTCGCACCGCCCGATCCCACCGCCGTATACGTCGCGCTGGTGATTGCCCCAGGCAGCGTATCCGCTATCTGCGCTCCCACCGCATTGCTCGGCCCAGCGTTCGTCACCACGATCGTGTACGTCGTCGCCGTCCCCGCCACCACGCTCGCAACATTGTCGGTCTTGGTGATCGTCAGATCCGCCGCAGCGACAAGCGCATCGCTGTCGCTCACGCTGGCGCCCAGCGCACTGGCCGGGTCGGTCACCGTCACCGTGTTAACCATGGGATTGGCGGTCATCGCCGGGTCGAACGCCACCGGCACGGTAAACGTCAAGAAATTGGCGGCGCCTGCAGAAATCTGCGCGCCTGTTGTCCCGAAGCTCGTCTGGCCCGCGATGCCGGTGACGGTGCCACATACGGCAACCCCTGCGGGAACGCAAGTCGCGGTGCCGTTGAGCGTGACGCCGGCCGGCAACGGATCGTTCACGGTGAGCGCCAGTGCATCCGACGGCCCGGCATTGGTTACCTTGATCGTGTACGTGGCCGTGCCGCCCGGCGTGTAGGTCGCGCTGCCGTCGCTCTTGGTGACGCCAAGTACGGCGCTCGCCGCGCGCGTATCGCTGTCGGAGCCGCTGCCCGACGCACCTGACGCAAGATCGGTCACCGTCGCCGCGTTGACCAACGGGTCGGCGGCGAGATTGGCGGCGAACGCAACGGGCACCGTAAACACCAGCGAGTTACCGGCCCCTTCCGCAATGCTCGCGCCCGTCGCATGGAAACTCGTGGCGCCCGTACTACCCGTCACCGTCCCACAGTTAGCGCTGCCGTTGGCGACGCATATAACGTTGCCGGTCAAGCTGACCCCCGGCGGCAAAACGTCGGCCACCGAGAGATCGAGCGCATTGCTCACGCCGGTGTCGGTAATCGTGATCACATAGGTGGCAACGCCGCCCGGCGTATAGGTCGCGCTGTTGTCGGTCTTGGTCACACTCAATGACACATCAGGCGCGCGGTCATCGCTGTCGCTACCCGCGCCGCTTGCGCCCGACAAGGCATCGTTCGCGCTCGCAGTGTTGATCAAGGGATCGGTCGTCATCCCCGCGCCGAATGCCACGGGTACCGTAAAGACCAGTGAATTGCCACTGCCCGCGCCGACGTGCGCGCTGGTCGCGCCGAAACTCGTCTGTCCCGTCGTCCCCGTCACCGTTCCGCAATTCGCAGTGCCGGTGACTGCACAGGTGACGGTTCCGCTAAGCGTCACGCCGGCCGGAAGCGTATCGCTTACGCTGACATTGCTCGCATCGGACAGGCCGCCGTCGGTCACTGTCACCGTGTACGTCGCGGTTCCACCGGGGGTGTAGGTCGTGCTGCCATCGGTCTTGGTCACAGCCAAGCTAACCTGCGCAGCCAGCGTGTCCGAGTCGCTGCCAGAGATCGTGGCTCCTGTCGCAACGTCCGTCGCCGTTACCGTGTTGATCAACGGATTCGCCACCATTCCCGCGGCAAACGCCACCGGCACCATGTACACCAGCGAGTCACCGCTACCCGCGCCCACTTGCGCCCCAGTCGCGCTGAAACCGGTCTGCCCGATCGCGCCGACCACCGTGCCGCAGGCCGCCGCACCGTTGGCCACACATGTCACGCCGGCAGTCAGCGTCAGACCCGCAGGAAATGTTTCGGTGACACTGACGTTCTCGGCGTCGCTGGAACCGATATCGGTCACCGTGATCGTATAGATCGCGGTACCACCCGGCGTGTAGCTCGCGCTGCCATCGCTCTTCACCACGGCCAACGTCACCTGCGCTGCGCGTGTATCGCTGTCGCTGCCCGACGCAGTGGCGCCGGTGACTGTGTCGGTCGCCGTCGCGTTATTGACCAGCGGATCGGTGACGAGCGACGAGGCAAAGCTCACCGGTACCGTGAACGTCAACGCATTGGCCGCACCCGCGGCAATACTGGCGCCCGTAGTACCCATCGCGGCGCCTCCGGTCGTTCCGGTAACCGCGCCACAGTTCGCCGTCCCTGTCGGAACGCACGTTGCGTTCGCACTCAAGGTCACGCCGCTGGGCAACGAGTCAGTCAGAGTTACGTTCGATGCATTCGACGGGCCCGAATTTTTTACGGTAATCGTATAGGTCGCCGTACCTCCAGGTGCGTAGGTCGCACTGCCATCGCTCTTGCTGACAGCCAACGTCACCTGCGGCGTTAACGTATCGGTATCGGTGGCGCTGTTGTTGGCCGGCGTCGGATCGGTTACTCCCGCCGGCGCCGTCACCGTCGCCGTGTTCGCCAAGCTCCCCGTCGCCCCCGCACTGATATTGGCCACCAGCGTATACGTCACCGTCGCGTTGCGCGGCAGGTTCACACTCGTATCGTTGATGTTGCCGCTGCCGCTCGCCGTGAATCCGCTCGCCCCTCCACCCCCCACCGCGGTGTAGGTAGCGCTGCTGATCGTCGCCGGCAATATGTCTGCGACTTTGGCACCGACCACATTGCTCGGCCCGTTGTTGGTCACCGTGATCGTGTACGTCGTCGCCGTCCCCGGCGACACGCTGGCCACATTGTCGGTCTTCGTGATCGCCAGATCAGCCATGAACGCCAACGTATCGGTATCCGTCGCGCTGTTGTTCGCCGGAGTCGGATCCGTCACTCCCGCCGGCGCCGTCACCGTCGCCGTGTTCACCAGCGTTCCCGTCGCCGCCGCACTCACGTTGCCGACCACCGTATAAGTGATCGTCGATCCGGCCGGAAGATTCGCCGTATCGTTGATGTTGCCCGTCCCGCTGGCCGTAAACCCGCTCGCTCCGCCCGATCCCACCGCCGTATACGTCGCGCTGGTGATCGCCCCCGGCAACGTATCCGCTATCTGCGCTCCCACCGCATTGCTCGGCCCAGCGTTCGTCACCACGATCGTGTACGTCGTCGCCGTCCCCGCCACCACGCTCGCAACATTGTCGGTCTTGGTGATCTGCAAGTCCGCCGTCGGCATCAAAGTATCAGTATCGGTTGCCGACGTCGCCCCGGTGTTGATCACCGCCCCCGGGAACTCCCAGTGTCACCGTATTACTGATGCTGCCGGTGGCAGCGGACGCGACTGCGGCGACACCGTATAGGTTACCGTTCCATTCTTGGGGATCGTCACCGTATCGGCGATCGCTCCCGCGCCGCTCGCGGTACAGAGCGCCGCCAGCCGCGCCGACGCAAGTCCACGAGGTGAACGTCACGCCCGCGGGCGGCGGGTCGTTCACGAGCAATCCGGTCACCGGGTCCGGCCCTGTGTTGCCGACGGCAATCGTATAGGTTGTCGTATTACCCGGGATCACGCTGGTGACGCCATCCGTCTTGGTGACGGTCAGGTTGATCTTGCCGATCGACGCCAGTGTCGCAGTGCCCTGCAGCGGATTCGAAACTCCTTGAGCGCTGGTGACGGCTCCCGCCGGAATCGTGTCGATGAGATTACCGGCGACGTTGGGCACTACCTTGACCGACAGCGTGCAAATGGCATTGGCGTTGACGCTCGCACCGGTCATCGCGATCGACGTTGCGCCGGCTGGCGCGGTGATGATCGCGCCACTACAGCCCGTGCCGGTGAAGCTCGTCGTCGGCGCCGGTGCCACGACCATTCCCGAGGGGAAAAAATCCGTAAGCGCAACACCAGTGAGATTGGTCGCACTGGCATTGTTGTTGCGAATCTGGATCGCAAGCGTCGAAATGCCATTGATCGCGACAATCGTCGGCGTGAACGACTTGTTGACCGTCACCGAGCTGACGATCCGAGTCAGCGTCGCAGTCGCCGCGGCATTCGTGACCTGAGGCGACGTCGTAATCGTGTTGGCGGCAATCGTGTTGACCGACGCCGGCGTCGTCGTCGCGGGAGTAGCGATATTCACTGCCACCGTGCATGAGTTCGCGCCGGCGGCGAGACTTCCGGCGCTGAACGCAAAGTTGGTAGCGCCTGCAACCGCGCTGACCGTGCCCGAGGTGCAAGTCGTAACGGCATTCGGCGTGGGCGCAACGACAAATCCGGCACCCATCGTGGTCAAGTCGTCGGTGAAGGCGATGCTGCTGAGGGCCGGAGCGCCGTTGGCGTGCGTCAACGTCACTGTCAGCCGCGAGACGGCGCCCGCCTGAACCGTCGCCGGGCTGAACGCTTTGGAGACCGTCAATGCGGCCGTCACCGCGACCGAACCAGCGATGGCGACGGTGTTGTTGCCAACACTGGTCTTGACCGCGTTGGCGACGATATTGTTGGTGCGCGTTCCGGTGCTTGCGTTGGCGGCGATGGCAATCGGTATCGTCATCGTGCACGAACCGTTTGCAGGGATGGTTCCAGCGGTTGCGGTAATCGACGTCCCCCCGACGGGAGCGGTGATCGTCGATCCACAGTCCCCGGGCCCAACGATCGGCGCGCCGCTAACCGTGAACCCGGTTCCCATCGACGTTAACAAATCACTGAACGACGTTATCGTTGCCGCCGTCGAGGTCAGGTTGTTGAGCGTAATCGTCATCGTCGTCGAGCCGCCCTGCACGGCCGGCGTCGTGAACGCCTTGCTGCCAGTGATCGCGCTCACCGACAACGTTCCTGTCGCGGCGGCGAAGGCCACTCCGTTGAAGTTGCCCGCTGGAATCGTGTTGGCCGTCGACGCGGTCGCGGTCACTGGTACGGTGATGGTGCAGGTAGTCGATCCGGCGCCCACGGGTGCCGCCGCCACCGATCCTCCGGTCAACGTGACCGACGTCGCGGTGTTGGTGAGTGTGCCGCCACAAGTTGTCGACGGCGCCCCTGTCAAGCTCATCGTCGCCGCCCAGGTATCGGTGAACGTGACGGGAGTCAGCACGGTGGCATTGAAGTTCGCCACCGTTATCGTGAGCGTCGACGGGCCCGACGGCGCGATCGGCGTCGGCGCGAAAGCCTTGGTGACTTGCGCACCGGTCTGCACGTTGATGTTGGCCGCGATGGCGGGGCTGGTCACTCCTTCGGCGGTCGTCAGCGCGCCCGCGGCAATCGTGTTGGTCTGATTGCCGTTGACGAATGCGTTCGGATTCCTGGCGACGACGTCGACCTTGATCGTGCACGAACCGTTGGCCGGGATGGTGCCGGCCGCCAGCTTGATGGTCGCCGGATTGGTTGCGGCCGAGCTCGGCGTCGCCGTACCTGCGCCGCAGGTCGTCGCTGCGTTGGGCGTACCCGCGATCGTGATCGTCGCGGGCAAGGTGTCGGTTATCGCGGCGTTGGTCAGCGCAACCGGGTTCGGATTGGTCAGCGTAATGGTCAGCGTCGAGACCGCGCCACCTCCATGCACATTGGTCGGCAGAAAAGCCTTGCTGCCGGTTATGGCGGCGGGAGTCGAGACGACCAGTGTGGCCTGGGTGGCTTGCAGGTTGCTGCTTTGCGAAGACGAGACCGCGCCGCTGGGTATGTCGTTGAGATACGTGTTGACCGTGGACGAAACGACATTGACCGTGAACTGGCACTGTCCGGCGACGCCGGCGGCGCTGGCCGGGATCGTACCGTTGGCGATCGATACGCTTCCGCTGCCGGCAACGGCAGTCACGTCAGAGACCAAACCGCAGGTGTTGGTGATAGCCGGCGGGCTGGCGACCTTGACGCCTGCCGGCAAAGTGTCGGTGACGGCGGTATTAATCGCTGCCGTCGCATTCGGATTCAGGAAGAGGATCGTCAGCGTCGAAGGCTGGCCGGCGACCACCGAATTAGGGGTGAAGCTCTTGTTGACACCTACTGTCGCCGAAGCCGAAAACGCCGAAGACAAGAGCGTCGCGGCGGCGAGAGTTAGGGCGGCGACCCGCCAACGACGATGCGCGCTGTGGTCGCTCTTGATGCGTATGTCCGTGAAAACTCCTCCAGCAAGCAGTCTAGAGCCCTTTGCGCGACGGCGCACGAAGCATGCGACTCGGAGGAATATTTGCTGCGCGGCGATGTTGCAACCATGCCACAAACGCTTTGAACGTCAGGCGGCCCCGGATTGCCGGTCTCGTTGCGCAACCGGACCTCTGATGGCGCCGTCGCTGCTGACGGCGAGGTATGCCACGCCCTGACTGCGAAGAAAAGTCTCGCCCTCTTGTTCCAGCAGCATCGCGATGCTCGCGCAACTGCCGGCGACCACACACAGCGGCGCAACGACGCTCACCGATTGCCAATAGGACACCGGCCATCCGGTGCGCGCATTCAGCAAGTGGCAATAGCGCTGCCCATCGATTTCGAAATAGCGTTCGTAGTCGCCGCTCGTCGCGACGGCGTCATCGACGAGCTCGATGCCGGCGACGACGGCATCGTTGAGGCGCGGATGGGCGATGGCAATGCGCCAATGCGAGCCATCGTGTTGCGAACCAACCGCGCGCACGTCTCCGCCGAGATTGACGAGCGCGTGCGCAATATCGTGTTGCCGGCAAATCGCCGCGGCGCGATCGGCGGCGTATTCCTTGCCGATGCCTCCAAAATCGAGTTCCATGTCCGCGCGCGGAAGACGCACGGTCCGTTCGTTCCATTCGACGTCGCGCCACGCGATGCGCGCAATCGCGGCGGCGATGTCGGCCTCGGCGGGGAGCTGTGGGGGTGATCGGCGGAAATCCCAGACGCGTCGTAGGACGCCCGACGTCAGATCAAAGCGCCCTTCGCTCAAGCGATAGCATTGATCCGCATAACCGAGCAACGCGGCCGTTTCGGAGTCGATCGCTATCTCGTGGCTGCCAGCGGCAGCATTGATCCGCGTTGTGACGCTGTCGGTACGATAGCGCGAATATTTGGCTTCGATGCGTCGTACTTCAGCGGTCGCCGCGTCCGCGGCGCGTCGCGCGCGAAGGTCGTCGTCGTGCCAGATTTGCAACTCGCAGGGCGACGCCATCGCCTCGAAACGGGTGTTGAACAGAGGCATGCGTGCACTATGCCGGAAGCCGGTGACGACGGTCCAGCGCCGGGTGTGCGCTGGTACGCGCTGGTGCGTTGTACCGCTACACTAGAACGCTTTGGTCAACCCCAACGAGACCCAGCGTGCCGACAAGGGCTCGATGCCGGGGCTGCCTGCGCCGCCGACGCGCCAGCCGCTCCGCTGGCGGTAGAACTCGAAATCGACATCGAGCGTCCACTCGTCAGGCAGCATTTTCGTCGCCGAGATGCCGGGCGTGAACGCGCCAAATGCCGACAGGCGCGTATCCGCGCTGTACGGTTTCCCGAGGTCGAAGCCCTGCGGAAAAGGCGGGTCGAAATAGAAGTCGGCCGCTCTCTGCGTGTAATAACGCAGGCTCGGAGCGACCGTCCAGCCGCCGGGGAGCGACTGAAGCCACCTTGCATCGACGGTGTGAGAGTTGGTACCGAATGAGTCGTAGGTGTAGCGGTACGACAAATTCAGCGTTGCATCGAACTGCGGCAGATGCTGGTTATAGCGCGTCAGCCATGCAAGCACCTCGCGGTGATCGGGCCGAAAGTCGATGGTCTTGTACGGGTCCGAATAATAGCCGTGCCCCGTCGAATAGCCGATGTTCGACTGCACGATCGCTTCCGCCGAGAGTACTTGCGTTACACCGATCAGCACGTCGACCGTATCGCGCCTCTGATTCACTGCGACGCCGTTGACGCTGTTGATGCGGTCGCTCGCGACGCCAAGCCCGAGCGCGTAGGTCCGGTTGCGATCGTCGCTGCTGACGCGCCAATCGAACGACGCGGAGCGCGAGAGGTAGTCTTGTTCCGCCGACACTGCGGCGCCCGCTCCGACTGCTGCGCCGTCCAAGTACTTGGTGATCTTGACGTCGCCGGCAGTGCGATAGTCGGTTACCCCTCCTTTGCCCGACGCGCCCGACAGGGTGTTGTGGTAGAGCGTGGATGCACCCGAGATTCCGTCGTAAACGAGCGAACCTTCGAGCGCGACAGAGTCGGAGAGCGGTGTTAGCAGATAGAACGACGGATTGCGAACAGTGATGCGATCGGCACCGGGTTGCCAGTCGCGATAGTCCAGGTACCTGACTGAGAGCAGGGACTGCTCGGGAGCGGTCTGCGCAATTGCCGTCGCGGGAATAATGCCTGGCAGCGCCAGCGCAGCAGCCAACAATGCGCGAGCGGGCGTCTTGTCTGCTGGTGCGTCACCACACGAGCAGTCGCGTTTCGTCGGCAGCTGCGCGCGCTCGTCAGTTACAGCCACAACCACCGCCACCCGCGCCGTATCCTCCGGTGGCGGCTTCCTTACTGGTGTAAATGTGCTGCGTCAGTTTCTGCTGCATCGGGTCGGCGTCGAACCGCATGTCAGGCCGTGCAAGTTGCCCCTTCTCCCACGGCTGCGGCGGATGGATCGTCGCGCAACCGGACATGGCAACGACGAGCATCCACACCATCGGGCGCGCCTTTCCCAGCATGCTCCACACTCCTCGAGTTGGCGATTGCATAGGCATGAGTAAATTGCGAGTCAACAGCGGATCAGTTGCGCTTCCTGCGATGAACCGGCTACGAACACCCAGGACCATTACGACGCCGCGAGCAGCGCGCGAATACGGTCTTCGAGCTTTGGTTTGAGCTCGTCGTGAAAACCCTGGACGACCTCGACGACTTTGCCGTGCGAATCGATCAGGTAAGAGCTGGGCATGGCGGGCACGCCATAGCCCCGGGGAGTATCTCCCGATGGATCATAGGCAATCGAGAATTGCACCGCATTAGCTTGCAGGAAGCGCTCGGCGTCGGCTCGATTCTTGTCCACGTTGATCGCGACAATCGCGAGACCTTGCCCGCCGTAGCGCTGCTGCATCGCATTCATCCACGGAAACGATCGTCGGCAAGGCCCGCACCACGATGCCCAAAAATCGACGTACACGACTTTCCCGCGCAAACTCGTCAGCGAAATCGTGTCGCCTTTAGTTCCGGCCAGCGAGAATGGCGGGGCTGTCTCGCCCACGTCCGTTGCAAGCGCCGCGCTTTGCATCGCGGCCCACAGTACCCACGCGATGGCCACCGACTTGAGGTGTGGAACGACGGTCATCGTTCCACACCCGGCCAAATCATGCAGTTCTGCGCGTCGATCACCACTCGCGGATGATTACTGGCAAGCGGTCCCGATGGTGCTGCCATCGAGTACTTCGCGCGTAATGGCCTTGGTCTGCGTGACGCCATTGACGGTGTATGTAAAGCTCGCGGCGTTGCCGCTGCTGAACACGAACGTCGCTGTTCCCACCGATGCCCCGGTCGGTCCGCCGGGCGCGCCCAGAGCTGGGAAGGGCACTGCGTTGAATGCCGGCCCTGTCAGCCTGAATAGCTGTGGCGCCGCATAGGTGCCGGCCACCGTCTTGGTCGCAGTCGCTACCAGCCACATCGGCGTGTGATCGTGATCGAAGGTGAACCAGCTCGCGAAGATGGTGTCGCTTTGATGAGTGAGGTTGATCCCCCAGCCCGCTTCAGATCCCGGCGGCGACGCCCACCACAGGTCGGTGTAATTGGTCGCCAACGCCAGGTTCGGCTGCGCTCCGTAGGTGCACACAGGCTGCACTCCGAAGAGCTGCCGGGTGATGTTCTTAGTCTGGGTGATGCCGGCCACCGTGTAGGTGAAGGTCGCGTTGTTGGCATCGGTGAAGTTCACCGTCGCCGTCCCGCCCAAGCCGCCCACCACCGCGCCGCCGGCACTACCCAGCGGCGGGAACGGCACCGCGTCGAAGGCGGGGCCGGTACCCTGGAACAGTTGGCCGGTGTACGAGGCGCCCGTAGTGTTGCCGAGGGTCGCCACCAGCCAGGTGCCCTTGCCGGAGAGGTCGAATGTAAACCACGAAGCGAAGATGAGATTGGCTTGGTGCGCGAAATTGACTCCCCAGCCGGATTCCGCGGGAACGAACCACAAACCTTGGTAGTTGATTGGCGCAACGCCGGCAACCGACGCGGTCTGGCCCAGGAAATTCGTCGCGACGTTATGAGTCACGGTCCCGGTTCTCGTCAGCGCGTTCGCGCCGTCGGTCGGCAGGGCGGAATAAGTTACCTGGTCGACAAGTGCGTAGTTCACCGTGCCGCCGCCGACCGCCAGAAACCCGTCGGGTATGATGTAGTCCACTCGGAGCAGGTTCAACGCGTTGAAACCAGCAGTCGCGATGAGCACGCGCTTATCCGCGGTCGGAGCACTCTGACACCCGTAGCCATACGAGTCGCATGAACCACCGGGCAGATCGTATGGGAAGAGAAAGGTGGTGGTGACACCTGAACTCGTCGACTTGGCGCTCAGCGTGCGCATGCCGAGAAAGCCTTCGCCGTCCATGTTCTGCGATTCGTGAAGAACGATATACTGGATCGTCCCACTGGCGTTCGAATACAGTTCCTCTATCTGGAACGTATGATATTCCGCCAACGCGGGCTGTGCGACCGCCAGAGGCAATGCAAACAACAGGCTGCGCAGTAAGTGTTTCATGGTGGTCTCCTTGGTCGGGCAGGCGCGCGACCAAGGGGATGCTCGCCGCCGGGGAATCAAGATATCAAGTGAACAGTGCTTCATGCGGGATATTCCCCGCTTCGAAAGTGCAAGAATTACAGGAAATTTATTGCAGGACGATATTCTTGTTACCCTCATTATTCGGCGATAGGCTTGGGAATGCAACGATCGGCACCGTCCCTGTGACAAATATTGAACCGTCGCTCCAACCGTCTCCCCGTCCGAGAGGGCAAGCGCTGATGCGGAAACCTCTCGGCGTCCCCCGCCGGATTGCCTGCTGCTGTTCGCTATTGCTGGCGGTTCTGGCCACTGACGCCTGGGCGTTGTTCGTCGTCAACGAGCCTTGGTTGCTGCCTGCAAAGAGCGGACGGGATACCGAGGTCTATATGAATCTCACGAGCACCGAAGGCGCCCGCGTTATCAAGGTGACGACCGACGATGCAAGACGCATCGCGATTCGCGCGGCCGGCAAAAATTCCGCGACGATGACCGAACTCGCCTTACCCGCGAAACAGAAGGTCGCGCTTTCCCCTGGCAAGCAGCGGCTCGCATTGACGGGACTTCGGCGAACCTTCGAGCTTGGCGACCACTTGGTGTTGACGCTGACCATCGAAGACGCGAGCGGTGCGCGCCAGGAGATTCCGGTCACGGCCGAAGCACGGTTGCGCTCGCCGATCGACGACGAACGCCTTGCGAGACACCAGCACGAGGGCCACTCTCACGCCCACTGAAGGTCCGTCCGGCGCGGTCGCGCTGCGATCTGATCGCCGCGCTTCGCGGTTTCCGCCGACAGACGTTCAGACTTCGAAGCGGATGCCTTGCGCCAACGGCAGCGCCCCGCTGTAGTTGACGGTGTTCGTTGCGCGTCGCATGTACGCCTTCCACGCATCCGAACCGGATTCCCTGCCGCCGCCCGTTTCCTTCTCCCCACCGAAAGCGCCGCCGATCTCGGCGCCTGACGGTCCGATGTTGACGTTGGCAATGCCGCAGTCGCTCCCCGACGCGGACAGGAACATCTCTGCTTCGCGCACGTCGTTGGTGAAAATCGACGACGACAAGCCTTGCGGCACGCCGTTGTTGATGTCGATCGCCTCGGCCAGTGTGCGATAGCGCAGGACGTACAAGATCGGAGCAAACGTCTCCGTCTGCATCAATGCGGTCTGCGTGTACATTTCCACCAGAGCGGGACGGACGTAATAGCCCTCATCGCAGCCCGCGACCTGCACTCGCTGTCCGCCGTGCACGCGACCGCCGTCGCCGCGCGCAGCGTCGAGGGCTTGTTCCATCCGCGCGCCCGCAGCAGCATCGATCAGCGGACCGACCAGAGTGCCGCTCTTCAGCGGATCGCCGACGGGCAATGCGGCATAGACGGCCTTCAGCCGCGCCATAAGGCTATCGTAGACCGACTCGTGAACGATCAGGCGACGCAGCGACGTGCAACGCTGACCCGCGGTGCCTACTGCGGAAAAAGTGATCGCGCGAAGCGCAAGTTCGATATCGGCGCTGGGAGCGACGATCAACGCATTGTTGCCGCCGAGCTCCAGCAGCGTCTTGGTGAGCCGCGACGGCAGACGCGCTCGCAACGCTGCGGCCCATGCGCGTGCTGCCTGTTGCCGAAACGAGCGCCACGTGGCGATCCTCGACCAAGGCGGTGCCTTGTGCGCTCTGTCCCAGCACGATTTGAGTCAAGCCCTCGGGCACGTCGCGCACCTGCGTCGCCGCCCGCTGCAGCAGCGCGAGGCATGCCAGCGCCGACAACGGCGTCTTTTCCGAAGGCTTCCAGACGACGGCATCGCCGCAGACGAGTGCCAGCATCGCGTTCCACGACCAAACGGCGACGGGGAAATTAAATGCGCTGATCACCGCAACGGCGCCTAGCGGATGCCAGGTTTCCATCATCCTGTGGCCGGGCCGTTCGGAGGCGATGGTCAAACCATAGAGCTGACGCGACAGGCCGACGGCAAAGTCGCAGATATCGATCATTTCCTGGACTTCACCCAAGCCCTCCTGCACGATCTTTCCCGATTCGATCGTGACCAGCCGTCCAAATGCGGTCTTGTGCTCGCGCAGCAGCTGTCCGAATACGCGAATCAATTCGCCGCGACGCGGCGCCGGGACATCGCGCCACTTGAGAAACGCCGCGTGCGCGGCGGCTGTCTTGGCCGCGATCGATGCGACGTCATCGACACGCAGGCTTGCGAGTGTCGAGCCATCGATCGGCGAGCGGACGCGAAGCCCGTCGCCGCGCGAACAATGCAAGATCGACGCCGAGTTCCTGCAGCAGATTTTCAACGTCCATTTTTGAAGCTCCTGCCGCGTCCCGGGAGACGCTATTGATAGTATCGACCGAAGCGATTGCCATGAAAATCAGCCAGGCTCGCCTGTTCCTGACGTACGAATCCGCGCTGCGGCAACTTGCCTTCGCGCAACAGATCGACCATCGCGCAAATACCGGCCGACGTCGTGAGTTGAATCGCCGATAGATGCTGGCCGTTTACCGTCCTGCTGTAGATCTTCTTGGCGTAGCTCTGCTGCGTCAAGCGGCCATGTCGGTGCCGCTCACGGTGATGAAAATCAGGACGACGTCCTGCAAGGTCATCGGGATGGCGGTCTCCAGAACATCTTTCAACAGGTCCCGACGTTGTCCGAGACGCAGGTCGCGGATCAGCATCTTGACGATATCGCGATGGCCCGGGTAGCGCACCGTCTTGTAGTTGAGGTTCTCGACTCGTCCTGCCAGGGTATCGCACAACGTGCCGAGCCCGCCCGACGTGTTGAATGCTTCGTAACCGATGCCATCGAGCGAAAACTCCTCGATCTCTTCGAGCGCCAGCGTCTCGCGCAAGCTGCCATCGATAATCGCCTCGCAAGGATTGCAATATTCGTTGATCAATCCGTCGGTGCTCCACGTCAGGTTGTACTTGAGCGCGTTGGTGGGGTAGATCGGCAGCGCGCCGACGCGCATCTGCACGTCGCGCAACGTGTCGAATTCACGCGTCAGGTCGTGAGCGACGATCGAAATGTAGCCGGGCGCCAGCCCGCATTGCGGAACGAGCGCCGTTGTGGCGTCAACCGCAAGAGCCTTTACTGCTCTGGTGCTCGACACATCTTCGGTCAGATCGAAATAATGCGCGCCAACCGCCTTGGCCGCCGTGGCGATGGCAGCCGTCAGATAGAACGGCGACGCGGAGATCACCATCTCCTGGTCGCGAAGCACCCGCTGCAACGCGTTTTGGTCGGCGCAGTCCAACTCCACCACGCGCGCGCCGGATTCGACAAGCGTCGGCAATACGACTTTGGTCGCGGTCCGCAACGGTAATGTCGTAGTCGCCGGTCTCTCCAAGCAGATTGACGATCGCTTCGCCGATTTTTCCTGCGCCCAATAGTGTGAGTCTGGTCTTCACGTTCGCTCCCCCTGCTATCCGCTCTCGGTTGCCACTTAGCCCAGTTGCCACGTTGGCACTTAAGGTGCTTCGTAGCGTAGGGCAGCAGCGCGCCGGATTGAAGGCGGCAGTTCGCCGGAAAGGGGTAGAATCCCGGCGATTCGACGATAAATCCAGCATTTCGCCAGCATTTTCCGTCATGACCCCCGAAGACCGCCGCCTGCTGGGCCTGCTCAAGGCCAATGCCCGAGAGTCGACGGCGTCGATCGCGCGGAAGCTTGGTCTTTCGCGCACCACCGTGCAGGAACGCATCCGCCGCCTGGAAAAGAGCGGCATCATCACCGGTTACACGGTTCGCATCGCTGAGGACAGCACGCGCGGAATTCTTGCCGCGCAGGTGTTGCTCAATGTCAATGCCAAGCAAGCCGAGAGAGTGGTACGCGACCTTAAAGCCATGCCGAGTTGTGCGGCACTGCGCGCAGTAAGCGGCGCGTTTGACTACGTCGCGACGATCGAAGCGGAGAGTCCCGCGGAGCTCGACCGGTGGCTGGATCGCATCGGCCTGCTGCCGGGGATCGAGCGAACGCAAACGCTGATCGTGCTGTCGACCAAGTTTGAGCGCTAGCGGTTCACTGCGTTCCGTGGGAGAAAGCCGTTGCCTCGCTTGACCCTGTTCATCAAAGGCAATCTGGACGTGCACGACACACTGCATTCGTTCAGGATGAGCGGCACCCTTCGATGGAACGGAATCAATGAAATCGTTCGCGACCGTTTTCCGGGGACCCTCGTGCGCATGCGTCACGAAACATTTTCCCGATCCGACGCGTTGCTCGCGGCGCGAGGCAAGGTTCCGGCCGATCTCGCGGCGCGGAAGCTCGAGCTGGACACGTACTCCACGGCCAGCCAATTCAGTTGCGAGATCTTTGGGACCGACGCCGACGCGATTGTTCTTTCCATCCAGCCCGACATAATGACCAACCTGGTCCGCCATCGCAGCGAAGACTACCTGCTCAATCCGTACAATTGGCAGGCGTGGCCAGCAGACGACAAACGATGGCTGAGCGAAAATTTCATCAACTCACCGCTACTCGATGTCGGCACATCAATGGCCAATCTCGAACAGGTGATCGCGAGGCTGCGCACGCACTCTGCGACTCCTATCCTGGTCTACAACCTATCGTCGGTCGTGCCCGGCGACAATGCGCACTGTCATCTGGGATTGGAGACAAGCCTTGCGACCAGAATCCGTCGCTTCAACCTGGGTCTCATCGAACTGTCGCAGCGAACCGGCATCTCCGTTATCGATGTCGATGCAATCGTTGCCCGCGCCGGAGCGGAGCGAATGAAACTCGATGCCATGCATTTGACTGCCGAAGGCTGCCGACTCGTTGCGGAGGACGTGGTGAGGGTGCTCGACGAACTGGGCTGCTTCGCGGATGCGCCGCCAGGCACAGTCAAATCGCGAAACTAGAACGCCGGCGAATGCGAGTCAGCGTAGTCATCAGGTCCAAGGACGAGGCAGACCGCCTCAGGTTGGCGCTGACATCGCTGGTAAAGCAGACTGCGCCTTGCGAAGTGCTTGTTGTTGACGATGGATCGCGCGACCACACGCCATCGGTACTCTCGGAACTCAGCAGCGTCATACCTTTGCGCAGCGTCCGCCACGCAACGCCGTTCGGGCGCTCTGCTGCAGCCAACGCCGGCGCGCGCTTGGCCACTGGCGACGTTCTGCTGTTTCTCGATGGCGATGTGCTCGCCCATCGCGAACTGGTGGCGCGACACGCTGCCACGCACGACAGCAGCACCATGCCGGTAGTCGGCCGCGGCGAAACCTTCCACCTGCGCTGCACGCGCTTCCTCCTCGATCCGGAAGTCGCTAGCCCGCGGCCAGGCGAGGAAGCAAGACTCGCCCGCATGACCGCGACCGAACGCGACCGCCTGCGCGTCACGCGAGCGCAGATTACCGATGATTTTGCCGCGATCGAACGACGGGCCGAACTCGCGATCTACCCCGGTGCGGGTCCGCGTCGGCTGTACGAACTCGAGTGCGACGCCCTGCGCGAACATCAGGATTGTTCAGTCCTCTGGGCGGCCGCCTCCGGTCACAACCTGTCGGTGCGAACGGACGCCTTCCTGCGCGCGGGAGGCTTCGACGAAGATCTCGACATCAATGAGCATCGTGAACTTTGCCTGCGACTGTGTGCTGCGGGTGCGCGCATGACCATGGTCGATGGCGCCAGGAGTTTTCACATGACTCACCGCAGCGGCTGGCGCGATCCCTTGCAGGATGCTCGATGGGAGCAAGTCTTCTACCGCGCGCATCCGCTGCCGGCGGTGAAACTGCTGCCGCTGTTCTGGGCCACGGTCGGCGGCGCAGTCGTGCTTCCCCCCGAAGCCAGAATTGAAACGCTTGTGGCGCTGGAACGCGCCGCGCAAGGCAACGACGGCGTCGACTACGAGGCGGCACGTCGCCTTGTCCCGGGCGTGCTCTCGCCGTGACGAAGTCAGAGGCCGACGTTCAGTTGGGAAAAATTTTCTAATCGGGCTCTTGCAACACGCGCCATGTTTCAAGAGCAGCCACGCGCTGCCTGACAGCAATTGCAAAGAGCTAATAGAAGTTACGAAACGGCTACGCTCGCTGTCGTCGAGCGGCGCAGAAACTGTGACGCTGCATGGTCGATCCCAATCGCGATCCGCTGGAGCGCCGTCGAGGTCATCGACCGGGCCGCAAAGACGCAAGGAGGAGGGAACGTGAACGTCAGCGTAGTGATCCGTTCCAAGGATGAGGCCGACCGACTGCGACTGACCCTGACTTCGCTAGCGCGCCAGACCGAGCCGGCCGAAGTGGTGGTGGTTAACGACGGCTCCAGCGACCACACCGCCCTCGTGCTGGAAGAAGCCGCCGGCTGGATGCCGCTGACGGTGATCCATCATGAAGCGCCTTGTGGCCGCGCGGGGGCGTCCAACGCTGGAGCCTGGGCAGCGAGCGGCGATGTCCTGCTGTTCCTCGACGGTGACACCCTGGCGGGCCCGGATCTCGTCAGGTGCCACGCGGCGGCACACGCGGACCGCCCAGCTCTGATTGGCCGCGGTGAGGTCTTCCACCTGCGATGCACGCGCTTTCTCGCCAATCCGGAGACCGGAACTCCCAGGGCGGGCGAGGCCGAACGACTGGCGCGGCTGACTCCGGATGAGCTTGGTCGTCTCCTGGTCACGCGTCGACAGATTCTCGAGGAGTTCGACGCCGTCGCACAACGCGCGGAGCCAGGCGTCTACCCAGGCGTCGGGCCGCGGCGGCTTCAAGAACTGGAGATAGACGCCCTGCGGCGCCATCCTGAGTGCTCGGTCCTATGGGCGGCCGCGACCGGCAGCAACTTGTCGGTCCCCCGCGCGACGTTTCTGCAGACGGGTGGCTTTCACGAGGGCGGCGGTCTGACCGAGCACCGCGAAGTGGCGCTTCGGCTCTGTCAAATGGGGCTGGGCATGGGCTTGATCGAGGGTGCCCGGTCCTACCATCTGACCCATCGTAGCGGCTGGCGTGATCCGCTTGCGGAAACCGGCTGGGAGGAGGACTTCTACGCGCGGCATCCGATCATTGCGGTCAAGCTGCTGGCGGTTTTCTGGGCCAGTCTGGCGCCCCAGAATCCGCTGCCGGCCGAGGCCAGGATCAGTTCGCTGATGGAACTGGAGGTCGCGGCCCGGGGTGACTGCGGCGTCGACTATGACGCCGCGCGGGCGCTTCTCGGCCGGCCAGCCTTGGGGTCCTCGATTGCGGCGGTTTGAACGGCAGCTGCCCTGGGAGCGAGTTCGACCCTGAGAATCAGACGTCGAGGATGAAGGCGGCCCCATTCGGGCCGCGTACGGTCACCGGGCCAGGTCCGAAATCAATTGCTCGCAGGCTTTCCCGTATCCTGGCTTCGCGGCGCAGAAGCAGGCCCCGGGACAAACCGAGCCGACTTGCCAACATAGGGTGAAAATCAGGGCCCCAGGTATTGGTCGCGTGACCGACGTAGACAAGAAGGTGCGGCAAATCGGTTATCGGGTGCAGCCCGCCAAGCCGCAGGAACTGGAGAACGACGTCGGTGTCCTCTCCCAATCGTGAATTGGGACCGCTCTCGGGATAGCGCACGGGCGCCGTCGCCAGGCACATCAACGTGGCCGGCATCACGGTGGGCTCGGCCGCGCGCCAGTTGGTCCAATAGATCTCGGACGATGCGGTCAAGAGCAGCATCACCTCCTGCAGACAGACTGCCAGGGCGCCGCTCGCGGTCAGCGCGGCTAGTTCCAATTCGACCCGTTGCGGGTGGTGCAGATCGTCGTCGTCCCACTGGCAGTGGACCTTACCCCGGGCACTGGCGCGACTGAGATTGCGCAAAGCGCCCAATGACATCGCGCAGGGGGACTCGATGATCCGCACGTCGTCCCGGCCAAGTGTTGCAACGTGGTCCATGATCGCCGCCTTGGCATCTGGGCTTCCCTGGTCGAGCACGATCACCAGTTCGCGCGACAAGTAAGTTTGGGCGCAATACGCGGCGATCGCTCGTTTCAGGAAGGCGAGGCGGCGCGGCGATGGTAGTGTCACCATCAGGCAACTAACCAGCACGTCTTCGGGCACAGGATGTCTCGATACGGGCGTGCGTCGGATCTCAACGTTTGTCCAGGTAGCTTGCCAGCCCTGGTTGTCCACGCGGGCACAAAGACGCAAGAACATTAGCTGGCCGCGTAGAAGTAGGCAAGCAGCAGACAGTTTGCGTCTTAAGACCCATAGAGCATGAAGTCACTCACGGCGAAGCAGAAAGCGATCGATCGCGAAGCGCGAGAGGTGATCAGCCGCGAAATGGGCCACGGTCGCGAGCAGGTGACGGCGGTCTACTCAGGTCGGTAGGGATTGATCGCAACGTACACCGACAGTATTCGCTCATAACGCGCTCGATCTGCAATCCGCGCCGCGTTTGCAGATCATCTGGTAGCTGAGGAGAAAGCACCCGCTGGCGAGACTCCGAGCGCGAAGATCAGCAAGTGCTGGGTATTCGTCGACGTTGACCCGGTCGAACACATTCGATCACAATAGCTGCGGCGTGTGTTGCAGAGTGAACGTAAGGAGTTAGAACCATGTCACTCTGCAAACGCAACGGATTATGAGACCGATTTCGGACACCCCGCGTCGCAGTCACCGGCGACGCGCATGAACAGATCGGCATGAAAAAACCCGTCGTGCTCGATGCGATCGTCACCCACGCCGAGCGCCCTGCCCTCATCGCCGCCTCGGAACAACTGGCTGAGTCGCTTATCGCTGCCACCGGCAACGGGGCGGACGTCCGCCTGCGATTCCCGGCGACGCTGCTAGCTGCAATCGACCTCGGCGAGCCGCCCGATCTGGTTGTCATGTCGATGCTGGCGGACGCATTGTCAGCCGCCGAGTCCATCACCGCGGTCGAGTCGCGATGGAGGACCCAGCTCCAGTCGTTCCAGTCATTCGCAACGACGGCAAACGTTTTCGTGTGCACGACATTCCGTCACATCGCCAAGAATGTCTCTCGGAGCGACGAGCATGGGACGCCGAGCATCGAACGAATTCGCCGTCTCAATCTGCTGGCGGCCGATCTGTCGCACGATCTCGGAATTGCCGTCGTCGACATCGATCGCATCTTCGCGCATATTGGCGCGCAACACGTACAGGCCGACTATCGTATGAACGGCGCGATAGCTGCCGAAACGGCAGCCTATGCAATCGTCTCCAGCGTGCTGGCCTCCGGTCTCGACGACTTGATCGCGCCGGACGTGCAGGAGCGCGCGAGGCAACACCACGGTAAATTGGCGCAGATCGGCACACTGCTGAACCGCAGACTGCGAAAGAATCAATAGCGTGACGACAAGCCAAACTGTGGACCGCATCAGCTTGCTTCGATCGATGATGCTGATCCGCGCTTTCGAAAAAGCGCTGATGCGTCGCCCTGACCACGGTTTTCAGCTGCTGTCGTCGGGCGAAGAAGCGGTCGCCGTCGGCGTTTGCGCAGCACTGCGCATGGACGATCAGTTGCTGTCCAGCGGACGGTCGATCGCCGCCGCTCTTGCTCGCGGCCTCGACCCCGGCGCGGTCATGGCCGAACTCATAGGCAAGGAAACCGGGCCGTGTCGAGGACGCGGCGGCCGCGGACATCTGGCCCAGCCATCCAAGGGATTTTTCGGAGCGCACGCCGTGGTTGCGGGCAACCTGACCATTGCCGCCGGCGTGGCTCTGAGCGCACAGATGCAGGGCCGAGGGAGCATCGTCGCCTGCATATTCGGCGATGGCGCGTGCGGTTCCGGCGCGCTGCACGAAACGATGAACATCGCGGCGCTGTGGAAGCTGCCGCTGATGTTCGTCTGCGACAACAACGGCTATTCGATCTCGACACGACAAGCCGACGCCTTGGCGCCGAAGAGACTCGCCGACCTTGCTTCGGCTTTCGGCATCCCTTCCCGAACCATCGACGGCATGGACGTAATCGCGATACGCGAAGGCAGCCATGTCGTTCGCAGAGCGAGCCCGCAGTGGGCTGGGACCGTCGTTCCTCGAGTGCCTGTCCGAACGATTTTCGCCGCATTCGACCGCCACTCGCGAAACGCGCAGCGCGGACGAGATGAAGGGTGCGCTCGCTCGCTGCGCGATTCGTCGCTTGAGTGCGCAGCTCGAAGCGGATGGGACGCTCGGTCCCTCGTCGCTGCAGAAGCTCGAAGACGAAACTGAGGACGCCGTAGCGGAGGCAATCTCCTTTGCCGACGACGCGCCCTATCCCGACGCGCGAACCTTGCTGGGCGATGTCGTCTGAAGCGATGGCCGGCGTCGAGAAATTGTTCTTTCGCGAGGCAATCGCGCGCGCGCTGCGCGAGGAGATGCAAACCCACGACAGCGTGATCGTGCTCGGCCAGGACGTCGGACGCTTCGGTGGATCGTACAAGGAGTTCGCGGGTTTGTATGAAGAATTCGGCGCTGCTCGCGTGCGCGATACGCCGGTCGCTGAAAGCTCGATGATCGGCATCGGCGTCGGCGCAGCCGCGGCCGGCATGCGTCCGCTCGTCAGCATCACCTACATGGATTTCCTGATGCTCGGACTGGACCCGCTGGTCAACTACGCCGCGAAGGCCCGCTTCAAGACCGGCGGCCAGATCACCGTGCCCGTCGTGGTCAAGACGACGGCCGGCGCCAAGGGCCAGGGCGTCGCACATTCGCAGTGCATCGAGGCCTGGCTCATGGGCGTGCCCGGGCTCAAGGTCGTCGCCCCTTCGACAGCCGCCGATGCGTATGGCCTGATGAAGTCCGCGCTGCGCGAGGACGGGCCGGTCGTTTTCGTCGATCACAAGCGTTTATTTCCAACCGCGGGCGAGGTACTGCTCGAAGGCGGAGCGATTGCTATCGGCAAGGCGGCGATTCGCCGCCGCGGCACCGACCTCACGATCGTCACGCATTCCTACATGTGCCGAGTCGCGGAGTCGCCGCCGAGCAGCTGGCCGCGATCGGCATCTCTTGCGAGATCGTCGACCTGCGCACGCTGGCGCCGCTCGATCTGCCCTTGCTCTGCGAGTCTGTGGCCAGGACGCACGCGCTGCTCACGCTTGAAGAAGGACAGGTGACGTGCGGCGTCGGGGCGGAGATTGCCTTTCGCGTGCAGCAAGCGATCGGCCCGCTGCGCGCAGGACGAGTCGCGCGTGTCGGCGCGCTGCCGGCGCCGGTATCGTCCAACCCGGTACTCGAGGCTGCTACTGTTCCCAACGCGCAACGCGTCGTTCTGGCCGCGCGGTCCATGCTGCTATCCTGACGCCTGCTGTATTTGCCGAAAGAGGGACTGCATGATCAGCAAACTGGTGGTTCCCGGACCGATCGAGGACGTCGAGGAGGTGCGCGTGCTCGAATGGCACGGCGTCGAAGGCCGCGCCTTCGCGCCGGATGAACTGATCGTCGAACTGGAGACGCACAAGGCCGTGGTGGAGGTCCGCGCTGGCCAACCCGGCGTTTTGCGCCGTGTCCTCTGCGCAGCGGGAGACTGGCAGCAGATCGGCCGCCCGCTGGCGATATTCAGTGACGATGTCGAAGAAGACCTTCCTGCCGTCGTCGACGACTTGAACGCTTTGCAGGTCGAATTCGAAATCAGTTGATCGCGCCAAAGCCCGGAACGCCAAGATCACGCAGAATGCGCAATATCTCGGTGCGCACCTCGCGCTGCATGGGACCGCTGTTGTGCACACCATCGGGCAGGTGGGCGGCAGCGCCGAGCTCCGCCGCAATCGCGTCGATGTCGACAATGGCGATATCGCGCTCGCGCGCCAGGTCATGCAACATCAGATTCAATTCCTTGTTTCGAATGCTGGCCAACGATTCGCGCATCGGCCGATCGAACGAGGCGTAATTGGACACGTCCTCGTGGCCCGACGTCGACATGACGTTGTAGACCAGAATCTTCGCGTTCGAATGCTCGCGCACAGCATCGATCAGATCGATGTAGTCGCGCTTGATCTCATCGGGTCCGCGTCTGAGCGGCTCGAATTCGCTGCGCAGCCATGTCCTTACAGCGGGTCCCGATTCGGCGATGCGGAAGCCGTGGCAATTGATCGCGTAGCCGAGATGACGGTGCTTCAGTATCACCGGCGATTCGGCGCCCAGCGACAAGCTCACCGCGTCAGCCGGTCCGGCGTGCCGCAGTCCGCCGCGCGTGAGAAGGTCGTAGCTATCAGTGAGCGGCGAACGCGCCAGCGCGGACAGAAGTGCTCCGACAAACATCCAGTCTCCAGGCGTCGGCGCCACCGAGCCCGCGAGCAGCGACCGCGCGAGGCTCTCAGCAATCGTCTGGTTGTCGGCTGGCGTGCGCCGGAGCTGCTCGAGCGCGACACGCGCGCAGGGTACCAACGCATCGTCGGCGACGAAGACCGCTTGCGCTGGACCCGCCACGGCTTCAAACATTTCGGTGAACGCGAATTGCTCACCGCGCATGACACCACTCTGTTCGCAGATCCCGAGGCTGAGCAGCGTTCCACGCTTGTCTTCGTCCAAACCTTCCGTTTCACCCCACCAGGCACGACTGCGGTCGTGCCATCCCGTCAACAGACCCGATCGAACTTCGGCAAGTTCGGTGGTGCGGCGGCCAGCCAGCATCAACAGGCGCAGCGAGGTCGCAGCGACATCACCCGGCCGCGCAGCCGCATCCTCGCCAGTCGGCGCGGTGTAAATATGTCCGATGACGAAATCGGGTAGCCAGCGCTGATGGAAATGATGCTGATCGAGAAATCCGCCGAGCGAAGTTCCTGCCGATCGCCGCAGGCGGCCACCGATAGTCGAAGCGAATGCGACCTGGAGATCGCGTGCTTCGCTTGCGAACGGCGAAGCGTCGCGACCAATCGATTGGACCGGTCGCAAACCAATGCTGCAGTAGGCGATGACTTCGCCGGGGCGACAAAGGTGTCCGTCATCGCACAACCAGCGTATGCCCGAACGCTGGACGTTGAAGCCTTCGGCCGAGAGAGGGCCCAGTCGCAGAGGGAGCACGCTCAACGCATGTCTCCGCTCCACCAGTCGGACGGCGGTGCAACGCCTGCTATAGTCACGCGCAATGCCCGAGCCGGGATGCCGTCGAGTGGCTCGTCGCGCTCGGAACTGAACAGTGCGAGAGTCGCGCCCACGGCAACCTCGTCACCGGGGGCGACCATCAGCTGGCGTAACCACGCGCGGTCGCGCAGCACAATGCGATAGTAAGAAATCGGCGGACAATCCTGCGACGCAACCGCGCTCAAATCTATTCGCAAATCGAGCAACTTGGCTCCGGGAACGAGCGCCTGTCCTTCGCCGGCAAGGATCGCTCCGACGACCGCCGACGTTGCCTGCTCGTTGATGCGCGGGAGCGCGAGCGTGAACAGCAAGGTGCGAACCCCTCAGTGATGAATAGCCGCCGACCATGACCCCGAATAACCGTGAAGTTTAGCAGGCGCATGTCTTCGCTCCGCAGGCCGGCGGCCGTATGAGTCCGGACGACGCGGGCCCGGAGTCGACACCGCGCTCCGGACGCCCTCTGGGCATTCGGACGAGTGCGCGCTATCGCACGGTTGCTCAGTCGCGCATGGTCGAGATGCTACTCGTGTACGGCTGGCTCTTCGATGTCGAGCAGGGGCATCGCAGCGCAAGCGAAAAGGAAGTCGTGGTTGCACTCGACCAATGGGTTGCAGCAGGCCTGGGTTTTGAGCAGTCCGCCGGCGGCGAGCGCAGTTTCGATCCCGCCGAAGTGATCAACTTCGCCAAATGGCGCGGTATCGAACACGCCGATACGGTGTGGAGAGACCGCTTTACCGACGTTGGTCGCAGACGCGTCGTCGGAATGCATGCAGGCACTGCATCGTTGACTCGACCGCCGCCGGCGTCGGCGCTTGGTCCCGGGCGGTTCACCGTCATGCTCCATCGCGAATTCGATCTTACAGCCGCGCAACCCGGCTCGACCGTGCTGCTGCGACTTCCGCTGCCTCTGGAAGATGCTGCGCTGCGCGAGCTATCGATCGAGCCGCTCCACCGCCCGATCTCGATGTGGACTTCAAAGTTTGGACCGGCCGACTGGACGCTCGCGTGCGTGCGCCGTCGCGATCTGCGCTGACGCTGGGCGTGCGAGTGTCCTTTGTGGCTCACCCCAATGCAGCTACGCCACCGACGGAGACTTTGTCCGCAGCAGAGTTGGCTCTCTACACTCGCTCGAATGAAGCGATCGTGGTGGTGAGTCCGCGCATTCGCGCGCTCGCCGCAAGACTGGCCGGCCCTGAACTGAAACCCGGCGTGGCAGTGCAGCGCTTCTGGAATTTCATCCTCGACGAGTTTACGTGCGGCGTGGTCCACTATGACGAACTCGACAGCGCGTATCCGACCGACTGGATACTCGACTCGGGTTGGTTCGATTGTCATCTCGGCTCGGCCTTGCTGGTCGCACTGTGCCGGGCCCGGGGTATCGCTGCGCGGATGATCAGCGGATACCTGCTTTACGCGAGCCCGGCCTACCACTATTGGGCGGAGATCCGGCTAGAAGATCGCTGGGCACCGTTCGATCTACTTGCGTCGGACTTGTCAATGCGCGGCCGCGACCCGGCGTGGCGTGATTATTTTGCCGGCGCCCTCGACTATCGGATGAAGACGCAGTGTCTGCCGCGAACATTCAATTTCACGCCGAGCGTGCGATTTCCGCCCGCCTGGCATCAGTTGTTGCGGGCCGAGCCGCACGGTACGGAAATACACACATTCGACATCGAGACAGGCAAACTCGTCTATCGCGACCGAATATTTGTCGAGCGGGGAATGAGGCTCGTCAGGGCGTATCCGGCATTGCCAACGATTTCGCTGACAACAGGAACGACCGTTATTCGTCGGCCTGACTCTTGGCCGCGCTTTGGCTGGCATAATCGCTACTTCGCATTTGTGTGCCCTGTTCAATGCGCGACGACTTGCAGACACCTTTTGCCGCCGGTGTAGTGATCCAGACGATCGGCCGGCCGCTGCTGGGGCAAGCGGTGCGCTCAGTCTTTGCGCAGGATCTGGGCGCTCGGATCCAGATCCTGATCGGCGTCGATCACTGGGCGTCTGACGATCGAGCACTCCTCGACGCGTTGCGCTCGGAATGTCCCACCCACTGCGCGCTGACGATTTTCGATCCCGGCTATTCGACTTCGCGCCGACACGGCGGCTTCTATTCGAACCAATACGGCGGGTCTCTGCGCACCATTCTCAGTTACGCTGCCAACAGCCAGCATGTAGCGTATCTCGACGACGACGATTGGTGGGCTCCCCAGCATTTGCGCGAGCTCAAGACCGCGATTGCCGGCAAGGACTGGGCGTTCGCCTACCGCCAATGGGTCTTGCGCGGATCGGACGAAATTCTCGCGCGAGACACCTGGGATTCGGTCGGCCCCAATGCTGGCGTCTATTCGAAGAGCTTTGGCGGATTCGTCTGTCCCAGCGCGCTGATGCTGGACAAAATGGCCTGCCACACCGTGTTGCCCGAATGGTGCATTGCCAAGTTCGCCGGCGGCTCAGGCGAAGACCGACGAGTATTCAAACTTCTCAAGGACCGTCCCTACGGACAGACCGGCAATTATTCGGTCTACTGCCGTACGCAACTTACCGGTCTGCCGCCATTTCTATTGTGGAAATTCAACAAGCTGGCGTGGACCTTGCGCGATATTTGCGGACCGATGAAATCCCCGGCGATGCGGTCTGGGCTGAATGCGAAAGCGCCGAACGCCGCGAGCAGCTTGAGGCGCCGGCGACATCGGCCAACGTTTTCGAAATGAACTACTCGCCGATCAGTCCCGGGCGACCAGCGGAGCGCTAGCGCCCCTCCGCTCTTGGCTGGCTACCCCGGCTCGCCGGCACCAACTTCAAGGACAGATGCGTGGCGAACAAAACAAAACTGGCGCTCCAACTGCTGCCTCTATGGCTGTTTCTCGCTGCGGCAATGTGCGGCGCCACCTTGATCGACTACGTGGTGAACGCGCAGATTAATGTGACCGTCCTCGTACTCGGCTTGATATTCATGGCGCTCGCGATCGTCGGCTTGCTTAAAGCAACGGCTGCATGATCCGCTGACCGCGAGCGCTGCCGATGTTTGGCGGCGGTCCTATTGTTGGTAAGTTCGCCGTTAGTTCGAGCGCGGCCGTCTAGTCACCTTCGTAGTCGCTGAACGGGCTGCGCTGCGTCACTTCCATGCCGCGGGAAGCAGTCCGGGTCGTTGGTCGAGGAGACGCGCTCGAGTCCTCGGCGCCTTCGTTGTCCCAGAAACCTCCGCTCGGATGCACAGCGTCACGACGCGCCAACTGTGCGATCGGTGCGGGCGTCACCAGCTGAGTATGCTGACTCTCCGCATGCCAATAACCGGTGAACGGATTTTCGTCGTTGTCGGCCATTGCTACGTTCGTTGCGCCGACGGCCAGTGCACTGGCCAGAATGAATTGCGATAGGTATCTCGCTGAATGTCTCATGTTCGACTCCGTGAATAACGTGGCGTCATCGTGCTGCGTCTGGTCACTCGGTATGTGTCACCGTTGTGTATCACTGCATAGCCAACTCGCCAGCAAGCGCCTCGTACAACACAGACCGGCAGCGATCGTCGTAGTTGCAACTTGTGACTTGCTCCGATGTCGAAACACCTTTAGCCAAAAGCTTACAATCGATTATGAATAGCCTTCGTGGCATCGTGTCGTTCGTACGAACCGTTTCAGCAGGAAGTTTCTCGGCGGCGGCCCGCGAGCTCGGAATCACGACGGTTTCCGTAAGTCGCAACGTTGCACGACTGGAGCGCGAGCTCGGCGTGCGACTGCTTCATCGCACGACGCGTGCGCTGAGCGTTACCGAAGAAGGGCGCGTTCTCTTCGAATCGAGTCGCAACGTGCTCGCGGACCTCGATGCAGCGCAGGCACAGATTGCCGATCGGCGCGGCGAACCGTCCGGGCTACTGCATGTGAGCTCCGTGCGGGTGCTTGGCCGCCTATTTGTCGTCCCGCTGTTGAAAGAATTTCATCGTCTCTATCCGCGCATCCAGATCGAACTCCTGGCGGCCGATCGCGTCGTCGACATGACCGATGAAGGCTTCGACGTCGGTATCAGAACGGGCTCGGAGCCGGATACCAACAGCGTCGTGCGCAAGATAGCCGACCTTCCGCGCCTGGTCTGTGCCTCTCCCGACTACATCGCGGCATATGGGACGCCTTCGTCACCGGGCGAGTTGCTGGCGCACGACTGCATCTGCTTTCGCTCGCCGAGCACCGGCAGGCTCGCGCCGTGGGAATTTACCGGCAACGACGACGCGATAGCGATCGCAGTCAAAGGAACCTTACTCCTGAATGACTTGCTCGCGGTGCGCGACGCGGCAATCGCAGGTCTCGGACTCGCGCAGTTGCCCGCCTGCCTGACGATGCCGCACGTTCATGCCGGACGATTGGTGCCGGTGCTGCTCGACTACGTGCCGCCGCCAACGCCGTTGTTCATCCAGTATGCTGCGCGGAAGCTGCAGCCCGCGCGCGTCCGCGTTTTTGTGGAATTCATGCTCGAGCGACTACGGCGAAATCCCGATCTCACGTTTGACCCGAGACGGAAACCCGCGAAGAAAAGCGCTGCTGCGACGAGACTGCGACCGAGCGATCTTGGGCGAGCATCGGCGTGAAATGAAACGCGGTGCCGCATTGATCACCATCTCGACCGTGTCAGGAGTACCATGACGCTGCGATAATTCACGCGCACCGTCCGTGGGGGAGCAATGCATCACGGCAGCTGCGCGAAACGCCCCGTTTAACAGCCTCCGATGAGCGCGAAGACAACCGAGCCAGACGCTCCGACGCTACGTTTCGACATTGTCGCTGGTCTAACGGCCGCCGCAGTCGTCCTGCCCAAGGCCATGGCCTACGCGACGGTCGCTGGTTTGCCGGTAGCCGTCGGTCTCTACACAGCTTTCGTTCCGATGGTGATCTACGCGCTGCTCGGGTCGTCGCGCGTCCTCAGCGTCAGCTCCACCACGACCCTGGCGATCCTGGTCGGCACCGAGCTTGGGCTTGCGGTGCCGGACGGCGATCCTGCGAAACTCGTGACGGCGACGGCCACGCTGGGTGTCCTGGTCGGCGCGATGCTTATGCTGGCGAGGGTTATGAAGCTGGGTTTCATGGCGAGCTTCATTTCCACGCCAGTCCTGACAGGCTTCAAGACCGGAATCGGTCTGGTAATCGTGCTGGATCAGGTGCCGAAACTCCTGGGCATCCACATCACCAAGCAGGGATTCTTTACCGATATTGTGAGCGTCGCGCAACACGTTCCAGACACGTCGCTGCTGACACTCGCGGTGGCGCTTGCGACGTTCGCAGTGCTGATAGGTATGGAGCGGCTGTGGCCGCATTCACCCGCATCGCTGGTTGCTGTCGGCGGTGGCATTGCCGCGTCATGGTTCTTCGGCCTGCATGCCGCAGGGGTTTCGACGGTCGGCCTGATTCCGCGAGGCTTCCCTTCGCTTACGCTGCCGGATCTAACACTCGTAGCGCAGTTGGCGCCGGCCGCGCTGGGGATGGCGCTGATGAGCTTCACCGAGACGATTGCGGCGGGTCGTGCGTTCGCACGTCAAGACGATCCTCCGATCGTTGCGAATCGCGAACTGATCGCCACCGGCGCTGCCAATCTGGGGGGTGCGCTGTTCGGTGCCATGCCGTCAGGTGGTGGCACCTCGCAAACTGCGGTGGTGCGCGCCGTGGGCGGCAGATCGCAGAAGGCGTCGCTGGTGACCGCGGCAACTGCATTGGCCACGATGTTGTTGCTGGCGCCGTTGCTGGGCCTGATGCCGCAGGCGACGCTGGCGGCGATTGTGATCGTCTACTCGGTGGGGCTGATTGAGCCTGCGGAGTTTCTTGCGATCCGCAAGGTGCGCAGCATGGAGTTCCGCTGGGCGGTCATCGCCGCGCTCGGTGTGCTGCTGCTCGGTACGCTCAACGGGATTGTGGTGGCGATCATCGCATCGATGATCGGTCTCGCGAGCCAGACCGCGCACCCGCGCGTGTCCGTTATCGGTCGCAAGCGTGGGGCCGATGTGCTGCGGCCGCTGTCGGCCGAGCATCCCGACGATGAGACCTTCCCCGGTCTTCTGATTGTTCGACCAGAGGGGCGCCTGTACTTCGCCAATGGGCAAAATGTGGGTGAGCAGATCAACGCGCTGGTCGCGCAGCACGAGCCTCGCGTGCTGGCAGTCGACATGAGCCGGGTGCCCGACATCGAGTACTCGGCATTGCGGGCTCTAATGGAGTACGAGCAGCGCGCGACCGAACGCGGCGCTGTCGTTTGGGTGGTGGGATTGAACCCCGGAGTCCTCGAAGTCGTGCGCAATGTCGGGCTGGACAAGCGACTTGGCCCCGAACGCATGCTGTTCAACGCGCGTGCCGCCATCGAACGCTACCAGTCAATGCAAACGGGGGGCCGCAGCCCCCCTGCGACTATCGACTCCTGATCGAGAGACGATCAGAAGACTTCGGGCACGAACTTGTACGAATAGTTAGCGGCCTTGTGACGGCCGATCTTGCGCTTGGGTAGCTTGATCTTGTCAGCCTGCACCGTCTTGTAAGGGATTTGCGCCAGCAGGTGGCTGATGACGTTGAGCCGCACGCGTCTCTTGTCCTCGGAGCGGGCGACGAACCACGGTGCCCAGGCGGTATCGGTGGCGGCGATCATGTCGTCACGCGCCTTCGTATAATCGTCCCAGCGATCGTACGACTTCAGGTCCATCGGCGAGAGCTTCCAGGTCTTGCGACCATCTCCGATTCTCGCCTCGAGACGTCGGGACTGCTCTTCCGGGCTGACTTCCAGCCAGTACTTGAGCAGGACGATACCCGACTGAACCATCATCTTCTCCATCGCCGGCACCACTTGGAGGAAACCCAGCGCCTGCTTCTCGGTGCAGAAGCCCATCACACGCTCGACACCGGCGCGGTTGTACCAGCTGCGATCGAAGATCACAAACTCGCCTGCAGCCGGCAGGTGCGGCAGATAGCGCTGCGCGTACATCTGCGACTTTTCGCGATCCGTGGGCGCCGGCAGCGCAACGACCCGGAACACGCGCGGACTGACGCGCTCAGTAAGCGCCTTGATCGTCCCGCCCTTGCCGGCGCCGTCGCGCCCCTCGAAGATGACGCAGACTTTGAGCCCTTTATGCACGACCCATTGCTGCAGCTTGACCAGTTCCACGTGCAGCTTCTTCAGTTCGCGTGCATAGTCCTTGCCGCTCAACTCCTCGGCAGGCGCCGAGGACGCCCGGCGGCCGGCCGCCGCTGGCGCGGCGTCGGTCTTGGCCTTGCCTTTGGTTTTGGCTTTGTCAGCTTTGACCTTCGCGCCGCTCTTTTGCCCGCCGGTTTTCTTGCCCATTGTCATTGCGCTACTTTTTCGCTGCCGGCTCGACGGCCATGGCCAGCGCCTGCGTGAACGTCGCTTCGACCTGGTCGCCCTTCGCGATCCGTTTGAACTGTTCCGGGTCTTTCACGGGAAGAGTAACCGTGCGTTTCGGTCCGCGCAAAGTGACGGTCTGCTTCACCGGGTCGAGATCGATCACATCGGCGACGATCGTCACTTGACGGCCGACGATACCGGCAGGCTGCTCGCCGGCTTTGGCGCCCTTGGCGGCATTCTGCTCGGTCCGTGCGACTACTTGACCGCCGCCTTTTTTCAGTTCGAGCGTCACCGCTTCGACATATTGGACGTCGACCCGATCGCCAACTTTCATCTTGGCGAAGTTCTTTACGTCGGGTCCCGCTGTCACGACCACTTCGTTGCCCTGCGGTCCCTTCAATGTGACGTCGCGCGTCGTGGCGTCGATCGCAGTGATGGTCGCCGTGAGCTTGACGGTTTGTGCCATACCTACCTTGCCTGGCGCGCTCGCGGTCATGGCGCCACCTGTTTGCGCCACAGCGGGCCAAGCAATGGCCGCGAGGATGGCGATACCGACCGAAAAGACAAATCTTTGCATGTTATGCCTCATGAGATGAGTGAAATGAAACGGGTAGCGTGCCGCATTCGAATCGGTAGGTGGACGGCCGCTTACTTCCCGACGGCAGGCGCGACTTTAACTGTTAGATCGGCCTGCCAGACCTTGCCATCCTGATACGACGCGTGCACGCAGGTATCAATTGTAATTCACTTTCCCGCTCACTTTCCCACTCACTTTCCCATGGTCATCATTGCCACGAGAACAGGGCCCCAGGCAGTAAGAAGGATATTGCCAACGGCGTAGGGAACCGTGTAACCCAATGCAGGAACGGTGCTCCCAGACTCGTCCTGAATCGCGCGAAGCGCGGCAGTGATCGTTCCAGCACCAGCGCAAGCCCCGAGCACGATGAGCGGGCTCATCCTCAGCACGTAGCGGCCAAACAGGATCCCTATCGTGTGCGGCAGCAGGGCTGACACCAGGCCTACCAGCACCAGGCTGACGCCGGTTTTCTGTAGGCCAGAGACGAAGCTCGGGCCCGCACTCAGGCCCACCACGCCGATGAACGTGCACAGTCCCACAGTATCGAACACCCAGATCGCCGGCTCCGGAATTCGGCCGAAGTACGGATACGCCGAGCGCAGCCAGCCGAACACAAGTCCCATGATCAATGCGCCACCGCTGGCGGTGAGCGTCAGCGGGACACCCAGGACCGTGACGGAAAGCAGGCCCACAAACCCACCGATCACGATTCCTATGCCGACGAACACCATGTCCGTCGCGGTGGTGGCGCGATCGGCATATCCAATTTCCGCGGCAGCGCGCTCGACCTCGCCCTTGGTGCCGATGAGGCTCAGCACATCTCCGCGGTCGATGTGCGTTATTTCCGAGAGGGGGATCTCCTGGCCGGCTCGCACCACATGGCGCAGAAATACCCCGCGCGCGCTCGCAAGGTCGGCCAGCGCCGCAAGCGATTTCCCCACCAGTGAACGGTTCGTGACCACGACATCCAGCGTTTCGATCGGGATGTCGAGCAATGCCTTGTCATCCACTTCGGGGCCGACCCTCTCGCTCAGGCGCACATGCACCGCTTGCCGTGCGATCACCGCGACGACGTCATCCAGGCGGATGACGGTATCGGGTTTCGCCTCGATAATCTCGTCGCCGCGGCGGACCCGCACGATGAAGAGGCGTACGCCCTGCGGCAGCGCTTCGAGTTCCGCCACGGTCTTGTTCACAAGGTCGTGGCTGGTCACGCGGCATGCGCGAATGTCGAAGGCTCTCGCGCCCGAGACGACGCCGACCTCATGCTGGGCGGCGCCTGCCATCGCTTTCTGCACGCGCGCAGCTTCCTCTTTCAGGTTGATTCCCATCAGCTTCGGACCGATCGTGGGAAGGAACCAGACGAGGCTGGCCGTTCCGACCAGGTAGGTCACCGCATACGCCACCGGAATGTTGTTTATCAACGCGGCCTTTTCCGCATCGGGAATCGTCGTCAAGCGCTGGATCGCCTCGCCGGCGGTTCCTATCACCGTGGACTCCGAGAATGCGCCGGCCAAGAGGCCCGCTGCCGTTCCGACGTCGTAGCCGAGAACCTTTGCGAAAACGAAAGCGGAGATTAGACAAGTGACGCACAGAACAACCGTCAGCGCGACCTGAGGAAGAGCGTCGCCTTTCAGTCCGCGAAAGAACTGCGGCCCCACCTTGTATCCGGTCGTGAAGAGGAAGAGATCGAAAAAGACCGTCTTCACGATCGAGGGGACCTTGATGTCGAGTTGCCCCACCAGCACGCCGGCCAAAAGCGTCCCGACCACAATGCCAAGACTGAAGCTCCCGAACTTCAGTCGCCCGATGAAGAAACCGATTGCGAGCGTGAGAAAGATCGCCAGCTCCGGATTGTTCCGCAGTGCGTTCACGAAATAGTCCAACGCTCTCCCCTTATCGCGTCATCGCGATGTGCTCATAAACCAAGCGCCGACCGAGTCGGCCTGTCATCTGCCGACTCGTGCGGCGACGTTCACCCAGACCAGTTCCGGCTTCGGTGGCCATGTGGCCACCGTGCCGCTTAATGGGGCTTTCTAAATTTCGACAGCCAATACTCCATCTGCCGGCCCGCAGCTTCCCGGCCACCGAGGCCGAACGACAAGGCGACGGCTACTGCGACTGCCCCGAAGGTCAACAGGAACGCGAGGCTCACAATGTCATCGGCAATGCCCATCGCCCGCAGACCCATCCCGATGACCAGGCCGAGGATTGCGATACGGGCAATGCTGGCGAGGCTTGCCGAGTTGGTGCTGTCGGCACGTCGAATTGCGCTGTACGCAACGTTGGCGATCCAGAAGCCGATGACGAGGATTACGGAACCCAGCAATATGTTGCCGCCAAATTTGATGAACAACGCGACGATATCGCGGACCTGGGTAAAGGCGAGACGATTCGCTGCTTCAACCGTTGCAAACAGCATCGCGAAAAACAAAAGGATCATCGCTACCAGTCGCGACGGCGGCACGCCCCCGGCGAAAATGCCCCCGAGGCCGAGCTTCTGCGGCAGCCCGTCGAAACCCATCCCACTTAACAAGCGCTCGACCAACCCTGCGGCGAATCTGGCGACATAGTAGGTGACCACGAGGATCAGCGCCGCGGCAATGATGTTCGGCACCGCCGCGAGCACCTGACCCAGCATGTCCGTCGCTGGTCTGGAAATCGCATCGATGTTGAGCGCATCGAGCGCGGCAATCAGCGCCGGCACGAACACCAGGATCAGCACGACGGTGCCAGCGACGTTCGAGATGCGCACTTTCGCATCCAGCCCCAGACGATGCGCGCCTTGATCAGCACCTGCAGCCGCGAGAATGTTGCTCACGAGGCCTGCCAGCACCTTCCCCAACACCCAGCCGGTGAAACCGATGAGCAGCGCTGCGAACAGATTCGGAAGCATGTTCAGAATCTTGGCTACCATCAGCCGGACCGGGTCGAGCAGGCCGCCCAAGTCGAAGACGCTGAGGATTGCAGGCACGAACAGCAGAATCACCAGCCAGAAGAGCATGTTGCCGACGCTCTTGCGCATCGGCTGCATGCCCGCGTTGGCCGAGAGCTTCTCGTCCAAGCCGCTTGCGTCGAGCACGCGGTTGACGACGGCGCGCAACGCGACTGCCAAGACCCAAGCGAGAAGCACGAGCAGCACGCCCGCGACCAGACGCGGAATGAAGGCGGCGACCTGCTTGACCATGACCTCGAATGGCCCGGAGGCGAGCGCCAGATCGAGAGAATTGAACACGCCGATCAGCGTGATCAAGATGATCAGCCAGAAGGCTCCTGCTGACAGACCCTCCTCGAGTTCGAGTCGTTGGTCGGAGATCTCGGCGACTCGCCTGTTCAGTTGCAAGATAGCAAGCAGCCGTCGGACCGCTCCCCTTACGAAGACGGCCACGATCCAGCCAATGATGAGGATGGCGATGGCGCCAAGGATGCGAGGCATCTCTTCGCCTAGTGCGTTTCCGAGCGAACTACCCATTGTCGAGAAATCCACGGTCTTCCCTCCCTCCGAGAACTTCAATCAGGGGCTGAACCCCAAAAATGTAGATGCGCCGGAACCGGCCTTGCGGCCGGCCGCAGCATCTCCAGGTGCGAATGCGAGCGTCTCCGTTGTTATGCCTTATCAGCCGCGAACGCAGTGGCGAGCGCGGCTAGCGCGAAAGCGATTGACTATTGTCGAACGGTTCATGTTCCCCCCATTCACCTGTCTTCGGATGGATGATCCGCGGCGCTACAACATCCCTTGCGAACAATCGAACACCACCCGGCAAGCCACGTGGGATGACAGTACTACTGCGACTTGCGTTTCGCAACGCGTGCTTTCCCGGCGCCCGCAGGCTTGCCGGCCTTCGCCACCGTGGCCGTCTTACCGGTGGCAGCTTCATAGGCTTGCCGGTAGCCGCGCGCAATGGCACGTACAGCCCGGCCAATGTCGTCGTATACGTGATCATCGAGGTTGGCGAACGATATGCGCACCGACCAGTCAGGTGCGGCAAAGCCGCTGCCGTTGAGCAGCACGATGCCATGGTCTTCAGCGAGCCGGAACACGATATCGAGCGGATGGACGTTTGCCTTCATCCACGTGACGATCTCCTCGCCCAAGTGCTTGCGGGCGAAGAACTCGAAGTCGATAAGACCGTAGTACCAGTCGAAATGCTCATTCGGATCCAAGCTTGAGGTCCAAGCCTTCGAGCGTCGCCGCGACGCGCTTCTTGACGATGCCTATGCACGCTTTCTGATAGTCCTTCTTGTCGTCCATCAGCTCGGCGAGCGAGAACAGCGACATCATCACCTGCTGCGGAAGGGAAAGGCCCGCCGTGTGATTCAGCGCGACGTCGCGGCTGTCCGCCACGATGCGGTCGATGAAAGCCAGCTTGCGCGGCTCGAGCGTGAGGCCGCCGTAGCGCTTGTCGAGCAGTTTCTTGATCGGCTCGGGGTGCTTGGCGATCATCTCGTCGAAAATATTGTCTTCGTGGACCGCGACCGTGCCGAGGCGCCAGCCGGTACAGCCGAAGTACTTGCTGTACGAGTAGACGCCAATCGTGTTCTTCGGAAACGCTCCCATCAATGAACGGAAACCCGGCACAAAAGTGCCATAGACGTCGTCCGTCAGCAGAATCAGATCCGGCCGCTTCTTGAGAATGGCGCCGATCTTGTCGATCGTTTCCTGCGAAATCGCCACGGCGTACGGGTTGCCGGGGTTAACGATGAAGAACGCCTTGATCTTCGGGTCTAGCAGTTTCTTGAGCTCTGAATCGGGGTATTGAAACCGGTTCTCCTGCTTCGCAGCCACCTCCACGAAATGCAGGTCGTAGTCCTCGAGATGCGCCATCTCGATGTACGGTGTGAAGATCGGCACGCCGAGCGCGATCGTATCGCCCGGGTTGATGATGCGGTTGCTCTTCAGCGACTTGAAGATATAGCACATCGCGGCCGTGCCGCCCTCGACCGCATAGATCTTGAACTTGCCTTTGGGTCGCGGCGTTCCGCACATCGCCCATTCCAGATACTCGTGGACGATCTGCTCGTTGTGCACCAGCATGCGGTCCGGCACCGGGTAGTGGTCACCGATGATGGAATCGACCAACTCGTGTACGAAGTTGTCGGCGTCGAAGTGAAATTTCTTCACCGTCCACGGCAGCATGCGCTGTAGGAAAGATGCACCCGGCATGTCGTTATGTTTGTCGAGCCACGCTTCAAGACGGCCTGCGATGCCCGGCGCCTTGGGCATGCCGCCTACGCCTGGCGGAAGGTCGAGCACGCGCTTGCATTCGGTGATCGCGAATTGCCCGAGAAGGAAGAAGGCCTCGCGCGGCTCGGTCGCGACCCAGTTCGGGTTCCCGCGGCCGGCGTTCAGATAGGAAATCGAGGAATCCAGCGCGGCCTTCGATGCCGCCTTCTGCAGAAAATCCTTGATCTCGAACGGACCCAGCTTCTCGTATTGCTTGAGCGTCAACTCGTCGATTGCCATTGCTATCTCCTATCGATTCACAACGTTCGCTTTGCCGGAAACCTAGAACCTCACGACTCCTGCTGCTTAGACGCTTCGTTCGGAATCAGCTTCGGGACCATACTGACAAGTATTGCGATGCCGACTCCCAAAATGGTCTCTGCCAGACGGTAGACGCTGTAGGACCACGGATCGCCGCTGTGACCGAGCACGACAATCCCGCAGACGTATCCGGTCACCTTCGCCGCGCCCTCCAGCTGCAGGAGATGGCTGAGGAACATGGCCACCAGCACGCTGAGCCCGATCGACCACGGAGCCGACGGCAGAAAACTGCTGGCGACTGCGCCGACCAGAGCGCCCAGCGCACTGCCCACCAGCCGCCGCAGGCCCAATTTGCGGGTTTGTGAGGGCGAGAGATCGGTCACGATGACCGCGCCGATCATTGCGTAGAGCGGATGCGGGAGCCGCAAGAACTCCGCGCTGGCAACTGCCAGCGCGGCGGACAGACCCGAGCGGATCGACAGCTGCAAGCCCGGTGTGAGCACCTGATAACTCATGAAGCCTTGAGGGCGTGAAGCAGTTCAACTGTGCCCCTCACGCCAGAAGCATGATGATGACCATGCCCCAGATCGTCAGCAGGGTGTTCCCTACGGCATAGGTGACGGTGTAGCCGAGCGCGGGGATCTGGCTCTTCGCCTGATCACAGACCAGTCCCAGCGATGCCGTCGTCGTGCGCGACCCGGAAACAATTCCAAGGTTGAGCGCATCATGAAATTTGAATATGTACTTGGCGATAAACATGCCGAGTACGAGCGGCGCTGTAGTGGCCAGCGCCCCCCAAAGGAACAGACCAAAGCCCTGCGTCTTCAGGCCATTGACGAAACCCGGACCTGCGGAGATACCGACGATCGCGATGAAGATATTGAGGCCGACGGAATTCATGAACCAGACAGTGGGCGTCGGAATGCGACCGAACTTGGGGCGCACCGAGCGCAGCCATCCGCCGATGATCCCGGCGATCAGCGCGCCACCGGCGGTCGAGAGCGTGAGCGGCACGCCGGACACCTTGAACACCAGCGCGCCGATCAGCGCGCCGACGACGACCGCTGCGCCGACGAACGCCATGTCGGTGACGTCAGTCGGACGATCAGCGACGCCGAGCATTTTAGTGGCAGCAGCGGTGTCCTGAGAGCGACCGACCAGCGTGAGCAAGTCGCCGCGATTGATCTCGGTGCTCGCCATGATGGGAATATCGGTTGCCGTAGCGCCGCGCGTGATCTTGCGCAGGAACACGCCGCGCGCTTGAGGACGCGCCGCAATCTCGGCGAGCGTCTTGCCGTCGACGTCCTTATTCGTCACCAGGACGTCGACACCTTCTACGGGAACAGCCAGAAGCTCGCGGTCCTCGACTTCCACCGCGCTCTGCAGCGCCATCACCAGCACTTCGCGCTCGCCCGCGACCGCCACCACATCACCGGCTTTCAAGACGGTGTCTGAGGTGGCATCGATGAGCTCGCTGCCGCGTCGAATGCGCAGAATGAACAAGCGCGACTCGGGGACGATCGCCTCAGCTTCAGCAACGCGCATACCGACGACCTTGCCGCCCGGCTGCACTTTGTACGCACGCATTGCCCAGCGCGTCCAGGCGTAGCCAGCGCCGCCGAGTTCCTTCTTGCCGCCCCCGAATTTCTCTTCGTAATCCTTGCAGGCAGCCTCTAGATTGATGCCCAGCAGCTTAGGGCCGAGGACGGCAATCACGATCGCGGAGCCCATGGTGCCGAACATGTAAGTCACCGCGTAGGCGACGGGCATTGAATCGATCAGGGCTTTGGCTTGATCGGCGGCCATGCCCGTGCGGTTGATCGCATCGGTCGAAAGCCCCATTGCGGCGGAGATTGTCTGCGAGCCCGAGTACAGTCCTGCCGCGTAGCCGAGGTCGTAGCCGGCGACTTTTGCGATCACTACACAAGCGGCCAGACTTAATACGCATTGCACCGCCGAGAAGATCGCTTGCGGCAGGCCGTTGCTGGCAATCCCGCGCACGAACTGCGGCCCTACGGCGTAGCCTACGGCGAACAGGAACATCAGGAAGGAAAATGCCTTGAGAGGCTGGTTGACCGTGATGCCTATCTGCCCGATCACGACGGCGGCGATCAACGTAGCCGTCACGGATCCGAGCCCGATCCCCTTGAAGGTGAACTTGCCGAAGTAGTAGCCGAGCGAGAGCGCGGCAAAAATCGCGATCTCAGGATACTGCTTGAGCGTAGCAAAGAGCCAATCAATCATGATGTACTCCGGTTCGATAGCGCCGTTGAGCCAGTGGCTTGGGTGAGTCGATCGACAATTGCTTAAAGCAACTGCCCGAGGCTAGTGAATGAATGACTGCATGAACCCTCACTTTTATCCGTCACTTTTTCTTGCCAGATGCTTTGCTCTTGGCCGGCGCCGCCGACCCGCTCTTGCTTCCCGAATCAGGTACCTTGGCCTTGCTTTTCCCGCCAGACTTGGCGGGCGGAATTGCCGACAGCTTGATCAATTTCAGGCCGCGAGCATTGTTGTAGCCGTGGATTTCCTTGACGTCGAGCTTGCGCATGAAGTCGATGGTGTCGGATTCGATCACCTGTCCCGGCACCATGATCGGGAAGCCCGGGGGATAAGGGATGACAAAGTTGGCGGACACCATTTCCGGGCCGTTCTTCAGCCGCTCGTCGATCTTCGGACTCATCAATGGCAGGTACTCGCAATCGTCCTCCTCATACGCGGCAAAGAAAGCCTCGCGCATGTTCCCCTCGAGCGTGACACTGCCTGGGTCGTCGCGGTATCCGTCGTGGAAGCGGCTGAAGTTGGGCAGGTCGGGTACATCTTCCATCAGGCTCTTCACCCGTGACGCGAACGTGGTGCGGGCGGAGTCGCCGCCTTCGTCGAGTTCGGCGTCGATCTGCTGAGCGATTTCGAGCAACACCTTGATCAAGAGCGCCACATCACTACGCGTGTTGTTGATATTGGTTTGCAACAACACGCTGTTGCGCGAGGTCTTGTTGAGCTGAATGTTGTACTTCGCAGCCAACAAGTTCTTGAACGATGTGCCGTCAAAGCCGGCGGAGCCGCACACGAGCGTCATGCGCGTGGGATCGAGGAAGAACTCGTCGTCGCGGACCGACTTCAGCGCCGTGGCCCAGTTGCTGCCAGCCGCGAGGAAATCGCTAAAACCCGACGCACGGAATTCGGCCGGGATCATGGAATCAGCACCGAGCACGCGGAAGTACTTCGAGATGATCGGGTGCTCTGCCACCGAGCGGCGGATCGCCAGCGCAGTCTCGATCGACCGCATGACCAGCTCATACCCTTCGAGTTCCATCTGCCGGCGAGCAACGTCAAGCGACGCAATGATCTGCGCATTGGGCGAAGTCGAGGCGTGGATGAAAACTGCTTCGCGGAAGGCCGAGACGTGGTGCTTGTAGTCCTCGTCGCGCACTGCAACGATCGAGCCTTGACGCAGAGCCGACATCGACTTGTGCACCGAGTCGGTCTCGTAGACGCGAACCTTCATCTTGCGCGGGTCCGGTACCAAATGCCTCTTCAATACGCGCGGATCCTTCGGATCCAAATCCTCGCCCAGTTCCGCGGCCTGCGCTTTCCACGCTGCCAGCGCGGCGGGAGTGCTGCGCCACTCTTCAAGCGCGGCGGCAGCGCCCAAGCCGGTGCGCGGGCGCAGGAAAGGCGACCATCGCGCAAAGCCGAACCACGCCTCGTCCCACAGGAAGATCAGATCCGGTTTTATCGCCAGGCACTCTTCCATCACCCGGCGAGTGTTGTAGACATGTCCGTCGAACGTGCAATTGGTAAGCGTCACCATCTTCACACGATCGAGACGGCCCTCTGCCTTGAGATTCAGCAGTGCCTGCTTGATGGTGCGCAGCGGCACTGCGCCATACATCGAGTACTCGGTCATCGGAAACGCTTCGACATACAGCGGTTGCGCGCCCGACAGCACCATGCCGTAGTGATGCGATTTGTGGCAATTGCGGTCGGCGATCACGATGTCGCCCGGCTTGGTCACGGCCTGATAGACCATCTTGTTCGATGTCGACGTACCATTGGTCACGAAGAAGACATGGTCCGCCCCGACGGCGCGCGCGAATTTCTCCTGCGCGATCTTGATGTTGCCTGTCGGCTCGAGCATGCTGTCCAGCCCGCCGGCAGTGGAGGAGCTTTCCGCGAGGAACAGGTTCTGTCCGTAGAACTCGCCCATGTCGCGGATCCAGTTCGACTTCATGATCGATTTACCGCGCGCGATCGGCAGCGCGTGGAAAGTCGCGATCGGACGAGCGGCATACTTCTTGAGGTTGTCGAAATGCGGTGAGGAGAAGCGGTCGCCGACGCCTTCGAGGATGTTCAGATGGATTTCGGTCAGCTCTTCGACTTCGTAGAACACGCGCCGAATCATTGAAGCTGCCGGATCACCGGCGACCTTCTCCACTTCGCGGTCAGTCAGCAGATAGATGTCGAGTTCGGGACGGACGCCCTTGATCAGCCGCGCCAGCGTCACGCCGATGTCGCGCGGCGCAAGGCTCGTCGTGTCCAACTGGTGATGAGCGTTGAGAAAGTCGCGAAGCAGCGGCACATTGTGCTGCGACGGTATCGGAATGCCGTCGTAGATAACGACGGCTTCGATCTTGCCGTTCATGATGATGGCCATCGCAGCATCTTCGAGGCTGCCGACCAGCACCGGTTCGTAGATCAGCGGATCCTCGGGACGGCGCAGGCGTCGCAGTTCCTGGGCGATTTGCGGAAAGTGGGCCGCCGGTGCCGCCGTAACGAACAAGGTTTCGAAGTACGGGCGGCGTGCCTCACCACCCCCGGCTACGAGCGGCATGCGGTCCTGCACGCTGGTGCCGCTGTCGTCGGTGCTCTCCCATTCGCCGGCATCGTTGCGGTAGCTGCCCGAGAGCAGGGCGCCGCTCATGCGCTGTACCAGTCGCCCGGTCCCGGATGCGTCATCGCTCGCGATGCGCTCGGCCAGCGTCTTCATCAGGCGCTGTCCCGGAAATGCGAAAAAGTCTTCCAGTGGCCGCACTTCCGCCAGCGCCGCTTCCACGGCGGCGCGTCCACCTCCCGACCGGCCACCGCGTGCGTCCGCGGCCCATGCCTGCGACTTGGCATTCAGGTCGCGCCAACGGTCTAGCCTTGCCGACGAAGTTGAAAAGAAATTGTCCAGACGCGGTGATTTTGAAGCTTGGCTCGTCACGGAATATCTCCAGATAAATCAGAAGGGATCAGAAGGGGAATTTTTGTTCGAATTGAAGGGACGGGGGAGTTTGGCCATCTATCGATGGCATCGACGTTGTCCGCTACACGGAGCCCGCGCGCCAAGAGCTGATGCGTGCCCGGCAATCCGAGAGATTCCCGAACACCTTTGTCGCTCGCCAAAGAAGGCCTGTTTGCGTAACATGCGTGGAGCCCGGACTCGGCCTGCTACCCGGGCCTCTAAGGTTATGTATCGTGCTCGACGAGGATTGTGCTGTCTTAGCTTTTCTCGACACAAGGCATGCCGAAGCGCACCCCAGGAGGCGAAGCTCGCTATGACATCGGAATGACAGGTGTGTGACACAACTAGACATTCGCGATGATGAGTTGCTCTCCTACAAGCTCCACGTCGAACGCATGGAGGCGGAGTGCCGGGATGCCGATTACTGAACCTGTAATAACGTCGTAGTGCCAGGTGCAGCCATGACATGAAACGATCGCGCCTTCGAGAACTCCTTCAGCGAGGGACGTACCGCAATGAACGCACCAAGCCTCGATTGCGTAAATTACACCGTCGACCTTGAAAAGGGCGACGGTATTGTTACCGATGGTGACGGCAACTCCTTTGCCCTGAACGAGCCGATCGAGATGTCCCGGTTCGATGGACGTGGCCATTTGCGCTTCTCCCCCGACAGAATCGCGACCAAATTCGAATTGGCCACGAAACGCGCAAGACACGACGACGACGAGCACAAGCCGCAACTTCCAAATTTACAAATGCATGCTGCTGCGGCCACGCCGCGCTGTCCTCTCGTTTCTGGACAGAGCGTCGGCGTATGCACGAGGCCCCAGAGTTGCTCGCGGTCGCATTGATCCGCCTCGTGGAGCACGTTTCAGTACTCTTCGCCAGATTGACAATTCTCGCCAATTAGTAGAGCGTTCAACCATTGGCAAGATGCCGAGGAGGAGCGTTTTGACGCAAGCCAGAATTAATGGAAGCGCTCAGCGTGCGTTTTCGCAGGACGGCAGCGGGTGGTTCCAGAGAGTCGGCGGATTCACCTCCGTCCCTGCGCTGATTCGCCGGCTCGGAGGCGATCCTGTGGCGATAATGACCCGCATCGGGCTTGCCCCGGACTCGTTGGATGAGCCTGAGCAGCGGATTCCATACACCGCGATGGGCGAGCTATTCCAGGAGGCGGCGCGGAGTACGGGTTGCTCCCATTTCGGGCTGCTGTGCGGACGCGCGTTTCATCTCTCGGGTTTGGGCTTGGTAGGTGACGTCGTACGAAACTCGTCGCGAGTGGGTGCGGCGCTGCGCTCGCTCGCGGCCTATCAACACCTCAACGGCGAAGGCGAGCTCGCGTTCTTGCTGCATGACGGAGGCTTTGCGGATGTCGGTTACGCCATCTATCACCCCCGCGCAGTCGGGGCGAGTCAGATCTATGATGCGCTGATAGCCGGAGTCTGCAATTTCATGCGCGAATTGTGCGGCGCCAGCTGGGCGCCGTCGGAAGTCTATTTTCCGCATGCAAGGCCGGCGAACATTGAACCTTACAGGCATTTTTTCAGAGCGCCGTTGCGGTTCGATTCTGAATTCTGCGCGCTCCGGTTCTCCGCCGATTGGCTGGATCGGCAGGTCCAGGGCGCGGATCCTTTGCTGCTCCGGAAGGCACAGAAGGCGGCCGAATCGATTGCTCGGGAGGAGCTGCTTCCCCAGGTTTATCGCGCGGTGCGCGCCCTCCTTCTGAGCGGAAAGAGCTCAGGTGACGATGTTGCACAAATGCTGTCGATGCATCGCCGCACGCTTAATCGGCATCTCGCGGCGCGGGGCGAGACATTTCACGGCGTTCTCGATCGTGTTCGCTTCGGGGTCGCGCGCGAACTGCTGGAAGACACTCATGTCGCCATGGACGATATCGCAGCGGCGCTCGGATATGCCGGTGTAACTCCGTTCATGCGGTCTTTCCGACGGTGGAGTGACACGACTCCAGGCCAATGGCGGCGCACGGCTCGTGGCGGCCGGCCAGTCGCGGGCAAGGTGACCGTGGATACTTCTGCGCCGGCGCTTAGCGGCTTGCTGCGCTACAAGGCAGTAGTCAAAGCGCGAGAGGGTTTGCTTTCTCGCAGACCTTCGTAGGGATGGATGTCGACAGCAGGGATTCGGATTTCGGATCTTCGATACCGGTGCTATTGCCTGCGTCATCTCGCTCGCCCTGCCGGAGACACACTCAGCGGCTCGCCCCACCGCAACAAATCCCGATGTCCCCATCGTAAGTGCGCAGGCCCGGAAGTGACATAGAAATGTTGCTCCAGGGCCACGCTGAATCATCAAGTGAGGCTAGACGCTCCTAAAAGGTTGCCTATTCGTCGTGGACGCGTTTGAATACGTCACGATAGCCTCAGGGAGGGGCTGGTGGGGATCCCGGTTCTGTTGGCAGCGACGGCCATCAAATGGACGAGCCCCGCCAGGTTGCCGCGTGAACTGGTGCGTGCGGGATTCGATGTCGCCGTATTGGCGCCCAAAGGGGCACTGGTAGCCGAGAGCCGCTACGTTGGCAATGTGACTCAGCTGCCTGACGGTGCAACGCCGATGCACTGGATGTACCTGCTGTCGGCTTGCGTTGAGAGCTGCGCTCCGCGCCTGATCGTGCCCTGTGACGACACGACATTGCAGTTGATGATGTCGTTCATCGAAGAGCCGCCAAAGAGCTTGAACGCCCCGCTGCGCGACCGACTTCTCGCGTTGATCACTGAATCGCTCGGTGACCCCCGGTACTATCGAACGAGTATCAACAAGACACTGTTGCCAGCGGCGGCCGCAGCGCTGGGAGTGCGCGTACCTTCATACGAGGTGATGGCCGATGTCGCTACCGCTCGTGCGTTCGCGCGAACGCACGGCTATCCCATCGTCCTGAAGCGTGCGTTTGGATCTGCCGGCGATGCGGTCGAGGTGGTTCCCGATGAGGCTTCTCTCGAGGCAGCATTTCGAAAATTGCAATCGTCAGTGGGTACGTCGTTGTGGAATTCCGACAAGCTGTTGATTCAGGCATGGATACCCGGCAAAGGGCTCCTCGACGGGGTGGCAGCATGGGGCGGTACGGTTTACGCGGGCATGACTCGCGAAGTGCTGCTGCGCTATTCAGCGACCGGCCCTTCCACCGTGGTGCGTTGCCGGCACGCGCCCGAGGCTCGACGCTTCTCGGGGCTACTCGCGTCCGGATTCGGCATAAGCGGCTTCTTTGGACCGGAGTACATCGAACATGCGAAGACAGGGGACGTTTACCTGATCGAAATCAATCGTCGCGTGACAAACGGGGTCCAGTTGGGAGGATTCGTTGGGGTTGATCTCTGCGGCGCGCTGGCGGCGGCGCTTTCCGGCAGTATCAACACCAAACGCACTGATCTTCCGATTGGCGAGGATCATCTGATCGCGGAGTTTCCGCAGGAGTGGCTGCGCGACCCCGCGAGCCCGTACTTGTTATCCGCGCCCGCCGATGTCCCCTGGGATGATCCGCACTTGCTGTGCGCGATGCTTGCGATGCGCGACGCGAAATAGACGGTCCTTGGGCGCGTCGGCGGCAAAGTGTCCGCCGATAGTCGCTCTTCTGTTCGAGACCGCACAGACGGTGTACTGCGGGCCCGGTAGTCTCTCCAATGTAATGTCCTTGAGAGAGCCGACATGAATTTATTGCCCAGCAGTGAGAATTTAGCACCGTCGCCCATAGCACGCAGTCTCGGCGACATCCTGGACGTGCTTATTGCGATTCGCATGGATGTCGGTCACAGTGCCAACGGTGTTGCGGCGTCGCCTACTCTGCTACCAGAACAGATGAGCGAAGTACGACTGTTGCTTGCCCGCGCGATCGCGTCGACAAAAGAGGTATTCGATTCCATTCTTTGGTCGGATGGCTCGGATCTAATGGCTCGCGTGCCCGCATCATCGTGCTGCGCCACCAAACACGGTCGCACTCGGTCAGAATCTGTCCTGACTATGTAATCGCGAGCACCATCTATCGCAACTCGATAATTGCGTTCCTGACGGCTTCATCCACCAGTTGCCGGTCGGCCGGGGCATCTCCCATTATGGTGTCCCAGCGCAACCGTACATAAGCGGACCTGTGCTTGTTCTTCAGCACCAGAGTTTGCAAACCCCGTTGCTGGCCAAAAGCGTAGTCCGTCGCGTAGCCGAGAAGGTCGTGCACTCCTTCGTTCCATATGCCGGTCTGTACGCTCTCTATGATGGCGGCCATGCGTCGGTGAAATTCCCGGGGCACATCGCTCGTTAACGGAGTCTGGTCCGGCACTGCAACCTTGGCTTCACGCGACATGAGTCCCAACCGCGGCATCAGCTGACAACTCCGAGCACGACGGCCAATATGATGGCATCGCCTGTGATGCCCCACGTGATTGGTTTCGTTTCGACTGAAATTTTCATGAATGTCTTCACGCTGCGTCATTTACGCGAAAATGCGAACGTTGTATGTGCGCTAACACACGTAGCCGAGCGAGACTGGAGAAGCGCAGTTCCATCGCGTGGCTACTCAGCTACCGCGGCCGATCGATGCCGAAGCGGGCGCCATCTCGCGCGGACACCGGACGGACAGGTCGCGCTGATGCGACCTGTCACCCGTGACCGTGCGACTTATTTCAACCGCATGTCGTTCTTGACCGACTTCACGCCGCCGACGCCACCCGCCAACGCAACCGCCGTGGTTTGAGCTCCTGGCGAACTGACGAACCCGCTCAGCTGAACAATCCCCTTGAACGTCTCGACGTTGATCTCGGCGGACTTGAGCGACGGCTCGTTGAAGATGGCCGTTTTTACCTTGGTGGTGATGACCGTGTCGTCGACATATTCACCGGTCGCTTCCTGTTTCGGCGTCGAGGCACAGCCCAGCGCAGTCACCATCAGAAGCGTCGCAGCGATGGTTGCAACTTTACGAGTAATGATGGTCATGCCATTCCCTTTTAAGTAAGACTCCGCCGTCAACGCGCGGGGGTTCTATTACAGGCGCCCCATCAGGAACAGGACGATCAGAATCAACAAAACGACACCGACGATGCCACTTGGACCGTAGCCCCAGCTGCGAGCATGCGGCCAGGTCGGCAGAACACCGACGAGGATCAGGATCAGAACAATCAGCAGAATGGTGCCAATACTCATCTTGTGCTCCGGTGATTACAACCCACGGTTCGGCGTGGAAATGCCGATGCGCCAGCCGATGATGGACAATCAATCTGTCGTCGCCGCGCGCATTGGGCAAAGATATCGCCGGCCGGGAACGTCGTCTGTGCGCTTGCGCACAAAAGCCGCTCGGTCGGAGGTCGTCGCGCGATTGGCTTATAAATTGTTGAGAATGTATCGCGCGTCGTCGTCAGACCAAAAGACGGCATGGCCCGTTCCGTCGCGCATGCGCACGCTGGTGAAGTGCTGGCGGATGTACGACAGCTCGGCGCCGGTGGCGTAACAGTCAACATGCATGTCGTCGAACAGCTGATAGTCCAGCGTCGGCTGACCGACTTTCCACGTTACCGTCGGTCCGCTGCCTTCATCATCGTATACATCGCAAACCAGGGCCGCGTTGGCGGTACTGCAACAGGCAAGCATTAGTAGCATCATCAGGTGGCGTTTCATCTGCTCTCCGTGGGTCAACAAGATTAAAGGGTGTCGCGCTGTCCGGCGGCTCAAGACTCGCGCCTATGGTGTTTCGTGGTTTCAAGGATCGGATGCACGGCATCGGCAACTTGACTCGCGACCCCGTAGCCTGCAAACGTTCACTGTTTTTGCAATTTACGCGCTGCGCGCAACAGTGTCGGTACGTTGGCGCACCATCGAGAAAGTGACGCGGCTCGCGCGTTGTCGCGTTGTGCTACGCCCGTGTCTTAAGAGATCTCGCTCGGTCGGTCGACGCGTCCACCAAGCCGCGTTTGAACGCGCAATCAGGCGAAGCGCGTAGAGCGCGTTCGCGGAATTTACGCTTTGTGCGCAAGCGTACAAAACATTCTCGGAAGGTTTAGACTGTCCCGATGGCAGCGGACAAAGCCGAGAAACGCGGCGTTGGCAAGGCATCGGGGTTGTCCGCGAAGACACGCGGACCCGGCGCTGGCGCGCCCGCAGGCCCCAGCCCCCAGCAAAATCATTTGCTCGACGCACTGCCGCCCAGCGACTATGAGCGCCTGCTGCCACACTTGGAACTCGTGCCGATGCATCTTGGCGATGTGCTCTATGAATCCGGAGCCAAGATGCGGTACGTCTATTTCCCGACGACGGCAATCGTTTCGCTGCTGTACGTGATGGAGGATGGCGCGTCCGCCGAAATCGCCATTGTCGGCAACGAAGGCATTCTCGGCATATCCCTGTTCATGGGTGGAGAGTCCACCCCGAGCCGCGCCGTAGTACAAAGCGCGGGCCACGCCTTCCGTCTCAAGGCGCAATTGCTCAAGGATGAATTCGGACGTTTCGGTCCGACGATGCACCTGTTGCTGCGATATACCCAGGCATTGATCACCCAGATGGCGCAGACCGCGGTTTGCAATCGCCATCATTCCGTGGATCAACAATTGTGCCGATGGTTGTTGCTGAGCCTCGATCGCCTGGGATCGAACGAACTCTCCATGACTCAGGAATTGATCGCCAATATGCTGGGCGTGCGTCGCGAAGGCGTGACCGAGGCCGCCGGGAAGTTGCAGGACGCCGGCTTGATTCAATACCGCCGAGGCAGGATCACCGTGCTCAATCGCGAAGGTCTGGAGAACCGCGCCTGCGAGTGCTACCAGGTCGTCAAGACCGAATTCGATCGTTTGCTGCCCTACGTCATCTCGTAAGTCTGTTCGTGTTCCCGTCGGTGGACGCCTCTGCGGGCGTTTGTCCATATGTGTGCTACCGCCCCGACGGCTCCATCGTCTGGCAGTACCTTTCCCGTCGCTGGATCAAGCGTAGCCCCTCTGCATCGGCGACATTTGGCATTGAAATTTACCGCCATCTGTCCATGTGCAAGGTGTCAAAGTGCTGCGCAAAGTGCCATCGATTGTTGCGATATCGCTGAGGAGAGCACTGGTGCCACCGATTCAACGCGGGCCCGCCGTCAATCGCTTGCTCGAGGCGTTGCCTGCCAGCGACCGGCGCCGCGTATTGGCCGAGTGCGAAACCGTCGAGCAAGTGTTCGCTGAGGTGCTTTACACCCCCGGAGAACGCCTCAGCGACGTCTACTTCCCCATCAGCAGTTTCATCTCGTTAATCATGCCGGTCGACGCGACAGCGTCGCTGGAAGTCGGTTTGATCGGAAACGAAGGCATGTTCGGCATTCCGCTCGTGCTGGGGGTAGACGTGTCGCCGGTACGCGCCGTCGTCCAGGGCGCGGGAACTGCGTTACGAATGCACGCCGTGCCGTTCACCCGCGAACTGAAACGCAGCCCGGCGCTGCAACGCGAGGTAGACCGGTACGCCTTCGTCCACATGAGCCAACTGGCGCAAACAGCGGCCTGTACCCGCTTCCACGTCGTGGAAGCGCGCCTCGCGCGTTGGTTGCTGATGACTCAGGACCGAGCACACGCGGACACTTTCCATATCACGCAGGAATACCTGTCTTATATGCTGGGCGTTCGTCGCGTCGGCGTCACGCGGGCGGCGAGTTCGCTGCAAGAGCGAAGCCTGATCCGGTACAGCAGAGGCGACATCACTATTCTTGACCGACGCGGACTCCGAGCCGCGTCCTGCGGATGCTACAACGCAGATCGCGAAACGTACGATCGAATTCTCGCCTAGCGCTTTTCGCGCCTGTGTGCGCCAGCGCACATACTTTGCCCAGGCATAGCGCAATCATCGGAGTTCTACTGTTGTAAGGCGCATGCCCGGTTCCGCTGCAGGAGTCGCGCTGTTCCGCAGCAGTCCCCATGAGTGCAACTCTGCGCCAGGCGGCCTCGGACTCCGGTGCCCTTTGACACTAGTCACGGAAACTCGGCAATGACCAATACAGAAAATCCACTCACCCTCGGCGCCCTCAGTGCCGTTGACGAGCACATCCAGAATCCGGAAGTCATCACCGAAGTGCGCCGGCAGGAAGCGTTGCTCAAGACTGGCGCCTTGCAGAACGCAATCCTGACCAGCGCCAATTTTTCGATCATCGCCACCGACGAAAAAGGCATCATTCAATTATTCAACGGTGGCGCCGAACGCATGCTCGGCTATCGCGCCGCCGAGGTGGTCAACAAGATCAATCCCAGCGACATCCACGATCCGCAAGAAGTGATGGCGCGAGCCCAGGCATTAAGCCTCGAGTTGGCGACTCCCATCAATCCCGGGCTTCGAGGCGCTCGCGTTCAAAGCGTCACGCGGGATCGAAGACGTCTATGAATTGACCTACATTTGCAAGGACGGCAGCCGCTTTCCGGCGATCGTGTCGATCACGGCGCTGCGCGACGACTACGGCGAGATCATCGGATACCTGTTGATCGGCACCGACAATTCGGTGCGCAAGCGTGTCGAGGTGGAACTGAACAACGCCATGGCCATAGCGGAAAAGGCCAACCTCGCAAAATCGGATTTTCTTTCCAGCATGAGCCACGAGTTGCGCACGCCGCTGAGCGCAATCCTCGGTTTTGCCCAGCTGATGGAATCAGGTTCACCGACACCGACGATATCGCAGAAGCGAAGCATCGAGCAGATTCTCAAGGCAGGATGGTACCTGTTGGAACTAATCAACGAAATCCTCGATCTCGCACTGATCGAATCCGGCAAGCTGTCGTTATCGCTCGAACCAAGTTCGCTGCCGGAAGTCATGCACGAATGCCAGGCGATGGTCGAGTCGCAGGCGCAGAAGCGCAGCGTGCAGGTTATTTTCCCGAAGTTCGACATTCCCTACTTCGTCAACGCCGACCGCACGCGGGTGAAGCAGGTTCTCATCAACCTCCTCTCCAACGCGATCAAGTACAACAAAGTCGGCGGAACGGTCGTCGTGAGCTGCACCGCGAACGCTCCTGGCCGCATCCGCATTTCGGTCAAGGACACGGGCGAGGGATTGACCGCGGACAAACTCACGCAGCTCTTCCAGTCGTTCAACCGTCTCGGACAGGAGGCGAATGACGAGGAAGGCACAGGCATCGGGTTGGTTGTGTGCAAGCGCCTGATCGAACTGATGGGCGGCGTCATCGGAGTGGAAAGCACCGTCGGGAAAGGCAGCGTTTTCTGGATCGACCTGAACCTGACCGCCAAGCCACAAACGGCGGCCGGCACAGCGGAGCCGCCAGCGATCGCGCATGCGCGCCTTCAGACGCACTCGCCGCAGCGCACCTTGCTCTATGTCGAAGACAACCCGGCCAATCTGATGCTGGTCGAGGACCTGATGGCACGGCGCCCGGATATCCGCCTGCTGAGTGCACGCGATGGATACAGCGGCATCGAGATTGCGCGTGCGTCCCTGCCAGATGTGATCCTGATGGATATCAATCTGCCGGGCATCAGCGGTATCAGAGCGCTGAAAATTCTGGCGGAAGACCCGATAACGAGGCACATCCCGGTGGTCGCGCTAAGTGCGAACGCAATGCCGCGCGACATCGAAAAGGGATTGGAAGCTGGGTTCTTCCGGTACCTGACCAAGCCGATCAAGGTCAACGAGTTCATGGATACGCTGGATCTGGCACTGAAGTTTGCGAAGACCACGTCAGCCCGCGCAAACCAAGGAGCAGAAAGCATGACGGTCAACGCGCCCGACATTCTTGGCGCCAGCATCCTGATTGTCGACGATCAGGAGTCCAACGTCAGTCTGCTTGAGCAACTGCTGGGTGACGCGGGCTACACCCGCGTGGCATCGACGATGAATCCACAGGAGGTCTGTGCATTGCATCGCAAGAATCGCTATGACCTGATCCTGCTCGATCTGCAGATGCCCGGACTCGATGGATTCCAGGTGATGGCCGGTCTCAAGACGAACGATGCCGACGATTATCTTCCCGTCATTGTGCTTACGGCCCAGCCGGCCCACAAGTTGCGCGCACTACAGGCCGGCGCAAAGGATTTCATCAGCAAGCCGTTCGATCTGATCGAAGTCAAGACGCGCATCCACAACATGCTGGAGGTGCGCCTGTTGTACAAGCAGCTCGAGAGATTCAACAAGATACTGGAAGAGACAGTCGCGGAACGGACGGCCGAACTTCGCGAAAGCGAAGCGCGTATCCGCAGTTTGGCGGAACTGTCTTCCGATTGGTATGGGAGCAAGACGAGGTCGGGAACTTCACCAAGGTATCCGGCCCGGTTCTCGAGATGCTCGGAATCCGTGTCGATGCCTTCGGAGGAACGAGCCGAGGTGCCGGTGGCAGGGCTGGAATCAGGCGAGCGGCTGGCTCTTCAGGCGAAGATCGCCGCGCGGCAGCCGTTCCTGGATTTCGTCGTTTAGCCGCATGAACGCGGATGGCTCGCAACAGAATATCGAGTAAGCGGAGAGCCGATGTTCAATCAGGCCTGTCGTTTCGTCGGCTACCGCGGTATCGGCGTGGAAATTATCGCGTAGGAATGGAGCAGACCATTTTTGCGGCTGGCCCTGTCCCTTTCGCCACAGCCCCAATCAGAACCACCTTCTGGCCGCGCTGCCGACCGCGGAGTTCGAGCGCCTTGCTCCTCATTTGGAACTGATCCCGATGCTCCTCGGTGAGCCCCTTTATGAACCTGGCGGTCACTTGCAGCACGTTTATTTCCCCACGACGGCCATCGTGTCGCTGCACTACGTCCTGGAGTCAGGCGCATCGGCCGAAATCGCGGGCGTGGGCAACGAAGGCATACTCGGCATTTCGCTATTCATGGGCGGTGACACCACTCCCAGCTCCGCCGTCGTGCAAACTGCAGGTCATGGCTATCGCCTGCAAGGGAAATTGCTCAAGGAGGAGTTCAACCGCGGCGGACTGATGCAGCGCCTGTTGCTGCGTTACACGCAAGCACTGCTGACCCAGATGTGTCAGACCGCGGCCTGCAATCGGCACCACTCGATCGAGCAACAACTCTGCCGCTGGCTATTGTTGACCCTGGATCGGCTGCCTTCGAACGAATTGATCATGACCCAGGAACTGGTCGCCAGCGCACTTGGCGTACGCAGGGAAGGCATTACGGAGGCAGCGGGCAAGTTGCAGCGCGCCGGGGTCATTCGCTACCGTCGCGGCCACATTTCAGTGCTCGAGCGTTCGGGATTGGAAGTGGGCGCGTGCGAGTGCTATGCCGTGGTCAAGGCGGAATTGAAACGCTTGCTGTCCGATGTGCGACATCGCCAAAATCCTGCCGCCATCGCCGCCTGACGACAAACCCTGAATAAGGGTGCGGCGGCATCGGGCGATGCCGATGAAACTACGGCGCTCCGTGTCGAATCCACACGTGAGCGCCGCACTTATTCGCCAAGCCCTCGCCTAACGAATTCGTCCAACCAATCCGGACTAATGTCGATCAGTGGCGAGCGAAATTGTCCGGCGCGCGATCTTGGTTGTTTGGAACGCCATCACCGTCGCGATCAGCTTTGTTCCACTGTGCGTGGTGCAGCTCCCAGCGATTGTCGTGTTGGGTCCAAGTCGACTGAGTATAGTGGTAGCCCGCGCGTTCACGCTCCCAATGCCCCGCTTTCCACGCGTGCTTATTGCCTTTGACGTTCCAATATCCGGACGACCACACATAGCCGCTTCTCGGTGCAGGTACCACTTCATATCGAGGCGCCGGCGGCGCGACATTGAAATAAACAGCAACCGCGGCGCCCGCGGTCACGGGCACTAAAATCGCCCCGAGCGATGCAACGGACAACGCTGCAACCAGTGCTTTTTTGCGGAAATTCATAAAATCCTTCGTAGAGACAACCACGCACGACCTGCAATCTGTGCGTCGAATCCGCACTTGCAAGAGACGACAACGATATCCGGAGCGAATTGGCTGGTCTGTTCGCTAGCCCACCAAGCGAATTGAAGCGTGGCGTGACTCCGCATTCGCGAGTTGGTGGCTGGTGTTACAAATCGTAACAACCAGTCCGTATCAACTCTGTGACCGCGTGCGATGATCACCGAGGAATGGGCCGATAATCGGTCGATCGGATCGAGCGCCTAGCCTTGCTGGACATGCAAATCGAGGGCTAGACTGGCCGTCAGTGAAATCGTGCTGCGCGCTGCAAATCGGCCGGACAGTCGCCGAACGCAATTCGTCGGCACGCATGTAATCGACCTCGATTAGGGAGCGGCGAGCGGCGGGGAGGGCCGACTCGGAGACGGAGAGCAACAGTTGTCGTCTAGCACCACACCGATTGCCGGTAGCCTGTTGCGCGAGGGCAGCAGCGCATTGCCGTTGCTGGCCGAAGTCGTTCTGCTTATCGTCGCCATCGGCGCGCTCCTCCCCCGATTCGCTTTGCTGGCCGCACAGGAAACAGGGCGCGAGGGGCGCTTCGCCGAAGATGTCATCGCAGTTCGCGGCCTGCCCGATCCCGTCCTTCCCAAGTTGTGCGCAAGCCTAGGGTCCTATGCAGAGGCCAGCGTGCGCGACCATCTGTGCGGAAAAACCGATGCGAGCCCGCGGAGCGAAAGCATTGATCGCATTCCGCCTGCACTCGCAAGTGCAAGCGTGCAGGCGACAAAGGCGTTTCTCGCACCGCTGCAGGACGCACAGACGCGGCTCGCTGACCTTCGGCGGCAACTGCGCGAAGGTCAAGACAATGTGCTGGCCCTCGACGATGCTATTGAGTCCACAGAATCCGAGATCCAGCCTTTCATCAAGCGCTACTCGATCGCAAGCGCGAGTGGGGAGGGCCCGCTGCCGCTCTCCTGCGCGTACGAACGTGTCGAAGCTGCACTCTCGGGATCTCCCGCCCGCCCCGGTGGGGGTGGCGAAATCGCGCGCGCCAACGCGGTAATTCTTCTCGGTGCGGCGCTCGACGGTCATCGCATGGTGCCGTCGCTGGCGAGCATCGCCGCACTGCCGAGCACTCGCGGCACATTACGCCGCGCCTGCGCTGACTTCGAAACCGCCGCGGCGCTCTCCGCAACCTCGACTCTGATGGATGACTGCACGCACTGCGTCGATGAGGATCAAAAAGAACGAAGCGATGATGGGACTGCTTCGATCAGCGGGCTGGCAATGGGCGGCGTGGTCAATCGCTGGTTTATTACTGCTGAATTTGAGCCGCCGCGCTGGCGTGGCGTCGATCGGCGTCGCGCTCGCGCTGCTCGTATGGGCAGCAGCGGCATGGATCGGCCGCGTGCCATGGCCGTTTGCGTCGGGACGTTCGCTGGTGCTGGCTCGCGAATCGGCGTACGCGCTCACGATGCCAGCGAATTTCGTGCTCTGGATGCTGGGGGCGGCGATCGTCGTGCTCGCCTGTACGCCGTGGTTGCGGAAGGCACTTGCGTGCGGGCCGCAAAAAGCGGCCTCCGCGTTTGCTTACCCAGGACTTGTCTTCGCGAGCGGAATCGGTTTCCTGCTCGTGCTCGACCTGTCGGCGAACGGGCAGCCGGCGAACCGCTATCTCGCGCTCTACCATCAGGGCCATCTGTGGTTCGGCATGCTGGCGCTTACCGTCGTTGCATTCATGCGTCAGCCGCTCGGACGTTCGCTTTCGTGGATGCTGTCGCTTTTCGATGGACTCGCGAGCAACGTCGGAAAGCGGGTCGGCGCGACGGGTGGCGCGATATTGTTTCTGGTGTCGATGCTGGTGCTGGTCGGTGCCGTCGGGTCTTTGTTGCCAAACTCTCCCCAACTCAGCTCCGAGATCGGCCGTCTGTGGCTTATCGTCGGTGCGGCCTGGTTCTTCTTCATGCGCGGCACGCCGTTCACCGAGCGCCTTGCTCGCAGCGGCAACTCGCTCGCCTCGCTCTTCCGCTACGTCTGGCCGTTGCTGTTCGTGGTCATCGTCCTGATCGGCGCGATGGCGGTCACCCACGACATGGGACCGTTGCTGATCGCGGGATACGCTGCGGGCGCTTTCGTCGCAGCGTCGGTGGCGATGTGGTTGTACCAGCGACTGGGCACGATCGGCTTGGCGTACGCCTCGGCGGTGGCTCTTTTCGTGGGGTGGATCCTCGTGACGACGGCCGCGCTATTCCAATTCGGTTCCCTCGACGAGGTCGCGGCCGGGCGACTCGAGAATCTTGCAGCGCCACTTTCATCGGCCAACGACCAGCTTGCTTTGGTTACGTGGTTTCAACGGGCTGCGCCCCCGGAGGGGTTCGGGACAGGCACGGTCCCCTGGTGCGGCTTCGGCGCGGGCGCCGCCTGCGCCGGCGTGCCGGCGCAGATCCAAAGCGACTACACGTTTACCGCGATGGTTGGCGCGTTCGGTTGGACGGCGGCATGGGCACTGACGATCGGCTGCGCGGCGTGGCTGCACACGCTTATCCGCAGCCATGGCCCCGCGACGCGCGGCGAGCCCCGCTTCGTCCGGATTGGTGGCCGCATCCGCAACGACCACCAGGCGTTTCTGAGCTGGCTCTGCGTGGCGTGGGTCGTTCTCGCGCTTTGCCAACTCGCCGTAACTGTCGCGGGGAATCTCGCGGTGCTTCCGCTCACCGGGGTAACGTTCCCGTTTGTGAGCTTTGGCCTCAGTTCGCTCGCGGTGAACATGGCGATGCTCGGACTCGCCATCAATCTCGATGCGCAAGGCAGAGGCGCGAATGACTGAACCGCGCCAACGGTTGACATTGCTGCAACTCGCGATCGCGGCGAGCACCGCGGTCGTGCCCGTGCTGCTCGCCGTATTGCTGATCGTCGCTTCCGCACGGCAGGTGGACGGGACCAAGACCGCGCTGAATAGCGATCGGCACGTCAGCGTTCGACAAGTCGCCGCGCTCAAGACCTTCGAATACGCGATCATCCAGCGCAACCGCGTGACTGCCGGGCCGCCATCCGGCGAGGCGCTGCTGGCGCGCTTTCCGCAATGTCGTAGCGCATGGGATGGCCGCGGCGGCGTGCTGACTCGCATGCGGCGACTTTTGACGCGCTCGCCGGATCAGAGTTCGTCGGTGGCAATCCGGATGGCGCTGCAGCTCGACGAGATCGATCAGGCCCTGCTCGCTTTCAGCACAGGCGATAACCGGCGCGTGAGCGACGCTGTGGGCATCGATAGCGCGCGTTGGTTCGACGCCGTTACGCACCGCGCTGCAAACACCGATCGAGACTCCCGATTACCCCGGCGTCTCAGTTCGCGGTTCAATGCGCGGACATCGCGGGCGCCGTATCGACGCTCGCGCGCGCGAATGGGCGAATGCTCGCCGCGCTGGCCTGGCGCGGCACCGAAGTTGAACGCGTGATTGCGCGCTGGCGTCCGGAGCAGTTCGTCGAGATCTCGGCTCGTAACGTTGCGCGCGCCAACCCGTGGTCGGGCATTCCGGGTTGCGTCTACTTCGGCAACTCGGCCATGGATGCCGACGCGAACAAAGAGGGCGCCACTTATTTCCTGGGCGGCGTGCGTGGGCAGGACGACCGCCTATGCAAGCGCGCCGACATGCGCGGCATCGTCGACGACAATGGGCATATGCCGCTCGCGCTGCGCCTCGCGGGCGAACCGAGCCCCGACATGCCGGTCGGCGACGAACGTTGGAAGGTGCCGCCATCGCTCGGCGCCATGCTGCAGCCGCTGGAGCCGCTGCATCGCCCGTCAGGGTCCTTCGTATCTCGCCCAGACCGCCACAGTGACGGAACCGCAGAGCTCGCCGGCGAGCTATCACTATGGTCCGAACCGGATCGCCGTGGGTGGCGCACAGGTCGACGTCGGCTTCTCCATCGATCTCACGATCGACCCGTCGCTGCAGGCGCTGGCGCAACAGACAGCCGCCTGCTACACGGGACGCGACGATGTCTGTCGCGCGCTCGACATTCGCCGCAAGGAGGACGGGTCGCAAGCCGTCGGACACGCACTGCTCGAGCACGCCATGGTTCGCATGGCCGCTGTGGCGATTATCGACGTCGAGAGCGGCCGAATCGAAGCGCTCGCGGGCGCCCTCTCGCCATGCACGCGCGAGGAATACGACGGGCCGGGGCGGTCAGCCCACTGCGACAAGCGCCTTCCGTACCCGATTCGGTATCGCCCGGACGCGTTATTGAACCCTGCGGTTTTTCATGACGCAATGCCGGGATCGATCATCAAGCCGATCATGGCTGCTGCATTCCTTTCCGATCCGGCAGTCGGCGCACGCTGGTTGAGCGCGGAGCGCGCGGAAATCAGCCGCCTGCCGGCGGCGCTACCGTCGGCGGAGAGCTTGCGAGGGCAGTTGATGCGTTCGAATTCGGCGCGGTTCCTCGATCGCATGTTTTGCGCCGACAACGGCTTTGCCCCTTGCGAGCGAACCGTGGGAGATTCAGGCCATGGCGCCGGCGTTCGGCTGGAACGCTGGTTGTGCCGCGCCGAGCGACGAGTGCGGGAAACGTGATCTGCTGTTCGGGCGCGCGTTCGATGCGCGCGACGGCGACGGCTTCGGTCCGCCGCTGGCGCTGGCCGTTCCCTACGGTCGGCTACTGACCGAATCGCTCGATGGAAAGCTGGGAGCACCGATTCGGATTCGGCCGCCGACGCAACTCGACATGGCGAGAGTCCGGCAATGCGCCGCCGGCCCCGATGGGCAGCGAATGACCAAGGACGATTGGGCGAAATGCAGCGGTGGCGTCGTGGTCGACATCGTGGCCGAAGGCTGGGGGCAGGGTCAGGCGCGGGCGAGCGCGCTCGGCGCCGCGGGCATGATGGCGATGCTCGCCGCGGCAGCCAACGGCCAGACGAAGGTATACAAGCCGCATCTGGTGCAGGCCGTGCGCGGTGCAGGCGCCGCCGATGCGTCGATTCTGCGCTGGAGCCGCGCCGACGCGGAGCCGAATCGCATCGCGCGCGATGCGGCCGAGGTGATCATCAGCGGCCTTTCGTTCAGCCATCGTGCAGGAACAGCGCGACTGGCGTGCGAGCAGGTGTTCGATGCGCGCACTTGCTCGCAGATGGACTGGATCGCAGGCAAGACCGGGACGCCCACGTTTCCCAACGACGATCGTTCGCTCGACGACCTTGCGCAGCTATGCACGCCGGCTGCCATCCGACCGCGGCGTGATCGCGACGCGTGTGGACCGCTCCGCCCGTACAAATGGTACGTCGCTGCGTACCGAACCCATCCCGCCGATCCACGCTGGAACAAAGTGATCGGCGTGCTGACCGAGCGCAACTGGCTCGCCGACACCGGGCGCGTTCACGGCGCTGGTGATCACGGACCCAATCCGGCGGCCGAGATCGCGATGCAGATCGCGGGGCGCCACGCGGGTGTTCTGGCGCAAAGCACCGTCGTGGCTCAGGGGGCCAAGTGAGACCGTTGCGCAAGCGGGCACTCGAGTCTGACTCTTCGCGCTCGGCGCGCGCCGCCGCCGAAGCGATCGGTGGACCGCTCGTGTGGACCTTCGATGGCGCATTCGGGACGTGTCTCGCCGACATGGAGGACGCGCTGCGCCGCGCGATCGTCCAGGTGGGCGACGTCGCCTCGTTCGCCGTGCTTATTGAAATATCCCTTCCCGGGCTCAAGCGGCGCGTCGCTGCCGGCGACGCGATCCAGCCGGCGTGGGGACAAATGCTGGAGCGGATGTCGGACCGTTATGGGCTGCCGGCGCCGCCGCGAGTGCGTCCGTTGGACGCCGAAGGGCCGCTCGTCACACTAGTGATCGCATATCGAAGCTAGCGCGCATACGCGCGCATCGGGCAAGGAGCAGGATGATGAAGCTTAAGGGCTGGATGCTGAGAAAAGTGAATGGAGTCGGTACACCCCGGGGGCGCGCGTCGAGCCACAGTCGCGCGAGGCGATGGCGGCGCGCGGCGCGAGCGCGCTGCAGTCCGATGCGCGTGAACGCGAGGGCCGCGTACGGGCAACGCGGCGCAGTTCCGGATGACGTCGAGAATCTGGGCCCTTATCGTGCCTTGATCGGCGCGATTCGCGAGGAGCTGGAGCATTTCGTGACGACCCAGCTTCGCCTGCATCTCGCGATCGCCGAGCGCGATCGATACGTGCTCGCGTCGATCGAGGTGGAGTGCGACGAAAGCGGCGAGCATCGCGAGTTGTTGCGCAGGTTCATCAGTGAGTTCAAGCCCGAGCAGATCAAGCACTATCTCGCGAAGGAGGTGATTGCCGGCTTGCGCAACGCGAGCGCGATTGACTTGTCACAGTTCGCCGGACTCAATGCGGCGCAACAAGAAGCGGGCGTTGACGAGGAAGCCGAAAGATATGGGGAGCTGCTCGCCGAGCTGCGACGCGGCTCGACCCAAAGCGCCGCGCGCCCGTATCGAGTGACCCTTCTCGGGCGTTGGTCGCAGCTCGATGTGCCTGCGCCCGCGAGCGAGCGCGGCTCGCCGAGAACCACGAAACGCGCAGACGCCGATTTCCCCGCAAGCGTTCGCGATCGATATCGAGGATGCGGCAGGCGTTCGCCGCGTCGAGCTCACCTCCGTCGTGCCCGGGCGTCGCTATGCTGTCGGCAAGGGAGAGGGCTGCGATATCGTTGTCGATGGGGCCTATGCCAGCCGGCGGCATTGCGAGATGTGGCTCGACAAAGGTGTCTGGTGGGTCGTCGACGCCGGGTCGACCAACGGGATTCGCGTCGAGTCGGCGAACAGCCCGATCGCGCGATGTCATCAGGGCGAGCAAGGGTGGCGCGCCGCCGGCGATCGAGCTTGCACACCGGTGCGTGGCTGGTCCTTTCCGAGCATACTGAAGGCCCGCCAGGGCAATATCCCCGCATTGTCGCTGCGTCCGATCGATGGTCGCCGAAAGCCGCACCGAAGCCGCCGCGCGCGGTTTCACCCAACACCGGTAACGCCGATTGCTCCACCGCGCCGCCGCGAGGGAGCATTGACCATCACCGCCCGCATGGCGTCGGGCGTTCGCGCCGTCGACATTCCCGCTGAGCGCACTTCCATTTCGCGTCGGTCGCTCGCGCAATCAGGCGCTCATCATCGACTGGGCGCACGCCGAAGTCTCCGGCCGACATTTTGAAATCGTCGCGCTCGATGAGTCAGGCGCGCAGATCGTCGTCCATGGCGACAACGGCGTGGTCGTCGGTGGGACGTCCCACGGGCCGGGTACCCAATTCAAATGGAAGCTCGGGGAGACGCTCTTGCTCGGCGGCAGCGCGGGGCACGGTTTGCCGTGCACGCTGACGATGTCGAAGGCCGCATGAGCGCCCATCGCCGCACACCCAGTGCAAACGGTGCCTTCGCGTGACTGTCGCCAGGACCCCTGCGATCGCAATCGCCGCGACGCGAAAGGGCCTTCGACATCTCGATCGCCACACGCGAGGCAGCGTTTGCGACGGCCAGGGTCCGCCTCGATACGGCGATCGCGTCTTCGCGCGGGAGCTTCCACGCCGTCAACGAGGATTGCTACAGCGCGCTCGACGGGTCCTTTCCGCTGTTCGTTGTCGCCGATGGCGTGAGCTCGGGCGCAATGGCCTCGTGCGCCAGCCGCGAACTCGTGGACCGTCTTCACGAGACTGCTCGAGCGTGGCCGACGTGGACGCAGATGCGGTGCGTAGCGCTGTTCTTGACGCCGATCGGGAAGTGAGCCGCAGCATTGCGAGCCTGAGCGATGCGTCAGGTGCCGCGACGGTGGCGCTGTGCGTAGCCACCGAGGTGTCGCTGTCGCGGTGGCTGGTGGCTTGGGTCGGCGATTGCCGCGCTTATCGCGTGAGTGCCGTACACGGGACAGCGGCGCAGCTCCTCACGCACGACGACACTTACCGGCACCTGAGTGAGCAGCCGCCGTTGGGCGGTTCGCTCGACGATCCGGCCCGCATGGTCGGCAACGGCGCCGTTGACGCGCCGAACGTCCGCGACATCGATCTGGGCCACGATGAAATGCTTTTGTTATGCAGCGACGGCGTTCACAAGCACGCCGGTCCGAGCGACATTGCACGGCTCCTCCGCGGAAAGACGCCTCTGACGACGCGCTGCGTGCGGCTCATCGAATTCGCACGGACGCGAGGCAGCAATGACGACGCGACGGTACTGGTCGTGCAGCGCGCGGAGCGCACGCCAGCGCGGCTTGCGCGCTTGATTTCGTTTGTCGCGCTGATTGCGGTCGTCGCCGGCTCCCTGTTGTGGCTCGCCGCCGACTGGGTAACCGCCCAGCGGCTAGCACCAGCGAGCGCGCCCCTTGTTACGAGGATGCAACCATGAACCCAGCGCAAATCGAACGCGTTTTCGGCCGTAGCCGGTTGAAAATGACCACCGGCGAACATGTCGAGGTGTTTCGCGAGGCGGTCGCTCCAGGGGAACGTCGTCGATACACCAAGCGCTTCCTCGCGACGAGCGACGGCGACTTTGGTCAGTGGACCGAGCGCGAATGGCGCATTCTCGCGCGCTTGATCGGACACGGCGTCCGCTGCGTGCCCGATGTCGTGCAATTCGACGGTGGGGCGATGGGTGGCATACGGCTTGTGCAAACCTACGACGCCGGCGTCACCGCCGATCAATGGGCGACGCTCCTGCCCGTATCGCGTGACGGCGCCGCACGGCGTCACGTCTTCGAAGATTGCGCGCACTGGTGGGCCCTGGCCCATTACTGCCTGACCGCGTTGGACGAGATCCACTCGCTGCGAACTGGTGCACCTCGACATCAAAGGCGACAACATTTGCATTCCTTACGGGCCGACGAACTTCGATCCGGATGCGACTGGGCGCTTTTATCCGATTTTCCCGAAACTGGCATTCATCGATTTCGCGTTCTCGCTGGTTTCTCGGGAGAACCTGTCCACGCCACTGCCGATCGGCTGGCAGAAAGATTACGATTACCAGTCGCCTCGACTGCTCAAAGCGCTCGATGCCGGGCGCAATGGCGATCTGCAGCCGACGAAAGAGCTCGACTGGCGCTGCGATATGTACAGCCTCGCGGCGATGCTCAGGCGTTACCTGCCGAGCGAGGCACCGGACGACGACACGGCATGGACACGACAGCCGTTACGACGACGCGCGGACACTCATTTTCCGGCTTCGCGAGTGCCACGATGGGGACCCTTACTGGCGACCGCATCAACAGCTGATCGAGTTCACCGGCGCGCGGGTAACTGAAAGCGATCTCGTTGCGTCACTGGAGCACGGCTGGACGCTGGCCCGTGACGTCAGGACCGATAGCGCTGCGTCGCCGGCCACACCGTTGACGCGCATTACGATGCGCACGGTCCAGCCGCTGCGCACCTTCGAGCCGGTACGCACCCTCGAGCCGCAGCGTACCCTCGAGCCGCTGCACATCACAACGCGCATGGCCGTCCCAACGGCAGTGACGGCAGTGCGCGGCGTCCCTCGTGCCGCACCGCGACGTCGCACCTTGTGGAGAGCGACGGTACTCGCTCCAGTCTTCGGAGCGATCGCGGCCTTCGCAACTCCCGCGTTTATCGGCCCCACGGGTTTCGATGTGATGCGTTCGATGCTCGAAGGCGGTCCGTCGGATCAGGTTGTCGCGCAAGCAGGAGCATTGCCGGCGCCGCCGCGCGAAGACCCTCCGTCGCCTGTTGCTGATGCAACGCCGGCGCCTACTGAACAAGCCGGCAGCCGACGCAGCTGCGCCGGAGAGCGCGCGCGAGCAGCCTAACCCAACTGACGGGAACCCAACTGAGGGGCGCGTAACTGAGGCGCTCCGCCGTTTCGCCAGTGCCCGAGCAGAAGGCGCCATCGACCGAAGTCGCGAAAGCGCGCGCGAAGTCAGCGACGCCGGCGAATAGATCGCCTTCGACACCAAGCACGTCGGTGTCGGTGAGCCGGGGGACACGGTCGGCGCGTCCGCTTCCTCATTCAGCGCTGACTGCAAATTCGAAGCAAGCGCGCGGCATGTCAGTCGCATCGGCTGGCGCGCCCAGGCAGTCGAGCACGCGACAATCACCCGGGCAGAAACAGCGGTTACACACTTCGCCGCCGGAGGTCCGCGTCGCGGCCTCGACTCCGGCCCCGGCGCCATCCGGCGCAAATGCCCTTGCGCTAGCCGCATCACAGCTCGACGGATGACGCTCGGATCGTAACGAGCGATCCAGCACCCGATCAAAACAGTTCGAAGTCCGGCGTGACTCCGCAGCTGCCGGTGCAACAGGCGCTGCCTCGCACGGCAAGCAACGAGGCCCAACCGTCGAGCACGGTCGCCAGCGGTGCGTCTGGCGTTGTCGAGCGAGCTCCGAACGAACAACACCCTGGCACAGCGCAGAAGGCGATCCAGGGACAGCAGCGCCCACAGAATCCGCAGCCCTTAGGCGAATTGCGAACGCTGTTGTCCAATCTCGGTCACCTGCTGCAAGGCCGCGAAGGACCTCCTGGCCCTATCGAAGAGCGCCGCATCCTGGCCCCTGCTCCAAAGGTGGCGACGTCTCGTTCGCCGGCGCAATCGCAGCCCGACTCGCTCGGCCAGACCTTTCCGCAATCGTCCACACCCGCCGCGTCGGTGCCTCTCCCGACAGAACAGCTGCGCGCCGAGGTCCATCCTTCGGCGCTCCCCGCGCCGCCGCTCGCGACGCCACCGACCGTAATCGCCGATGCACGCGCGGAAGCCGCACTTTCACCGGTTCCCGCAGCGCCTGCGCCGGCTTCGCCGTCGGTGGTGCAGTCAGCTCCTCGCGCCTTCGGACCAATCTCACGAAGCGCTCGTGACGCGCGCCAGGCGAGTGATTGCCGACGAGGTTCCTCGCGTTGCGGCGCAGTCACAGCCTGATGTCTCGAAGGTTCTTGCATTGGCGGCGTCGGCGAATCATCGATCGCAACAGCAAGCAGTCGTCGACGCGGCGTATGTCGCATGGCCCAGCGAGAGCGCATGGTTTCCTCCGGACACTGAACCGCTACGCGCGCGCCAACTCCACAACGAAGCGCGGAAGGCGCTCGCATCCGGCCGCGTGTCCGACGCAGTCGACATCGAGTTGGCGGCGTTCGGCGCGAATCCACGCGATCCCGACATTGCCGTTTACCTCGCCTTCCTCCATCTCAGGACGAATCCGGTGCAAGCGGAGGCGGCGCGGCGGCTCGCCCTGTACGCCATCTCCGTCAGCGGCTCACAACGTTCGATTCGATACGGCGACTGGGATACGCTCGCGGTCGCAAGCGCCTTGGCAGGAAGGACAGTGACGCCACTCGGGCGTTGTTTGTCGAGGTTGCGTTAACGAGCAACCTTGATCGCACTTGCCAGACTGCGCTGAGCGCTTACACAGCCTACGGCGAGCGCTTTCGCGCCCCGGTTCAGGCGATGCTCAACCGCATTGATTCCAACGGCCGAATCTCGCCGTACTGCGAGTGGCCTAGCCAAGTGGAACACGTCAATGCGATAGCGGTGCCGCCGAGCTCCGCAAGTTTTTGATGGACGGTCAGTAGGTCATGTCGACGGTCGCGTCAGAATCTGTCGAAGTCAACTCGTTGGTTTCGAACCCGGCCGGGAAAAAATAGGCTGGTGGGGGTGCGCCTTTGAGCGGGTCGTCCGCCGCGTTGGCGTACTTCATCGCGTACGGACCCTCACCGTGGATCTCCAGCACTGTCTCGACCGTCGTGAACGACAATTGCGGAGCAAGCGCCGGCAAATGGTAGAAGTCCCCGGGTTTGATCGCAAAGGCCTTCTTCTTGTCCAAACTCTGGGCGTTCGCGACATAGAGCGTGCCGGACACTACCGTCACGTCCATCGCGTTGGAGTGCGAATGAAGAGGGAACTTGTAATTCGCCGGCAGCTTCACGCGGATACATAAGGCCCGGCTGCAGTTGGATTGCCTTGCAGCAGGGCGACCTTTGCCCCCTAAGGCAAGCCTGGAGGCGCATCGCTCCACTGTGATGCTTTTCGCACGCACCAGTAGTTGGCCTTCCGCCTTCGCGAAGGTGGCGGCGGGCGGCTCGTTGCGACCGCAACCCGAAAGGGACGCAGCGATGACCACTGCGAAAACACTGCACGCCGAGAGCCGCAATACTGTGGTTTGAAATCCGCTTGATAGAGACATGGTGCATTCCTCCATATTGACCAGATCGTAGTGAGCACCTACGATCCGCCGACCCAACGTTTGGCGACGGTACCCCCATTATTCGGCGATGTCTAGGGACTCACAGCAACCGCTTGGGACGATGCTACAGAATGAAAAACGGGACGCCGAAGCGCCCCGCTCATTGCCTTGTAGTTGTCGCTCGATCCCGTCGAGGTCGCCTATCCCGGAAGGCCCGGCGGTATCAGCGGTGCCACGTCCCCGGTGACGCGATCGATCGTTACGTAGTGTGATGTCGGGAAAGCGTCGCCCGGCTCGGGCCATTTCACGCGGAATAGAAAGCAGTCCGTCGCGTTCGTCAGCGTGTCATTTTCCGACGGGTCCGCGGGCTCGATAGTCGGGACGCCATGCATATCCTGGAGCGCAGCCCACGCGCGGACTCGCTCCAGCGCATCTGTCGCGTCGATTGGCTTGGTCACGCCCCAGCCCCGTCGCTTACGCGGCTTCGGCGCGCCCGCGGTCGCGACGCGAGCCCGATGTTTCGGCAACGATCTATGCACGCTGCTTCACGCGCAATGACGGCCGTTCAACACGTGCGAGAGAGAGCTTTTCCTTCGTCACCGTCGAGCCTCCTGAGAACCGAATCGAAATATGCCAGAGTGTCGGAGTCGTGAGCACAGCGGCCCTTCTTTACATTCGCTATGTAGTTGGCCCGCATCGTTCGCATTGCAAGGCGTAGGCTTGTGACCGCGTTCATCTGTTTTGCTTTCGCTTTCACTGCAACTCTCCCTTGTTTGGTTTTGCCCTACCCCCGGAAACCTACCTGACCCCACGAACGACTGTCAAATCTCGCACTGTCACAAATTCGTTACCCCAGAGACTGCGGGGGACGACGCTACCGGATTAAAACGGGGCGCCGAAGCGCCCCGCCAATTCTGTATGTCGTGCGGCAGTAGGAACCACAGTGCCCCGCCTTCAATTCTGTAAGAACTCCAGGCCATATTTCCTGGCGATGGCCGCGGCCTCGTCTGATCCCTTTCGCGTTGGACTTCCGGTATCTAGCATGGTTGCTTCCGCGATCATGGCATCGAAGACGCCACCAGGTGAACTGATGATGATTTGGCGACCTACGTCCGGACCTGTGCTGACAAATCCGTGTGCAGTTCCGCGAGGGACAAAAATGACATCACCTGGCCCCAACTTCAGTAGCTTTCCATCGAGGCGGAAGTCGTAGTTTCCGGCGCAGATGATGAACGTCTCGTCGTACGTAGGATGTCTGTGGTATCCAGCACCCGACTCAGGCGGCTCAATTGCTTCGCAGACGGTGTAGGCGTCCCAGTCTTCGCTGGCTGTTGTCTTGAACGTCATAGTCATGCGACCAAGCTTGAACGTCTTACCTTCGCCAGGTAAGAAATGCGTTGGCTGCTTCGAATTGAACAAAGTGGTCTCCGAATGAGCGCGACGGTGCTGCGCTGCTATTGTGACAGGGCCGTAGTTGAGGGACCTCGTATTGACGCCTAACGAATCAAGTTAACCGGCGCGACGAAGGACGGCGGCCTCATTGAGCACTCAGGCGCCGCCGAGGAGTGTCCGCCTTGAACGATAGGTTAGGCGCGCGGCAGCCAGCCATGGATCACTCCACCAATGATAAGACCACCGACGGCACCGATGACTAGAATGGGCACGTACGCTTTGGTGATGATGGCACTGGGAAGACTGAGTAGTAGGCCAAATGCGAGACCCGTGGCCCAGCCCGGCCACGCGAGTTGCACGCAGCCGATGACAACTCCGATGGCGAAGCGATCGACGAAGGCAGCCAGCAGTGCGGTCGGTTTGTCTGGAAACGACATTGGCAACATCATCGCGACCGAGGCGGCACCGAAGAGGAGACCGGCAAAAATTCCGAGTAACAGATTGGACATTGGATGGGATCCCGTCAGAAGAGCGCCTATTGCAACAAGCTAACCGGCGACCGACGCGCCGCGCAAGCCCGCCGGCGGGCGTCCGGGTTGAGCGACGGGTTAACCATCTCTGCTGCGTAGGCAGGAGGCTTGATCACGGGGAAAGCATGCCCTTCGAGCGAATCACATTCGCGACCTCAGTTGCACTGAGCGAGTTGACAAATAATGCCGCCTCTTTCTTCAGTTGGCTCCGTGGGGAAGTCGCTATTCCGTAGGTCGTGTAGTTCTGGATTTCGGTTGGCAACGGGCCCACAAAGCTGGCTCCCGCTACGGGTAAGAGCTCGCTGATTTGCTGGATCGCGAGATCCGCCTCACCGCTAACCACGCGCTCGGCAGATAGCCCGCCTGAAACCAAGACAGCCTTCTCGCGGACCGCTTCGTCTATCCCGAGTCGCTTGAACAATCCAGACAGATATATACCGCTTGACCCTCCGACGGCCGGATCGACATAGGCCACTTTACGCGCGTGCAGCACCGCAGCCTTGAACTGCTCGGTTGTTTGCAGTGGCGGATGGAATGAGCCCGCCTTGACTGCGACGCCGATGCCGACCTTGGCGATGGCCGCGATACTCGCCGGTTCGACCAGCGTCTCGCTCGACAAAGTGTCAAGGGCCGGCATCGTTAGCACGACCACATCAAAGGCCTCGCCGCTCTGCAGCCGTTTTAGCAAAGCCCCGGCAGTGTCGTTCTGAAGGTCCACCTTGAGGCCTGTGTTCGCTTCAAAGGCTGGAATCACGGCGAGGAGTACCGGCTTAAAGGCACCGGCAGTGAGCACCTTGAGGGATTGAGCACCTGTCGAGGTTGTCTGTACTATCAACAAGACCAGTGCGGTCAGTGTCCGGAGGATAACGACGCGTGCTGAGAAGTTCATGTGACGGCTGACGAACTAAGTTAACCGGCGCGACGAAGGACGGCGGCCTCAGTGGGCACATCAGGCGTCGCCGAGGAGCGTCCGCGTTGAACGACGGGTTAGGCACCACCTGCCTCGTTGACTTTGAATATGAAGTCGACCTCAACTATAGCCCCTTTGGGCAACTCAGCCACGCCCACCGACGTGCGCGAGTGAATGCCGACAGGGCCAAGGACAGCAGCGAGAATAGCGGACGCACCGTCCGCGACCTCGCTCTGCTGCGTGAACGTGGGCTCTGAACGAACGAAGACAGTCATGCGCGGCACTGCCACGACATTGCTGAGACTGCCGGCCACACGGCCTACAAGTGCAAGGGCACGCATCGTGCTGACTTTCGCAGCCAATCGAGCCTTCTCGAGTGGTACTTCTACGCCGGCGGCACCCACCACGACGATTTCGTCCCCGACGCGAGGAATCTGACCGCTCACGTAGAGAAGTTCCCCGTCGCGAACGACCGGTGTGTAGCTGCCACCAACCTTGATTTCGCCGTCAAACGAGTAACCAAGTATGGCCGCCTGCTGTTGAAAACGTTGATCTGCAGACATGCGTCGACTGTGGTGCCCAACGAACTAAGTTGACCGGCGCGACGAACGACGGCGGCCTCATTGAGCACATCAGGCGCCGCCGAGGAGCGTCCACGTTGAACGAGAGGTTAGGCCGCAGAGAGCGCACTGATCGTGACGTAATACCCGTCCGGATCTCGGAGCGAGAACTCCATAGTTCCGGTGTTCTGGTTCACGTGGGGCTCCTCCTCGAGCCGAGCGACGAGAGCGCGTGCCCTTGGCAGCGCCAGGTCGAAATCATCGACACGGAAAAACAAGAGGAGGCCGTTGCCAGGCTGCGCGTGATCAGGGCTCATCAAGGGGGGATGCTCATGGGCACCCCACTCGTGAAGGCAGAGCAAGACCGTTCCATCCGAGTCGAGGATTTGACCGAAGTCGTCATGGGCGGGAGCCGTCTCCGGCAGGCCAAGTAGCGATTGGTACCACTTGAAGCTGCCAGGCACATCGCCAACGCCGATGATCGTCCACGTGCGCCTCATGGGGTCACCTCTGCGGCCTAACGAACTAAGTTAACCGGCGCGACGAAGGACGGCGGCGAAGCGCGCCTCCGAGGAGCGTCCGTGTTGGACGAGAGGTTAGGCGGAGCCTTGGCAAGAGGCTACCTAGTGAAAAACATTGCGATGCAGCAGGCGAACCCCAGCGCCCAGAGAATCGACCGCAAGTTCGCGCGATCCGCGAGGTAAGCGCCGATATAACCGACTCTCGCAGCCAGGAACGCAATGGCAAGTCCATCAATTAGTGACTGCGAGGCCCGCATGCGCTCGGCGACGAGAACACCAGCGATAAAGATCGGCAGCGCTTCGAAGCTATTTTGCTGCGCAGCATTTGCGCGCGCCTGCCAACCTTGGAGGGCGGCCAACCACACGCGTGGACTGTGGTTGTCGAATCCACCTTCCCGGCGGGGCTTACCGAAACCTTTGAATTTGGCTACTCCCGCGCAGGCGATGGGCACGAGGCAGGCAACCAATATGCACGTTTCGGCAATTGTCATTCGCAGGGACGATCGAGAAGTGCGCCGCCGAGGAGCGTCCGGGTTGAACGAGAGGTTAGGCCTCATGTCCCTTCTCTATGGCTGCGAGCGCGTCGGGGCCCCACATTGACCCAAACTCTAATCGATTAGCGGCAAGTGTCGGGTCGGCGCTGGTTAGAGCTTCGACCTCGCTGGCCAATGTGACGAGGACGTTGAAATAGAACAACCAAACCTCGAAGGACACCGACTTCAGTTTGGGTATCTGCGTGAGTAGGCGGCGAGCGTACGTTGTACGCAGATTGGCAATGAGCCTCTTTTCCTCCGGTGTTGCGTCGTCCGCCGTTTCTAGGAGGAGCAGCGCCTCGTCGATATGGCGAGTCTCTTGCTCAGGATCAGATTCGCGTTCCGCCCTTTCAAGGAGCGCTCGGGCTTCGGCTATGTCGGCTGATGCGGACACGAATGAGGCCTAACGAACTAAGTTAACCGGCGCGACGAAGGACGGCGGCGAAGCGCGCCGCCGAGGAGCGTCCGCGTTGAACGAGAAATTAGGCATCACGCTACCGCCTCTCGTCTGGGAGTGCTCTCCAGACCTCCCACGCAACGTCCCTACCGGGGTACGCCACGGACTTGAACGGCCAAGTGTGGCTTATCCAGCCCTTGACTGCTGCGTGTAGACGATCTTCGAGTCCTCCCGCAATTTCACTCTGTCGTGCCCAGAGGTACACCTCCGCGTCGTAGCCGGGCTTGCGCGTGGGAAGGATGTACACGCAGCCCAGCACTTTCGACTCATCGGTGCGCACAACGGTGTAGGCAAACGACCGTCGCGTCTGGAACTCCTTCTGGTGCCAGCCAAGATCGATGAGGTTCTGTTCCAGAGTAAGTCCATCCGGCCACTTGCTACCGGGCCAGACGGTCTTGCAGTGATCAACACTGGACATGACAGCGTCGTAGTCCTTCACGACGTCGTTGACGGTCAGCGTGCGAAGTCGGAATTCATCGACCTCGAGCGACTTGGGAACCTCGTACTCTCGGGGCACAAAGGGGACAACGGGCAGGGATGCATTCATTCGCGGTCTGCCAGGTGAGTTGTGATGCCTAACGAACTAAGTTAACCGGCGCGACGAAGGACGGCGGCGAAGCGCGCCGTCGAGGGACGTCCGTGTTGAACGAGAGGTTAGGCGTCACTTTCGTCGATCGTCGGAGTCGAACGGTTGGCTGCACGATTCCGTAAAAGCTCCGGCCGGCGCTTTGTGGGGAATGGACCAACCGAAGTAGACCTCGACTTCCACGATTTGTCGACCCCGCACCGTTAGGACTTCGGTGTTGCGAAACCGTCCTCCATCCGCATTGCTGCCTTCGTAGGTCACGAACACCAACTCTCCATCGGCGAGCGAGATGGAAGTAGTCAAAAGAACTGATTCGTTGACTATTGGGCCAGCAGCGCCCCGAAATAGGTGCTGCGGTCGAGGCGATTGTCGAGCGGGCCTGTGAAATGAAAATCAGCTGCAATCAACGCTTCGATAGCGGTGCGATCCTTGCGAACATAGGCGTCGTAACTTTGCGCGAGCAACATCGATCGGGTCGTTCCTTCATGGTGTTCCAGCTCCAAGCGGTCGAATGATTAGCTTGCGGCGTCAGCGACTTTAACGAGCGCGTGTTTGGGTCGCGTGACGCCTAACGAACCAAGTTAACCGGCGCGACGAAGGACGGCGGCGAAGCGCGCCGCCGAGGGGCGTCCGCGTTGAACGAGAGGTTAGGCGGCTAGCGATACTGAGGAGACAGGCGATGCAATGAACGCAGGCACGGCGTACCAATAGCCCCTAGTCCGAAAATGTCGCGCGACAGCGACCGGGCTTGCTCGTTAAAATGTGACACGTCTCCAGCGTCCTTCGCGCGACGAAGGGCATTCAGATCCGGTATACACGGCTATCAGCTCAGTGGAGGAACGAGATAAGCGGGATACCGAAGAAAACACTGATCGCAGTCTTTATTGCCAACCGGACGTTGGCCGCCGTCGATCCGGACAACCAGGTACGCCCGATATTCGATGCTTGCCCAAAGATCAGAGCGCCTAGTCCCAAGCGTAATCGGCTTCCGCCACATCGGAGCTGTAGGGGATAAGCTCGCTGATCATTCGTGATTCGTCCTTCACGGGTATGTGATTGTTGATGACGCCTAACGAACTAAGTTAACCGGCGCGACGAAGGACGGCGGCGAAGCGCGCTGCCGAGGAGCGTCCGTGTTGAACGAGAGGTTAGGCCGCACTTGGGGCGCCTGGCTACACAGACGAGACCTCTTCCGTGGCGAAGCCCGCGGGGAGAACGACTTCAAGCATTTCGATGTCGTGGCTGTGACCGAGTTCACGGTGACGGATATTTGGCGGTTGATGGACGCACGAACCTGCTTCAAGCCGAACGATACCTTGACCCTCATACTCAAATTCGATCCAACCCTTGAGGATGTACACAAGCTGAAACTCCGTCTTGTGCAAGTGAGGCTGGCTTGAGAACTCTTCTCCGGCGGCGGCACGGATCACATGGGCATCGACTCGACCTTGCGTCGCATCCTTGATCCCTAGGTCGCGATACTCGTAGAAGGAGCGCAGCCCTCGTTGGAACTCGGCATCTTTGGCATGGGACGTGACGAAACCTTGAGTGGTCATAGGTGTTCCTGTCGGTGTATCTATCGTGTGAGCATTGTGCGCCGCGGCACCCGATGAGGCCTAACGAACTAAGTTAACCGGCGCGACGAAGGACGGCGGCCTCAGTGGCCACACCGGGCGTCACCGAGTTCACTGACAGACGCGCTTCATTGCCGAAGTACCTTCTCCATGGCCTTGCCTTTGGCGAGTTCGTCGACAAGCTTGTCCAGTTGGCGAATCTTTTGCATCAGAGGATCCTCAACCTCCTCCACGCGGACCCCGCAGACCAGACCCTTGATGAGGGTGGTATTCGGATGCATCGCCGGAGCTTGAGCAAAGAAGGTCTCGAAGTCAGTCTTCAGCTTGATCTGACGCAATAGACCAGCCTGGTCGTAGCCGGTGAGCCAGCGAATCACGCGGTCAACCTCCTCCTGCGTGCGCCCCTTGCGTTTAGCTTTCTCTACGTACATCGGATACACCGACGCAAAGGGTGTCGAGAATATTCGATGTCCTGGCATCCTTCGTATCTCCTGATGCGTCGCGAGAGGTGCGGGTTGCGCGAGGGCAGTGGCCGGGTTCTCAGGATGCACAGTCAGCGCCCCCCGCCGGTGGCCCGCAGACCGAGCGATGGCGAGCGCTGCCAGCAGCAGCTTAGCGCCATACTGCATCCAATTTTACCTTCGCCGTTTGGGGGTCTAAACTACCTCCTGGAACAAAGATCATGTACCGAGGCCTCGCCAGCGCATTGCTGACTTTCCTGATCGGGCTGGGGCCCGCCGCGCACGGGCAGACCGTCGTGCCGCCTTTGCCGGTCCTTGGCCCTTATCCCGTTGCCTGCACGAACGTGGAACAGGATTTTGCACGCGTGCCGCCCGGCGAGACTGCCGACATGTACTGGCGCGGCCAGTCGGACAGCAGCAAGGAGCGCTACGTCGATGCGCTCCTCGTGTCGCCGGCCGGCGCATTGACGTCCGTCTTCGTCGCGCCCAACGACACGGACCTCTACGACCGCTGGGCAGGCACGCCGGTCGATTATGTCTTTCTGGCGTGCTACCCCACCACGCCCGACAACCCGCGCGCCGACTACGTCCTGCCCGACGGCAGCGTCGTACCCAAAATGCAACGCGGCAGCGAGGCGCCGCTATTACCCCCGAGCCCGGCGCAGCTGCCGGTCTTGCTTTTTTCCCACGGCTACGGCGGCAGCCCGCTAACTGGCATTTACCTTCGTGCGCTCATCGCATTCGCGTCGTGGGGCTATGTGACCGTCGCACCGTTCCATGGCGATCTGCGTTACTCGGTGTTCGGCCCGGATTCAGCCACGCTCGGCATCACGGCCTCGGTTTCGGCCGTGGTCGGCCCCCAACTGTACATACCGGTCTGGAGCGAGTTCGTCGCGATGCAGGCGATCCGGCCGCTGTCCGTCTCTGCCGGGCTTGACACGATGCTGGCGCGCGCGGAGTGGTTCGGTCGGCTGCAGACGAGCCAGGTCGGCGCGTTCGGCATCAGCCAGGGCGGCGAGACACTGATGCTGCTTGGTGGCGCGGAGCTCAATTACGCTTTGCTGACGTCCGACCGGAAAAGGGTCACGCTGGATACGAGAGTGCGGGCCGCCGTCGGGTATGTCCCATATTTCGGCCTTGAGATCCTTCCGGCGTTCGGCACCGACCAGCTGGGAGCGCAGGGCTTGACGCTACCGTTCCTCGCGCTGTCGGGCACCGCCGATCCGATCGCCCCGGCCGGCGTTGTACGCACGGCGCTGGATCGTATGGCGGGGCCGCGCGGCCATGTGCTGCTCGAGGGTGAGGGCCATGAGCTTGCTCCCCAAAGCGGCGCGGACATCATCACGTGGTCGCTCGGATTTCTTTTCGCGTGGGTGAACGGCGACGCCGCAGCGAAGACCAAGTTGACCCAGGTAGAGCATGTCGAAGGCGGATTGGACGACCACAAGGTGCTCTACGTCGATCCGACCGGAGGGGGCGGCGCTGCTGCGATAGTCGTCGACACGATCGAGTACTACGCACCTTCGATCAACAGCTACTTCATCACCGCGTTCCCAGAGGAGGCTGCGGCGCTCGACGCCGGCATCATACCCGGGTGGAGTCGCACCGGCCAAACGTTCCACAGCTGGAAGTCGGGTACGGGGCCCGGCAACGAAGCGTGCCGGTTCTACGGCACGCCCGGCATCGGATCGAACACGCATTTCTATACGATCAACGTGGCCGAATGCGACTTCGTCAAAGCGAATCCCGCCTGGACTTCCGAGGGGTTTGCCTTCCGGGCAGTCGAGCCGCTCTCGACAGGTTGCGCACCGGAATATCAGACCGTTACGCGCCTGTACAACGGCTTGGGAGGCCAGGTGAATCATCGCTTCCTCACGGACCCCGCAGAGATCGACGCCACGATCGCGCGGGGATGGATCCTCGAGGGGCCGGTGTTCTGCGTTCCGCACTGACTAGACGAGTCCTGGGCCGAGCCAGACTTGCCGGATTCACATTTCGCCGCCGCGCCGCGCCTGGCAGCGGGCTCGCGTCAAGTCTGCGATCGCATGCGATCGTCGCCAACAAAATGGTGGCGCGCAATCCTCAACAGTTCGCCGCTTGTCGGGTGATCGACCGTCTCGACGCTCACCACGCGGGCGGCGGTCGCAGGCGCATGCGCCTGAAGATGCTTGAAGAATTCAAGTTTCGCGGCAGCGGGGCCGACAATCAGGATCTCGCCTGCATCCTTGATTGCATCAGCGACACCCTGATAGTACGCACGATGTTCGGCGACCGCATTGGCACCGTCCCTGTGCTTATGGTGCTCGGCTTCGTGTTTCGATCTTGCGCGAATCACGCTTGATTCCGCGTCATCCGCAGTGAACTCAATTACGTGCGCCTCACGATGATCAATCCAGACAACGCAGTGGTAGTGACTCATATCTTCGCAATCGATCGAATGGCAGGCAGATCTTGCAATATACCTTCTTTGCATTTTCGGCGCTCGCCAACCCGCGCGCCATTCGCACGCAGCGCACGCGCTCAGCTACCACCCTGCTACGGCTGATCCATTTTGTCGCTACAGGGATTGGTGCCGGCAGTAGGAATCGAACCCACGACCAACGGTTTACAAAACCGCTGCTCTACCAACTGAGCTATGCCGGCATTCGCGCGAACGCGGAGATTGTTGCCAAACGCTTGTTGAGACGACGCGCGAGCGCGCGACTATTTCACGACTTGCAAGTGCTTGGGTCGGCGCCGTGCCTTGTCTGCCGCAGTGCTTGCGTCCGGCGTCGACGGCGTAATCGGCGCAGTCGCGGACTCGAGCGATGCTGCGGGATCGCTAGCCACGCTGAATGCAAATCCATAACCCGATTCCTTGGCGAAAATTCCCGACACGGCGTTCATCGGCACAGCGACTTCCTGCGACACACCGTTAAAGCGCGCCGTGAATTGGACCAAATCGTTGTCAACCGTCAGCCGTCGGGTTGCGCCGCGGCTCACATTCAGCACGATTTCGCCGTTCTTGACGTGAGCCGGAGGAACGCGCGTCTGTGCGTTCACCTTGACCGCAAGATAAGGCGTCAGATTGTTATCCGCGCACCACTCGCAGATGGCGCGAATCAGATAAGGCTTGGCCGACTGTTCAGACATGGGATTAGGATACACCAGGGCGCGCGATGGAGAAAATCCTCGAAGGAGAAGCCCATGGAGGCAGCTTGCCTTCTCGGGCCGGCTCTATTTTCTCATCCCGCGCTCGGCCGACGTCAGCGCTTCGATGAACGCCGGGCGCGAGAACAGGCGCTCGGAGTATTTCATCAGCGGAGCCGCCTGCTTGGGCAACTGGATGCCGTAGTAGTCGAGACGCCACAGCAGCGGCGTGATCGCCACATCCAGCATCGAGAATTCCTCGCCCAGCATGTATTTGTGCTTGGTGAACACCGGCGCGATCTGCAACAGGCTGTCGCGAACGAGACCGCGCGCCTTTTCCAGTTGCTTCTGGTTGTTGCCCTCAAGCGTGTCGATATGGGAAAAGAGCTCCTTTTCGAACCGATGCAGGAACAGCCGTGCCCTCGCGCGCATGACCGGGTCGGCAGGCATCAGTTGCGGATGAGGAAAGCGCTCATCGATATATTCGTTGATGATGTTCGATTCATGCAGCACGAGGTCGCGTTCGACAAGCACTGGCACCTGGTTGTACGGGTTCATCACCGCCAGGTCTTCCGGCTTGTGGTCCAGATCGACATCGATGATCTGGAAATCCATTCCCTTCTCGTGAAGGACGATCCGGCAACGCTGGCTGAACGGGTCGGTAGTCCCGGAATACAAAGTCATCATGTTTTTTATCTCCCGAGGTGGGCGGGCACATTACGCCGCCCCCAAAATGCATAGGGCAGAGGCGGCGCCCCTGCCCCGATTCAAAAATCTGGTTTTAGTGGATGTCTTTCCAGTACATCCGCTTTAGCGCGTAGATCAGCGCGAACAGGACCCCTAGAAATATGAGCACGGCCGTGCCGATGTTGACGCGGTCGTTGCGTGAAGGCTCGCTGACGTAGTCGAGAAAGTTCACCAGATCGGCCACGAAAGCCTTGTACTCGACCGGCGTCATCGACCCCGGCGTGTCCACTGCCAGGGTCTTGACGATGTACTTGCCGTCGGCACTTCGCTCAGCGAGCGCCAGGGCCTTGGCGGCGATGACGGCGCCTTCGGCACGTTCGCTGTCTTCGTACTCGGTTTCCACCAGCTTGTTCGCGCCAGACAGATTCCAGAGTACGTGCGGCATCGAAACGTTCTTGTAGACGAGGTTGTTCCACCCCGTCGGTGACGCGTCGTCGCGATAGAACGCGTTGAGATAGCTGTACAACCAGTCGGTGCCGCGAACGCGGGCCTCAACCGAAAGATCGGGCGGCGCGGCCCCAAACCAGCCAGCCGCGTCGGCGCGACGCATGGCGGAAGTCATCGTCGAGCCGATCTTGTCGGTGCCGAACATCAGGTTGTCGCGGATCTGCTTTTCGGTGAGTCCCAGATCGGTGAGTCGGTTGTAGCGCATGTACTGCGCGCTGTGACAATTCAGGCAATAGTTGACGAAGTTGCGCGCGCCGCGCTGCAGTGATTCGACATCGCGCCGGTGCGCTGGCGCCGCTTCGAGCCGCGCGCCGGATTCGGCGAGTGCAGAACCGACGACGAACAACAGGACAAAGGCGCCCGCAACCGTGAGCAGCGATCTCCGCTTGTTCCTCAGTTCGCTCATTAGCCGGTCACCCTTTCCGGTACCGGTTTAGTCTTGTCCCGCGCCGTGTACCAGGGCATCAGCAGGAAGAATAGGAAGTAGACAACCGTGAGCACGCGCGCGACAACCGTGGCCTTGTCGGCGTGGCCAAGCGCGCCGCCGAACTGGCCCCACACGGTTACCGGCACAACGCCGAGGTAGCCGAGGATAAGGAAACTGATCACAAAGGCGACCAGCCAGCCTTTGTACAGCGAGCCGCGGTAGCGGATCGACTTGACTTTGCTGCGATCAAGCCAGGGCAGGAAGAACAGCACGACGACCGCGGCGCCCATCACCAGCACGCCCCAGAATTGAGAGTTCAGGAACGACGGGACCGCTCGCAACATCGCATAGAAAGGTGTGAAGTACCACACCGGCGCAATGTGCTCCGGGGTCTGCAGCGGATTCGCCGGAATCGAGTTGTTCGCTTCGAGGAAATAGCCGCCGCCTTCGGGCCAGAAGAAGACGACGAACGAGAAAAAGATGAGGAAGACAACGACGCCGACGAGGTCCTTCACCGTGTAATACGGATGCATCGGAATTCCGTCCAGCGGATGCCCGGTCGCTGGATCCTTGTTCCCCTTGATCTCGATCCCGTCAGGATTGTTGGAGCCGACTTCGTGCAGCGCCAGCAGGTGCACGGCGACGAGCAGCAGAAGCACGAGCGGCACCGCGACCACGTGGAAAGCAAAGAAACGGTTCAGCGTGACGTCGGAAATGGTGTAGTCGCCGCGAATCCAGATCCCGAGATCGTCACCGATCAAAGGCACGGTGGAAAACAGGTTAACGATGACCTGCGCGCCCCAGTACGACATCTGTCCCCAGGGAAGCAGATAACCAAAGAAGGCTTCGGCCATCAACGCGAGATAAATGAAGCAGCCGATGATCCACAGCAGTTCGCGCGGCTTGCGGTAGCTGCCGTACAGGAGGGCCCGGAACATGTGCAGGTAGACGACGATAAAAAATGCCGAAGCGCCGGTCGAATGCATGTAACGAATGAACCATCCGCCGGGAACGTCGCGCATGATGTATTCGATCGATTCGAAGGCCTTGGTCGCATCCGGCTTGTAGCTCATCGTCAGGAAAATGCCGGTGGCGATCTGCATGACCAGAACGAACAGCGCGAGCGATCCGAAGAAGTACCAGAAATTGAAATTCTTCGGCGCGTAGTAGCCGGACATGTGCTCTTTCCACATCGCACTCAGTGGAAAGCGTTCGTCGATCCAGGTAAGAACCTTTTGCATGGCTGGCGCTCCCTACGCTGTCTTGCTGTCGTCTTCACCGACGACGATCACGGTGTCGGTGAGAAATCGGTAGGGCGGGATGATCAGGTTCGTCGGCGCAGGAACGCCTTTGTACACGCGTCCGGCAAGATCGAATTTGGACTGGTGACACGGACAGAAAAATCCGCCGAGCCAGTCGGGACCAAGGTCGGCCGGCGCGACTTCAGGACGAAACGTCGGCGAGCAGCCCAGGTGCGTACAGATGCCGACCGCGACGAATATTTCGGGCTTGCGCGAGCGATCTTCGTTCTTGGCATACGCCGGCTGATGATCGACGTCGGACTTGGGATCCGCCAGTTGACTGTCGAGCTTCGGCAAATTGGCGAGCATCGCAGGAGTCCGGTTGATGATCCAGTACGACTTTGCCGCGCCATTCGATATTGATCTTCTGCCCGGGCTCGAGCTTGGCAATGTCCTGCGTGACCGGCGCGCCCGCAGCCTTCGCGCGTTCGCTGGGCCAGAAGCTCATCGCAAACGGGACGGCCGCCGCGACTCCACCGGCCACGCCGACCGCCGTCGTGGCGCCAAGCAGGAACCTGCGCTTGCGCACGTCCACGTAGCCTTCGTCACTCATTTGCCGATCCTTCGCCTAGCATTTGCGTATGCATTTGCGTGTATGGCCCTCGCGAGGCCGTTCACTTAAGACCGGCATTATAAATGATTTGCGTCCCGCGACGATAGTCCGCGCTTCATAACATACTGAAAACACGGCACAAATCGGCAAGTTGTAGCGAATACAACCTGCTCCTGGCGAGGCCTGTCGCCGCAGGCGTCGCTACCCCCGCAGTCTATAATGGAAGGTTCATTCTTCGCTCCTCGAGTCCTTGATGCTGCGTCGCTTCTGGTTGTTGTTTGCGCAAGTCGCCACGGTTTGTCTTGCCGTGTTGTTTGTCGTGGCGACGCTGCGCCCGGATCTGCTGACGCGTTTCACCGGCCGGAACAACGTCGTGCTCGTGCAGGAAGTGCCCGCGGCGGTCGCCACGCCGCAGGTCGAGAATCTCGCTGCCGCGGCAAAAAAAGCGATGCCGTCCGTGGTCAATATTTATACCAGCAAGGAAATCAAACGTCGGCAGCCTTTGGTCGATGACCCGATATTGCGGCGATTTTTCCCAGGACTCGAACAGGGCGAGCCGCGACGCGCGACCAGTCTGGGCTCAGGCGTGATCGTCAGCAGCGAGGGTTACGTACTGACCAACAATCATGTCGTCGAAAACGCCGACGACATCCGGCTCGTGCTTGCCGACGGCCGCCAGCTGCAGGCTTCCGTGCGCGGCAGCGACCCGGAATCCGATCTCGCTGTGCTGAAGATTGATGGCAAAAATCTGCCGGTGATCACCTTCGCTGCGCTCGATACTATCCAGGTTGGCGACACCGTATTGGCGATCGGAAGTCCGTTCGGCTTCGGCAACAGCGTCACGCATGGCATCGTGAGTGCGCTGGGACGAAGCCACCTGGGCATCAATCGTTTCGAGGATTTCATCCAGACCGACGCCGCGGTCAATCCCGGCAATTCGGGAGGCGCGTTGGTCGATTCCAACGGCAACCTGGTCGGAATCAATAGCGCAATATTTTCCCAGAGCGGTGGCTCGCAAGGGATCGGATTTGCCATTCCCGTCTCGTTAGCGCGCAACGTGCTCGAACAAATCATCAAGGACGGCGAAGTCACCCGCGGCTGGCTTGGTATCGAACCGCAGGAACTGACTCCCGAACTGGCTGCGGCCTTCGACTTGAGGAGCGTCGACGGCGTCCTGATCAGGGGTGTTCTGAATAGCGGCCCGGCGGATCGCGCCGGGATGCAGTCGCGCGACGTGGTCATCGACATCGACGGCAAGCCGACTCCCGATGTCTCGTCGCTGCTGGCCAGGATTGCCGCGCTGACACCGGGTACGCAGGCGAAACTGAAGATAATCCGCGAAAAAAAGCCTGTCGAACTCGAAGTTACGGTCGGCAAGCGTCCGAAACCTCGCGAATCCTGAAATACGTTCGGTTGGGCGCTCTAGCTTGAGGCGCCCTGCTGTTCTGCCGCGTCCTCGGGTTTAACGGGGACCGAGACAAAACGCGCCAGCAGCAGCCCCAGTTCGTACAACAGCCACAGTGGTACTGCGAGCAGGAACTGTGACAGGATATCCGGCGGCGCGAATATCGCCCCGACCACGAACGCGCCGACGATAACGTAGCCGCGGATGGCGCGCAGCTTCTCCAGGCTTACGACGCGCAGACGGACCAGTACGATCACGACGACCGGCGTTTCGAACGTGATGCCGAAAGCAAGGAACATCGTCAGCACGAACGACAGATACTTGTCGATGTCGGTCATCATCTGCACGCCGGCCGGCGCGTATCCGGCGAAGAATTTGAATGCCAGCGGAAACACGGCGAAGTAGGCGAAGCACATGCCCAGCGCGAAGAACAGCACGCTCGAAAAGATCACCGGCAGCGCCAGACGTTTTTCGTGCCGATACAGGCCGGGGGCGACGAACGCCCACATCTGATACAGGACGAACGGCAGCGCGATCAAAAACGCCACCATCAGCGTCACCTTGAGCGGTACCAGGAACGTCCCCGTCACGTCGGTCGCAATCATGCTTGCGCCTGCGGGTAGCGCTTTGACCAACGGCGCGGCGAGCATCGCATAAATCTGGTTGGCGAACGGGAAAAGACAAAGCAGAACGACAACTACGGCAACGATCGAACGGATGAGTCTGCTCCGCAGCTCGATCAGATGCGAGATAAAGGTTTCTTGCGTGTTGTCGGGGCCCGAATCTGGAGCGGGCGATGGGTCAGGCATCGAAGGACAAGGTTGTGCGCGTGGGCCGCCATTGTAACGCGGCCATCAACGAACACCGCGGACGACACTCCTGATATCAGATGCGCTCGAAGCCCGGCAGAGCGGGCTGGCGCGGCGACTCGCCTTCAGCTTGCGATCGTCGCCGATCCCGCGCTCGGCGACGGCGGTGGGGCGGTGTGCCGGGATAGTGACGGCTGTTTCGCTTTGCGCGCCCGTTTCCGCAGCGGGGGCAGTGCCGGTCGCTTCTTTGACCGTCTCCTGCAACTGTGATTCCGCCGAGCGCAGGCCGCCTTCGACGTCGTGTGCCACTTCTTGCGCCGCCTGGGTCACCGACGTCTGCAGTTCCTGCGCCGCCGATTGCACTTCGCTGTGCAGCTTGCGCAGTTCGTCGAGTTGAATTTCGCGATTTATATCGGCCTTGACGTCATTCACGTAGCGCTGCAGGCGCCCGAACATATGGCCCAGCGTGCGTGCGACCTTCGGCAGGCGCTCGGGTCCGATGACGATGAGCGCGACGACGGCAACGACGACGATTTCGCTGAATGCGATGTCAAACATTGGAAACGGCAACAGACCCCGCTGCTCGCTGTTGATCGCTCATGCGTGCGGGACAACAGCGCAACGGAAGATCTGCTCTACGACGCCTTCTCTTTCTTGACTTCGCCTTCGATGGTCTGACCGCCGAGCTGTTGCGAGGGCGGCGGCGATGTGGAGCCCGGCGTGGATGCCGCCGCCGACGGGTCGCTCTCGCCCTTCATGCCTTCCTTGAAGCCTTTCACCGCGCCGCCCAGATCCTGGCCGACGTTGCGCAGCTTCTTGGTGCCGAATATAAGCACCACGACCACCAAGACGATCATCCAGTGCCAGATGCTCATCGATCCCATGTTGTTGCTCCTTTACGCGGCCGATTTAACAATCATCGGACCAAGCGGGTTCGGGCCGCCGATGACGTGAATGTGCAGATGCATGACATCCTGGCGACCGATGCGCCCGGTGTTGACGATCGTACGAAAACCTTCAGACGAACCTTGTTCCCGGGCGAGGCGTCCGGTCATCGCGAGCATGCGTCCCAGCACGCCGGCATCTTCCGCGCCGACGTCGGCGAGCGAATCGAAATGTTTCTTCGGTATCAGCATGAAGTGGACCGGGGCCACCGGATGGATGTCGTGAAACGCGAGAATCTCGTCGTCTTCGTAGACTTTTCGCGACGGTATTTCACCGCGTACGATTTTGCAGAAAATGCAGTTGTCCATGGTTAGCATCAAAAGGGGCGAGCATCAGCGAGCGGCTTTCTCCACCAGCCCCGACGTGCCTTCTCGTCGCTCGAGTTCGGCCAGGACGTCTCGCGGGCCGAGGTTGCAGCGCTCGAGCAGGACCAGGCAGTGAAACCACAAATCGGCCAATTCAGCCGTGAGCCTGATCTTATCACCGTCCTTGGCGGCCATTACGACCTCGGTCGCCTCTTCGCCGATTTTCTTGATTATCGCATCGTCACCCTTGGCGAACATTGTTGCGACATAGGACTGCACCGGGTCAGCGTGCCGGTTTGCTGCGATCGTCGCAGCAACACGTAGCAGTACGTCGTTATTTGCTGTCATCTGCGTTGCCATAGATCGCCTTCGGGTCTTTGAGCACAGGTTCGACGGCGCGCCACGCGCCGTCCTCGAGCCGCTGGAAAAAGCAGCGATGACGACCGGTATGACACGCAATACCCCCCTGCTGTTCCACCAGAAGCAATATCGCATCGTTATCGCAGTCGAGCCGCACCTCGCGCACGACCTGCGTGTTTCCCGACGTTTCGCCTTTCTGCCATAGCCTCGCGCGCGAGCGCGACCAGTAGTGGGCCATGCCGCTGACGACGGTGCGTTCCAGCGCCTCGCGGTTCATCCACGCCAGAGTGAGGACGGCGCCCGATTCTCCCTCTTGCGCGACTGCAGGCACGAGGCCATCGGCGTTCCACCGCACTGCATCAAGCCAGTTCATCGCGATCGCTCTTGTTTCGTATAAGGGAAGTGTCGGCAAGATCACCGATGCGTAGTCGTTGGATTTTACGCCGATCGGCGCGCACGCAGTCTCTGGAGCCGCCGCCAAGGCATCGCGCATAGGGACACTGAGAGACGAGGCATGCGCGGGGCGCGAGGCAGAGCGTGCTTCAGCGCACCTCGATGCCGGCGGCGCTCATCGCCGCCTTGGCCTCGGCGATGGTGAACTCGCCATAGTGGAAAATACTCGCCGCCAGCACCGCGTCCGCGCCACCGACCAGGATTCCGTCGACCAGATCATCGAGACGCCCGACGCCGCCAGAAGCGATGACCGGCACTTCGACCGCATCGACGATGGCCCGCGTCAGGCCAAGGTCGAAGCCGGTCTTGGCCCCATCGCGATCCATGCTCGTCAAAAGGATTTCGCCGACGCCCAATGCGACCAGCTTGCGCGCCCACTCAACCGCGTCCAGACCTGTCGCGTTGCGTCCGCCATGGGTGTACACCTCCCATGCGCCGGGACCGGTCTGCCTCGCATCGATTGCGCCGACGATGCATTGCGCGCCGTAGCGCGCTGCAGCGTCGCGCACGAGTATGGGATTCTTGATCGCCGAGGTGTTGATGCTGACCTTGTCGGCGCCAGCATTGAGCAACGCGCGAATGTCGTCGACGTGACTTACTCCTCCGCCGACCGTCAGCGGAATGAACACCTGGTCGGCGACGGCCTCGATCATGTCGTAGAGCAATCCGCGTGTCTCCACGCTGGCGCGGATGTCGAGGAAAGTGAGTTCGTCGGCGCCTTGTTCGTCGTAGCGCTTGGCAATTTCAACCGGATCACCCGCGTCGCGCAGATTGACGAAATTGATGCCTTTGACGACTCGGCCGTGCGCGACGTCGAGGCAGGGGATGATGCGCTTGGCGAGGCCCATAAGTGCGTGGGGCCAGACACTTTCCGGGTCCGCACGGCCGACAAGGCGAATGCGGCGTCGGCGCCGGAAAACGTGACCTGGCCTATTTTCCCTTGGCGGCCTTCAGCGCGGCGGCAAAGTCGAGCGTGCCTTCGTAAAGCGCACGCCCGGCGATCGCGCCGGTAACGCCTTCGCTCTCGAACGCTGCAAGCTCCTGGATATCCTTGATGCTGTTGATACCGCCGCTCGCGATGACGGGGATTTTCAATTCGCGGGCGAGTCGCACGGTGCCTTCGATATTGACCCCGGTCAGCATTCCGTCGCGCCCGATGTCGGTGTAGATGACCGCCTCGACGCCGTAGTCTTCGAATTTCTTCGCCAGGTCCACGACATCGTGCCCGGTCATTTTCGACCAGCCATCGGTCGCCACTTTGCCTTCGCGGGCATCGAGCCCGACGATGATGTGCCCTGGAAAAGCGGTGCACGCATCGTGCAGGAAACCGGGGTTCTTCACGGCCGCCGTTCCGATGATCACAAAACTTATCCCGTCATCGAGATAACGTTCGATCGTATCCAGATCGCGGATGCCGCCGCCGAGCTGGACCGGAATTTCATCGCCGATGACGCTCACGATTTCGCGGATCGCCATTTCGTTTTTCGGCTTGCCGGCGAAAGCGCCATTGAGATCGACCAGGTGCAGGCGTTTAGCGCCCTGCTCTAGCCAGTGCTGGGCCATCGCCGCCGGATCTTCGGAGAACACGGTCGCCGAGTGCATCTCGCCTTGCTTCAGGCGAACGCAATGACCGTCCTTGATATCGATCGCGGGGATGATCTGCATGGCGGTTGTCTGCGAGCTAAGGCGACTAGGATAACTGAGGTAACTGAGGCAACTGAGGCGGCTGCGCGTTGTTACCAACGCGACGTGCGCGGCGAAGATGTCAGGCGCGTCCGTCCCAGGTAACGAAGTTGGCGAGCAACTGGAGGCCGGCGGTGTGACTCTTCTCGGGATGGAACTGCACGGCAAAGATATTAGCGCGGGCAATCGCGCAAGTAAACGCCGTCGGGTAGGCGACAACCGCCGCCGTCAGTTCATCGGATGCAGGCGCCGGGTAGTAGCTGTGGGCAAAATAGAATCGCGTGTCGTCGCCGATGCCGTGCCACAGCGGATGCTCCCGACGCTGGCTGACGGGGCTCCAGCCCATGTGCGGCACCTTGAGGCGCCGACCGGCGGGGTCGACCATCTCCCGCTCGCGAAACCGAACGACGTGTCCGGGAAGCTCCCCCAGACAGGTAGTGGGTCCTTCCTCACTGTCGGCGAAGAGCATCTGGAGACCGAGGCAGATGCCGAGGAACGGGCGATCCCTGGCAGCGCGCAGCACGACGTCGCGCAGCCCGCTCTCATTGAGGCAGCGCATGCAATCCGGCATCGCACTCTGCCCCGGCAAAACAACGCGGTCGGCGGCAGCGATGACGGCGGGATCGGCGGTCACCACAATGGTGCGTTCGGGCGAGACGTGCTTGAGCGCTTTCGCGACCGAGCGCAGGTTGCCCATCCCATAGTCGACAACGGCAATGTCGGTCATCAGACAGCCAGCTATCAGCGGTCGGCGATCAGCGATTGGCGATCAGCGGCTAACACGCAAAGCCACTGCCTATAAGCTGCCTTTGGTCGAAGGGACGACACCGGCAACGCGCGGATCGCGGGTGACCGCCATCCGGAGCGCGCGAGCGAACGCCTTGAACAGGGTCTCGGCCTGATGGTGCGCGTTGTCGCCGCGCATATTGTCCAGATGCAAGGTGACGAGCGCGTGATTGACAAAGCCCTGGAAAAACTCATGCGTCAGATCCACGTCGAATGCGCCGATCATCGACCTTGTAAATTTGACGTGATATTCGAGCCCGGGCCTGCCGGACAAATCGATGACCGCGCGGGACAGTGCTTCGTCCAGCGGCACATAAGCGTAGCCGTAGCGGGTCAGCCCCGCTTTGTCTCCCAGCGCCTGCTTGACTGCTTGTCCAAGCGTGATCCCGATATCCTCGACCGTGTGGTGGCCGTCGATGTGCAAGTCACCTTTGGCATTGACGGTGAGGTCGATCAGGCCGTGGCGGGCAACCTGGTCGAGCATGTGATCGAGAAAGGGCACGCCCGTTACCAGTTCACTATGGCCGGTCCCGTCGAGATTGACGCTGACGGAGATACTCGTCTCCTTGGTAACGCGGTCGATCCGCGCCATGCGGTCGACGGGCTTGGTGACGGGAGTCATGTCGGGAGCATTCATCAGGAGATCAATTCAGCAAGGGCGGCCAGCAGCTGGTCGTTTTCGCCGGGAGTACCCACCGTTATGCGCAGGCAGTTCGCCAGCAGCGGGTGCCAGCCGTGGAGATTCTTGATCAGGATGCGGCGTTCTTTCAGTCCGTTGAATATCGCGCCCGCGTCGGCGACGCGAACCAGCACGAAGTTGGTCTGCGTAGGATACACGGTGACGTGCGGGAAGCGCGCGATCGCGGTTTCCAGGCGCGCACGCTCCGCGCGAATCGCCGTCGCCTGCCGGTCGATCCAATCGGTGTCGGCGAGCAGCGCAACGACCGCAGCCTGCGTCATTGAATTGACGTTGTACGGCTGCCGCAGCTTGTTCAGCGCGGCGATCCACTCGGGCGCCGCGACCGCGTATCCCAGGCGCATGCCAGCCATGCCGACTTTCGACAGCGTGCGCAGGATCAGCAGGTTGGCGAATTCGCCCGCGCGCGGCAGGAAACTGGCATCCGCGAATGCGTAGTATGCCTCGTCAACGACGACCAGGCCCGGCGACGCGCGCACGATCGCCTCGACGTCATCGGCTGCGAACAGATTGCCTGTCGGGTTATTGGGATAGGCGAGAAACGTCAGTGCGGGACGCTCACGTTCGATCGCTGCCAGCATGGCGTCGCGATCCAGCGCGAAGTCGGCGCGTAGCGGCACCCCAACGAAACGCATGCCTGCGTAGAGCGCATCCATCCGGTACATCACGAACGACGGTTCGGGCGCCAGCATCGTCGCCCCCGGCTTGGCCAACGTCATGGTGATGAGTTGGATCAGTTCGTCGGATCCATTGCCGAGCAGGAGGCCGAGCGAATCGGATAGGCCAAGCGCGCGCGCCAGCGTTTGCCGCGCGGCATCGGCTGCCCCGTCGGGATAACGGTTGATCGGCACCCGCGACAACGCCTCCGACAGTCGCGCCCGCACCTCGGCCGGCAGTGGATACGGGTTCTCCATAGCGTCGAGCTTGATCATGCCGTCGGCCTTGGCGACGACATAGGCCGGCATCGCCGCGATTTCAGGGCGCACGAGTGCGGCGACCACATCGCTGGCGGTCTGCGTCCTCTGGCGATCGTTCCGCGGGGTGTCGTTCATCTGGTTGCCGCGAGATCGGCGGCTGTTCGCTGCGGTGCGATCAGCTTGGTCACGGTCACTTCCGAGTCATTGTTTGCCATAGCGCAACGCGGCGCTGGCGGCGTGTGCCGGCAGCCCTTCTCCCCGCGCAAGCGTCGCGGCAATCGGACCCAGCGTGCGCGCACCTTCGCGCGAAACTGCGATCACGCTGGTCCGTTTCTGGAAATCGTAGACACCCAGCGGCGACGAGAAACGCGCGCTGCCAGCCGTCGGCAGCACGTGATTCGGACCGGCGCAATAGTCGCCCAGCGCCTCGGAGCTGTAGTGTCCGACGAAGATGGCGCCGGCGTTGCGGATCCGTTCCACCCACGGTTCGGGATCGGCAAGCGCGAGCTCGAGGTGTTCGGGTGCGATCGTGTTGGCGATGGCGCACGCTTCGTCGAGATCGCGCACCTTGACCAGCGCGCCGCGGTGGCCGAGCGACGCGGCAATGATGTCCTTGCGCGGCATGGTCGGAAGCAGCTTGGCGATACTGCGCCGCGACAGCATCGATCAACGCGGCATCGGGAGAGAGCAGCACGGCTTGAGCGGCTTCGTCGTGCTCCGCCTGCGCAAACATGTCCATCGCGATCCAGTCAGGGTCCGCGCTCGCCATCGGCGATGATCAGAATTTCCGATGGGCCGGCGACCATGTCGATGCCCACCGCGCCGAACACGCGGCGTTTGGCCGCGGCCACGAATGCATTGCCCGGTCCGACGATCTTGTCGACCGCGGGAATCGACGTCGTACCAAAGGCGAGCGCGGCGATCGCCTGCGCGCCGCCGATGGTAAAGGCGCGCGTGACGCCGGCAAGGTGAGCGGCGGCGAGCACCAGCGGATTCCTGGTGCCGTGCGGTGTCGGGACGACCATGACGATCTCTGCCACCCCAGCCACTTTCGCCGGCAGCACGTTCATCAGCACCGACGACGGATAGGCGGCCTTGCCGCCTGGAACATACACGCCCACGCGCGCCAGTGGCGTTACCTGCTGGCCAAGTCTCGTCCCGTCGCTCTCCGTGTAGGCCCACGATTGCGCCAGTTGCCGCAGGTGATAGCTGCGGATGCGTTCGGCGGCGGTGACCAGCGCATCGCGCTGCTCACGCGGCAACGTGTCGAAGGCGGCCTCGAGTTCTCCCGGCGTCAGTTCGAGCGCGGCAATGTTCGAAACCTTGATATGGTCGAACAGCGCCGTATATTCCAATACTGCGGCGTCACCGCGAGCGCGCACATCGGCGATGATGCTCGCGACCGACGTGTCGATGGCTTCGTCTTGCGCCGTGTTGTGCGCAATCAGCCGCGACAGCGCCGCGGCGAAATCCGATGCCGAAGAATCGAGGCGCCGGATCGCCGCGTTAACTTCGCCACGTCGTTCAAGCATGATCGAGCGCAACCGCCTTGATCGCTTCGAGCAGGGGTTGCACGCTGTCGCGCTTGAGTTTCAGCGACGCGGGGTTGACGATCAGGCGGGCACTGATCGCCCGGATTTCCTCGACCACGACCAGGTCATTGGCCTTGAGCGTGTTGCCGGTGCTCACCAAATCGACAATCAGATCGGCGAGTCCGACCAAGGGGGCGAGTTCCATTGAACCATAGAGCTTGATCAGATCGACGTGCACCGATTTGCTGGCGAAGTGTTCGCGCGCCGATGCGACGTACTTGGTCGCGACCCTGAGCCGCGCGCCGCGACGCACCGCGCTTGCATAGTCGAACCCGCGTTTGGCTGCTACGACCAACCGGCAGCGGCCAACGCCGAGGTCCACAGGTTGATACAGCCCTTCGCCACCATGTTCGAGCAGCACGTCTTTGCCGGCGATACCCAGATCGGCGGCACCGTATTGAACGTAGGTCGGAACATCGGAAGCGCGCACGATCACCAGACGCACATCGGGCCGATTGGTCGCCAGGATGAGTTTGCGCGACGTCTCGGGATCTTCGAGCGGAGTGATGCCTGCCGCTCCCAACGCGGGCAGCACTTCGTCAAAGATGCGCCCCTTCGGCAGCGCGATAGTAAGAGTCGACATGATTTCGGCCAAACGTCGATTCTAACGCAGGCGCAGCGAAATCCGCTCTCCAGGCCCCCTAACGACTAGCATCGGGTGCGACCGGACAGTCGGCCGAGCGCCCCGAGTCTGGCGCATGGAATCGCGCTGGATCGCTAGTTGACTCGCCGGATCCGCGCGCCCAATGCCGACAACTTGCTTTCGATGTGTTCGTAACCGCGATCGAGGTGATAGATGCGATCGATCACCGTCTCGCCTTCGGCGATCAATCCCGCGATGACAAGGCACGCCGACGCGCGCAGATCGGTCGCCATGACGTGAGCCCCGGTGAGACGCGGCGCGCCACGCACGATTGCCGTGTTGCCCTCGACTTCAATCGCCGCGCCGAGGCGTTTGAGTTCCTGCACGTGCATCATGCGATTCTCGAAAATAGTCTCGGTAATCGTTGCGGTATCGTCGGCGACCGTCATCAGCGCCATCAGTTGCGCCTGCATGTCGGTCGGAAAGCCCGGGTACGGAGCCGTACGCAGCGATACCGACTTCAAGCCGCCGTTGCGTTTTACCCGCAATGTGTCGCCGTCGGCCACGACGTGCACACCGGCTTCCGCCAGTTTGTCGAGGACCGCGCCGAGCGTGTCGGGACGCGTGCCCGACAACGCAATCTCGCCACCGGTCGCCGCGGCCGCTGCGATGAAGGTTCCCGTTTCGATGCGATCGGGCATGATCGCGTGCCGCGCGCCCGAGAGACTGCTGACACCTTCGATGACGACGCGATCACTGCCCGCTCCGCTGATCCTGGCTCCCATCGCATTGAGGCAGTCAGCCAGGTCGACAACCTCGGGTTCCCGTGCCGCGTTTTCGAGTACGGTGGTCCCGGCAGCAAGGGTCGCTGCCATCATCAAATTCTCGGTGCCGGTTACGGTCACGACATCGAAGCGAAAATTCACGCCGTTGAGACGTCTCGCTTTGGCGTCGATATAGCCGTGGTCGAGATCGATTTCCGCGCCCATCGCCTGCAGACCCTTGATGTGCTGGTCGACGGGTCGCAGTCCGATCGCACAGCCGCCCGGAAGCGAGACGCGGGCTTCGCCGCAGCGTGCGAGCAACGGGCCCAGCGCCAGAATCGAGGCTCGCATCGTCTTGACCATCTCATACGGCGCCAACGGCCAGTCGACTTTGGCTGCAGAAAGAGTCAGTTTGCCATTGCCGCCTTCGATGACGAGTCCCATTTGCGCAAGCAGGCTGCGCATCGTGCGCACATCGTTGAGTTCAGGCACGTTCTCGAGTATGAGGGGCTCAGGCGTCAGCAGCGCGGCGCACAAGATCGGCAGCGCGGCATTCTTCGCGCCCGAAACGCGCACTTCCCCGTGGAGCGGAACTCCGCCCTGAATCGCGAGCTTGTCCATGACCTGCGCTTTCAGCCGGGTGCCGCGCCGATCATGCGGCGCTGCGCCCATTCCGCCGGTGTCAGCGTCTGCATCGACAGCGCGTGAACTTCTTCGCGCATGCGGTCGCCAAGCGTGCGGAAAACAAGTTGATGCTGTTTGACCTTGCTGATGCCGGCGAACGCCGCGCTGACGACGACCGCCTGGAAGTGGCGGCCGTCGCCGACGACTTCGACGTGCTCGCAAGCCAGGGCCGATTCGATCGTGCTTTTTATGTCTTCAGGTGTAACCATCGGCAACGGTCAATCGCAAATTGGATTCCAGGCTTTAATGGACGTGTTGGACGCGGGACCGGCGCGTATGTTTCATGCCGCCCGAATTGATCTTTATTTGCCTCTGGTTCGCCTCAATGCCGAAGCTTGTAGCCGCGCTTGAGGAGGAACAGGGTCAGCGCGCTTAGCGCGATGCAGAACGTCGCGACTATGCCCAAGCTTACCCACGGCGCGATGTCGGACAGCCCGAAAAAGCCGTAGCGAAAGCCGTCGATCATATAGAAGAACGGATTGAAATGCGACAGCGCTCGCCAGAATGGAGGCAGCGAATGGATCGAATAGAAAACGCCGGCAAGGAACGTCAACGGCATGATCAGGAAATTCTGAAACGCAGCGAGCTGATCGAATTTTTCCGCCCAGATGCCGGCGACCACACCGAGCACGCCCAGAATCGCGCTGCCGAGCAGCGCAAAACCGATCACCCACAACGGATGCATCGGTGCGATCGGCGAGAACCACAGCGTCACCACGAACACCCCCAACCCGACGGCGAGGCCGCGCACCATCGCACCGAGCACGTAGGCGGCAAAAATATCCAGCGGGGACAGCGGCGGCAGCAGGACGAAGATAAGGTTGCCGGTGATCTTGGACTGCGTCAGCGACGAAGAGCTGTTGGCGAACGCGTTCTGCAATACCGCCATCATCACCAGTCCAGGAATCAGGAATTCGGTGTAACGGACCTGTCCACCGAAAACCGAGACGCGCGATTCGAGCACATGCGAGAAAATCAGCAGGTACATCAGCGCACTCAGCACCGGCGCAAGTATGGTCTGAAAGCTCACCTTCCAGAAGCGCAGCAGTTCTTTGTAGAACAGCGTCAACCATCCCGCACCGTGCGCGGGAGCCTCGAGCGCTATCGCCTCGCTGCCGGATTCAACGATCTTGATCGGCTGGTCCATTTATCGATCCGCTAGCTGTGTCCGGCCATGATGCGCAGGAAAACCTGTTCCAGATCGGCTTCCTGCAATGCGAGTTCGCTGATCGTGACGCCAGTCTCGCGAATCGATGCCAGCAGGCGTTCGAGCTCGGCGTAGTCCGATAGGGACAACACGTAGTTATGTCCCTCGTGCCGCAGCACGCGCTCGCTCCAGATGGCGGGCAGAGACGAGACCGTCAGGCGCACCGTCAATCCCGCGAATGTCGAGAGCAGGTTCTTGGTCGAATCGAGCGCGACGACCTTGCCCGCTTTCAGCATCGCAATTCGTCCGCACAGCGCCTCTGCCTCCTCGAGATAGTGTGTCGTCAGGATCACGGTGTGCCCGTCGCGATTGAGCTTGCGTATGAAGGCCCACAGGCTTTGCCGCAATTCAACGTCGACGCCCGCAGTCGGTTCGTCGAGAACGATCACCGGGGGTTTGTGCACCAACGCCTGGCCGACGAGGACGCGTCGTTTCATTCCGCCAGACAACGCGCGCATGTTGGCGTTGGCGCGCGACGTCAGATCGAGGTGATGCAGGATCTCGTCGATCCAACCGTCCTGGTTCCTGAGTCCGAAATAACCCGCTTGAATCCTGAGCGTCTCGCGCACCGTGAAGAACGGATCGAACACCAGTTCCTGGGGGACGACGCCGAGCAGTCGGCGCGACTGACGGTAGTCCGCGATCACATCGTGGCCGAGGACACGCGCGTTCCCTACATCGGCGCGGGTCAGTCCCGCAAGAATCGATATCAGCGTTGTCTTGCCGGCGCCGTTCGGCCCGAGCAATCCGAAGAACTCTCCCTGTTCAACGCTCAAGTCGACGCCGGCAAGCGCCTGGACGGAGCCAAACCGCCGCGCAACGTTGGTGATTTCGACAGCGGGGATCAACAGGGGCGAGCCTTGGGTCGCGCGCCACGCGGGCGCGGCAATCGTGCAGTCAGGCGGGCGTATCCATGAGGAGTTCATCGACGCCGTAAAGGGCGGCGAGCGACGTCATGCTCGGTGGAATGTTCTGGAAGGAAATCGGTTTGTTCTCGGCTAGCGCACGACGCTTCCACTCCAGCAGGATGGCAACACCGGAGGAATCGACGGGCTCAACGTCCCGCAAGTCGACTTCGCCGCTCTCCGGCAGGATACGTCGGGTACTCTCGGCGAGCACCGCAACGATATTTTCGATCGTCAGCGGCCCGGCGACGATCCACCGCTTGTCGTTCGAAGTCAGCACTTGCGTGGAATCGTTCACTTACCGGTGCCTGCGTTCTTTGCGGACAGCGTCTTGATCAGGCCGTCGATGCCCGAACTTTTGACGGCGTCGTTGAACTCGTCGCGATAGTTGGTGACCAGACTGACGCCGGCGACAACAACGTCGTAAGCTTTCCATCCGTCGGCGCCCTTCTCCATACTGTAGTCGATCGGCACGGGGGCCTGCCCTGCCCGCTGAACCGTCGTACGAACTGTCACATCGGTGTCGCCCGGGCTCATCCGCAGCGGTGCGTAGCTCATCGTGTTGTCGCGATAGTTGGATAGCGCGCCTGAATAGGTACGCACCAGCAGAGCGCGAAACTGTTCGGTCAGCAACTTTTGCTGTTCGGGCGTGGCAGCACGCCAGTTTCGTCCCATCGCCAATGCCGTCATCCGCGTGAAATCGAAATTGGGCGCAAGCTTGCTGTCGATCAGCTGCTTGATCTTCGCCTGATTGCCTGCCTGGATATCCTTGTCGGCGCGTATCGTCTGCAGCACGTCTTCGGCCACCCGCTTCACCTGCGCATCGGGCGCTTCCTGCGCCAGCGCCGTCACCGACGAAAACATTAGCGCCGCCACAAAGATGGCGGGGACAATTTTCCGGTGCGCGGCGCGTTGCCTGTTCAGTATCGAATTCATGAGTTCCTCGTTTCAGGCGCTAAGCGCACGGTTTCATTCATCTTCATCGGGAGGGGGTTTGCCGTCGTAGAGTTGGTAGCGGCGCGCGCGCAGGTACGCGTTGCGCAGGAAGCGGTACTTGTCGATTGAAGCGGTATCGAGCACACCTTCCGCAGCCAGCGCCTGTGCGCGCAGATTCAAATAACCCAGGCCGTAAATGGAATTGCGCAACGGCACATAAGGTAGATAGCCGACCGGACCGAAATAGAGGCGAACCACTGCGCCAGTACCATCGCGCACCGTCGTCGGGCCGAACAGCGGGACAAAGAAATAGGGACCGTTCGGCATACCCCACTTGCCAAAGGTGATGCCGAAATCGTTTTGATCCTTCGCTATTCCCATATCGGAAGCAATATCAAAAATGCCGACGATCCCGAATGTCGAATTGAGCAACACGCGGCCGAAGGAATCGCCGGCGCGCGCCGGTTGACCCTGAAGAAAATCGTTGACGCCGGTGAAGAAGTCGTCGATGTTGCCCATGAAATTGGACAAGCCCGTTCGTATCGGCTCGGGCGTGTACTTCACGTAGCCCTGGGCGACAGGCTTGACCACGGCGCCATCGACTGCCTCATGAATCGCGTACATCGAGCGATTCCAAGGCTCGAAAGGATCGACTTTGGACGGCGCTGCGGCGCAACCGGCGAAAAGGAGTGCCACCGCCGCAAGCAGGACCGCGGTCCGAAGTTCGCTGCGCCCGGTCATCATCATTTCTTCGCCCCTCCCGGGTCCGATGCCTTTTCGAACAGGAACTGACTGATAAGTTTCTCGATCACGACCGCCGACTGCGTTTTGCCGATCTTGTCGCCTTCCTGCAACATCGCGACGTCTCCGCCGGCATCGAGACCGATGTACACCTCGCCAAGGAGGCCCGAGGTGTTTATCGACGCGATCGTGTCCTTGCTGAACGAATACGTCTTATCGATGCGCATCGTGACGTCGGCCGTATAGTTCTTGGGATCGAGCCGGACCGTCTCGACACGTCCGACGATGACGCCCGCCGCCTTTACCGGCGCGCGCAGCTTCAGGCCGCCGATATTATCGAAGCTCGCCTCGATCCTGTAGCTCGGAGTCCGGTCTATCGTCAGCAGGTTGCCCACCTTGAGCGCGAGGAACACCAGCGCGCCAATACCGATCGCCACGAATACGCCGACCCAGAGGTCGATCGCCGAACGGTTCATACGATGCCCCCACGAAACATGAATACAGTCAAAACAAAGTCGAGCGCGAGGATGCTAAGCGACGATACCACCACCGTTTTCGTGGTGGCGTTGGATACGCCTTCCGCGGTCGGCTTGGCGTCGAAGCCCTGCAGTACCGCGATCAGGGATACCGCTAGTCCGAAGACGAGGCTTTTGATGATGCCGTTCGTGACGTCAGGCCAGAAATTGACTCCCGCCTGCATCTGGCCCCAGAACGCGCCGGCGTCGATGCCGATAGTTCGCACACCGATCAGGTAGCCGCCGAAAATCCCCAGCGCGGAGAACAACGCGGCAAGCAGCGGCATCGAAATCACGCCGCCCCAGAACCGCGGCGCCACGACACGAGCGATCGGATGCACGGCCATCATTTCCATCGCCGAGATTTGCTCGGTCGCCTTCATCAGGCCGATTTCCGCCGTGATCGCAGAGCCTGCACGGCTGGCGAACAACAGACCCGAGATGACGGGCCCGAGCTCCTTCACCAGCGATAGGGCGACGACGATTCCGAGCTGTTCCTCGGCACCGTAGCGCTGCAGCACTTCGTAGCCCTGAAGCGACAGCACCATGCCGACGAACAGTCCCGACATCAGGATGATGATCAGCGACAACACGCCGGAGAAATAGATCTCGCGCACCGTCAGCGGCAGCCGCCGAAACGACATCGGCGTATACCAGATGATCGCGCCGAGGAACCGCGCGGCGTAGCCGAGCCATGCCACGCCCCCGGTGACTGTGGCGCCGAGGCGACGCAAACCCCGCGTCACGCCGATCGCGAGCTCATTCGACATGGTGCAGGAGCTCCTTGCGATAAGCGGGTGCCGGGTAGTGAAAACGCACCGGACCATCGGGCGCACCGTCGACAAACTGGCGAACGAAGGGGTCGGTGGACTCGCGGACTTCCGCGGGCGTACCTGCCGCCACGATCTTGCCGTCCGAAACAAAATAAAGGTAGTCGACGATTTTGAGCGACTCGTACACGTCGTGCGTCACCACTACGGAGGTAATCCCGAGCGTATCGTTGAGCTTGCGTATCAGTTGCCCGACGACGCCGAGCGAAATCGGGTCGAGTCCGGCGAAAGGTTCGTCGTACATCACCAGCATCGGATCGAGCGCGATGGTGCGCGCCAGCGCGACGCGACGCGCCATCCCACCCGACAGCTCCGACGGCATCAGCTGTGCTGCACCGCGCAATCCGACCGCATTGAGCTTCATCAGCACGAGGTCACGAATCATCTGCTCGGGCAGCTCGGTGTGCTCGCGCATCGGGAATGCGATGTTCTCGAAAACGCTCATGTCGGTGAACAGCGCGCCGAATTGGAACAGCATGCCGAACTTGCGTCGGAGCGTGTACAAGGCGTCGGGCTCGAGATCGGGAACCGACTGCCCGCCGACCAGGACCTTGCCCGACTTCGGCTTCAGCTGTCCGCCGATCAGTCGCAGGATGGTCGTCTTGCCGGAGCCGCTGCCGCCCATGATGGCAACGGTCTTTCCGCGCGGAATGACCATGGTGATGCCGCGCAGGATCGTGCGCGTACCGTAGGCGAACGACACGTCGCTCAACTCGATCGCCGCCGCTGCGGGATCCAGTCGTCGCGTCGGGCTGAGAGCCGCATGCGAATGGGCGGTTGCTGCGACGGCCATTGTGCAGCGCAGAATTCCGAAAAAGGATATCGATTGTAGCGGGTTCACCTCGCGATCACAATGACTCGCGGTCAGTTGTGAAATCTTTCGCTAGATGGTGTGGCATTTCCGCAGCACGCCGATGCGTTGCGCGGCGACAAACTAGCCTCGCAGCAACAGGCGCTCCGCGAATGCCAGATCCTTGGGTTTGCCGAGCAATACGAGCAAGTCTCCAGTTTCGAAGACATAGTCGGCCGAAGGTACTTCCGCGAGAGCCCCTCGGCGACGGACGCTTTGAATTTCGATGCGGCCGCGAAAATCGATCTCGCCGCGCCTTCTGCCCACCGCTGCCGAACGCTCAGTCAGCAATACAGAATGCAGTCGTTCCTGCAGATTCTCCGCGGCGCCCGCGGCGCCCCCCGCGTCGGACGCGCCGTGATAGAAACCACGGAACAGGTTGTAGCGCTCCTCGCGGACCACGCGGATGCGCGCCAGGACGCGGTTGAGCGGAACGCCCAGCAATAGAAGCGAGTGCGACGCCAGCATCAGGCTGCCCTCGAGGACTTCGGGCACGACTTCGGTCGCTCCTGCCTTGAGCAGGACTTCGAGCTGGCTCTCGTCGATCGTGCGCACAATGACCGGCACCTCGGGCCTCTCGTGCTGGACCTGGTGCAGGATTTTCAGCGCGACCTGCGTATCAGCAAACGTTATCGCGACCGCTCGCGCCTTGGAAAGCCCCGCCGCGATCAGTGACTCGCGCCGGCCGGCGTCGGCATAGACGACGTTGCTGCCATCCGCCGCGGCTTCGCCGACGCGTTGCGGATCAGCATCGAGCGCGAGAAAGGGAATGCCCTCGATGGCCAGCAAGCGCGCAAGATTCTGGCCGCTGCGACCAAAGCCACAAATGATAACGTGCTCCTGCCGCGAGATGGTCCTCGCGGCGATTTGCGTGACCTGCGCCGCGCGCGCCAGCCAATCGTTGGCGGTGAACCTGCGCACCACCGGTTCCGCCGCCTGGATCATGAACGGCGCGGCGAGCATCGACAGCACCATCGCCGCCAGGATCAGCTGTGGCAGCGTCGCGTTGATGATGTCCAGATCGCTCGACAATGCGAGCAATACGATGGCGAATTCGCCGGCTTGCGCAAGATAGAAACCGGTGCGAAGCGCTGTGCTCAGCGGGGAACGGAAGACACGTGCGAGCAGAACGACCAGGACAAGCTTCGCGAGCACCGGTCCGACGAGCAACAGCAACACCCACCCAAGATTGTCGACCACGACGTGCAGGTCCAGGTACATCCCGACGCTGACGAAGAAAAGGCCCAGTAGCACATCGCGGAAAGGTGCAATGTCTTCTTCGACCTGATAGCGATACTCGGTCTCGGCGATCAACATGCCGGCAAGAAATGCCCCGAGCGCGAACGATAGGCCGGCAAGTTCGGTCAGCGCGGCGAGACCCAGCGTCACCATCAGCACGTTGAGCATGAACAGCTCGCGCGAACGCAGGCGGGCAACGACGAAGAACCAGCCGCGCATCACGCGCTGCCCGACAAACAGGATCACCACCAGGGCCAACGCCGCCTTGAGCGTAGCAAGACCGAGCGCCCTCCACAGATCCGTTCCGCCTTCCGCGAGCGTCGGTATCGCGACCAGGAATGCAACGACGGACAGATCCTGAAACAACAGGACGCCCATCACGTCGCGACCGTGCGGCGAATTGAGTTCCGAGCGCTCGCCCAGGATCTTCGACACGATCGCCGTCGAGCTCATCGCCAGCGCGCCACCGAGCGCGAATCCGGCGAGCCAGCTATAGTGGAGGAAATGCAGGCCGACCATCGCCACGATGGTCGTGATCACAACTTGCGCCACGCCGAGTCCAAACACGGCGCGGCTCATCACTTTGAGTTGCGGCAGACTGAACTCGAGGCCGATCGAGAACATCAGGAAGACGACGCCGAATTCCGCGAGTTGCCGGACGCTGGCATTGTCCGGGACCCACGCGAGCGCGTGCGGACCCACGATGGTGCCGACGACGAGATAGCCGAGGATCGGCGGCAGGCGCAATAGCCGACAGGTGACGACCGCCAGTACGGACGCACCCAGCAGCAGGAGAATAAGCAGCAGGGCGTGTGGCATCGATCGTCGTTGCGGTGCTGGAGACGCTTCGAATGTAGCATAGGGCGGCCCCGAATCGGCCGCGCGCGAATTGCCCGCGACAGAACACAGATATTGCTGCGGGGCGGGCGTCCGTTACACAGCCGATCGGGCGTCCTGTCACTGACGGTATACTTGGCCGCATGTCTGTGTCCTTCTCCACTCCGGCAGCGGTAGGGCCTTCCGCGACGGACTTGACGACTGCGCCGGCCGAAAATCGCGGCGTCGAGCGCGAACGCGCACTCGCATTGGGCCGCAATGTACTGGCGACCGAAGCGACGGCCATCCACGCTCTCGAAGTTCGCCTTGGCGACGCGTTCGTCGCCGCCGCACAGGCGATTTTCGAATGCCGCGGTCGCGTCGTGGTGACAGGTATTGGCAAGTCCGGCCACATCGCGCGCAAGCTCGCCGCGACATTGGCGTCGACCGGAACGCCCGCATTTTTTGTCCATGCGGCCGAAGCGAGCCACGGCGACCTGGGCATGATCACCACCGACGACGTAGTATTGCTGCTGTCGAACTCAGGCGAGACCGACGAGCTTGTTTCGTTGTTGCCGCATTTGAAGCGACAAGGCGCCAAGCTGATCGCGCTGACCGGAAACGAACACTCGTCGCTGGCGCAGGCTGCCAACGTGCATCTCGATGCAAGCGTCGATACCGAAGCCTGTCCCCTCGGGCTGGCGCCGACGGCCAGCACCACGGCGGCGCTGGCGCTCGGCGACGCCCTGGCTTTGACGGTGCTTGACGCAAGGGGATTTTCGGTCGAGGACTTCGCGCGCGCCCATCCGGGTGGCGCGCTCGGACGACGATTGCTGACCCATGTGCGCGACGTAATGCGCATCGGCGCCGCGTTGCCTATCGTTCCGCTCGGTGCGACGCTGGCTGATGCTGTCGTCGAAATGAGCGGCAAAGGCATGGGCATGACCGCAGTGGTGGACGCGGACGGACGAGTGCGCGGCATATTCACCGATGGCGATCTGCGCCGCGGTATCGGACGGGTGCGCGACTTCGCGGCGACGCGGGTCGACGACGTAATGACCCGAAACCCGCGCACCGTGGGCCCTGACCTCCTCGCGGTCGACTGCGTGGATCTGATGGAGACAGCACCCAAGGTCAGCCAGTTGCTGGTGGTCGACGCCGGCGGACGGCTGGTCGGAGCGCTGCACCTGCACGACTTGTTTCGGGCGCGCGTGGTCTAGCGACGTCACCAGCCGGCCAACGCAAACCAGATCGCGCCGATCCTGTGTCCAATGTAAACCGCGATTCAGGGGAACGGCCGCTGCCTTCGGCCGAATTTCTCGAGCGTGCGCGTCGCGTGCGGCTGTTGTCCTGCGACGTTGACGGCGTGTTGACTGACGGCAAGCTCTACTACGGCGACGACGGCTCGGAATTCAGGGCGTTTTCCGCCCTCGACGGCCTCGGCTTGAAACTGCTGTTGCGCTCGGGCATTGCCGTTGCGTGGATAACGGGAAGCTCTCGTCCGCTGGTGATCAAGCGTGCTCAGGATCTTGGCATTGTTCACGTCGCGCACGGGTCCGAGGACAAGCTCGCGCCCTGGGAGCGCCTGCGTTCGGAACTGGGCCTCGAAGCCGCTGCCTGTGCGCACATTGGCGATGACCTGCCCGATCTGCCGTTGTTGCGGCGCTGCGGCCTGGCGGCGGCGGTGCCGCAGGCACCCGAGATCGTCCGCCTTGCAGCGCATCATGTAACGCGGGCCAGCGGCGGTGCGGGCGCCGTGCGCGAGCTGTGCGAACTCATCCTCGCCGCTCAGGGTTCGCTTGATCCATTGTTGGAGGAGTACACGCGATGACCGCGGGCCGTATCTGGCTCGACCGGCTCATTGCGTGGTCGCCGGTGTTATTGCTGGGGGCGATGGCGGCGCTCAGCTACTGGCTCGATGCGCAGGTGCGAGGTCCGCAGCCGAAGTTCGACGGCTCCGGAAGGCACGACCCGGATCTCTACATCCAAAACTTCAAGGCGATCAGTCTCGACGCGGCTGGGCGCGTCCGCCAGGCGCTGGTGGCCAAGACGGCTCGCCACTATCCGGACGACGACACGACCGAGCTCGATTCACCCAGCATGACTTTCAACGATCCCGGCAAACCCACATTCAATATCAGCTCTGAAAAAGCCAAGGTTACCGGAGACCGGGAGCACATTTATTTTGTCGGCAAGGTCAAAGGGATTCGCGATGCGTCGTCACCGACCGCGAAAGACGGGCCCAGCACCATAGCAAGCGAGTACCTGCACGTGACGCCCAAAGACGAAAGAGTGGTCACCGACAAGGCGGTGACGATCTCCGACCCGCGTGGGATAATCAGCGCAACCGGCCTGGAGTACGACAACAAAAGCAAGAACATCAAACTTCGGTCGGGTGTCAGCGGTCAGATGCAACCTCAAAAGCAGCAGAGCCCTACACCATGAACTCACGACCGATGCCACCCGCGATCGCCGGTATCTCCTTGCCTTTTGGATTCGCTTCCATTCTGGTATTGGCGCTGGTCGTGTGCGCCCCTGCGCATCGCGGAAAAAGCAGACCGCGACAAACCGATCAATTTCCAGGGCGATAGCGGAGCGGGCAACGCCGACACCAAGACCGGCGAACTGGCCGGCAACGTCGTGGTGACGCAAGGCACGTTGACCATTCACGCCGATCGCATTGCGTTCAAGCAGAACGCCGACAATTCGCTGTCGGCGACGGCCTACGGCAACCCAGTGAGTTTCCGCGAAAAACGCGACGGCGTCGACGAGTACTACGAAGGTTTTGCGCAGCGCATCGTCTACGACGGCACCAAGCGGTTCGTCGAATTGTTTGACCGCGCCCTGCTCAAAAAGAGCAACGGCGAAGTTCGCAGCAACTACATTTCGTATAACGCGGAAACGGAAAAATTCGACGCGCAGGGACGCCCCGACAGCCGTCCCGCGGCCGAAGGCGAATTGCCGTTGGGATCGCGCGTGCGCGGAATGTTCCAGCCGGATCCCAAGGAAACGAAGGAGACCAAGGACGGCAAAGACAGCAAGGGGGCGCCCGATGCCAAAGGCGAGAAGACGACGCCGCCGGAGCCGAAGGCAAGTCCGCCACTGCCGCTGAAATCCGACCCCACTCTCCGCGCGCCATCTTCGCAGTGACCCCTGCCAGCACGCATGAGGCGAGTACCTTGTCGGTCGTCGCCCTGAACAAGCGATACAAGTCGCGTATCGTCGTACACGATGTTTCTCTTGCGGTCGGTAGCGGCGAGGTCATCGGCTTGCTCGGACCCAATGGTGCCGGCAAGACAACATGTTTCTACATGATCGTCGGCCTGGTCGCGACCGATGGCGGGACCATCGAACTCGACGGCAAGGACTTGACGCGGATGCCCATTCACGCCCGCGCGCGGCTGGGCCTTTCGTATTTGCCGCAGGAGGCGTCGATATTTCGCAAACTATCGGTCGCAGAAAACGTGCAGGCGATTCTCGAACTGCAGGACATCGATGCCGACGAAATCGCCAATCGCCTTGATGCGCTGCTCGAAGATCTGTCGATTTCGCACCTGCGCGATGCATCTTCGGTGAGTCTCTCGGGAGGCGAGCGGCGGCGGGTGGAAATTGCGCGCGCGCTGGCGACGCGTCCGCGGTTCATCCTGCTCGACGAACCGTTTGCGGGAATCGATCCGATCGCAGTGCTTGATATCCAGAAGATCATCGGCTTTTTGAAGGAACGCGAAATCGGTGTCATGATCACCGACCACAACGTTCGCGAAACCTTGGGCATATGCGACCGCGCCTATATCATCAATGAGGGGCGCGTGCTTGCGTCGGGGACGCCCGACGAGATTGTTTATAATGAGAGCGTTCGAAAAGTCTATTTGGGAGAGCACTTCCGGCTCTAAGCAAGCAATGCGCGCGAACTCGACCACTGGACATATCCCATATTTCGCGAACGGGCGCGAACTTCGCATCGGCAGCCCAAGAACCCATGGCGCTCATAGCCGCGCGATGCACCTGGTCGCGGGCGGTCGCTTCCTGCGCAGATCCGCCTAGACACGCGTGAAGCCGACCTTACAGCTCAAGCTAAGTCAGCACCTGACGCTGACGCCGCAGCTGCAGCAATCCATTCGGCTGCTGCAGTTGTCAACCCTCGAGCTCAATGCCGAAGTTGAGCGTCTGCTGCAGGAGAACCCGCTGCTGGAAAAGGCCGACGATGACGAGCCGGTCGTTCCGCCGCCAGAATTTGCGCAGTCCGCAGCGAGCTCGGCGACGGTCGACGAGCCTCCCGATCGGGCGGACGGCCTGGAACGCAACGACTTCGACTCGATGGTCAACTCTGGAGGCGATGCCGAATGGGGCGGTAATTCGGGCGCCAACGACGACGATGACGACAATTTCTCGCCACAGCAGGTCGCGACGAGCTCGTTGCGCGACCATTTGAACGCTCAACTCGCCGAGCTCAATCTCCCGCTGCGCGATCGCCGGATAACGTCGGCGCTGATCGACGCCCTCGACGATGACGGATACCTGTCGACGTCGCTCGAAGAGATCCTCGAATTGTTCCCGGAAGAATTGGGTGTGGAGGCCGAGGAGTTGTCGATCGCGCTGAAGCATCTTCAGAATTTCGAACCACCGGGCGTAGGTGCCCGCGGTCCTGGCGAGTGCCTGGCGCTGCAGCTCAAGGCGCTGCCGGCTTCGACGCCGTTTCGCGCGGAAGCGCTCAGGCTGGTTGAAAATCATCTGGCACTGCTCGCCGCCCGTGACTTCGGTAAGCTCAAGCGCCTGCTGCACACCGACGATGCGGGTCTGCGCGGAATAAGGCTGTTGATCACCAGTCTCCATCCACGTCCCGGCGCGGATTTCTCGAAGACCGAAGCGAACTATGTGATCCCGGATGTGGTCGTACGTAAGATAAGAGGTCGTTGGATGGCGGCATTGAACGAAGCCGCAATGCCGAAGCTGCGCCTGAATCGAATCTACGCCGACATCCTGACGCGCAACCGCGGTTCATCGAATCACCAGCTCGCCGCGCAACTGCAGGAAGCCAAGTGGCTGATCCGCAACGTGCAGCAACGCTTCGAAACCATCTTGCGTGTGTCGCAGGCGATCGTCGACCGGCAGCGCCATTTCTTCGATCACGGCGAGGTCGCGATGCGCCCGATGGTGCTTCGCGAAATAGCCGAAATACTGGACCTGCACGAATCGACCATCTCGAGGGTGACGGCGCAGAAATACATGCTCACGTCACGCGGCACTTACGAACTCAAGTATTTTTTCGGAAGCCATGTTGCCACCGACACCGGTGGCGCGGCATCCGCGACGGCGATTCGCGCGCTGATCAAGCAACTCATCGGCGCCGAAGATCCGAACACTCCACTGACCGACAGCCGAATCGCCGACCTCCTCGGCGACCAGGGTATTGTCGTTGCGCGGCGCACCGTGGCGAAATACCGCGAGGCGCTGCAGATACCGCCGGTCAACCTACGCAAGGCTCTCTAAGCGATTTGCTCTGGGAAACTTGCACGTCCGTCACCATCACTAGGAGAGCTGATGAACCTAAACCTGAGCGGACATCACCTTTTGATCACACCGGCCATACGCGATTACCTGACCAGCAAGCTGATACGAGTGACTCGCCATTTTGATCACGTCATCGACGTCAATGTCGTCCTGTCGGTAGACAAGCTCCAACAACAGGTCACCGCGAACCTGCACATTCGCGGCAAAGACATCCATGCGGAATGCATCGAAGCTGACATGTATGCGGCGATCGATGCGCTCGCCGACAAGCTGGATCGCCAGGTGCTCCGGCACAAGGAGAAGCAAAACGGGCACCGGCATGAACCGGCCGCGCTCAAGCATGGGGCCGACCTGGCCGAGCCGCGCAAGAAGCGCGCCTGACTTGTCGCCAGGGTCGCGCGCAACCGCGCAGCGCAGCGACGACCCCGGCGTATAATCCCTCCCCGCCAGCCGGTGCGATGCTGTTCAGCATCGCCGGACTGGCGCGGCTCACTTTCCGACGATGAATCAGATCGCGCAGCTTCTGCCCGAAGCAAATATCGCCCTCGACCTTGAGGCAACCAGCAAGAAACGTCTGTTTGAGCAAGTAGGACAATTGTTCGAGGCGCACGACCAGATCTCCCATTCGGTCGTCTTCGACAGCCTGTTCGCGCGCGAGCGCCTCGGATCGACCGGGCTCGGTCAAGGAATCGCCATTCCCCATGGTCGCATCAAGGGCCTGAAGCATGCGCTCGCCGCGTTCGTCCGCCCTCATCAGCCGATTCCCTTCGATTCACCTGATGGAAAACCGGTCGACCAGGTATTCGTGCTGCTGGTGCCGGAGCACGCCACCGAAGAGCACCTCCAACTCCTGTCCGAGCTCGCGCAGATGTTCAGCGAAAGATCGTTCCGGCTTCAGGTCGCCGCCGCGACGACCGCCACTGATCTGCATCAGTTGTTCACCTCGTGGCAGCCGCAAGAGACATGAACAGCGGCAGCGCAATGCGCCAGGTGAGCATCGAAAAGCTCATCTCCGACAATCAGGAACGGCTGGGACTGAACTGGCTTGCCGGCAGGCAGGGCGGCAACCGCGTGCTGAGCGGCGAAGCCGCGTTGAAGCCGACGATAGGCCAGGTCGGCCACATGAATTTCATCCATCCATTTCGGGTGCAGATGATAGGCGCCGCCGAAGCCGGCTACCTGCGCAGCTTGCCGGAGGATGCGTTGCAGTCCTCCATCGGCCGACTGTTCACGACCGAGCTCGCGGCGATCATCGTCGCTAACGGTGAAGACGTGCCCAAGCACCTGCTCGACGCCTGCAACAGGCATCACATGGCGTTGCTGACCTCGGCACAACCGTCGCCGCACGTCGTCGACGTAATACGCCTCTATCTATCGCGCGTACTGGCCGATTCCACGTCGCTGCACGGCGTTTTTCTCGATGTGCTTGAAATGGGCGTGCTTATCACCGGGGCTTCGGCCATCGGCAAAAGCGAACTCGCGCTCGAACTGATTTCGCGCGGCAACGGCCTGGTCGCGGACGACATCGTGGAACTCTATCGCATCTCGCCAGATACGCTCGAGGGACGTTGTCCCGCGGTGCTGAAGGATTTCCTCGAAGTGCGCGGCATCGGCGTGCTCAACATCCGGGCGATATTCGGCGAAACTGCAGTGCGGCCGCGCAAGCTGCTGAAGCTGATGGTCCACCTTGAGGACCACAGCAACGAGCAGTTTTCCGAACTCGACCGACTTCAGGTCAGTGCAACCTATCAGGAGATCCTTGGCGTGCCGATTCGCAAGGTGACCATCCCCGTTGCCGCCGGCCGCAATCTCGCGGTGCTCGTCGAAGCCGCAGTGCGTAACTTCGTGCTCAACCAACGCGGTATCGACGGCACGAAGGAATTCATCGAGCGGCAGCAAAAGCTCATGGAAGATGGCGGCTAAACAAGAGCCCTCAAGGCATCGAATGCGCAACACTCCCGTGGTTCCATGGATCTCCTGCTGATCGGCGGCGTCTCCGGGTCGGGCAAGAGCACAGCGCTAGCGGCGCTTGAGGACAGCGGCTATTACGCGGTGTCCAACCTGCCGTTGACGCAACTGGAAGGTTTGCTCGCACACCTGAAGGAAGCGCAGCAGGATCGTGTCGCGGTCGTGCTGGACGTCCGCACCGAACCGACGCTCGCGGCATTAGGCGATGCGATCGACCACGCACACGCCGCAGGCTGGTCCGTCCGCTTTCTCCATCTCGATGCAAAGACTGAAACGCTGGTCAAGCGATTTTCAGAAACGCGCCGACGGCATCCGTTTTCCAGCGGCGACCGCACGCTGAAAGAGGCGATCGAGTTCGAGGCGAGCCAGACTCGCGGACGTGCGCATGCTGGGCTACAACTTCGACACCAGCGACCTGTCCGCCTCCGCGCTGCGCAGCTGGATCAAGGACTTTATCTGCATCGATCCAACGCGTGTGACGCTGCTGTTTCAGTCCTTCGGCTACAAGCACGGTATACCGCTCGACGCCGATCTGGTCTTTGACGTACGCTGCCTGCCCAATCCGCACTATGAGCAGGCGTTGAAACTGCAGTCGGGCAAGGACGCGGCGGTCATCAGATATCTCGAGGCGCACCCCGAGGTGGAACGCATGTACACGGATATCTATCACTTCGTCGCGAGTTGGTTGCCCGATTACGCCCGCGACAATCGGAACTATTTGACCGTTGCGATCGGGTGCACAGGTGGGCAGCATCGCTCGGTCTACATCGTCGAGCGCCTTGCCCAGGCATTTCGCCGGCCGTTACCAGGTGCAGACGCGGCATCGTGAACTCACCACCTGAGCGCCGGGCATAGCGCAGACGACCGCCTCATTCACGATGGACTACGATCGCACGAAAACCATTACGCTGGCATTCACCGGCGCATCGGGCCTGCCCTATGGCTTGCGTCTGCTCGAATGCCTGTTGGCTGCTCGCTTGCGCGTCTACCTCCTCTACTCGCCCGCTGCACAAATCGTGGCGAGGCAGGAACTCGATCTCGTGTTGCCGACGCAGCCTGGTGCGGCGACGACTTTCTTTGCCGAGCGCTATGGCGCGCAACCGGGCCAGCTCACCGTATTCGGTCGCGAGGACTGGTTCAGCCCGGTCGCCTCCGGCTCCAATCCCGCCCGACGCGATGGCGGTGTGTCCGTGCAGCATGGGCACGATCGGGTCACTCGCTGCCGGGCTCGCCGACAACCTGATCGAGCGCGCGGCCGACGTCATGTTGAAAGAGCGGCGGCCACTGATTCTGGTCCCGCGGGAAACGCCTTTGTCTGCGATACATCTCGAAAACCTGCTCAAGCTGTCGCGCGCAGGCGCGGTGATCGTTCCGCCTTCGCCCGGCTTCTACGGGCATCCGCAAACGATCGCCGATCTCGTCGATTTCGTCGTCGCCCGCGTCCTCGATCAGCTCGGTGTCGAACACTCGCTCGGCCCGCGCTGGGGAGCGTCAAGGGCGACAACAACGATAGACCGCGCTTAAAGCGTGCGCTCGTTCCTGCGCGGAGCGAATGACATCCCGAACGCGATGACGCTTCCCCCTGTTTCCGCTGAAGACAGTGCTCTTTCCGGGTGGCTTGTTGCCGCTCAGGGTGTTCGAGCAACGCTATATCGAGATGACCAAGCGCTGCCTGAAGGACGATGCGCCATTCGGCGTGTGCCTGCTCACGCGCGGCGAGGAAGTGGCCGGACGCGCGAAGAGCACTGAGCTGCCTGAATTCGCTTCCATTGGAACGCTTGCGCGCATCATTGGATGGGACATGCCGCAACTCGGCATCCTCCACGTCAAGGCCGAAGGAATGACGAGGTTTCATATCCACTCGCATCATGTTGCCGACGACGGCCTGGTCGTTGCGGAAACGACGCACGTTGGCGCCCGAACCTGCAACGGCGTTGGCCGAAGAATACGAGCCGTTGGCTGCATTGCTGGAGTTGATGATGAACCGCGTTGGTCAGGAGAACTTTATCGGCGAACGCACGATCGGCGATGCATCGTGGGTCGGCTATCGGCTCGTCGAACTACTCCCGCTGCCGCTATCCATCAAACAGAACATGCTGGAAATCAACGCGCCCGAAGTTCGCCTCAAGGTGCTGAAAGAGGTCCTCAAACAGCAGGATCTGCTTTAGCGCGATGCCCGGTCGGCCCTGAACGAAAGCACACTAGCTGCTATACTTTGTCGCTTGTCGGCAGCGCGAGAAAGCACTATGGCAGGGCATAGCAAGTGGGCGAACATCAAGCACAAGAAAGCCGCGACCGACGCCAAACGCGGCAAGATTTTCACGCGCCTGATTCGCGAAATCACGGTCGCGTCGAAGCTCGGTGGGCCGGATGCCTCGATGAATCCTCGCCTTCGTCTGGCCATCGACAAGGCGACCGAGAACAATATGCCGAAGGACACGATAGAGCGCGCAGTCAAGCGTGGCTCGGGCGGTCTGGAGGATGCGAGCTACGACGAAGTCCGCTATGAAGGCTACGGCATCAATGGCGCCGCAGTGATCGTCGACTGCCTTACCGACAATCGCGTGCGCACTGTCGCAGACGTGCGTCACGCCTTCGCCAAATACGGCGGTAATCTCGGCACCGACGGCTCGGTTGCGTTTCTGTTCAAGCATTGCGGTCAAATGGTGTTTGCGCCGGGAACCAACGAAGACAAACTGATGGAAGTGGCACTTGACGCGGGCGCCGAAGACATCGTGAACGACGATGACGGCTCGTTCGAAGTCATCACCGCACCCAACGATTTCGTAGCTATCAAGGACACGTTGGCCAAAGCCGGTCTGAAAGCCGAATTTTCAGAGGTGACGATGAAGCCTGCGGCCGTCGTCGAATTCCACGGCGACGATGCCGTGCGCATGCAGAAGCTGTTGGATGCGCTGGAAGCATTGGACGATGTGCAGGAAATCTATACGACCGCGTTGATCGAGGAAGCGTGAGCACGGCGCGAAGCGTGACAGCGTGCTGAAAAGGGCCGAGCAGTTTCCCCGACGTATCCTCGGCATTGATCCAGGTCTGCGCGTCACGGGATTCGGATTGATCATCTGCGTCGGCAACCATTTGCAATATGTGACCAGCGGTTGTATCCGCAATACCCAAGGCGAGTTGCCCGCGCGACTGAAGATCATTTTGCGCGATCTTGGAAGCGTCATCGCTTCCCATCTCCCTACCGAGGTGGCGGTGGAAAAAGTCTTCGTCAACGTCAATCCGCAGTCCACGCTGCTGCTGGGTCAGGCCCGCGGAGCGGCGATTTCGGCGGCTGTCCTGGCCGAACTGCCAGTCACCGAATACACCGCCCTGCAGATCAAGCAAGCCGTGGTGGGTCACGGCAAGGCCGCGAAGGAACAGGTGCAGGAGATGGTCAAGCGCCTGCTCGCTCTGCCCTCGGCGCCATCGGCCGACGCAGCCGACGCGCTGGCCTGCGCAATCTGTCACGCTCACGGCGGCGAAGGCATCGGCGGTCTTCGCAGCGGAGGCTACCGCGTGAGGCGCGGGCGCATCCTTTGACGCTCCGTCTCGGCGGCGTCGCCATTGGCGCCGTAATCTTCGACATGGACGGTCTGCTGCTCGACACCGAGCCGGTCGCCCTGCGCGCATGGGAGCACGCCGCGCGCGAGCTCGCGATCGAATTCGACCTGGGTCTGTGCCGACAAATGATCGGCCGCAACTTTCGTGATTGCAGCGCTCTCATTCGCGCACGCTACGGTGACGATTACCCGGTCGAACGCCTCACGCAAACGTGGGGCGCGAGCTACGACGCGATAATCGCCGACGAAGGCGTCAGCCTGAAGCCGGGCATCCACGTGTTGCTCGATCTCCTGGAAGAACGCATGATCGCCGCAGCGGTCGCCACATCGACGCGGCGCGAACGCGCGAGCGCTAAACTGCAGAATGCTGGCCTTATGCATCGTTTCGCGGTGCTGGTCGGTGGCGATGAAGTCCAGGCGGGCAAGCCCGCCCCCGACACTTTTCTACTCGCGGCCAAGCGCCTGGGCGTCGCGGCCGCGCGATGCGTCGTACTCGAAGACTCCGAGCCGGGCGTGATGGCGGCGTGGGCCGCGGACATGATGCCGATCATGATTCCCGATCTGCATCCGCCGAGTGCAGCGCTGCTGGCTCGCGACCCAATGGTAATGGCGAGTCTGGCGGACGTGGCGCGGCATCTTGCCGGTACGACCAGCAAACGGAGTCACGGCTGAGATCGACCGACCACGATGCTGCCGGCGATCGCGGCGCGCGTGCGATAATCTGCGCGACATCCACCCGTTGATCCGCATTCAACCGTGATCCTTTATCGAACCGTTCGTGACGCTTCCATCATGCCGGCGGAATCGGACCCGGCATCATGATCGGCCGTCTCGCCGGGACCCTGATCGAAAAGAATCCGCCGCAGATACTGCTCGACGTGCAGGGGGTGTCGTACGAGGTCGACGTACCGATGAGCACGTTCTATAACCTGCCCAACACCGGTGAGAAGGTCGTGCTCTATACCCATCTGGTCGTGCGCGAGGATGCTCATTTGCTCTTCGGCTTCGGATCAGACAACGAACGCCGGGCATTCCGGCAACTGATCAAGATAAGTGGCGTCGGCGCGCGGACTGCGCTGTCGGTCTTGTCGGGCCTTTCGGTCGCGGAGCTCGCCCACGCTGTGACGATGCAGGACACGGGCCGGCTGATCAAGATTCCGGGAATAGGCAAAAAGACCGCCGAACGTCTGCTGCTCGAGCTCAAGGACAAGCTCGGCGTCGACTTGACCACCGCCGTCGGCGTGCATCGCGCCGCACCGGTGACTTCCGACGTGTTGCACGCGCTGCTCGCTCTTGGCTACAGCGACAAGGAAGCGACGCACGCGGTGAAGCAACTGCCTGAAGGCGTCGCGGTAGGCGACGGCATTCGCCAGGCATTGAAGCTGCTGGCCAAGGCATAATATCCAGATGATTGAGACCGATCGCCTGATCGCCGCAGCCCCCGTGGGCCCGCAGGAGGAAGTGGTCGAACGCACACTGCGTCCGCGAGCACTCGACGAGTACGTCGGCCAGGAAAAAATTCGCGGGCAGTTGTCGATCTTCATCGAAGCGGCGCGAAAGCGGAACGAGTCGCTCGATCACGTATTGCTGTTCGGACCCCCCGGGCTCGGCAAGACCACGCTGTCCCATATCATTGCCCACGAGCTCGGTGTCAATCTGCGCCAGACGTCGGGACCGGTGCTCGAACGCGCCGGCGATCTGGCGGCGTTGCTGACCAACCTCGAACCGAACGACGTGCTGTTCATCGACGAAATCCACCGGCTATCGCCAGTCGTCGAAGAAATTCTGTATCCCGCGCTCGAGGACTTTCAGATAGACATCATGATCGGCGAAGGACCTGGCGCGCGCTCGGTCAAGCTTGACCTTCCGCCGTTCACGCTGGTGGGAGCGACCACACGTGCCGGCATGCTCACCAATCCTCTGCGCGACCGGTTCGGTATCGTCGCGCGGCTGGAGTTCTACACCGCCGAGGAACTCACTCGTATCGTCAGCCGCTCTGCCAAGTTGCTGAACATCCCGATAGAACCGGACGGCGCGATGGAAATAGCCCGCAGGTCACGCGGCACGCCACGCATCGCCAATCGCCTGTTGCGGCGCGTGCGAGATTTCGCCGAGGTTCGCGCACAAGGTCACGTATCACGCCTGGTCGCAGATCAGGCACTGCAGATGCTCGACGTCGACGCTTCCGGGCTCGACGTGATGGATCGGAAGCTGCTGCGGTGCGTCCTTGACAAGTTTGCCGGGGGCCCGGTGGGAGTTGACAACCTGGCTGCGGCTATCGGCGAAGAGCGCGATACGATCGAAGACGTGCTCGAACCGTTTCTGATCCAGCAGGGGTTCCTCCAGCGGACGAATCGCGGTCGCGTCGCGACCGCTCTGTCTTACCGGCATTTCGGCCTCGCTCCTCCCGCGGCTGCGGGCGAGCTCTTCAACGAATAGCCGGGCCGACAATGTTCGAAAACCAGCGCGAATGAGGGCGCGATCGGCGACGAACACCCCGGCGACGAGGAAATGCTTTCGCTGGCCGGTTCGCGTCTACTATGAGGATACCGACACCACTGGCGTCGTCTATTACGCCAACTACCTCAGGTATCTCGAACGGGCCCGCACTGAATGGCTCGCAGCCTTGGGTTTCGCAGTAACGGGACTGGAAAACGAACACGGAGTCGTTTTCGTTGTCCACCGACTACAAATCGAGTACCGGCGTCCCGCCCGGCTCGGCGATGCGCTCGATGTAACCGTGACGATTATCGACCTCGGGAGGACCCGCCTCGGCGTCCGACAGGACACGATGCGCGACGGCGATGTCTTGACCAGCGCGAACGTCGCGCTGGCCTGTGTCAACAGCGTGGACCTGCGGCCGGCGCGTATTCCGGCCGTGCTTGCAACAAGACTACGAGGTGAGCCGATTGAATCTGCACCCTGATCTTTCATTCATTGCGATGGTGGCGCACGCCAGTATTGTCGTGCAGGCCGTGATGGTGCTGCTGCTGGTCCTGTCGCTGTGGTCGTGGTGGCAGATATTCCTGAAGATGTTCGCACTCCGGCGCGCAGCCACCAGCACCGATGTTTTCGAAGATGAGTTCTGGAAAGGTGGCGACCTTAATGCGCTTTACCAGCACGCGAGCCAGGCGCGCGACGGTGGCGCGCTGGAGCGTGTCTTTACGGCGGGGTTTCGCGAATTCGCCAAGCATCGCAAGCAGGGCACGGCTTCCGGCCCGACGATGGACAGCGCACGCCGAGCGATGCGCGCGTCGTACCAGCGCGAAATCGACGCGCTCGAAGCCAATCTCGCGGGCCTGGCGACGGTCGGCTCGGTCAGTCCCTACATCGGCTTGTTCGGGACCGTCTGGGGCATCATGAACGCTTTTCGCGGGCTGCAAAACGTCAGCCAGGCGACGCTTGCACAGGTCGCGCCAGGTATCGCCGAAGCGCTGATCGCCACTGCGCTCGGACTGTTCGCCGCCATTCCGGCGGTGGTCGCCTACAATCGCTACACGCACGACGTTGATCGACTGGCGACGCGTTTCGAAACCTTCATCGAGGAATTCTCCAACATCCTGCAACGTCAGGGATGAAGCGAGCCACCGGTTCCGACTCCTGACTGCTGACTCCAAAATGCCGCGCCCCCGCAAAGCGATCAACCAGATCAACGTCGTTCCGTACATCGACGTGATGCTGGTGCTGCTCATCATCTTCATGGTGACGGCGCCTTTGATCACGCCGGGCGAGATCACGTTGCCCAGCGTCGGCAGCGCACTGACGCCTCCGTCTTCGCCGATCAATATCACGCTAAACACCGATCAGTCGCTGCAATTGAGAGAAGGGTCTGCCTCCGCGATCCGCGTATCGCGCGAAGAACTGATCGCGCGCCTGCGCGAGCTGCAGTCGAAGAATGCCGACCAGTCGGTCGTCATCGCCGCGAACAAGTCAGCACGATACGAGGACGTGATCGGCCTGATCGATCTGCTGCAACGTAACGGCATACGCAAGGTGGGACTGCTCGCCCGCCAGCAGTCAGGCTGATCGCCGATGCGGCCGCCGCGCGAGAAACCGGAGTGGTCGACCGGGCAGTGGGTCGCCGCGATACTCGCGCTTGCCGTACACGTCGCTTTTATCGTCTTTCTGATCGTCGGCGTGACTTGGCAGAATCGTCATCCCGAGCCGGTAAGCGTCGACCTGTACGCACCGCCTGCGAAAGAAGTCGCGAGGGTGGAACCGCCGAAACCCGAGCCGGAACCACCGAAGCCCGAGGCGGAGCCACCGAAGCCTGAACCCGAACCTCCGAAGCCGGAACCCGAGCCGCCGAAGCCCGCGCCGGAACCGCCGAAGCCCGTCGCCAAGCCCGAACCGCCGCCACCGAGCAAGGCGGACATCATACTGAAAGAGAAACAGGAACTGCAGCGCAAAAAAGAACAGGCCGATCGCGACCGCAAGGAAAAGGAACGTATCGACACCGAGAAGAAGAAAGCGGAGGAAAAGCGCGCTTGCCCAGATCCGCGAGCGGCAGGATCGCGAAGCCCAAGCACTTCGAGACCAGGCGAATCGCGAGCAGGCTGCGACCGCCAACGCCGCTGCCGCCGCCGCGAGCGCGGCGAAGGCCAAGGCAACAGCAGACTACATCCGGAAAATTCAGGCCAAGATAAAAGGCAATGTCGTTGTGCCACCGGAAATCGCCGGCAACCCCGAGGCAATCTTCGATGTCGTCCAATTGCCAACCGGCGAAATCATCGATGCGACGCTGCGAAAGTCGAGCGGCGTGCGCGCCTACGATGAAGCCGTGCAGCGCGCGATCATCAAGTCGTCGCCGCTACCACGACCCGAAACACCAGACCTGTTTGTGCGAAACCTCAACCTCAGGTTTCGGCCGCTCGACTAAGGGGCGAGCTCACCGGCCTATCCCCGCGCGTCGCGCGGGGCCCCTGGTTCCCGCTCGCGCCGAGGCCTCCGCAACCGTCTCGATCCTCTTGCGCAACGCGTGTCGGCTTCCGCGTCGACTCGCCAAGGTCGCCAGCTTCCGAGCCGACAACGCATCCCACTCACTTGGTTGTCGCTGGCCGTTCCGCCTCCGGGGTCGCATCCCCGCGCTTCGTGCGGGGCCCCTGCTCCACCCTGCGGCGGCTTATCCCCGCGCGTCGCGCGGGGCCCCTGCTTCCCGCTCGCGCCGCTACTCGTCTCGCGCTTTTTTCTCGACGAGCTGGATCGTCGCCCAACTCCACTCGGGGCGCTGCTCCACCAGATGGCGCAATGACACCGTGTATAGCGAACGGGCCGTCGTCAGCAGGATGTTGCGTCCCTCTGCATATTCGGACGTAGGAATGATGACCGTCTTGAGTGATAGGGGCTTGTCAGGGCGCGACGGCGGAGGCAGATATAGCCCTTCGAAACGTTCGCCCATCGTCGACAGGTCAAGACCGTTGATGACGTAACCCATATCTTCGTTGGCGCGGCGCTTGGCGGCGAGGGTCACGGCAACGACGCGCTCGGCGATGATATTCACGCCGGCCTCAACCTCTTCGTTGGAGACCTTGTTCAGGCGTCGCACCACCCCAAGGAGCCACGCATCGATATCGGATTGCCGAACGGCTACCAGCGCGCCCAAGGTCAAGCTCTGTCCGATGCCGCCGGTCGCCGCGATGCGCAGTCCGGCGACACTGCGGTCCTTGACTTCCCACGTGGGATCGCTCCATTGCGAAAGACTCGCGGCGAGGGAATCGTCGTCGCCTGGCATTCGGCGCTTGATTCGCGGCGAGCCGGCGACCGCGAACACCTCTATCTGCTCGGTGCCCGCTGGGTTATCGCCCCCTACTTCGTCGATCGTTCGAGCGGCCAGATCCTGACAGATGCGTGGAAGACCGATGCGCACGCGCGCAGAAATCGCCACGTTGATGCGGGGATCGCGACGCAACTCTGCATGCGAGGCCGGTGAAACTGCTGGCTGTATCTTGCGCAGTATCGCGAGCCGCTGCTGGTTGATTGCCGCCACCGGTCCCTGGTCAGTGCCTTCGCTGCTGCGCAGTGACCGGATCGCGCGATCGATGCCATCGGCCAAAGGCGTGGTGTCGAGGTAACGCAACACCGAGCCACGATCGTTGCCGGTCCGCCTGACCAGACCTTCGCGACCGGCGAGGTCGACGAAGAAGCCTTCCAGCGACTTCGGAATCTGCTCGAGGACCAGGTGTTTGCTCCAACCGCGCAATTGCGAGCTCGCCCAATCGATCTCGGTCGGATTGAGATTGCCGGTATTGAGCTGATGAACGAGAAGCGCGAAGATATATTCCTGCTCGACCGACCATGATTGCGCCGACGAGCCCGCCGCAGGCAGGGCTACCGCCTCTCGGTCGCATTGCATTTCGCACGCGCGCAAATAGATCTGATGCAACTCGATCCACTTCGCCGGAATCCAACGCTCGTGCTTGAACACACGAAGCTTGGCATCGGTGCCGTGGAAATGGACCAGACGCACGAACAGCAGCGGCAGCGTCGAGCGCCACCGCGAGTTGCCGGCTTGCGGCAACGCTCCTTCCAGCGCAGTCTGGTAGGCGACGGTGAACGACTGGCTCATCTCCCACAATGCCTGCCAGATTCGCTCGGCAAGCTTCGGGCGCGCTCTCCGCATTTTCGACATACTGCTTGATCAACTGCCGACGGTCGGCGCCCAGCGCTGCATCGACGAACTGCACAGCGGCGACCCGATTGAGGTCAGCACCGCGTTGTGCTTTCTTCATCGCGTCCAGCGCGCGGATGACGTGCTGCTGCCTCCCGACCACATCAAGCGCGGGCAGCTGTCGCAGCCAAGCGGCAGCCGTCTTCGCGTTCTGAAGCGGGTCGGGCGAATCCTTGCCCTGGGGTGTCAGGAATCCGAACATCGGTTTCATCGAGAAAACTTCTCTGCAATCGTCCTCAAGTGTGCAATCTGCGCCGTTTTCTCGCCTTTTGTAGTCGGCAAGCGGAAAAACATACGGCTTCCGGTAGTTGCGCAACCCCGCTTCATCGTCGAACGCGGGACCCTAATTTATAGCCCAAAACTACCGGCCGCGCAAAAAGCTCGGCCAGTTAAGGTAAAATCTTGCCCCGAAACGCGTCGAAGATCACTTCGACCGACGACCTAATCCCGGAGGCCAAATTGTTTCCTGTTTCATGCTCAACGCTTCAGCGTCTGCTCGTACTGACCGCCGCTGCCGCCCTGTGCTGCTCGGCGGGTTCTGCCCTCGCGCAAACGCAAGGCGCGCCCACCACCCCCTCTTCAAGCAAATTGGATGCCAACGTGACCTCATTACAGAAAATCGATGTCAAGCTCGGAACCGGCGCGGAAGCGATGCCTGGCAAGACGGTCGTGGTTCACTATACGGGCTGGCTGTTTGCTCCCGTTGCCCCGGGAAATAAGGGCACCAAGTTCGATTCTTCCCGGGACCGCAACGAACCGTTCAGTTTCCCGTTGGGTGGTGGCCGTGTCATCCGTGGCTGGGATGACGGCGTGGCGGGGATGAAAGTCGGGGGCCAGCGTACCCTGATCATCCCACCGGAAATGGGGTATGGCAGTCGGGGCGCAGGCGGCGTGATTCCGCCGAATGCGACCTTGCTGTTTGATGTCGAGTTGCTCGAGGTCAAATGAACGATGTCTGCCATGCTGCCCCGTGACGCGGCGCCAGCCGTCGTCCGCAGGCTCGACTACCGGCCGCCGGCGCATCTGGTCGATACCGTCGACCTGAAGTTCGAACTTGCACCCGACGCCACCCGCGTCACGACGCGGTTTGCCTACCGACGGAACGTGGAGGCGCCGCCGGACGAGGCGATGGTCTTGTTCGGCGAACACCAAAAACTACTTGCCGTGAATCTAAACGGCAGGAAGCTGCACAATAGCGAGTACACACTAACTGAATCGGCTCTGACTTTGGCGGCTGTTCCTGCCAACGGCTGGATCGAAACGGTTTCCCAGTGCAACCCCGGCGGGAACACCGCGCTGGAAGGCCTCTATGTCAGCTCGGGCGTGTTCTGCACGCAGTGCGAGGCGGAGGGGTTTCGCCGTTTCGCCTTCTTTCCTGACCGCCCCGACGTATTGGCCCGCTACACCGTCACTATCGTCGCCGATAAAACGCGATATCCGGTGCTTCTGTCGAACGGCAATCTGGTCGAGCAAGGCGACCTGCCAGGTTCGACGCTTCACTTCGCCCGCTGGCACGATCCGTTTCCCAAGCCGAGTTACCTTTTTGCGCTTGTCGCCGGTGATCTCAAATCGCTGGACGACGAGTTCGTCACCATGTCGGGACGCAAAGTCCGTCTTCGGATTTTTTCGACTCCCGACAAGCTTGCGCTTTGTCATCACGCCATGGCATCGCTGAAGCGCGCGATGCGCTGGGACGAACAGCGCTTTGGGCGCGAATACGATCTCGATACCTTCATGATCTTCTGCGCCGACGATTTCAACCTGGGCGCGATGGAGAACAAAGGCCTCAACATCTTCAACAGCAGCTTGGTCCTGGCTGACCCGGCAACAGCGACGGACAACGACTATCTGACCATCGAATCGGTCATTGCGCACGAGTATTTCCACAACTGGACCGGCAACCGGGTGACGTGCCGCGATTGGTTTCAGCTTTCGCTCAAGGAAGGCCTCACCGTATTCCGCGACCAGGAATACTCGAGCGACGTTGGCTCGCGCGCCGTTGAACGCATCAACGCAGTCGATTATCTGCGCGCCCAGCAGTTTCCGGAAGACGCCGGTCCGATGGCTCATCCGGTGCGACCGGACAGCTATGCAGAGGTCAACAATTTCTACACGGCGACGGTTTATGAAAAAGGCGCCGAGGTCATCCGGATGCAGCACACGCTCCTCGGCGCCGACGCTTTCCGCCGAGGTACCGACCTTTACTTCGATCGGCACGACGGACAGGCGGTCACTTGCGACGATTTCGTCCAGGCGATGCAGGACGCGTCGGGCGTCGATCTCGATCAATTCCGCCGCTGGTACGCCCAGGCCGGGACGCCCGAGCTGACGATCCGCGGAACCTACGACGCTGCTGGAAAAAAATACACGCTCGGCATCGATCAGGCGTGCAAGCCGACGCAGGGCCAGCCGCGAAAGGAGCCTCTGCACATCCCGCTGGCCGTGGGACTCGTGGGTGCCGACGGCACTGATCTGCCACTGCGCCTCCAGAATTCCGAATCAGCGGACGCCGATCCGACCACGCGCGTGCTCCATCTGCGGCAGGCGAGCGAATCGTTTACCTTCGTCGACGTGCCCGAGGCGCCGGTGCCATCGCTGCTTCGTGGGTTTTCGGCGCCTGTAAAGGTCGTATTCGATTTCGACGAACGTGAGCTCGCATTACTTGCAGCCCACGACTCTGATCCCGTCGGACGCTGGGACGCTGCCCAACGCATGTACGCGGGTGCCATCATGCGCGAGGCAGAGCGCCGTCGCGCGGGCCATGCATTGACGCTGGCGCCGACCCTGAGCGCGGTCGTGAGTACGCTTTTGTCCGATCGCTCGAGCGACCCGGCGCTTGTCGCGCTCGCGTTGCGTCTACCGCGGCTTTCGATACTCGCCGACCAGCAAACACCCATCGACGTCGACAACACGCACGCCGCGCGCATGTTTGTCCTGGCCGCGCTCGGTCGCGAATTCGGTGACTCCTTCGCCCGGGTGTACGAAGCGAGCCGAAGTGCAGAAGCGTACGTCGCGGATTCGCCGCAGATCGCGCGACGGTCGTTGAAGAATACCTGTCTCGCCTTCCTGGTTGCCCGCGGCGATCGCGAATCGCGAGGGCTGGCGCTCGCGCAGTTCGCGGCGAGCGACAACATGACCGACAGCATGGCGGCGCTGGCGGCCCTCAACGACAGCGAAGGCGACGAGCGCGAAGAAGCGCTCGCACGCTTCGAAGCACGCTGGCGCGACAATCCTCTGGTGATGGACAAGTGGCTGGCACTGCAGGCGATGTCTTCCCGCCCGGGCACACTCGGAGCGGTGCGCGCATTGATGCAGCACCCCGCCTACGACTCGCGAAACCCCAATCGCATCCGTTCGTTGATCGGGACATTTGCACTATCCAACCTGCCGACCTTTCACGCCGCCGATGGCAGCGGATACGCGTTCGTTGCCGATCAGGTTCTCGCCATCGACCGCACCAATCCCCAGATCGCCGCGAGGATCGTCAGCGCCTTCAACCGTCGCCGACGCTTTGATCCTGCCCGGTCGGCATTGCAGCGACAAATGCTCGAACACATCGCCGCTGTTCCCGCGCTATCGACTGGCGTTGCGGAAATCGTGGCGCACGGTCTGGCCGCCTGATACGGCTGCATGCGGCGCTTCGCGTGCGCCGCTACCAGTATGTTTCCACAGTGTAGTGTCCCGGCTCACGACGCCGGTGCCGTCGCATGCCTCGCGTTTCCAGGACACCTTGGGTTTCGCGCACCATGTCTGGATTGCCGCAAAGCATCGCGTGAGCATTTTCCGCGGTAAACGGCAGGCCCGTCGACGTTTCGAGACGGCCGTCGCGGATCGCATCGGGGATGCGTCCCGTCAATGCGTTGCGGAGACGTTCACGACTGACAAAAGGCACGAAGACGAAGCGGCCAATCCTTTCGCGTGCGATCGTCGCAATGGTGTCAGCGTAGGAAAGGTCGCTCGCATAGCGCACCGCGTGCACGAGGACAATGCGCTCGAATTTCTCCCAAGGTTCATCGGTGCGCAGTATCGACAGAAAAGGGCCGATACCGGTCCCGGTAGCAAGGCACCATAGCACCGCCGAGGATGGCAATTCGGCTGCGGTGAAAAAGCCATTGGCACGGTCGAGCAGCCACAGCGACGCATCGGGCTCGAGCGCGGCCAAGCGCGGCGACAACGGACCTTCGGGCAGCACATTGAAATAGAACTCGTGCGGCGCTTGATCGGGTGGATTGACGAACGAATACGGACGGCCGAGCATCGGCTCTTTGGAGCCAGGTGGGGCAGGCAATGCGAGCCGCGCGAATTGCCCCGCTACGAACGCCACCTCGGGCGCCGCAACCTGAAGGGAAAACAACCTGTCGGTCCACTGTTTCCTGCCGACCACCCTGCCTTCAACCCAGTGACTCATCGAGTTCTACGTCTGTCGCGGTAAGATTCGCATTATGCCAGTCCCGAAGACCGCACTCGTCGCCGGATCCCAGGTGCATCTGCGGCGGCCGACCGCAAGCGACAGCAGCGCATTCATCGAGTTGGCGAAAGCGAGCGCCAGACTGCATCGCGGCTGGGTCCAGGCGCCCGCGACGAAGATTCAGTACGACGCCTACCTTCGGCGCTTTGCCGGGGTCGCCGCGCACGACAACAAGCTCGCCACGCATGTCGGTCTCCTGCTGTGCAGAAACTCGGACCAGGCGCTGATGGGCGTGTTTAACCTCAGCGAAATCGTCCGCAGCGCATTCCAAAGTTCTTACCTGGGCTACTACGCGTTCGCTCCCGCGGCTGGACAGGGCTATATGGCGGACGGGCTGGCCCTTGTTTTCAAGTTCGGATTCCGGACGCTCAAGCTGCACCGCATTGAAGTCAACGTGCAGCCGGCCAATGTCCGCTCCGTTGCGCTGGTGAAGCGCGCCGGACTCGCGCGCGAGGGCTTCTCTCGCAGGTATGTCAAAGTCGCGGGACGCTGGCGCGATCACGAGCGCTGGGCCATGCTGGTCGAGGACTGGCGCGCGCGACGGACCAAATGATGAGTTCAACTCGACGCTGCCGCGTTGGCCCCGCATCGTTTGCACGACTGCTGGCTGCACCGTTGTCGACTGCGTTGTTGTCGACCGCACTGTTGTTGCTGACGGCCTGCACGTCATCGCGATACCAGCTCGAGACGCCGAAGGTGGTCTCCGGGCAGGATCTTGCGCCCTATGCGATCCACGAGGAATGCGTCGCGCTTGTCGCCGGCGAGCGCGTCGCCTATCGCTTCACGTCGTCCGTGCCCGTCGCCTTCAACGTTCATTTTCACGACAGCAACGCGATCGTCATGCCGATAACTCGCGATCAGGTGACGGAGGATTCCGATGATTTCACCGCCGACCGCAAGCAGACTTACTGCCTGATGTGGGAGGCCGGCGCGCAAGGTGCGCTGATCGACTATCGCGTCGGCAAAATGCGTCCGGCGCAATGAGCCACCACTAGCTACAACTCCTTGTAGGTGTACGTTCTGCCTTGTTCCACATCGGCCAGAACGAGCTTGGCGACGATCTTCGCCGCCGCCTCGGCAGGCGCGACCAGCTGACCGCTTTCATGGAATTCCCGGAACATGGCAGCGCTTGGCAAGACAGCGTCGGGTTGCGTGCGCATGAGCACCTGCATGCCGGTATCGATGATTCCCGGGCGCACGGTGATGGCGCGCAATGTCGGCGTGCGCAGGTCGGCGACGAGCTGCTTGGTCAGCATCTCGAGGCCCGCCTTGGCGATCGAATACGTTCCGCCACCGGCGATGCCGCTCTGCGCGGCGCCCGACGAGACGTTGATGATCCGGCGCTCTGTCGCCTCGTCGGTGAAGACACGGCAGAAAAGATTCGCCACGACCACGGGACCCACCAGATTGACGCCAAGCGAGTGTGCGATCTCGCTGGCGTCGAGGGCGCCCAGCACGCCGACCGGTTCGGCGGTCGCCGCGTTGTTGATCAGGCAGACGGAACGTGGTCCGCTCGCGGCAATCGACCGGAACGAAGGTTCCAATGCAGAGTCGATACCCGCGATATCGGCGAAATCGCAGTGGACAAAAGCGTAGCGTCGTCCGGCGAGGCGCGCAGCGCTCGAACGCCCGATGCCGATGACATCGTACCCGCGGTCGAGCAAGGCGGCCGCGAGGAATTCGCCCAAGCCGCGCGACACGCCGGTAACGATCGCCACTTGCTTGACGGTCTTGCTGTCGGATATCGACACCTTCGTGCTCCTTGGAAACTTGCGGCTCCGTGGCGGCTTTCGCTAGCGGTGGCTTCCGAGCGAAAGCATGATTGAGGCGATTACGACGACAGCGATCACGAGCAAGCCGATCTTGACCCAGCTCTTCGGGTATTCGCCCTGGATGGCCCCCGTGAATCCATTCATCACCGCCTGAAAGTTCCTTGCGCCGAAGTTGTAGCTCAAGAGCCAAACGGGCGCGAGTATGTGCTTGAACGTCTGGGCCGAATAGTTCGCGCGCACGTCCAGATTGCGATAGGTATCGCCAGGAATTTGCGCCGCGCACAATTGCGCGCGTCTCGGCATCCATCGCGTTGCGCGCTGCCTGAGCCGCCGCGACAAGATCGATCTGATAGCGCTCGACCACCCAGCCAGAAACGTAGCCGGCGTCATACGGACGGAGGTCCTTGGTGGAAAAAGGTTCGATGCCGCGGAGCAGCGACGGATGCACGCCGATCGATGCGCAAACGAGGTCGTCGTCGAAAAAGTGCTGCATCTGTCCGGCCGCGGGCTCCCATCGCACTTGCTGGACCTGGCGCGTCTGCGTCCGTCCGTTGTTGTCGGTGTAGGTCTCGGTGGTGTAGTAGTAGTAACCGGCTTCGGCCGTCCAGGTCGCGCTGACGCGCGCATCGAACGTCCAATACGGCAGATAAACTCCCTTTACGGTATCGGTAAGTGCCGAACGCTTGAGCTTCCCCGGTGCCAGCCAAAGCTTCCCGTACCAGCTGCGGATCGCGTCGCGGGCGCTGCCCTCGCTGATGCGGAACGGAAGCACGCTTTCGGGACGGAAGGAGTCTTTGACCTGTTCGTACGGGACGAGCTGCGCGGAGCCGCAGAATTCGCAACGTTGCGCCTGGCGCTGTGGCTCCAGTACCGAAATCGCCTGGCAACTCTGGCATTTGACATAGCGCTTTTCCGTGGACCAGCCGCGCTTGTCGTCGGTGATGCTGCGCAGGGCGCTGACCAGGTCATGCTCGAGGATCCCGCTGCCATCGCTCGCCAGCTTGGCCGGCGACGTCGTGCCGCAGTAAGGACAGATGAGGGCCTGCTTATCGGGATTCCAGACCGCTTCGCCGCCGCAGGCAGGACAGGAAAATTTCTGTTGCGCCAGATGTTCTTGGACGATCGTCCCCGGGTTCTCTGCCGAAGGCGAAGGGTTCATCTACTTGATGAAATAACCGATAACGCGCCACACGCCGTCGGACTCCCGTTCCAATGTGACGGTCTCCTGGGCGTCGGTCTTTTTCGCAAAGCTGGTTCGATACACGACCATCGCGTAAGCGCCATCCGGCGCGCCTGGAAAACTCTTCAGGAAACGCGTCGAGATAGCCGCACGCTCAACGACCGCACCCACGGGCTTTCGCACCTGGTTCAGCGATTCGGTCCAGCGCTCCACCGGGATCGCCGACTGAAATTGCTTGCCTGCCAGTTTCCAGCTTGCCGCGCCACCTTCTCGATCGGTTTCGGCGAGCCAGGCACGCGCGGCCTCTTGCACCATGCTTGTTCGGGGATCCTGCGCTCGCGCCTGGGAAGTCGCAAAGCAAAGCATGCTGAGCGCAATCAATGCCAGCACCGCCCGCACTTTCGCGCCGGACGCAGCGCTGATCGAACGCGACGGGTTCATGAATGCAGGAACTGGTCGACCGCCGCGCGAGTTACGCGCCACTGCGTACCAATTTGCTTGCCTTTCAGATCACCTTTTTCCAGGCTCGCCACGACGTCGGATTCGGCCACGCCCAGTAACTGCGCGACCTCAGCCGGTGTCATCAACGCCAGCGCCGCGCCTGCAGTGCCTGCCGACGCCCGATCCCCGGCGTCGCCTGCGCAGCCATGATGCCGCCGGACTGATTCATCATCTGCTGTGCCATCGCCATGCCCACCGCCATTTCTGCGGCCATTCCGCCCGGGCCACCACTGCCCTTTTCCATACCCTGCGCCATCTGGAATTTGACGTAGTCGTTGAGATTGCCTACGGCCGCCATGCTTGAACGCTTGTCGATTGCCTGCTCGACCTCGGGCGGCACCGATACGTTTTCGACGACAAAGCTGGTTACCTCGAGGCCGTACTTGGCCGTCGTCTGCGGATTGATCAGCGGCAGCAGCGCGTTCCCGAGCTCACCGTAACGCGCCGCGACGTCGAGTGCGGGAATCTTGGACTGCGCCAGTGCTTCGGAGAACACGCTGACGATTCGCGAGCGCATCGTGTCGTTGAATTCATCGAGACGAAAATGATCATCGGTTCCGGCGACCTCCTTCAGAAAAAGTTTCGGATCGACGATCCTGAAGTCGTAAATACCGAATGCACGGAGGCGGACAACACCGAAATCCTGGTCGCGCATCATCACCGGGTTGGCGGTGCCCCACTTGTTGCCGGTGAACAGACGCGTGACAACATAGTAGACATCGGCCTTGAACGGCGATTCGAAGCCGTATTTCCAGCCTTTGAGGTCGCTCAGGACGGGAATGTTGTCAGTCGTAAGCGAATATTTTCCCGGACCGAAGGTGTCGCCGAACTGGCCGAGATAGACGAACTGTGCGATCTGCGATTCGCGCACGATCAGCTGGGCACCGCGCTTGATTTCCCTGTCATCGTCGGGAAAGCGGTACGAAAGCGTGTCGCGCGAATCGTCGGTCCACTCGATGATGTCGATGAACTGTTTCTTGATGAAATCCATCAGCGCCATGTTTATCCTTCGTCCGTTATCTTGTCGCCCGCGTGTCGCTGCACTCGCTATTTCTTCGCGGCCTTCTTCACTTCAGCGTCCGCCTGTTTCATCTCGGCTTCGATGCGATCGAGCGGTATCGCTCCGGGCACCATCGATCCGTCGGCAAACACCAACGTAGGCGTCGCGTTGACGCGGTATTTCTGCCCGAGCAATGCAGTCTGCGCGATCGGCGTCGCGCAGTCCCCTTTGTTGTCCGGAAGCTTGGCTGACGCAAACCAGTCGTCCCAGGCTTTCACGCGGTCCGCCGAACACCAGATGCGGGCCGATTTGCGTGCGGAATCGGGGTGGAGCTGGTCGATCGGAAACAGGAAGGTGTAGATCGTCACATTGTCGAGCGTCTTCATGTCCGATTCGAGCCGCTTGCAAAACGGGCAGTCGGCATCCGAAAAGATCGCGAGCTTGCGCGAACCGTTGCCTTTGACTTTCTTGATCGCCAGATCGAGCGGCAGCGAGTCCCACGCCACCCGATTGAGCTGGCGCAGCCGCGCGTCGGTGAGATTCTGCTTGGTTTCAGCGTCGAAGACCGACCCAACCAGGACGTAGCTGACCTTGGCATCCGTGTAGATCATCCGATCGTCGAACTGCGCTTCGTACAGTCCGAAATAAGGCGATTTGGCGACATTGGCGACCATGGCGCCAGGAAATTTGGCCTCGAGCTGCTGCTTGACCGCTGCCGCTTCGCGTGCCGCGGCGTCGCCGGAGGCGTCTTGCGCTGCGGCAACCGGCGCCAACAGAGCGAGGCAAGCCATCGCGAGGGAGATGCGAAACAAATTGAACATCGGATGCTTTCCTGAAAGCGAGGGCGACAGTTTACCGCAGTGCCGATTGAGCCAGCCGCCGCTTGAGCGGAGCAATCGCGCCGACGGCGCGCATGCCGCGATTGCGCACCATCCGCAGCCAGGGCGAAGGCGCGCGAAAAAGGCGTGCGAGACCGTCGGTCACGGTGTGCATCGCCAACAGCGGTTCGCTGCGGCGATTCGCGTAGCGTTCGAGCAGAATCGGCGCGCCAACGTCGCCGACTGCGTTACGAGCCTTCAGCACGCCCGCAAGTGCCGCGGCGTCGCCGAAGCCGAGATTGACGCCTTGGCCCGCCAGCGGATGCACGCCGTGGGCGGCGTCACCGATCAGCGCGAGTCTCGCACCGACAATCGTCGGGAGTTTGAGCGAAGACAGGGCAAACGACGCCGGCGGCGTAATCACAGTCAGCGCTCCCAGCGTCCGTTGCCCGGCAGCTTCGACACGAGCGCAGAACGCGGTCGGATCGAGGCCGAGCAGCTCGGCAGCAAGCGCATCGGGTGCTGACCAAACGATCGACACGCGACGCCCCGGCAATGGCAGCCACGCCAGCACGCCGCCGTCCTCCATGAACCACTGAAACGCTCGTCCGCGATGTGCAGTTTCGACGGCGAAGTTGGCGACGACGGCAGTCTGTCCATAGCTGACGGGCGCATCCTGCATGCCTGCCTGCGCGCGCGTCCACGAGCGAGCGCCATCGGCACCGACGATTAATTGCGCAGTGAGGGCCCGGGTGGCATCGAGCAGGAGCGTGGCATGCGATGCCGACGCAGGAGTTGACGACGACGCGAAGGCGAGGTCGACGCCGCGTTCCAGCTGAGCGCGACGGCGTGACATGGCGCAATCACATCGATGCCTTCTGCAGTTCGCACCGCTTCGACGAGTGCCGCATTGAGTTCGCGATTTTCGACCATCCACGCCAGCGCCCGCTCGCCCAGCTCATAAGCCGAGAACTCGATCGCGCCTCCGTCGTCGCCGCGAACGTCCATCGCTTCGATCGCGGTGATACGATCGGCCGGCAGTTTCTGCCACACGCCGAGACTATGCAGAAACGCAGCGCTCCCGGGCTGATAGCGTAGACGCGGGCATCCCAATCGTTGCCGCTTGCGTCATTGTCAAGCGCGGGCCCCAACCGCGGCGACCTGTTCGCGACTGACGACGGCTACGCGGATGCCCTCGCGTGCAGCAGCCACGGCAAAGGCGAGCCCCACCAGGCCGGCGCCGACGACGATAATGTCGTATCGATCGCGATCACCGCCTGCGTTCGCCGGCTCGGCAGGACGCGCCAGGCTTTCACCCAGCACTTCGATCACGTGATTCTGATTGGTGTAGACGCAAATATCGCCGGCGATCATCAACGCCTGCTTCACGATGTCGGCGGGGGCAAACGTGGTGTGTTCGAGCAATGCGCGGGCGGCGGCCTGTGCATAGGGCCCGCCCGATCCTATGGCAACGATCCCGTACTCGGGCTCGAGCACGTCACCCGTCCCGGTGATGACCAGCGACGACGTGGTGTCGGCGACGGCGAGCATCGCTTCGAGACGCCGCAATATCCGGTCCGAGCGCCAGTCTTTCGCCAGCTCGACGGCGGCGCGTTGCAAGGTGACCCTGATGTTTGTCGAGTTTGGCCTCGAAGCGCTCGAACAAGGTAAAGGCATCTGCAGTCGCGCCGGCAAATCCGGCCAGCACACGATCATTGTGAAGGCGACGAACCTTGCGGGCGGTCGCCTTGATCACCACGCTGCCGAGCGTGACCTGGCCATCGCCACCCAGAGCGACGCGGCATCGCGGCGAACCGAGAGAATGGTCGTGCCGTGAAAAATTTCCATGGGTTATCGCGGTATAAAAGGTGTGTTGCGGCGTCTAACGCCGTCGGAGCCGCCATCCGACCAGCGCTCGTGGGATTAGCTGCGCGGCGCCGAGCGTTCGGCCGATCAGTTCGTCTTCTTGATGAAATGTCTCGGGGAAATACCGATCAGCAGCAGCAACGCGCGCACGATCGGACTGGCCCCGGCGATCTGAACCGTCTTGCGCTGCGATTCGACACGTTGAAATGGCGTTGAACAACGAGCCCGCGCAAACGAAGTCAACGCGGTCGACGCCGCTCATGTCGATCGGCACCGCGTGCTTGCCGTCGCTGAAGGCCGCCAGCTTGCCGCATCTGCGGATCGGACGAGCCGGCAAGATGCCCTGCCACGCGAGCAGTTCGACGTTCGCCGGCGGGCCTTCGGGGACCGCGCCCGGTTCCCCCGATCGGCGAGGTGCGGTGCGGCAGCGGTCGGCGGCGGTTCCCACGAAGGTGGCGACAGTTCGAAAGCAACCGCAAATTCGATCGCGCGGTCTTCGAATAGCCGTGCTCGTTCTGCCATTGCAACAGTTCGAGCGAAGTATCCAGTAGCCTTCGCCCGCGCTACGGCCCTGCGCCACCGACGCTCGAGCGCGCGTCGGATTTTCTTCGGGATGCTGCAGCAGCAGCGGATACTGGTGCTTGCGCAGTGCGCCAGCGCATCCGCAAGCAACTTGGCGCCGGCGTCATCGGCGCCGGTAAGCGATCCGAGGTCGAGGCGCAACTGCGGTCTGTTTTTGCGACGCCGCGAGCAGGTTCGCGATCTGCGGCGCGTGGCCGGCATTCAATTTGCCGGTGAGGCCGACATATCCGCTGGCCACCGGCCTCGGCCCTGCGCGTGAGCGTACGCCGAGTTCTTCCCGCGCGGGCGCTGAGCGTTCAAACGGGACGACATATTGCAGCGGAGCTTGTCGAATGCCGCGTGATCATTGGCGCGCTGCAACAGGTCGAACAACGCAAGCCATGCCAGTGGCGAGAGTTGGCGTCGTTGTCGTCTGCATGCCGTGTTCGAGCAGGGCGCGCGCCTGGGAGCCTCTGGCCGTTCGCATAAAGAAGTGCGGCGTTTTCCAACACGGCGCAAAGGCCCGGGTTGGCTTCGACGACCTCGAATGTCTGATTCGACAGGCGACCCATTCCATGAGACTCGGGTCCCGTCACCGTAATATCGCGCTCGCGCTCCGCGGACTCGGCTTCGGCGGCTTTTTGCCCGGCGCCCCGGCCGCAACTCGGCTGCGGCGGCCGCCTCGCGCGCCGACGCCGGGAGGCGTTCTTCCGTCGTGACGGGGAGAAGCGTCGGCTTCGCCTTGCGCTTCGTCGGGTTTCCCCTTCGCCGGAGGCTTGGAAAAATGTTAAACGCCATCGTAATCCGGTTTTCTGGCGGCCTGTGGATGCAGATTATGGCCCGATCTTCGATCCAGCAACAAGCGGCAAGAGCTATGCAGCCGTGGGTCCGAGCACCATGCAATCCGTAGAATGAGCGATTACGTGCCCGATCGGGCGCGGACAGCGATGAATCGCGCATCCCTTTTTGTCCCGTCGATTTCCAGATGCGGCGCCGAAGGATAGATGGCCCGATCGCGTTGCACTTGTTACAATCGTCGGTGCTGCGCTGACGTGTCCGATTTCAACGATTGGGTTGTTGCCGCGTCGTCGCCTTGGCGAGCCTACCGACCGCCATTCCGGGCGGGCCAGTTCAACATAGGAGAACTACGATGAAGAACCCGCTGGATTCACTGTGGGGAACCGTCATCTCCGGTGTGATCCTGACCGCGATCCTGTACTACGTAGTCAAGAGCATTCAAGGTTGACGGAGGATGCGCGATGGATCTCGTTCCTATGTTCGCAAGGTGGCTGCATTTCTTGGCCGGCATCATGTGGATCGGCTTGCTGTACTACTTCAATTTCGTGCAGGTGCCCGCTTTGAAGGCCGCCGCGGCCGACAAAACCGCGGCCGGCATCACGAAGCATGTCGCACCGCGCGCGCTTCTTCTACTTCCGCTGGGCCTCTCTCGTGACTTGGCTCGCAGGCGCGGCGCTGCTCGGCAGTCAGTTCGCAGCGCATTCACGCTGTCAAAGGGGATGGCGGGCATCGGCGTCGGCGCCTGGCTTGGCACGATCATGCTGCTCAATGTCTGGGGATGATCTGGCCCAACCAGAAGAAGATTCTCGGGCATGACGCCGGCAACAGATGAAGAAAAAAACAAGGCGCGGCGGGTCGCTTTCCTCGCGTCGCGGATCAATATGATGCTGTCGATTCCGATGCTGTTCTTCATGGCCGGCGGGTGGTCGCACCGCGCGATATTTTCGGCCTGTAGACCGTTGCCTATCCGCTAATGTGCAGGGCGGCGACGCCTGCGTCGCCGCCTGTTTTACCGCGCATCAGACGCGGCGGGCTTTGTCCGCGGAGCTGCTCAATCCCCGTACAGCTTCTGCACGCGCTCGCGCCGCTCCTGCGCTTCGAGCGAGAGGGTCGCCGTGGGCCGCGCAATCAGGCGCGGAATGCCGATCGGCTCGCCGGTCTCTTCGCAATAGCCGTAACTTCCGTCGTCGATCATCTTCAGCGACTTTTCGACTTTCTTCAGGAGCTTGCGCTCCCGGTCGCGGGTGCGAAGTTCGAGCGTGTACTCCTCTTCGAGCGTCGCCCGATCGGACGGGTCGGTCGTGACTTCGTTTTCGCGCAGGTGCTCGCCGGTGTCGTCGGCGTTTTGCAGTAACTGATCGCGCAGCTCGAGCAAGCGTTGTCGGAAGAACGTAAGCTGTGCTTCGCTCATATAGTCCTTCTCACTCGCCTTCAGCAAATCGGGTTCGGTCAGTTCCCTGACTTTTTTCGCTGCGCTTTTTGTTGCCACGCTTTCACCTTCCCTAATGTTGCCAACTTTCTACTAATGCTCGATTGCGACACCACTCCACGCCTTCGGGGGGCGGGCATCAGGGGGCGCGCCAAACCTCATATTATATCCGGAAGCGGTCGCTACAAGCGACTCGTGGCCGATGGGCGGTCGGGGCCGGCCACAGGGCCTGCCAAAGTGCAATCGCCCCGTATAATGCTCGGCAAAACAGAGCCTTCCCAAAGAGCCTTGATGACGCTGACGATTACCCGTCCCGACGACTTGCATCTGCACCTCCGCGACGGTCAATTCATGCGTTCCGTCGTCGATGCTACCGCGCGGGTTTTTGGGCGCGCGGTCATCATGCCGAATCTCGATCCGCCGATCACGACCGTCGCGGCAGCCGCGGAGTATCGCCAGCGGATCCTCGCGGCGCTCCCTGCGCAATCGCGTTTCGAACCGCTGATGACCCTTTACCTCACCGACAGCACGACGCCGGAGGAGATAAAGCGTGCCCGAGCCGCGGGCTTTATCATCGGCGTCAAATATTATCCGGCCGGCGCAACGACCAATTCGGAGTCGGGCGTATCGGACTTGGCGCGCACCTACGCTGTGCTCGCTGAAATGGAGCAATCCGGGCTGCCGCTGCTTGTGCACGGCGAAGTGACCGATGCCGACGTGGACATTTTCGACCGCGAGCGCGTTTTCATCGAACACATTTTGGCAGGCATCGTCCGTGACTTTCCGGCGTTGAAGCTGGTGCTCGAGCATATGACGACCCGCGACGCCGTAAAATTTGTCGAAGCGCGCCGAATATGTCGGCGCAACGATCACGCCGCAGCACCTGCTGTGGTCGCGCAACGCCCTTTTTGCCGGAGGCATCCGGCCCCACCTGTTTTGCCTGCCGATACTGAAGCGCGAGACCCATCGGCAGGCCCTGGTAGAGGCGGCGACGGGAGGCAACCCGAAATTCTTTCTCGGCACCGATTCGGCGCCGCACGCGCGGCATACCAAAGAGAACGCGTGCGGCTGCGCGGGCTGTTACTCGGCGCCGGTCGCGCATCGAGCTCTACGCCAAGCGTTCGAAGCCGCGGGTGCGCTTGATCGCCTGGAGGCATTCGCGAGTTTTCACGGGGCCGATTTCTATGGCCTGCCGAGGAACACCGGTACGCTGATCCTGAAGCGCGAGAAGTGGTCGGTACCCGCCGTTTATCCGTTCGGCGGCGAAGCCCTCGTGCCGCTTTGCGCAGGCGACCTGCTTTCCTGGCGCGCGTCGTAGAACGGCAAAACCATTCGCTTTCTTCGTGCTAACATCGCAGCCGAAGTTGGCCAGACCGTCGCTGTTCGTTCGGATGCAAATCCGAATGGGCAGAGGAAAGTCCGGGCTCCGAAGAGCAGGATGCTGGGTAACGCCCAGACGCTATAAGCTGTCCGCGAGAGCGGCGGCGAAGGCGAGGAACAGGGCCACAGAGACGAGTCGCCCTTCGTGGGTCAAACCACGTTGCGGCGGGTGAAACGCGGCAACCTCCATCCGGAGCAACACCAAGTAAGCGGACGATGACGCTGCTCGCCGAGTCCGCGGGTAGGTGGCTTGAGCGTCGTGGTAACACGGCGCCTAGACGAATGACGGCCATAGGACGCGTCATGCGCGTCCCGTAACAGAACCCGGCTTATCGGCTGACTTCGATTTATTCGCTGCATCCCATGACGCCCCCGAGCATTGCTCCGGGGCGTCGCCTTTTGCGGCGAGCAAGCGCGTTATCTGGCTTACGCGATCCCGTCGCCGCGCGTCGCGCAGGATTTCCCGCGCAGCATTGTGGCCCGGAATGCCGGTGACTCCTCCGCCCGGATGCGTGCCCGCGCCGCACATATAGAGTCCTTTCAGCGGACCGCGATAGTGCCCATGTCCGAGGACGGGGCGCGCCGAGAACAGTTGATCGAGTGAGAGCGCGCCATGGAAAATATCGCCGCCCACCAGTCCAAACTCGCGTTCCAGATCGAGCGGCGACAGCGCGCGGCGAGCAATCACGCTCGCGGCGAAGTTCGGCGCGTATCGATCGACTGTCGCGATCATCAGGTCGGCTACCTCGTCCCTGCGCGCTATCCCACGAAGCGCCGTTCGGAAGGGTCGGGTTGGCGTGCTGGCAAAAAAGACTCGCCACATGCTTTCCGGAAGGCGCCAGCGAATCGTCCACCAGCGAGGGAATCAGCATTTCGACAATCGGCGCGCGCGACCAACCTGACTCGCGCGCGTCAAAGTAAGCGCGCTCCATGTAGCCGAGCGACGGCGCCATGATGATGCCCGATCGCAGATGCGGGCCATCCTGCGGCAGGCCGCGAAACACCGGCAGCGCATCGAGCGCGACGTTCATGCGAAAAGTCGCCGACGCGCAGCGGTAGCTTTCGATTCGTCGCCGGAAATCGGCGTCGAGAGCCGCCGCATCGATCAGATCGAGGTACAGCAGCTTTGGATTGACGTTGGCGATCACGCGCTTGGCTGCGATTTCCTCTCCATCGGAGAGGACCACGCCGGTCGCGCGCCCGTCGCGTGTCAAGACCCGTGCAACCGCGGCGCTCGGTCCGAATTTGGACGCCGCGGGCAAGGGCCTCGCTTCGCCATCGCTTGCGTGATCGCGCCCATGCCGCCACGAGCGTGTCCCCACTGTCCGCGCTTGCCGTTGACTTCGCCGAAGACGTGGTGGAGCAACACATACGCCGATCCCGGCGTGTAGGGACTGGCGAAATTGCCGACGATGGAATCGAATCCGAATGCGGCTTTGATAGGAGCGGATTCGAACCAGCGATCGAGCACGTCGCCGGCGCTCTTGGTGAACAGGTCCAACAGGTCGCGCCGTTCGGCGAGGGACAGGCGCTTCAGCTTGCCGCCGACCTTCCACGCCTGGAACAGTTCGTGGACTCCACCGCCGATGTTCGGCGGCGTTTCCAGCAACAGCGCGCGCAACACGTCAGCGACACGCTCAAGCATTTCGTAGTACGCCGGCAGTGCCTCGGCATCCTTGCGCGAGAAGCGCGCGACCTCCGACTGTGTGGGATTTACGCCGTTGGTGACGGCGCCGCCCACTTTCAGATAGTCGTCGTTCGGCAGCGGAAGGAAATTGGAGATTGGACGCTCGATGATTTCGAGCCCATGTTTCGCCAGATCAAGGTCGCGGATGACCTTGGGATGCAGCAGGCTGACCGTGTAGCTCGCGGTAGAGTTGCGAAAGCCGGGGTGGAATTCTTCGGTGACGGCGGCGCCACCGACGACGCCGCGCCGCTCCAGTACCATAACCGAAAGGCCCGCGGAGGCGAGATAGCAGGCACACACGAGTCCGTTGTGACCGCCGCCAATAATCACCGCGTCGTACGAGGACATTTCCCGTTTGCCCGGCCCACCGCGATCGCCCGCGTGTTCGCTGCCGGAAAAAGCCGCAGGCCGTCGCCTAGTCGTCATCCATTCCCGCGCCGACAGTGGAGAAGCCGCAATCGACGTAGGTAATTTCTCCGGTCATCCCGCTCGCCAGGTCGGAGAGCAGGAACGCGGCGACATTGCCCACCTCCTCGATCGTCACATTGCGCCGCAGTGGCGCGTTCTTCTCGACAAAACGGAGGATCTTCGAAAAACCCCCGATACCCGCGGCCGCGAGAGTCTTGATCGGTCCTGCGGAGATGCCATTGACGCGGATGCCTTCCGGGCCGAGGCATTGCGCAAGGTAGCGCACGTTGGCTTCAAGGCTGGCCTTGGCCAGTCCCATCACGTTGTAGTTCTGTATCGCGCGCGCTGAGCCAAGATAGGTGAGCGTCAACATTGCCGCGCGCCGATCGTGCATCAATGGACGCGCGCCCTTGGCCAGCGCGGCAAAGCTGTACGAACTGATATCGTGCGCGACTGCAAAGGCTTCGCGCGTCATGCCCGCCAGGAAGTCACCTGCCAACGCTTCGCGAGGTGCGAATGCGATCGAATGCAGGAGGCCGTCGAGCCCACCCCATTCGCTTTTGAGCGAATCGAAAAGCGCGGCGATGTCGTCGTCGCGGCCGACGTCGCAAGGCAACACCGGCACTGCGCCGAAAGCCGCCGCCAGCTTTACTACACGGTCTTTCAGGTCGGCGTTGACATAGGTGAACGCCAGCTTGGCGCCCTCACGATGGCACGCTTGCGCAATGCCGTAGGCGATCGAGCGATTCGACAACAAGCCCGTGATCAGGATCTTTCTGTCCGCCAGAAATCCCATGTCTGTTCCTGTGACTTAGACGTCAGCGACTCAGCGCTCGCGGCGCGAATGCGCACATTGCGGCCTGCGAGAAGGATACGCGCGTTCAGAAACGCTCGATGATTCCGCAGGCAATCCAGCCGTTCTTGGCTCCGTATTCGGGCCTTGGGTCGTCGACGACGCTATCATGAACGACAACCGCGCGGCCGACGATATCGTTCCAAGCGCCGGTTCCTACCGATACACCCGAGACCTGCGCCGACATGCTCACATTGCCTTCGGTGCCGACGAAAAGTTGTGGCAGGTCTCCAGTTCGCCGCTGCTTCGGCGGCGCGTTAGAGGCGTTCCAGACAGGGCCGGCGCTGGCCGCATTGGGCGAGTTGCAATTGCCCGTCTCATGAATATAGAAGCTGTGTGGCCCCGGCGCGAGGTTGAAGATCTGCGCGACGACCAGCACGTTCGCGCCGCGTTGCGAAAAATTCACCACCCCGTAGGTGGCGCTCCCGCTCTTCGACTGAAGATCGGCGCGCGCGCCGTTGCCTACTTCCGGAAAGAGCTGATTCATCTTGGGCGCGCTGGCCGATTCGCAGCCGGCAAGGATCGACGCGAGGAACAACGCTCCCCACAGCAGCAATGAGGGCCCGCGCAGTTCCGCACGCGCATCTTTGCGCAGGCACGCGCAGAGCGTGTCCTCGCCGCAGCCTGCTGCGCCGAGGACTGCTCCGCCGCGAATTTTTCCGCCGCGCACTTGCTACTTGACCGTGACGTTAATGGTTGCGGCCATCGCCGGTCCATACGATTGATGTGCGCCGTTGGCGAATTGCATCGTGAGCTTGTACGCCCCTGGCGGCAGCGTGATCTGTGCCTCGGTCTGCGCCTTGCCGTAGTGCAAATGCGTCGCGTCCGCAGGAATTGCATCACCGGCAGTCGTGGGGCCTGCATTGATCAGCAGATGATGATGTCCCGAATCAGGCTTGATATCGCCGGCGGGGTCGACGGTCATGCCCTTGACGCCGAATACGACCTTGAACGGACTCGTTACCGTCGCGCCGTCCTGCGGTTCAACGAACCATACCGATTTGTCGGGCTTGGCCTGCATCGCGCCGCAGGCCGTAAGCAAGAACACCGCCGCGGCTGCGGCCAAAAATGCGTAGCGCTTCATTATTCCTCCTGATAGGACGCTGGGTGAGCCCCTTTGTCGCTTCAGGCATGATAAGCGAAGGGTCGAAGCTTGCCAAACGCGAACACGCGCGGCGTCAAGGCACGGCGTCGGAGCCCAGACCGGGCTCACGCGCGGTGAGGGTAGAATATAGCCCTTGCTGCCTGTTTCGAAGGCGTCCGCACTCGACATCCGCAACGGACGAACAGCGCCGCGTTCGATCTTCGTTCGTTGCCGAAGCGTCACATTTCCGCCCTCGCGAAAAATCACCATGTCGTCGATGACCCCGCAAGAGATCGTCCATGAACTGAACAAGCACATTGTCGGACAGGATGCCGCCAAGCGGGCGGTCGCAATCGCGCTGCGCAATCGGTGGAGGCGCCAGCAGGTCGCCGACCCTCTTCGCCAGGAGATCACTCCGAAGAACATCCTGATGATAGGGCCGACCGGAGTTGGCAAGACCGAAATCGCACGCCGGCTCGCCAAGCTCGCCGACGCCCCGTTCATCAAGGTCGAAGCGACCAAGTTCACAGAGGTCGGCTATGTCGGTCGCGATGTCGATACGATCATTCGCGACCTTGCCGAAACCGCGATAAAGCAGACGCGCGAAGCCGAAACGCGGAAGGTTCGCGACCGCGCCGCCGACGCTGCGGAAGAACGCGTGCTGGACGCACTGTTGCCGCCCGCGCGCGAAATCAACTTCGACGACATGAAGCCGACCGATTCGGCCGCGAGACAGAAGTTTCGGAAGATGCTGCGCGAAGGCAAGCTCGACGACAAGCAGATCGAAGTGGAGATTTCGGTGCTGCCGGCGCAGATGGAAATACTCGCACCTCCCGGGATGGAGGACCTGACCGGACAGATCCAGGGCATGTTCCAGCAGATGTCGGGAGGCAAGCGCAAGACAAAGACGATGCGCGTCGACGAAGCGTTGAAGACGCTGATCGAGGAAGAGGCCGGCAAGCTTGTCAACGACGACGATTTGAAGGCCAAGGCGCTTAACAACGTCGAACAGAACGGCATCGTCTTCCTCGACGAAATCGACAAGATCGCCAGCCGCCAGGAAATGCAGGGGGCCGATGTTTCGCGCCAGGGCGTCCAGCGCGATCTGCTGCCGTTGGTGGAAGGCACCACGGTCGCAACCAAGTACGGAATGATCAAGACCGATCACATTCTGTTCATCGCCAGCGGCGCGTTTCACTTGTCAAAGCCGTCCGATTTGATTCCTGAGTTGCAGGGTCGTTTCCCGATCCGGGTGGAGCTTGCGTCGCTTTCGGTCGAGGACTTCGAGCAGATCCTCACGGCAACCGACGCATGCCTGACGCGGCAATATCAGGCCCTGCTCGCGACAGAACGGGTTGATATTTCCTTCCAGAGCGACGGCATCCGGCGGCTGGCCGAAATCGCATTTGCCGTCAATGAACGGCAGGAGAACATCGGCGCCAGGCGCTTGCACACCGTTATGGAGCGATTGCTCGACGAAGTGTCCTTCAATGCGACCAAGCTCGAAGGACATACGATCACCGTCGATGCTCAGTATGTCGATGAGCGTCTGGCGGGAATCGTCAAGGATGAAAACCTGGCGCAATACATTCTGTGATCCGTCTGTGATCGCGGCGCGACGCCGTCGATAACGGCTTCGGCGCGGAAAGCTTCGGGCGGTTGCGCGCCTTCGCGCGCTCGAGCGCCGATCGGATCGCCGCCGATGTTTGAACGCATTGCCGGCATCATCCTTCCCGTGTTCGCCGTCATCCTGTTCGGGTATTTCTATGCCCGCCGGACGAAACCCGACATGGCGTCGGTCAATCGCATCAACATCAACGTGCTCGCTCCCGCGCTCATATTTACGGCACTGGCCAGCAAGGAATTCGACCTGGTCGCGAACGGCGTGCTCATCCTGGCGACAGTGGGCGTCGTGCTGGGTTCCGGGCTACTGGCGTGGCCGCTGGCCAAATGGCTGCACGTCGATCCGCGCACGTTCGTTCCGCCGATGATGTTCAACAACTGCGGCAACATGGGGCTATCGCTCGCGGTGCTCACGTTCGGTCAACCCGGTCTGTCGGCGATGGTGGCGCTGTTCACGATATCGAACCTGCTTCATTTCACCGTCGGCGTGCACATCGTCAATCGCCAGGCCGCTGTCTGGCCCATATTGAAGAACCCGATGGTGATTGCGACCTTCGTTGGGTTCGCCTTTGCGCTATTGCACCCGCCGATGCCGGACTGGCTGATGCTCGCCATCAAGATGACGGGAGACGCGATGATCCCGCTGATGCTGATTTCGCTCGGGGCGCGGATGGCGAGCGTGAGTTGGGGTGGATGGAACCTCGGCGTAATCGGTGCGCTGGTATGCCCGCTCACGGGCATCGCCATGGCGGTGGTTCTAGCCCCACTTCTAGGCCTCGACGCGATGCAGCGGGGATTGCTGATTCTCTTCGGCTGTCTGCCGCCGGCCGTTCTCAACTTCATGGTCGCCGAGCTGTACCATCAGGAGCCTGCGAAAGTTGCGTCGATCGTCCTGATCGGCAATCTGGCGTCGATCGTCGTCATCCCGGTGGGCTTGTCGATCGCCTTGCCGTAGCGATGCACAGGCGGGCCGGCGCGAATAGCTACGTGGAGTTGACAGCGGCGCGGCGCGGCTCTATACGACTTCACCGACTCCACCAACGCGCGAGAACGCGCAGGACAACGCTCATGGACAGCACAGCAATCGACGGCGCCGCTCATCTACTGTTCAATGCGCGCAGCTCGCGGCGCACGATCGATCGCCTGCCGCAGCAGTATCGACCTGCTGACGGTGCCGAGGGTCTCGCGATCCAACGTCGTGTTGGCGCGCTGCTTGATCAGCCTGTCGGCGGATGGAAGTGTTCGGTGCCGACTGATGAGCGCAAGACCCCGCTGGCACCGATATTCTTGCCGACCATTCACCGAGAATCGCCATGCGGAATCGTCGCGATGTCGGGCATGGCGCGCATCGAACCCGAAATCGCCTTCGTCGTCGGCCGCGATCTTCCGCCGCGCGCGACGCCCTATGCCGACGAAGAAATCCGCGCATCCATGCGCGAGGCGCGGCTGGTGCTCGAACTGATTGGGCCTCGCTACACGGATCCGGCAGTAATTTCCTTTCCGGAACTGCTGGCCGACAACGTCGCCAACCAGGGCCTTTTTGTCGGACCTGTCGTCGAAGACGCCTTATCGAGCCCGCTCGCCGCGTTCGCGATCGCCATCAATGGTCCAACTCGAGTGCTGCTGACGCGCGAAGGCAAGCACCCCGACGGCCATCCGCTGCCGCCGCTTTACTGGCTCGCGAATTTCCTTGCAGCCGGTGGCTATGGCAAAGACGAATGGCTGCGTGCCGGGCAGGTCGTGACGACGGGATCGTACTGTGGCGTCGTCGATGTTCCGCTGAATGCCGACCTTGACGTGAGGTTCGGCGGTCTCGGTACGCTGCCGGTCCGATTCAGCGCGCTTGAATCGCCAGGCGCCGCATAGTCAATCTTCGCGACCGCTGCCATCAGCGGCCGCCGCCGGAAGGTCCCAGGTTCCATACGCCGCAGGAACGTTGATCTCGATCAGCTCCATGTCGTCCGAACGGGCGACGACGTTGTGCGCAACGCCGGCGGGTTGCGACAACGACATCCCGGCGTGCGCCGTGACCGGTTCGTCGACACCGAGATATTTGAACTGTATCCAGCCGCGCAGCACGAACACGAAATGCCCGCGCATATCGTGCCAATGCCAGCCGGTCTCCGCGTCAAAAGGTCGTAGTGCGCGAATGTGCTTGGCGCCTATCGCGCCACCGGTAGCGTCGGCCCAGCCGAGATCCCGGTACTCGACGTCGGCGCGAGGGCCGTCACGCGTAAAAGTCGCGGCGCCCCGCGCCAGCGCGGTCAGCGCATGTTCGATCGATTTCGGCCCCGCATATCGCGGCGGAACGCTGCGTCCGGTATCGCCATAGCGGGCGGAGTCGACTTCGTCGGGCGCGGTCGGATCAGGTGGAGGCGGCACGAACATCGTTCTCTCCCATCGTTCTTTCCTATTGCGCGCCAACGCGCGCAACTGTATCGACACTGCTTGAACGACACTACCCGCTTGCGTTTATCGCAGTCAAGAAGCAGAGCAATCTGGAGCTAAGCGGAATTGAGATCGCGCGGAACCCGCATCTGCTCAGTCGAGCGTGCTGCGGAACGTTCGCATGCCGATGGCAATGATCACCAGGCCGAACAGCGCTATCGGCCACGCGTCGGGCCATATCTCCGACCATCCGTTCGCCTTGAGCAGAACGCCACGCACGATGCGCAGAAAATGCGTCAGCGGCAACGCTTCGCCTATCATCTGCGCCCAGCCGGGCATGCCACGAAAAGGAAACATGAAGCCCGACAGCAGCAACGACGGGAGGAAGAAGAAAAACGTCATCTGCATCGCCTGAAGCTGGTTGCGCGCGATTGAAGAAATAGTCAGGCCAAGCATCAGGTTGGCGGCAATGAACAACAGCACCGCGAGATAAAGCACGCCCACGTTTCCCTGGATCGGCACGCCAAACAGCAGTCGCGCCAGCGTCAGGACCAGCGTCACCTGGACCAGGCCGATCAGGATATAGGGCACGATCTTGCCCGTCATCACTTCCAGCACGGTTGCCGGCGTGGCCAGCAGATTCTCCATGGTGCCGCGCTCGCGTTCCCGCGTTATCGCCAGCCCCGTCATCATCACCATCGTCATCGTCAGTATCACACCCATCAATCCCGGCACGATGTTGTATTGCGTCACTGCCTCGGGGTTGTAGCGAGGATGCACGACGATGTCGAAAGGCGCGGGTCCAACGGCGAGTGCAGCGAGTGGACCGGTGAGGTCGCGGCTCAAAACCGTTTGCGCCAGCAGGCTGACGGCGCCGATCGCGTTGCCGGTCGCCGTGGGATCAGTCGCATCAGCTTCGATCAACAATTCGGGACGCTCGCCGCGAACCAGGCGCCGGGAAAAGTCGGCGGGAATGCTCACGACGAATTGCGCGGTCCCCAACGCCAGCATGCGATCCGCGTCCTGCTCGCTCTTGGCTTCGCCGATGAAATCAAAGTAGGCGCTGTTCTTGAGCCCGGAGAGGATGCTGCGCGAGAACTCGCTGTGATCGGCGACCAGCATCGCGGTCGGCAACCGTTTCGGGTCGGAATTGATGGCAAAGCCGAACAACACCAGCTGCACGACCGGGATGCCGACGATCATCGCGAAAGTCAGGCGGTCGCGTTTGAGCTGGATGAATTCCTTGCCGACGATGCCCAGCCAGCGAGAAAACGAAAACCAGTTGTGCCCAGCATCGCTGGAATTCATAGTGTCCTGCGCTTGTTCAGACCGTCCGTGCTGGTGCCTCTTCGGCACCGTGCATCAGGTGGATGAAGACGTCTTCCAGGCCCGGCTCGACTTCGCGCAACCCGCTTCCAGCTTCCCGTATCAGCGGCGTCAGCGACGCCTGCATCGCCGCCCGGTCAGAGCCGGTCACGTGCAGCGCGTTGCCGAACGCCGCGACCTGCTCGACCGCAGGCAGTTGGCGGATGCGCGGCGCAAGGTCGGCCAGCGCGGCGCCAGTGACCTCCCAAGTGACCAGCGCCTGACTATTGATGACTTGCTGCGCCGTTCCCTGCACCAGCAACCGACCATAGAGTATGTAACCCAACTTATGGCAGCGTTCGGCTTCGTCCATGTAATGGGTGCTGACGAGGACCGTGATCCCGCGTGCGGCGAGCGCGTGCAATTCCTCCCAGAAATCGCGCCGCGCTTTTGGATCGACTCCCGCGGTAGGTTCGTCGAGCAGCAGCAATTGCGGATCGTGTAACAGGCATGCGGCCAGCGCCAGGCGCTGCTTCCATCCGCCGGATAGCGATCCGGCGAGCTGTTTCGCCCGTGAAGCAAGGCCGAGGTGCGCCAGCGCATCTTCGACGCGCTTCGCGCCATCGCTCATGCCGTACATCCGCGCAATGAAGCGAAGATTTTCCCGAATGGTCAAGTCTTCCCAAAACGAGAACCGTTGCGTCATGTAGCCGACGTGTCGCTTGATCTGCGTCGTTTCGCGCAGGATGTCGTAGCCTAGACACGTGCCTTCGCCGCTGTCGGGCGTCAACAGCCCGCACAGCATGCGTATCGACGTCGTCTTGCCGCTGCCGTTGGGCCCAAGAAAGCCGAAGATCTCGCCGCGGCGCACCTGCAGCGACAAGTCCTTGACGGCGTGATTTGTTCCGAAGTGCTTGTTCAAGCCGCGGACGTCGATAATGACGTCCGATTCGACAGGGCTTGATGCGCTCGCCCGCCCATCGGTGGTCGTCGTTGGTCGCTGCATCAGGCATTGTAACGAAGGGCGCCGCCGCTGGTGGACCGCGGTTCAGTGCCGTAGAGTACGGAATTGGCCACGTCTCCTTCATTGGAATCCCTAGATTGTCGGAACAATCCGCCCTCGCAACATTTCTCTTCACCGACATAGAAGGCAGCACCAGGCTGTGGGAGCTTGAGGCGCAGCGCATGCCGTCGGCGCTGGCGCTTCACGACGCGATGACCCGATCGGCCGTCGAACGTCACCACGGCCTGGTCGTCAAAATGACCGGTGATGGCGTTCATGCGGCGTTTGATGACCCGTTGGACGCGCTGAATGCCGTGCTCGAACTGCAACGAGCGCTGTCCGTTCCCGACGCCACGGCCGGAATCGCGCTGAAGGTCCGATGTGGCCTGCACACGGGTATCAACGAGCGCCGGGACCGTGACTTCTTCGGAGTCGCAGTCAACCGTGCCGCGCGCATCATGAACGCGGCCCACGGCGGGCAGGTCCTGTTATCCGAGACCGTGGCGGTGCTGGTTCGCGAGCGCCTGCCCGTGCAGACAACTTTGCGCGATCTCGGCTCGGTGCGCCTGCGCGATCTGGCGCAATCCGAACATGTGTACCAGCTCGCGCACCCCACGTTGCGAGGCGACTTCCCGGCGCTGCGTTCGCTGGAAGCGACGCCCAACAATCTTACCCAGCAACTCACTTCTTTTGTCGGTCGCGAACACGAACTGGCCGAAGTCATGTCCTTGTTGCAGAAGACTCGCCTGCTGACGTTGACCGGCGCCGGCGGGATTGGGAAGACTCGCTTGTCGTTGCAGGCCGCTGCGGCGGTGATGGACGATTATCCGGACGGCGTGTGGTTCATCGAGCTTGCACCGGTGGCCGACGCGCAGCGGGTGCCGCAGGCGGTTGCGTCCGTCCTGGGCGTCAAGGAGGAGGCAGGACGTTCGGTCCAGGAAGCGCTGGCTAAATTCGTCAGCGACCGCCAACTGCTGCTCGTGCTCGACAACTGCGAGCATGTGCTGCTGGCCTGCGCCGAACTGGCGAAGCAACTGCTGCTGACCGGGCGCCAGCTCAAGATTCTTGCCTCGAGCCGAGAACGCATGCATGTCGCCGGTGAAACCAGCTATTCGGTGCCTACGCTGTCAATTCCCGATCCCGGAGAGGCTGTGTCGCTGGCAGCGCTGACCGACTACGAATCGGTCCGTTTGTTCGTCGAACGCGCGGCTGCGGCGCAGTCGGAATTTGCGATGAACGAGCGCAACGCTCCTGCAGTGATCGACATTTGCCGTCGGTTGGACGGCATTCCGCTCGCAATCGAACTGGCCGCCGCGCGCGTACGCGTGATGTCGGTCGAAATGATCGCAGCGCGTCTTGGCGACCGTTTTCGCTTGCTGGCCAGCGGCGACCGAACAACGCTGCCGCGCCAGCAGACGCTGCGGGCGCTTATCGACTGGAGTCATGACCTGCTCGCCGAACGCGAGCGCGCGGTGCTGCGCCGACTCGCGGTTTTCAGCGGCGGTTGGACGATGGACGCTGCCGAGGCAGTCGCGACAGCAGACGACGTGGAGCCAAGCGAAGCTTTGAACTTGCTAGGCGAATTGGTCGAGAAATCGCTGGTCGAGCTGGACAGTACCGGTGGCCGCTACCGCCTGCTCGACACCGTCCGACAGTACGCGCAGGAGCGCCTCGACCTTTCCGACGATGGGGCCGCCGCACACTCCGCGCATCTCGCGTACTTTCTGGCACTCGCCGAACGGGCGACACAGGCGCTGGTCGGGCGGGAACAGGGACTGTGGCTCACACGCCTTGATCTCGAGCGGGAAAATATCCTGGCGGCGCACGCATGGTGCGATCACGCACCCGACGGGGCCGAACTAGGACTGCGTCTGGTTTCCGCGATCAAGCGCTACTGGCTCAATCGCGGCCTGATGGAACTGGGATATCGGGTCACGCTGGAGGCGCTTGCGCGCGCCGGCGCCCAGAAGCGAAATGCGGCTCGCTGCCGTGGCCTCTTCGACTCCGGCCAAGTCGGGTACTTCATGGGGCTCTATGCGGAAGCGCGCAAATACCTCGAGGAAAGCCTGGATATCGCTCGAGAACTCGGCGATACGGCCATGGGCGCGATGGTGCTGCAACCGTTGGGAATGGCTTGCCTGGGACAAGGGGATACCGTTCACGCGCAGCGCTACCTCGAGGAGGCGCTCGCGCTCGCCGAGCAACTTGGCGACCGCCGCCAGCTTGCTGCCGCGCTCAACGTACTCGGCCAGTTTCACCGTCTCGAAGGCGAACTCGACAAGGCCGAGCCTCTCTATCAAAAAGTCGTCATGCTGGCACGACAGCTAGGGGACCGAGAGAGTGTTGCCATCGGACTTCTCAATCTGGCGATGGCGTCGATCGGTCGCGGTAACGCCGGCAGCGTCGATCAGATGCTGCTTGAGGTGCTGTCGATCGCCGCTGACATCGGTTCCAAGCCCGCCGGTCAAAGTGTGCTGGAAGTCTCGTCGGGTCTCGCCTCGCTGAGACAGGATTGGGCGCGCGCGGCGCTGTTCTTCGGCATGGCGGAAAAGCAGGCAACGAGCACGGGACTGCATCGCGACCCCGCCGACGAGGCATTCCTGGCGCCGTTGATCGCGGCAGCGCGAGACGCGATGGGAACTGCCGCTTTTTCGTCGGCCGAAACCTCAGGCCGCGCGCGGTCGTACGACGAGGCGATCACGCAGGCGCGCGACTGGCTCGCGCGCGCCCGCTGATCCGACGCGACTCAATTCATGATGGTGGGATCGAGGTCCTTCACCGACACATGGGGCGTCGCTTTGCTCCACACCCTGACGTTGTACTTGTACACGGTGCCGGGTACCGGACGGCTGTACTGACATCTGACCACGAACGGCGATGTCGGATCGCAAAACCCGGGATGGCCCTGGATCTCGATACCGTGGTCGCGGAACACCCAGTCCCCGCCTTCCTTCAACGCAAAATAGATCGTGATCGGATCGCCCGCACCGGTTCCGGGGGGACGTATCGGCTCCTGGTCAATGACTACTTGCGATCCGACGACGAAGACATTCGGTGCCGTCGGATTGGGCTCCGCGACGAATTCAGTGAATCCGCTGGTACGCGCGAAGTCGCGGCCGTAGGTCTTTTGCGCTCCCATGTTGGCGCAGCCCGCCAACATCGACGCCAGTGCTGCGCAAATCACAAGTATTCGTATTCTTGTCATGATCATCCCCTTGATTAGGCTTCGCCGATTTCAAACGTCGGTCGCGAAAATCCAAGCCCGGCACCTGCGTGTCCCCCGGGCAAGCCCTCAACCGCGCGCTCTCAACTGCGCACTCGCAATCATAGCCCCTTGATGCGCGGGTGCAAGCCGGGACCGCGCAGCCGCGACGGCGATTATTCACGCCGCTTTGGCGCCCTGATGTGGAACAACTAAGTGGCGGGCAGCACGACGTCAACAGGCTGTCCGGCGTTCAGGCGTACGGCCACGTCTGGCGCGGGCTTGGCTTCGATCATGTAGACCAACTTCGCGCGATTCTCCTTGGAATAGAGAACAGGCGGAGTGAATTCTGCGCGATCGGAAACGTAGGTGACGCTCGCGGTCATCGGATTGCCGCACGCATCACACGAAAAGCTTATCGCCAAGCCCGGTCGGACCCGCCCCAACTCCGTTTCGGGAACGAAGAAACGAATTTTCACGTTCGACGGCGAAAGCAGGCTGGCGACGACGCCACCGGCGGGCACCCAATCGCCGATTACGTAGTACGTGTCGCTGACCCTTCCGGCGGTGGGCGCGGAGACCGCACGTTGACCGAGGCGCCAGTCGGCCTGTGTCAGCGCATCGCGCGCGGCAGCGGCATCGGCCTCCGCGGCGCGGATTTCCTCCGGTCTCGCGGGCAGCTTGGCAGTGTCGACAGCGGCCTGCAGCTGCCGCACCGACGCGTCGTCGCGCTTGACTTGCGTACGCGCGTCATCGAGCGCTGCGTTGCTGACAAAGCCTGATTTGAACAGTGATTCCTGCCGCCGGAGATTGGATACCGAGAGTTCGCGTGCAGCCTGCGCCTGGCGCAGTTGTTCGGCAACGGTGTCGACTTCCGCGGGCCGCTTGCCCGTCATAAGGTTCGCTACCCTCGCATTCGCAGCCAGCAATTGCTGCTCGGCCTGGCGGCGCGCAGCGATTTCGTTTTCGCGTTCGAGCGCGAACAAGGGAGCCCCGGCAGCGACCGTGCCACCTTTTTGCACCGCGAGTTGCTGTAGCGTGCCGGCAAACGGCGCCGCTACTCGAACGTATTCGCCTTCGACATAGCCCTGCAGCGGGCGGTCACCGCGCTGGCCACACCCCGCCAGCGTGCAGCAGACGAGCGCAATGACGAACTCGCCCAGCCAGCGTCGCCCGTCGGCATTGCGCATCTTGTTTTCGCTCCCCGCCTTTCGATGGGCAAGGATACCGCAGCTGCGGGGGGTCGCCGACGCCGATCGCTTGGTCGAGAGGACCGGGGAACCAGACCGGTCGTTTGCAGCAAGCGCTTTAACGCAGCACCTGCCGCGCTTCGGGCCTCAGTACTTGATCGAGCACCCGTACGGCGTCGTGTTCGCGGGGTCCACCGGACGGCCGTTCATCGACGAGGTCAATGCAGCTCGCACATAGTTGTTGGCTTTGCGTGCGTCGCCGCCCCATGAACTGGGCTGATCGTCGATCGCACCGGCGTAGACCACACGGCCCTGCGGATCGATCACAAACATGTGCGGCGTAGTCTTCGCGGCATAGAGTCGCGCGGTAGCGCTGTCGCCATCGACCAAGGCCTGTGTCGGCGCCGCTCCGTGCGAACGCATGAACTGATCGAGCTCCGCCGGCGTCTTGTACTCGCCACTGGAGCGGCTGGACGAATCGATCGCCAGCCAGACGACGCCCTGCTTGCTCCATTCACCCTGAAGTTCGGGCATGTTCTTGCTGTTGTAATGCCGCCGCACGAACGGACACTCGGGGTTTGTCCATTCCAGCACGACATACTTGCCCTTGTAATCGGCCAGATGCGCAGGCTTGCCGTGCGCATCGACGAGCGTGAAATCAGGAGCCGTCTGCCCCGCGGAAACAGCGAATGCTGCGGATGTTGTCGCTGCGCAGACAGTGGCAGCTAACGCAATCAAAGCATTTTTGAGTTTCATCGCCAATCTCCTCGTCGACTGCAGTTGCGACCGCCAATCCTGGGCGGGGCGCGCCTGCTCAGTTGCCCTCGGTTGCCTTCAGTTGCCTTCAATTCGCGCAACTCGCCTGGACTCGCCTGGTTCGCCTTGAGTCACCGCGAGCGGAGCGATCGCGTCGAGAATATCCTGTCGCCGTAAGACTTCGGGCAGCAGCAGCGGTTCCTTGCCTGGACGATAAAGCACATACACTGGAACGCCGTCGCGGCCCAGCGCAGCAAGGGCCGCACCGATGGTGGCGTCGCGGCGCGTCCAGTCTGCCCGCACCAGCGCAACCTTACTCCGGGCGAACGCTTCCTGGACCACGTCGGTGTTGAGCACCAGCCCCTTGTTGATCTGGCAGGTCACGCACCACGCCGCGGTGAAATCGATGAATACCGGCTGTCCTGCGCCTATCAATTGCGCCACACGGTCCGGCGCGTAGGGTTGCCACGGCCCGGACGTCGCCGAGGCGCGCACCGACGGCGCGTCGGACGTGCCGTCGAGTGATGCCACCGCAACGGGCCATGCGATCACCAGCGCCGCGACGATGCCGGCTGCCGTCCCAAGCCCCCAGATCGAACGACCGCCGTCGCGCGCGATCTGCCACATCCACAGCGCGAGCGCGATCAACAGGAGGGCGAGCCCTATGCGGGCGACCGCGTCATTGCCAAGTTGTGCGCCCAGCACCCAAATGAGCCAGATCACCGTTGCGTAAAGCGGGAATGCGAGCAACTGTTTCAGCCGAATCATCCACAAACCGGGCTTCGGCAGCTTGGCCCGCCACGCGGGAAACAGCGCAAGCAACAAATATGGCGCGGCCATGCCCAGGCCGAGCGCAGTGAATACAACCCACGTTGAGGACGGGCTCCCGACGAGGGCATAGCCCAAGGCAGCGCCCATGAAAGGCGCTGAGCACGGCGACGCGATCACGACCGCGAGCACGCCCGAGAGCGCGTCGTTGACGTAAGGATTGCGCGCGTTCCAGCTCGTCATCGACGACGGCAGCAATTTGCGAATCTCGAACACACCGGAGAGATTCAGCGCCATTACAAAGAACAACAGCGCCAAGGTGACAATGACTGCCGGCGACTGCAACTGAAAACCCCAGCCCAGCTGCTGCCCCGCGGCGCGCAGTTGAATCAGCATTGCCGCCAACAGCCAGAATGATGCCAGCACGCCTCCCGAAAATGCCAGGCCGTGCTTGCGCATCGCTGCGCGTCCGCCGCCTTGAGCCGCAAATCCGAGGACTTTCAGCGACAACACCGGGAACACACATGGCATCAGGTTCAACAACAGCCCGCCGACAAAAGCGAACGCCAATGCGAGACCGAGCGACAAGGAAGCCGAATTGTCGACGCTCGCTGGCCGCGGCAACAAGGTCTCGGTGACCGGCGCCGGCGCCGTACCGGCAACGATGGCACCGACCAGCGGCGTGTCGATCACTGCCGCGCGCGCACCGTCGGCGTCAGCAGCGAATTTGCCCGAAGCTGCGGTGACCAGTACGCCGGCCACGCGAGTGAATTCGCCGACGCGCTGGTTGGCAACTGGCAACGCGAGTTTCCACTGCTGTCCGTCGCGTGCCAGCGTCTGCACGCCGCTCGCCTCGATCTGTCCCTCTTTGAACGCGAAAAACCGCAAACCGCGAAGATCTGCGGAACTGGCAGTCGGCGCTTCCGGTATCAGCGTCAGTTCCACCGTCGGTCCGCGTCCGGCCGCGCTCACTTTCCAGCCGGAAAGCGGACGCGGCAGCGCGTTGCGCGTTTCAGCGATCGTTCGGCCCCAGCGCGAATCGGGTTCGCCGCCGCCGGTCCCGGCGACCGGCAATGTGAGCGTCAAGTCGGCGCCCTCGGGTATGCACGTTTCCTTGCAAACGAGCCAATCGGCCCGCGCCGCGATGACCGCCACGCTCTTGCCCGCTGTTGCGGATGTCGCGTTCGCTTCGACTGCGGGCGCAAATCCCGGCGCGACCGTCAGGTCGGTCAACAACAGGACTTCACCTTCGTACCCGTAGTTGAGCAAAGGTCCGACCGGCAACGGCTGGGGCGTCGGCCATTGGATCGACCCCGCGCTGATGCCCGGCGGCAGCGTCCATGCGAGCGTCGTCGGCAGTCCCGAGTCGCCGGCGTTTTGCCAGTAGGTGTGCCAGCCGCGATCCATCGACAGTCGCAGGGCTACCGTCAGCGGCTTCCCAGGGACTATTGCCGTTCGGTCGGCGACGAGCTCCGCCTCGACGTGCGGCGTGCGCACCGGAGTCGCGGACGCCGCGAGCGAGAGCAGCAAGGTGCCGGCAAACGCGACCAAGGCGCGGGAGAAAGATCCGGAGTGGGGAAAAAGTGGCTGCAAGGGGCGAAAAATCGGTTTGGGAATGAGGAAAATGAGATGCAAATGAGGCGGGGCAGGTCGAGTTCTCCGGCGTGCCGCTGTATTTGGCTGGGCGATGCCTGCAAGGTTCCTGGTCTGGTAAACGGGTTGAGGCCCGATCAAATTCCGATACGGTGGTGCTGAGCTCCTCGGTGGCACTTCGAGGTTCCCTCGAAGGTCTCTCAACTAAGCTACAATTTTAGCAGTCCCGCCCCGCCGCAGCCGGTGGTCACCGGCAAGCCGCGGCGAACGGTAAGAGGCGGCCGACCGATGGCGGCGCGACGCCTGTCTGGAGCCGGCTTTCGCCGAAAGTGCGATCCCGCAATGGAAGCGCTTCCTTACGTCGATGTTCGTCGTCGCGCTGGGTGAGATCGGCGACAAGACGCAGTTGTTGGCGCTGGTACTGGCTGCGAGACTTCGCAAGCCGGTGCCGATCATACTCGGCATCCTGGTCGCTACGCTTTTCAACCACGCGCTCGCCGGCATCGTCGGCGCCTGGGTAAGACAAGTGGTGCCGTTGGAATATTTGCGGTGGCTTCTCGCGGCGTCGTTTTTCGCGGTCGCGCTTTGGGCGCTCAGGCCCGACACACTGGACGACGCTGATGCCAGGCCGGCGAGCCGCTTCGGCGCTTTCGGCGTTACTGTCGTCTCGTTCTTTCTCGCTGAAATCGGCGACAAGACCCAGATCGCGACCGTGGTGCTGGCAGCGCAGTTCAACCAATTGCCAGCCGTGGTTGCCGGCACGACGCTCGGAATGCTCATCGCCGACGTGCCCGTCGTGTTGCTCGGCAATGCCGCTGCGGTTCGCATTCCGCTCGGCGTCGTGCGCAAGATTGCGGCCGCCCTGTTCGCTGCGATGGGGTTCGTGGCCTTGTTCTTCCCCGGCTCGGCCTGAGTCGCCAAGCAAGGCTCGGCACGCGGGCCGGTATAATCGGCGTCCCGTTCGACCTCCGACAACTTGATGCAAGCGTATCGCCCCGCCGAAGTCGAGGCCAGTGCCAAAGCGCATTGGGAAGCCACCAACGCCTATCGCAGCAGCGAGGATCCTTCGCGACCGAAGTTCTACTGCGTATCGATGTTGCCGTACCCGTCGGGCATCCTGCACATGGGTCATGTGCGCAACTACACGATCAACGACATGATGTACCGACACCTTCGGATGAAGGGCTACAACGTGTTGATGCCGATGGGTTGGGACGCTTTCGGCCTGCCCGCGGAGAACGCCGCGATGAAAAGCGGTGTGCCACCGGCCAAGTGGACCTACGACAACATCGCAACAATGAAAAAGCAGATGCAGGCGGTGAGCCTGGCGATCGATTGGTCGCGCGAGCTCGCCACCTGCAAGCCCGATTACTACCGATGGAACCAGTGGCTGTTCCTGAAGATGCTGGAAAAAGGCATCGCGTACAAGAAAACAGGCGTGGTCAACTGGGACCCGGTCGACCAGACAGTGCTCGCGAACGAACAAGTGATCGACGGCCGCGGCTGGCGGTCCAACGCACTGGTCGAAAAGCGCGAAATCCCGATGTATTACCTGCGCATCACCGACTACGCCGACGAATTGCTCGACAATCTGGCCAAAATGGACGGTTGGCCCGAACGCGTGCGCGCGATGCAGGCCAACTGGATCGGCAAGAGCGAAGGCGTGCGTTTTGCGTTCACGCACACGATACGTGCCGACGACGGCTCACTGATCGGCAATGGGCGCATGTACGTCTTCACGACGCGCGCCGACACCATCATGGGCGTCACCTTTTGCGCGGTCGCTCCTGAGCACCCGCTTGCGACGCAAGCCGCCAAGACGAATCCGGCGCTGGTTGCGTTCATCGAAGAATGCAAGCGTGGCAGCGTCATCGAAGCCGAGCATGGCGATGATGGAAAAGAAAGGCATGCCGACTGGCCTCTTCGTTACGCATCCTTTGACGGGCGCATCCGTTCCGGTATGGGTCGCCAACTACGTGTTGATGAGCTACGGGGATGGCGCGGTGATGGGCGTTCCGGGTCATGACGAACGCGATCTGGAGTTTGCGCAAAAGTATGCGCTGCCGGTGACGCAGGTCATCGACGCGCAAGGCACCGCGCGCGACGCCGAGGCGTTCACCACTGCTCGCTGGCAGGAATGGTACGCGAGCAAGGAGCGGCGTCTGCGTCAATTCCGGCAAGTACGACGGTCTCGACTACACGCAAGCCGTCGACGCCGTCGCCGCCGACCTCAAGGCGATGGGCCTGGGCGAAAAGAAAGTGACGTGGCGCCTGCGCGACTGGGGCATCTCGCGCCAGCGCTATTGGGGCACCCCTATTCCGATCATGCATTGCCCTGCCTGCGGCGATGTGCCGGTGCCTGAAGAAGATCTGCCGGTCGTGCTGCCGGAAGACTGCATTCCCGATGGCACCGGCAATCCGCTGAAAAAGCGCGCCGACTTCGTCAACACCAAGTGCCCGAAATGTGGCGCGCCAGCACAACGCGAAACCGACACGATGGACACGTTCGTCGACTCGTCGTGGTACTACATGCGTTACGCCTGCCCCGACGCCAAGGTCGACGGCAAGAGCGCGATGGTCGATGCGCGCGACGACTACTGGATGCCGATGGATCAGTACATCGGCGGCATCGAACACGCCATTCTGCATCTGCTGTACGCGCGCTTCTGGACCAAGGTGATGCGCGACATGGGACTGGTCAAGTTCGACGAGCCGTTCACGCGGCTGATGACGCAAGGCATGCTGCTCAACCACAGCTATTCGCGGCGCAGCGACAACGGGGGCGTCGACTATTTCGGTCCGGAAGAAGTCGACGTTCGGTACGACGCCGGCGGGCGCATCGTTGGCGGCACGACCAAGGCTGATGGCCTGTCGGTCGAATACGGTGGCATCGGCACCATGTCCAAGAGCAAGAGGAACGGCGTCGATCCCCAGGATCTGATCACTCAGTACGGCGCAGATACTGCGCGTCTGTTCGTGATGTTCGCCGGCCCGCCCGAAGAGAGCGCGCTCTGGTCGGACACCGGTGTTGAGGGCGCGTACCGTTTCCTGAAACGCGTCTGGGCTTACGCGCAGGACCGCAGCGACGCCTTGCAGCGCGCGCCGGCGAAGGTCGATTGGCCGCGCGCGGCAGCGAATTTGCGCGGGGTTCGGCGCGAGTTGTATATGCAACTGAAGCAGGCCGACTACGACTACCAGCGCGTGCAATACAACACGGTCGTGTCCGCCGGCATGAAGATGTTGAATGCGCTCGAGGGGGTCCGGTCGATGGCTCCGCCGCCAGCGTCGAACTCGCGCGCGAAGGCCTCTCACTGCTGCTGCGCGTGCTGAACCCTGTCGTCCCGCACATCACCCACGTCCTGTGGCAGGAGTTGGGATTTGCCGCCGTGCATGGCGACATCCTCGACGCGCCGTGGCCGCAAGTCGATGCGTCTGCGCTGGTTCAGGACGAAATCGAACTCGTCCTGCAGATCGGCGGCAAGATGCGCGGGCACATCGTCGTTCCCGCAAGCGCGACGCGCGAGACGATCGAAGCCGCCGCGATCGCGAGTCCGGAGGCGCAGAAATATCTGAATGGCGCACCGCCGAAGAAAGTCATCGTCGTGCCCGGCCGTCTGGTGAACATCGTCGTCTGATGACCCATCGACAGACAATGTCGGAATGCACTCCCGATCGGCGCCGGGGTTTGTGCAGTGGACGGCGCGCCTGGCCGCGGCGGCGATGGTTGCTTCTCTCGCAGCGTGCGGCTTTCACCTGCGCGGCGAGGCGCACTACGAATTCGACACCTTGTATCTGGCCGCCCCGCCCGTGTTGCCGATCACGGTCGAACTGCGCCGCTCGCTCGAAGGCGTCGGTTCGGCCAAACTGGTCGACACTCCCGACAAGGCCCAGGTCATCCTCGACCTCATCAGCGTGGAAGACAGCAAGCAAATCCTTTCGCTGACCGGCGGCGGCAAGGTAAGCGAGTACCTGCTGATCAAGCGCGTGCTGTTCCGCGTCCGCGACAACGCCGGCAACGAGTGGCTGCCGACAGCGGAACTGCTGGTGCGCCGCAGCTACACCTACACCGATACCGAAGCGCTGGCGAAGGAAACGCAGGCCCAGCGCCTCTGGGGCGAAATGCAGACCGACGCCATCCAGCAGATCGTCCGCCGCTTGCAGCAGGCGAAGAAACCCGCCTGACGCCCCGCCGCATCTCCTAAGCGGACTTTCATGCAAATCCGTCCCGCCCAGCTCGCCGCACACCTCGCAAAATGGTTTGGCGCCGCTTTACATCGTGCACGGCGACGAGCCGTTGCTGGCGATCGAAGCGGGCGATCAGATCCGAACCGCTGCGCGAGCTGCGGGCTTTGATGAACGCGAGGTACTCGTCGTCGAGAGCGGATTCAAGTGGGATGCTTTCATCGCCAGCAGGCGCAATCTCGGTCTGTTCGGCAGCCGCAAGCTCATCGACCTGCGGATGCCCAGTGGCAAGCCCGGAGTGGACGGCGCGCGCGCCCTCGAAGACTGCGCTGCGAATCCCGATGGCGACACGATCATACTGATCACATTGCCGCGCCTGGATCGCGCCGCGTCGACGTCGACCTGGTTCTCGGCGCTCGAGGAAGCGGGCGTCAGCATCGCCGTGTATCCGCTCGAACGCAACGAGTTGCCGCAATGGATTGCCACACGACTCGCGCGCCAGCGGCAGCGAGCCTCTCGCGACACGCTGCAACTGCTCGCTGATGCCACCGAAGGTAATTTGCTGGCCGCACAGCAGGAAATCGAGAAGCTCGGTTTGCTCCTCCCCGAGGGCGAACTCGACCCCGACGCAGTCGACCAGGCCGTCGCTGACGTCGCCCGTTTCGATGTATTCCAGTTGTCCGAGGCGTGGCTCGCGGGCGATGCCGCGAGGGCGTGCCGGATTCTGGCTTCGCTCGAAAATGAAGGGGAGGGCCTGCCCTTGCTGCTTTGGCAACTTGGCGAAGACATCCATGGGCTGGCTGCGGTGTTGAGCGCAGCGGCAAGCGGTACGCCGATCGCAGTGGCAGTCAAGACGGCGCGAGTATGGGGTAAACGACAATCAGCGATGGAGCGCGCCGCGCGTCGCGTCGCTCCGTCGATGATTCCTGGCATGTTGCTGCGCCTGGCGAAGCTCGATGCGCTCGCGAAAGGCATTGGCACCGGCAATGCGTGGACCGAGCTCGCCGATCTCGCGCTGGTGCTGGCAGGCAAGCCGCTGGCTTCCGCCGCGTAGCGCTCGGCTCGTTGCGGCCGCGCGCGACCTGCTCAAAAAGCCGACGGCCAATGCAGAATCCTTCCTCGACCATCGGACGACGCCAGCGTGGATGGGTCGTCGCAACGGTCATGCTTGGTTCGGTGTCGACCATCATGGCATCGACGATCGTCAATGTCGCTTTCCCGGCGCTGGCACGCGAATTCAACATCGGCCACGATTCGCTGCAATGGGTGGCGACGGGATTCCTTGCGGCGACGACCACCACGATGCTGGCGACGGCATGGATGGTCGAATCGTTCGGTCAACGCAGAACATTCGCTATCGCCTTGGCGCTTTTCCTCGCCTCATCGGTGCTGGGCTCGGTGGCGTGGAGTCCCGAGTCGCTGATTGCATCGCGCGTGCTACAGGGTGCGGCCGCCGGCGTACTGCAACCGCTGGCGATGATCGCCTTGTTCGACGTTTTTCCGCCTGAACGTCGAGGAAGCGCGATGGGCATCTTCGGCTTCGGCATTGTGCTGGTGCCGGCTATAGGGCCCAGTATCGGCGGCATCCTGCTGCAGACTTTCGGTTGGCGCTCGATCTTCCTGCTTCCCATCCCTTTTTGCCTTGCCGGCCTGGTGCTGGCCAAGAGCTTCCTGCCAGCGCGCCGCGCAACCGGTCCGAGCATTCGCTTTGACTGGACGGGTTTCGTCCTCCTTGCGTCCGCTCTCGTCGCGTTGCTCAACGTGCCAGTGGTCGGGCACCGCGCGGGCTGGATATCACTGGCCACCCTGGCCATGCTGGCGCTGGCGGTCATGCTCGTCGCCGCGTTCATCGCCTGGGAGTTTCACGCCCCTGCTCCGCTGCTCGCACTCAAGCTATTCACGCATTCAGGATTCCGCAACGCCGCGCTGGTCGCCTTCGCCTACGGAGTAGGTTTGTTCGGAAGCACTTACCTGGTGCCGGTCTTTGTGCAGGATATCGCCGGCTACTCGCCGTCGCGTGCCGGTTCGCTGCTCGTCGTTCCGGGGCTGGCGCTGGCCGTGACCATCGCGCTCGCGGGTCGGCTGACTGACAGGATCGAGCCGCGCCGCATCGTGACCGTCGGCCTCGCATTGTTCGCCGTGTCCAGCATGCTGCTGGCGTTGAGCGACAGCGCCACGGGATTCGTCGCCTTGGGCGCGGTACTCTTCGTCGGACGGGTTGGCCTGGGAATGATCATTCCGGCGCTGAATGTCGGCACGGTGCAGGCGCTAGACGACCAATACATCGCCTATGCCGCTTCGTCGGCGAATTTTGTCCGGCAGCTCGGCGGAGCCATCGGCGTGAACCTGCTTGCCGTCCTGCTTGAATGGCGGCTCAACGTTCACGGCTCTGCAAACGCAGTATCGGCCTTCCAAGAATGCTTCTGGGTGGTTACGATGGCGTTTGGCGCCGCGCTGTTGCCCGCCTGGTGGATTCGCAAACATCGTGTCGGTCCGCACTAGACAAGCGTAGGAGCTCGCCATGTACCGCAAGATTCTCGTTGCTTACAACGGCACACCCGAGTCGCGCTCGGCGCTGGACGAGGCCGTCAGGATGGCGCCCGACCCGTCGGTCGAAGTACATCTCGCGGGTGTCGTCAACTATCCGTCGGCATATCTGCTCGCCGGAGAATACGTGCCCGAAGTCGCGCTCGCCGACGAACGCGATCACATGGACGCGGACCTCAAGAATGCGCACACCCTACTCGCCGGCAAAGGCCTTAATGTCACCGACCACTTGCTGGTGGGCGAGCCGGTCGACGTGCTCTCGAAGCTGGTTGAGGAACTGGGCTGCGACTTGCTGATCCTCGGTCATCCGCGCAGCAAATCGTTCGCGATGCGCTGGTGGCGGGGGTCGGTCGATTCGATGCTGCTGGACCGCGTCCGCTGCAGCATCCTCATCGCTGCGGAGTCCGGCAAGCGCTGAGGGCCATGGCTGGCCTGTACCCGGCGACGCGATCGGTGGTCGTCTCGCCACGGTTCAATGCATTCAGCCCGGGCTAGACGGTCGCGTGCAGTTCGCCTTGCGGTCGCGCAGCACGCACGTCGTGAACAATCGTCCGAAGACGTCCCACGCCTGAACGCGCCACGCGGCGTGCTCGCCCGATGCGCGTTCGATGGTGAGAAAGCCGAACGCCGGGTTGGAGACCATTTTGTCGATAACCGCACCCGGCGCGACCATCGCCCCCGGCGGCAGCGGCTGAGGCAACGGATCGTCAAGCCAGCCGCCGCCTGTCCCGGAGATGAATTGCGTCGGTTGCGGCGTCGCAAAGCTGATCATTTCGAACACATGGTCGTGCCCGGAAAAGAGTGCGTCGATGCTTGACGGGAACAATGCGTCGCCGTTGATCGGCCGGAGCACCGACTGCAATGGCTCATTGCCGGGATACACGCCCGGAGGGTTACGCGTCGGGTCGGTGGCGAAGCCCAGAATCGGTTGATGATTGATGAAGAAGTTGTGCTGCGCGGATTTTGCAAGTTCCACGACTTCCTTCATCTGGGCCGAATAGGTCACGAACATCGGGTCATTGGGGCGCAGTGCGTTGACGCGGGCTCTCGACGAGTCGAACACGATCAGTTGCGTGTCCGATGACAGCGGCACCACATAGGGTTCGCTGTAGTCGCCCGTCACGTCGTTGATCGCGTCGTTGCAATCGCGTCCCGCGAGCAGCAGGCGCGGATCGAGCAATCGCCACCAGCCCTGACCGGCGCGGCCGCACGATTCATGATTGCCTCGCACGAAGACCCAAGGCGCAGCTGCGAGCAAGGGGCGAGCCGCAGTGAAGAAGTCGGCATCCCATACATCCCAGCCGTAACCCCACGGGCTGTCGGCGCATTTGGCGTTGCCGGCGGGACACGCGTTCTCGCGATAGACGTAGTCGCCAAGGTGAATGACCAGATCAGGTCTCTTGGCCGCTGCGGCGGAGGCAATCTGCGCCAGCGGCCACGCGTTTGGATCATTGCAGTTCTGGATCGTGCTGTTCGACGTTCCTATCACGCAACCGGTGTCGCCCAGGACGACGATGCGTCGCGGCTCGCGTTGCGGAATTGCCAGCGCCCGCCCACCGACGCTGGCGCGGGCAGCGGCGAACGGCAACGTTCGTTCGCACACGAGCACCGGGAAGGCGGACGGTTTCTCCTTTGCAGCATCGCCGCGCGCGGTCCGTGGTGGCAGCGTCTCGGGGACGGCGCGAATGTTCATCGGCAACGCAGCACCGTCGACATCGAGTGGCGGACACGATGCGTCGCGCGTGACGACGCGAACGATCGCGCGTCCTCCCTCGCCCAGCACGACGAAAGCCGCCTCGGTCGATCCCCGCTGCACGGGCGTCCCGGCACACGCGGCAAGCACGCTCGCCACTATGCCGGCGACGACCCCGCTACGCATTCGTCGCATCGATATCTCCAGGCCCGGTTGCTTCATCGCCAGTCACCCCACAGCGTATTGAGCGCGGCAAGCATTGCCGGCGCGACGGTTTCGGTCCGCAGCACGCGTGGCCCCGTTCGCACAGCGCGCCACCCTGCGTGCAAGGCAGCGCTCGTCTCGGCATCGGTGAGCCCCCCTTCGGGCCCGATCAGCAATTCGACTGCCCCCGACGGCGCGGGCAAATCAGCAAGCGTCGTCTCGGCGTCCGGCGCGAGAAGCAATCGCATCGTCGGCGCTGACGGCGACGCCGCGGCAATCCAGACCTTGAACTGCACAGGCGAATGCATTACCGGCACGCGGTTGCGTCCGCACTGCTCGCATGCCGCGATCGCGATCTGCTGCCAATGCGCGGCACGTTTGGCCGATCGCTCGACGTCGAGCTTGGTCACGCTGCGTTCAGTGAGCACTGGCTGAATTGCAGTAACGCCCAGTTCGACTGCTTTCTGCATCGCATAGTCCATTCTGTCCGGCGACGCCACGCCTTGCACCAAGGTCACATCCAGCGGCGATTCGCGTTCCACCGGAAAAAACGCGTCGACCGCCACGCCGATTCTCGCCTCCCCCCGGCCGTTATGCGCAACGATGCGCCCCGCGTACTCGCCGCCTTCGCCATTGAACACCGTCACCGCATCGCCCGCCTTCATGCGCAGCACTCGCAACGCATGATGCGCGGCCCCGTCAGGCAGCATGACTTCTGTGCCGCAGCTAAGCGGCGTCGGCAAATGGAATCGGGGCGTCATCGACGGTCGCGATATTCGGGACAGTGAGCGATTTCGTCTGGAATCGCGGTACAGGGCTCTGGAGTACAGGGCTGCGCAATGCAAGGCAGCGCCGTGCGGGAGCGCGCAATGCAAGAGTGCGGTGCATCGTGCTAGCATTTTGCCACACAGGCCCGTTCGCGACCGGCGGACGAAGGCTCGATTCAAACACGACGGAGTATTTGCATGGCCGCCACGCCCCCGATTTGCGATTTCGACTGGCCGGCACCGGACTTCAACCTTCCCGGCACCGACGGCATCCGCTACACGCGCGATCAGGTTCGCGGACCCAACGGTCTGTTGGTGATGTTCATCTGCAATCATTGTCCCTACGTCAAAGCGGTGCTCGACAAACTCGTTCGCGACGCGACGGACCTGAAAACGCATGGCATCGGCACCGTCGCGATCTGCAGCAATGACGCGGCGGACTATCCCGAGGACTCGTTCGACAATATGCGCTCCCTCGCCCAGCGCATGCGCTTTCCGTTTCCGTACCTCTGGGACGAAACGCAGGCGGTCGCCAAGGCCTACGGCGCGATATGCACGCCCGACTTCTTCGGTTTTAACGCCAAGCTCGGTCTGCAATACCGCGGACGGCTCGACGACGCTGGCCGCGCGCCAAAACCCGGCGCGCCTCGCGAACTGTACGACGCGATGACGGCGGTCGCCCGTACGGGCGCAGGACCGCGCCACCAGGTACCCAGCGTTGGCTGTTCGATCAAGTGGCGCGACGCGGCCTAAACGCGCTTTAGCGCAAGCGCGCTATTGGCGGACGAAGGCGCGCAGCGCATCGAGCACGGCGTCCGGCGCTTCGGCCATCAGGCTGTGTCCGCATTCAGGCAGGGTCACAACGCGCGCGTGCGGGATGGCTTTGGCGAGCGGCTGAGCATTCTTCGGCGGCGCCATGAGGTCGCGCTGCCCCAGGATCATCAGCACCGGACAAGTGACAAGAGCGGCCGCCTCGAGGCCGGTCGCATACTGCTGACAAGCCAGCAAATCCGTGTGCAGAACGTTCGGCCGCGCGCGCTCCATCAGGCGCAACGCGCCCCCCGTCATCCACATGCCGGGCTGTTGATTGCTGCCTAACTGGTGGCCGGCTGAAAAACTCCACTGCGTGATCCACTCGTACGCGATGTGATCGTTGCCTTCAGCCGCAGCCAGCAGGGCGTCGCTCACCGGCATCGGCACCGACGGGCCTATCATCGCCAACCGCGAAACGCGCTCGGGAAATCGTGCCGCGGTCTCGAGGACCGCGAGCGCGCCCAGACTGTGGCCAACCAGCATCGCCTTGCCCTCGCTCATCCCGGAAAGCGCGTCAAGCACGTGCACTATCCACTGCGCGATAGCCTCAACGCTCGCCAGCGCCTGCCCTCCGCTTTGGCCGTGCGCCGGCAGGTCGACGGCGAACACGTTGTGGCCGTGGTGCGCGAAGTAGCGCGACTGAAGCGCCCAGACGCTGTGGTCCAGTGCTCCGCCATGCACGAATACGATAGTCGACAACGACGCATCGAACGGGCGCGAGCCCGTGTAGGCATAGACGTCGAAACCGTCGACCCGAAGCTTCATCGTATCGTCGCCGGTGTCGGGTCAGGCCTTGCCTGCGGCATGCAGCGCGCGCGACAGATCTTCGATCAGGTCGTCGGCATTCTCGAGGCCAACGCTCAAGCGGATCGTGCCTTCGGTAATGCCCGCCGCGCGCAAGTCATCGGCCGAAATGCGGAAATGCGTGGTGCTCGCCGGATGAATGACGAGCGATTTGGCGTCGCCGACATTTGCCAGATGCGAAAAAATCCGCAGCGATTCGATGAACCGGCGACCTTGTTCGCGCGAACCGCGGATTGAAAAGCTGAACACCGCACCGCAGCCATTGGGTAGCAGCCGTTGCGCCAAAGCGTAGTCCGGATGTTGCGGCAACTCGGGGTAGGCCACGGATTCAACCATCGGGTGTTCGCCAAGAAACGCCACGATCCGTCGCGTATTTTCCACATGCCGCTGCATGCGCAAAGGCAATGTCTCGATACCTTGCAGGATATGAAACGCGGTCATCGGAGCCATGCAGGCGCCGAAGTCGCGCACGCCTTCGCGGCGCGCGCGCAATAGAAACGCGGCGGTCGTCGATTCTTCGACGAATACCATGTCGTGGAAACCGGCATAGGGTGCCGTGAGCGTCGCAAACTTGCCCGCGCGGTCGCCCGATCCGGCCCAATCGAAACGGCCACCGTCAACCAACAGCCCGCCGATTACAATGCCGTGCCCGGACAGGAACTTGGTGGCCGAGTGATAAATCAGATCGGCGCCAAGATCGAAAGGTCGAATCAGATACGGCGTCGTGAATGTAGAGTCGACCAGCAGCGGCAAATCGTGATCGTGCGCGACAGAGGCGACGCGCGGAATATCGAGAACGTCGAGACCGGGATTGCCGAGTGTTTCGCCGAACAACAAACGCGTGTTCGGCCGGATGGCCGAACGCCAAGCGTCGATGTCACGCGGAGGCACGAACGTCGTTTCGATGCCGAAGCGCGGAAGCGTGTAGTCGAGAAGATTGTGCGAGCCGCCGTAGAGGGCCCGCGAAGCGACGATGTGCGATCCGGCGCCCATCAGCGTCACAATCGCCAGATGCAGCGCAGCCTGGCCGCTCGCGACAGCTATCGCGCCAACGCCGCCTTCGAGTGCGCTGATCCGTTCTTCGAGTACGGCGCAGGTTGGATTGGAGATGCGCGAATACACGTGGCCCGCGCGTTCCATGTTGAATAGCGCCGCAGCGTAATCGGTGTCCGGAAACACGTAGGACGCCGACTGATAGATCGGTGTCGCGCGCGCACCTGTGGCTGCATCGGGCCGGGCGCCGGCGTGCAAGCTCAGCGTGTCAAAGTGCGTTGTTTTCGCTTTGGTCATGATCGCGATGAAACGTTTAGGACGCAGGCGAGAGGCAGGGCACAAAGAATCGACCACAGTTCGTTACGGCCGAGCAAAAGCGTGGGAACTCGGCCGATCCGCGAGTCGTCGAATCAATGGTAGCTCATGGCAGCGCTTTGTGGTGCGGGTGGGTGCCAAGTGAGTGCCAAGTGAGTGCCAGGTGAGTGTGCCAGATGAGTGCCCGCTACTGGCCGACGAAGCAGCGCGGGCTTACACTGACTCGTTCGCACGATCCAACATTCGCAACCAGACCGTAACAACCGAAGGAGGCAAACATGCAACGAAAAGCCACGGCCCGTTGGCAAGGAACCGCCAAAGAAGGCAAGGGTTCGATCAGTACGCAAAGCGGGACGCTGCATGACACACCCTATTCATTCATCGCGCGATTCGGCGATGGAAAAGGTACCAATCCGGAAGAGTTGGTTGCGGGCGCGCACGCCGCGTGCTTTACGATGGCTTTGTCATTCATGCTTAACAATGCAGGCTTCACCGCCGATGCGCTCGATACCGAAGCTTCGCTGACGATGGACCAGGTGGCTGGCGCATGGACGATCACGGCAATTCATCTGACCACGCGGGGACGCGTGCCGAAAATCGACGCGGCCAAGTTTGCTGAAGTTGCCAGCGACGCCAAAGCGAATTGCCCGATCTCGCGCCTGCTCAATGCGACGATCACCATGGATGCCAAGCTCGTCGCTTGAAGGGCTGCCCAACCTGCGCGCAGCGGCGTTGAATGCTAGAACAACGTCAGCTGACCCGCGAGCGGGGCCACCGAGCGGGCTATCTTCGGTTCGCGGGACCGTAAACAACGACGAATCGAGCGACAAGTCCCTGGCATTGAGCCCGAAGCGTCGGCAGGCGAGCACGAAACGTTGCTTGATGAGTTCGGCAAACTTGCCGGTGCCTCGCATGCGTGATCCGAACGCGGGATCATTGTCCCTGGCCTTCGCGCATCTGCTGGACCAGGCTCATAACGTGTGCGGCCCGCTGCGGATAGTTGGCGCTCAGCCACTCGACGAACAGATCGCGAACTTCACGCGGCAGTCGCAGTAGGACGTAGCCCGCCGAGTCCGCGCCGGCGCTCGCCGCAGCCTCGAGCACCGTCTCAAGATCGTGGTCGGTGAGAGCAGGAACGATAGGCGCGACCAGCACGCCGACCGGAATGCCGGCAGCGGAAAGTCTATGGACCGCCTGCATGCGACGAGTCGGCGCGTTCGCCCTCGGCTCCATCGTGCGCGCGATGCCGTGATCCAGCGTCCCGATAGATACGAATACACGCACCAGCTTTTTTCGAGCCATCGGCTCCAGGATATCGATATCGCGCTCCACCAATGCCGACTTGGTGGTGATTCCAACCGGGTGGTTGAAGTCGCTCAGCACGCGAAGAACCGAACGCGTTATTTCAAGGCGCCGTTCGATGGGTTGGTACGGATCGGTATTTGCGCCAAGGACGACAACCGACGGGACGTGTCCGGGCTTGCTCAATTCCTTCGCCAACAACTCTGCTGCGTTCACCTTGGCGTAAAGCCGTGTCTCGAAATCGAGGCCGGGCGAGAGTCCCAGATAAGCGTGCGAAGGACGCGCGTAACAGTAGATGCAGCCGTGCTCGCATCCCTGGTACGGATTGATCGATTGATCGAAAGGGACGTCGGGTGATTCGTTCCGGCTGATGATCGAACGGGCTCGCTGTTCGGTGACTACCGTCCTTGGCGCGGCGTGTGCGTCGTCAGCCAGTTCTTGGTCGATGTAATCGCTATCGAGCTCGCGGTCCCAGGCATCGAAGCGCGCCGCCCGGTTCGAGGTGGCTCCCCGTCCCTTGAGAGGCACGATAGGGATAATCCCGCGCGGCGTGCGAATGGTCGTCATTGGTGCAGCGCTAAGCGAACCGCCGTCGAAACGGATCGCTGCAGTTCTTCGGAAGGAGTTGCTACTATACCGTACGTTTATACGGTTCGCCAAGGCCTCGACAGGCGCCCTCGCAGGGGTGTACGGAATGAGCGCCAAAAAAAGGGAGCCCGAAAGCTCCCTTGGGGATAGAAGTGAAAGCCGCGCTTACCTAGCGGAGCTCGTATTTGATGCTCGCGTAGACAAAGCGCGCACGCGCATCGTAGTACGACGGATCGAATCCCACCTGGAATGTCGTCGGCTGATTGGTTAGCGGCGGATTGGTGTCGAACACGTTCTTTACGCCGAGCGTCAAGGTCCAGCTCTTGAAACCGGTGTACGTGCCTTGCAGGTCCCACAGGCTCATGGAGCCGACGTGACGCGTGCAGCAAATCGGATTGCCGTCGTCGTCGGTCTGCTCGCCGGTCAGCGCGACGTCGACGTACCCTGACTGGAAGGTGTTTCCGATCGTGGCGCCCCACGGACCTTGGTCCCAGCTCATCGACGCATAGTGTTTCCAGCGCGGAACGATGCCCTGCGTCGGCGCGCCAAACTGGTTGGACACCTGCCCGGACCAGGTGCCGTCAGTGTTTTCGTTGTTATAGTGAATGTAGTAGGTGCCGTTGATATCGAAACGGAAGCGACCCCACGCAGTAGGGGTGGGTTTCCAGTGCGCTTCCAGATCGAGTCCCGAAAGGCGGATGCCGCCGATATTGATGTAAGTCTGCAGGATCGATGAAATATGGCCGGGCAGACCGGGAAACGCGGGGTCGGGCGGGCGCGCGATTGACCAGGTAACCGTAGGTGTCGAGATCGCCCAGGACGGTCGTGTACGGGATGCCGTTGGTGATCGCGTTCTTCAGATTGATCTTGAAGTAGTCCGCGACTTATCGAGAACCCATCGAATGGCTCCAGCACCATACCCACTGTGGCCTGCTCCGATTCCTCCGGCTTCAAGTCCTTGTTGCCCCCGAAAAACACGCCGAATTGCGTCGAGCAGTCCAGTCCCGTGTCGTGCGTTGTCGGACAGCGCAGCGGATCGGTCTGCCCGGGGTTGGTAACGCTGCTGATCAGCGGCGTGGTCAGCTGGTACAGCGATGGCGCGAGGAAGCCGGTTCCGTACGAACCCCGGAACAGCATGCGTTGAGACGGCTGCCAGCGCAGGCTCACCTTGGGATTGGTCGTGCTGCCGAAATCGCTGTAATGGTCGTAGCGAACCGCAACAGTCCCTTCGAGCGTTTTCACGATCGGTACGTTGAGTTCGCCGAACACGGCCCAGATGTCGCGCGAACCCGAAACGTCGAGCACGTGCCGCCGTAGCCGGCGATGGTGCCCGTCGCGAGAATCGGTGCGGCGTGCTGGTCCAATTGTTCCCGGCGCACTTCGCCGCCCACCGCCAACGCCATCATCCCGGCGGGAAGCTGCCAGATATCGCCGAGCCCTTGCCCTGCACGCCGTAATTCTTCGACTTGGCGTCGAATGTTCCGCCGTTGTAGTTGGTCGCGAGCAACTGGGAAGTAACGTCGGGCGTATTCGGGCCGAAGAAATTGACCGTGCCGCTGTTGAGCAACGGATAGAGCTTGGTCAGATCGCGGAAAGCCGCCATTCAGCGACTGCTTGGTGCTGCCTTCGCTATAGTGGAACGAACCGTCCCAGTCCCAATCTTTCCACACGCCTTTGGCGCCCGCGACGACCTGCCAGTTCTCGTTGATGTCGGTCGTGTCGCGCAAGCCGTTCTCAACCGCGCGATAGCGGATGTCGAGCGGTTGGCCATCGACTCCTGCGTCCTGTGCCAGTTGGTGCGGGTAGTACGGACTGCTCGGCATCAGCGTGATGTTGCCGGGTATCTCGAGTGTCGGCCCATAGGGGAAGATGCTCGACAACGGAACAGGCTGAATGCGGTAGCGCGTTTCGTCGCGCGAATACAAGCCTGTCGCATAGCCTTCCCAGTCGCGGTTGAAACGTAACTTTCCCGACGCGAAAAGGTTGAGCAGCTTGTCGTCGGGAATCATCTCGACGCCTTTTTGCGACGACGGATCGTAGTAGCAGCCGCCCAAGTCTGCAAAGTAAGTCGACGGCGCGCAGTTGTCCGGCGTTCCCGGGACGCCGATGCCGCCGGTGGTGATTCGTGCCCGGGAACGAGTTGCTCGACAGCGAATTGAGACCGATGTCGCCAGCGATACGATGTGTTGGAGAAGTTCCGGTCGCGCTGGTCCAGGGGCTTTTGAACGTTGTACGCCGCCGAAAGAAACCAGTTGTAACCGTCCTTGGCCATATCACCCATGCCGACGGCGCCGCTGACAGTGCTCTGCGCGCCGCCGCCGCTGCGTGTCGGATCGCCGTAATAGACCTGTCGCCTCGACGCCGTGATAGTCCTGGCGAAGGATGAAATTGATGACGCCGCCGATCGCGTCGGACCCGTAGACAGCGGAGGCGCCGTCCTTGAGCACTTCGACGCGATCGATCGCGGAGAACGGGATGACCGCGAGGTTGACGCCCTGCACGCCGTTGATTTCTCCGGCGAACGAGTCGACGCGATTGCCGTTGATCAGCACCAGTGTTCGACCGCCGCCGAGGCCGCGCAGCGAGGCCGTCTGCGCCGAAAAGCTTAGGGTGCCGAAGATGTTGCCGAGGGATACGTTGCCGAAGCTGTTGGCGGCGCTCACGATCTGCAGCAATTCCATCGCAGTCGTCGCGCCGCTTTTCTCGATGTCCTGCTTGGTGATGACCGTTACCGGCAGCGAGCCTTCTCCCTCGATGCGCTTGATGTTGGAGCCGGTGACCTCGATCTTCTCCTTGGCAACCGCGGGTTGCGCACTTTGCGCACCTTGGGCGGCGGCTGGAGGCGCGAGGAACGTCGTCGCGCATCCCACTCCCAGCGCGCAGACGAAGGCGTATGCGATTCTGTTCGGTCCGGACTTCATATCGTCGACCCCCCAATAAGAAATATCGTTGAACGACGGAACAGAGCTTCGTCGTTTCAAGTCCTAACGGTTACCAGCCTATGTGACCGAAAACCGGGGGATGCGACATGTTGGCCGGACGATTCCTGGCGACGGCGAACGGTGTTTCGAAGCGGGCCAACGGGAGCGAAGGCGGTGGAGAAATCAGCGTCATGGCGCGCGGCGCACAAGCTTGCGCCGGGAGCAATTCAGCGTTACTGTGCCCGCCTGTATATGCTGATGCATGTAATGGGGGGTCAGTGAGCACCGAACAGCCAGCCCGTGGGGCCAAAAGCCCGCGCACGGGCACCGCCGCCGCCTACATCCCGCGGGGGCCCGAGTGCGCGTATGCGAATCTGAAGCTGATCTCGCGTGTGGTCAGCTCGGTCTACGACGAAGCGCTGCGCCCAATCGACCTGCGCGCCAGCCAGCTGGCGCTGCTATGGGCGATTGTGGCGCTGGAACCCGTTGACCTGGGCCATCTCGGCAGGGTCACAGTGACCGATCAGACGACCTTGAGCCGGACGGTCGAGAAGCTGCGACAGGCGAAGCTGGTCAGCGTACGTACCGGAAGCGACCGGCGCATGCGCATCGTCAAGCTCACCGCGGCGGGATACCGTCGCTTCGAACAGGCGATGCCCTATTGGGAATTGGCCCAGCAACGCGCGAAGGATCTGCTTCCTCTCGACCAGGTGCGTGCGTTGGCGCGCCGCGCCCGCCGCGCCGCGAAGAGCGTGGACGCGGCGGCACCTAGCTGATACCGCCGGGCGCAACTGCCCCGATCGCGCAAGCTCAGCGTCCGCTCTCTCCAGCTTCGCCCTAGCTGACAGGGACAGCGACCAGGTCGCCTCGCTCGGCAAATGTCCGATCGCGTGGATTTAAGTGTCGGCGGACCGACCGGGCAACGCGCGGTTCGTGCGCGTCGAGGACGCCTTCGTGGCTCAACAGCCACCGTTTGCGTGGAATGCCGCCAGGATGACTCCCCAGACCGCCCGAGGCAGCGACGACGCGGTGGCACGGAATGAACAGCGGCACGGGATTCGACGCCAGGCAGACGCCGACCGCGCGTTGGGCGCGCGGCATCCCCAAACGCTCTGCCAGCGTCGCGTAGGTGGTCAGCTCGCCCGGGTGCATGGCTCTTAGCATCGCCCACACGCGCGCTTGCATCGGCGTTCCGGCAACGGCGAGAGGGATGCGGTCAAGCGCGTCGAGCTTGCCCGCAAAATAAGTGCGCAGACCCAATTCGACGCCAAGAGGGTCGCCGACTTCCAGGTGAAAGAAGTGCCCGAAGCGCCGGCGAAGGCTGGGTTCGAGTGATTCGACGCGATCGTCAAACGTAACTGCGCACACGCCTGCCTCGGCGGCGGCGACCAGCACATCGCCCAGCGGCGTCGCGACGGTGACGACTGAGATTGACGTCGAACTACTGTGTATGAGCATCGAAGCAGCGCTATACATCGGCTTCCTTGTCTGGTCGTGGCCACCGCACCGGCCGCTGGGCGGAATATCGGCGCGTCTTCGGACTGCGGCCACTCCGTCCGTGATCGCGATTCGCGCGCCATTTCAACGTCGAGCCAGTCTAGCGCGTCGCTGGCAATAGGGTCGTGGAGTTGGTCAGCGGGTCAATGGCATGGGTGAACTGTGACTGCAGCGATGCGAATTGGTTCGCACTGCGACGGCTAAGTCGTTCCATCCGCGTCCGACGCGTTTCGTCGCGCTGGAGGGCGTATCGGCGCAATGCTGCCGCCTGCGCGAGACGCCGGCGTAGTGTTGCATCGGGGTTGAGCGATTGCCGACGGCGATCGATCCATGCCGGATGAGCACTCCAATGCGCGCCGTCGCAAAGGCTTGCACCGTCGTGCGTTCCGCGCTATCGTTTGACCAAATAGATGCATATACATGCAAATTTGCAACTATCGATCGGAGGCGTCATGCGGGACTGCAAATGCAGCGGGACGAACAGCAGGACGGCGCCGGGAATCGTGGGTTTGGGACGGGCGGGGCGATGAGTGATGCAAGCGAACTGTCAGGAATGAACCTTCAGGGGCCGGGGCTGATGCGACCAACAGCATCCGCCGCGCCGCATTATCTCGATCGAATCGCGGTTCGTTCGGTCAACCGGATCGTCATTGTTCAAGTCGCTGGCATTGCGCGACTCGAAGCCGAGGACAACTATGTGCGGATCTGGGCCGATCGCCTCTATCTGCACAAGGACACGTTGAGTGGCCTGGTCGCCAAGCTCGATCCCGCAAGGTTCCTGCGTGTGCATCGGTCGCACGCAATCAACATCGAGTTGGTACACGAACTGCGACCGCAATTGCGCGGCGAATACTCGATTACCTTGTCGGACGGCACGGTACTCACATCCGGGCGAAGCTACAGGAGTCAGATTCAGGCGGCGTTCGGGCTTGCCTGAGGTCGCTTAGGAGCTGGCTTGAACTCGGGACATCCCCGAGATGGGTCCGCCGGGGGATGAGCGCCCCCTCGGCCACAGTTCAAGGTTCCACCCCTCCGAGTCAGGTCGCAGGTGCGTCATCGCCGGGTGGCTGCTCGTCGGTCCCCTCACCCGCGCCGGCTTCGCCCTTCTCCAGCTTGCGTTTGCGCTTCTCCTCCTGCTTTTTCTTCTTCTCCAGCTCTTTCTGTCTTTTTTGATATTGATAGTTTGGTTTGGCCAAGGGTCCACCTCGATTCTGGCATCTCTGCCCACGTCCGCAAATTGGCTCGCACGGCCGTCGTGCCCTGCGAGATTTGGGTGCTACGGCGCCATTGTAGGGTCAATCCGCGGTTCGAAGCCAACCGTCCCCTGAACAGCAGTCCAAGGCGACCGCATCCGCCGAAGTCGCGGCGCAGATCGCGGCCAGGGACTAGTGGCTTTCGCGTCCGACCTTCGCGCCAGACTTCCCGACCAGGAAGTCGAGGTCGACGCCCTGATCGGCCTGCGTCACGGTCTCGCAATACAGCTTGACCCAGCCTCGATCGGTATGCGGTTTCGGCGCCTTCCACTTCGCCTTGCGGCGCGCAAGTTCGGCGTCTGAAACGTCGAGGTGCAGGCGCCGTTTGCCGACGTCGAGTTCGATCATATCGCCATTCTCGACAAGCGCGAGAGGGCCACCGGCCGCCGCTTCGGGCGCGGTGTGCAGAACCACAGTTCCGTACGCCGTGCCCGACATGCGAGCGTCGGAGATCCGGATCATGTCGGTGACGCCTTTTTTCAGAAGCTTTGCCGGTAGCGCAAAATTTCCGACCTCGGGGAAACCCGGATAGCCCTTCGGCCCGCAGTTCTTCAGGACCAGCACGCAGGACGCGTCGACGTCGAGCTTGGGGTCGTCGATACGCTTATGCAGGTCTTCAATGTCACTGAACACGACCGCGCGCCCTTTGTGCCTGAGCAGCTTTGGCGTCGCAGCGGAAGGCTTGAGCACCGCGCCTCTCGGCGCGAGATTGCCGCGCAGCACCGCGATGCCTCCCTGCGGCTTGAAAGGTTTGCCGACCGGCGTGATCACGGCTTCGTTGTAGTTGATCGCATCCTTGCAATTGTCCCAGATGCTTTTTCCGTTGGCGGTCAACGCCTTCTTGTGGATGAACTTGCCGATTTCGCGAATCACGACCGGCAGCCCGCCTGCGTAGTAGAAATCTTCCATCAGGAATCTGCCCGACGGCATCAGATCCACCAGACATGGCATATCACGCCCGAGACGGTCCCAGTCGTCGAGCGAGAGCTTGACTCCGATACGACCGGCGATAGCGAGCAGGTGTACCACCGCGTTGGTCGACCCGCCGATCGCGCCGTTGACCATGATGGCGTTCTCGAACGCGTTCCTGGTCAGAATCTGCGACATGCGCAAATCCTCCTTGACCATCTCGACGATGCGTCGCCCCGCCATGCGCGCGAGCACTTTGCGCCGCGAATCGACCGCAGGAATCGCAGCGTTGGTCGGCAGCCCTATCCCGAGCGCTTCCACCATCGACGCCATCGTCGATGCCGTCCCCATCGTCATGCAGTGCCCCGCAGAGCGCGACATGCAGGCCTCCGCCTCGACCAGGTCCGACATTTTCATTTCGCCGGTCTTCAGCATCTCGGTGAATTTCCAGACGTGGGTGCCTGAGCCGATATCTGCGCCGCGAAACTTGCCGTTCAACATCGGGCCGCCGGAAATTCCGATCGTCGGCAGATCGCAGGACGCGGCGCCCATCAACAATGCCGGTGTTGTCTTGTCGCAGCCCATCATCAGCACGACGCCATCGAACGGGTTGGCGCGTATCGATTCCTCGACGTCCATCGCGACCTGATTGCGAAAAAGCATCGTTGTGGGTCGCATCAACGTCTCGCCCAGGCTCATCACCGGAAATTCGAGCGGAAATCCTCCCGCATCGAGTACTCCGGAACGAACGTGCTCGGCGAGCTCGCGAAAGTGCGCGTTACACGGCGTGACCTGCGACCACGTATTGCAGATTCCGATGACCGGACGGCCATCGAATTGATCGTGCGGAATGCCCTGGTTCTTCATCCACGAACGGTGGGTCAGCGCGTCGCGGTCCTGGCGACCGAACCATTCGGTCGAGCGCAGGTGGCGCGTGGATTTCGGTGTTTTCCTTGCCATCCCTGTCGATCCCCTCGGTTGATCCTGCTCCGGCTTGCGTCAATTCGACTACCTACATCACCGCTCCGAGATACCACGGCACGAATTCGTTCTGCCCGTAGCCGTGCAATTCGCTTTTGCTTTTCTTGCCCGATGCCGTGTCCAGGATCATCTGGAAAAAGCGTTCGCCGATTTCTTCCACCGTCGCTCCACCGTCGACGATCTCGCCGCAGTTGATATCGATGTCCTCTTCCTGACGGTTCCACAATGCCGTGTTGGTCGCCAGCTTCAACGATGGCGAAGGCGCACAACCGTACGCTGACCCGCGGCCGGTGGTGAAGCAGATCATGTTGGCGCCGCCAGCAACCTGTCCGGTCGCAGATACCGGGTCGTACCCGGGCGTGTCCATGTAGACGAAACCTTTTGCCGTCACCGGCTCGGCGTATTCATAAACTGCCACGAGGTTCGTCGTGCCGCCCTTCGCTACCGCGCCGAGCGATTTCTCGAGAATCGTCGTCAAGCCCCCGGCCTTGTTGCCCGGCGACGGATTGTTGTTCATCTCGCCCTTATTGCGCGTCGTGTAGTCCTCCCACCATTTAATACGGCTGATGAGCTTGTCGGCTACTTCCGGCGATACCGCGCGGCGCGTCAGCAGGTGTTCGGCGCCGTAGATTTCGGGTGTCTCCGACAGAATGGCCGTCCCACCGTTGCGCACTAGACGATCAACCGCCGCGCCAAGCGCCGGATTCGCAGTGATCCCGGAATACCCGTCCGACCCGCCGCATTGCAGACCGAGTATCAGATGGCTCGCGGGTACGCGCTCACGCCTGACATCGTTGGCGTGCGGCAACATCTCGCGAACCATCGCGACGCCCTTCGCAATCGACTTCGACGTGCCTCCCGTATCCTGGATGCTGTAAGTGCGCAGCAAAGGGCCTTCGGTGAGTTGTTCGGCGCCAAGCAGTGCATTGATCTGGTTCGCCTCGCAGCCCAGGCCGACGATCAGCACGCCGGCGAAATTCGGGTGACGCGCGTACCCGCCGAGCGTGCGCCGCAATACCTGCATGCTCTCGCCCTGCACGTCCATGCCGCAACCGCTGCCGTGTGTCAGCGCGACCACGCCGTCGACATTGGGGAATTGCGCCAGGGCTTCGCCCTTGAACGCGTCCGCGATGCCGTGCGCAACGGTCGCCGAGCAATTCACGGTCGAAAGGATGCCGATGTAGTTGCGCGTAGCCACGCGGCCCTTGTTCGGACCGTCGCCGCGGACGATACCCATGAAGGTCGCCGGCGTTGCAGCGTATGCGGTCGGTGTCGCATCGGCGCCGACGGCATAGTCGCGGGCAAAATCGCCCATCGCGAGGTTGTGCAGATGCACGTGCTCGCCGGGACCGATCGGGCGCTTGGCGAAACCGATGATCTGGTTGTAGCGCTTGACCGGCTCGCCGACTGCGATCGCGCGAGTGGCGACCTTGTGCCCGGGCGGAATCAGACCGGAAATGGCCACCTTTTCGTCCAGCAACACGGTGCCGGAAACGAGTTGCTGGCGCGCGATGACGACATCGTCGGCCGGATGAAGACGGATGGTGAATGAAGTTTTGGTAAGCATGGGCGTTCCTGCGTGGAATCCAAGAGGTTAGAGTGTTCCCGACGCCATCGGTTCGTCAATAGAACATTCGCGGCAACCACAAGGAAATCTCCGGGATGTAGGTAATCAGCAGCAGGCTGGCCAGCAGCGGCACCAGCCACGGCAAAATGGCCATCGTCGTCTGCTCGACCGACATGTTGGCCACGCGAGCGAGCACGAACAGGACCATGCCCATCGGTGGATGCAACAGGCCGATCATCAGGTTCAGCACCATGACCAGGCCGAAATGAACAGGGTCGATGCCGAGCTGGTGGACGACCGGCATCAACACCGGGACGAGGATGGTTATTGCAGCCATGGGTTCGAGAAAGCAGCCCACGAACAGCATCAGCAGGTTCGCCAGCAGCAGGAACACCCATGCGCTATGAGTAAACGAGAGCACCCAAAGCGCCACGGCGTCGGTGACCTTGGTGGCGGTCAGGAGCCAGCCGAAGATCGACGCCGCAGCGACGATGAACAAGACCGTCGCCGTCGTCTCGATCGTATCCATCGACACCTTGACCAGCATGCGCCAGGTCAGCGTGCGATACCAGACGAGGCCCAGGAACAACGCCCAGACGCAGGCCGCGATCGCGCCCTCGGTCGGCGTGAACACCCCCGTGGTCATGCCGCCGATGAGCAGCACCGGCGTCATGATCGGCATCACGGCGTCGAACCGCAATTTCCAGTCGGCGAGGAGCAGTACCGAGCAGCCCGATACCGAACGACAGATTGAATGGCACGCCGGCGACGACGAGGCCCCAGATCAGCAGCGGGAAACCGATGACCACCGCGAGTTCGCCCAGCGCTTTGCCGACACGCACCCATTCGAACGTGATGTCGCCGCCCCAGTTGTATTTGTGCGCGTAGTAGGCGACCGTGAACATCATCAGGATCGCCATCACGACGCCGGGGACGATGCCGGCAAGGAACAATTGCCCGACCGAAACGTTGGCCATCATTCCGTAGATCACGAACGGCAGCGACGGCGGAATGATCGGACCGAGCGTGGCCGATGCGGCCGTGACGCCGACCGAGAACCCCATGTCGTAGCCCTGATCTCGCATCGCCTTGATCTCGATCGTCCCCAGGCCCGCGGCATCGGCGATGGCCGTTCCCGACATGCCGGCGAAAATCACCGAGCCGATGATGTTCACGTGGCCCAGGCCGCCCTTGAGCCAACCGACCAGCGCCAAGGCGAAGTTGTAGATCCGGTTGGTGATGCCGGCATGGTTCATCAGGTTGCCGGCCAGAATGAAGAACGGCACCGCCAGCAACGGAAAGCTGTCGATGCCGCTGACCATCCGATGAATCACGGCGAACGGCGGCAGATCGCCGCTCACCAGGATGTAGACGAGCGCCGACCCGGCCATCGCGATGGCAACCGGAAGGCCGGACGCCATCATCGCCAGGAAAGAACCGAGAAGCGCGCTCAAAGCGACTCCTCGATCAGCGTTTCCGGCCGCTCGAGCGCGCTATAGCCCGCGCGCCAATGCTCGATCAGCACCTGGACCGATCGGACAGCGGCGCAGGCGAAACCGAATGCGCACACGCCGTAGACGAGGTTCATCGGCAAATCGATGATAGTCATCCGGTAGCCGCCCATCTTCTGCATCATCTGGATCGTGAGTACGACCGCGTACGCGAAGAAGGCGACCCGCACAACGTCGACCAACGTCGACATCACGCGGCCGAATCCCTTCGGCAGCAGCCGGTAGAAAAAGTCGACATGGATGTGGCGATTGCTTCTGACGAGGGCGGCGATCCCGACGAAGACGCTGCAGATCAGCAGATAGCGCGCGATCTCCTCGGTCCACGAGGCCGAGTCATTGAGCACGTAGCGGGTGAAGAACTGGTAGAAAATGTCCGCAGCCAACACCCAGAAAAAACCGAAGGCCAGCCACGCCTCGAACGTATAGTGCGACAGATCGATCGGCGCGTCGGTCACGTGCATGTGCCCCGACGCGTCGAGGACCGGTCCGTCGGCGAGCGGTTCCGACTTTGCTGCCGTCGTTTCGCTATTCATTTCGCGCAACCTCGCAGCACTATTTGATGGCCTGGATCCGGTCCCAGTCGGCCTTGAGGTAGCCCATCGACTCGAAGGTCACGTTCTTCAGCACCGCGTCCTGGAACGATTTCTTGTCGACGACGGTGACAGTCAGACCTTTCTTGCGGAATTCGTCCGCCAGCTCGCCTTCGCGCTTCTGGATCTGCGCGGTCGCCTTGGCCGCAGCCTCCTGCGTCACTTCGGTGAAGATCTTCTTGTCCTCGTCCGACAGCTTGTTCCAGACGTGCGGCGCGATCTGCGTGGCCAGCGAATCGATGATGTGGCCGGTCAGGATGATGTACTTCTGCACCTCGTAGAATTTCTTGGCCTCGATCGTCGTCAGCGGATTTTCCTGCGCGTCGACGGTGCCGTTCTGCAGCGCAAGGTAGACCTCGGCAAACGCGATCGGCGTCGGGTTGGCGCCGCATGACTTGGGCAATGCCAGGTAAGCGGGGACATCCGGCACGCGCATCTTCAGGCCTTTCATCCCCGCACAGTCGGTGAACGGCTTGTTCGACGTTGCGTGGCGCGCGCCGTAGTAGGTCATCGCCGTGATCTGGATGCCGGTCTTCGTGCGGTACTCGTCGACCATCTCCTTGAAACACGGCGCTCTTCGAGCATTTGATCAGGTGGTCGCCGTCGCGGAAGGTGTAGGGGTAGTAGCCGACGCCGATCCGCGGCATGGTTGCGCGCGGCGAACGACAGCGCCGGAGATGATCATGTCGACGGTACCCAGCGTCAGGCCTTGGTTGAGGTCCGACTCCTTGCCCAGGCTCGATGCGGGAAAAACGTCGATGTGGTAGCTGCCGTTGGTGCGCTTTTCGATCTCGCCGGCCGCCCAGACCGACCACTTGTGGTACGGCTCCGACGTCTCGTACACGTGTGCCCACTTGAGCTTGGTCTGCTGGCGACAGCGTGCCGTGCCCGAGGCAATGGCACATTGCGCCGACGATCCAACCAAGTCTTTGCAATCCAACGCATGATTCCTCCTTGTTTGTGTGCTTCTAACTAAATTTCAGGCCGCGACTACCTGCACCTTGGTGCTGCGGGTCTTGTCCTTGGCGAGCTCGAACGCCTTGACCGCGTCCTGGCAGGGAGAACTGTCCCGACAGCAGCGGCCGCACGTCGACGCGCCGCGACGACAGGTACTCGACCGCCCAGTCGAACTCGATGCCCCAGCGGAACGCGCCCTTCAGGTCGAGTTCCTTGCTCATGATCTCGTTGACGACAAACGGCAGCGGCTCGTGCGGCAGCGTGCCGACCTGGACGATGGTTGCCGCCGCGATTGGCCGCCGCGACGCAGGCCTTCAGCGCGGCGAAGCTGCCCGAGACTTCGTAGGCAACGTCGAATTGCGGCGAGGCAAGCGCCTGCGGCTCGCGATCGGCGCGAATAGCGCGATCGGCGCCGACTTCCGCTGCTGTCGCCAGCGGCCGATCGAGGACATCGGAGACCGTGATCTGTCGTGGCGCCCGCGAGCCGGGCCGCAATGACGGTGAGGCAGCCGATCGTCCCGGCGCCGGTAATCAGCACCGACTTGCCCAGCAGATCGCCGGGCCGCGGTTGACCGCGTGCAAGCGCCACCGCCAGCGGCTCCGCAAAAGCGAGTTCGCCGAGCGAGACGTCGCCCGCCACCGGGTAGCACTGGCGTTCGCCCAGCACGAAGTATTCGCAGAACATGCCCTGCACATGCGGATACAGACTCGCGCTGCCGAGGAATCGCATGTTGCGGCACAGTTGCTCGCGGCCCTCGCGGCAGTAATCGCAGCGACCGCACGCGTGCGAGGGACTGACCGCGACCTTGTCGCCGGCTTTAACGCGCGTCACGCCGGCGCCGATTTTCGCGACGACGCCCGATGCTTCGTGTCCGGGGACCAGCGGCTCGCGGATGACGAAGCTGCCGTTACGTCCCTCGAAATAGTAGTGCAGGTCGGATCCGCAGATACCGCCGGCGCCGAGGCGAATCAGCACCTGGCCGGCCTCGACCTGCGGCTGTTCGACGGCTTCGACGCGCAGGTCGTCTTTCGCGTGAATACGGCAGCTAAGCATCAATGTCTCCGTTGGGCAGGAACCGTCGCGAAAAGGCTCGCCTCAGGTTTGTTCGCTCCGCCCCTGGTCGGGCGCTCGAGTGTCGAATTCATGAGTGTCGAACTCAATATCTTCCCCACTTTCGCCTTTGCTATTGCTTCCATTACAGCTTGTCCCAGCCGGTACTGAAGCGCTTGTACGCCTGTTCAGGTGGCGCTGCATCGCGGCGCGCGCACCGGCGGCGTTCTTGGCCGCGATGGCATTCAGCACTGCGCGATGCTCGGCAATGGCGGCGACCCACAGCTCGGGCGTGTCGTAGTGATGCTCGAGTTGCTTGAACAGCGGTCCGGTGCGCTCTTCCCACAGCATTTTCAGCACGGCCGACCAGCGCGCCGTTGCCCGTCGCCTTCGGCGATGCGCAAGTGAAACAGGCGATCGGCCGCGAGCGGCTGCTTTTCGTCCGAATCCATGATCGTGCTGCATCTGGCCAACGCGGCTTCCATCGCGGCGATCTGCGTCGCTTTTCGCCGACTTCGCCGCCAGACGCCGCGCATTCGCCCTCGATCATCCAGCGCGCGCGCAGCAAGCTCGAACGGGCCGGACGCCGCTTGTACCGGCGTCCCCTGCGCCGTTGATGCCCGGATCGCAGGACGTAAATGCCCGACCCGATGCGCACGTCGACCAGCCCCTCGACCTCGAGCGCGATCAGCGCTTCGCGCACCGACGGCCGCGACACGCCGAGCTGTCGCGCGAGATCGCGCTCCGGCGGCAGGCGCTGGCCCGCGGTGAACTCGCCGGAGCGGATCAGGGTCCGGATCTGATCGGCAATCTGCCGATAAAGCCGGCGCGGCTCGATACTGTGGATGGGCATGTTCGTGGCGGTCGAGGAGCCTCGGGCATGCCAGACGAAAGCGCGCCGCATGGCTTGAGCCGGAGCACGGTAGCTAAGCAAAATATGACGCGCTTGGTCAAGTGGTCTTACCAATTTTTAATGAGACTGCCTGGCGACATGTCTCGCAGGGCCAATCACTTGTTAAACTAGGCCGCCTCTTCGCGCATCGCGTCGCAGGAAAGCGGCGCGAGTTTGCAAGATCGGAAACGAGGAGTCAAGGGTTGAGCGGACGACTGAGCGGCAAGATCGCGCTGATCACCGCCGCGGGCCAGGGCATCGGCAAGGCGGCCGCGCTGGCCATGGCGCGCGAGGGCGCAGACGTCGTACGCGACCGACGTCAATGCCAAGACTTGCTCGAGAGCTACGCGGGCACGCCGGCAATATCCGCACGCGAACGCTCGACGTGCTCGACGACGCCGCGGTTGCAGGCGACGATCGCCGAGCTGCCGCCGCTGCGACGTCTTGTTCAACTGTGCGGGCTACGTGCACCACGGCACGATCCTCGACTGCACGCCCAAGGATTGGGAGTTCAGCTTCAACCTCAACGTGCGCGCGATGTACATCGCGATCCAGCGCCGCGCTGCCCAAGATGCTGGATCGCTGCGCGAACACCGGCAGGCGCGCCAGCATCATCAACATGGCCTCGGTCGCCGGGATCGATCAAAGGCATTCCGAACCGCTTCGCGTACGGCGCGAGCAAGGCCGCGGTGATCGGGCTGACCAAGGCCGTCGCCGCCGACTTCGTGCAGAAAGGCATCCGCTGCAACGCGATCGCGCCGGGCACCGTCGACACGCCTTCGCTGCACGAGCGCATCAACGCTTTCGCCGATCCGGTCGAGGCGCGCAAGATGTTCATCGCCCGCCAGCCGATGGGCCGGCTCGCCAAGGCCGAGGAGATCGCGCCGGTCGTCGTGTTCCTCGCCTCCGACGAATCCGCGTTCGCCACCGGCAACGTGTATTCGGTCGATGGCGGCATGACGATCTGACGTCACGACGACTGCGCAGTCGACGTCCGCGACAGCTGCATTTGCGCCGACGTTTTCATCCGCATCGTTCACCCGCACTCGCAGGAGATGCACATGAAACTCGTACGCTACGGCCCCGCCGGCAAGGAAAAGCCCGGCCTGATCGACGCCGATGGCAAGCTGCGCGACCTGTCGCGCAAGGTCAAGGACATCGACGCCACGACCCTCGCGCCGGCGCAAGCTCGCGGAGCTGCGCAAGCTCGACCCGCAAAAAGCTGCCGCTGGTGAAGGGCAGGCCGCGCCTCGGCCCGTGCGTCGCCACGCCGCCCAAGTTCGTCGCGATCGGCCTGAACTACATCGATCACGCCAAGGAAACTGGCTCGCCGATTCCCGAGTATCCGATCGTGTTCTTCAAGGCGCGAGACCTGCATCGTCGGCCCCAACGACAACGTCATGCTGCCGCGCGGACTCGACGCATACCGACTGGGAAGTCGAGCTCGGCGTCGTCATCGGACGCACCGCGCGCTACGTCGACGTAAAGGACGCGCTGAAGCTACGTCGCCGGCTATTGCGTCATCAACGACGTCTCCGAGCGCGAATTCCAGATGAAGCACGGCGCGTCGCAATGGAGCAAGGGCAAGGGCTGCGACACGTTCGGCCCGATCGGGCCGTGGCTGGTCACGACCGACGAGATCAAGGATCCGCAGAATCTCGACATGTGGCTCGACGTCAACGGCGAGCGCCGGCAGACCGGCAACACGCGCACGATGATCTTCGGCGTCGCGCGAGCTCGTCGCCGACGTGTCGCAAGTACATGACGCTGCTGCCCGGCGACGTGATCACCACCGGCACGCCGCCCGGCGTGGGCCTGGGCATGAAGCCGAGCCGAAGTACCTCAAGGCGGGCGACGTCATCACGCTCGGCATCCAGGGCCTGGGCGAGCAGCGGCAGAAGGTCGTCGCGTTCAAGAAGGGGCGCTGAACGACGCGGTTTGCAGCGCAAACCTTATCGGGATCAATACCCATCCCGGAATCGCGGTGTCGCCTTGCCGGGCCGGGACGAAACGCCAATGCGCGACCGTGTCGATCGCGGCTCGATCGAGGCGTTCGAACCCGCTCGCCAGCTGCACCTCGATTTTCTCGGGCAGGCCGTTGCTGCCCACCAGCACGCGCAGCGTCACTTGGCCCTGTTCACCGAGACGCCTCGAAACTGGCGGATAGGCCGGCGTGGGATTCTGCAAGTAATCGGCATCGAAGCGCGGCGGCACTTGCGCTCCCATTGGCGCGGAGGGGGGCGACGCTTCCGCCGTCGTCGTTATCGCGGGTGGCGGGGCTAACTGGGGGGCTGCAATCTCCGGCGGCGCGGACTTGGCAAGCGGAGCGAGCGCAACCGGCGCGAGGGTTTGAGCAGGGGCGTCGCGTTGCGCGAGCTTGCGCCTCACCTTGGGTGGCAGCGCCTTGGGAGGCGTCGCCTCGTCGGGCGGCAACGTCGGCAGGCTGACCGTGAGAGGGACCGCAAAGCGCAGCGCCTGCCGCGCCGGCGCGTTTGTCAGCAGCAGCGCGACAACAATGACGTTGATCGCAACGGCGAAGCCCAGCCCGGCAATACGAGCAGCAGCGAAAGACATGTCTGGCGCGGGCCGCTCACCGTTTCCACCGAGCATCTGATCGCGAGACATCATTTACAATGCCGAGCGGTGGCCCGCATTCCTTCCAGATGAACGACTCACGCTCAACTTTATCGCGCACGCTTTCGCGTGACGAGTTTCTCTATCCTCCGCTGTGCACCAATCGCACAGGGCGGTTGCAACTGGATGCGCGTCACACCATGTACTGGGAGGAATCGGGAAATCCACGCGGCGTGCCGGTCGTGTTTCTGCACGGCGGACCAGGCGGAGGAAGTTCGCCGGATCATAGGCGTTTTTACGACCCCGCGTTCTACCGCATCATCGTCTACGATCAGCGCGGCGCCGGACATTCGACGCCACTCGGCGAGCTGGTCGACAACACGACCGCCCACCTCATCGCCGACCTCGAACGCCTGCGCTCCATCTGGCATGTCGAGCGCTGGCTGGTGTTCGGCGGCTCCTGGGGTTCGACGCTCGCGCTGGCCTATGCGGAAGCCCATCCGGAACGCGTTCTGGGCCTGGTGCTGCGCGGCATTTTTCTGTGCCGACCGTGGAGATTCACTGGTTCATGCTCGAGATGCGCATTGTATTTCCCGAAGCGTGGAACGCGTTCGCCGGTTTTCTTCCGGCAAGCGAAGCGCAGCGACTTGCTGACCCACTACTACAGGCGCTTGATCGACCCCGATCCCGGCGGTGCATATGCCGGCGGCGCACGCCTGGAGTCGCTACGAAGGCTCGTGCTCGACGCTGCTTCCCGATCCCGACCTGGTCGCGCACTTCGACGAGGACGCCGCGCGCTGGCGATCGCGCGAATCGAAGCGCATTATTTCGCGAACAGGATGTTTCTGCCCGCGAATGCGCTGCTCGACGGCATCGACCGCATGCGCGAATTGCCGTGCACCATCGTGCAGGGACGCTACGACATCGTCTGCCCGATCCTCTCCGCGGACGATCTGCACCGCGCGTGGCCAGAGGCCAATACGTGGTCGTTGCCGACGCGGGGCATTCGGCGCGCGAGCCGGGAATCGCGCGCGAGCTGGTCGCGGCGACCGATCGATTTCGCGCGCTTCTGCGCGCGTAGCGAAAAGCCAGGGCGCGCACGATGGCATCGATAGAACGCGTCGAAATCACGCTCGTCGACCTCAAGCCCAAGGTCAAGCGCACCGACGCGATCCAGAGTTTCGTATCGCAGGAGACGCCGATCATGCGGATCTTCGATCGCGACGGCGCGGTCGGTACCGGTTACAGCTACACCATCGGAACGGGAGGTTCGTCGATCGTCGCAATGCTGCTGATCATCTCGCCCCGCGTTTGATCGGACGAGACGCGGACGCGATCGAGGCGATCTGGCGCGATCTGTTGTTTCACACCCACGCGACCAGCGGTGGGCGCGATCACCTCGCTGCGCTGGCGGCGTCGACACGGCGCTGTGGGATCTGCGCTGCCGCCGCGCTGGATTGCCGCTGTGCGGGTGGCAGCGGCGGCGCAAGGAGTCGCTGTCCGCTGTATACGACCGAAGGCGGCTGGCTGCATCTGCCGCAACCCGCGCCTGGTCGACGACGCGCTCGCCGCGAAGGCAAGGGCTTCGGCGGCGCGAAAATCAAGATCGGCCGGCCGCACGTCGCCGAAGACGTCGCGCGCTCGCGGCGGTTCGCGACGCGGTCGGCGCGGACTGGGACATCATGACCGACGCCAACCAGGGATTCACGCTGCCCGAAGCGATTCGTCGAGCGCGCCATCTCGAAGCGCTCGATATCGCCTGGTTCGAGGAACCGATGCCGGCGGACGACGTCGTCCGCGCATGTGCGAGCTCGCGCGACGCACGTCGGTGCCGATCGCCGTCGGCGAGTCGCTCTACAGCTGTCGCAGTTCAAGGAGTATCTTCAGTCCGGCGCGTGCTCGATCGTGCAGGTCGACGTCGCGCGCATCGGCGGCATCACGCCGTGGCTCAAGGTCGCGCACCTCGCCGAAGCGTTCAACGTTCCCGTCTGCCCGCATTTCCTGATGGAATTGCATGTCGCGACTTTGCTGCGCGGTGCCCAACAGCCGCTGGGTCGAATACATTCCGCAGCTCGACACGATCACCAAGCAACGCCTCTCCATCAGCGGCGGCCGCGCCTACGCATCGCACTGAGCCCGGGCTCGGCATCGATTGGGACTTCGACGCAATCGCGCGCATGCAGGTGGCCCCAACGCTGGTCGTCCGCTGACGGGACGCCCAGCTATTTAAGCCATCGTTGCGCCGGGCGCATCAGGGCTGCTCTTCCTCGCCCAAATCCGGCACGCGGAAGGCGGTAACCTGGAACGAAAGATCGACGTCGTCGCCGACCATCGCCACGGCGTATGACATCCCGAAGTCGGAACGCTTGATCTTCGTGTCCACTTCGGCGCCGCAGCCTTCGCGGCCGTTCGCCGGATCCTTGCCACAATCAAGTCGCGCAACTCTGAGATCGACGCGATGGGTCACGTTGCGCATCGTCAAGTCGCCCGTGACACGCACGAGCTGGTCCTGATCGAAGGTGAGTTGCGTCGAATGAAATCGCACGACGGGATAGTGCTCGGCATCGAACATATCTTCGCTGCGCAGGAAATCGTCGCGCGCCGTCCACCCCGTGTCGACCGATGTCGCATCGACGACGAAATCGATACGACCAGTGTGCGTACCGCGATCGAGAACGATCGTGCCACGCGTGCGTACGAAATGTCCGTGCTGCGTCGACAGGCCCAGGTGGCCGACAGCGAATTCTGCCGAAGTGAGTTCAGGATCGACCCGATACACCTCCGATTGAGCCATCGCACCGCCGGACAGAACGAGCAGGAGCGCCGCGAGAAAGGTGCGCAAAGCGCTAATCTTTGTAAGCCTCGATCGGAATCGTTATTTTCACCTCGTCGCCGGCGAGGTCGGGAATGCCGTAAGTCATTCCCCAGTCTGATCGCTTGATCGTCGCCGTTGCTTCCGCCCCGCACATCGGACGCTTGTTGAACGGATGCGTGCCGCAGGCAAAGTTGACGACCTTCAGGGCGACCGGTCGGGTCTGCCCGAGCAGCGTCAGTTCGCCGGTAATACCGATCACTTGATCGGTTTCGAAAGCGACGCGTGACGATTTGAAATTCATTACCGGGTACTTCTCGACGTTGAAGAAATCTTTCCCCTTTAGCACGACATCGAGGCGTTGGTCATTGGTGCGAATCGACGTAGTGTCGACGACGACGTCGACCGATCCCTGCTTGGCAACGCGATCCAGCTCCACCCTGCCCGTGGCTTTAGCAAACATTCCGCGCTGCACCGAAAAGCCCAGGTGCCGCACTTCGAACATCGGCTGCGAGTGCGCGGGGTCGATGACGAAAATCTCCTTCCCGGTAGAGTCGGCAGCATGGCCAGCGGCAGTCACCACGAGCGCGACGGCCAAGGCAAGAACACGAGACAGGATGGACGATCGACGGGACATGGCGCGGGTCGCGGCCGCGGTCAATTGAATGCGGACTGCAACTTACATGGCGTGAAAACACCAGCCGTCCCGGCACTATTCCGTTGCATTTGTTGCAGCCGAGTGGCGCCGCCGTGAATCCGGCGTCGCTATTGAACCGGCGGAAGCACCATGCGCACGCGCACCACGACTTCGTTGGCGACGGTATCGGGGTCGGCCCATTGCCCGTCACCGATCCGGTAGTCCAGCCGTTTGATTGTGAAATTGCCCTCGGCGACGCTATTGCCGCCTGCGTCCTTCCTGACCGCGATCGGGATGACCGCATCGTGCGCAACGCCTTTGAGGGTCAACTGCCCGGCTACCTGATATTTGTCGCCGCCCAGATCGGTAATCGACTGCGATTCGAATCGGGCCGACGGAAATTTCGCGGTGTCGAACCACAACGGCCGCTTGACTTCGGTCTCCGCCTCGTCGCTGGCCAGATCGACGCTGGCAAGTTCGATATCGAAATCGGCCCTGGAGTGAGCAAGGTCTTTAGGCAGGAAAACGATGTTGGCGCGCCATTTGCGGAAGCGGCCCTCGACGTTGACGCCCATCTGCCGGGAAATGAACCGGATTTCGCTCTTGTCGATCAGAACGCCGGCAGCGCCGGCCTGTCCCGCGGCCAGCAACATCATGCCGAGCGGCGGAATAAATGAACGTAGACGCATTATCGTGAGCCTTTCCTCTGTGGGCTTCGCCTCTCGGGCAGCATCCGCATGAGCACAGTGTCGCGATCGACGAAATGGTGCTTCAACGCGGCGGCCGTATGCACACAGACCAGACCAAGCAGGGTGAAGTTCAACGTCAGATGGACGGTCTTGAGGATAGCCGCCAGTTCCTTGTCCTTGCGCACCAGGTCGGGCAGCGGAAAAAGGCCGAGGTAGACCACTTGGACGCCTGTCGCCGAACTGTAGATCCAGCCAGACAGGGGGATGCAGAGGAGAAGCGCGTACATCGCCCGATGGGTCGCCTTGGCCGCCCGCTGCTGCCACGGCGGCATGGCGTCCAGCGCGGGCGGAGGATGTCCACGACGCCACGCGAGGCGCAAGCAAGCCACCCCGAACACCGTGATCCCGATCCATTTGTGCCACGCGTACCACTGAAATTTCTGTCGGCCGAGCGGCAGATCGACCATCGACCAGCCAAGGCTGAAACCGGCCACGATCAGCGCAGCGGTCAGCCAGTGCAGCGCAACGGCTGTATTGCTGTAACGATCGCTTACGGGTTTTATTACCATTCGATCCTCGTTACGCCGCGGACATCATCGCGCGGCGCATCGGCCCTGTGGCTGCGAGCGCTTGGGCGCATGCCGCCGCTATAATCGACACTCATGGTTTCGCCTGCGCCCCCGACAACGAAGCGGCTAACAACGAATCTTATGCCGACATCGGGCAATGCAGAATGGCTGGCGCGTAGCCGCGCCGCGGTATGGCACCCCTGTACGCAGATGAAGCACCATGAAAAGCTTCCGTTGGTGCCGATTGCGTCCGGCCGAGGCGCGTGGCTTTACGATTTCGACGGACGCCGCTACCTCGATGGCGCGAGTTCGTGGTGGGTCAACCTGTTCGGTCACGGCCATCCGACGATCAATGCCGCGATCGGTGCGCAGCTAGCGCGTCTTGAGCACGTAATGCTCGCAGGATTCACGCATCGCCCCGTGGTCGAACTGTCCGAGCGGCTGGCGGCGCTCGCGCCGGGGCGCATGGGCCATTGCTTCTACGGGTCCGACGGCGCTTCCGCAGTCGAAATCGCGCTCAAGATGAGCAGCCACTTCTGGCGCAACACGGGCAAGCCACGCAAGACCGGGTTCGTGCATCTCGCTCACAGCTATCACGGCGAGACGCTCGGCGCGCTTTCGGTCACCGACGTCGCACTGTTTCGCGACGCCTATGCGCCACTTCTGCGGCAACAGGCGAGCGTTCCATCCCCGGATCCGCGGCTGGCAGCAGCCGGCATTACCGCGCACGCGCACGCGCTTGCGGCAGCTTCGCTCCTCGAAGAGCACCTTGCCGCACACGGCGAAACTGTCGCGGCGCTGATCATCGAGCCCATGGTGCAAGGCGCCGCGGGAATGGCCATTTACGATCGAGTCTACCTGCAGCGCGCACGCGAGCTGTGCGCTCGTTACGATGTGCATTTGATCGCCGACGAAATCATGACCGGATTCGGCCGCACCGGAACCATGTTCGCTTGCGAACACGCGGACATCGAACCCGACTTCCTCTGCCTGTCCAAAGGGATCACCGGGGGTTACCTGCCACTGTCGGTCGTTTTGACGACCGATGCAATCTATGAGGCGTTCTATCACGATGAGGTCGAGAGAGGTTTCCTGCATTCGCATTCGTACACAGGCAACGCGCTCGCGTGCAGCGCCGCTCTGGCGGTACTCGACATTTTCGAAGATAGCGACGTAATCGCCGCCAATCGCGAGCTGGCGCTCAAGCTCAACGCCTTGGCCCAGCCGCTCGCAGCACACGCGAAAGTCCGCGGCTTTCGTCATCTCGGCATGATCTGGGCATTCGAAGTCGACAGCCGACGAAGTGATTTTTCGCGTTGGTGCTTTGCCGAAGCATTGAAGCGCGAATTGCTGCTGCGACCGATCGGCAGAACCATTTACTGGATGCCGCCGTATTGCCTCGATGATGCCGAGCTGGAATTGCTCGCGGCGCGCACGCTGGAGATCGTCGAATGCGCCTGACGAAAATGAGGCAAATGAAGCGCCTGTCGTGTCGCGCAATGGCGCTGCTCGTCGCAGCGTTCTGTGTTGCGACCTCGCACGCTGCGCTGCCACGCCCGGTCATTCGCGCTTTCCTCGATCAACACATACCGCTTGCAGCCGTGAGCGCCTACGTCCAGGAAATAGGCGCCGTGCAACCGCTGTACTCGCAGCAGCCTTCCAAGCCGATGAATCCCGCGTCGACGATGAAACTGGTGACAACATTCGCCGGACTCGAGCTGCTGGGCCCCGACTACCGATGGAAGACCGAGGCATATGTCGACGCACCGATCGTCAACGGCGTCCTCAATGGCAACCTGATATTGAAAGGTTACGGGGACCCGAAAATCACCAACGAGCAATTTCAGGATTTGGTGGCCCGGCTGCGCGCGGCGGGCCTCAAGACCATCCGCGGTGATCTCGTGCTGGACCGCTCGTTCTTCGCGCCGGACCCGTACGACCCCGGCGCTTTCGACGCCAAACCGCTGCGGCCCTACAACGTCGGTCCCGACGCGTTGCTGGTCAGCTTCAAGAGCGTGCGACTCGTCCTCGCGCCGAATAGCGCCGGCACGGCTGTGGATGTACGCATGGACCCGGCGTTGGCGAGCGTCGCCGTCCACGGCGCTCCTGCGCTCGTCGATGGAGACTGTGGCGACTGGCAGCAATCATTGCAGGCCGACTTCGCCAATCGGCCGGACGGGGCGGATATTACCTTCGACGGCCGCTACGCGTTGGCGTGCGGCGAACGCGAGTGGTACGTAGCGGTGCTCGACCACCCGCATTTCGTGCTCGGCATCTTCGAGCGCTATTGGGCGGACGCGGGCGGAAGTTTTTCGGGCAAGCTGCTGGAGGGCAGCGTCCCGCGTCGCGCGCAGCTGATCGCCACGCTGCAGTCGGCGCCGCTGTACGACATGGTTCGCGACATCAACAAGAATTCGATCAACGTGATGGCGCGGCAGTTGTTTCTCACTTTGGCTACCAGCGGGCACGCCCCACCCGCGACGACCGCGATTGCAACCGATACCGTCACCCGCTGGCTCGGACAGCGCCGGTTGAAGTTCCCCGAACTCGTGCTCGCCAATGGCTCAGGATTGTCGCGCCAGGAACGCATATCGGCGCATAGCATGGCGCGGCTATTGCTCGCGGCAGATGCGAGCAAGGTGCACTCCGAATTCATGAGTTCGCTCGCGGTGGCCGCAACCGACGGGACCGTCCGCTCTCGCTTTCTCCGAGACTCGGTTGCCGACCAGGCTTTCCTCAAGACCGGTTCGCTGGATGGCGTTCGCGCGATCGCCGGGTACGTTGTTACCGCCGCGGGACGGCGGTTTGTCGTTGTCTGCTTCGTCAATCATCCCAACGCGGCGAACGCGCAAGTAGCGCTCGATCTGCTGGTCGAGTGGGTTTACTCGCACGCGCTCTGACATCTCGCCGCCGAACGCGGCAGATCGCGTGCCGCGTCACATATTCGGTATGGGTTTACGCTCGCTGAACAATAGATAGCCGCGAACCAGGCGATAGATGACCCACAAAGTCGTTGCTATCCAGATCGCGAAGGCGATCGGAATGCCGATCAGCACGAGGCCAAGGGTGATCAGGATCAGGCCGCCCACGATCCCCCAGAGGAATGAGAACCAGAATGTGCGTATCAGCCAACGATAGTGCGACTGGAGCCACGTGCCCGCTGCTTCGTCGCGCTTAACATAGGCCGCGATCAGCGCAATGATTCCAATGACGCCCATCAGCGGCGCGACCAACGGAAACCCCGGACGACGCGAGCGCCGAAACTGCGCCGATGCCGAACAGCGCATACACGATCAAGGTCGTCGAGATCAGCGACGATGAAGGCGCGCCCACGCTCGGATTGGGCAATTGAGACGAAAGCTCTTCGGTCATGTCGTCAACCCTCCCGGTAGTAGGCCGCGAATATACAGCTTGGCGAGCGGTACGCTGGTTCGTGGGCGGGCGCTGAGACCCGGACCGCGGGCAACCCGGCGACCCGTCTATTTGCCCACCGCGTATAATACCCGGTCAGCAGCGAAATCGGCCCGGGAAGGCCAATGAGGCTGCGCCAAGGATCAAGGAGATCACGATGACTGCCGCAAAATTCGAGCGCAGCCGCGATGCGCTGGTCAAGGACTTCACCGACGTGCTCGCTGAAGCCGAAACGTTGCTCAAACAAGCTGCCAAGGAATCGGGAGAGCGGGCGAGCGATCTGCGCAGCCAGGTCGAAGGCAAGCTGCAGGCGGCCAAGTTGAGATTGCGCGAGATGCAAGGCAGCGCGACCGAAAGCGCGCAAGCGGCAGTCGGCGTCACCGAAGACTATGTGCGCGACAATCCGTGGCAGGCTGTCGGCATCGCCGCCGTGGTCGGGCTGCTTGCCGGGTTGGCGCTGAGCCGTCGTTAGCATCTACCAGCGGCTTCTCGTCCGTGATCGATAACGACGCGCGCCCAGCTGCCGGACTCGGCAGCGCATTGTCGCAGCTCGCCTCGAGCGTGCTGGCCATTGTTCGGACGCGGCTGGAGCTGGCGACGGTCGAATTCTCCGAGGAGCGCGAGCGCGCCAAAGAGATGCTGCTGCTCGTGCTGTGCACGATCCTGCTCTTCCTGTTTGCGCTGCTCTTCGCGTCGGTATTCGTGATCGCGTACTTCTGGGACTCGTATCGGTTGAGCGCGGTCGGCGCCGTCACGGCGTTCTATATGGTGCTCGCCGGGATACTGTTCATTCGCCTGCGGCAGCGTTCACGCGAAAAACATTCTCCGTTTGCTGCGACGCTTTCGCAGCTCGACGAGGACGCAGCCATTCTGCGGACCAGGCCGTGAGCAAGAGCCTCAGCGAACTTTCGGCACAAAAAGCGCTGTTGATTACCAAGCTGCGCCTGCAGCGGATGGAGCTTTCAGTGCACGCCGACGATGTCCGCAACGCGATACGTCCCGCGGGCATGATCGGAGGAGCGGTCGCGCAGCCTGCCGCTGTCGTCGCTTTGGTCGAGACGATCGCGCCGATATTCGGTTTGCAGCGTTACGCGCGCTGGGTGCGCGCGGCGTCGATCGCGTTTGCTGTCGCCCGCATCGCGCGCAACTGGCGCGGGCGCCAAGAACCCGATCCGGGAAGCTAGCCGCGGACGCCTCATGAAGTTGTGGGGCGTTGCGATGGCGCGCGACGAGGCCGACATCATCGAGGCCTTCGTCAGACACAACTTGAGCGTGCTCGACGGGTTATCGATCATCGACCACGGCTCGACCGACGGCACCGGAGAAATCCTGGCGTCGCTCGCGAAAGAAGGCCTCAAGCTCACTGTGGGCCACGACCCGAGCGTCGAGTTTCGACAGTCAGCCACCATCACGCCAGCTCGTCCGTCAGGTCTTCGCAACGACCGATTCCGACTATGTTTTTCTGCTCGACGCCGATGAGTTTCTGAAAGTGCCATCGCGCGCGCGACTTGACAGCCTCCCTTGCGGAACTTCCAATCGGGAGCCACGCGGTCCATGCGTGGCGCAACTACGTACCCGACTTCGCGCGCGGTCTGGAGGGAATTGAGTTGTTGCAGTCGTCGCGCCGCACGACGCATCAGGCGCATGTGAGCCCGAAGGCCATTGTCTCTCGCCATTTTGAGCACAGCCGCACTTTGATCGCCGAGGGCAACCATGCGGTGGTCCGTGCGCATCGGCGCCGAGGCCGACCCGCCAGTCCGGCACGTTCGTCTGTCGGCGGAGGATTGCGTGGTCGCGCACGTCCCGGTTCGTTCCGCACAGCAATTCGCCGCCAAAGTCGCCGTCGGCTGGCTGGCCTGCCTGATGCAGCCTGGACGCGCGCAAGGCCTTTCCAGTCATTGGCGCGAAAGCTACGCCAACCTGCGCGCGGGCGTGCCCTTGAGCCCCGCGCTATTGACGATGATCGCAGCGAACTATGGCGTCCCGATCAACGATTGGCTTCCGTCGGCGTCGATTCAGCTTGTCGATGATCCATTTCTCGCCGATATCCGGTTGACCCATCACGAAGCCCGCAGAACGAACGCGTTGGCGTTGATCCTTCGTTTTGGAGAGCGTCTGGCCGAGCGCGTTGCGGCGAGCGCCGAGAATGCTCGTCCGGGAATGTCAGCCTAGGCCCAGTGCGGCCCACAGCTCGTCGACGCGCTGACTGACTTTGGGGTCCATCGCGATCCGGCGCCCCCACAAACGGTTCGTCTCGCCCGGCCACTTATTCGTCGCGTCGATCCCCATCTTGCTGCCCAGGCCTGAAACGGGCGACGCGAAATCGAGATAGTCGATCGGCGTATTCTCGGCGATCAGCGTATCGCGCGCCGGATCCACTCGTGTCGTCAAAGCCCAGACGACTTCCTTCCAGTTGCGCACGTCGATGTCATCGTCCGTCACGATGACGAACTTGGTGTACATGAACTGGCGCAGGAAGCTCCACACGCCGAACATCGCGCGCTTGGCGTGGCCCGGGTACTGCTTGCGAATGCTGACGATCGCGATCCGGTACGAGCAACCTTCCGGCGGAAGATAGAAATCGGTGATCTCCGGGAACTGCTTCTGCAGCAGCGGCACGAATACTTCGTTGAGCGCGAGTCCGAGAACCGCCGGCTCGTCGGGCGGCTGGCCCGTGTACGTGCTGTGGTAGATCGGGTCGCGCCGCATCGTGATGCGCTCGATCGTGCACACCGGGAATCGCTCGACTTCGTTGTAGTAGCCCGTGTGATCTCCGAACGGGCCTTCGAGCGCAGTGGCATACCCGCTCGGATCGGCCGCGTCGGGTTGAATGTAGCCCTCGAGAACGATCTCCGCCGATGCCGGCACTTGCAGATCGTGCGTGATGCACTTGACGATTTCGGTTCGTGCACCTCGCAGCAGCCCCGCGAACTGATATTCCGACAGCGTATCGGGAACCGGCGTCACCGCGCCCAGTATTGTCGCCGGGTCGGCGCCCAGCGCAATCGCCACCGGAAAGGCAGTGCCCGGATACTTCTGCGCGTGGTCGCGAAAATCGAGGGCGCCGCCCCTGGCGTTAAGCCAGCGCATGATGACCTGGTTGCGGCTTAGGACCTGCTGGCGATAGATTCCGAGATTCTGGCGTGCCTTGAGCGGACCACGGGTCACCGTCAGGCCCCAGGTAATCAGCGGCGCAACATCGCCCGGCCAGCAGGTCTGCACCGGCAATCGACCAAGGTCGACGTCGTTTCCTTCCCAGACGATTCCCTGGCACGGCGCCGAACTCTTCACCGATGGCGCCATGTTCATCACCTGCATGAACAGCGGACGCGTGTTCTCCCAGGCGTCCTTGAATCCTTTCGGTGGCTCAGGCTCCTTGAGCTGCGCGAGCAGTCTGCCGATGTTGCGCAGCGCGGCCAAAGGCTCTTCGTCGTCCTTCACTCCCATCGCCAGCGCGACGCGTTGTGGTGTACCGAACAGATTGCCGAGCACGGGGATCGTGTGTCCTCGTGGTCGTTCGAACAGAATGGCGGGGCCTGCAGCGCGCAGCACGCGATCGCAAATGGCGGTCATTTCAAGATACGGATCAACGGTAACGTCGACCCGGCGCAAATGCCCGCGTCGTTCGAGTTGCGAGAGGAAATCGCGAAGGTCGCTGTATTTCAAGGAGGAATAAAACAGCTTGGATGGATAGGAAGGAACGCTGCGACGGGCAGGCGGTGCGGGCCAGAGCAAGGCCCGAAAAAACGCTTGAGAATCTTACCAAACCGGACCAGCGCAGTCGCCGGGATTCGCGCTGCGTCAAAAACGAATGTTCGACCCGTTGCTGCGGCCCCGGCGGCGTCATATTGTCGTCATTCGGCGTCAAAACTGCTCGAACTGCCCCTTTCTGTCGGGAGGCGGCGACAGTCGCCGTCGCATGAATGCCACACGGCAAGGAATTGCAGTTACTATCGACGCCCGCCGCTGGACCGGCGAGATCCAACGCAGCTATGCTGGTGTCGATGGATGCTGACTCAGCGGCTTCGACGTCAGCATGATCGCTCGATACGTAGCGATCGCATCGCCAGGAGACTTCCGTTTGAGCAAGACAAATACGCCGATCAAGGCCTTACTGGGAGCATTTGCGCTGTTGTTGGCGAGCGCAGGCGTCGCTGCGCCCAGTACCGACGATGCGAACGCGAAGCCGGACGTCGCCGCAGTAGCGCAGTCCGCGGTTGTGCCTTCGATCGAGATTCTGGAGAGTCAAAGCAACTTGGCTGGCACCTGTGGCGGGCCTCCGGCGGCCACGTCAGGCTTCGATATCAATACCGCCGTCAATGTTACTGCACAGACATCGGCAAAGGTGGTCGTGACAGGGCTTCTGAAGACGCCGATCACGTTGAACGCGTTCACTGACGAAACCGGTTTCAATCTGAAGGGTGCGTTCCAAGGCAACTACCCGAACTTCCACATTCAGCCGTTCGGCGGCGGACTTCCACCGCACACGCCGATACAGATCAAGATCAGCACCTACACCTCCCCTAACCTCGCGGGGACGATTACGTTCACCAGTACCGTCCACTTCGACTGCACGACGGGCCACGTCCTCAAGATCGCGGCAGACCCGCCCCCGCCGTCTTCAGCCGTCCCGAGCATCAGCGACATCGGCCTTCTGCTGCTTTCGGCACTGCTCGCGCTGTTCGGCCTGCGAACCCTGCGCAGACAAGTTCGATCCTAGATTATCGGGTTCGCCCCGCCGTCCATCGGCACGATGGCCCCGGTAACGTAACTCGCGCAATCCGAAGCAAGAAACAACGCGGTTTTCGCTACTTCTTCCGGAGTCCCCAATCGTCGCAGCGGAATGTTCTTCTCCGCACGGGCCAGCAATTCGCCTTCGGAGAGGCCAGTCATTTTCGCCTCGACCGCCAGCCCCTGCTGTACGCGACCGGTCAAAGTCCCGCCAGGATTGATGCCATTGATGCGCACTCCTCTGCTCGCATAAGTGTTGGCCAGTCCGACAGTGACCAGCATCAGCGCCGCGTTGGCAGCGCCACCCGGGAGGTGCACAGGGCTTGCCACTTTGCCGCCGAAACCGATGATGTTGACGATGGCGCCATGGCCGCGGGCAATCATGCGCTTGAGCACCGCATCCATCGCATGAATGTAGGTGAAGTATTTCGCGTCCATCGCGTCGTGCCACGCACTCGCATTCAGATCGTCGGGCGCGTAGCGGCGGGCGGCCCCGGCGGAATTGACAAGGATATCGATCGGTCCGATTTCGTCCTCCACGGTCCTCGCCATCTCTTCGGCTTGGTCCGCCTGCTTGAGATCCGCGACGTGGCTTATCGGCGGGTGATTGCTTTTCCGCAGTCGTGCCAGCGCTTCGTCGAGGTTGCGCTGACTTCGCGAAACCAGGACGACCCGCGCGCCTTCCTGCGCAAACGCCTCGGCACAGGCGAACCCAATGCCTTTGCTGGCTCCGGTAACGACGACACGTTTGTCAACTAGATTGAGATCCACAGCTTTCGACTCCTGGTTATCCGATCGGCGCGGGACGAACGGCCAGCGGCATCACGGCTGAACGTGCGTGTCGGTTCCCGCGAGCGCCGCGCGCCAGGCCGCGAGTTTGTCCGAGAACGGCATCGTATATGCGGGGCTCGATGATGGCAGCACGCGCGTCGAATATCCGGCGGCACGCCATCGGGGCTCTGCTTGACCCGCCGTCTTGCCGTTGAAGCACACCAGTTGCAGCACTTTGGTCCGGCGCTGCGCAATCGCTATGTCACCGTGCAGCGCGTCGCGAATCGCGCTATCGGCACTCCCGGCGCGCGTGCAGCGCACGATAATGTCCCACAGACCAACGTGATGACGCTTCAGTTCCAACAGTCTCTTCCGGTACGCGAGTTCGACCAGCGGCACGCGCAGCAGCGCAGCGAGCAGGGGCCAGAAGTGATTGCGTGGATGAGCGTAGTACTGGCCGGCAGTGAGCGACGCTTCGCCTGGAAAACTTCCGAGGATCAGCACCCGCGTCGACGCATCGATGACCGGCGGCAGTCCCGGCCGCGCCAGCACCGGGCCTGTGCTCGTCACCGGGGCCACCAAGGGTAGCGATGCATGGCAATCACATAGTCGCCGACAATGCCCGCGAATATCGCGAAACCGAACCAGTGGTTACCGAGAAAGGCCTGAAAGCAGCGCGCACGATCTCGACCGCGAATCAACCCGTAGTGCCAGAGTGCGATCAACGACGCCACCAGCACACCGACAAAAAAAATCGGACCCATTTGCCTTTCGTGTCCGATCCAGGTGAGGCCGACGAGGTAGACCGCGTAGCAGATCATCACGAGCAGCACGTCGAACTTGCCAAATGTTATCGCCGACGTTCGCAGCCCGAGCTTGATGTCGTCGTCGCGATCGACCATTGCGTACTCGGTATCGTAGGCCATCACCCAAAACAGGTTGAGTACGAACAGCAACCAGCCCAGCGGAGGCACTTCGCGATAGATCGCGGCGAACGCCATCGGGATGCCGAACGAGAAGGCGATTCCGAGGAAGGCCTGCGGCAACGCGAAAAAGCGCTTGAAATAAGGATAGGCGATGGTGATCGCCAGCGCGGGCAGCGACAACATGATGGTGACCCAATTGAGCGGCAGGATCAGCAGAAAAGCACAGAACGCCAGCACGGCCGCCACGGCGATCGCCTCCCACGGCGCGATCTCACCCCGGGGCAACGGTCGATCGGCGGTACGCAGCACGTGGGCGTCGAACTCGCGATCGACATAATCGTTGAGCGCGCACCCGGCCGAACGCATCAACAGCGTCCCGAGCACGAAGATGATGACGACCAGCCACGACGGCGAGCCGAACGACGCCAGCCAAAGCGCCCCCAGCGTCGGCCACAGCAGCAGCAGCGTCCCGATCGGTTTATCGAGGCGGATCAGCCGCTCATACGCGTCGATCCGCGCGGCGATCTGCTGCCAGCGAGTGCGCGGTCCGTTGGCGCGAAGCGAGCTGTCCGTCATTTGACCGCCGCGAGAGGAAGCGCCATTTGCCTTTTCAGCTCGCGCGGAGCGACCTCGGCGAGCAGCGTTTGCGGCGTCGGATATCTGAGACGCACTCGCAACTCGCGCCGCATACGATGATTGCTAAGCCGCCGCGACTCGTTCATGAACGAAAGCAGCATCGGCGCGATGCGCCGTTCGGCTTCCTCCCATGACACCCGCGGCGGCCGCGGCAACTGAAACGCATCGGCAACGCAGTCCATCCAGACGCCCATCTTCATTTCGGCATCATCGCAGACGTTGTACGCGCGATTGGGCTTGGCATGAAAAATCGCCGCGATCGACGCCCGCGCGAGATCGTCGGCGTGGATATGGTTGGTGTAGACATCGTCCTCTGCGCGAAGCACAGGTGTTCCCAGTTTCAGCCGGTCGAGTGGAAGCCGTGTCGCCGCGTAGATTCCGGGTGCACGGAGGATCGCGAGCACGACGCCGTAGCGGCGCGCCCAGCGCCGAAGCCGGTCCTCCGCCGCAATGCGACGATGCGCGCGCGGCGTCATTGCCCGGCGCGGTCGAGATTCGTCAACGCGCGCTCCGGCGCAGTCGCCATAGACGCCACTGGTACTTATATAGACGAAGCGCTGCGGTATAATTCGCGCTTTTGTCAGGGCGGCAATCAAACGTGCAGTGCGCAGATCATCGCGTCCGTCAGCAGGCGGCGGCGCGAAATGCAGGACTGCAAACGGCGCAGTCCGCAGGCGACGCAGGCCGTCATAACGATCGAGGTCGCCGATGATCGGCACGATGCCGTGACTGCGCAGTTTTGGAATTTCCTCGGGCCGACGGATCAAGCCATACAGCCGGAGCTTGCCGCCAAGAAGATCGGCGACGCGCATCGCAATGTCGCCGCAGCCAATTAGGATTACCCTGGTCGCCATCTCGTCCGCGCCGCGCGCTGAATCGTACCGATGCCTCATCAGATTACCATAAAACCCAGCGAGCTCTCGTTCGGCTGCGACGACGGCGAGACAGTCCTTGCCGCGGCGATGCGCGCTGAACTGATGATTCCGTACGGCTGTCGCAACGGCGCATGCGGCACCTGCAAGAGCCGCATCATCGAAGGTGAAGTCGACTATGGACACTTCCAGGCCGGAACGCTGACCGACAACGAGAAGAAGCAAGGCCTCGCGTTACTGTGCGTTGCACAGCCGAAGACCGACCTCGTCATCGAAGTCCGCGAAGTCAGGCGCGCCGGAGACATCCACATCCGTAAGATGCCGTGCCGCGTCGAGAAGATTGACAAGGTCGCGCACGACGTGGCGATCGTCTCTCTCAAGCTGCCTGCCAATGAGCGATTGCAATACCTCGCCGGACAATATCTCGACTTCCTGCTGAAGGACGGCCACCGTCGCAGCTTTTCGATCGCGACACCGCCAGAGGCCGACTCGCTGCTCGACTTGCACATTCGCCATGTGCCGGGAGGACGGTTCAGCGGCCAACTCTTCAACGAGTTCAAAGGTCGCGAAATCATGCGGATCGAAGCCCCGCTCGGCAACTTCTTCCTGCGCGAGGAGTCGGACAAGCCGATCATATTCGTCGCCGGCGGCACCGGCTTCGCCCCGATCAAGGCCATCATCGAGCACGCGTTCTACCGCAACACTACGCGGCAGATGGTTCTGTACTGGGGGGTTCGGTCGTTGCGGGATCTCTACCTGCCGAATCTGCCCGGCGAGTGGCAGGAAACGCACAAGAACTTCACCTTCATTCCGGTGCTGTCGGACCCGCTTCCCGAGGACAAATGGCCCGGTCGGACGGGCTTCGTGCACAAGGCCGTGTTGGGTGACTTCGTCAACCTTTCCGGCTATGACGTCTATGCGTGCGGCGGTCCCGCAATGATCGATGCCGCGCGCCGCGAATTTGTCCAGGGTCGAAAGTTGCCGCCCGAGGCGTTCTACGCCGATTCCTTTACCTACGCTGCGCAAACCGAGACGCCCGCTTAGCGAGCCTCGGCCCGCCGGCTCCGACTAGCGTCTGCCATGACGTTCGACTCGCTGACGTTTCTCACCTTCCTGGTGCTGGTTTTCGCCGGGTACTGGGCGGTTAAATCGTGGACGGCGCGCAAGGTTTTTCTGCTCGGCGCGAGCTATCTCTTCTACGGCGCGTGGAACCCGTTCTTCGTGCTGCTGATCATCGCGACCACGGGCTTCGACTGGCTGGCGGCGCAATGGATGGTCCGCACGGAAAACCCGTCGGGGCGCAAGGCGATTCTCGCGTTGTCCATTGCGATCAACCTCGGCGCGCTCGGCTTTTTCAAGTACGCGCAATTCTTCTCCGACACTGCGATCGACTTGCTGCACCTGGTCAATGTCGATTTCAAGCCGGTGTCGCTCGGCATCCTGCTTCCGGTCGGCATTTCGTTTTACACATTCGAAAGCCTCTCGTACGTCATCGATGTCTATCGCAGGCGCATCGCCGTGTCGAAGAGCCTGCTCGACTACGGGCTCTATGTGACATTCTTTCCTCATCTCGTCGCGGGACCGATCCTGCGCTATGGTGACTTTTCGCCGCAGTGCGTCACCGCCAAATCGTGGGCTTCGGTCGAGGTCGGCAAAGGGCTCGCGCTGTTCGTCTATGGCCTGGCGCTCAAGATCTGTCTTGCCGATCTGGTCTTCGCGCCAGTCGTCGATCGCGTCTTTGTGACCGGATCCAACGCTATGCGGGGTGTCGCGGACAGCTGGCTCGGTGCGACGTCATTTGCGCTGCAGGCCTATTGCGATTTCGCCGGTTATTCGCTTTGCGCGATCGGGGTCGCGTTGATGTTCGGTTTTCGTTTCCCGATGAATTTCGAGAGCCCCTTTGGTTCAGTCGGCATGGCCGAGTTGTGGACACGATGGCACATGTCGCTCGCGAGCTGGGTCCGCGACTACGTTTTTCTGCCACTCGGAGGCTATCGCCGCGGACGCGTTCGCGGTGAGCTCAACCTGCTCGTCGCTTTTCTGCTGGTCGGCCTTTGGCACGGCGCGGCCTGGACGTTCATCGTATGGGGAGGGCTGCAAGGTCTATTCATTTTTGTCGAGCACCTGGTGCGAAAATATGTGTGGGACTTCGGCAAAGTCAGAAACGGCTTCGGCCGCGCCGCGCTCGCTGTCGCCACCTTCGCCCAGTTCAGCGTTGCGGCAGTATTTTTTCGCGCCAACTCGCTGGGACAGGGCGTGGACATCGTCCGGTCGATGTTTTCTGCGGGTAGCGGCGCCTCGGTCGTACCGGCAAGCTTCGCACTGATCGCGCTTGTGGCTGGCGCGGCCATCGTCGGCGCGCACATCGCTTTCGGGCGGCTCCGCGGGTGGGACTGGCTCGACAAGCTCGGTGTTACGCCGCGCGCGGTCAGCATCACGCTGGCACTGGCCGCGGTTGTATTCTCGCCGGGATTCAATCCCGCTTTCATTTACTTTCAGTTCTAGCGGCTCGCCAACATGAACGGCTCGTGGCTACGTGCATGGTTCTTCGCGCTGCTGATCGTCGCGGGACTTGCTGTCGCGTACGAGTCCTATCTGCGTCATCAGGGTTACGCTGTCACCGTGCAGGACGACGCCGATCTATGGTCGATGCAGCTCGACCGTGTGCGTGGCTCGTCTCGTGCGATCGCGTTGCTCGGTGCCTCGCGAATCCAGTTTGCCATCGACCCGGCGCGGCTGTCGAAGGAGCTGGGCGGGCGACCGGTCGCAATGTTGGCGGTGAATGGCAAATACCCGCTGGCTGCGCTGCGCGAGCTTGCCGCTGACAAGACTTTCACGGGTCTGGCGATTGTCGGCGTCGACGCCCGCGGCATGCAGCGCAAGCACTGGGACATGCAACAAAGCTACTTCGATCACTATCGCAATCGTTGGACGCTGGCGCGACGCATACACCGCAAACTACTCACGGCGCTGCAAAAGCGCCTGGTCATGGTCCGCTCGCCCTTTTCGATCGCCAATATGCTGGAGCGACGCATCGCCGGTCAGGGACTGCCGATCAACGACCGGATCGTCGTGCGCGCCGATCGTGCAGGCTTCATCGACTACCATCGGCCGGACCTTGCCGACATTCGCGCCGCGCGCATCAAAGATCTTGCGCGCTACTATCGCGACGAGCCTGCCGTGGATGCGTCGACCTGGCTTTCAGATCTCGCGTTGGTTTCGAGCTGGGTAGAACTCATACAGGCGCGTGGTGGCCGTGTCGTTTTCTTCCGGGAGCCTGCTGCCGACGAAAGCCTGCGTCTTGACGAAACGAATATGCCGCGCGACCGCTACTGGGACGTCTACGCACGGACGTCGCCCGCGGCAATGATCGATTTTCGGGACGTTCCGGCGTTTGCGACTTTCATTTTGCCCGATACGTCTCACATCGATGGCGCGGATGTTCCGCGGTTCACCGCTACGTTGGCGAGCTTGCTGAAGGACCGCCACCTTGTCGATCAATGAGGCGGCCGGACCGGCGCAGCTCGCCGGTCGCGAGCCTGAGCGCTGCGACAAAATGGGCGTTGGCCTCTTCGTCGCGATTCAGCGCGCCCAGCATCTCCCCGAGTGCCAGGTGACCGCGCCAGTCGTTGTTCAATGCGAGGCTCGCTTCGAAGTAGGTTTGCGCTTTGCCCCATAGTTGCTGCCGCTGGCAGAGCGTTCCGAGCACGCGCAGCAGCGCCGAATCCTGGTTGTGCGTGGTCAGCCACCGCTCAGCCTGCTCGAGTTGCCGCGTCGCGTCTGCAGGACGGCATTCACCGTAGAGTTCGACCAGTTCCGAATCCCAGTTACGATCGAGGCTGTTGGCGAGAATCGTCGCGGCCTCGCGATCGCCGCCCAATTGCAGGAAGCTGCGAGCGCCGGCGCGCGCGACCTGCGGACGCAGTTTCGCCGCGTCAGGCAGTCGATCCCAGTATTCGCGCAAACCCGCAGCGTCACTCGCCAGCACATTCAATTGCTCGCCGTGCGCGCTGACGCGAACATGGTCCGCCTGAGCAGCGTCGTAGACTTTACGTTTGACCAACTGGTCCAGCAGCGGCGGAATCTCTGACCAACGACCGGCGGCCTGCAATGCGCGCAGTTCCAGGCGCAGCGCCGCGGTATGCATGCCGGCGTCCTGGCGCAGATCGCGCAGGAGTTTCAGCGCCTGCAGTGGCTGACCACGTTCCAGCGCTATCTCGGCCGACAACATCAGTCGCGGCACCGCCAAGCTAGGCGTCTGCGCATCCGAGCGTTCAAGCAACGACGAGGCCGCCTCGAAATCGCGGACGTCGATGGCTGCGCGCGCGCCGACCATCGCCGAAAGGCCCGCAGAGCCGGGAATTGCCAGCGCTTCCTGTGCGAGTTGCTGCGCTTTTCGATACCGTCCTTCGAGCAACGCAACGATGGCCGCATCCTGCTTGCCGCGCGCGCGCTCGCGCTTTTGCTGGCGCCGCCACGTGCGCACCGAACCCGGCAAACGAACCGCCCGCGCAATCAGGCGAAGAGTGGCGTAGATCGCAGCGAAACCGCCAAGCAGCAGCAAGAGGAACAGATTGAGCGACAGTTCGATCCGGTAAGGCGGCGCCACCAGCAACGCGTACCCGGCGTTGAGTCTGATCGCAAGTGCTACCGCCGCGGCGGCGACCGCGAGCAACACGAACCAGAAAAGGATACGCATTGGCCTGGGTCGCTAGCGCGTTCGCGGCTAACGCGACGCCTTGTCTCGCGCCAGCTGCAGCGAGCGAACAGCGTCAAGACTGCCGGCGAGACCCGGCAACTCCGTCGCCATGTCGGTGCCTTTCAACTGTCGAAGCAACATCTGCAACGCAACGACTTGTCGCGACTTGACATCAAAGTACCGGACGAGCAGCGCATCGGCGGCGGCGAGATCGGCGCGGAAATTAACCGGGTCGTGAAACAGCAATTCGAAGCGCGCCGACAGGAGGCGCAGCTTCAGGTTCTCGCGCAGAAAAAATTGTTGCTCCGGCGCCAGCAGCGGCGGCTCCGGCTGATCGATCCTCTCGATGCGGACCAGACGCCGGACGTCCTGCCAGAGGCCGTGCAGGAATACGCGCCATGGCGCTTCCGCCTTCGGCGGTTCGGTGGCAGGCGCCGTTTGCACTCGTCCATCGTTGGCCAGCGGAAGCGCGTCGATGCCGGCGATCGCTTGATCGAGGCGCAGCGACAGTCCCGAGACATCGACAAACGGTACCGCCTTCAGCCGATCCATGTCGCGCGCGAGCGCTCGACGCAACGAGACGAACTGCGGGCGGTCGAGTCGCTGCAGCTTGGTATCGGCGAGTTGCATTGCCGTCAGCGCTCCGGGGACGTTTCCGGCGAGCTGCAACTGCTGGCTGGCGAGTATCAATATCTGCTCGACTTCGGTCAGTGCCCATTCATCGCGCGTTGGCGTGAGTTCGCGATAGAGCGCCTCGAGTGCGGCCTGCTGGCTTTGTGACTCGGCAACGCGGTTTTCGAGCAACGCAGCTTTTGCCTGCACATCCCGCAGATTTTCCTGTGCGTCCTTGATCGCGGCTCGTGTAGCCTGGTCGCCCGAATCGATTTCGCCCAGACGCTTGGCCAGTTCGGTACGCAGCTGCCGCTGACCGTTGCGCGCATCCAGCCATACGGCAACGACGCCTGCAAACAGCAACAACAGGATCGCCACGAGCCATCGTTGCCCACGCGAGACACCGCGGGCATGCGGATCGGCTGAGGTCATGGGGGAAGGGGCGAGAGGGTCGGCCACCGGGGAGTTACGGGTCGGGACGCCAAGCATCGAACGCGACGTCGAATTCAAGGGGCGCTACGACCAGAATTGTAGCAGGACCGGCAGGGCTCGATCAGGCGCGCAACGCTGGTCGACCGGGCTCACCTCAACTAGAATGCGCACAGGGTCGTTGCGCTGTCGCACGACTGTAAGCTCTGCATCTTGATCGCTTTCCTCTCCTTTGTTGTTATTGTCCTTGTCGCCGGCGGCGCGTACGCGCTCGGGTCGCTCCGCGCGCGGAACCCTTCTTCCGCCCATGATTCGCCCGCACAGCGGTCAGCGAGCGCTGCGCCACTCACGATCGAGGCCGCGGCAGTGCCGCGCCCGGACCCGGATCAAACCAAGCTTACATCCGCCAACGATGAGGGCAGGCGAATCGACGCCGAGAAGGCGCGCATCATCCGCAGTCGTGACAGCGAAGCGGCGGCGCTGCGGCAACTCCTGATCGATCGCGACGCCGATCTTTCGACCCGTGACGGGGCCGACGAAGAGCGCTGGCAGTTGCAGCGCGGTATTGCCGATGCCCGCGCCGAATCTGCGCGCTACCGACAGCTCGTGATCGACATCGAGACCAACGCGCCTCCGCCGATTCTGGGGGGCGCCGCGGGCCCCGACGACCTGAAGTCGATCGTCGGCATCGGCCCGGTGCTCGAGCGCATGCTGCACAATCTCGGGATCATGAGTTTTCAACAGATCGCCCACTGGACCGAGCGTGATGTCGCCGACTTCGACGCCAAGCTGCACGAATTTCCCGGGCGCATCGAGCGCGACCAATGGATAACGCAGGCGCGGGCGTTGCATCGCGCCAAGTACGGGGACGCCTCGGATTTGCGTCGTTCGTGAGCAACGACCCGTGAGCCCGACGAGCGCGAAGACCGTTCCGACGGCGAGCCTGGTGCTGATCGTCGTGCTGACGATTGTATGGGGCTGCAACTGGCCGGTAATGAAGCTCGGGGTGCGCGAACTCGCGCCGTTGACCTTTAGAAGTGTGACGCTGCCTTTTGCGGCGATCGGTTTGTTGCTGGTATCGAAGTTGTCCGGCGACTCGATCGCGATCCCTCGCGCGCTCTGGGGCAAAGTCCTCGTGCTGGCGGTGTTCAATATTGCCGCGTGGAATGGCCTGATCCTGTTCGGCGTGCAGCAAATGCCTGCGGGCCGCTCAGCCATTCTCGCCTACACGATGCCGATCTGGGCCGTCCTGTTCGGATTGGTGCTGCTGCATGAACCGCTATCGAAGCGAAAGATAGCGGGCATGGCCCTCGGCATGCTCGGGATGATCGTGCTGCTTGGAGATGATGTGCGCGTCTTCCAGCGTTCGCCTGTCGGCGCGATGTTCATACTTGCCGCGGCGATATTCTGGTCATTCGGCACCGTTCTCCTTCGCCGATGGAAACCGCCTGTGCCGCAAAATACGCTGACCGGATGGATGATGCTGATTGGATGGCTGCCGATAGCGTGCTGCATGCCGCTGTTTGACCCGCACCCGTTCGAATCGCTGGCGAACATGTCCGGCACGGTGTGGTTTGCCGTGTTCTACAACATCTTCCTCGCGGGCACGGTCGCGCACTGGGCGTGGTTTACGATGGCGCGAACGCTGCCCGTCGCGGTAAGTTCGATGTCGTCGCTGCCGGTGCCCGTGGTCGGCGTTCTATCCGGAATGTTGTTTCTCGGCGAACGCCCGGGTGTCAGCGAATTCATCGCGCTGGGATTGGTCATCGCATCGCTGGCGGCCGTGCTCCTTGGCCCGTCCGCAAAATCTCAAGCGGCTACGATCCCGGAATAGCGGGCCCCTCACAGCGCGCCGTGCGCAACGCTTAGGCCTGCTGCAGCTCGGGTATCAGCGTCAGCACGGTCTTTTTGGTGAACCACGCGTCGAGGTTCGCCTTGCAAAGATCTCCCATCGCCTGCCGCGTCTCGCGCGTCGCGCTCCCGACGTGCGGCAGCAGCACGACGTTGTCCATCGTCATCAACTCCGCCGGAATCCTCGGCTCGTCGGCAAATACATCGAGCCCGGCGGCCTTGATCGTTCCCAACTTAAGTGCCGCGACCAGTGCCGGTTCATCGACGATCGAACCGCGCGCGATGTTGATCAGCGTGCCTTTCTTTCCGAGCGCCCCCAGAATTTCGGCGTTGACGATGTTCCTGGTTGCGGCGCCACCTGGACAGGCAACGACCAGGAAATCGACCGCGGTCGCCAGCGACTTCAAGTCGCCGACGAATTCATAAGGGACTTTCTGCGCATTGCGGCCGGTATAGGCGACGTGCATGCCCATCGCCGCGACACGCTGCGCGATGGCCTTGCCGATCCGACCCAAGCCGAGAATGCCGACCTTGCGCCCGGCGAGCTTGGTCGTCAGCTCCGATCCCTTGGTGAGCCAACTTCCGGCGTGCACAAAACGGTTGAGGCGAACGAATCCGCGGCCGGTCATCAGGATCAGACCCAATGCGACGTCGGCAACGTCGTCGGTAAGGACATCGGGCGTGTTCGTGACCTTGATGCCGCGTTTCCTGCAATACGCGGTCGGCACGCCGTCATAGCCGACGCCAAACACCGAAATGATTTCAAGGTTCGGCAGCGAATCGAGCAATTCCGTCGGCGTTAACGTGCCGCCGCCCTGCACCAGACCGCGGATCTTCGCGCCATCGGCGGCAAGGAGGCCCGGCTTGTCGCTCGCCTGGTAGTAGTCGTGGCAACGGTACGATACCTTCAGCGGGTCATACAGCAGTGGGGGCAGCGAGGCGGTTACGAGAATGTCTGGTTGCATGGTATGTCCGCGGTGGTTTTGGTGGCCCAACTTGCTCAGTTGCCTCAGTTGCCTTACTCAGTTGGACTGCCTTACTCAGTTACCTTGTATCGACGTCGATAACTCTAGTGAACGTCGGGTGACACCCGAGTGAAATACTGCAGCAGCGACGCCAGCAGGCCCGCATCAGTCGGCCTCGCTGACAATGATTTCCGAAACGCCGAGGTCGCGGGCGCCTTCCGCGATTCGCGAATGCGGTACGAACATCGGCGTCGCGATCAGCTTTTCACGACCGTAAGCATCAAGGATCGTCCACAGGTTGTCGAGCCCTTCGCGGCTGGTCATCGTCACCGCGTCGATGCGACCTTCGCGCCAAGCTTCGAGCAAACCGGCGGCCCCACCTTCGGGTTTAGCGCGACGATAACAGTCGATATAGTCCACGCGCGCGCCACGCTTGATCAGCGTGTCCCCGAGCACATCGCGTCCACCACTGCCGCGGAAAATCGCGACACGCTTGCCGGAGACGGCAGCCGGCGCAAACTCCGGCGAAGCCAGCAGCCCTTCACTATCCATCGTGGTCGCAGGCATTCGCGCATCCTCGATGCCGACCGCCGCAAGCGCGCCAACAGTGCCGGGCCCGGGTGCGAACGCGATCAGCTTGGGTGGCCATGCGGCGGGATCACCAACGCCGTATTCCACCGCGTTGGCGCTGACGAAAACGGCGAAGTCGTATTGATCGAGTTCGCGTTGCGCACGATCGAGCGAACTACGATCGGTGGGAGGCAGGATGACGATAACGGGAAACACCACCGGCGTCCCGCCGACTGCTGCGATCTGTCGCGCCAGCATGCCGGCCTGTCGCGCCGGTCGCGTGACGAGGATACCCGCGCCGCGTAGCGGCCCGCTCACGCGTCTTCTGCGAGGAGTTGCGCCGCGCCGCGCGCCAGGAAGTCGGCGCCGAGCGCCTCGCCCAAGGCCACGGCTGCCGCGGCGTCGGCCACGGATGCAGTCCGTTCGCCGCGCAACACGTGTCTCCCATCACGACTGGCGACCAAGCCGCGCAACCACAGTGCGTTGCGAGCGACGTCTGGAAGCGCGTAGGCGGCCAGCGGCGCATGGCAGCTCGCGCTCAGCGCGCGCCCGAAAGCACGTTCCGCCTCGATCGACAACGTCGTTGCACGATCGGCAAGTGCGCCAAGTGACTCGATGAGATCCGACCGATCGCTGCGACATTCGATTGCCATCGCACCCTGCCCGACCGCGGGAAGACTTTCGAGCGGATCGATCAAAGCCGTGATTCGTTCAGCCAGGCCGAGTCGTTTGAGTCCAGCGGCGGCGAGAATGATGGCGTCGTAATTGCCTTCATCGAGTTTGCGCAGGCGCGTGTTGACGTTGCCGCGCAGTGCATGAACCTCGAGCGTCGGGTACCTCTCGCGCAGTTGCGCTTCGCGGCGCAGGCTCGACGTGCCGACGCGACTGCCCGCAGGCATTTCCGCCAGCGCGCGAAAACGCTTCGATACCAGCGCGTCACGAGGATCTTCGCGCTCCAGGATGGCCGGCAACACAAAACCCTCGGGGAGGTCCATCGGCACATCCTTCAGCGAGTGCACGGCAAGGTCCGCACGACCATCGGTCATCGCCTGCTCTAGTTCCTTGATGAAAAGTCCTTTGCCGCCGATATCGGCGAGCGGCCGGTCAAGGATTCGATCGCCTTGCGTCGTCAGGCCCAGAAGTTCGACTGAACACGACGGATACAGCGCGCGCAAGCGCGTCTGCACGTCTCGCGCTTGCCACAATGCCAAGGCGGACTCGCGCGTGGCGATGACAAGGGAGGCAGGCGGCGCCGGAGACTTCGGGGAAGGCATCGATCGAGATGGCGAGAAAGGTTGCCGGGAACGTCGGGCACAGGCGCGAATGCAGCAAAGCGCACCGCTCAATGCAGCAAATGCAGGCGCGATTCTAGCATGGCGAACGACGCGACCCGAGCGGAGGGCGTCGCCTCAGGGGCGCTCAGAAACGTGTTTAGGGTCGCCGCAGGAACCATGCCGCGACTGCAATGCGGTCACGCGTCGCCGGCAGGACTTCGTGCTCGAAACGCTCGGACAGAAAACACGCCAGCGTGCCGCCGGCTGGAACGATATCCCTGGCGCCGTCATCGCCGCCGTCATCACCGCCGTCATTGCCGCAGTCATCACAGTACACCCTGAGCTCGCCGCCGTCGCTCGACTGCCAAGCTTCGTTGAGATAGATAACGCACGAAAGTATGCGCCTGTCGTCGTCGCGAAAGCGGTCGCGGTGCCGGCGATAGCGCGTTCCCGCGGGATAGATCGAATAATGGGCTTCGATGGAAAAAAGACCGAGGAACAAGGCTCGGTTCAACGCATCGCGCAATCCTGTCAGTGCGCTCCAAAGCGGCATTTCCACAGGCGCGGGCGAGCCTTCGTCGAGCCACAGTATTCGATCGCCGCGTATGTCGCCAGCCAGTGTGCGCGACGCCGCGCGGCCTACTCGAGCGTCGTGAAACTCGCCGCCCGCATCTCGCCGCCGCGCTTCCTCCGCCAATGCAGCGACTTCAAGATTTGCAATGAACGATGTCTCGACCGCCATCCCGCTATCGTGGATCGCTTCGCAGATACGCCCGTGCGCGGCGCCGTCACGCGTGCCGCTCGCGGCGTCGATCGCCGCGCTCATTTCGCTCCAATCATTTTTCTGCGATCACTTTGCTGCGATCATTTTGCTTGCGTATCCGCCTGCATCACTCCGAAGATGTTTTTCTCGGTGTCGTGCAGATACGCAAGCCAGCCGATGCCGGGTATAGGCATCTTCGGCAGGACGACCGCACCGCCGACCTCGCCCGCGCGGCGCAGGCTTGCATCGAGGTCGGCCACGTCGATCGTGCAGACATAGGCGTTGAGCGCCTGCATCGGCGCCGGTCCACCGCCTTGCCGTGGGAGCAGGCCGCCGTTGATGCCGGGAACACCCTCGTCACCGGTCTTGATGACCCAGTAGTCGACGGGGCCGGCCCACTTGGTAAAGGTCCACCCGAAGAGGCCTGCGTAGAAGGCGATCGCGCGCTGAGGATCGGCGGCGTGGATTTCGAAATGAATCGGACGAGACATATGTCGCTCCATCGATGAACTCGGGCAAACGACTCATCTTATAATGGCCATATGCGTGCGCGCTATCGCCTGAGCGCGGCGCACGACCTTGGGAGATGAGAGATGCGTGTCGTCATTACCGGCGGCGCCGGATTTCTTGGTAGCCGTCTCGCTCGCGCGTTACTCCATCGCGGATCGCTGACCGATGCACAAGGCAAGGCTCGCGAACTGCGCGAACTCGTCCTGATCGACGTCGCAGAGGCGTCGATCGTCGATCCGCGTGTAACGACGATCGCCGGCGACTTGAGCGACGCGGCACTGGTCGAGCGTGTCGTGAGCGCTGACACCGATTCGATATTTCATCTGGCGGCCGTAGTCAGCGGGCAGGCCGAAGCTGAATTCGATACCGGCATGCGAGTCAATCTCGACGCCACGCGCACGCTGCTCGAGCGTTGTCGGCACCTCGCACGGCCGCCCAAGTTCGTATTCAGCAGTTCATTGGCTGTTTTCGGCGGCCCGTTGCCGAACCCCGTTACCGACAACTCTCCGGTGATGCCGCAAACGTCCTACGGCACGCAAAAAGCGATTGGTGAATTCCTGGTCTACGACATGACGCGCAAAGGCTACATCGATGGTCGCTCATTGCGCCTGCCCACTGTCACCGTGCGGCCAGGCAAGCCCAACAAGGCGGCTTCTTCGTTTGCCAGCGGCATCATTCGGGAACCTTTGGCCGGCGTCGATGCGATATGCCCGGTCGCTGCGACTGCGGCGATGTGGGTGACTTCACCGCGTTCGGTGATCGCCAACATCGTCATCGGCCACGAGATAGCGGCGGGGGCATTTGCCAAGGCCGGTTTCGTGCATACGCGTTCGGTCAACGTACCGGGATTGCGCGTGGGTGTCGGCGAAATGGTGAAGGCGCTACATCGAGTCGCAGGCGACGCCGCGGCAGCGCGCGTGCGCTGGCACCCCGACCCGTCATCGAACGCATCGTCGCGACGTGGCCTGCGAATTTTGCACCGGTGCTCGGCCCGGCGCTAGGCATGAAAGCCGATCACGATTTCGACTCGATCGTTCGTCAATATATCGACGACGAACGCAAGTCGGGCGCAGCGCCTGTATGAACGGACCCGAGAACCCGGCGCCGGCAGCGAATCGCACCATGATCAGCCCGATCGCGGTCGCGCAAGCGATTGCGCGCAATATCGTGCCGCTGGTCGGTATCCTCGTCTTTCACTGGTCGACCGGCAACGTACTGATCCTGTATCTTCTCGACACGCTGCTGGCGATGGCGGTGATCATCGCCGGGCTCGCATCGAGCTTCGCGCCGCGTGGCGCCGACGACCTGGGCGACCGCATCAATTCACAGGGTGGATACCTGTTCGTCGGCCTTCTGTTAGCCGCGTTCTTCGCGATCCCACTCGGCATGCCGGTCGGCATCATGCTCGCCAGCAGCGACTTCTCGTTTCGCGGAGCGTTTCACGACTCGTCGCTCCGCAACGGCGCGCTGATCCAAATCGCCATGGCAGCCTGGGCCTACGCGAGTCTCTACCGGGCGCTGCGCACTCACACACCCGCTCAGCTTCATTTGCGTCCGCGCTTCGCGCTCGTCTTCATGCGCTGGATCGTCGTGATCATGGTGGCGTATTTCGTCATGGAGATTCTTCCCGCCGGCCAGTGGTCGCTGCTACTTCTGGTCGCCGCTTACATTGGAGCGTCGATCGCGGCAGAAGTCGCACCCGATCGGTTCCTCCTTTCCATGCCTGGCGGGGCCGACAATCTGGTGGAAGACGCATCCACGCTGAACGCCCCGAAGCATCGCAGCAGGTCCGAACGCCGATAAGGGTCTCGCCGCTGAAGGCGGCTTTCGCCTTAGACCTGCAATTCGGCCGGTTCCACGGCAGCGAGGGCGTCGAGCAACAGTTGAGACCCGCCGCTCTTCAAGCGATCTGCATCTGACAACAGCTGACGAAACCGGCGCCCACCCGGCTGTCCGTGGTAGAGCCCGAGGATGTGACGCGCAATCGCGCGCAAGCCCACGCCGGCGCTCCGCTGTCGCTCCACATACGGGAGCAACGCGTGGATCACATCTGCGCGCCTGCGATGGGGGGGCGTGTCACCGAAGCAGTCCGCCTCGGCCTGTGCAAGTACCCACGGGTCGTGATACGCCGCCCGCCCGAGCATGACGCCGTCGACGTGTTCGAGTTGTTCCGCAATCATTTCGCGCGTCGTGATGCCGCCGTTGATGACGATCTTGAGGTCGGGAAAATCGCGCTTGAGACGGTGAACGAACGCATATTTGAGCGGCGGCACTTCGCGATTTTCTTTCGGCGATAGTCCTTTGAGGATCGCGTTTCTGGCGTGCACGATGAACACGAACGCGCCTGCGCGCGAGACCGTTCCGACGAAATCCCGCACGTAAGAATATTCGTCGACATCGTCGATGCCGGTGCGATGCTTGATCGTAACGGGCAGATCGACCGCGTCGCGCATCGCCTTGACGCAGTCCGCGACCAGCGTGGGCTCTGCCATCAGACACGCGCCGAAGCTGCCGGTCTGCACGCGTTCGGACGGACAACCGACGTTGAGATTGATTTCGTCGTATCCCCATGCCTCGCCCAGGCGGGCGCTATGCGCAAGCGCATACGGATCACTGCCGCCCAACTGCAGTGCCAGCGGATGTTCCGCCGGATCGAAATCCAGATGCCGAGGCACGTTGCCGAATTGCAGCGCACCCGTCGTCACCATCTCCGTATAGAGGCGTGCTTGCGGAGCGACCAGACGCAGGAAGTAGCGGCAATGGCGATCGGTCCAGTCCATCATCGGCGCAATGCACAAGCGGTGCGATATCTTGATCATTTGACTGATGTTTTTGGCGCTCGATCGTTCCAGCAGATTGTTGGAGCGACTGATCATTTTATCGCGATGCGAGCACGACCGCCTTCGCTTCATTGCCGTGGGGTACTCGCAGATTGGAAAACGAAGTCGCCTGGGAGAGTCGCCAGTGCACGCGTGGCGTGCATGCGGCGGCCATCCGGTGCGCACTAACCACTACGCCCGAAACCGCAGCGGCCGTTCTCGACCCAATCCCGACACCGAACCGGATGCGGCCATTGAACCCTCGGAAGCTGGCGTTGAGGCTGAAAAAAATTGATGAGCGGCGACCATTTCGCCCGCTTAATGGATCACGCGGTCACGTCGTGCTGCGACTAGATTTCCATCTCCAGCAGCGCGTAGGACAGCGACTTGCCGTGCGCGTCAAGCGCCAGCGAGGTGGTAACACCGCCAGCCAAGCACTGCTCGCACACGAACTGCAACGCCCACAACTGTGGCAATTCATACCGTCGAATTTCACCTTTGGCAATACCGGCGAGATGCCGCGCCACCGCCTCGACGGTGACGCGCGCGGCGAGCAACGGATAGTCTTCGGCGCGATACGCGATCAGCGACAGGATGGACGTGTTGCCCTTGTCGCCCGCGCGGCAGTGCGCGAGGTCATACAGCTTAGGCATGCGCACTTCCTTCGTGCAGGGTCACATGGCTCGTCACCAGGGAACGATCGATCAGCGTGGACACGATGCCAATCTGCTCGGTGACCGATTTGCGCGTGCCGCCGCCGCCCGCGGGACCATTCGTGTAGAGCGCTTCGACCTCATCGCCGACGATTGCGGCCTCCTCGCGCGTCGCCGCCCTCGCGGCCACGCGCAGGCGCACCTCGTAAGGATGCGCGCCACCATCGAAGGAGCGACCGTGCAGGGATGTGCTGCCGATGAAGTCGAAGCGCAGCTCGGCGAACCGGCCATGCAGCCGCTCGCGCAGGATCTCCGCAGCGAGTTCGGCGCGCGCAATCGCATTGGCGCCCGCATATCCGATCTCGCCGTCGCCCACGAAGCCGGCGCGGTAGCCGACGCTGACTTTCAGCCGGTCTGGGCGTTGCCGTCCGCGTGCGCCCCGCACGGCGACGCAGTCGGGCGCGGCCTCCGTTAGTGTGACACCGGAAAAATCGGCGGTTACGTCCGGAGTGAGATAGCCATGCGGATCCGTCACTTCGTAAAGAAGCTGCTCGGTCGCGGTGGCGACCGTGAGCCGTCCTCCGGTGCCGACGACTTTGCCGAGCGTCGCATTCCCGTACGGATCCACGTCGGCGAACGGAAATCCGAGCGCCGCCATGCTGGGAATGTCTTTGCGCCCGGGGTCCGCAAAGTAACCGCCGCACAACTGCCCCGCACACTCCAGCAGATGCCCGACTACCGTCCCGCGCGCGAGGCGGTCGACGTCACCGGGTGCCCAGCCATACTCGTGCATGAGCGGCGCCACGAACAGCGAAGGATCGGCGACGCGGCCGGTGATGACGATATCTGCGCCGCTGGCGAGCGCAGGCAGAATCGCCTCCGCCCCAAGATAGGCGTTGGCCGATACGACTGGGCCGTAGCTGGACAGCGGAAGGCCCGACTCCATGGCGGGTGCATCCAGATCGAGCGCATCGAGTACGTCGTCCCCAGTCACAGCAGCGACCTTCACGGGAATACCCATGCGATGCGCAATCGCGGCGATCGTCGCCGCCGCGCCTTCCGGATTTGCGGCGCCCAGATTGCTGACAAGTCGGACCCGCTTCCTGGCGAGCACCGGCAACAGCGACTCGATACGTTCGGCCAGCCGAGTATCGAAGCCGCCGTTCGGATCGCGCTGTCTCCGCAGCTGCGCGAGCGCGATCGTGCGCTCGGCAAGGCATTCGAGCACCAGGTAATCGAGCGCGCCGTGCTCGGCTAGCGCAACCGGCGCATCGAGGCGGTCGCCGGCGAAGCCCGCGCCGCCTCCGAGTCGCAGCGAAGTGCGCATAGCGTGCGGGAGCGAGCCGCTACTCCGGCTCGATGCCCGCCTTCTTGATGATGTTCTTCCACTTCTCCGATTCCTGTGCCTGGAATACGCCGAGTTCCGCAGGCGAAGTCGCGAAGGGAGTGGTGCCGGTGTTGCTGTAGTACGTCTGCATCGCTGGCCCCTTGCTCGCCTCGACCAGGATGTCGTGCAGGCGATTGAGTATCGCCGGCGGTGTATTGGACGGCACATAGGCGGCGAACCAGAAGCTCATGTCATAGCCTTTGAGTCCTGCCTCGCTGATCGTCGGAAGCTCAGGCGTGAGCGGCGAGCGTGCGAGCGTACTTACGCCAAGCGGTCGCACCTTGCCTCCTTTTACCTGCGGCAGCCCAGTCGCCATGTCGGTAATCATCATGTTGATCTGCCCGCCCAGAAGATCGTTGATCGCGAGCGGATTGCTCTTGTACGGAACGTGCAGCAGCTCGATCCCGGCCATCTGCTGGAACATCTCGCCTGCCACGCGCGACGACGAGCTACCACTTCCGAACGAGATTTTGCCGGGCTTCGCCTTCGCCAGAGCGATGAACTCGGCGACCGACTTTGCGGGCAGATCGACGTTAACGATCATGATCTGCCCGCCCTTACCAAGCCCAGTGACCGGTGCAAAGTCCTTCACCGGGTCGTACGGCAGCTTCTTGAAGAGATGCTCGTTGGCGGCATGCGTAGTGTTGGTGGTGATGAAGACCGTGTAGCCGTCTGGCGCTGCCTTTTTTACGGCTTCGGCGCCAATGAAACCCGAAGCCCCTGGCTTGTCTTCGACTACAACCGGCTGCTTCGTGATGCGGGTGGCTTCGATGCCGAGTGCCCGCGCGAGTTGGTCCGTTGCGCTGCCCGCTGCGAAGGGAACCACGAAGGTGATGGTCTTATCAGGGTACTGAGCGTGCGCCGACGCCGCACACAGCGCCAGCAGGACGCCTGCCAGTAACGCTTGCCATTGCAGTTTCATGTCGATTCCCTCGGATCCTGCGGCCCTTCGCTCTCGGCCAAGCTCAGTGTTGGATTGCCGGCACGGCTCGCGAGCGAAAGAACTTCGCCTGCGCCGTTACTTTAGGTCAAGCAGATTTTGCACACGTTTTACGCATTCGCGTTCGCCCTGTTCGCCATTCGTGCGCGCGCGACTGCGCTTGGCCAGTCCCGCAACCGCGGATGGCTTGGGCCTTATCGGCCACAGCGTCGATAGTTCGGCCGCGCATTGTGTCACCAGCGGCACGAGCTCGCGCACGCGGGGTTCGGTCATCCGGGCAGAAGGGCCCGCGACGCTCACTGTGCCAACAGCTGCTTTGTCCCCACGGGGTCGGATCGCGGCGGCTATCGCCGTTACGCCGGGCTCGGCTTCGTTGAATGCCAAACCGTAGCCACGCTTGGTGGTCGCCCGAAGCTCCTTCAGGAGCGCGTCGATGGTTCGGATGACGTTCGGTCCGTACTGGTCCGCGTGCCCGAAGCCGCCTTGCGTAGCGATGTGTTGGACGGCATCGTTGGGCTTCAGTGTGGAGAGCCACGCCTTGCCAGTGGCCGTCGCGAACAGCGGCACGGTGCCTGTAGTCTCGGGCGGTTGGTACAACAGTCCTCCGGTGGCGCCCTGCGCGTGGGCGATCCATACGAGCGTACTGCCGTCGACGACTGCGAGACGAGCAAACTCCCTGCACTCGTGCGCGAACCGGTCGAGGATAGGTTGGCAAATGTCAGGGAGGCCCGAAGCAACGTAGAAGCGCTGCCCGAGCACCGCGAGGCGCATCGTGAGTCGATAGAAGCCCGTTTCCCTGTCCTGCTCGGCCCAACCCAGGTCAACGAGCGTTGCAAGCAGGCGATGCGTGCCGCTCTTGGGAACTTCGAGCCGGTCCGCGATGTCGCCCAGTGGCATTTCGCGTGCGCCGTCGGCGAGGAGCTCGACGATTCCCAGACAACGCTCTGCGGGTACGTGGGACATGGCTACGCCAGGGCGAAGAATGACATGAGTGCGTCGGATTTCCCCGCGAGCTCGGGCGCCTTCACCTGCACGATCGGATCGCCGACGATTGCGTACGGCCGCGTCGCGCCATTGATGCGCACACCGGTCATGCGTTGCCTCTCGCTTCGTGCCATTGCGCGACCCGAGCCGATCGAAAGCGGTGCGGCTTGGCGTGGATGTCGGCGGACAAACTCATCAATCCCCGCTTGAAGATGCGCGCATCCATCGGCTTTAAGTCTGGCGCCACGGCCGGCCTGAATCCCATATTCGAGATCACATCGCGCTCGGCGTCGAGTCCCGGCGCGATCTCGATCAGTTCGAGACCGTTCGGCCCGACGCGAAACACGGCGCGCTCCGTGACGAACAAGGCCAGCTGTCCGCGCTCGCGCCCCATGGTCGCGTTGTAGCAGACCTGCTCGATCTTCGGCACGAACTTCTTGTGGCGGCCCTCCTTGCGAATGACGGTCTTGCCATCCTCCCAATCGATGTCGAGATCCCCGGCAGTCAACGTTCCGCTGAAAATCACGCTTTTCGCGTTCTGCGCGATGTTGATGAATCCGCCGACGCCGATAATCTTGTCGCCGAACCGGCTGACGTTGACGTTGCCCTCTGCGTCGACCTCGGCGAAGGACAGAAACGCCAGATCGAGGCCGCCACCATCGTAGAAGTCGAACTGCGCGGGCTGCTCGATCATGGCGGCGAAGTTCTGCCCGCCACCCGAATCCCTGCCGGTGATCGGCGCACCGCCGATGATGCCCTGCTCGTTGGTGAGGATGGCGGCGTCGAGCAAGCCTTCCTCCGCCGCGATGGTCGACAAGCCCGTCGAGACGCCAGCGCCAAGATTGCAAATCGCACCGGGAAACAATTCCATGGCCGCGCGACGCACGATCACCTTTCGCGGCCCGAAAGGGAGCGGGCGAATGTCATCATGGGGAATACGCAGCTCGCCCGAGTAGCTCGGGTCGTAGCGAGTCGCGTAGGTCTGGCTCTGCTCGGGATCGACAACCACAAAATCGACAAGGATCCCGGGAATCCTGACCTGCTTGCCGTTCAGCGTGCCGCGCTTCGCCATGCGCTTCACCTGCACGATGACGATACCTCCCGCGTGGCGGGTGGCTTGTGCCATTGCCAGCATCTCCCCAAGGACGGCTTCTTCCTCCATCGTCACGTTGCCATCCTCGTCGGCCGTCGTTCCCCGCAGAAACGCCACTGTGACTGGGACGGGCTTGAAGAAGAGCCACTCTTCACCATCGAGCTCGATGACTTCGACAAAGTTCGGTCGCGTGCGCGGACTCTGCCGCGCGCCTTGCTGCCGCGGGTCGACGAAGGAATTGAGGCCCGTCTTGGTGATGAGTCCTGGGCGTCCCGCTGCCATGTCGCGCATCAGTTGCGAGAGCACGCCTTGAGGCAGCGTATAGGCTTCGATCTTGTCCTCGGCAGCGAGGCGCACGAGGCCCGGTGAATCGACCAGCGCGCTGGTGATCGCGCACTTGAGCAAACCTTCGTGCGCGAGATGCGAGGCACCCAGCGCCGCGCGATCGCCGACCCCGACTACGCTCACGGAAGTGAGGCCGCGCGGCTTCGCCTCCGCGAGAAAGCGACGCTCAACCGCTGCCAACAATGCTTCAGGCACAGCGTGGCCGCCGCCCGAGCCGCTGATCAGGATCGCGTCGCCGTCCTCGATGAGTTGTGCCGCTTCGTCTGCAGTAATCTTTTCCATGGGCCTTATATTTTCCTAATGCAAATCGCGAACCCGAGCTTCGCCGTCGAGAATGCCGGGTCGCTCGCGTCTCCGCTCGCCATGTCGCACAAGCTTCATCAAGGTTTCCCTGGTAAAGACAACCGACAGATCTCGAGTGCATAAGTAGCGGCGTCGGCACGTACAGAGACTCCGAGACGGGCAAGGTCACCCTCCTCGAACAGGTGCTTTGCGCGATCGCCAGCCGCCGATGTCGTGGTTTCGCATAGGACAACCCACGACGGCACGTCGAAGGAGCGCGTGCTGGATTCCGCCGTAGGGACGTAGCTCGCATCCTCGTCCGCCACGAAGAGGTGACAGGCGATCACTCCAGTGAATGAGATTGCCCGGGGGAAGGCTTCTCGGGCCACGTGGTCGCAAAGCGCATCGCCTTGCTTGCCGGGGACATTCAAACGCATGGCAAGGACATGTCCGCCGGAACTGGTCCCTATAGAGTGCACGACGCGACAAACCGCACGCGACGTGTTGCGAAAATACGGAAGCGTCCGCTGCGTTGCCGGCGTGGGGGCATTCAATCGCGCGAGGTAGCCGGGCGACGTAACGACGGAAAGGTCATCCGCTTCGTACATCGTGAACCACTCAGGCGAATGAAACGCCTTGATGTAGCGTCGGCCCCGTCGAAAGCCCCGGATCGCGAGGCGTTCAGGCACGTGTTCCTTGTCATGCCACTCGTAAAACTTATCGCGCCCCTCATCGGCGATGTCGTTCCAGACTAGCACCGCACCTTGGCCCATGAGAGCCCCCTCATTGGCAAGCGCCGGCGTCGCGTATTGGGTATCGTTGCTCATCGTCCAGTGAACTCCGGCACGCGCTTGGCGAGGAACGCGGCCACCCCCTCGTGCAGATCATTGCCGTCGAAGACTTGTTGTTGCGCCACGGTCGACATTGATAATGCGGCATCGACTGGCATGTCGTGCGCCGCATCGACGAGCGCCTTGGCGAGACGGTTCGACGTAGGGCCCCGTTCCGCGATGGTCAATGCGAGTCGACGTGCGGCCTCGAGCGCACTGCCTTGCTCGACGACGGCGTTGACAAGTCCCCACGCAAGCGCCGTCTCGGTGGTAACCGTTTCACCGGTGAAGAGCATTTCTTTCGCGCGCGCCGGTCCGATCAAGCGCGCAATCCGCACGGCGCCATTGCCCGCCAAACCACCCAACCGCGACTCGGTCAATCCGAGGCTCACGCCTTTCCTGACCACCCGCAGGTCGCATGCCAGCGCAATCTCGAGGCCGCCTCCGAGCGCCGGGGCGTCGATGGCGGCAATCGTCGGCACTGCCATGCGCGAAAGCGTGCGAAGCACCATGTCCTCGAACAGGATCTTCTGCTCGCTCGCATCGTGGCGAAGATGCTCGAACTCCTTGATGTTGCTTCCCGCACAGAACGCGCGCGCATCGCCGCCATGCACGATCAGGCAACGAAGCTGCGTATTCGCGGCAGCTTCGCTAAGCGCACCATTGAAGCCGCGCAGCATGTCCCTGTCGACGAGGTTTAATGCGCCGTTGTGCATGCCGAGCTCGCCAACGAATCCATTGACTACCAGACGCACTGTAGGGCGGACTTCCGTCATGTTGCGGCCCGATCGCTTGTCGCGAGCGCCGGCGTATCGATGCCGTGCAAAACTCCGAGTCGCTCGAAGTGGCGATGAATGCGGTCGACATAAGCCGAGAATTCCTTCACATCCCCGAGCACGATCGGACGCGGCCTTGGCAAGTCGACACGAATGTCCTCGACCACTTCGCCAGGACTCGGACTCATTACCAGGATCCGGTCCGAAAGGCCGACGGCTTCCTCCACGCTGTGGGTGATGAAAAGCACCGTTGGTCGGCGCCGTAACCATAGAGCTTCCAGGTCGGTCCGGACCTGCAGGCGCGTCAATGCGTCCAGCGCACCGAACGGCTCGTCCATCAGTAGCAGCGATGGCTCGTGAACAAGCGTGCGTATGAGCGATACACGCTGGCGCATGCCGCCTGAAAGTTGTCGCGGGTATTTGTCCATCGCTGCGGTCAGTCTCAGCTGAGCAAATAGATCCTTCGCTCGGCCCTCGAGCGATTTGCGCGGCAGCTTACGGAGGTCCGCATGCAGCATCACGTTGTCTAGCGCTGTGCGAAATTCGAGGAGAAGGTGATCCTGGAAGGCGATGCCGACATCGGTAATCGGGCCGTTGATCGGACTGCCGTCGATCAGAATTTCGCCAGCGCTTCGATTGAGGAGACCAGCAACCATCAGCATCAGCGTGCTTTTCCCGCAGCCCGACGGACCGACCACAGACACGAACTCGCCAGCGTCCACATCGATAGTTACCCGCTTCAACGCCTGAAACGGGTGGTCACCGTCTTCGCCGAAAACCTTGGATACGCGGTTGATGCGAATTGGAACCCCGCTCTTGGCCGTATTCATGGCGATGCCTATCGGGACGCCTCGACCGCAGTCAAGGGAATCTTCGACACGAGAAGGGCTTTGCGCCCCCGCTGTACGACGCGCTCGTCGTGGGTGACGACTTCGACGTCGAAGATGGCAATCGCCTGCGTCGGTCTCGACTTGCTGTCACGCAGCTCCGCGATGCGATAGTTCACGAATATGGTGTCGCCGATGAAAATCGGACCCGTGAATTTCCAGTCCGTGATGCCCAAAAAGGCGATTGCCGTCTCGCGCAACTCGCCCGTGCGTGCCCACATGAGGCCGTGCGCGTATGCGAGCCCGAGCATTCCGTGCGCAACGCGTCGCCCGAACTGGCTGCTCTTGGCGTAGACGTCGCTCGTATGCAGCTCGGAATAGTCACCGGTGAGCCCGGAGAAGCTCACGAGATCGGCGTCGGTGATCGTCCTTCCAGGACTGCGGAACGACATCCCGACGTGAAGGTCGGCATACGCATAGCCAGCCTTCTTTTGCTCACTCATCGATCACTCCTCCCGGCTGATTCCACCTTACTTGCAGGCGCGCATCTGCGACACGGGCGGCAGGTATTCGTTCGAGTAATAGGTCTTTGGATCCTGGCCGGCCGGCAGCAGCTTGACCTCAGACAGCAAGTCCTGCGACTTAACCCATAACGCGTCTTCCGCCTTGCCGATGTACTTCGCCCCGCCGCTGCAGAAAAGTGGCGTGATGGCCGCCAGCTCGGCAGCAGCCAGTTTTTCGTTCATCTCCGGAAATACCTTCTTCAAGTCCTTAACGGCCTTATCCGGGTTATCAAGCGCGAAGCTCCATCCCTTGAGGCTCGCCGCGATGAACTTCTTGACCAAATCGGGGTTGTTCTTGAGGTAGTCGTTACTGGCAAAGATGGACGTGCTGACCGTAGGCACGCCGTAGTCGGCGAAACGGTACACGTCGAGCTGCGCGCCCTGCGCCTCGGCCTGTATCTGGTAGGCATCGATCGAACCAAGCACAGCATCGACCTGCCCTTGCAGGAGAGCAGGCACCATCGACGCAACTGGCATGTCAATCATGTTGATATCCGACTCCTTCAGATTATTGGACTTGAGAAGCAGCGGAAGCATCGTGGTCTGCGACGACGCCGATGGAACACCGACCTTCTTGCCCTTAAGGTCGCCGACCGTTTTGATCCCTGTCTTCTTGAGCGCCATCACTGCGTTTGGGTTCGACTGATACACGGTCGACACGATTTTCATCGGCGCGCCCTTCGCGATCAGCTGGCTCACCGCGACCGCATCCGCGTAAGCGAGCTGCGCGCGTCCGTTGGCGACAAGCTGAGCAGTGTTGCCAGAACCATTGCCTTGCACGAGCGTGACATCGAGACCCGCGTCGCGGTAATAGCCTTCCGCGACCGCCGCGGCAAAGCCCGCGTTGGCTCCTCCGGCCATCCAGTTCAACTGGAACGTCACCGGCGTGTCAGCTGCTGCTGCCGATCCGGCGACGACTATCAGTGCGGCGCCCACAATGTGCGAGACGCCTTTGATGAATAAATCAGACATGAGACCTCCTCTTTTGGGTACTACCAGGCGCAGAAAGCGCGCCTTTGTGAAGACAGCTATGTTTAACCATCGAATCGCTACGTACTCTTTGCTCGCTGCCACGGGGTCATCGCCCATTCACTAAACTCGACGATATAGTTGATCGCGACTCCCATTAACGTCAGCACCACGAGCACGGCGAACACGAGCTCGATATCCATTGTGCTGGTGCCGCGAAGCAAGACGTATCCGAGTCCCTTATTGGCACCGACGAACTCCGCAACGATGGCTGCAGTGGCGGCAATGGTGGCGGACGTCTTGATCCCGGAAAAAATCACCGGCAGCGCCGCGGGAAATCGCAGATGGCGAAAGGTCAACCATCGAGTTGCGCCCATGGATTTCGTGAGGTAGAGGAAGCGATCGTCGAGGATCTGGAATCCGCTGATGCTTGCGATAAGCAACGGGAAGAACGTGAGCAGCACGGTCAGCAGAACCTTCGATTCGATTCCAAAACCAAGCCAGACCAGAAACAGCGGGGCCACTGCGATCTTGGGCACGAGCTGCATCAGCATGATCGGCGGATAGACGAGCTGTTTTGATAGCGGCGACAGGGCGATTAGCAAGCCCGTCGGAATCGCCGTCACAATCGTGATCCCGAAACCCAGCAGGATCTCCGTCAGCGTGACCTGCGAATGGGTCCATAGCAGGCCGGCATCGGTGACAAGTCTCGCGAAGACAGCCTTCGGGCCGGGTAATAGATACGCCGGAATCTTCAATAGCTCCACCGCCGCCCACCAAACTCCCACGATCGCTACAAATGTGAGCGGAGGCAACAGATTCCACCCAATGCGGCGCATCGCGCGCACGGCTTTTGAGCGTTTCTTTTTAGGGGCTTCCTCCGGCGACGCCGCTGAATCCAGCGTAGGCAAGTTCGCCGGACGAACGACATCGTCCTCCCGCTCGGGCGACGACGAGACCACCATCGCTTTTCTCCCTCCTTGTGGCTGCGTCCGTTTTTTCTGAGCGCAAACGCAAATGCGCGCAGGTCGGATGGTTAGCTCTGCGTGGTACGACTAAACCCCGCGTGTAGAATTACAATCAATCATTGAACCATATTCCAACTTCGACCCGAACGCAACTGAATATGGAGCAGGCGTCTGCCGCACACCGCCTCGGCACTAACCGCGCGCGGCGGCGCTACGACGTCAGTCGGTGAGAACAATGCCGCGCTTGGCTATGACGTCGCCCAGCCGCTGCCGCTCATTGGCCATGAACGCCTCGAACTCGGCGGGCGAATCGCCGACCGGCGTCGCGCCGGTCGCGAGTACCTTCTCCTTCACGTCGGGCAGGTTCATTACCTTCACGAACTCGGCGCTCAGCTGGTTGACGATCTTCGGCGGCGTGCCCGCCGGCACCACGATGCCCCACGTCTGCGTAATCGCGTAGCCGGGAACCGTCTCGGCGATTGTCGGCAGGTCGGGCAGTCCTGGGTTGCGCTCGGTACCGGTGGTCGCCAACGCGCGCACGCGGCCGCTGTTTATCTGTGGGCCCGCGGCGATGGGGGACGTAATGATGTACTGCGCGTTGCCGGCGATGACGTCCATCAGCGCCGGCGCCGCACCTTTGTACGGGACGTGCACGACCTTGATGTCGGCCAGCAGGTTCAGCATCTCGCCGGCCAGATGCGCCGGCGTGCCCACGCCCGCCGACGCATAGTTGAGCGCGCCGGGCTTCTCCTTGGCAATCTTGACTAGCTGCGCGATGTTTTTCGCCGGAAGTTCGTTGTTCACGACGAGCACGTTCGATGCGGTCGCGATGCGCGTGATCGGCACAAAATCCCTAACCGGATCGTAGGGCAGATTCTTGCGCAGGTTGGGCAAGATCGCGTAGATGGCCGTCGTCGTCAGCAGCAGCGTGTAGCCGTCGGGCGCCGACTTCGCCACAAGGTCAGCGCCCAGCGCGCCACCGGCGCCGGGGCGGTTGTCGACGACGACCGGCTGGCCAAGGTTGTTCGAAAGCTTCTCAATCACCAGGCGCGCGAGTTGGTCGGGTGCGCCGCCGGCGGAATCGGCGACGATCAGCCTGATCGGACGGTTCGGATACGTCTGCGCGTTCACACCCGATGCGCAAAGCGCGGATACCACGAGCAGCAGGACCGCGCGGTTCAGACGCTTCATCATTCCTCCTCGGACGCTCTGGCGGTGTCGCGGCCGCCAACGTTACCCTCGCGCACCAGCGGTGTCCAGCGGCCCGCTGTGCCATACTTTCCTCATGCGCGCCACCAACATGCTCGTGCTCATGTCCGACGAGCACAATCCGAAATTTCTCGGGGCCGCCGGCCATTCTTTCATCGCGACGCCCAACCTCGATGCGCTCGCGGCTCGCGGCACACGTTTCACCGCAGCGTACACGACCTGCCCGATCTGCGTGCCGGCGCGGGCGGCGTTCGCCGTCGGCCGTTACGTGCATGACATCGGCTACTGGGACAACGCCGACGGCTACGAAGGTGCGATTCCGAGCTGGCACCACGCAGCTGCGCGACGCCGGGCATCGCGTCGTCTCGATCGGCAAGCTGCATTTCCGCGGCCGTCCGGGCGACGATCACGGATTCTCCGAAGAGATCGTGCCGATGCACATCATCGACGGCATCGGCGATGTGAAGGGGCTGGTCCGGGAGAACATCCCGACCCGCAAAGGCGGCGACAAGATGGCCAAGCGCGCCGGCCCCGGTGAGTCGGCCTACACCATTTACGACCGCGACATCGCGGCGCGCGCGCAGATCTGGCTGCACGAGGAGGCGCCGAAGTGGCGCGACCGGCCGTGGGTGCTGTTCGTGTCGTTCGTGTGCCCGCATTTTCCGCTCACCGCGCCGCCGCAGTGGTTCTATCGCTACTGGCAGCAGGACCTGCCGATGCCCAAGCAGTACGCGAAAGACGCGCGCCCGCATCATCCGTTTCTCGACACCTACGCGCACACGGTCGACTACGATCAACACTTCGCCTCCGACGCCGACGTCAAGCGCGCGATTGCCGGGTACGCCGGTCTCGTGTCGGCGATGGACGAAAACGTAGGCTACGTGCTGCGCGCGCTGCGCGACGCGGGCCTGGCGCAGGACACGCGCGTGATCTACACGAGCGACCATGGCGACAACGTCGGCGCGCGCGGCTTGTGGGGCAAGTCCACGCTGTACGAGGAAAGCGCCGGAGTGCCGCTGATCGTGGCCGGCCCCGACGTTCCGGCGGGTCGCGTCGTCGCCGCGCCGGTGTCGCACATCGACTGCGCGCCGACGATCCTGGAAGGCGGTCGGCCTCCCGCCGCGCGTCGGCGGCCGAGCACTGCCCGGCGCATCGTTGCTCGCGCTGGCGAACGGCGAGATCCCGCAGCGGCCGGTCATTGCCGAGTACCACGCGACAGGCTCCGTCGCGGGCGCCTACATGCTGCGCTTCGGCTCGTGGAAGTACTGCCACTACGTCGGCGCACCGCTCGCAGCTCTTCGACCTCGAGGCCGATCCTGAAGAGCTCGTCCGACGTTGCCGGCGACCCGCGGTTCGCCGCTACGCTCGCCGAAGGCGAACGGCTGCTGCGCGCGGCGCTCGATCCGGAAGCGACCGACGCGCGCGCAAAGCGGCGACAGGCCGAGCTGCTCGCGCAGTTCGGTGGCCGCGAGAAGGCACTCGCCCGCGGTGACCTGGGCTTCACGCCGGCGCCCGGCACCACCGCCGAGATCGACTGACTGCGCGGCGCCGCGTGTCCTTGTGGCGCTGGCTACTACCTGCCTGTAACTAAATTACATCCAAACCGGCTTGTACACCCACGCCCGGCGCATTGACGGCGTGGACTCTCCGGCAGCGACGACGCCCGCCGCCTTCGTCCTTCCGCTAGTTGAAGCAGGGCGACTGCGAGGGGCTTGACGCAACATGGCGCAGGCGTACACTCATCGCGGCACGTAATTAAGTTACATAGCGCTGCCCGACTGTCCATCAGCGTCGGCGCCCGATGACTCGCCGAAGGCTCGTCGAAGCCCACTGCCGCAAAGGAGGATTCATGATTCGCATCGCTGCGCAACAGTTCCCGTTTCCGGCCGGTAGCCGTGCCAGCATCGTGCGCTTGCTCGTCTGCGCCGCGATGCTCGCAGCTGCCCTGTCGAGCGCTCCGGCTTCGGCCGCGCCGCCGAAAGGCGGCGCCGCTAATCTGGCGATGATCGGCGAACCGCAGACGCTCGACCCGATGGCGTCGACTGCCGACTTGGTCGGCACGATCATGCAGCACGTCTACGAGCTGCTGTACACCTACGATGCCAACTCCAACGTGGTCCCCATGCTCGCCGAGAGCATGCCCACGGTTTCGAAGGACGGTCTGGTGTACACGATCCCGCTGCGCGTGGGAGTCAAGTTCCACAACGGCAAGGAGATGACGTCCGCGGACGTGCGTGGCGTCGCTGGCGCGCTGGATGGAGATGGCGCCGCGCGGCAAGGCGGTCGCCAAGGAGATCAAGTCAGTCGAGGCCAAGGGCGCGAATTCGATCGTCATCACGCTCAACCGTCCCTATGCGCCGCTGGTCGCGCACCTGGCATTGTCGAACGGCTTCGCGGCGATCATGGCCAAGGATTCGATCGCCACGCCGCTTACCCAGTTCGTCGGCACCGGTCCCTACATGTTCAAGGAGCGCAAGCCTGACCAGTATGTCCAGCTGGTGCGCTTCGACGGCTACAGTGCGCGCAAGGAGCCGGCGAGCGGGTACGGCGGCAAGCGTGAGGCGCTGCTCGACGAGCTGCGCTTCATTCCGGTGCCCAACGCGAACACGCGCGTCGAAGGCATGCTCTCGGGCCAGTATCAATTCGCCGACGTTCTGCCGGTCGAGGCGTATTCGCGACTCGAGGCCGCGCCCGGCGTGAAACCGGTGCTGACCGCGCCCTTCGGCTTTCCGTACATCGTGCTCAACACCAAGCAAGGCCCGCTCACCAACGTCGCGTTGCGCCAGGCGGTCCAGGCGAGCCTGAATAATGCAGACATGATGGGCGCGGGCTTCGGGGACCGTAAGTTCTACGATACCGATGCCAATCACTATGCGAAGAACACGCCGTTCTATTCGACGGCCGGCACCGACAGCTACGGCAAGGGCGACGCCAGGAAGGCCGCGGCGCTGGTCGACGTCCGCCAAATACGACGGCACGCCGATCAAGATCCTCACGAGTCAGCAATACGATTTTCACTATCGGATCGCGCTGGTCATGGCGGAAAACCTGAAGGCGGCCGGGTTCAAGGTCGACATGCAGGTCGTCGACTGGTCGACGCTGATCCAGCGCCGCAACGACCCGGCTTTGTGGGACATCTACATTACGCATTCGGCCGTGCTGCCCGAGCCCACGCTGACGCCGCCGCAGCTTGGCGACGGCGCGCCCGGTTGGTGGAGCTCGCCGGCGAAAGCCGCTGCGCTCGACGCGTTCAACGCGGAAGCCGATCCGAAAAAGCGGCGGCGCTTGTGGGGCAACGTCCAATCGGTAGTGTTCACCGAGGTTCCCTACATCCGCGTCGGAAATTTCAACAATCTGACCGCGCGTTCCGCGAAGCTCGACGGCTACGTGCCTATGCCATGGCCGTTCTTCTGGAACACCGGCTTGCAGAAGTAGCAGCGCCAAGAGATAGCGGGCAAAGAGACCGGACGCACTGAATGGGACACGGAGGCTTGCGCGACAGGTCGAGCACAGAGACGAAGAGTGCTTCGCGCAGTTCGGGTAGATCCAGAGCGAGCAACGGGCCATGCCATGACCCGATATCTCGCGTCGCGGTTCGCCGGCATGGTGATCGTGATGCTCATCGTGGCCGCGCTGGTGTTCTTCATCACGCGTCTGGCGCCCGGCGACCCGGCGGCGGTGATGCTTGGCGAGCAGGCGACCGCCGCCGACATCGCGCAGCTGCGCGCCTCCTACGGGCTCGACAAGCCGCTGCCCGTGCAGTTCGTGTACTGGCTGAGCGAGCTGGCGCACGGCAATCTCGGCCAGTCGATCTTCCTGCAGCGGCCGGTGACCCAGGCGCTGCTGCGAGCGCGCCGAGCCGACGTTGTTCCTGACGCTGTTCTCGATCGTCATCGCCGCGCTGATCGGCGTTCCCTGCGGCATCGCCTCGGCGGTCTGGCGCGGCAGGGCGATCGACCAGGCCTTCTCGGGATTCGCGATGCTGGGCGCGAGCATCCCGAGCTTCTGGTTCGGCCTGGTCCTGATGCAGATTTTCGCGGTGAGCCTCGGCTGGTTTCCGGTGGCCGGCTACGGCGATCCCGGCGTGCCGCTTGTCCGATCGGCTGCACCACCTGATGCTGCCGGCGATCGTGCTCGGCGTCGTCAATTCGGCACTGATCCTCCGCTTCACGCGCGCAAGCATGCTCGACGTGCTCGGCGAGGACCATATCCGCACGGCGCGCGCCAAAGGCGTGTCCGAAGCGCGCGTCGATGCTGCATCACGCGCTTGCGCAACGCGCTGATTCCGGTGATCACGGTGCTCGGCCTCACGTTCGCGCTGCTGATCGGCGGCGCGATCGTCACCGAAACCGTGTTCGGCCTGCCCGGCATCGGCAACCTGGTCGTTTCGGCGGTGTTGCGCCGCGACTACCCGGTGATCCAGGGCGCGCTGCTGGTGATCGCCGGCCTCTACGTGCTCATCAACCTGGCGATCGACCTCCTGTACCTGGTCGATCGATCCGCGCGTCAAGTATTGATGCCGATGAGCGCCGCGGCTCCGATCGCCATTGCCGGCTCCGCGTCGGCGCGACGTCCGCGCGGCCCGATCGCAATCATCATGCGCAAGCTGTTCGGGCGCAAGGTGGTGCTGGTCGGCGCGGCGATCCTGGCCGTGGTCGCGCTGGCCGCGCTCCTCGCGCCGTGGATCACGCCCTACGACCCGATGGCGCTCAAGATCCTCGACCGGCTGCAAAGCCCGCGCGCGACGCACTGGTTCGGCACCGACGAACTCGGCCGCGACGTGTTCTCGCGCGTGGTCTTCGGCGCGCGGTACTCGCTGATGATCGGCGCGCTGGTGGTGCTGGTGTCGATGATCTGCGGCGTGCTGCTCGGGCTCGTCGCCGGATTTTTCCGCAGGCTCGACGGGCCGATCATGCGAGTGGTCGATGCGATGATGTCCTTTCCCGACATCCTGCTCGCGATCGCGCTGGTCGCCGTGCTCGGCGCATCGATGGCCAACGTGATCCTCGCGCTCGCCATCGTCTACACGCCGCGCGTGGCCCGCGTCGTGCGCGCCTCCACGCTGGTCGTCCGCGAACTGCTGTACGTCGAGGCGGCGCGCGCGCTGGGGGTTTCGACCTGGCGGATTCTTTTCATCCATATCCTGCACAACATCGCGTCGCCGATCCTGGTGCAGGCCACGTTCATCTTCGCCTACGCGGTGCTGGCCGAAGCCGGGCTGTCGTTTCTCGGGGTCGGCGTCCCGCCGGAATTTCCGACCTGGGGAACGATGATCGCGAGCGGCCAGCAGTTCGCGCATCAGGCGATCTGGCTGGTGATGTTTCCGGGCGTCGCGATCGTGCTGTCCGCGCTTTCGCTGCAGATGGTCGGGGACGGGTTTCGCGACCTGCTCGATCCCAAGCTGCGGAAATCGCTGTGAGCGCGCTATCGACCGCGCTGGCGTCGGCGCCGGTTCTCGACGTATCGCATCTGCGGACGCACTTCGCGACCGACGCCGGTGTGGTCAAGGCCGTCGACGACGTTTCGTTCACGCTCGACGCGGGCGAGACGCTCGCCATCGTCGGCGAGTCGGGTTCCGGCAAGTCGGTGACAAGCCTTTCGATCATGGGCCTGATTCCGAATCCGCCAGGGCGCATCGTCGGCGGCGAGATCCGGTTCCGGACCCGCGACGGCGTGACTGTCGATCTCGCGCAACTCACCGCGAAGGCGATGCGCACGGCTGCGCGGCCGCGATCTGGCGATGATCTTTCAGGAGCCGATGACGAGCCTGAATCCGGTGTTCCGGGTCGGCGAACAGATCGCCGAAGCGGCCGCGATTCATTTGCGTCTCGATCGCGCAGCTGCGCGCAAGCGGGCGTTGGAAATGCTGGAGCTCGTGGAAATCCCCGCCGCGAAGCAACGCCTGGACGAATATCCGCATCAGCTGTCCGGCGGCATGCGTCAGCGCGTCATGATCGCCATGGCGCTCGCCTGCGATCCGTTGCTGCTGATCGCGGACGAGCCGACCACGGCGCTGGATGTGACGATCCAGGCGCAGATCCTCGTGCTGCTCGACAAGCTGCGCCGCGACATCGGGCTGGCGGTGCTGTTCATCACGCACAACCTGGGGGTGGTCGCCGAGATCGCGGACCGCGTGGTCGTCATGTACAACGGGCGCGTCGTGGAAGAGGGCGACGTCGGTCCGCTGTTCGCAGCGCCGCGTCACCCATACACGCGCGATCTTCTCGCATGCCTGCCGCGGCGCGCCCTCGACGACCCGTCGGCCATGACGGGTGCACGTCGGCGTCTGCATGCGATAGCCGGCCAGGTCGCAAGTCCGCTGGAGCCCCCTCCGGGCTGCGCATTTGCGCCGCGCTGTTCACTTGTCGTACCCACATGCACGTCGGCGATGCCGCCGCTCGCGGACCTGGCCGCCGGCCGGCGTTCGCGCTGCCTGCGCTGGAGCGTCGTGTGACGGAAGCGCTGCTCTCAGTACGAGGCCTGAAGAAATACTTCGGCCACGGCGAGCGTCCGGTGCGCGCGGTGGACGATGTCAGCTTCGAGATCGCCAAAGGCGAGGTGCTCGGCCTAGTCGGTGAATCCGGGTCGGGCAAGAGCACGATCGGGCGCAGCGTGCTCAAGTTGATCGAGGCGTCCGCCGGCGAGATACGCTATGCGGGAATCGATCTGGTGCCCTTGACGGCGCGTGCGATGCGACCCTTTCGCCGCCGCCTGCAGATCATTTTCCAGGATCCGTATGCGAGCCTCAATCCCCGCCGACGAGTGGCCGATACGATCGGCGAGGCGCTATCGACGCATCGGCTGCATCCTGGCGCAGCACGCGCGACGCGGATCGCGGAGCTGATCTCCCTCGTCGGCTTGGCGCCCGAGCACGCGCAGCGCTTTCCTCACGAATTCTCCGGCGGACAACGGCAACGAATCGGCATCGCGCGCGCACTGGCCGTCGAGCCCGAATTTATCGTCGCCGATGAGCCGGTGTCCGCGTTGGACGTCTCCATCCAGGCGCAGGTGATCAACCTGCTGTCCGACTTGCGCGAGCGGTTCGACCTCACGATGCTTTTCATCTCCCACGACCTCGACGTTGTCGAATACCTATGCGACCGCATCGTCGTGCTCTATCTCGGTAAGGTGATGGAAGTGGCGTCCGCGAAAGCGTTGTATCGGTCGCCGCAGCACCCGTACACGCAGGCGCTGCTGGCCGCGTCGCCGCGCCCCGATCCGACGACGCGGCGCGAGCGGCGTCTGCTGCAGGGGGACATTCCCAGCCCGGTCGACCCGCCGTCCGGCTGCGTGTTCCGCACCCGCTGCCCATTCGCGATCAATGCCTGCGCGGCCACCGTGCCGACGCTGCGCGAAGTCGCGCCTGGCCATTTCAAAGCCTGTCTCAGGGATGACCTCGCATGAACCAGGTGCTGCAACTCGATGAAATCGACAGCGAACTGATCGATGAGCGAACCAAGGGGTTCCCGTACGGCACGCCACCCATCCCCTTCAGCCGGATCGGCGACCAAGGGTGGCGGCTGCTGAATGGCGTTCTGCCGTTTCCGCTCGCGGTGCTCAAGGAAACGGCGCTTGCGCACAATCACCGCTGGATGCGCGATTTCACCAGCACGACCGGCGTCATGCTGGCGCCGCACGGCAAGACCACGATGGCGCCACAGATCTTCGCGCAGCAGCTCGCGGCGGGTGCTTGGGGCATCACGGTCGCAACCGTACAACAGCTTGCCGTCTGCGTACGTTTCGGTGTCCGGCGCGTGATCATGGCGAATCAGCTGGTCGGCGCATCCGCGGCCGCGGAAGTCATCCGGTTACAGGAACTGCACCCGGACCTCACGTTCTTCTTCCTGATCGATTCACGCGCGCAGCTGCGCCTGATCGAGGCCGAGGCCGAGCGGCATCCGATGTCGCGGCGCTTGACTGCGCTGCTGGAACTGGGAATCCCCGGGGGCCGCACCGGCTGCCGCAGCCAGGAGGAGGCGTTGGCATTGGCAACTGCGATCAGCGCCAGTACCAGCGTCGATCTCGCAGGCATCGAGTGCTACGAAGGACTACAACTGACAGGCGATTCCGCGCACGACGCCGACTTCGTCGCGGCGCTGATGCATGCGGTGCGCGAGTTGGCGCTCGCTTGCGATGCTTCGGGACAGTTCGCGGGAGCGGCAATCGTCCTGTCAGCCGGAGGATCGGCCGCGTTTGACATCGTCGCTCGCGAATTGCCGACGCGCCTGTCGAAACCCGTGCAGACGATATTGCGTAGCGGCTGCTATGTGACGCACGATTCCGGTTTCTACGCGCGGATGCTCGACAACGTGAACTCGCGCAGCGGCGCGCAATGGCAGTCGCGGCCGGGCTTGCAGCCGGCACTCGAGGTATGGGCGCAGGTGCAGTCCCGGCCCGAACGCGGACTCGCGATCCTGACCTTGGGCAAGCGCGACGCATCGTTTGACATCGATCTGCCGCGGGTCCAGTGGCATTTTCGTGCTGGCCGCGACACGCTACCGTGTCCCGCACCCGATAGCTGGCAGATAGCAGGGTTGAACGACCAGCACGCGTACTTGCACGTCCCCGCCGAGGCCGATTTGCACGTCGGTGATCTAATCGGCACTGGCATCTCGCATCCGTGCACGACTTTCGACAAATGGCGCGTGCTCTTCACCGTCGACGATGGGTATCGCGTCACCGGTGCGATCCGCACCTTCTTCTGACCCACGCCGGAATCCGATCCCGTGACCCAGCGACGCCAAGCTGCGCGCACCACCGCCGGCGACCTGCTCGTCACGATGCGCGAGTCCGCCCAGGCGTTGTCGCCAGCGCACCGCCAGGTTGCCGCCGCAATGCTCGAGGATCCGGAATTCGTGCTGCGCGCCAACGTCGACGCGCTGGCGCGCCGCGCCCGTGTCAGTCCTCCGACGATCACCAGGTTCTGCCGCGCGTTGGGATGCGCGGGCCTGCGCGAATTCAAGCTGCGCCTCGCGCAAAACCTGGCGGTCGGCAAGTCGACGCTGCACCGCGCCGTGGTCGCCGGCGACAACATGCAGACGGTGACGCACAAGGTGCTGCAGGGCGCTGTCAGCGCGCTCGCCAACCTCGAACAGCACGTGGTGCCCGAGGACCTCGAACGCGCTGCGCGCCGGATCGCCTCGGCAAGGCGGGTCGACTGCTATGGCGTCGGCAATGTATCGATGTTCATGGCCAGCGACGCCCAGGCGCGGTTCGCCCGGCTCGGGCTCAACTCGGGCGCGTACTTCGACGCGCATCTGCAACTGATCTCGGCCGCCACGATGAACAAGCACGACGTGGCGCTGGTAATTTCGTATGTCGGGCGCCAGCGCAGCCTGCTGCACGCGGTCGAGGTGGCGAAAGAGCAGCGCGCGATGATCGTCGCCATCACGCAACCGGGCACGCCGCTGGCGCGATTGGCCGACATCGTGATGCCCGTCGTCGTTCCCGTCGACCTGTCGATGCGCGTCGGAACCGAGGCGTATCTCGCGCAGATCACCTATCTGGAGATCCTGATGGTCGGCGTTGGATTGCGCCGCGGCCCCGCCGCATTCCGGAAATTAAGGCGGGTGCGGCAAGTGCTGAAGGAGCGCGGAACGGATACCGAAACACTTCCGGCGCTGCCGACGGCATGATCGAGCGAGGGAAATGGTCATGAGTCCCAGCTTGGACCAGGGTCAATCCGCGCTGCTCCTGCGCGGCGGCGTGGTCATCGACGGTACGGGCAAGGATCGCTTCGTTGCCGACGTGCGCGTCGAGGGCGGACGCATCGCGGCGATTGGCGCCGGACTCGCCGTCGATCGCGCGGTTGTGCTCGATGTTACCGGGAAGATCGTCGCGCCAGGGTTCATCGACGTGCATACGCACGATGACCAGATCGTGCTTTCCGCGCCGCAGATGCTGCCGAAGATTAGCCAGGGGGTTACCACCGTCATCGTGGGCAACTGCGGCATCAGCCTCGCGCCGCTGGTGCGCGCCAGTGTGCCGCCGCCGCTCAACCTGCTGGGTGGCGGCGACAAGTACATACATCCGACGATGGCCTCGTACGCGGCCGCGGTCGACGCTGCGCGACCGGCAGTCAACGTAGCGGCGCTGGTCGGTCATTCGACGTTGCGCGTGGCCGCAATGGACGACCCCTATCGAGCAGCCACGGGCGCCGAACAGGACCGAATGTGCGCGCTGCTGCGCGAAGGCATGGACGCCGGCGCGATCGGCTTTTCCTCCGGCGTGTTCTATGCGACCGGCGCTGCCGCCGACATCGACGAGCTGGCGCTGCTCGCAGGCATAGCTGGTGATGCTGGAGGCATCTATACGACCCATATCCGGCAGGAGATGGACCAGGTGCTCGCCTCGCTCGACGAGGCGTTCGCCACGGCGCGCCGCGGCAACGTTCCGGTCGTGATCTCGCATCACAAGTGCGCGGGACCGGACAACTGGGGTCGAACTGTGCAGACCCTCGCGCATATCGACGCGGCGCGGGCCCGGCAACCGATCGTCCTCGACGCATATCCGTATATTGCCGGGTCCACCGTGCTGCGCACCGACCTGGTCGACGGAATCATCGACGTCATCGTCACGTGGTCGACTCCCTACCCGCAAATGTCGGCGCGCCATCTGGCCGACATCGCGGCCGAGTGGAACTGCACGCAGCAGGAAGCCTGTGAGCGCCTTCAGCCCGGCGGGGCCTGCTACTTCCAGATGCGGGAGGACGATGTGCAGCGTGTCCTCCAGTACCCGGCCACGATGATCGGATCAGATGGGCTTCCACACGACCTGCATCCGCATCCGCGTCTGTGGGGTACGTTTCCGCGCGTGCTCGGCCATTACAGCCGCGATCTTGGCCTCTTCCCGTTGGAGACAGCCGTCCACAAGATGACAGCATTGAGCGCGCGCCGGTTCAATCTTGCGGAGCGAGGCGAATTGCGCGAGGGCTTCCATGCCGACGTGACGGTGTTCGATGCCGCGACTATTTCCGACACGGCGACGTTCGCGCAGCCGGCCGTGGCAGCGCGCGGCATCCGGTACGTGCTGGTCAACGGTGTCCTGAGCTACGTCGACGGCAACGCGACGATGAAACGCGGCGGCCGCTTCCTCTCCTCGGAGGTGATGAAATAGTGATTGAAGCCGGAATGCCGACTCGAACGTGGCGGCTCGCAGAAGGTGCCATAACACTGTGATGCTCGGTTAACGCCGTACGCCGTTACGCGGGATCGGCGAAGAGCCAAAAAAAGGGAGGCGTCTGCTCGACCCCTCCCTGGCACATGCGACTCGTATCGTTAAGGTACAAACAGACTAGCGCAATTGCCCGGTGCTGAAGGGTTCTGGGAGATCGTTCCGCCTTTGGGTACGCACTGACTCGGTGGCAAGGGCGAATTAGACTCGACGTGGCTCACGAGGAGGTCGAACGCCTTCTGCGCATGCGGTTGGATCACCACCAATTGCGGGAACGGAACGACATTGCTCTCGATGTGGTTCCCGTTCTGCACTTCGTATAGTCGGTATTGCGCGTTACGCTGGTCGTTATTACCTTTGCGCGATGCATTGACCGCGTCCTCATAGGCGCGCGCCTGCCGCTTTATCGGAAGCAGCGCGTCCATGGTGCCTGCCACCGTGATCAGCGGTTTCTTGATCTTTCCGGTGGTCTCGACGGCCGCAACGCTGTTGTAGACCCCAGGCATGTTAAGGCGCGAAAGGTAGTTGTATTGGTCCAATCCCAAAACGTAGGTCTCGTAGGTTGGGTCAAAGCGTTTCTGCCACTGACATGCGGTGACCTCCCAGAACGAGTTCGAGTAATGCAACCACAGAGAATCGACGAACGTACCGTCGGGTTTCCGGGTCACGATGTCGGGTGGGTACCCGGCGGCCAGGATATTCTAAGGCTTCCTGGGCTGGAGGGGCTGTAACCGGACGCTACATAGCCAGGGAAAGTTTGCGATGGCAGGTGGCAGGTCGATCAGGATGTTCGGCCCGTTCGGATCGATAAACGTTCCCTCCCAATCCACCCCGCCGTCAAACAGATTCGGCGCCTCTTCGATTGCCCGGCGCACCTGATAGCCGCCGTTGGAAGTACCCACCGCGTATGTCTGGCTTGGGACATGGTTGTATGCGACCTTCGCCGCTTTCTGCGCGAGGTCGGCGGTGGCCAGCATGTATTGCGTCCACTGCGTGAATGGTTTCTGCGGATCGTTATCGTAGAAGTGAACCCAAGTGGTCGAACTCGGATTCAGCCGGCATGCCAACGGATCGGCCGGCGGTGACGGCGAGCCCAGCAACGCAGCGTAAAAGTTGAGTACGCCCTTGTTCTGGGAAGCGTAGGCGTATCCCTTTGGAAGAACGTAGTCGCTCCACGCCCAGTCGCCGTTGTACTCGCTGCGCGTGCCGGAAGCTCCAGCCACCACCAGCTTGCCGTTCCAGTTATCCGGGAAGCGAAGCACGAATCGGGCTTCCTTCGCGGGATCATCCGCGAACCACCCTTCAACCTGGATACCCGGCACAGGCGTCGAGGTCGGCGTCGGGCCATTGGAAATAACAGCTCGATCGGTCGTCGGAGTAAATCCGAATGCGGCCCCAAGTACAGTCGTCCCAGGTAGCGGACTACCATCCGCAAAAGTGAGGATGGAATTGTCAGCGGGCGTCGTAGGATTAGTAATACTCGGGTTGTTGGTTCTCAGGTCAGCGCTCTCAAAACAAACGACCCCCACTGCCTTTCCGATCAGGAACTGTTGGATTTCCGGGCATCCCGGCGCAGCCAATCCCGCCGCCGACCATAGAAGCGAAACCAGCAAGATACTTACGCGCTTTGCGACTCTTTCCATAATTTCCACCCTCTCAAGCTAAACCTGTCTATTTCAAGCGACTCAGCACTTTCCACAGACAATGACCGAACGAGGTTCCGTTCGACTCCACAATTTAATTGGTGGTACGAGCGTCTGATTGCATCGCACGTCGATACCAGTGTCGTACCACACAGCAGTTTACACAAACGATGCTCGGCTGCCAGAACAAGAGTCCGCTCGGCGAGCAACGAGCCTCTGTAAATATTGCAATGCGGCGCGCCGTGGCGTACGAACGCACCGTCACGACCAGACGTGGAGCGGCCCAATCGTCGCGCGCTTGACATCCCACGTCATTTATATGATATTAGAAATGTGCAAACGACATCGGTCATCGAAGCGCTCGCCGCCCTGGCCCACCAAACCCGTTTGGGAATCTTTCGCCTGCTTGTGGAGCAAGGCCCAGAAGGGCTGCCTGCGGGCGAGATAGCGTCGCGGCGGCAGCTGGCGAACGCCAACGCTTCCTTCCACCTGAAAGAATTGGCGAATGCCGGCCTGGTCAAGGCGATTCCGGCGGGTCGATTCGTCTACTACGCCGCAAATTACAAGACGATGAATGGCCTGGTCGATTACCTGACCAAGAATTGCTGCCAGGGCGGCGTGTGTGACATAGAGTGCGCGCCGGTGATCAAACGCAAGAGGAAAGCAGCGTGACACTCTCGACTGACGGCGCTTGTCGCGCCCACGCACGCTTCGCAATCTGGCTTGCACCACTGGCAAGCGCCAGGCTATCTTCGTGCTACCGCACCGAACATTTCGGGGTCCTATGAAACGCTTCCACGTGCATGTTGCAGTCAGCGATCTCGGCAAGAGCATCGCGTTTTATTCGGCCATGTTCGGCGAACAACCGGATGTCGTAAAGCCCGACTATGCGAAGTGGATGCTGGAAGATCCACGCATCAATTTCGCGATCTCCCATCGCGGGCAGCCGCCCGGCGTCAATCATCTGGGCATGCAGGCGGACGATGACGCTGAGCTGGAAGCGATCCATGCCAACCTCCAAAAGGCGGACACTGCCGTCGTTGCGGAAAAGGACGCGCATTGCTGTTATGCGAGGTCGGACAAGTATTGGGTAACAGATCCGCAAGGCATCGCGTGGGAAAGTTTCCGCTCACTCGCGACGATTCCGCTGTTTGGCAGCGCTGAGTCGGACGTTTCTGGCGCGGCGGCGCCTTCGAGTTGCGGCGGCGATGCCGGCCTCCGCTGCGTCGTGTTGCTCGCCGACTGAACAGCCGGTTGCGCCAGTTGCGAAGAGCGCAAGTGGGTGTTGCGCGCGCGAGCTAGTCGATGGCGGAGCGCGCGTACAACGTGCTGTTCCTTTGCACGCACAACTCGGCGCGCAGCATCATGGCCGAGGCGATCATCGACTATGTCGGTCGCGGCAAATTCAAGGGTTATTCCGCCGGCAGCTATCCCGCTACGGCGCCGAATCATTTCGCGCTGGAGACGCTGCGAAGGTTCGCATCTGCCCACCGATGGGCTGTACAGCAAGAACTGGGAGGAGTTCGCCAAGCCGCAGCGCGCCAGTCATGGATTTCGTGATGACGGTTTGCGATAACGCCGCTGGAGAAGTGTGCCCCGTCTGGCCGGGCCAGCCGATCACCGCGCATTGGGGAGTCGAAGATCCGTCGCTATTTCAAGGCGAGCGACGAGGCGAAGAGCCGGGAATTCGCCCGAGTCGCCACTATTCTGAAACGCCGGATCGAGCTCTTCACCAGCTTGCCGCTGGACAAACTTGATCGTTTGAAGCTCGAAAAGACCGTTCGAGACCTCGGCAAGCAATGACGCTGACGCGGCGGCTCGCCGGAGAGGCGCTCGGGACTGCATTCCTCCTGGCCGTTGTCGTCGGTTCGGGGATCATGGGCGAGCGGCTTGCGGCGGGAAACACAGCCGTTGCGCTGCTGGCCAACAGCATTGCGACCGGATGTGGCCTGTGGGTGCTGATCACGATTTTCGCTCCGATCTCGGGCGCCCATTTCAACCCGGCCGTGACGCTCGCTTTTGCGATCTCCGGAGAATTCAAATGGAGCGAGGTGCCGGCGTACATCGCAACGCAGATCGTCGCGGCATTCGTCGGCGTGGCAGCGGCGCACTTGATGTTTGAGCTTCCGCTCTTTTCCTTGTCTGAACACGTGCGCGCCGGGCCAGCCCAATGGTTCAGTGAGGGGGTCGCGACTGCGGGACTGCTGCTCACGATCTGGCTCGGCGATTCGCGCGCAGCCCAAGTGGGTCCCGGCGCTGGTCGCGGTCTACATCACCGGCGCTTACTGGTTCACCGCCTCCACCTCGCTTGCGAATCCGGCAGTCACCCTGGCGCGGGCGGCGACCAACACTTTTGCCGGCATCCGCCCGATCGACACGCCTGGATTTATCGTCGCGCAGCTGGTGGCTGCGCTCCTGGCCATGCTCGTCGCAAAGTGGTTCTACCGCGCGTCAACTCGACACGATGCCTAGTTCGGGTCCGCATCGGAGACTTCTTCTCGCAGAGCACGGGACGGTTGCGGCAGGCGAACCGCGTCAGGCCAGACTCAAGTAAAAATTGTCATGAGCCATTTCACTTGGTGCTGAAGCCGAAGACGCCGTCCCAGTCAGCACCAGGTGGGCTGGCGCGGAAGTCGGCAATACGCTCGCCGTAGAGGCGGTACAGCTTCACTGATGGAGCGATGGAAGCCAGTGTCTGCAGCAGCGCTTCCGCCTCGTCCCATCGCTGCGCGCGGAAGTGCGCGAGGGCCTGATGAAAGCGGGCGATCTCCGCAAGCGTGTCTTTGCTCGACCTCACCTCGCGCGCCGACGGGCTCGAAAATCGCGACGCCCTCCTGCTTGCCCTTCACCCGCACCCAGTCCACTTCCCGGTAGACAAAGCCCTCGACCGCTCGCACGATGTTCTCGGAGACGAGGATGCCCACGCCATATTCCTTGGTGAGATCCTCGAGGCGCGAGGCGAGGTTCACCGCGTCGCCCATCACCGTGTAGGAACGGCGGAATTGCGAGCCCATGTCGCCGACGCTCATCGTGCCGCAGTTGAGGCCGACGCCAATGCGCAGCAAGGGCCAGCCCTTCTCCGCGAACAGCGGGTCCAGCTCGCGCAGCGCTTTCTGCATGGCGAGGCCGCATTCGAGCGCGCGACGGGCGTGGTGCGCATCGCGCACCGGCGCTCCCCAGAAGGCCATGATCGCGTCGCCGATGTACTTGTCGACGGTGCCGCGCTTGTCCTGGATGCAGATGGTCATCCTCGTGAAGTAGGTGTTGATGAGGTCCTTCAGGTCTTGTGGCGTGCGGGTCTCCGCGATCGAAGTGAAATTGCGGATGTCGGCGAAAAGCACGGTCATGTCGAGGCTCTGGCCGTGCATCGAGTACTCAGTGGGGTGCTCCGCCATCTCGGCGACGATTTCCTTCGGAACGTAGGTGCCGAACAGGCTCATCAAGAGTTGCCGGTGACGGGTTTCGCCGAAGAAGCCCCACACGACATCGAGAAAGTAGAGGCCAGCCAGCATGACCAGCGGACCGGCCAGCGGGAGGACCAGATTGCGTGCCTGCCACTCCCACGCATTCACGCCTAACAGGAGAGCAAGCATGACCGCTGTGGCGAGCGTTGCCGCCAGCGCGGACAGCCTGGGGAGCAGAACCGCGAGCGGAACACCGACGATGCAGGATGGTGAGCACGGTAATCGCGAGCGTTTCCGCCGGCCGGGATTTCATGGCGTTGTCGAGCGCGCCGGAAATGAGACTCGCGTGGATCTCTGCACCCGGGAGGTCTTCGCGCGTCGGCGTGGCGCGGACATCGACGAGTCCCCGCGCCGAGGTGCCGACGATGACGATCCTGTCCATCAGCTCGTCGGCGCCAAGCGTGCCTCGAATCACGTCGGTAGCCGAGACATAGCGAAAGCTGCCCTCGCTGCGGTACGGAACGAGCGCCGCCATCCTCTCGTCGAGTGGAATGCGCACAGTGTCGCCGACGTCCACGAAGCGCATCCACCCGAGCTTGCGTTGGCCTGCGTCGACGATGGTCGTCTCGACCTTGATCGGCGCGTTGCCGAGGTAGACGCGAAGGACCGCCAGCGACATCGCCTCGAAGAAGCCGTCCCCGACTTGCATGAACATGGGCACGCTGCGCGTGACACCGTCCGGGTCGAGCGCCTGATACAGATGTCCGCGCGGCGGTCGCCGCCATCTGCAGCGGCGCGATGTTGCCGCTGTAACCAGCAGCGCTGAAAAAGCGGTACTCCGCGTTGGCGAGAGCAGTCGCAGCGAAAGCCGGGCGCGGCAAGACACCCGATCGTTCTCCCTGCGCGCTCACGAGGAACCCGAGGACCACCGGATCCTTCTGGATCTCTTCGGCGAAGCGCCGGTCGTAGTCGAGCGAGGGGCGCACGCGCTGCAAAAAGGCCTGAAACGGCGCGTTGTCGCGCAATTCGCCGGCGGCGGCCGCTTCGAGGACCGGCAGGCCGGAGTTCGCTCCCGTCTCCGAAAAGGCAACGTCGAAGCCAACGACGCGCACCCGGTAGCGCGCGAAAAGCTGATGCAGCATCAGCGCGAGCTTGTCGCGATCCCAGGGCCAGTGTCCCTCGGCGCCGAGACTTCTTTCGTCGATGTCGACGATCACGATGCGTGGGTCGCGCGTTCGGGGCAGGAATAGGCGTACTCTTGCGTCGTAGGCCCAGAGTTCGAGCTGGGTCAGCGCACGGACCTCAATCCAGCCCGCGGCGTCTACGAGCACGCAGGCGACCAGCGCCAGTCCGATCCCGACCCGAACGAGGGCACTCAGCGAGAACTTCGGGATCCAGCGGGCGATCGATACCACGGGGCGCGCCATGCGGTCAGAGGGCCAAGCATAAAAGATGCCGCGCCGCTTGGGGAATATTCATCGGAACCTGGGCGCCGGCAGGAGCGCCTAATCGCCAAATGTAAAGGCAACGGAGAGTACTTTTAGCGGTGGCGACTGTGCTCGGGCAGACAGCACAGACACTTTGACCCGCACCGACCAACCGGCCAGAATGACACTTGACCCTGACGAGAGTGCACCATGCGTTGGAACAAAAATGATGAAGATCCGCGGCGCCGCCTGCTTATCAAGGCGCTCGCCGCCGGGTTGTTCTCGAGCGCAGTCTGGAGCCGCGAAGCGGGCGCGCAGGTGCTGGGCGCACGGCCAGCTCCGTTGCCGCCGGGGAAGTCGATCTACCGGATCGAAGGTGAGGTGCGGGTCAACGGCCAGCCGGCCACGGTCGACACGCAGATCGCAGCCAGCGCGACCGTCGAGACCGGCAAGAACAGCGAGGTCACCTACGTTGTGGGCGAGAGCGCATTCCTCCAGCGCAGCGAGAGCCATGTGACGCTGGAGACAAAGGAAGCCGATTCGATGATCGTGTCTGCCACCCGGCTGCTGACGGGAAAAATCCTTTCGGTGTTCCCGAGTGGCAAGCCCGTGCGCATGACGACGAAGAACGCGTCCATCGGCATTCGCGGAACGGGTGTCTACATGGAGTCGGATCCGGAGCAGACTTATTTCTGCACGTGTTACGGCACCACCGACATCGTCGCAGTGAACGATCCGACGAGTCGCGAGACCGTAGTGTCGCGCCAGCACGACCGGCCGCTCTACATTCTGGCCGGGGAGCAGCCCGGGCAGAACATCCGCGCCGCGCCGTTCATCAATCATACCGACCAGGAGCTGATGCTGATCGAGGCGCTGGTGGGGCGCTCGCCGCCTTTCGTGTTCCCGAAGAACAATTACACTGCGACCGCGGCGCTCCGTATTGATTCGGCGGAGCGTTACTGCGGCGCGCCGTTGAGCGCCCAGTTGAGGAAGACATCGTATTTCGCGCGCCCCGGTTGACCGGGTGCCACGCTCGTGTCGAAGCCTTCGCCGCGTCCTCCGCGGTGATGGAGGCCCGTGGGCTTGCGCAGAAGGTCGCTGGCGGCGATCTCCGCGAAATTGATGCGACTCCTTACTTCGGCGTAGTACCAGGCGTCGTCGGTCGCACTGCCGGCGACGCCATCGCCATCGCGGTCCTCATTGGTGAAATAAATCGGCGCGGGCAGCGGGCTGGTGGGATTGTGGCAGCCTTGGCACTTTTGGCCCGTCCTGCAGGATTGCCTTGATGTCGGAGAAACGGATGGCATTCGGCGCCGGGGTCAACGCGTTGTTTACGACCAGCGTCAGTAATTTCGGCGCGCTCTGCGCGGAGTCGTTGCCGACGACGAGGCTGAGCACATACGTTCCGTCGTTCGCAGCATTGAACGTGGGTTGCGCGGTGTTGGCGTCGGTCAGCATCGCGGTGAGCGCCCCGTTCGGGACCGACACGATCGACCAGGCGTAGGTGTTCGCGAAAAGACTGCCGGTGCCCGATAGGCGGGTGGCGCCCTGCCGGAGCACACGATCCGGCCCGGGATCAGCGATCGGACGGCCGGGCCGCAGCGGCTTTCCGCTTGCGTCGCGCGCCGCAAAACCTTGGCCGCCAAGAAAATTCGCCAGCGTCTCTTCTCCCGAAGATGCGTGGAACAGGTCGTATACAAGCTTCGCCAACGGCATGTTGCCGCGATTGACGACGGTCGCAAAAGTTCGATCCGCATACGGCTGGAATTTCTCGTACGTCGTGAAATCGATGTCCGACTGCATCCCCGTTCCGCGCATGACGTGACATACGCGGCACGCGGGCGCAATAACCGTCGTGTAAAGCGGGATTTGTCCGGCCGTCGTCCACGAGGCCGGAACGTTGACGTCCGCGTAAGCGGGTTGGGCAGGCCGTCGCCTCCGTAGGACGCCTTGACGAGCGCGGCGGCGGTGCCCTGCCACTCGCCTGAACTCGCCTTGCGTCGGCAGGCGTCTTCCGGCAACGCCGACGGCGCGGGCAGCGGGTACGAACACAGGACCATCTGGTTCATCGTCTTGAGAATCGCTTCCTGCTCCGCCCGCGTGTAGCCAGGCGTCGTCGGAGAACTGGAAGGTGTCGACTTCGAACGGCGGCAACTGCCCTTGCGTGTCGCCGCGAGTTCGCGATACCGCGTTCTGCAGCAGGTTGAAACGCGGCTTGCCCGAGGCGTCGGGTGGCGTCAGTGCATCGGCCCTTCCGCCGTGGCACGTAATGCAAGGTCCGGGCATCGCCTTGTCGCCGCGGCCATCAATGTTCACCATGATTTCCCGCTCGCCGGTCACGACGTCGAAGTTGAAGAATTTCGCGAAGCTCGCTCCGCCGGCCGGACCGGGGCTGAACTCGATACCGGCGAGATAGACAAGCGACTTCGGGTCGCGCACGATCGCGGCCTCGAGGTTGATCGGGGAAAAGCCATACGCAGCGCCCGTCTTGACCAGGTAGTTCTCGACGAAGAAGGCAAGGGTGCCGTCGGGGTTCTGCCGCGCCGTCATCCGCCGCCCGAAGCCCAGGTCGCGCGAATCGCCGAAGACGGCGGTGACCTGCGTGCCGGTTCCCGTGTCGAAGCCGTTGGCCGACTTCCACTTGGTCAGCGTGTCCTTGGTGTTGTTTGGATCGATGGCAGCGTAGTAGGCCTGCGCGTAGGCAGGCGTGTTGGTTTGCAGGGAACCGTCGGGCTGCACCTGCGGGTTGGGAAACAGCAGAAAAGCATTCGGCTCGCCCGCCACCGGGGCGGTGTCGGTTCCAGGGTGAATGTCGCCCGGACTACCGCCGCCGCCGCAGGCGGCCAGCACCAGCACAGCGGCGCTCGCTGCGAGCGAAGCAAAGAGGCGGGCGAATGCCATGGCTTGAACCGTCTAGAAGACCTTGAGAAAAAACAGCGAGTACTGATTGTCGATGTAGCGCAGCGAACCTTGCACGTCGAAATCCGGCCGGTCGGTTGGCGTCGCCTGCGCGCGTCGCCACGAGATGTCGATCGATGCTTGCGTGCCCAGCGGCAAGTTGTAGCCGAGGGAGCTGACCCATGTACGGGCGTTTACGCGGTAGGCAAAGAGCTGCTTGCCGGGAAACGCGTCGTCCAGCACGAAGACCTGCGCGAGCCTTACGTTCACGAGTGTGGGACCACCGACGGACACCGAATTGCCGCGCCGGTATTCGCCATTGAGATACAGGGTACCGTTGCGGCCCAGCGAATAGTCAAGGTTCAGGCGCGCGGAATAGTAGTGCAGGTCCCACACCTCGCTCTGGGCGTTGCGCTGGTTCCACGCGAGTTCGCCAAAGACGCCGATGCGGTCGGTCACAGCGCCCTGTCCATTGACCCCGATCACAAAATGGCTCCCGTCGCGCAGATGCGACTCGTAGTTATCCAGCCAGCCGCGCGCGAAGGCGCCGAACGTCACCGCGTCGAAAGCCGCCGACGGACGGTACTGAAGGTCGGCCTGCAGACCGCCGGACAGATTCGACAAGCCGTCGTAGGTCTTGAACTTCTCGCCGTTGAGCATACCGGTCACGAGCACCCGAGTGTTGTCGTTGACGCGCACGGTACCGCCGACGCTTGCGTTGAGTCCGAGCAGTTGGTCCGCGAGGACCTGGTCGCCGGTGCGGCTCCGCGTGACGTTATCGTCATACGTGTAGCCGAAGTCGCCCTGCACGCGATCGACAATCGACCACCGGAATCCAGTCCCGGTGGCCGGGCCCGTGGCGGTACGTCTCGGGTCCCGGCGCGACCACGCTGCCGGTTGTGGTGTCTTGCGCGACCGATACCGTCGGCGTTGCCAGATTGAGTAGCGCTGCGACAGATTCCGACGAGGCTCCAGCGGTTAAGCCGTCGTTGTCGCAAAAGACGGACACTGCGGGGCGTTCGGAGTAGACCGAGAGGCTCCAGACGCGAGCGCTGTCGAGAACGCCGCCGGGTACGTTCGAGGAATGATCGACGTTCAAGTCCCGCATTCCGTCACGACCCAGGTCTGCCTTGATTCCGAATGTCCGGGAATGGCCACAACTCCATCGCATAACGCTGGAAGGCAGACTTGTTTTTACCTCAATCGCGAGCGGCCAACAAGCGCCACACGGGCCGGGGCCAACCGAACCCCGAGCAGCGTTGCATTCTCGGAGCGTCCAGCGTGACTTTCTGCGACCTCCCGGCCAGAGAATGTAAAACTTACGCGTCGATCTTTTCGAACGCGGCGCAGCGCGGAGCGTGGGTTCTATTCCGATCGGCTCGTGTTGAGGCTTTTATCGTGCGCAGCGATCGCGACGAATGGTCGAAAGGTTTGCAGAGTCTCCGCACCGCTTTCGTGCCGCGAGGTTCGATCTTGATACCAAACCACAAGAGCGCATCAGGGCAGGGAATGAGGGCGACTGCAGCCGAATCCCCACAATCGCCGACCATTCGCTGGACGGACTGTTGAACCGATTGCCATAGCTGACATACGTTTCGAAGCGATTCGGAATCACGATGTATCGGATTCCAACCTGATATTTGCCACGCCCCGGTTCATCGCGAAAGGTCTCCGCGAGAAGTTGGACATTCGTGAGAACTGCGTATTGATCGCAGCTCCTGCGAGCACAGCCGTTCCGGCGCCGTAGATGTTGGCGGCACCCAAATTGAGGTCGATCTCCAGATCGCTTCGCGGATACCACGAAGCAAGCGCCCTCGCGTAGTAGATCTGGAATGCTGAGCTGCCGTGAGGTGCCGAGGTGTCTCGCGCGCCGCCACCGGCCACGCCGAACGACCATTCGCCGCCAGCGCGTGGAGACAGCACTGTCTTCGCCTGCAGTTGAATCATGCTGGACGATTCGCCGGCGTCGGGCCGCGCTCGTGCGCCACCGACGGAAAGTTCGAGGTTGCCGGTAAAGTTGCACGCCGGCTGCGCCCAATATTGGCGGCCGTCGTGCGCCAATCGGTCCCACGCTTCGAGCTGACAGGTCTTGGGTGCAACTACGGCCGCGTCGTCGGTTACGAGTGGCTGGCCCGCCTGGACTGACGATGCTGCTGCGATCCACGTCAACGCAAGCAGCCCGGCCGGGTGGACGGCACTCATCGCGGCCAATGGAATCGGAGCCGGACAGTCACGACTGGAGTTTACTAGTCAACGCCTCTCGCATGCGCGTCGCGCTACAACACTATCATCCGGAATGATCGACAATTCGGCTGCCGGGCGAGCATAATTCCGTGCCCTGATCGCCGCGGTGTTGCTGGTGGGGCTGGGACATCAAAAAGCTGGATTGGATCGAGCCGCCCGTTTCGTGGCTGCCGAATCGGAACCAGACCAAAGGAGGAGCACATGAAATTGAAGCGCCCGGTACTTGTCCTGGCGGGTTTTGCACTCGTCACGACCCTTGCGATCGGCTCGGGGACGGCAGTCGCGCAACCGGCGGCGCCGGCCGATGCAGCGAAGTCCGCGAAAATCGGCTCGTCGTTAATCGGAAAGCTCGAAGGACCGACGCTCGTTCTCGACAGCAAGGCGTATCCGACGAAGTTCAAGGATGCGCCGATTCTTGCCGACCAGGTCAAAGCTGGAAAGCTGCCCACAGTCGATAAACGCCTGCCCGAGACCTCGCAACTCCTGGTCATCAAGCCGCTGCACGAAATTGGGAAATACGGCGGCAACTGGCGACGGGCGTTCACCGGACCGGCCGACCACGAAAACGGCAATCGCATCAATTCAGCCGACAAGATCCTCACTTTCGATTACACCGGTACGAAGATCGTCCCCAGCCTCGCCCGCGACTGGAAGGTCAGCGATGACGGCAAGACCACGACGATCTTTCTGCGCAAGGGTGCCAAGTGGTCGGACGGCACGCCGTTCACGGCGAACGATTTCATGTTCTGGTACGAAGATATCTATCTCAACAAGAACATCGTCCCCACGCCTTTCTTCGAATTCCAGATCAACGGCAAGGACGGGAAAATGCGGAAGGTCGACGACTACACCGTCGCTTTTGATTTTCCGGAACCCTACGACTTTTTCGTTTATCAGCTTGCAGGGAGCACCGCCATCGGAGGCGGACTCGCGACACGCGGCGGGTTCCAGAACTTCGGCGGCGCCTACGCGCCGGCCCATTACCTGAAGCAGTTCCTGCCCAAGTACTCGTCAGAGGACGCAGCGAACAAGAAGGCTAAGGAGCTCGGGTTCGACAACTGGGTCTCCTTTCTGAAGAACCGGTACAGCTGGGCACTGAACAACGAACTGCCGGTGATGACTCCCTGGAAAACGGTATCTCCGATCAACACGCCGACATGGTCGATGGAAAGAAATCCGTACTTCTGGGCAGTCGACACCGCCGGGAATCAACTTCCCTACATCGATCGCATCACGCTGACGCTGGCTGAAAACACGGAGGTCGCGAACCTGCGTGCCATCGCCGGCGAATACGACATCCAGGAACGTCATATGGGCTTGGCCAAGTTGCCGGTCTTCCTGGAAAACGCCAAGAAGGGCAACTACACGGTCCACCTCGACCCGGGCCTCAACGGATCGGACGCGGCGATTCACATCGGCAACTCGTACGAAGGCGATCCGGAAATCTGCGAAGTTGCTCAAGAACAAGGATTTCCGCCATGCGCTCGCTCTGGGCATCGACCGCGACCAACTCAATGAGGCCTTCTGGCTCGGCGTGGGAACGGCGGGATCGGTGGCGCCGGCGCCTGACACGATCTACAGCCCTGGCGCCGAATGGAACAAGAAGTGGGGTGTCCTCGACCTGAAGCAGGCCAACGACCTCCTCGACAAAGTCGGCCTCACCAAAAAAGATGCCGACGGCTATCGTCAGCGCAACGACGGCAAAGGCCGCCTGCGCCTGGAACTGGTCACGGTTGGCGGCCAGTTCGTCCCGTATACGCAGATCGGCGAGATGGTCAAACAGCAATGGAGAAAGATCGGCATCGACGTCGACATCAAGGAACTGGAGCGCAACCTCGCCTTCACGCGAGACAACGCCAGCGAAAACCAGATGATCACCTGGGCCAACGACGGCTCTGAAATGCTGTTCCTCTTCCCCCGCCACGCGCTGCCCGTTGACGCGGCCGAAAGCCACATGGGCATGGCGTACGCCAAGTGGTACTCCTCGCGGGGAACGGCCGGAAAGAAACCCGACGATCCCGAAATGATCAGGGCCTTCGATCTTTTCCGCGACGCCTTCGGTATGAAGGAAGAAGATCGGATCAAGAATGCAAAGGAGATCTGGAAGATCATCGTCGAGCAGACGTGGAGCATCGGCACCGTCGGCCAGTCGCCAGCCTTCATGGGCGTGCGCATCGTCAAGAACAACATGGGCAACGTGCCTGAGCGTCAGATCAACGCCCAGCACGCGCGGACTCCGCACACGTCGATGCCGGAGACGTTCTATTTCAAGTAGCGCAAAACAGCCGCCCGAAACGCGGGCGGCTCTTTTCGACTCGGGCGCCTGAAGGCTCCAGCGAGAGCACTTCTTTCAGGGATCTGTCATGGTGGCCTACATCGTTCGCCGCTTGCTGCTCGCAGTGCTCACGGTCTGGGCCATTTCGGTCCTGTCGTTCATGATCATCCATCTGCCGCCCGGCGATTACGTGACGTCCTATATCGCCTCGATGTCGGCGTCGGGCAGCGCAGTTTCCGAAGGTGAGGCGAACGCGCTGCGCGAACAACTCGGCCTCGACAAGCCCATCACGATTCAATACGCCAAGTGGATGGGTCTCATGCTCCAAGGCAACTTCGGCATGGCGATGGAATGGGGACGGCCGGTTTCCGACGTCATCGGCGACCGTCTTACCTTGACCATGGTCATTTCCGTCGCGGCGATCATATTCACTTGGGCGTTGGCATTGCCCGTCGGGATCTACTCGGCGGTCTACCCCTATTCGATCCTCGACTACGTGTTCACGTTTGTTGGTTTCATCGGGCTCGCCATTCCCGGATTCCTGCTGGCCCTCGTCGTCATGTATATCGGCTTCGCCTAGTTCGGTGCGAATGTGGGGGGCTTGTTTTCGCCGGACTTCGTCGAAGCTCCGTGGAGCATGGCCAAGATGTGGGACCTCACGAAGCATCTGCCGATCCCGGCCGTCGTCCTCGGCATTGCGGGAACCGCCCAGTTGATCCGCATCATGCGATCGAACCTGCTCGACGAATTGAGGAAGCCTTACGTCATGACCGCGCGAGCGCGCGGACTTCCGGAACACCGCGTCATCATGAGATATCCGGTCCGGGTGGCGCTCAATCCGTTCGTGAGCACCATCGGCTATCTCCTTCCCTATATCGTCTCGGGAAGCATCATCGTATCGCTGGTCTTAAGCCTGCCGACCGTGGGACCGCTGCTCCTCAAAGCGCTGATCGCCCAGGATATGTTCCTGGCCGGAACCATCGTCCTGCTGCTGGGAGTCATGACCGTCATCGGGACGTTTATTTCGGACCTGCTTCTGATGTGGGTCGACCCGAGAATACGGTTGGGGCGGGAGTAAATGACGAACGCGCCGCCGCGCAGGCGCCTGCTGCTGCGATCTCGGACAAGCGTCCGTCGCTGTGACTCCGTCAGAACACGGCGTAGCGCCGGGAACGGGGGTCCTGGCGGAAGACAGGATCGCTGTCGCCACGCAATGGCAGCTCATGTGGTGGCGCTTCCGCAAGCACAAGTTTGCCGTGGGGGGCGACGCTCGTCCTGGTTGCGTTTTATGTGGTTGCGCTTTTCGCCGACTTTTTCGCCTATGTGGATCCCACTGAGTCGGACGCCCAGCGATCGCTGATGGTGCCGCAGCCGATCCACTGGCTGGACGAAGGCAGCTTCAAACCGTACGTGCACGCGTTGAAGGGGACTCGCGATCCGATGACGTTCAAGCGCGTTTACGTCCCCGACACGAGCACGAAAATCCCCGTCACATTCTTCGGGCGAGGAGAGCCGTACCAACTGCTGGGCTTCATTCCGACCGATCGCCATCTGATCGCGGTGGAAGGGGCCAAGCCGAGCGAGTCGCTTTTCCTGATGGGAACGGACACGCAGGGACGCGACCTGTGGTCGCGGCTGATGTACGCAACACGCACGTCGATGACCATAGGCCTGGTCAGCGTGGCCCTGAGTCTCGTGCTGGGCGTCGTCCTCGGCGGCCTGTCGGGCTATTTCGGCGGCGTGATCGACACGGTGATCCAGCGAATCATCGAGATCCTGCGATCGATTCCAACGATTCCGCTGTGGATGGGCCTTGCCGCGGCCGTTCCCAACGACTGGAGCGTCGTGCAGGTGTACTTCGCGATCACCATCATCATCTCTCTGATCGGCTGGACGGAACTCGCTCGCGTCGTTCGCGGCAGGTTCATTTCGCTGAAGCAGGAAGATTTTGTGATGGCAGCCGAGCTTGTCGGCTGCAGCAAGACGAGGATCATCTTCCGCCACATGGTGCCCTCGTTCATCAGTCACATCATCGCGGCGACGACGCTCGCGATCCCCGCGATCATCATCAGCGAGACGTCGTTGAGTTTCCTCGGGCTGGGCCTCCGGCCGCCCGCGATCAGTTGGGGCGTCCTGCTGCAGGATGCCCAGAACATCCAGGCCTTGGTCATTTCTCCCTGGCTGCTCATCCCGTCTCTTGCCGTCATCATTGCCGTCCTCGCGTTCAATTTCATGGGTGACGGCATCAGGGACGCGGCGGATCCTTACCTGTAGGGACTGAGCATGCGATCAGTGCAGAAGCCGCTTCTTTCAGTGAAGAACCTGAGGACGAGCTTCTTTCAGGACGAGGGAACGACCAAAGCCGTTGACGGCGCTTCATTCGACGTCTTTCCGGGAAAGACGCTCGGCATCGTCGGCGAAAGCGGTTGCGGCAAGAGCATCACGGCGCAGTCGATCCTGCGGATCGTCAATCCTCCGGGTCGAATCGTCGACGGAGAGATCATCCTCACCCGCGCCGACGGGTCGCAGACTGACCTGGTCAAGCTCAAGCCCAACAGCCGGGAGATACGGTCGATACGAGGGGGAGATATCGGTCTCGTCTTCCAGGAGCCGATGAGCTCATTCAGTCCCGTGCATACGGTCGGAGCGCAGCTCACCGAGGCAATCCTTCTGCACAACGCGGTCGGCAAAAAGGAAGCGCGCCGCCGGGGAATTGAAGCGTTGCGCACCGTGGGCATTCCGAAACCGGAGCGCCGCATCGACGAATATTCGTTTGAATTGAGTGGCGGCCTTCGTCAGCGGGCGATGATCGCGGTTGCCCTTTCCTGCGATCCACGTCTCCTCATCGCCGACGAGCCGACGACGGCACTGGACGTCACGACCCAGGCGCAGATCCTGGATCTGCTGCAAAAGATTCAGCGAGGAACGGGGAATGGCCATCATGCTCATTACGCACAATCTCGGCGTGGTCGCCGAGATGGCCGACGACGTCGTCGTCATGTACCTTGGCCGAGTTGTCGAGCAAGGCAAGGTCGACGACATCTTTCACGATCCAAAACATCCCTATACGAAGGCTCTGCTTCAATCCATTCCCAGCATCGACTCCGCGCCCAGGGTGAAGCTTCCGGCTATCAGCGGCTCGATTCCACACCCGTTCAATCGACCGACGGGTTGCCCCTTCCATCCCCGATGCGCTTCCTTTATGCCCGGTCGCTGCGACACCGAGGAACCGCTTCTTCTGCCGGTCGGGGAAGGAAGAAAGGCGAGCTGTTTCCTTTACCAATGACAAGACGCGGCACCTCCGGTTTGGAAAAGTCCGTGCTCCTCGACGTCAAGGGACTCAAGAAGTATTTCCCCATTCGAAGGGGGCTTCTGCAAAGGACCATTGGCTATGTGAAGGCAGTCGACGACGTGAGCTTCTCGCTGAATCGTGGAGAGACGCTATCGCTCGTCGGAGAGAGTGGCTGCGGAAAAACCACGACGTCCCGCTGCATTCTGAGAGCGATCACGCCGACTGCCGGCCAGGTTCTGCTTGCGGACGACGGCGAAATCCTGGACGTGGCCGCGGTTCCAAAGCGCAGACTCCGTTCGTTGCGGCGGCAGATGCAGATGATCTTTCAGGACCCGTTCTCTTCGTTGAATCCGCGCATGACCTTGTTGGATATTGTCGGAGAGCCGCTGCTGGTCCATGGCGAAGGCAACGCGCAAGCAAGGACGGACCGGGTCGTGGAGCTCCTTCGCCTCGTCGGCCTGCGGCCGGAATATATGCGGCGCTATCCGCATGCCTTCTCCGGCGGCCAACGTCAGCGCATCGGTATCGCTCGAGCGCTGGCCTTGAATCCTCGCCTGGTGGTTGCGGACGAACCGGTCTCGGCGCTGGACGTCTCGGTCCAGGCGCAGATCCTGAACCTCCTGCTCGATCTTCAGGAAAGACTCGGACTCACCTATCTCTTCGTTGCTCACGACTTGAGCGTCGTCAAGCACATCAGCGAACGGGTGGCAGTGATGTACGTCGGCAAGATCGTGGAGACTGCGCCCACCGAAGAACTGTTCGCGTCTCCGAAGCATCCGTATACGGAGGCGCTTCTATCGGCGGTCCCCAAACCAGACCCGCGCCTTCGCTCCGAGCGGATTATTCTCCAAGGTGAAGTGGCCGACGCGGCCAATCCGCCGCCGGGGTGTCATTTCCATCCCCGATGCAAGTATGCGCAGGCCGTCTGTCGGGAGAAGTCGCCGGTCCAGGAAGAGATCTCGCCCGGCCACTTCGTGAGCTGTCATCGAGCGACAGAGCTTTCCCTTAGCGGCGTTGCCCGCTCTACTGTGTAGAATTCTCTCGGCACGTTAAGCACATCTGAAGAGCCAATGGGCGGGAAACGCGCGCGAATAAGTGCTATCTTGCCGGCTAACGGTTAGTTTCAGCGCCTTGCGCGCTTTCGCCCATGAACGACGTTCTTGCGATATGCAGCGAATACCCTCAGATACAACTCACCCAGGGCGAGTGCCTGATCCGCGAGTCCGTCCGTACCGATCGGCTCTATATACTGAAGGTCGGCAGTTTTGAAGTCGTGCGCCATGGTGTTCGCGTGATCACCATCGGCGAGCCAGGTGCGTTTCTCGGCGAAATGTCCGCAGTGCTCGGCTCTGCGCCAAGTGCCGATGTGGTCGCGGTGCAGGACAGCACCGTCCACGTCGTCGAGAATGCTTCGGTAGCGGTCCGCACGCGCCCCGAACTCACCCTGGCCATCGCGCAGCTACTGGCGCGGCGCCTGTCGGCCGTCACCGGTTACCTGGTCGATATCAAGCGTCAGTACGCCGACAGTAACACCCATCTCGCGCTGATGGACCAGGTTCTGGCGAACCTCATCGTGATGCAACCCAACACGGCTACGCCCGGCTCCGAGCGCAGCGACGTACCGGACTATTGAAGCGTCCTGTCGTCGATTCCTGCCAGTGAGATCCACCGCGCAGCTTGCTGTGTGAAGTCGATCTCTATTCTCGCCGGAACGTCTCCGATCTGGCGACCGGCGTTAAACAGCCATGTGTCCCCGATTCGTTCGATCCAGGAACCGTCGGCCTTGAACGGGGCCTCGTGGATATGCCCGCACAGAACGGCACTCGGCGAATAGCGCCTGATCAATTCCGGCAGCACTGCATCGCCATAATGGCGTTTGCCGGTCCAGCTCAAAGGACCCACAGGCGGCGCATGATAGATCCACACCCAGCGGCGCCCGTCGCGTTGCTGCGATGCGGTTTCCAGCATCTGCTCGACGCGGGCACGCGCGTAAGGGCCGTCCCACCATGGGCACACGGTGAACAAGGTGTCGCGAATCACGACAGTATCGCCATCGACAGCGATAGCCGCCCCACGCGCAGCGCTCAGCCAATCCGCGGTTTTCTCGCCTTCGATGTTACGAGCGTTGAGATCGTGATTGCCGGAACATACGAGGAGCCGGCTCTTCTGGGCGACCGCGCTGAAACTCGCTGACAACGCAGCCATCTGTACTTCGGGAGGCACTTCCAGGAATGCGTCGATGTGGTCGCCAGCGATGGCGACGGCATCGAAGCGGGCGGCGGCATCGATCAACCAATCGTATTGTCTGAGTTTGTAGTGAAGATCCGACGTCAGCAGTATGCGCATTAACGACCGATAAATATTCTAGTTGTCGTGTCGCGACAGCACCCCCGGCGACCGTCAACTCGGCCGACTCCGCTTCGCGCCGCATGATCATACGCGTGCGCATCGCACCATTCATAGCGTGTCGCGTTTTGCACCAACTGAGCGCAAGCGCACTACGATCGCGCGCCCACCGTATCACCCAACACGCTCGTGTGCGCGCCGCATTCGCTTCGAACGAGTAATTTGCCGATCGTTTGTCGGTCGCCAACCTGGCTGCAGTCCGTGCCGACGCAGTGCTCTTTGAGCGACCGACAATGTGACTCATCTTGGTGCGCCGGCGCCGAGCCGTGATACGCTGCCGAAAACCGACGGGGGAGACAGTGGCGGCATTTCTCAAACGCGCGTCGCGTACGGCCGAGACGGGGGCCGCGGACACGCGCGAAACCGTCGAACGCATGCTGCGCGACATCGAGATCGCGGCGAGCCCGCGGTGCGCGAATACGCGGAGAGGCTCGACGGCTGGAACGGCGATTTCGTCGTCGGACCCGATGCGATTGCTCGCGCCGACATCGAGCCTGCCGCCGCGAGTGCGGGAGGACATCGCGTTCGCGCACCGCAGGTACGCGCCTTCGCATGCGTCAGCGCGAAAGCCTCAACGAGTTCGAGACCGAGCTCCATCCGGGGCTGATGACCGGGCAGCGCCTGATTCCGGTCAACGTCGCCGGCTGCTACGTGCCGAGCGGACGCTACGCGCACATCGCGTCGGCGATCATGAGCATCACGACGGCAAAGGCTGCCGGCGTGCCTTACATCGTCGCCTGCTCGCCATCCTTCCAGCGCCAGGGCATCCATCCCGTCGTGCTGCACGCGATGCCGTTGCCGGTGCCGACGTGATCCTGACGCTCGGTGGCGTGCAGGCGATCGCCGCACTGGCCTTCGGCCTCGTCACCGGCAAGCCGGCTGACGTGATCGCCGGGCCGGGCAACAAGTACGTCGCCGAAGCCAAGCGCATCCTCTACGGCCGCGTCGGGCATCGATGTGTTCGCCGGGCCGAGCGAGATCTGCGTGATCGCCGACGAGAGCGCCGATCCCACCGTGGTCGCCACCGACCTCGTCGGCCAGGCCGAGCACGGCGTCGAGTCGCCGGCGTGGCTGGTGACGACCTCGACCGCGCTTCGCTCAGGCGGTGCTGGAGCGCGTGCCCGCGCTGATTGCCGCGCTGCCTGACGACGCCGCCGCGGCTGCAGGTGCGGCGTGGCGCGACTACGGCGAGATCGTGGTTGCCGGCGATCGCGAGGAGGCCGCGCTCGATCAGCGACGACTACGCGCCCGAGCATCTCGAGGTTCATGCGGCCGATCTCGACTGGTGGCTCGGCCGGCTGACCAACTACGGCTCGCTCTTCCTCGGCGAGGAGACGACCGTCGCCTACGGCGACAAGACGTCCGGCCCGAACCATATCCTGCCGACAATGAAGGCCGCGCGCTATTCCGGCGGCCTTTCGGTCGGCAAGTTCATCAAGACAGTGACGTGGCAGCGCATGACGCGCGAAGCGACCCGCGAAGTGGCGGCGGTCACCGCCCGCATCTCGCGACAGGAGGGGATGGAGGCGCACGCGCGCACCGCGGACTTCCGCCTGCGCCAAGTATCTGCCCGCGGAATCGTTCGACACCACGTCGTGATGCCGAACCTGCCGCTCGCCGACCTGTTCTCCCTCGTGGGCGCGTCGCGCTCGTGACCGGCGCGAGCTCGGGCATCGGCCGAGCGCTCGCCGCGACGCTGGCGGAAGCCGGCGCGGCGGTCTGCCTGGTGGCGCGCCGCGAGGCGGAGCTTCGTGCGCTCGCCGCGGAGATCGTCGCAGCAGGGAGGCCGCGCCGCGGCGATTCCATGCGATCTTGCGAATCGATCGTCGCTTGCCGACGCGCGTCGAGCGGGCGAGTCGCGGCGTTCGGTGCCGCCGGACATCCTGGTGAACGCGGCCGGCATCAATCCGCGCCGGCGATCGATGCAGTTGACCGATCAGCGAATGGGACGCGACGATCGAGATCAACCTCGCCGCGCCGTTCTTTCTCGCGCGACGCGTCGCTCCCGCGATGTGCGCCAAGGGCTGGGGCCGCATCATCAACATCGCCTCGCTGCAATCGCTGCGCGCGTTCGCCGACGGCGCGCCTTACGGCGCTTCCAAGGGCGGCGTGATGCAGCTGACGCGCGCCATGGCGCAGGCGTGGTCGCGCCACGGTGTCAATTGCAACGCGATCGCGCCGGGATTCTTCCCGACCGAATTGACCGCGCCGGTGTTCGCCGATCCGCGAGCGAGCGGCGGCAATGGCCGCAAAGACGATGGTCGGCCGCAACGGCGCGCTCGACGATCTGCGCGGCACCGTCGTCTATCTCGCCAGCCGCGCGTCCGACTATGTCACCGGCCAGACGCTGTTCGTCGACGGCGGCTTCACCGCCGGATGAGCGCACGATGAAGGCACTCGTCTATACCGCGCCGAGCGAGGTCACGTTTCGCGACGAGCCGGAGCCGGTCGCCGGCGCAGGCGACGTCATGCTCGAGGTCGAGGCCGCAGGCATCTGCGGCTCGGACATGCACGCCTTTCATGGTCGCGACCCGCGCCGCAATCCGCCGCTGATCCTCGGGCACGAGCTCGCGGCCCGCATCATCGACGGACCGGGGGCAGGCAGGCGCGTCACCGTCAATCCGCTCATCACCTGCGGCCGGTGCGACTATTGCGTGACCGGCCGCGACAACCTGTGCTCGAGCCGGACGATGATCGGCATGACGCGTCCCGGCGGTTTCGCCGAGCGTATCGCCGTGCCGGAGCGCACGCTGATCGAGATTCCCGGGCGATGTCCGACGCGCGCGGCCGCGCTGACGGAGCCGGCGGCGACCGCGCTCCATGCGCTGAGCTTGGCAATGCGCGCGTTGGCGCAGACCCTTGCCGGAGGCGCGACTGATGGTGATCGGCGGTGGTGCGGTCGGCCTGCTGTCGGCGCTGCTCGCGCGATCGTACGGCTGCCGCGAGGTCACGCTCGTCGAGATCAATCCGCTGCGTCGCGCGGCGGCGAAAGCGGGGGGAGATCTGCGCGTCCTCGCGCCGGACGAGCCGGCGGCGCACATGGAAAACGGGTGGACCTCGTGATCGATGCGGTAGGCGCGAAAGCGACGCGTAACGCGGCCTTGGTGGCGGTAAGACCGGGTGGCGTCATCGTGCACATCGGCCTCGCCGACTGGGCGAGCGAAATCGACATGCGCAAGCTGACGCTATCGGAGATCACGCTCATCGGGACCTACACGTACTCGTCCGCCGACCTGCACGCGACGGTCGCGGCGCTCCATGCCGGCGCTTTCGGGTCGCTGGGTTGGGTGGAAGAGCGATCGCTGGCCGCGGGCGCTGCGGCGTTCGCCGACCTCGACGCGGGGCGAAGCGGCTCCGCGAAGATTCTCCTGCGGCCGAACTGAGGAGCGAGCGCGATGCGAACCGACCCTGGGAGCCGCCCGCGGCTCACGCGATGGCTGTTCGGCATCGCGCTCTGCCTGGTTGCTCTCTACGCGCTCAACATCGTGCTCGGCATGCTGGCCGTCAAGGTCGGCGTGAGGACCTGGCGCGTGGGTGACGTCGGCGAGTTTTTGCTGGTACTGTCCTGCATGGCGTTTTTCGTCGCCGGGCTGGTGGCCGACGAAAGGCGGCAGGAAACGAGTCCAGACGATGAAGATATATCGATTACAACTAAAGGAGGAGTGTCATGAGCATTAGAAAACCAATACCGGGGCCGGCCTCGGAGCAGCGCCGGCGCTTTCTGGAGGTGAGCGGGCGGTACGGCTTCACCACGGCCGTACTGGCGGCGACGGGCGGCTGCCTATGGTCGAACACCGAAGTGGCGCACGCGGCCGACGACGAGGCGGCACGCGAAAAGGCGGCGAAGCATACGATGATCTTCGCCACCGAATACGCCGACGATGCGTACAAGACCTATCCGATCATGCAGACGCAATTCAAGGAGAATCTGCAGACCCAGAGCAAGGGAGCGATCTACGTCAAGCTGTTCCCTGCCGGCCAGCTCGGCATCGGCAGCGCGCTCGCGCAGAAGGTCCAGGCCGGCACCGTGCAAGGAGGCTCCGTTTCGCTGTCGAACTTCTCGCCCTTTGCGCCGATCGTCGACGTCATCAACATCCCGTTCTGGTGCGGCGAGAATCAGCGTTTCGCCAATCTCGTGACGTCGGCGGTGTGGAACGATGAGATCACGCCCAAGGTCACCGTCAAGGGCTACAAGCCGATGTTCTATTTCACCGTCGATCCGCGAACGGTGGCGACGAGGAAGGGTCTCGGCAAGATCATCAAGTCGCCCGACGACATGCGCGGCCTCAAGATGCGCGTGCCGTCCTCGAAGCTGCTGCAGCAGTTCTACCGCCTGACGGGCGCCAATCCCACGGTCGTGGCCTGGGGCGAAACGCCATCGGCGCTGAAGCAAGGCGTGGCCGACGCGCTCGACCCGTCGGTGGGCGCGCTGTACACGTTCGGATTCATCGACATCATCGACTGCGATCACGCTCGTCGACTCGGTGCCCGACGCGCAGATGTTCGCCGCCAACTACGCGTGGTTTCAGGCGTTGCCCAAGGACATGCAGAACGCGTTCGAGGTCGCGAGCGAAAAGACGCTGGGCGAGAGCTTCGCGCAGATCCCGCTCGCGCGCAAAGCGTCGATGGATGCGCTGGGCAAGGCCGGCGTCAAGTTCTATAAACCCACGCAGGCCGAGCACGCCAAGTGGGTCGAGGCAGCTGGCGAGCAGCGGCCCGAATGGAACGACATCAAGAAGGAACTCGCCGGCTCCATCGCCAACTTCGACAAGCTCAAGGCACGCGGCGAACACCAAGGGCAAGTTCACCGTCAACGACTACCAGGGCTGATTCCTCAAGCCGATGCGGAGAGCCGGGACGAGAGCGCCGTCCCGGCATAGGAAGCTTGCATGCGTGTTTTCCTGAGGCGGATCGATCGCAACGGCGAGCGATACCTGATGCTCGTGCTGTATTGCTTCATCGTGTTCGTCATCGTGACCGAGGTCGTGCGCCGTTTCGTCCTCGACTTCTCGTCGCTCTGGGGAGAGGAGGCGGCGCGCTTCGCCTTCATTTATCTGGGCTGGATCGGCGCCTCGTACGCAGTCAAGCAGCGCGCGCACATTCGCTTCGACTTCCTGACCCGGATGCTGCGACCGCGTGCGGCGGGTGCGTGCTTCCTGTTCTCGGAGCTCGCGACCCTCGTTTTCGCCTGCTTCGCGCTCTATTGGTCGATGCAGACATTGCTGACGATGGTCCGGTTCGATGCCTTGTCGCCGGCGCTGCGCATTCCGCAGGCGTGGTTCGCGGCCGCGGTCCCCTGGGATTCGCGATGATGGCCGTGCGCATCGTCCAGTCTGCGCTACGCGATGTTCGTCTGCTTCGTGCGGGTCGGGCGCCCTATGCGGGCACGTTGCTGTTCGACTGATCCAAAGTCGACGGGGCACGAAACCGATCCCATGGCGCTCACGCTCGGCCTGTTGTTCATCGTGGTGTTGCTGGTACTGGCGGTGCCGTTCTGGGTCGCGCTCGGGCTCGGCACGATCGCGCTGTTGCTCGGCACCGGCGCCTTGCCGCTGTCGTTGCTCGGCGAAGCGCTGTTTCCAGGGAGTCGACTCGTTCGCGCTGATCGCGATTCCATTGTTCGTGCTGACCGGCGACGTCATGGTGCGCTCGGGGCTCGCGAACAAGCTGCTCGATTTCGCCGAGGCGACGACGGGCGGCATGCGATCCGGCTTCGGCACATCGACGGCGCTCGGCTGCGGCTTCTTCGCCTGCATCTCGGGCTCCGACGCCGCCGATGCCGCGGCCATCGGACGCATCACGATGGGACGGCTGGTCGAGCGCGGCTATCCCAAGGCCTATGCCTGCGCGCTGGTAGCGTCGGGCGCGTGCACCGGCATTCTGATTCCGCCGTCGATCGCGTACATCATCGTCGGGCTCGTCCTCGGCCTGTCGTCGTCGACACTGTTCACCGCCGCGTGTTATCCCGGGCGTCATCGTCCTGCTGAGCGTCGTATTCACCAACATCGTCATCAACCGGCTGCGCGACTACGAAAACTCGAAACAGCAATTTTCGTTTCGCCGCTGGATTGCGGCGCTCAACGACGCCAAGTACGCGCTGGCCGATTCCCGCAATCATCCTGGGCGGCATCTACTCCGGTGTGTTCACGCCTACCGAGTCGGCAGCGGTCGCCGTCGCGGTAGCGTTGCTGGTCGGCATGCTGCAGCGAACGATAGTCTGGCGCGACTTTCCCGGCGATGCTGGAAACGTCAGCCCGCGTGAACGGTGTCATTCTGCCGATCATTGCCGTCGCGATCCTTTTTGCGCAGGCGCTGACGGTGCTCAACGTGCCGCAGTCGCTGGTCTCTGGCGCTCACGTCGCTGACAGCCGATCGAAATGCGCTGATCGCGATCATGCTGGTGATCTTCATCATCGCCGGCATGTTCATGGAGACGACGCCCAACATCGTCATCCTCGCGCCGCTGCTGGCGCCAGTCGCCCAAAAGATCGGAATGGACCCTATCCATTTCTGCGTGTTCATGATCACCACCCTCGGGCTTGGCTTTATCACGCCGCCGATGGGTCTCAACCTTTTCGTGATGTCCGGCCTGACCGGGGTGTCGATCACAGCGATCGCACGACGCGCACTGCCATTCGTCCTCGCAATGATCGTTGTTTCGGTCGCTAGTCGGCTACGTCCCGTGGCTGTCGCTGGTGGTGTTGCACCATTAGCTCCGCCGTCGCCAGAAGCGCGGCGGAGGCATGCCCAAAGCTGCCTTAGCGCGTCAGCGTTCTCGCTTGCGCAGTGAAACGGCCGCTGTCAGCGACAACAGGCCTAAGAGCGCCGCAAGGCCCCACTGATCGAGTGTTGGGACGGGGGTGGTGGCGCCGTTGGAGAAGGGTGTGACGGTGACGCCCCCCGCATCGACGGTGAAATTATCGACGATGAATGCGTTGTCGTTAAAACCGGTTTGCGGATTCTCCTGAATACGCAAGCGAAGTGGGTGCCCGGTGCCCGCAAAGCTTGCCGATACATGGTGCACGCCGGTCACCCACGCGATATCGCCATGGTAGAGAACCACCGCCGTTACCGTGTCGGTCACAGTCACATCGAGATGGACTGCGGTGCTGGTCCAGCCATACCAGTCGTACTGTAGCTGGTACTGCTGGCCGCTGCTCGACGTGAAGTCCTGATAGAAGTTCGCGTTGTTGCTATTCTGGCCCTCGCCATCCATATTGACGCTGTACGAGCCAGTGATCGTCGGATAGGTCCCGACAAAATGGACGGTGACCGCGTGATTGGGTTCGATCGTCCAGCCCGGGATCTGCGTCCCCGTCAGCACCGTGTAGTGCCCGGACTCCTGGCTGCCGAGTGCGAAGTTGGGTTCGCTCTCGAAGCCGCCGTTCACCAGCACATTGGCGCCCGCCGCGCCCGCACCCAGCACCAGCATTGCCGCGACCGCCAGAACGGTAGCGACCGACATTTTTGCCCTCAAGCTAGTCTCCCCAAGCGGTGGTCAAACGCGCTGCTCGTCGCCTGCCAGACGAAACAAACGCGCAAGACGCGATGAAAAAAACACGCTCGCCAGTTTACGTCCGTCTTCGTCCGCGTACCGCGGGACCGGGGGGATGTAACGGTTACAAACGCGAGCTATACTCGCCGCGTAACCTCAACTTCTTGCATGGCTGATCCCGCGACCGACGCCCAGGCGAGCGCTACGACGGCAGCGGCGGCGCCCAACCGCGCGCTGTCCGCCACGGATGTGCTGTCCGCGCTCGATGCGATGCTGAGTGGAGCAATGTTCCACTCGTCGCCGCGACACCGCGCGCTGTTGCGCTATCTGGTCGAAACCACGCTCGCTGGGGATGGCTCCCGCCTCAGCGAAAAAGCCATTGCCCTCGACGTGCTGGGAAAGTCGGCCGCGCAGTTCGACTCGGGTGCTGATCCGATCGTTCGTGTCGAAATGACCCGTTTGCGCAGCCGACTCGCGAGCTACTACGAACACGAAGGCCGCGACGCAGCGATCATCTTCAGCGTTCCAAAGGGAAACTATGTCGCAACCTGGAAGCGCGCCGGCGCGAGCACGGCGCTTCACGGGCCCGACAAAACCGTCGCCGTGCTGCCCCTCGTCAATTTGACCGGCGACCCAGCCTTTGAGCCGTTCGTCGACGCCTTAACCGACGAGATCACGGACGCGCTGGTGAAGGTACCCGGAATCAAGGTCGTGGCGCGCACGTCGGCATTTCAATTCAAGGGAAAGCCCCAGGACATCCGGGCCATCGGCGCCCGGCTCAAGGTTGGGTACATTCTGGAGGGCAGCGTACAACGCGAGGCTCACCGTCTGAAGGTCATCAGCCAGATCGTTCGCGCGACCGATGGTTTTCACATCTGGTCGGATATCTTTACGACGCAACGAGACCAGCTGTTCGCGGTGCAGGCCGAAATTGCCCGCCACGTCACGACGGCTTTGATGCCGGCATTGACCGAGCCGGCGCATGCGAATCCGGAGCAGCGCCGTCCACTCAACGCAGACGCCTGGACGGCGTTTGCCCAGGCGCAATACCATGCTCGGAAAGTATCGCCGGAGGAATTTCGCAAGGCATTCGAATTGGCCGAGCGCGCAATAGCGCTCGACCCGGGCTTCGGACGCGGACACGCGTTGCTCGGTCAACTTCGCTTTCGCGCAGCGCAGGCCTGGGGAGCGCACGGAAGTGCGGACCCGGCGACGGTCGAGGAGTCGCGCCTCGACTTGCTGCGTGCGATCGAACTGGATCCCAGCCTGGGCTCACCGTATGCCGGCCTGGCTCGCATTGCACTGTTCCATCATTTCGACTGGCCCACTGCGAGCACCTATTACGAACTCGCCGTCGCGCGCGCACCAGGACAAACCGACTCGCATCTGTCGCGGGCCGGAGGCATCATGTTGCTGCGACGTTTCGACGAAGCGCGCCGACACCTGCAGGTCGCCGCGGAGCTCGATCCGCTTTCGCTCCTTTGCCGTATTCTCCTTGCGCATCTTGCGCTGCATGAAGGTCACTATACGCAGGCGATAGTGCGTTTCGATGAGGTGCTGTCGCTCGAGCCGCGAAACATCTGGGCGTCGTGGCCGCGATGCCAGGCCTTTGTCTTTGCGGGCGACCTCGAACGCGCGACGCACGAAACCTCGGCGCTCGCTCGTCAGGAACCAAACTATCCACATCCTAGATTGTTGCTTGCCGTATTGGACGTGCTGAAAGGCAACGTCGTTGCGGGTCATGCCGCCATCGATGCGGAAGACGACGCGCAGGCGGCGGCACGTTGGCCGTATTTGTTTGCGACGATCAATGCACTGGCAGGGCGCCCGGATGCGGCCTTCGACTGGCTCGCGCGAGCGGCCGAACGGCGCGACACGAATCTGACGGCGATCCATGTCGATCGTTCCCTTGCATCGTTGCGGGGGGATCCGCGCTTTGCGATATTCCTTAGCCGCGTCCCGGGCCTCGCGTTGACCGATCTGGATGTTGCGGCCTGAGGTTGGCCGTGACCGTCGTGTGCGAAAGTGAAAACTATCCTGGAGTGCGCGCCGGCGGGACGCTCAATCTCGCGATGGCAATGCCCGCTTCTCCTGCGACCGTATAAAGCAGGTAGGTCTTGCTTTCGTCGACAAAAATGGCAGGGTCCCGCAGTTGACGCGACGGCCCGCGCGCCTTGCCTCCGGCGGACGCTCTCGCGTTCAGCTTCGCTCCTTCCCAGTCCATTTCCGGCTCGACGACGAGCTGCGGCGCGCTTGCACGCCAGTTTGTCCAATCGTCGCCGAGCTCGATGGTCGAGAGCAGAATGCGCTCCGGGTTGTCGCCGATCAACGAATAAAACACCTGGAGTGTCGTACCGTCGACCTTTACGGCCGAATGACGCATCGTGTTGGCAAACAATGTCGGACCCTCGATGAATCCATGCAGCCCGTCGGGGGAGCGATAAAATATTCCGGGCATCGCTAACGCATACCATGCTCCGCGCCAGTGGAACGCGCGGAAATAGGGCTGGCCCAGACACTCGTCGCGCGCTTCGAAGTGCAAGCCATCGCGCGACGTCGCTACCAGCGATTGCTGTGCGTAGCTCTCGGCGGCGGTTCGCGGTCCCGACTTGTAAGCCGTTCCATGAAAATACATCCTGATCTCGCGCGCCGCATCGTCCACGTGCACATCAGGAGATGCGATGTGCTTTTCGCGCGCCGCCACCGGATTGTCGATCGCATCGCAGAGCGTATGTTCGACAGCCAGCGCTCCTGGCTGGTAAATAGTCCAGGGGCCTGAGAGATCATCGGCATAAGCCAGCCGGATGTAGCGTCCGCGATGATGCGCAAAATAGAGGTAGTAACGGCCGAGTGGGTTGTCGATCCACGCCGGCACGCGAATCAGCGACGGACCGTTGATGTTGAAACCGTCCTTGCCAGGAAGCGCGCCGAGCCGAATGATCGGGTTGCCGGCGAGACGCTCGACATGGAAGGGACTTGGTGGCGGGCGTTCGAAGACATGCGGCGCCGCATGAGCGATGGCTTGCGATGCCAAATCACTTCCGGCAAGAGGGACAAAATCGAAGTCGCCCAACTCCACCAAGCGTTGCTGGCGCCCCTCTCCGCCAGCCGGAGTGTCGTCGCCCGTCGCCGTGTCGATGCCACGTCGATGCCGCGCTGCACGATCGCGCCGATAGGCGGAAGTTCGTTGCGCCTATCGTCGTAGCGGTAGTCGAATGCAGCGATATCGGCAGCATAGAGGCGTTCGACAATGCTCCGCTGCTCATCGTCGTAGTACTCGGTGTAGCGCCTATGCGCCGTCTTGAACACGTTTTCCAGGATGCCCGCCCGGATGCCCAGGCGAGCGCAGATCTCATTGAAATCGCCCTGCAGATTCTCGAACCTTCCAATGAAATCGACCGCGATCTGTCCATCGACGGTCAAGCGGTCGATTTGCGGCCGGAGCGCAATGTTCTCTAGCCACTCGGCTTGGTCGGACAACGGAATGCCGTGGTCGAGCCGCCGGATGAATTCGGCAAAGCTGAAATCGAACAAGTCCTGATGTTCCTTGCTCCAATGATATCGGGAGACGAGCCAGTCCCAAGGATTGCGCACGAAGGCGAACTTGAAATACTCACGGAACTTATTCGGATAGTTACGCTTGTAGAACCTGACCTTGGCGTGTTTGCGCTCGACGTCGCGCTGGTCAGCAAACGGATCGAAGAATTTCTCGATGCTGGTCCCGCCCGTCTTGTTGATATGAATGAAGATGAATTTGTAGCGGTCGGAGATCATTAGCCAAGAAATAGAGTTATTGTGCCAATGATATCGCGTAAATCTCGTCGGCCGTCATGCTGCTGAGCACTTGCGCCATCGGGACTGTCTGCGCGACCCGCTAGCGAGTAACGAGGGGCTGTTGATCCTGCCAGCCGCCGCCCAGCGCTTTCATCAGGTCGACTGAAGCCGACAGCAAACCTTGTTGATTTCGGATCTGGGCGAGCTCCGAAAGGTTGAGCGAACGTTGTGCGTCCAGCACGTTCAGGTAGGCGGCGTACCCCGCTTCGTAGCGGCGGGTAGCCAAGCGCAACGCGTTGCGCGAGGCGTCGACGCTGTCCTGCAGGTCCACCCCGGTCGTCGCAGTCTGTTCTATGTTGGTCAGCGCGTCGGCGACTTCGCGAAAGCCGGTCTGGATGGATTTCTGGTAGGTGGCCAATGCCTGCTTTTGCCTCGCCGTCGTCGCGTCGACTTCGGCGAGCAACCTGCCGGCGGTAAATATTGGCATCCCCAGCAAGAATCCGATCGACCATATCCTGGCGGCTGGATTGAGCAGGTTGCTCAGTTCCGTGCTCTCGCCGCCAAAATTCCCTGTCAGAGAAATACGCGGCAGGAGCGCGGCCTTGGCGACGCCTATCTGCGCATTGGCAGCGATCAGGTCCTCTTCGGCGGCTCGGATATCGGGCCGCCTTTCGATCAACGACGACGGCAGCCCGGGGGGCGGCACAGGCGGAACCGGTATTTGCGCCAGATCTCCGGGAGGCAGTTTGAGATCGAGTTTGCCGGTCAACGTTCCCAGCAGATGCTCGACCAACGCGCGCTGACGCAGGAGTTCCTTGAGCTGCGCGCTTGCATCGGCACGCGCACCGCGCGCCTGATTGAGATCGAGATCGGAAGCGAGGCCGGCATCGACCCGACGCTGCACGATGTCCAGGTAATCCTGTCGCGTTGCGAGTGTCTCGCGCGTGGCGAAGATCTGGGCATCGAGCGATCGCAACGCAAAATACGTTTGCGCAGTGAGTCCCGCCAGCGACAAGGTCACTACGTCTCTCGCGTAATACGTCCCCAGCGCTTGCGCACGCGCGCTCTCGACCAGGCGACGCAGCCGTCCCCAGAAATCGATTTCGAACGATGTGGACAATGCCAAGCGCACGTCGTTGCTGATGCGCACGGGAGAGGGTGAAGCGACGAGGCCGCTGTTGCGCGAGCGGACGGCGCCGCCTCCCAGATCGATTTCCGGAAACAGAGCAGCATTGACTTCGCGCAGGTTGGCGTCGGCCTCCTCGACTCGCGCGACCGCGAACGCGACATCGAGGTTGTCGGTAAGCGCCGTGGCGACAAGGTCGTTCAGCGTCGGGTCGTTGTAAAGCGTCCACCAATCGGCGCGCACCGGGGCGCTCGTCGTTGCGTTCGAAGATGTTTGATCCAGATACCCCGTCGGCAGCGCTGTCTCGGGGCGCTGGTAATTCGGGCCCACCATGCAGCCAGCGAGCGCGATGGCAGTGACACCGCAAACGAGTCGCTGCAGCCTCATGCGTGAGATTGCGCCGGGGCGGGCGCTGCTGCGGTCTTCGCCTTGGTCCGAGAGAGGAGGACGAAGAACAAGGGAATGAACAGTGTCGCAATGAACGTCGCGGCGATCATCCCGCCGAACACACCCGTCCCCATCGACCGCCGCGCGCCCGCGCCCGCGCCGCTGGCAATGACCAATGGCAACACGCCGAGCACAAAGGCAAGCGACGTCATGACGATCGGCCGGAAGCGCAGCCGCGCGGCTTCGAGTGCGGCCTCGAATGGCGCCAAGCCCTTGGCCTGCTCCTGCGCAGCGAACTCGATAATCAGGATCGCATTCTTTGAAGCGAGGCCAATCAACACGACCAGGCCGATCTGAAAATAGACATCGTTGCTGAAGTTACGCAGGAACACTGCGACCAGCGCACCGAACAACCCGAACGGCACCGCGAGAAGCACGGCAGCCGGCAATGACCATTTTTCGTAGTTGGCGGAGAGAATAAGGAACACCATCACCAGCGCAAAGACGAACGCCAGAACCGCGGTGCGGCCGATGCGCTTCTCCTGGAATGCCTGGCCCGTCCAGGCAATGGTGTAGCCGGCGGGAAGCGCCTGCGCCGCCTCCTCGACGTTCGAAATCGCCTGACCCGAGCTGATGCCCGCGGCGCCGTTGCCGATCACTTTGGCGGCGAGGAAGCCGTTGAAACGTTCGAGTTGGTCGGGACCCGTCGTCGGCTTGACGTTGATCAGTGCCTTCACCGGAATCATGTCGCCGCCGGACGAGCGGACGTAAACGTTGCCCAAGTCTTCCGGCTTCGCGCGATACGGACCCTCGGCCTGCAATTGCACGCGATAAGTGTGGCCGAATTTGTTGAAGTCGTTGACGTACAAGGCGCCCATCGTGCTCTGTAGCGCGTCGAACACGTCTTTCACCGGTACACCGAGCGCGATCGCTTTTTCGCGATCGACGTCCACGAACAACTGCGGCGCGGTCGGCCGGTAGAACGAGGCGATACCCGTCAAGTCAGGGCGCTTACGCAAATCGCCGAGAAACTGCTGCAGTTGCTGATAGAGCTTCTGCGGGTCGGCGTCGGCGCGATCCTGCAGATAGACTTCGAAGCCACCGGCAGTGCCAAGGCCTCGAATCGCGGGCGGGTTGAAGGCGAGCACGGTCGCCTGCGGAATTTCGCCGGCGTGGGCAAAGATGTATTTGGCCACGGCCTCTGCCGAATCCTTGCGCTCGTCCCAGGGCCTGAGCGGGATGAAGATCGTCGCGGCATTGGTCTTGTTCGCGCCGGCGATGACGTCGAAGCCAGCGACGAAGAAAACGTGCTCGACCGCAGGGTTCGCCGCGATCATCTGCTGCACCGCGGCGCCGACCTCGCGCGTACGCTGCAAGGTCGCCCCGTCCGGCAAGGTAACAGAGCCGATCAGGTAACCCTGATCTTCAGGCGGCACAAAACCGCCGGGGACGTGCTTGAACAGCAATACGGTCGTACCGAGGATGGCGGCGAATACCAGCAGCGCGACAACGCGGTAGCCGACCGCCAGACGCACACCGCCGAGATATCGGCGAGTGAGCCACGCGAATCCCAGATTGAACGGCCTGAAGACGCGATTTTCTTCGTGCACAGGTTTGAGCAGGAGCGCGCACATTGCCGGGGTCAGCGTCAACGCAACCAATCCGGAAATCGTGACGGCGGTGACGACGGTGACCGCAAACTGCTGATAGAGTTTCCCCGCGAGGCCGCCGAGAAACGCGACAGGCACGAACACGGAGATCAACACCAACTCGATCGCGACAATGGCGCCGGTCACCTCGCGCATCGACTCGATCGCTGCCTGCTTCGGCGACAATTTCCTTTCACTCATCAGGCGCTCGACGTTTTCGAGCACGACGATCGCGTCATCGACGACGATACCCGTCGCCAACACGATAGCGAACAAGGTCAGCGTATTGATGGTGAAACCGAACAACAGCAGCCCGCCGAACGCGCCGATCAGCGAGACCGGCACCGCAATAATGGGAATCAGCGTCGCTCGCCAGTTCTGCAGGAAGACGAACACGACCAGCAGCACCAGCGCGGCGGCTTCCGTCAGGGTGATGATGACTTCGTGGATCGACGACTGAACGAAGCGCGTGGTGTCGAACGGAATGATCTGGGTGACACCCTGCGGAAAGCCCTTTTCCAGCTGCACGAGACCGGCGCGTACCGAATCGGCAACCTTGAGCGCGTTGCCTCCAGACTGCAGATAGACGGCGACGCCGAGCGCAGGCCTGCCGTCCAGGTTGGTGAACGCGTCATAGCTGACCGCGCCGAGCTCGATGCGCGCAACGTCGCGAATGCGCAGCGTCCCGTTGGGGCCGTTCGAACGCAAAATGATGTTGCCGAAATCTTCGACTTCCTCCAGCCGCCCGCGTGCAGTAACCGTGTAAACGAGCGCCTGTCCCGGGGGTGCTGGCTCGGCACCGATCTTGCCGCTCGCGTACTGGTAGTTCTGCGCAGCGATGGCATTGGCGATGTCGGTGGGAGTCACGCCGAGCAGCGCCATGCGCGGCGGATTGAGCCAGACGCGCATCGAATAGTCGCGTGCGCCGAAAATCGTGGCATCGGCGACGCCTGGAATGCGCTTCAACTCGTCGAGCAGGTTGATGGTCGCATAGTTGGACAGGTACAGCGTGTCGTAGCGTGGATCATTCGACGTCAGCGCGACGACCAGGAGAATGTCGGTCGAACGTTTCTGCGCCACTACACCGCTCTGGCGAACTACGTCGGGCAGGCGCGGCAATGCGATGGCCACCCTGTTGTTGACGTCGATCACAGCCTTGTCGGCGTTTGAGCCGACCTCGAACGTGCAGTTGATCGTCAGCGTTCCGTTGGTCGACGCGGTCGAACTGTAATAGATCAGGTTCTCGACGCCCGACAGCTGCTCCTCGATCGGAGCAGCAACCGTGCGAGCAAGGGTATCTGCGCTCGCACCCGGGTAGTTGGTGGTGATGACGACCGTGGGGGGCGCGATTTCCGGATACTGTGCGATCGGCAAAACCTGCGAGGCGATAAGCCCCGCCATCGTGATGATGATGGATATGACACCGGCGAAGATCGGCCGGTTGATGAAGAATTCGGAGAACGACATGGTGGCGGCGCGACCGGGTGAGCCGTCGCTTACTTGCCTGCGTTGCCGCTGCCGAGCGGCATTGCCGCTCGCTGCGCTTGCCGAAGCTGGGGCCGCCGCAGGCGGCGCTTCAACGACCGGCGCGCCAGGACGAATCTTGAGCAGGTTGTCGATGATCACGCGATCGCCCGTCTTGAGACCGGAGACGATCGCCCAATCGCTGCCTATCCAGTCGCCCGTCTGCACGGTCTGCGCCTGTGCCTTGCCCTGATCGTCGATCACGAACACCAGGTTGGCCTTTTCGGTCTGGATCACGGCCGTTTGCGGGACCAGAAAGACGTTGTTGCGCTTACCGGCACCGATGCTGACTTTCACGAACTGGCCGGGAAGCAATTGCTCGCGCGGATTGTCGAATACCGCGCGCAGCTGCTGCGTGCCAAGCCTCGCGTCGATCGCCGTGGCGGCGAAATTGAGTTTGCCCTTGATCGGATACGGCGTCCCGTCGCCCAGCACGACCTGCACCTCGAGTGGACTGTCGGGACCGATCCGGCCACCGGGAATCTTGGCGAGATCAGACTCGGCAAGGCTAAAGCGTACCCAGATCGGAGTCAGTACGTTCAGCGTGGTTAACAGGCTGCCGTTGGCGTCGGTCGTGATCAGCGCGCCTACCGAGCGTTCGGCACGCCCGGTGATGCCCGCGACGGGCGCGACGACGGTTGTATATGAAAGATTGAGCTCGGCTTGCCGTACGGCCGCGTTCGCCTGTTGTATCGATGCCTCGGCGAGCTGCCGCGACGACGTCGCATCGTCGTATTCCTTGCGGCTGACCGCGCGCTCATCGACCAAGGGTTTCAGTCGCGTTTCCTCACGGCGAGCCTGATCGATCTGTGCGGTCGACTGCGCGAGCTGTCCCTTCGCTTGGGCCAAAGCAACTTCAAACGGCGCCGGGTCGATCTCGAACAACGGGGCGCCCTGCTTGACGGTGTCACCCTCGGTATAGAACTGCTTCTGCAGAATTCCGGATACGCGGGCGCGCACCTCGACCTGCTTGGAACCCTCGATCTGACCGGGAACGACAAATTGAATTGGAACCGTGCGCGGCTCCACCTTGACCAGGTGGACGGGAACGGGTGGCGGCGCGGCGGGAACGGACGCGCTGTCCTTGCCGCACGCAGCGAGGGTCAGCCCAACAAGTGCTAAGACCAGACGCATCCCTGTCTGACATGCGTTCATCGCCGTGGTCGAACACGGCGCGGGGTGTGCCGTCGTGCGCACGGGAGTGCGCATGGGGGCGCGTCCACGCAGCGCGAAAGGCGCCGCTTCAATCTCTATCGCGATCGGCAGCATCGGCAAGCAGTCCAGGAAAAACAAGCGACGGCAACGATAGTGTTGCCGCAGGGAATATTATTATACAATCACCGGTGTATGTAAACGACGTTAGCCGCGACGTGAGCGAGCCCTGCAAGCCGATCTCCAACCCTGGCGCGAGCACGCTTGCGAGCGAAAGCACGTAAGCCCACCATGCGCCAGCCCATACCCTCCCGTGCGTAGAACAAAAGAAGAATCCGAGCGCACCCGTCAGCAGATCCTGGCCGCGGCTCGACGCGAGTTTGCCCTGCATGGGGTCACGCGGACCACACTGCAGCGCATCGCGGCGGCCGCGGGCGTCACTCGCGGCGCCGTCTATTGGCACTTCGCGAATAAGCGCGAACTCTTTCAGACCATGCGCGAGCAGGTGTCGCTGCCGCTCTTCGATCACGCCGATGTCCTCGCTTTCGATGGTCCTGATCCCTTGCGTACCATCGAACGTTTCCTGCGTGGACTGATCGACCAACTGACCACCAACCTGCAGACGCGGCGCACGTTCGATATCCTGTCGCTAAAATGCGAGTACGTCGACGAGTTCCGTCCGGAGCTCAAGCGCCACGTCCGCCGCTCCGATGAACTCACGGCGAAATTCGCTGCAGTCTACCGGCGCGCGCGAGATGCCGGCGCAATGCGCGGGGACATCACAGCCGAGATGGCCGCACTCAGCTCGTGCGTGTTCGTGACGGGGCTGCTGCGTCTTTGGCTGATGGACGAAGATGGCGCGCAGTTTCGCACCCATGCAGACGCATTGATCTCCAGCCACGTCGCGATGCTGCGCCCACCCGGCGGTGCCGGCGCTGACGGCCTTAGAGCACCTCGGGCGAAAGCTGCTTAAGGGCCGATCAGTCAGTCGCGACTGGCGCTACTGTATGGCGAGTTTTGTCCTGCCCTGCCAGTCGCCGCCCAGCGCCTTGATCAGGAATATCGACGTCAACAGTTGCTGGCCCTGCAGTTGCGCGGACAGTCGTTCATTGTTGAGCAGGCCCTGCTGTGCGGTGATCACATCGAGGTAGGTCGCCACACCTCCCTCATAACGCGCGTTGGCCAGATCGAGCACTCGCGCGGTGCTCGCGATCGCGACTTGTGCCTGCGCCGTTGCGCTGTCCAGCGCAGCGAGACCGGTGATGCCGTCTTCGGCCTCCTGCATCGCAGTCAGCACCGTGCGCCGATAGTTGGCGACGGCGACATCGTAGCCGCCGCGCGCGAAGTCCACATTGGCGTTCAGCCGTCCCGCGTCGAACACGGGTTGCAGCACCGATACGCCGAGGGACCAAATGAGGCTCGGTGCGTTGAACAAGGTCGAAAGGCTGGTGCTCTCACCTCCCGCTGTCGGAAACAATGTGATGCTGGGGTAAAACGCGGCGGAAGCAACACCGATCTGGGCATTGGCGGCTGCCATCGCGCGCTCGGCGGAGGCAACGTCAGGCCTGCGCTGCAGAATATCGGAAGGCACGCCGATAGGCACCGTCGGCGGAACAAGTTGCTTGACCGTCGCGCGGCAGACTGAACTCAGGCGCGGGCGTACCCGTCAGCGCCGCAATCGCGTGCTCGAACTGGCCGCGCGTCCTGCGCAGCACGTCGACCTGCGTCAGCGTGGTGTCGAGCAAGGCCTGCTGCTGCGCGACATCGAGTCCGGAAGTTGCGCCGAGATCGTGACGCGATCCTGCGAGGTCCAGGGAGCGTCGTTGCAAGTCGATCGATCGCGCGAGGACGTCGATTTCGGTGTCGATCTCACGCAGATTGAAGTACGCCGCGGCGAGGTCGGTCGTCAACAGAAGTCGCGTATTCTCCAGGTCCGATGCCGACTGTTCGGCCGATGCGCGCGCGCCTTCGATCGTTCGCTGGACCCGGCCCGCGAGGTCCACTTCGTAGCTGACCGCCAATCCAAGGACGAAATCGTTTTGAACCGTGGAAAAGTTCGGCGACCCATAGTTGGTCAATGGCCTATTGGCGGAAATTTTCGCCCGCGCTGCGCGCGCGGCAATCCCCACTTGTGGAAATTGCGCTGCGGAGGCCGACGCAACGACTGCGCGCGCCTGGGCCAGGCGAGCATTGGCCGCCGCGAGAGACGGGTTGTCGGCCAACGCCTTTTGCTCGAGGGCATCGAGTTGCGCGTCGCCGAAACGCTGCCACCACGGCCCCTTGTCGAGCGTGTCGCTGGGCGCACCTTCGCGCCACGGAGCCTCGGTTTTCCACGCGACAGGGAGCTCGGGGGCCGGTTGCCGGTAGTCGGGTCCTGCGACGCACGCGCTCAACGAGCCGGCTGCGAGCGCGAGCAACATTCGCTGCGCAGGTTTCACCGGGCTGCCTTGGCGCTGCTGTTGTCGGGGCCTTTGGCTGAGCCTTTGTCTGTGCCCTTCTCCGCGCCATTGTCGGACAGCGCAATCGTCACCTGATCGCCTTCAGCCAGCGAGTCCGTTGGATTGAGGACCAGCTTCTCGGTGCCTGTCACGCCATCAAGAATCTCGACCGTCTCGCCATAGTTGCGCCCGATGCGAACGAGCTGCAGATGAATGCGGCCGTCGGCGCCCACTACCGCAACGCGAATACCATCGCCTCGGATCAGCAGGGCGTTCGTGGGAATCACCATCGCCTTGCTCGCGGCGAGCGGCAGTGCGACCTGCACGAATGCGCCGGGCAGCAGCGTGCCGTCGGGATTCGGCAACGCCACTTCGATCTGCATCGTACGTGTCGCCGCGTCGATCGACGCCGCCGTGCGCGCGATCTCGCCCAGAAAGGTCTTGCCGCGCAGTTCCGCTTGCGTAACGACGACTTTCTGTCCGGGCTTGACGAGTTGCGAGTACGTCTGCGGCACGTTCACATAAACACGCAAGGGATCGGTCTGCGCGAGAAGGAACAGCGGCCGCCCCCCATTGCTGCCGGCTTCGATCAAGTCACCGACATCGACATTGCGGCGCGTGATCAGGCCCGCGAACGGCGCGACGATGCGCTTGAAGCTCTCCAGTTGCCGTAAGCGTCCGACGTTGGCGTCGGCGGCTGCGAGATTGGCAACCGCCTGAACATCGGCACTACGCCGCTCGTCGAGCTCCTGCTGTGAGACGGCGTCTTTCTTGCGCAGACTCTCCCAGCGATCGACAGTGCTGCGCGCGAGATCGAGACTGGCAGCAGCCTGTTGTCGTGCGGCGACGGCTTGCGAAAGTTGCTGATCGATTTCCGGTGTTTCGATTTCCGCGAGGAGTTCGCCTTTTTCGACTCGCGCACCGATGTCCTTGTACCATCGGCGCAGGTAGCCACTGGCGCGGGCGGCAATCGGTGACTGCACGAATCCTTGCAGGCTTCCCGGCAACGAGAGCGTCTCGCCCGCTCCGCCGATGCTGGGCGTCGCCACCTTGACATACACCTTGGCGCGCTCGGCCGTTCCTTCCTCCAGTGCGCGCGAGTTCGCCATCCGGCTGACCACCGTGCGCGTAGCTCCCAACGCCAACAGGACCAGCACCGCGATCGCAAGCACTTTGCCGCGACGAGCGATCTGAGTCCGCTTCTGGGCGGTGGCCGCGTCTTCGGCAAGACCCGCGGTCTCACCTGCCGCGGTAACGTGGTGAAGCTCTTCATTCATCGGTCTACATCTCCTGAGGCGAAGCGACCAGCGTCGCGCGTGTCACCGGCGACCGACCAGCTTTGCGCAACGCCAACCGTCCATGAACACCCGCAAATACGACCGGCACGAAAAACAGCGTCGACACCGTCGCGAACAGCAAGCCGCCGATTACCGCTCGTCCGAGCGGTGCATTTTGTTCGGCGCCCTCGCCCAAGCCCAGCGCCATCGGAATCATACCGATGATCATGGCCAGCGCGGTCATCAACACTGGCCGTATCCGCGTTGCACCGGCCTCGAGCGCGGCGCGCAACGACGCGACACCGGCTTCCTGCCGCTGCCTGGCGAAAGAAACGACGAGAATGCTGTTCGCGGTTGCCACGCCCATCGTCATGATCGCACCCGTCAGCGCCGGGACGCTTAGTGTCGTACCGGTGATGAATAGCATCCAGGCAATACCGGCCAGCGCCGCCGGCAAGGCGGCGACAATGATCGCAGCATCGATCCACGACTGAAAGTTGACTACGATCAGCAAATATACCAAGACGATCGCCATTACCAATCCCACACCGAGGCCGATAAACGACGACTGCATCGTCTGCACCTGTCCGCGGATCGTCACCTGACTTCCGCGCGGCAGCTTCGGCTGAACCTGGTCGACCAGTTCCTTGACTCGTGCGGCGACATGCGCGAGATCGGTGCCCTGCACGCTTACGAAGAGATCGATGGCAGGCGAGATGTTGTAGCGAGACGCGACCGCGAGCTGCCTACCTGGCGTGACTTCGACCAGGTTACCCAGAAGCTGGGTGTTGGCGCTCCCGTTGGCCGCGGCGGCGCTTGCGCTGCCCGCGCCCGATACGGGCATGTTAAGCAGCGAATCGAGCGAATCGATGCTCGTTTGCGGCGTCTGTACGGCGATGTTGTAGACCACGCCGTTTTCGGGATTCAACCAGAACGCAGGTGCCGTCTGTGAGCTGCCGGAAAGCGACACCAAGACGTTCTGCCCAACGTTGAAGGCCGTCAGGCCGAACTGCTGCAAGCGTGTTCTGTCCATCTGCAGATCCAGGATCGGTCCATCCATCCGCTGATGGACATGCGCGTCAACGGCGCCCGGGATCATGCGAATGGATTTCAGCAACTCTGCAGCAAGCGCGGCGTTCTGCTCGAGCTTGGCGCCGGTGAACTGGACGTCGATTGCCGCAGGCAAGCCGAAATTCAGAATCTGCGTGACGATATCGGCGGGCTGGAAGAAGAACTCGATTCCCGGGAATTGCTTCGGCAGCTCGGCGCGCAGCGCGGTGATGAATTCCTCCGTGGGACGATGATCCGGTCGCAACGAAAGCAGTATCTCGCCATCGAGCGTGCCTATCGTCCCGGCGTTGCTGTACGACAAGTTGATGCCGCTATTGGGAACGCCGAGGTTGTCCAGAATGGTCTCGAGCTGGTCGGGAGGCACGATCCTGCGGATCGCGACCTCGACCGCGTCGGCTACGCGCGCGGTTTCCTCGATGCGCGTTCCGGTGGGTGCACGAATGTGCAGGCGAATCTGGCCGGCGTCCACCGTCGGGAAGAAATCGCGACCCAGCACCGGATAAAGCAGGCAGGACAAAGCGCATAAACCCAGGAATGACAAGGCGAAGGCTTTTTTCCGGGTCAGCAGCGTCGACAAGGTCATCGAGTAAGCGCCGCGCGCACGTTCGAACTGGCGGTCAAAATTGCGATAGAGCCGTTGCAACATTCCGCCACCACCGGCGTCGCCGATGGAGGCCCGGCTCATCAGCAGCATCACCAGCGTCGGCACCAGGGTTCGCGACAGGATGTATGACGCGATCATCGCAAAGACCACCGCCTCGGCAAGTGGCACGAACAGGAAACGCGCGACTCCGGAAAGGAAGAACATCGGTACGAAGACGATGCAAATGCACAGCGTCGACACGAATGCCGGTACACCGATTTCCCCGGCGCCAACCAGAATCGCCTGCTTCAATTCTTCGCCATTGTGCAAATGCCGTTCGATATTCTCGATGGTCACGATCGCCTGATCGACGAGAATACCGACCGATAAGGCCAGTCCGCCGAGCGTCATCAGGTTGAGCGTCTCGCCCAACAGCTGCAACACGAGGATCGACGACAGGATCGACAGCGGGATCGTCAGCGCGATAATCAAGGTGCTGCGCCAGTTACCCAAAAACAACAGCACCATCGCCGCCGTAAGCAACGCCGCAATCAGGGCCTCGACGACGACGCCTTTGACGGCGGCCTTGACGAACACCGATTGGTCGAAAAGCGGCGTGATCTTGACATCGTCCGGCAGCGTCTGCGCGACCCTCGGCAGCAGCGCGCGAAGATTCGACACGATGTCGAGCGTCGACGCGCCGCCGTTCTTCAGCACCGATATCAGGACGCCGCGTGCGCCGTCCTGACGAACGATATTGGTCTGCGGAGAAAACCCGTCGCGCACGCTGGCAACGTCGCGCATGTAGGTCGTCGTTCCGTTGGCAGTCCGCACGGGCAGGTCGCTTAGTCCCGAGATGGCATCGGGTGAACCATTCATGCGCACCGTGTATTCGGTCGACCCGAATTTGGCGGTGCCCGACGGCAATATCAGGTTCTGCGTATTGACCGCATTGACGACATCGGCGGGCGACAAACCACGCGCCTGCAAAGCCTGGGTGTCGAGGTCGATGGAGATCAAGCGATTCTTGCCGCCGTAAGGGAACGGCACGGCGACGCCCGGAATCGTGATCAACTGAGGGCGCAGCACATTGATCGCCGCGTCGAACAGCGACTGCTCGGGTCGGGTCGGGCTCGACAAGCCGAGCTGCACCACGGGAATGCTGGACGCCGAATACTTGATGACCAGCGGCGGCGTGATACCGGGCGGCAACTGGCGCACCTGGGTCTGTACCGACGCCACGACCTGCGCGATCGCGGTCTGGATGTTCGCCGTGGGCTGGAAGAAGATCTTGATGACGGTGATGCCGGCGAGCGAAGTCGATTCGACATGCTCGATATCGCTGACGGTCGTGGTGAGGCCGCGTTCTGTCTGCCCGGCGATGCGCTGCCCCATTTCCTGCGCTGGGAGGCCGTTGTAGTTCCAGATCACGCTGACGACCGGGATGTTGATCTCCGGAAAGATGTCCGTCGCCATGTTCATCAGCGCGAATGGCGTCGCCAGGACGATGAGCATCGCCATGACGATGAACGTATAAGGGCGCTTCAGCGCCAGTTCGACCATCGACACGTCAGCTGCTTCCTTCGCTACTCTTGCTCACCGAATCTCCTGAAACCAGTACTCGCCTCGAGCCAAAAGCTGCCCTGAACCGCCCGTCATCATACCGGCAGCCGCAGTCTTTCGGCTGTGACCAATTGTATCCATGCGAAGCGTCGACTTGTTGCGCACAGGTGTCGCAGTCCGACATTGCGACAGATGTCGCCAGCGAGCGTCGCAGGCAACGCTATTGTGGATTCTCGGCGATCGCCACCAGCACGAAATGATCGCCGCAAGGAAGGAAATGATAATAGTTGGCGAATTTCTTCCCTTGCGAATTGACCCCGGCGCTCTTGACATACGCGGTGCCCGGCTTGGCCGAGAAGTCCTCCGGCGTACCCGGTTGCAGGAAGCGGTCGGCATACACGGCGAGGTCGGCATTGATGCCGTCGAGGCCGCGTATTGCGGCATTCTGTTTCTCATCGAAGCCCAGCGCGCCGAGCATTGCTTTCCAATTCTTCTTCACGGCAGCGTCATGCACTGCGGTGTACGCCGCGGTCACCGCCTTTTGATCCGGCCTGGGCGCGGTCGGATCGCCGCGCGCTCCGCTCTTCTCGATGTCGATGTTGCTGCGCTGACCGATTTTCGGTTGCGACAGCGGCAGATCGAAATCGTAGCTACCGGCGCCTCGGTCGATGAAACTTCCGACGACTCGCGCGGCATCGCCGCCTTTGGTGCGGTTGACCCAGCGATGTGAACTCGAGGCTTGCTCGTAGCTGCTGCCCGCGAACGGAGTACCGGCGATCAAATATTTCGACGCGCCTTTGTCTAGCGTGAGCTCAAGATAGCCGACGTTTCGCATTTGCGTCAGCACGCGCGCCTCGATCATCGGGCACGCCGACTCCGCGATCAGCGGTGAAGCGATCGGCTTGCTGGTAAGGTAGACGACGGTGCCCATGCCGGTGCTCGCGGGATAGGCGATGCCATCGACCAGATCGAAATCGCCGATGTTGATGTCCTTGAAATGGCCTTTCACGGGTGCGGGATAAGAATACGGCGGCACCTTTTCCTCGACGACTTTCTTGGCAGCGGCGGTCGCCCCCGGCTCGCCGGAAGTCGATTGGTCCTTGCCGCAGCCGGCCAGCGCAAGGACCGCGATGAAGACAGTGAATACGCGCAGGCGAGGATTGTTCATTCTTCGTCTCCTTTGAATCACCTTGCAGGGGACGGCGAAGGTCGCGAGTAAAGTGACCTGCGCCACATCGGCAACCGGCGAGCGCTTGCGGTTCGTCGGGAACGCCGACGACTGCGCGGTCAGGAAACCGGGCACGACGTGACGTGTGCCGTGCCCCGGTGGATCTATCGCCCGCGAACTAGCGGGTGATCATGCACTGATTTCCTGCCAACTTGAAATTCTGCGTCATCGTCGAGTTGCTGCTGCCGTTCGCATCCTTGGTGGTCTTTTTAACCGTCAGCACCGCGTTCGCCCCGTCGACCGTGAGGACGCCGCCAGACTTGATATCGGCAGAATATTGCGCTTCGGTCTGCGACATGTCTTTCATCATGCCTGTCATCATTGTCCGGTCTTTTGCAGGCATCGCCTTCCACTGCGCCTGCATTTCCGGCGTGGATAGCTTATTGGCTTCGTCCATATTGCCCGCGTGCACATATCCCATCTGCTTGACCGAGACCTTGCCACAGGGGTGGTCGAGAATGGCGGCGCCTTTGATGTCGGTCTTCGCCGACGCGATGCCCACATAACCGATCAGTCCAAGCGTTACCGCACCTGCAAAACAGCCAAAGGACAAGCGAGTCTTCTCCACTTATTTTCCCCTCCAGGTTAAGTTTGAATGTGCCCGCACATGCCGTGAACGCGCCCCAACGACGCCGCCTGCCGCCTGTTCTTACCCGACAGGTCCAACCGAGCAGCGCTAGTATAGCTATCAGAAGCGCTCCGCGGATCGACGGGTCGCCTATTGCCCGGTCATCGATGCTGGCGCTGCCGGGTGCGGCCTCGTTCGCGGCTCGGTCGGCCCCGTGCCCCAAGTTCTCGCCTGGAATAAACTCACCTCATGTCAACTGCGACGATCACGGCATTTCCCCTTGAAGGAGACCATTGGATCGACGCGATCTATCGCGTACGCGCGGACAGCGGCGCCATCCATGCGCGAGCGCAGGCCATCGCGCTGGAACAAAGTATCGAGCTCCCGCTCGCTGCCGTCACCGATGCCCGGGTGCTGCGCGACATCGTTGCCCAGGTCAGCGACGTCGTCGAGACCGGTCCGCAGACGTTCGACGTGACCGTGCGCATCGCGGTCGAAACAACCGGCTTGGAGGCGGGGCAACTGCTCAACATGCTGTTCGGCAATTCGTCGCTGCAAGATGACGTCATGCTCGTCGACGCCGAGTTTCCCGATACCTTCGCCGCTACCTTCGGCGGGCCCCGTTTCGGCATCGCCGGGATCCGCGCGCTGACCGGCGCTGTCGATCGTCCACTGACATGTGCGGCGCTCAAGCCCCAGGGGCTTACTGCCACTCAACTCGCCGAGCTGGCGCGCACATTCGCCCGCGCCGGCGTCGATGTGATCAAGGACGATCACGGCCTCGCCGACCAGGTCGCGGCTCCTTTCGAAGAGCGTGTGCGTTGCGTGCAGCGCGCGGTCGACGAAGCGAACGCCGACACGGGAGGACATTGCGCTTACGCGCCCAGCGTCACCGGCCACTACGGCCAGATGTACCTGCAGGTGAAACACGCGCGCGAAGTCGGAGTCAAAATGGTGTTGATCGCCCCGATGGTCAGCGGCGTCGGTACGCTGGCGGCGCTGGCGCGCGAGGCGCAGATGCCAATCGTCGCCCACCCTGCGCTGGCCGGCGCGACGCGCATCGCTCCGCCGCTGCTGCTGGGCAAGCTTTTCCGGTTGTTTGGCGCAGATGCAACGATATTTCCCAACGCGGGCGGGCGCTTCAGTTTTGCCCCGCAGACCTGCGCGGCGATCGCAGATTCCGCGCGCGCCCCGTGGCACGGCCTGAGTCCGACGCTTCCGGTTCCGGCGGGCGGTATGTCGGTGCGACGCGTGCCAGAGATGCGCCGTTTCTACGGTGACGATACGATGTTGCTGGTCGGCGGCGACCTGCTGCTGGCGCGAGACGAGCTTCTCACGCGCGCCCGCGAGTTCGTCGCGGCCGCCAGAACGGATGGAGCAAAACCGTGACCGAATCCCCTGTACGCGCATTCGCACCTTTGGCTGGCGACTATCGCTGGAACGCGGTCGACCTTCTCCGCTACAAGGAAGATGGGGCGTCGCCGTTTCGCGACGTCACGCGACAAACGCTTTTCCGCCGGCCGGACCTGCGCGGAGAACTGCGCTATTTCGAAGTCGCACCGTCGGGCTACTCGACACTTGAGCGGCATGCGCACACGCACGCAGTGATGCTATTGCGCGGCAGTGGTGAGGTTCTCGTTGGAGAAAATGTATTCGCGGTCAAGACGTTCGACTTGGTTACGGTGCCTCCTTTAACCTGGCATCAATTTCGCGCGGGAGCGGACGAACCGCTCGGATTTCTCTGTATGGTCGATGCCGAACGCGACAAACCGCAATTGCCTGACGACGGCGATTTCGACCGAATGCGCGCCCTCCCGGCCGTCGCTCGTTTCCTCGGAAAAGCTGCGGCCTAGGCTTGGATTTTCGTCACGCGCCCGGTGGGCAGGGGTCACTTCAGGCAACCCCGCCCGCCGGAGCACGGCGACTACTGACCGCGCCACGAACAGCTGGCGACGCGGCGGCGATCCCGATACTCGGTTAGGAGTGCCGCGCACAGCACTCGAAATCGCCGGTACTACGTCCGGTGTCGCCACCGGAAAACGGTTTTGCAAACCGCACCTATCGCCGTCGCTGACCGCCGCACGACGAGCGCACTCTTCTTTCATTTGCCGCGGGCCTCGTCGACCGCCAGCATCAGCAAAGCCCGATGGGCCGCCTCCGCCGCTGTTTCCACTTCCCGCGCCGACTCACCCGCAGCAACCCGGACAATCAAACCGTCCGCCGTCTGCCGGTACGTGCCGTGTCGGCCGTTGCGCACGAGTCTGCCTTCGTCGCGCGTGTACGGTCGTTCCAACTCTTCCAATAGCCTAGTCATTTTATGTACCTTTTTTCGGTCATTTTCTATGAGTTCGGGCGACAAAAAAGCCCGGGTCTTCACTGACTCCCCGGGCTTATTGGAAATGAAGCGGAAGGTTTCTAGTTCACGCTTCTCCCCGGAAAGCCCGGACACATCGGTATTCGCTTACGCCGCTCGATATGCTCATGTTCGTTACATCGATGAATGGTTGCGCCCTGTCGCGGTCGGTGCCGCGCATGACGAAGCCCGAGGCACGGACAAGCAGCTCCTGGTTCGGACAGAGCTCCATACGCGCATTCATGACGATGCGGTTGTCAGTTGTATTCATGCGCAAGGGCCTCCTTTCGTCCTGTAGCTTGGTGCGGCAAGCCGTGCCATATGAGCGCACGCATTCTTCGCGCTGTCTTCGAACGGCGGACTGGCTGGGAGGAGTGAAACAACCTTCCGACAGTTCCGCCGACCCACCTGGCGGAATGTCCGGTCAGGCGGAGCTACAGCGCCACGATCTTGCGAATACGCAGGCCGGTTTGATCCGGCGATCGTTTGCCCGCAACCAACGCGCTCGCTACCAATCTATCCATAAAGCAAGCCCAAACGCCGAGTCCCGCGCGCGGCGCGGACGCGAAGTAAATGATGTGGGCTTGGCTTGTATGGACGAGCATCATTGGTTGAAAGCCTGGTTCGGGTCGGCACTAAGCTCGAGTTGAGCAACGATTCAATGTTAGTATCGCGTCGGCACAAATGCAAGGAATCAGTCGATGTTCCGCCTCGCAGGCCGCCAATGATTGGCAAAAAAGCAACACACAGTATTTGGCGAGATACGGTCAGGCTCCTCCGCTCTCCCGCCGGCCTCCGATGAGCCTGGGCGACCGACTGAAGCTCGTTCGCGGGACGACCAGCCAGCGGGAGTTCGCACGCGAACTCAGCATCCATGAGAACAGCGTGTCGAATGCCGAACGCCGGCATTCCGCCACGCAGGAGTATTTGCTCAAAATCGCCGCCGCGCGAAACATCAACCTGCATTGGCTGCTGACCGGCCGCGGGCCGATGCGCATCGACGAAGCGGAAACGTCCCTGTTGCAGGAGAAGATCAATCTCGCGCTGGTCGACGCGCTGCGCGCGGCGTATGGCGCGCGTTACGCCAGCGTGCCCCTCGACACGCGGGCTCGCGCTCTACGAGCGGGTGCTAACTACCTGCGGGCGATCGGGGTGACCGAAGCAAGCATTCCCGATGCCGATGCACTGGCGAAACTGTTACGGCTGACCATCGAGGTGATGCGCAAATAGGCGGACCGTCCTCGCGATCTACCTCGCAATCGGCACGCGCGCGCTGGCTACCGGCACCATCCATGCGGCGTAGCCTTTGGGGTCGCGAACACTGGCGATCATTTGTTCGAAATAAGCCAATGCGGACGCCTTGCTGATCGGAGTCAATTCGCCGATCGGTTCGACATAGCCATCGCGCCACGCCTCGAATATCGCCGCGAGCACGTCTCGCGGCACACGCAAACTGTCGACGATGATGTAGTCGATCTTGATGTCTTCGAGGCCGATCGCCGCCAGCACCCCGAAAATGTTGCGGCCGATGAACAGGTCCGTTCCGGTGGCAATGCCAAAGTCCCTGGGCACCACGGCCCAGAAATCGTTGGGGTCAAGCGCCCCGCGCTGAAAATGGAGCATGCCGTAGTCTTCGGCGATCAGATGCAGGTAGCCGCCCTTGCGGGTCACGCGTGCGAGTTCGGAGATCACGCGCTCGGGATACGGAATCGAATGGATGACGTGGCGGCATACGGTGAGGTCGAAGGCACCGTCGGCTGCGTTGAGCTCAAAGATGCTTTGGTGTTCGAACGAGAGGCGCGGCGCAAGGGCAGCATAGCGCGCTCGCGCCAAGTCGAGGTGGTGATCGACGATATCGATGCCGAGGACATGCGCCTTCGGGAACAACCCGGCCAAACGCGATGCTCCCTCGCCTGTTCCGCAACCCGCGTCGAGTATTCGCGGCTTGTCCGGCAACGGATAGCGGCGAAGTAACGGGACTTCCTGCGGCCAGATGGCCTCCGCCTGTGCGCCCAGCGTGCGCACCATCGACTCGTCGGCCATCTGCTTGGCCTGGGGATTCAGATCGGTCATGGCTTGCTGCGTACGAGCGACGGCGAAGTGGGGTAGGCCAATGAGCGGGCCAATGAGTGGGCCAATGAAGGCGGCCAATAAGCGGGCGAACATCGCCGACAGCGTACGCGAGACTACGGGTTGCACGCAAACGGCAAGCGCTGGCGGCGACATTGAACCTGTGTTGCCCCGGCGTCGGTGCCGGGCGCGCGTGGAACTACGCGGAGGCAGGCTTTGCGCGCTTCTTCCTCTCGATCATGCGCCAGATGAACGGCGTGAAGATGAGCTGCATCGCAAGCTCCATCTTGCCGCCCGGCACCACCACGGTATTGGCCCGCGACATGAACGACTCATTGACCATGCTTAACAGATAGGGAAAGTCGATGCCTTTCGGATTCGCAAAGCGGATCACGACCATGCTTTCGTCGGGACGCGGAATCTCCCTCGAGATAAACGGATTCGACGTATCGACGCAGGGGATGCGCTGGAAGTTGACGTGCGTGCGGGAGAATTGCGGGCAGATGAAGCGAATGTAGTCGGGCATGCGTCGCAATATGGTGTCGGTCACGGCCTCGGTCGAATAGCCGCGCATCGACTTGTCGCGATGCATTTTCTGGATCCATTCGAGATTGATGACCGGAACGACGCCGATCAGCAGATCCGGATACTGCGCGACGTTGGTGCCGTCACACACTACGGCGCCGTGCAGGCCTTCGTAGTAGAGGAGGTCCGTGTTGGCCGGAACAGGTTCCCAACTGGTGAATGTGCCAGGCTCCTGCTTGAATTGCGACGCCTCCTCAGCGTCGTGCAGATAGCGGCGCCGCTTGCCGGTCCCCGATTCGGCGTAGGAGCGGAACAAGCCTTCGAGTTCGCCAAACAGGTTGGCTTCTGGCCCGAAGTGGCTGAAATGCTGCTCGCCTTTTTTTTCGGCTTCGGCCATCGCGACCTTCATTGCCTTGCGGTCGTAACGATGGAAGCTGTCGCCTTCGACGATTGCCGCTTTCACGCTTTCACGGCGAAAAATCTGCTCGAACGTATGGGTCACGGATGTCGTGCCGGCACCTGACGAACCGGTGATCGCAATGATGGGATGACGCTCAGACATGGGCGGGTCCGCGTGGCCTATATTTCGGTATTGATCTTCGCATATCCGCGCCAACGGTCACGCCGGAAGGCGGAACAAGCTGCGCTCGTTGAACAATGGCGTCGAGGCCTCGGCCGGGTCAGGCTGAGGCTGCTCGTCGAATACGCGACTCGCAAGCAGGTCTGCCGCGATGATGGTCGTCAGCGCCGCGTCGGTCGCGGCCGCCTCTGGAAACGAAAACAGTCGATACGCATGACGCAGCCTCGCCCGATCGAGGGCGTTGCGCACGCTGCGCGCGTTGGCGAAATGTGGCATCGCCATGCGCCGATGCAGATAGTCGACGAACACGTTTTCAGCATCGGGGTCGAAGCGATACTGCATCGTCGACAGCATGACCTTGGCGATCGCCGCCAGTTCGTCGACGCTGTAATCAGGAAATTTCACATGATGCGCGATGCGCGACGACATACCCGGATTGCTCTCGAAGAACCGGTCCATGCGGTCCTTGTAACCGGCGAGGATCACCACTAGATCGTCGCGATTGTTCTCCATCACCTGCAGCAGGATTTCGATCGCTTCCTGTCCGTAGTCGCGTTCGTTCTCGGGACGGTGCAGGTAATACGCCTCGTCGATGAACAGCACGCCGCCCATCGCCTTCTTGAGGATTTCCTTGGTCTTGGGTGCCGTGTGCCCGATGTACTGGCCGACCAGATCGTCGCGCGTCACCGCGATGACCTGCGGACGTCGAATATAGCCCAGGCGATGCAGTATCGCGGCCATCTTCATCGCCACCGTCGTCTTGCCGGTGCCCGGATTGCCGGTGAAAGACATGTGCAAGCTCGGGCCGCTCGCATTCAGGCCGCGGGCCGCGCGAACGCGGTCGACCAGCAACAGGGCGGCGATTTCGCGGATGCGTGTCTTGACCGGTTTCAGTCCGATCAAGTCGCGATCGAGTTCCGAAAGCAACTCGCTCACACCGGAGTCGGCTAGCGCTGCGGCCACACTTCCGGACGCGGCCGCCGATGGGGCCGCATGAGCGTCCGTCGTAGCCGCCGCAGTGACGGCGGCAGGCGTGGTGTCGCGCTGCGAACTCATCGCCAGTCACCTTTAGTCGAGCGGCTCAATACCGCTCGTTTTCGGGCTTGGCGCCGACAGCGTAACTCTCGACCGTGTAGCGCACCACGCGACCGGCCTCTTCCTGGCGCACCAGGCGGAAGCCCGGTTCGTTCTTCGGACGATTGACAATAAACGACAGCAGCAAAGACTCGACCCCGCGCGTCGAATCGAAGGCGGTCACGCGGATGTAGTGATTGGGAAACGTCTTACGGCAGCTCTCGATCTCCATCATGATCCCGGCCGGATCGTGCAGATCGAACATGGGTATGCCGAACATTTCCCAATACGTGTTGCGCGGATGAGGATCGTCGGTGTACTCGATGCCGATCGCGAGCCCCTTGTTCAGGCAGTACTCCACCTGCTTCTTGATTTGTTCGTTCGACAAATCGGGCAAGAACGAAAAAGTGCCTTGGGTAATGCGCATGTCTTCCTCCCCAGCTCAGTCCTACTGCGTTCAGGAGACCGTCGCGGTCGGCACGAAGTCGGCAGTGTCGGTCGACGCATAATCGAAGGTCACGTCTTTCCAGACCTCCAGCGCGGATTTCAACGGCGAGCACCATCTGGCGGCTTCGGTCAGAATCTGTGGTCCTTCATTCAGATAGTCGCGGCCTTCGTTGCGCGCCAGGATCATCGCTTCCAGAGCGACGCGGTTCGCCGTCGCGCCGGCCTGGATCCCTTGCGGGTGGCCGATGGTTCCACCGCCGAACTGCAGGACGACGTCCTCGCCCAGGTAGTGGATGAGCTGGTGCATCTGGCCGGCGTGAATGCCGCCCGAGGCGACCGGCATCACTTTATTCAGCGACGCCCAGTCCTGTTCGAAGAACAGGCCGTGCTCGAGCGAAATGTCGGTGTGCGTGCTGCGCAGGGTGTCGTAGAACCCCTTGATCATCAGCGGATCGCCTTCGAGCTTGCCGACGACGGTGCCCGCATGAATGTGATCGACGCCAGCCATGCGCATCCATTTGCAGATCACGCGGAAGTTCATGCCGTGGTTCTTCTGCCGCGAGTACGTCGAGTTCCCGGCGCGGTGCAGGTGCAGGATCATGTCGTTGCGTCGGCACCATTTCGCCATGCTCTGGATCGCCGTGTAACCGATCACGAGGTCGATCATGACGATGACGCTGCCGAGATGCTTGGCGAATTCGGCGCGCTCGTACATCTCTTCCATCGTGCCGGCAGTCACGTTGAGGTAGTGACCCTTGACTTCCCCGGTCGCCGCGGACGCCTTGTTGACCGCTTCCATGCAGTAGAGGAAACGGTCGCGCCAGTGCATGAACGGTTGGCTGTTGATGTTCTCATCGTCCTTGACGAAATCGAGGCCACCTTTCAGTGCTTCGTAGACCACGCGACCGTAGTTGCGCCCAGAGAGGCCAAGCTTCGGTTTGGTCGTCGCACCGAGCAGCGGGCGACCGAATTTGTCCAGGCGCTCGCGCTCCACGACGATCCCGGTCGCCGGCCCCTGGAACGTCTTGAGGTAGGCGACGGGTATGCGCATGTCTTCCAGCCGCAGCGCCTTGATCGCCTTGAAGCCGAAAACGTTGCCGATGATCGACGCGGTCAGGTTGGCGATCGATCCCGGCTCGAATAGATCGAGGTCGTAGGCGATGTAGGCGAAATACTGCTGTTCGGTCTTCGTTCCAGGGCCGGTCCCGGGGACAGGGTCCACCTTGAACGCCTTGGCCCGGTAGAGATCGGCTGCGGTCAGGCGATCGGTCCAGACGACGGTCCACGTCGCCGTCGACGATTCACCTGCGACGGCCGCAGCAGCCTCGATTGCATCGACGCCGTCCTGCGGCGTGATCCGGAACAGCGCAAGCAGATCGGTCGACTTGACCTGGTAGTCGGCGTCCCAGTAGCCCATCTGGGCGTACTTGAGAACGCCTGCGGCATATCGCTTCTTGGCATTGGTAATTTGCGAACTTTCGGGGGCGCCCATGTCATCTCCTGCGAAGTTTGGAACGCGGCTTTGGCCGCGTTGCTCGGCATGTCGTTATGGCTTCGAATCCTAGGCCGCGTAAAACATCACGTCTAATCAATGATTGTCGACATTTAATAAGTTTCACCTTATAGTTAGCCGTACCGTCACAAGCCGCTTCCACGGGCATGCGCGCCTATACGCTGCGTCAGATCGACACCTTCCTCGCCGTCGCCAAGGAGATGAGCGTTTCCCGCGCGGCCGCACGGCTGCACGTTTCGCAGCCCGCGGTGTCGATGCAGCTCAAGCAACTCGAACAGGCGCTCGGCGCAGCGTTGATCGAGCCCGCGGGACGCGGCATCGCGCTGACCGACGCCGGGACCGATCTGCTCGATTACGCGCGGAAACTCGTCTTCGATCTGACGCAACTCGACGACGCGATGGCTGAGCGGCGCGGCGCGCACCGCGGCCGCGTCGATCTGGCGATTGTCACCACCGCCAAGTACTTCGTGCCCATGCTGCTGGTCCGTTTCCGCAAGAAGTTTCCGAAAATTGAAATCGGCCTGCACGTCCACAATCGCGAAGCGATATTGCCGCTGTTGGCGAACAACGAGATCGACCTGATCGTGATGGGACGTGCGCCGGAGGGAATCGACTGCACGTCCTTGCCGTTCGCGACCAATCCGCTGGCGATCGTCGCTTCACCGCAGCATCCTCTTTCGCGTCGACGCCAGATCGAGCTGCGCGAACTCAAGGCTCAGGACTTTGTCGTCCGTGAGCACGGATCAGGCACGCGCCTGGCGATGGAAAAGCTGTTTGCGCGAAACCGTCTCAAGCCTCGCATCGTGATGGAAATGCCCAGCAACGAAACCATCAAGCAGGCGGTAATGGCGGACATGGGCATTTCGTTCCTGTCGCTGCGTACCGTCAGGCACGAATTGACGTCGGGCCACCTGGTCTTGCTCGATGTGATCGGCCTGCCTTTGGTGCGTCACTGGTACGTAACGCACCTGCGCACCAAGCGCCTGTCGCCGGCGACGATGGCATTCAAGGACTACCTGGTCGCCGAAGCAGGCGCCCTCGTCGACGCCTGGTCCTGAACCGCTGATGCCGGTCCGCCGGTCGAGAGCGACACCTGCCGCGTCGACAGCGTAAGATGCGCTTCCGATGGACAATCAAATGCCCAGTCAGACGAGTCGCCGCTCCGCCAAGGCAGCGCCTGTCGTTTTCGTCTTGGCTTTCGGCCTCTGGTCGTTGCTTGCCTGCGCCCAGGCGACCGACGATCGCGACATTTCGGTGACGGTCAAGGTATCGGCCGACCTTATCACCGTCGATACCAGCACCCGTGTCGCGGCAACCCCCGCCGTTGTCTGGGAGGTGCTTACCGATTTCGACCATATGACCGAAATCTCCAGCAATCTCAGCGCAAGCCGCGTTGTCAGCCGCTCGTCGAACAAATGGGTCGTCGCGCAGGCCGGATTTGCTGCATGGGGTCCTTTCTCGTTCGCTTTCGATACGGTGCGCGAACTCGAACTCAAGCCGATCACCGAAATTCGATCGCATCTGATCAGCGGCACGCTGAAAAAACAGGACGGAACGACGCGCGTCATCGTCGAAGGCAACGGGACGCGGCTCACCACACACAGCGAATTCATTACCGACAGCTGGATTCCTCCGGTTGTCGGCGTAAAGTTCATCGAAACCGAAAGTCGCAAGCAGATCGCCGAACTGCGCAACGAAATATTGCGAAGAAACGCCCGCGCCAGTGCGCCCGCTGCCTCGCCTCCTGGTCAGGCTTCTGGGGATGCGGCGCGAAGCACTGGAGCGAGCCCGCCCGCGGCAAAATAGCCGCTTCTGGACCCAGTGCGCGCCGACATGGGCGTTGCTGTCGGACACGAATCGAGGCGAACGTATCGGCTGCACCGCGTTGCGGACGTGACGCTCGCTCGTTAAAGTCGATGACTCCGGTCACCCTCCCGGAATCCAAGCAGTTCGGTGGCGAGCCCCTTGGTCAGCGCAAGCACCTTGAACAGCTCGCCCATTTCGCTCGGTTGCAGCAGCGTCTGTATTGCGGCAGCTTCGCGCAAATAGGCCGCGGATTGCGGATCGCCGCAACGCGCGAGTTGATCGAGGATGCCGCAGTTGATCAGGAATTGCGCTTGGCTGGTATAGCCTGCGACCGACATGCCGCCGCCGGCCCCCGCCCGCGCCGTAGCGCTGAAGTCGACGTGCGCGGTCAGGTCGCAAAGGCCGGGAAGAAAAAATGGATCGCTCAATGCGTGATGGCGATAGTGAGCCATCAGGGTTCCGTCGCTTCGTTGAGGATGATAGAACTCGGTCTGCGGAAAACCATAGTCGATGACGATCAACGCGCCGACGTCGCAGCGCCGCGCCAGTGTTCGGATCAGCGCAAGCGCTGCGAGATTGATTTCGACGATATAGCCGTCGCCAACAGGCAGCTTCATTGCGGCCGTGCGAAGCGCGCCTTCGGCCAGCAGTCGTTCGGCCCAAACGAACGCACCCTTTTCCAGCGCGACGCCCCGCTCGAACCATATGCCTTTGCGCCTGACGACGATCTGCGGCGGGACCGCGTCAAGCAATTCGTTGGCGACGATCACGCCTCGCCATTTCGGCGGCAGCCTGTCCAGCCATTCGATGCGACGCATGAAAGCCGGCACGTGCTTGTGCAGGCGTTCGCGCTGGCGTTCGCGCAAGTCAGGACTCAGCTCGAGCAGCCGATAGTGGTCTGGCAACGGTGTCGTTCGAGGACAGCGCGAGCAGAACGTCGGCAGCAAGACGGGCCGTTCCCGGGCCGAGTTCCAGAACATCCGCATCGGGAATTGCTGACAATAGCGGCGCCAATTGCAGCGGCCAGCGAGCTACCGAACAGGGAAGTCATCTCAGGCGCCGTGACGAAATCGCCTTCAGCGCCGAATTTCCTCGCTCCCGCCGCGTAATATCCGAGTCCTGGCGCGTACAACGCGGCGTTCATGTAGTCGGCAAACGAGACCCACCCACCCGCCGCCGCTATCTGCGCAGCGACGTGGGCAACGACGCGCTCACTATGCGCCTTCGCAACAGGAGACGGTTCCGGAAGTTGGCCCAGTGGAGCGGCGGACATTCGACGCATCAGATGTGTTAGATTGCCGGATTAATGAGAGTGTAGCTGGAGCGGGAGCGTGACGGCCAAAGTGGTGCTGATCACTGGCGGAGCGAAGCGCGTAGGTGCCGCGATCTGCCGGCGTTTACATGCCGCCGGCGCCGATCTGATGTTGCACTATCGCGAGTCGGCCGGGGAAGCGCGCTTGTTGCAGGCCGAACTCAACCATCAACGCAACGATTCGGTGGCACTAATACAGGCCGATCTACTCGACCTGGGCAAGCTCCAATCGGTGATCGACCAGACCCTGCAGCGATTCGGCAAGCTCGACGCGTTGATCAACAACGCTTCATCATTTTTCCAGACGCCGGTCGGCGAGATCACGCCGGATAGCTGGGAGAATCTGATCGGCACCAACCTGCGCGCACCGCTCTTTATCGCACAGGCAGCGGCGCCAGCGTTGAAAAAAGCGCAGGGCGCCATCGTTAACATCACCGACATCCACGCCGAACGGCCGCTGAAGAACTATGTGGTCTATAGCGTGGCCAAAGCTGGCCTGGTCGGCCTGACGCGTTCGCTGGCACGCGAACTGGCTCCCGAAGTACGCGTGAATGCCGTTGCGCCCGGCCCGATCCTCTGGCCCGACGACGAATCGTTCGATGAGTTGTCGCGACAGCGAATCATTTCACACACGCCGCTGAAACGCGAAGGTACGCCTGACGACATCGCGCGTGCCGTACATTTCCTGCTGTTCGAAGCCACCTACGTTACTGGCGAGACCATCAATGTGGACGGGGGGCGACACGTAGCGCTGTGAGCAGCGAGCCAGGTCCCGCTCGCGCAGCGAGTGGGGTGCGAGCGCCCGCGAATCAGCGCTGCCGCCGACGCGTGTTCTCTGCACCACGCTAATGGTGAGGAGGCGGCGCCTTTAGTAGAGCGAACCCCGAATCACGTCTAGCCGCAATTACTCAGGTGTCATCGATGCCTCGAGACCATATCCGCAAGCCTCTCGAGGTAGGGATCCACGATCCCGTGCGTAACCAATGCAATGCGCGCGCGCTCGAGATAATCAGCCGAACTGCCGAACACGCCGACCGCCCTGCTCAATACGCTCGCCTGTTGATCTAGCGATAGCTTGCCCGCGTACTGCGGATGCCGACGATCAACGACGAAAGCGAGCGCCGTCATTTCACGCCGGCCGGCGCGCACTCGCAGCCAGCGCGGATGATACGCTCCGACGACCATCTCGCGCCGCCACAGCAGCGTCAGTTCATCGCGTGCGCAGTCAGCCGGTAACCGGTAGATCACGCCGTGGCACGACCCCCCTCGATCCAGACCCAGGACCAGGCCTGGACGCTTCGTCGTTCCGCGCGAGGCCAGTGACCACAGACAGAATCGCCGATGTCTGCCGCGCACGGCCGCGGGCCTTGCTTCGGCAAACGGGAACAGCGGATTCCAGAGCAGTGAGCCGTAGGCAAATACCCACCATCCTGCTCGCGGCGGTCGTTGCGCCAAGGTCGCAGTCAACGATGTTGCGAGTTGCTCGTCGGTCAGCGTGCGATGCGCTTGAACGGCTTCCAGATACACCGCGCGCATGCGGCCCTCTTCGAGATCACGGCGAGAAAGCGTCATCCCGATGTATCCGGGTCGTGCTTATTTTTGGTCAACTGAGTGGTCAACTGAGCTGCGACCTCGTCTGCCAATCGGGCCTTAGCCTGTCGACGCTTCGCTGCAGTCGTCTTGCCGTGTGCGCCGCCTTTGCCGAGCAGAGGCGATCGGGCAACGGGGTTGCGCAGCTTCGGCACCTTAGTTGATTTCGTGCGTCCCGCCATCGACGGTCAAGGCTCCAGCCGATCCGAATGGACCGCCTTGATCGCGATGGTGCGCGGCGAAGGGTCGGTCTTCGGAAGAAACAGTTGCTGCAAGTCGTTGAGGAAGCGCGCGCCGAGTGCCGTCGGACGCATTCGCTGATGGTCGCGCGTCAACAGCCCTCGTTGTTCAGCCGCTTCGAGCTGCGCTTGCACGAGCGTCAACGGAAAGCCGGTGCGCTCAGCGAAAAGCGCCACCGGCACGCCATCGGTCAGTCGCAGCGCGTTGAGCATGAACTCGAAACCGATCTCGGCGCGCGACACTTCATGCTCTTCCTGCAATGGCGAGCCGCGTGCGATCTGATCGAGATAGTACTGCGGCTGTTTGTGCCGCACCTGGCGAACGACGCGGTCGGGAAACGACAGCTTCGAGTGCGCTCCTGCTCCGATACCGAGATAGTCCCCAAAGCGCCAGTAATTGACGTTGTGCCTGCACTCGAATCCCGGTTTGGCATGCGCCGACGTCTCGTAATGCACATAACCTTCCATCTCAAGCGTGGTCGCGATCGCCTCTTCGATATCGGCCGCCGTATCGTCGTCCGGCAGCGCCGGCGGATAGCGATGGAAGTAGGTGTTGGGTTCGATGGTCAGATGGTAAAACGACAAATGCGGGGGCGACAACGCCACCGCTGCCGCCAAGTCGGCCTTCGCGTCGGCCAATTCCTGTCCGGGCAACGCGTACATCAGATCCAGATTGAAATTGCCGAAAATATCGTGCGCCGCTTCCGCGGCCGCCCTCGCTTCGTGCTGGTCGTGTACGCGCCCGAGCGCCTCCAGGAATCGCGGGTTGAAGCTTTGCACTCCAAGCGACAGGCGATTGATACCTGCGGCCTTGAAGCCGGCGAATTTGGCGCGCTCGAAAGTCCCTGGATTCGCCTCCAGGGTGATCTCCGCGTCGGGCGCCACCGGAATGCGCGCTCGCGCCGCAGCGAGGATGCGATCGATCGACTCTGCCTGGAACAGGCTCGGCGTGCCGCCGCCGAAAAATATCGACGATATGCGGCGCCCCCAGATCAGCGGCAGCGATAACTCCAGGTCGCGGATCAACGCGTCGACGTACTGGCCCTCGGGAAGGTCGTCGCGTCGTTCATGCGAATTGAAATCGCAGTACGGACACTTTTTCAGGCACCACGGAATGTGGACGTAGAGCGCGAGCGGCGGCAACGCCGCGAAGTGTGGAGCGCCAAACACCGTCTGGACTCTGGCGTTCATCGCTCCAGTTCCAGTCGTGCGATCAGCGCGCGCATCGCCTTGCCGCGATGCGAAAGTTCGTTCTTGGTCGCCAGCGGCAACTCGGCACCAGTCATGCCCGTCGCGGTGTCGAGAAAGTGCGGGTCATAGCCAAAACCGCCATCGCCTCGCGGCGTGTCGACGATCGTGCCATCCCAGCGGCCTTCGATCAGCAGCGGTTCGGGGTCAGCGCCGTGCCGCATCAAGGCGAGCAGGCAGTAGTAGTGCGCTCTGCGATCGACGGCCGGACCGAGCGCCGCCAGGTCCGCGACCAGGCGTTGATTGTTGCGTTGATCGGATTTGGGCTCGCCGGCGTACCGTGCGGACTTGACGCCGGGTGCGCCGTCGAGCGCATCGACGCAGATGCCTGAATCGTCGGCCAGCGCTGGTAGATTCGCCCGTTGACTCGCATGACGTGCCTTGGCTAATGCGTTCTCGACAAAGGTATCGAACGGCTCCTCGACTTCGGGAATGCCGAGCTCGGCCTGCGCGATCGCCTCGATGCCCAGCGGCGCCAGCAGGCGCCGGAATTCACGCAGCTTGCCCGGATTGTTGGACGCGATGACCAGGCGATCGAACGCTTTCACCGGAGTATGAAATCGACGACGCGACGATTCATCCGTTGCTCAGCGACTGTTTCTGTGCCGACACGATGGATTGAATGCCCGCTTCCGCCAGCGCGATCAACGTGGTCATTTCGGCGCGAGAAAAGGGCGCGCCTTCCGCCGTCCCCTGCACTTCGACGAAACCGCCGGCGCCCGTCATCACGACATTCATGTCCGTATCGCAACCTGAGTCCTCAGCGTAGTCGAGATCGAGCATCGGCACACCATCGACAATGCCGACCGACACCGCAGCGACGTGATCGCGCATCGGCGCGCCGGTGATCAATCCCTGCACTTTGCACCAGGCGACCGCGTCGAACAGCGCTACGCAAGCGCCGGTGATCGACGCGCAGCGCGTCCCGCCATCCGCCTGCAACACGTCACAGTCGATGCGGATCGTTCGCTCGCCCAATTGGCGAAGGTCGGCGACCGCGCGCAGGCTCCGTCCGATCAGCCGCTGAATCTCCTGAGTACGACCCGATTGCTTGCCTTCAGCGGCTTCGCGCCGTGTGCGCGTGTTGGTCGCGCGCGGCAGCATGCCGTATTCGGCCGTCAGCCAACCCTGTCCCTTGCCTTTGAGGAACGGCGGCACATTCTCCTCGACCGAAGCCGTACACAACACGTGTGTTTCGCCGCATTGAATCAGCGCCGAACCTTCGGCATGACGGCTGTAGTGGCGCGTGATCGTAAGCGGACGGAGTTGCTCGGCGCGGCGGCCGGCTTGGCGATTGCTCATCGGGATCTCGTTCGCGTCGTTCGTTGAAGAGGTCGATTATAGCCGCCACGCGACCGCCGGTCCGCGTCGCGCGCTACAAGGTGTGCAGCCTGCGCCACCATGCGGCTGTCGCCGCCAGTCCCTGGTCCAGGGTATATGGCGGTGCCCACAGCGCAAGGTCGTCAAACCGGGCGGCGTCGACTTCCAGCGAGGTCGTCAGACGGGCGATGGCCGCCCGCTTGCCGCTCAATGCGCCGGCAACATAAAACAGCGCAGGCGGCAGACGAAACAAGCGCGGCGACACTTTCAATTCGCGCGCGAGGCGAAGGGCCAGATCGCTGGTGGAAATGCTTTCGCGATCGGCCACCGGGAGCGTTTGTCCCGCAAGCTTGTCGGTGACGAGCGCCGACTCGATCGCGCTGACTGCGTTGCCGACGTAGAGCAGCGTGCGACGGTTGCCGATGCCGGCAAGAGGCAGTCGCCGTTCTGCCGCGACCGCTTCCAGCAGTCGCAGAAAATTGCCTTTGACATGCGGCCCGTAGGTTAGAGGCAAGCGCAATACCACGCCTTCCATTCCGCTTTGCCGGCACGCCTGCCAGAGCAAGGCTTCGGCCTCGGCCTTGCTATGCGCATAGGCGTCCTGCGGGTGGGCGGCGTCGCCGGCGCGAAAAGGCCGGCCAGGAAACGTCCGCTCGCCGTATACCTTGATCGTGCTGGCGAGAACGAAGCGCCGCACGCCGGCCCGGATCGCAGCATCGAGCAGGCGCCGGGTGACATGGACGTTGCCGACAACAAAGTGGGTCGGATTGGTCGCGTTCGCTCCGCTCGCATGCACGCTGCCGGCAAGATGTACGACGGTGTCGACGCCGCGCATTGTCTCTTCCCAATCGGCTGCGGCGAAGTCGCCCAGCGCAACCAGTCCGCGCGCATCGTCCGCATTCAATGTGCGGACAGCTCCGACAAAGGGAACGCTATCCTCGATGAAACGCGCGCACAGCGCGCGGCCGATGAAGCCGTTGGCGCCGGTCACCAGAACCTTGGAGCCGCTTTTCATCGCAGAAGCAACAGTTGCGGCATCGGCGCCTTTGCTGTGTGCGCTACCACCAGCGCCAACCGTTCTTGTTGAAGAAAAGAACCGCGCTGCGCGCGAAGTAGGCGATGTGCCGTGCGCCTTTGCGCGCCGCGCCGCCTCCGTGATGAACGATGCGCACAGTCGGCAAATAGACCGTGCGCGTCACGCGGTTCAGCCTGACACTCCAATCGAAGTCCTCGAAATACAGGAAAAACGCCGGATCGAACCCTCCAGTGGCCTCGATCGCCTTGCGGCGAATGAGCATGAAGGCGCCACTGATCACCGGCACCGGCGAGACGACGCGCTCGCCTTCCCCGCCGTTCGCAGGCCCATCGATCAGATCGCGCATTTCAAAGCGATCCATCCGCGCACGGAAAATACGCCGCCCCAAATTCGGCGCAAAGCCACGCAGCAGCAGGTCGAAGATGCTTGGATAGCGCTTGCACAGATATTCGCGTTTTCCGTTCGAGCCGGAGACCGCAGGCGCGATCACGCCGACATCGGGATGGTCGTGCAAAATAGTTCAACCCCACGGGTAGCGCGTCAACCGCCATTTCGACGTCCGGATTGAGCACCAGATGGTAGTGCGTGTTGCCGCCATGCATCACCAGGTTATGCGCTGCCCCATACCCGATGTTCGCGTGACCGTGCAGATAGCTCATCTCGAAACCTGACTTCTCGAACGCCGTTTGTGCCAGCTTGATTACTGCGGCTGCCGAGTCGCGCTCGCCGGTATTGTCGATCAGCGCGACATTGACTGCGCGCAGAAGTTGCTGCTCCGTCGCCGCCGCGAGTGACGCGGCAAGGCTCTTCAACGTGCGATCGAGCAGCTCGAGGTCAGGGCGATACGTGACAATGCTGATCGTCAGCGTTGAGGCTGGCAAGGTGGCGGATGGGATCGACGCGATGGGTTAGAATCGTCGTCGATTGCCTCTCCTGCGTCAACCATAGCCTTCGATCGAACTTGCGCATGGATGAAGCCCAGCATAAGCAACGCCGATTTCGCGCCGAGGATCTGCGCCACTTCGCCCATGCCCTGTTGACGCACGCGGGCGTGCGCGACGACATCGCGATGGACGTCGCCGACATCCTGCTCGACTCCGACCTGTTGGGCCACACCACGCACGGTCTCGCGTTGTTGGGCTCTTATCTGAACGAAATCCTCAATGGGCAGATGGCGAAGGCGGGCGAACCGCGAATCGAAAAACGTCGCCCCGCAGCGGAGGTTTGGGACGGTGGCCGGCTGCCGGGCCAGTATCTGACCTTGCGCGCACTCGAGCGTGCTGTGGCGATGGCGCGCGACTACGGGACGGGAACCGTCGTCATCCACCACTCGCATCACATCGCTTGCCTCGCCGCCTATCTCAAGCGCGCGGCCGATCAAGGGCTGGTCGCGATCATCGAATGTTCCGATCCGAGCGTTGCCGCAGTGGTCCCACACGGTGGGTTGACACCGGTGATGACGCCCAATCCGTTGGCGGCAGGCTGGCCGACGTCAGGCGACCCAGTGCTGATGGACGTCTCAATGTCGATCACGAGCATGGGTTACGCCAAGCAACAGATGGTCGCCGGCAAGCAGCTACCCGGTCCGTGGCTGATCGACCACCAGGGCAACGGGACCAGCGATCCTGGCTCGATCTTCAACGAACCCAAAGGTGCGCTTTTGCCGCTGGGGGGCCTCGATGCCGGCCACAAGGGATTCGGGCTGGGCCTGATGATCGAGGCGATGACCGCCGGACTCGGCGGGCACGGTCGCGCCGATCCCGTCGTGGGTTGGGGCGGCACCACGTTTATCCAGGTGCTCGATCCCGAAGCATTCGCTGGCATCAAAGGTTTCGAGCGGCAGATGGATCATCTGGCCACATTGGCGCGGGCAAGCAAACCGCGCGCCGCCGGCGAACCGGTTCGGATGCCCGGAGAACGTGGAATGCAGCGCTATCGCCAGCAACTTGCGCAGGGAGTCGCTCTCTATCCGACGATCCTGCCGTCGCTTTCGCCGTGGGTAAAGAAATATCGGGTCGACGCGCCGCTACCGCTCGACGACTAACCGGGGGCCAGCGACGATCCGGCGACGCGCGCATAGGTCACGCGCAGGATGCCGGCGAGATCACGTGTCGCCGCAACTTCGACGAAGCCCGCGTCATCCAGAAGCTGCTGCACGCCGGCCGCCTGGTCGTAACCATGCTCCAGCATCAGCCATCCCGACTCCGTCAGGTGCGCGGTCGCAGCCGAGACGATCGCGCGTATCGCCGCGAGCCCATCGACGCCGCCGAGCAGCGCGCCAGGCGGTTCGAAACGCAAATCGCCTTCGCTCAAGTGCGGGTCGTTCGCCGCGACATACGGCGGATTGCTGACGATGAGATCAAATCGCTGTCCATGCAACGCCGCGAACCAATCGGACTCGACAAACGATACGTTGCCAATATCCAGGCGTGCTGCGTTTCGCGTCGCAAGCAGCACGGCTGCGCGCGAGACATCGACGCCAAGCACGCTTGCTCGCGGTCGTTGCTTGGCGATCGCCAATGCCACGGCGCCGGAACCGGTGCCTAGGTCGAGCACGCGTAACGCGTCATCAAGCGCTATTCTGGACAAGGCGAGCTCGACCAGGAGTTCGGTTTCAGGACGCGGGATCAGCACGTCCGGCGTGACGAGCAGATCGAGGTCGTGAAATTCGCGCCGGCCAGTGAGATAGGCGACTGGCTCGCCATCGCGCCTCCGACGTGCGATTTCTTCGAATGCTTTGGCTTGTTCGGCGGCGATGCCGGTGCTGCGATGCGCCGCGAGCCATGCACGATCGCGGTCGAGCACGTGCCCGAGCAGTATTTTTGCCTCGAACGGAATCAGCCCGCTCGCGGCCAAAGCAGCCGAAACAGTAAGTCGTCGTGTCATGGCCGCGCGCTCGCGCGCACGCTCGGCCGCCTCGACGGCGAACAGGCGCAGGCGCAAGTTGTAGTAGTTTCCCCATCCTGCGTCGCGCAATCCGGATTTCTGCAAGCACGTGCTGCGATGCACGATTGCCGGGATCGGTCACGCCGATAATTCGCTTCAGGCCCAGATCGTCGAACGCAAAATCGACCAGCGCACGCGCGCCTTCAGTCGCGTAGCCATGACCCCAATGCTTGTGCAACAGGCGATAGCCGACCTCAACATCCGTCGTCGGGGGACAGTATTTGAGGCAATACCAGCCGACGAAGTCCTTGTTGTCGCGACGCTCCGCGCGCCAGACACCCAAGCCCGGATACAGCGCGTAGTACGGCAGGACGCGGCGCATGCTTGCTTCAGCGTCGGCGCGCGCCATCGGCTTGCCGCCATTGATGTATTTCAGCACGCGCGGGTCGCTGTCGAGTCGCACCAAGTCCTCGATATCCGACGCGACAAACTCGCGGAAGTCGAGGCGCAAGGTCTGCAGCCACGGCGCGGGCGTATCCGCTGCCGCTCCCCTCTTGCGCCGTACTGACGACGTTGCCACCACGCGAACTCCTTCGGGAGTCGTTCAGGCTTCTTCGCCGCCCAGCGCGGCGAGTTGCTCGGCCTGGAATTCCTGCGCCAGTGCCTGGGTCAGTTCGAACAAATCACCATCCATGATCTGATCGATCTTGTACAACGTCAGATTGATGCGATGGTCGGTGACGCGGCCCTGTGGAAAATTGTAGGTGCGGATGCGTTCGGAACGATCGCCGCTGCCGATCAGACTCTTGCGTGCGGCCGCCTCTTTCTGTTGTCGCTCCTGCCGTTCACGATCGAGCAGGCGCGACGCGAGCACCGCCATGGCCTGCGCACGATTGCGGTGCTGCGAGCGATCGTCCTGGCACTCGACCACCAAGCCCGTTGGCAAGTGTGTAATGCGGACAGCGGAGTCGGTCTTGTTGACGTGCTGCCCGCCCGCGCCTGACGCGCGAAACGTGTCGATGCGAAGCTCCGCCGGGTTGATCGTGATATCGGCGATCGGATCGGCTTCGGGAAGAATCGCAACCGTGCAAGCTGATGTGTGAATGCGGCCTTGCGCTTCGGTCTCCGGCACGCGCTGGACTCGATGTCCACCTGATTCGAATTTGAGTTTCGAATAAACCCCCTGCCCGACGATGCGCGCGATCACTTCCTTGAATCCGCCCATGTCGCCGCTGCTTTCGGACACGAGCTCGACCTGCCACTTGTTGCGTTCGGCAAAACGCGAATACATGCGAAAAAGATTGCCGGCGAAAATGGCAGATTCATCTCCGCCCGTGCCGGCCCGAATTTCCAGGAAGACATTGCGCTCGTCGCTGACATCGCGAGGCAACAATGCCCGCTGTAGATCCTCTTCCAGCGTGCTCATTCTTGTTTTGACCGCCCCAACCTCGTCGTCGGCGTAGGCTTTCATTTCCGGGTCGGACAACATGTCCTGCGCCGCCGCAAGATCGAGTTCCGCCCGCTGCCAATCGCGATAGAGCGCGACGACCGGCGAAATCTCGGCGTGCTCGCGAGTCAGCGCGCGATAGCGGTCGAGGTCGCGCGTGACGTCCTCCGCGGCCAGCAGGCCGTTGAGTTCCTCGACGCGAGCCGTCAGTTGATTGAGCTTGGTTGAAAGCGACGATTTCATCTTGATGGCGCACGGCGTAGCTGGGACAGGAGGCGCACCGGTGGCGCACCGATCGAATCCCCGGACTTCGGGGACTTGCCCAGGAGCCGCTAGGGCTCGTCCGGCAACTGATAAACGTGGTGGAGCAGCGCGACCAGTTGCGAGCGCTCGACGTCCCCAGCGCGATTGAGCGCCTGGCTTGGCGCGTGCAGGAACTTGTTGGTCAGTCCGCGCGCCAATTGCTCGATCACTTGTTCAGGCGGTGTGCCGCTGGCCAGTAGCTTGCGCGCACGCTCGAGTTCCACTGCGCGAAGCTGCTCGTGATGTCCCTGCAGCGCTGCCAGTGTCGGCACGACGTTACGGCCCTCCAGCCAGCGCAGAAAGCTCTGAGCCTGCTCGGTGATCATTTCCTCGGCCTGCGTCACGGCCTCGGTCCGTATCTGAAGGTTGTCCTTGACGATATTGGCAAGGTCGTCGACGCTGTAGAGAAAAACGTCGTTCAGTTCCGCCGCCTCGGCCTCGACGTCTCGCGGCACCGCCAGATCGACAATGAACATCGGCGTGTGCCGCCGGCTCTTGATCGCGCGCTCCAGCATACCTTTGCCCAGAATCGGCAGCGAACTTGCTGTCGACGTGATGATGATGTCGAACTGTGCCAGGCTATCGGGCAATTCGTTCAGCGGGATTGCGTTGGCACCAAATTGCGCCGCGAGTTGTTCGCCGCGCTCCATCGTGCGATTGGCGACCGTGATCGATTTCGGATGTTTGGCGGCGAAATGCGTCGCGGCGAGCTCGATCATCTCGCCGGCGCCGATCAGCAAGACGCGCTGATCAGCAGATCGACGGAAATATCCGCTCGGCGAGCTTGACCGAAGCTGCTGCCATCGAAATCGATGCGCTGCCAATTTCGGTGTTGCTGCGCACGTCCTTGGCGACCGCGAACGTGCGCTGGAAAAGACGATTGAGCACCAGACCGAGCGAGCCCGCCGCCTCGGCGCTTTTGACCGCCTGCTTCATTTGTCCCAGGATCTGCGGCTCGCCTAACACCATCGAGTCGAGGCCGCTGGCAACGCGGAACGCATGCGTCACTGCCTGATCCTGCGCCAAGGTATAGACGTAGGGCGACAGTGACGACGCCGGCACGCGGTGGAAATCCTCGAGCCAGCGGGCAACCGGCTCGGCATCGGTGCCGTTGAAATAAACCTCGGTCCGATTGCAGGTCGACAGGATGGCGGCTTCCTTGACCTTGGGCAGCCGAACGAGCTCGCGCAGCGCCGCGCCCAGCGTGTCGAGCTGGAAAGCGACCTGCTCGCGCACCTTGATGGGCGCGGTCGAGTGGTTAAGGCCGAGTGTGTAAAGAGGCATCTTGGCTGGCGCACCTGCGCGCACCTGCGCGCATCTACGTACGGGCGGCGCACATTTTACCGCATTCGCCCGGGCGGCGCTTAGGGCAAGGATTTGATTTATTAGGCGTCTTGTCCGCCACGATGCAAGCCTTCGAGGACCTCGAAGAACGCGCGAGCCTGGTCGGCGCCGTCCAGCGTGGCGCCGAAGAAGGACGAAGGCGCGGGAGGCGTGATCCCCGCTGCGTGCTTGGCCGAAAAGCGGTCGGCATAGCGTTGCCAGGTCGCATCGTAGTTGCCTCGCGATTCGTGCACCAGCAACAGGTCGCCGACGACGCCGAGCTTGAATCCTGCTTGCGAAGCGCGGTATGACCAGTCGAGGTCGGCGAGATGAAACCCGTCGAAGGTCGTCGCGTCGTACGGTACAGCGCGAAAAACTTCGCGCTTAGCCGCGACGAAAACGCCATCGAGGATCACGATGTCCGCGCTGACGGGCCGCGGGTCGAGCACATCGACGCGCCACGATGCTTCGCCTGCGGCGCGATGAGTAATCCATCCGCGCAAGTTCGGGTGTCCACTCCAGCCGACTGCCGGCCCGTCCATCCGCGTGCTGCCCACGACCCCTACCGCGTCGAACGTTCGCAAGTGGTCGAGCAGACGCTCAGCGAAGTCGCCGGCAAGAATGTCGACGTCGTCATGTGACATGACGAGCACGTCAGCGATGCTACGCCGCGCAGCCCAATTGAAGGCTTCTGCCAGTGAGCGGGCGTCGCGAATGGCGATGATCTCGTGATGCATGGCGGCAAACGCCCGCCGGTACAACGCGACTGCTCGATCGAGTTTGGCGGGCTCGATGGAGCAGATGACGACACTCACGAAAATGCCTGGATCGACTGCAGCGGGCGAGGGGCGCGCCGGCATCAACGCGATTTGCCCGCCCCCGCGCACCAGGCTTGCAATGGACGCCACGCATTGTTTCGCCGCATCGAACAGCATCGGGTCGGCGAGCCACGCGGCGTGAAACGAGCGTATCGCCTGGTCGTGCTGGCCGAGTCGCTTTTGCATCTGTCCGAGATTGAATGTTGCGTCGGCAGACGCCGGCTCATCAGCGAGCACTTCGCGATACGCCGCCGCTGCGTTCGTGTAATCTCCGTCGCGCGCAAGCACGTTGCCGAGCGCCATCCAGCTACGAGGCGATCGCGGCCGCTGCGCGATAGCCGCACGAAAAGCGGCGATGGCGTCAGCATGCGCATTGTTGCGGACAGCAATCACGCCAGAGAGATGCAAGGCATCGGCATCGTTCGGCGCGCGGGCGAGCATCTCTTTCACTATTGCCGCGGCGCCATCGCGGTCGCCTTGCTTCAACAGCGCCTGCGCGCGGGCGATGGCATCGGCCGCGGCATTGGCGTCTCGGAGCGGGTCGCCACTCATACCCTGATGAATTCCTGCTTGGCGCCCAGCCAGCGCTCGAGATGCGCCTGCGCGACCGCGGGCTCGCGCCGCAGGATCTCGTCGGCCGCATCGCGCGCCGATTCGATCAATGCGACGTCGCGTTCGAGATCGGCAAAGCGCAACAAGGGCATGCCCGACTGGCGCGCACCGAGAAATTCCCCGGGGCCGCGGATCGACAAGTCCTGGCGAGCAATCTCAAAGCCGTCGGTGTTCTCGTAAATGACCTTGAGGCGGGCCTTGGCCGTCTCCGACATCGGTTCTTCGAACAGCAGCACGCACACGCTCTCGTCGCTGCCGCGTCCGACGCGCCCGCGTAGCTGATGCAGTTGCGCGAGCCCGAAGCGTTCCGCGTGCTCGATCACCATCATCGTCGCATTGGGTACGTCGACGCCGACTTCGATGACCGTCGTTGCGACCAGTATCTGGACTTCGTTTCGCACGAACGCAGCCATCGCGGCAGCTTTTTCATCGGGCTTCATCCGGCCATGCAGCAATGCTACTTTGAATTCCGGCATCGCCGCGGTCAGTTCGGCGTGCAATGCGACAGCGGTTTGCAGCTCGAGCTTCTCCGATTCCTCGATCAGCGGACACACCCAATACACCTGCTGTCCCTGGCCGCTAAGCTTGCGTACGCGCTCGACGATCTCGGCCCGACGCCGCTGGCTTACCAGCTTGGTCACGACGGGCGTGCGGCCGGGAGGCATCTGGTCGATCACCGAAACATCGAGATCGGCATAGAAACTCATCGCGAGCGTCCGCGGAATCGGCGTCGCGCTCATCATCAGCTGGTGGGCGTCGCCGATGCCCTTCTGCCGCAACGCGAGGCGCTGCGCAACGCCGAACCGATGTTGCTCATCGACGATCGCCAGACCGAGCTTCGGCAACGTCACTTCATCCTGGAACAACGCATGTGTGCCAATAGCGAACTGGGCTTCGCCGCCGACAATCGCCGCGAGCGCTTCGCGCCGTTGCTTCGCCGGCAATCCTCCGGACAACCACGCGATGCGCACCGGCAATCCGTCCAGCCACGCGGCGAGCTTGCGATAGTGCTGCTCAGCCAGGATTTCGGTCGGTGCCATGAACGCGACCTGGTAGCCGGCTTCGATCGCCTGCAGCGCAGCGAGCGCCGCGACGATCGTCTTGCCGCTGCCCACGTCTCCCTGCAGCAGGCGCTGCATCGGTTCCGCGCGACCGAGATCGTGGCGAATCTCGCCGATCACGCGCTGCTGCGCGCGAGTCAGCTTGAAAGGCAGGCGCGTGAGCAAAGCATTGCTGAGCGTGCCGTTGGCGTGCAGTCGGGGCGCTCTCCGGCGCGCGCGCGCACGACGATGCATCTTCATCGACAGCTGCTGCGCCAACAGCTCGTCGAACTTCAATCGCGTCCACGCCGGATGCGTGCGCTCGTCGAGTGCTTGTTGCCCGACAGCGTTCGCATCCTCCGGCGGAGGCTCGTGCAAATAGTGGATCGACTGCGCGAACCCCCACAGACGGCGTGGCTCCCGTGCCCAGGGCGGCAAGGTCTCTGCCAGATAGGCGGGGTCGCTCACGAGCGCGCGCCGGACGAGTTTGCGCAGCGCGTCCTGGGCGAGGCCGGCTGTGGTCGGGTAAACGGGAGTTAGCCTGTCCGGCAGCGGCGTCCCCGGCGCAATCAGCTGAAAGCTCGGATGCACCATTTCCAGACCTTGATTGCCGTCGCGCACGTCACCGAATGCGCGGACACGCTTGCCGGGTTCGAGCGCTTTCTGCTGATTCGGATAAAAATGAAAAAAACGCAGCAGCAGTTGCGCCCCGCGCTCCGACGCGTCCTCGATCAGGCAGACGAGCTGGCGTCGCCCCCGATACTGAACTTCGGTGCGCGCGACGGTGCCTTCAACCTGCCAAGCGCTTCCAGGCTTGAGCGCCGACAGTGGACAAAGGTGCGTGTGATCTTCGTAGCGCAACGGAAGATGCAGCACCAAGTCGCTCTCGCGCGCGATGCCGAGGCGCGCGAGCTTGTCCTGCAAGCTATTGCCTGCCTTGGCTTCCTTGGGTGGCTCTTTGGGCGAGCGCTTGCCTGAACCTCGAGTCGCCGTGCTTTTCGTTACCACAGCAGCGCTAGGATCTTTCTCTGGACACAGAACGTCCGCCAGGCAGCGTTGGATCGAGGTCTCCGTCCAAAACGAGGATGCCCTCGATCTCGATGCGCGCTCCCCGCGGAAGTGCCGCCACCTGATAGGTCGCGCGTGCAGGGTAAGGCGGCTTGAAGTAGGCCACCATGATTTCGTTGACCTTGGCGAAGTCGGTGATATCGGCCAGTAAAATCGACAGCTTGACAATGTCGTCGATCGATCCGCCTGAGGCCATCGCGACCGCTTTCAGATTGTCGAACACCCGCCGCGTTTGCGCCTCGACGCCTTCGGCGAGTGTCCCGTTGGCGGGATCGATGCCGATCTGACCGGAAAGATACACGGTGTTGCCGCTGCGTATGGCCTGCGAATACGGGCCGAATGCCGCCGGAGCATCACCCGTCTGAATTGGCTGCTTGTTCATTGCGTCTCCCAGATTGCTTGGCCGCGATAGCCGCTCTCAAACGCGCTGCGGCAACGCGATCGCCGCAAGCCCTCAGTTTACTCGCAAGGGCGCTGCGGCTATAATTGCGCCCCTCTGGGGACGTAGCTCAGCTGGGAGAGCGCCGCGTTCGCAATGCGGAGGTCGTGAGTTCGATCCTCATCGTCTCCACCAGATACCAACGCCGACGATTAATCGTCGGCGTTGTCGTTTGCGGATTGGCGCGGAGACCGTGCGAGTTCACGCCCTACGCAGCAGCCGGCCGTGCCGCTGCCGCGCGCCGCTCAATCCCCTGCTTCACCTTCCACGTGGTGAACATCGCCGTCAGCGTGGCGCACACCACGACGTAGCCGACGATGGGGAACTGCTGAAGCTTGCCGTCCGGCGCCATCGTGACGATGTGGCCTGCAATCACCGACGCGATCCCGCCTGAAACTTGCTGGATCGCCGCGCCGAGCGAATTGAAGGACCCACGCTTGGTCATCTCGGGCACCGAGGTCGACATTGCCTGGAAGGGGATGATCCGCGAGAAGATCCCGATGAACAGCACGACGTTGACGACGATCACGACCGGCAGCGACACCGGGGGCAGGTGCGTGTAGATCAGCACCATCACGATCGATAGGATGCTGCCCGCCAGGAACACCGGGTACTTGCCCTGCTTGTCGGCGAGTTTGCCCACCAGCGGCCCGATGAAGATCGTGAACGCGCCGGTGATCAGGTAGATCGTCGGCAAGCTCGTGAGCGCGACGCCCAGGTTGTTTACGATGAAGGCGCTGCTGAACGGCATCAGCATGAAGCCACCGGTCGACAGCAGCATCATCGTGACGAACGCGCTCCAGTGACGCGGCTCGCGCACCGTGTCGTACAGGTGCATCCACGGGCTGCGTTCCTGGCGCTGCTTCAGATGCGCCACGACCGGTTGCAGCTTCCATGCGACCACCAGGCCGCCGCCGATGCCGAACACCACCATCACCAGGAACGGCGCATGCCAGTTCCAGTGGTTGGACAGGTAAATGCCCGCGGGCAGTCCCAGGATCTGGCTCGCGGCAAACGCCGTCTGGATGAAGCCCATCACGCGGCCACGTTGATTCGGCTCGAACAGGTCGGTAGCGATCGCCATTACCATCGCGCCGATGACACCGCCAAAGATGCCGGTGACAATGCGGGCGGCCAACAGGGCATGGAACGAGTTGGCCAGGCCGCACCATAGCGTGCCGAGCACAAAGCCGGTGTAAAAGAACAGCAGCAGCTTCTTGCGGTCGTAGCGGTCCGCAAAGCCAGCCACCAGGAGACCGCTGGCACCTGCGCTGAATGCATACGCCGACACGATGAACCCGAAATCGCGCGGAGACATGTCGAGCGCGGGCATTACCAGCGCACCGAGCGGCGCCACGATCATGAAGTCCAGGATCACGGCGAACTGCAAGAAGGCGAGCGAGGCTACGACAAACGTCTGGTATGGCGTGAAGCGGGTGGGAGATTTCTTTTCGGCAGGTGGCATGCGTGGAAACTCGGAGGGACTACCGAAATGATACAAGAGGCGCCTATCTAGCCCTCTTTTGTTTGGCGCAAGTCCAGAGAAATGATCTTGCAATCGTCGTATACCCGAGCAATACGCGCATCTCGCGTGCCGGTGCAGCGCTTCACTGGCCAGTCTGAAGCGCCGTCATGGGATTGGACTCGGGGTCGGGTCGCCGGAACAGCCGCCAAATGGGCCTCTCCACCAGTCGATGGACGGCGTAGGCCACTGCAACCAGCACACAAAGCATCGCAACCAGTACGATCGTGCGCGTCTCAGGCGCCCAAAATGCCCGAACCGCCGAGGCTCCAAGGCGCAAGTGAAGCAGATAGATCGGATAGCTCAAGGCCCCGAGCAGCGCAGGCCACTTGCTCGCTCGAAGAATGCTCCAACGGTTGGTCTTCGGCAGAAGCAGAAACAACGCGAAGAACACGGCGACCGAAGCCATACAGATCGCCCTGTGAAACTCCGTCCCATGCATCACCGTCAGCCGGTCCGCTTCGAGCGACGCTTGCACCAACGCGCATGCGAAGGAGATCACAGCAAGCCCTGCGCGCGACGGGTTCCATCCAAGGTTTGCGACTCGAAAAAAAACGCACCCGGCAATAAAGTAGCTGCTCCAGGGCGCGACGGCGATGAGTTCCACCAGGCTCGTCGGGTGCAGGTAATTTCCAACGGTCAACGCGAGCCAAATCCAGAGAAGGCGCTCTATGCGTACGAGCTGGCGGCCCGCAACTGCCAGCGCGACGAGGACGTAGAACTTCCACTCGAACACCAAGGTCCAGTACGAGCCGTCAAGATAGTCCGGGTCTGTGCCTGTGAAAGAGCGCGACAACGCCGTTAAACATCGTCAGGTTGTTCAGGAAAGTGACGAAGGATTTCGGTTCGTCCGGAATCGTCGCGATCACCACGTAAGTTAACGTGCAACAGGCGATATATGCGCGGATAGAGACGAACGAGCCGGGCTCGGACAAAACCACCGACACTTTTTGAATAAGCGCTTTGCAGGACCAGGAAGCCGCTGATCATGAAAAACAGCTGCACTCCGAGGTATCCGTATTGCGACCAGGGGTAGAGAATCGGCCAAGGGTGATTTCCGGTGGCGGGATTTTCCACTCCGTACAAGAAGCCCCAGTGGAACAAGACGACCGCAAACGCTGCGACAATCCTGGTGACGTCCAGCAACGGAAAACGCAGACGGGTCGCCGCCGCGGATGACGTGTGATCGATCTCCATCTGCGCTTCAGGCGTTGCTACCTGGATCGCTGACGCGCGCAGAGGCACCGCCTGAGGGTCAGTTGGGAGCACACAGCATTACTGCGTTAGGGCCATAACCTTCGGCGATGTAGCCTTTGGCGACCATCTGGGCCTGTACTGACCGATCGATCGTATACCTGTGGTTGGCGGCTTCCGGGTGATTATTGTAAAGCCTGTATACCGGAATCGTTCCCGCAGGACATGTCCCCGCCGTCATGTCGGGCGACGCCATATAAAAGGCGTTGGTCGATTCGAGGACGAACGGAGGGATGTTGCGAGCGGCATTGGCCTCGCACTCTGGCAGATACGCTGAGAAAAAGTGCGACGCTGGCGGGATATAGAAGCGACACACCGGGTCAGTCCCTGGTGTCGACAGCGGGTTGGCCTGGAACGTGTAGCCGGTGCGGTACCAGCCGGGGATTCGCTGGATGTCGAGCACCTGAATTTCGTCAGGGTTGAGCGTGATGAAGTAATCGTTGAAGTGCGGCTCGTAGTACTCGATGATCGTCGCCACCGAACCGGGTTGACCCAAAACCATAGCGAATGCACCGGCGTCCGTGGCGATGTACAAGTTGCGTGAGTCAGCAGGATCGACGGCGACAGCATGCACATGTAGAGCATTGCTTGTGGTCTAGACCATTACTCAGCGCGGTCCAACTCTGTCCGCCGTCAGCGCTGCGGTAGACGCCTTGACCGTTGGTGCCTGCGTAGATCGTTGACGGCGCATGGACATCAATCGTTAATGTCGTGAGTGCGATGTGCAGCAGTCCCGGCAGTCAGACTCCAGCTCAGACCACCGTTCAGGCTTTGATACAAGCCGCCGACTGTAGGATCGCTTAGGCTCGCTGGCGTTGTCGCGGCGTACAAGGTATTCGGTTGCTGCGGATGGACCGCGATGTCCGTTACCGTGCCGGGGCCAAGACCCGCTCCCATATTGACCCACAGGCCTCCCGCATTGGTCGTCTTATAGACACTCGCACCGACACCCGCGTACATGATCTGCGCATTCGTGGGATCAATCGCTAGCGCGTTCAGAGGACTATTCGGGAGGCCGGCCGTGCCGTCTGTCCAGCTTGCTCCCGCATCTTGAGAGACCCGTAGGAACACCGCCGAAGGAAAACTTTGTGCACCGCCGATGGCGACTGTATTCGGGTTGCTGGTGCTTTCTCGGACTATGGTGACGCCGGTGTGGGAGATAGCGGAAGAAAATAGATGCGGGTCCAGGTCTGTCCAAAATCGAGACTACGAACCACATCTTCACTTGTTCCGTAGACAACTCCTGCTCGTGTAGGGCTTGCCGCGAGCGGGTTCGGTGCAAAACCGATGTATGGGCCTAGAGGACTCCATTGGCCACCGCCATCGTAGCTCCGAAAACCTCCGTTGTTCGTCGACGCATACAGAATCGATGCACTATTCGCGTCGGGCACCAACACATACGTAGGGCTATTCGGCAAGCCGCTACCTACAGATGCCGACTGCCAGGTTGAGGCGCCGTCCCGACTAAGAACGAGGCCCGCATCAGTGGCGGCGTACACCGACTGCGTTGCATTGGCCGCGATCCCCGAGAGAGTGTGCGCGGCCAAGGTTCCTGCGGCGGACCAGTTGTTGCCGCCATCGTTGCTCCGATAGGTGCTGAAAGAACTGCCGGATTGAGCCACTGTGTAGAGCGATGCGGCCGAGCCTTCCAGTGCCACTATGTGCGGTCTATCCGGCAAACCGCCATTGGCTGCTGTCCAACTCAGTGCCTGATCCGTTGACTGATAGAGCCCGAAATCGGCGGTCGCAAGGACAAGGCGATTGCCGACCTGGATGATGTCGACGATCGCAGACACGGGCAGTCCAACGTTGGCGGCGGTCCAGTGCGCGCCACCGTCGATCGAGCGAAAGACGCCGCCGCTTTGCCCAAAGCCGTATAGCGTGGCGCTTTGGCTCGCATCGACGACAATCTTATCGACGCCTCCGAGCGGCAAGCCGATGTCGATGGAGAACCAAGTGGCGCCGCCATCAACCGATTTGCGCGAACCTACTTGGACGATATGTCCATACACGATCAGTCTGTTGTTTGGATCGCCGCCCACAATCAAGATATTGTTAGCCGGGCCAGCGTTCAGCGTTGTCCATGCGCTGTCAGCATCTGGGCTGCTGAAAATGCCGTAGCAAGCCGAAGCGAAGACGGTTCCGTCCGCCGGATGAACAAAATAAGAGGTGACGCAAGTCGAAGACGTGACCGGGGCTGCGGTGGGTAGTGCCAACGCTGGCTGCCATGTCACGCCGTTGTCGGTGCTTTTAAACAGTCGCTGGCTGTCGCTCGCGTAGACCACGCCCGCATGCAGTGGATCGGCCAAAACACTGGCTGTGCTTGCGCCAACGGGACCGACTGGCGTCCAGCGATCGCCGGCCCTCGCTATCGCGGCGCAAGCTAGTGACGCGACCAACATCGTCAAACAAGCAAACTTCTTGTTGTACATAAATGAGCGATTGGTTCCACGTCAAACATCGAAAGATTGTACCCGCCCGTCGTATTTCGCCGAGACGGCCTCAGGAGGGCGGGCCGCTTCGATGCCGGCGAAACGCGAAACCCTATTTCGACGGGAGCGTTCGAGATGGACTAGTTCAGACGGTGGCGGACGAATGTAACCGCGGCGCACGCGAGCTTTCCGTCGCTGCGGTTACTTGCCCGGCAATATTTCGGGATCAATGCGACCGCTGCTTTTTCAAACGCTATGACCACCGTCAGCAAGTTGCGCCAGTGTGTCCCGAGCGAGGAATTGAGCGCTGCACACTTCCCGTCGTGCGCGGCTTGGAGCGCGGGCAAACCTACGGCGTCGGCGACCTGACTTCGCATTCTGTATAAACGCCAAAGGCTGTTCAGTTCGGCCGTGTCTTTCTGGATGTTGTGGTACGCGAGCATCAGTTGCCGGCGCAAGGGGCTTAGTTCGTGAAAGTACAATGAGACCAGCACCGCAAGACGATTGGCGGCTTCGTCGTTGTCCTGGAGGTCGTGGTCGGAGTTGACCGCCGCGGCCATGCGGTGTTGGCATTCGGCGCGCGCCGAATAGACGGAGGCGAGCGTGCCTTCAAGCTTCCTGCGATAAAGGGTCCGATTCCTTCGCTCGCGCGACGCTCCCTTCTCAACCTGCGCCTTTATATTCGCCGCCGTCCGCTCGGTCGCATCGACTTTCACCCTGATCGCATCGAGGTGACGGGAGATCGCATCCTGATTCGTGCGGGGCTCGGCGCTGCGGACCAAAAAAGATCGGCCAATCCAGCCCGCGATTAAGCCGAGCGCGGCGAGCACCCCACCAACGAACATTTCCATTGTCCCTTTCATTATTCTTGAGCGTCCTACCTAGCGTTTCACCCTCTCGTTGCTTACTGCGATCCCCTGCCGCATCAACCAGCCGCGCCACGCGAGTTGAACTGCACAAGCGATGCAACGCGCTTGAGTCTTCACTAAACCGTTCGGCAGCACGCACGCGACGATGCGAGCCAGCGAGTCCCGCAACGATCTTGCTATTGCGTGGGACCCGGGCCCGTCGCGACGAGCGCAATGGCTCGATAAAGCAAGTATCGTGCGGTTGGCGCCGCATATTGATAAACAAACCATTAAGCGCATGCACCTCAATGCGGCCCGAGGCGATTGTAAAAAACACCGACATCGTCCAGGCCTGATTTCGGGTGCAGGGGCGGGGTGCATTCCGAAATTTTCGAGCGTGACCAGAGAACCGGCGCAGGCGACGCAGGGTGGGCTGGTACTAATCCCATGACAGCCGACCTTGACTACTTAGCGTATACAACTGCCTGACGGGCGCCTGTGCATTCCGTACGTCGTAGCCCAAATCTTCTGGGAAGTGATCAAGTCCCCGCTGCGCGCGCGGGGCAAGGTCGAACGCCCGCGCGGCCTCCGAAACAGGTATCCGGTGCCAGTTTGATCAGCGCGGCGGTGCAGGATGAAATTGGCGCACTGCCTTCACGCACAGCCAGATGTATATCAGCAACACGATCCCTTGCGCGATGGCAAACGGCGGCTCCGATTGCGTCGGTGCGAGCTTTCTGAGCGGCTCGAACTTGGCGAATAGCTGCGCAACCAGGACGAATACGTTCAGGTACAGAGCGATCACCGCCGTGACCACGTAAATCCATCGCCACGAGCCCGCAAGCTTGCCGACGTACAACGCGATAATCGCGATCGGCAAGGATGACCAGGGAGACGATGCCGACGATGTGCGACGGTAACAGCGGGCCTCGCGGAAAGAGGAAGCCTGTGGCACTGGTCAAGACCGTCGTCAGCAGAAAGATCGCCGTACACCCTGGCATTTTCTTCGATCCGAACATGCCGAACAGGACGACGAGGCCGGAGACGATCCCGACCAGACTCAGAATGACGTGGAACGTGGTGAATGTCGACAATGACATGCCCAGGATCATGATGCCCCCCCAAAGGTAAGTACGACGAAAATCTGTTTGCGAATTCTTATTTCAAAGAGTCCTTATTTCAGAAAGTCGTTATTTGAGAAAGTCCACAAGCGCCGCGATAGTCTCGGCTTGTCGCTCTTCCATGATCCAGTGGCCGGTATCCGGCAGCACAATGACCTTGGCGTTGGCGGCGATCAACTTTACCTGCGCTCCAAGTGCAACACCATTCGCTTTGGCGCCACCGATCGACAGGACCGGAATCGTCAGCTTGGTTCTGGCAAGTTCGGCAAAATCGGCGGCGGTCTTGATGAATCCCGCGAAGTGCGCGAAGCCCGCGGCCATTCGTCCTGGTCGCGCGTATTCCGCCGCGTAAGCCACGCGGTCGGACTCGGGAATCGATCGCGTCTTGTCAGCGGCGAAATCGTTCCAGAAATGTTCAAAGTACGTTCGCTCCCTGCCTTCGACCAAAGCTTCGGGCGTGGCCCCGTAGAAACGGAAATGCCATATGCCCGGATGGTTGTAGATCGCCTCCCAGCCGTCGACGCCGGGCAGGAAGGCGTCCATGAGCGCCAGCTTTTCCACTTGCTGCGGATACATGGCCGCGTAAGCGTAGGCAACCATCAATCCGATATCGTGGCCGACGACGCGCACCTTGTCGTAGCCGAGCGAGGTCACTGCGGCGCGGATACGCTGCGCGGAGGTCTTCATGTCCAGCCCGGTTTTCGGTATCGACGATTCGCCGAATCCGGGCAGGTCCGGCGCAATAACCGTGTAATTGGGCGCCAGCGCTTTCGCGAGCGGTTTCCACATGCGCGACGACTCGGCGTAGCCGTGAAGCAAGACGACCACGGGGCCGCTACCGCCGACTGCGACGCTTATCGTGCCGCCATCGACGGCTACGGACTTGGTTTCGAAACCGGGACCGAAATCGGGAGCGTAAGAACGTTTCATGTAATGGCCTGAGAAGAGTCAGCGCGCAGTATAAGCGCGGGTGAACGGTCAGCCGCCGGAAAATTGCTATCCGGGCACGAAGGTTCGCACAACTCCGGGGCGTCGGCCCTGATTCGAGGCATGTCGCCCAGCGACGGTTCATCAAACTGACACCGTTCCGTCATGAGCGGGTCGCATTGACTGCCTATCGTGCCGGCATGGCAAGCGACGAGAAATGCCATTTTCGCTACCGCGCAATCTGGATTTCCGACACGCATCTCGGCACGCCGGGCTGCCAAGCCCTCCGCCTGCTGGATTTTCTGAAACGCACCGACTCCGATTACCTCTACCTGGTCGGCGACATCATCGACGGCTGGCAGTTGCGCCGCCGTTGGTACTGGCACCAGACACACAACGACATTATCCAAAAGATCTTGCGCAAGGCGCGCAAAGGCACCGAGGTCGTCTACGTGCCGGGCAATCACGACGAAGCGGCGCGACATTTTCTGGAGCTTGCGTTCGGCGGCATCGCGATTCGCGAAGAAGCCGTTCACCACACGGCGCAGGGCAAGCGGCTGCTGATCATCCACGGCGACCTTTTCGACGGTGTGATACAGCACGCAAAATGGCTGGCGCACGTCGGCGACGGCCTGTACACGCTGACGCTCAAGCTCAATCGCGCGGTCAACGCTCTGCGTGCGCGCATGGGCCTCCCGTACTGGTCGCTCGCGCAGGTCCTCAAGCACAAGGTGAAAAACGCCGTCAGCTATATCTCGGTGTTCGAGCACGCGGTCGCCGCAGAGGCCCGTGCACGGAATTTCGACGGCGTTGTGTGCGGCCATATCCACAAGGCCGAGATCAGGGACATCGACGGCACGCTGTACTGCAACGACGGCGACTGGGTCGAGAGCTTGACTGCCCTGGTGGAAACCGAAGAGGGCGAGTTGAAGATTGTCTATTGGCACGACGTACTGGCGGCCGAGTGGAACGAACCGGAGGAATCGACACATGCGCATCATGATCGTGACCGACGCCTGGTTACCGCAGGTTAACGGCGTCGTAACCACCGCACTCAACACCATACGAGAACTGAAGACACTCGGACACACGGTCGAAGTCATCGCTCCGGACAGGTTTCGCACCGTGCCTTGTCCAACCTACCCTGAAATTCGTCTGTCGGTGCTCCCGGGTCCACGCGTCGCGCGAATGCTCGACGAGTTCGAGCCGGACGCCGTGCACATCGACACTGAAGCGCCATTGGGACTCGCCGCCCGCAGGCATTGCCTGCGCAGGGGTTGGCCTTTCACCACCGCGTTCCACACGCAATTTCCGGAGTTCATATATGCTCGGTGCCGATTGCCGGTCGGTATCACCTACGCTTGGCTCCGCTGGTTCCACGCGCCCGCCGCAGCCGTCATGGTGCCCACTCCAGCGATCCATCGTCGACTGACAGATCGTGGCTTCACCAACCTGGCCTATTGGGGTCGTGGTGTCGACACGACCTTGTTCGCGCCTGCTTATCGCACGTTGCAAAAAGGGCGACCGATTTTCCTCTACGCCGGTCGCGTCGCCGTCGAGAAATCCATCCAGGACTTTCTTGCGCTCGACCTCCCGGGCACTAAATGGGTGGTGGGCGATGGACCCGCGCGAGCATCTCTCGCAGCGCGCTTTCCCGACGCGATCTTTCACGGCATGAAGCATGGACAGGATCTCGCCTGGTACTACCAGCAAGCCGATGCTTTCGTCTTTCCCAGCAGGACCGATACGTTCGGCTTGGTGCTGGTCGAAGCGATGGCATGCGGCACGCCTGTCGCTGCGTATCCCGTTTCCGGCCCGATCGACGTGATCCGCAATCCCGCCGCAGGCATACTCTCAGAGAACCTGCGCGAGGCAGCGTTGGGAGCGCTAAAACTCGATCGCGGCGCCGTGCGCTACTACGCTGAGCGTTACTCCTGGGCCGCTGCTACCCGCCAGTTCGTCGCCAACTTGCAGCCCGTCGCATGGCACGCGGTCGCGGCGACCTGAACGAGGCTTGCGTCCTTTAGATCGAGAACCCCTACGTGAGACCAGCCCAGCCACTCGCTGACGTCCTGCTGACTTGAAGCACGTCGTCACATACGTCAGCGGTAAGTGCTCGCTAGCGAGCAAGCGCTGCGCGTATTGTGACAATTGTCATAAAACTTTCACACAGTCGTCCTGCATTCCACTTTTCATGTCCGCGCGCCATCCGATAAACTTGCTGCCCGTGCGTTCGCTCGGCACCAATTCGCAACAGCCAGGGAGGCAAGAATGGAAGAAACGACGACGAGCCGGGAATTCGACTTGGGCCGTTCTGGCAAAGTGATAGCCCACGTTTCCGACGATGAGAAAAGACTGCTGCTCGAGTTCGATGTCGATCAACGCGGGACTCAACAAGACCGGCGTAAATTCGCTGATCGATATGCTCAAGACGACGCGAAAGCAAATGAAGCGCTGAGATCTTCACGGCTCCCGACCCGCGATTCCACCAGGCACCTCTCATGTCAGTAGTTTGCGAAGGCGATTCACGAATAATGGAGCAGTTGGGAGAGAAGCAGGACTTCGAGGCTGCTCTGACGGCACGTGGCTACGCACACGAGCTATTCGACCTTAATGTGCGCGCGGCGGGACCGTCGACGTACACATTGGTAATAACGTATCTGCCGACGCGCCGACGCACGATTTACTGGGGCGGTACCGGCAAGAACTGGGTAAGGCAATTCACCATAGACCTGTCGTTTGGCGTCTACGGACCTCCGGGACAGGATGTCGACCTGAACCGTCGCCATTCAAAACCCCTTCCGCTGCGTATCGTAAGCTCCCGGCCCTCCGCCTACACCCGCCCCGTTTCATAATCCTGTAACGCGTCTCGATACAGGATGCGGGTTTTGTCATCATCAGGGCGGGCAATGATCGGGTATCGAGGAGACGAGTCATCGTCCAACAAGGCGCCCCGACGGGCGCGGGCGTCCACTTCGCGTCTGCGTAATATGGCAACTGCGATGGCAACAGTCGTGGCCACTGCGCGAGCTGCAGCCACTGCGATACTGCTGATCATGTTCGCCTTTCCAATCGTCAGCGACGCGCAAACCAGCGCGACCGTCGATGCGTCGAAGGCGAGCGTCACGAAGAGTCCGTCTTGGACGTGCACGAGCGCAACACGAAAAGTTGGCAAGCAGGAGAAAAAGATCGCCAAGACGCTTGTGCAGTCGGAGCAGGCGTCCGGATCCCTGGCAACTTGCGGATCGAAGCCGGCATGCGACGGTTACAAGCGCGACGTCGACCTGCTGACCTCGCGCAAGGCGACGCAGGACAAGCGCCTTGCAGAGCTTCGCGCGGCCGCGGATGCGGCGTGCGCAAAGCAGTCGTAAAAGCAAGCGTCGACGCCAGTAGATCGATCCCGGCCGCCTGGCGCGTGGGCCGCCACGGTTGCCCGCAGCGCTCTGCGCGCCGCGGCGGCGGCTTGCTATCATCACACGCTCCATCGTGATTCCCGCCTTCACTCCTACGCTGCTGGCCGATCTCGTCGACACTTCGCAACGAGTCGGCGCACAGTCGTCGCGCCGCGCCAAAATCGCAGACATCGCCGCGTTGCTGCGGCGCCTGGCACCCGATGAAATCGAGATCGGCGTCTCGTGGCTTGCTGGCGTAACGCGGCAAGAGCGTAGTGGCATAGGGTACGCATTGATTCGCGACGCCCGTCCCGCGACGAGCGCGAGCAAGCCCACTCTGACCCTGGTCGAGGTCGACGCCGCATTGGACCGGATCGCCAAATCAAGTGGCGCTGGTTCGGTGAGCGCCCGGACATTACTCCTTTCCGCCGTGTTTCAAAAAGCGAGCTCTGGCGAACAGGAGTTCCTCGCCCACCTTCTATCAGGCGAACTGCGACAGGGCGCGCTCGAAGGTTTGATGATCGAAGCGGTTGCCGTCGCTGCCGACGTGCCTGCGGGTGCAGTGCGCCGTGCGTCGATGCTGGCAGGCGGCGTCGCAGCCGTCGCAGTCAGCGCGCTCACTGCGGGCACGGCGGGCCTGCGTGCTTATTCGATGTCGCTTTTTCAGCCGATTGCACCGATGTTGGCGCAGCCAGCGGAGGATATCGATGAGGCGATGAGCAGCCTGGCATCGGCCGCGTCAGTAGCGCTCGAATGGAAGCTCGACGGGGCCAGGGTCCAGGTGCATAAACGCGACAACGACGTGCGCATCTACTCACGCACCGGCAATGACGTCACTGCCGCGGCTCCCGAGATCGTCACGGCAGTGCGCGACGCCAACGCGCATTCATTGATTCTCGACGGCGAAGCGATCGCGCTCAAAGCAAACGGCTCGCCTATCCTTTCCAGCAGACGATGAGCCGCTTCGGGCGGGTACTGGACATCGATGCCATGCGCGAAACAATGCCGCTGTCGGTATTTTTCTTCGATTGCCTGCGTCACAACGAACAGGACTTGCTGCCGCTTCCTTCATCGTCGCGATTCGAGGCGTTGACGGCCGTCCTTCGCGCCGAGCTTCTGATCCCGCGTCTGATTACCGGCGAGACCATGGCTGCGCAAACGTTCTATGACGACGCAATCGCACGCGGACACGAAGGGGTCATGGTCAAAGCACTCGACGCGCCGTACGATCCCGGCGCTCGGAGCGCGGCATGGTTGAAAGTAAAACGAAGCCACTCGCTCGATCTCGTCGTGCTCGCAGCAGAGTGGGGGCACGGCCGGCGTAAAGGCTGGCTCTCCAATCTTCATCTCGGTGCGATCGATCCCGCGACGAATGCGTACGTGATGCTGGGCAAGACCTTCAAAGGCATGACTGATGCAATGCTCGCATGGCAAACCGAGGAGTTGAAGAAGCGCGAGATCGCGAGCAACGAATGGGTGGTTCAGGTTCGTCCGGAAGTTGTCGTCGAGGTGATGTTCAATGATTTGCAGGCGAGTCCGCGCTATCCTGGCGGCCTCGCGCTTCGATTCGCAAGAGTCAAGCGCTACCGCCCTGACAAGACCGCTGCGGATGCGGACACGATGGAAACGGTGCGGGCAATTTATGCAGCGCAGGAACGGCGGTAACGGGTGAATGCGGATATCGACAAGACCGCGATGCGCTCATGGTCGCTGCGCCTCGCGCATCACAGCGACGTTGCCGCGCTGGAAGCGCTCATCCCGCTGTCGGTGCGATCACTGCAAGCAGCGCACTACTCCACGCGGCAGATGGACGCCGCGCTGGGAACGGTGTTCGGCGTCGATCGCCAGCTCATACGGGACGCCACATACTTCGTCGCCGAAAGTGAAGGCCAAATCGTCGGCTGCGGCGGGTGGAGCAAGCGCCGCTCACTCTTTGGTAGCGACCGCGGACGGGATGGCGACGATCCCGAACTTGATCCTGCCCGAGACGCAGCTCGCGTACGCGCATTCTTCGTCCATCCAGCGTGGGCACGTAACGGAATTGGACGAGCCATCATGGCGGCGTGCGAGAGCGAAATCGCCGCCGCCGGATTTCGCCGGGTGGACATTGTCGCGACGCTGACCGGCGAGCCTCTCTATGCGTCGTTCGGCTATGTTGCGACGTCCCGGGAGCAGGTCGCGCTGACGGGCGGCCTTTTTCTGCCGGTCGTGCGTATGACCCGGAATATCGGCAGCGGCACGTAAATGGAACTTCAGTAGCCGACGCACGAACGATGCCTGTTGGCCAACGCACCATCAACGCTGGTCGGTTCGACTCCGAGACATCTCGCTCTTTCCCGAGGCGCGCGTAGAATCGGATCCTCCGGCAGCCTCAGGATCGCCATCATGAACGCCCATCATCCATCGCTGATCGCCGTGCGCGTCCTCACCCTTGCCCTCGCTTTCGCCCTCGCTTTCGCCCGCCCAGGCCGAGACGACCGCGGATCGCTGGGATCTTTCCGAAATCTACGCCTCGCCTGCCGCATGGAACGCCGACGCGGACAAGCTCGACGCACAACTCAACGACCTCATATCCTGCGCCGGCCATTTGGGCGACAGCGTCGCGAGGTTCAAACAGTGTCTGGATCTTCAGGCCGACGCCTCCAAGCGTTACTACCGACTCGCCGTTTATGCGAGCGAGCAGGCCGCCGAGGACACGGGCAATGCGTCCTTCCTGACGCTGGACCAGAAGGCGGACCTGTTGGGCAACAAGCTCACCGAGGCGACGGCATTCGTCGATCCCGAGATTCTGCGCATCGGCAAGGATCGGATCGCAGGATTCCTGGCGCAGGATTCGTCGCTTTCGATCTACCGGTTTCCGCTCGAGCGTACGCTGCGCCTGGCTCCGCACACACTGAGCGACGAAGGCGAGGCGTTGATCGCGAAGTTCGGCCTAATGGACAACGCGGGCCGGTCGGCTTACACCATCCTCAGCAACGCGGACATGCCGTGGCCAAAGCTCAAGGTGTCGACCGGAGAGGAAATCACGCTCGACGAATCCGCATACGAGAAATACCGCCAACTTCCGAATCGCGAAGATCGCAAGAAGGTGATGGACGCGTTCTTCGCAACGTTCAAGATTTTTGAGCGGACGATGGGCGTCACTCTCTATTCCCAGCTCAAACAGAACCTGGCTTACGCCAAAGTGCGCAAGTATCCCGATTCGATCACGCGCGCTCTGGATGGCGACAATATCCCCGTCTCGGTATTCGACACGCTGATCGCGCAGACCAATGCGACGCTGCCGACATTGCACCGGTACTTCCGCCTTCGCGCCCGGATGCTCGGCGTGGCCCAGTTGCACTACTACGATATCTATCCCCCGCTGGTGCACAGCGACATCAAGCTGCCGTACGACGTGGGTCGCCGTCTCGTGCTGGAAGCGGTCGCGCCGCTGGGTCCCGACTACGTCGCTGCGCTGACCTACGGCCTGGACCATCGCTGGATGGATACCTATCCGCGCCCGCACAAGCTGTCCGGTGCTCATATGGACGGCTACGCCTACGACGTGCATCCGTATGTCCTGATGAACTACAACGACGACTACGAGTCGGTGACCACCATCGCGCACGAATGGGGACACGCCATGCATTCGTATCTGGCCAACAAGGCGCAACCGTTCGTCACCTCCGGCTACCCGATCTTCATCGCTGAAATAGCGTCGACGTTCAACGAGGAACTGCTGCTGAAGCGCGTACTGAAGACGGCTGGTAGCGACGACGAACGCCTCTATTACCTGGGGCATGCGCTGGAACAGTTGCGCGGAACCTTCTATCGCCAGGCAATGTTCGCGGAGTTCGAGCGCAACATTCACGCCCGGGTCGACAAGGGCGAGCCCTTGACCGGCGAGGAACTCACCAAGACCTATTGCGACATCCTCAAGCGCTACCACGGCAGCAAGGAAGGCGTGGTGGACATCGACGACGCCTACTGCGTCGAGTGGGCCTTCATTCCGCACTTCTACAATAGCTACTACGTGTACCAGTACGCGACGTCGATAGCGGCGAGTGCACTCTTTGCCGAGCGCGTCGCGGCGAATCAGCCGGGCGCTTTGACCAGCTATCTCGATCTGCTCAAGGCGGGCGGGTCGGGCTATCCGTACGACCTGGTGAAGAAGGCGGGAGTGGACCTCGCTACCGCGGCGCCCTATCAGGCGCTGGCGGCGCGGATGAACGCGATCATGGACGAAATCGAAGCCATTCTCGCGCGACAAAAGAAATAATCGACGAAATAATCGGCGGCACCGGCGCGCTCGGCGTCGTAACGGACATAAGGGGGATCACGCCCTTTGATGTGCGGGATCAAACTCGCACGCCGCTCTCCCTTTGCTGAAACACGGCTGGCGCGAACCGCACGTAGAATGGCCGATCGTAGATTTTGCCCGTCAGAGGGGACGCCATGCTCGGAGAAAACGACGTCGTCGTCAAAGCCTGGAACACGGTGCTGTTCGACAAGTTCGTCCGTTTCAAGCCGCTGATGATTAGGGGGCTGTCCGTCCACAGCGACGCCGCCTTGAAGCGCCACCGCTGCTCGCCGGGCTCGCGAGTGCTCGACGTCGGCTGCGGCTTCGGCGACAGCACCCAGATGATCGCCGCTCAAGTCGGACCCAGCGGTAGCGCGTTCGGTGTCGACTGTGCCGAGAACTTCGTGGAGGCATCGCGGCGGGATGCGGCGCAGGCCGGTGTCCGCAACGCTTCGTTCTTTGTTGCCGACGTGCAGACTGAAGACCTGCGAGGTCCCTACGATTTCGTGTTCTCGCGCTTCGGCACGATGTTTTTCAACATGCCCGGCGCAGCGATGCGCAACATTCGTCGCGCACTCAAGCCCGGAGGCGAACTGACGATGATCGTCTGGCGCAAGCGTCAGGACAACCCGTGGCTATATGAAGCCGAGCAGCGCGTGCGCGAGATCGTCCCCGTCGTCAAGCACGAAGACACCGACCAGGTGCACTGCGGACCGGGGCCCTTTTCGATGGCCGACACCGATATGCTGAGTTCGATGCTGACAAGCGCGGGCTTCGACCACGTAAACTTCGAACGCTTCGATGCCGACATTTGCATCGGCCGCGACATTGCCGACGCAGTCGACTTCGCGATGTCACTCGGTCCCGCGGGCGAGATCATCCGTCTCGCAGGAGACGAAGGTGAAAAGCGGCGCGGCGCAGTCGTCGAAGCGCTGAGCGAGGTGCTGTCGCCGTACGCGCGGAAAGACGGCGTCTGGGGTCCTTCGAGTACCTGGATCGTCAACGCGCGCAATCCCTGACGCGGTCGAGTCTTGCCGCGTCTAGGTCGGCTTCTGCGTAGCTCGGGACGGCCAGGAAGCGCGCAACAAGGCGCGCAGATCGACGACCGGCACGTTGGAAGTCCCGGCGAAGACGGCCGTCTTCAACTCCGGATAGACTTTTTCATCGAAATGGCGACACACCGAGGCGGCCAGGAAGCGGCTGCGCGCGGCGTAGACATGCCGGTCTCCCAGTCCGCTTTGCTGTCGAACGTAAAAACGCTGTGGCAGCAACAGCGACAGATGATCCTTGGCGCGCGTCATCGCCACGTACAACAGCCGGCGCTCTTCTTCGATGTCCTCGGATTTGCCGGTTGCCATATCGGAAGGCATGCAACCGTCGACGCAGTTGAGAATCTGCACGACTTTCCACTCCTGACCCTTGGCCGAATGGATCGTCGACAGGATGAGGTAATCTTCGTCGAGCAGCGGCACGCCCGCTTCACCACTCGTCGCCGACGGCGGATCGAGCGTGAGTTCGGTAAGAAATCGCTCGCGGCTGGCATACGTTCCTGCGATGCGCTGCAGTTGCGCGAGATCCGGGGCACGCATCGCCGCGTCTTCATAGAGGCGTTCCAGTTGCGGCGCGTACCAGTCTGCAACTCGCTCGAATTCCGCCGGCCAGTCGCTTTGCGTGTGCAAACCTGCATACAACACCGCCAGCTGCGCCCATGCGGCCGCGGCCGCCGGTGGTGCCTTGAATTCGCGCATCGCGCTGACGGGATCGGCAGCAGAGCAAAGCTCGTCGAGCCAACGCGTTGCGGTTGCAGGACCGACGCCGGGAAGCAGCCGCAGCGCGCGAAAACCCGCCAGACGCCCGCGCGGGTTTTCTATCCAACGCAAGATCGAGAGCACGTCCTTGACGTGCGATGCCTCCAGAAAACGGAGCCCGCCGAACTTTACAAAAGGGATGTTGCGTCGTGTCAGTTCAAGTTCCAGTTGAGCGCTATGACTCGACGTACGAAACAGAACCGCCTGCTGCTTGAGCTCGATCCCGTTCTCCCGATGCATCAATACTTCCGCCGCAACATACTGCGCCTGTGCGGACTCGTCGTGCACGGTGACCAGACGAGGCCGTTCGCCGACGTGGCGTTCGGTGACCAGATCTTTCGTAAACCGTTCCTTCGCCAATGCCATGACCGCGTTGGAAGCGGTGAGGATCGGCTGGGTCGAGCGATAGTTGCGCTCGAGGGTAACGACCGTCGCCGGCGGAGTGTATTGCCGAGGAAAATCGAGGATATTGCGAACCGTCGCCGCGCGAAAGCCGTATATCGCCTGAGCATCATCGCCGACCACGGTGACACCGCGACCGTCGGGCTTTAGCTGGCGCAGGATGCGCGCTTGCAACGTGTTGGTGTCCTGATATTCGTCGACCAGCACGTGATCGAAGAGGGTGGAGACTTCGACGGCCAGATCAGCGACATTCATCAGCGCGGCCCAGTAAAGCAGGAGATCGTCGAAGTCCAGGATCTGCTGAGCCTGCTTCGCATCCACGTAGGCGCCGAACAACAACTGCAGAGCGTCTTCGTGTTGCGCGCACCACGGATAGGCGTCACCGAGAACGTCGATCAGCCGCGACTCCGAATTGACGACGCGCGAATAGATCGCGAGACAGGCAGCGGCGCCGGGAAACCGTGTGCGCGTCTCGTTGCCGGCAATCTGCGCATGGCGAACTATGCCGATCAGATCTTCGGAATCGCCGCGATCATGCACGGTAAAGTTCGCGGCGAGGCCGATGCGACCGGCGTATTCGCGCAGGATCCTCGCTCCAATGCTGTGAAAGGTTCCGGCCCACGGTAACGCATGCTCGGCCTGGGTCGCAGTCCGCCGGGACGCCGAGGCCAGCACCCGATGGACGCGCCGTTCCAGCTCGCTGGCGGCGCGCCGGCTGAACGTCAGCAGCAGAATGCGTTGCGGATCAGCGCCGCGGGCGATGAGATGTGCAACCCGATGCGCAAGCGTATTGGTCTTGCCCGATCCCGCACCCGCAATAACCAGCAGGGGTCCCGACGCTTCACCCCCGTCGCCGTGCGTGACCGCACGTCGCTGGGCGTCGTTCAGCCCATCCAGATCGTGGTTAGTTGCCAAATGCGTAGTCGAATGCAGGGTCAAATGCGGCTCAGGTCGTATGCGAACGATATAGAACGTTCGTTCGATACTATACCGCTTTGGCGCGACGGCTGCAGCCGACCGGCAGGCGACCGGCCAGACTGGGTGGAAAAAAGCGTTGCGGTCGGTTAGGCCTGCCCGCGAACGTCAAACCACGCGCCGTAGCGGCTTGGGGTCGGCCACCCGCCCATGAGCGTGATCGCGCATCCACGCCGGGATGAGGTGGGGTGCCAGCGGCCGGCTAAGCAGATAACCCTGGGCCATGTCACAGCCGAGAGAACGCAAGCGCTCCAGCGTGGCTTCGTCCTCGACGCCTTCGGCGACGACGGCAAGCCCCATGTTGTGGGCGAGGTCGATGGTCGAGCGCACGATGACGTTGTCGCTGGCGTCGCGCACCATGCCCATCACGAATGACTTGTCGATTTTGAGTTCGTCCAGCGGAAGCTGCCGCAGGTAGGCCAGCGACGAATAGCCAGTGCCGTAGTCGTCGATCGAGAATTTGCAACCGAAGGTGCTCAGCCGCTTCAGGTTCTCCGCCGCGTGTGCGGGATCGTCGAGGAAGCCGCTTTCGGTGATCTCCAGCGCGATCCATTGCGCCGCGCACCCATATGCCTGCAACAGAGCGACGACGCGGTCGGCCAGCGTGTCGTCCATCACGTCGCGCGCGGACAAGTTGATCGACACGTTGATTGACAAGCCGGCGGCGCGCCACGCTGCACATTGCTCGATGGCATGTGCCAGGACCCACTGCGTGATCGAACGGATGTAGCCGATTTGCTCCGCGAATGGAATGAATTCGGCGGGAGGAACCACACCCCGCGTCGGATGGTTCCAGCGGACGAGCGCCTCGACGTAGTATTCGTGCGCTCCCGTCAACGATACTTTTGGCTGATAGACCAGCGACAACTCGTTGCGATCGACGGCCTTGCGCAAATCGCCCATCAGCGACAGTTGTTCGCGGCCGCGCTGGTTGTAACGCTCGTCCCAGACGATGATGCCGCGGTTGTTGCGTTTCGCCACGTACATCGCGATATCGGCCTGCCGCATCAGGGTCGAGCTGTCGTGTCCGTGTTCCGGACAGGCAGCGATGCCGACACTCGCGCGCACATCGACTACGTGTCCTTCGAGGGTCATCGGCGCTTCGAGTGCACGCAACATGTCGGCCGCGATCCGCTGGGCTCCAGCGGCCCATTCACCAGGCACCAGAATCGCGAACTCGTCGCCGCCGAGCCTCGCCACCAGGCAGCCGGGACGTTTCGCCGCGATGCGCAGGCGAGTACCGACTTCGCGCAGCAGCAGGTCGCCGATCGGATGGCCCACCGTATCGTTGACGTATTTGAAATGGTCGAGGTCCATAAGCATCACCGCGACGGACCCGGCGGCGCTGGTGTTGGCGAGCGCGGAATGCAGCTTTTCCGCGAACATCGCGCGATTCGGCAGATCGGTGAGTGGGTCGCGGTAGGCGAGGTCGAGAATGCGTGTTTCGCGAGACGCAATGTCCTCGCTCATCGTGCGCACGGCGCGCGCCAGATCGCCGATTTCGTCATTGCGCGTCGGTGTAGGAAGAGCGGCGTAGTCGCCTGCCGCGATACGACGCGCAGTGGCGACGAGTTCGTGCACCGGTCGCACGATTCCGCGCGCGATCAGTATGCTCACGATGATCGACACGACGACTGCGATCAGCGAAATCAGCGCGAGCTGGCGCTGCAGGCGGTGAAAAGGTTCCAGCGCCGAGTCGAGAGGCTCCTGCAGCACGGCAACGACCGATTCGCCGCTATCGGCCGGCAAGCGCAGCGTACGCGTCAGCGCAACCGCGTCAAAAACCGCGTTGCCCCTCGCGTCGACTGCAGAGAAGCGCGCGGCAGCCACGTCGGTCAGGACCTGGTTCTGATCGGCCTTGGGAAGGGTGCTGGCTTGAAGCTTCCAGGGATCGTCCCCTTGCCGCGTGAAGAGCGACACCTGGAATCGCATGCCTCCACGCAACAAGCGAGCGAATGCGTCGTCGACCTTGAAGCCGATGGCCACCCACGCCACCGGCAACGGCGCCAGTACCGGCACCATCGCCAACTGGTACATGCCGTCGTGCAGCAGTACCGGCGCACTCGCTTCGTGTTCGCTTTCCGCTGTCGCGAGCAATTTCGGGTAGGTGAAAGGCGTTCCCTCGGTGCCGCCTGCGGGGTCGGCAATCACTTTGCCGTCGAGTCCGATCAACATCGTGAGGTCGGCATCGATGCGCTTGCCATGATTGCCGAGCACGGACACGATCGTGTCTCTGTCTCCGGTGGCAATCGCTTCCCGGAACGCGTAGTCGGCGGCCAACAAACGCGCACCTTGCATCAGGCGCGCGTTCTCCTGCTGCATCGATCGGCTGAACACCTGCTCGCCGGCGATGAGTTCGTCACCGATGGTCGTGCGAGCGGCGGTGGTACCGAGCGTGTTGACCAATACGAAGCCGCCAACCTGAACCACCACCATCAGAGCCAGGAATAACGCCAGGATCCGCGTCTGCAGCGCGAACCTGAAACGGGGGGCCGGCATCGCCGCACTCACAGGATGCACTCCCCTGGCGTGTCGCGAATTGCCGAAAATCGCCGCTGAGCGAAAGTCTTGGCGCTCGCGCGTCCCAAAGGACGGCGCTCATAAAGTCGTGGATAACAGACGGTAGCCATCAGAAAATCCCATAAAACTCAACCACTTGAAAGCGTCGACTCGTGCAGCATGGCTCCCTCTCTGCGTCAGTCGCCTCCGGGCACGACTCCTGCAATGCGTACTGACCTTATTAGCAAGTTCTCTGCCCATGCTTCACCTCTGTCGGCGGCCATCATTCCCGCACCGGCGCCCTAATTGCCGCCGCGCGCGATCAGCCCATGGCGCCATCGGCCTGCTGTTAGCTCTCGCCTTGTGCTGCGGCAGCGCGCCGGCGCGGGCTGATTGGGAGATCACGACCGAAGCTGGCGGGCAATACGACGACAATCTCACGCGGGCGCAGGATGCCGTGGACAAGCGTGCGGCGGGCGCTGCCATCATCGGCGTGAGCGGCCTCAGCGTCACCCCCTGGACAGGAAGTGACGCGATCATCCTGGCGCTGTACGGACGCGCAGAAATCTACGATCGCTACAGCGGCCTTTCCAACGTGGCTCTCGGCGGCAACCTCGCTTACCGGCACAAGTTCGGGGTGGGCTATGCCGCGCCGTGGGTATCGGTGGCGGTGGATGGGTCGTACGACAACTATCGCGACAACCTGCGCACCGGCACGCGACTTGATGTCCGCGCCGAGACCGGTCGGCGCCTCGACCAGCAGGCAGATGTGGCGGCGGGCGTGTACTTCGAGCGCCGCTACGACAATCACGGCGAAGTCGAGGTTCCTGGAATCCCCGGCGATGTGTTTGCCCTTGCCGGCGTAGGCGCCTATGCTCGCGGCGGATACGCGTTCACCAACGGTCTCTACATCGGCGTCGCGGCGTCGGTTCGCCGCGGCGACGTCGAATCGACGGCGCAGCAGAGCCTCCAGATCTTTCTCGCGCTCCGATGCGATCGCCGAGGATCCCGTTTGGGGCGATCCGAACCTGTACGCTTATCGCCTGCGCGGCACCACACTCGGTGGCGCCTTGACGGCGAGTTATGCCTTCTCCGACAACTCGTCATTGAATGCGAGTTATCGTTACGATTTGACGCACGCCGCGCAAGATCTCCACTATACGAGCAATGCGGTGCGGCTCACGTTCGCTTACCGCTTCTAGGATCTGCGCCATGTCCACGAGAAGACTCTCCAAATTAGCGGGACTCGCGATGGCGGCAGCAATGGTCGTCAGCATCGCCCTGCTGGTCCCGAGCGCGCGCGGACAAAATGTCACGATCGAAGCGATCGTCACCGACGAGGGCGGCAAACCCGTCGCCGATGCCGTCGTGGTTGCCGTGCCCGCCGACGGCAACATCCACCTGCCGAAATCGCGCGAGGACGTGGTGGACCAGGTTCGCAAAGAATTCACACCGAAAGTCCAGGCGGTATTGGTGGGTTCGGCCGTCAGCTTTCCAAACCGGGACACGGTGCGCCACCAGGTTTACTCATTCTCTCCGGCCAAACGCTTCGAATTGCCGCTCTACTCCGGCGTTCCCCAGGCGGTGGTGTTCGACAAGCCGGGTGTCGTGATTCTCGGCTGCAACATCCACGACTGGATGGTTGGTTACGTTTACGTATCCGAGTCGCCATATTTCGCCAAGACCGATGTCGACGGAAAGGCTGTGCTGACGGCGCTTCCGCCCAAACCCTACATCGTGCGTGTCTGGCATCCGCAAATGGCGGTCGCCGAAGAAGCCACCCACAAGACGATCGACACATCGAATGGCTCGAACGCCACGGCACGCTGGACAATCGCCCTGAAACCCGAAGTAAAGGTTCGCCGGGCACCTACTGGCGCGCAACGCAGCGGCTACTGACTTCGCTTAAAGCGGTCGGGCACCTCGTGCCACCGCCGCGCCGCCCGTAAGTCCCGCTGCGGGAACGGCAGCACCCGCAACGGCATCCAATGCTGCAGGAGGAAATGATGCCCCCCGCGCCAACTGCAACAAACCTCGCTGTCGACGACGCTGCCCTGGCCGCTCGCATTGCCGGCGCCGATCATCGGGCATTCGAGACCTTGATGCGACGGCACAACGCCAGGCTCTTTCGCGTCGCGCGGGCGATCCTCAAGAACGATGCCGAAGCCGAGGACGCGCTGCAGGAAGCGTACCTGGCCGCATACCGCCATATCGGCGATTTCCGCGGCGGCGCGCTACTGACGACGTGGCTCACACGCATCGTCGTCAACGAAGCGTTGGGACGTCTGCGCGCGCAAAAGCGCCATCGCGTGGTGGTGCCTTTCAACGATTCCGCAACCACAGCCGAGTCAGACCCAGTGGAGCACGACGTGATCGACCACCAGGCGGAGCTTCCTGAAACTGCTGCGCTGCGCGCGGAAGTGCGCCGCGCGCTCGAGCGCCGTATCGACGAGCTTCCCGTGTCGTTTCGTACGGTATTCGTGATGCGGGAAGTTGAGGATATGACCGTTGAAGAGACGGCAGAGCTGCTGTCGATTCCTGCTGCGACCGTCCGTACCCGCCTGTTTCGGGCACGGGCACTTTTACGCGAAGCGCTGGCGCGCGACATGGACATGGTCACCGTCGATGTCTTCGGTTTCGCCGGCGATCGCTGCGACCGAATCGTGGCTAAGGTTCTCGCACGCGTGAGTCCGTCGAGCGAGGATGCCCCTTCAGCCTAGCCCTAGTCCCTGACCCCGCTCGCCCCACCGGAACGGCGCGCAATCCAGTTGCATCTAATGCTTATCCGCGGGCCGGATCGCGTGATCTGACGCTTTCCATACCGGACCGCAGATTGATCGCGCTTTACGTGCCTCACCGCGGACCAACAGCGTTCGCCGCAATTGCGGCATTTGATCCAACACTAAAGGGATTCGACAATGAAAACAATCGCTATCGCAGTCGCGAGTCTGTGCTTTCTGGCGGCGACAACCGCTTCGGCGCAGGCAATCAACGACGCGCAAATCGCATCGATCGTGGTCACGGCCAATCAGGTCGACATCGACGCGGGCAAGCTCGCCCAGAAAATGTCGGGCAACACCGAAGTCAAGCAATTCGCCGAGCGCATGGTCACCGATCATACGGGCGTCAACAAATCGGCGGTCGAACTCGCGACGCGGCTTAAGGTCACGCCGCAGGACAATCCAACCAGCCAGAGCCTGAAGGCAGGCGGCGACTCAAATCTGGCGAATCTGAAGGGACTCAAAGGCGCAGCATTCGACAAGGCCTACGTCGATCACGAGGTCGCCTATCACGAGCAGGTGCTGAGCGCGATCGACACGACACTGATTCCCGGCGCCAAGAACGAGGAACTGAAAGCGCTGATCGTGAAAGTGCGCCCGGCATTCGTCGCCCACCTCGAGCACGCCAAAATGATACAAGCCTCGCTCGCCAAGAACGCGGCCAAGAAAGGTTGATGCGAAATGATCTCGCGCGCTCGCCGCGTAATGCATCGGGTCCTGTCAGCGCTCGCTTTCGCGTTGGCAGCGACCTGTTGCTGCGTCAGTCCGATTGCCGCAGCGGATAACAAGGTCGGCGCGGTTGGCGCGACCCATGCTGTCGCCATCGATGCGACCAGCTTTCAACCGGCGCTGCTGGTGGTCCGATCAGGCGACAAGATCGTATGGACCAACAAGGATCCGTTCCCGCACACGGTGACTTCCAAGTCGGGGGGATTCGATTCGGGCCAGATCGCACCGGGTCAGTCATGGCAGCTCACGCCGACTAAGAAGGGCGAGTTCGCCTACGTCTGCACGTTTCACCCCGCGATGAAAGCGACGCTGCGCGTCGAATAGCTTGGCAGAAGTGTGGCCAAAGCGCCCGTTGGCGGGCGCAAGGCGCCCGCCTACCCTGCGGCCGACACTTCGCGCAGACGCCGCTCGAGATACGTGCGCTCTGCTGCGTGGTTGACCAGCGCCAGCGCAGCCAGATAAGCGTCGCGCGCTTCATCGAGCCGCCCCGACCGCCGTAACAGGTCGGCGCGTGCCGCCGGCAGCAGATAATAGCCAGCGAGTTCGCCGCTTGCCGCGAGTCGATCCATCCATAGCAAGCCGCGGTCAAGGTTTTCAGCCATCGCCAGCGCGACCGCGGCGTTGAGTTCCACCACCGGGGTCGGCGTCCAGCGTAGCAATCCGCCATAGAGCACGGCGATCTGCTGCCAGTCGGTTTCCGCGGCTCGTTTGGCCCGGGCGTGAAGCGCGGCGATGGCCGCCTGAATCTGATACGGGCCCGAGGCATTCAGCGCGAGCGCAGAATCGAGCATTGTCAGGCCCTCGCGGATCACTTTTTCATCCCATCGCGATCGATTCTGCTCCTCGAGGGGCACCATGACGCCCGTCGCATCGAGGCGCGTATCCCGTCGCGCGTCGTGCAATAGCATCAGCGCAAGCAGCCCTCGTGCTTCGGCTTCCAGCGGCATCAGCTCGACGATCAGGCGGCCAAGCCGGATCGCTTCACCGCTGATGTCGGCCCGCACCAGCGACGCGCTTTCCGTCGCCGCGTAGCCTTCGTTAAAGACCAGGTAGACAACGCCCAGGACGACGTCGAGCCGCGCGGCGAGAGCCTGGCGCTCCGGAATCGTGTACGGGATGCGTGCGTCCAGAATCTTTCGTTTTGCGCGAACCAGACGCTGCGCGGTCGTCGCTTCCGGCTCGAGGAACGCGCGGGCGATTTCGCGAGTCGAAAGTCCGCAGAGGGTCCGCAACGCAAGAGTAGCCTGGACGATCGGCGCCAGCGCAGGGTGGCAACAGGTGAACAACAGGCGCAGCCGATCGTCCTCGACGCCGGTGATGTCCGCTGGATGCCGATCATTCTCGTCCAGCTCCGGTGCCGCGATATCGGGCGGCTCCGCCATCGGGATCGGCTCGTTCTTCCTTCGCCGGATAATATCCAATGCGCGATGTTGCGCGACCGTGGTTAGCCAGGCCGCGGGCCGGTCGGGGATTCCGTCGACCGTCCACCCCGACAGCGCCTTCTCGAAGGCATCCTGCAGCGCGTCCTCAGCCAAACTGAAATCGCCAAAACGCCGAATGAGGCCGGCGATAACGCGGGCGCCTTCGGTCCTGCACACCTGATCGATCTCGTTGTTGGCCATCGTGAATTGGGAAGACCCCCGCGGTGACGGCAAAGGACCTCAGACGCCGGGCTGGCATGATAAGCGTTCCGGGTACGCCCGGCGTGCGGATAAATATATTTTGCCTCAGCTGTCGATTTGTACCACGCGAGCGCGTCGTAGCGGTGACACAGGCGGACTAATCGCCCGCAGGCCGCCCGGCGCGATTGACGACGCACGACCGGAGTCACATGACGCGGGGCGCGCGCGGTCGCTGAGCGGGCGCGAATAATACCGAACCGCTATTCAGCTCGCGAAAGGAGAACCAGGTGCAGTACATGATTCTTATCTACGGAAACGAAAACGAGTTCGCCCAACTTGCCGATCAGGCGACGAAGGAGCGGATGTACACGGCGTTCAACAAGTACACGACTGACCTCAGGGCTGCGGGCGTTGCTCGCGCCGGCGGCGAACTGAAACCGACCGCTACGGCGACCACCGTTCGCATTCGCGGCGGCAAGCTCACGACGACCGACGGTCCATTCGCCGAAACCAAGGAACAGCTCGGCGGCTACTACATCATCGATGTCCCGCATCTGGACGACGCGATCAAGTGGGCCGCACGCTGCCCGATCGCCGAATCGGGCTCGATCGAGGTTCGCCCGCTGGGCGTCATGCCCGAAATTTGACCGGCTTTACGATCCTTCATCAACAGGAGCAACGATCATGGCAAACCCTTTTGTTCACGTGGAACTCAACACCACCGATGTCGCCAAGGCGAAAGCGTTCTACGGCAAGCTCTTCGCGTGGAAGCTGGAAGACGCGCCGATGGGAACACCCGATGGCGGCAGCTATACGATGATTGGTGTCGGTGACGGGACGGGCGGCGGGATGATGAAGCACCCCGTCCCCGGCGCTCCTTCCGCGTGGCTTGCTTACGTGCTGGTCGACGATATTGCGGCGGCGACAAAAAAAGCGAGGTCGCTCGGAGCGACGGTCATGAGGGACGTAACAGAAGTCATGGGCATGGGTTCTCTCAGCATCATCATCGACCCCACCGGCGCGGCGCTGGGACTGTGGGAGCCGAAACGAAACTGATGGCAACTGAGGACAACTGACGGAATGCGAGGCGATGTAAAATCCCGGATCGCGGTGTAGCTCGCGTCGATCCAGGGAGGTCGTAAATGAAGCGCTTCTTTGTCGCCGTGCTCTGGGCGGTCGGGGCCTACATCGCCGTTGCCTTCGCAAGCTACTTTCTCGTCCTCCAGTTTTCGCCGAATGCGCACGACCGCTCGGTCGAGGCGGCGATGACCAGCGTATTCTTTTATGGACCCGTCGGCGCTCTGGTCGGGTTTGTTTTTGGCTTGGTCCGCGGACGCCGGGCCGCGACAGAGACCAGCGCCTGATTTGCCAACATCGTTCCGCTATTGTTGTTGTTACCTTGCAAGGTCTACCCTAGCGGTAGCGTTTACCAAGTCGCGCGGGGCCGTGCGCCCGCGCATTCAAATACCAGGCGCCGCTTTACGGACGCAGATCAGCCGGAGGCACGAGCCAGTGCGGCGGAGTGACCGGATTGAAGTCGGTCCACGTCCCGTCGCTCCACTGGCCTTCCGACTCCTCGATGCTGCGCGCGCCGCTTTGCTGGAAAATCTTCAGCGCCAGTTCGCGCTCGCTTGCGGTTCGCGCGTGAACCATCACCATCAATCCCGCCGGACGCGTTGGGGTCGCATCGCGCGCCGCAGGCTCGCCCATTGTTCCGAGCGCGCCGGCGAACGATCCCGAGTAGGCGCCTAGCGCCGCCCCCGCTACAGGAGCGAGTGGTCCGAGCAGCGGCGCAGTCGCCAATCCTGCAACGGCGCCCACGGCGCCGCCGATGGCGGCACCGGTTATCGCGCCCTGGTCACCCTTTTCCGCACCGGCGTCAGCGTATTCGTCGCCCCCGACCGGATAGGTCGCGTGGCGTCCGGGAGGTCCCAGGACAATACGGTCGATATCACTCGAATCGATCTTGGTGTCTTCCACCAACATTCTTACCGCGGCGTCAGCGTGGAGAAAATCTTCGTATTGCGCTGCGAGTATGTTTGCCATTTTGTCCCTCCGTTGGTGTTGCAATGCCGATGCCTGCGAGGTCGCAAACATCGTGCCATGTCGCTAACTGCAGGTGCGTTCACGCACGAATCCGCGGACAGCGGCGGCACATCCGGTGTTGTAAGACCGTGTCCGACAACCGGGGTATTTTTGCCTTACACCAAAACCGGAGAGTTCCCGATTGTGGTGCACACGACGCTCGTCCATGATGCATTTGCAACTTCTACGTTTCGCTGCGGTTCCCGGTTCTTTTCAGGCTCCAACCAACAGGTGGTCCCGATGTCACTTCTTCACTATTCGGCAAGTTCAGCCACGCAAGTCGCACCTCGGAGCATGGTAAGCGTCGACGCGCTCATCGGCTGCCTCGTTGTCGACCGCAATGGCCTTCGCGTCGGCGAATTGCGCGACATCATGCTCGACCTCGCGACTGGGCGAATCGCCTACGGTGTGATCGCTCTGTCCTCCAGAGCCAACGGAGAGCAACTCATCGTCGTGCCCTGGAACGCAGTTTATGCGGACCAGAATACGGAGCGGCTGTGCATCAACGCTCACACCGATTGGATACATCGTGCGCCGCTGGTACAGGCCGGCCTGACTCCGTATCACTTTGTCAATGAGTGGGGCGCGTTCATCCATAACTATTTTGGAACGCGCCCTTACTGGGAATCCGCCTCGCAGCCGCAGTATTCCTGACAGGCTGCGTTCATCGCGCACCCGCGTTCAGCTACGCAGCGAGCAGAATGCCCGAACCCGGCTGTTGGAGCGAAACCAGCGAATGCGCCGGGTGCCCGCTGTGTCTCGCTTCTTCAACTAGCGGACTGAGATAGCGCAGACGCGCGCCCCCGAAAAACGTAGCGAACGCGACTTCCGACGCGTCTCGTCCGGTACCGATACGGACGAGGTCCGACATCGGCGACAGTGCGGTGGGATCGAACAGATACCACTCTCCATCCAGGTAAGCTTCGAACACCGCGTGAAAATCCGGCGGCGGCGTTTCATATTTCGCGTAGCCGGTGACGAAACGCGCGGGAATATTCAGGGCACGACAGAATGCGATCGCAATGTGCGCGAAATCCCTGCACACTCCCGCGTTCGCAGCTAATGCGTCCCGCGCGCTGTACGCAGTGTGGGACGTACCCACCGAGTAATCGACGTGGCTGCGAATCCATTCGCAGATCGCCTGGACGCGTTGGTAACCCGGAGGCACGCTGCCAAACTCCCGGCAAGCAACAGCAAACATCGCATCCGACTCGCAGTATCGGGTTGCCAGCAGATATGGCAGTACGTCGGCGGGTAGTTGGCCGACGGGGACTTCCCGCGCCGCGGGATCGGGCAAAGCCCTTTGAACATCTACGTTGGCAAGATACCGGATCTTCAGCGGCCCCGGCGGCGCGACGAAGCGGAGCAGACGGTTCGGACTTCCCGAGGCCTGCAGTTGCTCGACGGTGAGCTTGGGAAACGTTTCGATCGATTCAGCACTCACATATTGCGAATCGAGTGAAGGGACGGCGACATTGAGCATGAACAGCGTCTGTTCAGTGACGTCATAGTCCAGTTCGCAATCGATGTGAAAGGTCTTCATGATTCCGGTATCTAGTTAAAAGCAGTCAAGAGGGTCGATGAGGCGCGGCGGTGTTGCTGCCGTCCGCAGCGCAGACCAATTATCCGGTCACGGCAAACCTACAGCCATCGGCCGGCGGCGGATTGTGTTGTAGGAAAGGCTCTTACGAGAGCGCCCGCGACCCGGCGCAACTGCGTGCGAAGCGATCGCATGCCACCGCGAGGTGTCATGCGATCTTTGGCGATGCCACGAAGCTACTGCTGGTTCTTCATCTTCGCCGATGCAACGCATGCATCCTTCGCGTCACCGGTCAGCGCGTCGCATTTCTCTTTGGCCACTTTATAGTTGGCGGCCATCTTGTCTTCGCGCGCATCCGCCATCGCGTCCTGAGATTTGCGTGCTGCCTTGGCGTCGGCCTTTGCCTTGTCGCGTTCGGCCTTGGCCTCCGTCTTGCAGACGTCCTTGTCGTTGCCCTGCTTGCCGTCACACGTCGCCATCGCCGCTTTGTAGTTGGCGTCGGCCTGCGTCACCGCTGCCTTGTACTGGTTCTTGATGCTTTTTTCCGCGTTCGTCGACGCCTGGACTCCCAGCGAAAAGGCGGCGAGCGCTGCGATGCAAACTATTTCAGTTGTTCTCGATTTCATCATTTTCTCCTGTGAACGTGCGCTCGGCAGCGAAGACGCTGCCGGGCGCCATGCGGGCTTGGGTCTTTATCGGTTGGTCAGTGCAGCCTTTCCCAATCCTTGACCTGGCGATCCGCTTCGTCGCGGCTGACGCCGTATGCTTCCTGAATCTTGCCGACCAATTGATCCCGTTGGCCGTTGATCTGCTTCAGTGAGTCGTCGGTCAATTTTCCCCACTGTTCTTTGACTTTGCCCGTCATCTGTTTCCAGTTACCTTCGACACGATCCCAATTCATGCGTGTGCTCCTCAAATGGTTGGACTGATCAATCAGCGAAACTCGCGATTGCACCACCGATTTAGCAACCGATATGCCAGCGAATTGGACGTGCTGAAACAGTCACTTGCGCCGCGTCGACAGCGAGAGAAAGCGCGACGCCGGACACATGCCGGTAAGGTTTCCTTGAGGGTGTGTAAATCGTTCCCGAGCCACTTAGCGATGGCGACCTGGTAGCCGAAAACTGGTGCGTCTGGAGACGCGTAACGCTGAAGGTTTGTCGCCGATAAAACGGGATGTGGCGTCGCAGGCGAACGACCGTGCAGGCAGGATCGCCGCAACTATGGGGCGAAAGGCGGAAACGGCGTTTAGGCCGCGTGCTGCATCAAATCCAGGAAACGATCGTATTCGGATGTCTTATCGAAAAACTCATCGGCCCCAGCCGCAGCACACTGCCGTTTGTACTCGGGGAACGCATAATTCGTAAGCACGAAGATGAGCGGGGGCGGCGCATAGGGGCTCGCGCGCAATTGCCGCACGAGATCGATGCCCGAGCCTTCCTTGAGTTGAATGTCGGTGATGACGATCTGCGGCTTGAGCGCGGCGATCGACGCCACAGCTTCCTTCAGGGATTCGGCGAAGCCTACGACCTCGAACCGACCGATCGATCGCACGTTCTCAATGATGCGCTGGCGTATCAGTTCCGAGTCTTCGACGACGAAGACCCTCGTAGGTTTCGCTGCGTCCACGGTTCAGCCCATCAGATTGTTGCGCAATGCATAGGCGGTCAACTCAGCGTTGCGTGTCAAATTCATCTTCTCGAGGATGCGCGTGCGGTAGGTGCTCACCGTCTTCACGCTCAAGGCCAATTCATCGCCAATGTCGGTGACTGTCTTTCCGGCGGCCAGCTGAACGAAAATCTGAAATTCGCGCGCCGATAATTGCCGGTGCAACGGACCCGTCGCTGTTCCCGATGCTTCCAGCGCAAGGGCTTCGGCCAGTGTGGGACTGATGTATTTCTTTCCGGCCGCAATCGTACGGATCGCTTCGACCATGTCCTTGGCTTCCCCCGCCTTGGGGAAAAAGCCGCTGACCCCTGCCCGCATCAGGTTGACCGCGTAGTGTTCTTCGGCGTGCATGCTGACAACAAGAATCGCCAGTTCCGGGTGCTTGCGTCGTAACGCCCCCACCGTTTCCAGAACGCCGGCGTCGGGCAGCGAGATGTCGAGCAACACCACATCGAAGCCACCCGCCGCTACCGCCTCCAGCGCGGCCGCCGCGGTACCAGCTTCTCCGGCAGGCTCGATGTCGTCGGTCTTTTCCAGCAGCTGCCTGAATCCCGTCCGGACGACCGCATGGTCGTCAACGATTAAGACGCGTGTCTTTGGTGACGTCACTGCCCGGCTCCTCCCGTTGGCGATGGGCACAACAGAACCAGATTCATTATAGGTGCCCATGGACCGGCTTGCGCTAGCTTATGCGGCGAGCTGCACGTTCTCCGTGCCCAGCTCGGACTGGGCCGTCGCTGCTTCGGAAGCGGCTGTCTCGCCATAAGCGTGGAGGCGATTGTAAAGAGTCTTCAGGCTGACTCCCAATACGCGAGCTGCCTTGGTCTTGCTCCCCGACACAGCTTTCAGCGTTGCAGTGATCAGCGCTTTTTCCGCCGTATCGAGGGACATGCCGACGGGAATGCGAACGATAAAAGAATCCCCGAACGGCGACGTCGATTCCTCTTGGGGTGGTTGCGGCAGCTGCTCGGCTTGCGCAACCTGTGCGATTGCCGGCCTCACCGGCGGCGCGGGGTCGATGTCGACGCCCACATCGTCGTCCGACAGAACGAACGCGCGATGAATCACGTTCTTGAGCTCGCGCACGTTTCCAGGCCACGTGTGCTGCAATATGCTCTGTCGGGCCCGGCCGGACAGACGCTTGTTCTCACCGTGTTCCCTGTTCAACTCTCGAAGGAACATATCTGCAAGAAGAAGCGCGTCGTCCCCTCTTTCACGCAGAGACGGAACCGCAATAGGGATCACGCATAGACGGTACATGAGATCTTCGCGCAGACGGCCGGCCGCAATGGACTCGCGCAAGTCGCGATTGCTCGCGGCAAGTACCCGCACGTCGGTCGTAATTTCGTGATCGCCGCCGACGCGGCAGAATCGCCCCGTTTCCAGGACCCGGAGCAGGCGGACCTGCATGTCGATCGGCATTTCGGTCACTTCATCGAGGAATAAAGTCCCTCCGTGCGCCCGTTCGAAGCAGCCCTTGTGGGTGCGCGAGGCACCGGTAAAACTCCCCCGTTCGTGGCCGAACAACTCGCTTTCGATCAGAGTAGAGGGAATGGCACCGCAGTTGATCGCGATAAAGGGTCGCGCCGACCGGCTCGACAATTGATGGAGTGTGGTAGCAACCAGTTCCTTGCCCGATCCGCTTTCGCCAAGAATCATTACCGGCGCAGTCGATTGCGCGAGACGCTCGATCTTGCGGAAAAGACCGCGCATCGCGGGGCACGCTCCATAGAGGGATCCGAAATGTTCCAGGTCGTTGCCAATGTCCGCGTGCGAGGCGACCTTGGCTTCGGTCACCGCTGTCGGAAAGGTGCCCGGTACTGAGGCGGCCTGTACGGGCTCAAATGCCGGTTCGCCTGCCGACTCAATTGCCGATATCTGCCCGAGCGCCTCCCCATCCCGGCCATCCGATTTTTCGGGTCGCTCGGCAATAGGAACCGCGCCGCGCTGGTCATGGCGCGGGTATTTGGCCAAGCTGGCCTGATTCGCGAGCTGTACGAACATGAATTGCTCCGCCGCTGTAGTGGTTTTCGACGGCTCATTCTCATGTCCCCGCAGAGGCGGCGGTATAGGCCCCTCTCTGCAAATAGTGTAGGCCTACCTCCTAAAGCCTTCCGCCCCACACGCGCGGTGTTCCAGCTTTCAATCAGCGTCGGATGCGGCTCCCATCAAGATTTCCCTGATGTAACGGTGCAACGGAGCCGCCTTCGTCGTCCCAGGTCATCAGCGCTTCGTCGGCAACCCTCCGCTCGAGTTGCCCTCGACGTCGTCGCCCAATGCCGGCGATTGCCAGGAGGGTCATTGTGATCAAGGCTAGCTTCAAAGCACCGCGCATTCGGCTTCCTTTCCGGCTGGCGCAACGTACCCTGGAGATGGGCACGGTTCTCGCCTCACCGATATCGTGTGCAAGTCCCATGCCAAGCGCTAGTAGCCGAGCGCGTGATAGCTGCCCGGTGAAAGTCGGGACGATAGTTGCCTGATATTTTGAAAATCCGCCCACGTGCCCGTGTAAAAGCGACCGCCCGTCGAATGTGTTCCGGCCATCTCGGTCTGCAGTGTGGCGCTCTCGATAAGCGAGAAAGCGCGATGGCACGCCACTTGCATGAGTGCATTGAGTTTTAAAATGAAGGGGCCTTGATGAACTCAGTTTGTACGCGCCAAGCGTCGGTGGAAGTTCATCGGGTGTTTCCCTACTTGGTATCCGCGCCCGGCGGGCCGCGCGATCCCGGCACTGAACCTCCGGTCGAACCTGACGAGTCACCCGGACCAATCGACCCCGATTCGCGCGACGACAACGACCCGATCGAGTCCCCCGAGCCTGCACGGCAGCCGGGAAAGCTGCATCACGGCTTACACGAGGTACTTCGCGAGGTCCTTCGTTCTCCATACGGAGGGCCGTGAGCGGATATCGCGTCGGCGCTCCGATTCTAGCGAACCGCCGCTAACGAACCGCTAACGAACCTGAGGCGAGCCTCGGCGCGGTATGATGCCATCGCCCTCAACCTGACCCTGGCACACCCGGCAGTTGCCGACAAGGCAGTTGCCGACAACGCCGGCTAGTTGCCAACAACTCGCCAACGACGCCAACCCTGCTTCATTCGCTCCGGCTTCCGATTCGATGCGCCTGCCCCGCCCTGACCTGCCTCGCTCCGAATTGTGGGTTGCCGCGCTGCTGTTCGCGGTAGGCGCACTGGTTGGCGCGCTCGCGGCAGCGATGATCGTCAGCTATCACGACGGCGCAGCGCTGGGTGGTCTGTCCAACGCGAATCGCCTTCAATACGACACCGCGTGGATCATCTTTCTGGACGGGGTGTCGCTGGTGATGTTTGCGCTCGCGCGTCGTCGCATCGCGAAGCTCTTTGCGATCGCAGCCGCACTGATCTCTCTCGTGCGCATCGCCGCCTATTTTTTCCCCGGAACGATCGCTATCCAACCCTTGCTCGCCGATCCCTGGTCGATACACGCGCCGGGCGAATACGCTGCGATGGCTACGGCGACGGCGATCGTCGCGCTGATCCAGAGTGCCGCGCTGGTCTTTTTTCTTCCTGCACCCCAGCGCACGGCCTGGCAGTCGGTGAGCGTGGCGACGCTTGCCGCGATCGGCCTCGCCTTATCGCTACTGATCGCATTCGGGGCGTTGAGTGGCAGCATCCTGGTCGAGCAATCACTTCACCTCACAGGCGATGAAAGGACGAGTTCGCTCTTTTTCATCCTGCTCGGCGTGACGCTGCTGATTTACGCGTTGGCGGGCAGCGAACATGAACGTCTTGCGCTAGGTCGTTTCGCTCCGGCAATCGTCGGCCTCGCCGTGTTTGCGTGCGTTTTGGTGCTCTGGCGTGCTGCCCTGAACCAGGAGACACGCTATATCCACCACGGAACTGAACTTGTCGCCGCCGCCGCGAGCACCACCATCGACCGGGACTTGCGGGCGCGAATCGACATCCTCGAGCGCTTGGGGGAACGGATGGCGTTCCAGCCGTTCAATGCGGACACCTGGCAGCACGAAGGCGCCTCGATACTGGGTGACGTGAACGAGTATCAATCACTCGCGTGGTCGGGTCCCGACTATGTGAACAAATGGGTCACACCGCCCAGTGACGCGCTCGGGTTCAACATTCGTTCCGACCCGAAACGCCAGCCAGCGGTCGACCTCGCGGTGAAACGCACGAGCCGGCGATCAGCCGCTTCACGAAACTGCTTATCGGAGGAACCGGCGTCATCGTCTACGCTCCGGTGTACCAGGACAACCAATACAAAGGCATGGTATCCGGCGTCCTCGGCAGAAACGAGTGGCTGCGCTCGATGCTCGACAATCGCTATCCCGACCATCAATTCGAGCTTCTGGAGGATGAGCAGATCCAGCAACTCGTGACCGTCGCCGGCCCCGCGGCCGGTCCTGAGTGGATTCGCGAAGTGCCGATCGCGATCAGGAACGCACGCTGGGTGCTGCGGGTGACGCCGAGCCTGGACTATGTGACGCGCGCGCGATCGCTGTTTCCGGAAACCGGGCTCGCCGTGGGAACAGCGCTTGCGGGTCTTTTGGCACTGGCAACCTTTCTTTTTCAGTCAGTGCGCAGGCGCGCCCGGGCGCTCGATCAGACTAACGCGCAATTGGAGCAGGATATCGCCCGCCGCCGCCGCGCCGAACAGCAGCTTCGCGAAAGCGAACAGCGCATTCAGCTGATCATCAATGCGATCAAGGACTGCGCCATTTACATGCTCGACGTCGAGGGACGGGTCGCCAGCTGGACGCGCGGCGCGGAAATACTCAACGGCTACCGAGCCGAGGAAATTCTCGGACGTCATTTTTCGGTGTTGTACCCAGCGGACCGCGCCGTGCCTTCCGGTCAGGAGTTGGAGGTCGCCACGACCCGCGGCTGGTTCGAGGAGGAATGCTGGCACCTGCGCAAGGACGGAACAAAATACTGCGGTGACGACATCATCTCGTCGATTCGCGACGAAGAGTCACAGCTGCGCGGATTCGCCGTCGTTACGCGGGATGCGACGCTACGCATCGAGGCGCGGCAACAGACCGAGCGCGCGCGCGACCACTATCTGTCGCTGTTCTCGAGTTTCCCCAACCTGGTCTGGCGTTCGGATCCCAAGGGAGAGTGCGACTACGTCAACCAGGCGTGGCTGGATCACACCGGTCGATCGATGGACGATCAGCGCAAGGGCGGTTGGCTCGACAGCGTCCACGAACAGGATCGCGAAGCATGGCACAGCACCATCGCAGGCGTTTTCCCGAACCGGCAACCGTTTGAACTCGAGTTTCGACTGCGTCGTCACGACGGCACATACGGTTCAATGATATGCAACGGACGGCCTTACTACGACGTCAAGGGCGATTTCACCGGGTACCTGTGTTCGTGCTACGACAACACTGCGCGGCGATCAACCGAAACCGCGCTGAAGGAAAGCGAAGAGCGTTACCAGCTGATCGCGACCAACGTGCCGGGCATGGTCTTCACACTGGAACGAGGCACGGACCAGGCGCTTCGTTTCGGCTATGTCAGCGGCGGGAGCGTCGCGGTTACCGGCCTTGAGCCCGACGCCATCGTCGGCGATGGCGAGTCGTTCTTCCGCCTGCTCACACCTGCCGATCGTGCTGCGGCGTTAGCCACGCTCGACGATTCGGCGGCACGCATGGCCACCTGGAATTGGGCGGGCAGGCTGCAGCCAGCGCACGAGGCGATGGAGAAATGGATTTCGATCCGCGCCAAGCCGCGCGTGCGCGGAGAAGGCACGGTGCTTTGGGAAGGCGTCGTGTTCGACGATACGCAAAATCGGCTGGCGCAACTCGAGATCGAGCGCTCGCGCGAAGAATCGCGCTCGCTCTCGCGTCACCTGCAGACGATACGCGAGGAGGAAAAAGCGCGCATCGCGCGCGAAGTACACGACGAACTCGGCTCGACGCTCACGGGCCTGCGCATCGACCTGGACTGGTTGCTCGAACACCCGCTTGCGCCGGCCGAGGACGCGAAGCGCAAACACACCGCCATGCTCACACTGCTCAAGGCGGCGGTGAGCGCCACGCGCAAAATCGTGACCGACCTGCGTCCGAGCATCCTCGACGATCTCGGCCTGGCGTCAGCCTTGAGGTGGCAGGTGGGCGAGTATCAGAAGCACGGCGCGTTGGACTTCAATTTGCGCACGCCCGACCCCGAACCGACAATCGATCGCGAGCGAGCGCTCGTTCTCTTCCGGATCTTTCAGGAAACCATCACCAACGTGACGCGCTATGCGAAGGCGACCGACGTGGATATCGATCTTAGCGAGACCGCCGATGCCTACGTCTTGCTCATCCGCGACAACGGAATGGGCATCGCGGAGGCCGACCTAAGCAAGCCCACCTCGCACGGCATTCGCGGCATGCGCGAGCGCGCCGCGCAAGTCGGCGGGTCCCTCGCCGTTCATGGGGAGCCCGGCGACGGGACGACCGTCACCGCAACGGTTCCGAAGCCCGCAAACTCGGCCTGAAGCGAGGCGTTGCGGGCGGACCCGCTCGCAAGCGGGTAGTGACGCGCCGAGCGGCCCTAGCTGCCGTGCGACTTGCCCAGTTCCTTCCAGCTTTTTTCTTTCACGTCCACCCCAAACTTCGTCGCCGCGGACTTTATTTTCTTCCACGCCGCGTCGCGCTCCTCGTCGGTGACGCCTTCGACCTGGTCGAAACGGGCAATTGCGTTACGAACGTGCGACGCATCCTCGAGCGGTTCCTTGCGCTGCTTCGAAAAAGCAAAGTTGCCTCCGGATAGTGCATTGCGCTTATTGCTGTCGAGTTGAGCCATGGGCTTTTCCTTTCATCTAAAAGTGAGAGTCCGTCGGACGCGGTCCGCTTGTGGGCGACCGCGCCCACCAGCGTCTCTACTCCACCATAAAGCGCTGGCCGTCGCGGCGCATGTCGTAAGCCAAGCGCCGATCCGCGGCGGGTAGGCTGGCGGTGCGCGTGCCGGCGAGATCTTTGTTTCCTCGCAGCCAATAGATTCTCCATATGCCAAGACCGATCGCAACGATCAGTGCTGCCAATTCCACGGCCAATATCCAGTCACCTTGTTCCATGAGATCTCCTAGTCGGTTCCTCTACGATTGATTCGGGCGCCGCAAACATCGGCGGACGCCAGTTCGAATCAAAGCCGGTTGGTTTGACGAGTGCATGGTCGTCGGCCAGCAAAGATTTGCCAATCGGAGCATGTCTGATTCGGACGTAGTTTCCGGGCCGACTAGAGGTTCGCGTCGCGCAGTCACTTTGTCCTACAAGTGATTCGTCATTTGACCGATTGTTCCGTCATACCTGCTAGGCGACATTGTCAACACACAGTTACTGGAGCGGGCGGTAAGAGCGGGCCGCCCGGTCGATGAATACTGGCATGGCCCTGGCCATCATTTTCAGCCACGGCACTGCACAGATCAGCGAGCACACTGCTCACTACCTATAAAGGAATCGAAATGGGCAAATACGTACTGGCATGGTTGTTGGGCGTACCCGGCGTCGTCCTGGTGCTCATCTACATTTTCATGCACTAACAACGCCTACGCATTGATGTTCGCAGATGAACCTAACGCGTCGTGCCAACAGAAAGCGGCGGTATCGCAGTCATCGCCCCGCGGCGCAACATCTCCAAAGGAGTAGTAAAAATGTCTCAGGATAAAAATTACATGGGTTCCTGCATTCGCCTCGGAGCGGCGGTGTTTGCGGCAACGTCACTGATGCTCGGCATGGCGACGGCGGCCGACATGAACGTCACGCTCACCGGGGATCAGGAAGTACCGCCCGTCAAGAGCGCAGGCTCGGGAAAGGGCACGATTGCGATCGGCTCTGACATGAAGGTGACTGGGAGCATCTCGACGACAGGTATCTCAGGGACCGCAGCCCATATCCATGACGCGGCCCCGGGAAAGAATGGCCCGGTCATCATCCCGCTGACCAAGAGCGGCGATAAATACAGCGTCCCAGCGGGGGCAAAACTGACTGATGCGCAAATGGCCGACTTCAAGGCCGGAAATCTGTACGTCAATGTCCATACGGCGGCTCATCCCGACGGCGAAATGCGTGCTCAGCTGAAGCCCTGACATCGATCGATGAATCAGTTGCAATAAGGGTGACCGCGAACGCGGTCACCCGCAGAGGAAAGCAAATGAACGATACCGTTATCGAAAAAGCTGCGATCCATGTTCTGCCACCGCTGCCGTACGCGGAAGATGCGCTCAATCCCACGATCTCGGCCGAGACCATCGGCTTCCATTATGGCAAGCACCATAAGGGTTACATCGATACGCTGAACAAGTTGATCGCAAACACCGCGCTGGTCGGGCTTTCGCTCGAGCAGATCATCATGGAAACGGTTGGCAAGGCCGACAAGACGACGATCTTCAATAACGCGGCGCAGGCTTGGAATCATGCGTTTTACTGGAAGAGCCTGAGACCGAACGGCGGCGGGGAGCCCCCTGCCGCATTGAAGCAGCTGATGCAGACGTCGTTTGACAGCATCGACGTGTGCAAGAAGGAACTTGCGACTGCGGCAACGACGCAGTTCGGCAGCGGCTGGGCGTGGCTGGTCCTCGACGCCGGTACGCTCAAAGTCGTCAAGACTGGCAACGCCGATACGCCGCTGACCAAGGGCCTGGTCCCGCTGCTGACCATCGACGTGTGGGAGCACGCGTATTACATCGATTACCAGAACAAGCGTGACGCCTACGTCAACGCGGTACTCGACAAGATCGTGAACTGGGGTTTCGCCGCGGAAAATCTGTAACGCGCAACAGGTCCGATAGTCCCGCCCGCCGCACGCGCCGAGGGTACGGCGGCGCGCGGCTATAATCGGACGATGAAGCTTTTGGCCGTCCATTTGCTCATCCAGCGGCGTGGGAGCGTTTGCAGAGGCGTTTGCCAAGTCGTTCGCCCGACCCCACGGCGTGCGTCCCTGGCGATGGCGTTCCTCTGCGCCTGGATGCTTTTAGTCGCCGGGCAAGACGCGCAAGCGGACGACTATGCGGCAGCATTCGTGTCGCAAACTGCTCCTTCGTTCATCGCCGTGCAGAGCACCGGCACGGTCGCCATCACGATGCAGAATACGGGAACGTCGTCCTGGGTCCAGGGCGACGTTTTTCTTGCGACGCAGGAGCCGCAGGACAACTACTACTGGTGCATCCAGAACAATCCATACGGCAGCCAGAGCGGAAATCGCGTTGTCCTGCCTCGTGATATCGCTCCCGGCGAACAGGTCACGTTCAATTTTTCCGTCGTGCCCCTCGGCTGTCGTTTCTCCGCGCCCTCCCCGCTGCAGTTCCGCATGTTGTCCCAATTGCATGGGACCTTCGGTGATGAAACACCCGATCCCGGCGTAGCCGTCTCCAGCGCGGCGGACTTCGTATCGCAGCAGGTTCCCGCCATCGTTCCCGTCGAAGCCACCGTTCTTGTCACAGAAACGTTCAAGAACACGACGCCATTTACATGGCAAACGACGGATGGTTACACGCTGGTGCCGACAGGACAGGGCGCGACCACCTGGAGCGTTGACCCGGTACCGTTACCGGCTGCGGTCGAGCCTGGGGCCAGCGTGACGTTTTCGTTCTACATTGTCGTGCCGGAAACGGCGGGCACCTATGGATTTCAGTGGCAGATAAGTACGGCAGCAGGCGCGGCCTTTGGCAACACATCGCCCGCCACCAACGTTCAAGTGGTCCCTGCCGGCCCTGCCAACTACGAAGGGCTCTGGTGGGCGAGCCCCGCAGGGTCGGAAGCGGGCTGGGGTATCAATTTCGCACACCAGGGCGACATCATTTTTGCGACCTGGTTTACCTACGACCTTACCGGTAAAGCATGGTGGCTGTCGATGATCGCCGGACTCGATACCAGCGGCGCTTATTCGGGCTCGCTGCTGCAGTCAACAGGGCCGCCATTCAACTCGGTACCGTTCACGCCGTCGCAGGTTCGCGGTACCAGCGTTGGTACCGGAAAACTCACGTTCAGCGACTTGAACAACGGTAGCTTCACCTACACGGTCAACGGCAGCACCCAGACCAAGGCCATCACGCGCGAGGCGTACGACCAGTTGCCGACGTGCACCTTCGGCCTCGAGGCCGACCTGACACAGGCCTATAACTATCAGAATCTCTGGTGGGCTGCGCCTGCGGGATTCGAATCAGGGTGGGGTGTGAACCTCACGCATCAGGGCAACACGATCTTCGCGACCTGGTTCACGTACGATCTGGACGGCACGCCGCTGTGGCTTTCGGTGATCGCCGGCAAAACTGCGGCCGGCGTCTATAGCGGAACGCTTTACCGCACGACCGGGCCAGCGTTCAACGCCGTTCCATTCGATCCGGCAAAAATCAGCGGCACCGTTGTTGGTGACGCGACGTTCACGTTCGCCGATGGAAATAACGCGACGTTCGCCTATACGGTCAACGGCGTTTCGCAAACCAAACCGATCACTCGCCAGGTTTTCGTGACGCCGGGAACCGTGTGTCAGTAGCTCGACCGTTGCCGAATTTGCCCGATACCGCGGCCAGCGCTTAACTGGGAGTTCAGGCAGGCACCTCGCCGAGTACCGTGCAGCGGCGAATGACCCGGCCCTGGGTCGCCGGATCGTAGTCCGTCGCGCGATGCATCAAGCAGCGGTTGTCCCAGACGATGAGTTGGCCGGGTTGCCAGTGGTGTTCGTACGTCAGGTCGGGATGCACGGCGAGCACATTCAGTTCTTCTATCAGGTCTCGTCCTTCGTCGTACGGCATGCCGACGATGTGCTGCGCGTGGTCCCCGAGGTACAGGCACTTGCGCCCGGTTTCGGGATGGGTGCGCACAATCGGATGGTCGACCGGCGGAGTCGCCATGCGCTGCGCCTCGGTCATCGGGTCTTCGCCGTGGCGTCGAGTGCGCGAGAAATCCAGATTGTGCACCGCGCGCATATTGGCGATGCGCGCTTTCCATGTGGAACTCAAGCGTTCGTAGGCGCCGTACATATCGCAAAAGTGGGTCTCCCCGCCGCTCTCAGGCATGACTTCGCCATAGATGATCGTGGCGCTCCCAGTAACGCGCTTCCAGGAGCCGTCGGTGTGCCATTCGAGCGTGCCCTTGTCCGGGTGCTTGCCATTGGGCTTGCCGTCCTCACCCAGATTGGAAAGGCGATAGAGTTCCGGAAAGCCGTCGGCGTGATATTGATTCATCACATGGATCTGGACTTCGCCGAAATGGCACGCCAGTTTCACCTGCTGCGCTGGGGGTAAATTCTGCGGCGGAAACAGCAGCACCTGATAGCGCAGGTACGCCTGATAGATCGCTCGAAAAGTGTCGTCGCTGATGTCGTCTGCCAGCGCAATGCCGGAAATTTCCGCGCCGAGTTTCGGTGTCAACTGACGAACCGCAAACGGCCAGCGAATGTCGGCGGTCGAATTCATGATCTTTGCTCCTTCGTGTTCATTGCCGAGTCGCGCGGTGACGCTAAGCGGGAATGTCGCCAAGCGCCGTGCACCGCCGCACCACCCGGGGCTGGGAGGCAACGTCATAGGACGTCGCACGATGCGTGAGACACCGGTTGTCCCAGAGTATGAACTGGCCGGGCTTCCAGTGATGTTCGTATACGAGGTCAGGATGGACTGCCAATGCGTTCAGTTCGTCGACGAGTGCGCGGCCTTGTTCGTACGGCATGCCCACGATGCTTTCGGCGTGATCGCCCAGATAGAGGCACTTCCGTCCCGTCTCGCCATGGGTGCGGACGACGGGATGATCGACCGGCGGCGTCGCCAGCCGCATGACGTCCGTCAATGGCGCCTCCGGCTGACGTCTGCTGGTGGTGAAATTCAGGTTGTGAACGGCGCGCAATCCTGCGATCCGCGCTTTCCAGGCCGAGCTCAGTCGTTCGTACGCGCCATACATGTCGCAGAAATGCGTTTCGCCGCCGTTGTCCGGAATCATCTCGCCATACAGCGTCGTCACGCCGCCGGTTACGCGCTGATAGGACGTGTCGGTATGCCACTCGAGCGTCAACTTGTCGGGGTGGCGTCCCGTGGGTTTCCCATGTTCATCGAGATTGGAGATCCGATAGATCTCCGGATGCACTGTGTCGCTGAAACGGCGCGTCCAAACCTGCACTTTGCCGAAGTGCCGGCAGAATTCCACCTGGCGTGCGGACGGCATCTCCTGAGGAGGGAATAGCAGGACCTGATAGCGCAAGTAAGCCCGATGGATCGCGTCGAACACCTCTTCGGAAATACGGTCCGCCAACGCGACGCCGGAAATTTCGGCGCCCAGCGTGGGAGTCAGTTGACGCACTGCAAATGGCCAGCGCAGATCGGCGGCGGAGTCTATCGCGGGGTTCATCGCGGGGTCATCGTACCGGCGGCGACGCTCGGAAGCAAAAATCTTACTGTGCCGCGCTGAGTCGGTCCAGGGCGTGGTCTCCCGACGGAATTGCGGCGGCGCGTCATTACGCGCCACTGCGCCGGGTGGGCCCGGGTGGGCGGGCGTTTGGCGTCCTAGCGTACATCGTGGTAGGGTTCCCCGGATTCTCGGATAGCTGCCCTGAGTATTCTTGGCCGCACGCCGCGCTGCAACCACCGGCCAAAGTTCGGTGGAGATAAAAAACCAGTCCCAGGAGGAAACATGTTCAACAGGATGTTGAAAGGGTCGCATCGCGTGAGCGCGATCGCGATGGTTTTGGCAATCGCCGGCTGGTCTTCCGCAGCCTGGACACAGGAGGCGCGCCACTTCCGGTTCGCTTACGATCAGCCGAGAAACACCGGCTACAGCATCGCCGGCGACATCTTTGCCGACAAGCTGAAGGAATTAGCAAGGGCACGATGCTGATCGATCAGTACCCGGGCGCTCAGCTCGGGCAGGAGCCGCAGGTCCTGCAGTTGATGAAGGCGGGCGACATCGAGTTCTGCATCAGTTCGGCTGCCAACGCCGCGACGTTGACTCCGCAGGCCGGCGTGATGTCACTGCATTTTCTGTTCCGGTCCGAGGACCATCTGAAGAAAGCGCTGGCCGATCCCAAGGTCGTGCAGGCGGTCAAGGACATGGTCGAGGACACGGTTCAGGGCGGGCATGTGCTGGCACTGATCACGCTGGGTCTGCGCGACATGTACAGCAAGAAGGAAGTTCACAGGGTCGAGGACATGAAGGGGCTCAAAGTCCGTGTCCAGGCAACCGCGACCGAAGACACGATGTTCCCTGCCTACGGTGCGCAGACCGTGCATATGCCGTTCGGCAACGTCTACACGTCGCTGCAAACCGGCGTCGTCGACGTCGCGGAAAATGGCGTGAACGTCTACCTCGTCAACAAGCACTATGAAGTGGCGCCTGTTCTGTCGATGACCGAGCACGAAGCGAACAACAACTTCATCTGGATCAGCGACAAACTGTGGAAGAGCCTGACCGACGAGCAGAAGAAATGGGTGACGGCCGCCGCCGACGAAGTTGGCAGAAACCAACCCGCGAAATCGCTCGAGCTTGAACACCAGTCGGCCGACAAGCTGAAGGCGATTGGCGTAAAGATCGTGACCGATGTCGATAAATCGGGTTTCCAGAAGATTGCGGCGCCCTATCTCGACACGCTGGCCAAGGGGCTCGGGCCGCACGCAGCCAAGATCAAGGACCTGATTCTCAGCGTCCAATAGCGGTGCGTGACGGGAGGTCGCGGCGCGACCTCTCGTCTTCTGATGTCCTTGTTGCGGTGACCCATGCCGATCTCTGACAAACTGGTACTGCAACGGCAGCGTCACCTCAAGTGGCGTGCGTTCGACCGCCTTGAGCTGGTGCTGATGATCCTATGCGGCGTCGCGCTGTTCGGCTTTTCGACGACGGTAATGTTCGACATCGTGACCCGCACCATAGGCCATCCGTGGCTATGGTTGCAGGAAGTAACGCAGACCTTTTTCATCTACGGCATTTTCATCGGCGCGGCCGTAGCAACCCGGCGCAACGATCACCTCTACCTCACAGCGGTTGCCGAAGCGCTGCACGGCAAACCGCGAATCGTCGCCGAGGTTCTCATCAGGCTGGTGGTTCTCGGCGTTGCTATCTGCCTCACGTATTTCGGCTACACGAATTTCCTGCGCGGCTTTTCGAGTTTCCGCATGCCGTCGCTGACGCCGATTGCATCGCTCTATGCTGCGATCCCGCTCGCCGGCGCACTGATCGGACTGTTCACCATCGAACAACTGGTGAATGGACTGCGCAAGGGCTTCGATCATCCGGAGGCGATTGAAGAGCTCGATGCAATCGCTGCGGGGATCACGCCGGTCGCGCCTGCACCGCTGCCCGCGAGCCGTCCGTGAGCGCCCCGATCATCCTGGGGATAATGACCTGCCTGTTTCTTTTTTTCGGGTATCTCGGTGTGCCCGTCGCGTTCTCGCTGATGGCCGGCGTCTTTGTCGGCGCCGCGTTCACCGATGTCACGTTTCCGGCAATCGTCCAGAAAATCTTCGACGGGATGGATTCCGAGGCCTTGCTGGCGATACCGTTCTTCCTGCTCGTCGGGGAACTGATGAGTTCGGCCAATGTTGTCAGTCGGATCACCAACCTGTCGTTGGCGCTGGTCGGACACATCCGCGGCGGTCTGTCGCAGGTCGTCACCGTATTCAGCATGTTCTTCTCGGAGATGTCAGGCTCGACCACGGCCGACGTCGCGGTAATCAGCCGCGCGCTGGGCGGCCCCATGAAGAAGGAGGGATACACCCCCGCCTTCACCGCGGCGATCATCGCAGCGGCATCGACGATCGCGGCGTTGGTGCCGCCGAGCATCACGGCGGTCGTCTACGGCGCCGTCGGCAACGTATCGATTGCCGGATTGTTCATGGCGGGAGTCGTGCCGGGCTTCATGATCGGTTTCGGGCTGATGATCTACTGTTACTTCTTCGGGCCGGCCGGCATGCGGCGTCCGCGCGCGCCTTTCCGCGACGTTGCGCGAGCCTTGAAAGGCGCCTCGCTGCCGCTGATGATTCCGATCATCCTGCTCGGCGGCATTCTTACCGGCTGGTTTACGCCGACCGAAGCCGGCGTCGTGGCGGCGATGTGGATTCTCGTCGTCGTCATCCCCGCGCTGAACCGCGGCCACATGAGGCTGCTTCCGTACGATTTCTGTCTCGCGGGACTGATTTTTTCATTGCCGCTGATCACGATCGGCGCCGCCAACGCCTTCGGCTGGCTGCTCGCTTACCTGCGCGGCGCAATCGTCATCGCAGAATGGATCACCAGCATCGCCGGCAACGACCCCCACCTCATCATGTTGATGATGGTCCTGCTGTTCACCATCATCGGTGATTTCATCGAGCCGGTCCCGACGATCATCATCTTCATGCCGCTGGTGAATGCGCTGACGACCGCCGGGGACATCAACCCCGTGCACATGGGCGTGGTGCTGATTGCAACGCTCGCGTTCGGGCTGATCACGCCGCCCTACGGCCTGGTCCTGCTGATGGCATCGAAGTTCGTCGGCGTGCGTTTCTCGAAAGCGTTACGAGCTGCGCTGCCGATATACGTCGTTTTCCTCGCCACGATCGCATTCGCGATCTACTTCCCCAAAGTCGTGCTTTGGCTGCCCAAGCAGGTCATTCCCGAATCGGTCGGATGCTTCAAGAATCCGAGCGGCGCGGGATACATCTGCCCGAAATAGCGACGGAGCTCGTGCGCTAGCGACGGCAAAGTCTCGCTAGGGCTTGACGAAACGCAGCACGAACTTGTCGGTCGGAACTTTGGCGTCGCCGGACGAGTTCTCGCGGGTATCAGCCGGGTCGCGCAGGAAATCGCCTTCGGCCTCAAGGACGAAGCCTGCCTTCTGCACTTCGGAACGCACGATCGCCTCGTCGATTCGATGCAGGCTCTTGCCGACCCCGATGTCCGATCCCGGCTTGGCCGAATGATCGACCACGACGAAATGCCCTCCGGGCTTCAGCGCGGCGAACAGGCGCGCGTTCATCTTTGCCCGATCGACCGGAAGATAGGTGATGTCGTGATAGTTGAGAACCAGAGTGATTAGATCGAGCTTCGGTGCTTGTTCGGGGACAGGGTCCTCGAACGGACGCAGTACGGCAATGAGATTGCCTTGCGGATGCTCGTCGAGGCGTTTGGTCAGCGATGCACCGGGCTGCTCGCGCTGTGCCCATACCCTGCCCGTCGGACCGACTGCGAGCGCCAGCAACTGCGAGGTGTAGCCGCCTCCAGCCGAGACATCGAGTACCTGCATGCCCGGTTTTACCTGCGTGAACGGAAGGAATTCGGCGGGATGTCGTGCCGCGTCCATGCGCCGGTCCTGGTCGGTCCGAATCGGGTTGTCGATAACGCTTTGGGCAAGAGCGCGTGAGTCGTCAGCGGCCAGCGTCAGCGTCGCCATCCCAGCCAAGAGTCCCGCGACGCAAACTGTCGCAGCGATTCGGCGTACGGTTTGTATTGCGGGTGCTGCAGAAGAGAAGGACATTGACGGGCTCCAGGACGCGAAGACCGTGATCATGTGCGCGTCCTCTGATTCGCGCAAGGATCGTGGGTGCCACCCCGGGCACCCACCGGCGCGCTACGCCGCCGCGCTTTGCGTCAACACACCGCTTTGATAGTCGCGGATCGCTTGCTCGATTTCCTGCTGCGTGTTCATCACGAACGGGCCGTACTGCACGATCGGCTCGAGAAGCGGGCGTCCGGCGAGCAGCAACACCCGGCCACCCTCAGGCCCTCCGCTCAATATCACGGAATCGCCGTCGGACAGTACGCCTCCGCTGTGCGTTTTCAGCACCCGTCGTTTGTCGGCCGGTCCGATGCCGACACTGCCTTCGAACGGATAGACGAATGCGTGATACCCCGGCGCGATCGCCTGCGTGAATTCCGCGCCCGCGGGTAGTTGCACATCCAGATAAACGCGGATCCGTGGTCAAGCCCTGGATCGGTCCCGCGGTCAGCGTGCCGTCGATGTTGAGCGATCCCGCCACAACCTTGACCACGCCGCCGTTGGCCAGGGCCACGACCGGAATCTCAGCTGCCTGGATGTCGCGATAGGCGGCTGGCTTCATCTTTTCTTTCGCCGGCAGATTGATCCATAGCTGAAAGCCGCGCATGCGGCCTTGTTCCTGTTGCGGCATTTCGGAGTGGATAATGCCGCGGCCTGCGGTCATCCATTGCACGCCGCCCGCTTTCAGGTCGCCGGTGTGGCCGAGATGGTCGCGATGTTGCAGATGCCCGTCGAGCATGTAGGTCACCGTCTCGAAACCCCGGTGCGGGTGCGAGGGGAAGCCGGCGATGTAGTCGTCGGGGTTGTCGGTCGAGAAGTGGTCGAGCATCAGGAACGGATCCAGCCGCGCCCATGCCGATTGGCCAAGGCTGCGTCTCAACTTGACTCCGGCGCCGTCCGAGGTCGGAATGGCTTCGATAGCGCGTTGCAGTGTGCGAGTGGTCATGGTTTTTCTCCTGATATCCCAATGTGGGCACGGTCAGAGCGTTCGTCAACCCCCTCGCGGCGCCGCATCCGCCCGCCGCGCCTTGGAGTGATTTGACCTTCGCGGTAGCATCGGCGCATGACCTCGTCGGACAGCCGTCCTCCGTTGATCTGGCGGCTGGTGCCGGCGCTGGGTGTAACGCAAATCATCTCCTGGGGCTCGCTCTACTACTCGATCGCGGTACTGGGATCGAGTATCCGTGCGGATCTCGGCATCTCGGCCGCTCAACTGTTCGGAGCCTACTCGGCAGCGTTGCTGATATCGGCGCTGGCCGCGCCCGTCGTCGGACGCGGCATCGATCGCCACGGCGGCCGCAGCGTGTTGTGCATCGGCTCGGCCATCGCCGCTGCGGCTCTCTATGCCGTGGCGCAAGTGCACAGCTTGCCCACCCTCTATCTCGCCTGGATACTCGCCGGCGTCGCGATGGCAATGACCATGTACGACGCGGCGTTCGCAACGCTGAGCCAACACGCGGGCTCGGCCTATCGCAGCGCGTTGACCGCGTTGACCCTGATGGGCGGATTGGCGAGCACCGTCTTCTGGCCCGCATCGCTCAAAGGCCTCGAGCTCGTGGGATGGCGGGAAACCTTGACCGCATTTGCATTGCTGCAATTGTTCGTTTGCCTGCCTTTGCACTGGTTCTTCGTGCCGCGACTGCCTGTTGCGGGGGCGCCGGGGCACGCGGGCGTCAGCCATCGGCACGGGATTGCTGCCTCCGGAAAGACGTCGCCGCGCATTCGTCGCATTGGCCATCGCTTTCGCCCTCAACGGGTTCATCGTCTCGGTATTGACCGTCCACCTCATCAGCGTGCTGCAAGGCAAGGGACTGACTCTTGCGAGCGCGGTATGGGTGGGCTCGTTTTTCGGCCCGCTGCAAGTGGCAGGCCGCCTCGCCGAATTCTCCGTCGGTCGCCGCTTCACGTCGCGCGCGATCGGCCTGATGGCGTTGACGCTGCTCGTGCTTTGCGATCGCCGTGTTGCTGCTGCTCGACGGTCAGGTCGCGATCGCGCTCGCCTTTGCAGCGCTGTTCGGTTGCAGCAATGGCGTGGTGACGATCGTTCGCGGCACAGTGCCAGCGGAGCTGTTCGGCCGCGTCGGTTACGGGGGCATTCTTGGCAATCTTGCCGCACCGGCGTTATTCGCGCGCGCGATCGCGCCGTTTGCATTCGCACCGCTGGCTGCGGTCGAGACACCCGCGTTCGGCTGGCTGCTGATCCTGCTGGCGATGGCGGTGCTCTCCGTCGCCAGTTTCAGCGTCGCGGTCAAGGCAGCGCCCCTCGTGAGACACTGATGTTCCTGCGCAGGTAAAACGATGCCAAACGAGCTCGGCTTTTACTCACTCACGCACCTGGCCCGAATGCTCGACGACGGCGCGACATCGTCGCGTGAAATCGTCGAGGCCTGCCTCGCCAATATTTCGTCGCTCGATGGGCATCTGCACGCGTTCGTGGAAGTCTACGGCGACAGTGCGTTGGCAGCAGCGGACACAGCCGATGCCGAGCGCGCCGCCGGCGCATCGCGGGGCTTGCTGCACGGGCTGCCGATTGCACTCAAGGATCTGCTGCACATTCGCGGGAAGGCGACGACGGCGGGATCCAAGAGCTGGACGGGTCGTATCGCAAACGAGACTGCCACTGCCGTCGAGCGCCTGGTTGCGGCGGGCATGATCCCGTTGGGCAAGACCCACATGGTCGAATTCGCATTCGGTGGCTGGGGAAGAAACGAACCTATGGGCGCGCCGTGGAATCCGTGGGACACAGCGACCCATCGCGTCGCCGGCGGTTCGAGCAGCGGCTCTGCCGTCGCCGTTGCCGCAGGACTCGCGCCTGGCGCGATCGGCTCCGACACGGGCGGCTCGATACGCATTCCGGCGGCGCTGTGCGGGCTTACCGGATTGAAACCCACCTACGGCACGATCAGCCTGGCAGGCGTGGTGCCGCTCGCGAATACACTCGACAGTCTCGGACCGCTCGCACGTAGCGTCGACGATGCGGCGCTCTTGACCGGCGCAATGGCAGGGCCGGATTCGAAAGATGCCTCGACTGCAGCGGTGCCGCACACCAATTTTGCGTCCGCGCTGACCGCCGAACCGAACGTCCGCGGCATGCGCATCAGTACGCTGCCTTCCGAAAGTGTGGTGCGCGACGCGGAGCCCGATGTCGTCAGCGCGTGGCGGGACGCGATCGCGGTCCTTCGTGATCTCGGCGCCATCGTCGTCGAAGAGCCTTTCCCGATCGACTTCGAAGACGTGATGGTGCGCAACGGCCACATCATCGCAGCGGAGGCCTGGGCCTTGCACCGCGCTTATATCGAGGATCCGCAGCTTCCGATCGACCCGTGGGTGCGCAAGCGCACGATCGGCGGCAAGACGATCAGCGCAGCAGACTACATCGACGAGCTCGCGACGAGGAAGCGAATGGCCGCGGCATTCGCTGAATGGATGCGCGGGCGCGATGCGCTGTTGACGCCGACACTGCCGATCACGGCGACCCCGCTGCTCGATGTCGATGAATCGACGACCCCGCTGGCGCGATTCACGCGTGTGGCCAATTATCTTGGAACATGTGCGCTGTCACTTCCTGCGGGTCTGTCGCGCGCGGGCTTGCCCATCGGCGTGCAGTTGATCGGCGCGCCGTTCGCGGAGGCTACGCTCATTCGCGCTGGCCGCGCGTTTCAGAAAGTTACCGACTGGCATACGCGCCGGCCCGATCTGACACGATGGGAGACGGCAGCGCGCTAGCTCGGCCGAGCTACTTTCTAAGCGCCAGCGACCGACTGCATCGGCTCGTCGGCAGCTTCCAGCGCAGCACGCGGGCCTTCATTCTGCGCAACTCTGATTTTGGGTTTGTGCGCATCGGCGAACACGCGCCCTACGTCAAGCGTTTCGCGCACACCGAGATCGGCGCCGTGACGCGTCATGAACGTTCGTCCCGCCGTCGCGCCCTTCGCCATGCAACTTCTCCAGCCACGCGCGCGAACGCTCGCTGGCGCTTCCCTGTTCGAATAAGGCTTGCGGCGGCGGACCGATACGATGAAGACGAAGGTCAACGACGCTCGCCGGGCCTTTACCGCGCTCGGCGAGGGCGCGCATCGCCGCGATCGCCTGCATTTCGGCGACCAGGCTTGAATTGAAAATGATTTCGCCGACGCGGCGCCGAATCGAGGACGCGCTGGTCGGCACTTCCCCCGCGAGATCCGGCACCAGTTGCACCACGATCAGGTCGTCACTGATCCCGCTGCGGATCATCGGCCACAGCGTCGGGTTGCCCGAGTAGCCGCCGTCCCAATAGTGCTCGCCATCGAGTTCGACCGCCTGAAACAACTCCGGCAGGCACGCCGAAGCAAGCAGAGCATCGATCGACATGGCGTCGTTCGCAATCACTCGTGGCAAGCCGGTCCTCACATTGGTGACGGTGACAAACAGCGCGGGCGCCGACTTGCTGCGTACCGCGTCGATATCGATGTGCGCTTCCAGTGCTTGCCTTAACGGAAGAGTGCTGAGTGCGCTGGCATACGGCGCAAGCGCACCGCTCGCGACCGTGTTGCCAACCGCGTCGCGCCAACGCCTTTCCAGCGGCCCCCAGATGACGCGCGCCAAGTCGGCCATCGCCGGGTCGGCGATCCGCAGCCAAAATGAACGCAAGGCTTCCCGTGCCTGCGCGATGGCCTGCCCGGTCGAGCCACGCGCGAGAGCGCTGGCGACGATCGCGGCATTGATCGCGCCTGCGCTGGTTCCGCTCAACTGTGCAATGGAGACGCTGCGCGAGGCGAGCAGCGCGTCCAGCACTCCCCAGGTGTACGCGCCCCACGACCCGCCCCCCTGAAGTGCGAGACCCACAGGTTTACGCGAAGTGCGAGGCATAGGTTCATTGGCAGCGTGCTTACGCGGCATAGGCATCATCTCCGATATATTGTTGCATTGCAGCAAAGCACAATGGCCGGTGACCGCGGCAATGTCCAATCGAAGATTCTGATGACGATGATAGCCAGATCGAATACGCGTGACGCATCAATGCGCTGAGCGCGGCTCGCTGCCGCTCCCGATGCGTCACCGGGCGAAAAAACGGATGTGGGACTCGTCGTGCTACAAATTCAGCGCCACCTGCGTGCCCTGCTCGATTGCGCGCCGCGCATCGAGTTCGACGGCGACGTCCGCGCCGCCGATCACCATGGGCGTGATACCCGCTGCGCGCAGGCCGTCGACCAGATCGCGTCGCGGTTCCTGTCCCGCGCAGACGACGACAGTATCCACATCGAGCAGTTGCTGTTTGCCGTCGACGACGATATGAAGACCGGCATCGTCGATTTTTTCGTAGCTCACGCCGGCGAGCATCGTCACATTGCGGCGTTTGAGCAATGTGCGGCGAATCCAGCCGGTCGTCTTCGCCAGTCCTGCGCCCACTTTCTGTTCCTTGCGTTGCAGGAGCCAGACTTGGCGTCGCGGCGGATTTTCGTGTGCGCGCTTCAACCCGCCTCGACTCGCATATTCGCCATCGATTCCCCATTCGTCGCGAAACGCTGCAATGGCGGCGTCGCCCGGACCGCCGTCGCTCAAATGACCGTCGATCGGAGCGCCTTCGGTCAGCAGTTCGGCGACGTCGAAGCCGATGCCACCCGCGCCGATGATCGCGACGCGAGCGCCGGCGGACCGCTTGCCATTGACGATATCGACATAGCTTGCGATCTTCGGATGTCCAATGCCCTCGATAGACGGCATGCGAGGAACAATCCCGGTGGCGAGAATGACGTTGTCGAAGCCGCTAAGCTCCGCGGCGACAACACGTCGATTCAATACCGTAGTGACGCCGAGCTGCGTCAGGCGCGTTCGGAAGTAGCGCAAGGTCTCCGCGAATTCCTCCTTGCCGGGAATCCGTCGCGCCAGATTGAACTGGCCGCCAATTTCCGCTGCTGCGTCGAACAGGGTGACTGCGTGTCCGCGCTCCGCTGCGGTCAACGCGCACGCCATGCCGGCGGGGCCCGCGCCGACGACCGCGATCTTTTTCCCGATCGCCGCGCGTGTCGCGATCAACTCGGTCTCGCGGCACGCATAGGGATTCACCAGGCAGGTCGCGGTCCTTCGTTCGAAAATCTGATCGAGGCAAGCCTGGTTGCACCCGATGCAGGTGTTGATTTCGTCGGCGCGTGCGCTGGCTGCCTTGTTGACGAAATCCGGGTCGGCGAGAAACGGCCGCGCCATCGACACCATATCGGCGTCGCCACGCGCCAGCACCGCCTCGCCGGTAGCAGGATCATTTATGCGGTTGGTGGTAATCAGCGGAATGCTCACCGCATTTTTCATACGGCGCGTTACCCAGCTAAAGGCCGCACGCGGAACCATCGTCGCAATCGTCGGTATCCGCGCCTCGTGCCACCCTATACCCGTGTTGATTATCGTCGCGCCAGCCGCTTCGACAGCCTGGCCGAGCGCGACGACCTCATCCCAACTGCTGCCGCCTTCGACCAGATCGAGCATCGACAACCGGTAGATGATGATGAAGTCGGTGCCCACGGCTTCGCGCGTACGGCGAACGATCTCCGTCGGAAAGCGGATGCGATTCAGGAATGAGCCGCCCCATTGGTCGCCGCGAAGATTGGTTTGCGGAGCAACGAACTGGTTGATCAGATAGCCTTCGGATCCCATGATCTCGACGCCGTCGTAACCACTTTTCTGCGCGAGCCTCGCGCAGCGCACATAGGCCGCGATGGTCTTGCGCACGCCCCACGCGGTCAGCGCGCGCGGACGAAATGGCGTGATCGGAGACTTCGCCGACGAGGGCGCTACCGAAAGAGGGTGGTAGGCGTAGCGGCCGGCATGCAGGATCTGCATCGCGATTTTTCCGCCGGCCGCGTGGACGGCTTCTGTGACGATGCGATGTTTGCCCACCTGCCACGGAAACGATAGTTGCGACGCGTGCGGGTCGACGCGTCCCGCAAAGTTGGGCGCAATGCCGCCGGTTACGATCAGGCCGACGCCACCGCGAGCGCGCGTCGCGTAGTACGCCGCCAGCTTGTTGAAGCCATCGGGCGATTCTTCGAGGCCCGTGTGCATCGAACCCATCAACACTCGGTTCTTGAGTGTCGTGAATCCCAACGGCAAGGGCGCGAGCAGGTGCGGGTAAGGCGTCATTGCTCGGTGTCATCCGCGATGTCGTCCGCGATGTTGTCCGCAATAGCGGACCGCGAGGCAAAGCCAGAGGTTACTACACGACGCGCCGCAACCCCATCGCTTCGCGCGCGCCGCGCGTCCACGGCGAGCCGTTCATCCACGCCGGAATCAGCTCGGCGGCCACCGGGTGGCTCAGCAGGAAACCCTGCACCATGTCGCATCCGAGTGCGCGCAGACCGCTCCATCGTCGCTTCGTCCTCGACTCCTTCGGCGACGACCGTCAGACCCATGTTGTGCGCCAGGTCGATCGTCGATCGCACGATCACCGCGTCATCGGGATCGCGAGCCATGCCGAGGATGAACGTCTTGTCGATCTTCAGTTCGTGAACCGGGAGTTGCCGCAAGTAGGCGAGCGACGAGTAGCCCGTTCCGTAGTCGTCGATCGCAAGGCGGAATCCCATCGCGTGCAGCCGCTGCAGGTTGGCGATCGCGTGTTCGGGATCGTCGAGAATTGCACTTTCGGTGATCTCCAGCGCGATCCAGCGCGCCTCGCAGCCATGGGACTGCAGCATGGCCTCGCAGCGCTCGGGCAGTTCAGTATCAAGCAGGTCGCGCGCGGAAATATTGACCGATACGTTCATCAATTCGCCTTCGCGCCGCCACGCTGCGCATTGTGCGATCGCGTGCGCCATCACCCATTGCGTGATCGCGCGGATGTAACCGGTCTGTTCGGCGAAAGAAATGAATTCTTCAGGCGTCACCAGGCCGCGCGTCGGGTGACGCCAACGCACCAGCGCTTCGACGTGGTGCTCGCTATCGCCGCGCAGTGCGACTTTGGGTTGGTAGAGGAGAAGAAGCTGGTCGTTGTCGACTGCGTGCCGCAAGCCGGTCATCAGCGAAAGACGTTCGCGGCTATGCTCTTCATAGCGCGTGATCCCAGATCGCGAAGCCCTGATTGTTGCGTTTGGCCGCGTACATCGCTGCATCAGCGTGTCGCAGCAACGTCGAACGTTCACGGCCGTGCACCGGATAAACGGCGATGCCGATGCTCCCGCGGACATCGACGACGTGACCTTCGGGCGTCATCGGCATGTCGAGCGTGCGCAATATCGCCTTCGCGACTTGCTCGGCCTTCGCCGCATCCACTCCAGGCAACAGAAACGCAAACTCGTCGCCACCCAAGCGCGCAACGGTGTCGCGAGGCCGCTTGAGTAGCAGCTCGAGGCGCGCTGACACAGCGCGCAATACCAGATCGCCAATCGGGTGACCAAGCGTGTCGTTGATGTCCTTGAAATGATCGAGGTCCATCAGTAGCACCGCGACCAGCTTTCGCACCGGTCGCCTCGAGCGCCGCGTCGAGTCGATCGTTGAACAGCGCGCGGTTCGGCAATTGCGTCAAACCGTCGCGATAGGCGAGGTCCATGATGCGCGATTCGCGATTCGCAAGATCCTGCTGCATCGAAAGGAATGCTCCGGCCAGGTCGCCGATTTCATCGAGACTGTTGGCAGCAGCGGAAGGTTGCGCCGAATAGTCACCCGCAGCGATGCGGCGGGCGGCACCCGCGAGGTCGCGAACCGGCCGCGCAATGCTTCGCGCGATGAAAAAGCTGGCAAAAATCGAAATCATCGCGCCGAGCAGAGATATCCACGCCAGTCGCCGCTGAAGGGCATGAAAAGGTTCGAGCGCAGCATCGAGCGGCTCCTGCAACACCGCCACGACGGTCGTATCTGCCGGCGATGGCAATGTCAGCGTCCGCGTGAGCGCATCGCGACCATACTCGGCGTTGCCGTCGCTGTCGATATCGGCGAAGCGGTTCGCGGCCAGGTCGCTCAGCAACGTCAAGCGGTGGTCATGGGCCAAGGTGCTCGCTTGGAGGCGCCACGCGGCGTTGCCTTGTCGCGCGAAGAACGAGACATCGAGACGCGTCAGGCGCTGCAAATCCTTGGTCAGGGTATCGTCGACGCGATGGCCGATCACCACCCACGCAACGGGAATCGGCGCCATCACGGGAACGATGATCAGTTGATAGAGATCTCCGTTCACGATGGCGAGCGCCGAGGCTTGCGCTCGCATCGAACCCTCGGCCTGCGCGATCAATTTGGGAAAGGCGAATACGCGGGTGCCGGCCGCGCCCTGCGTATCGCCGAGTACCGAATGATTGAGCCCGACCACCATCATCAGCGACGCATTGATGCGCTTGCTGTAGTTGGTGAGCACCGATGAGATCGTGTCGCGGTCGTTGGTGGCAATGACTTCGCGGAAGGCGTAGTCGGCCGACATCAGACGCGCGCCCTGGACCAGGCGTTCGTTTTCCTGTTCCAGCAGGCGGTCGAAGACGCGCGATCCCGCGACCAGTTCGGCGCCCACGGTCTGGCGCGCAGCGTTCATGCCGATGGTGTTGATCAGCACGAAACCACCGATCTGCACCAGCAGTATGAGCACGAGGAAAAGCGCGAGAATTCGCGACTGCAGGCTGCGGCTCGACAGCGTAAAAAGAGGCGCGAAAGTTCATGCGCCGATCCTCGCTACAGCCGCGCTGCAACATAGGCGCCAACCACAATCCCCGGGGGCTCCATGGCGACCCAGGCTTGCCGCTCGCCGGCACTTTGGCTCGGCACGCGCCGATGACGGGTCGGGAACCGCGAATCGCCTCATTTCAGATGGACGAAGCGCTGTCGCCGCTAATTCGCGGAAAGTCCCCATATTCAATATGTTAGCATCCCCGTTTTACAAAGGCCATGCGCGCCGTCGGCGAACGCGCTGGAGTTTTTCATTGCAAGCCTTCCATCAAGCAAATTTCTTGCCGCAAACCGGCGCCAGCCGCTTAAGCGCCTTCGTTTCCGCTCCTTCGAGCGAGCATGTTGCTATGTACAAGCATGCGAGCGCTCCGCTCACGTACCGCCCATGCGGCGCGCTGCTGCTCGCTTTAACGCTTCTGTTCGCCCCGGCCGGACTTGTTGCGCAAACAGCTGAACTCGCGGTGACGGTCATCGATGAACGTGGACAGCCGGTCGCCGATGTCGTGGTAGTCGCGGTGCCAGCCGGCGACGAAGCGCGGCCCCCGAAGCCCGCTGGCAGGCGGCCAAACACCATGGTGGTGGACCAGGTCAACGGCGAGTTCTCGCCCAAGGTGCGCGCAATCTTCGTCGGCGATTCGGTTCGATTTCCCAATCACGACAACATTCGACATCAGGTTTATTCGTTCTCGCCGACGAGACGTTTCGAACTGCCACTGTATCCGGGCGTGGCCGCGCCGCCGATTCGCTTCGATACTGCGGGCGTCGTGGTGCTCGGCTGCAACATTCACGAGTGGATGGTCGGCTACGTCTACGTTTCCGAATCTCCTTACTTCGCGCGAACCAACGAGAGCGGCAAAGCGAGGTTGCAGAATCTTCCGCAGCGTGCGTACGTGGTGCGCGTGTGGCACCCCCAGCTTTCGGTCAGTGAGGCCGCCACGAAGAAGCGCGTCGATGTGTCTCATGCCGCGCGCGCAGCGGTCGACTGGACCTTGACCCTCAAGCCGGAAGTGCGCGCGCGACGGACGCCTGCGGAGGACCGAAGCGGCGCGCACTGATCAGCGCATGCGCGCTCGGTTTTCCGCGCGGTGCGCGTCGGTTATTTCGCGCGCGGCTTGCCAGCAGTCTCGCGTTTGGGCGTGGCAGCAGCGCTCTCGAGGTAAGCGAAGTAGCCTCGCAGTTGCCGCACCGCGCCGTCGAAGTGCCGAACGTCGCGGTGTGTGCGCGCCAACATCACGCCCCCTTGAGTCGTCGTGAATACGAACTCCGCGAGTTCCCGTCGATTGATTTCGGAGGGCAGGCGCGAACCGGCGGCGACCAGGCATCCCTCCACTGCGTCGATCCAGGCGTTGAAGTTGTCCGCCAGTGCCTTGCGCACCACCGGATCCGGCTCGTGAAGCTCGAGGGACAGCGAGCCGATCGGACAACCGTAGCTCGCGTCGGTCTCGACGATGTTCTGCCGGTAGCGGCCGAGCAGCGCGAAGACCTTCTCGATCGGATCCTCGACATCTTCCCAAGCGGGCGCGAGCAGCATGCGCCCGATGCCGGTGCGATACATCTCGAGCACCGCGAGCAACAAGTCTTGCTTCCCTGGGAAAAAATGATAGAGGCTGCCGCTGTTGACGTTGGCCTCGGCGAGCACGTCCGCGACGCTGGTCGACATGTAGCCCTTTTCCCCGAACAGGCGCATCGCTGCCGCCAGAAGGCGTTCGCGGGTGGAAGGTATGGCGTCGGGCACGCCGGTCTCATCGCTGGGAGTATTTGAAAGAGTGGATAGCATGGACAGTCCAGGGTTGGTTGCCGCTTGCGCGGTTAGGGTTCTTGTCGTCGCGACGCGTCAAACGCGCCGTCGGATTTAGTCGCTCGCCAAGTACTGCACCGTATCCATCTGCCACACGGGCAGTGGCTGCAGAACGGCGCGGCGGATGTCGAGCAGCGCAAAATACGGACGCGCCTGTTCGCGAAGGTCTTCCCAGGCTCTTGGAATGGAATCCCGGCAACTGAAATCGAGGCAGGTAACCCCGGCGAGCGCGAGTTGCATCGTCTGCAACGCAGGGCACCTTACGAAATACTCAGGAAGAAAAACGATGCAGGCATCGATCAGCGCGTTCGCTGAACCGGGGCCTGACGAAATCATCAGCTCTACGTCCCCCAGCGGCCGCAGGGAGCGATCGAAATAGTGGGGCTCCAGCCATTGGTTGCCGCCCTCACCCACGAGAATCTGCATCGCGATGGGGTGTTCCCCCTCTTCCTCGCGAGCGCGATTCAGGGTGCCGATAAGGTAAATTGCTGAATACCGTTCCACGATAAGACCCAAGACCTCGTTTGCCGAGCATCGCCCGTTGCCATATAGAGGTGGGGTCGCTGCCTTGCTGGTGCCCAACGCCGCGCAGCTTCGGTTTTGGCCATGCAGCGGCCAAGGGCTTGCGCGAGGGCGATGTTAGATTTGGGTTACTATCAGCGCCAGCGAATGTTTTACATAGGTGATATGCACCGTGTTCAACATCAGAAGCGTCGATCTCAACCTGCTCCCTGTCTTCGAAGCGGTCTACGAAGAAAAGAGCGTGTCGCGCGCAGCAGCGAGGCTGGCGATGACGCAGTCGTCGGTCAGCCACGCGGTGGGACGCTTGCGCATCCTGTTCCGCGATGAGTTGTTCGTCCGTCACTCGACCGGCGTGTTGCCGACCGCCACCGCCGACCGCCTGTACGGGAAGGTTCGCACGGCGCTCTCCTCCGCTCGCGATGCGGTGGAAGATGTGCGCACTTTCGATCGCACGACGTCTGACCGACGATTCTTTGTCAGCGATGCCCATCCGCTGGGCCCGCTGATCGCCTTGAAGCTGCTCGAGCGCCTCGCGCGCAGCGCACCCCACGTGGAAGTGATCACCAGCACGCGATCGCGCCCGATCGATCTCGACCGCGCGCTGCGTGATGGGCGCATCGACATGGCGGTCGACTGGCTCGACCCGGTCGGCGAAGGCTTCAAGAAGAGCCTGCTGTTCGACGAGTCGCTCGTCGTCATGGTGCGCAAGGGACACCCTGCGCTTCGCCAGCCGGCTTCGGTCGACGTCCTACGCAAGGGCAGTTACGTCATCCTTCGGCCGCGCATCGAGGGTCCTCATCCGATCGCTGCGCTGCGTGAGTGGCAGCAACAGCGTCCGACGATAGCGCTCGAGGTCTCCGAGATACTGGAAATTTTCATGGTCGCCAACCGATCGGATCTGTTCGGTCTCGTCCCGACGAGCATGGAAGGCATGGCCAAGAAGATGTTCGACTTGCGCCCGCTCCGCGTGAGGCCAAACACGGCTTCGTCACCAATCAGTCTCTACTGGCACGTCAATCGTGACGCCGACCCTGCGCACATATTCCTGCGCAAGGAACTGGCCGCTGCTGCCATCGAAACCGCCCGGCAAGGCTAGATGTCTGTTCGCGCGACCGGGGTCGGCAAAGACGATCGACCTCAGACGTTCAGACGCAGCGGCGACAGATACTGCTGGCGGTAGGTTTCGAACGGCACGGTGTCGGAAGCCTCGATTTGACGTTGCGTCAGCAACGAGCCTTTGGCAAGCTCTCCGAATCGCTCCTGTAGCGCGGAAGAAAACGGCAGACGCCAGATCGTGTCGCGGTGTTTTAGTGATTGCGACCGCACAAAGGCGACGTACGAGTTGTCGAAGTCGTCGGCCATGACGCGTAGCACCTGTGCCGACGGCGTTCGATCTGGGTCGGCGACGGCCGCGACAGCGCTCGCCAAGGCGTCTCGATAAGCGGTGTTGCTGTTGGCGGGATCGATGGCAAGATCCACCGCCAAGGCTATCGGTTTGCAAGCTGCAAGTATCTCCGAAGCCCATGCCGCCAAGGTTGGCTGCTCCGTTCCACGTTCGAGCCGCAATCCCGGCTCGCGCCCGCGTCCGGCGGTGCGCTGCTGGTTGCGGCCGATGGCGGCGATCTCCTGCGGCGTATCGTCGGGACTGTCGGCGAGCAGGCAATACAACAGAAAGACGTCAAGAAAACGGACTGTGTCGGCCGTGATGCCGATCGGACAGAACGGATCGAGGTCCATCACCCGAACTTCCACGTACTCGACGCCACGTTCGCGCAGTGCATGCAGCGGACGCTCGCCGGGGCGGATCGGTCGCTTCGGCCGGATCGTTCCATAGAATTCATTTTCGATCTGCAGCAATGTCGTACCGAGTTGTCGGTAGTTGTCGCCGTCGCGGATACCGATCGCCTCGTACGCCGGGTACGGCGTCGTCAGCGCGTCGTGCAGCGATTCGGCATAGCTGTCGAGGCAGTTGTAGCTGACTGCCAGCGACGATTGCGCGTCGCTCTGATAACCGAGACGTCCCATGCGCAGCGACGTGCCGTAGGGAAGGTAGAACGTGCTGTCGCTCAGACGCTGCAGGTCGTGCGTGCGTTGCGCGACGAAACTCGAACAGACCGCAGGCGAGGCGCCGAACAGGTAGAGCAGTAGCCACGATTGTCGGCGGAAATTGCGGATCAAGCCGAAATAGTCGGCACTCGACAACAGGCCCGGCAGGGAAAAATTGTAGTGAATCCCGGAAATCGTTTGCATCCGGCGACCGTACCGATGGGACAGGCCCATTCGATAAACGCTCTTGGCGCGGCCGACGTTCGAACTGCCATAGCGTCCGATCGGGATGTCGTCGTCGGCCGGCAGTCCACAGGGCATGCTCGAGCACCACAACAGCTCATCGCCAATCGCGCGATAGACCACCTGGTGTATTTCGGTCAATTCTTTCAGGCACGACTCCGCGCTGTCGTGCACGCCAGTGATCAACTCGAGTTGCGACTCGCTGAAGTCGGTCGTAACAAACGGGTGCGTCAGCGGCGAGCCGAGTTTCGCGGGGTGCGGTGTCGTGGCAAGCGTTCCATCCGGGCGCGCGCGCAGGCTCTCTTTTTCGATGCCGCGCTTGAGATGCTTGAGCACCGCGGGGGAAAGCGCGTCCAGGCGTTGTCCAACAGACGGGGCGGCCTCGGTGGCCTTTTTATCGGTCATGCTTTTTTCCGGGGAGGCGTCGGATCCAGGACGCGCATTGTACAAGGCCGGCATCCCGCGCCGGAATCATCTTGTACGAGTGTCAGCTTTTGCTGCGCGTATAGGTGGGCTCGACGAACAGCGAGTCGATCTCCACCTTGCTGATATCGGGGCTGTCGGGGACCAAATAGAGTATCGGAGTGATGAGCTCCTCGAAAATGCCTCGCAAGCTGCGAGCACCGGTCTTGTATTCGATCGCCAGTTCGGCGATCTGTTCGAACACGCGCTTGCCGACGACCAGCTCCACTCCTTCATTGGCGAAGATCTGACGGAACTGGTCATAGAGACAATCGCGCGGCTCAGTCATGATCCGCACCAGGACCGGCAAGGCCAATTCCTGGAAGCGAGCGATGATCGGGAGCCTCCCGGTGAACTCGGGGATCAGCCCGAACTCGAAAAGGTCCGTGGGCTTCACGCGCGAATTCAATCGATCGAGGATTTTTTGATTGTCGCCGTCCGCCACCGAGATGTACCAGCTGCCATGCGACTGTTTCACGATCTCGTCGAGTCCCACGAATGCGCCGCCGCAGATAAACAGGATATCGGTCGTGTCGATGAAGCGGGCGTCGCCCAGCTTCACCGGATAGCCTTCCATGATTTTGAGCAGCGCGTGCTGGACGCTCTCTGCCGAGACGCTGCGCATCTGCCCGAGAGAAGTCTTGAGCTTGTCGATTTCATCGATGAAAACGATGCCGTGCTGCGCTCGCGCGATGTCGCCTCCGGCCTTGTCGACCAGACGCTGCAGGATCGCCTCGATTTCTTCGTTGACATAACGCGATTGCGCCAGCGCAGTGGCTTCCGCCGTCACGAACGGCACGTCGAGAATGCGCGACAGGGTCTCGCACAGTAGCGTCTTTCCTGTTCCCGACGGGCCGATCAGCAGGACATTGCTTTTGGCGATAGCCGTATTGTCCTGCGCAGACTTGGCGATTTTCTTGAAATGCGCGTAGACCGCAACGGCGACAACCTTTTTCGCCTCGTCCTGGCCGATCACATACTGGTCGAGCTGCCTGACGATGAAACTCGGCGTGATGGTCTGGTTCAGCACATTCTTCCCGTTCATTTCCAACAGGCTGCGGAGGCGCTACGCCGCCGGTCACGCGGAACCCCGATACTACAATGGCTCTCTCCCGCCGGGTCGGTCGCCGCGCCGCAGGTGATCGCCTATACTCCACTATCATCGCCGATCGCGACAAGCACCGCTCGCCAGGGGACTTGGGACCATGGACGCAGACAAACTCAACCCGGCCAGCGTCGCTGCGCAGGCCCTTGGCTGGATCGATGCCAAAACGCGAGCGATCGCGCCGCCGATTCACACCTCGACAACGTTCATCCGCGATCCGGATAACCAGTTTCGCTCCGGTCGCGTATATGCCCGCGATCACAACCCCACCTTCGACCAGCCGGAAGCCGTGTTGACGGCGCTCGAACACGGGCACGCTTCGCTGCTTTTCGCGTCGGGCATGGCCGCCGCCACGGCCGTCTTTCAATCGCTAGCTCCCGGCGATCATGTGCTCGCCCCAAAGGTGATGTACTGGTCGCTGCGCCAGTGGCTGCTGACATTCGCGACGCGCTGGGGACTCACCGTCACCCTCGTCGACATGAGCAATCCCGACGAGATCCGGGCAGCGCTGAGGCCCGGCAAGACAAGACTCGTATGGATTGAAACGCCAGCGAACCCGTTATGGACGGTAACCGACATCGCGGCGGTGTGCGAGATGGCACACGCTGCGGGCGCCGTGGTCGCCGTCGACTCGACTCCCGCCACGCCGGTCCTGACGCAACCTCTAATGCTCGGTGCCGATCTTGTCATGCACTCGGCCACGAAATATCTGAACGGCCATTCCGATGTGATCGCGGGGACCCTGACAGTGCGCGAAGATTCGGAACACTGGTCGCGTATCAAAACGATTCGCGCGCAGATCGGCGGCATACTGGGGCCGTTCGAGGCGTGGCTGCTGACGCGCGGAATGCGAACGCTGTTTCCGCGAGTGCGCTGGGCATGCTCGAGTGCAAACGCGCTCGCGGAACACTTGGCGCGGCATCCGAAAGTCGAGGAGGTTCTGTATCCGGGGCTACCCGGATTCCGCGGACATGCGGTTGCGGCGGCACAGATGCGCGGCGGTTTTGGCGGCATGTTGTCGATTCGCGTTCGCGGCGGAGAACAGGCAGCCATCGCAACTGCCGCTCGCGTCGAGCTGTGGAAAAGAGCGACCTCGCTCGGCGGAGTCGAAAGTCTCATCGAGCACCGCGCGAGCGTGGAAGGTGCGGACACGCCGGTGCCGACGGACTTGCTGCGTCTGTCGGTAGGCATTGAAGATTCGGGCGACCTGATCCGTGACCTCGACCAGGCACTGCAGTGATGGGGACGCACGCCTGTTGCATGTCGATCGATCGCGAACGTAAGATGATGGAGCGCATCGATGCGGGACAGTGCGCGAAACAGCGACCGAAATTAATCTGAAAGGACCAGACATGCCGACCCTGAGGCAACCCTCGACCCGAGTCTCGCCGCCCAACGGGATGTCGCGCGCCTTTTCCGCACTCGTTCGCCTGCTCGTCGGAACGCTCATGGCCGCGGGGGTGATTGCGCCGGCGGGCGCGCAGTCGGCGTACCCCAACCGGCCGATCAAAATCATCGCGCCGGTACAACCCGGTGGCGGCGTCGACCTCGTCGCAAGGACAATCGCCGACCGCCTCGGCAACGCGCTCGGCACGCCCATCATCGTAGAGAACCTGAGCGGTGGCGGAGGCGTTGTCGGCTCGCTGACGACGGCGCGCGCCGCTCCGGATGGCTATACGCTGATGGTCGGATATGTGGGAACACACGGCACCAATCCGGCAGTGCGCAAATTGCCGTACGACGCCGTCAAGGATTTCACACCTATCGCGATGGTCGGCGGCACACCGAACATCCTGGTGGTGCCGCCGTCGGTTCCGGCCAGCACGCTGCAGGAATTCGTCGCTTACGTTAAAGCGAACAAAGGCAAGCTTTCCTATGGCTCGTCGGGTCCCGGCACATTGACCCACCTGGCGATGGAGCAATTCAAAGTCGCAGCCGACCTCGATATCGTGCACGTTCCTTATCGCGGCATCGGCCCGGCCATCGCCGACATTCTCGGCGGGCAGACGCAGGCGCTGTTCCCGGGGCTCGCCGCCGCGCTGCCTCATATCAAGGCCGGGAAGATGAAACCACTGGCGGTCACGGGCACCAAACGCCATCCACTATTGCCTGACGTACCCACATTCGAGGAATCGGGGTACAAGGGCTTCGACGGCGTGCAATGGTATGGCATCGTCGGCCCGGCGAACCTGCCTGCGCCGATCGTCAAGCGCCTGAATGAAGAAATCAACAAGCTGCTTGCAAGTCCCGATCTGCGCGAGCGCCTATCGAGCGAGGCTCTCGAGCCGATGCCGATGTCGCCCGAGCAGTTCGGCCAATACATGCGCAACGACATCGACAAGTGGTCCAGGCTCGCCAAGGACCGCAATATCCAGATCAACGACTGATCGGCTTCGCGCAGGCCGCTGCGGTCAAACACCGGACTCCCATGGCAAATAACACTCCCGTCGACGCGGAGGCGGACGCTCCGCCGATAACGCGCATCCTCGCCGATTTCGTAGCGACACATCCGGCGCAGGGCTGGGACGCGAGCGTCGAGAACGAGGCGCTGCGCACGCTGCTCAACTGGGCGGGCTGCGCAATAGGCGCTTCGCATCATGCGACGGTGATGGCAGCGCTGGCGGCAATCAAGGAACTTGCCCCAAGCGAACAGGCAACCATTTTGGGCCGCCACGAACGCGTGGACATCGCCAGCGCAGCGATGCTCAACGGCATTACCTCGCATACGTTCGACTTCGACGACACCCACCTCAAGACGATCATTCATCCTGCCGGGCCCGTTGCGTCGGCAGCCCTTGCTCTCGCCGAGCATCGCGGCGCGAGCGGCAGGCAACTGATCGACGCGACAGTACTCGGCATCGACGTGGCATGCCGCGTCGGCAACATGATCTACCCTGATCACTACGATCGCGGTTGGCACATCACCGGTTCGACCGGGATGCTGGGTTCTGCGGCCGCATGCGCGCGCCTGCTCGGCCTTGACACCGCGAGGACCGCGATGGCGCTCGGCATCGCGGCATCGCAACCTGTCGGCGTGCGCGAACAATTCGGCTCGATGACCAAGGCGCTGCATATCGGCGCGGCGGCACGCACGGGCCTCATTTCGGCGCTGATGGCGCAGCACGGATACACGGCATCCGAGAAGGCGATCGAGGCCCCTCGCGGGCTGGCGCAAACATATTCGACCAAATGCGACTGGAACGAAATCACTGATGAACTGGGACGGCGATTCGAGATTTCGTTCAACACTTACAAACCCTTCGCCTGCGGAATCGTGATCCATCCAAGCATCGACGGCTGCATCCAATTGCGAACCGAAAGTCACCTGCTTGCAGACGATGTCGAACGCGTCGATCTCAAGGTCCATCCTCTTGTCCTGGAGCTGACCGGCAAGAGGGCGCCCCGCACGGGCCTCGAGGGAAAATTCAGCGTCTACCACGCATGCGCGGCCGGCATCATGTTCGGGCGCGTCGGTGAAGAAGAATTCTCCGATCGAATGGTCGCGGAGACCCATCTTGTCTCACTGCGCGATCGCATCAGGGCAAGCTCGGACGATGCGATCGGCGAAGCGTCGGCCGATGTCACCGTGACACTCAAGGACGGTCGCAAACTTCATACGTTTGTCGAGCATGCAATCGGCAGCCTGAAACACCCGCTGACAAACCGTGAGCTGCAACAGAAATTTCACGATCTGGTCGACCCGGTTCTCGGCTCCCTGCGCGCCGACCGCCTGATCGAGCGGTTCTGGACGCTGCCTGCGCTGACGGACATTCGCAAGCTCACCCAGGCCGCGCGCGCCAAGACGACCTGATCGGAATCGCCCGCACGATCGGTCCTGAGAGTTCCGACAGATTGCGAACCAACCGCTCCGGCAACGGTCTTTGACAGATGCGACTTCCATCCCGAGCCGTTTCCCGCCGCACCGCCCTGGCGCAAATCGGAGCGTCGGCAGCCGCGTGCCTAGGCGTTTCTGCGCGCGCCGTGCTGGCACAGCCGGCATCGAGCAGCGGCCGCGCCCTACCCGCCTGTGTCGTCCGCCCCGAGCAGACTGAAGGTCCGTTCTTTGTCGACCAGATGCTCGAGCGATCGGATATCCGGCCGGACCCGCGCAGCGGCGATGTTCGACCCGGCATGCCACTGCGCCTGTCGTTTGACGTCTCGCGCGCAAGCGGGACGAGCTGCGCTCCATTGTCGGGCGTTCGCGTCGATGTGTGGCATTGCGACGCCGAGGGGCGTTACTCCGAGGCGTCCAATCGCAGTGGTGCCTCGGGCCCGCAGTTTTTGCGCGGCTATCAAGTGACCGACGCGGCCGGCGCAGCGCGATTCCTCACGATCTATCCCGGCTGGTATAGCGGCCGCGCCGTGCATATCCATTTCAAGTTACGCACAGGTGTACCCGCAAGTGGGGCATCGACCGCGACGGCCCAAGCCATCCGCGAATTCACCTCCCAGATCTATTTCGACGACGCGCTGAACGATCGCATCTACACCGCGGCGCCGTACGCGATTCGAGGCGACCGTGCAGGACAGAGCGGGCGTCCTCCGCGCAACGCCAACGACTTCCTTTTTCGTGACGGAGGAAGCGCGCTGATGGTCGATGCGCGCCCAGACGCCGACGGCTACGCGGCGACGTTCTCGATAGCACTTCGGGTGTAACCCCACCGCGGCTGCCGCGTTCGCCACCATGTAAGGTGCCGACGCTACGCGCGAACGCCCGTTGTAACAGACAAGGACGCAGTCGCGCTGCCTTGTGACCTTGCAGAACGCGTCGCGGGTCGATGCCAACCAACAACGCCGTCCACCTGCGTTCGTTCAGGACAAACGGTACGGCTCGAGTTCGACTGATTCGATATGGTTCCCGAACATGATGACGCTTCCGCCGCGGCGCGTGACGCCATCGTCCGAGAACTCGAACAAAAAGGTGCGTCGCAACTGCATGATGCCCTCGGCGTCGCGGGCAAAACGCATGCGGACACCTTGCGCAGTATCGTCAAGAAACTGCAGACCCCTTGCCTTGCAAGTCTCCTTGGCGACGCGCGTCGCGCCCTCACGGGCGCGCAACGTGTCGAAAACGAACCACACGCCAAGCACGACGACCGCGATGAGCAGCATTTCAGACATGAGCGACAGATTGGGTCGAAACCCTGCAGATTTCAAGACGACGAACGGAATTCGAGGTCGATAGCCTCGACGCCCGGGCGAGTGCGCCGGTTCAGCTGGCGAGGCCGGCCCGATCCCGGGCGCGGAAATTCGCTTGGGATCAGTAGTTGTCGAGCATCCGCGGCGGCAGGGGCGCCGGGGCTACGCCGGGTGCACGCAAGGTGCGAATCATCATCAGCGCCGCCTCACGCCCTCGATAGTAGTTCGGTGCGCGCAGCATCTTGATGAAACCCAGCTTGTAGTACAACGCGTAGGCGCCGGCGTTTTCGGCACGCAGTTCGACCTGGATCGTCGCGACACCTGCGACCCGTGCCGACTCGAGCAGCCATTCGATCAGCCCGCGCGCAATGCCGCGCCGCTGATGTGTAGCGCGAACTGCAAGCAACACCAGATGCGCGCGCTCGTCGCCGAAGCTCATGATGGCGAAACCGACAACACGATCGTTATCGACCGCGACAAGCGCGACCGTGTTTGGGTCTTCGATCAATTTGCGTATGCGTTCGCCGCGGTATTGCCATCCGAGGCCGGTTTCGACCAGATCGCGCGACATCAACGCCAGTGTCGGCGCGTCGTCCAGTGTTGCAAATCGCATCGTGACGTCGTGATTAGTCATGCCGCATTCTGCCACGACAGGACTAGCTTGGCACAAGTAACGAGACGCGACTTCCGATTGTCCCGGACTTCGATTGGCAAAGCGCTTGCGACGATGTGCCGCTTACGCGATACCAGCGTCATAGACCGGAGCCGGACTCCCTTCGCGGGATATCGCATCGGTCGAAAGTTGTCGGCTGCAAACGTGGCGCGCAGCGGGTTGCGCGCAAGTTCAACTCAACCGCGTTTGCTCACATCGGCGATGCAAACCCGCGCTCTTTTCGCTGCTCAGGGTGATGTCGCTTGGGAATTTGCGATCGGCCGAAACAGAACAGCACTGTCGCCAGGGCAAGTGCGATCGCGAGCGGCGAAAATAGCAGCGTCGCCAGCCAGTTCCAGGTTCCACCTGGGTCCAACGAGCGCAGACACACGAAGATCAGCAGCGGCGAGAACGCCGTCGCCACCAACGTCGCCCGGGTGGTGTCGCGGAACAACAACTCCGCTGCCACGCCGACCAGGACGGGCAACACGAACAGGACAAGTAGAGCCTGCATGGTTTGCGAGAACTACCTCATGCGCCGGCACCGAACGCTTATTCTGCGACGGCGCCGAGTTCTTGGCAACGCTGCCGGGGTGCTCGATTGCCTTACCCTCGCTGGCGCATAATAGCGGTCTTGACCGGTCCTAAGTGCGGTCACAAGCGGCCGACGCCAGGAAGACGTGAACAAGCGCTCACCGATGCTCTTCAAAGACCTATGCACAACGGTTCCCGTGGCCGTGTGCTGCCTTGGGCTGTGCAGCATGCTCGGGTGTTCCCGGACACCGGAATCGGCGCCGGCGGCTGCACCGACGGCCGCCACTGTGGCTGTACCCGCCGTCGCGATCGCAGACCACGCGGCCAAGCTCAGCGCAGCGCCTTCGGAGGTCGCCTGGATCAAAGGCGATGTCGACGCGGCATTCGCGGCGGCCAAGGCCGCAAACAAGCCGGTCTTCCTCTATTGGGGCGCCGTCTGGTGCCCGCCGTGCAACCAAGTCAAGGCAACGATATTCAATCGTCAGGATTTCATCGACCGCTCGCGCTTTTTTGTGCCGGTCTACATCGACGGCGACAGCCCGAGCGCGCAAAAGCTTGGCGCGCGCTTCAAAGTCAGCGGCTATCCGACGATGGTTCTGTTCAAGCCGGACGGCACCGAAATCACTCGGCTCCCGGAAGAAGTGGAAGCCGCCCAGTACATGCGCGTGCTGGCGATGGGTATGAATGGGGCACGGTCGGCACGGGAAACGCTGGACGCGGCGCTCGCCCCCGCCAGCGGCGCCGGCCCGCTGGCACCTGAAGATTGGCGCATGCTCGCCTACTACTCGTGGGACACCGACGAACATCGCTTGGTCCCGGCAAAGGATCTTGCGCCGACCTTGCATCGCCTGGCGCAATCCTGCCCCGCCACCCAGCCAGACACCGCGACCAGACTGCGTCTGCGCGCGCTCGCCGCCGAAGGCACCGCTGAGCACATCATTCCACGTGACGACAAGGCGGCCGCTGCGATGGTGAAGCAGGTTCTCGCCGATCCTCAACTCGCGCGCGCGAATTTCGATCTGCTGACCTACTACAGCGACAATATCGTCGGCGTGATCACGTTGCCGAAATCGCCAGGCCGCGCGGAACTCGTCACCGACTGGACCACGTTCCTCGCACGGTTCGTCGACGACCGCGACTTGTCGACTGTCGAGCGCCTCAATGTCCTCGCCGCCCAGGTCGCTCTGGCGAAACTGGACGCAAGTCCCAAGGCGGCGGTGCCCTCACCTCTACTGACGACGGTTCGCGAAGAGGTCGCGCGCGCCAGTCGCGAGACCACCGATCCCTATGCACGACAGGCGGTGATAGCCGCAGCGGCCGAGCTGCTCACCGAAGCGGGCGCGATGCCCGAGTCCGATGCACTGCTTAATGCCGAACTCACACGTTCGCATTCGCCGTACTATTTCATGCTGGACCTCGCCGACAATGCGAAAAAGCGCGGCGACAAGACCGCAGCGCTGGCGTGGAACGAGAAAGCTTACGACGCGGCCAGCGGACCGGCCACGCGGCTGCAATGGGGCGTACATTACGTAAGCGCTCTGGTCGATCTGGCGCCGCACGATGCACCGCGCATCGAAAAAGCCGCACAAAACATCATCGGCGAACTCGATCCGTCGCCAGATACGTTTTACGAGCGCAATCGTCGCGCACTCGAACGCATGGGCAAGAAGCTCGCCGAATGGAACAAGAATCGTGCGCACAATGCGTCGATCGCGCGCATCCGCGCACAGATGGCCGACGTGTGCGCGAAGCTTCCCTCGAACGACCCGTCCCGTGCGACCTGCGATGGTGCGCTTCGCCCGTCTGGAGCGGCACGCGCATGACTGTGTGCGGTTGCGCCGGAACGCGCACAGGTGCTCCAGGCATCCCCCATCGATCAGCGAAACGCGCGAGCGCATGCCCGAGAGCAATTCGACGCGGCGCAAAGCTCGCGACCGTCACCGCGGCGGCGTTGCTGATGTCGGCGCCTGCCGCGGCCGCCGACGAGGCACAAGGGACGATCCACTACACGAGCCGATCGGGTCCGATAAGCGTCACAGTCAAGCACGCCTACCTGGTCAAAGGTCCCGACACCGTCACCGACAAGATCGTGCGGCGCATCGTTCTCTCGCCTGATGATCTCGCGCCCAAGCTTCGCACTTGCGCGACAATGATATGCGGCGACGGCGACATGGAAGCGGGCCTGACGATCGACCTGGATGTCGGCCCGCGTCTGAACTACTGGTTCGTCGCCGACGGGCAACGCATCCAGTATTCGGGCACGGCTGTGCCTTCCACACTAAAGCTCACCACCGATACGCCGCAACGCATGGCCGGCACCTGGGAACTCGACGATAGCGCCGCGGGCGGCCCGCGCGCGCAGATCATCTTCGACGCCACACTGCTGAAGGTGTTCACCAAAGCGCATTGACGGCAAGCAAAGCGATATACGTGGCGCGACGGATCCGATCACGCATGAAGGGAGAGTTGATGATGCAATTTCGCCTGATAATCGGCGCGCTGGCGGCGCTTGGGGCAATCAGCTGGCCGCTCGCCGCAACAGCTGAAGAAGCCTGCAAGAGCACTCAACTGAAGAACCCGGCACCGACGCTCGCTGAGATCTATGCGATGGCAGAGACTCGCGCCAAGGCGTGGAAAGCGGATGCGGAACCGGCGCAGATCAGCAACACCATCCTCGGACCGTTGCAACCGAACGGGTCGTCGGCCGCGTGGCACCTCCTGTTCTATTCCGAAAGCGCAAAGGCGCATGTCGCCATCGACACTTTCCGCGGTTCGCTCAACTGCTTTGCCGACGCGGGGAGCGCGGGCCGCATGCCCGCATTCAAATCCGATTTCCTGCGGGACGGCGCCAAACTCTATGCGCTCGCCAAACAACACGGCGAACCTCTGATCGCACAAGGCTATGTCGTGATGATCGGCACCGCTGCGGCGCCGAGTACGAGACATGCAACCTGGTACATCAATTACAGCAAAGAGTACAAGAACGGCAATGTAACCGTCGTCGTCGACGCCAATACGGGTACTGTCGAGCAAGTGCTGAAGAACTAGCACCGGTGCAGCGACTCCTGCCCATCGATCGCCATCCGGCGTTCGACTTCACTAAAGGCCATTCATGAGCAAGATTTATGATGTCGTAGTCCTTGTCGGCAGCCTGCGCAAGGAATCGCTGAATCGCAAGATGGCGAAGGCACTTGCGACGATATCGCCAGCCACGCTAAAGCTGGATATCGTCGAAATCGGGCAATTGCCCCACTATAACCAGGATCTGGAAGCTGACCTTCCCGGGGAATATATCGCCTTCAGGCAACGCATCGCGGCGGCGAACGCGCTGCTGTTCATTACGCCTGAATACAATCGCTCCGTTCCCGGGGGTTCTGAAGAACGCAATCGACGTGGCGTCGCGCCCTTCCGGCAAGAGTGTATGGAACGGCAAACCTGCCGCGGTGATTAGCCTTACGAGTGGCGCCCTGGGTGCGTTCGGCGCCAATCATCATCTGCGCCAATCGCTGGTGGCGATAAACGTTCCGGCGATGGCACACCCGGAAGCGTATATCGGTCACGGCGCCAAAGTGTTCGACGATCAAGGACAACTCGTCGACGACACGCGGGCCTTCATGGACAAGTTCCTGCACGCGTTTGCGCGCTGGGTCGAACGCAACGCGCCTTAGTCCCGCTCTATTGCCCTAGTCAAATAGCGACGGCGTCGGTTCGGTCACTTTCGGCGCCGCTGGCACAGGTATATCGCCTTCGCGGCACAGGGCGCCAACCTTTACACCGAGCAAACGGATGCGACGATCCAGCGCGACGCGCTTCAGGCATTCGCCGGCCGCGCGGCGAATCGTCTTCGCATCCTGGGTAGGCGCGGCAATCGTTTGATCGCGCGTGACGGTCTTGAAGTTGTCGTAGCGGAGCTTGAGGCCTATCGTCCTGCCGACGTAGCCTTTGCGTCGGAGGTCGTCGCTGACGCCGGCGCAAAGTTCGGTGAAGATCTCGGACAACTGCTCGCGGTCGCGCACCGGATGGAGATCATGCTCGAACGTCGTCTCGCGACTGATCGACTGTGGTTCGCTGTGAGTGACGACGGGCCTCTGGTCGAGTCCGTGCGCGGCCTCGTGCATCCAGGCGCCGTAGTGCTGGCCGAAGTGCTCGACCAGCCACGCTGGATCCGCGCTGGCCAAGTCTCCAATCGTGCGCACACCCAGCGCTTCAAGCTTCGCGCTGGACTTCGGCCCGATGCCGTTGATCTTGCGCGGCGCCAGTGGCCAGATGCGCGCCGGAATATCGTCCATCGTCAGGATCGTGAGGCCGTCGGGTTTGTCGAGTTCCGAGGCGAGCTTGGCCAGTAATTTGTTCGGCGCGATGCCGATCGAGCACGAAAGCCCGGTCTCGCTCCGCACCGCGTCCTTCAGCATCTGCGCCACTTCGCGCACGCGCAGCCACAGGGTCTTCTTGCGTCGATGGCAAAAGCGGAGAGACGTCGGTCAAATCGATATAGATCTCATCGATACCGCGATCCTCGATTTGCGGCGCGATGATGCGGACGGCGGCTTTGAACAATCGCGAGAACTTTCGGTATGCATCGAAATCGACCGGAAGGAGGATGGTCTCGGGTGCCAATTGCGCCGCCTTCATCAGGCCCATCGCGGAATTCAATCCGAATGCGCGCGCCTCGTAAGTCGCCGTCGTGATCACGCCTCGCCCTACATAGCCGCGCAAGGTCGCGAACGTTCGCGTTGTCAGGCCGGTGGACGGATCGACGCTCTCGTGCGGCTGATGGCGGCGTCCGCCGCCGATGACGACGGGCTTCCCCCGCAGTTCGGGGTAGCGCAGCAGCTCCACCGACGCGTAGAACGCGTCCATGTCGAGGTGGGCGATGAAGCGTGGTGCTGCGTCAGCCATCTTGAAAACATGAGGCGAGCCGTCGCCGATCGGCGTGCTACTGGTCCGCTCTCGCTCCCGAAATCTTGACGATACGCTCCCACTTGGCGATATCGTCGGCTTCGAAGCGCCCGAATTCTTCAGGCGTCATTGTCATGCCCACGGCACCTTGCTTCGCCCACTCCTCGCGCACATCCGACCTGGAAGTAATCTTGCCGATTTCGGCGTTGAGGCGTCTGACAACTTCCGGTGGCGTATTCTTCGGCGCCATCACGCCGAGCCATATGACCGCCTCGTATCCGGGCACGCCGCTCTCACTGAGCGTCGGTACGCTGGGCAGCACGATCGAGCGTACCTTACCTGTCGTCGCCAACGCACGCACTTTGCCGGCCTTCGCAAACTCGCTCATCGTTGTCACCGCGTCGAACATCATGTCGACCTGTCCGCCAACGGTGTCAGTGCGCGCCTGCGAGCTTCCCTTGTACGGGACGTGGACGATATCCACGCCTGCCATCGCTTTGAACAACTCGCCCGCCATGTGGTATGGCGTTCCAGGACCGGAGGATGCGTAGTTGAGCTTGCCCGGTTTGGACTTGGCAAGCTGGATCAGTTCGCCGAGGGTGGTCGCCGGCACCGACGGGTGGACGACCAGCACGAGGTCCGAGTAGTTGAGCGGTGCGACCGGCGCGAAATCGCGCATCAGCGCATAGGGTTTGTTCGGTACCAACGATTCGTTGACTGTCTGCGCGTTCGACATCAGCAACAAGGTGTAGCCATCCGCAGCACTTTTTGCAGCGGCATCGGTGCCGATGACCGAACCCGCGCCGGGGCGATCGTCGACCACGAACGGTTGTCCCATCGCTGTTTCGAGGCGCTGCGCAAGAAAGCGCGCATAGATGTCGGCCGGGCCTCCGGCCGCAAAGGGCACGATGATCTTGACCGGCCGCGTCGGATATTCGTCAGCGCAGCTCGCACCTGGCGCAACGCCAAGCGCGACGATCAGCAGCAGTGCGGAAAAACGGTCCATGGAATTCTCGCCAATGGTTGGGAACACGACTCTCGGGACCGCACACAATCTACCGGAACGAAAGAGCGATGGAAAGACCAACATGGGCGCCGATGCAAGATGCGGCACTACGTTGTTGATTCGCGGTGACGAAGTGTTCGGGGCGCTGGCAGACTAAGTCGCAGTCTTTGCGCGAAAGCGCTCAAAGCCCTTCGCACGCAGGAGACACGCGGGGCATTCGCCGCAACCATAGCCCCACGCGTGGCGGACACCGCGTTCGCCGAGATAGCAGGTATGCGTCTGTTCGATGACCAGCTCGACCAGCGCTTGCCCGCCCAGCGACTCGGCCAGCGTCCACGTCTCACCCTTGTCGAGCCACATCAGCGGCGTTTCCAGAACGAAGCTGCGGTCCATGCCGAGATTAAGCGCGAGTTGCATCGCTTTGATCGTCTCGTCGCGGCAATCGGGATAACCCGAGAAGTCCGTCTCGCACATGCCGCCGACGATGACAGTGAGACCGCGCCGATAGGCAATCGCTGCCGCGACAGTCAGAAACAACAAATTGCGGCCCGGAACGAAGGTCGTCGGCAAGCCACTTGCCGAGTAGGCGATCGCCGCGTCCCGCGTCAATGCCGTGTCGCTGATCTCGCCCAGGAAACTCAAATCGACGATGTGATCGTCCGCGAGGCGCGCGCGCCAGGCGACAGGCATCGGGCTGGAACGCAACGCGTCGCGAAGCGGCCGACGACAATCGAGCTCGATGCGGTGACGCTGACCGTAATCGAAACCTATGGTCTCGACCTGCTCGTAGCGCTGCAGCGCCCAGGCCAGGCAAATGGTTGAATCCTGCCCGCCCGAGAAAAGCACCAATGCACGTTCGTTCACTGCGGGCCACCCATTCCCTGTCTGACGTCCAAGCCATAGTGTGCACGACCAGCGCGAACTTGGCAGCCAACCGGCAGGAGTAAACTCGACCTTCGCTTCTCACCCCAGGCGCCAGCGCGAATGTCATTCCCTTTTGGCGACGCACGTGCGGTCGCCGCCAACTTCGACCTCGCTGCGCTTCCGCCCGATTTCTACGCCGATCCGTATCCGTATTATCGCGCGCTGCGCGAAAACGATCCGGTCAGGCGCATGCCCGACGGTTCGTGGTTCCTCACCAGATACGACGACATCCTGCCGGTGTACCGGGACCCGCGCCTGTTCAGTTCCGACAAGAAAATCGAATTCGGCCCGAAGTACGGCGCGACCCCGCTATTCGAGCACCACACGACGAGCCTGGTCTTCAACGACCCTCCGCTGCACACGCGCGTGCGCCGCGCGATCGTCGGTGCGTTGTCGCAACGCCATATCGCCGCGATGGAGCCGGGCCTGGTCAGTCTGGTCGATGGACTGCTCGATGCAATGAAAGACCGGGACGAAGTCGACCTGATCGAAGATTTCGCCGCAGCCATCCCGATCGAAATCATCGGCAACCTGCTCGGTGTGCCGCGCGAGGAACGCGGGCCGCTGCGGCACTGGTCGCTGGCCATCCTCGGTGCACTGGAACCCGTGCTGACGCCCGAACGAGCCGAGCGCGGCAACCGTGCAGTCGTCGAAATGCTCGCGTATCTCAAGATTCTGGTTGACGATCGCCGCGCGCATTTGCGCGATCCCGCTACCGACGTTCTGACGCGACTGATCATCGGCGACGCCGACGCTGAACCGTTGACGGAGAGCGAGCTCCTGCATCAATGCATTTTTCTGCTCAATGCCGGACACGAAACCACGACCAACCTGATCGGCAACGGGCTCCACGCTCTGGCGGGGTGGCCACAGCAAAAAGAAGCATTGATCGCCCGAGCGCAAGACGAGGAAGCGGTAAAGATCGCCGTCGAGGAGTTCCTCCGCTTCGAGAGCTCGAATCAACTTGGCAACCGCATCAGCACGCAGCCGACCACCATCGGCGGGGTACCGCTACCCGCACACGCGCGTATCACGGTTTGTATCGGCGCGGCCAATCGCGATCCCGCGCAGTTTGCCGAGCCTGATCGCCTGGACATCACGCGTGAGCCGAATCGTCATGTCGCGTTCGGTTTTGGTATCCACACCTGCGCCGGCATGAATCTAGCGCGCCTCGAAGGGCGCATCGCCTTGTCCCGGTTCCTGCGTCGCTATCCGGACTACGTGCTCGCGGGCGAACCCACGCGCGGCGGACGCGCTCGTTTTCGCGGATTTCTGCATCTGCCTGCCCGCGTAGTTCAGTGATGGCGACCGACACACTACGGCGAGCGCGCGGCTCGCGGATGCGTTGCCAATCGCGCTATTTGCCCTTGGGCTGCTTGGCGAGATCGATATCCAGATACTGCCAATAGGTGGAAAAGCGCATCGGGCTGAAGCCTTGTACCCACGGCTGTACGAAGTCGTTCTCGAGGCGGAATATCGTCGGCATCAGCGGAACATAGGTACGTGCAATGGCGGTCATCTTGCGCGCAGCCACGATCTGCTGGGGTATCGTTTCGCCGTGGCGGTATTCATCCATCGCCAAGTTGTAGTCCGCGCGATCGAAGCGGGTCGCGTTGGTCGACTGGAGGCTGCCTGCCGTCCAGTTGCTGAAAGATCCCTTCAGCCGCCGGCGTTCCGCCGAACCCTCCTGAGAACATCTGGAACTTGCCTGAAATCACTTCCTTCACCAAATCCTGAAACGGCAGGACGCGAAAATCGATGCGGATACCGATTGCGTCCATGCTCTTCTTCCACAGCGTTTCGGTCTCTCGCGAGATCGTACCCGTGCGCAAAGTCAGCACGATCGTCAACGGCTCGCCCGCAGGCGTCTTGCGATAACCAGCCGCGTCGAGGCCGCCATACCCGAACCTGTCGAGCAAAGACCTCGCTGCGGCCGGATCGTAGCCCGGGTCGTTCGATGCCGCAGGATCGTGGCCGCCGAGTCCGGGCGGCGCCAACTGGTTCGCCGGCAATGCCTGTCCCGCGTAGAGCACGTCGACCAAGGTGCGCCGATCGAGTCCCAATGCGATCGCGCGACGCAGGGCGATGCGCTCGTTGGAAAGGCCTCCAACCACCGAATCCTTCATGTTGAAATACGTCGAGAACAGGAATGGCTCGGCGAAAACGTGACGCGAGATGCCGCGAGCGGCGTACTCGGGCTTCAAACCGTCGCCGGCGAGAAGACGGGCGGCCGCCTCTGACCGAAGATCGACGTAGTCGAGTGCGCCGCTCTCGAACTCGAGCAGCCGTGTCGTCTCTTCCTCGATGATGCCGATCTCGATCACGCCGATTTGCGGAAGTACCTTGCCTCGCATGCTTTGCTCGAGCGCAGCGTGCGCGGGATCGGAGCTCGGCGGAAAGCGCAACTGTCGATAGTTCGGATTGGCTTCGAGCACCACTCTGGAGCCGCGCCGCCACTCGCGCAGACGGTACGGCCCCGTGCCAACCGGCCGCGCCCGGATGTCGCCGCCGGCAGCTTCGACCACTTCGCGCGCCATCGCCGGGACGGTCACGAATTCCCGGATCGTCGGGTAGTTGACATCGCTGAGCTTGATCTGCAGCGTGTAGCGATCGGTCGCGCGAAGCCCGTCGATCGGCCGATCGTAGTCGAATTTCGCTCCCGCCTGTTTGGCTGCGTCGACGACGCCGCGGGCGCCGATAATCAGATCTGCCATGGCGGGATAGCCGCCGCGACGCAGATTCGGATCGAGGCGCCGCTTGAGCGAATACACGTAGTCCTGCGCGACCAGTTCACGCGGCTTGCCGCCAAACGCCACGTCGTCGGTGAAGTAAATGCCGGTCTTGAGTCTTATCGTCCAGGTCCTGCCGCCATCGGTAATCACTGGCGGCGCAGCGGCGGTTACCGGTGCGAGGGTTGCCGACGATGCCAGGTAGTCCCAGTTGTAAAGCGCCTCGAATATTGCGTCGGTAATATTGCGCGACGGGATCTCAATCGCCTGGTGCGGATCGAGCGTCTCGATGTCAAACGATGGAATATGCAGGACCTTCCTGGGGTCCGCAGCGTTCGCCTGGACAGCGAGGACGCCACTGACGATGAGCGCCAGGATCGAGGCGCGATATGCCGATATCACTAGGATTTCCTCCCTGTTCCTCGCAGAGTCGCGAAACACCCACAACGAGTGCGCGGATTATGGCATCAGACTCGTTGAACTATCGACTCAAGCCCGCGACTCAAACCCGCGACTCAAACCCATGCCATCGCTGCGACGATCCTTTATCATTGGCCTCGGTTTATCGCTCGGCTCGAAATTTGGGCCGACCTGTCGCCGAACCCAATAATAGAAACTTGAGGAGCCCCTATGCGTAATGAAATCCTTCGCCGCATTGCCCGGATGCTGCCGCCATTGCTACCGCTGCCATTGCTGTTGCTGGCGGGCGCCGCCTTGGCACAAGTGAAAATCGGCGTCATCGTCTCGGCGACCGGCCCGGCTGCATCGCTGGGGATCCCCGAGAAAAATACGATCGCGATGTGCCCGAACACGATGGGTGGCAAACGGGTTGAATACATCGTCCTCGATGACGCGACTGACACCACGAGCGCGGTTCAGAATTCCAGGAAGCTGATCAGCGAGAACAAAGTCGACGCGATCATCGGGACGACCACGACGCCGGCGACGTTGGCGATGATCGACGTGATTGCCGAAGGCGAAACGCCCACTATCTCTCTCGCGTCGTCGGTGCGCATCATCGAGCCGGTCGACGCGAAGAAAGCGTGGATGTTCAAGACACCGCAGACGGACGTGATGATGGCGGGCGCGATCCTCGAGCACGCGGCCAAGAACAATGTGAAGAACATCGCGCTATATCGGATTCAACGATGCGCTCGGCGAAGCGTTCTTCGCCGAAATCGACAAGGCCGCCGCCGCACGTGGCATTCCGCTGCTCGCGAACGAACGCTTCTCGTCGAAGGATACGAGCGTCGTCGGGCAGGCGCTCAAGATTCTGTCGGTCAAGGCCGACGCCGTGGTCATCGGCGCGTCAGGGACGCCAGCAGCGTTGCCGGCGCGCACGCTAGTCGAACAAGGCTACAAGGGGAAGCTCTACTTCAATCACGGCGTCGCCAACAACGATTTTCTGCGCGTAGGCGGCAAGGACGTCGAGAACGCGTTCGTCCCGGCCAGTCCGGTTATCGTCGCGGCACAGTTGCCCGACGGCGCTCCGGCGAAAGCACGGGCGATGGAGTACACGAAGATGTACGAAGCGGTGTACGGTCCCGCTAGTGTGACGGCTTTCGGTTCCTACACTTGGGATGCGTGCCTGGAACTCGCCAACGCCGTGCCACAGGCGCTAAAGACGGCGCAACCGGGCACGCAGGAGTTTCGCCGCGCGCTGCGCGATGCGATCGAGGCAACCAAGAACCTCGATGTTTCGAACGGGGTGGTGAACTTCAGCAAGACCGATCACTTGGGACTCGATTCGCGCGCCCGGGTTATGGTGCAAGTCCAGAACGGCAAATGGGTACTGCAGAACTAGCAGTGGTCGTGGCCGGGGAAGCCAAAGCTAGCGCGCTGACACGCGCAGACGACTGCCTGCGCGGGCGAGCGCGTCACTTTCACGGGTGACTTTCGGGAGAACGACTGAGCAGCGCGCTTACTTGCCGCTTATTTTCCGGGGACACCGGCCGGCGCTCTTGATCCCGAAGCTGGGTTCCCACCGCGTCTGGAGAGACAATTTTCACGTCCGACACTGCCTTCGGATCCTTGACCGGAAGAGCGCTTCCGGTCCGGTAGACCTTTTCTTCGCGCGGCTGGGCGGATTGGTCGGGCGAGGACGTGGTCGTGCAGGCGGCGCAGGAAAAGGCAACGAGCAATGCAGCGCAGATTTTCAAGATAGTCTCGGGCGTGAAATAAGGACCCGCAATTATCTAAGCGCAGCGACCACTCGTCAATGCCGCATTGGCGCAAGCGAAGTGGCCGGTTACGCAGCGCGCCCCGATGCGCCGCTACATGGAGACTCTAGCCGGCGGGAGGTCCGTAGTAATTCGGTCCGGGAGGGGGCGGCGCGTTGTAGTACGGCTGTGGTGGCGGTCCGTAGTAGTAAGGCTGCGGCGCTCGATAGCGCGGCGGCGCAGGCACTTGGTTGCCCCTGGCATACATGCACTGCAGGTAGGCCCCATCATAGTGCTGCTGTGCTTGCTCGTAGGTGTAGGCCGCGGCATTGCTACCCGCGGCACTGCCAAACAGCAGCCCTGTCGCCGCGCCGATAGCGGCGCCCGGTCCGGCGTTGCCGGTGACCGCGCCGATGATGGCTCCCGATGCGGCTCCGAATAGCGTCCCCGCCACTGCGTTCGACGCTGCCTGGTCATTGGCCACCTGACCGGCTTGATTACCACCGATCGATTGCTGTGCGAATTGCTGGCACTCGCTCTGGTCGTACTGGAACTGATCGGGACTCTTGTGTGAGCCAGGTAACGCGGCGACCCGCGGGCCGGTCGGAGCCGTGACGCAAGCCGCCAGCGTCAGCGCGGCCAGAAGCGGCGAATACTTTTTAAGCCTAACGTTCATTCGGGATTGCCTTTAATAATTAGCGGGCGGCGCCGGGGCGTGCGACGTCGGCCCGTCGGGAACGACCTTCAGCCACGGCTGCGTACAATTGGCAATCTGCGGGTAATACCCCGCCGGGTTGGTGCAGTAGTACAGGTAATGGCTTTCCTGCGCCTGCGCGGGAGCCGCGTCCTGCATGTCCCGTTCGATGTAGGTCTGCGGCGCGGGGTTGCTGTAGGCCGGAGCCGGGTAGGGCGCCGCATACGGGTAATTGTAATAACCGTACGGATAGCCATAGGCATAGGGATACCCATACCCATAGGCATAGGGGTAACCGTACGCGTACGGATAATAGGCTGGCCAGTAGTAGCCGGGAAAGCCGATTGCTATTCCGACGTGGGAATGCCCGCTGTCGCCGTGCCATCCCGATGAACCGCCGTGCCACCCTGATGAACCGCCGTGGTAGCCTGACGCGCCGCCACCCCCCCCGCCGCCGTGGCCGCCGCCGTGATTCTGCGCCGAAGCGGTCGCAGCCACGCCGAGGCATGCACATGCGGCGAGCAACGCGATTGCGAATTTTCTCATTGGATTCTCCTCACTAAGCTTACGCTTAGACTAAACGCTTGAAGCGGAAGTTCTGCTGACCATATTGGCCGGCGAAGCCCCGAATCAAGTGCAGAACCATGTAACAGACTGTTGCCTGGACTTGACGATGATTATAGACGTCAACAGCGACAGCCCAGCGTTGTTCCGTGCCCGGGTCTCCCGCAGGCGCGTCCGGCCGGATGCAGCCGCCAAAATGGAACGCAGAACGCACGGCAACGTGCCGCTCTCGCGCAGTTTTTAGTATTCTTCTCGTTTCCAAAAAATACTGAGGGTGGCAATGGCCAGCGAACCGGGAATGCGTCCGACGGACATGAAGATGGATGCGGCCTCACTCTACCGCGAGGATATCTACACCGACCGCGCGGCGGGCACGATACGCGTGCTGACGCCAGTAACTCGTGATGGCGGCCCGGATCAGACGCGCCCCATCGTTTACACTGGCGAAGCGCAGATAATGACCAATATGGGCCCGCTGCCGATCAGTTTTGAGATCCCCGCAGCGACGCTCGCCGAGGCCGTCCAGAAGTACGGCGAGTCGGCCAAGGACGGCGTAGAACGTACGATGCGCGAATTGCAGGAATTGCGACGGCAGCAATCGTCGTCGATCCTCGTCCCAGGTGCCGGAGGCAGCCTTCCGCCGGGAGCGGCCAGCAAACTCAAGCTACCCTAGGGCCTTCCTTCGGCCGCTGGAGCGCGCGTCGATCAGTGACCAGTCGGGCTGGGCAAATCGCTCGATCAGGAATTCAGTGAAAGCACGGACCTTCGCCGACAGATGCCGTCGGCTCGGGTACACGACCTGTATGTCGGAAGGCGGCAGCGGGTAGGCCCGCAGGATAGGTACCAGTGCACCCGCGCGAACATTCGAGCCGACGATGAAGTCGGGCTCGCACACGATCGCCAGTCCGGCCGCGGCGACGGCCTCAAGAAATTGTCCGCTGTTAGCGTGCACCGGTCCGTCAACCTTGACGCTGCGGTCCTTGCCCTCCCGGTCGTGAAAGGGCCACACATTCTTTGACGGCGAGTATTCGTAGGTAAGGCACGCATGGGCCGCGAGGTCTGCCGGCTTTTTCGGCGTACCGTGGCGGGCGAGGTAAGAAGGCGCGGCGCAACAGACCAGCCGCGTTTCCCCGATCTTGCGACCGACGAGATTGAGGCTGCCAATCCTGCCGATGCGGACGGCAGCGTCGAATCCCTCGTCGACGAGATCGCTGGCGTGATCGGAAAGGTCAATGTCAAAGCGTACGCGCGGATAACGACTTACGAAATCGGCGACTGCGGGAGCCAGGTACCGGGTTCCGAACGTCGTGCCGCAAGTGACGCGCAGCGTGCCGCGCGGCGCGATCGTTGCGGCGTTGGCCGATTGTTCGGCTTCCTCCAGGTCCGCGAGCAGCTGTACGCAGCGTTCATAGAATGCACGGCCGCTCTCGGTCAGCGATAGACGCCGCGTCGTGCGATTGAGCAGCCGCGCATCCAGATGCGCTTCGAGCTCCGTCACTTGCCTGGATACCGCTGAGACCGAGACGCCGAGGCGATTTGCGGCGCCGACAAAACTTCCGACTTCGACGACCTTGGCGAATGTCGCTATGCCGACAAAACGGTCCATGCCAGCGATCCTGAGCGAATTACCCGTGGATCTTATTATTGCATGAACTGCAATAGTCTTTCGCGCAATCGACTGTTTATCCCTTATTCAGCAATGATCATAATGTTCCTCACGCGTCACCGATGCGCGAATTCACTCACCAGGACGAGGAGTCACATATGAAACTCTACTATTCCCCCGGCGCCTGCTCGCTGTCGCCCCATATCGCCGCTCTCGAGGCCGGCGTGCCGATCAAACTGTTGAAGGTCGATACCAAGACCCATAAGCTCGCGGACGGCAGTGACTTTTATGCGATCAACGCCAAGGGCTATGTGCCGCTGCTCGAACTCGATGACGGCCAGCGTCTGACCGAAGGTCCGGCTATCGTGCAATACATCGCCGACCGCAATCCTGCGTCGGGCCTTGCTCCCGCCAACGGAAGCTTCGATCGCTACCGTCTGCAGGAGTGGCTGAATTTCATCACCTCGGAGTTGCACAAGCAGTTCGGACCGATGTTCGCAGCGAATACGCCGGTCGAATACCGGGAAATTCTCAAGGAAAAGATAGCCAAACGCTTCGACTGGCTGGCCGAACAGTTAACCGGCAAGGATTACTTGATGGGCACGCAATTCACTGTAGCGGACGCCTATCTGTACACGATCCTTCGGTGGACGAAATTCGTCGGTGTGGATCTCAATCGCTGGCCGACGCTGGCGGCGTACGAAGCACGCGTCGCTGCGCGACCGAAAGTGCGCGAAGCCTTGCGCGCCGAGGGGCTGATCAAGGAAGCCGCGGCGGTCGCGGCCTAGATGCGCAAACATTGGCCGGCGGCGCACTGCGAATCGCGATGCCCGCCTGCCAACCAATCTCGATGACTACTCTGCCCCCTCTGTTCCTGTCACATGGTTCCCCAATGCACGCCATCGAACCGGGCGCGGCGGGGCAGGCGTGGACGCGACTGGGACGCAAGCTCCCGCGACCGCGGGCAATCCTGATCGCGTCCGCGCATTGGGAAACCTCGGTTCCGATGTTAAGCGGCAGCGAGCGTCCCACTACCATTCACGACTTCGGCGGCTTTCCGCAGGAGTTGTATCGTGTCACCTACGAAGCGCCTGGGTCGGCCGGGCTTGCGCGTGAAGCGGTGGCGTTGCTGAAAAACGCCGGGATCTGCGCAGGCATTGACGGCTGTCGTGGCCTTGATCACGGCGCCTGGGTCCCGCTGCGGTGGATGTATCCGGCTGCCGACGTGCCGGTCGTACAACTTTCAGTGCAGCCAGAACTTGGAACCGCTCATCATCTCCGCCTCGGCCGGGCCCTGGCGCCGCTGGCCGACGATGGCGTGCTCATCGTGGGCTCGGGTCACACGACGCACAGTCTGCGCGACTGGATGAGCAACCCGCGCCGGCAAGAGCCGTTGCGCTACGCCGAGGCCTTTGCGGGATGGCTGCGCGATCACCTTCAGAAACGCGATACTGATGCGCTGATCGCCTATCGCGAGCTGGCGCCGGAAGCGCAGCGCGCGCACCCGACCGAAGAGCATCTGCTACCGCTTTATATCGCGATGGGTGCCGCCCGCCGGGATGCGGTTGCCGATCGATTCCTGAGCGGATACGAAGCGGGAGCCCTCGCGCTCGACTCGTACATGTTCCGGGCCCCGGCTACGCCGCTGTCGGATGATTCCCTACAAAATAAATCGGTGTTGCGCCTGCATCCAGACTGTGCAGCGCAGTCGTACGATGTCCCTCAGTTACCGACCGATTTGCGGACGAAAATTGCGATGAGGACATTAACCAAAACCTACGGTCCAGGGGTTCGCGCTTTAGCGGCTTTTGTGGCGGGCGCATTGATCGGCAGCGCGATCGTTGCGCAGGTGTTCGCGGCAATGGCCGACTCGACTGGCGACTGGGACAAGCTCGCCTATGCGCTTGGATCGCTGATGATGTTGATCCTGGGTACAGTGATCGGCGCCGCGACGCGTTCGCACGCCGTCGTCAGGTCGAGGCGACGCCCAATGCGCGCCGCGCGATCCGCCGGCGTCGGTCGCGAAATGCCCGCCTAGCAGCCGTCGGAACTGAGTCGCGCAGCCGGCGGCGCGACTTCAGTGCAGTCTTTGCCTGCCTTTGCGCGATGTTTCCCGGCGTTGCGAGCGCCGTTCGGCGCGGTTGGGAGAATCAGCGCGATTACGTTCCTGCCAGAAACGGTAAATGAGTACGGCCGCGATCGGCAGTTCATCGATCATCCCCATGCGCTTTTCTTCGCTGTCGACCCAGTCCAGATATTCCGGGTCGTGATCGCCATACGCGAGCGCTTCGACCGGTAACATCCAATCGCGCGCTGCGTCTTCGGTATAAAGCGGCTCCCATTCAGCTTCGCGAAGCAGCACGCCAGTCATGTAGCCCTCGCACCATGCACTCGCTTCGGGAGGTGCTTTTTCGCCCTTGGCGTTTTCGTCGGCATGGTAGAGCAGCGGCTTGAATCGAGTCGGCGACTCACGCAGCGTGCGCGCAATGCCGCTCTGAAGTCGCAATACCAGCGACAGGATGTTACTTGCCTGTTCGTTGTCGGCAAAAACGGGCGACACGCTTCGCTGACTGTCGCTCCAGACGACCGGCAACCACTCCGATGGTTGAATAACTTCGGGGCCGCTCACGATGGCGGTGAGGAAACCGTCGAGCATTTCCAGGTCCATGCAATCCTGCGGAACGCCGCTGGAAGCAAGGAAGGCCTCGAGGGTATCGTAGTCGGGGTCGCTAAGCGGCTCGTCCAACTTTGCGGTTTCATTCATGGAGACGCTCGGGTTGCAGGGCCGGTCATCATCCCCCTAAGAGGGGTGTCGATGCAACTGATGCCGCAACTGAGCTGCGCGGCGCGCTTGGTGTGAACGAGCGTACTACGGAATGACGCTAACGGAAGGTGTTGAACGCGAGGGTCATCGCAATGAATGTGCTGCGTTCAGCGCCGCCGCGAACAGAAGTACGGCGCCTGCCTGGTGCGCGGCGGCCAGCGGAACCGGAACGCGGAGCAGCAGCGTGGCGATGCCCAGCGCAATCTGAACGATCAGCATTGCCAGCAGGAGATTCGCCGCAAGGCGGGTCCCTGACGCGCGCCGGCGTCCGAACGTATCGATGGTGTGAATCGAGCGCCGAGACGGCGAACGCGCCACCAGAATATCGGCACCAGCAGCGCTAAGACCCACGCGATCAGTCGATGATCGAATTGCACCGTTGCCATATTATTCAGCGGGTTCAGATACCACGGCTCGATCTGCATGATTTCCGGCGGCACGAAGATAGCCGTTCATCGACGGAAAGGTGTTGTACGCCAGCCCTGCATGCGTTCCTGCGACGAGGCCGCCCGCAAGCGCCTGCACAAACACCAGCGCCGCAATCGTCACACCAAACCGGAACAGCCCGTCGCCGCGAGGCGCGACATCGCGTCGCGTCTTCAACAAGGACAACGCGACCCATAGCATTGCCGCAAAGATCAGCAGCGCCAATCCGAGGTGCGCGCTCAGACGCAAGTGCGAGACGCGAGGATCGTCGACGAGCCCGCTTTGCACCATGTACCAGCCCAACGCGCCTTGCAGTCCTCCCAGCAGGAAAATTCCCGCGAGCCCAAGCGCGAGGCCACGCGGAACCTGCCTGCGTATGAGGAACCACAACAGCGGAACCGCGAATACGACGCCGATCGCGCGTCCGAGCAGGCGATGGAAATATTCCCACCAGAAGATCGCCTTGAACGCCTCGAGACTCATGCCGCGGTTAACCTGCTGATACTCGGGCGTAGCCTGGTATTTACGAAAGGTCTCATCCCACTGCTCGGTCGACATCGGCGGCAAGGTCCCGACAATCGGCTGCCATTCGGTGATCGACAAGCCCGAGTGCGTCAGGCGCGTTACGCCACCGACGACAATCATTGCGAAGACCAATGCGCAGCACGCGAGCAACCAGATTGCAATGGGCCGCGAACTCGTCCGCGAACTGGACAACCCGGCGGACGAACCCGGCGGACGAACCGCGGGGACGCTGGACGACGTGGTGGACGACACTGAGGGCGGCCCGGGGGGCCGCGAGCGATTCATGCTTGGACTGGACGCACTCATGCGACAATTTTACTATCGAATCAACTTCGCCCCGACGCGCGTGTCCATGTTTGCATCGCTATTGAGAAAATTGCTCTGCCTGGCGTTCGCCCTGTCGCCGCTGCTCGCCATCTGCCCGTGCGCGCTTGCTGCCGCGACCGAGGGCCAGCCCGCGCCGGCGATGCAAGCGAAACTGCTCGACGGCGCGACATTCAAGCTCGGCGACAATGCGGGCAAAGTCGTCATCGTCAACCTTTGGGCGACCTGGTGCGCGCCTTGTCGCGCTGAAATGCCGGCATTGGATGCGTACTATCGCGCGCATCGTGACGACGGTCTGGTGATGCTGGCGATCAGCATGGACGACCCCAAAGACGAAACCAAAGTGCGCGAAGCGATGAAACCCTTTGCCTTCCCGGCAGCGCTGGCGCGCGACGCCGATATCAAGGCATATGGCCGCGTCTGGCGCCTGCCGTTGACGTTTGTCATCGATCGCCAAGGCGTGCTGCGCAAGGAAGACTGGTACGGCGATCCAGGCATCGACGCGTCGTCGCTCGAACAAGTCGTCACGCCGCTGCTGCGCGCGCATTGACACAGAAGGTCGCCGGTCGCCTCTTGCACCGGTAATTCTCGCGCGCGGGCGCCGCCGCCGCACCACCTCGTCCGCAAAGCCTTCACGCCGTTTGGAAAACAGCCCTTACATCGCGTAGTGCACGCCAAGCGAAACGGTGAATCGCGGCTCGAGCTGCAGGCCGTTGACCCGCTGATAAATCGGCACCTGGAAAAACCCATACACGTTGAAGTTGTGACCGATCTTTCCGGTGATGCCCGGGCTCAGATAGACCAAGGTTGCGCCGCTGTTCTCCACGTCGGCGTTGGCTCCCGACTCGCGCCCTTCGCTGCGTACGTTGATCTGGATGTGCGGCGTGAACGATTCGAACGCAACATAGCGCATGCCGAAGTTGGCATTCACGCCCGTCCCGGGTCGAAACTCGTCGCGCGAATTCAGCGGCTGCTGGACCATCGCTTCGGCAAAATAGTCCCAATCCCGATTCAATGCGCCGAAGGTGTAGGCGCCAACGAGCAGATCGGTCGTGCCTGTCCCGGGCTGCAAGCCGCGATCGAGCGGCTCGCCTTCCTGCGGGCCGCTGATGAAGTTGTTGTCGAAGCTGCCGGTCGCGAACTTGAGTCCCGCCTGCACGCCGAAGCTGCGATCCGGCGAGAAGCCCTGGTAGCGGCCCACAACTCTTGCGTCGCCGATGCTCTTGGTGTGCGACGTCGAGATTTCGGTGTCGCCCTCCGCAATAGTCGTGTGATACCGGTTGAAATACGGCAGCTGAAAATTGATGCCCCAGTCGGCGTCGGGACTGTAGTCGAGGTTGAACGTGTAGTTGCGATTGATTGTGTTCTGCTGGATCTCGCTTTCATTGGGCACCTCGAGGCTCCCACGGTCGACGCTATGCGTCCCTGAGCGAAGTTGGTCCTGGTTGAAGTAGTCGAAGCGAAAATCGAAGCGCGTACCTTCGCCGCCTGAATAGCCCTGGGCCGCCCAGTCGGAACTGAGCGTGCAGCCGCAACTGGAGCACGCCAGCGCCGGTGACGCGAGCGCCCACAGCAGTACCGCTGCAGCCATCGCTGCAAGTGTCGATTGGATTCCGCGTGTAATCATTGCCTGTTCTCCGTCAGCGCCGCGCATATCAACGGATGTTCAAGCATCCGCTGAACGCACGCAGCCGGCATCAATGCTTGGTTGTCGTTGTCGTGCCGGCGCCGAGATCCTCGACCCAGACCGAGACTTCGATTTGTCCGGCCTTCTCGAAGGCAAGGGTCATGGGGAATTTCTCGCCCGACTTGAGTGGATGCTTGAGCTCGCTCAACATCACGTGATAGCCGCCGGGTTTCAGCACCAGCGCGTCACCAGGTGCGACCTCGAGCCCGGTGACCTCGCGCATCCGCATCACGCCGCCATCCATGCGCATTTCGTGCAGCGACGCGGATCCCGCAATCGACGAGGAAACATGCAGCAGCCGATCGCCTTCGCGCCCCTGATTCTGCACAGTGAGAAATACGCCGCCAGTTTGCGCGCCGGAAGGCGTGGCCCGCGCATAAGGATGGTCGATCCTGAGCGAGTGGAATTGGTAATCGTGCGCCGCCGCTGCTCCCATAGCCGCGAACGCCAGCAACAACGCCGTTACAAAAAATAATTTCATCACGTCATTTCCTCGAATCGTGTGGGACAACGACCGATCGGAGAACACGCGATCGATCACAGGCCCGACATGGCTCGCTCCGGGCTTGGGCCCGAGGCGACGCAACTGCAACTCACCAACAGATCAGAGGAAGGACGACGGCGGGCCGCGCGCAGGCGGCAGCAGGGAAGGGGCAGAGGTGTTACTGTCGGCGTCCGCTATCGGCGGAACAAACGCCGCGACAGGCTCGGCGAGCCCCGGCACGGAAGACACGATTGCTGCTGCGCCCGCACCTGTCGTGCAGTGCGTGCAGTGACTGGGAGCGTGCTGATTGGAACGTGGCGCAGGCGATTCGGGCCATGCGCCCGATGCGCTGCGATCGGCGTCGACGAGCCCCGCGCGAGTCGAGGGAGCAACCGAGGAGCAAACGTCGCCAAAGCCCCTCTCGGTATGCGACATCGCATAGCCGGAAATCGGCGCCAGCAACTGCAGCAACATGGCCGCCAGTGCCAGCCAGGTGCTCTTGCGATGCCGTCGCCGCTTCATTAGCGCGTGGATTGCCGCATTCATCACTGGCATTGTACCTTCATTGCGCCTTGCTGCTAGCGGGACCAACCACGACGGCCAGGCCAACGCACAACGCCCCGCGGCAACAACTTAGTCGTTGACACTGGCAAGCGCACGGGGTTGAATGCGGTCAGACCACCTTACCAAAGGGTGGGTCGCGCGGCTAACTCTGCTCATCAGACGCTGCGTGACGAGAACTCAAAACTACATTGGAGGAGGAAGCATGTTCGCATTCGTTCGTGCGCTCGCACGCTGCGCAGCGGTGGCCGCCGCAATCGGCCTGACATTTTCGACACCCGGGCTCGCCCAGCAACCGATCACGCTGCACGGTGCCGTGCAGTTTGACGATTCGCATCCGTTCAACAAGGCGCTGTTGAAGTTCGAAGAACTGGTCAAGCAATACTACGGGAAGCCGATCAACTTCGTTCTTCATCGCAACAGCGAACTCGGGCTGGAAAAGGACTACTTCGCGTACATGAGCCAAGGCATATCGGTCGACTACGGCATTGTTTCGCCGGCGCACATGTCGACCTTCGCCAAGGCCGCGCCGCTGCTCGACATGCCGTTCCTTTTTCGCGACGTCAATCACTGGAACAAGGTTCTCGATTCGGACGCCTTTCAGCCTATCGTCGACGACGTGTCGAAGAAGGCGGATGTGCTGATCATCGGCTACGCCGGCGGCGGTACGCGCAACCTGATCGCGAACAAGCCGATCCGCAACATGGCGGAGTTGCGCGGTTTCACGATGCGCGTGATGGGCGCGCCGATCCAGACGCAGATGTTCGGCGCGATCGGCGCCAAGCCGTCGGTCATTGCCTACAACGAGGTCTATAACGCCATCCAGACCGGCGTCATCCAGGGCGCGGAAAACGAAGCGGCCGGACTCGATGCGATGAAGTTCTACGAGGTGGGGCCGAATATCTCGTTGACCCAGCATGCCATCACCGTGCGGCCGATCTGCTTTTCCGGCAAGACCTTCCGCAAGCTGCCGGCCGATTTGCAAGCGGCCATCCTCAGGGCAGGTCGCGAGGCTGGGAAAGTCGGTCGCGACATCGAGTCGGGCAACGACTCGGCGCTTCTGGCCAAGCTGGAAAAGGAAGGAAAGCTGAAGACCTGGGTCTTTACCGACAGGGCAAAGCTGCTTGAATTGGCTGAGCCGGTCAAGCAGGCCTATGCCAAAGAAATCGATGCAACGGCGATCCTGAACAAAGTCAACGCGATCCAGTAGTCGTCGAGGCCGGCGACGCGGGGTATGCCCGCCGCCGGCCTTCGCTTGCCCACGGCGGACAAATTCATGCGTGCAATAAATGCGCTGATCTATCGCGTGCTGCAGATCCTGATCACCGTCTTGATCGCTGTGATGCTCGTTCCGGTGACTCTGCAGATCTTCTCCCGGTTCTTCGAATTCATTCCGCGCTACATCTGGACCGAGGAAGTCGCGCGTTTCTGCCTGATGTGGCTGATCATGCTTGGGGCGACGATCGCCGTCCGCGACGGAACGCACTTCGATGTCGACGTCCTGCCGCAGCCGAAGACGCCTCAGGGCAACGCGGTCGCCCGTCTGGTGGTCCACGTATCGATGCTGCTGGTCGCGCTGATCTTCATCGGCTTCGGCTGGCGTTTCGCGATGTTCGGTTATGACCAGAGCTCGGAAATGACCGGCATCAACATGCTGTCGATTCATATTGCGTGGCCGTTTGCCGGTATTTGCTGGTTTCTTTTCCTCGTCGAGAAAATCATCGACGATGTGAAACTGTATCGGACGGCGCAATGAGTCCCTTGGACGTCGCGCTGATCCTGTTTGGCGTTTTTGCCGCATTGATCATCCTGCGCGTGCCAGTCGCATTCGCGCTCGGCCTGGCATGCATCCCGGTGTTCTTCATCGACGATCGGCTGACGCCGTTCCTGCTGATGAACGAAATGCTGAAGTCATACAACTCGTTCCTGCTGCTGGCGATCCCGTTCTTCATGCTGGCGGCGAACCTTATGAACACGGCGGGCATCACTGAAAAGCTGATCAACCTGTCGCGCGCGCTCGTCGGGCATCTTCCTGGCGGCCTCGGGCATGTGAGCGTGCTGGTGTCGATGCTCTTCGCCGGCATCTCAGGCTCGTCGACCGCGGAGGCCGCCGGCGTGGGCGGCGTGCTGATCCCGGCGATGAAAAAACAGGGATACGACACGCCGTTCACGGTTTCGCTGGTCGCGTGCGCCGCAGTAATGGGCGTCATTATTCCGCCGTCGATCCTGATGGTCGTATGGGGCGGCGTGATTTCGGTATCCATCGGCGGACTCTTCCTCGCCGGCGTTTTTCCCGGCGTACTGATGGGCTTGTCGTTGATGGTCGCCGTTTACATCTACGCCAAGCGTCGCAACTATCCGGTTTATCCGCGCGCGACGCTCAAAGAATTCCTGTCGGCCTGCGCGCAAGCCGTGCTTCCGATCCTGACGCCGGGCATCATCGTCGGCGGCATCATCTTCGGTTTCTTCACGCCGACCGAGGCATCGGTCATCGCGGTGCTCTACGCCATGCTCCTCGGTGGATTGATCTACCGCTCCATTTCGCTGAAGGACCTTCGCCACACGCTCTACGACTCGGCGCGCTTTGCCGCGATCGCGCTTTTCTGTATCGGCACGGCATCCGCCTTCGGCTGGATACTCGCTTACTTCCACATTCCGCAACTGGTCGTCAATGCGGTGTCGGGCTGGGGAGGCGGCATCACCAGCGTGGGTTTCATCACGGCGGCGGCGTTCCTGTTCATCGGCTGCTTCATCGATGCGATACCCGCGATCATCATCGTCGGGACGATCCTGGCACCGCTGGCCGCGAAAGTTGGCATGCATCCCATCCACTTTGCGATCATCGGCGTGATCTCGATCGCCTACGGACTGGTGACACCTCCGTACGGGCTGTGCCTGATGATCGCGTCCTCGATCGGCGGTATCAAGATCAAGGAGGCCGTCAAGGACACCGCGATACTGTTCATACCGATGTTGCTGGTTTTGCTGATCGTGATATTGTTTCCGGACCTGATGCTGTGGCTGCCGCGCAAGCTGATGCCACAGTTCGTCAAATAGGATTCAGTCCATGCTGACCACGAAACCGATTTCCACGGGTTTCGGTCTCGAAACCTCAGGCGTCGATGTTTCCCGGCCGCTCTCGGACGCGGCCTTCGACGATATCGCCAACGCCTTCTTCGCCGGCCAAGTGCTGGTGCTGCGGGACCAGCATCTGACGCCCTCACAGTACGTGGCTTTCGGGCGCCGCTTCGGCCCTCCCGAGCCGCACGTCATCGATCAGTTCCACCACCCGGCCGACTCGAACATCCTGATTCTCTCGAACCGCAGGAACGACGGCGCGCCCATCGGTCTGGCCGACGCGGGGACCTATTTTCATACCGACTATTCGTATCTGCAGGTGCCGGCGCGGGCGACGATGCTCTATTCGATCGAGGTGCCCAAGGTCGGCGGCAATACATTGTTCGCGAATCAATACGCGGCGTACGACGATCTTCCCGACGCGATGAAGAAGCGCATCGCGCCGATGGTTGGCGTACACCATTACGGCAACCGCAAGGTCGGTGATGAAATGAGCCGCGTCGCCGCCTCACCGCTCGACCGACGAGCAGAAAGCGAAAATGCCGTTGATCACGCATCCGCTCGTGCGCGCGCATCCGGTAACGGGCCGCAAGGCGCTGTATGCGGTGTCCGGAAGTTCGTACGGCATCGTCGGCATGCCCGAAGACGAAGCCGTTGCGCTGCTCGACGAGCTCGCAGCGCATGCAACGCAGCCGAAATACGTGCTGAGCTATGCATATCGCGTCGGCGACGTCGTGATCTGGGACAACGCGTCGTTGTTGCATTCGGCCACGCTCACCGATCCGGACGACCCGCGCACGCTCTGGCGTATCACGATCAAGGAACCGTCGACCAAGCTGGACGCGCTCGAAGTCCTGGCGCCGACGTTTGCATCCAGCGCGATGTAGGCCCGGCCGACCGACGACCCGTAGCTCCGCATTCGCCTGGCGATCTAGGCCTTCAGGGGTACTGTCCGACTCCGTCGTCGGAGTCGTTTCCGCTACACTAGACAGGTTGACTCGACCTTTGTGTCCATGCCCATCGTTCGCTATCGGCATTCATCAGCCTCCATGATCCGCAAGTTCACAGCACTTGCGCTGGTTTTCCTGCTGCTCGGTCTGCAGCAGGAATTGCTGGTGCATCCGCTGACGCATATGGGGAGCCTGCAGCGAGGCGACGCCAGCCTGCAGGCCCCGGCTGCCGATACCCCTTGCGTCGAGTGCGCGTTGCTCGCTGGCGCGACGAGCACCGCGTTCGGCAGCGCGTGGGCGCCGCCTTGCGTTGCCGCCGCCGATGACTGCAGTGCGTTCGACACGCCGTCGCGGTTTGCCACCGCCCCTTCCTACTACCAAAGCCGCGCCCCGCCGCTCGCCCTCTAAGTCCGCTGGGTCAACCGCCATCCATTGGCGGCATATGTCCATCATGGCTAGAGGAGTCTCATCGTGTCCAAGTTTCTGTTGGTGCCCGGCGCGTTGGCGCTGGTGCTATCTGCTGCGCCCCCTGCGTGGGGCGCGTCGGATGCCGAACTCGCTGACATTCGCGATCAGATCAGGCAGTTGAAGGAGAGCTACGAAACAAGAATCCAGGCGCTCGAAGCGCGCCTGAAACAGGCCGAAGACGCAGCCAGTTCGTCTGCTGCGAAGGCGCCCGCGCCGAAATCACCCGAAGTCGCAGCAGCGCCACCGCAAGCCGCGCCCTCGGCCGCCGCGGCTGGGTCGTCGCCGTCGAGCGGTTTGAGCGCGTTCAATCCGGCGATTTCTGCTGTGCTGCAAGGCACTTACGCCAATCTGTCGCAGGACCCGACGAAATATGCGATCACCGGCTTTGCGAGTGGCCCCGATATCGGGCCGGGCAAGCGCAGCTTTTCGCTCGGCGAATCGGAACTGGCGCTGTCCGCCAACATCGACGACAAGTTCGCCGGCAACCTGATCGTCTCATTGACTCCCGAGAACACCGTGTCGGTGGAGGAGGCCTACGCGGTAATTACCGCGTTGCCCGATGGGATCACGCCGAAGATCGGACGCTTCTTTTCCGGACTTGGCTACCTCAACGAACAGCACCAGCACGTCTGGGATTTCGTCGACGCGCCGTTGGTCTACCAGGCATTCCTCGGGGGCCAATACAACAACGATGGTGTGCAGCTTAAGTGGGTTGCGCCGACGGATCAGTTCCTCGAGTTCGGCGCCGAAGCCGGCAGCGGCGCGGGTTTTCCGGGAACGGATCGCAACAAGAACGGCGTCGGCAGCGGTGTGGTCTATGCGCACGTCGGCGACGACATCGGTGCCAGTCACAGCTGGCGCGCGGGCCTGTCCTATTTGCAGACCGGTGCGCGCAACCGCGAGTACACGCAGTCTGACATCGCAGGCAACGATGCGCTGCTCGCGTTTGACGGCACGAGTCACGTCGCGGCGCTCGACTTCGTTTGGAAATACGCCCCCAACGGCAACGCGCAGAACACCAACTTCAAGGCGCAGGCAGAATATTTCTGGCGACGTGAGCGTGGCGACCTCGTCTACGACAGCGACGGCGCACTTGGAGTGATGCAAAGCGCTGCGTATTCGTCATCGCAGAGCGGCTGGTATCTGCAAGGCGTGTATCAGTTCATGCCCTATTGGCGCGTCGGGGTGCGTTATGACCGCCTCGATCCGGGGCATGTCGACTACGGCGCCAACGCGGCCTACCTGGCAACGCCTTCGTTCAATCCTCAGCGAACATCGATCATGTTCGACTACACGCCGTCGGAATTCAGCCGCATTCGACTTCAGCTCGCGCAGGACAAGGCGCGCGAGGGCTTCACTGACAACCAATTCTTCCTGCAATACATCCTGACGATGGGCGCGCACGGCGCGCACCGCTACTAGGAGCCAAACATGAAATCACGATTGCAAATCCTTCTCGCCGTGCTTGCCACCGCATGGATCCTTCCCGCATCTGCCGCATTGAACGTATTTGCCACCGTTCCCGAATGGGGCGCTCTGGCCGATGAATTGGGTGGCGACAAGGTGAAGGTTTATGTCGCGACCAATGCGTTGCAGGATCCGCATCACGTCGAAGCCAAGCCGAGTCTGATCGCTCGCGCGCGCAACGCCGACCTCGTCGTGGCCACCGGTGCGGAACTGGAAATCGGCTGGCTGCCGCTGGTGACGCAACAGGCCGGCAATCCGAAAATCCAGCCGGGGCAGCCCGGTTACTTCGAAGCCACGTCACTGATCAGTCTGCTCGACAAGCCCGCGCGACTCGACCGCGCCGAAGGCGACGTGCATGCGGCGGGAGATCCGCACATCCAGACTGATCCACGCAATATCGGAGTCGTCGCGACAGCGCTGTCGGCGCGACTGGCTCAACTCGACCCTGGCAATGCCGACTATTACCGCGGACGTTTGGCCAATTTCAGCGGTCGATGGAACGCGGCCATCGCACGCTGGGAGAGCGCGGCTGCGCCGCTCAAGGGCGCGCCGGTCATCGTCCATCACAAGGATTTCACTTATCTCGAACACTGGCTCGGCTTGCGCGAGGTGGCCGCGCTCGAACCCAAGCCCGGTATAGAGCCCACCACCGCGCATTTGTCGGAGGTGCTCTCGGTCATCGACCAGCAGAAAGTGAAGATGGTGTTGCGCGCCGCCTACCAGAGCGATCGCGCCTCGCAATGGATCGTTGAACGGACCAAGATCAACGCCGTAACGCTGCCTTTCACGGTCGGTGGCGACGACGACGCCAAGGATCTGTTCGGAATGTTCGACGACAGCGATGAAGCGGTTGTTGAAAGGATTGCAATGAACGCATCGTCACTGAGCATGCTCGACTTTTCGATTCTTCTGCCGGCATTCATTGCCGGACTACTGGTGACCGCAACCCACGTCCCGCTCGGCATGCAGGTGCTCGCACGTGGCATCGTGTTCATCGATCTCGCGATTGCGCAGATCGCCGGCTGCGGCGTCGTCCTCGCCGATCGTTTCGGCTTCGAGGCCGAAGGCATCGCCGTGCAAGTCGCCGCGCTGTCGGCGGCGCTCGGCGGTGCACTGCTGCTGACCTGGACCGAGCGCATCTGGCCCGAGGTGCAGGAGGCCGTCATCGGCGTGGTATTCGTACTCGGCGCGACCGGCAGCGTGCTTCTGCTCGCCAGTAATCCCCACGGCAGCGAACATCTGCGTGACCTGCTCGTCGGCCAGATTCTCTGGGCGCAGCCGACGCGTCTCGTGTGGGCAGCGGTCGTCTATGCGGGCATCCTTGCGCTGTGGTTTTCCGCGCGGGAACGGCTCGGTCGCACCGGCTTCTACGTGTTGTTCGCGCTGGCAGTCACCGTGTCCGTGCAATTGGTCGGCCTGTACCTGGTGTTTGCGACGCTTATCATTCCGCCGCTTGCAACCCGGACGATGGGAAGCCACAGACTTATCAGTGCGTGGGCGATCGGCGCGGTTGCCTATGCGCTCGCATTGGTCGCATCCACCGCACTCGACCTGCCGAGCGGCCCGGTCGTGGTGTGGATGCTCGCGATACTCGGCTTGTTATGGCACGTGTTTGCTTCGCCTGCGCCGGCACGGACGTCGGCATCCCGAAACGTCCCAATGTGACTATTTGCGCAGCGTCGTAATGCCACGCTGAAGGCCGTCCAGCGTCAGCGGAAACATCCGTGGGCCGAGGAGTTGCAGCACCATCTGGGTCGAGCGCGTGTAGTTCCACGCGCGCTCGGGCTCAGGGTTGAGCCAGATCGCGTGCTTGTAGGTATCAATCAGCCGCTTCAGCCACGTCGCTCCCGGCTCGTCGTTACTGTATTCGACGCTGCCCCCAGCCTGCGCCAGCTCGTACGGGCTCATCGCCGCGTCGCCGACGAAGATCAGTCGCCAATCGTGTCCGTATTTATGTAACACGTCGAAGGTCGCGACGCGCTCGTTCCGGCGGCGCCGGTTATCGCGCCAAACGTAGTCATACACGCAATTGTGAAAGTAGAAATACTCGAGGTGCCTGAATTCGCTCTTCGCAGCGGAAAAGAGCTCCTCGCAGACCTGCACATGCGGGTCCATCGAGCCACCGACATCGAGGAACAACAGAACCTTGACGCGGTTCCGCCGCTCCGGAATCAGATGCAGATCGAGCCAGCCCGCGTTCTTGGCCGTGCCTTCGATCGTTGCATCCATATCGAGCTCCTCCGGGACGCCTTCGCGCGCGAAACGCCGCAGTCGGCGCAACGCAATCTTGATGTTGCGCGTGTTGAGCTCAACCGAATCATCGAGATTTCGAAACGTCCGCTCGTCCCAGACCTTCACTGCGCTGCGGTTGCGTCCACCTTCCTGCCCGATGCGAATGCCTTCCGGGTTGTAGCCGTAGGCGCCGAACGGGCTGGTCCCTCCCGTCCCGATCCACTTCGAGCCCCCCTGATGGCGTTCGCGTTGCTCGGCAAGGCGCTCCTTCAGCGTCTCCATCAGCTTGTCCCACCCGCCCAGCGCCTCGATCAGCGCCTTTTCTTCGTCGGTCAGGCTCCCCTCGATCATCTTCCGCAGCCATTCTTCGGGAATTTCCGCACGGATATCGAACACGCTGGCGATACCTTTGAAGTAGGCGCCGAACGCGAGGTTGAAGCGATCGTACAGCGCCTCGTCCTTGACGAGGCACGTGCGTGCAAGATAGTAGAAGTCGTCGACGTTGCCCGAAACCACATCGTGCTTGAGCGCATCGAGCAGCGTCAGGAATTCGCGCGTGCTGACCGGCAGCTTGGCCGATTTGAGGTGGAGGAAGAAATCGATCAGCACGGACGCAGAGAAGGAGTGCGGGCTAGCGTGGCCGCGCGAGTTGAAACTGCAGATGGTGCTTTACCGCCGGCCATTCTCCATCGATGATGCTGAAGACGACGGTGTCGCGCTTGCTGCCGTCAGGTGCGACCTGGTGATTGCGCAGAATGCCATCCTGTTTGGCTCCGAGGCGCGCAATCGCGGCACGCGAGGCCTGGTTGAACCAGTGGGTGCGAAATTCCACGGCGATACAGGCGAGCTTCTCGAAGGCGTGAGTCAGCAGCAGCAGTTTGCATTCGGTATTGACGGCGCTGCGCTGGACGCGTCTGGCGTACCAGGTGTGGCCGATCTCGAGTCGCCGGTTGGCGGCGTCGACATTGAAATATCGCGTGCACCCTACGATGTCGCCTGAGCGATTGTCGCGTACGACAAAAGGCATCGCTCCCAAGCGATCGCGCATGTCGAGCGCGGTCGCTATGTATTCACCCATCCTGTCCGGTGAAGCGACGCTCGTGTACCAGAGGCGCCACAGCTCGCCGTCGGATGCAGCGCGCTTCAGTGCCTCCTCGTGCTCGCGCGCCAGCGGTTCCAGCGTCGCATGTTCGCCTGAAGGGACGGGCTCGATAAATGGATTCCACGTTGAGTCCCACCTCTGCAACTATCGAGCTGCTTCGGCAAGCGTTACGAGCAAAGGCAGGGCGCGAAGCGCGGCTCGTCGGAACCGGAGTGTACACGCCAGTACATGAGGATTCCGGCGAGCCAAGCGACAAAGCCATGCCGCACGCGTAGCTTCGAAGCAGCTGAACAGTGAACGTCCTGCTCGTTCTTCAGCAGCGCTCCGTGCAGCGGAGGAATAAGCACCTTTTTGTCGGTGCTGCGCAAGGCCTCCGGTGGAATATCCTCGGCCAAGAGCAGCTTCAGCCAGTCGAGCAACTCCGATGTCGACGGTTTCTTCTTGAGTCCGGGCACGTCGCGCAACTCGAAGAAGACTTCGAGCGCCTCCTTCAGCAGGCTTTTCTTCAGTCCCGGAAAATGAACGTCGACGATCCTCGTCATCGTCTCCTTGTCCGGGAACCTGATGTAATGAAAGAAGCATCGGCGCAAAAACGCGTCCGGAAGCTCCTTCTCGTTGTTGCTGGTGATGATCACCAGCGGGCGGTGGCGCGCAAGTATCGTTGCCTGCGTCTCATAGACGTAGAACTCCATGCGGTCCAGTTCCCGCAGCAGGTCGTTCGGAAACTCGATGTCCGCCTTGTCGATTTCGTCGATCAATACTACGGCGGGACTTGTCGAATCGAACGCTTCCCATAGGACGCCACGCTTGATGTAGTGCGCGATGTCACCGACGTGATCGTCGCCAAGCTGCGAATCGCGCAGGCGCGACACCGCGTCGTATTCATACAGCCCCTGCTGCGCCTTGGTGGTGGACTTAATGTGCCACTGCAGTAACGGACGTCCGAGCGCTCGCGCCACTTCCTCGGCAAGCATCGTCTTGCCGGTCCCTGGCTCGCCTTTGACGAGCAGCGGGCGTTCCAGGGTGACGGCGGCGTTGACCGCGAGCATCAGGTCGGGCGTTGCAATGTAGGTGTCGGTGCCTTCGAAACGCATGCCGGCTTCCTCTGGTGACCCCGTCCGTTCGCGACGGCGGGCTCTAGGACAATCGATGAACGAACACGGTTGCGATACTAGCCCACAAAATCATTGAGTAGCCATAGCGCGACCATCCCCACCGCTATGGTCAACGTGGTGTTCTGCCAGCGCCAGGCGACGACGGCAGCAACCACCGCCGCGACCAAACGAACATTGCCCAAGTCGAGTCTCAACTCGCCGGGCGGAAAAAAACGATCGCCGGAACCACGATTGCAGTCAGCATCGCCGCCGGAACGTAACGCAATGCCCGTCCGAGCAACGGGGGCATGTCGCGCCGGGCGAAGAACGCGATGAAGGACATGCGCGCAGCGAAGTTGATCGCGCCAACCGCGAAGATCACGGCCCAGATCGTCAGGGTCTTATTGTCCATCGCGGGCCGCGTCGCCGAAGGCGCGCTCGGCGATCACGCCCGATGCGATGCCGATCACCGCAGCGCAGATCATCGACAGCCGCAGCGGCATCGCATCCAGCAGGACGGCGGCGATTGCGGTACTCGCGACGACGACCAACGTCGCGCGATCGCGCAGCAGCGGCGCCAGCAGCCCGATAAAGCACAGCGGCACGGCAAACTCGAGATGCCACGACACCGGAATGATTGCGCCGACGAATATGCCGACGAGACTCGACAGTTGCCACGCCGTCCAAAGCGCGGCGCCGCCACCGAGAAAATACGAGACATTGGCCACCAGATCCTCAGACTCGCGAAAGCGCCCGATGGTCGCGGCAAAAGACTGGTCGGTCAGCAGAAACGCGATCAGATTGCGCTCGCGATGGTCGACGGATCGAAGGTAGGGTGCCAGCCCAGCGCTGTACATCAGGAATCGCAGGCTAATGACGAAACATGACAGCACGATGATCGCGAACGGCGCACCTGCGGTGATCAGCTGTGCTGCAATCACTTGGGCGGCGCCGCTGAAAATGATCAGCGACATGGCGATGGCGGCGATCGGAGACGCGCCGGCGCTGATCGCGCCAAGCCCGCATACCACCCCGAAAGGAAATATCCCGATCGTGGCCGGTAACATGTCGCGGACACCTTCGAGAAACGCCTGCCGGGAATAGAAAGCACGCATGGGACGAGCAGCCAACGATAGAGCCGAGGGTGGAGGCCCGAGTTGGCGCCCAAAACGAAAAAGGCCTGCGACCGCCACGCTTCAAGCGGCCACAAGCCTCCTCGCGACGTCAAAATTATACCAAGCCCGCGCGAGCACAACACCGAAAGCCAGCGCGGCGTACAAACCCGTCTACAATGGCTCTGGTCGCGGCCCATCACCGGGTCCACCGGGCGAGAAAATATGTCCGCCGCACCGCTCTGAAGCAAACCAACAAGGGAGTCACGCCGTGGATTTGCCGATCAATCATTTCAAGCGCGCCATTGCGTCGGGCAAGACGCCGCTAGGCGCTTGGCTCAGCAGCGGCGCGCCCTCGACCGCCGAAGCTCTGGGCTGTCTCGGCTTCGATTTTCTCGTTGTCGATATGGAACACACCCCGATCGACACGCCGCAGATGATCGGTATCCTCCAGGCCATTGCCGGCACGCCGGCGTCGGCCGTGGTACGACTGCCGTGGAACGACATGGTCATGGTCAAGCGCGCCATGGACGCAGGCGCACAATCCTTGCTGTTTCCGTTCGTGCAGAATGCCGACGAGGCCCGACGTGCGGTGTCGTACACGCGCTATCCGCCGGCGGGTGTGCGGGGTGTGGCGGGCATGCATCGCGGTGGTCGCTACGGTACTGTCCCGAACTACCTGACGCGGGCGAACGACGAAGTGTGCGTCATCGTGCAGATCGAGACGCTTGCAGCACTCGACCATCTCGAGGCGATCGCGGCCGTTCCCGGTATCGATTCGATATTCATCGGGCCCGCGGATCTGTCGGCGTCGATGGGCCACCTCGGCGACATGGCGCATCCGGCGGTGCAGGAGAAACTCGCGGCCGCGGCACGCGACTGTAAACGCCTGGGCAAGCCAACCGGCATCATCGGATCCACGGCGGACATGGTCGGCGCCTTCCTCGGCTACGGGTTTTCGTGGGTCGCCATCGGCTCGGACCTCGGGTTCATGGTCGGCCGCGCACAGGAATTTCTCGGCAAGTTCAGAGCCGCGCCGACCAAGACGGCTAGCACTTACTGATCACTTACTGAGCACTTAGGGATCACCAACGCAGCATCGCCGCGCATCTTTTTCTTGTACGATGCGCGCTTAGGTCGACATCGACGGCCAGTTCGGGTGGAGTGATGACCTCAAGCTTGGAGTGCGTGCTCGACATCCGCGCCAGCCTCGGCGAGTCTCCAATATGGTCGAGTAAAGAACAAGCGCTCTACTGGGTCGACATCAACGCGCCGTCGCTCAATCGCTTCGACCCCTCGACGCAGGAAAACAAGGCGTGGCCGATGCCGGCGTCGATTGGTTCGATCGGACTGCGCGCGGGCGGCGGCTTTGTCGTCGCACTGCGCGATGGCATCTGGCTTGCAGGACCCAACGGGACACTCGAACGCAAAGTTGCCGACGCTCCGTACGACGCGAGCCATCATCGCTTCAACGATGGCCGTGTCGATCCGGCGGGCGGCTTCTGCGTCGGCGCGATGAACGAGCGTCGCGATGCGAACAGCGCGGCCCTGTATCGACTGGACAGTAATTTTCGACTGACGGTGCTGTTCGACGACATCATGATCTCGAACGGTCTGGCGTGGAGCCCGGACGGGCGCACGATGTATCACGCCGACACTCCGACCCACACGATTAATGCGTACGACTTCGACACGCACGGCGCGGTCAGCAACAAGCGCCTGTTCGCCCACTTTCCCGCCGCAAACGATCGCCCCGACGGCGCCGCGGTGGATCGCGAAGGCTGCTATTGGAGCGCGTTCTATCGCGGCGGCAAGATCGTCCGCCTGTCGCCGCAAGGCGAGTTGCTGAGCGAATACGCGGTACCGGCGATGTGCCCGACAATGTGCGCATTCGGCGGCCCCGACCTCAAGACCTTGTATGTGACGAGCGCACGACAATTGCGCGAAGCCGAAGAGCTGGCTCGCCTGCCGCAGTCGGGCGGCATCTTCGCCATGCGTGTCGATGTGCCTGGCATACCGGAGCCTGAATTTGCGGGGTGACGTGTCACTTACGGGGCGGGATTGTCCCAAAAGTGAACAAGGAATTGGTCGCCGCAGATTGACGGCACGCTCCGCGAATTGCGCGAAAACATAGCCAGGACGAACAAGACCCAATGCACCACGACCTCGACCTCGCAGCTTATCTTCGTCTCGACGCGCTCAATAGCCTCGGCGCGTCGCCCACCGGCGCCTCGTTTGCCACGTCGAGCGGCGACGTGCTGGAGATCGGCGCGTTCGGCCCCGGTACATTTCGACTGCGTGTCGGTCCCAATACGCGACCCGACTACGGTCTGCTGGCGGCAAGAGCTCAGCGCTGCGAAGTCACCAGGGCGGATGACGGCAAATGGTCCTTTGCATCCGGCGATGCGACGCTGGAACTCACCGGTGCGCCGTTGCGATTGCGCCTGATGCGCGGACAAGCGTGCATCCTCGCCTCGACGACCGACGAAGATCCGTCGGGACGAGTGCGTCTGCCCGTCATCGGACGGCATCGCGATGCGACTTCGTGGATCGCGACGTTCGGCATGGCATCAGGCGAGCCACTGTACGGACTGGGCGAAGCTCAAGGTTCCTTGAACAGACGCGGCCAGATCGTTCACTCGCAGATAGCGGATGTTCCCGGCGCCGATGCCGGCCTCTCGTCGAAAAGCGTTCCGTTCGGCTGGAGCCCGGGCAATGGCGCCGGCGCGTGGGGACTGTTCGTGCACACTCCCGGCCGCGTGACTCACGGCGTCGGGTTCGCTCCGTGGTCGCACCGGTCATATTCGCTTGTCGTTGACGACGAAGCGCTCGATATTTTTCTGGTCGCTGGCAGCGACCCTGCGCAGGTCCTCGATCGCTACGCCGGATTAACCGGCCGCGCGACTGGCGTGCCGACGTGGAGCCTCGGCCTCTGGGTAGCGACCTCAAGAACTGAAAGCGTCGACGAAGCGGCATCCGTCGCGGCCGGCCTGCGACAGCAGAAAATTCCGTGCGATGTGCTAGTGCTGGCCGACGATGCGCTATGGGAATCGCAGACGCGTTTCGATTTTCAGTGGGACGTCGAACGATGCGAGGATCCGGTGACGGCCATCGGCCGACTCACGCAGCAGGGCTTGCGTGTCTGCGCGACTGAATTTCCCTACGTGTCGGTTTACTCGCCTTCGTTCATCGAACTCGCCGCCAAACGCTACCTGCTTACCGACGAAGGCGGTGCGCCTTTCGTCTTCGGCGGCGACCACGATGCGGATGGTACGGATGCTGATGCAGTGGACGCAGATGCAGTTGATGCCGACGAATCGCGCATGCCGACATCGGCGACATTGCAGGAGTCGGGCGTCATCGACTTCACCAATCCCGATGCGTACGCGTGGTGGCGCGACGCCCATGAACCTTTGTTCAGGGCGGGCATCTCGGTAATGGAAGCCAGCGGCGGGACACTGCCGATGGCCGACGCGGTTGCGCTCAATGGTGATCGCGGCACGCGACTGCACAACGTTTATCCGCAGCTCTACCAGCATTGCGTCGCCGACGCGACGCGCAAATTCTCGGGGCGCGATGCCGATGCGTGGCCCATCGCGGCCCGCGCGGCGTGGGCGGGAAGCCAGCGTCATCCGATGCAATCGGGCGACCCCGTGCAAAGTGACTGGGAAGGACTCGCTGCGAGCGTCCGTGGTGCACTGGCATCGGGCATGTCCGGCATTCCGTATTGCGGCGCCGAGATTGGTGGCGCGTATGGCGCGATCGAACCCACGCCTGAACTCGTGCTGCGCTGGCTGCAAATGAGCGTGTTCGCTTCGCACTTGCGTGCGTTCGCCGGCGGAGCGCGCGCGCCTTGGACGCGCGGTCAGGAGTTCGAACAGAATTGCGCGCCGCTGGATCGAATTTCGCTACCGTCTGCTGCCGTATTTGCGCGCGACGATTGCGCAGGGCTGCGCGATGGGCCTCCCGCTGATGCGGGCGATGCCTCTGGCGTTTCCCTATAACGCTCTGACTCGCAGCTATGAAACGCAATTCATGTGTGGCGATGCGCTGCTGGTTGCGCCGATTGTTTCGGCAGGCGGTGAAATCGAGGTAGCGCTGCCCCCGGGAGCCTGGTACGACCTCGCGACTCGACAGCGCGTCGCCGGCCGCCAGGTCATCCGTTATCGTGCGCCGCTCGATCGTCTTCCGGTTTTCGGACGCGAAGGTTACGCGCTCCCTCTCGGCCCGGTCGTCCAGCACACCGGGGAAATCGACATCGACAAAACGCTAGCCTCCGTCTGGCTTTTCGGCAAGCCCGCGGTTGCGCTCGAAGGCTACACGCGCGTGAAAATCGCCGTCGCCGCGGACGGCGCGACGATCGCGGTCGGCAGCGAAGTCCAGGTCGACATCTTCGGCGACGCCGGCAAGCTCGATACGTCGTCGATCGAATAGACGATGCGCATGAGCGTTGCGTCGATCCCTCTGCCGTCGATCGCCGTCACGGTCGGCGAGCCCGCGGGCATCGGTCCCGAGTTGTGTGTGCGCCTGGCCGAACGCAAGTGGTCCGCGCGGCTGGTGTTGATCGGCGATCTCGCTCTGCTGCGCAAGCGGGCGCTGAGGCTCGATCTCGACGTCAGCCTCGTGCCGTACCATCGCGACGGCGCGCCAACGAACTCGCTCGAGGTCCTTAATGTTCCGCTGGCAAACGCCGCAGTGCCGGGCAGGCTCGACCCGGCGAACGCCAAGGGCGTGCTGGCGACGCTCGATGCCGCCGTCGCTGGCTGCGAGTCCGGAGAATTCGCCGCCATGGTCACCGCTCCCGTGCAAAAGAGCATCATCAACGACGCCGGTATTGCATTCAGTGGTCACACTGAATATCTCGCGCAGCGGACACGAACCGCCATCGTAGTGATGATGCTCGTCGGCGATACGCCCTCCGGGCCGCTGCGCGTCGCGTTGATGACGACGCACATTCCCCTTGCCGCCGTCGCGCGGGCAATTACGCATGACGGCCTGGTAAGGAATCTGCGCATCGTCGCCGCCGATTTGCGCGACAAATTCGGCATTGCGGCCCCGCGCATCGCCGTCTGCGGCCTGAATCCCCACGCGGGCGAAGGCGGCTACCTCGGGCGCGAGGAAATTGACGTCATCGAGCCCGCGCTGACAACCTTGCGCAGCTCGGGCATCGACGTCTCCGGACCGTTGCCGGCAGATACGATATTCGTCTCCGCGAAGGCGCAGCAGTACGACTGTATCGCGGCGATGTATCACGACCAGGGGCTGCCTGTACTCAAGCGAGCAAGCTTCGGCCACGGTGTCAACGTCACTCTCGGCCTGCCGTTTCCCCGCACGTCGGTCGATCACGGCACCGCCCTCGACCTGGCTGTCGACGCAGCCGGCGTGCGTTCGGCCGACCCGGGTTCCCTGTTTGCGGCGGTCGACCTGGCGATTGAGCTGGCCACTGAGCTGGCGACGCGACGAACCCGGCTCAACACCGCACGATGAGTGCGGGCAACGAAAATCGATCCACGCGAGCGTGACCAAGCTCGCAGGCATCGGAGCTCACGTCGCGCGGCGACGGTTCGGCCAGAACTTCCTGGTCGACCGACACTATGTCGATCGCATCGTCGATGCGATCAATCCGGCTCCACGCGATCATCTGGTCGAAATCGGCCCAGGGCTGGGCGCATTGACGCGTCCTCTGCTCGATCGCGTCGAACGCCTGACCGTCATTGAAATCGATCGCGATCTCGTCGCCGCACTTGCGGCCGAGTTCCCGGAAAGTCGCCTCCGCGTGCACAGCGCCGACGCGCTCGAGTTCGACTTCGCGGCGCTCGGTTCCGACTTGCGCATCATCGGCAACCTGCCCTACAACATTTCGTCGCCGCTGCTGTTTCACCTTGCGCGCTTTGCCGATCACCTGAGGGACGTCACGGTGATGCTGCAAAAAGAAGTGGTGCAACGCATGGCAGCGTTGCCGGCGACGCATGAGTACGGTCGTCTTTCGGTCATGCTGCAGGTCCGTTTTCGTGTCGAGCGCCTGTTCATCGTGCCGGCCGGCGCGTTCAGACCTGCACCGAAAGTCGAGTCTGCGGTTGCACGGCTGACGCCTCTAACGACGGATCGACCTGCAATCGCCAACGAGGCGCTATTCGCCCAAATCGTCGCAATGGCGTTCGGGCAGCGACGAAAGACGCTACGCAACGCGCTGAAATTGCTTGTCACGGAAGCAGAACTCAAACACGCCGGTATCGACCCGTCGCTACGCGGCGAAGTGCTGGCAGTTAGCGATTTCGTGCGACTCGCCAACGACCTCGCGCAACGAGAAAAGGAATAGAGGCCGCAGGCGCGCTGGATGCGCGCGGAACCATCAGCGAAAAGCAGCGACCACGGTCTGCTCCAGCCACGCGATAGGAACTTTCAGCACCAGCATCGCGACGATGAAAACTATCATCGGCGAGAGATCGAGCGTTCCTCCCAGCGGCGGCACCACACGCCGGACCGGCGTCAGAAAGCGAAACGTCAGCGCATTCAGCACGCCTGCGAGCGGACCGTCAGGGGCCACCCACGACAGGATCGCCTGCAGGAATACCGCGACGATCAGGATCCAGATCGCGACCTTCAGCAACTCGATGATGGCGACCACCGCGATCATCGCCACCAGTGCACCCGACACCGGTGCGCCACCACGCAGCGCCGCAAGGGCGAGCAGCCAAAGTACCTGTACGACCCAGGCGAACACCAGCGAAGCCCAGTCGAAACCCCCAAAGCCCGGCAGCACCCGGCGCAGCGGTTTGATCGCCCAGTCGGTCAGTGCCGCGACCGATTGTCCCAACGGATTGCGAAATGGCGCGCGCAACCATTGCATGACGAAGCGCAGCATCGCCGCGTAAACAAGCAGCGAGAAAACCACATCGACCAGAAAGGCCAGTGCGTCGGTCAGCATGATCAGGTTTCCGAGCCGTAGCGCTCACCCATTTCATGCGCGCGTTCGGCGGCGGCCTTCACCGCCGCAACGATCGCCGGCATGACGCTCGCCGCGTCGAGCGCGGCGACGGCGCGCTCGGTCGTGCCACCTTTGGAAGTCACCTGCGCCCGCAGCAACGCCACTTCGGAGTCGCTTTGCTCGGCGAGTCTTATCGACCCGGAGAAAGTAGCGTAAGCGAGGCGCCTCGCCGCTGCGGCATCGAAACCAAGCTCGCGCGCTGCCTGTTCGAGCGCTTCCAGAAAATAGAACACGTAGGCGGGACCGCTGCCCGAGACCGCGGTGACGGCATCGAGTTCGTCTTCACGTTCGCACCACATGGTCGCGCCCACGGCTTCGAGCACCGAAGCGGCCCGAGTCCGGCCCTCGCCGTCAACGCCCGACAATGCATACAGACCGCTTATCCCCGCGCCTATCAACGCGGGCGTATTGGGCATCGCGCGCACCAGGCGACGATAGCCGAGCAGCCAGCGCGACAAATCGGGTAGACGAATGCCGGCGGCGATCGTCAGGACGACCTGGCGCTTGAGCAGCGTCGCCAATTCTCGCGCAACCGCGCGGACGTGTTGTGGCTTGACGGCGATGACGATTACATCGGCATTGACGACCGCCGCGACCTCGACTGCCGGAAACGTCGCGACGCCGAAGCGCGCGGCGATTGCCGATCTTGTATCGGCGTTGATCTCTACAACCGCAAAGGCATTGGACGCATCGCCACGCGCGACCAAACCGCCGATCAGGGCGCGTGCCATATTGCCGCCGCCGATAAAGGTGATGTTCAAGTGTGTGACCCTTCAGGTGGCTTTGGCGCGACGGGCATCGTGGGCAAGGATATTCCTTTCTTTTTCATCGCCGGTAAAGGATTCCGAGTACCTTGCAGGAGACGGGAGATGCCTGCTGCGAGTTCGCTCGTCCACCAGCACTCCTAGCTTCGCGAGCCGAACAGCGCGCTCCCCACCCGCACCAGCGTCGCGCCTTCGGCTATCGCCGCCTCGAGGTCGGCCGACATTCCCATCGACAAGGTGTCGAGTACAAGTCCCTCCATTCGGCCCCGGTCGTAGATTGCCTTGAGTTTGCGGAACTGGCCGCGTTGCGCATCGCTGTCTGCTGTGGGCGCGGCAATCCCCATGAAACCGCGCAGCGCAAGGCGCGGCAATCGCGAGACCGCGTGCGCGAGCTGCAGTGCGCCATCAGGGGCCACACCGCTCTTGCTTGCTTCGCCGCTGATATTGACCTGGATGCAGACGCACAGCGGGGGCAAACGCTCGTCACGCGTCATTGACAGGCGTTCGGCGATTGTCAGCCGGTCGACGGTCTCCACCCATGCGAATTGCGCCGCGGCGATCTTGGCCTTGTTCCCTTGCAGCGGACCGATCAGGTGCCATTCGATATCGCGCAATCCCGCCAGCGCACCGATCTTGGTCGCGGCTTCCTGGACGTAGTTCTCACCGAAGGCGCGCTGGCCCGCGTCGTAAGCGGTGCGAACGGCCTCCGTCGGCCAACTCTTGGTCACCGCGAGCAGGCGTATCAGGTGGGGATCGCGGCCGGATGCGACCGCAGCCGCGGCTATCCTCGACTGCACTGCTTGCCACGCCTTCTCGTATGGGCTCATAATCGAATGACGCCGGCATAGCCTCTCGCGAGACCCGCAACGGTTCGCGGCCGATATTGCGCTGACAGGCACATCAGGCGCGGTTCCAGGGATTATAAATGGACATTGCCGAACTCCTCGCATTCGCGGTCAAGAACAAAGCGTCGGACCTGCATTTGTCGGCAGGGCTGCCGCCAATGATCCGCGTCCACGGCGACATCCGGCGCATCAATTTGCCGCCGATGGAACACGAGGACGTGCACGCCATGGTGTACGACATCATGAGCGACGCGCAGCGGAAAACCTACGAAGAGATGCTCGAATGCGATTTCTCGTTCGGGATTCCCAATCTGGCGCGGTTCCGCGTCAATTCGTTTAACCAGGAACGTGGCGCTGCCGTCGCGTTCCGGACGATCCCGTCCAAAGTATTGTCGCTGGAAGAACTCAATGCGCCGAAGGTGTTCGCGGACCTGACCACGCGTCCGAGAGGATTGATCCTGGTAACCGGACCGACGGGTTCGGGCAAGTCGACCACCCTGGCGGCGATGATCAATCACGTCAACGAAAGCGAGTACGGCCACATCCTCGCGATCGAGGATCCGATCGAGTTCCTTCACGAATCGAAAAAGTGCCTGATCAACCAGCGGGAAGTCGGACCGCATACGCTGTCGTTCGCCAACGCGCTGCGCGCCGCCTTGCGTGAAGACCCCGACTACATCCTGGTCGGCGAAATGCGTGACCTGGAGACCATTCGTCTGGCGCTGACCGCCGCGGAAACGGGGCACCTGGTATTCGCGACGCTGCACACCAGTTCGGCGGCAAAAACGATCGACCGGATCATTGACGTCTTTCCGGCGGCCGAAAAGGACATGGTGCGGTCGATGCTGTCGGAATCGCTGATCGCAGTCATCTCGCAGACGCTGATGAAGACCAAGGATCAGCAGGGCCGGATCGCCGCTCACGAAATCATGATTGCGACGCCTGCGATCCGGAACCTCATCCGCGAGAACAAGGTTGCGCAGATGTACTCGTCAATACAGACCAGCCAGTCCGTTGGCATGCAGACGCTCGATCAATGCCTGACCGAGATGGTGCGACGGAATCAGATCTCGCTGGCCGAGGCCCGTGCCAGAGCGGTAAACAAAGACTTGTTCGGCGGTTAGCCTTCAGGAGATAGATGATGGAGCGAGAAACCGCCACAAAATTCATCCATGAGTTGCTCGACCTCTTGGTCAAGCAAAAGGGCTCCGACCTCTTCATCACGGCCGGTTTCCCGCCCGCGGTGAAAATCGACGGCAAAATCGCGCCCGTCTCCAAGACCGCGCTGAGCCCGCAGCACACGATAGAAATCGTGCGTAGCGTGATGAACGATAAACAGGCATCGGAGTTCGAGTCGAGCAAGGAATGCAATTTCGCGATCAGCCCGCCGGGTATCGGCCGTTTTCGCTGCAATGCGTTCGTGCAGATGGGACGCGTCGGCATGGTGATGCGGACGATCAATACGACGATTCCCACGTTCGACGAGCTGAGCCTGCCGTCCGTCCTCAAGGACGTCACGATGAGCAAGCGAGGGATCATGCTTTTCATCGGCGCGACCGGAGCGGGCAAATCGACCTCGATGGCGGCATTGCTCGGATATCGCAATGAAAACAGCTACGGCCACATCATCACCATCGAGGATCCGATCGAATTCGTGCATGACCACCGTAACTGCATCATCACCCAGCGCGAGGTGGGTGTCGACACAGATGGCTGGGAGATTGCGCTGAAGAATTCGCTGCGTCAGGCTCCCGACGTGATTCTGATCGGCGAAATACGGGACCGCGAGACGATGGATTATGCGATCGCGTTCGCCGAGACCGGCCATCTCTGCCTCGCGACCCTGCACGCCAACAGCACCAACCAGGCGCTCGACCGCATCATCAATTTCTTCCCCGAAGAGCGGCGGCCGCAGTTGCTGATGGACTTGTCGCTCAATATCCGTGCCTTTGTCGCGCAACGCCTGATCCCGCGGCGCGATGGCCGCGGCCGTGTGCCTGCGGTCGAAGTGATGCTGAACTCGCCATTGATCTCCGACCTCGTCTTCAAGGGCGATGTCTCCGGAATCAAGGAGATCATGAAAAAATCGCGCGAGCTCGGCATGCAGACCTTCGATCAGGCGCTATTCGACCTGTACGAGGGTGGACTGATCACTTACGAAGACGCGCTGCGCAACGCGGACTCGCTCAACGACTTGCGCCTCGAGATCAAGCTGCACGGCAAGGATGCCAAGAATCGCAATGTGATGGCGGGCATAGGCAATATGGATATCGTCAACAACTGAACGCAACTGAGCATCAGCACCGAGGCGCCACCAGAGCGACACCCAGCGGCTCGCGCAAGACGGCGAGGCAGGAACCGCCGAAACGGATGCGCTTGCGGCGTCCATCGAGGCGGTTGATCCGCCTCTCGAGCAACGATCGATACGGTTCAACGATTCCATGGCTCTGCCCGGCACCTCCACTCCGCATCCCCACCGAGATCAAGCTTCATCAGGCATCGAGGCTGATGGAACTGAGCTTTGCGGACGGCCAACGCTTTCAGCTGCCTTACGAGTTCCTCCGCGTCTATTCGCCTTCGGCTGAAGTAAAGGGCCACGGACCCGGCCAGGAGACGCTGCAAACAGGAAAGCGCGGCGTGACTATTTCGCAGGTCGAAGCAGTCGGTCACTATGCGATCCAGCCAACGTTCTCCGACGGACACGCCACAGGCATTTATTCGTTTGAATACCTGTACGACCTGGGACAGCGCCAGAACGACCTCTGGCAGCGCTACCTCGACCGCCTTGATGCAGCGGGGGCCAGCCGCGACGTCTGCACGGAGCCGGCTGTCGCGAGCGGGCACGCTTGCGGACACAAGCACTGATAGCGCGAGGAGTCCCCGCCCGGTGTCGGACAAAACGCATTTCGGCTACGAACAGGTGACACCCGCCGAGAAGACCGAGCGCGTTAAAGGTGTGTTCGAGTCCGTCGCCAGCAAGTACGACCTGATGAACGATCTGATGTCCGGCGGGTTGCACCGCGCATGGAAGCGCTTCGCCGTCGAGTCATCGGGAATTCGCGCCGGCGCTCGCGTCCTCGACGTCGCAGGAGGCACCGCCGATCTCGCGCGCCTGTATGCGAAGCGGGCCGGTCCGACCGGAACGGTAGTTCTGAGTGATATCAACGGCGCCATGCTCGGCGTCGGCCGCGATCGTATGCTCAACGAAGGCAGATTGCTGCCCGTCGTGCAATGCAATGCCGAGTCGCTGCCATTTTCCGAACGCAGCTTCGATTGCGTAAGCATTGCCTTCGGCCTGCGCAACGTCACCCGCAAAGATGCGGCTCTCGCGGAGATGCGACGCGTATTGAGGCCGGGTGGCGTCGCGATCATCCTCGAATTCAGCCAGGTGTGGGAACCGTTGAAGCCGGCCTACGACTGGTACAGCTTCAATGTCCTGCCGCGACTGGGCAAGCTCGTCGCCGACGACGACGCGAGCTATCGCTATCTCGCCGAATCGATCCGCATGCATCCCGACCAGCAGACGCTCAAGCAGATGATGGTCGACGCGGGATTCGAGCGCGTCGAATGGTTCAACCTTGCCGCAGGTGTTGTCGCGCTGCATCGCGGCTACGCATTTTAAAGCGTCGGACGCTTTCCCCTCACCGCTGATGCCGATCGCAACCGCTCTTATCAACCGGGCGCTCGAGGGCGAACCGTGGGCGAGCGAGAAGCTCGCGAGGCATGCGGGGCGAACGCTGAAGGTTCGCGCCGGACCTGCGAGTATCACGATGGCAATCGACGAGCGCGGTGCTTTCGTGGACTCCGAAGCGTCCCCCGATCTAACGCTGACTTTTTCCCCGCTCGATATACCGGCGCTGCTGGCGGATTCCGCGCGCTTCAAGAATCATTTGCTCACCCCGGCACACATCGACGGTGACGCTGCCCTCGCCGCGACGATTGTCGATCTCGCGGAGACTTTGCCGTGGTTCGCTGAACGCTTCCTGACCCGCGCGCTTGGCCCCATTGTCGGCATTCGCGTCGCGGACGCGGGACGTCGCTTGCTCGAACTGCCCGCGTACGCCGCGCAACGATTCGGCGCGAGCACCGCCAGCTACTTGCGCGACGAAGCCGGACTTGTCGTCGGCGTCGGCGCCGCCCGCGATTTGGGCGCAGAGGTGAACGCACTGACCACGCGCGTCGACGAACTCGCTGAGCGCGTTGCACGTCTCCACGTTTCACGTCGAGTCCTTTAGAGCCCGAGTCGGCCGGGCACTGAGCAAAACCGGACGCGGGCCGGTCCATCGTCTATCCCTTACAATCGGCGCATGCGCTGGCTCCGCCTGGCAAAGATACTGCGCGTCGCGCTCAAATACGGGCTCGACGAGTTTCTGCTCGGGCACGAACGCTTTCGATGGCTGCGCCCGACTGCGCGCGCGGTGACGTTCTGGCGGGACGTTTCGACCCCTCGCGCCGAGCGCTTGCGATTGGCGCTGCAGGAACTGGGGCCTATCTTCGTCAAATTCGGGCAGATGCTGTCGACCCGGCGCGACTTGTTGCCGCCCGACATCGCTGACGAGCTGGCCAAACTTCAGGATCGCGTTCCATCTTTTCCGTCCGAACAGGTATTCGCAACGCTCACGCGCGTCTACGGGAGGCCCGTCGAGCAAGTGTTCAAATCATTCGACCGCGAACCGGTGGCGAGCGCTTCGGTTGCCCAGGTGCACTTCGCGCAGCTGCCGGACGGAACGCCGGCCGCAGTGAAGGTGCTGCGCCCGAACATCGCGTCGACCATCGACAAGGATCTCGCGCTGATGCAAATGGGCGCGGTGATGATCGAGAAGCTGTGGTCCGACGGCAAGCGCCTCAAGCCGCGCGCCGTCGTCGCCGAGTTCGAGCGAACGATACATGACGAACTCGATCTTGCCCGGGAAGCCGCGAACTGCTCGCAGTTGCGGCGGAACTTCCTCGATTCGCCGCTGCTACGCGTTCCCGAAGTCTACTGGGACTGGTGCAACAGCGAAGTCATGGTGATGCAGCGCATGGAAGGCGTGCGCATCAGTCACTTCGACGAACTTCGTGCAAACGGGGTCGACATCCCGCGACTGGCGCGCGCCGGCGTCGAAATCTTCTTTACGCAAGTGTTCCGCGATGGCTTCTTTCACGCCGACATGCATCCAGGCAACATTTTCGTTGCGGTCGACGACGCCAACAAGGGCAAATACATCGCGCTCGATTTCGGCATCATGGGCACCCTTTCCGAGCGCGACAAAAACTACCTGGCGCAGAATTTCCTCGCATTCTTTCGGAGAGACTACCGCCGCGTTGCGACTGCGCACATCGAGTCAGGATGGGTGCCGCCGGAGACTCGGGTCGACGAGTTGGAAAGCGAAATTCGTGTCGTCTGTGAACCGATTTTCGACAAGCCGCTCAAGGAGATCTCGCTGGGGAAGATCCTGGTGCAATTATTCAGGGCGTCGCGACGATTCAACGTCGAGATTCAACCGCAGCTGGTATTGCTGCAGAAAACGCTGCTCAACGTCGAGGGCCTCGGCCGGCAACTGGACCCCGATCTCGACCTCTGGGTCACCGCCAAGCCGTTTCTCGAGCGATGGATGCGCGATCAATTGGGCTGGCGAGCGCTCGAGCGCAGGATACGCGACGAAGCGCCGTTCCTGGCGACGACGCTGCCCTTGCTGCCGCGGCTTATCTACCAGCGGCTCAATGCGGCGCCCGGGCCTTCGGATTCAGCCGTCAGGGAGCTCGCGGCCGCGCAACAGGTGCGAAACCGATTGCTCGCGGCAGTGGTAGCGTTGCTGCTCGCGGCCATCGCCGTCCTGCTTTGGCGATGAGCTGACGCTAAAGACGACGCTCGCCTCGCGAGCGTCGTTCGCGATGACATGTTATTTGGCGGCGGCCTTGGCTGGCGTCTCGACCTTGGCTGTCGTCTCGAATTTCTTGCACGGATCCGAGTTCGCCGGGCGAAGCGTCTTGTTCTGGGCCTTCGCTCGCGCTTCCATTTCGGCGGAGTGAGCAGTCATGTAGGTCTTGCATTCGTCAGCTGTCTTGAAGCTGCTCAATTTCTTCTGATGCGCATCTTTTTCCGCTGCGGTCATCATGCTTCCCGGCGCTTCCCCTTTGCTGGTGTCCTTGGCGACGTTGCTTTCTTTATGTTTTTTTTTGTTGCCACCGAACGTCATCGAACTAGATTGGGAATGCGCATTGGCGTCCCTGAGCGCCGCGTCCTTCGCCGCCGACGCCTTGGCTTCCGTATCGTTCTTCGGAGTGGGGCTTGTGGACGTCGTCTGCGCCATGGCGCACTCCGCGACAAACAGCGCCGCAACCGCAATCATCAGATATTTCATGTTGTCCTCGTGAAGCTGATTAAAAAAATGGGCTATTTTGCCCGATCCCGGTCCCCTGTGACCGGCCGTACCTCGATTTCGTTCCATACAACCGCGATGTCAGTCTGACGTTTGACCAGCCGCTCAATCGCTTTCTTCTGCGCAGCTGTTCGCGCGCAACCGCGAAGAGTGACGAACTTGCGCGTCGTCGTCACCCAGATACTGGTATCGCGAAAGGCATGGTCCAACTCGAGGGCTGCTACCACGCGTGCATTGATTTCCGGGTCGCGCCGATAAGCGCCTCCGCACTCGCACGTTCCTGCGAGACAGCACGAGGTTCCTCGCTCCGCCCGCTCGTGCGCCTGGAGACGCATCTCGCGCTCGGTGAGCGTCGGCGGTTTGGCTGCCGGACATTCCGCGAACCCCGCAGTCGCCTGGGCAAATGGGTCCAGCAGGTACGTTGGGCCATTTGTTGGGCCATTTGTTGGGCCCTGAGCTGCCGCCATCGCTGGAAGCCCCAGGTACGCAACGCTCGCCAGCAAACAAACGCGCATCCTGGCCTTGAGGTTGACCTGCGCAACAATTCGGCTCATTCGGCTTCGCGTTTGGCCCGATCGAAAGGGGTTGATTTTGCTACAATCCCCCATCCTTTCAGGGGCTCGCCTCGGGCTGATGGCGCTACTCGAAATCCAAGAAGTTACGCGCCGCTTCGGCGACTTCACCGCCGTCGACAAAGTGAGCATCGGTATCGAGGCGGGAGAATTCTTCACGCTACTGGGTCCTTCCGGCTGCGGCAAGACGACGCTGCTGCGCATGATAGGCGGCTTTGACCTGCCTGACGCCGGACGCATCCTTCTCAATGGCAAAGATCTGGTCGACCTGCCGCCCGAAGGCCGGCCCGTGCGCACGGTTTTTCAGAGCTACGCGCTGTTTCCGCATATGACCGTCGAAGGCAACATCGCGTTTCCGCTGCAGATGGCGAAAACGCCGCCCGCCGACATCCCCGCCAAAGTTCGCGAAGCACTGGAGGACGTGCGCCTCGTCGGTTTCGGAAAGCGTTATCCGCACGAACTGTCCGGCGGACAGAAGCAGCGCGTCGCCATCGGGCGCGCGCTCGTCACGCGTCCGACCGTGCTCTTGCTCGACGAGCCGCTGGCTGCCCTCGATGCGAAGCTGCGCGAGGAAATGCAGATCGAATTGATCAACCTGCAGAAGGAAGTCGGAATCACGTTCGTCTATGTCACGCATGATCAGACCGAGGCCCTCGCGCTATCGCACCGCATCGCGGTGATGAACAAAGGTCGAGTGGAACAGCTCGACGAACCTTCGAAGATCTACAGCTTCCCGAAATCGCGTTTCGTCGCCGACTTCATCGGGACGTGCAACCTGCTCGATGGCAGCGTCGCCGACGGAAGTAACGGCCAGGTGACGATCGACGTCAGCGGCCTCGGGCCAGTGCGCGTGGCGACCGACGTGCCGACAACGACCGGTGCGTCCGGTGCGATCGCACTGCGCCCGGAGAAGATCCGCATCGAGGCAGCGGCTCCCGCAGCCACGCCTGACAATCATTTTCGCGGCAAGATTACCGAATACCTCTACCTCGGCGACGTCACCGTCTATATCGTCACGACAACGCATGGGCGGAAACTCGAAACGCTGCTTGCCAACTCCACCGCCGGCCGTACCAAGTTCTTCGAAGTCGGCGATGCGGTGGAAGTAAGTTGGCCCGCTGATGCCGGTCATTTTATTGCGGAGTAAAGCTCGCCTGTGCGCTTCCCGACTGAATTTGACCCGAGCCCTGCCGACGATCGCCGAACACGGGGACGCATACGCCGTTGCGCGGGCGCCTGCTCCCGCGCCAGTCTTGTGAGCTTGCGCTGATGGCTCCGCGTTCGCGGACGAAATGGGGTCGATGGCTGGTCAGTGCGCCCCCGGTCGTCTATCTGTTGCTGTTCTTCGCCGCGCCTGCGCTAATCATGGTGCTTGCGTCGTTTCGCACACCCGGCGACTTCGGCGGCCTGGCGCCGCTGATCGTCGACGGCAAGCCGGACCTGAACCTCGACAGCTATGCGCGTTTTTTTACCGAATCGGTATACGTTCAGATATTCATAAAATCAGTCTGGTATGCACTGCTGACGACGCTGCTTTGCCTGCTTCTCGCCTACCCGCTGGCAACGCTGATCGCCAAAAGTCCGAAGAAATACCGAGACCTTCTGCTGCTTCTCGTCATCCTTCCGTTCTGGAGCAATTTCCTTATTCGCGTCTATGCGTGGATGATCATCCTGGGACCCAACGCCGCGATGGCAAAAGGCGTCAATGCCTTGCTGGCGTGGTTCGGGCACGAAGCGGTACCGCTGCTCTTCAGTCCGTTCGCCGTACTGGTTTGTCTCGTGTACGTGCACCTGCCGTTCATGGTGCTTCCGCTGTACGCGAATCTCGAGAAACACGATCAGGCCCTGCTCGACGCCGCGCAGGATCTCGGCGCCAGCGCGTGGCAGCGCTTCTGGCGCGTCACCTTTCCGCTTTCCCTGCCCGGGGTGTACGCCGGTGCGGCGCTGGTGTTTATTCCAGCGCTGGGCATATTCGCGATTCCCGACATCCTGGGCGGTCCCGACGACAGCATGATCGGTAATGTCATCAAGCAGCAGTTTCTGGAAACCCGGGATTGGCCATTTGGCAGCGTGCTATCGATCATCCTTACCGTGGCCGCGCTGATACTCGCTGGCCTCGCCGCCTGGGTGGGCCGCGCCAGCCTCGGCACGCCGTCGAGCGAGAGCAGCGCTCGTGCGTAGGCGTTCCATCGGGCTCTGGGCGGCCGCACTCGCGGGCTATGCCTTCCTGTACATTCCGTTGATCATTGTCGTCGTCTACTCGTTCAACAATTCCCGCCTGAATGCCGAATGGGTCGGCTTCACCTTCGACTGGTACGACAAGCTCTTTCACAACGAAGAGATGCTCGCTGCCGCCGGCAACTCGCTGCTGATCGCGCTGGTGGCGAGCCTCGTTTCGACCGTGCTCGGCACGATGGCTGGCTTCGCCTTGTACAGTTACAAATCGCGCTTGCTGCCCGTGCTGGTGCTGACGCCGATCGCGCTGCCGGAGATCCTGATGGGTGTTTCGCTGCTCATCTTCTTTGTGCTGATCAATCTCACATTGGGGCTGGTATCGGTCATGATCGCGCATATCGCGTTTTGCATCGGCTTTGTCGCGATCGTCGTTCGCGCGCGCCTGGCCGGCATGGATGAAACCTTGACCGAGGCGGCGCGCGACTGCGGAGCGAATGCATTTCAATCATTCTGGTACATCACGCTACCGTTAATCATGCCCGGTGTCATCGCCGGCGCGCTAATGGCGTTCACGCTGTCGATCGATGATTTCGTGATCACGTTTTTCACCGCGGGGGCGGGTACGGTGACCTTGCCGCTGCAGATTTATTCGATGATCAAGATTGCCGTTACGCCCGAGGTCAACGCGGTGTCAACGCTTTTGATGCTGTTGACGTTGGCCCTGATCATCATTGCCGCAAAGCTTTCGCCCACCCTGCTCGGGGGCGACGACCGGGAGACCACATGAAACGATTGATCGCGCTGCTCGTCCTCGCACTCTGTTCGATTCCGGCGGCGGCCAAGGACGAGCTGCACCTGTACAACTGGAACAACTACATAGCGCCCGAGACGATCAAGCGGTTCGAGGATTTCTGCAAATGCTCGGTCGTGCAGACCTACTATTCGGACAACGAGGAGCTGCTCGCCAAGCTCGCCGCCGGCGCCAAGGGCTACGACATCCTCGTGCCGACCTCCAACGCGGTGCAGGCGCTGATCAAGGGTGGCCAGTTGAAACCTCTGGATCTCGCTCAACTTCCGAACCTCAAGAATATCAATCCCGCGTACCTCAACACCGCGTTCGATCCGGGCAACAAGTACTCGGTGCCCTACGCGATGTCATTGACCGTGATCGGCTACAACGACCAGAAGATCAAGGAGCTTGGGCTGCCGACGGATACGTGGGCGGTCGTGTTCGAACCGAAGTACCTCGAAAAAATCAAGCGGCGCGTGACCGTGCTCGACAGTTCGAGCGAACTGTTTGCTGCCGCACTCAAGTACCTGGGCTACTCGGCCAACGATACTGACGAGGCGCACAACAAACAGGCAGCCGACCTTATCAAGAAAGCCAAACCGTACTGGGCGGCGTTCAACGCATCGTCCTATATCAAGGAACTAACCGTCGGCAATATCTGGCTCGTTCATGGTTATTCGAACGATATTTTTCAGGCCAACCTCGACGCAAGCGCCGCCGCGCGCCCTTTCCATATCCTGCACGGCCTTCCTAAAGAAGGAGCTGTGCTGGCGGTGGATAACATGGTCATCCACAAGGACGCGCCGCGTCCCGACCTCGCGCTCAAGTTCATCAACTTCATGCTCGAGGGCAAGAATTCGGCCGAATTGACCAACCTCATCGGGTCAGGGAATCCCAATACCGACGCGCTGAAGACGATCAAGCCGGAGATCCTCAAGAACCCGGCGATCTTCCCCGATCAGACGATGATCCCCAAACTCGAACAATTGAACGATCTCACTTTGTCCCAGCGCCGTATGCGCAACCGGATGTGGACCGAAATCAAGGCCGGGCGCTGAGCGGCGTTGACGGCCGCGCGCCATCATTGCGGCTGCTGAGGGGAGACGTCGCAGATACCGCGGCGGTGCAGAACGCTCTTGAGAGTGCACATGCCTATTACGAGACGGTCTTCGGCGCGCCGCCCGGGCCGGCCGAGGCGCAGAGTCTGTTCGCCGCGCTACCACCGGGCAAGGACGGCCAGGACAAGTACGTGTGGGGACTCTACTCGGGCGACACGCTGATCGGATGCGCGGACGTCATTCGCGGCTATCCGGTCCCCGACAAAGCGGTCATCGGGCTGCTGCTGCTCGGCGCGCCTTGGCAGGGCCACGGGCTGGGGCGTCAATTCGCGGCGATGATCGAATACGCGATAGGCGAATGGCGCGAGATCGTGCACTTACGCATCGGCGTTGCGCTTACCAATCCGCGTGCGCTCGCCTTCTGGCACCGCGTCGGATTTGTTGCGACCGGCGAGGTGAAGTTCGCAGAACCAGGGCATATCCGCGTGACCGTGCTGGAAAAGCCCGTCTCCGGAACGCGCGCGCATGAGTGACCTCATCATCCAGGCATTGACCCCATCGCTGGTCGATGCCTTCCTTCGTTTCTTCGATCACGAACGGGGTTCCGCATTCAGCGACAATCCCGACTGGGCCAAGTGCTACTGCCATTTCTATGAAGTACCGCGCGCGATCGAGTGGCCGTCGTTGAGCGCATCGCAGAACCGGACCGCCATGCGGGCGCGGATAGAAAGTGGCGAGATGGAAGGGTTTCTCGCGTTCCATGGTGGCGACGTCATCGGCTGGGCAAATATCCAGCCTCGGCACAAGCTCCCGCACTGCTTCGAGCGAATGCAAATACCGCCGACTCCGCTGACGTGCGCAGAGTACGAAGCGGCCGTCGTCGTCTGCTTTGTGATCGCGCCGGAACATCGCCACCAAGGCGTTGCGCGAGCATTGCTGGCGTTCGCCATGAGCTCGCTCAGCGCCCGCGGCATCAAGCTGCTCGATGCCTTTCCGTTCAAGTCCGACGACAGCAATCCGGGCCAATTCAAGGCGACCGACCACTACCACGGTTCGCAGTCGATGTTCGTCGCTGCCGGATTCGTTCCCCTGTCGGAGACGCAGTCGCTCACGGCGATGCGCAAGCAACTGATCTGAAGCTCGTCGGGTTCGCGATGGGGGCCGCCTTGCGCGCGACTTGGCGGGAATATAATGCGGCGCTGGCGCATCGGCGCCGCGATCCATAAGCGACCAGACATATGTTGCCCCTGCGCCGCGCCACCCGCCTGCCTCAGTATCTCGCCTCGCTCTATGCGCTGATGATCATCTACGCGAGCCTCGAGCCCTTTTCGGGCTGGAGTGCTCCGCTGCCGGGCACGCCGTTTTTTCTTTGGGCAGCGTGGCCGCAGCGAATCGCGCGCATCGATTTCATGATCAATGTGCTGGCTTACCTGCCTTTCGGTTTCCTGGTTGCGCTGATCGGCTTTGCGCGCAGACCTTCGGCACGCATGGTGACGGCTGTGCTCGCGGCGTCGGCGCTTTCAGCAGCGATGGAAACGATCCAGATGTATCTGCCGATGCGGGACGCGAGCACGGTTGACCTCGCCGCCAACACGATCGGTGGTTTCCTCGGCGGTGTCGCCGGACTGGCGTTCAATCGTGTTCCCGGCTTGCGCACAACGATCGCGCGCTGGCGGCATCGGCTGTTCCTGGGTGGCCGACGCGGCGACCTCGGCCTGTCGTTGCTCGGTATCTGGTTGCTGGCGCAAGTCAATCCCGGCATCCCGTTGTTCGCGGCCACTTTCGATCCGTCGCTCGAGTTGACGCGCGATGTCGCCGGCACGCTGCTTCAGGCCGCACAGAGCGCATTCAACGTCATCGGCGTCGGACTGTACGTGTCGTTGCTGCTGCGGCAACGTCATGCGATCGGCGGCGCTGTCCTGGCGCTCATCGGTCTGGCGCTGCTGCTCAAGGGTGTTGCCGCGACCCTCTTGATGAAGGCACAGTCGCTCGAGGCGTGGCTGAAACCGGGCGTGTCCCTGGGCGTCGCGACCGGCGCTCTGCTGCTGTTGCTCGTCATCTGGCTGCCGCGTGCTGTGCGCACCAGCCTCGGCGCCATCGCATTGCTGGCGTCGCTGATCGCGCCCCTCATTGCGCCCGACATGTGGCAGGCACGTGCTCCGCTCGCGCTGTTCTCGTGGCCGTATGGACATTTGCTCAACTTCAATGGCTTGACCCACGCGGTGCTGATCGTATGGCCCGTCGTCGCCACGACCTATCTCATTTGGCTCGCTGCCGAACCGCGGCCGGACCGGCACGTGATGAATCCGGTCGACCGTCGCGTATAATCCGGCGCACAACACCGCGCGCGAACCGCACGCGCCTTTCGCCTTTCGCTCGCAGGGGCGTTGCGCATCGCAGCGTCATAAAATGACCCTACCTTTGAATGTGCGCGGAGAGATTCGTACGGCGACCGCCGGGCCGGCCGGCAAGCTCGAACTCGCGCTCAATCATCCTGAAGGTATTGCGCGAGGCATCGCACTGATCGCGCATCCCCATCCGCTGCAAGGCGGAACAATGGACAACAAAGTCGCGCAAACCCTGGCCAAGACTTTTTCGGCTCTGGGCTATCTCGCCGTCCGCTTCAACTTCCGCGGCGTTGGCGCCAGCGAAGGGGAATTCGACGAAGGAGTGGGCGAGAAGGACGATGCGATCGCAGCGCTCGCTTTCGCGCGTGCGAACCTCGATGGCGCCGACGAGCTGCCGGTCGTGCTCGCGGGATTCTCGTTCGGCTCGTTCGTGCAGACCCTTGTCGCCCGCGAAGTGGCGTGCGAGCGGATGGTGCTGATCGCACCGGCGGTGAAACGCTTTCCGGTCGAATCGGTACCCGCAACCACCATCGTCGTCCACGGGGACGAGGACGACGTCGTCGCACTGTCCGACGTACTCGCCTGGGCGCGTCCGCAACAGCTGCCGATTGTCGTGTTTCCCGGATGTGGGCATTTTTTTCATGGACGCCTGCCACAGTTGCAGCGAACCATCACCGGCATGTGGGAAAGACCGGCCACGGCTGCGCATGCGTAGCCGACGAGAATTTCCGTGACAGTTCAACAATCCCCATCGATGCCGATCGGCAATCGGGCGGACAACGTCGTGCTCGCCGTCGCGGGCTTGCGCAAGTTCTACGGCGAGAATGAAGTCGTGCGTGGCCTGGACTTCAGCATTCACCGTGGCGAATGCTTCGGTCTGCTTGGCCCCAATGGCGCAGGCAAGACAACGACATTGCGCTGCTGCCTTGGCCTCACCGACCCCAATGCCGGAACCATCATGCTGGTCGGCGAACCGGTGCCGCAAGCCGCACGCGAGGCACGCATCCGCGTCGGAGTCGTCCCGCAGATGGACAACCTCGACCCGGATTTTACGGTGACCGAGAATCTACGCATCTACGGCCGCTACTTCGGGATTTCGACTGCCGACCTGGCCGAGCGCATTCCGCGGCTGCTCGATTTTGCCGCACTGACCAACAAGCAACACGCGAACATCAAGACGCTTTCAGGCGGCATGAAGCGGCGTCTGACGCTGGCTCGCGCGCTGATCAACGATCCCGAGTTGCTGATCCTCGACGAACCGACCACGGGCCTCGATCCGCAGGCCCGCCACTTGATGTGGGGCGGACTGCGGCAATTGATGTCGCAAGGAACCACCATCCTTTTGACGACGCATTTCATGGACGAGGCCGAGCGCCTTTGCTCGCGCCTCGCGGTCATCGACCATGGACGCATGATTGCTTGCGACACGCCGCGCGCACTGATCGGCGCGCATGTCGAACCCGAAGTCGTGGAAGTCTACGGCGACGGCGCCAACGAATGGTCCGAGGCGAAAGGCCGCTGGCTCGCCGATCGCGTCGAGATCGCCGGCGAGACGGCTTTCTGCTATGCGCGTGACGCCTCTGCGCTGCTGGCCGACCTGTCGGGACAAATAGGTTTAAGGTACCTGCACCGTCCAGCGAATCTGGAAGATCTGTTCATCAAGCTGACCGGACGCGAGATTGCGTGAGTGAAGCCGCGAACTCGTTGACCTGGTTGCGCGCGCGGGCAAAGTCACGGGTCTCGGGTTTTACGTCAACAATTTCCAAAAAACCTGCAAAGGATGGGGAAGCGCGGAATGTGATCCGGGCTTTCTCGCGCCGTTCGCCAATTTTCGGATGGTTATGGTCGACACCAACGGCGCGCTCGTTGAATCCGAAGAATTTGCCGCGGTCGGCTCAATGCGTACGGCCGCGGCTGCCAGCGACCTCAAGGCGTGGCACGCGCTGTCAGACGCGCAGAAAGCGAACCTGCTTCAGAGCCTGTTGCAGCGCGAGATAGCGCGTCTGGTGCCGGATCTGCTCGCCAAGCGCCACGCTGCACAGGTCCAGCATTGAGCGCAGCTAATTCCGCCTTCCCCATCTTACCTACGCCATGACCTCCGCCACCGTATTTCGCACTCCCGAATTGTCGCTGCGCTGGATACCCGTCTGGCGGCGCAACCTGCTGGTGTGGCGCAAGCTTGCGATAGCCTCCGTGCTCGGCAACATCGCCGATCCGCTGCTGTATATGCTCGCACTGGGCTATGGTATTGGTGCGTTCATCCCGGAGGTTGGCGGCATGAAGTACATCGCATTCATCGGCACCGGCATGGTCTGCCAGAGCGCGATGTTCACGTCGGCGTTCGAGGCAATGTACTCTGCGTTTTCCCGCATGCACGTGCAGCGCACGTGGGAAGCGATCATCAACGCGCCGGTGTCGCTCGACGATGTCATGCTTGCAGAATGGATCTGGTGCGCTTCGAAAAGCGTGATCTCGGTACTCGCGATTCTGCTGGTCATCATGGCGCTGGGTTTCGGGCATTCGTGGTTCGCGCTCTGGGTGCTGCCGCTTGGCTTCATCGTCGGGCCTTACCTTTGGCGGACTCGGGTTGGTCATGAACGCGCTCGCGCCAGGTTACGACTTCTTCACTTACTTCTTTACTTTGGTGTTGACACCGATGCTGCTGCTGTCGGGTGTTTTTTTTCCGGTCGAGCAAATGCCGGCTGCGCTGCGCGCGGTCGCGCAATTCCTGCCGCTTTCGCACGCAATCGACCTCGCCCGGCCTCTGCTTGCTGGCAAGCCGCCAGATCACATCGCCGAGCACATCGCGGTGCAGCTCGCGTACGCGTTCGTCGCCTACTACGTCGCGCTCGTGCTCACGCGGCGGCGGCTGTTGAAATAGGAATGCACGATGCTCTGGATAAAATCTCTGCACATTATCGCCATGGTCACATGGTTCGCGGGCCTGTTTTACCTGCCGCGACTGTTTGTCTATCACTCGATGGCCACCGACCAGATCGGGATCGAGCGCTTCAAGATCATGGAGCGCAAACTCTACGTCGGCATCATGACTCCGGGTGCCGTGCTCACCATCGTTTTCGGTCTGTGGCTGTGGCTGGGCTTCGGCATCACCGGAGGTTGGTTGCACGCGAAGCTTGCGCTGGTAGCGGTGTTGGTCGCGCATCATCTGTGGCTCGGCAAGCTGATGCGCGATCTGCGCGACGGCCGCAATCCGCGCAGGCACACTTTCTACCGGTGGATCAACGAAATTCCTGCGCTGCCTGCGCTGGTGGGCATCGTCCTGCTCGTCGTATTGAAACCGTTTTGAACGCTGCGTCTGCGAGCACCCGTGGCTGAGCGTTTCTTTGCACCGTGCCCGCGCGGTCTCGAGGCCGCCCTCGCGGAGGAGCTCTCCGCGCCTGGACGCGGCGTATGTCACCGCCGCAGAAGGCGGCGTCACGTTCTCCGGTCCCATCGAACTAGCGTATCGCGCGAACCTCGAAAGCCGCTTGGCCAGCCGCATCCTGTGGCAAGTGGGGCACGGAGGCTATCGCGACGAGCGGGACGTCTACGATCTCGCGCGCAAACTGGACTGGCCGAGCTGGTTTCGCGCTGACCGAACGCTGCGAGTCGATGTTGCGGCCACGCGATCGCCGCTGACCAGCCTTGAATTCGCCACGCTGCGAATCAAGGACGCGGTCTGCGACCGCCATCGCGACGCGAGCGGCGTGCGGCCGAGCGTCAGCAAGGATCGTCCCGACGTACGCGTTCACGCGTACCTGACGGCGGACCAGGCCACGTTCTACCTCGACACGTCGGGCGAGCCCTTGTTCAAGCGCGGGTATCGGCGCGAGACCGCCGAAGCGCCGCTGCGCGAGAATCTCGCCGCAGGTTTGCTGCGTCTGGCGGGTTGGCAAGTGGGAACCGCATTGCTGGATCCGCTGTGCGGCAGCGGCACCATCGCCGTCGAGGCCGCTCTGATCGCGCGCGACATCGCTCCCGGGCTCAAGCGCACATTCGGCTTTCAAAAACTCTCCTGGTACGACGGTCCGACGTGGCAGCGCCTGCGATCAGGCTGCGCAGAATCGAGTGAAACCAACCTCTGCCCCCACGATTCACGCCAGCGACTTTGATCCCGCCGCGATCCATCACTGCAGCGCCAATCTCGCGGCCGCAGGCGTGCAGGATTCGGTTGTCGTAACGCAAGCTGACGTGCTGGCGCGGGAAGCTCCTGCCGCGGGAGGCCTGATCGTCAGCAACCCACCGTACGGCGTACGCATGGCGGACTCGGCGGCGTTGGCCGCCTTCTACCCGCAGCTCGGCGATACGCTCAAAAAACGCTACGCAGGGTGGACGGCTTACCTTCTTAGCGGGGACGTTCGCTTGCCAAAATTGATCGGACTGAAAGCGAGCCGGCGTACGCCGCTGTTCAATGGTGCGCTCGAGTGCCGCTTGTACGAGTATCGACTGATCGCCGGTTCGATGAGATAGGGCCGCGTCCGCCGATTCTCCATCGCGCTAAGCTTAGCGTGCCGGGCAACCGCGCAAATGCGCTGGACATCGCAACGATGTGCGTTGCGCGTGGATGGTACAATTGACCCGCCATGATGCTGCCTAGCCGACACTACATCTCCGAGCACACGCGATTCATCCGCGAGTTGCTACGGGAGCGCCCCGAGCTGGTTGAGAAGCAGCGCGAGGGCCGCGCGATCTGGTGGGACAAGCGTCCGCAGGAACTCGCTGACGAACGCAGCATGGACCAGGGTCGCGTCGCGCAGACGCCTTACGTGTACGACGCCGACGGCTAGCGTTTTGCGTCAAGCGGTCCCGCGGCAGATACGACTTCGCCGTGGATGAAGTAACGCGGCGTCTGCCGGATATCCGCGCGAAATCCCAGCGGCGCAAGCTTGGCGACCAGTGCGCGCGGCTCATAGAAGATCTTCACGATCCTGAACTCGCGGCCATCGTTGAGTCTGCGGGTAACGATTTCCGTATCGCGCCCCGGCAAAACATGGTCCTTGGCGGTCGAGGTCGGATCAAACGCCGAATCGATCAGATAGACCGAGCCGCCGGGCGCCAGCGCGGTGCTGACCGTCGTCCAGAAAGCTGCGAAGCGCTCGTCCGGCACGTGCGACAACCAGAAGCTGAAGAATACGGCGTCGTAGCGGAGGCGCGGTTGCCAGGCGAACAAGTCGGCTTGCACGTAGTCGACGTTGTGTGCGCCGACGCGGCCGCGATTGATCGCGATGACCTCAGCCGACGCATCCACCGCCGTCAAGCGCTCGACATGCGGGGCAAGGTGCCTCGTAAAGAGTCCCGTACCGCAAGCGAGTTCGAGTAGCGAGCCGGGCTTTCGAAGCGCAAGCCAGTCGGCGACTGCCGCTTCCACTGCGGCGACCTCAGCGCGCCACTGTGAATTGAACTCCTCGCCGTGATCGTAGCGTCCCCTGCGAAACCACCACTCGTCGTATTCGCCGGCGCGAGCGCGATAGTAGTCGATCTGGTTGCTTACAATATCCGGCGAGTTCATCGTTCGTCGATGATAAAGCTTCGCGTTCGCCAGCGAGACCTGTAATTTCGGGCCGCACTGGCGGGCTGGTCGCCGCAAAGCGCATCCGTCGGCCCCGCGGACGCGTATATCGAACGGAGTGACTCAAGGCTCAATCCCCGATGAAGCCTCCTCTACGCCCGCCTACTGCCGCGGCACTGCTGATATTCGTCGCGTTGCTCGTCGCTGGGGCGCTTAGCTCCCACCCGACCCTCCCGGCGCCCGTCGCGCAGTCGACCGGGTCGATTGGCAAGGTGGATACCCCGCTGGGCGACAGCCGTGTCCGGCAGTTCCGTCTATATCGAAGGCTGGGCGCTGGATCGCTCGGGCATACAAGGCGTTGAGGTGCGCCTTGACGGCAAGCCTTATGCGGCGCGCTATGGGGTGAGGCGAGCGGACGTGGCACAGGCGGTGCCAGGCTATCCCGATTCGAGCGCCGCGGGGTTCGAATTTACCGGCGACTTCTCGCCGCTGGAACCCGTGCGTCACGAGCTATCGATCGTCGCCGTCGACTCGGCGGGCGGCGAAACGGTCCTCGCGAAAAAGGATCTCGTTCCCGCTGATGCGCGCGGCGAGTGGCTTACCCTCGCCGAGAAGCGACATACGAGGTCGGCTGCTCCTTTCTACATTCTGCCGGGTCTTTCCGGCGTCGGCTTCGGCGGCGCCGAGGGCCTCGAGCAGGCCTATGCGCCGTACCTGTCGCCGACATTCAAGATCGGGATGCGCGTCCCGATTCTGTACTTGCGCACCACGCGCGGCGAAACGCAGGACTGGGTATTCGATCCCGACTGGGACGTGCAGCGACACTGCGGGGCACGCCGCATCGCCGACGATTCCCTCTCCACGCGTAATCGCCTACGCCGTCCAACATGAAATGCCGGTTCTTTTCACTCTCAACGGAGGCATCTGGGCCGACTCGGTTTGCGATGTACCGGCGTGGGACGTCAACGATCATCTCGAGCAGGACTTGCAAAACTGCCAGTGGAATGAGCACGACAAAGTCATGCCGGACGACTATCTGAAGCAACTTCCGGGTGCACTGAATTCCCCCGAGCTGGGACGATCGCTGACCTTCAACATCTACGCGGCGGCCAACCGCCGTTACAAGAAACGCAATTTGCAAGCGGCAGCGCGTGTGATTGCGGAATTTGCGCGCAACTATCCTTCGTTGTTCGTCGGCGTCAACCTCGATCCGGATACCTACTTCAATCCGTTTTTCGCCGAGAGCCAGTGGTACGACTACAACCCCGGCACGCTCAAGCAGTTTCGGCAATGGCTGCAGGGCAGCGGTCCCTATGCCGGCAAGCCTGAAGCCGGGACGCCGAACCTTTCGCGTTATCGGCGTCAGCGTCCGCTGACGCTGAGCGAAGTCAGCGCACTCGCAGCAACGCCATTCGCGAATTGGTCCGACGTCACTCCTCCGCGTGCGTTTCCCCGGGGCACCCATCCGTTCTGGGAAGACGCCTGGACCCATGAATGGGAAGTCTTCCGGCGACATCTGGTCAAATTGCACTACGACGAATTGTCACAGTGGGTCGCTGAGACAGGTATTCCGCCGGAACATATTTTTTCCTCACAGGGTTTCGTCGCGCCCCTGCCGCCGGCAGAACCGTTTGCGATTGGGTTGGATAGCCCAACGAAGAACTATGACAGTGGTGGCATGTCGGTCGAGGGCGCGATCCCGACCAAAGGACATCTCGGCGCGATTCTCTACGGCGCCGGCGCTTTCAACGACGTTCGCATGGAACACGGCGCGGACATGTTCGCGACGTTCCAGCGGATGGATCCGGGCTGGGGGGTCGTCGAATTCAATACTGCGGACCTTCGCATTCCCGCGAATCATCCGAGCTACCAGGCCGGCTATCGGGCCTTGCGCGACATGTTCAATCATGGCGCGCGCTTCGCGTCACCGATGGCGTGGAACGGCTCTAACGGCGCCGACACCGCGCTTCCAGGGTACGTATCGTTCATGGCGTGGCGCAATACGCCGCTCGAAGCGGCGATGCGAGATTTTGCGCTGAGTCACGCATCCTTGCCGTTGGGCGCACTGCTCTGGACTTTCGGCACTGCGCGACTTGCCGACGCGGACGGCTGGACTGCCAGCGGCGCCACCTTGCGAGCGGGCAACGGCTACATCGAACTCGAACCCGCCGCGGATGAATTCGTGCTGACATCGCCGGCATCGCTGGTGCTCAAACGAAACCAGACCGATCTTCTGGTCCTCGCCTTGCCGCAGGAAATTCGCTCCGGCCTCGTGTCGGTGGAGGCCTTTTCTGCCGAAGGCAGTTGGGTCACGCTGGCGACAGGAAACATTGCATCGCGAGAGCGAGAGGCGATGCCCGCAGGAATGGCGCTGTCTCTGGCGTGGCCGGCGACACTGACAGCTACCGAGCAGATTCGGCTCAGGTTCCATACGGGTGGAGACCATCGGCCGTTCCGCGTTCGCAGGATCGCCTTCTACCCTCGTGCGCGCGACTCTTCCCCGCCCGCCTCAATCGCAATCGGCATCGCGGCCCACAAGCGCGCGCACCCCGCCGCGCTGGCATCGGCCCGGTAGCTGGCGCCTGCGCTTAGCCGAACTCGCAAGTCAGGTCGAAAAACCCGATTGCGGCATCCAAAAAACAATCGCAGCCGTACATCGAGAGACGGCACAAGCCGCGCTTGGTTTGCACCGGGAGAACAGACGGGCTGCCAACGGCAAGCGGTCGGGCGCGCGGCCCGACTCCGAACAACGTTCAATCGAGGAGCACCAATGTCTGCACCGCTAGGATTGTCCGCAACGTATCGAAAGAAGCCCCGGACGCTACTCGCATCAGCGATTTGGGTGGCGATGGCCGCCGCGCGTGGTCAGTTCGCCGGCAATGTCATCCAGTCATCGCGAAGCTCCTTTTATCGCTTCGATGCCCCAGCTCGACGCAACCGACTTCTACATGTTCCGCAGCTACGAACCGGGCCGTGACGGCTTTGTCACTCTGGTCGCGAACTATCTGCCGCTACAGGACCCGTATGGCGGGCCCAACTATTTCAAGCTTGACACGACCGCTGTCTACGAAATCCACATCGTCAATGATGGCGGCGCCGTCGAAAACATCACCTACCAGTTCAAGTTCCAGAACACCCTCGATGACAACCAGTTGACCGTGGGCGGCAAGAAAGTCTCCATCCCATTGGTACAGAACGGCTCGGGCGATGTCGCGACGCCGAATTCGCCTGCCTTGAACGCGCACGAAAAGTTCACGTTAAGCGTCATCCACGGTCCGCGCACACAGGGTACGGCGATGGCGGTGACCAATCTCAACACAGGCGGGACGACGTTCGACAAACCGGTTGACTACATCGGCAACAAGACGATTTCGAACTACATCGCCTACGCCAACAAACACATCTGGGACATCGCGATTCCCGGCTGCGACAGCGCCGGCCGCGTGTTCGTCGGACAACGCAAGGACCCGTTCGTCGTCAACCTTGGCGAGACCTTCGACCTGGTCAACATCAAATATCCGGCGACCGAACTCGCCCCGCTGGCGGAATTCGCGACTGAAGATTCGTTGGCCGATGCCAACGTGACAGCGTTGATTCTCGAAGTGCCGATCGCCTGCCTCACGGAAGGCAAAGGCACGATCATCGGCGGCTGGACGACCGCGAGCATTCCCGCACAACGCGCGCTGTCTGCGCCGGCCTCGGGTCTCGATGGCGGTCAGCAGGTCTCGGGCGGATTCGTCCAGGTCTCGCGGCTGGGCGCTCCTCTGGTCAACGAAATCGTGATCGGCTTGAAGGACAAGAACAAATTCAACAATAGCGAACCCAAAGACGACGCTCAGTTCGCCGACTATGTCACCAATCCGACGCTGCCGGCGCTGCTGGAAATCTTGTTTGGCGGTGCAGGAGTCAAGGCTCCGACCAATTTCCCGCGGACCGACCTGGTGGCTGCCTTTCTGACCGGTGTCGATGGACTCAACAAGCCCGCCAACGTCGTGGGTTCGGAAATGCTTCGCCTCAACACCGCGATACCACCTACCGCCGGCCCCGCGCAAAGTCGCCTTGGCGTTCTCGGTGGCGACAATGCCGGATTCCCTAACGGACGGCGGCCGGGCGACGATGTGGTGGATATCGAACTTCGCGCGGCAATGGGTGTGCTATGCACACTGAGCCTCGGTGGATGCAAGCCGTCCGACGCCCCTGCGGGCTCACTGCACTACACGGATGGCGCGTTCATCTACTCCGGATTCTTCAGCAATTTCTTCCCGTATCTTCGCGCGCCGCTCAGAGGTTCGCCGAACGACGACAACGCAATACTTGCCGACTAGTCTTCCGTTCAGCTTCTTCAATTCTTAGTCGGTTTCCTCAGTCAGATTTTCTTACCGTCACACACCGGGCCGCGTTTGCGGCCCGGTGCTTAGTCAGTTTCCTCAGACGGCAAGCGCTGCTCGACCAGGCGATCGCCGTCACATCCACCCGGTAGTCGTGTGCAACATCCACCGCGCCCGACGTGGACATCGCGGCTGGCCCCTGCCTCGACCTTCTTTTTTGCCTGCTGCATTACAATGGCGACCCACGAGAGAGTGCGTTTGGTGTCATCGGCAGCGTTGCCGGCACGGCGCACCTCGTTTAACGTTTTGATGGAGAGTGCTGCCTCGTGATGAATCGCGCCCACGCGAATATCGCTGCCGCGCTGTTGATCGCGCTGGCGCTGGTGATCGCCGGTTCCTCCGCGTGGCGCGAACGCCACAGCACCCACTTGGCGATCGTTACGGATGCTGCTCCGGGTACGATTGCCGCGGCACCAGTAACCGCGACAGCAGTCGGCGCCATTGGCTCAGTAGACGCGCCTGTCGCCGAAGCGGTGGTTACCGACACGCTGCGAGTGACAGGATGGGCGCTGGACGCGAGCGGTATCGCCGGCGTCGAGGTTCGCGTCGACGGCAAACCGTACGCTGCACGCTATGGAATCACACGCGCAGATGTCGCCGCGATCAAGCCCGGCTTTCCGGATTCAGCTGCATCGGGGTTCGAATTCAACGGCGAATTCGGCGCTCTCGATCCAGTTCGGCACACAGTGACCGTGGTCGCCATCGACCGTGCAGGCCATGAGACCGTCCTCGCGCGCAAGAGCCTGATCCCGCAGCGCGCGATGTCCCTCTGGACCGGCATGCTTGATCAGCGCACCAAGCCGACCAAACCATTCCGCTTTCTGATGATGACCTCGGGTGCCGCACTCGGAGGCGCAGCCGAGGCAGAAACCACATACGCGCCTTATCTGTCGCGGACGACGGCCGTTGGCGTGGCAATACCTATTCTGTATTTGCGTACGACCAAAGGTGCGGCAAACGACTGGGTATTCGACCCCGAGTTCGACCTTTCGCGCAAATGTCGCGACCGCCCCGTCGCCGAGGACAATCTCGCCGGCGTGATGCGTTATGCGATCGAAAAACATCTCCCGGTCCAGTTCAATCTGAACGGAGGTATCTGGGCCGACGCGAGCTGCGACATACCCGAGTGGGACCTGAACGATCACCTGGAGCAGGACCTGAACAACTGCCAGTGGACTCAGGAGAACATCGTCTATCCGGACGACTACATGAAAGGTCTGCCGGGTTCCACGAATTCACCCGAACTGGGGCGGACGTTGACGTACAACGTCTACGCAACCAAGGTCAGGGCATACAAGCGCCGCAACCTGCAGGCAGCGGCTCGCCTGGTCGCAAACTTCGCGCGCGAACATCCGGACCTTTTCGTCGGCGTCAACCTCGACGCCGATACATACATGAATCCGTTCGTCAGCAACGGCAAGTTCTACGACTACAACCCGGGCATGCTGCGACAGTTCCGGCAATGGCTTGGCGGAAGCGGTCCCTACGCGGGCAAGCCCGAAGACGGCGCGCCTGACTTGAGCGCGTATCGGCGCAAGAACCCGCTGACGCTAGCCCAGGTGAATCGACTGGCGAAACAGCATTGGCATTCGTGGAGCGAAGTCGATCCGCCTCGAACATTCATCGGCGCCGACAGAAAACCTCTGCCGTCGGGCGAAGTTCCATACTGGCAGGACCCGTGGTATCTCGAGTGGGACGCGTTTCGCAAGCACATTGTGGGACTGCACTACTCGGAATTGTCCGAGTGGGCGCACGAAGCGGGAATACCGGCGGATCGCATTTTTTCCGCGCAGGCATTCATCGCGCCGGACGCCGGCCTCAAGCCCGTGTCCATCCACATCGAGGGGACCAGTCCCGACTACGACTCGGCAGGCGTCTCCATCGAAGGCGCCATTCCGCGCGACGGTCATTTAGGCGCCATCCTGTATGGGCCCGCAGCGGCAAATGAACATTGGATGGAGGACGGGCACAGCTTGTTCGCGACTATTGCGAGAATGGATCCCGGCTGGGCGATCGTCGAGATGAACGCCACCGATCTGAAGTCGCCGATGCAGGCGCCCTACTACGCGCGCTCGTATCACGCGTTCGCGAACATGTTCAATTTCGACGCGCAGGCGGTGTCGCTGATGGCATGGAACGGATCGAACGGGCTCTATACCGATCTGCCCGGGTACCTTCCTTACACATCGTGGCGGAACACGCCCTCCGAAGCGGCGATGCGCGACTTCATGGTCACTCATGCAGACCTGCCCCGCGGTGCGCGCTTGTGGACCTTCGGCACACCGGGTTATGCCGACGACGATGGCTGGCATCTTGAACAAGGCAAGGTATACGCACGTGGTGGCTACCTCGAACTCGAAGTCAGTGACGCGACTGCTGCATTGCTGTCGCCACCGGATCAGGTCATCCGTGCATCTGACATCGACTCGCTGATACTCGGCCTACGCAATCCGGCGGGCTTCGAGGCTGTGCAGGTATTCGCTCGTACCGCGCACAATCTTGCGTGGACGGCCGTGGGCAGCCCGGTATCGGTCAGCCAATTGCGCTCCTGGCCCGCAGGATTGCAGGTTCCGCTCGCGTGGCCTCACGCCTGGCGCAACCGCGCGACCGTCATTACCGAATTGAAGATCGTGCTGGCTTTCGCCCAAGGTACCACCCGGACACGTCTTGACCGCGTCGCGCTCTATCCGCGCGATCGAGCAATGGAGACGACCGCCCGCTTCGACGGCCGCTGAGCGCAACCGCAATCAGCCCTCCGGCGACGCGGTCGTTTGCCGCGCCTTCAGCGCTTCCGGCGGCTCGGCGAATGCCGCTGCGAATGGCCCGGATCGTTTCAGCGCCAGCGACGGGCGCTCGATCAAATGCCAGGACACGATCGCCATCCCCAGCGTTGCGGGAAACGTGACCGCAAACAACGACAGCGGAGTAGAAATGTGCAGCCACCAAACCACGAACTGCTGCACCGGAAACGCGAATACGTAGATGCCGTAGGAATAGTCGCCAAGTCTGAGGAACCCGCGCACACGCAGTTTGGGGTTGTAGGCAAGGAACAGCGCGAGATAGGCGATGCCGCCGAAGAAGCCGTAGCGGACAAACGACGTTGACAAGGCGAGTACGCAGAGGACGAGGACAATGATTGCCGACGCGACCGAAACCGGAATGAAACCGCGGTACAGATACAGCCACGCGCCGAAAAGGAAAGTTGCGACGAGATAGGGCGACGTGAACGTGCTGCCGGACGGAACGTGCTTACGAATAAAAGTTTCCATCCCGGCAAAAGCGAAGCCCATCGCGACAAGGGCCAGCGTAAACGCCCAGCGGCGGCGAACCAATCCCAAAATCCCCGCGAGTGCCAGAACTCCGTAGCACCAAACCTCGAGCGGGATCGTCCAGAGCGAGCCGTTGATCGCTCGCGGAAGCGCATTGTTGCCGAAGACGCCGGGAAGCTCTATCTGGGGGTCCAGGACCACTGTGTGAAAGAAATAGACCCACGTGCGCGCATCGGCCCAGTAGGCCCGTTGCGGCAAATCGGTCGCGATCGGACCGATAACGAAAACGCAGAAGGCGGTCGAAAATATCAGCGCAGGGAGCAGCCGCAGCGCGCGCGACTTGACGAACCAGAGGATGGAACGCGACCTGGTCAGACTCTGCGCAATGAGAAATCCGCTGATGCCGAAGAAAATGACCACGCCGATCGTGCCGAAATCCGTGAAGCCGACAGCGTGCGCCAGAGGCTCTTCGTCGATATGACCCGACAGCGGATAGCAGTGCGAAAACAGCACCATCGACGCCGCGATAAAACGCAACAGATTGAGGTTGTTGTCGCGGCCGACAGCGACATCGCCGAGCGTCGGCCTCAGCAACGCTCTTGACGCCCGGTTGTTCCATGCCGCCGAGGATCGCGCCGCAGCTGCGCGCGCGCGATCCAACGCGAAGCGGATCGTCGGCAAGTCCGCGTTCGTGACGGTGAATTCCGGGGAGGTGGCGCCTGCTGCGGACTTACTTGTCGTCGAGCCGGATTTCTACGAACGCGCGGTCGCGAACCTGGCGCACCCAGTCCTGGAACGCTTCGTCGGATTTGCGCTGACGGATCGCGTTCTGCGCTTCGGTTCGCTCGCGGTCGGAAGTGACGTCCTGCTTCCGCCTCCCCAGCACTTCGATCAGGTGCCAGCCAAAAGGCGTGCGCACCGGGGCCGATACGGTGTTGAGCGGCAACTTGTTCATCACGTCGTCGAATTCAGGGATCGTGTTGCTGGGATTGAGCCAACCTAGGTCGCCGCCGCGAGAGGCCGACGGATCTTCGGAATTGAGCTTGGCCATGTCCTCGAACTTCGCACCGGTATCGAGTCTGTCCTTGATCCGCTCGATCTTTGCCTTGGACTCGGCTTCGGAAGATCTCTCGTTGACGCGCACAAGGATGTGGCGCGCGTGCGTTTGCTCGACGATGGTCGCTTCGTTGTTGGCGCGCCTGTCGAGCAGTTTGACGATGTGAAAGCCGGTCGCGCTGCGCAGCACGCCTGAAATCGCGCCGACCTTCATTGTGCGCACCGTATCGGCGAACACTGTCGGCAGCCGCGCACCCGAACGCCAGCCCAGGCTCCCACCCTGCAATGCGTCGGTGGCGTCGGAGTAGCTCGCCGCAATCTTGCCAAAGTCGGCGCCACTTCGCAGGTCGCGCATCGCGTCTTCCGCGCGACGCCGTCTGGTCTCGATCTGCTCCGTCGTCGCCTGCTCGGGCACCAGCACGAGAATGTGGGCAAGCTGGTATTCCGCCTCGCCGCCACTCTGCGCTTTGGCGAGCGCCAGATATTGATCGACCTCGGCGTCGGTTACCGTGATCTTGCTTTCTACTTCGCGCTCGCGCATGCGCTGCACGACCATCTCGGCACGGATGTCATCGCGGTACTTGCCGTAGGGGATGTTCTCCTTGACCAGCAATTGCCGGAATTCGTCCGCGGACATCTTGTTCTCCTGCGCAATCCGCTGGATCGCTCGCTCAACCTGAGCGTCATCGACCTTGACGCCGGTTTCCTTGCCTGTCTGCGCGAGCGCGCGCTGGACGATGATCCGCTCCAGAATCTGCTTGTCGAGAACGTCGGCCTCGGGCGGCTGCACGTTCTGCTGCTTCATTTGCTGGAGAATGACGCGCTTGGCCTCGTCGAGCTCGTACTGCGTCACCGCTTCGTCGTTTATCACCGCGATCACGCGGTCGATATTGATGATGCTCGATGGAGCGGAGGTCGAAGGCTGTGCGAAGACCGCTGTCGCAGCCAGCGCCAGCGCGATTGCAATGAAATGTCGGATGACCATTTCAGAACTCCGGAAAATAGTTATCGGCGGTGCCGCCAGCCCGGCGCGCCGCGGGATCGTTGGTCGTCAGGTAACCAGGAACGTTGCGTTTGAGGACGTCGATCGGATTGGTACCGATGCGCGCGAGCCCGTTCAACTCAAACTGTACGAACACCGAACTGCTGACCGTCTGCGTCGCCGTCGTCAGCCGCTGCGCGGCGATGCGGAATGCCCAGCAGCCCCCATTGTACTCGAAGCCCAACACCGCCTCCAGCGTCTTGCCGTCGACCAGCGAGTAGTTCCAGCGTCCAATCGCCGACCAATCATTGTTGATCGGAAACTGCCCGGACAGGTCGACCTGCTTCAATTGCGAAATGACGCCGGTCGGATCGATGTTCTGGCGGTTATAGCGGTAGCTCAGGTTCAGCACCCGCCCCGCGGCGGGCTGCCAGCGTATGGCCGCATCGAATTGCTCGGTCTGCGGATAGGCCAGGTTGTAGTCCAGCGAACCCGCGGCCGACCAGTAGTCGGAAAGACGTCCCTCACCCGCAAGCAGCACATCGGACGTGTTCTGAGTGCGGGGCGCTTCGGTCAGCGTGACCTTCTGTCCCTCGAAATAGTAGCGCTGTCCGATGGCAAAACGCGCGCGCTCTTCGCCGCTGTTGGGGTCGAGTAATCGCGTGGTGACGGCCAGCGTGAGTTGATTGGCATCGCCGATGCGGTCGGTCCCCAGATAGCGATTCTCGGTAAAGAGCTGCGAGAAATTGAAATCGTCGATCGCCGTATCGAATGGCGGAATCTGATCCTGTCGCCGATAGGGGATGTAGACGTAGAAGGCGCGAGGTTCCAGCGTCTGTGTGAACGCGCGGCCGAAGAATTGCGCGTCGCGCTCGAACACCAGACCACTATCCAGGCTAGTGATCGGAAGTACGCGATCGACATGTTTTTCTTCGACCGTGTCGGACTCGAAGTCGTAATGCGTCGCGTGGAGGCCGGCGCGCGCCGTGACATACCAGGCGTTGCCGCGGGTCGTCCACTCCACCGTCGGGTACAGGTACGCTCGGTCCGCGTTCAACAGCGTTGCCGAGCGGAAGCGGACGTACTCGCCGCTTGCGGAAAAGTCGATGCCGTGCCACTCGGTCGGCGTGAAGTTCATCAGCACTTGCGGTTCACGAAAATACGGCGGCGTGATCGGATTGTTCGGATCCTGCAGCGTCTGGAATGTCTGGATCCGGGCCAGCACCCCGAAAGGTCCGTTCGCGTAGCCAAGCCCCGCCTCTCGCGGCAAGGTCGTCTGCGAGGTGATCGTCAGTCGGTCGGAAAGGTCGGTGAAATAGGCGTCATCCGACACTTTCTGCACGTTGACGTAGCCGGCAAGCCCGGGCACCTGGGTGAACGTCTGGTTGTGCTGCAGCGACAAGCCGTAGCGGTTGGTACCGGTAACGCGGTCGGGCAAAACTTCCGCGTCGGCCTCGCCAACTATGCCGGGGAACAGGTACCGGAACTGGCCATTGAGCTGCAAACCGCGACGGGTCATCACCCGCGGCATGATCGTCGCATCGTAGTTCGGCGCCAGGTTCATGTAATACGGCACCGACATTTCGAATCCGCGGCTGCTGGTGGAACCGAAAATCGGCGCCAGAAAACCTGACTTGCGATCATTCGACAGCGGGAAATCGATGAAAGGCGAATACAGGACCGGGACGCCCTTGAACATGATCGTCGCGTTGTGGGCGGTCCCCACCAAGCGACTGCGATCGATATCGACGTCGTTCGATGTCAGATACCAATCCTCGTTTCCGGCGACGCAAGTCGTGTAGCGAACGTCCTTGATCTGGTACATGTTCGCGCCGGCGAAAATGAGTTCAGACGCATCTCCTCGCGACGCGTTCTCGCCAATCTGAAACTCGGGCGAATTGAAATATCCTGTTTCATCGCCACGTTTGAACTTGGCCTCGGGTCCGGTGATCCGGTCGATGCCGCGGCGCATGATGACATTGCCCTTGGCCAAGAACTCGTCGGTTGGAATGTCGTAATGCAACCAATCGGCGACCACCGTCTGCCGGCGGGTTCGCAACTCAGCATTGCCGCTGGCCTGGATCCATTTGGAACTTTCGCCTTCGAGGCGGTCAGCGCGCAGGAATATAGGCTCGCGTTCGGTCGGAGTTGTATCGGCGTCCGGCGGTCCGCGGCAGTCCCGACCGGGGCGAGGCGCAAGGCCTTCGGCGGCGGCGGCACCAGCACTGGCGAACGCTTCAGCTGCGCAGCTTGACTCGACGGCAGCGTCGCAGCGCGGGGCGTGTCCGGCACTGTCGCATCGGTCGCGCCTTGAACCGGTGTCGGTTCCGCACTTTGCCCCCGACAAGTCAACGCAAACAGCAGAAGTGCCAAACCGGCGATGACTGTGCGTTGATACATGCAGGGGGTCGAGGACGCGCGTAACGTGAATGCTAAAATACTGCATTCTACCTGCCTCGCCGCCGGACCCCACTGCATGAATCCAGACGCTCGTCTCCATGCGCTCAGCGCGTGGCTGGCGCGAGTGCTACCGACGCCGTTCACCGCGATTGCGCCGGCCTCGGCCGATGCGAGCTTCCGCCGTTACTTTCGCGTGGAATTCGCGTCGGCGATGCTTCTACCACGGACGGGCCGCCCCGCCCTCACGCTGATCGCGATGGATGCGCCACCGCCGCACGAGGACTGTCGGCCGTTCGTGAAAGTCGCGCATCTGCTTGAGGCGGCGGGAATCAATGCGCCCGAGGTGCTTGCCGAAGATATCGATCAAGGGTTCCTGCTGCTGAGCGATCTGGGGACCCGCACCTTTCTCGCCGAGCTCAACGACTCGACTGCTCCTGCGCTCTATGGCGATGCGTGCGCGGCGCTCGTGCGCTGGCAGCTCGCCAGTCGCGAGAATATCCTGCCGCCGTACGATGAAGCGCTGCTCGCGCGCGAGCTGGCCCTGTTTCCCGATTGGTACGTCGCCACGCATCTGCGCGTCGAACTCACCACGAGCCAGCGTGGTGTCCTCGATACAGCTTTTCGTCGCATATTGGATAACAATCTCGCGCAACCGCGCGTCTATGTCCATCGCGACTATCACTCGCGCAACCTGATGGTCACGGATCCGAATCCAGGTGTCCTGGATTTTCAGGACGCGGTGTACGGTCCGATCAGCTACGATCTGGTGTCTCTGCTGCGGGACGCCTACGTTTCGTGGAGCGAAGAACAGGAGATCGATTGGGCAGTGCGCTACTGGGAACACGCCCGTGCCGCGAAGCTGCCTATTGCCGCCGACTTCGGCGAGTTCTGGCGCGATTTCGAATGGATGGGTGCGCAGCGTCAACTCAAAGTGCTCGGCATATTCGCGCGGCTGGCCTACCGCGATGGCAAGCATGGCTACCTTAACGACATGCCGCGAGTAATGAAATATTTGCGCCGCGCATGCGATCGTTACCGCGCGCTCGGCCCGCTGCTGCAACTGCTCGACGAGCTGGAAGCAAGGCAGCCGACCGTCGGCTACACGTTCTAGTGATGCAAGCGATGATACTTGCAGCCGGCCGCGGCGAACGCATGCGGCCGCTGTCCGACACGACACCGAAGCCGTTGCTCTGCGTCGGAGGCAAGCCGTTGATCGTGTGGCAGATCGAACGGCTGGTCGCCGCGGGTTTCACCGATCTCGTCATCAATGTCGCGCACCTGGGAGCCCAGATTCAGCGCGTTTGCGGCGACGGTTCTGCTTTCGGCGCGACGATCCGCTATTCGGTGGAGGCAGAGCCTTTGGAAGTTGCCGGCGGAATCGCAACCGCCCTGCCGCTGCTGGCCGCGAACCGCATCGCCGATACCGCGGCGGGCGTCACCTTGGTCACCAGTGGCGATATCCACACGGGTTATGACTATGCGCGCTTGGGTCCACGTCTCGAGGCGATGAACTCGAGCGGGACATCGCCGCACGCGCACATGGTGATGGTAGCCAATCCTCCTTATCATCCGCATGGTGATTTCGGCATCGCCGGGCAGCGGCTGACTTTGGGCGACGGAGCACGGGACGCGCGTTTTACTTTCGGCAACATCGCGTTGTACCGGAACGCCTTGTTTCAGGACGTGCCGCGCGGAACGAAACTCAAGATATTGCCGCTATATCGCGACTGGATAGCGCGTGATTGGGTGAGCGCCGAAATCTACGACGGTCTCTGGGCCAACGTTGGCACGCCTCACGACCTCGAGCAACTCGACGCCGAATTGCTCGGGAATTCGACCAAGATCCCTGGGGCTGAGGCGGCCGAAGGAAACAAACCATGAACCCAACAACTGGCTCGCTGACCGAACATCCAACCCGCACCCCTGTCACCAATCCGCTGCTTGATTTCAGCGGGCTGCCGCGTTTCGCCGAGATCGAGCCGCGGCATATCGCGCCTGCGATGGACGCGCTGCTCGCCGACGCGCGCGCAACGATCGACCACGTGGCCTCGAGCGACGACGCTCCGACCTGGGACAACCTGGTGCAGCCGATCGCCGATGCGATGGATCGACTGCAAAGAGCGTGGACGCAAGTGGAGCATCTCAATGCCGTCGCGAATTCGCCCGAACTACGCGAAGCACATAGCGCCGCGCTGCCGAAGCTCACAATCTTCTACGCCGAATTCGGACAGAACATCCGCGTGTTCGAGCGCTACCTCGCGCTGGCTGCGGCACCGGAGTTCGCCAAGGCGGACCCGGCCCGGCGCCGGCAGGTCGAAAATGCGCTGCGCGATTTCCGGCTGTCGGGTGCGGAACTCAACGCTGCCGACAAGGCTCGATTCAAGGCGATAGAAGAGGAACTCGCGGGACTTTCATCGCGCTTCGCCGATAACCTGCTCGACGCGACCAATGGCTATACGCTGCTCATCGAGGACGCAACGCAGCTTTCCGGCGTTCCCGCTGATGTGATCGCAGCAGCGCGTAACACTGCCGCGGCAGAAGATCATCCCGGCTGGACACTGACCCTGCGGATGCCGTGCTATCAACCAGTAATGCAGTACGCCCACGATCGCGCGCTGCGCGAGACGCTGTATCGGGCGTATTCGACACGCGCGAGCGAGCTCGGCAAGCCTGAGTGGGACAATACCAGCCTGATCGATCGCATCGTCAGCTTGCGCGCGGAAAGCGCCGCGCTGCTGGGCTATCGCAGCTATGCGGATGTTTCGCTCGTGCCCAAGATGGCGCGCTCCCCGATCGACGTGCTTGCCTTCCTTCGCGACCTTGCGCTCAAGGCAAAACCCTACGCCGAGCGCGACCTTGCGCAGTTGCGCGAGTTTGCGCGCACGACCCTCGGCCTCGACGATCTTCTGGCGTGGGACATTGCCTATGCCTCGGAAAAACTGCGCGAGGCGCGCTACAGTTTTTCCGATCAGGAAGTGAAAAAATATTTTCCCGAGGAACGCGTGCTGGCAGGAATGTTTCGTGTCGTCGAGACGATATTTAGCGTCGCCATCCGTGCGGCCGACGCGCCGGTCTGGGATCCGGCGGTGCGTTTTTTCGAAATCCATGACCGTGCCGGAAATCCGATTGGACAGTTCTACCTCGATTTGTACGCGCGCCCCAACAAGCGGGGAGGCGCCTGGATGGACAATGCGATCAAGCGCCGCGCGCATGGATCCCGCCGCCAGCATCCTGTGGCCTTTCTCGTCTGCAACTTCGCAGCGCCCGTGGAGCAGGACGGCCGCAGGCAGCCGGCGCTGTTTACACATCGCGAAGTCATCACGCTATTCCACGAATTTGGCCATGGCCTCCATCTTCTGCTTACCGAGATCGATGTACCTGGCGTATCCGGCCTTGAAGGCGTCGAATGGGATGCGGTAGAGCTGCCGAGCCAGTTCATGGAGAACTTCTGTTGGGAGTGGGAAGTCGTCAGGCAGATGAGCGCGCACGTCGACACTGGCGAACCGCTGCCGCGGAGCCTGTTCGACAAAATGCTCGCCGCCAAGCATTTTCAGACGGGCATGCAGACTGTTCGCCAACTCGAATTTGCGCTGTTCGACATGCATCTGCACTACGATCGCGGTCCCGCGGTGCTTCCGCCTCTCGAACTGGTCCGCGCGATTCGAGACGAAGTCTCCGTGGTGCCACGGCCGTCCGACGACCGCAGCTTGCCCCACGCGTTCAGCCACGTCTTCGCGGGCGGCTACGCGGCGGGCTACTACAGCTATAAGTGGGCGGAACTGCTGGCGGCGGATGCCTATGAGGCGTTCAAGGAAGCAGGGGTGCTTTCGCCCGTGGCCGGCTCCCGGTTCCGCGACGAAATCCTTGCCAGGGGCGGCAGCCGGCCGGCGCTGGACTCTTTTGTTGCTTTTCGGGGTCGCGCACCCCAAATCGACGCCTTATTGCGACATAATGGTATGCTAGCGTCATAGCGTTTGCTAGCATACTCATTCGAGGAGGGACGAGATGATCAGGACATCTACCTCAGGCTGCAGGACGTCGGGCACCGTGCCCGGGTCTTCTCACGCGTTTTGCCGCTCATCCAACTTGCTGCTGTTGCCCTTGCTGATGGTCACTGCGGTCGCTTTCGCGCAATCGCAGCAGGTGTATCGCTACGTCGATCCCGAAGGCCGGGTCGTCTATTCGGACAAACCACCTCCGGCCAATGCAAAGGATGCGCAAGCCAAGCGGATTGGCCGCAACAGCATCGAGACCAGCAATCTTTCGTTCGCCACACAGCAGGCGCAGGAAAGATTCCCCGTGACGCTGTACACCTTCGAGTGCGGCGTCGTGTGCGAATCCGCCCAGGGTTTACTGAACAAGCGTGGCGTTCCGCACACCGTCGTCGATGTATCGCAGGGCGACGGTGCCGATCGACTCAAGAAACTAACCAGCGGACTCGACGCGCCGGCGCTTCAGGTTGGTGATCAGTTCGCGACCGGTTTCAATGAAGGCAGATGGCAGACGCTGCTGACCGACGCGGGCTATCCGAAAACACCTGCGGCGCGCACAGCAGCTGTCGGACGGCCCGCCGGTGTCGCGCCACCGCCGGAGCAGCCTGCCACGCAAGTCGCCTCTCCGAGCGCAGCCGCTAAGGGTTCGTACCCGCAGTAATCGCGCAGTCGTTGCGCGCGCTGAGGATGCTGGCAAGCCAGCCTCGGCCGCTGCGCTTAGTCGTTCGTCCGCTTCCCGGCACGCGCGTAAAAGACCCTGTCCAAGCGAGCAGGGCTTTAGCGCTTGGTCTGATCGAGTTTCAATTCCTGGATCTTGCGCGTCAACGTATTACGCCCCCACCCTAGCCATTGCGCTGCTTCCATTCGGTGGCCCCCGGTGTGCGCGAGCGCACGCAGGATCAGCGTGCGTTCGAATTCCTTTTCCAACCTGTCACCAACCGCGCGTTCACCCCGCGCCAGCGCCTGTGCAAGTTCGCGGTCCAGGGCCTGCTGCCAATCGGGTTCGTCGCCGCCGCCGCCAGCGCCGGGCGCGGCGCGTACCTCCGGGGGCAGATCCGCGACATCGACACGTTGCCCAGGGGCCATGACGGTAAGCCAATGGCAGATGTTCTCGAGTTGACGAACGTTGCCGGGAAAAGCAAACGTCGAGAGCGCCTTCAACGCCGCGTCGGTCAGTTGCTTGGCGTCCACCGCCAGTTCACGCGCGCTCTTGCGCAGGAAATGGCGAGCGAGCGGCGCAATGTCTTCGCCTCGTTCGCGAAGCGCCGGGAGTCGCAGGCGAACTACGTTCAGGCGGTGCATCAGGTCTTCACGGAACAGGCCCTGCCGCACGCGTTCCTCCAGATCCTGATGGGTCGCGGCAATGATGCGCACGTTGGCCTTAAGCGGCGCATGACCGCCGACGCGATAGTACTCGCCGTCAGAGAGCACGCGCAGCAAACGCACCTGCAAGTCCTGCGGCATGTCGCCGATCTCGTCCAGGAACAGCGTGCCTCCTTCGGCCTGCTCGAAGCGCCCGCGCCGCGCGCTCTGCGCCCCGGTGAAAGCACCACGTTCGTGACCGAACAACTCCGACTCAAGCAGGTCCTTCGGTATCGCCGCCGTGTTGATCGCGACAAACGGCCCCGCGGAACGTGGGCTGTGCCGATGCAGCGCTCGTGCAACCAGTTCCTTGCCGGTACCCGATTCGCCGGTGACAAGCACCGTCGCATGAGAGTGCGAAAGCCTGCCGATTGCGCGAAACACTTCCTGCATCGCCGGCGCCTGGCCGAGCATTTCCGGCGCGTCGGACCCGGCGTTCGCATGTGCCGTCGCTGCGGGAACGTCCGCGCTCGCGCGCCGGATCAGCGCAATCGCATGGTCGACATCGAACGGCTTGGGCAGGTATTCGAATGCGCCGCCGCGAAACGCGGCGACGGCGCTGTCCAGATCCGAGTACGCGGTCATGATGATCACCGGAACGCGCGGGTGGCGCTCCTTGATGCTCGCCAGCAGCGCGAGCCCGGTCTCGCCCGGCATGCGGATATCCGAAACCAGAACCTGCGGCTGAGCATGCTGCAGCGCGAGCATCGCTTCCTGCACCGACGCAAAGGTCTTGAAGGGTATGCCCTCCCGCGCGAGCGCCTTCTCGAGCACCCAGCGAATCGAGCGATCATCGTCGACGATCCAGACGGCATTTCTCATTTCGTTTCTAGACGTCTCTTGCTCATCGTATGCGAACATGTCCTTCTTTCAGAATCTACGCGCTACCACGGCTGATTTCCAGCGGCAGCAAAATCGTGAACGTCGTATGTCCCGGCACACTTTCGCACTCGATCGCGCCATTGTGCTGCGTGACGAAGGTCTGCGCGATCGTGAGCCCAAGGCCGCTGCCGCCTTCGCGGCCGGACACCAGCGGGAAAAAAATCTTGTCGCGGATCGCCTCCGGTACACCTGGACCGTTGTCTTCGACCGACACCGCGAGGGCGAGCCGGTAGCGCCGCTTGGCCATGGTCACTCCGCGGGCGATGCGCGTCGTGAGCCTGATCTGCGGCGTGCCGATCGCGCGCTCGAGCGCCTGTGCCGCGTTGCGAACGACGTTGAATACAGCTTGAGTAAGTTGTTCAGGATCGGCGTCGAATTCCGGCAGACTGATGTCGAAATCGCTGAGGATCTCAATCCGGGGAAACTCGGCCTGCACCACAGTGCCGACGCGCGCGAGTATTTCGTGAATGTTCGTGCGGCGGTAGATCGGCAGGCGATTAGGGGTTAGTAGCCGGTCGACCAGCGTCTGCAATCTGTCCGCTTCGCCGATGATCACTTGGGTGTACTCGATTAGCGGCGGCCGGTCGAGTTCACGTTCCAGCAACTGCGCGGCCCCGCGTATCCCTCCCAGCGGATTCTTGATTTCGTGGGCGAGGTTACGGATCAGGTCGCGATTTGCCTGCTGCTGTTCGAGCAAACGTTCCCCGCGCGCAATCTTGAGTTGTTGGTCGATATGCTTGAATTCGAGCAGCAACATCGCGTCCACGAGATCGAGTACCGAGACCGTGCAGGCAAGATGGATGCGCATCTTGCCCGCGATGCCGAGTTCGAGCTCCTGCTCGTTGTATGAGGCCCCGTTGGAGAGAGCCTTTTCGATGGCCTGGAACAGCCCGATCGCGTCACCGAAAATCGTCTTGGCCGACTGACCAACGAGTTGTCGTCGCGATATCTCGAACAGATTCTCGGCCGCAGGGTTGGCGTAGGAAATCGCGAGATCGGCGCCAAGCAGGAGGACGGCGGTCGTCAGCAGCTCCAGGCCAGCATACGGATGCTGGGGCTTCGTCGACAGGCGGGGGTAGAGGATGGGCGAGCATCGCGTGCGCATAAGACTTTGCAGCGATGATAGTAGCAAGTTCTGCGCCCGGGCCTCTCGGCGGCCAGCGCAATCACTTCAGTGCGGCCAATTCCTTCTTCAACGCGTCGATGTTCTTCTCGTGCAGCGTCACCTCTATGCGCAACTTCCCCAGCCGGTCCGCATAACGCTGAGCATCGCCCTTTTCCTCGGGCAACGGGGGAGGCGTGCCGTCACGGAACTTGCCCCGCGCCTCAACCAACAGTTTTTCCTCGGCCGCGAGTTCGTTGGACAGGACCTTGCGGCGCACGTCGTCGCGCCCCTTCTGCGTTCCGGCATCGACCTTCGGAAACCCGGCTGGCGTCGGTGCCGCGCGGGCGACGCTGCCGCCGGATCCGGCACCCTGGAGATTGAAGTAGGAGGCGCTGCCTGACGCGGTGTCGCACTTGAACATCTCGCTGGTGCCGACCACCTGGACAGGTTTTTTTGTGCAGCCATTTTCGCGCGCTTTTTCTGTCAGCGTGGCGGCTTGCGCATCGAAGATGAATACGGACGCGCACCAGCAACAAGCGGCAACGCACCAGGCACGCGCAATCGGCGAAGGATATTGCAATCTCATGACCGCGGAGTGTACCAAATGCGAAGGCGGCCCGTTCCCGGACCGCCTTCGAACTACCGCCCTCGCGAGATTGCGCTCTTACAGGCTGTAATACATGTCGAACTCGATCGGATGCGTCGTCATTCTGAAGCGAGTCACCTCTTCCATCTTCAGCGTAATGTAAGCGTCGATCATGTCGCTCGAAAAGACACCGCCGCGCGTGAGGAACTCGCGGTCCTTGTCCAGATTGTCCAGCGCTTCATCGAGGGACGCGCAGGGATGGGGAATCTTGGCGGCGATTTCCGGTTCGAGGTCGTAGAGATTCTTGTCGATTGGATCGCCCGGGTGAATCTTGTTTTGAACGCCGTCGAGCCCCGCCATCAGCAACGCTGAAAACGCGAGATAGGGGTTGGCGGTGGGGTCCGGGAACCGAACCTCGACGCGGCGGCCCTTCGGATTGCTGACGTACGGAATGCGACACGACGCCGAACGATTCTTGGCCGAATAAGCCAGGTTGATCGGCGCCTCGAAGCCGGGCACGAGGCGCTTGTAGGAGTTCGTTCCCGGATTGGTGATCGCGTTGAGTGCCTTCGCGTGCTTGATCACGCCGCCGATATAGAACAGCGCGAACTCCGACAGGCCGGCATAACCATTGCCGGCGAACAGGTTGGTGCCGCCTTTCCACACCGACTGGTGGACGTGCATGCCCGAACCGTTGTCGCCGACGATCGGTTTCGGCATGAAGGTCGCGGTCTTGCCAAACGAGTGCGCGACCATCTGCACCGTGTATTTCAGGATCTGGTTCCAGTCGGCGCGCTTGACCAGCGTATTGAACCGGGTGCCGATTTCGCACTGGCCCGCGGTTGCGACTTCGTGGTGGAAGACCTCGACTTCGACGCCTTGCTCTTCCAGCGCCAGCGACATCGCGTTGCGAATGTCCTGCAGTTGAGTCGTTCGGCGGCACCGGAAAATAGCCTCCTTTGACGGAGGCGCGGTGGCCCATGTTGCCGCCTTCGTATTCCTTCCCGCTCGACCACGCAGCTTCTTCAGATTCGATCTTGACCCCGCAACCGGACATGTCCGCGTGCCAGGTCACTGAGTCGAATATGAAAAACTCGGGTTCGGGCCCGAAATAGGCCGTGTCGCCCAGCCCTGTCGACTTCAGGTAGGCCTCGCAGCGCTTGGCCAGCGAGCGCGGATCGCGATCGTAGCCTTTGCCATCGGAAGGCTCGACCACATCGCAGGTAATGTTGAGCGTCGTCTCGTCGGTGAAAGGATCGATGCGCGACGAATCGGCGTCGGGCATCAGCAGCATGTCGGACGCTTCGATTCCCTTCCAGCCAGCGATCGAGGAACCGTCGAAGGCATGGCCGTTGTCAAACTTGTCCTGCGTGAACTGCTTCGCCGGGACCTGGACGTGTTGTTCCTTGCCGCGTGTATCGGTGAATCGGAGGTCGACGAACTTGACGTCCTTATCCTTGATCAGCTTATGTACGTCGGCGGGTGAAGCAGCCATGCGTTTCTCCTGTTGAGGCGTGATGATGATTCTTCGGGATTTGCGAGACAAATGCGGGATTTTCGCAGACCGACTTGAGCAGAAACTATGCCATGGTCCAGACCCTGCAACGAGGGGCGAAATCCGGACTTTAGCGTAACAAGAACCCGAATGGACTGCCATAGTGCCCCATTACGGGGCGCCAGCGAAAGGCCTCGCGTCGCCGTGGTGCAACATGGCGACTGGCGCAGCCTCGGCGCCCGCTTCCTGTCCGGGCGGTATACTGGATGCGCCAGTGCCCGAGCCACGCGCAGACGCTGGCCGCCCGGTTGGCCGATGCCGCGCGCCAGCACACCGGTGCCGGCGATGAGCGTCCAGGCACCCAAATGCGAAGGTGGGTCAATGAGCATCGATTCTGATCAGCTGCTTGCTGCAGCGCAACAAGAAGCAGGGCGCCGTGGTCTGCCGTATTTTGGTGCCATCGCGCCTGCGGACGCGCACGCGCTGCTGGAAGCGATGCCGGACGCCCGCATGGTTGACGTGCGTACCAAAGCTGAATGGGATTACGTCGGCCACGTCCCGGGCGGCGTTCTGATCGAGTGGAACACCTATCCCGATGGCACGCGCAATCCACGGTTCCTGGATGATTTACGAAGTGCGGTGCCTGACCCCGACGCGCCTTTGCTGTTTCTCTGTCGCAGCGCCGTCCGCTCGGACGCTGCGGCTCGCGCAGCCACCGCCGCAGGCTACACCCGGGCGATGAATATTCTCGAAGGCTTCGAAGGCAACAAGGACTCTTCGGGACACCGCGGTACGCTGGGCGGCTGGCGGCTCGCGGGGCTACCGTGGGTTCAGGGGTAGAAAAGGTAGACCTGGTATCCCGCCTGCGAGGTTGCACTCGCATCGATGAATAGCTTGATCGCGAGTTCGCTGTTGCCCGCGATGCCAGTGTCGAGATCGACGGCACCGCTCATGTATTCGGTCGGCGCGAACGCGCGTCTGATCACTACTTGTTCCTGCGCGTCGGAGAGGGTGAGCTCAAGGTGAGGATAACCCAGCGGATAGGCGGCGCGATTCCGGACCGTTGTCGTCAATATCAGCAGCCCCTTGTGTGCGGGATCAGCCTGAAGGTCCGAGGCCTCGATCGAGAGAGCGCCGATATCCTGCAGCGGATGTAGGCGGCAATCAGCCACCACGCAGAACTTGATCAACGCCGGCTTGGTCATCGGCCAATGCGCCGCGATCGCATCGCGGAAATGGAACAAGGCCTGCGCGACGAAGGCGACGATCAGGACGGGAATCGCCAGCGCAAAAACCCAGGAAGGAAGCCAGCGTTGTTTCTCGTCTTCCTGCGCCGAGAATCGGGACGCGTAGGCGAGTTCGCGATCCAGCGTCGACTGCGTTTCATCGTCGGCGACGCTGGCGGCGGTTTCACCGGAGATGCTGCGCTCGCCGCTTTCCATTGGCGCGACGTCGAGCGCCTGCGCGTTGCGCAGCGTCACCGTCGGCGGTCCCAGCTCGGCCTCGCTCAAGCCTCCCTCGGCGCGGCTCGTTCGGATCTGCGGCGCCAAAGACACCAGAGAGGCTTCGCCGTCGAATATCGTCTGGCAATGGCCGCAGCGCACCTGTCCGCCGCGCATCGCCAGCTGCTGCGGCGTCACGCGAAATATCGTCTTGCAGTTCGGACAGCGTGTGTATTTTTCCTCAGCCATGGTCAGTGCCACGGCTTCCCGCCAGCGCTACCCATCCGTCCTCGCCCCCCCATACGGCCATATTAAACCATCGTGCGTACGCGGCGGCGACGGCATCCGCCTGGGCCTCGAGAATGCCGGACAGCACGATCGTGCCGCCTGGCCGCACGCGAGAAGCAAGCAGTGGCGCGAGCAGGCATAAGGGATTGGCGAGAATGTTCGCCACTATCACGTCGTACGCCTGCGTCGAGGGTGAGCCTGGTAACTCAAATTGCACCTCAACATTGTTGAGCGCGGCATTGACGCGACTGGCGACAATCGCCTGCGGGTCGACGTCGATTCCGACGGTTCTACTGGCGCCGAGCATCGCCGCAGCAATCGCGAGAATGCCCGACCCGCAACCATAGTCGAGCACCGTATCGCCGCGCCGCAAATGCTGCGTGAGCCAGCGCAGGCACAGTCGCGTCGTCGGATGACTGCCCGTGCCAAACGCGAGTCCGGGATCGAGCCGAACATTGACGGCACTGGCGTCGATCGGCTCACACCACGACGGCACGATCCAGAGGCCCTCGCCGATGAACGTCGGCCCGAACTGGGCCTGCGTCTGCCGCACCCAATCGGTATCGGGGACGACGTCAACGATATGCTTCGGTATAGCCACGCCAAGCGTGCGCGCAACATGTGCCACCACGGCAGACGCGTCAACCGCGTCGCCAAAAAGCGCGGTGAGGCGGCTCGTCCGCCACGAGGTTTGCCAATCCACCGAACTGTCGTCGCCGGGTTCGCCATACAGGGGCGTCTCGGCGCTCGTACCTTCAGCCGCGTCAGCGGCATCGACCGACAAGGCGCCGGCCTCGAGCAACGCGTCGGACCAGCGCTCGGCCTCGGTGGCCGGGGTGTCAAAGCGCAGCGACAGGAACGGCATGTGTTACGCCGTCTGTTTGCGCTTCGCCATCCGCTGTTCGAGATAGTGAATCGACGTTCCGCCGCGCAGGAAGGAGTCGTCGAGCAACAGTTCCTGATGCAACGGTATGTTGGTCTTGATTCCCTCGACGACCATCTCCGAAAGCGCGACACGCATGCGCGCGATCGCCTGTTCGCGCGTATCCCCGTAAGCGATGACTTTCCCGATCAGCGAGTCATAGTTGGGCGGCACGAAATAGTTGTGGTACGCGTGCGAGTCGACGCGAATCCCTGGTCCGCCCGGTGCGTGATACGAGGTAATGCGTCCGGGCGAAGGGACGAACGTATACGGGTCTTCGGCGTTGATCCGACACTCGATCGCGTGCCCGCGCCGCATCACATCGCGCTGGCGAAACGCGAGCCGCTGCCCCGCCGCAACGCGAATCTGCTGCTGCACGAGGTCGATGCCGGTAATCAATTCGGTCACCGGATGCTCGACCTGGATGCGCGTATTCATTTCGATGAAGAAAAACTCGTCTTCCTGGAACAAAAACTCGAAAGTTCCGGCCCCGCGATAACCCAGCTTGCGGCAGGCGTCCGCGCAGCGCTCGCCTATCCGCGCCAGCGCGCGCAAGGGTATTCCCGGCGCCGGTGCTTCCTCGATGATCTTTTGGTGCCGGCGCTGCATCGAACAGTCGCGCTCGAACAGGTAGACCGCGTTCTTGTGTTCGTCAGCGAGAACCTGAATTTCGATATGCCGGGGATTATCGAGATATTTCTCCATGTACACCGTCGAGTTGCCGAAGGCGGCGCCGGCTTCCGCCCGAGTCAGGCTCACGGCCGAAAGCAACGCTGCCTCGGTATGAACCACCCGCATTCCGCGTCCGCCGCCGCCTCCCGCCGCCTTGATGATCACCGGATACTTGATCGCGCGCGCGATCTTGACGATTTCCTTCGCGCTCTCTGGCAACGCACCTTCGGAACCCGGCACGCAGGGGATGCCTGCCTTGGTCATTGCGACTTTCGCGCTGACCTTGTCTCCCATGATGCGGATCGTGTCCGGGCGCGGACCGATGAAGACGAAACCGCTGCGCTCGACTTTTTCCGCAAAATCGGCGTTCTCGGAAAGAAAGCCGTAGCCCGGATGGATCGCCTGCGCGTCAGTCACCTCGGCCGCACTGATAATGGCAGGGATGTTGAGATAACTCTGGGCCGACGGAGGTGGCCCGATGCAGACCGATTCGTCCGCCAGGCGCACGTACTTGGCGTCGGCATCGGCTTCGGAATGCACGACGACGGTTTTGATCGAAAGCTCCCTGCACGCGCGCTGGATGCGGAGCGCGATCTCGCCTCGATTGGCGATCAGGACCTTGTCGAACAATTGACCTGCGGATTTGGTGGCCACGGCTCTGTTGTGGAGAAAATTGTGCTGCGGGCGGCGGGGGATCGCGGCGGTGCGCTGCGCAGGCGATCAGCCGATAATGACCAGCGCTTGGCCATATTCGACCGGCTGTCCGTTTTCGACCAATATGGCCTTCACCACGCCGGCCTTGTCGGATTCGATTTCGTTCATCAATTTCATCGCCTCGATGATGCAAAGCGGGTCGCCCACCTGGACAGCGTCACCTACCTCGACAAAGGATTTCGAACCGGGTGATGCGGCCCGATAGAAGGTACCTACCATTGGCGATTTGACGGCGTGTCCTTCGGTCGAGGCGACCGAGCCCTCGGCTGCCGTCGGCGCCACGAGGGCGGCGCCTAGGTCGGCGCCAGCAGCAATGTGGGGCGCATCCCCTGCACGCGCTGGCCCGCGCGCAGCCGCAACGGCCATCGCGCGCGTGATTCGGACGCGTTCCTCGCCTTCCGCGATCTCAAGTTCGGCGATACCCGAACTCATGACCAAGTCGATCAGGGTTTTGACTTTGCGTAAATCCATACTCGTTTCCTCTTGTCGCGGCGGTCAATGCCTAAGCACGCAAGCGTGCCAGGGATCGAGTGAGCGAGCGCTAACTTCAATTCGTGATTCGTGGCGAACAGGTACGCGAAACCGAGGTAGAACGCGACGTCGGGGTAGCGCTAAGGCTTATCAGCGAGAGCCGACGAGGGAGCTCCAAGGTCCCCGCGCCGGCAGATGGGCTTAGCCACCGGTCACTCCGCCTCGCGGCTTTCGCCCCTCCATCGATCCCCTGCTTAGTGCGATGTCGAAAGAGGCGGCACTTTGCCCGAGATCGTGAAAATTGTCCAGTAATTGCCCGCTTTTGGGGGCAAATGCTATCCGGAGCCGAGCCCGTACCGTAGAAATATAGGTCGATCTCGGCGGGGCGACAGCCTCTGCGATGGCGGTCAGCGCCGCCGCTCCGCGAGCGCATGATCGCTCACCGATAAATCAGAGCAAACTCGACACTTTAGAGCGGAGTTGTTGTGGTTTGATCGCGCCCAGGTTCGTCTGCGCGACTCCGCCTTGCCGATCAAGAACGATCGTGAAGGGCAGCGCGGACAGTTTATTGCCGAGCCCCTTCGAGACGTCCACAGCGCTATAGCCGCCGATCAACGATGGGTAGTTCAGGCCAATTTCCTTGGCGAACTGGCTTACCTTATCCGGGTTGTCCACAGCGATGCCGACCACCTGCAGGCCACGCGCGCCGAACTCCTGCTGAATACGCACCAATTCGGGCATTTCCTCGCGGCACGGGGTACACCATGTCGCCCAGAAATTTATCACTACAACTTTGCCCTGCCATTGGCTTAGTGCCTGTTGATTGCCGGCGCCATCGGGCAGCGCCAGCGCGAGGAGAGGGCCGGAATCCCGAGATTCCCGGCCCACCGTTCCGAGCCATGCCCCTGCGCCCAAGGCGACGAGCCCGAGGACGCCGAAGAGAATCCAAATTTTTGTTTTCATTGTCGTATCACTTGCCCGCGGCTTCGGCCGCGCCCTTCGACGCCTTCCCGGCTAGTTGAACCAGGTATTCTTGACTGGCTCAGCGGGACCGTTGGGAGCGACGCTCCCTGCGGGCAACGATACAGTCGCCGACTGCACCGTCGGAAGATAGCAGATACCGATATCTGCACAGCCTTGAGACTCGGCGCGGATGACCACCGATTGCCCCGGCGGAACGTTCTTGAGCGAAAGGTTGACGACCATACTGTTGCGGTAGGTCTCGACCCGCCCGAAGAATTCGTCCTGCTTGATGAGGCCGGCAGGCAGGGCGGGCGTGAACAGCGCGCCTTTGGGAGGTTCGAGGGCAAAGTGAATCTTTTCGCGATAGAGGTAATAGCCATCGGCGATGGTAAATCGCGCTTCGACAGTTTCCTTGTCCACTGCTTTGGCGGAAAAACGGAAGGCCTGTTCCGGGCGCAATGGCGAAACCTGGGCCAGGGCGGACGCGGCGCAGACCGCCATGAAAAGCGCGGCTAGCGCTCTTTCAGGCATCCGCCGCCGCTGTCTCGGCGCTGATCCAGTCGACATAGGGGGAGTATCCATGGATGAAGGGGACAGCAACGATCTCCGGAAGTTCGTAAGGATGGCGCGCGCGGATGGCCTCCTCGACTGCTTGGTACAGCTCGTCACGCGTCTTTATCCACAACGGTACTTCGTCTGCGGTTTCGATTTCGCCACGCCAGTGGTAGAGTGATCGCGTCGCTTGGCCTATCTGCACGCAAGCGGCCAAACGCGCTGACAGCAAGTCTCTGGCGAGAGATTCAGCCGCGGCGCGTTGGGGCAGCGATGTAAGCACCAGTATCGCGCGGCTACTCGTCACACCGGTCATGCTGGCGGCCCAATTCTTGCTTCTGCAGAAGCCTGCGGGTCGCGGTGGCGGCCGGAGCTTGAAATTTGCCCAACCGCGCGAACTTGCGTAATCAGGAGTTGGCATGAGATTTTTAGCTTTGCTGATTGTACTGGCTTTTCCGGTTGTGGACGTCATGGCCACTTTGCGCTTCGCGCGTTGGACTGGCATTCCGACGGCACTGCTGCTCGTGGGCTCGGCCGTCATCGGGACCATGCTGCTGCGGCATGAGAGCGTGGGCTTCCGCTTGCGAATGCTGGCGACGCTGCGCGGCGATCAACCGCTGATGCGCGGGCTGGTCGATAGCGGAAGAAAGGTTCTTGCGGCGGTGCTGCTGATTCTTCCTGGCATTCTTTCCGACCTGCTTGCCCTCGCACTGTTGCTGCTGCCGATCAATGTCGGTTCCCGACTCGCTGCGCAATCGGCGGCCTTTGGTCGCGGCTTCGGCGATACCCTGGAAGGCGATTACCGCCGGTACGAGTAAGGCGAACAGGGCGCAAGCAGTGTGCGCCCGTGTTGCAATCAGCGCGCCCGGAAACTAGCCGAGAATCGTAGGCTCCGCGCGACCGGCTCGCGCGTAAGCCCAGATGAGCATCGCCAGGCCGACGACGATCATCGGCAACGACAGCCACTGTCCCATCGACAGACCCAGCGCCAGCTTGCCGAGGAAACTGTCGGGTTCGCGCGCGAACTCCACGCAAAAACGAAACGTTCCGTAGCCAATCAGAAACATCGCTGATACCGCTCCCAGCGGCCGCTTGCGCCGCGCAAAAAACCACAGCAGGGCAAACAGCAGGAGTCCTTCGAGTGCAGCCTCGTAAAGCTGTGACGGGTGCCTCGGCAACATGCTCGTGCGTTCGTAGATCGGGGTAAGGCCGCGCGCGGCGGCTTCCTGCGCATGCGACACCATCCAGCTTCGATCTTCTTCGGCAGCCTGCGGAAACAGCACCGTCCACGGCGCATTCGGATCGGTGACTCGTCCCCAAAGCTCGCCATTGATGAAATTGCCAAGGCGGCCGAACGCAAGTCCCAGCGGGATCAGCGGCGCCACGAAGTCGGTGACATCCAGCCAGCGCTTGTGGCGAAACCGGGCGAACAGCCAGAGTGCGATGAGGACGCCGAGAAAACCGCCGTGAAAACTCATGCCCCCTTGCCACAGCGCAAATACCTCGAGCGGATGTGCAACGTAGTAGCCGAGCTTGTAGAACAGGATATAACCGAGACGTCCGCCCAGGATTACGCCGAAGACACCGTAGAACAACATATCGTCGACGTCGCGCGGATGCCAGCCGGTCAAAAGATTCTGCCGAGCGCGGATCTTCCCCAGTACAACGAACAGGACGAACCCGATCAGATACATCAGGCCATACCAGCGCACGGCTAGGGGACCGATTTGTATGGCGACGGGGTCGAACTGCGGATGGACAAACATGGATGAACAAATAGGCCGTTGCGGCGTGGGACGCCGGCAGCTTTGTTAGAATCGGACGATTATACGCAGGGAACCGTCATGCCGAATAACCGTCGCAGTCAGTTGATCACTCAAGGTATGGCCCGTTCGCCGAATCGCGCGATGCTGCGAGCTGTCGGGTTCGGCGACAACGATTTCGACAAGCCGATCGTGGGCGTCGCGAACGGCCACAGCACGATGAATCCGTGCAACGCCGGCATTCAACCGCTGGTCGATCGCTCGATGCTCGCGCTTACCGCGGCGGGGGCGAAGCCGCAGGTGTTCGGCTTCCCCACGGTGACCGACGGCATCGGCATGGGCACCGAAGGCATGAAGTATTCGCTGGTTTCGCGCGAGGTCATCGCCGATGCGATCGAAGTCGCCGTGATGGGCCAGTGCATGGATGGCGTACTTTGCGTCGGCGGTTGCGACAAGAACATGCCCGGCGCGATGATGGCGATGGCACGCATGAACATACCCGCCATTTTCGTCTATGGCGGCACGATCAAGCCCGGCAACTGGAAAGGCCAGGTGTTGACCATCGTCAGTCCGTTCGAGGCAGTCGGCGCGTTCGCCGCGGGCAAGATGTCGCAGGAAGATTTCGACGGCATCGAGCGCAACGCCTGTCCTACCGTCGGCGCCTGCGGCGGCCAGTACACGGCCAATACCATGTCCTCGTCGTTCGAAGCACTGGGCTTGAGCCTTCTGGGCAGCTCACAACTTGCTGCGGTGGATCGCGCCAAAGCCGACAGCGCCGAAGCGTCGGCGCAAGTACTTGTGAACGCTATCCGGCTCGATCTGAAACCGCAGGACATCATCACGCGCCAATCGATTGAGAACGCGATCGCGCTGGTGATGGCGACCGGCGGGTCGACCAACGCCGTGCTGCATTATCTGGCGATCGCCTCGGCCGCCGGCGTCGAGTGGACGATCGACGATTTCGAGCGGATGCGCAAACGCGTGCCGGTGCTTGTGCGACCTGAAGCCCTCGGGACGCTTCGTCGCGGTCGACTTCGACGCCGCCGGCGGCGTCCCGCAGGTGTTGAAGATGTTGCTTGCGCACGATTTGTTGCACGGTGATTGCATGACCATCACCGGCCGTACGATCGGCGAAGAATTGGCCGACGTTTCCGCGACGCCGCGCAAGGATCAGGAAGTGATCCGGCAGTGGGAAAACCCAATGTACGCTCAGGGACACCTGGCCATTCTCAAAGGCAATCTCGCTCCCGACGGCTGCGTCGCCAAGATCACGGGGTTGAAGCAGCCGTCGATTACCGGGCCTGCGCGCGTGTTCGATTCGGAACCCGCCGCGCTCGAGGCGATCATGGCCAAGAAGATCAAGCCGGGCGACGTGATGGTGATCCGCTACGAAGGACCCAAAGGCGGACCGGGCATGCAGGAAATGCTGGCGCCTACGTCGGCGCTGATCGGACAGGGATTGGGCGAAAGTGTGGGCCTGATCACCGACGGGCGTTTCTCCGGTGGAACCTGGGGCATGGTCGTCGGCCATGTCGCTCCCGAAGCTTACGTCGGCGGCACTCATCGCGCTGGTGCACGAAGGCGACTCGATCACCATCGATTCCACGCGGCTGCTGATCCAACTGAATGTGAACGAAGAAGAAATCGCGCGTCGCCGCGAACAGTGGAAGGCGCCGCGCCCGCGTTATACCAAAGGCGTTCTGGCCAAATACATGAAGCTCGTATCGACCGCGACCCTGGGCGCAATTACCGACGGATCCTGACCCAGCCGAGAAAGGCCCACGATGGTCTATTGGTTAAGTCTTGCGGGCGCGATCCTGCTTGAAGTCGCCGGCACCACGTCAATGAAATTGTCGCAGGGTTTTACGCGCACGCTGCCGTCCATCCTGTTGTTCGTGTTTTACGGCATGTCGTTCACTCTAATGACGATCGCCGTGAAAAAAATCGACATGAGCGTATCGTATGCAATCTGGTCGGGTGTAGGGACGGCGCTGATAGCCCTCATCGGAATCGGCTGGTTTCATGAATCGCTGACGACGCTGAAAGTGGTGAGCCTGGCGCTGATTGTTGCCGGCGTGCTGGGGCTGAACGCCGGGGTGCGCAATATCTGACGCACAGGAGGTACGCATGGGCGCAGCGCAGCGATACCAAACTAACTCCGGGTGGGGCTGGACGATCGTCGCATCGATGCTGTTAGTCGGCTGCGCGTCGGCTCCGGGCGCCTCGTCTGGCGGGGCGTCGGTCGGGGCTCCGGTCAATGCGCCGCATTTCGTCGTCGGCGACCGTTGGCAATATCGGATCACCGACAACATGCGGCGTGGTGCGACCGAGCAACTCGATGTCGACGTTGCGGCGGTGAATGGCGGGCTCGCGACGATGCATTTCGTTCGCATTGGCGAGCGCGGTCGGATCGAGTGGTCCGACCAGGTCGATGACGCGGGGGCGTTGCACGCCGGCGTGCTCGGACGGGAAACCACGCGAACGTTTATCCCGCCAGCACAAATGCTGCCGTTCCCGCTCGAGCAAGGCAGGACATGGCGGCAGTCGATACCAACGTTTCGGCCCGACACCGGACTCAAGGACGAGATATTGATTTACGGCGACGTACAGGGGCGGAAGCAAACGTCGACTCCGGCCGGCGCGTTCGACGCCATTTTTGTTTATCGCGTGCTGCAATTCGACGACGCCGAATTCTGGCGCAGCAAGACGACCCGTCGCGATCAGGTTTGGTACTCGGCCGAGGTGAAGGGAGCTGTCCGTGAAGAGCGGCTCGGCGAATATGTCCAACGCGGCGACCAGGCCATAGCGCCCATGCGCAGCGAAGCCACCGTTGCCGAACTGGTTTCCTTCACTCCGGGCCGGCCTTAGGCTTTATCGAGTAGCGCGCGGCTTGCGCCGAGATCGCGGCGCAGTGCTTTTCGGTCGCGTCGCTTTGGTCGCCGCGCGCATCGAAGCGGCGACTCCAAGACGAACCCACGCCGACATCGCGTCGGCATTCTCCATCGCTTCGTCCGGTACCCGGTAATAGCTGGTGGCCCGCGATTCCCCGTCGTGTCCGACATAGGTAAACGGCGTCAGACCTTCAGTGACGAATCGATCCCGGGTTTCGGCGTCGGTCTTCATATAGAGCGTGTCGTCGGCAACGAGGGCGACCATGCGGCCACCGACGTAGACGCCGTGCCCTCCGAACATGGCGCGCGCAGTGGCGCCGGCGCCAGCGGTGGTGACGGCCGCCGGTCGCAGCAGTTCGAGCACGTAAGCAATGAAATCCTTCGAGTTCGGCATGCGCCGTCTCGATCTAAAGCCCGAGGCGCTGCCAGATGATGGACGTCAAGCTCGCCTGGTTCAGGGTGTAGAAATGCAGGCCCGGCGCGCCGTGTTCAAGCAGGTTGTCGCAGAGCTCGGTCACCACATCCAAACCGAATGCGCGAATCGAAGCGGTGTCGTCGCCGAAGCTCGCGAGGCGGCTGCGAATCCATCGCGGGATTTCAGCGCCGCAGGCATCGGAAAAGCGCGCGAGCTTGCTGAAGCTCGCAATCGGCATGATTCCGGGAACGATCGCCGTATTGATGCCGACTGCCCGGGCTTCGTCGACAAAATGAAAATAGCTGTCCGCATTGAAAAAATACTGGGTGATCGCGGAGTTGGCGCCGGCATCGATCTTGCGTTTGAAATGGATCAGGTCGTCCTGGGGACTCTTGGCCTGCGGATGGTATTCCGGATAGCAGGCGACATCGATGTGGAACCAGTCGCCGGTTGATGCCCGGATGAATTCGACCAGTTCGCTCGCATAGCGGAATTCACCGACGTCGGCAGAGCCCGACGGCAAGTCGCCACGCAGCGCGACGAGATGACCGATGCCATGTTCGCGATAGGTCGCCAACGTCGCGCGCACAGTCTCGCGTGTTGAACCTATGCAGGAGATATGCGGCGCCGCGCGCTGACCTGCCCTCTGAATGTCAAGTACAGCGGCGAGCGTGCGATCGCGTGTCGATCCGCCCGCGCCATAGGTGACCGAGAAAAACTTCGGCCCGAGCTGGGTCAACTGCGCGCGGGTGGCCGCAAGCGAAGCGACCCCTTCCGGCGTCGCCGGCGGAAAGAACTCGAAGCTGAAGATTCTGTCGCTGCTGGCGTTCAATTGCTCAACCCTTGCCGGAACTCGCCTCGATCTTCTTGGGAAGCAGCAGCGCCGCCAGTGCCCACGAAATAATGCTGTACAGGATCGCGCCGCCGACACCGGACCAGAAACCGCCGACGTGAAAGCCTTCCATGAATGAACCGGCGAACCAGAACAGCAGCCCATTGATCACGAAAATAAATAGTCCAAGCGTCAGCAGTGTCGCCGGCAGCGTAAGCAACACCAGCAAGGGCCGGATGAAGGTGTTGATCAGGCCAAGCACCAGCGCGGCGATCAGCGCCGATGCGAACGAATCGACCTTGATCGAGGTCATCAGATACGGCAGCGCGAACAGCGCGGCCGCGTTAATCAGCCAGACGACTAGTAATCGCATCACTGCCTCCTTAGACAAATCGAATTGCCAGCGCGCAGACGAATGTCGGCCAAGCTTGTGTCTGATCGCACACGGCGGAGTGAACGTCGCCGCAGGTGACGGTCGACTCCGCCGACGCGGCATGAGCGTCGCGATTTGGGCGACGCTCCATGCCGCTAACGATGACTCTATCAATATCGATACGTATCCGGTTTGTACGGTCCCTGCACTTCGACCCCGATGTAGCGCGCCTGCTTGTTCGACAGTTCGGTCAGCATCGCGCCGAGTTTCTTCAGTTGCAGGCGCGCGACTTTTTCGTCAAGGTGTTTCGGCAGCACATATACGCCGACCGGATAACGGCCGCTGCCGGTCTTCGCGTCGCCCCACAATTCGATTTGCGCCATCACCTGATTGGCGAAGGAGCTCGACATCACGTAACTCGGATGGCCAGTCCCACAACCCAGATTCACCAGGCGTCCCTCGGCCAGCAGGATGACTCGCTTACCGTCAGGGAAAATGATGTGATCCACCTGCGGCTTGATGTTCTCCCATGTGAATTTCTTCAAGCCGGCGACATCGATTTCATTGTCGAAATGGCCGATGTTGCAAACAATCGCGTTGTTCTTCATCCGTTTTACGTGGTCGACCGTGATGACATCGATATTGCCGGTCGCGCTGACGAAGATATCCGCCTTGTCGGCCGCGTAATCCATCGTGACCACACGGTAGCCTTCCATCGAGGCCTGCAAGGCACAGATTGGATCGACTTCAGTGACCCAGACCTGCGCGGACAACGCCCTGAGGGCTTGCGCCGATCCCTTGCCGACGTCGCCGTAGCCAGCAACCAGGGCGACCTTGCCAGCGATCATCACATCCGTGGCGCGTTTGATTCCATCCACCAGCGATTCGCGGCAGCCGTACAGGTTGTCAAACTTGCTCTTGGTAACCGAATCGTTGACGTTGATCGCCGGAAAGGCGAGACGGCCCTCCTTGTGCATTGTGTACAGCCGCTTGACGCCGGTCGTCGTCTCTTCGGTGACGCCCTTGATGTTGCTCTTGATGCGCGAATAGAAATGGGGATCCTTGTTGAGGCGCTTGGCGATCGCCGCGAACAACGCGAACTCTTCTTCGTTCGACGGGTGCGAAATGAGCGAGCGATCGGTCTCGGCCTGCGCCCCCAAATGAACCAGAAGCGTCGCATCGCCGCCGTCGTCGAGAATCATGTTCGGCGTAGTGGTCCCGCTGTTCGGCACAGACCATTCGAAAATGCGGTGGGTGAACTCCCAATATTCGTCAAGCGACTCGCCTTTGAAGGCGAAGACCGGCGTCCCCGTTGCGGCGATAGCGGCAGCCGCATGGTCCTGGGTCGAATAGATGTTGCAGGACGCCCACCGTACGTCGGCGCCGAGCGCCTTGAGCGTCTCGATCAGCACGGCGGTCTGGATGGTCATGTGAAGGCTGCCCGCGATGCGAGCTCCGCGCAATGGTTGCTCCGGCGCGAATTCTTCGCGAATCGCCATCAGACCCGGCATTTCGGTCTCGGCAATAGCGATCTCTTTACGGCCCCACCCGGCAAGCTCGATGTCGGCGACGTGGAAGTCCGTGAACTGCTTGATATCGGTTGTAGCGTTCATCTGTCGTCACTCCTTGAGCGACGCGGAACGCGGGGGAGGAATGTGTTCACTCGTCACCCCGCGAGGCAGTCGCGGTTCAACGAGCGCAGTTACACGTTCCATGGCGGAAGTCCCGAGCCTGGCAGCGCATGGCCCATGCAGAAGGGCGACGGCTGTTGCAACGCTCCTCGGGATGCACTAGTTTAACGCAATTATCCGCGACACGCACCCGCCCGCAGTACCCTGTCCAGCCCTGCCCGCCGGCCAGAGCTCGAAATCTGGCATTGCAAGCATGGGCCCGAACCAACCCACGCTGCTGCAAATCCGACAACCCCTAACAGCTCGTTACATCTCCGATGCAACGTCTGGGCCCAAATAGGGACAATGAAATGATTTGCCTCATTTACACGACTTTCGATGCGTTCGCCTGCAGGATCTGACCATGCCGAGCCCAACTCCAGATTCCACACCCGGCGCCGATAGCGCGAAGCCCCAGCGGCGCCGCAGCCTCTGGTTTTGGGTGCTGCTGATTGCAATTTTCGCGGCACTCGCCGCGGGAGCCTGGTACTGGCTCGCGCGACCCGCTTCCGCTCCGGCGTCGAACGCAGGCGGTGGCGGAGGCCGGGGCAAGGGCGACGCGGCCGCCAAGCCGCTACCCGTCGTCGCGGCGGCTGCGAAAAAAGGCAGCATCGACGTCTATCTCAACGCATTGGGAACCGTAACGCCGCGCAACACCGTGACCGTGCATGCACGCGTCGATGGCCAGTTGATGAGCGTGGCCTTTACCGAGGGCCAGATCGTCAAGGCCGGCGAGTTGCTCGCCCAGATCGATCCGCGGCCCTTCGAAGTGATGCTCGCCCAGGCGAACGGTCAGATGGCGCGCGACTCCGCGCTGCTGAACAATGCGCGGGTCGATCTCGAGCGCTATCGCACACTGCTCGCGCAGGATTCGATTTCCAAGCAGCAGGTCGATACCCAGGACTCGCTGGTCAAGCAATATCAGGCGGCGATCGAGTCGGATCAGGGCGCCATCGACAGTGCCAAATTACAACTGAGTTATACGCGCGTGACCGCGCCGATCGGAGGTTTGGTTGGTTTGCGTCAGGTCGACGCCGGCAACATCGTTCACGCATCCGACTCCAACGGCTTGGTCGTGATCACCCAGATGCAGCCGATTACCGTGTTGTTTCCGATTCCGGAAGATAACCTGCAGCAGGTAATCAAGCGTGTGAAATCCGGTGCAGGGGTCGCGGTGGACGCGTACGACCGCTCGCAAAAAACGAAGCTCGCAACGGGCAAGTTGCTCTCGATGGACAATCAAATCGACACCAGCACCGGCACCATAAGGCTGCGCGCCGAATTCGCGAACGACGACCGCGCGTTGTATCCGAACCAGTTCGTCAACGTGCGCATGATCGTCGACACGCAGCCCGACGCGACTCTTGTCCCGAGCGCCGCGATCCAGCGCGGTTCTCCCGGCACATTTGTCTACATAGTCAAGGACGACAAGACGGTCAGCGTTCAAGTGGTGAACCTTGGCCCCGTGCAAGGTGAAGTGACCGCCATCGCCAGCGGCATCGAGCCGGGGCCGTCGTTGTAGTCGATGGCGCGGACAAGCTGCGCGAGGGTGCGAAAGTCGAGTTGATCACTCCCGAATCGCGCAATGTGGCTCCAGCGGCGCAGCGACGCGGGCCGCGCGGCGACAAGAGTGGCGGCGACTCGTCCAAGCGCGGCAATAAGGGCGGTTGAAACTCGGCGGCGCGCCGGCTCTCCACCGCCTAACACCTAAGCGCCCCGCGTCACGATTCCAATGAACCCGTCCCGTCCATTTATCGTCCGCCCGGTCGCGACATCGTTGCTGATGGTCGCGATTCTGCTCGCGGGGATCATTGCGTATCGCGTGCTGCCGCTATCGGCATTGCCGCAGGTGGACTATCCGACGATCCAGGTTGTCACGCTCTACCCGGGCGCGAGTCCGGACGTGATGACTTCATCGGTGACCGCGCCGTTGGAGCGGCAGTTCGGCCAGATGCCCGGCCTCAACCAGATGTCGTCGACCAGTTCCGGCGGCGCGTCGGTCATCACGCTGCAGTTCAGCCTCGATCTGGGACTCGATGTCGCCGAACAGGAAGTGCAGGCAGCAATCAACGCTTCGGGAACGTTTCTGCCGACCGATTTGCCCACGCCGCCGATCTACAACAAGGTCAACCCGGCCGACACGCCGATCGTCACGCTGGCGTTGACCTCGAAGACGCTGCCGCTGCCGAAGCTCTACGATCTCGCCGATACGCGGCTGGCAACGAAGCTGTCGCAATTGCCCGGCGTCGGTCTGGTGAGCCTCTCCGGCGGCCAGCGTCCCGCCGTGCGTATCCAGGCCAACCCGAAGGCGCTCGCCTCGTACGGGCTGTCGCTCGATGATCTGCGCACCGCCATCGGCAGCGCCAACACCAATCAGGCGAAGGGCAGTTTCGATGGCCCAACACGGGCGTCGACGATCGACGCCAACGATCAGCTCAAATCAGCCGACGAGTACAAGTCGCTGATCATCGCCTATCGCAATAATTCGCCGGTGCGGCTCACTGACGTCGCGGACATCATCGACGGCGCGGAAAACACGCGTTTGGCCGCGTGGGCGAATCTCACCTCCGCGGTCATCGTCAATATCCAGCGCCAGCCGGGAACCAACGTGATCGAAGTGGTCGATCGCGTCAAACAGCTGCTGCCCCAACTGCAGGCGTCGCTGCCGAACTCGGTCGACGTGACCTGCTCACCGACCGCACCGTCACGATCCGCGCGTCGGTGCACGACGTTCAGTTCGAATTGTTTCTTGCCGTTGCCCTGGTGGTGATGGTGATTTTCCTGTTCTTGCGCAGTATTGCCGCGACGATCATTCCCAGCGTCGCCGTCCCGCTGTCGCTGATCGGCACGTTCGCCGTGATGTACGTGGCAGGCTTCTCGATCAACAACCTCACCTTGATGGCGCTGACGATCGCCACCGGCTTCGTCGTCGACGACGCGATCGTGATGATCGAGAACATCTCGCGCTACATCGAGGCCGGCGACCCACCGCTGGAGGCGGCGCTAAAGGGTGCCGAACAGATCGGCTTCACGATCATTTCGTTGACGTTTTCGCTGATCGCCGTGCTGATTCCGCTGTTGTTCATGGGCGACGTCGTAGGGCGCCTGTTCCGCGAATTTGCGATCACGCTCGCCGTTTCGATTCTCATTTCGGCGGTGGTGTCGCTGACGCTGACGCCGATGATGTGCGCGAAGCTTCTGCGCCACATACCCGAAAATCAGCAGGGCTGGTTCTATCACAAGAGCGGCGAAATCTTCGACCGCGTCATCGCGCGCTACGGCAAGATGCTGAACTGGGTGCTCGACCGGCAGATTGCAACACTGCTGGTCGCGATCGCGACTTTGGCGCTGACGGTAGTGTTGTACATCCTGATACCGAAGGGCTTTTTCCCGGTACAGGACACCGGCGCGATACAAGGCATTTCGGAAGCGCCACAAACCATTTCGTTTGCCGCAATGGCCGAGCGGCAACAGGCGCTGGCGAAGGTTATCGTCGACGATCCCGCCGTCGACAGCTTGTCATCCTTCATCGGCGTCGATGGCACCAACGCGACGCTCAATGCCGGCCGCATGCTGATCAACCTGAAGCCGCTGGCCCAACGTCATGGCACGGCTACCGACGTCATCCGCCGCCTGCAAGGCAAGCTCGCGGCTGTCGAAGGGATCACGCTTTATATGCAGCCCGTGCAGGACCTGACGATTGAGGATCGCGTCAGCCGCACGCAATATCAGTTCACCGTCGAGGACACCAATCCGGCCGAATTGTCGACATGGGTACCGCAACTGGTCGACCGGCTGCGCCAGTCCAACGTACTCACCGACGTTGCCAGCGATCTGCAGGATGGGGGGCTGCAAGCGTACGTCAATATCGATCGCGCGACGGCCAGCCGCTTCGGTATCACACCGGCGGTGGTCGACAATGCCCTCTACAACGCCTTCGGCCAACGCCTGATCTCGACCATCTATACGCAGACCAACCAGTATCGCGTGGTGCTCGAAGTTCAACCTCAATTCCAGCTCGGCCCGGCGGCATTGAACAATATCTACGTACCCGCCACCAACGCCGGCGGCAGCACCGCCACCGTCGGCACCTCCGGCGTCGCAGCGGGCGCGTCGACGTCGTCGTTGTCCGGCGCGGTGTCGACCAGCAACAGCAGTTCGAACGTGCAACAGGTGCCGCTGTCGTCGATCGCCACCATCGAAGAGCGCGCCGCGCCGCTGGTCGTCAATCACATCGGCCAGTTTCCGGCCACGACGATCTCCTTCAATCTCGCGCCGGGCGCGTCGCTGGGCAACGCGGTCGACGCCATCGAGGCGGCCGAGCGCGAACTCCAGTTGCCCGCGAGCATGCAGGTCAAGTTCCAGGGTGCCGCGCTGGCGTTCCGTGCCTCGCTCGCGAACGAGCTTTGGCTGATTCTGGCGGCGATCATCACGATGTACATCGTGCTGGGCGTCCTCTACGAGAGCTACATTCATCCGATCACGATCCTGTCGACGCTGCCGTCTGCGGGCGTGGGCGCGCTGCTGGCGCTGATGATCTCGGGTAACGACCTGTCGATCATCGCGATCATCGGCATCATCCTGCTGATCGGCATTGTCAAGAAGAACGCGATCATGATGATCGACTTCGCGCTCGACGCCGAGCGCAACGAAAAAATGGCGCCGCGCGACGCGATATTCCAGGCGAGCCTGTTGCGATTCCGGCCGATCATGATGACGACAATGGCCGCGTTGCTCGGTGCATTGCCGCTGATGATCGGCTGGGGCGTGGGCTCCGAGCTTCGGCATCCGCTGGGCATCGTGATGGTCGGCGGCCTGATCGTCAGCCAGATGCTCACGCTATTTACGACGCCGGTGATCTATCTCGGGTTCGACGGTCTTGCGCATCGGGTCGAAGCGTGGCGCGCGCGCCGAATCCGCGCGCGTGATATCCCGCCAGCCCGGATAGCGGTTTGCGCAGATGAACCTATCCGCACCTTTCATCGACCGCCCGGTCGCGACGACGTTGCTGACGTTCGGCATCGCACTCGCGGGCGCCATCGCCTTCACGCTGCTTCCCGTCTCGCCTCTGCCGCAGGTCGATTTCCCGACGATCTCGGTGCAAGCCTCGCTCCCCGGCGCCAGTCCCGAAACCATGGCGGCGACCGTCGCCACGCCGCTCGAGCGCTCGCTGGGCCGGATCGCCGACGTCACCGAAATGACATCGAGCAGCGCGCTCGGTTCGACGCGCATCACCTTCAGTTCGACCTCAATCGCGACATCGACGGCGCTGCGCGCGACGTGCAGGCCGCGCTCAATGCGGCGCGCAGCCTGTTGCCGACCGGTCTTCCCGGTAATCCGACTTACCGCAAGGTGAATCCGGCGGACGCGCCGATCATGATCCTGGCGCTGACGTCGGACACGATGACGCAGGGCCAGATGTACGATGCCGCCTCGACCATCATCGCGCAAAAGCTTTCGCAGGTCTCGGGCGTCGGTCAGGTCAGCGTCGGCGGCAGTTCCTTGCCCGCGGTGCGCGTCGAACTGCAGCCGCAGGCGCTGAACAAGTACGGCATCAGTCTGGAAACCGTACGCACGGTGCTCGGCGCGACCAACGCCAACCGGCCGAAGGGCATCGTCGAGGACGGCGAACGCAACTGGCAGATCTATGCCAACGATCAGGCGAAGACGGCCGCCGAATACATCCCGCTCGATCATCGCTTATCGCAAGGGCGCGGCCGTTCGTCTGTCGGACGTCGCCGAGGTCGTCGATTCGGTGCAGGACCTGCGCAACGCCGGGTCGGCCAACGGCAAGCCTTCGGTGCTGGTGATCATCAACCGCCAACCGAACGCCAACATCATCGAGACCGTCGACGCCGTCAGCGCGTTGCTGCCGTCGCTGCGCGCCTCGATTCCGAGCGCGGTCAAGCTCGAACTGATGATGGAGCGTACCGTCACTATCCGCGCGTCCTTGCGCGACGTCGAGCGCACGCTCGCGATTTCGGTGTGTCTGGTGATCCTGGTTGTGTTCGTATTTCTCCGCAACGCGCGCGCAACGCTCATCCCAAGTGTCGCCGTTCCGGTTTCGCTGGTCGCGACTTTCGGCGCGATGTATCTGTTCGGCTTCAGCCTCAACAATCTGTCGCTGATGGCGCTCACAGTGGCGACCGGCTTCGTCGTCGACGATGCGATCGTGGTACTGGAGAACACGTCGCGCCACATCGAAGCGGGTATGCGCGCCGAAAGAGGCCGCGCTGGTTGGCGCCACGGAGGTTGGCTTCACGGTGCTGTCGATGAGCGTATCGCTGATCGCCGTGTTCATCCCGATCTTGCTGATGGGCGGGATTGTCGGCCGCTACTTCCGGGAGTTTGCGGTGACGCTTTCTGTCGCCATTCTGGTGTCGCTGGTGTTGTCGCTGACGACCACGCCGATGATGTGTTCGCGCCTGCTGCGTCGCCGGAGTGAACGACGCGAAGGTCGCTTGTTTACCTGGAGCGAGCGCGGATTCGCCTCGCTGCTGCGGGGCTACGAAAAGAGTCTTGCCTGGGTGCTCGGGCACGGATTGCTGACCATGCTCGTGCTGCTCATCACCGTGTGCCTCAACGTCTATCTGTACATCGAGATTCCGAAAGGCTTCTTCCCAACGCAGGACACGGGACGCATGGTCGGTTTCATCCAGGCCGATCAAAGCATTTCGTTTCAGGCAATGCAGCAGAAACTCGCGAGCTTCATCGACATCGTGAAGGCTGATCCAGCGATCGACAATGTTGTCGGCTTCACCGGCGGCTCCCAGCGGAATACCGGATCGATGTTCGCCTCGCTCAAGCCACTGTCACAGCGCAAGGAAAGCGTCGACCAGGTCATCGCGCGCTTGCGCATCAAGCTGGCGAAAGAACCGGGCGCCAATCTGTTCCTGAATCCGGTGCAGGACATTCGGGTCGGCGGGCGCGCCAGCAACGCGACTTACCAGTACACGCTGCAGGCTGACGACCTGGCGGAGCTACGCACCTGGGAGCCGAAAATACGGGCCGTGATGTCGAATTTGCCCGAACTCACCGACGTGAACACCGACCAGCAGGACAAAGGCCTGCAAACCTCGCTGGTCATCGATCGCGATACCGCATCGCGGCTCGGCATCAGTCCGCAGCTGATCGATGCCACGCTCAACGACGCGTTCGGCCAGCGGCAGGTATCGACCATCTATGCGCCGCTCAACCAATACCACGTCGTAATGGAAGCCGCGCCCGAGTACTGGCAGTCGCCACAGTCGCTGTCCAATGTCTATGTGACGACCGGCAGCGGTGCGCAGGTGCCGCTATCAACTATCGCCCGCTACAGCGCGACCAACACGGCACTTGGCGTCAACCACCAGTCTCAGTTCGTCGCATCGACGATCTCGTTCAACTTACCCGAGGGTGTTTCGCTGTCGCAGGCCACCGACGCGATAAACGCCGGGCTCGCGCGGATCGGGGTCCCCGACAGTGTTCGCGGCAGCTTCCAAGGCACCGCGAGGGCGTTTCAGGCCTCGCTCTCCAGTCAACCGTATCTGATCCTGGCTGCGCTGATCGCCGTCTACATCGTACTCGGCATCCTGTACGAGAGTTTCGTCCATCCGATCACGATCTTGTCGACGCTGCCGTCGGCCGGGGTGGGCGCGCTACTCGCGCTTAAAGCTGTTCAATACCGAGTTCACGGTCATCGCGTTGATCGGCGTCATTCTGCTGATCGGGATTGTGAAGAAGAACGCGATCATGATGATCGATTTCGCGCTGGACGCGGAACGTAACCACGGCATGAACGCACGCGACTCGATCTTCGAGGCCTGCCGCCTTCGTTTCCGGCCGATCATGATGACAACGATGGCGGCGCTGCTCGGCGCCGTTCCGTTGGCGCTCGGCACCGGCGACGGCGCGGAGATGCGCCGGCCGCTGGGGATTTCCATTGTCGGCGGACTGATCGTCAGCCAGATGCTCACGCTTTACACGACCCCGGTCGTCTACGTCTATCTGGATCGTTTCCGCGTATGGGCGCGCGACCGCTGGCAGCGTCGCGCCCGGCCCTCGCCTCCCATCAACGCCATGGCAACGTAATGAACGCGAAGACAAACAAAATGAAAGCCCGTAGTGTCGGCGTTGACCGCGCTCGCATTCGCATCCGCATGCACGATGGGCCCCGACTATGTCGCGCCCGAGTTTGCCGGTCCCGCCGAGTTACAAAGAGGCTGGTGCAACGACGGACGTGAACTGGAAAGCGGCGCAACCCAGCGATGCGATTCCTCGCGAGGCGTGGTGGAAAGTCTTCGCGGATCCCGACCTCGATGCGCTCGAAGCACAGGTCGACATCTCGAACCAGAACATCGCGGCGGCCGAAGCACGGTGGCGCCAAGCCCAGGCGTTGACGCAGCAGGCACGTGCCGCCCTGTTTCCGTTCGTTTCGGCAGCAGCATCGGCCACCCGCAGTCAGGCGCCGGTCGGTACGGTCAACGTGCAAAACGGTACGGTGGGCGCAGGGATTCGCAACAACATCAACGTGGAACTCAACGTAAGCTGGGAAATCGACTTATGGGGACGTGTTCGACGCACCATCGAGGCGAACGAGGCAGGCGCGCAAGCGAGTCTTGGCGACCTGGAGGCGGCAAAGCTTTCGGCGCAGGCCGACCTCGCGACCGATTACTGGCTGCTTCGGGTACAGGATGCTGCGGTCGCGTATTTGCGCGACACCGTGGACGCGTATGAGAAGTCGCTGCAGCTGACACGCAATCAGTACGCGGCAGGTGTGGTCGGTCGCGTCGATGTCGTGCAGGCCGAGACGCAATACAACTCGACCAAGGCGCAGCTCCTCGACGCCACGATACAGCGCGCGCAGCTCGAGCACGCGATCGCGCTTCTGATCGGCAAGGCGCCCGCCGATTTTTCGTTGGCGCCGACCTCGTTGCATACGAGCTTTCCCGCGATACCCCCAGGGCTACCGTCCGCCTTGCTCGAACGTCGCCCCGACGTCGCAGCGGCCGAGCGGCGCGTCACCGCCGCGAACGCGCAGATCGGGGTGGCTAAAGCGGCCTACTTTCCAGCGCTGACCTTGTCGGCGGGCGGCGGATTCCAGAACTCGGTGCTCGGCAACCTGTTTACTTTGCCGAGCCGTTATTGGTCGATCGGCCCGGCATTGGCGCAAGCGGTGTTCGACGCCGGACTGCGTCAGGCCCAGACAGCGCAGGCGATTGCGACGTACGACGAAAGCGTGGCAACTTATCGCGAAATCGTCCTTACGGCCTTCGTGGATGTCGAAGACAACCTCGCGGCATTGCGCATCCTCGAACAGGAGGCCGTCGCCCAAGCCGCAGCGGTTGAGGCCGCACGCGAATCCGCAGCGATCACCAACAATCAATACAAGGCGGGCATCGTCAACTATCTTTCGGTGGCCGTGGCGCAAGCGGCCGAGCTCAACAACGAGCGCACGGCGCTGACCATACTCGGCAGACGCATGACGGCGAGCGTGGCACTGATCAAGGCGCTCGGCGGTGGATGGGACGCTTCTGCATTGCAAGGTGCTGGCCCGGGCAGCGGCGCCGAGGCTGCCGTTACGCGTCCGTAAACCTTACTCTTGCACGGCGGCCTGCCCCAGCAGCGCAGCGACGAGGCTGGACTCGCGCTTGTAGAATCCCTCAGTATGAAAGGTCTCCTCGAGCGCGAACAATTCGTAGTCGAGATGATGGCAAAGCTCGTGAATCAGCGTGCGCAGGAAGGTCTTGAACGCGACGACCTGTTTACGCTGCACGGTGCGCATCCACACCGTAATGCGTGCGCGCTGGCCCTCGTCTTCGGGTTCGTAGAGTCCGTGCAGCTCCCCGGAGCCATCGGCGGGTCGGCGCGCCAGTACACGCACGCGAACCGGCGGCACGTGATACCCCTCGGCCAACGCGCCGATCAATTGCTGGCACAGTGCCTGTACGTCGCTCTGCCTTTCAGTCTTCAGGGCTGCGCTGAGGCCCACGATCATATCCCCGAGCGCCAATCCCACAGGGATGCCGAGTGTTTCGATCGCGTCGCTGCGCAGGTAGATGCGCTGGTTCGCGCGCGAGAGTTTGTCGAAATAAGCGAAGCGCATGGCGGAGAGGGCAGAGTGTACCGAACTCGCGTTCGTAGACAAGCGCGGCCACCTCGAGTTGCGGCGGCAAGTCGACCACGCATTCGTCCATGACGCCGCCAATCGAGCCGGCGACGGCCGGCGTCGACAGTGCCGGTGCACCGATGTCGAGCATCTACGGCGACGTCTATCACAGCGTTGATTCGGGACCGGGGCAGGCGCGACACGTGTTCCTCGGCGGGAACGATTTGCCGTCGCGATGGGCGGCGCAGCACCACAACGAGCACGCGTTCACGATCGTGGAGACCGGCTTCGGGTTGGGGCTAAATTTTCTTGCGACCTGGTCGGCGTGGCGCGAGGATCGAGAGGCGTGCAAGCGCCTGCACTTCGTATCCATCGAGCGCCACCCATTTTCGCGCGTTGATCTCGCGACGTTGCATGAACGCTATCCCGAGTTCGGTTCCTTGAGCCGGCAACTGCTGGCAGCATGGCCGCCATTGATCGGAGGAACGCATCGGCTGCACTTCGAAGACGGACGCGTCACGCTGACGCTGGTCTTCGCCGACGTTGCCGACGCGGTTCGCGGACTTCGCCTGTCGGCGAACGCGTTCTATCTCGATGGTTTCGCTCCCGACAGGAACCCGGCGATGTGGGCTGGACCGTTGATGAAAGCGCTCGGGCGACTCGCCGCCAACGAGGCGACGGTCGCGACCTACACTACAGCACGAAGCGTGCGCGACGCCCTCGCTGCGGCGGGATTCGTCGTCGACAAGCGCCCGGGCTTCGGTCGCAAGCGTGACATGCTGGCGGGCCGGTACGCGCCGCGATGGACCACGCGCCATCCACGGGCGCTCGCCGCGCCCCAGTGGCCTCAGCGCCGCGCGATAGTCGTGGGCGCGGGCCTCGCGGGTTCCGCGGTCGCCGAGCGCCTTTCGGCTCGGGGCTGGCGCATCGATTTGCTCGACGGCGCCGCGAATGGACAATCTTCAATAGCGATCCTGCACGCGGGCATCTCACAACCGCATATATCGCGTGACGACTGCCTGCTCTCGCGCTTGACTCGTGCAGGATTTCTTTATCAGCGAGCGCAGGAGACGACCTGGGATGCATCGATTGGCGAGCGCAGCGGCGCGCTGCAGCTTGGGGTCGATGACGAGGGCGAAGCGACGATGGCCGACGTGGTTGAAGCGCAAGGCTTGCCTGGCGACTACGCGCGCTACGTTACTCGCGACGAGGCAAGCACGGCGGCGGGAAGACCGGTTGCCGCAGGAGGCTGGTGGTTTCCGAGCGCAGGCTGGATGCGCGCCGGCGCGCTGGTGGGTGCGCGACTGCAAACACTTCCGCGAAACACGGAAAGAATAGCCGCGAGAGCAACGGCCAGCCCGCTCGAATCTAACAATGTGATGATCCACGCCGCGGCGGTAGCGCAATTGATCCGCGTCGACAACGAGTGGCGGGCGTTCGAAGCGAACGGCACGCTGATCGCCGCCGCGCCTGTCGTGGTGCTCGCCAACGGGTGCGGGGCAACCGAACTGGCGGACTTCGCGTGCGATTCAATGCAGCGCGTGCGTGGCCAGCTATCGTATCTGCCGACGCCTGCCTATGCGGCGCCTCGAGTCGTGGTTTCCGGCGCAGGTTACGTGCTGCCGGCAATCGATGGCATCGCCGTCGTTGGTGCAACTTACGACTTCGACGATGCTTCAGTCACGCCGAGCATCGATGGCCACATCGCCAACCTCGCTCGCGCCGAGCGCCTGCTTCCGCGCAGCACACTTGGCATCGACGCAAAGAATCTCAGCGGTGGCGTGGGCTTTCGCTGCATTGCGCCGGATCGGATGCCGGTGATCGGCGCGGTCGTCGACATGGCCGCGGCACGCCTTGCTTTTGGTGCATCGGCCGGCGCATATTCCGACGCGCATCCGGTTATTTACCCGGCCATCAGTTCAGGCGCGCAACTGCGCGAGTTGCCCCGAATGCCGGGAATGTACGCATCGTTTGCCTTCGCTTCACGCGGGCTGTCGTGGACGGCGCTGGCAGCCGAATCGCTCGCCAGTCAAATCGAAGGCGAGCCGCAGCCGCTCGAAGGCGCATTGCTCGACGCGATCGATCCCGGAAGATTTGTGCTGAGACGACTGCGTCACGGCACGTTATGATCGAGTTCGGCGCTGTTTGCAGCGGTCGCCGACCGCGCAAAGCCGCCGCGACCCTGGACCAGCTGAGGATGCCCATCATGTCGTCGCCGATCACCGCATTGCTGACGCCGCATGGCAAGGACCTCGGTGGATTCCGCGTCCAGCGCCTGTTGCCGGCACCGGCCGCACAAATGGTCGGACCTTTCATCTTTTTCGATCACTTTGGCCCGGTGACGTTTGCTCCAGGCGCGGGCATCGGCGTTCGACCGCATCCGCACATCGGCCTCGCGACGGTAACGTATCTGTTCGGCGGCAGACAGATACACCGCGACAGTCTGGGCAGCGTCCAGATCATTCATCCGGGCGACATCAATTGGATGACTGCAGGCAAGGGGATCGTGCACTCGGAGCGCAGCGTGCCCGAGGATCGCATCGGCGGACACTCGATTCATGGTCTCCAGACCTGGGTCGCGCTACCTAAATCCCACGAGCGCAGCGAACCCGCGTTCAGCCATCACCCGAGGGACTCACTTCCGGTGCTTCGCTTCCCCGGTGTCGAGATGCGTCTACTCGCCGGCACAGCCTTCGGCCAGCGCGCTCCAACGCCGACATTCTCGCCAATGTTCTATATCGATGTGGAAATGCAGGAAGGCGCTGTATTGGACTTGCCGCCCGAACACGAGGAGCGCGGCGTTTACGTGGTCGAAGGTAGCGTCCAGGTCGGTGGCGACACGGTTCCGCCGCAGCATATGGCGTTGCTCCGGCCGTGGACGGCGGTACGGCTTGAGGCTCGCACGGCAGCGCGCCTGATGCTGCTCGGCGGAACGAAAATGGATGGGCCGCGCTTGATCTGGTGGAATTTTGTCGCCAGCTCGAAAGAGCTGATCGATGCCGCGAGCGCTCGCTGGAGCGAACAGCGATTCCCGCAAGTGCCCGGAGAAACTGAATTCATTCCCTTGCCGTGATCGCTTCGATCCCCGCGCACCAGCGCGCTGTTGCCAGTGTGCTTATTTGGCGACCTTATTTGCCAACCACAACGACGTCGATGCGGAATTTCTGTGCCGGCGGCACGCCACTTTCCCACGGACGACGATACGCCAGTTCCAACGTGCCTTTGCCCGGCGCGCTCGCCCAGAAGCGTCCGGTTGTCACGCCGCCGGAGCCAACCATCGGCGCGCTCACTGAGCGTGGCGCGTAGTTCAATTCTTCGGGCTGGGTGAGGATGTTCGTCGCGCCGTTTTCGACCACCCAGCGATAACCGGTGCTCGGATTGGCATCGAGGCGAACGATCAGTTCCTGGCCAACGCCGAGGTCGACCGATGAATTCGTCTGCCTTGCGTCGACTTCGCGCGGCGGCGCAACGAGGACGCAGGCTGCAAGCACAAGCGCAAATGCTGCGGCCAACGCGGTACCCAGCGCAGGCCGCAAACCACTCACAGGCCTGCCGCCTCGCGCAGCGCATTCGCGCGATCGATGTTCTCCCACGTGAACTCGGGTTCGTCACGTCCGAAGTGTCCGTAGGCGGCCGTTTTGTGATAGATCGGCCGCAACAGGTCGAGCATCTGGATGATGCCCTTGGGCCGCAAGTCGAAATGGCTGTTCACCAGCTCAGCGATCTTCTCGTCGGAGATCTTGCCGTGCCTTCGGTGTAAACCGTCACATTGATCGGCTGCGCAACGCCGATCGCATACGAGATCTGCACCTGGCATTGCGTGCGATGCCAGCGGCGACGATGTTCTTTGCTACATAGCGAGCCGCGTAGGCCGCCGAGCGGTCGACCTTCGACGGATCCTTGCCCGAAAACGCGCCGCCGCCGTGCGGTGCCGCGCCGCCATAGGTATCGACGATGATCTTGCGGCCGGTCAAGCCCGCATCGCCGTGCGGTCCGCCGATTTCGAAGCGGCCCGTCGGATTGACCAGGATAGCGCGTGTCGGCCAGCATATCTTTCGGCAACACGGGTTTGATGATTTCCTCGATGACGGCCTCGGCAAGCTCCTTCTGCTTGTGATTCATGTCCGGATGATGCTGCGTCGACAACACGACGGTGTCGATGCTGGTCGGCTTGCCGTCGGCGTAGCGTACCGTCACCTGCGACTTGGCATCCGGACGCAGCCACGGCAAGCGTCCATCGCGACGCACTTCGCTCTGCCTTTGCACCAGTCGATGCGCATAGTAGATCGGGAACGGCATCAGCGCCGGCGTTTCATCGCAGGCGTAGCCGAACATCAGTCCTTGGTCGCCCGCGCCCTGATTCATGTATTCGTCGGACGTGCGGTCGACGCCCCGCGCGATATCGGGCGACTGGCGGCCGTAGCAGACCATGACCGCACAGCCGTCCGCGTCGAAGCGCAGCGCCGGGTCGTTATAGCCGATGCGGTGGATGGTGTCGCGCGCGATTCGCGCGTAGTCGTGCTTTGGTCGTCGTGATTTCGCCGGTCATGACGACGAGTCCCGTCGAGACCAGCGTTTCGGCCGCTACCCGGCCGTGCGGGTCATGCGTCTAGAATCGCATCAAGGACCGCGTCGGAGATCTGATCCGCGACCTTGTCGGGATGGCCTTCGGATACAGATTCCGACGTAAATAGAAATTCGCTCATCGCACTCCCGGTGTCAAAGTGTTGTGTTGCGTCATGTACAAGCGCCCCTGGGTAAGCGCTTGCGGCGGCACGGACGGCGGTGCCGGGATGCGGATTCTACCAAATTTCACTGGGACGACGGCCTGGCTCGCCCACTGGGTCGCCCAGTCTCCACTCAACGAGGCCCGCATTGATCGTTTCCGCGATCGCCGAGAATATCGAGCGCGCCGCGCTTGCGCTCATCGCGGGCGAACTCGTGGCGTTCCCGACGAGACGGTTTACGGGCTCGGTGCCGATGCGAGAAATCCGGTCGCATTGCGGCGCCTGTTCAAAGCCAAGGGACGGCCGGACGATCATCCGATCATCGTGCACCTGGCCAACGCCGCCGCGCTTCCCCAATGGGCGCGTACTGTTCCCGTCAGCGCCCAATTGCTCGCTGTCGCCTTTTGGCCTGGCCCGCTTACCCTGATCCTCCCGCGCGCCGAAGGTGTCTCGGACATCGTCACGGGAGGCCAAGATAGCGTGGGCTTGCGCGTCCCGGGCCACGATGTCGCCCAAGCGCTGCTCGCCAAAGTCGCTGCGCGAGGTTGCGACGGGATTGCTGCGCCGTCAGCGAATCGCTTCGGCCGCATCAGCGCAACCACCGCTCGACACGTCGCTGACGAATTTGGCGACGCGATTGCAATGATCATCGATGGCGGCCCCAGCCGGCACGGCATCGAATCGACGGTCGTCGATCTTACCGGCAGCCAACCGGCCTTGCTGCGGCCTGGCGCTATAAGCATCGAAGCGTTAACACGAGTCTTGGGGACGCCACCCACCACGCCTAACGCATCATCACCGCGGGCCTCGGGCATGCTTGCGAAGCACTATGCGCCCGAAACGCGCGCACGCCTATTGCAGCGGAACGAGCTTTTGGCTGCTCTCGGACGCATGGGTGGACCCGGCTCGCACATTGCCGTGCTCGCGCATTCCGTTACGCAGCCGCCGGCGTTCGAAGGCACCTGGTTCGACGCGCCGGCGGAAAGTGCGCGCTACGCGCACCAGCTCTACGCAAATTTGCGCGCGCTCGACGCGCGTGAAGCCGACGAAATATGGATCGAAGCTCCTCCTGATGGCCCCGAGTGGACCGCTGTCGGCGACAGACTCCGCCGCGCAACCCATCGCGACTGAATGCGCGACGATGTTGCCTGGCTGCAAGCTGTAGACTCCCTGCGTTGCAATCCGTCTCGCAGACCGCCGCCTTCCGTCTCCCGCCGATTCGCATGACTCAGCACACCGCACCCACTGTCGTTATTGCACCCGACTCCTTTAAAGGCTCGCTCTCAGCGCCGGGAGCAGCCAACGCGATTGCCCGAGGTTTGCGTCGTGTATGGCGCGACGCCGATCTGCGTCTTTGCCCGATGGCCGATGGCGGCGAAGGCACACTTGATGCCGTGCTGTCGCGCGGCGGCAGCAGAGTGTCGGTGCGAGTCACCGATGCATCGGGTACCGCGTGCGACGCCGCCTACGGATTGATCGATGCCGGCAAGACGGCGGTCATCGAGGTCGCAGAAATAATCGGCCTGACGAGTGCGAGTAATTTGTCCGTCGACGTAGACCATCGCACGACGCTGGGACTGGGCGAAGTTATTCGCCTTCAGCTTGACAAGGGTATTCGCAAATTCATCATCGGTCTTGGCGGCAGCAGCACCAACGACGGCGGCGCAGGATTGCTCGCCGCGTTAGGCGTCATGCTGACCGATGCTTCGGGCCACAGCGTTTCGCCAACACCCGATGGGCTTGCGCGTTTAGCCGCGGTCGACGTGACGGCGCTGGACGCCCGTCTAGGTGAAAGCAAGATCACGATTATTTCCGACGTCAACAATCCGCTGACCGGCGAGCGAGGCGCCACGGCCATCTTCGGTCCGCAAAAAGGCGTAGCCGCGAACCGCATTGGCGACGTTGATGTGACCATCGGCCGGTTCGCAACACTCGCGGAAAGCGCGATCGGTGTCCACGTACAAGGCCACGCCGGCGCGGGCGCGGCGGGTGGCCTTGGCTTCGCCTTGCAATTACTTGGCGGCGAGATGCGTTCGGGCGCCGACGTCGTCGCCGATCTGATCGGTTTGGATACCGCCCTGAAAGGAGCCCATTGGCTGATCACGGGCGAAGGACGAAGCGACGCTCAAACCCTGCTGGGAAAAACGCCGCTGGTGGCTGCAAGGCGCGCTGCAGCCGCCGGCGTTCCCGCCACCCTGCTGTCGGGCGCCATCGATCGTCGCGCGCTGCCTGAGCTCGGTCAATATTTCGCGGGCTGCTTCACGCTTGGATTCGGGCCGATAACACTCGAGCAATGTATTGCCGAAGCCCCGAGTCTGCTGGCGGACCGGGCGGAACAACTGGCGCGCCTGCGGGCAGGGAGAGCGCCTGTCGCGAGCCGCCCCGAGGATTGAGCTTTCAGTCCGCGGCGGCGGTTCAATCCCAGGCTAGTGCGCGCCCATCATGTGGTTGGGAAGCCACGTCGCGATCTGCGGGAACATGCAGAGCAGAACGATCTGCAGCACCATACAGAGCACATAAGGAATCGTCCCCCACATGATTCGCGTTACGGGCACGTCCGGCGCAATCGAGCTAACGATGTAGATATTCAAGCCCACGGGCGGATGGATAAGGCCGATCTCCATGTTGATGGTCAGAATTACGCCAAACCACACCGGGTCGAAGCCAGCCGCCTTGACTATCGGATAGAGAATAGGTGCTGTCATCAGGATGATCGCCGCAGGCGGAATGAAAAACCCGCAAACCAGCAGGAAGAGGTTGATCATCGCCATCAGAGCCCAGCGATTCAGGTGCATGTCGGCGATGCCCTGAGCCAAGGTCTGCGTGAGATAAAGCGAGGTAAGCATGTAGCCGAAGAGCACAGCGGCAGCGATGATGGTCAGAATCATCACTGATTCGCGCGTGGTATCGCGGAGAATCTTCCACCACTCGCGCGGACGCCACATGCGGTAGACCACGACTGCGAAGACTACACAGAGCGCCGCGCCGACGCCGGCCGCTTCCGAGGGCGTCGCCACTCCGCCGTAGAGCACGTACATCACCCCGGCGACAATCGCGAGAAATGGCGCAATCTTGGGTATCGAGTCAAATTTCTCCCGCCACGTATAGCGGAAGCCCGCCGCGTGCGACCGAAATCCGCGCTTCCAGATGATAAACAGAGTCCACAGGATGAACAGGCCCGTCAGCATCAGTCCGGGCAGCACGCCGGCGAGAAACAGGCGGCCGATTGAGGTCTCGGTGGCAATGCCGTAGAGGATGAACGTTATCGACGGTGGAATCAGGATACCGAGCGTGCCGCCAGCGCAGATCGACCCGTGGCGACATCGTCCGGATAGCCACGGCTTCGCATTTCCGGAATGCCCATCTTGCCGATTGCGGCGCAGCACGCCGGCGAGGATCCGGTCAGCGCAGCAAACAGGGCGCAGGCGCCGAGATTCGATATTGCGAGACCGCCGGGCAGCCGATAGAGCCACCGATCGAGCGCGAGGTACAGATCTTTGCCGGCCGGGGACGAGCCAATCGCTGCGCCCATCATCACGAACATGGGAATCGACACGAGCGTGAAATCGTTCAGGCCCGCGTACAGGGTCTCGGCCACGACGTGCAGCGCGTCGAATCCCTGGAAGATAACGATGAATGCGATCGAGACGGCACCTAATCCGAATGCGACCGGCGTCCCGGAGAGCAATACTGCGAGTGTCACCAGCAGCACGATGCCGCCTTGGAGCCCCGGACTCACCGGCGCTTCTCCATGGCGATGCCGAATGGCGGCTCGCGTCCGCTGAGCAAATTGACCAGATCGGCAAACGATTGCAGCGTCAGCAGCCCCAACCCGATCGGCATGGAGGCGTAAGGAATCCACAACCGCGCACGCCACATCGTGTCAGAAACCCACCCGTTGGCCCATGCCTCCGCCCAGAACCGGGAAGTCAGCGCGGTGAGGATCAGGCAGAGCGTAAGCGTCGCCACGGCGGCAACCACCGCAAGCCACCAGCGGCAACGCCGCCTGACGTACTGAGGCAGAATGTCGACGTTGACGTGTCCGCGAGTCTTCAGCACAAATGAACTGCCGACGAACGTCGCGGCAATCAGGCAGTAGGTGACAAAGTCGGTCTGCCAAATCGTGTTCGCGCCAAGCACATAGCGGACGAAAACCATTTCGCAGACGACGACGACGGCAGCCACGATCAGCGCAGCGGCAACATAACCGCAAAGCATCGACGTGAACCTGATCAAACGCAGGGCGCGCTTCATCGACGCGGTTTCACGGTTCGTATCTACGCCCCAGGACGAGTGTCCGCCGCGATATGCTCGCGGCGGACGTGACTCCGATCAGGCCTACTTGACGCTCAATGCGTCGTCGATCAACTGCTTGCCGTCTGGCACTTCCTTCGCGAAATCGACGTAAGAACTCTGCTTCGCGATGTTGACCCACGCGTCGTATTCGGCCGTAGTGAGCGTGACGACTTCGACATTGTGTTCCTTGAACACCTTCACCATCTCGTCGTCGAGGCCCTGGCTTCCTTGGCGAAGTACGCTTGCGCCTTTTTCCCCGCCGCCACCAACGCCTCCTGCTGTTTCTTGTCCAGACGGTCAAAAGACTTCTTTGACATCAATACCGGCTCGTACATGAACCATAGGGCATTGTCCCCCGGTGCAGTAATGCACTTGATCTGTTCGTACAGACGAAACGATACGAAGCTCCCGGTGCTGGTGTCGGTCGCATCCGCGACGCCCGTCTGCAACGCGTTATAGACTTCGTTGCTTGGAATCGAAACAATCGACCGCCGGCAGCCTGCCACATCGCCGCGAACGTCGGCCCTGCGGAACGCAGCTTCTGCCCCTTTATATCGGCCGGCGTGCGGATGCACTGTCGCTTCGAGGCTATCGCGCCGGCGAGCCACGCATCGGACAACACGATGACGCCAGCTTGTTCGATCTTGTCCCTGATCTCCTTCATGAACTTGGAATCGTTCATCCGTTGCGCGCGATCGTGACTGCGCACCAGCCCGGGCATCAGCGTCGCGCCGAACGCACGCACCTTGCCGCTGGCGTAGTCGAGTGGCAGCGACGTCATATCGAGCTGCCCATTGACCATCGCGTTCCACTGTTCATTGGGCTTGAAAAGTGAAGCGCCGGGGTAGACCTGAATCTCGAGATCGACGTTAGCGGCCTTTGCTTCCTTCGCGATGATCTGCACCATCTCGTCGCGAACGTCCCCTTTGCCGCCTGGAAATTGATGCGAAGCGCGCAAGACCACCGTCGCTGCCATCGCCTGCCCGGCCGCCATTCCAAACATGAGCGCGGCCAGCGCACAAACCCGTACCAATCCGTTCATTGTTGCTCCTCCATCAAGTACCGCTTTGATGCCGCTGCCGGGTCTAAAGCCCGGTCATTCGGCCGCTATCCGCCTGGATGTTGTCAGGCGTCGACCTGACGCCGCCGACGTGCCCTGCCTGCCGTGTAAGCGCCTGATCCCCGCGCACAGTACTCGAACTCGGCACCGTTGCCAATGTGCAGGTTGCGACGCGCCGTGCTCAGTCCAGAAAGTCGCAGTGCTTTTCGACGTGTTCCGCGAGATCGAGCGAATGCTGGCGGACCAGTCGTTCAGCGAGTTCGGTATCGCGCTTTTCCAGCGCTTCGATGATGCGCATATGATCGACGATCGAGCGCGCGGCACGGTCGTTTTGCGAAATGGTCATCCGGCGAATGGCGCGAACGTGCATGAACAGACTCTTCGATCGTCTTGCCCATCAGATGCGAACCGGAGAGCCTGATGATCGCCTGATGGAAAGCGATATTCGCGTCCGAGTACTCCTCGATATGCTCGCTTGGCGTCGAATTGCGGAACTCGTCGAACATCGACCGCAGCGCCGCAATGTCGCCATCGGAAGCATTCAACGTGGCCAGCCGCGCAGCCATGCTTTCAAGCGCCGCCCACATCTCGATCATCTCAACGATCTGCTTTTTGGTCTTACGCACGATAAACACACCGCGCCGCGGGACCGTGCGCAGGAATCCTTCCTGCTCAAGCAGCGTCATGGCTTCGCGTATGGGCGTGCGGCTGACGCCGAGTGCCTGGCCCAGCTGCCTCTCGTCGAGGCGAATCTCCTCGCGATGTGCGTAGATGTCGGCGTCCATGATCGCCTGCTTCAGCGCGGCATACGCCTGGTCCCGAAAACTGACGCTGGTCGCGAGCGGCTGTAGCGCGAGGTGGGGCGGTCGGACAGGATGCTCGGCGGTAGCGGACATGGCCGTCTCAATGTCCCGCGACCGCTGCAGCGGAATGCTCTCGCGGGACTGCGTGTGCATCACCGGCGCGCGGGAGCAGCACTACCGGGTGGCGCGCACGCAAGCGAATCAGGGCCAGCACGACATCGACAGTCGGCGTCTGCATTCGAGCGATGCGCCCCAGTTCCTGAATTACGCCGACCAAGGCTTCGATTTCCATCGACGGTCCGCGCTTCGAGATCCTGCAACATCGACATCTTGTGCGCGCCCACGGCAGCAGCGCCGTCGATGCGACGTTCGACGTCGACGCGCAATCGCAGGCCCAGTTTCTCGCCGATCGCCTTAGCTTCCGCCATCATGGCGCGACAAACGGCGCTCGCGTTCCGCGTCGCTCGGTGATCACGTCGAGCGTCGCGAGCGTCAGCGCGCTGATCGGGTTGAAGCAGAGGTTGCCGCAGAGCTTGAGCCAGATCTCGTCGCGAATGTCCTTTCGGATCGGCGCCTCCAACCCGCCGGCTATCAAACGCTGCACGCAGGCGCCTCGATGCGCGGCGTTGTCTGGCCATCGGGTTCGCCGATGGGAAATTGTCGCCCGTGATCGTGGCGGATGACGCCGGGCGCGATGACTTCCGCGGCCGGCAAAACGACGCAGCCGATGGCGCGCTGCGGTCCGAGCCGATCCCATTGTTTACCGCCGGGATCGACACTTTGCAGGCGCGTATCGGCCGGAAGCATCGCCGCTGCCGTGGAAGTACCAGTACGGCATACCATTGCTGGCGGTAACGATCGACGTGTCGCGGTCCAAGCAGCGGCGTCATCGCATCGACGGCGCCCGAGATCGCATGGGCTTTGAGCGCGACGATCACGTAATCCTGGTGACCCAACTCTGCAGCGTTCTCGGTGCAGTGCAATTTCGCGACGCGCTCTTCGCCTCGATCAGCAATCGAACACCATCTTCGCGCATCGCAGCAAGATGCGGGCCGCGCGCGACCAGGCTCACGTCCGCACCGCCGCGCGCCAGCTGGACGCCGACGAAGCCTCCGATCGCGCCCGCGCCGAAAATGCAAACCTTCATGGTCGATTCCTCTCTCACCTAGTCGGTTCGCACACATTCGGTCGCATCGTCTGCCCATCGGGCTGATCCATGGAACAACACTCCACGTCCGGTCGATGCGAATCACGGCTTGCGCTCGACGCGCTCTCGTCGGACCGATCGCCAGGACATACGCTGGCCCGAAAGTGCTATTGACTTTGTCTGATATACCAAATACGTTACGCCAAATATACCATAAAAAAGGCTGAAGACCGGGAGCGCACGGAGGTGCGATCGTGGATCGGCACGCCCAATTTACACCGCGAACAGTGCAGCAACGGCCCGACGCACACGCAACGGCGGGCCGAGCGGACCTAGGAGGAAATCATGGCCGACGCAACGAAGGCTAGCGCCACGCACAGCTGTCGTGCCATCCACACAAACGCTGGATGCAACTCATCATCGGCATCGTCTGCATGGTGCTGATCGCCAACCTGCAATACGGGTGGACGCTGTTCGTCACACCCATGGCGCAAAAGCATGGCTGGGACGTCGCCGGCATTCAGGTCGCGTTCAGCATTTTCATCGCGCTCGAGACCTGGTTCACGCCGATCCACGGCTGGATCGCCGACCGGCTCGGCCCGCATCGAGGCCCCAGACTCGTGGTCGCTTCGGCGGTCTCCTCGTGGCGCTCGGCTGGATCGTCAATTCCTACGCCGAATCGCTTTCGATGCTCTATGTCGGCGCGGCGATCTCCGGCATCGGCGGCGGCGCAGTCTATTCGGTGTGCGTCGGCAACGCGGTGAAATGGTTCGCCGACCGTCGCGGGCTCGCCGTCGGGCTGACCGCGGCGGGCTACGGCGCGGGCGCCGCGCTTACGGTGATCCCGATGCGGATGATGATCGGCTCGTCCGGGTACGAGGCCGACGTTCTTCTGGTTCGGACTGATCCAGGGCGGCGTCGTCTTCGTCGTCGCCTGGCTGCTGCGCGGCCCGCTGCCGGGCGAGGCCCCGGTTGCCGTATCGTCGGCCAACGTCGTGCAGTCGACGCGGAGCTTCGCGCCGTCGGAAATGCTGGCGACGCCGACGTTCTGGCTGCTCTACCTCATGTTCGTGCTGATCTCGGCGAGCGGCCTGATGGCGACCGCGCAGATCGCGCTGATCGCCAAGAGCTACGGCATTTCAAACGAGATCCTTTTCCTCGGCGCCACGACGCTCACCGTAGCGCTGATTTTCGACAACGTAATGAACGGGGTTGCGCGGCCGTTCTTCGGCTGGGTTTCCGACAAGATCGGCCGCGAGAAGCACAATGGCGATCGCCTTCGGTCGCGGCGGCGTCGCCTACTGGCTGCTGGGCGACGCTGGGCGGGAACCCGTGGCTGTTCGTGCTGTTTGCCGGGCTGATCTTCTTCACCTGGGGCGAGATTTTCAGCCTGTTCCCGTCCACCTGCACCGACACCTTCGGGCCCAAGTTCGCCACAGTGAACACGAGCCTCCTCTACACCGCCAAGGGCACGTCCGCGTTCCTGGTTCCGCTCGCGAACGTGCTGAAAGACGCAACAGGTGGCTGGCACGCGGTGTTTGCAGTGACGGCGATCGCGAACTTCGTCGTCGTCGCACTTGCGCTGTTCGTCCTGCGTCCAATGCGTATGCGGCAGCAGCTGCAAGGCAACAAGTCGATGGATGCGGAACAGGCCGCCGCAAGCTCAGGCACCGTCTTAGACTGACATGACGGCGTTGCCGCCGTGGCGCGGCGACGCCTTTTCAAAAGAGGCAACCATGCTCGACCAACCCGCCGAGAACCGCCAAACCCACGCCCAGGGCCAATCCTGCCACCGCCGAAGACGCGCCGAAAATTGCCGGCGAGCGAGACCGGTGCCCGGTCACCAGAGACCGACGGTCTTTCGCTGGTCATCGATGCTTTCAAGCTCAACGGCATCGATACGATTTTTGGTCTGCCCGGCATCCCGATCACCGACCTCACGCGCCGAAGTTGCAGGCGGCCGGATTGCGCGTGATCTCCTTCCGCCATGAGCAGAATGCGGGGTACGCCGCTTCCATCGCCGGTTTCATGACGCAGAAGCCGGGTATCTGCCTCACGGTGTCTGCCCCCGGCTTTATGAACGGCCTCGCGGCACTCGCCAACGCCACCACCAACTGCTTTCCGATGATCCTCATCAGCGGCTCGAGCGAGCGCGAGATCGTCGACTTGCAGCAGGGCGACTACGAGGAGATGGACCAGCTCGCCATTGCGCGGCCGCACGCCAAGGCGGCGTTCCGCGTGCTGCATGCCGAGGACATCGGAGTCGGCGTCGCGCGGGCGATCCGTGCCGCGCTTTCCGGCCGTCCCGGCGGCGTCTATCTCGACCTGCCGGCCAAGTTGTTTCCGCAGACCATGGACGCGGAAGCGGGGCGGCAGTCGCTGATCAAGGTCGTCGATCCGGCGCCGCGCCAGATCCCCGCGCCGGACGCCGTGCAGCGCGCCCTTGATCTGCTCAAAAGCGCCAAGCGTCCGCTCATCATTCTCGGCAAGGGCGCGGCGTACGCGCAAGCCGATGCGGACATTCGCGCACTGGTGGAAAAGACCGGTATTCCCTATTTGCCGATGTCGATGGCCAAGGGCCTGCTGCCCGACACGCACGAGCAATCGGCGTCCGCGGCGCGCTCGTACGTGCTGCCGGAAGCCGACGTCGTGATGCTGATCGGTGCGCGGCTTAATTGGCTGCTGTCGCAAGGCAAGGGCAAGACGTGGGGCGGCGCCTCCTCCAAGGCCTGGGGCGGCCAGAAGTTCGTGCAGATCGATATTTCGCCGCAGGAGGCGGACAGCAACGTCCGTATCGATGCGCCGGTGGTCGGGCGACATCGGTTCGTGCGTGGCGGCCATGCTCGCCGGCATCGGCGCCAGCGCGGGATCCTGGCCTGCGCCGCCCGCCGAGTGGCTCGACGCCATCGCTGAGCGCAAGACCAAAAACGTCGCGAAGATGGGCGAATCACTCGCCAAGAATCCGACGCCGATGAACTTCCACAGCGCGCTGAACGTCGTGCGCGACATCGTCAAGGCAAATCCGGACGCCATCCTCGTCAACGAAGGTGCGAACGCGCTCGACTTCACGCGCAGCATCGTCGACATGTACAAGCCACGCAAGCGGCTGGACGTCGGCACATGGGGCGTCATGGGCGTCGGCATGGGCTTTTCGATCGCGGCGGCCGTGGTCAGCGGCGAACAAGTGATCGCGATCGAGGGCGACAGCGCCTTCGGCTTCTCCGGCATGGAATGCGAGACGATCTGCCGCTACAACCTGCCCGTGTGCGTCGTAATCATGAACAACAACGGCGTCTACCGCGGTGATGAGGTGAATCCCGACTGGAGGCAAGGACCCATCGCCGCTGGTGTTCGTCAAGGGCGCGCGCTACGAGAAACTGATGGAGGCTTTCGGTGGCGTGGGTGCGATGGCATCGACGCCGACGGAGCTTCGCAACGCGATGGAAGAAGCGATCCGTTCGCGCCGGCCCACGCTGATCAACGCGATCATCGACGAAAAGGCCGGTACGGAAAGCGGGCGCATCACGAGTCTCAATCCCGTCGCGAAAAAGAAACCGTGACGGGCGCCGCAATTCGACCTTTGTCCAAGTAGTGTTTCGGCGGGAATCATGGCATTGAATTGCAAAATGATTGGGGAACGTAATGAGTAAGGCATTAGACGGCGTCAAGATTCTCGACTTCACCCACGTGCAGTCGGGCCCGACCTGTACTCAGCTGCTGGCGTGGCTGGGCGCCGACGTGATCAAGGTCGAGCGCGCGGGCGAGGGCGACATCACGCGCGGCCAGTTGCGCGACATTCCCGGCGTGGACAGCCTCTATTTCACGATGCTGAACCACAACAAGCGTTCGATTACCGTCGACGCCAAGAATCCCAAGGGCAAGGAGGTCCTCGAAGCGCTGGTAAAGCAGTGCGACGTGCTGGTCGAGAATTTCGCGCCCGGCGCGCTCGATCGCATGGGCTTCACGTGGGAGCGCATCCAGCAGCTCAACCCGAAGATGATCGTCGCGTCGGTCAAGGGGTTCGGTCCCGGCCCGTACGAGGATTGCAAGGTCTACGAGAACGTCGCGCAGTGCGCCGGCGGTGCGGCGTCGACGACGGGCTTCGACGACGGGCCGCCGCTGGTCACCGGTGCGCAGATTGGCGACAGCGGAACGGGATTGCACCTGGCGCTCGGCATCGTCGCGGCGCTCTATCAGCGCAAGACCACTGGCCGCGGACAGAAAGTGCTGGCGGCGATGCAGGACGGCGTGCTCAATCTCTGCCGCGTCAAGCTGCGCGACCAGCAGCGGCTCGAGCGCACCAAGGTCATGAACGAATACCCGCAATATCCGAATGGCACCTTCGGCGACGCGGTGCCTCGTGCCGGCAACGCATCCGGCGGCGGTCAGCCGGGCTGGATTCTCAAATGCAAGGGGTGGGAGACGGATCCCAACGCCTACATTTATTTCATCACGCAGGCTCCCGTGTGGGAAGACATCTGCAAGGTCATCGGCCGCGAAGAGTGGTTGACCGATCCGCGTTACGCAACGCCCAAGGCGCGCCTTCCGCACCTGATGGAGATCTTCGGCCAGATCGAGGAATGGACGAAGACCAAGACCAAGTTCGAGGCGATGGATATCCTCAACAAGCGCGACATTCCCTGTGGCCCGATCCTGTCGATGAAGGAAATCGCCGAGGAGCCGTCGCTGCGCGCGACCGGGACCGTCGTCGAGGTCGATCATCCGACGCGCGGCAAATACCTGACTGTCGGCAATCCGATCAAGATGTCGGACAGCGCGACTGACGTTACGCGCTCGCCGCTGCTCGGCGAGCACACCGACGAGGTACTGGCCGAGCTGGGATACAAGCCGGACCAGGTTTCGGCGCTGCGCGAGGCCAAGGTTATCTGACCGGGCACCGAGTGCTCCGTTGTTTCGCGTTGTTTCGCGCCGTTTCGCGTCGTTTCGCGCTCGTCTTCGTTAACAAGACCAACAGGAGTCACCCTTGAGCAATAAGACTGCGGTCCGGCAAGTTATCGACAAGGTCAAGGCCGAGGGCCGCACATCGCTCACCGCGCCGGAAGGCAAGCTCGTCTGCGACGCGTACAACATTGCGGTCCCCAAGGAAGGGGTGGCGACGACGGCCGCAGACGCCGCGAAAATTGCGACCGGTATGGGCTTTCCGGTGGTGCTGAAAATCGTCTCGCCGGAAATTCTGCACAAGACCGAGGCCGGAGGTGTGTTGGTCGGTGTAAAGACCGCGGCCGATGTCGAGAAGGGCTTCGCGACGATCATGACCAACGCGAAGAACTATGACGCCAAGGCCACGCTGCTGGGCGTTCAGGTGCAACAGATGCTCCAGGGCGGACAGGAAGTGATCATCGGAGCGGTCACCGATCCGTCGTTCGGCAAGCTGGTTGCCTTCGGCTTGGGCGGGATTCTGGTCGAAGTTCTGAAGGACATCACTTTTCGTCTGGCGCCCGCCTCGCACGACGACGCGATTTCGATGCTCGACGGCATCGCTGCGGCCGATATTCTCAAAGGTGTTCGCGGTGCCGACCCGGTCAATCGCGATGCGCTCGCCACTCTCATCCAGAACGTCTCGCAACTCGTCGCCGATTTTCCCGAAATCAGCGAAATGGACCTGAATCCGGTCTTTGCGTAGCAAGTCCGGCGCCATCGCGGCCGACGTGCGCATCGTCGTAGACTTCAATCCGCCACCGGCGCGCTTCCGTCCGAGCCACGACGACATCGTGCGCGACATGAATCGCATCATGAAACCCGATGCGGTCGCCGTGATCGGCGCGTCGTCCGAGGAAGGCAAGATCGGCAACTCGGTGATGAAAAATCTGATCAACGGCGGCTACAAGGGCGAGATCTATCCGATCAACCCTTCCGCTGACGAGATCATGGGTCGCAAGGCGTACAAGAGCGTAAAGGACGTCCCTGGCAAAATCGATGTGGCCGTGTTTGCGATCCCGGCGAAATTCGTTGCGGCGGCGCTGACCGAAGTCGGCGAGAAGAAAATTCCCGGTGCGGTGCTGATTCCGTCGGGCTTTGCCGAGACAGGCAACGTGGCCGGACAGGACGAGATTGTCGCCATCGGGCGCAAGTACGGCGTGCGCCTGATGGGACCGAACATCTACGGTTTCTACTACACGCCGAAGAACCTCTGCGCGACCTTCTGCACGGCATACGACGTGAAAGGCAAGGCAGCGTTGTCGTCGCAATCGGGCGGGATCGGCATGGCGATCATCGGTTTTTCGCGCTCGGCCAAGATGGGCGTATCGGCGATCGTTGGACTCGGCAATAAGTCCGACATCGACGAAGACGACCTGCTGACATTCTTCGAACAGGACGACAACACGCAGATCATCGCGCAGCATTGCGAGGATCTGAAGGACGGCCGCTCTTTCGCCGAGGTAGCCAAGCGCGTCTCGAAGAAAAAGCCCATCGTCGTCCTGAAGGCCGGTCGTACCAGCATGGGCGCCCGTGCGGCGAGTTCGCACACTGGCGCACTGGCGGGCAACGACAAGATCTACGAGGACGTGTTCAAGCAATCCGGCGTGATTCGCGCACGCAGCTTGCGCGATCTACTCGAATTCGCACGAGCGATTCCGGTGTTGCCGACGCCCAAGGGCGAGAACGTGATCATCATCACCGGCGCCGGTGGGTCGGGTGTGTTGCTGTCCGACGCGTGCGTTGACAACAAGCTGTCGCTGATGGCGATGCCGCCCGATCTCGATGCAGCTTTCCGCAAGTTCATTCCGCCGTTCGGCGCCGCCGGCAATCCGGTCGACATCACCGGCGGCGAACCGCCGAAGACCTATCAGAACACCGTCCGCCTCGGCCTCGAAGACCCGCGCATTCACGCGCTGATCCTCGGCTACTGGCACACGATCGTGACGCCGCCGATGGTGTTCGCCAAAATCATGGTCGAGGTCGTCGACGAAATGCGCGCCAAAGGCATCCACAAACCGGTCGTCGCGTCGCTGGCGGGCGACGTGCAGGTCGAGGAAGCGGCAGAATACTTGTTCGATCACGGCATTCCCGCGTACGCGTACTCGACCGAGATCCCGGTCGCGGTGCTTGGCGCCAAGTACCAGTGGGCGCGCGGAGCAGGCTTGATCTGATCACCAGAACTCGCCGCTGACGGTCCCGCGGGCGTGATGTAATCTGTCGATCCGCACCGATGCGTGCGGCTTAAGCCTTGGTCGACGCTTGCGCATGAACGCCAATCTCTACGCCCTGCTGCGCGATCACTTCGCCGAACACGACGAGCAGCCCTGCATCCTGATTCCGGGCGGGCGTGTCATCCACTACGACGAACTCGACGCGACATCGGCGCAGATTGCGAACGCACTTCGCCGCGCGGGCTGCGTGACCGGTGATCGGGTCGCAGTACAGGTCGAGAAGTGCTGGCAGGCGCTTGCGCTGTATCTTGCATGCTTGCGCGCAGGTCTTGTCTATCTGCCCCTGAACACCGGCTACCAGAAGAGCGAACTGGCTTATTTCTTCGGCGACGCCGAACCGCGCGTGATCGTCTGCTCGCCCGAGCACGAGTCGGCGATTGGTGGGATCTGCCCCACGGCGACGGTGCTCACCCTCGCCGGCGAAACCGGAAGCCTGCTCGACCAGGCTTCCGCCGAGGACGAGGACTTCGCTACCGTCGCCTCCGCTCCGGACGACCTGGCGGCGCTGCTCTATACATCCGGCACGACCGGCCGCGCCAAAGGCGCGATGCTGACGCATCGTAATCTGGCGAGCAATGCGCTGACGCTCGTCAATCATTGGGGTTTCACGCGTCACGACGTGCTGCTGCATGCGTTACCGCTGTTTCATGTGCATGGACTCTTCGTCGCGTGCCATTGCGCGCTCCTGTCGGGCAGCCGCATGCTGTGGCTCAGCAAATTCGATGCGGGACAGGTCACCGGTCTGTTGTCGCACGCCAGCGTGATGATGGGTGTGCCGACGTTCTACTCGCGTCTGCTGAATGAGACGGCATTCGACGCCGACGCCTGCCGCAGCGTGCGCTTGTTCATTTCCGGGTCGGCACCGTTACTGCCCGAGACGTTCGAGAGCTTTCGCGTTCGCACGGGTCACACGATACTCGAGCGCTATGGCATGACCGAAACGGGGATGAACACCTCGAACCCGCTCGACGGCGAGCGCGTGTGTGGCAGCGTCGGCCCGGCACTGCCGGGGATCTCGGTGCGCGTGGTCGATGCGCGCGGCGTTGCGTGCGCGACCGAAGATGTCGGCGCGATCGAGGTGAAGGGTCCAAACGTATTCGCGGGCTACTGGCGGATGCCGGAAAAGACTCGTGAAGAGTTCACCGCCGATGGCTATTTCAAAACGGGCGACATGGGGCAGTTAAGCCCGAATCGCTATCTCTCCATCGTCGGCCGCGCCAAGGATCTGATCATCACGGGCGGACTCAACGTCTACCCGAAGGAGATCGAAGAACGTCTCGATGCTCTGCCTGGTGTACTCGAATCCGCCGTCATCGGCGTCTACGACGCGGACTTCGGCGAAGCGGTGACGGCAGTACTCGTCGCGCAGGCGGGGCACCTGCTCCGCGAAGCCGACATCATCGCGCAGCTACGCGGCGAGATCGCCAGTTTCAAAGTGCCCAAGCGCGTGCATATCGTCGACGCGCTGCCGCGCAATGCGATGGGCAAGGTGGAAAAAAACGTCCTGCGTCGACGCTACGCGCCGAATTGACGGTCAGGCGGCCGCGACACCACGATGTCGCGGTCACGGCGCTCGCCAGTCACCGCGCTGCTGGCGGCCTCCACAAAACGCGGGCTGATGCCTTTGGGCGGTTCCGACGCGGTTGCAGAACGTGTCGCGGGAAACGTCGCGATGATCTTGAGTCCCGGCCCGGCCGATCGCACGTTCAGGACGCCATGGTGGCGGTCGACGACTTCCTTGACGATCGCGAGCCCCAGGCCCGAGCCATCGCCCGGCGTCCCTTCGATCCGGTAGAAGCGTTCGAAGATCTTGTCTCTCGCCTCGTCGGGGATACCCGGTCCGCTGTCCTCGACGCTGATATAGGGATTGTCCGCGGCATCGAGGCCGCAGCGGACCGTCACTGCGCCGCCGGACGGTGTGTAACGCACGGCGTTATCGATCAGATTATTGAGCACCTCGGTCATCAACAGCGGATTGCCCGCGAGGCTCGCGTTCTCCAGCACAAAACCGATGTCGATATTGCGGGCGATCGCACGCGGCACCCATTCCTGAACGGTGGCATCAGCGATGTCGCGCAAGTCGAATTGCGGGGCGTCAACCCCGTGAGTGCCGCTGGCCTCCGCGCGCGCGAGCACCAGCAGTTGTTTGGCGAGATGGCTTGCCCTCGTCGTCGCCACATGCATGCTCTCGATCTCCGATCGGACGTCCGGCAGCAGATCGCGTCGCAGCAGAAGTTCAAGATGCATCTGCAGACCGGCGAGCGGCGTCCTGCAGCTGGTGCGCGGCATTTGCCAGGAAGCGCTGCTGCACGGCGCTGGCTTCACGCATCCGGCTCAGCAACTCGTTAAAGGCCTTCAGCGCCGGCGCGATCTCCAGCGGAGCGCCCGCTTGAGTCAGCGGCCGAAGATCGTTCGGCCCGCGCCCCAGCAACTCACTGCGGATGCGCGCCAGCGGTGCGACGCCGTGGTTTACGCCAGTCCACGCGAGCGCGACGGCGACAAAGGCGATCAATAGCGTCGGCAACAAGCCGGCCGCAAGGATTTCCCAGATCAGGCGCCGCCGCTTGAACAGCGTTTCGCCGACCTGGACGTAAAGCCCATCGCTGCTGCGCACCTCGGCAATGCGCACCGGCTGATCGCGATAAACCCCGTCGAAAAACACCCGCGCTCCCACCGCCAACTCACGCGGCGCGGCGAGCTCCTCGCTGCCGGCGATCACGCGACCGTCAGCGGCGCGAATCTGGAAAACCATCGAATCGACATGGTCGTACATCAGCGCTTCCTGCGCCTGCATGAGCATGTCGAGATGCGGGCCATCGGCACCGGTGCGAATGTTCTCGGCCATGTCCAGCGCCGGATCGAGCAGCGAACGGTCGTACGCGGAAGTCGCCACGTCCAGCGCGACAAAATAGGTCAACGTGCCCGCGCAGAACACCACGAACAGCAGCGAAGGGATCAGGAATCGAAGAAGGCGGCGCCGGATGCTGGGCGCGCCGGCGAGCGCGTCAGGCATCGAGAGGCTCCCACAAATAGCCGAAGCCGCGAACCGTGCGTATTCGTCCGCCGGCGGGTTCGATTTTGGCGCGCAGGCGCGAGACGTAGACTTCGATCGTGTTGAGCGCCAGGTGTTCGTCGTAGCTGAACAGGTGCTGCGCAATATAGTCCTTGCTCAGCACGCGCCCCGGGCGGGCCAGAAATAACTCGAGCAGCGCCCATTCCCGAACGGTCAGTTCGACCGAAATGCCATTTGCGGTGACGCGCTTGGCTTCCATGTCAATCGTCAGGTCGCCGACGACGACCGGCCCGGCAGGTAGCGAAGTGCGCCGCAACAACGCTCGCACACGCGCTTCGAATTCGGTCAGCGAGAAAGGCTTGGTCAGATAGTCGTCGGCGCCCAGGTCGAGCCCGTGAACCCGATCCTCGACCGCATCGCGCGCGGTAAGCACCAGGACATTGGTCTGCGAGCGGCGCTGTCGCAGCCGACGCAACACCTCGAAGCCGTCGATGTCGGGTAGGCCGATGTCGAGCACCAGGAGCTCGTAGGGCGTCGCGCGCAGCGCGCAGTCGGCCTGGACGCCGCTTTTCATGTGATCGACACCGTGGCCGGCGCGCGTCAACAGGCTCGTCAATCCCGCGGCGAGCAGGGAATCGTCTTCGACGACAAGTATACGCATGTGCGACTCCCCGCCGCGAAGGCGTCGGCTCTTCACGATCTTAACGGCAAAGTGACGCGATCGGTTGTCAGCAATTCGTCAGCAAACGTACAGCGCCACGACAGTTTGCGCGCGTACGATCTTTTTCCAAAGTCGAATGAGCGTGAAGCAATTCGCGGTGCGGCGCGCTGGACGGGCGATCACGAGCGTCCACGACTCGGAGAAATAAGAAGCTTGCGCAGCGTCGCGGCCACCGTGGCATCGATGCCTCGCAGTCTGTGTGCAAATCGTTCGGAGGAGAGAACATGATTTCAAAAAGAACTCTGGCCATCGCATGCTCGCTTGCGCTTCGTGGGTACGGGCCCTGCGCGCGCAGACATGGCAAGCGACCTAAAGACACAAATGGACGTGCTGCAAAGACAGCTGGACCAGGTCAAGTCCCAACTTTACAACCTGCAGGAGGAGATGAAGAAGCAGAAGGAAAACGAAACGGAAAAAGCGCAGGCCCTCCAAGAGGCGACGAAGGGCAACGGGCCGTGGGTAACGTTGAAGCCCAATGCGGGTGCGACATTTCTTGTGCCGGGCGGTGGCGAGGTTCAACTCTACGGCAACCTCGACGTGTCGTTCGACTATACGACCAAGGGCCTGAAGGCCGACTACGGCGACAACGGTGGCATGCCTGTCGGCAAGGTCGGCTGGCAACCGGCGATCTCGACCAACCTGTCCTATGTCGGCTTCCGCGGAACGCATCCGCTGCAGCCAGGACCTCGGCCTCATCTGGCAGCTGGAAGCGGGGATCGACGTTTCGGCCACGCCAGGAATCAAGGAAACCACGTCGAACACCAGCTATACCGTCAACGGGGCATTGTTTTCACGCAACAGCTTTATCGGCTTCGCCGGCAAAGACTGGGGCGCAGCGATGATCGGCAAGTCGGAAACGCCGTACAAGACGTCGACCGATCGCCTGAATCCATTCTCCGGAATGCTCGGCGATTATCGCGTCATGATCGGCAACACCGGCGGCGACAACCGCGTGGAGTTCGGTCTGCGCGCCGCGCATGCGGTCTGGTACGAGTCGCCCAGCTGGGCAGGCGCATCTTTCAAGGCGATGTACTCACCCGGACAGAACCGTGACGACACAAGCAGCATCGTTCCCTCCGGGGAACCCGACTGCGCCGGCGGCAACATCCCCGGAAGCGGCGCATTGCCCCCGACCTGCAATGACGGCTCGTTCGGTGATCTTTACAGTTTGAGCACCGCGTACGCAGCCGGGCCGCTGTATCTGACTGCGGCCTACGAAATGCACAGGAACGTCAACCGCACCAGCGATCTCGCCGATCTCGATCCGCGGGACGTGGGCGACGAGAGCGCGTTCAAAGTCGGCGGCCAATATACATTCGTGACCAAGACTACCGTGAGCGCGCTATGGGAGAGGACGAAGAGGAAGCTGCCGTCCGACCTGGACTCCCAGGACGAACGTTCGCGCCCCAACGCGACCTGGCTGGCACTGACGCAAGTGCTCACCGAGCGGGACAACATCAGCGTCGGCTGGGGCCATGCCGGCAAGTCAAGAGGCTTTCTGGGCGTGCACAACACGCCGGACGACCAGACCGGCTTCGACAACGCCGCCAATCTTTATTCGGCGGCGTGGAGGCATGCACTCGACAAGAGCACGTCGGTCTACCTCGATTGGGCGATGACGGCCAATCACGCCGATGCGCACTACGATCTCGGCGCCGGAGGTCATGGCGTAACGACCGACTGCCACGACTCCACGCCGCTCGCTGCATTGGATCCCACGACCGGTCTTATCGCCAACACCGGACCGCATTGCTATTCAGGCGGCAAGCTGCAAGGCGTCTCGGTCGGCGTGGCGTATAAGTTCTGACCGAAGGCAAACTGAGCCCCCTCGATGCGTGCGCCGCGCGTCGAGTCGGTCGCCACCGGTCACGTTGCAGGGCGCAACGCGACCAAGGTCTCCAGCAGGCCAGGATCGTCCCACGGCACGTCGACGGGATAATCGCGCAGCCACGAGCTGTGTGGGTCGCGGAGCCATTCCTGTGGGAAATGGACCGACAGGTGTTCTTCGTCGGGATCCAGCGTGGCCCGCGTCGGTACCGGTCGCCCGTGCATTGCCGCGAGCAACGCCGCCGCGTGATCGACATCGAAGTCACTGCCGCGGTGCGTTCCGCCAGAGAGGCGGCGGTTGATTTCAAGCAGATATGGATCGCCACTCGCGTCGTCCACGATGAATTCGAACGCCGCTAGACCGGTCATTCCAAGTCCCCGCACGAGCTTGGCCACTGCTTCGCGCAGTTGCGCGTCATGGTGATAGCGATTCACGGTGATCGGGCCTTTCTCTTCGGGGCCAATCGCCATTCGTTCGCCGGCATAGCCGGTGAGCACCTTGCCGCCCCACGCCAGGAACGTGTATGCCTTTACCGTACCCGTGACGCGCGCTTGAACCAGTATCCGGCCGCTGTCGCTATCCTCAAGATTGAGCACGTCGGGTTTTTGCAGTGCCGCGAACGCCCGCGCGAGATCGTCGTGTCTAGCGAGGATCTCGACCCCGTCGCCTCCGCTGGAATGACCGCGCTTGAGCACGACCTGACCACCGCGCGTTGCAGCGAATCTTTCCGCCTCATCGAATTCCGTGGTAACGATGGAAGGTGGCATCAGCACGCCCGCTGTTGCGGCGGCACGCGGCAGCAGGGTCTTGTCGATACTTTCGCGATAATGCGCCGGTTCCCCTAGAGAGTCGCGGATCAGCGAGGCGAGTTGCAATTGCGATTCCGGCTGCATGCCCGGCGGTGAAGACTTCGCGAGCAGCGCCAACAAGCGGAACGCCATGTCGTCGCAGGGGAGAACGATGCGCGGCGTGGTCGCCCTGACCGCTGCTGCAAACGTGGCTACCCATTGCGCCGGAGTTGCGTTGTCGGGCGGGTGGCTAAGCTTGGAGACAAAACGACTTTTCTCCGCCAGTGAGTTTTTCGGAGTCAGCAGCGTGACCTCGAAGCCGGCCTTGGCCAATGCTCGCGGCATGCGCGCTGCGCCATACCAGCGCGTCGCCGTCGCCACCAGGAGGATCGGCGTGCTCATGCCACGAGCCGCATCAGCCAGAACTTGGCGCCGCCCCTATTCGGCATGAACGCCGATCTTCTGCGCGATCGGTTGCCATAGATCGACCCAGGCTTTCACCTCGACCGCGAATTCCTGCGGCGTATTGCCAACGATCGTGTAGCCCCAGGCGATGAACTTGTCGCGAATCGCCGGGTCCGCGGTCGCCCGGATCAACTCCCTGTATATGCGCGTCACAATCTCCGGTGGCGTGCCGTACGGGACGAAGAAGCTGTACCACGAAGTCACCACATAACCCGGGAACCCTTGCTCTGCCACGGTGGGAATATCGGGCCACGCGGTGAGGCGCGTTTTCGATGTGACGGCCAGCGACGTGAGCCTTTTTGCGTGCAACAGCGACTCGACATTGGCGATGAAAGTGAAGCTGATCTGAACCTCGCCGGAGAGCAAATCCTTGACGGCGTCGCCGCTGCGCGCATAAGGCACGTTGATCAATCGGACATCTGCCTCCTGAAACAGGAGTGCCGCAGCCAGGTCGGTGAGCGAACCTAGTCCGGTAGACGCGTAGGCAATAGTGCCGGGCGCCGCACGCGCGCGCGCAATCAGTTCCGGCAACGATTTCACCCCGAACGCCGGATTGGCGGCTATGAGTAGCGCCGTCTCCGCCAGTCGCGTAACCGGCGTCAGAGCCTTGAGAGGATCGACGGCGCGCGGCCCCATAACGCTTGGAAGAGCAGTAATTTGGGCGCCTGTCATCAGTATGGTGTAGCCGTCCGCTGGCGCCTTCGAAACGTAATCTGCGCCGATATTGCCGGAGGCGCCGCCGCGGTTCTCGACGACAATTGGCTGACCAAGGCTCTCGGCAAGCTTCTCAGCGAGTTGTCTTGCGGCAAAATCGATAGTGTTGCCGGTCGAGTAGGGCACGACCAGATGAATCGGACGAGTGGGATAGGCCTCGGCAGGCGCTGCCTGCGCGCGAGCGGAGGATCCGATCGACATCGTGGCGCCGCCGAGCCTGACCAGAAAATCGCGCCGTCGCAGCTGATTCATATCCCCTGGTTGGCTCACGATGAGGCCTTCGACGCATCATCGCGGCGGAGCATGGAGCGGAACTTCGCGAAGCGCAGCCGCATCGCGCCCCGGCGCGCGATGCTTTCGAGACGCGCGAGATCGCGGCGCGTGAACGATTTCGGATCCTTTCCGGGCGGCGGAGGATTGGCGCGGATAGCTGCGGCGCGATCGATGAGCCGACGACGCATCTCCTCCAGCGTCGCTTCCACGGGCCGCTCGGCGAGCCAGGTCGCGTGCCATTCGCGCACCGGTCGCGCGTTGCGCTCGACGGTGTAGGCTCGAAGCGCAGGCGATGTGCTCCCGTGCCATTTGTGCCGGACCAGCGATGTGGACAGCGTCTCGACGATCCATCCGCAGCGCGCTACGCGTATGCAGAGATCGAAGTCGACGTACCCGAGCGGAAAAAGCTCGGGCTGACGGCCCGCCTGCGTCGTCCCACGCGCGGGCACGGATCAGCATCGAAGCCGACGTGCACAGGTCGACCGGCACCGGCTTCGGATCTGCCGGAGGGTGCAACCAGGTCAGGCCTCCGAGAAGGTACAAGCCGCAAATCCGATAACCGCCTGGGATCTCGACGCTGCTCCCGACGATGCCAACCCACGGGTCCTGGTCCATGCGCGCGACGAGACGGTCGAGCCAGCCCGCCTGCACGACGACATCGTCCTGGAGCACGGCGAGGTACTTGCCGCGAGCCATCGAGCGCGCGAGCTGCAGTCCGCCCGGAAGGCCGAGATTCACGCGCGAGTGGACGACGCGCGCCCCCGCGCTGATCGCGTCCACGCGTGCGGCGGTACGCGCCGCGCCGTTGTTGACGATAACGATCTCGAAGGGAACGTCCGGTTTCGCCGCGGCAATGCCGTGCAGGCATTCCTCGAGCAGATCGATCCGCTTCCAGGTAACGATAAGGATCGAGACGACCGGATCAGCCATCGAGACCTGCCATCTGGCGCAATTCGCATATCCGTCGGACTGCCTCCACACCGTCGCGGGCGCAGGACCTCGGGGCCGGGCCACCATCCAGGTGTTGCGCGAACGCTTCGAGCTCGCGCCGCAGCGGCGGATCGCTCGCAACGTTTATCGTCCGGTCTCCGTCGTCGGCGCGCACCTCGACGATCGCGTCCCGGCTGCCGTCGAGGACCGCCACCGCTCCCTCGAACGCGATCTCGATGCGGCGCCGGTGCTCGGGCCGACGTGCGGAGACGTCGATGACGCACGTGGGATCGGTTCCCAGCCAAGCGGTGATTCCGGAGGCAGCACCGAGCCAGCGCTCGGCGACGGCGTGCGTCGCCGGCGGCAGGAAACCGAGGATCTCGCGCACGATGGAGAGATCGTGCGGCAGCAGCGTCCAGATCGGATCGACGTCCCGAGCCTCGCTCCAGCCGAGGCGCCACGTCCGCACGGCGCGAACCGACCCGAACTCGCCGCTTTTCGCCAGCGCGCCGAGGGCCTCGACGCCCGGGTGGTAGCGCCATTTGTCCATCACGAAAAGGCGATCACCCGCCACGGCATCGGCACGCTCCGCTTCCTCGGTGGACACGGCGAGCGGCTTCTCGACGAAGATCGGCACTCGCCATTGCGCAACCTGCTCAATCGTCGAAACGTGGTTCGTTGCGGGCGTCGCGACGATCACGCCGGCGATGCGCTTGTCGATATCGAGATTTTCGTACGTCGCGTGGGCAAGCTGCGTCGCCGCGGCGAGTGCGCGGGCTGACGGGTCGACCACGATGGTCGACAGGCCGATGCCGGCGAGATCGCGCAGAATGTTGCGTCCCCAGCGCCCGCAACCGACGAGCAGCACCGGATCGCGCAGCATGTGGCGGTCAGAGGCGCAGTGCGGCGATGACGTCATCGAGAGCGCGGGCCCGATCGTCCTGGGTGCCGATCACCGACTCGTCGAGATCGAGAGGCACGTCCTGCCACCGGCATTTCAAGTCGTCCTCCGGATCGTACTCGTGCGTGTTGCCAACCAGCACCACTGCCGGCTCCGTCGCCGCGTAGAACGCATGCATCACCCCCGGGGGAATCACGACCAAAAGCGGCTGAACGCTCGAGAGCGTCACTCGGTACGGGCTGCGAAAGGCAGGCGAATCCTCCCGCAGGTCGCGCAGGCCGATCTGGATCGCACCCGACAGTGCGATGACGGCGTCGGAGTGCTTGCGGTGAACCGCAGGCCCGCGAACGACGCGTGCTTCGAACGTCAGCACCGTCCACTGATGCATCGGCGCGATGCTCCAGGTGCTGCGGAAAATCTCGGTCACCGATCCCCTGCCGTCGACGAATGCAGTGAGCGAATGAACCTCCAAGCCGGGAATGGGGACCGGGTCACGGTCCGCGCTCGCCTGGATAAAAGTCGTGATCGAACCGACCATGCGCCCCCACAGTGTCGTCCGGTCCGCCGCTTGTCGCTCCAGCGGGTCGGGGTGTCGGCGTAAGCAACAAGTCAGATTATCACGGCGCGGCCCTGGAGCGAACGGACACGGCGTGCAAAAGCGATCATGAAGCTTGCCTCGACTTGCAGCTTAGTCGATCGGGGCCTTGACCATCCTGGTCGTGATGAATGTCCACTCGCGCGGATCGACTGGCGTGATCGAAAGACGATTGCCGGGCTGCAGCGTGCGCATCGCCGCCAATTCCGGACGCGCGCGCAATTCCGGCAGCGCGATCAATCGCGTCTTGTTGACCAACGTTACTTCCACGTTGAGCCACCGAGGCGCTTCGCGCGTCGCTTTCGCGTCGTAGTACGGGCTTTTCTTGTCGAACTGCGAAGCGTCGGGGTAGGCCGCCTTGCTGACCTTCACAATGCCCGCGATTCCTGGCTCGGGGCAGCTTGAATGATAGAAGAACGCGAGGTCGCCGACCTGCATCTGGTCGCGCATGAAGTTGCGGGCCTGGTAGTTGCGCACGCCATACCAGGCGACGGTCTTTTTCGGCATCGCCGCAAGATCGTCGATCGACACGTCGTCGGGCTCAGACTTCATCAGCCAGTAGCGCATGTCATATGAGCGGCGCCATCAAGCATGGCGCGCGCTACCCCGTTGCTCGAGTTGAGGAGTCCCCCGCCTGTGCCGTACCAACCTCATCCTGAACCGAAGTTCAAGAGGGTCGCCTGCCAGGACCATCAGGCGCTTCCGCGTAGGGAGCGCACACCGGTCCATAAAGGCTTGGCAACCTCGCTAAGTTAGCATTGGTTCAAAGAGTGTATGGCTGATTCGAACACTGCAGGGGACAACTGGCGCAGCTGGGTCGCAGCGAACTTAGTTTCCACTTAGTTTCCACTGAGCTTGCAGCAACCCGCACAACAGGAGACCAACCAAACTACCAGCTAGAACAACTTCTCCTGTTCCGCCATCGCACGATCAATGGCGGTCTGCATGGATGAAATTCTACGCTGAAGCGCGGCGCTGTCAAAGCCTCCGGTCGCAATATCTGCGCGTTTGCCGTCGGCGGTGTTCAGCAACTCGTGTGCGATGTTCAGCGCCGCCATCACCGCAATGCGCTCGGTGCCAACAATTTTTCCCGAGTCGCGAATCTCTCGCATGCGTCGGTCGAGCAATTGCACCGCGCGCAGCAACTCATCGCGCTCGGATGCCTTGCACGCAACCCGGTACTCGCGACCGAGAATCGAAACGTCGAGCGTCGTCGGTTGATCGTCCATCGGCGAGTCAGCCTGCCGACTCAGGCAGTTGCGAGAGAAGCGAATCGAGCCGCGCCGTCGCCGCGTTCATGCGCGCGGTCTGCGTGCGCAGCTGCTCCTGGGAGCGGCCCAGCTCGCGCTTCATGGATTCGTTTTCGGCGCGCAAGCGGTGATAGTCGGCGAGCAGCGCCGCGACCTTCTGCTCCAGACCGGTAATTTCGGCATCCATCGTCGGCGCACTATAGGGGTAAGGCTTTGCCAACGTCAACTTTGCCACATCCTCGCTAAAGCGACATCACCCCGTCGCAAGAGCTTGATACCGCACTTCGAGCACATCCAGCTCGTCGATGCCTCCCGGCGTCCTGACCGATACCGTGTCGCCCTCCCGCGCCTTGATCAGCGCGCGAGCGATCGGCGAAACCCAGCTTATGTAGCCCCGTTCCGTATCGATTTCATCGACGCCGACGATGCTGATCGTGCGATTCTCGCCGCGGACATTGCGCACGGTCACCGTCGCCCCGAAGAAAATCTGGTCGAGGGTATCGGCGTCGCGACGAACCGTCGGGTCGACCACTTCCGCAATGTCGAGCCGCTTGATCAGAAAACGGATGCGGCGATCGATCTCGCGCAGTCGCTTCTTGCCATAAATGTAGTCGCCATTCTCCGATCGGTCCCCATTGCCGGCGGCCCACGAAACCGTGGCGACGACCTGCGGCCTTTCCTTGTCGACGAGCTCGGCGAGTTCGGCCTTGAGCCTTGAGAAGCCGCCAGGAGTCATATAGTTGCGTGCGCCAGGCGGGAGCGGTGAAGAGAGCGGCTCTTCCAGTTCGTCGTCGATTTCGACGTCGTCTTCGCGCGTAAACGCCTTGTTCATCGCCTCCACCGGATAATCGTGAAGTTGAAAAGCAAGCGCCGGCCCGCAAGTCGTCGGGTGCGCCCACGATGCAATGCATGCCGTGGGCGGCACTGCGAGGCGTCGGCGAAGAGGAGAATGAAGGAGAAATTATAGTCCATGCAGGGAGCGTCGATCGGGCCACCGCCAGCCACTCGGCGGCGCGGCGCGAGTGGCGTGCGATGGCTCGGATCGGGCCGGGAGCACCCCTTGCCCGGCCACGGCAGGTGCGTCGCAGAGGTGTGCAGGGCTGCTATAATCGTCGCCCCTTCAGCGCCTTGGCACTTCTCCGCCCGCCGCAGTGAGCTCCAAGCTGTACATCCGCACGTTCGGCTGCCAGATGAACGAGTACGACTCGGACAAGATGGCCGACGTCCTGCACGCTTCCGACGGTCTCGAGCTGACACCTTCGCCCGAGGATGCCGACGTGATCCTGTTCAACACCTGTTCGGTCCGCGAAAAGGCGCAGGAGCGGGTATTCGACGATCTCGGACGCGTCCGTAAGCTCAAGGCGGCGAACCCCGACCTCATCATCGGCGTCGGCGGTTGCGTGGCCAGCCAGGAAGGCGCGGCCATAGTGAAGCGCGCGCCGTATGTGGACGTCGTTTTCGGTCCGCAGACGCTGCACAGGCTGCCCGAACTCATCGCACGCCGGCGCGAGACCGGCAAGGCCCAGGTCGACATCAGCTTTCCCGAGATCGAGAAGTTCGATCACCTTCCGCCTGCCCGGGTCGAAGGCGTCGCTGCGTTCGTATCCATCATGGAAGGATGCAGCAAATATTGCTCATTCTGCGTCGTGCCCTACACGCGCGGCGAAGAGGTCTCTCGCCCGTTCGACGACGTCCTGACCGAGGTCAGCGATCTGGTCGACCAGGGCGTGAAAGAATTGACCCTCCTTGGCCAGAACGTGAACGCCTATCGCGGCCGAACCGGCACCGGCAACGCGGTCGCCGATCTGGCGACGCTGATCGAATACCTCGCCGAGATCGACGGGCTGACGCGCATCCGCTACACGACCTCGCATCCGAAGGAAATGACGCAACGGCTGATCGACGTCTACGGCAAGGTGCCAAAACTGGCGTCGCACCTGCATCTGCCGGTGCAGTCCGGGTCGGACCGCGTGCTCGCTGCGATGAAGCGCGGCTACACCGCGCTCGAGTACAAATCCATCGTGCGTCGCCTGCGCGCCGTGCGACCTGCAGCTTTCGCTGTCGTCCGATTTCATCGTCGGCTTTCCCGGGGAGACCGAAGCGGATTTCGAGCAGACGATGCGTCTGATCGACGACGTGGGGTTCGACGGCAGCTTCAGCTTTCTCTACAGCGCGAGACCGGGAACGCCGGCCGCCGAGTTCGCCGACAGCGTTCCGCACGACATCGGTCAGGCCAGACTGGCTCGTCTGCAGGCGTTGCTCGATGGACAGTACCGCGCGCACAGCGAGCGGATGGTGGGAACCGAGCAGCGCGTGCTGGTCACCGGCAATGCGACCAGGAAATCCGATGAGCTTGCCGCCCGCACCGACAACAATCGCGTCGTCAACTTCGCAGGCAAGCGCGAGTTGATCGGCGAAAACAGCGACGTCCGCATCACCGCAGCGTTGTCGCATTCGCTGCGCGGCGAACTTGTCGCCACCGTTTGAACACCCAGCGCGTCACTACTTCTGTGCACTCGACCAGCGTGCAATTTTCCTATTCGGTGATATCTCCATGACAGCCATTCCCAAGTTCGTTGCCGCCGCGGCGGCTCTTTCGTGCTTCGTCCTATCGGGTTGCGCCACGACTCCTGCTGCGCCCGAAACGCCTTCGTCCACTCCCGCCGCCAGTACCGCCCAGGTCGCCGCCGCGACGGCCGCAGCCACCGCCGCCACGAGCACGCCACCCGCGGCCGCGGCTCCAGGTTCCGCTCCGCCAGCATCCCCGACCGCCACTGCCGCCGCCGCTGCGGCCGCTGCGGCAGTCGCAGCCCAAGGGTCGCAGAAACCGTTCGACGACGTGATCAAGGGAGCGAAAGAAACCAAGGGCCTGTTCACCGTCTTTGAAAAGGACGACAAGGTTTGGGTCGAGATTGCTCCCGAGCAATTCGATCAGCCTTACTTTCTCGCGGTCAACCTTTCCAGCGGCCTCGGCGAAAAATTCTTCTTCGGCGGTCTGATGGGCGAGAGCTATATCGTCTCGTTTCACCGGCTGGGGCTCAACCAGGTTCAGCTGATCGCACGCAACACCGATTTCTTCGCCAAGCCCAACACGCCCGAGGCCCGCGCGGTCAAGGAAGCGTTTTCCGACAGCCTGCTGGCAGCGACTCCCGTCGTCAGCCAGCCTCATCCGCAGCGCAAATCGCTGCTGATCGAAGCCAACGCGCTGCTGTTCGCGGACATTCCCGGCGCCAACGGTTTTCTAGAGCGGACCTATCGCCAGTCCTACGCATTCGACGGGCGCAACTCATCGATCACGACCGTGCGCGCCACACCGGACCTGATGGCGATCAACGTCAACGCCCACTATGCTCTGCAGCGCATCAACCAACCGCCGGTCGTGGCGGGCTCGGTTCCGTTTACCCCGTTGCCGGCGACGATACCGGACGTGCGCAGCCTCTTTCTGGGCTTCTACTACAACTTCGCCAAGCTGCCTGAGGCGCCGATGCATCCGCGCATCGCCGACGACCGCATCGGTTATTTCATGACCAGTCGCTACGACTACAGCAACGACAGTTCGCTGACGCCGAAGGTCAACTACATCAATCGTTGGCGACTGGAAAAGAAGGATCCCAGCGCCGCGCTGTCGGAACCCAAGCAACCGGTCGTGTTCTGGCTCGATCGCAATATTCCACAGAAATATCGCCAACCGATCATCGACGGCGTGCTGGAATGGAACAAGGCATTCGAGAAAATCGGTTTCAAGGATGCGATACAGGCGAAGGTGCAGCCCGACGACGCCGATTTCGACACCGTCGACACGCGACACGCATCGATTCGCTGGATGACGACGGCGCGGCCTCTTTTTGGCGGCATAGGGCCGAGCCAGGTTGACCCGCGAACGGGCGAGATCCTCGATGCCGACATCGGCATCGACCCGGTACGACTGCGCAATCGTCGCTTCCAGCGTGTCGAACAGATCCCCCCTCCTGCCTCGCTGCCGGGATTCACGCAGCATCCGGAAATGTATTGCCAGCAGCAGGAGTATGCGGCGCAAGAGATGAATTTCGCGATGGATCTGCTAGACGCGCGCGGCGAGCTTGATCCGGACGGCCCCGAAGCCGAAGCGTTCGTGCTCGCCGATCTCAAGGACGTCGCCATGCACGAAGTCGGCCATACACTGGGGCTTCGCCACAATTTCCGTGCCTCGATGATCTACACCCAGGCACAACTCAACGATGTTCAGTTCACGCAAAGCAACGGCATCGCGGGTTCGGTGATGGAGTACAACGCGGTGAATATCGCCTTGCCCAACGAACATCAGGGCGCCTACGGCATGACCACGCTCGGCCCCTACGATTACTGGGCAGTCGAGTTCGGCTACAAGGAAATCCCGGTTGAGCAGGAAGCCGCGGAACTGAAGAAGATCGCCGCCCGCAACAACGAACCGCTGCTCGCGTACGCAACCGACGAGGACGCCGCCTTCGGCATCGATCCCGAGGCCAATTTGTCCGATCTTGGAAACGATCCGCTCGAATTCGCGCGCCGCAGGCTGATCCTGGCGCGCGAACTGTGGGACCGCTGGCAGCAACGAGAACTGAAACCCGGTGAAAGTTACGCGGTCCTGCGCCGGACCGTAGGCCGCGGGCTAATCGTCATCGGGCAATCGTCGACGACTGTCGCCAAGTACATCGGTGGCGTGACGACGCTGCGCGATCATCCGGGCAGCTCACGAGCGCCGCTGACTCCCGCGATTGCCGCCCGCCAGCGGGAAGCGCTGCGCATCATCGAAACCGGCTTGTTCTCTGCCGACAGCTTCAAATTCAAACCCGAGTTCATGCGCCGCCTGCAGGTCGACTATCTCGATCGCGGCGATATTTTCGACGTGGGCCTTTCGAGCAACGGTGTCGACTATTCGCTGAACAACCAGGTGCTCGCGATCCAGCGCGCTGCGCTCGGACAATTGATGAGCGACAACGTGACCCAACGAATCCTCGATAGCGAGGTGAAGCTCGACGATCCGAAGTCCGGTTTCCGACTTTCGGAGTTGTACGATTCGCTGCACCACGCCATCTGGAGCGAACTCAAGACCGGGCAGGACATTCCGCCGCTACGCCGCAATCTGCAGCGTGAATACTTGTCGCGCATAGCTAATGCGCTGATCAGGCCGTCGGCGACGATGCCTGCGGATGCGCGCGCGCTGTTGCGCCTGGATGCGCTGTCGTTGCGCAGCGAGCTTTCGGCGGCGATGACTCGCGCGAATTGGTCGAAGGAGGTCCGCGCGCATCTGGCCGAGAGTCAGTCGACTCTGGATGAGGCATTGAAGGCGCCGTTGCAGCGTTCGGGCGTTTGAGGCGCATTGGAAACGCACCGTTGAAAACGCAGACTCTCGATCTGGAACTTGCACCGGTCGATAACCGGGTGCTCGCGAACCTGTGCGGCGCGCTGGACGCGAACCTGCGTCAGATCGAGTCCGCGCTGGACGTGACCATTGCCCGGCGAGGGGCGAGCTTCGCCGTGCGTGGTGCGGCACCACAGGTCCGGCAGGCGGCGACGGCCCTCGAACGATTCTACGTGCAGGCCAAGGAAGCTCTTAGCGTCGATGACATCCAACTCGGACTGATCGAATTGCGCGGATCGGCCGACGGCACAGGCGAGCCGAATGCCGACGTGACGGCATTGCGCACGCGGCGAGCCGACCTGCACGGTCGCACAGCCAATCAGATTCTGTATCTGAAACACATTCAGGAACACGACATTACGTTCGGCACTGGACCGGCGGGAACCGGCAAAACCTATCTTGCCGTTGCCTGTGCCGTAGATGCGTTGGAACGCGATTTGGTGAAGCGCCTTGTTCTGGTGCGGCCCGCGGTGGAAGCGGGCGAACGCCTGGGATTTCTTCCCGGCGACCTCGCACAGAAAGTCGACCCCTACCTGCGGCCTTTGTATGACGCACTGTACGACTTGATGGGCTTTGACAAGACGGCAAAGTTGTTCGAGCGCGGGACGATCGAGATAGCGCCGCTCGCCTACATGCGCGGGCGAACGCTGAACCACTCGTTCATCATTCTCGATGAGGCGCAGAACACGACGCCGGAGCAGATGAAGATGTTCCTGACACGCATCGGCTTCGGCACCAAGGCGGTAATCACCGGCGATGTCACGCAGATCGACCTGGCAAGAGGTCAGAAGAGCGGCCTGATCGAAGCGCGGCGGGTCCTGGCAGCGGTGCGCGGCATCGCTTTCACCGAGTTCACCAGTGTCGACGTCGTCCGTCACCCTCTGGTGCAGAAAATAATCAGCGCCTATGAAAAACATACACACAGCGAACGGATTGATGCTCCGTCGGCAGCCGCGGTGACCCGACCTCGCGACGAGTCCTGAAGCAATGGTGCGTGCGCCGAGACAGCGGAGACGGCTCGCGCTGACAGTCCAATACGCGACAACCGATGACGGACTACCGGCACGGCCCTTGCTTCGCCGCTGGGTCTTGGCTGCGCTCGAGCGCGACGCGGAACTGACGCTTCGTTTCGTGGACGGCAGCGAAGGCGCTGCGCTGAATCGATCGTATCGCGGCAAGGCCGGCCCCACCAATGTGCTTTCGTTCGTGTACGATGACAAGGGTGATGCCGACGGTGCGACGGGTGGCACGTTATCCGGCGATATCGTGCTGTGCGTCCCGGTGATACGAGCCGAAGCGTCGTCGCAGGGGAAAACGTTGACGGCGCATTGCGCTCACCTGGTCGTGCACGGCGTCTTGCATTTGCAGGCCTACGATCACATGAACGAGACTGACGCGACGCGGATGGAGGCGCGCGAAGTGGAAATTCTTGCCCGGCTGGGTTTCGCCGATCCCTATGTTGCTCCCGGTAGTCGCGGTCCGCGCGTTGCCAAAGGGCTTGCCCGATGAGCGACGAGGACGATAAATCGGCGAAACCGAGCCTGCTCGAACGCCTGTCCGCGTTCCTGTCGCGCGAACCCGAGGACCGCGAAGAGCTGCTGAAGCTCCTGCACGGCGCGTTCGAGCATAAGCTGCTCGATGCCGACGCCTTGTCGATCATCGAGGGCGCGCTGCAGGTATCCGAGATGACAGTGCGCGACATCATGATCCCGCGCGCGCAAATGGACGTCGTGTCAATCGACGATGAGCCGGCGCAATTCATACCGCTGGTGTTGGAGACACGACACTCGCGCTTCCCGGTCATCGGCGAAGGCAAGGATGACGTCATCGGCATTCTGCTTGCCAAGGAATTGCTCAACTTCTACACCAATCCCGAGAGTTTCAATCTGCGCGACACCCTGCGACCGGCGGTGTTCGTGCCCGAGTCGAAGCGCCTGAACGTCCTGCTGCGCGACTTTCGTGCCAATCGCAATCACATCGCGATCGTCGTCGACGAATACGGCGGTGTCTCGGGCTTGATCACCATCGAGGACGTGCTCGAGCAGATCGTCGGCGACATCGACGATGAGTACGATTTTGACGAGACCGAAGACAACATCATCCCCGAAGCGAATGGCCGCTACCGGGTGAAGGCGCAAACCGAGATCGCCGACTTCAACGAAGCATTCCGCTCAACTTTCAGCGACGAAGATTTCGACACCGTGGGCGGCCTCGTCTTGCAGGCTTTCGGGCGCTTGCCGAAGCGCAGCGAGACGACGACGATCGACAAGTTTCGCTTCAAGGTCATCCGCGCTGACAGCCGCCGACTCTATACGCTGCAGGTTGAAAAGCTGACTTCGGAACCCGACGAGGGTCCCGAGCCCGGCGGAGCCTGATGCCCGCTCGCCTGGCGCCGGCGGTGACACTGCTGGCCGCGCTTGTTCTCGGCATCGCTACGGTTTTCGCCTTCGCGCCCTTTCGCCTGCCGGCGCTGCCGGTGCTGACCCTTGCCGGTCTGTTCGCGCTTTGGCAGTTCGCGCCTTCGCCGCGCGCAGCGGGCTGGCAAGGTTTCGCGTTCGGCCTCGGCCTGTTTGGCGCAGGAGCCTCGTGGGTCGGCGTCGCACTTTTCACTTTCGGCGCGATGCCTGCGGTGATCGCCATTCTCGGCACCGCTGCGTTTTGCGCGTGGCTCGCAGTGTTTCCAGCGCTCACGGGATGGCTTGCGCTGCGCCTGGCAGCTCCCGGCCTCTTCCGCTTGCTGATTGCGACTGGCGCGTGGGCGGTCACGGAGTGGCTGCGCAGTTGGCTGCTGTCCGGCTTTCCGTGGCTCTCGCTGGGCTACTCGCAAGTGCCGGGTGTACTGCGCCGGGTACGCGCCGATCGGCGGCGTGTTTCTGGTGAGTCTGGTCGTCGCCGCGTTGGCAGCGCTGCTGGTGCACGCGGTGTTAGCGATCGAGGCCGGTCGCCGGATGCATCTTCTTGCCGGCGCTGCGGCAGCGCTCGCGCTCCTGCTCGGCGGAGGTGCGCTAGCCGCGATCGAGTGGAGCGCGCCTATTGGGGATCCCGTCGCCGTCAGTCTGGTGCAGGGCAACGTCGACCAGGACATCAAGTTCGACCCCCAGTATCGGGACAACACGATGGCGATCTATCGAGGTCTCGCCGCTAGCGCACAAGGCCGGTTGATCGTATTGCCCGAAAGTGCGTTGCCGATGTTCGCCGACGAAGTGCCTCCTTCATTCGTAGCCGAACTGCGCGCGATTGCCGCCAAGCACGACGGCGACCTGCTGACGGGCTTGTTCTTTTTCGAACCTCCCGACCCACCCGGTGGTGAGGACCGATACTTCAACAGCGTCGTCAGCGTCGGCGCCGCCCGCACGCAGGTCTATCGCAAACACCATCTGGTTCCGTTTGGAGAATCGATCCCGGCCAAACCCATTTTCGGCTGGTTCATTCGCAATATCCTGTCGATTCCGCTCGCCGATCAGACGCCGGGACCGGTCTACCAGGAACCGTTTGCCGTGGCCGGACAGCGTGTCGCAATCAACATCTGCTACGAAGACGCATTCGGCGATGAGATCATCCGCCAGCTTCCCGAGGCGACACTGATGGTCAACGTAACCAACGACGCCTGGTACGGGCACTCGCTCGCCGCCGAACAACACGAGCAGATCGCCGCCATGCGCGCGGTCGAGACGGCGCGGCCGATGCTGCGCGCCACCAACACCGGCATCACCGCTCTTATCGATCACCATGGCGTCGAACGCGCCCGCTTGCCGTGGTTTACGCGCGGCGTGCTGGAAACAACCGTCGCCGGACGTCAGGGGACCACTCCCTATGTTCGCTTCGGGGACGCCTTGGCTCTAGCCGTCGCCCTTGTGCTCGTGTTCACGATCAGCGGCCTGCAGCGCCGGAAGACTCGCGCTGCGCCCGGTTGAAGCATCGTCGCACTTGCCAAACGCTGGCTCTCACACCCGCGCGCGCCTTCGTCGTCCCGTCCGCGCGCGCGTCGCCCCGTCGCGGATCTGTTGCGGGTTCCGACCCGATGCCATAATGCGGCCTCCTTTCGCTTGGAAACCATCCTATGGCGCTCGAACTGACGATCGCTGACCTGTCGAAGACCTACCCCAACGGCGTCCACGCGCTGCGCAACGTGTCGCTGACCATTCCGACCGGCATGTTCGGCCTGCTCGGGCCCAACGGCGCCGGCAAGTCGACGCTGATGCGAACGCTGGCGACCTTGCAGGACGCCGACTCGGGCAGCGCTCGCATCGGCGACATCGACGTGCTGCGCGACAAGGCCACTGTGCGCCGCATGCTCGGCTACCTGCCGCAGGATTTCGGCGTCTATCCCAAGGTCTCCGCCGAGGACCTGCTCGATCATCTTGCGCGCCTCAAGGGCATTGACGACCGGGCGCGAGCGTCGCGACGTCGTCGAGACGCTGCTGCAAGCAGACCAACCTGTACGACGTGCGCAAGAAGGCGCTCGGGGGCTTCTCCGGCGGCATGCGCCAGCGCTTCGGCATCGCCCAGGCGCTGATCGGCAATCCGCAGCTCATCATCGTCGACGAGCCGACCGCCGGGCTCGATCCCGAGGAGCGCGTGCGCTTTCACAACCTGCTCGCCGAGATCGGCGAGAACGTCATCGTGATCCTCTCGACGCACATCGTCTCCGACGTGTCGGACCTGTGTGCACGCATGGCGATCATCGACAAGGGCGAAGTGCTGCTGGCGGGCGAACCCGAGTCAGCTGACCTCGACGCTCGCCGGCCGCGTTTGGCAAAAGGCGGTTGCGCGCAGCGAACTCGAAGCGGCGCGCGGCAGCGCATGCGGTGATCTCGACGCGGCTGTTGCCGGGCGCACGCTTGATCAACGTCGTCGGCGACGCGCCGCCCGACGACGGCTTCGTGCCGGTCGAATCCGACGCTGGAAGACGTCTATTTCGCGGCGATCGCGCGTCAGCTCGAGGTCAAGAGTCACGCCTTGAGCGCCTGATGGCAAAGCTCTTCGCCATCGCGTGGTTCGAGTTCGGCGTCCGCCTGAAGCGCATCTCGACCTGGGTCTATTTCGTCGTTTTCTTCGCGCTGGCGATGCTGTGGATCGCCGCCGCGGGCGGCTTGATCTCGAGCGCCATCATTTCCTTCGGCAGCGGCAAGGTCTGGGTCAATTCGCCCTACGCGATCGCGCAGACGACGGCGTTCCTCGGCATGCTTCGGCATGACCGTCATCGCCGCGATCATGGGCCGCGCCGTCCAGCAGGATTTCGAATACCGCAGCGAGATCTTCTTCTTCACCGCGCCGATCGCCAAATGGCAATACCTGGGCGGCCGCTTTCTCGGCGCGTTGCTGGTGCTGCTCGTGGTCGCTATCGGGCATCGCGCTCGGCAGCTGGCTGGGCGCGATGCTGCCCGGACATCGACCCCGACCGTGTCGGCCCGGCCCGTCTCGCCGTCTACCTCACGCCGTTCTTCACTGTTCTGCTGCCGAATCTCATCTTGATCGGCGGCGTGTTCTTCTGCCTCGCAGCGCTGACGCGGCGAATGCTGCCCGTCTATATCGGCAGCGTCGTCTGTCTGCTCGGCTACCTCGCCGGCAATGGACTGATGCGCGACATCGAAAACAAGACACTGGCGGCGATGCTCGACCCGTTCGGCAGTCGTCGCGCTGTCTCGCGTCAGCCGAATACTGGACGATCGCCGAGCGCAACACGCGCCTGATCCCGCTCGAAGGACTGCTGCTGTGGAACCGCCTGCTGTGGCTCGCCGTCGGTCTCGTCCTGATCGCCTGGTGCGTGCACCGCTTTGCGTTTGCCTACCATGCCGACGGTCGGCGGCGGCGCCAGCGCGGACTGCCCGACGCGGCGTCCGCAGAAGAAACGCCCGTCGTCCCGCTACGCAACGTCGTGCCGGGCGAAGGTTCACGGACTGCGCGCGCTGCCGCGGCTGGTCTGGCTCAATTTTCGCGAGACGGTGAAGAACGTCTATTTCGGCGTCATCGCGCTTTTCGGGCGTGCTGTTCTTCATCGTTTCCAGCACCACGTCGGGCAGCCTGTTCGGCACGACGACCTGGCCCGTCACCTATCAGATGCTCGGGCTGGTGTCGGGCACGTTTACCGATTTTCATGCTGGTGATCATCACGTTCTACGCGCGGCGAGCTGGTCTGGCGCGAGCGCGAGCACCGCCTCGACCAGATATCACGACGCGCTGCCCACGCCGACGTGGCTGCCCGTTCATGGCCAAGCTGATCGCGCTGATGCTGGTGCCGGTCGTGCTGCAGGCGGTGCTGATGCTGTGCGGCGATGGCGATCCAGACGGCGAAGGGCTATCACCACTACGAACTGGGGCTCTACCTGCGCGACCTGTTCGGCATCGAGCTGATCGACTACTGGCTGGTCTGCGTGCTGGCGATCACCGTGCATTCGGTCGTCAACCAGAAGTACCTCGGCCACTTCCTGATGGTCGTCTACTTCCTGGTGCTGGCGTTCGTCGAGCCGCTTCGGGTTCGAGCACAACCTGTACAAGTACGGCGGCGCCGACCGGCTACATCTATTCGGACATGAACGGCTACGGCCATTTCCTGCTGCGCGTGCGCAGCTTCCAGGCGTACTACGCTCGGCTCCGTGTTGCTGCTGGTCGTGGCTTATCTGTTCTGGACGCGCGGCACGCCGACAGGACTCGCGGCGCGCGTCAAGCTGGCCCAGGCGCGCCTCACACCGCGATCGCGACGGTTTTCTGCCATCGCGATGCGTCGCGATGGTCGGCTGCTCGGCGGCTTCATCTTCTACAACACCAACATCCTCAACCGCTACACGACCGAACATGACGCTGCAGGCGCGGCAGGCCGACTACGAGAAGAAGTACAAGGCGACTCGCCGCATGCCGCAGCCGAAGATCGACGGCGTCAACGTCGCGGTCGATCTCTACCCGCAGGAGCAGCGGGTGCGGATGCGAGGCCGCTATGCGCTGGTCAACAAGAACGTGCGCCGGTCGACACCGTTCAGCTGCGTCTTTCTCGAGGGCGACAACCTGGTGTTCAACAAACTTGCGTTCGACCGTGCCGGCCGAACTCGATGGTCGACGACATGGCCATCGGCGTGCCAGCTACAAGCTGGCCACGCCGCTCGCGCCCGGCGCGACAACTCGCATTGACGATCGACATCGAGCTGCCGACGCACGGCTTCACCAACCAGGGTCGAACACGCCGTCGTCTACAACGGCATCGTTCGTCAACGGCAACCTGGTGCTGCCGCTCATCGGCTACCACGAACGCGGCGAGCTCGGCGACCGACCGGGACCGCAAGAAATACGGTCTAGCCCCCAAGGAGCGCATGCGCGACCGCGACGACCCGGCGGGCCTCGCCGAACAACTACCTCGCGCCGGACGCCGACTGGATCGACTTCGAAGCGATCGTCAGCACCGACGCCGACCAGATCGCCATCGCGCCGGGCTACCTGCAGCGCGAGTGGACCGAGGGCGGCCGGCGCTACTTCGACTACAAGATGGACAGCCCGATCCTCGATTTCTTCGCGTTCCAGTCGGCGCGCTACGCCGTGAAGAAGGATCGCTGGAACGACGTGGCCATCGAGGTCTACTACCAGCCCGGGCACGAGTACAACCTCGACCGCATGATCGCCGCGGTCAAGGCGTCGCTGGACTATTACACGACGAACTTCGGCCCCTACCAGCACCGGCAGTTCCGCATCCTCGAGTTCCCGCGCTACGCCGCGTTCGCGCAGTCGTTCCCCAACACGATCCCGTACTCGGAGGGCATCGGCTTCATCGCGCGCGTCCGCGAGGACGACGAGAAGGACATCGACTACCCGTACTACGTCACGGCGCACGAAGCCGCGCACCAGTGGTGGGCACACCAGGTTATCGGCGGCAACGTGCAGGGCGCGACGATGCTCGTCCGAAACGCTGGCGCAGTACTCGGCGCTGATGGTGATGAAGCACAAGTACGGCGAGGCGAAGATGCAGCGCTTCCTGCGCTACGAGCTCGACCGCTACCTGATCGGCCGCGGCACCGAGCAGAAGAAGGAACTGCCGCTGGCGCGGGTGGAGAACCAGGACTACATCCACTACCGCAAGGGCAGCCTCGTCATGTACGCGCTGCAGGACTACATCGGCGAGGACAAGGTCAACCAGGCGCTGCGCGCATTTCGCGACGCGACATGCGTTCAAGGGCCCGCCCTACCCCAACTCGACGCGAACTGGTCGCAGAATCTGCGCAAGGTGACGCCCGCCGAACTGCAGTACGTGATCGACGACATGTTCGAGACCATCACGCTGTACGACAACCGCGCCGTCAGCGCCAAGGCGCACGCGCTGCCCGGACGGCCGCTACGAAGTGGCGCTGAAGGTGCATGCGCCAAGCAAGCTCGACGCCGACGACCTGGGCAAGGAAACCGACGCGCCGCTTGCACGACTGGATCGACATCGGCGTGCTCGACGCCGACAACCAGCCGCTGTCTCCTCGAGAAGAACGCAAGATCGACGGCGAGGAGAACGTAGTTCACGATCGTCGTCGACAAGAAACCGGCGCGCGCCGGCATCGATCCCTACAACAAGCTGATCGACCGGCGCCCGAAGGACAACACCGTCGCCGTCGAGATCGAACTGAAAGCCAGGCACGATGTCATTCGGCCGCGCCAATGCTCGCCGCGACCTGAGTCGAGCGGTGTTTGGCCGCGGAAGCGGAAACCCGTAAAATGTGTCTCTTTCGCGCGCAGTGCCGCATTGCGCCAAGAAGCGCGAGCGGTTATGCGCGGTTACGCTCAGCTCCGTTCACCCTAGCCTGCCGGGCCTCGATGGTCACGTTTCAGCAAATCATACTCAAGCTTCAGGCCTACTGGGGCGGACAGCGGCTGCGCGCTGCTGCAGCCCTACGATATGGAAGTCGGCGCAGGAACGTCGCACACCGCCACCTTCCTGCGCGCGCTCGGACCCGAGCCCTGGCGCGCGGCGTACGTGCAGCCGTCGCGCCGGCCGAAAGACGGCCGCTATGGCGAGAATCCGAATCGCCTGTACCAGCATCATCAGTTCCAGGTGGTGCTGAAGCCTGCGCCGACGGACATCCTCGATCTCTACATCGGATCGCTCGAAGCGCTCGGCCTTGATCTGAAAAGAACGACGTCCGCTTCGTCGAGGACGACTGGGAAAATCCGACGCTGGGCGCGTGGGGCTTGGGTTGGGAAGTCTGGCTGAACGGCATGGAGATCACGCAGTTCACCTATTTCCAGCAAGTCGGCGGTATCGACTGCAATCCCATTACCGGCGAGATCACCTATGGTCTCGAACGGCTGTCGATGTACCTGCAGAACGTCGAGTCTGTCTACGACCTGCAGTACTCGAGGGCGTTAGCTATCGTGATGTCTTCTTCCAGAACGAGGTCGAGCAGTCGCGCTACGCATTCGAGGAATCGAATGTGCAGAAGCTGTTCGAGCAATTCGCGTTCTTCGAGGCCGAGGCGACGCGACTGCTGGACGCGAAGCTGCCGCTGCCCGGCTACGAAATGATCCTCAAGGCCGGCGCATACATTCAACCTGCTCGACGCCCGCGGCGCGATCTCCGTGACCGAACGCGCGGCTTACATCGGCCGCATCCGCACGCTGTCGCGGCTGGTGGCGCAAGCTTACGTCGAGTCGCGCGAAGCGCTTGGCTTTCCGATGCTCGCGCGCTCGGCCGTACAAAGCTGAATAGCGGCTTCCGATGCCTGAAACGCTGCTCGTCGAACTGCTGTGCGAGGAACTGCCGCCGAAAGCGCTGCAGCGCCTGGGCGAGGCATTTGCGACAGGCATCGAGGCCGGATTGCGCGAAGACGGACTGTCTGGCCGCTGGCAGCGAGATGACCACATATGCGACGCCGCGGCGGCTGGCGGTTTCGATTTCTGCGGTGGCGTCGGTGGCGACCGGATCGAGAGCATGTCGAGAAGCTGATGCCGGCCAAGGTTGCGCTGCGACGCAGCAGGCAACTTCTCGATGCCGATGCTGAAGAAGCTCGACGGACTTGGGCGAGGCCAGCATGCGGTCGCTCGACGCGCGCAATGGTCCCGATTTTTTCAAGCGTCGCACTCGGATGGCAAGGCCGACTATGTCTACTTGCACAGTCTCGCCAAGGGCAATCGCTTTTGGTCGCGCTGCAAAGCGCGCTGGAAGATACGATCGCGAACCTGCCGATCCCCAAGGGCATGAGTTATCAGCGGCCGGATGGCACGACGAGTCGAGTTCGCCCGCCCGGCGCACCAGCTGCTGGCGCTTCATGGCAAGGAAGTCGTCAATGTTTGCGCGCTGGGCCTCGATGCCGGCCGCGTCACCGCGGCCATCGTTTTCTCGGTGCGCAGCGACATCACCGTGGAAACCGCCCAGGCGTGGAAGCCTCAGCTCGAAGCCGAAGGGAAGGTGATCGCCAGCTTCGCCGAGCGGCGCGAGAAAATCGTCGACGAACTGAAAATGGCCGCGGCTGGCGCAACGGTGATCATGCCTGACGCATTGGTCGACGAAGTCACCGCGCTGATCGAATGGCCCAAGGTCTATACCGCACGGCTTCGACCAGGCGTTTCTGACCGTCCCCCAGGAGTGCCTGATCCTGACGATGCAGCAGAACCAGCGCTATTTCGCGCTCGCGGACGCGAACGGCAAGTTGCGGAACCGGTTCCTGCTGGTAAGCAATATCGATCCGCACGACGCCGAGCCGATCATCCGCGGCAACGAACGTGTGCTGCGTGCGCGCCTTGCCGACGCGAAGTTCTTCTTCGATCAGGACCGCAAGACGCCGCTCGCGACCCGCGTCGACAAGCTGCGCAGCATCGTCTATCACAACAAGCTGGGTACGCAGGCCGAACGCATAGACAGGCTGGGATTCCTCGCGACGAGGATCGCAGGCATGATTGGCGTCGATGCGCAGGCCGCCGCCCGAGCTGCGCTTCTGGCCAAGGCGGATCTGGTCACCGACATGGTCGGCGAGTTTCCTGAACTGCAGGGCGTGATGGGCCGCTACTACGCGCTGCACGATGGCGAGACGCCTGCGGTCGCCGACGCGATCAGCCAGCATTACTGGCCGCGCCACGCGGGCGACGGCCTGCCCGGCGATGGTCCGGCGCAGGCGCTGGCACTTGCCGACAAACTCGAATCGCTCGCTGGAATGTTCGGTGTCGGCCAAGTGCCGACCGGAGACAAGGATCCCTTCGGCCTGCGCCGCGCCGCGCTGGGCGTCGTGCGGATCCTGATCGAAAGAAAGCGTCGGCTGTCGCTGTCCGAACTGATGGCACTGGGCTTCGAGCCTTCGACGCCCAACCCGCGGTGAAGCCGCAGCACGAGCCGTTACTCGATTTCATCTACGAACGTCTGCGCGGCTATCTGCGCGAACGCGGCTACTCGGCCAACCAGATCGCGTCGGTGCTGGATTCGCGTCCGGACACCATCGACGACCTGCCCGACCGCCTGGAAGCCGTGCGCGCGTTCGAATCGTTGCCTGAAGCGCAGTCGCTGTCGGCAGCCAACAAGCGCATTGCCAATATCCTGCGCAAATCCGAGACGGACCTGGCAGCCTCGCATGCGGTCGACCCCTCGTTTTTCGTCGACGGCGCGGAGTCCGATCTGCACGCGACGTTCGACCGGCTGGCTCCGAAGGTGCAGGCACGACGTGGAGCGCGGCGATTTCGCGACCGCGCTCAAGGCGCTGGCTTCGACCAAACCCGCGATCGACCGTTTTTTCGACGACGTCATGGTCATGGCCGACGATCCGAAGGTCCGCGCCAACCGGCTGGCGCTGCTGCGCAACGTGGCGACGACGATGAACCACGTCGCCGACATATCCAAGCTGGCGCTGTGATGCGGCCCGCGATCAGGGCAACTGCGCTCAGCCACCGCTCGCCGCGTAGAATCGCCGCATGAAGCTCATCATTCTCGACCGCGACGGCGTCATCAACTACGACAGCGACCAGTTCATCAAGTCGCCGGACGAATGGCGTCCGATTCCCGGCAGTCTCGAGGCAATCGCGCGCCTCAACCATGCGGGCTTTCGCGTCGTGGTCGCCACCAACCAGTCGGGTATCGGGCGGGGCCTGTTCGACATGGCGACGCTGAATGCGATTCACGACAAGATGCACAAGGCGCTGGCCCAGGTCGGAGGCCGCATCGACGCGGTGTTTTACTGTCCGCACACCGCCGACTCGAAATGCGAATGCCGCAAGCCGAAGCCCGCCATGTTCGTCGAGATCGGGCAGCGCTTCGGTGCCGAGCTCACAGGCGTTCCCTGTGTCGGCGACAGCGTGCGCGATCTGCAAGCGGCCGGACGTCGATGCCCAGCCGATGCTGGTGCTCACGGGGAAAGGCGAGAAGACGTTGCGCGACGGCAATTTTCCGAAGAACACCTTGATCTTTCCCGACTTGCCTTGTCGCGTTCGGCGCTGCTGGCCAGCGACTAGGCCGGCCCGCCGCGATCGCGTGTCGGCGCTGCGCTCCCTGCTGTTCCTGCTGTTCCAGCTGGTGGTCACGCCGTTCTATGCTACCTTCGACGCTGGTGTTCTGGCTGCGGCGCTGCGCGCTTCCCCTTCAACATCGGCTGGTGCGGGCTCAACCTGCGGGGCGCGCGACGATTTGCGGCGTCCGCTAGCAGGTCCGTCGGAGAGGAAAACATTCCGCAGGCGCGCGCCTCGCCGCACATCGTGCTGTCCAAACACAGCTCGACGTGGGAGACACTGTCGCTCACCCATCTTCCCGAGCTGGCCTTCGTGGCCAAGAAGGAGCTGCTGTCGATTCCGTTTTTCGGCTGGGGGTTCGCGACGGCCTCGCCGATCACGATCGATCGCAAGGCCGGAGTGGATGCGATGCGCAGATCGACACCCAAGGTCGCGAACGGCTGCGACAGGGATTCTGGCTCGTCGTGTACCCGGAAGGCACGCGGATCAAGGCGGGCACGAGAGCTAAGTACAAGACCGGCGGCGCGCGGTTGGCGATGGCGCTGGATATTCCGATCATTCCGGTCGCACATAATGCCGGCTACTTGTGGCCCAAGGGGATGTTCGGCAAAGTGCCGGCGTCGTCACGGTGACCATCGGCACCCATCCGATACCGCCGACGGCAGAATGCAGCGGCTGATCAGGAAGTGGAACCTGGATCGAAAACGAGGTGGCGCGCCTGGGCGACCCGCGTGAAAAAGCGCGGCGGGTGCGTCGACGGGTGATCGGCAAGCGTGTTGCCGATGCGCGCGAAGGTCCCGTGCGCAGCGTAAGCTGGCCGGCCAGGCGATCGACTACCGCCTGTTCCGCGTCCGGCGGCGCACGATAGGCATGCTGATCGACCACGGCGGCTTGACAGTGCGCGCGCCTCGCTGGGTGAGCTGGGCGAAATCGAGGTCGACCCTTGCCGAGCGTGCGGATTGGATCGTCAAGGCGCTCGTCGAATGGCGCGGTGGCCAGAGCGAGTCATGCCGCGGAATGGCGATCGGGCGCAGCACTGCTCTTCCAGGGCGGCCGCTGACGCTGGCGCTAGGTTTCCCGGCGCGCAGAATCGTCGTGGCCGGATCTCTTCCACCTCACCGTACTCCATCCCCGCCCGATGGACGAGCGCGAGATCGGCCGTATTGGTCGGTCGATGGATGAAGGACGAGGCGCTGGCGATCTCTCTGCCGCAGGGTCCTCGTATCGCGCAGCGGATCACCGCCGCCACGCCCGCAATGCGCTTGTCCACCGCCCGCACGCAATGGGGAAGCTGCAACCGCAAGGTGAGATTCGGCTGCATTGGCGGCTCGTCCAACTGCCGCCGCGAATCGCGGAGTATGTGGTCGCGCACGAAGTGGCGCATCTGGTCGAGCTCAATCACTCCGCCGCGGTTCTGGGCGATCTCGACACCCTGCTGCCCGGTCATGACGACGCGCCGAGCGCGAGTTGGACGCGCTTACGCCCGTGCTGGGCTGACGTGAGTTGCGCCTCAGCGTGCAGCAAGACGGCGACAGATCGACCGCCAAGCCCGCCTGTGTCCTGCAGCAACTGTCGCGAGCGCGACTGCCAGCTCCCGCCCGTTCTGCGTGTCTCTCCAGCCGCCGCCATCCGCGCGGAAGTGGAATCCGCCGGACTTGTGCGGCGACCCAGATCTCGCGGTTGGGAACGTGGCGGTTGACGATGAGCTTGCTGCCGTCCCCGCAATCGATGGTCAGCATGCCGTCGTTAAGCGACCAATCGAGATCGGCGTCGCTATCGTCCATCGCGGCGTCGAGGGCGGCCCCGATGGCGGCGAGAACCTTATCGGCACGCGCGATGAATTCGCTTTCGCTCATCATGCAGTTTGTTCGCTCTGTCAGTTAGCTTGGTTGTGGGCTTGTCGGTTGGCCAGTCGCACCGTGATAGACTTTGCGTCATTGGCATTTGCACGGCATTTGACCTGACATTTTGCACTGACTTTCGCGCCGCGTCCGATGGCGGGCGCAGCTGGAATCCGCGACGATTGTCTAGCGAGCGGCCGGTTGGTTCATTCGTCGCGCATCACGCTTAGAGCTCAGATGGTACCCCGTTCCCGACCCATCATCGCAGCTTGCGTCACCGCCTTCCTGTTGACGTCCTGCGGCATCAAGGGTCCCCTGAAGCTTCCTCCGGCGAAGGCCGCGTCACCAACATCCGCCGCGCCAGCCGCGCCAACCGAACCGCCGGCGCCGGCGATCGTGCCCTCGCGCCGTGCCTGACAGCGTCGCCGCTCGCACCCGATCCGCCAGAGGAACAAAAGCGGTGACAGCTTTCGCCTATCGCGACGGCGAGCTCGCAGTCGAAGGCGTTTCGCTTGACGGAATTGCCGCCCGCTTCGGCACGCCCTGCTTTGTCTACTCGCGCGCAGCACTCGAAGGCGTCCTGCCTCGAATTCGATCGCGCCTTCGCCGACGTTCCGCATCTGATCTGCTACGCGATGAAGGCCAACTCGAACCTGGCGATCCTGAACCTGTTTGCCCGCTTGGGCAGCGGCTTCGACATCGTCTCCGGAGGCGAACTGGCGCGTGCCTCGCGGCCGGCGCCGAGCCCGTCCAGGATCGTGTTCTCGGGTGTCGGCAAGACCGATGCCGAGATATGCGGGCGCTGGAAATCGGCATCGCCTGCTTCAATGTCGAGTCCTCGAGCGAACTCGAGCGCCTCAACCGCTTGGCAGGGGGTGCGGGCAAACGTGTGCCGGTGAGTCTGCGCGTCAACCCGGACGTGGATCCCAAGACGCATCCGTACATCTCGACCGGGCTCAAGGAAAACAAGTTCGGCATCGCCTTCGAGGACGCCCTCCCGCTCTATCGCCGCGCGGCTGCGCTGCCGCACATCGACGTGCGCGGCATCGACATGCATATCGGTTCGCAGATCACCGATATCGGCCCCATCGGGAAGCGGCCGCGAAGGCGTTCGCGCTTGTCGACCAGCTGGCTGCGGAAGGTATTGTGCTCGAGCACATCGACCTCGGCGGTGGCATTGGAATCCCCTATCGCGAGGACGAAGCCACGGTCGATCTTGCCGACTACGCGAAGATGATCCTCGGGCTTCTTGGCAGACGTCGCTTGAAGCTGTTGTTCGAACCGGGACGAGTTCTGGTCGGCAACGCTGGCGTGCTGCTGACGCGGGTCACCTACCTCAAGCCGGGCCGCGACCGGCACTTCGCAGTTGTCGACGCCGCGATGAACGACTTGCTTCGCCCCGCGCTCTACGATGCCTGGCACGACGTGCGCCCGGTGCGCCCGCGCGAAGGACCGACGCACGGAGTGGCAGGTGGTCGGCCCGGTGTGCGAGAGCGCCGATTTTCTCGCTCACAACCGCGCGCTCGCGCTCGCCGAAGGCGACCTCCTCGCACTGCTTTCTGCAGGGGCCTACGCGATGGCGATGAGTTCGAATTACAACTCGCGCCCGCGTGCCGCCGAGGTGATTGTCGACGGTAAAAAAACGCATCTGGTCCGTCCGCGCGAATCGGTCGAAGAACTGTTCGCACGCGAATCTTTGTTGCCGTCGTAGTCGTCGTCAGCGCGCGAAAATCGCGTGAATTTGCAGCATGCGAATCGATGCAAATTCGCAACAGTGACGTGCAGCGTCACATGAAAGTGCAATTAAATCTTGTATTTCGAAAAAAATTGGCTAGAATTCAGGCAGCAGGTGTCAGTGGGTTTGTCAAGAGTTTACGTAAATCTTGATGGCCCCCGCGAAATCTGCGACGAAGCAGAAGTACCCATAACAGTTTTGGAACTCAGACAGGAGAACTGCAAATGATGGCTGACATGATGACGATGTCGACGCCGATGGCTCCGGCCGCGGCGCCGAAGAAGCGGGCCGCGAAGAAGAAAGCGGCTAAGAAGAAGGCTGCGCCGAAGAAGAAAGCGGCGAAGAAGAAAGCGGCGAAGAAGAAGGCCGCCCCGAAGAAGAAAGCTGCAAAGAAGGCGAAGAAGAAGGCCGCCCCGAAGAAGAAAGCGGCGAAGAAGGCGAAGAAGAAGGCCGCCCCGAAGAAGAAGGCTGCCAAGAAGAAACCGGCCAAGAAGAAGGCCGCCAAGAAGAAAGTCGCGAAGAAGAAGGCTGCCCCGAAGAAGAAGGCTGCCAAGAAGAAACCGGCCAAGAAGAAGGCCGCCAAGAAGAAGAAGTAACCCTTCTGCGACCCGTCCGTCGCATCGCTGCGATGGACCAAAAACAGGCGACGCGCAAGTGACGCCTGTTTTTTTACGCCCTTTTTTCCCCGTCAGGAATTGCGCTCGCGCTAGCGGCTTTCGCTCATCAGCGTCGGTGGCGGCGCCTTGCGGGCCCCGTTGGCGGCCGTTGTTGCCGCACTCGCAGGAGGCTGGCTGCGCCGATGCTTGCCGGTCGGCGCGTGTCCCTTCGGCGCACCAAAGTCGCTGACTACGCGCAGGCGCTGGCCGCTCTTGACGGTGGATTTGAGTCCGACGTTCCACGCCTGCAAGTCTTTGACGCTGACGTGGTAGCGCGCGGCAATGCGGGTGAGCGTTTCGCCTTTTCCGACCCGATGGTAGAAAGTCTGAGTCTCCGGCACTGCTGTAAATACCGCGTTTTGCAAGCTGGCGGCGGATGCAATCGATGGCATCTGCGATGGGACCAGCAACATATGATTGGGAGGGACGGTCGAGCGCTGGCCGATGCCATTGACCGTCAGCAGCGTCTCTAGCGGCAGTCCGAAGCGCTGTGCGACCTGGGCCATGGTCTCGCCGGTCTTGAGCTTGTACGCCTGCCAAGTCACCATCGGCTGATCGGTCAGCGCCAGCTTGGCGGCGAACAGTCCGGCCTTGTCGTAAGGCAGCAGGATCGTCGTTGCGTCGGCCCCCGCAATCACCGGCCGATTGTGCTGGGGATTGAGCGACAGAAACTCCTCTTCCGACATCTCGGCGAGCGCCACGGCAGTCTTGACGTCCATCTGGCGGTTGGTCGTAACGACGCTGAAGTAGGGCGCGTCCGGGATCGATGCGAACTTGAGACCATAGGCTTTGGGATCGGCGACGATGTTCTCGATCGCTTGCAGCTGAGGCACGTATGCGCGCGTTTCAGCAGGCATCTTGAGACTCAGATAGTCCGTGGGCAGGCCGCGCTTGGCGTTGCTCGCAATCGCCCTCCGCACCGAACCCTCGCCCCAGTTGTACGCCGCGAGCGCCAGATGCCAGTCGCCGAATTCGGCATACAAACGTTGCAGATAGTCGAGGGCGCCATCGGTCGCCGCGACGATGTCGCGGCGCTCGTCGAGCCACCAGTTTTGTTTCATGCCGTAGAGCTTCCCCGTCGACGGCATGAACTGCCAGATGCCGGACGCCCGCGACCGCGAATACGCCAGCGGATTGAACGCGCTCTCGATCATCGGCAGCAACGCTATCTCCGTTGGCATCTGCCGCTTCTGCACCTGGCCAACGATGTAATACAAATAGCGCCGGCTGCGTTCCACCATGCGTGCGATGTACTCGGGATCGTTCCGGTATCGGTTCTCCGCCTGCCTCACCAGAGGCGTATCGAGATTCGGCATCGCAAAGCCTTGCCGTATGCGCGCCCACAGATCCGCCTGCTCGGGAGGCAGCGGGACCGTAGTCGCCAAGGCCTGCTGCGGCGGTCCCGTCAGCAGCACTTACTGCGGGTTCGTCGATGCTCGGGGCCACGACGCTCTGCGTCGGCGCTGCTTCGGCCGCATCCGCAGGCGATGGCGGTCCCATCGCTACAGCGTTGTCGTACGCCGAGGTATCGAGGACTGCGTTTATCGGCGTCGGCACTGCATCAGATCCCGTCGAAGGCCCTGCAGCCGGTGCAAACGCCTTGTGCGCGCTTGGCGCGTCTACGGGTGCGCTCGTGCACGCAGCAAGCACGCACGCTATTGAACTCAGAATGGCGATCCGTGCGAGCGCAGAAGAGGTGGCGTTGGCCTTGGGCAAGATGCGAAGGATGGTAGGGGTCGCCCGCCGACGCCGTCAAGTCGGCCCGACCAACGCTCGCCGACGCGTGCCGTGCGGCGGGAGTCTAACGAAACGCATTCTTCCACGCCCGAATTTCCGCGAAAACGGAAACGCGGTCGGATAAATGTCGCCCCGCGCGGGCGGAGGCCGCGTCGGCAATCGAAGGCTCCACGGTCCGAAGGAACGGGTTGGTCAGATGTTCATCACCGATTGTTGACGGCAATGTGGGTTCGCCCGCCGCACGTTTCCTTTGTTCGCGGACCTCGCGTTCTCGGACGATGGGATTGTCAGGTTCGACCGCCAGCGCGAAGCGCAGGTTGGAAAGCGTGTACTCATGGCCGCAATAGACGCGGGTCTGCGGGTCAAGCGCCGCCAATTTGTCGAGCGAGTTCACCATCTGCCTGGGGGTGCCTTCGAACAGCCTCCCACACCCCGCGGCAAACAAGGTGTCGCCGGAAAACACCAGCGGAACCTCATCGAGGCGACCGTGCAACGCAATGTGCCCGGCGGTGTGGCCGGGAATGTCGAGAACCGAAAGCGCCAGCTGTATGCCGGGCACCATGACGCGGTCGCCTTCGCGTAAAGCATGGCTGCGCCCAGGAATATCCTCCTGCGCGGGTCCAAACACAGGCACGGGCCATCGCGCGAGCAGCTCGTTGTTTCCGCCGACATGGTCGCCATGATGATGAGTGCAGATGATGGCGGTCAGCTCGACATTCTCGCGATCCAGAAACTCGATCACCGGCTTGGCGTCGCCGGCATCAACAACCGCGGCGTGACGACCGTTGCGGATAAGCCAGATGTAGTTGTCGGCAAACGCTGGGATGGGGATAATCGTCGACATGAAACCATCTTCGCCACCTGCAGTGACTCTGTCAACCGGGACGCTCGCGGCCTGGTTCGTGACACCGCTCGGCGAGTACCTGCTATCGCGCGAACAAGCCTATTGCGATCGAACACTGGCCAATATCTTTGGCTATCATGCGCTGCAGATTGGCTTGCCCGAGTGCGCTCTGTTGCGATCCTCCCGCATTGCGACTCGCTGCACGCTCGACCTGGAGGAGCCGGCACAGGTATTGGCCGATCCGCACTGGCTGCCGTTTGCCGAGAACAGTTTCGATCTGGTCGTGCTCCCTCATGCGCTGGAATTCACCGACGAGCCGCATCAGTTGCTGCGCGAGGTCTATCGGGTGATCCGCCCGGAAGGGCAATTGCTGATCACCGGCTTTAATCCGTTCAGCCTGTTCGGCGCCAAGCGATACTTCGGGCGCGAACAAACAATGCCCTGGAATGGCAATTTCATCTCGCTGTACCGCCTCAAGGATTGGCTCGCGTTGCTGGGTTTCGAGGTGTCGGGTGGGCGCCTCGATGCCTACATTCCCCCATTCGCACAGGAAAAATGGCTGAAGCGTTTCGAGTTTTTCGAAAAGGCCGGCGACCGCTGGTGGCCTATCGCGGGCGGCGTGTACTTCCTGCGCGCGACCAAACGCCTGCCAGGAATGCGCGTGATCACGCCGTCATGGAAGCGCCGCGTTCGTAAAAAGGCGCTGGTGCCTGTTACGCCGCACGCCCGCGAGTACGCAGACGCGATCGAAAAGTCGACCGACGTGTCTGCCTTATGACGGTGCCGGTGACGATTTATACCGACGGCGCCTGCAAAGGCAATCCGGGACCGGGAGGCTGGGGCGCGGTCCTCCAATATGACGGAAAGACACGCGAACTGTTCGGCGGTGAACCGAACACGACCAACAATCGAATGGAGCTGACCGCCGTCATCAAGGCGCTAACGACGCTCAAACGCCGCTGCGTCGTCGCGCTGTACACCGACTCGCAGTACGTGAAGAACGGTATCCAGACGTGGATCCATGCGTGGAAACGCAACGGATGGAAAACCGCGAGCAAGCAGCCGGTCAAGAACGCCGACTTGTGGCGCGAGCTCGACCTGGCGGCCGCCGCGCACGACGTCCGCTGGCACTGGGTCAAGGGTCACGCCGATTCGCCCGGCAACCTTCGCGCCGACGAATTGGCCAACCTGGGAGTCGACAGCCTCATCCCGGCAGCGTCGCTGATGGAGCGCGACTAGAGGCGCGATAGCGCGGCACCACGCGGTGGCCACGAAAGCGGCGCTCCTAGAGCTGCATCGGCAAGATGACCATCTGCATGCCGTTCAGATGCAACCTGCGTTGCAGTGCCAGCGCAGTTTGATTGTGTAGCAGGCGGGTCACCCAGTTCTCGTTCCTGAAAACCAGCTTGCTGGTGAAAAAGACGCTGTTGGGGAACTCGCGCTGGATTTCCGTCGCCAGCTCGACCAGTTCTTCCACACGATCGGTTCCGAGCGAAAAGCGTGCCGCAGCGGCGAGGCCGTTGGCGTGACAATAGTCGACGTAGAACGATAGCGCGCGATTGAGCGTCTGCTTCAACTTGTCGATCTGCTCGCTGCCGCCATAGCTTTGGGCATCGACTGCTTTGGCGGCGATGAAAACGAAATTCTTGAAATGCGAGCCGAACAGGCGCTTCACCCAGAGCACCGTGTGAATGCCGCCACCGCGGCTTGACCCCACCATGAATACCGCGGTCGGGGACTCGGGATCGAGCTTCGGCGGATCGGGACAGGGCGCGCAGCGTGCGGCGCTGAAAATCTCATCGACTTCCTTCAGCCGTTTCTTCACCTCGTCGTAGTGTTTGTGTATCGCAAGACACATTGCGATGACCAGCGAGGTGATCAGCACGGTGACCCACCCGCCTTCACCGAATTTTTCGACGGTGGTCACCATGAGAATGCTCGAAGTCAACGCAAGGCCGAGCGCCGAAAGGACCAGCCGGTAGCTCCAGCGACGATCGACATTGCGATTGCGCCACCAATAGATGCACAGCCCCAGCAGCGACAGCGAAAACGTCAGGAACACATTAATCGAGTACAACACGACCAGCAGATCGACACGGCCGCCGCTCCAGAGCAGGATGATCAGCGCGGCGACACCCATGATGACGATGCCGTTCTGTGTTACCAACCGCGTCGAGAGATGGCGAAACTGGTGCGGCAGCCAGGAGTCGGCCGCCATGTTCGAAAGCACCGATGGGCCGCCAAGAAAGCCGGTGTTGGCGGCGACAAACAGCAACCCGGCCTCAAATACGAGTACCACCAGAAGTGCTGTCTGGTTGAAGCCCGTCGACAGTCCGAGGCTTTCGATAATGCTGCCGAAGACGACCGCGTTGAGGGTTTGCCCTTCGACCGGACGCGCACTCCATAACAGGTAGAGAAGGATGACGCCACCCGCAGTGAATGCGAGTGACAATGCCATGTAGAACATTGTCAGCTTGCCGGTGCGGACGACCGGCTCGCGCAATGTCTGGACGTTGTTCGAGACCGCTTCGATCCCGGTGTAGGTGCCACCGCCCAGCGAATACGCTCGCAGGAACAACGACAGCGCCGCTACCCATCCGATATCGTGAACGAGCGCGTTCGTCTCGGCCAGCGCATTGGGAACGACCAGTGTCAGCCCAGCCGAATGGCCGAGGATGCCATAGCCGATCAACAGGACGTGCGTGATGCAGAAGCCGACAAAAATCGGCAGCAATACGCGGATCGACTCCTTCATCCCGCGCATGTTCATCACCAGCAGTACCGCAACGAGCAGCAGTTCCGCGCCGATCTTGAATGGGCCCAGCGCGGAAGGAAGCAGGCTGAACAACGCATCGACACCGCTGGCGATCGAAATCGCGATCGTAAGGACATAGTCGACGATGAGCGCTGCCCCGGAAACGAGCCCTGCACGCGGACCGATGAGGCTGGTGGCCACGCGATAGCCGCCGCCGCCGGTCGGAAACAGCTCGATCACCTGGTTGTAAGCAACAGCGATGACGAATACCGTCGCCGCAGTCGCGAGCGCCATGTACAGGCCCAGATGAGCATGCGCGCCCAGCGCCTTGAATGCCTCTTCGGGGCCGTAGGCGGACGATGACAGTCCGTCGGCCCCGAGACCTACCCACGCCAGGAAAGCAGCGAGCGCGATGTGCTGCCGCGTCTTGTGACTCAGCGGGTCGAGCGGCGCGCCGATGACTAGTTCGCGTAGCTTTTCGTACTTGCTCATTGCTGTACGGCGACCTCAGATCAAAGATGACTTTGGCGAGATCAGCGGATGCTTGAAAGAAGGACGGTACCGGGGCAGGCGCGATTGTTGCAACGCAGCATCGATCGACGTTACTCTTGCGCGCGTGGCTTGGCAAGCCGACGGGCGAACACCTGCATTTCCTTCGCCGCCTGCTTGTCGCCCTTGGCTATCGCCGCGACGATACCTTGTTCATAGGCTGCGAGGGCGTCGTCGATCCGGTTCTCCGCAGTCAGCGCTTTGCCGAGCAGCTTCCACGCGGCGGAGTAAGCCGGATCGAATGCAAGGGCGCTGCGCAAATGCGTTACCGCGTGCGCCGAGTCACCGGCCTTCAGATATTCATTGCCCAAGGCGAAACGCAGCAGCGCGCTGTCCTTGCCTGCGCCGAGCAATGCTTCGAAGCGAAGAATCGCGGATTGCGCTGGCGCTTCCATCGATGACGATCAGCGAGAAATCATCATTCAGTCAGGATCGCTCCGCTCTTGCAGTCGACTCGACGCATCGGGAAGACGACCGGACGGTCGTGGCCTTTGACCTGGCCGTCGACCGTCGCATAGAGCCAACCTTCCTTGCCGCGCCGGTAGCTCAGGTGTTGCGGAAAATCGACGGCGGTATCGGTGTTATCGAAAGCGAAGACTTCCGCGTCTTCGACAGTCGTCTGGGAGACAAATCGAAACGCCGTTTCCGTCTTCCCTTGCGACAGGATCACGTAGTGAATCTTGTTATCGCGCATCTCGAGGCGCAGGAATTCAAACGACGACATTCGTTTCTGGATCACCGTTTGGCTCGCACCTATCATCATGTCTCCCTCGAGCGGTAACCATTGCTCGCGGAATTCGCGCCCGTTCACGTTCCCGTCCCAACAGCCTTGGAGCCAGGCAAACGGCGCCAGTGCGGCCGCGGATTGCGCGGCCTGCGCCGTTCTCTCCGCAGCCTGTGCCGCTCTCTCCGCCGCTCTTTCTGCCGCCGCCGCTTTCGCGGGGTTGCCGGACGCCTTGGAGCCTTTTCCGGGCACGGGCTCGGCAACAGGCGCACCCCCGGCATTCGCCGGCGGGACTGCCGCGGGAGCGGCAGGCGCAGTTGAGGACCCTGGCGCGGGCGATTGTGCCAATGCGGACCCGTAACAGAAAGCCACGGCAACCATCGCCGAAATGATTGTTCGTGACGTGAGACGTTCAACGGTATTGCGCGGTTTCATGCGTACCTCGATTGATTGATGCTGCCGAGATGGCAGCATGGGACGGGATTCATGCATCCTCGCGGACGGCAAGCACGCAATAGACCGCGGGTGCCCACCGCCGTTCATTCGGACGCTCGTTTATCCCCCGAGCAGAGCTTTTTTCAGGCTGGGCTGGATGCCATTATCGCCGAGCCAGATTTTGGGGATCACGCCCTCGGCCACCACGTCATGACGTGTCGCGCGAATCGCCGACGCGTGCCGCCGGCCGGCGATGCGCTCGCTGGACTCCCGCTAGCTCAATTGAACGTGTATGTGACCTGGATTGAGCCAATGTTTACGTTGCTCTTGTAGGTGCCATTGATCAAGCCGTTGGCCGCGGTACTGCCCGCGTTCTGGTTGATGCTGGGATCCTTGACCGAGATGTAGGTGTAGCCGCCGTCAATAACGAATTGCGGAGAAAATCGATATTGCACCCCGAACGAGAACCAGGTGCGATCGCCATCGGGCAAGCGCGGCGTGCGCTCCGCATCACGTACGGGACTCTGATCGTAAGCAATGCCTCCGCGAAACATCCATTCCGGCGTCCAGTGGTAATTGGCTCCCACCGACCCGCGCCAGGTGTCGCGGAAATTCTCAGGCGTCACCGACAAGGTCACACCCGTGTCGCGGACGATTCTCAATTCCTGCACACTGCTCCAACCGGTGTACTGGACGTCGGCCATCACGTCCCACCGACTATCGAGTTGCTTGAAGAACGAGATATTCGCGGAATCCGGAACCTCCAGGGCCAGCGTCACCGGGCCGTTGAAGAGAGCAGCGTTGACACCGGCGGCAATGGCCGCGCCGACCGGAGCAAGTGTCGGCGGCAGCGCGCCCAGCGTTGTTGGATGGTTGAAGTCCGCGTTGCCGTTTACCGTGTATTTGATCTTGGACCGATAGGCCACGCCGATCCGCGTGGCCTGGTCGAGCTGGAACAAAGCGCCAATATTCCATCCCCATGCAGTGTCATCGCCGGTGATGTCGGCCTGCGATTCGAGACCCGCGGCGGAATTGATCAAGACCGGCGCCGCGGCCGCGGGAATCTTTCCCGCCGCGACGCCCTGCTGCACGCCCTGCGCAAACGCCGCCGCATAGTTGACGTGACTATCGAGCGTCGCGTCAATGCGCTGCCAGTTGATACCAACGCCGACCGTGACCATGTCGTTGATGCGATAGGACGCTGCCGGATTGACGTTGACCGTCTTGACTTCCGATTTCACCGCCTGAAAGCGGCCCAGCCAATCGGAGTCGTATTCGGTCTTGAGGCCGAACGGCGTGTTCGCGCCGACTCCTATCCACCACTGGCTGTTTAGTGGCATGGCGAAGTAGCCGGCGGGAAGGAGCGCTCCTGTAAGTCCAGCCCCTCCCGCGTCGCCGCCGGTGCCGCCGAGGGGCTGGAATGCCGCCGCGACGGATCCATCGTCGTGAAACTTCGCCGATGGGTGAATCGACGTTCCCGATCCGACGATCTGCATGCCAGGGAGGAGGGCCATGCCTGCGGGATTGGTGTAAACGGTGCTGGCATCCTGCGCCGCCGCAGCGCCGCCGGCAAACGCATTGCCGAGACCGCTGCCGCTCTGCTCCTGCAATGCAAACGCCGAGGCGAACGCCTGACTCGCCGACATCGCCAATACCGCAGCCCCGACGCCTGCGGCCGTCCGCCTGCGACGCAATTGATCCGGTTTCATCTGCCCCTCCTCTTTGAGTGTTGGATTCTGTATCTCTTATCCACCGCATCGAGCAATCGCAGCATGCCGCGATCTAATATACACGTCCGCGCTCACTGGGTCACTCGGCAGCGAGCACTCGCGGACGGCGGTCCGCCCCACCGCGACATAAGTAAGGCTCGCCTCGGTTACTTTGACGCAGATCACATCGGTCGGATTGCGTTGCGCGTATACCTCGACCGCAACCGTGATCGATGTGCGTCCCTCGCGGGTAATTTCGGCGTAGAAACTGACAACGTCTCCGATCAGTACCGGTTGACGAAATACGAAAGGAGTTCACCGCAATGGTGGCGACTCGGCCGCGCGCCCGGCGCGACGCCGGGATGCTGCCGGCAATATCGACCTGCGACATTACCCAGCCGCCGAAGATGTCGCCGTGCTGGTTGGCGTCGGCGGGCATCGGCACCACGCGCAGCGCAGGTTCCTTGTCAGGCAGTTCAACCGGCTCATCGCTCATGCGTTCGCTCCTGCGTTCTCACCTTGCCGAAACAGTGTCCATAAGCTCGCAACGTGCTCACGCGACTTTTCTCCGCGCTTCATCGCGCAGTTCGCGGCGAAGTATCTTGCCAACGTTGGATTTGGGCAACTCGGTTCGGAATTCGACATCGCGCGGGCATTTATATCCGGTTAGATGGTCGCGGCAATGCTTCAGGATCTCGCCTTCGGTCAGCGCCATGTCTTTTTTCACGACGAATAGCTTCACCGCTTCCCCCGACCTGTTGTCCGGGACGCCGATCGCCGCGCACTCGAGCACACCGGTGTGCATGGCCACAATGGCCTCGACCTCGTTCGGGTAGACGTTGAAACCGGACACCAGGATCATGTCCTTCTTGCGGTCGACGATGCGCAAGAATCCGCGCTGGTCCATGACGCCGATGTCGCCGGTCGCAAGCCACCCGTTGGCGTCGATTACCTTGGCCGTCTCGGCGGGCTCGTGCCAGTAACCCGCCATCACCTGCGGACCCTTCACACAGAGTTCGCCGGGCTGGCCGAGCGGTACTTCGCGCCCGCTGTCATCGCGAAAGACGACGTCAGTCGACGGGATCGGCAGGCCGATTGAGCCGTTGTATTCAGCGAGGTCCATCGGATTGATCGTCACGGCGGGCGATGTTTCGGTGAGGCCGTACGCCTCGATAAGAGGTTTGCCCGTGAGGTCCCGCCACTTTTCCGCCACCGCCTGTTGGACGGCCATGCCACCGCCCAGCGACATCTGCAACGTGGAGAAGTCGAGTTTGCGGAATTCCGCATTGTTGACCAAGGCGTTGTACAAGGTGTTCACGCCGGTGATGCCGGTAAAACGGTGCCGGCCCATTTCCTTGACGAAACCGGGGATGTCGCGCGGATTGGTGATCAGCACGTTTTCCGCCCCCAGCGTCATGAACACCAGGCAGTTGGCCGTCAGGGAAAAGATGTGATAGAGCGGCAGCGGCGTGATGATGACATGCTGCTGTTCGCCCAGAAAAGGCCTGACCCACGCCTCCGACTGCAGCAGGTTGGCGATGATGTTGCGGTGAACCAGCATGGCGCCCTTGGCGACGCCGGTGGTCCCGCCGGTGTATTGCAGAAACGCGATGTCCTCGTGTCCCAGCGATACGCGCGCCAACGGCAACTGCTCGCCTTCGGCGAGAGCGTCCGCAAGACGCATCGCGCGGGCAAGTTTCCACGCCGGAACCTTTTTCTTGACGTGGCGCAACGCAAAATCGATGACGACGCCTTTAAGGCCGAGCATTTCGCCGATGCTGGTTACGATGACGTGCTTGATCTTCGTCCGGGCAATGACTTCGGCAAGGGTATGCGCGAAATTCTCGACGACGACAATGATCTCGGCGCCGCTGTCGACGAGTTGATGTTCGAGTTCGCGCGGCGTGTAAAGTGGATTGACATTGACGACCGTGCAGCCCGCGCGCAGAACGCCGAACAGGCAGATGGGGTACTGCAGGATGTTGGGCATCATCAGCGCGACCCGCGCGCCCTTGGTGAGCCCGCGGCCCTGAACGAACGCGCCGAAGGCCGAGGACAGGCTATCGAGCTCGGCGAAGGTGATCGCACGGCCCATGCAGGAATACGCGCGCCGCGGTCCGAATTTCCTGCAGCTCTCCTCGAGCACCTCGCGCACCGACGCGTATTCATTGACGTCGATCGTCGCCGGGACGCCTTTCGAATACGACTCGAGCCAGATTTTCTCCATGCGCTCCTCCTGCCGCCGCCTTATGCTTTTATGCGGTCCCCGCTAAACGCGCTTGATGGTGGTGCCGCTCGTCGCAAGGTAGTGCAGCGGTCCTCCGGTAAATGGCGCGAACCCTGTCCCGAATATTGCGCCCGCGTCGACCAGATCCGCGTCGGCGACAATGCCTTCGCGCAACGCCGCCTGGGCTTCGGACAGCAGCGGACTGAGCAGGCGGTCGGCCAGCCCCGGCGGGGCTGTTCCCGGCGCACTTTTCGCAGCCCTGCCGCTGCTCCAATCGTAGAAACCTCGCTTGGTCTTTTTCCCCAGTGCACCCGCTGCGATCAGTTCGGTCAGTTTTTTTGGTGGCGCAAGACCACCGCCGAGCATCTTGCCGACCGCCAGGCAGATATCGAGGCCGACGGTATCCGCGAGTTCGATCGGGCCTTGCGGCATGCCGAACGCGAGCGCGGCTTCATCGACGGTTTCCGGCGCAATGCCTTCGTCGACACAGCGCATCGCTTCCATCAAGTACGGCGCAAGGATGCGGTTAACCAAGAATCCCGGCGCGCTCTTCACCGGCAGCGGCAACTTGTCGATCTTGCGCGTAAATGCCGATGCCAGCGCGATGAGTTCCGCTCGCGTGTTCGAGCCGACGACGATCTCGACCAGCATCATCTTGGCAACGGGGTTGAAAAAATGCAGTCCGATCAGTCGGCTTGGATCTCGCAGCGTGGCGCCGATGTTTTCCAGCGGGATGCTCGAGGTATTGGTCGCCAACAATGCCGTCGGCTTCGCCTTCGCTTCGACCGCAGCAAAAAGTTGCTGCTTGGCCTCGAGGTTTTCGAATATCGCCTCGATCACTACGTCGGCGCGCGCGATGCCATTGCCATCCACATCGGGGTTCAGGCGGTCGAGCGCATCGCGAACGCGAAGTGGATCACGCAGCCGATCGGCGAAGAGCTTCGCTGCGCGCCCCATCGCCGGCGCCAGCCGCTCGGCAGTCTGGTCCTGCAGGGTGACCGTCAGCCCTCTGAGTGCGCACCACGCCGCGATGTCCCCACCCATCGTGCCGGCACCGATCACATGCACGTGACGGAACGTCGCATCGCCTTCGCGGCCGAGACTTTTCAGGCGCTCTTGCAACTTGAACACTCGGATCAAATTCGACGCCGTTGGCGTTTGCAGCAAATGAGCGATCGACGCTGGATCGGATGGCGGCGTCGCGAGCGCGTCGCCGTCGTACTTTTCCCAGATATCGATGATTGCGTACGGCGCCGGATAGTGCTCCGGGCGCGCGCGCGTCGCGACCTCCTTTCGCGCGCGGGCGGCGATGACGCGGCGCGACAGCGGATTGAGCGTCAGCGAGAGTGGCAGTGGCAACGAATGCACTGGCGGCGGTTTCAACAACATCATGCGCGCGGCATTCTCCATCACTCGCGGCGGTACGCACTCGTCAGCGAGACCGAGTTTCCGCGCCCGGCGCGCGTCGACCGTGCGTCCGGTCAGCAGCATGTCCAACGCCGCGGGCGCGCCTATCAGGCGCGGCAGGCGCTTGATCCCTCCCCAGCCGGGAACGATGCCCAGCATCACTTCGGGCAGGCCCAGCCGCGTTCCCGGTTCGTCGACGACGACGCGATAGCGGCACGCGAGTGCCAGCTCCAGCCCGCCTCCCAGACAGAATCCACGTACGAGTGCCAATGTCGGATACGGCGTCGCGGCGAGTTGGTTGAATGTATCCCACCCGCGTTTCACCAGCGCGGTGGCGCCTTCGGCGGTGTCGAGTTCGCCGAATTCATCGACGTCCGCACCGGCAATGAATCCGCTGTTCTTGCCCGAGCGGATCACCAGGCCTTTCGGCGGTTGTGCCGCGAGTTCGCCCAGCATCGCACGCAATTCCTCCATCACCTCGCGCGACAAGGTATTCGCGGAAGCCCCGTCGCGATCGAGCGTGAGCCAGCCCAGACCATCGCTGTCTCGTTCCAACCGCCAGTTGCGGTAACCTGTCACGCCGGGCTGTCAGTTTCGCTCGAGCAGCATCGCGCCACCCTGACCGCCGCCGATGCAGATCGCCGCCATCGCGCGCTTGCCGCCGGTCCGTTTGAGCACGTTGAGGGCGTGCAGAACAATGCGCGCACCCGATGCGCCGACCGGGTGGCCCAGCGCAATCGCGCCGCCGTCGACATTGAGCTTCGCCCGGTCGAGTTGCCCGAGCGCATGGGGAAGTGCCAGCTCGTTGCGGCAATACTCATCGCTCGCCCAGGCGTCGAGACATGCGATCACTTGCGCGGCAAAAGCTTCGTTGATCTCCCATACGTCCAGGTCGTTGAGGCCAAGATGGTGTCGCTGCAGAATCGGCGTGGCCGCATGCACGGGACCGAGCCCCATCTGCGCCGGGTCGAGGCCAGCCCACTGGCTGATCGACGATCGTGCCCAGTACCGGCAACCGGTATTTCGTCACCGCTTCCTCCGATGCCAGCACTACCCATGCTGCGCCGTCGGTGATCTGCGAACTGTTGCCGGCGGTGACGTTGCCGAATTTGGGGTCGAAGAACGGTCTCAGCTTGGCCAGGTTCGCCGCAGTTGAATCTTCGCGCACGCCGTCGTCGGCGGCGTAGAGCTTGCCGTCGCGGTCGTAAAGCGGGGCGATCTCGCCGTCGAATCGCCCTGCCTTTTGCGCGGCAAGGACTTTGGCGTGACTCTCGGCGGCGAGCTCGTCCATCTCGACGCGGCTGATGCCGAATCGGTGGGCGAGATTCTCCGCAGTCTGCCCCATCAGCAAGCCGACCATGGGATCGGTCAGACCCTTCATGATTCCGATGATGGGCGACAACATCGCGGCGGGATTGAGTTTCGAGAAACGCGCCCGCCTTTTCGCTCAAGGTCTTCGCACCGCTCAATTGCGCGAACCACAGGACCATCTTTTCCGAATAGAGCAGCGGCGCGCGGGACAGCGCGTCGACGCCCCCTGCGAGAACCAGGTTCGAGCGACCGATGCGAATATTGGTCAGCGCGGAATCGAGCGCCTGCATCCCCGATGCGCAATTGCGCATCACCGTCCATCCTGGAACTTTGAGTCCGCATCCGAGGCGCAGCGCGACGACGCGTCCGATGTTGACTTCGTCCGGCGATGGGCTCGCGCAGCCGAGTATCACCTCATCGAGTTGTTCCGGCTCAAATGGCAGACGATTGAGCAGCGCGCGGCCGGCCTGCACCGCGAGATCCGACGCCGAAAAGGGGCCGGGCCGGTTCCGCGCTTTCAGGAACGGTGTGCGCGCGCCGTCGACTACATAGACACTCTGATTCATCGCGTCACCGTCGGCCTAAAGTTCCTCTGTGCGTCCTCTCTGAAGCCGGCTACGCGGCCGCCTTGCGACCCACGGCAGGTACGCTCGACACGGCCGCCTGCGCTCTCGCCTCGGCCGCACCCAGATCCTGCGGGAAATCGTCGACGCGAATTACCTGTTCGGTGAGCTGCGCTGGCACGACGAACAATGGCGAGCTCGTCCGCGCTGATGATGTTCGCCGCGAGCGCGGCGTCGACGCGAGTCCTCGCCGGCTTTGGCGCTGAACTGTCCGGCTTTTGAACGCCTCGCGCATCCGCGTATCGATCGATTCCGCGGCGAGTGTCGCTTCGAGCGCGAGTTCGATCGCGCCGACGGCATTCGATTCGCCGCGCGGCAAGTACATGCCCGCGGTCAGCCGATCGCGACGTATCCGACGGTTCGATCAACAGCCGCGCGACTTCGTGTCCGAGCCGGTCCGAGGGCACGACATACGGGCGGCCGAGCGGGAAGACCATTCGGCGCAGCAGAAAGGAGATCCATCGATTGGGGAAATTCGAGATCACACCTTCGATGGCGTTCTGAGCGCTGAACAGCGCGTCCCAGATCGCCCAATGCATCATCGGCGCATCGGCAGGCTGGCGGCCTTCATCCTCATATCGTTTGAGCGTCGCCGAGCACAGGTAAAGCATCGACAGCACGTCGCCGAGACGTGCGGAAAGTTTCTCCTTGCGCTTGAGCGCGCCGCCCAGGACGCCCATCGAAACGTCGGCGAGAAAGGCGAGTGCCGAAGAAAAACGCGTCAGTTGTTGGTAGTAGCGACTCGTTTCCGACGCTGCGCCCGAAGGAACCTTTGCCAGGTGCGAACCGCACAGGCCAAGCACCAGCGTGCGCGCGGTGTTGGACATGACGAACCCGATGTGCCCGAACAGGGCACGATCGAACGTCGCCGACGCTCGCTCGACGTCGGTGTCTCCTGCGGCGGTGATTTCCCTCAGCACATAGGGATGGCAGCGAATCGCGCCTTGGCCGAAGACGATCAGACTGCGCGTCAGGATGTTGGCGCCCTCGACAGTGATCGAGACCGGCATCTGCATGTACGCGGCGCCGAGAAAATTCGCCGGCCCCATGCAGATGCCCTTGCCGCCGGCGATATCCATCGCGTCGTTGATGACCTTGCGCGCGCGTTCGGTCAGATGGTATTTGGCGATGGCCGACAGCACCGCCGGCTTTTCGCCGAGGTCGACGGCAAGCGCGGTCAGCATGCGCGCGGCGTCCATCATGTAGAGGTTGCCGCCCATGCGCGCCAGCGCTTCCTCGACGCCTTCGAACTTGCCGATCGGCGTTTTGAACTGTTGGCGCACGCGCGCGTAACCCCCGGTCGCGCGCACGGCGAGCTTGGCCATGCCGGTGGACGACGACGGGCAGTGAAATGCCACGTCCCGCAGCCAGCACTCCATCAGCATCCGCCAGCCGTTGCCGACTTGCGCTTGCCCGCCGATGACCCAGTCGATCGGAATGAAAACATCCGTTGCCCCAGTTCGGGCCGTTCTGGAAAACAGCGGCAAGCGGCATGTGTCGCCGGCCGATGTTGACGCCGGGATGCTTGGTCGGAATCAGCGCGCAAGTGATGCCGCAGATCCTCGACGTCGCTCAGCAGGTGATCAGGATCGTAGGTGCGAAAGGCCAGGCCGAGTAGTGTTGCGACCGGCCCCAGCGTGATGTAGCGCTTTTCCCACGTCAGCCGAATCCCGAGCGTTTGCTTGCCTTCGTACTCGCCCATGCAGACGATGCCGCGATCAGGAATCGCCGCCGCATCTGATCCGGCGTACGGGTTGGTCAGCGCGAAGCAGGGGATCTCCAGTCCTTTCGCGAGCCGCGGCAAGTAGTGGTTCTTCTGCTCCTCGGTGCCGTAGTGCAGCAGCAATTCGCCCGGGCCGAGCGAATTCGGGACCATCACCGTCACCGCGACGACGCTCGCGTGCGTCGACAGCTTGGTGATCACCTGCGAATGCGCGTAACGCCGAAAACCCGAGGCCGCCGTACGCCTTCGGGATGATCATGCCGAGGAAGCCATGGTCTTTGACGTATTGCCAGGCTTGCGGTGACAGGTCCTGGTAGACGTGCGTGGTGTCCCAGTCGGTGACCATCGCGCACAACTCTTCGCAATCGTGGTCGAGGAAATGCTGTTCCTCGTCGGTGAGCGAAGGCTTGGGCAGCGCGAGCAGCTTGCTCCAGTCCGGGTGTCCCGAGAACAGCTCGCCGTCCCACCACACGGTGCCGGCTTCGATGGCGTCGCGCTCGGTCGGCGACATCGGCGGCAGCACCTTGCGAAACGCCGCGCAGTACGCCATCGGTAATCAGCAAACGCCGAAGCCACGGTACGTTCAGGGGGACAGCCAGCAGGAGCGCAATCACGCCGAGCGCGGCAACGAGCGCACCGGGCATCACGTGCAAGGCGAGCGCAGTGATCAGCGCAAAGCCGACGCCGAGGATCCAGAGCCAACCGGCGGCATTGATATAGGCAAAGACCACCAGACCGATCGCAAGCGTCACCAACCAAAGTACGGTCAACATGGGCGCTCCTAGCGCGGAATCTGGTCGACGCGCTCGACCTCGTCGAATTCTTCGGTAGTCGAGCAGCGGTGCCTTGAGACCCGCAATCAGGAAAGGGCCCAAGCGCCGCAGCAGGAGTTCGTCATTGCCCGGCCCGCTCGGATTGAGCGCGGCGATCAGTTTCAGCGCATCGGTGCCTGCCAACGTGTACGACAGCGCGCCCATGACGAAGTGCAGGCGCCAGCTCAATTCCTTCTTCGGCAGCTTGGGCAACGCACGGCCAAACGCCGCTTTGAAGCGGGCAATCATCACGGCGTACTGGTCCGACAGAAACTGCCGCACAAAAGGCGATGGGTCCGCATACGCGCGGCCCAGCAGGCGCAAGAAATTTTGCCCGCCACGCTCGCGATCACGCGCGAGCCTCAACGCCGGAATGAACATCGCCGAAAGGATGCGCTCGCACGACAAGGGCTCCGGGGCGGCCTCATTTTCGTAACGCGTAAGCAGGGCCAGCCGCTCCTGATTCATCGGATCGAGCCGGCGAGTGAGCACCCACTCGACGAGGACGTCTTTGCTGCCGAAGTGATAATTGACGGCGGCCAGGTTGACGCCTGCGGTCGCGGTGATCTGGCGCAACGACGTGCCTTCGAAGCCGTGTTCCATGAACAGGGCTTCGGCGGCATCGAGGATCTTGGCCTTGGTGTCGGCGGGATTGCGAGGAACGTCGAACGGAATGACGCGGGCGCCCATGCGGCTCCTTCCCGAAGGTGAATTCGACGCGATGGTATTGAGTTAAACGTTCGTTTGAATCCTACGGGCACGGGGGTGAGCTGTCAAACAACACCTCGCAGTCGTTGCAGCCGCTTGTCCTTGCGTGTCGACGGCCAGCGACCCCCCGTTCTTGCTATGCTTCGCCGCGTGGAAAAATCCACACCAAAAGGCCCCCATGATCCGCATCGCGATTGCTGTCTTCGTTTGGCTTGCGCTCACAGGCACCAGCTTCGGTGCCGAGTCCAGTGGTTACCGCAAGGCCTACTTCGGGGCGACAAAGCCGGGCGCATGGGCCCAGTACACGATGAAGGTCGACGGACAGGCCGACATGGGCTATGTCACCACGCGGCTTGCGGACGAGGCGGGTCAGCAGCGCGTGCAAAGCCGCGTCGAATACATCATGTCGGGCGCGACCAACACGGCATACACCGACTACGTGCTGAAACCGGGATACTCACTTGAGAGCGATGCACTCGGTTTCGGCAAAGCGCTCGTGGGGATGAGCTCGTCGATGCCCGGGAGCAAGCCGATCGTCATGCCCCCGGCAGTGGTCGACAGCGCGCGCAAGTCGATGCCCGACTATGCGGCGAGTGCCCGCTTCATCGGCACCGACAACATTGGCGGCAAGCTGAGCGAGCATTACAGCTACACCCAGAAGCACCCGGGCAATCCGGCGCAAATCGAGACCGGCGAGATATGGCTCAACGACTCCGTTCCTTTCGGCCTGGTGAAACAGAAAGCGGTGACTACCGAGGAATCCGGAAAGGTCGTTTCGAAAATGGAGATGCTGCTGGTGGACAGCGGCACCGCGAGCGTGGGAGTGAAAGAGCGCCGACGCGACAAAGCCAGCGAAGGGTTCGGCGAGCGCGAGCGTGTCCCTTGCCGATGCGTTCAAGAGCGGGAGGGTCGAGCTTGCGGTGACGGTCGTCGGCGGCACCGGCGACGGCAGGAGCCTGCGCGTAGGCTTCAAGAACAAAGGCGATGACGTGTTGCATCTCATCATTCCTGCCGGCGCCACGACGCTGGACGTGGGGACCCCGATCGACAAGCTGCGACTGCAGTCAGCGGCGGCGAAGTCCCTCGACATCGCCCCGGGAGCGACCTCGCCGGCGATGGAACTGGGCCAGACGGGTAGCCGGCGTGCGATCGATGGCAGCTTCGCTGTGAATGTGTACGAAGGCACGCCGCTGTTCAGCGGCAGTGTGACGATGGGAACCGTCAAGCCTTAGAAACAGCAGCACCGAGGTCGCGTGCCGGGCTTCCCGGTCGTTCAGCCGCCTTCGCTGCGGTAGATCGCGTCGATTGCGTTCTGGTACTTGGCGAGTAAGCTGTGGGCGTTTGAGTTTTTGCGTCGGCGTCAGCAGGTTCTCGTCAATGGTCCACGGTTCGCGCGTCACGATTGCGCGTCGAATGCGCACCCAACGCGGAAATTTGCTCAACAAACCGTTCGCGCGTTTCACCAGTGCCTTCTCGTCGGTCTCCTTGCTGACGGCAAGCAGCGTCAGGAATGGGCGCCCCTCGCCCACGAGCATCACCTGTTCGAACGTTGGATCGCGCAACATCGCAAATTCCGCATCCTGCGGTGGCAACTTTTCGCCGTTGGACATGACGAGGATGTCCTTCAATCGGCCCTTGATGTAGATCCGCCCCTCGCGCAATTCCACGAGGTCGCCGGTATGCAGCCAGCCGTCGGCGTCGATCGCCTTGCTCGTCGCCTCTGGGTTGCGCCAGTAGCCCTGCATGACATTGGGGCCGCGGACGAGCAATTCGGCTGCATCGGTCAATTTCACTTCGACCCCTGGCAGCGGCTTCCCCACTGATGTCGGATCGTTGTCTTCCTCGCGGTTGACCGAAACCACGGGCGACGCCTCGGTCATCCCGTAGCCTTGAAGCACGGCAAGACCGAGGCCGATAAACGTCTCGGCGATCGCCGGATCGAGCGCCGCGCCGCCGATCACGGTGAGGCGCATCCGCCCACCCAGTCGGGCAAGGATCGGCTTGGCGACACAGTATCGCAGCCACGGCGCCGTATCGCGTCGACCAGCTCGCGCGATGTTGAGCAACGCGCCAGCCGCGTGCCGCGCATGCGCAAACAGCCATCGTTTCGCCGGCGATGTCGCCAGCGTTTGCCTGTATTCGGCGTGGAATTTCTCGAAGATGCGCGGCACCGCAAACATCGCGGTGGGCGCCTGCGACACGAGATCGTCGGCGAGCTGCGCGATGCCGCGGCGTAAACGCACCTTGGCGCCTAACGACAGCGGCAGGTAGTAGCCTCCCGTGCGCTCGAACATGTGCGAAAGGGGCAGGATCGAGAGGAAGGTACGTCGTCGGCGTCGCGCCATGCCGGTCGTCCGGCATTGCTCGACGTTGGCGATGATATTGGCGTGCGACAGCATCACCCCTTTCGGCCGGCCGATGGTGCCCGACGTATAGCAGATCGTCGCCAGAGTATCGGGCGACAGCGCCTCGACTTGCGGGGGCGCGGCGTTCAGCGACAATGCGGAAGCCACCGACGGCCATTTGTTCGACTCGTCGGGCGCAGAACGAAGCACCAGTACCGGCGGCAGAACAGCGCCGGACTGCGCCAGCGCGTCTGCCATACGCCCGTTTTCTATGACCAGGATGCTCGCCTCGGCATCGGCGACGCACCATGCAACGTTGTCGGGATTGTCGTCAACGTAAAGCGGGACGATCGACCATGCCGAGCCCCAGCACGGCAAGGTCCAGTCCCACCCAGTTGACGCCGTTCCTGATGCACACAGCGATTCGGTCGCCTCGCTTTAATCCTCGCGCGGCGAGCGCCGCCTGCCAGCGTCCGATCAGCAGCGCGACCTCGGCGACGCTGACATCGGCCCAGCGCTCGTCGACAAAGTGTCGGTAGAGACCTTGTCGGGAGTCGACAGGTGTTGAACAAAATATTCGGCGATATTGGTGATTGCCACTTAGTTGCCACCCAGTTGCCATGACCAGTTTGCCGTCCCGTCCAGAGGCGATTGCCGTCCTATTGCGAATCTGGATCGCCGGCGCAGCGCGCCAAGGCAGCCGCGATGCGTTACTTTGCGCTTTCCCGGCATCGCTGTGTACGTCGCCCCGCGACTGAGGTGCCGCGTCTGGCCCGGTCTTGCTATCCTATCGGACGAGAACTCCCGATGCCGAAGATCACCATCACGCGCCACCACAAGCTGGATCCCGCCCAAGCCCGGGCTGCGGCGCAGAAGATCGCGAACGAACTCGACAAGCGCTACGAACTGGCTTGCGCATGGGACGGTGACGACGTCTCGTTCAAGCGTGCGGGAGTCTCCGGCTGCATGCACGTCGGCAAGAACGAAGTCCGGCTCGACGTTCAGCTATCCCTGTTAATGACGCCGCTCAAAGGTCCGATTGAGACGGCGATCAATAAGGAGCTCGATCGTCTTTCTTTGGCGAATCGACGTGAAGTTCCGGGCTAAAATGGCCCTTGTTTAATGAATGGCGGAAACCGCATGCTGAAGGCCACGCGAGATTTTTCGAGCGGAATATTTGAATCACGTCAGCGTTCAGCCAGCGGCGTCACGGTAGCCGCCCGAACCGGCGCTCCAGGACAAGGCGAAAGCGCCCACCGCCGCACCCGCGGCGGCAACTGGCGCCGCGGCGGTGCCGCAAAACTCGACACCTTGCAGCGAATCAAGGAAACGGGCGTACTGCCGATCGGCGTGCGCGAAGCGTCGGTGCCGTTTTCGTTTGTCGACGCCAAAAGCAGCCGCAGGGCTATTCGGTCGACCTCTGCCTCAAGGTCGCCGACGCGATCAAGACCGAACTGAAGCTGCCGCGTCTCGAAGTGAAGTTCGTGCCGGTCACGTCCGCCAACCGGATCCCGGCGCTGCTCGAGGCAAGATCGACCTCGAGTGCGGTTCGACCACCAACACCCGGGATCGCCAGAAGCAGGTCGCGTTCGCCTATACGACCTTCATTGCCGGCATCAAGATGCTCGCAGAAGTCGTCGAACATCAACAGCATCGAGGACCTGCGCGGCAAGACGATCGTCGTGACCAAGGGCACGACCAGCGAAAAGATGATGAAGCCTGAACGACGAGCGCTCATTGAAGATACCTCGTCGTCGCCAACGATCACAACGAATCGTTCAGGGCCGTCGACGAGGGCAAGGCGGTGGCGTTCCCGATGGACGACGTGCTGCTCTACGGGCTCATCTCGAAAGTCGAAGAAGCCCGACGATTTCGCCGTCGTCGGCAAATACCTGTCGGTCGAGCCCTACGCGATCATGATGCGCAGGGACGAGCCGCAGCTCGAGCGCCTCGTCGACCAGCGCGCTGGTCGACCTCTTCCAGTCCGGCGAAATCCGGAGCTCTACGCAAAATGGTTCGCCACCAAGGACCTCACCGTGCCGCTCAACCAGTTCCTGAAGGAAGCGTTCGTCGACTCCCAACACTTATCCTGCGTGGCCGTGAGTTTTTTCGACCGCGCTTGACTCCGCCATAATTCTGGAACGAACTCCAGAGACTTCCGCGGCGGTCAGTTCCTTGACCTCCTGACTCCCCAGCAGCGCGTTATGCCCGATACCGACCAACGCGACGTTGCCGCCGCGCCAAGCATCGCGCTCGCCTGCGGCGCGACCATGGTGTCGTGCCGCGACCAGATCGAGGTGATCGGCCGGAGCCGCGGCGATGCTTCGTCCGCATTCAGCGCGTCAGCCATGCGTTGCCGGGCGCATCTGCGCAAGGCAGCGTCCGGAACAGCCACGCGAAGACTGCTGCCATGGTGCGGCGTGCCGATGGTACGAGGCGGGCGACACGCGGCGTCGCCGAGCGCCGAAATAGGCGCGCGCGACCAGGCCGCCCATGCTGTGGCCGACCAGCATCACGCGCTCGGCGCCGGTCGCGCGCACGATGCCGTGCGATCCTGGCCGCGAGTTGGCGACGCGAAATACTCGATGCTCCTGGTACGGCGGTCCGTAGTTGAGCGTGTAACCGGGACCGATGCCTCGCGGTTGAGGAGACGACGAAAACCAAACCACACGCCGTCGTTGCACCAGCACGCCATGGATCAGCAGCGACGGCCGCGCGGCAGGCGCGGGCGCAGGATCGCGGATCAGCAGACGGTGCAGGATCATGAGTACGGCCACGATGTCGCGATCGCGCGCGCTTCGTCGACATACAAGCGCACGATGCCGACGATGCCGAGTTGTGCGCCGGGCGGGCGCGGCGTGCGCCAGCAGCCAGGACAGGAACGAACCACAGCGTGGTGACAAGCACACCGGCGACGATGATACGCGATCGGCGCACCGACGACGAACCACCACACGGGCGTCGCCCTGCGCGACGCGATGCGCGGCCCACATGTAGTAGGCCGTGGCTGCCGGCGGCCAGAGCGACGAGAAGCAATAATGCTGTCATCGCATCCGATGGTAAGGCAAATGACGGCGGACGCGCCGGACATATCCGTGCGACGAGCCCGCGATGGCGCGGGCCGTCGAGCGCTACGCTGCGATCAGCGTTTTGCGAAAGCGATTGAGTTCGGCGACGGAAGCGAGCGGCTGACCGAACAGCGAGGAAAGATTCTTGAGGATCATCCGCGATCACGCGTTTCTCCCACTCGCGTCAAAATCGATCTGATCGTCGAGCCAACGCTCGAGCCACGACGGATCCGGCAGGCGGCTTTGAACGGTATCGTTCGGAAACAGCGCTTGTTGACGTGAAGATTGGTCGGATGCAGCGGCTTGCCCGCGCGACCGGGCTCGCCATCAACACCCCGATGCGTGCGAATGCTTGCTTCGCCTCGATGCCAAAGCGTTCGATCGACGCGCCGCATGAAACGCAGATACGCGCCGCCGTGGCGCGCCTCGTCCTGCGCGATCAAGCGGTAGATCGACTTGATCACCGGCTCCGTATGCCAGTGCGGCGGCCCGCCGATACCAGTGATTAAGCCGGACCTCGCCGCAAAAATGCAGCATCAACGTTTCCAACGGCGGCGCGGGATCGAACTCGAAGCGCACCGCGTGAAGCTCGTCTTCGGTCGGCGCGAACGCCGGGCGAAATCGGCGCAGGTATTCCTGCAGGACCAACGAGTGCTTCTGCTCCTCGTAAAACCAGATCGACATGAATGCCGCAGAAATCGCTATCGCCGCGATTGTCCCGCAGGAACATCTCGGTGGCTGGCAAGCGCCGCCCATTCAGTGATCGCGTTCATCTTGATAGTGAGCGCCTGCTCATCGGATAGCTGGTGCGAATCGAAGTGGTCCCAGCGCACGTCATCGGACATGCTCCAGCGAACCTGCTCGAAAGCCTTGAAGAGGGCGCGGATACAGCATCAATGGTCCATGCGGCGGTCATCGTGACGCAGGCCCTCGGCGGATTACGGCGCGCCAGGCTTTGAGCGCAGCCCCCAGCTCGGCCACGTCGGCGATCAGGCGAACAGCCGGGGCAATGCCTTGCGCAGGCGCCGAGTCATTTCGCCGTTGGCCCACAGCGCGATCGAGGCAGGCAATTGCCGCCGCAGCGCTGCCAGGCCTTCGCCCGCCTGCCGAAGTGGAAACGCTGTCGAGAATGACAGCGCGACGACCTGGATCTTATGCGCGACGCGCGCCATCGCGAATGTCGTCGATAGGCGTTTGAGTGCCCAGCGAAATGCACTGCGCCCCTTCCGGACCGAGCAAGGCCTCGGCCATCAGCAGGCCCATGGCCTGCTGCTCGCCGGGAAAGGTGGTCAACAATATCCGCGGAGAGCCCGTATGACGCGGGAAGGCGTTGATTCCGGCGCGCAGCGCGACCTGCAGCTGTTCGGCGAAAAGGTGTTCTTCGAACACGCGCAGGTCGCCCCGCATCCACGCATCACTGACAGCGCGGTTCAGCGGCGCCAAGGTCTCGACGACAAATCGCTGCAGCCCCTGGCGCATGACCAGATTGACCAGCGCATGTTGCAGCGCCGGAGCGTCGTGCCCGCGCACCAGCGCCAGCACGTCGCGTTCGACGGCAGGCGCCGCGGCCTCGCGGCGCGGACCTGCTCGCGTATCAGCGAGCGCGTTCAGTTCGGGCAGAGTCTGCCGCATCAACTTTCCCGGGCGCAGACCCGTGTCCATCAGGCGCTTGATTGCGCGCAGCTTGGCTACCTGATCGGGGGTATATTGGCGCTCGGTATTGTCGTCGCGTCCGGGCGCCGGAAAGCCGTACCTGCGCTCCCACATGCGCAGAACGTCCTTCGACAAACCGGTTTCGCGCTCCACGGCGCCGATGTTCAGCGTTGTATGACTGCTATGATTCGACACCTTGTTATTGTCCTGGACAATTGACGGATCCCCGAAGGTTCGCTATTCTAGGGGACTGCGCCACCGTTGTCCATGACACTGCGCAGAATCGTGAGTTTTGTCCAACTACGGTACCATCACCCGACCATGACAATCCGCCCCGCAACCGCTTTGGGAATGCTGGCCGCCTTCGGCATCGCCATGACCATCGAATCGACGTTGGTCATTGCGCAATCGACCGCCCCGACGACCGCAACCCAGGCGACTGCGGCATTGGCGCCCGCCGCCGACACCGGCGCGTGTCCGGCGGTGCTCAACTACACGTTCAACAGCCTGCAGACCGGGAAGTCCGAATCGCTTTGCCAGTACCGCGGCAAAGTGGTGCTGGTAGTCAATACGGCGAGCTATTGCGGCTATACACATCAGTACGAGGGGCTGGAGGCCTTGTATCGCAAATACAAGGCGCGCGGCCTTGTCGTCGTCGGTTTTCCGTCGAACGATTTCGGCGGACAGGAACCAGGCACCAACAAGGAAATCGCGGAGTTCTGCCGCCTGACCTACGGCGTCGAATTCCCGATGTTCGAGAAATCGAGCGTGACGAGCATCAACACCAACCCCCTCTATGCGCAGCTGATCGCCCGCACCGGGCAGTCGCCGAAATGGAATTTCCATAAGTACCTGGTCGATCGCGACGGCAAGAGCATCACCAGTTTCGGCACCAAGGTGGAGCCCGACGACCGCGAATTGGTGACGACACTCGAAAAGCTACTCGCCGAGAAACCGGCGGCGCCCAAGGGTTGAATAGGGCGCAGCCCCGCTCCATCTTTGTACAATGCGAGATAGTGGAGCGGCCAACCAGAGCGCCGCTGGTAACTTGACCCCAGGAGTCTGATTTGAACGCCCCCGAGCAACTGTCCCTTCCCGATACGCAGTCGCAAGCCGATTTGAGGCAGCTGCCGATACAGCGTGTCGGCATCAAAGGGCTGCGCTATCCGGTCGCGCTCAAGGATCGCAGTGGGGCCGTACAGCATACGATCGCCGAATTCGCGATGGACGTCGGCCTCGCACACGACGTCAAGGGTACCCACATGTCGCGCTTCGTCGAACTGCTCGAAGCGCTGCGCGAGCCGCTCGACCTGATTGGTTTTCGTGACTTACAGCGCGCGATGCTGGCTCGCCTCGGCGCGACGACAGGCCGGACCGAAATGCGCTTCCCCTACTTTATTCGGAAGGCAGCGCCTGTATCGGGCGCCGAAAGCCTGCTCGACTACGACGCGACGTGGACCGCCGAAACCCGCGGCGATGGCGGAACGCGGGTGACGGTCGCGATAACGGCGCCGGTAACCAGCCTGTGTCCCTGTTCGAAAAAGATTGCCGACTACGGTGCGCACAACCAGCGCTCGCATATCACGCTGCGCGCCGAGGTTGTGGTCGGCGAACTCGCGTTGGAAGACCTCGCGCGGCTGGCCGAGGACGAAGCGTCGAGCGAGGTCTACGGCATTCTCAAGCGACCCGATGAGAAATACGTCACCGAACGCGCATACGACAATCCCAAGTTCGTCGAAGACCTGGTCCGCGACATCGCTTTGCGCCTGAGTAACGATCCGCGTATCGGCCGCTTCAGCGTCGCGTCCGAGAACTTTGAATCCATCCATAACCATTCCGCGTATGCAGAGATAACGGGCGTCGGCGCGGCGCCCGCAGGCTTCCACCCCTGAGAGCCCGCTGGGCCACGGGAGGCAGATAAGCCGGCACTAAGGGGCGATTCGGGCCGCTGACCGCCGACCGGGGCAAACCCGGCAACCGCGCCGGCGATCCATCAGGGGGATTCTCGTGCGCGTTGCGATCGTCGGTTCGGGCATTGCCGGCCTGGGATGTGCGCGGCTGCTTCAACAGCAGGGCCATAGTGTGACCCTGTTCGAGTTGAACAGCTATCTGGGCGGCCACACCCACACGATAGATGTAACGCTGGACGGCGTGACTGCGCCCGTCGACACCGGTTTCCTCGTCTTCAACGATCGTACCTACCCGAAACTCGTCGCCCTGTTCGCCGAACTTGGCGTCACCTCGGCGCCAAGCACGATGTCCTTTGCCGTTCGCGACGATCACGCGGGTCTCGAGTGGGCCGGGACCGATCCTGGCGCCCTTTTCGCGCAGCCTGGCAATCTGCTGCGGCCCGCGTTCTGGCGGATGCTGGCCGATATCCTGCGCTTCAATCGTGAGACGACGGCCCTGCATCGGCAGCAGCGAGTCTGGTCGATTACGCTGGCCGAATATCTCGACGCTGGACAATACAGCGCGGCCTTCCGCGACTGGTATCTGCTGCCGATGGCCGCAGCGATCTGGTCGGCGCCCAAATCCGAAGTCTTGCAACTGCCTCTGCCGATGTTCGCGCGGTTTTGCCATCAGCACGGCCTGCTTCAGATATTCGACCGGCCCGCATGGCGAACCGTCGCCGGAGGCGGTCGCGATTATGTCAAGCGCATCGCCACGGACCTCGTGGCAGGAGGTGCCGACATTCGCTTGGCGACCCCCGTGCGGCAAATCCGGCGCCGGCCTGGCATCATCGAGGTCGATACCGCGTCTGGCACCGAAGGCTTCGACACAATTGTCTTGGCTTGCCACAGCGATCAATCGCGCGACCTGCTCGCTGACCCGAGCGCGGAGGAGATGTCGTTGCTAAGCAGCGTTCGTTATCAGGCGAATCGCGTGGTGCTGCATACCGACAGCCGCTTGATGCCGCGTCGGCGGCGCGCATGGTCGGCGTGGAACTACCTTGCCGATGCCCGCACGCGAAATGAGCACCCGGTCGCCGTGACCTACTGGATCAACAAGCTGCAGCCTCTTCCGTTCAGGACGCCGGTGCTCGTCACACTCAATCCACCCTTCGAGCCCGCGCCCGAAACCCTGATCGCGGAATTCGACTATGCGCATCCGCTGGTCAAATCGGCCGCCGTGACTGCGCAGCAACGATTCGAACATTTGCAAGGCATGCGCGACACCTGGTACGCGGGCGCATGGTTGGGCCACGGTTTCCATGAAGACGGACTCGCCTCGGCGCATGTCGTCGCGCAGGGAATCCTGGCTGCGGCTCGCGTAAACTCGCGCGCTGCTGCCTGACGACGAGCGCGGCAACTAACGTGGCAAACAACATCGCAACCGCAGGCATGCAGCCAACCATTGTTCACGGAAAAGTCATGCATCGCCGCCTGCGCCCGGTCGGCAATCGATTCGTCTACTCCGCATTCTCGCTGGCGATCCCTCTTTCGTGCCTTGACGATCTGCATTCGCACGGATTGGCCCGCAATCGCCGCGGCGTGATCAGCTTCCATGATCGCGACCATGGCCCGCGCGACGGCAGCGCGCTGCTGCCCTGGATACGGCAAGTCCTTTCAGCGGAAGGCATCCCGGCGGACGGCGAAATTGTTTTGCATGCGTTTCCGCGCGTGCTGGGGTACGTGTTCAATCCGGTCAGCTTCTGGGTTTGTCACGATGCGCGCCGGTGGTGTCCGCGCGGTGCTATGCGAAGTCTGCAATACATTTGGCGAACGGCACAATTATTTGCTCGCGCATCCCGACCATCGCCCGCTGCTCTCAGGCGAAGTGCTGACCAGTCGGAAAGTATTTCACGTCTCGCCTTTCTGCGAAGTCAAAGGTCACTACAGCTTTCGTTTTCATTTCAGTCCTGAGCGCTGGCTTGCCCGCATCGACTATGACGATGCGGAGCGCGACCTCGCCGCATCGCCGCTGCTCGAGACATCGATATCAGGGGAATCGGCGCCGCTGACATCCGTTGCGGTGCGAGGATTGTTGTGGCGCTATCGTTGGTTCACCCTCGGCGTCATCGCGCGCATCCATTGGCAGGCTGCGCGGCTGTGGATGAAGCGCGTGCCCTATGTCCCCAAGCCCCCACCGCCTTTGCAAGGCACGACACGATGACCACCGTCGACCGTTCTTTTCCCGACCGCGAATTGGCGTCCGCACCGCCAACGGCGTCGATGTTTTTTTCGTTGCTAGAACGCATGGAATATGGGCGTCTCGCCTTGACCACGCCCGACGGAATCACACGGCACTTCGGCGGCGGAAACGCCACCGACGCCTGTCCGGTCGAGGCGGAGATGAGCGTGCGCGACTGGCGCGTTTTCCGCGACGTGATCGCTGGCGGCGACGTCGCGTTCGCCGACGCATACATGGCCGGACGGTGGCACACCGGCGATCTGACCGCGTTGCTCACCGTTGTCGCAAACAATCAACGCGCGCTCGAATTCGCTTTCTACGGCCGTTGGTGGCGCCAGCTGGCGTTTCGCTTGAGGCACCTTCTGCGCAGCAACTCCAGGCGTCGCGCCCGGCAGAACATCATCGCTCACTATGACCTGGGCAACGACTTTTATCGCCTGTGGCTCGATCCGACGATGACCTATTCGGCGGCGCTGTTCGGGGCCGACACCGAAACGCACGCTGGCTGACGCGCAGCGCGCCAAGTACGCAAGCGTCCTGCAGCAGATTGCGCCCGCGGCGGGCGCGCACTTGCTCGAAATCGGCGGCGGTTGGGGTGGCTTTGCCGAGACTGCTGCAAGCGCGGGATGCCGCGTCACTTCGATCAGCCTGTCGGATGCGCAGACTGCGTATGCGCGCGAGCGAATCTCGCGCCAAGGTCTCGGCGAACGAGTCGATTTTCGCATCGAAGACTATCGCGACGTGCGCGGTCAGTACGACGGCGTCGCCTCGATCGAAATGTTCGAGGCCGTCGGCGAACGTTATTGGCCCGCGTTCTTCGGCACGCTGCGGCGCGTGCTCAAACCGGGTGCGCGCGCGTGTCTGCAGACCATTACGATTGCAGACGATCGTTTCGAGCGCTATCGGCAGACGAGCGATTTCATTCAGCAATACATTTTCCCGGGCGGCATGCTGCCTTCGCCTTCTCGGTTCGCCGCTGAGGTGCATGCGGCGGGTCTGGTGATCCAAAATGTGTACCGCTTCGGCCAAGACTATGCCGAGACCCTCAAGCGCTGGCTTGCCGCATTCGACGCTCGCATTGATCAGGTGCGGGCGCAAGGCTTCGACCAGCGCTTTATCCGCTGCTGGCGCTTCTATCTTGCATATTGCGCTGCAGGTTTCGCCAGCGAAACCACAGACGTCGCGCAGTACACGCTCATTCGCGCCTGAGGTGCTGTTGCCCCGCTCGATCCGCGAACGTTTGAGCCCACATTGCGTGTGGAAGCGCCGGCTGAGCCATAGGCGCCGAGTGAGCTCATGCCGCTGAACCCGCCGCTACCCGCGTGGACCGATTGCCGAGTGTGGATCATCGGCGCATCGACCGGCATCGGTGCAGCGACCGCGACGAAACTGCTCGACCGCGGAGCGCACGTCGCGCTGTCGGCGCGCAACGCAGCGCAGTTGCAAGGTGTTGCCGGCGGCCGGTCGAACGCGATCGTCGAACCGCTCGATTACACCGACAGCGGTAAGGTCACCGCGGCTTGGCAACGCATTCGCGCTGCCTGGGGCGAGATCGACCTGGTCTTGATTGTCGCGGGTACGCACGCCGAGATTCGCGCGTGGGAACTCACCGAGGCGAACGCGAATGCTTTGCTCGCGACCAATCTGCACGGCCCCATCGACACCTGCGCCGTCGTGCTGCCCGCGCTGCTGGCGCAAGGTCACGGCGCCATCGGTATCGTATCCTCCGTCGCCGGCTATTGCGGATTGCCCAAGGCGCTGATCTACGGCGCATCCAAAGCCGCCCTGATCAATTTCTCCGAAGCCCTCTATTTCGACCTGCATCCGAAAGGACTCGGCGTCTACCTGATTTGTCCGGGCTTCGTCAAAACGCCGCTGACGAACAACAACGATTTCAAGATGCCGGCGTTGATCAGCGCAGAGGAAGCTGCCGACGCGATCATCGCCGGATTGGTCGCCGGCAAGTTCGAGATCCACTTTCCGCGCCGTTTCACGCTGGCGATGAAGTTCCTGCGTCTGCTTCCGTATCGCTGGTATTTCGCACTGATCCGCAGGCAGACGGGGCTGTAGGCTCGTTACGACATCGAGCAATCCCGCACGTTTGCACGAGTCACGCCGGGATAGGCGTGGACAACTGCGTGGACGCTCCCAGTTTTGACGTGCATGCGGCTTATCGCCTATAATCCACGCCCTTTTGGCGAATTAGCTCAGCTGGTTAGAGCAGAGGAATCATAATCCTTTGGTCCGGGGTTCGAGTCCCTGATTCGCCACCATTTTGCAAGGGCTTGCGCGCAAGATCGCCGCAGGCCCTTTCCCTTTCTGCGGGACAAGAATGGGTTCTCGTTCCATACTCGTTGTATCTGGGTACTGATCCCGAGTTCCGATGAACGACGCCTTCCTTCCCCACCTTTCGCGCGTGCTCGACCAGATTCGGCGCGACGGCTTCCTACAAAAGCGAGCGCGTGATCGGAAGCGCGCAGTCGTCGTCGATCCGACTTGCCGCGGCCGGCGCCGAAGTCCTGAATTTCTGCGCCAACAATTATCTCGGCCTCGCCGACGACTCGCGGTTGATACAAGCGGCAAAGGAAGGCTTGGACAGGTGGGGTTTCGGCATGGCGTCGGTGCGCTTTATCTGCGGCACCCAAAGCGTGCACAAGGAACTCGAAAGCGCGATCAGCCGATTCCTGGCGACCGACGACAGCATTCTCTATTCGAGCTGCTTCGATGCCAACGGCGGCGTGTTCGAGACGCTGCTGACGGACGAAGATGCGGTGATCAGCGATGAGCTCAACCACGCCAGCATCGTCGACGGCATTCGCCTGTCGAAAGCGAACCGCTTCCGTTATCGCAACAACGACATGGACGACCTCGAAGCGAGACTGATCGAAGCCGACGAGGCGGGCGCGCGTTTCAAGCTGATCGCGACCGACGGTGTGTTTTCGATGGACGGCATCATCGCCGACCTCAAGTCGATCTGCGATCTCGCCGACAAGTATCAGGCGATGGTCATGGTGGATGACTCACATGCAGTCGGTTTTGTCGGAACGGGCGGTCGCGGAACGCCCGAACATTGCGGCGTCGAGGGCCGGGTCGACCTCATTACAGGCACGCTGGGTAAGGCGTTGGGCGGGGCGTCGGGCGGCTATACTAGCGGACGCAAGGAAATCATCGATCTGCTGCGCCAGCGCTCGCGTCCGTACCTTTTTTCCAACACGCTGGCACCTCCGATCGCGGCCGCATCGCTGAAGGTGCTGGAACTGCTGGCCAGCCAAGAAGGCGCGGCGTTGCGGCAACGCCTGCGTGAAAACAGCGATCGATTTCGGAAGGCGATGACCACGCTTGGTTTCGATCTCGTGCCAGGCAGTCATCCCATCATCCCGGTGATGTTGGGTGACGCCGCACTCGCTACGCGAATGGCCGACGCGCTGCTAGCCGAAGGTATCTACGCTATCGGGTTTTCGTACCCTGTCGTTCCCAAGGGCAGAGCCCGAATCCGTACGCAGATGAGCGCGGCGCACACCCGCGAACAGATCGACGCCGCGGCCGCAGCCTTTGGCAAGGTTGGCAGGGCACTGGGCGCAATTGCGTGACCGTGCGTCGCCCAAGCGAAGTTTAGACGCAACCGAGAACAGACTAGCCTGGAAGAACACTGAGAGAACACTAAAGGCGAATGAACAAATGAAAGCACTGGCAAAACTCGAGCGTGCACCGGGCCTCAAACTTACGCGCGTCGCGAAGCCCGAGGTTGGCCATAACGACGTGATGATCAAGATCCGGAAGACCGCCATCTGCGGCACCGACATCCACATCTGGAAATGGGACGACTGGGCGCAGAAGACGATCCCGGTGCCGATGCAGGTCGGCCATGAGTACGTCGGCGAGATCGTCGAAATGGGTCAGGAAGTACGTGGATTCAAGATCGGCGATCGCGTTTCGGGCGAAGGCCATATCACCTGCGGCTTCTGCCGCAATTGCCGCGCGGGACGGCGGCACCTGTGCCGCAACACCGTCGGCGTCGGTGTCAACCGCGAAGGCGCGTTTGCCGAATACCTGGTTATTCCCGCTTTCAATGCGTTCAAGATTCCGGACGACATTTCCGACGACATGGCCTCGATATTCGACCCCTTCGGCAACGCCACGCATACGGCGCTGTCGTTCAACCTCGTCGGCGAGGACGTGCTCATCACTGGCGCAGGACCGATCGGCATCATGGCAGCGGCGATCGCGCGTCACGTCGGCGCCCGTTATGTCGTCATCACCGACGTGAACGACTATCGGCTAGCGCTGGCGAAACGCATGGGCGCGACCCGCACCGTCAACGTAGAACGCGAAAAGCTGCGCGACGTCATCGACGAGTTGGGCATGACCGAGGGCTTCGACGTCGGGCTGGAAATGTCCGGCGTGCCCAAAGCCTTTTCCGACATGCTGGCGCACATGAATCACGGGGGAAAGATCGCCATGCTGGGGATCCCGCCGGCGAACATGGCGATCGACTGGAACCAGGTCATTTTCAAGGGCCTCGAGATCAAGGGCATCTACGGGCGGGAGATGTTCGAAACCTGGTACAAGATGGTCGCGATGCTGCAGAGCGGGCTCGATCTCTCACCGATCATCACCCATCACTACGCGGCGGAACAGTACGAAGACGCGTTCGCCACGATGCTTTCCGGCCAGAGCGGCAAAGTGATTCTGGACTGGGCGGCGTAGCGGCGCGTCGATACGAGGGGTCCCGCAACGATGACGACCACCCGCCTAGGTGATCACGATGGCTGAGCGCGACCTCGCCGAACAAATCAATGTTCATCGGTCTTACCTGTTGCGGGTGGCGATGCTGCAATTGCGCAACAACGAAGTTGCCGAAGACGTGGTCCAGGACACATTGGTCGCGGCACTTCAAGGTTCGAGCGGGTTTTCGGGACGTTCCACCGTCAAGACCTGGCTCACCGGTATCCTCAAGCACAAGATCGTCGACGTCATCCGCAAGAAGACCCGTGAACCCGCTTTTGCCGAGCTGGACGAAGAATGTCAGATCGAGGACTTCGACGCCCTGTTTGATGCCAGCGGCCATTGGGAGAATCCCCGGCCGAATGGGGCAACCCCGAGGCGGATCTGTCGCGCCGGGAGTTCTTTGACATCATGGATTTCTGCCTGGAAAAGTTGCCCGCCAATACTGCGCGCGTGTTCATGATGCGCGAGGTGATGGAACTCGAGGGCGAGGAGATCTGTAAGGAACTGGCGATCACGTCGACCAACCTGTGGGTGATTCTCTATCGGGCCAGGATCTCGCTCCGCCAGTGCCTGGAGCAGAACTGGTTTGCGAACGCTGCCCGCAGCTGATCAGCGAGCGCTACAAACATGAGCAGCGTCGTGGGACCAAAACTTAGGTGCAGGGACGCGAGTCGGCTGATCTCCCAGATGCAGGAAGGGCGGCTTTCCTTCTATCAGCGCTTGCGCGTCCGACTGCACCTGCTGGGCTGCGACGCCTGCCGCAAGTTCGTGCGCCAGCTCGACGTGCTGCGGGAAGCCATGCGCCGTTACCGGCAATAGTTCGTCCCGCGGACACGCCTCGCTTGTGCGGGGCGGCTCGGGCTTGGCCTGTGGCCCATGATAAAATCGTCGCCGTAGTCGAGCTTCTCTCGCACCCACGTGTTCGCGATCCTACTCAATGGCCAGCCGCATCAATGCCGTGCACCTCGTGCGACGGTGGCCGACGTCGTTCGCGAACTCTCGCTGGAGGGCAAGCGGGTTGCGGTCGAGCGAAACGGCGAGATCGTGCCTCGCAGCGAGCATGGCGCCACCTTATTGTCGGCAGGCGACAGGGTCGAAGTCGTGGTCGCGGTTGGGGGTGGCTAACGTGACTGAGCGCTTGCTGTGAACGCGCCGCACGATCCGGCCGTGCTCGACGACCCATTGCTGCTGGCCGGACGCGCGTATCGCTCACGCCTGCTCGTCGGTACCGGCAAGTACAAAGACTTCCTCCAAACGCGCGCCGCGATCGAGGCTTCGGGCGCGCAGATCGTCACCGTCGCCATTCGCCGGACCAACATTGGCCAGAATGCGAACGAGCCGTCGCTGCTCGACTACCTTCCGCCTTCCGAGTTCACGTTGCTCCCCAACACTGCGGGCTGCTACAGCGCCGACGACGCGGTACGGACTTTGAAACTGGCGCGCGAGTTGCTCGACGGACACAAGCTCGTCAAGCTCGAGGTGCTCGGCGATCCCAAGTCGCTGTTCCCGAACGTGCGCGAAACGATTCAAGCCGCGCAGACACTGGTCAACGACGGCTTCGACGTGATGGTCTATACGTCCGATGATCCGATTGTCGCGCGCGAACTCGAGGCGCTCGGCTGCATCGCTATCATGCCGCTCGCGTCGCTGATCGGTTCGGGCATGGGCATTCTGAATCCCTGGAATCTCAGGCTCATCATCGAGCAGGCAAAAGTCCCGGTATTGGTCGACGCAGGCGTTGGGACGGCATCAGACGCTGCGATTGCGATGGAACTGGGCTGCGCGGGTGTGCTGATGAACACCGCGATCGCCTTGGCGCAGGATCCGGTCATGATGGCGGGAGCAATGAAAAAGGCCGTCGAAGCGGGGCGCGAAGCCTTCCGCGCCGGGCGCATGCCGCGCAAATTCTACGTCGCCAGCCCGAGTTCACCGACGACCGGCCTGATCGGCTGAGTCGTCGCCGGACTCCGGCGCGCTCATAAGTCGCGATGAACGAACTCCTTAACGCCAAAGCGGCCAAAGCGACCGAAGTGGCTGAAGCGCGCCGAACCATACGCAGTTTTGTGTTGCGTCAAGGTCGGTTCTCGTCCGCGCAGCAACGCGCTTACGAAGCGTTGCTGCCGCGTTACGGGTTGAAGTTCGAGCCGACGCGAATCGACCTGGCGCGCGTATTCGGCCGCGCGAATCCCAAGTTTCTGGAAATCGGATCAGGGATGGGCGAGACGACCGCGGCGATTGCGGAGGCACAGCCGGACCACGATTTCGTCGCGATCGAAGTGCACACTCCGGGCGTCGGCGGATTGCTTCGGTTGATCGAAGAAAAACAACTCGCCAACATCCGCGTCGTGCAACACGACGCGGTCGAGGTCGTTGAGCAGATGATCGCGCGTGACTCGCTCGCCGGTATTCATGTGTTCTTCCCGGACCCGTGGCCCAAGAAGCGCCATCACAAACGCCGCTTGCTGCAAGCGCTTTTCGTGCACGCACTCGCGGGACGCTTGGTACCCGGCGGCTACTTTCACGCGGCTACGGATTGGGAGGATTACGCTTCAGACATCCTTGCGACGCTGTCGGCCGAGCCATTGTTGACCAATACGGTCGCCGCATTCGCGCAACGCCCCGCCTATCGCCCGCTGACCAAGTTCGAACGGCGAGGCATCAGCCTCGGGCACGGCGTGTGGGATGTGATTTACCGGCGCCGCTGAAGACAAGAAGTGGGCGCGAGTCCGCGCCTTCCGCTAGCGTCGCGTCGCTTATACTTCCACGACATCATCGGCCTTCCGATTCGAAGAAACCGGCTCAGTGCCCGCTCTCACGGCCCCCAGCGCCGCCATCCTGCATATCACCTCGGCCACCGGCGGCGGTGTCGATCGATACATTCGCGACCTTGCCAGCAAAGGGCCACGCCGGCATTTGATCTGGCACGTCGGATCGAGTATCGACGTCATCGAAGACGTCGCCGCACAACGCTTTCTGCCGCTGGCAATAGCTGGCGCCTTTGCGGAGGCGCCGTCGGCCGTAGCTTCTTCCGCGCCTGGCGCCACAGCGCCGATCGCGGAGTGGATGCACCGCGAAGGTATCGGACTCGTGCATCTGCATAGCGTGAGCAATGCATGCCGCCAGCGCCTTGCCGTTGCCAGGAATGCGGCACCCGTGCCCTATGTCATAACCCTGCACGACCTCCTTTTCATTAACCCCCACGCATTCGAAGCGCTGGGCAGCCCCGCAGCCGACATGGATTGGATCGCGGGGCTTGCGAGCACCTTCGAGAACGCGGCGGTCGTAATCGCGCCCTCACCGTTCATCCGTGACGCGGCGCTTCGCGCATTTCCCGGCGTGCGCATCGACATCATCGAACCCGGCATCGAAGTATCGACATTCGCGAAACCGTCGACGACGCTCGGACCACCCGCCGACTTCGCGGCTGCCGCGCCCCGCCAAGTCATCGCCGTCGTCGGCGCCATCGGGCCGCACAAGGGCAGTGGCGTGCTGGATGCACTGGCGGCGCAACTCGAGGGCAGCGATGTCGGGATCGTCGTCATCGGTTACGTCGATTCCCACCTAACGCGTGGCTGGGTGGTTCCTGGTCGCTACTACGTCCACGGCCCTTACCGCGACCGCGAGTTGCCGCAGCTGCTGAGTTCATACGGCGTTCGAGTCGGCCTGTTTCCCAATCGACTGCCCGAAGCCTTCAGCTACACGCTTTCGGAATTGTGGGCAGCTCGCGTGCCGGTCATCGTTCCTGACGAAGGAGCGCTAGGAGAACGCGTATCGGCCCTGGGCGGTGGTTGGAAATTGCCTTCGAATTACGACGCGAGTGCCATTGCCAGCTTCGTGCTCCGCCTGCTGTCCACGCAAGGCGCCTCGGAGCTCGCGCGCGTACAATCCGAAATCTCCTCGCGGGACGTCCGGCTCGCGCCGGCGCTGACTGCCATGGCCGACAGCATCAACGCGCTTTACGATCGATTTTCTGCCCACGCGCCGAGTGCAGCGCGCGATGACGCAGCTGCCGCGCTGGCGCCCTTACTCGCGGTCAACCTCGATGGCTTCCGCTTTCGCGACGAACTCGTCGCCCTGACCAACGAGATCACCCAGACGCGCGATTGGATGGCGAAGCTCGAACGCGATATTGCAACCCTCAATACCGAGATCGCGCGGCTCGCCGAGGACAATCGACGTCTTGCAGACGACAAGGCGGCCTTCGACCTCCTGCCTGAGGTGCTGCGCAAGTTCCTGCTGCGGAGGGTGTTTCGTGCGCGAAGCTGAAGTCGGCGTCGATATCAGTCTGGTCACATACCAGCCCGATTTCGACCTGCTACAGCAGCTCCTCGAAAGTCTGGCCGAGGAGGCTGCGGGCGTCGGCATAAGCCTCTACATTCACGACAACAGTCCCGCATCCGACATCACCGATCGCATCGCCTCTATGCCGCTGCTCGGCGCCGGCAGCGTGTTCAAAGAGGTCGCCGTCAATCGCTCGGCAACCAATGTTGGATTCGGACGCGGTAACAATGCTGCCGCAGCGCACGGACGAGCGCCGTTCTTGCTGGTCATCAACCAGGATTGCGTACTGGAACCGGGTGCATTGGCGCACGTGCTCGATGTCGCTTCGAACGACGACGCCAAGGTCGCCGCGTGGGAGTTGCGGCAGATTCCCTATGAGCATCCAAAAGCCTACGACCCGGTGACGTTGGAGACACCGTGGGTAAGCGGCGCAGCATCGCTGTTCCGACGCATCGCGTTTGAGTCGGTCGGCGGATTCGATTCGCGGATATTCATGTACGGCGAAGACGTTGATTTGTCCTGGCGACTGCGCGCCGCGGGATGGCGGCTGCGCTATGCGCCGCGCGCCGCAGTCGTTCATCGCACGTATCGCAGCGCCGGTGAGGTGAAACCGCTGCAGGCGCTCGGCGGTGTGGAAACCAACCTGTGCCTGCGGGCGCGCTACGGCGGCCTGCGGCAGATGGCAAAAGGCCTTTTGATGCTGGGCGCCGAAATGCTTGGTCCGCAAGATTTCCCGGGGCGACGTCGGGGCCTGATCAAGGCGCTGTTTGGCTTCCTCGGGCGCTGGCCTCATTTCCTGTCGACGCGCGTGCGGCGGACGGAGACGTTTGCTCCCCTGTTCTCAGGCTGGGGCTACGAAACGCGACGGGATGGGGCCTTCGTTGCGTTGCGTAGTCGGCGGGAGAGACCTCCGCGCGACGCGCCGATGGTATCGATCCTCATCCGCACGGTCGGTCGCGGTGAATGGTTGAGGCAGGCGCTGGAAACGGTTGCCAATCAGACCTGGCCGAACATCGAGGCGGTGATCGTCGAAGACGGGCCGCCGACTTCCGCCGCCATGGTCGACACGTTCCGCGACCGCCTCACCGTTCGCTATCGCGCTACCGGCGACAAGGTAGGTCGAGCGCGCGCCGGCAACCTGGCGATGAGCGACGCGCGCGGTGAATGGCTCAACTTTCTCGACGACGACGACGTGTTCTTCGCCGACCACGTCGAGACCTTGATCGACGCCGCCGTGGATCATGGCGTAAAGGGCGTCTATGGGTTGTCGTGGGAGACCCCGACCAAGACCATCGATCGCGATCGCGCGGAATATGAAGAGACGGAATGGATAACGCGGCACTGGCAGCCGTTCGATCGCCTCACGCTTTGGCAGCACAACTACATGCCCATCCAGGCCGTGCTGTTTCACCGCAGTCTTTACGCAAAGTATGGCGGCTTTGCGGAAGACATGGACCAGCTCGAGGATTGGAATCTGTGGACGCGCTATACGCTCGAGGATGATTTCAGACTGGTCGAAAAAACCACGTCCAAGTATCGCGTTCCAGCGACAGCAAAGGAGGCCGCCGCGCGACAGGCCTTGCTCGACCATGCCTACCAGCGCGCGATCGAACGACAGCGTTCGATGCGTCTCAGTCTTTCGCCGTACGAGATTTCAACGATGGCCGACGCCTATGCGCGAAGTCAGGCCGTGCTCCTGTTGAGCCGCAACGATGCGAGACGATTTGTCAGTTCGAGGCCGTGGCTTGCACGACTGTTCGCGTGGCGCGCGCCCGTCATGCGGCGCTTGCGCAGGCGCCGCACCGCCTAGACCGCCTAGCGGCGCTCCTTCGCCTGTCGATCGCCGTCGATCCGACGGCCAACCAATAGCAGATTGCTCGGCCACCCGACCAGAGCCACGCTCGACACGCCGAGGGCGAAGTCTTCCTGTGCGGCCGCAAATGCGCGAAGCTCGGATCCGGTCAGCAGATTCAAGTTGCCCTCGTCGGCAAAGAAATTCATGCCGGTTCGACGAAGGAAGCTCCGGAACACTGGCTTGGGAAGCCAATGCGCCAACGGCAACAAGGTGTGAAATTCGATCGGAAACCAGCGATTCGGCGTCGTCAGAAAAATGGCCTTGCGCGCGACGCGCGCGCATTCTCCAATGTACGCGAACTGGTTCGCCGAGCCGCCGACATGCTCCAGCACCGCCGAGGAATGCACTACGTCGAACGAGCGATCGGCAAACGGCAAGTGGCGGCCGTTCGCGAACACAAACTTGATTCCGGGATACTGCTGCTCGAGGAATGAGGCGTCGTCAATTCCCGCAGCCGTGATCCTGTCCTTGTGGGGATGCCACGCCTCCAGATAGTTTGACGATTCGTAACTCTGGTCCGATGTGACGCCGATATCGAGAATCGTGTCGGCCGCGGTGATGCCGGCATCGTCGATGAAACGTTGGTACATTTTCCGGCGCTGCCACGTTGCGACGCGGACCGCCAGGCCGCCCGGCGCTGCCAGGTTGTACTGGCTATTGGGTTTGCGCGAAGGCATGGCTACGCTTGTCGCGACGACCCCGAGGACTCCCGATCATTGCAGATCCGGAGACTCGTCCCCGTCCAGGGTCCAGATAAGAAAATAGAGCACGAACGATGCGAGCATGATTTCCACGCCAGCGATCGACAGCGTCATCGCTGGAATGACGATCCGCATGACTTGGCGCGGATCGATGTCCGACAGGCCCGCCGCCACCCAGATCGACAACGAATAACCCGCCAATACGAGCCCGGCCAAAGCGACGATGCCGCCCAGCGCGATACCGCGCTCCAGCGTGAAGTATTCGACAAAGCGGCGGAAATTGTCGCCCGAGGGAAGCAGCGAGTGCGCCACTGCGGCGGTGCGAACGAATATCGAGAACAGACACATCTGCAGGCCGACGATCATCGCGCCGCCAGCGAAGAGCATCGTGTGGATGTCCAATACGACGCGTCCGACGGCCACCGGTCCGAAAAGTATGACGCTCTGGGTGATCGCCCCGACGCAGAACAGAAAAAGACCCGGGTACAGAAACAGCCAGCGCGGACTCAACATCAGCAGGAACCGCAAGTGCCGCCAACCGTCACGCCAGGTTCGCAGATGCGGCGGTCGCGAACGTCCATCTGGTGAAAGCGTGGTCGGTACTTCGCTGATCGACAGTCCACCAAGCGCCGCGCGGACAATCATCTCGCTCGCAAACTCCATCCCGTGCGCACGCAGCCCCAGACCCAACATGCGATCGCGCCGAAATCCACGCAAGCCGCAGTGGAAATCGCCAACCGGAATGGTGAAGAACAGGCGACCCAGGAAACTCAACACCGGGTTGCCCAGGTACTTATGCAGGAAAGGCATCGCACCCTGCTTGATGCCGCCGAGGAAGCGATTTCCCATCACCAGATCGCTTCCAGCGCGGAGGCGCTCGACAAACGGATCCAGCTTGCCAAAGTCGTAGCTGCAATCCGAGTCTCCCATGATCACGAACGTGCCGCGAGCGGCGCGAATGCCTTGCAGCAGCGCTGCCCCATAGCCCTTGATCGGGACGTGGACGACTCGCGCGTGGTGCGCCTCGGCGATCGCAATCGACTCGTCGGTACTGCCGTTGTCGGCGACGAGCACTTCTCCGTCGATGCGCGCGCGCTGCAGAAAATCTCGAGCCTGATCGACGCAAGCCGCCAGTGTGCCGGCCTCGTTGAGGCAAGGCATCAGAATGGTCAACTCGACGTCCGTTTGCTCCCGCTCGAGCATCGATACACTCCGCAAGGCATTGTTCGGGTCCACACGTTCGCGAGGGCTGCGCTCCCTTGCGAAGGCGCAGCCATCTTATTGGTATCGCTATACTGTTGCAATGGCGACTAGCCCCGCGTATTCGCGATTCACCGCACGACTGCCCGGCGCAGCATCGGTCATTGCCTTCGTGACGTTGGTTCTCGTCGTCATTCGCGCCGTGCGCACTGTCGATCCGTACTGGGACACGCTGGCGTATCACTGGCCTTTCGCTGCCCGCGTTGTCGGTCTTTGCGGTCCTGACTGCTATGCGTGGACGCCGGCGATGGAAAGGCGATACGAAGGATTTCCGCTCCTGCTCCATGCGCTGCAGGGTGCGATGTGGCGCCTGACCGGCACGCCGGGCATGGCCGATCTCATCAATGTCGGCGCCATCCTCGGGCTTTGCTTCTACCTCAAACGTCGATTCGTCGTTCCGGTTTCATGGTCGTGGCTCGCATTTCTGGCGATACCGCTGGTGCAGGTTCACTTGAGCGGAACGTACGTCGATGTGCCCCTTAATGCCGCGGTTACGATCGCGCTGATGGTCGCTCTGCGGATGCTTGTCTTTCCGGGCGCCGACCAGCGCGTGGATGTCGGCATTGCCCTCGCCAGCCTCGTCTTTGCGGCGGGAAGCAAATTCCAGATGGTCCCGATTGCGCTGCTGACCTGGCTCTGCATCGTGGTGCTTGCGACGCGTACGCCGTCTTCTGTCGGATTCAACAGTCGCGTCACCGCCTTCACCGTGCTCGCTGTCGGCGGCTACGTCCTCATGACGTCCAAGCTCATTCTGAATGCCATCGCGTTCGGCAACCCGTTCTACCCGATCGCAGCCGCGTTTGGACCATTGCACTGGACGGCCCCCGAGGGCATGCAGGCAGCCAATTCGATTTCCGACCAGTGGCTGGACTCGCCCGCGCCGCTGCGCTGGCTCGCCTCGGTGCTGGAATACGATGCCTTTCGTGGACGGCCGATCCCGTGGACGATCGACCAGGGAGACGTGCAGCAGTCCAGCCAGTCGTTTCGCATGGGCGGCTATTTCGTCCCGTACGTCCTCGGTGCCGTGGCGCTGCTGTGGTGGAGTGCTCGCCTTAGCGTCGCCGCCCGATGGCCGGTCGCGCTGGTCCTCGCGCTATCTCTGATCTGCGCGAGCGCACCTGCAGCGCACGAACTGCGCTACTACTTGTTCTGGATGCTGAGCCTGCTATCGGTTGTTCTGGTGGTTGCCCATTCGCCCGCTTTCGCCAGCGCGCGACAACCGCTGCAGCGTAGCATCACCTACTCCCTGATCAGCATCGCATTGGCGAGTGTCATTGCGATGACCGGTGCGGCCTACCTGAAAACTAAAGGGCTGAGGTTGCGCGACTTGGTGCATCCCACCGATGCGATCGTCGCCCAAGTCCCGGAGGGCGGTACCTTGTGCATCGTCAACGGACGCAACGACGCTTTTCTCTATGCTTCGGTCTTTCATCCACGGCGACAATACCTCACTCGCGTACTCGACGGCGACGGCCGACAGGGACTGCACCGTCCGCTTCGACCCTGATCGGGGAATATCGACCGAGGCGCGCTAAGGCGCACTGAGGCCCGCTGTCAATCTCCGACTTCCAGCAAGACCGGTTGGTGATCCGACGCTTGCGCCTTTTGATCAACGCGCAGCGTGCGAACGCGTGAAGCGAGATCGCTGGAAACAAAAATAAAATCGCAGTGTTCCTCGGGTTCTTCCGGATATTCCTTGTCGTAGATCTTGAACGTCGATGGATGGGCAATGCCCGGATGAGCGACTTCCCATGCGTCGCGCAGCGCGGGCGTGCCGTCCGAGAAAGGTTCGATCATCCGCGCGTGCAGGTGACTGTCGGGCTCGAGATTGAAGTCGCCCGTAATGACAGTCGACACCGGACGAAGGAAGCTGTGGAATGGACCGCCTCCCGTTTCGACAATGCCGCCCAGCCTCGCATGTCCGCTGCCTTCGGCGTAGATGGCGCGCAATGCTTCGACCTGTGCCGTCCGTTTGGTGGTCCCGAAATATTCGAGATGCGTGGTGATGATGCGCACATCGCCGAACGGCGCGCGCACGATGGCTTCGAGAGCCAGGCGCGGCATGCCCTTGAGCCCGGCATCCACCGGAAACGGCAACAGGTGACGGAACACCTGGCCAACTGGAAGACGAGAAAGGATCATGTTGCCGAAGTGGCGCCGGCCACCACCCTCCGCCGGGACGTCGACCGCCACGCCCGGCACCGGCGTATAGCCGGGAAGCAATCGCGCCAGTTCCGCGAACTGATTTTCACCGCGGCTGCCGCCCAGTCTTGGGGCGGGAAAATTGTTGGCGACTTCCTGCAGGCAAAGCACGTCGAAGTCGGCGACCGCTCGCGCGCGGCTAACGATACGAGAAGGGCTGACGCGCTTATCGACACCCCTGCACCACTGCACATTCCAGGTAATGACTTTCATGGCTCGCGCAACTCCTATGCCAAGCAACTCCTACCGAATGAACAGCGAGGTACTTGCTGCGACAAGCGGAAATTGGCACCGATCATCGTTCAAAGGTGAGCATCAGGTACGCGAGAAACATCAGCAGATGCACGGCACCAAGCAGCACGTTGGTTCGAACGCTGGCGAAAGTAATCGTGCTCAAGACCAGGGTCAAGAGCAGCAGGAGCGTTTCGATCGGCTCGAGCCCGAGGACGATCGTCTTCCCCGTGATGAAACCGATGGCGAGCACGGCGGGAATCGTCAGGCCTATGGTTGCCAGCACCGAGCCCAGCAAGACATTCACCGAACGCTGTAACTGGTTGGCACGGGCCGCGCGGATGGCGCCCAAAGCCTCGGGTGCCAGGATCAATACGGCGACCAGAAATCCGCCGAACGCCGCGGGCGCATGCAGCACGGCAATACCATGGTCGATCGGGACCGCGATCTGTTTCGACAGAATGACCAGCGGCAGCAAATAGGCGAACAGCGCAAAACCATGCCACCCTACCGAACGCACGCCTTGCACGTGGTGAGCCCCGTCGTCGCCGGCTTCGCCGTCCCGGCCCGGGGGTGCAATGAAATAGTCCCGGTGCCGTGACGTCTGCATCGCCAGGAATATGCCGTACAGCCCGAGCGCCATGACGATCAGGAACGCCGACTGCAGCGGTGACAGGATCGGACCGAGCGCCGATACCGTGTAGTTGGGCAAGATAAGACCGAGTACGGCCAGCGGAAAAATCACGGCCAGGAACGAACTGGCGCCTTGCAAGTTGTACGTCTGTTCGTGATAACGCACGCCACCGAGCAACAGCGAAAGGCCCACCATCCCGTTGAGCACGATCATCACGACCGCGAACATCGCATCGCGCGCCAGCGACGAACTTCCCTTGCCCGTGTACATCACCGCTGCGATCATCATGACCTCGATACCGGTGACTGCGAGCGTCAGGATCAGCGTTCCCAGCGGTTCGCCAAGAAGGGTCGCGAGACTTTCGGCATGCCGAACGACTGCGAATGCAGAGAGCAGAATCACGCCGAACAGAACCACCAGCATCAAGGCGAACCAGTAAGGATTCGAAAGATCCGCGAGCCACTTTGAACCGAATGCGAGAAACAGCACGGCGGTGGTCACGGCAACAAACCACGGCCATTCCCGCCGAATGATCGAAAACGCGCCAGTCGTTGCCGCGGAGTCCGCCGCCATCGTCGCCTCGCTCGGTTCGTGTATAGGCATTTAGCGGATGCCCGCGCGCATGAAAGACTGCACGAACTGCTTCTGAAACAGCAAAAAAGCAACCAGCAACGGAGCGGTCGTCAGTAGCGTCGCCGCCGTAATGATCGACCAGTCGATGCCCTGGTCGGTCGCTGAAAACACCTGGAGCCCCACCGTCAGGGGACGCGATTCGACCGAATTAGTGATGATCAGCGGCCACAGGAAATTGTTCCAATGGTAACTGACGCTGACCAGCGCATAAGCCAGATATACAGGCCGTGCGAGCGGAACATACACTTTCCAAAGGACCTGCAACGGTGTACAGCCTTCGATCCGCGCCGCTTCGTCGAGCTCCCTGGGGACGGTGAGAAACGTTTGCCGCAGTAGAAATATCCCGAACGCGCTCGCCATGTAGGGCAGTCCGATCGCGAGGATAGTATCGCGCAGGCCGAGCGCGCTCATCGTGCGATAGTTCTCGACGATAAGAACATCCGGCATGACCATGAGCTGAATGAGAACCAGCGCGAAAACCACGTTGCGGCCAGGAAACTCGAAGCGCGCAAACGCGTAGGCCGCCAGGGTGCAGAGGACGAGTTGGGCCGCCAGGATCATCGCGCACAGCAGGGTGGTGTTGAGAAAGTACCGGGCAAAAGGTGCCGCGTGCCAGGCCTTGTCGAAGTTTTCCAGCGTCAGCGGAGCGGATGGGAACGAAGTGCGTTGCGAACTCGCTCGGGTGAAACGCTGTCCAGAACGCGTAGGCGAGCGGAAGTATCCAAAGAAGGCCTAGCAGCCATGCGGCGGCGGTTTCGACTCGTGGCCCAATCCCTGTCGCGCGATAGGCAATGTTCATTGGTAGTGCACGCGCCGGTCGAGAAACCAGAATTGCACCACCGCCGTAGCGCCGAGCAACAGCAGCAGGACCATCGTCAACGCGGCCGCATAGGCGGAATCGACGAAACGAAATCCGATCTCGTAGATGTAGTACAGCAGGAGTTCGGTGGCATTATCCGGGCCCCCGCGCGTCATCACGACAACGTGGTCGACCAGGCGAAAAGCATTGATCACCGCGTTGACCAGTCACGAACAGCGTCGTAGGCATCAACAGCGGGCAGCGTCACACGACGGAAGAAATAGGCGCGCGACGCGCCTTCGATCGCCGCAGCCTCGGCCAGATTCGGCGACATTTGCTGCAATGCCGCCAGATAGAAGATCATGAAGAATCCGGCTTCTTTCCAGACCGTAACGACCATCAGGCAACCGAGTGCCGTGCTCCTGCTGCCCAGCCAGTTGTGGCCGGCCATGCCCAGCGCACTGGTGAGGCGTTCGAGCAAGCCGTACTCGGGGGTGTAGAAAAAAAGCCAGATGTTCGCCACCGCGATCATCGGCAACACGGTCGGAGTGAAATAGGCGAGCCGCAGGAAGCCGCGGCCGCCGATCCTCCCATTGACCCAGACGGCCATCAGCAGCGCCAAGGCAATGGACAACGGAATCGTGCCGGCCGCGTACAAAAGATTGTTGACCAGCGCTTTCCAGAAAATCGGGTCGTCGATCAATTGCTCATAGTTGTCGAGACCGACAAAAACCGAGGGCCGCGCGCCTTTGGGCGTCGACATGAAGCTGTGCCACAAGGTCGCCACTGCCGGGTAGTGTGTGAACAGCGCCAGCAGCGCTGCGGAAGGCAATAGCAGCAGCCACCCATATATCCAGCTTGCGGTGCGCGTCATCACACGGTCCCTTCCCCCTAGCGGGAAAGAACATGAACGACCTGCCGTGGACCCGCGACTTCGCCCTGCTCATGCTCGTTGTTCGCTTGTTGGCCGCATCGGCGCGCGGGGACGCTATCGACCCCGCGCCTGGCTCACGACTATTTTTGATAGCTTTTCAACACGCGATCGGATTCCTTCTGCGCATCCCGCATCGCCTGGTCGGCGGGTTTGCTCCCCGTCAGCGCCGCCTGCAGGCCGTCATTGAGCGCCTTGGTGACCCGCTGATTCTCGTGCGTCGACAATTCGGCAACGGCGAATTCGAGCTGATCTCGCGCCACCGCGGCCGCCGGAAACCCCGCGACGTATTGCTTCATCGCGGGCGTCTCCCACGCGTCGGGTCGGACGGCGACGTAGCCGGTTTCGATGCCCCACTGCGCTGCGCGTTCGGGAGAGGTCATCCAACGGACGAATTTCAGCGCCGCCGCCTGTTGTGCGGGCTTGGCCTGCTTGAACAGATAGAAATTGCCGCCACCGGTCGGACTCCCGCGACGCTGGTTGGCGGGCAGCATCGCCACACCAAAATCGAATTTGGCATTGTCCTTCACGTTGGTCAGGTTGCCGGTCGTCGTCCAGATGATCGCGACCTTGCGTTCAAAGAAATCCTTCGGCGTCGTCCCCCATTCCACGATCCCTTCGGGGTGCACCTTGAGTTTGGTGATCAGATCGATCCAGAACTGCAGCGCGCCGATCACTTCGGTCTTGTCGTAGTAAGTTTGGGTGCCAGCGGCGTTCATCAGGATGGCGCCGTTCTCCGTCGTCAATCCCTGGAAAAGCCAGTATGGGAAACCCGACGACGGTATCTGCACGCCCCACTGCGTGACCTTGCCCGACGCGTCGCGCTTGGTCAGCTTTTGCGCAACGTCGGCCAGATCGCGCCACGTTTTCGGCGGTTGGTTGGGATCAAGGCCGGCTTCCTTGAACATCTCCTTGTTGTAGTACATGACGATGGTTGACCGCTGAAACGGAATGCCCCAGGTCTTGCCGCCGGTCTGACTGTTCTCCATGAACGCGGGGTAGAAGCCCTTGAGCCATGTGCGGTCGTCAGCAGTGGTGAGCAGCGGATCGAATGGAACGACGGCGTCCTCGTCGATCAAGGTGTACATGTCGGTCGACAACAGGACCGCCAGTGTGGGTGCGTCATTGCCTTTGACAGCCGTCAGCGCTTTGGTGAGCGACTCCTGATAGCTGCCCGCATAGATCGGCTTGACCTTGATCCCGGGATTGGCTTTCTCGAAATCAGCCGTCATGCCGTCGACCAGCTTGGTGATTTTTCCCCCGACCGCGATCGGATAGTAAAAAGAAATCTCGACCGGCGCCTGGGCGACCGCGAGCATCGACGCGAAAAGACCGGCAACAAACGCCGCCGCGCGCAGGCAAGTATTCCATTTCATGTTTCGTCTCCTGTGGATTGCAGATTGATGATCCTACGCAAGCATGGTTTCCGATTGTCGGTGTGGCAGCTCGTTCATACGAGCTCCGGTCTCCCGGTCGAAGAAATGCATGGCTCCAGGCGCCCACGCCAAATGCACGTGATCGCCACGACTGAAGCCGACGCGTCCGCTGACGCGGGCGGTCAACGGCTGGTTGCCGACGCGACACGCCAGCAACGAATCGGCGCCGAGGTATTCGACCGCCTCGACGCTCGCGTCCACGCCGTCGCTGCGGTCAAGCACGATATGCTCCGGGCGGACGCCCAGGGTGGCGCCGCTCAGTGGCGTGCTCAATGCTGTCGTTGGCTGCGGCTCGATTGCGCCAACATCCGTGGGGTGGCGCCGGCGCGATCCAGCATCGATGTGACGGCGTCCAGCAGCGCGCCTTCGAGGCGCAACAAGTTCATCGGCGGCGTGCCGATGAATCGCGCGACGAATGCGTTGGCGGGCATTTCGTACAAGTCGACGGGAGCGCCATTCTGTTCGATGCGGCCGCCCGACAGCAGGATCACTCGGTCAGCCATCGTCATTGCCTCGACCTGGTCATGCGTGACGTAAACCATTGTGATGCCGAGCTCGCGCTGCAAGGTCCGGATCTCCTGTCGCATTTCCTGACGCAGTTGAGCATCGAGGTTCGACAGCGGCTCGTCCATCAAGCACACCGGTGTCTCGGCGATGAAGGCGCGGCCGAGCGCCACGCGTTGTTGCTGTCCGCCCGACAGTTGCGAAGGTTTGCGCTCGAGCAGCGCCGAAAGACCCAAGAGCGACGCGACGCGCTGCAGGCGACGGTCGCGCTCGGCGGCTGCCGTCTTGCGCACGCGCAGGCCGAACACGATGTTTTCGGCGACCGTCAAGTGTGGAAACAGCGCATAGCTCTGGAAGACCATCGAGATATTGCGCTTGGCAGGTGGCAACCGCGTGACATCGATGCCGCCGATCGAAACGCGCCCGCTGTCGGCTTGATCGAGGCCCGCAATGAGCCTTAGCGTCGTCGATTTGCCACAGCCCGATGGTCCGAGCAGGACATTGAGGGTGGCTTGTTCGAGTTCGAACGACACTGCCTCGACTGCGCGTACGTTGCCGGCCGCCGTCGTCCAGTGCTTGCTGACGTTCTCGACGACGATCGCCGACAAGTGTCCCCTCCGTTGCCTGCCGCGCACGTCTGCCGCGGGCGCTTGCGTTGCGTGGTGTGCTGCCTACGCGCCGATCGTGCTCAGGGCGCGGGGCATCATCATAACAAACGAAAGGCAAGACGACCGCCGCGATTCAACGCGGGGCGGTGCGTTCGTTGGCCCGGCTAGGAGCCGAATAGCGCTTCGAGCGCCGCGCCGGGATCGGGAGCTCGCATGAACGCCTCCCCAACCAGGAACGCGTTGACGCCGTGGCGCCGCATCAGCGCAACGTCGCCTTGGGCGAGAATGCCGCTCTCGGTGATGACGATTCGGTCGGTCGGGACCTTGGGCAGCAGTTCGATCGTCCGCGTCAACGAGACTTTGAACGTCTTCAGGTTGCGGTTGTTGATCCCGATCAGCGGCGTCTTGAGCTTCAGCGCGCGATCGAGTTCCGATGCATCGTGCACTTCCACCAGCACGTCCATCCCATAGTCGAGCGCGCACGCTTCGAGGGCAGCCAACCGCGCATCATCGAGCGCGGAGACAATGAGCAGAATTGCATCGGCTCCAAGCGCGCGCGATTCGGCGACCTGGTATTCGTCGATGATGAATTCCTTGCGCAGCGCAGGCAAGCGTGCAGGCAGCGCGAGCGTCGACCAGATATTCGGGTGCGCCGAGGAAGAACGGTCGGTCGGTGAGCACCGAAAGGCACGTCGCACCCGCTTTCTCGTACGACGCGGCGATCGCCGGCGGATCGAACGGATCGCGCAAAATGCCTTTGCTGGGGCTGGCGCGCTTTATCTCGGCGATGACAGCACTTTTGCCGCCGGCAATGCGAGCACGAAGCGCGGCGGCAAAACCGCGAGGCGCGGCGGCATCTCGCGCGCCGCGCGATCAACAACGTCAAACGGGCTCGCCAGCTCCGCAGCGATAACCTCTTCCGCCTTCGTGGTGATGATCTTTGCCAGGATGTCGCTGTTCGGTTTCAAGATTTCCTCGTAGCGCGCGCAGGCGCCTTATTGTCTGGTCGTCTAAGACTGGTTCGCCGTCGCCAGTTTCTGTGTCACCGCGACGAACTGCGTCAGCTTCTTCTTCGCGGCACCCGACGCGACGGCGTCGCGCGCCTTGTCAATGCCTTCGCGAATGCTGCCTGCAACATTCGCAGCGTAGAGCGCTACTCCTGCGTTGAGAATGACGATTTCCCGCGGCGTGCCCTCGGTGTTGTCGAGCGCCTCCAGCAGCATCGCTTTGGACTCGCTCGCATCGGTCACTTTGAGCCCCCGATTGGAAATCATCCGCAGGCCGAAATCCTCTGGATGTATTTCGTATTCACGGACTTCGCCGTCTTTGAGCTCTCCTACCATCGTCGCAGCGCCAAGCGAGACTTCGTCCATGCCATCCTTGCCGTAAACCACCAGCACGTGCTTGCTGCCGAGCCGTTGCAGCACGCGCACCTGAATCCCGACCAGGTCTGGGTGGAAAACGCCGAGTAACTGATTCGGCGCACCGGCGGGATTGGTCAGCGGTCCCAGGATGTTGAAGATGGTGCGAATCGCCCAGTTCCTTACGAACCGGCCCGCGTGTTTCATTGCGCTGTGGTGATTGGGAGCGAACATGAAACCGATGCCCGTTTCCGCAACGCACGTGGCTACCTGGTCGGGCTTGAGCATGATGTTGGCGCCGAGGGCTTCGAGCACGTCGGCGCTGCCGGATTTCGACGACACCGAGCGGCCGCCATGCTTGGCGACACGCGCGCCCGCGGAGGCCGCGACAAACATGGCGGCGGTCGAGATGTTGAAGGTGTGTGCCGAGTCTCCGCCGGTCCCCACGATATCGACGAGCTTGTCCTTGTCAGCGACATCGACCTTGGTCGCGAATTCGCGCATCACCTGCGCCGCTGCAGCGATTTCGCCGATCGTCTCTTTCTTGACGCGCAGCCCAACGGTGAACGCCGCGATCATCACGGGCGACGCTTCCCCGCTCATGATCTTGCGCATCAGCGCGAGCATCTCGTCGTGAAAGATCTCCCGGTGCTCGACGGTGCGTTGCAGCGCGTCCTGCATGTTAAGCGACATGGTGGGTGCCCTTGAGAAAATTGGACAGCAGTTCGTGTCCTTGCTCTGTCAGAATCGCTTCGGGATGAAACTGCACGCCTTCGACATCGTGGTTGCGGTGACGCACGCCCATGATCTCGCCGTCGTCGCTGGTCGCCGTGATCTCGAGCTCGGCCGGCAGCGACGCCCGTTCGATCACCAGCGAATGATAACGGGTTGCCGTCAAGGGATTCTTCAATCCCGCGAAGACGCCACCACCGGCATGGCTGATCGCCGACACCTTGCCGTGCATCACGTGCTGCGCGCGGACGATGCGTCCGCCGAACGCCTGCCCGATCGCCTGATGACCGAGGCACACACCGAGAATCGGAATCTCGCCGGCGAAGCGCTGGATCAGCGGCACCGAAATGCCTGCCTCATCGGGCGTGCACGGACCCGGCGAGATGACGATTTTTTCGGGCGCCACGCAGCGATCTGCGCGATCGTCATTGCGTCGTTGCGATGCACATGCACGTCCGCGCCGAGTTCACCCAGGTACTGCGCGAGGTTGTAGGTAAACGAATCGTAGTTGTCGATGAGCAATAGCATGATAGGCCCCTAGCTCTCGGCATCCAGGCCGAGCTGGACCATATCCGCCGCGCGCTGCAGGGCGCGCAGCTTGTTCTGCGTCTCCTGCCATTCGCCTTCGGGCGACGAGTCGTGCACGATGCCGCCGCCTGCCTGCGCGTACAGCGTGCCATCCTTGATGACGGCGGTGCGCAGCGCAATCGCCGTGTCCATGTCGTCCTGGAAGCTGATGTAGCCGACTGCGCCCGAGTAGATGCCGCGTCGCGCTGGGCTCGAGTTCATCGATGATCTCCATCGCCCGCACCTTCGGTGCGCCGCTCACGGTGCCCGCCGGGAACGTCGCACGCAGCACGTCGATGCTGGTCAGGCCCGGTTTGAGCCGCCCTTCCACGTTGGAGACGATATGCATGACGTGCGAGTAGCGCTCGACAATCATGCGATCGGTCACCTGCACGCTGCCCGTCTGCGCGACGCGGCCGACATCGTTACGGCCAAGGTCGAGCAACATCACGTGTTCAGCGATCTCCTTGGGATCAGCGAGCGAGCTCGGCCGCAAGTGCGTCATCGGCTTCGCGCGTCGCGCCGCGCGGGCCGCGTGCCGGCGATCGGTCTCAGCGTCACAGCCGATCCTTCCTTGCGCACCAGGATCTCGGGCGAGGCGCCGACAACGTGAAAGTCGCCGAAATCGTAATAGAACATGTATGGCGACGGATTGAGCGAGCGCAGCGCCCGATACAGCGACAGTGGCGGCGCAGCGAACGGCCGGCGCATGCGCTGCGAGATGCACGACCTGCATGATGTCGCCGGCAGCGATATATTCGCGCGACCGCGCGACGGCGGCCTGATAGCCGGCGGCGCCAAATTCGCTCGTGGCTTCGGTGACTTCAGTCGCGGTTTGTAACGGAATCGATACCGGCTCGCGCAGTTTGCGGCGCAAAGCCTGCAGTCGATCGTGCGCATCGCGGTACGCGTTCGGCGATGTCGGATCGGCATAGACGATCAGCGAAATCTTGCCCGCGAGATTGTCGACGACCGCGAGTTCTTCGGTGAGCAGCAGCAGGATGTCGGGAATGTTGGCGAGCTCGGGAACAGGCGCCGCTGCGGAGTCCGCCAGCCGCGGTCTCGATGTGACGCACCGTGTCGTAGCCGAAATAGCCCGCAAGGCCGCCGCAAAAGCGCGGCAGTCCGGGCCGCGGGGCAGCGCGATAGCGATGCAGGAATTCGCCGACGAATGCGAGCGGATCGCCTTCGTGACGCTCGACGATGCCGCCGTTGTCCTCGACTTCGATCCGGCGTCCGTGCGCGCGGATGCGCACCTTCGCCGGCAGGCCGATGAACGAATAGCGCCCGAAGCGTTCGCCTCCTACGACGGACTCGAGCAGGAACGTATAGCGCTGGTTGGCGAGCTTGAGATACAGCGAGAGCGGCGTGTCGAGGTCCGCGAAAGACTCGAGAACGAGCGGTATGCGGTTATACCCTTGCGCGGCAAGCGCGCGAAATTCGGCTTCGGTCATGATGCTTCAACGATTCTCTCAACAACAGCAGCGGTGTTACCTGGCGTCGCTTGTCAGCGCGCGACGCCAGGCGCAGCTCACAATGGGCGCCACCAGCGCCAATCGTTGCCGCGTGCCACCATGCCCGCTGGGCGAGGCATCGTTGCAGTTGTGAGCGTCGAGGCTCATGTTCAACCGAGTCGAATCCGTTCGGGAAGCTCGTCGAGCGAAGAGACTATACCATCGCAATCCAGGCTTTGCACCGGCCGCCCTTCGTTGTATCCGTAGGGCACGACAGAAGACGGGGCAGCCGGCGGCGCGCGCGGCCTGCGTATCGATCGCCGAGTCGCCGACACATCAGCAAGCGGTCCGCGTCGACGCCGAAATGCCGGGCGACGTGCTGCAGCGGCGCGGATCGGGCTTTTTCGCGGGAAGATCGAATCGCCGCCGAAGACCAGACTGAAATAGTGGCGATGCCGGCTTGCTCGAGATGCGGGCGCGCGAAGCGGCGTCGCCTTGTTCGTGATGATCGCGAGGCGGAAGCCCGCGCTCGCGCAAGCGCTCGAGGCCTTCGCGCAGGCCAGGAAAGGCGACGGTCTCGCGGCCGAGCGCGCGATCGTATGTGTCCTCGTAGATACCGCACGAGCGCGCGCCTCGTCGGCCGCGCGAAGACCGGGCTGCACCGCGCGCCGCGAGCAGCGCGCGCTGCACCAGATTGTCGATGCCCTTGCCGATCATCGTGCGGATGGCCTCCTTGGGCAGCGGCGCATGGCCGAGATCGGCCAGCATCACGTTAACGGCCGCCGCGAGGTCGGCGACGGTGTCGAGCAATGTGCCGTCGAGATCGAAAGCGATGGCGCTCACGCGAATGCGCTCGCTGACCGCGACTACCATGGCGACACCCTGGCGCGAAAATCATTCTGTCGTTGGTGATCGAAAATGTTCAACGTGGTCCCCGGTTTCGAATTCAAACTTTCAGGCCTTGCTTATTTCGGCTCGCATCGTTGCGATCGTCTTGGCGTAATCGGCGCTGCCGAAAATCGCCGAGCCGGCGACGAACGTGTCGGCGCCGGCCTCGGCGATCGCGCGCGATGTTGTCGACTTTCACCCCGCCGTCGACCTCGAGCAGGATCGGGCGCGCTTCGTCCGCGCGGTCACCGCGTCGATGCGCGCGCGCGCGGCGCGCAGCTTGTCGAGCGCCTGCGGGATGAACGACTGGCCGCCGAAACCCGGATTCACCGACATGATGAGCACGAGGTCGAGCTTGTCGATGACGTGATCGAGCCAATCGAGCGGCGTCGCCGGATTGAGCACCAGCCCCGCCTTGCAGCCGCTGTCGTGGATAAGTCGATCGTGCGGTCGACGTGCTCCGACGCCTCCGGATGGAAGCTGATGATCGCGGCGCCCGCCTTCGCGAAATCGGGGACGATGCGGTCGACAGGCTTCACCATCAGATGCACGTCGATCGGAACGTCGACATGCGGCTTGATCGCCTCGCAGACGAGCGGTCCGATCGTCAGGTTCGGCACGTAATGGTTGTCCATCACGTCGAAATGGATGAGGTCGGCGCCGGCCGCGATGACCGCACGCACTTCCTCGCCGAGTCGCGCGAAGTCGGCGGAGAGCAGCGAGGGTGCAATCCGGCAGTTGGGCATCGCGTTATAATTCCCCTGTCGCTGACGTTGAAGAGCATTCCCATGGGCGAAGCGAACAAATACGACATCACCGTCTCGGCGCAATCGCGACCTACGTCGCCGACCAGTCCGACCCGTCGAAGGGCCAGTACGTGTTCGCCTACACGATCACGGTCACCAACACCGGCAAGCGTTTCGGCCCAACTCGTGAGCCGCCACTGGATCATCACCGATGCCAACAACAAGGTCCAGGAGGTCAAGGGCCTGGGCGTGGTCGGCCAGCAGCCGCTGCTGAAACCCGGCGAAAGCTTCGAATACACCAGCGGCACGCACCTGGCAACCGCCGTCGGCACGATGCGCGGCACCTACCAGATGGTCGCCGAGGACGGGCAACCTTTCGACGCACCGATTCCGCCGTTCACGCTGTCGGTGCCGCGCGTGCTCCATTAATCCTTGCCGACTTCGCGTCAGGCGCCGACACTTCGGCGTCAGGCGCGTGCGGCCCGCCGCCCTGGTCTCGCTTGTCCCCCGTTCGCCTTGCGCCCATCGTCCACCACACGATGACGACCGCCAGCGACAACGCCACCAGCGCTTCGAGCAAGAGCCAGCCATGATTCGCCATTCTCCATCGGGCATTCGCTGCCGCGCTGATCGCCACTATCGCCGGCTGCGCCACGCCGCCGCGCACCGCACCCACCGCCAGCGCGGTACCGCCGGTGAGCGCATCCGCGACACCCGCGCAACCGGCAAAGGCCGTGTTCCGACCCAGCACCTTCAGTGAAATCCCCGGCTGGGCCGACGATACGCAGGCCGGATCATGGCCGGCATTTCGTTGCCGGATGCCGGCGCTTGCTGGCCCAACCTCCATCCATCTGGCGAGCGTCTGCACTGACTGCCGCGCGATCAATCCGGCCGACGACGCCAGCGTGCGGCTGTTCTTCGAAACCCATTTTAGCCCATACCAGATGACGACGGCCGACGGTCGGGACAGCGGCGTCGTCACCGGCTACTACGAGCCGTTGCTCACAGGCAGCCGTCAACGCAGCGATCGCTTCAGCGTGCCCTTGTACGGCGTTCCCGATGACCTCTTGACCATCGAGCTCGCGGATCTCTATCCTGACTTGAAGGACAAGCGCGTGCGCGGGCGCGTCGACGGACGGCGCGTCGTGCCGTACTGGACGCGGGCCGAAATCGAAACCGGACGAGCACGCCGGTCTCCGGCAAGGTGCTCGTCTGGGTCGACGATCCGATCGACGCGTTCTTCCTGCAGATCCAGGGGTCGGGGCGCGTGCAGCTTGAAGAAGGCGGCGTGATGCGCGTCGGCTACGCCGATCAGAACGGGCACCCTTTCCGCTCGATCGGGCGCGTGTTGATCGAGCGCGGCGAGAACTACCGCTCGATCGCGCGTCGATGCAGGGCATAAGCGAGTGGGCGCGCGACCACCCGGACAAGCTGCCGGCGCTGCTCGACGAAAATCCGAGCTACGTTTTCTTTCGCGAAGTGGTGCCGGATCCCGCGCTGGATCGCTGGAGGCGGCGATCGACGGCCCATCGGCTCGCTCGGCGTTCCGTTGCTGGCGACGCGCACGATCGCCGTCGACCCGCGTATCGATTCCGCTCGGCGCGCCGGTGTTCCTGGCGACGACGTATCCGCTGTCCGCCCGCCCGCTCGAGCGACTGATGATCGCGCAGGACACGGGCGGCGCGATCCGCGGCGCCGCTGCGCGCCGATTTCTTCTGGGGATTCGGCGACGATGCCGGTCGCGAAGCGGGTCGCATGCGACAGAAGGGCCGCATGTGGATCCTGTGGCCGAAGGAGCGGTGCCGCCGCCAAGCTGACGTTGTCAGCGATTTCGCGCGCCGCGCGGTACTACTCCGCGTCTGCCGCGGCGGACTCCAGCACGTCATCCGCCTGTTGGTCGGCGTGGTACGACGAGCGCACCAGCGCGCCCACCGCGGCGTGGCGGAAGCCCATCGCATAGGCCTCGCGCTCGAACATCGCGAAGTATCCGGGATGCACGTAGCGCGAGCACCGGCAGGTGGCTCGCGGTTGGCTGCAGGTACTGGCCGATAGTGAGCATGTCGATGCGTGCGCGCGCATGTCGCGCATCATCGCGAGGATCTCTTCGTCGGTCTCGCCGAGGCCCACCATCAGGCCGGACTTGGTCGGAGATCGCGGGAAACGCGCCTTGAAGTCCGCGAGCAGCTTGAGCGAATGCGCATAGTCGGAGCCGGGCCGCGCCTGCTTGTACAGTCGCGGCACGGTCTCGAGATTGTGGTTCATCACGTCCGGCGGCGCCTGGGCGAGGATCTCCAGCGCGCGATCGAGGCGACCGCGAAAATCGGGCACCAGCACTTCGATCTGCGTCGCCGGCGAGCTGCTCGCGCACGGCGCGAATGCAATCGACGAAATGCTGCGCGCCGCCGTCGCGCAGGTCGTCGCGGTCGACACTGGTGATGACGACATAGCGCAGCTTCAGCGCGGCAATCGTCTTGGCGAGATTGGCCGGCTCGTCGGCATCGAGCGGCAAGCGGCCGGCCGTGCCCGACGTCGCAGAACGGGCAGCGCCGCGTGCAGATGTCGCCCATGATCATGAACGTCGCCGTGCCCTTGCCGAAGCACTCGCCGATGTTCGGGCACGAGGCTTCCTCGCACACCGTGTGCAGATTGTGCTCGCGCAGGATCTTCTTGATCTCGTAGAAGCGCGGCGACGACGGCGCGCGCACGCGGATCCAGTCCGGCTTCTTCAGGCGCTCGGCGGCAACGATCTTGATGGGGATGCCGCGCACGTCTTGGCGTCGCCCTTGTGCTTGACGCCGGCGGCGTTGCTCGGCACTGGCGGACGAGCGGGACGGATTCGGTCATCGCATCACGCCTTGCCGATGCGTCGAGTCCAGTGAGCGAACCGGCGCGACTCCTCGATTTCCGGCGCGCGAAGCGATAACGCCGAAATCCGTCAGCTGCGTAACCGCGAGCCCGCGGATAGCCGCACGGGTCGATGTCGGCGAACGGAGAGAGGTCCATCGTCGACGTTGATTGCGCGAGGCCATGGTACGTGCAGCCGCTTGCTGACCTTGAGTCCGAGCGCGGCGATTTTCGCCTCGGCGCCGCCGAGCATCGACATACACGCCGGGAGCGCCCGCTCGCAGGTGCGCGCTGACACCGTAGCGAATCAAGCCATTCTATCACGCCCGCCTCGATCGCCCGGACCAGCCGCCGAATGCCCAGCCCGCGCGCTCGAGGTCGATCAGCAGATAGGCAACGAGCTGCCCCGGGCCGTGATAAGTGATCTGGCCGCCGCGATCGACCTTGAGCGCGGGGATGCCGTTGTCGCGCAGCAGATGCTCGCGCCGCCCGGCGAGGCCGAGCGTGTAGATCGGAGGATGCTCGGTCAGCCAGATCTCGTCGGCCGTGTCGTCGTTGCGCGCATCGGTGAAAGCCTGCATCGCGCGCCACGTCGGCTCGTAGTCCGTAAGGCCCATCCTGCGGACGACGAATCGATCGGCCGGACGACCCTCCCGCGGGGACGGCACCACGCGCTCTAGAAAACCATCACGACGTTAGGGTGCGCCGATGAGTTCGCGATAGAGCTCGTCGAGCTGCTCACGCGAGGTCGCATTGATCGTGCAGGTCAGGGACAGGTAGTTCCCCTCGCGCGAGGTGCGCATTTCCATCGATGCGCTGTCGAAATCGGGCGCATGGCGCAGAGACGACTTCGAGTATCGACTGCGCGAACCCGTCGCGAGTGCGTCCGACGATCTTGAGAGGAAACGAGCAGGGGAATTCCAGCAGCGATTCGGTCACGGTGTCCATCGCCCGAACATGGGGTCGAGATGCCTGATGCGCAAGTCGATGGTCGCGACGCCGGCTTAAAGTCCGCGGCCGGCCCGCTAGCGATACATGTAGTCGCGCGTCGCCGGATGCGGCAGTCGACCGTCAGGCAGGGGCTTGCCGGCGAGCAACTGAAAAATCGACAGCCAGCCCCGCTCGAAAGCGTGCGCCGAACCCGCGAGATAGATTCGCCAGATGCGGAATTTTTCTTCACCGACTTCGCGCCGGGCAGCATCGGAATTCGACTTCCAGCCGGTCGAGCCAGTGCCAGAGCGTTCGCGCGTAGTGCTCGCGCAGGGCCTCGGCATCGACCAATTCCAGGCCCTCGCGCGGCAAGTCCGTGCACAACCCGGGAGACGTGGGTGAGCTGCCCGCCCGGGAAAACATATTCCTCGACAAAATCGCCGATCCCGCTACCCAGGCTCTCGGCGCCCACCTCGTTCTGCGTGATGCCGTGATTGAGTACCATGCCGCCTGGTTTGAGCAACCGATAAATCTTGCCGAAATAGCGCGGATAGTTGGCGATGCCGACGTGTTCGAACATGCCGATGCTGGCAATCTTGTCGTACGGCCGGTCCTCGGGCAGATTGATGTAGTCGAGCAGCTCGACCCGCACCCTGTCGCCGAGGCCGAGTTCGGCAACCCGTGCTTTCACATGATCGAACTGGTTCTCTGACAGCGTAATGCCGGTTGCCTTGACCCCGTAGTTCTGCGCTGCCCACAGGATCAGGCCGCCCCAGCCGCAGCCGATATCGAGAAACTCGTCTCCCGAACGCAGCTGGAGCTTGCGGCAGATGTGATCGAGCTTCTGGGCCTGCGCCTGATCGAGCGTATCGGCGTCCGTCTTGAAATAAGCGCACGAATAGACGAGGCGTTCGTCCAGCCACATGCGATAGAACGCATTGGACACATCGTAGTGGTGCTGAATATTGGCTTTGTTGCCGCGGGCGGTGTTCCACCAGTGCCGTGCGCGGACGCGCAGGTGATCGCGGCCGTGGGTAACGCTACCGACCAGCGATTCGGCAACACCGAGGACGCGCCGCGCGCCGCCGGAAAAGTCGATATCGTTGTGCACATAGGCGCGGGCCAGCTTGCCCAGTTCAGGGGACGCCAGTGCGCGCAGGCCGTTCCAGGTCCGAGCGTAGATGTCGACTTCGGGTCTCTCGGACAGGCTCACGCGCCCGCCATCGGGCAGCACCAGAGCTACCGGGATACCTCGTCCGCCATAACGGCTCGCGACAATTTTTTGCAGCGGCTCTTTCATGCTCGAACGCGCGCGCGAGAACGGGACAATGATTGTAGCAGGCACGGGGACCGCATTCCACATGGACCCCCGGGGGCCGCCAGCGGACCTCTGGTCTGTACAGGAGTCAGGGGCGACGACGACGTCTCGCTTTGACAGGCGGCTTCGGCCGGTCCTAAGATGTGGCAGCACGTCGACGCATCTGTACGCAACCGCGCGGAACCCGGCGCAACCACGCAACGACGCACCCCCAGCGCGCACAACGATGCCCCTGCAACGTCCGCCGTCCCCCCTGGCACAGCGGCGTTTTCGCGACGCGATGGCGCAATTCGCGACCGGCGTTACCATTGTCACGGCGCGCGCGCCCGACGAGTCGTTCGTCGGATTTACAGCCAACTCGTTCAACTCGGTGTCGCTCGATCCGCCGCTTGTGATCTGGAGCCTCGCTCGGCGATCGCGCAGCCTCGCCGCATTCGAAGGCGCCGAACGTTACGCGGTGAACGTCCTGGCGCACGATCAAATCGAACTGGCTCGACGATTTTCAAAACCGCACGCCGACCGATTCGCCGGCGTCGATTTCCGTCGCGGCGAGGCGGGGGCGCCGCTGATCGAGGGTTGCGTCGCATGGCTCGAGTGCCGGCACCACGCGCTGCACCCGGCAGGAGATCACATGCTATTTGTCGGTGAAGTCGAGGCTTGCGCGTACCGTGCAGCGGCCCCTTTGCTGTGGCACGGTGGCCGATATCAGATCAGTCGACCCCATCCGGAGTCGGGATGAGTGGCTCCGCCGACTAAAAGTTGCCGGGTCTACTTGGCCTTGCTGATCTGGAACAATTCGTGAATACGGCGAAACAACGGGCCGGGCTTGCCGCCGGCGAACGCTTTCCCGTCGACAGTAGTCACCGCCAGGACCTCCTTGGTCGATGAAGACAGCCACATCTCGTCCGCGCCCAAGGCCTCGGCGCGAGTTACGGGACGTATCTCCATCGGCAGCCCGCCTTCATGCGCGAGTTCGAGCGCGACGTCGTAGGTAATACCGGGCAGGATCTGGTTGTCTTTCGGCGGCGCAACGATGACACCGTTGCGAACGATCATGACGTTAGACGCGGATGCTTCGGTAAGCATGTCGTCGCGAAATAGTACGGCTTCGGTCGCGCCGGCATCGACTGCGAGTTGCCTCGCCAGCACGTTGCCGAGCAGCGAAGATCGTCTTCAGATCACAGTGCAGCCAGCGCTGGTCAGCGGCGGTGATGACGGCTACACCGCGCTCAACCTGCTCGCGGGTCGGCAGCGTCAGCGGATTGCTCATCATGAATACCGTCGGCGTTACGTTCGCAGGAAACGCGTGGTCACGTTTGGCAACGCCGCGGGTCACCTGGAAGTAGACCGCCTGGTCGTCGAACGGCATATGCGCGATTTGTTCGCGCACGATGGCTTCCCATTCGGCGGCGCTGTGCGGATTCGTCGAGTCGGATGCCGTCGAGGCTGCGCTGCAGTCGGGCCAGGTGCTGCGCGAGACGATAGGGCTTGCGCCGATAGACGGGAACGACTTCGTAGACCCCATCGCCGTAAATGAAGCCCCGGTCGAGCACCGAGATCTTGGCGTCCTCGGGTGCCATGAATTTTCCATTGAGATAGACGGTCACGAGACTTTCCTCTTCATGGTGGCCGGCCCTGCCGCTCACTTGAGCCAGAGGCGCAGCGTATCCCACACGCGGCCGACAAAATTCGCCGGCGAAACGTCGTCGAGCGCCAGCAGCGGATAGCTTCCAACGGGTTTGCCCTCAAGCGTCAGCTTGACGACGCCGACACTCTGACCTTTAGTCACCGGCGCGACCAGCGGCTCGGTCGCCTCCATGGCGAGCTTGAGATTTTGCGCCTGCCCCTTGGGCAAAGAAATGATGCGATCGACGACAAAACCTGCCGGGACCGTGTCGCTCGCGCCTTTCCAGACCCGCAGCGAAGTCACCGGTTGTCCGGCTTGATAGAGCTGGACCGAATCGTAGAACTGGAATCCATAGTTGAGCAACTTCTGCGCCTCGATGGCGCGAGCGGTCTCCGAAGTCGCACCCAGGACCACGACCAGCAGGCGGCGCTCCCCTCGCTTGGCCGATGCAATGAGACAGAAGCCCGCCGCGTCGGTATTCCCCGTTTTCATCCCGTCGACGTAGGGGTCGCTCCACAAGAGCCGATTGCGATTCGGTTGGGTGATGTTGTTGTAGCGATATTCCTTGATCGAGTAGAGCGGATAGAACTCGGGGAAGTCGCGGATGATCGCAGTCGCAAGCAAGGATAGATCGCTGGCGGTCGATACCTGTTGCGGCGCCGGCAGACCCGTCGGGTTGACGAAATGCGTGCTTTTCATTCCGAGCCGCGCGGCTTCGCGGTTCATGTTCTCGACAAACGACGCTTCGGAGCCGCCGACTTGTTCGGCGAGGGCAATGCTTGCATCGTTGCCCGATTGCACGATGACCCCGCGCAGTAACTCGTCCACCGTCACGGCTTTTTTCGGCTCGATGAACATCCGCGAACCTTCGGTTCGCCACGCCTTATCGGAGACCGCAACCATCTGCGACGGCGTGACGCGTTGTTCCTTGAGTGCGCGGAAAGTCAGGTAGGCCGTCATTAATTTGGTAAGCGACGCCGGCTCGCGCGGTTCGTCGGCGCCTTGGGCTGCAAGCACTTGGCCGCTGACCACATCGACCAGGAGGTAGGCTTTGGCCGCTATCGATGGTGGCGGAGCGGCCGCAGGGAAAACCGATTGCGCAAAAGCGCCGCAGGCGCTGGCGCATAGCGCAATCAGCAGTATGAATCGGCTGGCGCGGAACATAGGCAACGTCGAGGGCAAACCCGGGGAGCGACTTCGCGGCAAACGTCCGCGTAAACGTCGGTGGAAAAGGTGGGCATTATACGTCCGCGCCGAGTTCCCTGGCCGCGGGACCCAAAGTGCGCTTTAATCACGGCACATCTATCGGCGGGAGTCAGCCCATGCGTTGGAGCACGAGTAGGACCCTTGGTGAGCCTTAAGTCTGTTGCTTGGTTCGACTGGCGCAGCCTGCCATACGCGGACCGAAGCCGATGCGGTTACGGAACAACTGATGGCGCAGGAACGCGCTTTCGCGCACTACTCGGTCGAACACGGGATGCGTGCTGCGTTTCTTGAATATTTTGCAGAAGATGGGGTTAATTTCGCTCCGGAGCCCGGCAACACAAAGCGGCGCTTTCTCGCGCGGCCCGAGGGCATCGAGAAGTTCGTGCTCGACTGGCACCCCGCGATAGCTGTCGTGTCCGAAGCAGGAGATCTCGGATTCACCACCGGTCCCTACACGTTGAAAGGCCGCTCGCCGGGCACGATCGACGCCAGGCAGGGCATGTTCTTTTCGATTTGGAGGAAAGATGCGAACGATGTCTGGCGCGTCGCCGTCGACGGCGGTATTTCGACCGATGCGCCGGTCTCCAACGAATCCTTCGCCGGCAATCCACGAACCGTTCACGTTGCGGCTGGCGATCTGAAGGACGAAGAGCGCACCTTGTTCGCGCTCGAAGCACGGGCCTTGCGCATCGACGCGCCGGCTTCAGATGCCGGTGCGAAAGCCACTGCGGCCTTGTTTGCCGACGACGCCAGGCTGATCGTCGGGCCTGGCGCAGCCATCATCGGCCCCCCGGCAATTTTCGCAGAGCTCGGCGCGAGGCACATTCGGTTCACTTCGCAAACGCTCGATGCGGGCATTTCGAAGTCGGCCGATCTCGCGTACACCTATGGGCGACTGACGCTGGGCGGCGATCGTGTTTCCAAGCCAGGCTACTACGTGAACGTGTGGATACGCGACCGTGAGGGTCAATGGAAAATCGTCGCCGAACTGTTGATGCTTCCGGACGAGGAAAAGGCGTCGTAGTGATCGAGTGGGCGGCCGCTCTATTGCTCGGAATCAGTGAGCTACCTCGATGAGCAACCTCAGTGAGCAACCTCAATGAGCAACCTCAGTGAGCAACTCATTGAGCAACGATCAGGCGACGACGGTCGATATCGGTTCGCACACCCGCGCTGTTGACAACGACCGTGCGCACATCGACCGCGCCGGGCGCAAGCTCGCTCGCGGGTAAATGCGCCAGGAATCCTCCGCGCGCCGCGTCCGGATAGGACGGAAAATAAAGCGCAAGTGATTCTCCGCGACCACCCGCGTAGGGGAGTCCGTAGTCCGCCGGGTAGACTGCACCCGATGAGGTGACGAGCTCGACACGTATAACTCCCTCAGGGTCAAGCGCCCACCCGGCAAATTCGATCACGCCAACCGTCACCACATTGCGTTTCGGGCGATCGACGACGCCGTTCGACATCGGCATCTCAGCCGTGACCGCACGCAGCGCCGTATACACGAGCGCCGCAACCACCATCGTCGCCGCCGACCACGCAATCTCTCGACCCCAGGATGTCGCGCTGCGGTCGGCGCTCCCGGCGATCGCGATCAGTCGCGCGGCGGCCGTCAACGTAGCGATGACTACCGCCGCGAACAGCGCAGGCGCGGCGAGCTGCGCGTGGCGCGGGACCTCGACATAGCCGTCGCCGAGTATCGAGGTCGCGATCGCATACCAGACGATCGCCGTCAGCCCGTACAGCGCGAGCGCGAAAGGCGTCTTCCGTTTCAGCGCCGCAAGCGAACTCAACAGCAGCGCGCCTAGTGCCGCGCAGAGCGCAAATGCGAATGTGGTCGGTGACAGCGCCGTTACGATCGGCGCGATGCTCGCCGCGGCGGGTCCCGCTACATTGCGCACGGTTTCGATCCCCGCGAATTCGCGTCCCTCGACCGCGCCCAGGTAGCCGAGTCGCCAGTCCTGCAATTGCGGCAGGCCCCGCACGAGTGCGCGCGACGACGGTCTCGGGCTCGCGCAACAGCAGGCGGACAAGATTCAATCGCGGCATCGCCAGCGCTTCGGGACACGTGGTCTGCAACGATTCACCCATCGTCTCGTACCAGGTCGCCCCCATCGATTGCAGGCAACGCAGCGGGAGGCCCAGCAACTCGGCCGTCTTCGCAGCGTCGCGCGACGCCGGCATGATCGCGCCGAGCACGACGTCGGCATTGTTCGCCGCGGCAATCGTCGGATTTCTTCCGATGGCTGCGGCCTGGATCAGGGCGATCGTGCAGACCAGCACAGCGAGTGCTATGGCGGCGCGCTTCGCCCGGGGCAAAAGCGAGACGATCGCCGGCAGGGCAAGCACAGCGGGCAACAACAGGTGCTGCTGGCGCGACAAGCCCAGGAACAGAAGGCTGATGGCAAACGCGCCGAGCGTTGCCCGCGGTGGCGGGGACGACAGTGGCTCACGCGCGACGAGGACAATCATCAGGACGATCGCAGCGTAGGCGCCAAGCAGCGCCGCGAATTCGGTGTACAGCGTATTGAGCCACAGGGTGTTCATCGGATCGCAGATCACGAGCGCAAATACGGCGGCATGAGCGAGCGCCCAAGCGGGCCGGCGCCGTAGCAGCGCATGGAGATACAGCGCGAGCGCGATCAGCGCGACGCTCTTGATCGCTCCCACCAGACCCAAGTCGAGCGGCTGGTCGCGTAGCGCGATTGCGGTCGCGAGGGCAACGAACGCCAGCTCGCTGCTGAAATAGCATTCGGCCGGACGAGTTTCTCCGCGAACATAATGTCTGATCGGCGCCTGCGGATGCGCTTCATAGCGCGCCGGCTCCGGCAGATCAGGCCATAGCCCGATGCACGCCGACGTGCGGCCCATGTCGAACTGGTTGCCGTATCCGAGCAAGGGCTGCGCCCCGACAATGGCAGCGACGCGCCACGCACCCAGTGCGATCAGCAGCAACGCCAGCGTTCCGGCGACGAAGCGTGCGCGCTGAGGTGTCATATGCGAGGATCCTGCGTTACAACTGGCATGGCGATCGCGCTGGGTTCGCATGTTTGCCGCCGAATTGTGAAGACCGACTAGCGAACGTCTCCGCGCGAGTAGATATCGGGATCGTGACGTTCCATCAGCCGCGTCGGATTCGCCAGCGGCGCAAATCCGAAGCGCGCATACAGCCCGTGAGCATCGCGCGTCGCCAGCAGCCACCGGCGCAAACCTTGCAACTGCGGATGACGCAGCATGGCATCCATCATCCACTTGGCCAAGCCATCGCCACGATAGGCAGGCAACACAAACACATCAGCGATATAAGCGAAAGTCGAGCGATCCGTGACGGCTCGCGCGAACGCGACTTGCGCATCGTCTTTGTAGACGCCGACGCAAAGGGAATGATCGATTGCGCGATCGACAATTTCCCGTGGAACACCGGCCGCCCAGTAGGATTGCCCGCTCAAGAACCGATGGACTGCGAGTCGGTCGATGCGTGCGGATTCGCTTGACAGCAGGAACTCACCGCGCCGTTCGATCAGCTCGCCTTCCTGGTCGGCCGGGCTGCGTCCCGTGCTCATCCGTGCGTGAAGGCGAAGTCGATCTCGGGCGTGCGCCCGGACACGATGTCGGCGAGCGCTCGTCCGGACCCCGCCGCCATCGTCCACCCAAGCGTGCCATGCCCCGTGTTGAGGAACAGGTTCGGGTAGCGGCGTGCCGCCGATCAGCGGGACATTCGACGGTGTCGCCGGACGCAGTCCGGCCCAGTATTCAACACGAGTCGGATCTATCGCGTCACCGAACCATTCGCATCGCGCGTCTCGTCAGCGCTTCGCAGCGAACCGTGTTGAGGTCGAGCTTGTATCCCGACAATTCAGCGGTGCCCGCGACTCGCAGGCGATTGCCCAGCCGCGTGAAGACTATTTTCTTGGCGTCGTCGGTCACGCTGGCCAGCGGCGCTGCGGAGGCATTCAGCAAAGGCAACGTCGCCGAATAGCCTTTCGCCGGATAAACCGGGACGTATATGCCGATAGGTGCGAGCAACTTCGGCGTAAAGCTCGAGAGACAAACAACATAAGCGTCGGCCATCAGCGTTTCGCTGCTGGCGGCGTTTTGCTGCTGATCGCCGGTTGCGCGCGCGCGGACGCCCGCGATTCTGTCGCCGGCCACGGCGATCGATTCGATGTCGACGCCGTAGCGGAAGATGACGCCCCGCGCCGTCGCGCGCGCGGCGAGCCCTTGCGTGAATTTGCGCGCGTCGCCGGTCTCGTCGGTGGCGGTGTAAGTCCCGCCGACGATCCAATCGCGTCGAGGCGCAAGCGCGGGTTCGATCGCAATGCATTCGTCGACGGTCTTGACTTCGCGCGCGACGCCGTAGCTGCGTATCAACTCGGCCGCAGCAGCCGCAGCGTCGAAACCTTCGCGATCGGTATAGATCTGAAGGATGCCGCGCTGCAGATCGTCGTACGCCAGGCCGGTCGCTTCGCGCAGCAAGCGCAACTGCTCGCCCGAATATTTGCTGATAGCGAGAATCTGCAGCATGTTGGCGCGCGAACGTCCGGGCAGGCACTCGAAGAGGAACTGCAGACCCCAGCGCCACTGCTGCAGATCCATCCGCGGACGAAACAGCAGTGGCGCATCGGGCTGTCCGAGCCATTTCAGAATCTTGAACGGCGCCTCGGGATTGGCCCAGGGTTCGACGTGCGATACCGATATCTGGCCGCCGTTGGCAAACGAAGTCTCGAGCCCTGCTGCGTTCTGCCGCTCGATCACCGTGACTTCGTGCCCCTGCTCGCGCAGATACCACGCGCTCACCGTCCCGATCACGCCCGCGCCGAGGACCAGAACCTTCATCGTTCCTGCGAGTAATCGGTCATGGGGATACAGCTGCAGAACAGATTGCGATCGCCGTAAACATTGTCTGCGCGTCCGACCGGTGGCCAGAACTTCCTGTCTCTCAGGCTCGCGAGGGGGTACGCCGCTTGCTCGCGGCTGTACGGGTGCCGCCACTCTCCCGGCAGCAGGCTCGCTGCGGTGTGCGGCGCGTTTTTCAGTGCATTGTCCTCGCGATCCATCCGTCCCAGCTCGATGGCACGAACTTCCTCTCGAATTGCGATCATCGCGTCGATGAATCGATCGAGTTCCGCCTTCGATTCGCTCTCGGTCGGCTCGATCATCAGTGTGCCCGCAACGGGGAAGCTCATCGTTGGCGCGTGGAATCCGTAGTCGATCAGTCGCTTGGCGACATCCTCGACTGCAACGTCGCTGGTCTCCTTCAACGGCCGCAGGTCGATTATGCACTCGTGCGCAACCAGGCCGCCGGCACCCGAGTAGAGCACCGGATAGTGTGGCGACAAGCGCTTGGCGATGTAATTTGCGGCCAATATCGCCGATTCCGTCGCCGCCTTGAGACCGTCGCCGCCCATCATCGCAATATACATCCACGATATCGGCAGGATACTGGCGCTGCCATACGGCGCGGCCGACACGGGGCCGATATGCTCAGCCCCCGCCGCATGGCCGGCGTGCAACGCGCGATGACCGGGAAGAAACCGCGCGAGGTGCGCGCCGACCGCGACCGGACCCACACCGGGACCGCCGCCGCCGTGCGGGATACAAAACGTCTTGTGCAGATTCAGATGCGACACGTCGGCGCCGAACGCGCCCGGCGCGGCCAGACCGACGAGCGCATTCAGGTTCGCCCCGTCGACATAAACCTGGCCGCCGCGAGCGTGGATGATGTCGCAGATGTCCTTGATCCTCGTTTCAAAGACGCCGTGCGTCGATGGGTAAGTGATCATGATCGCCGCCAGATGGTCGCGATGCCGCTCCGCCTTGGCAACGAGGTCGGCGAGATCGACATTGCCTTCCCTGTCGCAGTCCACGACCACCACTTGCATGCCCGCCATTTGCGCCGACGCGGGGTTGGTGCCGTGTGCTGACGCCGGAATCAGACAGATGTTGCGATGCGAGTCGCTTCGCGACTCGTGCCAGGCACGAATGATCAACAGTCCCGCGTACTCGCCTTGCGAGCCGGCGTTGGGCTGCAGCGATACCGCCGCATAGCCGGTGACGGCGCACAGCATGCGCTCGAGCTCGCCGATCATTTCGCGATAGCCAACCGTCTGATTGGTCGGCGCAAAGGGGTGCATGTGCGCGAATTCGCGCCAGGTCACCGGAATCATTTCGCTGACCGCGTTCAGCTTCATCGTGCACGAGCCCAGCGGAATCATCGCACGGTCGAGCGCGATATCCTTGTCGGCCAGCCGACGCAAGTAGCGCATCATTTCCGTTTCCGACTGGTAACGATTGAACGTTGCATGCGTCAGGAAGGCCGACGTCCGAGCAAGCGCTGCGGGATAGGCATCGGCGACGCGAGCCTCGAGTGCGTCGAAATCAGGAAGCGGCGAACCCGGCGTTGCGAATATCGTCCACAGCAGGCGCACGCTGTCGCGCGTACTCGTTTCGTCAAGCGACACGCCGACCTGGGCCGTGTCGATCCGGCGGAGGTTCGCTCCGGCCGCGGCGGCTCGCTCATGAACAGGGCCCGTTCGATCTGCGGTCGCCACCGTCAGCGTATCGAAAAAGGTGTCGTTCACGACGGATTGTCCGAGCTGGAGCAGCCCTGCGCGCAGAACGCCGGTCAACCGATGCACGCGCGCCGCGATCGTCGCCAGACCTTGCGGGCCGTGATAGACAGCGTACATGCTCGCGATCACGGCGAGCAGCACCTGCGCCGTGCAAATATTCGACGTCGCCTTCTCGCGACGAATGTGTTGTTCACGCGTCTGCAGCGCGAGGCGATACGCCGGTTGGCCATTGCTGTCGATGGACACGCCGACCAATCTGCCGGGAAGATTGCGTTTGAATTCGTCGCGCGTGGCGAGGAATGCGGCGTGCGGGCCGCCGAAACCCATCGGCACGCCAAAACGCTGGCTCGATCCGACGACGACATCAGCCCCCCATTCGCCCGGCGGCACCAGTCGCGTTAGCGCCAACAGGTCGGTGGCGGCAACGACGAGCGCGCCTTGCTCGTGCAGAGTGGCGACCAGCGCGCGGTAGTCGCGTACCTCGCCGTTGGCGCCTGGATACTGCAGCACCGCGGCGAAGTACTCACCCTTGCCCGCAGCATCGGGCGGACCAACGGAAACTGTTATGCCCAGCGGTCCCGCACGCGTCCGGATGACGTCGATCGTCTGCGGCAGCACATCGTCGGCGACGTAGATCCTTTCCCGCTTGCTTTTGCTCACACGCTGACAGAGCGTCATCGCCTCCGCTGCCGCGGTCGCTTCGTCGAGCATCGACGCGTTGGCGATTGCCATGCCCGTCAGATCGCAGACCATCGTCTGAAAATTCAGCAAGGCTTCGAGGCGTCCCTGAGAAATCTCGGGCTGGTACGGCGTGTAGGCCGTATACCACGATGGGTTCTCGAGTACGTTGCGCGTGATCACTCCCGGCGTGTACGTGCCGTAGTACCCCTGGCCGATGAACGACGTGAACACGCGGTTCTTGGCGGCGATGAATTTGAGCTCAGCCAGTGCCTCGCCTTCGCCTTTTGCGGCAGGCAGCGCCAGCGGGCGATGCGAGCGTATCGACGGCGGAACGATGGCGTCAATCAGCGCTTCGCGCGATGTGAAGCCCAGCGCCTGCAGCATCTCCGCCTGATCGGCGTCGCTGGTACCGATGTGCCTGTCGACGAATCCGCGATGCTGTTCGAGTTCGACGAGGCTGCGGCGTGCAGCAGGCGTCACCTCCAACGCACCCGTCGTCATTGCTTCACCTTCCATTTTGCGCGCTGCGTGCACGGATTCACGCATCCTTGATCGTCCCGGTGTATGCGGTGGCATCGAGCAGCTTGCCGACGTCAGCAGGGTTTGCTGGTTTGAGCTTGTAGAACCAGTTGGCGTACGCGTCGGCGTTGACTTTCTCCGGCGATGCGACGACTTCGTCGTTGATCGCTACCACGACGCCCGCCACCGGCGCGTATACATCCGACGCGGCCTTGACCGATTCGACCACGGCGCACGCTTCGCCTGCCTGCAGCACTCTGCCGACGGCAGGCAACTCGATGAACACCAGATCGCCAAGCGCCTCCTGCGCATGGTCGGTGATCCCGAGCGTAAGCGTGCCGTCGGCTTCGCTGCGGACCCATTCGTGGCTTGCGGCGTATTTAAGATTTGCAGGGACGTTCATGGCGCGAACTCCAATGGGGTAAGGTAGCCGTGGGACGGCGTTGTGAAATGCCACGCTTGGCGGGCGATCGAAAAACGAAAAGTCGCAGTAGTCATCCAACCAGGCTCTTGCCATAGCGTGCAAACGGCAGCTTGACCACGCGCGCCGCAAGCGACTTGTCGCGAACCTGTACCTGCGCGATCGCGCCTGGCTCGACCCCTGCCGGCACGCGCGCCAGCGCGATCGATTGAGACAGCGTCGGCGAAAATGTGCCGCTGGTGATTTCGCCGTCGCCGCCGCCGGTGGATACGCGTTGGTGCGCGCGCAGCACGCCGCCTTTTTCCTGCAACAACAGGCCAACAAGTTGCCGTGCCGGCGGCGTGGCAAGTAGTGCAGCCTTGCCGACGAAATCGCGCGGACTCGTCAGGTCGACCGTCCATGCGAGCCCCGATTCCAGCGGACTCACGGACTCATCCATGTCTTGTCCATATAGGTTCATCCCGGCTTCCAGGCGCAGCGTGTCGCGCGCGCCCAAGCCGCAGGGGACAACGCCCGCGAAAGCAAGCGCATTCCACAACTCGACCGCGCGATGCGCAGGTAGCGTAATTTCGAAGCCGTCTTCTCCGGTGTAGCCGGTGCGCGCGATGAAATACTCGCCGCTTTCGGCAGCGCTGAATGGCTTCAGCGGTTCGGTTGCCGCGCGCGTCCTGGGCAAGACTTCCCAAACGCACTCGCGAGCACGCGGGCCCTGCACCGCGATCATCGCCAAGTCGCGGCGCGGCGACAACGTAAGCTCCCCAGTCGCGGCGGGCGCCCAGCCTGCGAGCAACGAGCGCAGCCAGGCTAGGTCCTTGTCCGCGGTGGCGGCGTTGACAACGATGCGGAACCAGTCCTCGCGCATGAAATAGACGATCAGGTCGTCCAGCACGCCACCGTCAAAGCGCAACAAGCACGAATACATCGCCTTGCCGGGAACGCCAAGCTTGTCGACGTTGTTCGCCAGCGCGTAGCGCAGAAAGTCGCGCACGTCGCGCTCCGACGGCGATCCGGGTTCGCGTTCGGCCGTCAGATCGATTGCGAGCATATGGGAGACGTCGAACATCCCGGCACTGCGACGAACCGCGTGATGCTCTTCGATTTGCGAGCCATAGCTGACCGGCATCTCCCATCCGCCAAAATCGACCATCTTGGCGTCGGTGGCGCGGTGTGCGGCGTAGAGCGGTGTGCGTTTCAGCGTGGAGGACGCAATCGGCAAGGCGGTTCCCAGCAAACAAAAAAGGGCAAAGCCGGCGGCTTTGCCCCATCTGTCCTTTTACCTGAGAGATTATGGATAGCGCTGCGGGCCGATGCTGCCTGCGGGCGCGTCCAGTGCCCCTTCGGTGGGCCGCAACGTCAAGCCTGCGGCCACTCTCCAGATTGGTCTACGGCTCGCGCAGTCCTTTTGCCTGAGCGATTGCGGGAGTTGCGCCTTCGGCGGCAGCCGCTATTGGCGGCTACGCTCTCCTGCACGAGCAACTGCCTAGCTTACCGGCAGCGTCTGCGTCTGTCAAAACGCCCCGGACGACCGGCGGCGCGAGATCTCACAACCGCGGATCGAAGCAACGAACGGAACAGTCCAGACCAGACGACAGTCATCAAGCCGGCAATTCTTCGAACGCGACGCGCTCGAAATCGGCGCCGCGCTGAACGAGACGGGTCAAACGAAAACGTCGTTCGGGGCCCGAAGCGATCGTACGAAACACGCGGCCGGCGTTGAACGTGCGCGGCGGAACGACGATGCAAGCCTTGTCTTCGGGAGTCGCCCCAAGCAGAACCGCGGGGACCGGCGCCTCCTCGACCAACATGGTCGTCAGCGCGCGGATCGCCATGGCCGACGGCGCGCCCGCCCACAACTTCAACGCGACCATCATGTCGCCGCGGGCGTCCTGCGCGACACGCGTCACATGCCCGCAACGCAGGCGGTCGTCATCACGCACCACCACCAACTGGTCGAGATACCAGCGATGCTGTCCCGCGCCGACGCGATGCAGACTGGCGGACGACCACTCGTAATTCCCCTGCCAGCGTTCCCAGGCCCAAACGCGTTCAGCTTCGTCCTTGTGTCGATCATAGTCAGTGAGCGCGCCCAGCGTCGCCAAATGCTGCGTTCCCTGATACGACAGGTGGCCGACCAGATCCTTGCTGCTGAAGCTTCGCCCCGAAATGCGGAAGTAAACCGCGCCCATGCCGCCGGTGCACAGTTCGAGGCCGGTTTGCACTTGCGTTGCCGGGACCGCGTTTGAGCGGCAAAGCGTACCAGCGCGAATCCAGATGCGTGAGCAAAGTCGAACATGCCTCAACCGATACGTCGTGTCCGAGCTGGAGTTCGGACGGATTTGCGCCCGTGGCAAGACGCTTCAGGCGGCCGCGCACGCTCGACGCGAGCTTGGCCGGGTAGCAAAACCGCGTTGCCTCCCCGGCGTGCCGTGGTCCGCCCACCGCGAGCGCGGCACCCCCCGGTCCATCCAGATCGACGGAAATCACCGGTCCTTCGGTTTCGCGCTGCTGGGTGTACGGAAACACCTTGCGCGCCCACATGCCCAGCCAACGATCGGTCAGCTCGATCTGGCGAACCGACATCGAACAAGGGTCGGCGAGGTCCAGCAACAAAGCATGCGCGTAAGTGGAGTAGCAGGACAGCCCCACAGCGTTCGGGGAGAGCTCGTCGGATACCGCGGTGACCGAGCATTCGAGGATCTCGGTGAGACGATAGTAGGCGTGCAATTCCTGCCAGATCGTCGGCGGAGGGATTCGTCGCGCGAGCCCATACACGAGCAGCAACTGCTTCCCGACCCACAGGCCGCGCTGAAGGACTTTGGCTTTGACGCCCTGCAATTCGGCATCGCCTTCGAGCAGCGGCTTCAAACAAGCCGAGTATTGACTCCACAGGGCGTGCCACAGGGCGAGCGCCTGTTCGATCGCATCGAACTCGCGTTCGGCGGCGGGTTGGGGCTTGCCGGCGTAGCGGCGGGCAAGCTCGGTATGCAGAAAAGACACCGGCTCGCGCATGGTCTCAGCAATGCGCGCGCGTTCCCGCGGACTGAAATCGGCGTCGGCGACGCGCTTGAGTTGGTTGAGTATCGCCTCGTAATGCCTCGGCACGCTGCCAAGCGGTAGCGAGCGCAGCCACGCGACACAGCTGTCTGCATCGCTGAACGCGAGCTGTGTGGCAATTGCCTGGGTCGGTGTCTGAACGAGCGTCACGTCGTTGGCCTCAGGTTCGTCGCCGGATTACCGGTTCGTCACCTTGCACCGCCATAGCGAGCCTTGAGGCGTGCCGCGAAAGGCGGCGTCAGGCTGGCCCAGGATCGAATGGCGGGCAGCACGCCGGTTATAGCACAACTGCCGGGACGGGCGGGTCCCCGTCCGGCGTGCGGTCGTGGCCGGCCGCGGCATGGTGAATATTCGTCAAATCGGATGTGGACTATTACGTCGCCGCGCGGCGCGTGCCGGCCTCAGCATCAAAGTACCCGCTGCCGGATCGATCCTCCCGGTCCGACCTTCCCGATATACGGGCAGAGGCAGGCAGCGGCGCGCCCAAGGCGGGTCAAACGGTTACCTCCACCCGCGAAGGCGCACCCCTCGTGGTCGGACATGGTTCGATTGCGAGCGGTGCGCGGTCGCGGGATTTTTTTGGGCTTGCCCGACTCGACGTGGCTCATACGCGGCTCGCCGTCCTGCCAACAATCACACGAGGATGCGCTCGATGCCGCCGGCATTGGCGCGAGCCACGAATTCAGGCAACCAGTTGCTCGCCGAGCACATTCTTGGCGATTTCGACGACGATGTAGTCGGCCTGCGTGTCCGCATCGTTGTCGAAGCGGGCAAGCCCCTGCAGGCACGACGGGCACGAGGTCAGGACCTTCACCTTGCCCGCAAATCCATCGGCGCGCAGCGCGGCCGCGCCCTTGCGCATTTCCTCTTCCTTGCGAAAGCGCACCTGGGTCGAGATGTCGGGGCGCGTCGACGCCAGCGTGCCCGATTCGCCGCAGCAGCGCTCGTTGAGCGCGACACGTCGCGTTCCCATCAGTGCGTTGACGACTTTCAGCGGCTCGTAGGTCTTCATCGGCGTGTGGCAGGGGTCGTGGTACATGTAGCGCACGCCCTGCGTCAGCGCCGTCGAGCTTGACGCCCTTTTCCAGCAGGTATTCGTGGATGTCGAGCAGGCGGCAGCCCGGAAAAATCTTTTCGAATTCGTACTTCTGCAGCTGGTCCATGCACGTCCCGCACGAGCACGATCACCGTCTTGATATCGAGATAGTTGAGCGTGTTGGCGACGCGGTGGAACAGCACGCGGTTGTCGGTGATGATCGCCTGGCCCTTGTCGTGATTGCCGGCCGAGGTCTGCGGATACCCGCAGCACAGGTATCCCGGCGGCAGCACGCATTGCGCGCCGACGTGATACAGCATCGCCTGCGTGGCGAGCCCCACCTGCGAGAACAGGCGCTCGGAGCCGCAGCCCGGGAAATAGAACACCGCGTCCGAGTCCTCGTTGACACTTGCGCGGGATCGCGAATGATCGGCACCATCGGTCGAGTCTTCGATGTCGAGCAGCGCGCGCGCCGTTCTCTTCGGCAGTCCGCCCGGCATCGGCTTGTTGATGAAGTGGATGACCTGCGCTTTCAGCGATGGCGTTCCCGACGGTCGCTGGCGGGCGCCGCGTCTGCGCGGCCGTGATCCCGAAGCGCCTGGCCACGGCGTGGGCCGACGCGCTGCGCCTTGAAGCCCCAGTCGATCATGACCTGCTTGGTGAGCTTGATCGTCGTCGGGTCGGTCGCGTTCAGGAACAACATCGCCGCCGCCGTGCCGGGATTGAACTTGCGCTTGCCTTGCTTGCGCAGCAGGTTGCGCATCGCGATCGACACGTCGCCGAAGTCGATATCGACCGGGCAGGGGTTCAGGCACTTGTGGCAGACCGTGCAGTGGTCGGCGACGTCGGCGAACTCGTCGAAGTGGCGCAGCGACACGCCGCGCCGCGTCTGCTCCTCGTAAAGGAAACGCCTCGATCAGCAGCGATGTGGCGAGGATCTTGTTGCGCGGGCTATAGAGCAGGTTGGCGCGCGGCACATGCGTCGCGCAGACCGGCTTGCATTTGCCGCAGCGCAGGCAGTCCTTGATCGAAGTCGGAGATCTCGCCGATCTCCGACTGTTCGAGAATCAGGCTTTCGGCGCCGAGCAGATTGAAGCTCGGGGTATAGGCGCTGCGACAGATCGCGCCCCGGGCAAGAGTTTGCCTTGTTGAAACGACCTTCGGGATCGACTTTGCGCTTGTACTCGGCGAAAGGTGCGAGTCTCGTCGGGCTGCAGGAATTCGAGCTTGGTGATGCCGATGCCGTGTTCGCCCGAAATGACGCCGTCGAGTTGCCGCGCAAGTCGCATGATCCGCGCGACGGCGGCATTGGCTTCCTGCAGCATCTGCGTAGTTGTCGGAGTTGACCGGAATGTTGGTGTGCACGTTGCCGTCGCCCGCATGCATATGCAGCGCGATGAATACTCGTCCGCGAAGCACTTCCCGGTGAATTTCGACGCAGCGTCTCAAGATGGGCGCAAATGCCGGGCCGACGAACAGCGCTTCGAGGGGCGCCTTGAGTTCGGTCTTCCACGACATCGTGGTCTCGTGGCTTTGCAAGGCAGGGAACGTCTGCTCGATCGCGTTCGCTCAAGTCCTGCCAGCGCGCGCGCACTGCCGCGGTAAGGACTGCGGGCTTCGTCGAGCTTGGCGTCGAGCGCATCCGGCACCGGCCGGTATTCCGGATTCGAACTCCACAGCGTCGCCGGCACCGCGGCTGAAAAAAAAGCATCGAGCGCGTCGCAAAGCGCCAGCTTGTTCTTTATCGACAGTTCGACGTTGATGCGCTCGACGCCATCGGTATAGTCGCCCAATCGCTCGAGTGGAATGACCACGTCTTCATTGATCTTGAACGCGTTGGTGTGCGCGGCGATTGCCGCCGTACGCGCGCGATCGAGCCAGAATTTCTTCCGCGCCTCGGCTGACACGGCGACGAATCCCTCGGCGCCCCGCGCGTTGCAAATGCGGATGACTGTCAGACGCGGCACGTGCGACGGCGTCATCATCGTCGCCGACGATATCGCCGATCAGGACCATCTTCGGCCGTCCGTGGCGCTTGGCCTTGGTCGCGTATCCGACCGCCTTCACATAGCGTTCGTCGAGGTGCTCGAGCCCGGCGAGGTAGGCGCGTCGATCGGCCGGAGCATGCGCGAGCGAGGCGATGTGATCGCTTGATCTCCACGATCGCCGGCGTCGAATCGTGCACCTGTCCGAAGAATTCGACGCACACGGTGCGAATCGCGCTTCGGCATCTTGTGCAGGATGAAACGCGCCGACGTGATGATGCCGTCGCAGCCTTCTTTCTGCACGCCCGGCAGGCCGACGAGGAACTTGTCGGTAACGTCCTTGCCCAGCCCGGTCTTGCGAAACCTGTTGCCCGGGATCGTCAGCGTTTCGCGGCGGGCGAGTTTGCCGATACCGCCCTTGGCGTCTTCGTCGAAATAGGCCAGTTCGAAGGTCGCCGTTGCCGCGTCATGAATCTTGCCGAGATTGTGATCTAGCCGCGTCACTTCGAGCCAGTCCGGCATCGGGCGTGACCATGCGCCAGGACGCGAGATTGTCGAGAGCGGTTCCCCAGAGCACGGCTTTTTTTCCGCCAGCATTCATCGCGACATTGCCGCCGATGCACGACGCGTCTGCCGATGTCGGATCGACCGCGAAAACGAGACCTTCGCGCTCGGCAGCGTCCATGACGCGCTTGGTGACGACGCCCGCACCGGCGTCAATCGTCGGCGTCGCCTCGCCGCGTCCCGGCAGGACCACGCGCTCGATCGCCGACAGCCGCTCGAGCTTTTCGGTGTTGATCACCGCGGATCGGCGGTCGAGCGGAATCGCGCCGCCCGTGTAGCCGGTGCCGCCGCCGCGGGGAATGATCGTCAGCCCGAGTTCGATGCAGCCGCGCACAAGACCGCACACTTCAGCCTCGGTGTCGGGATGGAGAACAACGAACGGATATTCGACGCGCCAGTCGGTTGCGTCGGTCACATGCGACACTCGCGCCAATCCGTCGAATGCAATGTTGTCGCGGTGGGTGTGCCGGGCCAATACGCGCTGCGTGCGTTTACGCAGCTCTGCGGTCTCGCGAAACGACTGGCCAAACGCGTCGACCGCGCGCCGCGCGCTTAGCAGCAGGATCGCCGACTCTCTCGTCACGCGCGCCGTCAGCTGTTCCTTGGCGGCGCTTCTCGATTTCGGCGAGTCGATGGTTCAGCGCGGCGATCAGCAACGCCGCGGCGTTTCGGATTGTCGAGCAGGTCGTCCTGCAGATACGGGTTGCGCTCGACCACCCAGATGTCGCCGAGAACTTCGAACAGCATTCGCGCGGACCGGCCCGTGCGGCGCTCGCTGCGCAAGGCTTGCAGCAGATCCCACATTTCGCGGCTCAGGAGCCGGATGACGATTTCCCGGTCCGAGAAGGAAGTGTAGTTGTAGGGAATCTCGCGCAAGCGCTGTGGCGCAATGCTCTCGGCCCGCTCTTCCGCAATGGTTTCGACGACGGCATTCATCATCGGGCGATTCTACCGCACTGCAATATCGCTATATGACCGCGCCCGCGCGCCGGTGTCGGCCTGCTACTGCCGGGGTGTGCGGAAGGTGCGCGCGGGCGCGCTTTCGAAATTGCTTCGGAATGGGTTGATGTCGATACCACCGCGTCGTGTGAAGCGGGCGTAGACCGTCAGGTGCTGCGGATGGCACTCGCGGGTGACATCCACAAAAATCCGCTCCACGCAATTCTCGTGGAATGCGGCGTGCCGCCGATATGAAATCAGGTAACGCAAGAGTCCTGCGCGATCGATACGCGGCCCCCGATAGCGGACCAGCACATCGGCGTAGTCCGGTTGCCCGGTCACGGGGCAGTTCGAGCGAAAAAGCGCCGAGCAAAGCGCTTCGTCAGCGAGACCGTCGTTTGCCGACAAGAGTGTCGGCGTCGGATGCGGCTGCGCGCCGTCGACCAGTTCGCCATCGATCGATTCGCCGGGCAGATCGCTGACGAGCGCGGCGCCGGCCGACGGAGCAATGAGTTCCACGCCGATTTCAACACCGCATGCACGAGCGAGATCGCGCTTGAGGGTCTGGGTCAGCTCTGCACGGCTGGCGACTGGCTCCTGGGCAAAGGAACCGAGATACAGCTTCAATGACTTCGATTCGACGATCGCGGGCGAGTTCGCCGGAACACGTATCTCCCCGATCGCGAGTTGTGGCGTGCCGGCGGGATTGAGCCAGGAGATGTCGTAGGCGGTCCAGATGTCAATTCCCGTGAAGGGAAGCGGCTCGCGAAGGCCCATGAGATCGCGCTGAATGCTGCGATCGAGCGCAAAGAGCAGCGATGGATCGTAGCGATCCGGATAGGCAGTCGCTTTGCCGAGCGGCGAGTCGTCGAGCATGGTCGTAGGTCGGCGCCAAGTAGCGCACGCAAGCGCGATCATACCCGGCGCCGCCATTGGGCTGGGTCAGAAGTGTGTCAGGCGGCTCGCTCCAGCCGTCGATAGCTGATCGCTTCGGCCAGATGAGCCGGCCCGATCGACTTTGCGGCGTCGAGATCAGCGATCGTGCGTGCCACCTTCAGCACGCGGTGATAGGCGCGCGCCGACAGCGAAAGGCGCGCCAAAGCGCGTGCTTGAGCAGTGCGCGCCCGTCGGCGTCGACCTCGCACCAGCGCGCGATTTCGGTCGTCTCCAGCAGGCCGTTCAATTTGTTTTGCCGGGCGCGCGCCCGTTCGACCGCCGCGACGACGCGCTCACGCACGACGGCGCTGGTTTCGCCTTCGCCACCGCGAATCGGTGGGCGAGGGCAACGCGTCCAGCGCCAGCGCGGGCACTTCGATCTGCAGATCGATCCGATCGAGCAGCGGCCCCGATATGCGCGCGCGATAGCGAGCGACTGGTCGGCGGTGCAGCGGCATTTGCCGTTGAGCATGACCAAGATAGCCGCACGGACACGGGTTCATCGCCGCGACGAACTGGAATCTCGCAGGGAAACGTCGCCTGCCGTGCCGCGCGCGAAATGTGAATGGTCCCCGATTCCAGCGGTTCGCGCAGGACTTCGAGAACCTTTCGATCCCATTCGGGCAGTTCATCGAGGAACAACACGCCGTGATGCGCGAGCGAAATTTCGCCCGGGCGCGGGTCGCTGCCGCCTCCAACCAGCGCGATGCCGGACGCAGTGTGGTGCGGCGCGCGAAAAGGTCGGCGCCGCCAGTCGTCGTGACGAAATCGTCCGGTGAGCGAATGCACGACCGCGGACGCTCGAGCGCCTCGTCTTCGCGACATCGGCGGAAGCAGTCCACGGCAGACGACGCGCCAGCATCGACTTGCCGGTTCCTGGAGGACCGGCCATCAGTAGCGAGTGCATGCCGGCAGCGGCAATTTCCAGCGCGCGTTTGGCGTGCGCCTGCCCTCGCACGTCGGCCAGGTGGCGGGCAGCGCGTGCGGACGGCGGCGCAACGCCCGGCAACAGGGCCGAAGCGTTTCGCGCCCGCGAGATGGGCGCATACCTCGAGCAGATCCCGCGCGGCGATAAACGATCGCGCCGTCGGAACCAACGCTGCTTCCGACGCGGACGCGGCAGGTAACACGAAGGCACGGCCGTCGCGGTCGCGCCGACAACACCATCGCCAGCGCACCGCGAATCGCGCGCAACTCGCCTGTCAGCGCAAGCTCGCCCGGCAAATTCGTAGTCGGCGAGCGCGTCGGCGCCGGGATCTGCCCGCTCGCAGCGAGTATGCCGAGCGCGATCGGCAGATCGAAACGGCCGGACTCCTTGGGCAGGTCGGCGGGGGCAAGATTGACCGTGACGCGGCGCGCAGGGAATTCGAACTGCGCGTTCTGCATCGCAGCGCGGACGCGGTCTCGCGCTTCGCGCACTTCGGCTTCGGGCAAACCCACGATGTTCACCCCAGGCAATCCGCCGGCGAGATGCACCTCGACGGTAACCAGCGGCGCTTCAATGCCGGCGAGCGCGCGGCTGTGCACGACGGCAACAGGCATGGTGGCTGGTGTGTGTGGTGCAGTGACATGCGGACGCGAGAGAGACCTAGCCTAAGCATCGCCGGTCGCCGCGCACTCAGCCGCATGGCCGATCAGCCGCTGGCATTTGAGGCTCAGCGCTCACGCGAATCCTGGAGGGAAGGGCACGGCTTCTGGGTGCAGACTTCCACGTCCTTTTTCCTCCAGCGCCGCTTTGTCGCAGGTGTATGCTGATTATTCTGAAAGCCCCTCCGCTTTCAGCAATAACAACAATCGAGAACCCCGTAGTCCGCGGCCCGGGTGCGCTGGCTCCGGAGCCCTTGCTATCGCCGAGGAGGAAACAATATATGCATGCCTACAAGTCGCTGGGAACCGTGCTGTTGGTTTCGTTGCTGGCAGTGCCGGCGGCGACTGCCCAGCAGCAGAACATCGAGAATCTCAAACAGATGAAGCTCTCGGGTGTGGATTCGTCCATGCCTGTCGTCGCGCAGACCGGCAAGAACGCCGACGCTATCCGCGAAAATCTCAAGCGCATCAAGCTCCCGCCGGGATTCAGGATCGATCTGTATGCGATCGTTCCCGATGCGCGGCACATGGCGGTCGCACCGTCGACCAACATGCTCTTCGTCGGAACGCGCAAGAGCACGGTATGGGCGGTGACCAATCGCAACAGCGGCGACGTAGCGACCGAAGTCAAGCCGTTTGCGCCTTCGGCAAAGTTCCACGTCCCGAATGGCGTTTGCTGGACGAAGGACGGTTTCCTGATCGTAGTCGAGCACAACCGGGTGCTCAACTTCCCGGCCGCCGAGTTTTTCTACGAAGGTGGCGATGTCGCGGTGATCGAGGTCGTGCCGCAGGGCAAGCTCATCCCGGTCGAGGAAGAATCGTACAACCACCATGCTCGGACCTGCCGCGTCGGCCCCGACGGAATGCTCTATATCACGCTCGGTCAACCGTACAACGTGCCGCCGCGCGAAAAGCTGGCGTTGTTCAACAAGGTCGGCATCGGCGGTATCGTGCGCATGAACGCGTTCGACGGCAGCAAGCGCGAGGTCTACGCGACTGGTATCCGAAATTCGGTCGGCCTCGAGTTCAACCCGAAGGACAAGACGCTTTGGTTCACCGACAACCAGACCGACGGCATGGGCGACGACATTCCCGCCGGCGAAATCAATCGCGCGACCGGGCCGGGCATGTTCTTCGGCTACCCGTGGATATGCGGCAAGACGCGCATCACCGAGTTCGGCTACGACAAGGATCCGCTCCCGCCGAATATCACGGCACCGCAAGTCTATATGGACGCGCACGCGGCAGATCTCGGCCTCGCCTTCTACACCGGCAAGGCGTTTCCTGCCAAATACCAGGGAGGATTGTTCTCGGCGCAGCACGGCTCATGGAATCGCACCAAACCGATCGGCGCGCGCATCATGTTCACCAGCCTCAAGAGCGACGGAACAGCCGACAAGACCGAGGTCTTTGCCGAAGGCTGGCTCGATGGCGACACCGGTCTTTACCGCGGCCGTCCTGTCGACGTGGCGATGTTGAAAGACGGCTCGATGCTGATCAGCGACGATTTTGCCGGCGCGCTGTATCGCGTCACGTATGCAGGCAACTAAGGTCGGCAAGTGAGGTCGGCCACTGAGATGGCAACTGCGTCGAGATCAAAGCGCGGTCGCTAGGCGCCGCGGACCGGGGTTCTCCGGCCCGTTTTCGTCAGGCGCAGGAATGACGACCGACGACACCGCGTTGAACGCGTGCAGCGGGCCCCCTATACTCGCGCACTGACCACGATGGACTATTCCTGATGCGCTGCGCGAGCTGCAACGCGGACAATCCGGCCACCGCCAAATTCTGCGAGGCGTGCGGGCAAAAGTTGGGGCTCGCCTGCGCCAATTGCGGTCACGCGAATCGTGCCGGCAGCCGCTTTTGCGTCGAATGCGGCCATCCGCTCGAATCGCGTACTCGCTCGATTGCGGGAAACGCCCGCAGCATTGCGTCGCTTCCGTCCTCCCCATCGTCGTATACGCCACCTCATCTGGCGGAAAAAATCCTTGCGGCGCGGAGCGCCGTGGCCGGCGAGCGAAAGCAGGTCACCGTCTTCTTCGCCGATATCAAAGGTTCGACAGAACTCATCCAGGCGCTCGATACCGAGCAGGCCCAGCAGCTTCTCGATGGAACAGTCAAGGTAATGATGGATGCCGTGCATAGGTACGAAGGCACGGTAAGCCACGTTCTGGGCGACGGCATCATGGCGCTGTTCGGTGCGCCGATTGCGCACGAAGATCACGCGTTGCGCGCCTGCTACGCGGCGCTCGCGCTGCAGGAAGGCATGCGTCGCTACGCGGAGGAGGTCCGGCGCATGTACGGCGCGCTGGTCGAAGTTCGCGTCGGCCTCAACAGCGGTGAAGTCGTCGTGCGTCTGATCAGCGATGACCTGCACATGGACTACACCGCCACCGGGCAGACCGTGCATCTGGCGTCGCGCGTCGAGCAACTGGCGCGCGCGGGCACGGTGTTGATCACCGCGGAAACACTGGCGCTCGTGGAAGGCTATCTCGAGGTGCGCGCCGTCGGCCCAGCGGCGGTGAAGGGACTCGATGGACCGGTGGAGCTTTACGAACTCGTCGGTGTCGGCGCCGCGCGCACCCGCCTGCAGGCCTCGGCCTTGCGTGGGCTCACGCGATTTGTCGGACGCGAAGCCGAACTCGCGGTGATCCAGACCGCTCTCGAACGAGCCAAGGCCGGCCAGGGTCAGTTGATGGCGTTGGTCGGCGAGCCGGGCGTCGGCAAATCGCGCCTGGTCTGGGAGATTTCCCGGTCGCACCGCACGCGCGACTGGCTGGTGCTCCAGAGCAGCTCCGTCTCGTACGGCAAGGCGACATCCTGGCTGCCTGTCATCGACTTGCTCAAGGACTACTGCGGCATTGGATCGCGTGATGATGCGCGCACGATTCGCGAGCGCGTGACCGGCAAACTGCTGACGCTGGACCGCACGCTTGAAACGGACATCCCCGCGCTGCTGTCTCTGTTCGATGTCAGCGACGACGACAAACCCTGGCGCGCGCTTGATCCACCACGGAGGCGGCGGCAAACGCTCGATGCGCTGAAACGCCTGCTGCTGCGCGAAAGTCGGGAGCAGCCGCTGTTGCTGGTTTTCGAGGATTTGCATTGGATCGACCTGGAGACCCAGGCCCTACTCGACAGCTTGATTGAAAGTCTGCCGAGCGCACGCCTGCTGCTGCTCGTGAACTATCGGCCGGAGTACACGCACGGCTGGGGCGGAAAGACTTATTTCACGCAAGTCCGAGTCGATCCTTTTGCGGGCGAGAGTGCGGGGGCATTGCTCGATGCGCTGCTGGGCACCACGCGCGCTGCCGACGCAGCGGATTCCGGTCCCCTCACCACGATGGATGAACTCAAGCGCTTCCTTATCGCGCGAACGGAAGGCAATCCGTTCTTCATGGAGGAGCTCGTCCGCACCTTGATCGAAACCGGCGCGCTCGTCGGCGAACGCGGCGCGTATGCGTTGCGAGGGGACATTACCGACCTGCGCATGCCCGTGACAGTCCAGGCAATATTGGCGGGCCGCATCGACCGGCTCCCGCCAGGCGACAAGGAACTGCTGCAGACGATGGCAGTCATCGGCAAGGACGTCCCGTTTGCATTGTTGCGAGCGCTGACGGTCGAAGCCGAAGATCCGAGGGAGCGCATGACGGAAGAGGAGTTGAGCAGCGCACTCGGTCGGCTGCAACGCGCGGAATTTCTCTATGAGACGAGCTTGTTCCCGCAACTCGAATACACATTCAAGCACGCACTGACCCATGAGGTTGCCTACGGCAGCCTGCTGCACGAACGGCGCAAAGGCCTGCACGCACGCATCGTCACCGCCGTCGAGACTGCGTACGCCGACCGCATGGGCGAATATATCGAGCGCACGGCTTATCACGCCGAACGCGGCGAGCTCTGGGACAAAGCTCTCACCTATTACCGCCACGCCGGAATGAAAGGAGTTGCGCGTTCGGCGAATCGAGCCGCCGTGGGGTTCTTCGAGCGAGCGCTCGCCGCTCTCGATCGCCTGGAAACGAGTCGCGAGACGCAGGAGTTAGGCGTCGATCTGCGACTGGATATTCGACAAGCCCTGCTGCCGCTGGGCGAGTTTAAGCAGATCCTCGATCATCTGCGTGAAGCCGAGACCATCGCCATCACGCTAAATGATCAGCAAAGGCTCGCACGCATCCTCGCGTGGATGGCGTATTCGCATTTTTTCACGGTGGGCGATCACGTTCGCGCCATCGACACCGGCCGCCGCGCGCTGGAAATCGGTCGCAAGCAGAACGACGTGCTGGTTCAGGTCATTGCCACGTTCTATCTCGCCTACCCGCATCAGCAGCGAGGAGATCTGGAGCAGGCGGTTGAGGGCCTGAAATGGATCGCAGCGACTCTCCGCGGCAAGATGATCCACGAGCGGTTCGGAATGGCAGGTTACCCGGCCGTGTTGGCTCGCGCTTTGCTGGCCTGGTGCCTCGCCGACCTCGGCGCGTTTGCCGAAGCGCGACGCTACGCCGACGAAGCCATCGACATTGCCGAAACGATCGACCAGCCGTGGAGCTTGGGTGTTGCGCAAACCTACCTGGGCCATTTCTACCTTGGTCAGGGCGATATCGCGCGCGCCATTTACCTGCTCGAGCAGTGTCGCGCGCTGATCGAGCGATGGGATTTGCCGCGGTTGGATTCGTTCGCGTCGTCGTTGCTGGGGGCGGCATACGCGTGGGACGGCCGCCACAGCGAATCCCTGCCGTTGTTGGAGAATGCGAAGCGACAACTGCAGGCAGGCGAGGCCGGATCGGAAACTCGGCTGGCGATCCCGCTGATCGAAGGGTATCTCGCCGTCGACCGCGTCGACCAAGCGTTGTTGCTCGCTGAGCGCGCGCTCAGCGCGTCGCAGGAACGCCACGAACGCGGTTATGAAGCGCACACCTTGCGCCTTCTTGGCGAAATCGCAGCGCGCCATCACCCGCTCGACGCCGCGTCGGCAGAAAGCCGCTTCCGCCAGGCATCCGCGCTCGCGCATGCGCTGCATATGCGCCCGTTGATGGCTCGATGCCATCTTGGCCTCGGCAAGGTTCTGCGTCGTACTGGGCAGCTCGAGGAGGCGAGAACGGAACTCTCTGCGGCGGTCGAAATGCTGCGCGCGATGGAGATGGGTCTTTGGCTACCCGAGGCCGAGGCGGAGCTGGCCGCCGCCGCGACCGCTGCATCGTCGAGATAGCCGATCTACCGCGATTCCAGCGCTTTCACCTTCTCTTCGAGTGCGTCAAGTTTCTCGCGCGTCCTCGCCAGCAGTTGCGCCTGGACGTCAAAGTCTTCCCGCGTGACCAAGTCCAGGCGGCTCAATGAATTGGTAACCGCCGTCTTGAGATTTTTCTGGATGTCGCGCGCCGGACTGGCGGCAATCGCCGCTTCGATTCGGGCGGTAATGTCGTCGAGAATCTTGCTGTTCAGCATATTTACCTCCTATCGAATCGAAGAATCAGTCTATCAAACACGCTGCTCCACATCCGGCTAGGCGCCGTCCCAATGCCGTGCACCGGCGCGGAAACCCGCACCACTTCGGGGCGGAATGGCGATGCGGCGGAATAGACCATTCTCGAAATTAATCTCATAAGACACTGTTTAGTAATTGTTTTTTAGCTTGGCATGCGTTGTGCTGAGACTCTCTTCGGGAATCTTGTTCGCTGTTCTGCCAAAGGGAGAAATTCATGCACGACAAACTCCGCTCGTTGACGACGGTCATCGCTCTGACCGCGGGACTTTCGATGAGTGCCGCCTTGCACGCGCAAGCAATTGCGACGCCGCCGGCGACAACTGTGGTGGTAGTGCCTGCACCGGCCGCCGAGGTCAAACCCCCGCCCGACCCGTATACGATCACCGGCAATTTCGGCATCTACAGTCAGTACATTTTCCGCGGTCTGCGCCAGACCGACGGCAAGCCCGCGTTCCAGGGCGGTTTCGATTACGCCCACACCAATGGTTGGTACATGGGCACGTGGGGATCCAACATCAGCTGGATTCACGACCTCGGGACCGTTTGCGATCATGGCTGCAGCCTGGAATGGGACTTCTACGGCGGCTGGAAGTACGCGATCAATGACGATTGGGGCACCGACCTCGGCGTCTTGTACTACTTCTACCCTGGCAGCTATATCGACGGCGCCATCAATCCAAGCACGACCGAAGTCTACGCGGCCATCTCATGGAAGTGGCTGTCGTTCAAATTCTCGGACACGCTCGGCAACACCTTCGGCGTCGCCAACGCCAAAGGAACCTACTACGCTCGACCTGTCGGCCAACTTTCCGCTCAACGACATATTTACGCTCAATGCGCACGTCGGAAGCCAGCAATATCACGGCAGCAACAACGGCGTCTCCAACAGTGATGCGCTGAGCTACACCGATTGGAAACTCGGCATGACCTGGGTCTACAACGGCTACAACATAGGCGCGTACTACACGGACAGCAACGCGAAGGACGAGGGTTACACGATCGCCGGCCGCAACATCGGCAAATCGACCGGCGTCGTGTTCGTTCAAAAGACATTCTGATCTTGCGACAAGGATAGCAGTCGGAAAACGCACGCACTCATCGAGGGGCGAAAAATGAAACTGGTTACAGCAATCATCAAGCCGTTCAAGCTGGACGAGGTCCGGGAGGCCTTGTCCGCGATCGGCGTGCAAGGCATCACCGTGACGGAGGTCAAGGGTTTCGGCCGGCAAAAAGGCCACACGGAACTCTATCGCGGCGCCGAGTACGTCGTCGATTTCCTGCCGAAGGTGAAGATCGAAGCCGCGATCAAGTCCGATATGGTGGACCGCGTCATAGAAGCGATCGAAAAGGCTGCCAACACCGGCAAGATCGGTGACGGCAAGATTTTCGTATTCGAGCTTGAACAAGTCGTGCGCATTCGGACCGGTGAGACCGGCGCCGATGCGCTCTAAGGGGAATCACATGAAGCAATTGCTTGCGTTGATTGCCGTCCTCGGCATCTTCAGCGTATCGACGATGGCCTTCGCGGACGACAAGCATGTCGGCACGCCGGTCATCGAGACTCCTAAGGCGGCCCCGGCAGCGGCAGCCCTGCAATGGCGCCTGCAGCCGCGCCCGCTGCAGCGGCTCCCGACGCCAAGGCCCGGCCGATGCAGCAGCAGCCCCGCCGCAGCGGCGCCGACGCCAAGCCTGCCGACGCAGCAGCGGCCCCTGCGGCGCCGACGACGCCCAGCTGATCGGCGTCGACAAGATCAACAGCGGCGACACGGCGTGGATGCTTACATCGACCGCGCTGGTGCTGATGATGACGATCCCCGGCCTCGCGCTGTTCTACGGCGGCATGGTGCGCAAGAAGAACGTGCTGGCGACGCTGATGCAGAGCTTCGCGATCACGTGCCTCGTGACGGTACTGTGGGTGATCGCGGGCTACAGCATCGCGTTCATGCCTGGGGGACTCTTCTTCGGCAGCCTCGACCGGCTGTTCCTGAACGGCATGCTGTTCCAGAAGGAGGCCGGCAAGGTCACGCGTCTCGCACCTGGGCACGACGATTCCCGAATCGGTCTACATGATGTTCCAGATGACCTTCGCGATCATCACGCCGGCCCTGATCTGCGGTGCGTTCGCCGACCGCATGAAGTTCTCGGCGATGCTCTGGTTCATGGGCCTGTGGTCGTTGCTGGTCTACTCGCCGATCGCGCACATGATGTGGGAGCCGAGCGGTTCTGGGCGAGCCAGGGCGTGCTCGATTTCGCCGGCGGCACGGTGGTGCACATCAACGCCGGTATCGCCGGCCTGGTCTGCGCGCTGGTGCTCGGCAAGCGGCTGGGGTACGGCAAGGAACCGATGGCGCCGCACAACCTGACGCTGACGGTGATCGGCGCATCGCTGCTGTGGGTGGGCTGGTTCGGCTTCAACGCCGGTTCGGCGGTCGCGGCCGACGGTCGCGCCGGCATGGCGATGGTCGTCACGCAGCTCGCCACCGCGGTCGCCGCGCTGGCGTGGATGTTCACCGAATGGATCGTCAAGGGCAAGCCGTCGGTGCTGGGCATCGCCTCGGGCGCGGTCGCGGGCCTGGTCGCGATCACGCCGGCGTCGGGCTTCGTCGGCGTGACCGGCGCATCGTGATCGGCATCGCCGCCGGCGTGGTCTGCTTCTTCGCCGCGACGACGGTCAAGAAGGTGTTCGGCTACGACGATTCGCTCGATGCGTTCGGCGTGCACTGCATCGGCGGTATCGTCGGCGCGCATGCTGACCGGCGTATCTCAACGTCAAGGAAATCAGCGGCACGGACGGCGGCATCTTGGTTCAGTCGGCGCGCGGTCGCAACGACGTTGGTAGTCAGCGGCGTCGGCAGCTTCATCATTCTCAAGATCATCGACATGGTCATCGGCCTGCGCGTCTCGGAAGAACAGGAGCGCGAAGGGCTGGACATCAGTCTGCACGGCGAGCGCGTGGAGTAGGCCAGGCAGCGTACGGTCTAATTTCTCCTCAGTGGCTTTCGGGGCGCTCCAAGCGCCCCGTTTTTTTGATCATCCCGACGACGCAGCAGCGCGCTGCTCCTGCGCCCGTCGAGTCGGCTAAGGATCGCGACGCTTCTTCTTGCGCGCCCGCGGATGCGCGTGGTCGTAGACCTTGGCCAGATGCCTGGAAGTCGAGGTGCGTGTAGACCTGCGTGCTGGCGATGCTCGCGTGGCCGAGCATCTCCTGCACCGCGCGCAGATCGCCGGAGGACTGCAGCACATGCGAGGCGAACGAGTGGCGCAGCATGTGCGGATGAACGTGCTGCGGGAGGCCCGCGCTTGACCGCCCACTCCGCCAGACGCTGCTCGATCGCGCGCGGCGTGATGCGGCGCCCGCGAGCGCTGAAGGAACACGCGCGTTGCGTCCGCGCGCAGGCAGCGTCGACCGCAGCGGCCAGCCAGCCTGCATCGCTGCGCGCGCGGGCGCGCCCACCGGCACGATGCGCTCCTTGGCGCCCTTGCCCCAGACGCGCACTTCGCCGTCGCGAGATCGACGCGGTCGACGTCGAGCCCGGCGAGCTCGGACACGCGAAGTCCCGACGAGTAGGCGAGCTCGAGCAGCGCGCGATCGCGGAGCGAGAGCGCGCATCGTCGCCCTTCGACTGTTCGTCGACCAGGCTGCACGGCCTCGTCGGGCGACAGCGCCGCGGGCAGGCTGCGCGCGGCGCCTTGGGCGCCTTGAGGCCCGCGCAAGGATCTGTCCGTCGATCGCGGCATCGCGGTCCGATCGCGGAACCGGTAGAACGCCCGCCACGCCGAGAGCATTCGCGCGAGGCTCGGCCCGACAGGCCGCGCCGTGCAACGTCGCGAGAAAGCGCCGCAGTTCGCGCGGTGACAGCTTCGCGAGCGGGAGCGTCCGCCGGCCAGCGACTGCAGCAGCCGACAGTCGCGCAGCGTAGGCGGCGCGCGTGTGCGCCGGGCGCGTGGCCAGATGCGTTGCGATACGCCTCGAGCAGCGCGGCGTCGGCGCGCGCGACGGGTGCGCTGCGGATCGCGAGGCGCTTATGTCGGGCGCGGCCGCTCACGGTCGTCCTAAGCCTGTGGCAGGAACCGCGCGGTGGCGACGCTCGCGAGTTCCGCCAGGCGCGTCAGGTACATCGTGCCCATGCCCGCATAGAAGCGCCCGGGGTCCTCGCTGCCGAGCGCGAGCAGGCCGAACGTGTGATGCGTGCGCAGCGGCAGGAACGCGAACGACGCCAGCGCGGCGCTGCCGTCGAACCAGTCGCGCGATTCGAACGGCGCCTGCGTACCGCAATACGGCGCGCCGAGTGCTGCGGCGTATTCGCGCAGCTCCTGGCTCGTCGCCGCAAGCTCCGGCAGGTACGACTGCTCGGGCACCTTGCCCCACAGCCGCAGCGCGACCTGCGGCACGCCGAAAGTCCTCGCTCAGGCTGTGATACAGCACCCCGAGCGTCGTCTCGAGATCCGGCGCCGCGAACAGCGCGAGCGTCGAGCGGTGCAGCTTTTCGCTGATGTTGTCGTTCTCGCTGCCGAACTGGATCAGCTCCCGCAGCTTGGCCTTCGAGCTGGCCGTTCTTTTCGCGCAGCGTGACGATCTGCCGCTCGGCGATCGGGATCGCGTGTCCGCCGTGCGGATGCGGCACGAAGATCTCCGCGAGCAGATCCGCGTAATCCTCGAAGAACTCGGGGTGCTGCTTTGAGATAGTCGGCGACCGCGCCTCGGCATTCCATCGCTGCATTCCTGTCCGTTGTCGTGCATCGGCTCACGCGATCGCTGCCATTCGCCTTCGAACACCGTTTCGGCCGGGCCGCGTCATCATGCACCGGCAATCCGCCGCCGGCCCACGCAACCGTCAACACGCCGCCGCGCGTCGCGACTCGCACCGACGAATCGAGCAGGCCGCGCCGGATGCCCGCGACCGACGGCCGCGCACGCCCCCGTGCCGCACGCGAGCGTCTCTCCGGCGCCGCGCTCCCACACGCGCAGGCGAATGTTAGCGCGATCGACGACCTGCATGTAGCCCGCATTCACCCCTTGCGGAAACCGCGGATGGTGCTCGATCAGCGGGCCCTTGCGTCGATACCGGCGCCGCGTCGACGTCGGCGACGACCTGCACTGCGTGCGGATTGCCCATCGACAGAGCGCTGATCGACACGGACGTGCCGTCGACGTCGCAGCGACTCGTCGATCGCGCGCGCTGCTCGCCGAGGAAGCGGGATCTTCGGCGCGCTCAAAGCGCGGCACGCCCATGTCGACCGTGACCTGCCCGTCGTCCTCCAGCGCGAGGCACGATGAGCCGCCCGGCGGTCTCGACGCGGATCGCGCGCTTGGCCGTGAGCCCACGCTCGCGGACGAACTGCACGAAGCAGCGCGCGCCGTTGCCGCATTGCTCGACTTCGCCGCCGTCGGCGTTGAAGATCCGGTAGCGGAAATCGACGTCGGCGCGCGCGCTCTTCTCCACCAGCAGCACCTGGTCGCAGCCGACGCCGAAGTGCCGGTCGGCGAGGTGTCGAAGTCCTCCGGACTCAGCGAAAACTCCTGCCCGGTACGATCGAACACGACGAAATCGTTGCCCAGACCTTGCATCTTCGTGAACCGCAGTCGCTTATTCATCGCGCCGCTCACCGCGCACCGACTCGAATAGGGTTCGCCATGCCGTTCGATGTACGCGTCAACGACTAGACGTTGAACCGGAAATGCATCACGTCGCCGTCGCGCACGACGTACTCCTGGCCCTCCAGGCGCATCTTGCCGGCCTCCTTGGCGCCCTGCTCGCCTTTGCAGGCGACAAAATCGTCGTACGCGATCACCTCGGCGCGAATGAATCCCTTCTCGAAATCGGTGTGGATAACGCCCGCCGCCTGCGGCGCAGTGCTGCCACGCTTTACCGTCCACGCTCGCACTTCCTTCGGACCCACGGTGAAATACGTCTCGAGGCCCAGAAGTTTGTAGCCCGCGTGGATCACGCGATCGAGCCCCGCTTCGGAAAGCCCCATGTCGTCGAGGAAGACTTGCTTGTCAGCCGCGTCCAGGTCGGCGATTTGCGCCTCGAGTGCGGCACAGATCGCCACCACCGGCGCGCCTTCGCGTCTTCGCATGCGCTTCAACTCGCGCGAGCAGCGGATTGTCGGCAAAACCATGCTCGGCGACGTTGGCCACATACATCGTCGGCTTCATCGTCAGCAGGAACAGTGGCTTCAGAACCGCTCTTTCTTCGGGATAGAGATCGACAGAGCGTGCGGGCCTGGCCTCGTTCAACGCCGGCGCAATCTTTTCCAGCGCCGCCACCAGCCGCTGCGCCTCCTTGTCACCGCCTGTCCTGGCCGCCTTCGCATGCTTGTGCATCTGTTTGTCGACTGCCGCCAGGTCCGCGAGCGCCAATTCGGTGTTGATCGTCTCGATGTCCGACGATGGGATCGACCTTGCCGGCGACATGGATGACATTGTCGATCCTCGAAGCAGCGCACCACGTGCGCGATCGCGTCGGTTTCGCGGATCGTTGGCGAGGAACTGGTTGCCCAGGCCTTCGCCTTTGGACGCGCCGGCCACCAGGCCCGCGATATCGACGAATTCGACGGCCGCCGGCAGCACGCGCTGCGGCTTGGCGATGGCGGCCAGCGCCGCCGATGCGGGGGTCGGGCACCTCGACAATGCCGACGTTGGGCTCGATCGTGCAGAACGGATAGTTCTCCGCCGCGATTCCCGCTTTGGTGAGAGCATTGAACAGCGTCGATTTGCCGACGTTCGGCAGCCCGACGATCCCGCATTTGAGGCTCATATTGGTTCCGATCCTTCGCTACGTGCCATTGCCGCGGGAGTGCGGCGCAGGCATGGGCGCCTCTGCGCGCGGGACTGTGTGCAGTTCGTGCATCGCGCGTTCGGTTTCGCCTGCCGCCAGCCGCGGCCAGATTGCCAGAGCGCGCGTCGATTGCGTCGGCGATCAACGCGGGATCATCGCCCCGCGGGGGGTGCAGCACATAGTCGGCCACTTCCTGCTCGCGACAACGCGCCGTCGCGCGGGTGCCCACGCCGATGCGCATGCGCCAGAAATCCGAGCCGATTTGCGCGCTGATGTCCTTCAAGCCGTTATGCCCCGCATTGCCACCGCCTTGCTTGAGTTTGACCGTCCCCGGCTTGAGGTCGAGTTCATCATGCGCGACCAGAATCTCAGCAGGCGTGATGCGATAGAAACGAGCGAGTGCGGCGACAGTGGTGCCGCTGCGATTCATGAATGTCTGCGGCAGTGCGAGCTTGAGATCCGCTCCGTCACTCGTCCGGGCGGATGCCACCATCGCCTGGAATTTCGATTCCGCGCGAAATTCCGCCCGTAACAGAAGGGCGAGCCGCTCGACAAACCAGGCCCGGCGTTGTGGCGCGTGGCGGCGTACTCACGCCCAGGGTTGCCGAGTCCAGTAATTAAGCGAAATGGGTGCGCCATTGTCTGGTTTGAGTTGCGGGAAGCCCGACACCAACAAAAAAGGCCCGCCGCTAAATGCCAGGCGGGCCCTTTTTGCGCTACTCGAACAATTACTTCTTGTCGTCCTTCTTAGCCGGCGCCTTGGCGGCAGCCTTGTCGCCGCCCTTCTCGCCAGCTTTGTCGCCCGCCTTCTCGCCCGGCTTGGCAGCGTCGGCCGCAGCGTCACCCGCAGCAGCTTCGGCTGTCGGTGCCGCTTCTTCGACTTCGGCAACGACACGGGGAACGATCGCCGTCGCCACCACAGGGCTTGCGCCTGGGCGGGTGACCGCGGTCACGCCGTCGGGCAGCTTGAGGTCGGTGACGTGGATCGACTGGCCGACGGCAAGCTGGGACAAGTCGACCTCGACGAATCCGGGCAGGTCCTTCGGCAGGCATGCTACGTCGAGTTCAGTCATGACGTGGCTGATGATTGCATCGGTCGTTTTGACGGCCGGCGAGAGCTCGCTGTTAGTAAAGTGCAGCGGCACCTTCATATGGATCTTGCGGTTTTCGTCGACGCGCTGAAAGTCGACGTGCAGGATTTCGTTCTTGAACGGATGCATTTGCACGTCGCGCAGCAACACCCGCTGCGACGCCTGGCCGAGCTTCATGGTCAAGATCGACGAGTGAAATGATTCCTTCTTCAACGCGTGGAACAAGGCGTTGTGGTCCAGTTCAATCGGTTCGGGTTCGTTCGTTCCGCCGTAGACGATGGCGGGAGCGCGACCGGAACGGCGAAGGCGGCGTGACGCTCCGCGACCTTCGGTTTCGCGCGGGAATGCGGTGAATTCGATTTGTTTCGGCTGCTCTTTGGGTTGCTTGGACTGCTCCATGACCTGCTCCTGGTGTCTGCGGCCTTCCGCCTTAGGGTGACTGACGCGAAGTCAAAGTCAACCGGCGGTCGTCCGCGATGGCGACGCCCGCGCGCGCCAAGCACGTGCGGGAAAGCTTTGAATTATAAACTGAATATGGTGGTGACGGCAACAGGCGCCTCCTCCGGCCGACAGGGCCGGAAGTACCTAGCCGATCGACGGCCTTCTTGCCGCCCGGTTGGCCACGGCCCGCCCGATCGCCGGCGATTCCGCTTATTCGGTGAACAGCGAGCTGACCGATTCCTCGTTGGAAATGCGAGTCATTGTTTCCGCGAGCAGCTGCGCACACGACAGCTGCCGGATGCGTTTGCACGCGCGCGCCTCCTCGGTCAGAGGAATGGTATCGGTGACGACGATCTCGTCCAGATCGGAATTCGCGATACGGGCAACTGCGCCGCCAGACAGGACCGGGTGGGTGCAGTAGGCGAGCACCTTCTGCGCCCCATTCCCCTTGAGTGCCGCGGCGGCCTTGCACAGCGTGTTCGCAGTGTCGACGATGTCATCCATGATTACGCAGGTGCGTCCTTCGACGTCGCCGATGATGTTCATCACCTCGGCGACATTGGGCTTGGGCCGGCGCTTGTCGATAATCGCCAGATCCGAATCGAGACGCTTTGCAATCGCCCGTGCGCGGACGACGCCCCCGACGTCGGGAGAGACGACGAGAAGGTTGTCGTAGTTCTGCTTCCAAAGATCGCCCAACAAGACGGGCGTCGCGTAAATATTGTCGACCGGAATGTTGAAAAATCCCTGGATCTGGTCAGCGTGCAAATCCATCGTCATCACCCGATTGACGCCGACCGTCGCCAGCATGTCGGCGACAACCTTGGCCGTGATCGAGACGCGCGCCGATTGCGGTCGCCGATCCTGGCGCGCATAGCCGAAGTAAGGGATCGCTGCGGTGATTCGCCCGGCGGATGCGCGCTTCAGCGCATCGACCATCACCAGAATTTCCATCAGGTTGTCATTGGTGGGCTGGCAAGTCGATTGCAGGATGAAAATATCGCGTCCGCGAACATTTTCCAGCAACTCAACCATCACTTCACCGTCAGAAAAGCGGCCGACGATGCAGCGTCCCAGGCTGATGTTCATGTGCCGGACGACGGCCTCGGCGAGCTTGGGATTCGCGCTACCGGTGAAGACCCGCATCCGCTCGAAAGCCATCACACCCGCCTGTCTGCTATCTGAGAAACAATAACTGGAAGAATAAGAGCGCGCAGCTCAAACAAGCGACTGCCTTCGCGGCAATTGGCTGGGGAGGTAGGGATCGAACCTACGAATGCCGGAATCAAAATCCGGTGCCTTACCACTTGGCGACTCCCCAGGGGAAACCATTGCGCTACCCTCAACGACCTGAGGCTAGCGTGCGGCAAACGACCACAACGGGTGACGGTTAAGCGCCCGGGCGACGAACCCGGTAGTTTCTCCGCCGTTCGCCGTCGCACGCATTACCTGCGAGAGCGCGTCCTGCGCGGCGATCTCGGAAGCGAAAGCGGCGAAAACGCACGCGCCCGAACCTGTCATCCGCGCCCCCGAAAAAGGCGCCGCGCGCTGCAGGGCATCCAGGCAACCGGCAATCTCGGGGAACCGCGCGACCGCAACTGTTTGCACGTCGTTGCGACCATAACTCTCGGAAAAGACCGGTATTTTCGCGGACTGGCTATTGCGTGTCAATTCGGGTGCAGCGAACATCAACGCAGTCGACACGCGAACGTTCGGAACGATCACCGTGTACCACGTGCGCGGCAAGGTGACCGGCTCGAGCAATTCCCCTACGCCATGCGCCAGCGCGGGACGTCCGAAAATAAAAAACGGGACATCGGCGCCAAGTTCCAGGGCGAGATCAAGCAGCACTGGGCGACGAAGCCCCAAACGCCAGAGCTGGTTCAAGCCGAGCAGAACAGTCGCGGCATCGGAACTGCCGCCTCCAACGCCCCCGCCCATCGGCAATCGTTTGTCGATGCTGATTGTCGCGCCCCACTCGACGTCGAAGGTTTTCTGCAGCAACCTCGCCGCTCGGACCGCCAAGTCGTCCTCCGCCGGCACGCCCGGCGCCCCTCGCAGTCGCGCAACGACACCGTCGCTTCTCCGAGATAGCGTAATCATGTCGCCGCGATCGATCGGGACGAAGAGTGACTCGAGCGTGTGATAACCGTCGGGCCTGCGCCCGGTGACGTGGAGGAAGAGATTGAGTTTTGCCGGAGCGGGCAGAGTCAAGGTGCCGCGAGTTTCGCTCATCAATACGCCATCGCTCATGTCCTTTTCAATCTCATTGTCACATCAGGTGTCGTCGAACCCAACGCAATTTTCGACGTTCGCGTTCCGTCGGCAAGTCATTGCCATTCGTCGATCACGATGCGCACCTCCACTTCGGGATAGTTCAGTGCGATACGTGTCGGGCGCGTGCGACCGGCGCCGGCCAATCCATAGGCTTGGTAGACAATCTCCCATCCATCCTGCCGCAGCACAGCCGGCAGACCCCGGGGTCCAACTTCCGACGTATATGTCGAGCCTGCTCGGGGCGACCCCTGGACCCAGGATGCCAAGCCTTCGACCGGCAGCGGAAAATGCAACGCTCGCTCGGTCAGGTCCGGCCAATTCGCCGCGCTCACTGCGCTCCCGTCGGCTGCAAGCAAGCGCGCGCCGCGGCTATCGCCTTCCATACGCGCGATCGTTTGTCCCAGCGGAGAGGTGAACTCGAGCTCGTCCCGGTCGAGGTTGTGCGTCCACCGAAAGCTCGCAGCTGCGGCTTCGCTTGCGTGACGCGCGGAAATGCGCCCGACGATCTCGAATGCTGCGTCCGGCGCAATCGATTGAGCCGGCGTTGGGTTTTGATCGATCGTTGCGCAACTTGCCAACAGCAGTGCGCAGACCGACGCTGCGGCGGCCAGTAGCTTGCCGCGAAACATCAGAAGTCAGAACGAACAATACTGCCGTCTGCGCAACAGACGCGTTCGGCGCGAGCCAAGCGGAGCCTTGACAAGGAAATCGGGGGCCCGGTCGCCCGCCGCTAGGGGGCGAGTCGATGCATCGTTTCGAGCAGGACCGGATTGTCCGGTGACGCCTTGAGCTGCGATTGCCAGATCTCCCTGGCGCTGTCGCGCTCGCCTTTCGCCCACAGCACTTCGCCCAGATGCGCGGCGATCTCGGGGTCGGATTGGTCGGCGAACGCCCGGCGCAGGAACTTCTCCGAATCATCCAGATTGCCCAAGCGGAAATTGGCCCAGCCCATGCTGTCGAGGATGAATGGATCGCCGGGCGCGATGGTTAGCGCCTTCTCGATGAGCTTCAGCCCTTCGGCGGCGCGCGGGGTGCGGTCGACCAGCGTGTAACCGAGCGCGTTGAGCGCCTGCGCGTTGTCTGGCTTAAGATCGATCAAACGCTTCAGCCTTGATTCGACCTCATCGATGCGATCGAGTTTTTCAGCGACCATCGCGATGTCGTACAAGAGGTCCGCAGAATCGCTATTTTGTTTCAGCGCGTCGATGAGCAGGTCGTATGCGCCTTTGTAGTCACCGGCGTCACGCAACAGTTGTGCGCGGGCCTGAGCCAATTCGACCGCTTGGTCCGGACCCTCTGGCCGCAGGCCATCGAGTTGGGCGCGAGCCGCGGAGAGGTCTCCTTTTTTGGACAAAACGACCGCGATGCGCAACTGGGACAGCCACACGCGATCGCCGGCAGTTACTTCCCTGTAGCGGGCAACTGCCTCATCGTAACGCTTGCTCTCCTCGGCGACTTGGGCGAGATAGAACGCAATCGTGCTTTTCTCGCCGAACCCCGCGGCTTGGAGATCTTCGAGCAGGCGCTGCGCGGTTGCGTAATCTTTTAGTTGCAGCGAAAGTGCCGCAACCGCGAATTCGACTTCGCGGTCGGACGGGTCCTGGTCCAGGAGCTCCTGGAACACCGTCCGCGCATCAGCGAAACGCTTCTCCTCTACATAGAGCTGGGCAAGGGCTGCGCTGGCGGACCGCGCATCGGGTGAGGCGGCGATAAATGTCTTGAGAAAGGCGATCGCCGAGTCCGGTGAGTTAGTCGCGAGTATTTCGGCCTTGAGCAACGCGGCTCGCTCCCAGCCAGGTTTCAATTGCAGCGCGCGATCGACCTCGCCGAGCGAAGTAGCCAGGATATCGGCGTCCGCAAGCTTGGTGGTGTAACCCGCCAGAGCGACGGCAAAACGCGCTTCCGCCACCTGCGGGTACGGCTTGGCCAGGTCCTGCACCATCCGAAAGACCGCCACCTTGTCGGTTTGCGAGGTCAGCGCCTGGTTGAGTTGAAGGAAAGCGTCGCCGAGAGACTGCTCGTTGGCTGCCGTCTCGGCGAGCGCGCGCGCCAGTTCCGACTTCATGTCGCTGCCCACGCCGGACACTGCAAGCGATGCGACCATCTGGCGTGCGCGATCCGCCTTGGGGTCAAGTTGCTGCCACAGCTTGGCCGCCTCCAGCGCAAGAGCGCGCTGGCGGGCGAACAAGGCGACCTCGGTCGCGCGCCGCGCTAATACCGGGTCCTGTGCCGCGCGAGCAGCTTCGAAGTAGGCGCGAGCCGCAAGTGCCGGGTCGCCCCGCTGCATGGCGACGTCTCCGACAAGGATCCGGTAAAGCACGTCCGACGTCAGTTCATCCGCGGATTGCGAGACGATTGGCGGGGCAGGGATGAGTGGAGCGGTCGTCGTTGGCGCCGAATCCGGGGAGGGCTCCGCCGGAGTTTGGGCAAACGCCCAGGGAGAGGCGCAGCCGATGCCCAACAGGCACACTGCGATCGATACGCGGGAAGGAATGACGTAGGTCGAAGACACGCTGGATACGCTTTCGGAGGTGGTCGGCAACGCCCGGGCCACTGCCTTATCTTAGGGTATATTGCGCAGAGCAACAAACGCCCCACGCGTCCCGCTAGCTTTCTCTTCCCCGTCCGATGCCCGAACTTCCCGAAGTAGAAACGACCCGGCGAGGACTTGCGCCGCACGTGGAACGTCAGAAAGTGACGGCCGTCAGGGTATACGACCGCCGATTGCGGTGGCCGGTTCCAGACAATTTGGCCAGAATGCTGGTCGGACGCGTCATCGATCGCGTGGACCGGCGAAGCAAATATCTGCTCTTCCGGCTGTCCGATGACACGCTGATCGTCCATCTCGGGATGACCGGGAGCCTGCGAGTTTTCACCGCACCGCCGGCGCGGCGCCCCCATGACCACGTCGAACTGGAGTTCGGCAACGGCGTTCTGCTGCGCTATCACGACCCCCGCCGCTTCGGCGCCGTGCTCTGGTGGCCACGAAGCAGCGACGCACATCCATTGCTCGCCCGGCTTGGTCCCGAACCCTTTGCCGCCGGATTCGATGCTGACTATCTGCATCAAGCCGTCCGTGGCAGAACGGCGGCGATCAAGCTTGCGCTGATGGACAACACTCTCGTCGTCGGCGTCGGGAATATATACGCTAACGAGGCTTTGTTCCGTGCCGGCATCCATCCGGCTCGCGCTGCCAATAAGGTGTCGCGTGCGCGACTGGTTACGCTCACCGTTGCCGTTCGCGAAACGTTGACCGAAGCGATTGCCAAAGGCGGAAGCACCCTCCGCGACTTTGTGGACAGCAACGGAGAGCCGGGTTACTTTCAACTTGATTACTACGTTTACGGCCGAGCGGGGCTACCTTGTCGCGTATGCGGCAACAGTATCCGTTCGATACGTCAGGGGGGCCGGGCGACCTATTATTGTCCGAGCTGCCAGCGCTAGCCCGCGCCAGGTGCTTGTTTTGGCGCGCTTTATGCTAGTGTCCGCGCCACAGAAGGGCGGCGACACTGAACGCCGGCCCGGGAGGCCACGCCGATGTTGCGATCGAAAGACTTAGCCGCGCGCTTTGAAGTCTACAGCGACTGGCGCAGACGCCTGTCAGCAGGCATATCCCGACTGCACGAATGGTTGTCGGAACAAGACCTTGCAGACGCGCAGACGGATCTCGGTATCCAGCAGTTGCTCGAGAGGCTGCATCAGGATCGCCTGGTGGTCGCCTTCGTTGCCGAGTTTTCGCGCGGCAAGTCGGAACTGATCAACGCCATCTTTTTCGCCGATTTCGGTCAGCGTCTGCTGCCGTCCGCCGCCGGGCGTACGACGATGTGTCCGACCGAACTGCTCTACGACGCCAGCCAGGCGCCGTCGATTCGCCTGCTCCCTATCGAAACGCGGGCTCGCGACGGGTCGGTCACCGAATTCAAGAACTACGCAGACGAGTGGGTCACGATCGCGCTCGACCTGTCGTCGGCGGAGAAGATGACCGAAGCCTTGTCGCAGGTCTCGCAAGTCAAGCGGGTGCCGACAGCGCTCGCGCGCAAGTACGGGTTGGGAGAGGATGACGACGATGTCCTCGCGCCATCGTCGGTCGACGCGAATCTCGTCGATATCCCGTGCTGGCGCCACGCCATCATCAATTTTCCTCATCCTCTTTTGCAGCAGGGATTGGTCATACTCGATACGCCAGGATTGAACGCGATCGGCACCGAGCCCGAACTGACCCTGAATCTTCTGCCCAACGCGCACGCGATACTGTTCTTGCTGGCGGCCGACACCGGCGTCACCAAGACGGATATCGAGGTCTGGAAAAATCATCTGGTCGGGGACACGGCCGCCACGCGCGAGGGGCGTCTCGTCATCCTTAACAAGATCGACGGTCTCTGGGACGAGCTCAAGACGTCCGAGGAAATAGAATCGGAAATTGCCCGTCAGGTTCGCTCCAGCGCCCAGCTATTGATGATTCCACCGGCGCAGGTATTCCCCGTATCGGCGCAAAAGGCCTTGCTCGCCAAGGTGCAGGGCGACGATGAACTCCTGGCCAAGAGTCGCCTGCCGGATCTCGAGCTCGCCCTGTCGCAGGAGTTGATCCCTGCCAAGCGCCACATCGTCGGATCCGCCGCCCACCTCGACGTGCTGTCGTTGGTAGGAGCGACGCGCTCGATACTGGAAAGCCGGGTTGCGGGCATCCATGAACAGCTTGCGGAATTGCGCGGCTTGCGCGGCAAGAATCAGGATGTCGTCGGACACATGATGGAGCGCATCCAACAGGAGAAGAACCTGTTCGAGCGCGGCATGCAACGGTACACGGCGCTGCGCACGGTGTTTACCCAGCAAACGACCTCGCTCTACGAGTCCATCGGCCTCGAGACGCTTCGCGACACGGCCGCCGAAACTCGGGAGCGCATGGAGAAAAGCCGCCTGACGGTGGGGGTCCGCGCGGCCATGAACGACTTCTTCGCGGCGATCAAAGGCAGCTTCGCTCAAGGTGCCCGTGAAACCACCGAAATCCACGCGATGATGGAAGCAATGTACGCGAGGTTCGCGCAGGAGCACGGAACCGAGACGTTTACACCGCCGCCGTTCTCGATGCTCAAGTATCAGAAGGAGATAGAGCGACTCGAGCGTGCCTACAACGTGCACTTCAACACGCTTTGGAACATGCTGAGCAAGGCGAAATTCACCCTGATGCGCAGGTTCTTTGAGACCATCGCGGTGCGCGTCAAGCACGTCTACGACATTGCCACCCGCGATATGGAAAGCTGGCTCCGGGCCGTGATGTCACCGCTGGAAACGCAGGTTCGCGAGCATCATCTGCAACTCCGCCGCCGTCTCGACAGCGTCAAGCGTATTCACCGCGCAAGTGATGAACTCGAGGAACGCATCGAAGAGCTCGAGCAAGCAGAAGCGGTCGCGAAGGCGCAGATGGAGGCGCTCGATCGCGAGATCGCGGAGATTGTCGCGATCATCGAGCAACCGGAAATGATGCCTTTGGCGGCCAACGCCTGAGGGTCAACTGCGGGTCAGACCTTCGGTGCCACGGCCGTTGATTTGGCGGCCATCAGGCCCTCGTATTTCAACTGCAGTTTTTCTCTCGTTTCGACGCAATCCGGGTCTACTGGTATGCAGTCGACCGGGCAGACTTCGACGCATTGCGGCGCGTCAAAATGTCCGACGCACTCGGTACATTTCTTGGGATCGATCACATAGATCTCGAGCCCTTGCGAGATGGCGTCGTTCGGGCACTCTGGCTCGCAAACGTCGCAGTTGATACATTCGTCGGTGATGATCAGCGCCATTCGGCCGTTCTAGCTACCCCGTGTCGCCTGTTCTTCGGCGACCTTTGCCTTCAGGCGAGCGACGACGGCCGGGTGTACGAACTTGCTGACGTCACCCCCAAAGCGGGCGATTTCACGCACCATCGTTGACGACATGAACAGATATTGTTCGGCGGGAGTCAGAAACAAGGTTTCGACCTCCGGGTGTAGGTTGCGGTTCATGCCGGCCATCTGAAACTCGTATTCGAAATCGGACACTGCGCGCAAGCCCCGCAGGATGGTCGTCGCGCCGACGGAATGAACGAAATCCATCAACAGCGACGAGAAGCCGAGGACCTCGACATTCGGATACGCCGCCAACACCTCGCGCGCCATCGCGATCCGCTCGTCCGACGTAAACATCGGGCGTTTGCTTTCACTGTCAGCGATGGCAACGATGACGTGGTCGAAGAGCTTGGCAGCCCGCCGGACCAGGTCTTCATGACCCTTGGTAACGGGATCGAAGGTGCCGGGGTAGATGACTTTTATCATGCGCTGAGACCGGGGCTTGGTGGGGCCATTGCGCGCGGAGCATCGATGAACGCCTTCCGCCGCGCGGGCGGATCCGTCCTTGTGAATCTACTCGTGGCGGAGCAGATGATAATGCACCTGTCCGGCTCTGTCGCGCCGGGCGACATCAAAGCCAACCGGCGCGTCGATTAGCGACGGCGCCTCGACATAAATCGCGCCGCCCGGGGCGACCCGCGGGACTGCCGCGGCGAGTAATCGCGGCCACCCGGAACCAGTCTGCGGACTTACGCGCCCACGGCGGGGCGAGAAGTCGGCTGGTTTTCCGTCGCGTTTGACCGAAGATGTTGTGGGGTCCGCGGATGCAAACAGGGCAAAAGGCGGATCCAGGAACACCACATCGAACGTGCGGGTCTCTCGAGCGAGAAATGCCAGCGCATCGGCGCAATGCGTCTCGAGGCTTGACGTTCCAAGCGCGTCGCCCGTCGCCGCGAGCGCACGCACCAGCTGGGGCTCACGGTCGGCGGCCACCGCCAGCGATGCCCCGCGCGAAAGCGCTTCGAGCGACAAAGCGCCGCTGCCGGTGTAAGGGTCGAGCGTCGTTAGCCCGGTCAGGTCCTGTCCCAGCCAGTTGAACAGAGTCTCGCGTACCCGATCGGGAGTCGGCCGCACGTCAGCAATGCGCGGGGAAGCGGACGCGACGGCCTCGCCAGCGACCACCGATGATGCGAATTTGGTGTGGCTGTACCACGGAGCCGGAGGGAGGAGTGCGGGAAGGTAGAATTATAGCTTTGCCAAGTGCGAGACCCGGTTGTTCGATCTCTTCAAGCGCAAACCCGATTCCGACACACGCCCGTGGACTGAGCGGTTAAAAGGCGGGCTAGGCCTTTCGCGCGAACGAATCACGCGGCCGTTGTCACTGTTGTTCGGTCGTGAGGCATTGTCCGACGACGCGCTCGACGAATTGCGCAGCGCACTCCTATCTGCCGACGTCGGTATACCCGCGACCGAATATCTGCTCGATGACCTCGTCGCGCGCTGGAAGCGGGCGAGTTCCGGCATGACACCCCGCGACGTGCTGAAGGCGTCGTTCGTCGAGCTGTTGACTCCCCTCGAAAAGCCTCTCGAGATCGGCGAGCAACGCCCCTACGTGATCATGCTCGCGGGGGTCAATGGCGCCGGCAAGACGACCTCAATCGGCAAGCTCGCCAAGCATTTGCAGAACCAGGGCTTGTCGGTGCTGCTCGCCGCGGGCGACACGTTTCGCGCAGCCGCGCGTGAGCAACTCGAGGTGTGGGGTGAGCGCAACAACGTGCACGTGATTGCGCAGCAGGGCGGTGATCCCGCCGCGGTGATGTTCGACGCGATCAGTGCGGCGCGCGCTCGCGGCATCGATGTCGTGCTCGCCGACACGGCGGGGCGGCTACCCACCCAACTGCCGCTGATGGAAGAGTTGAAAAAAATTCGCCGCGTCATCGGCAAGGCGCAGGATGGCGCGCCCCATGAAACCCTGTTGGTGCTCGACGCCAATACGGGTCAGAACGCGCTTGCCCAGGTTGCAGCGTTCGATGCAGCCGTCGGCTTGACCGGCCTGGTGCTGACCAAGCTCGATGGAACCGCCAAGGGAGGAATCGTCGCAGCGATCGCGAAGACACGACCGATCCCGTTGAAAATGATCGGCGTTGGCGAGGGCGTCGATGATATGCGGCCGTTCCACGCCGGCGAATTTGCCGACGCGCTGATCGGCTGAGGCGCCACTTACGTGATCAATTTCAGCGACGTCAGCAAGAGCTACGACGGCGGCAGAGATGCTCTGATCAACGCGTCTTTCGCGGTCGAAAGTGCAGAGTTCGTCTATCTCACCGGACACTCAGGCGCGGGCAAAAGCACCGTATTCCGGCTCGTTGCTGCGATCGAGCGGCCGACGCGAGGGGTGGTGCTGGTCAATCAGCAGAATGTGGGGCGCATGTCGCGGGCGGCCGTTCCATTCCTGCGCCGTAACATCGGTCTTGTGCTTCAGGATCAGCGCCTGCTTTTCGATCGCAACGTTTTCGACAATGTGATGCTGCCACTGGCGGTTGCGGGCACCGATCCGCGCGAGGCGGCAAGACGGGTGCGCGCGGCATTGGACAAAGTGGGACTGCGTGAGAGGGAGCGCGCGCGCCCGGAATCACTTTCGGGAGGCGAACAGCAGCGGGTCTGCATTGCGCGCGCTGTCGTCAACCGTCCGAGTCTGTTGCTCGCCGACGAGCCGACCGCCAGTCTGGACGCCGAATCCGCAGAAGAAATTCTCGCCCTGTTCCGCTCATTCCATCAGGTGGGCGCAACCGTTCTGCTCGCGACGCACGACGAGCGACTCATCGAACGCTTCCCTGCGCGACGCGTCTCACTCATACACGGACGGGTAGCTACAGGCGCGGCCGGCGGATGATGGCGATGCTTGCGTCGAGGCAGGCATGAAACGCTGGTTCGCCGACCACCGACGAGCGTTTGCCGACACGTCAGCCCGCGCGCTGCACGCGCCTTTTGCGACTGCGCTCTCCTTGCTTGCGCTGGGCTCCGCGCTCGCGTTGCCGCTGGCGGGCAAGACTTTGCTCGACAGCTTGACGGCAGTGGTAAAACGTTCGGGCGCAGAACCGCAGTTGACCGTGTATCTTGCCGCGAACGCCGGAACAAAAGAACGGGGCGCGCTGCAGGCGACGCTCAGCGGCCGCAGCGATGTGCGCAGCGTCCGTGTGGTGACCAAGGAGCAAGCGTTGGCCGGCCTGCAGGCGCGAGAAGGAGTACGCGACCTTTTGGCGGGCCTTACGACCAACCCGCTGCCCGACGCACTGATCGTGACCCCCGCCAGCCGCGACCCTGCGGCCATGCGGACATTGCAGGGCGAACTGGCGAAACTTCCCGGCGTCGCCAACGTCGAATTCGACTCGGCCTGGGTCGAAAGGCTCGCCGCACTCGTGCGGGCAGCGGCGTTCGTGACCTTGTTGATGGGGATACTCCTGAGTATCGCTGTCGTCGCCGTAAGCTTCAACACAATCAGGCTCCAGGTCCTCACTCGTGGCCAGGAGCTCGAAGTTGCGAGCTTGTTCGGTGCAACACGGGCGTATCTGCGCCGGCCGTTTCTTTATTTCGGCGCGGCACAGGGCGCGCTGGCGGGGGGTCTCGCCGTCGCCTTCGTGCAGCTGGGTCTATGGGGACTGAATGAGCGTCTTGGCGACGTCCTGGGGGTGTTCGGCCTTCCCGAGGGGTTCGCCCACGTATCCGCGACGACCGCCGCGGCGACTATGCTCGCTGCCGCCGCTTTGGGCTGGATCGGGGCCTGGCTGGCTGTCTCGCGACATCTGGCCAAGACGGCAGCCTAGGCAAGGAACTTTTAGGGTCCCTTAGCACTCTGATGCTGCGAGTGCTAAACTAATCACAAGCCTCAAAAGGAGCCTGACTCGATGTCCACGAATACGCTGGCGTTTCCTACCCCGGCCTCGCTGGGGAGTTTGGATCAATATATTCAATCGGTTAACCGTTTTCCTCTGCTAACCGCGGCGCAGGAAACCGAACTCGGCCGCAAGCTGCAGCGCGACAATGACCTCGATGCCGCCCGATCGCTGGTGCTGTCACACCTGCGCCTAGTCGTTTCCATCAGCCGCAACTACTTGGGCTACGGCTTGCCGCAGGCCGACCTTATCCAGGAAGGCAACATCGGGCTGATGAAGGCAGTGCGCCGCTTCGATCCTGAACGCGGTGTCCGTCTGGTCTCTTTCGCCATGCATTGGATCAAGGCTGAGATTCACGAATACATCCTGCGCAACTGGCGTCTGGTCAAGATCGCTACCACCAAGGCCCAGCGGAAACTGTTCTTCAACTTGCGCAGCATGAAGCCGCGGCTGGGTTCGTTGACGTTGACAGAGGCCACGGCATCGCCAAGGCGTTGGGGGTCAAGCCCGAGGAAGTTTTCGAGATGGAGACGCGTCTTTCCGGCCAGGACGTGACACTTGACCCGCCCGCAGGCGAAGAAGGTGAACGTTGACGCCGAGTCGGATACCTGACCGAAGCCGACGACGAACCGATGCAGATACTTGAGCGCGCGCAGACCGAGCGCAATCGCAGCGAAGGTTTGAAGAGCGCCCTGGCGACAGCTCGACGACCGGAGCCGCAACATTATCGAGGCACGCTGGCTGCGCGAAGAGGATCCCGCGACATTGCAGGATCTGGCCGACCAGTACGGCGTCTCCGCCGAGCGCATTCGTCAGATCGAAAGCAAGGCGCTGAAAACCATACGCGGTGAGATGCACGCGCTCTGATCAGGAATTTCGAATTCGCATTAACCCGCCGGGTACGCCCGGCGTTTTTTTGCGCGCGCGCTTGTCTAGAGCTCGACTTGCGTGCCCAGTTCCACGACGCGATTGGCGGGCACATTGAAGAATTCGATCGCCTTGGTTGCGTTTTTTGACATCGAGACGAACAGTCGTTCGCGCCACATTGCCATACCCGGTGCCGCGCGTAGCGACGAGCGTTTCGCTGGAGACAAAGAACGACGTGTCCATCATGTCGAAGCAGTAACCGCGCTGCCGCACTCCTCGAGCAATTCCGGAACCTCAGGGTCTTCCTTGAAGCCGAAGAAGGCCTCGAACTGGTGGAAATCGCAGCCCAGATCGTCGATGCGGACGCGATCTGAAAGCGGCACGACAGGGATGTCCCGGGTCGTTACGGTCAGCAGAACCACCTGTTCGTGCAGAACCTTGTTGTGCTTGAGGTTGTGCAGCAGCGCGTGCGGGACACGCCCCGGCGTGTTGGTGAGGAATACGGCGGTACCTGGAACGCGCGTCGGGCGGACTCGCCGCGATGCTGGGGATGAATAGCGTCGAGCGGCATCGTCTCCTCGCGACAGCCGCTCGAGCAGGATCGCGCGGCCGCGCTTCCACGTCGTCAGCAGCGTAAACACCACCGCGCCGATCAAGATCGGAAACCAGCCACCTCGCGGGATCTTGAGCGCGTTGGACGACAGGAACGTAGCGTCGATCGCCACCAGCGGAGCGACGATGCCATCGCGGCATAACGGTTCCAATGCCAGAGTCTGGTCAGCACGACGTAGATAAGCAGCGAGTCGATCAGCATCGCCAGCGTGACGGCGATGCCGTACGCGGCCGCCAGATTGCTCGAGCTCTTGAAGCCGGCGACCAGCAGCATCACGGCGACCGAAGAGCATCCAGTTGATGAACGGGACGTAGATCTGGCCGATCTGCGCGGTCGGACGTGTGCAGGATCGTAAGCCGCGGGCAATAGCCCATCTGGATCGCCTGTCGCGTCAGCGAGAACGCGCCCGAGATCACCGCCTGCGAGGCAATGACCGTCGCCACCGTCGCGAGGACGACCACCGGCATCAGCGCCCATTCCGGCGCGAGCAGGAAGAACGGGTTCTTGATCGCGCTCCGGATCGTCGATGATCAGCGCGCCCTGCCCGAAGTAGTTGAGCACGCAGCGCCGGCAGCACGAACAACAGCCATGCGCGCCGGATCGGCTTCGCGCCGAAATGTCCCATGTCGGCATAAAGCGCTTCGGTGCCGGTGACCGCCAGCACGACCGCGCCGAGCGCCAGGAACGCAGCCAGCGGGCTGCCCGTGAAGAAGTGCGAACGCGTACTTGGCGGATTGAGCGCCGAGAGCACACTCGGGCGCGCGCACGATCTGCGCAGCCGCCGAGCACGGCGAGGATCGACGAACCAGACGCACATCACTGGCCCGAACAAGCCGCCGACGCGTGCCGGTGCCGTGACGCTGGATGGAGAACAGCGCCGACCAGAATGACGAGCGTCGCCGGAACGACGAAGGTCGCGCAAGCCGGGCGCAACGACTTCCAGCCCCTCGACCGCCGAAAGCACCGAAATCGCCGGCGTGATCATGCCGTCGCCGTAGAACATCGCCGCGCCGAAAATGCCGAAGCCGACCAGCCACCAGCGCGCGCCGCGCTGATCGCGAGGCCGCGAGACACGAGCGCGGTCAGCGCCAGGATGCCGCCTTCGCCGCGGTTGTCGGCGCGCATGATCAGCGTCACGTACTTCAGCGTCACGATGATGGTGAGCGCCCAGAAGATCATCGACAGCATCCCGAGGACGTTGGCCGGCGTGAGCGGCAGCCCGTGCGGCCCGTGAAGCACTCGCGCAACGTGTACAACGGGCTGGTGCCGATGTCGCCGAAGACGACACCGATCGCGCCACCGAGGAGCGGGCCATGGGGCGGGCGCGACTTGCGTCCTGGTTGCGTCAGGCGTCAGCATGCCCTCGTCGGATGCGCCGCGCGAAGCGGATGTTGAGTTGCTTGAGCTTGCGGTAAAGATGCGTGCGCTCGAGGCCCGCGCGTTCGCCACGCGACTCATGTTGCTTTGCTCCTTGCCGAGCAGCTGCTCAAAGTAGATGCGCTCGAACGCCTCGCGCGCTTCGCGCAGAGGCATTTCGAAAAAGCGCGCGGTGACCTCGGGCGCGATCGCGGCGGTCGGCGGCAGAGCGGTCTCGCCCAGCAGGCGACGCACGTGTTCGGCGGTTATATCACTGTCGACTGTCAGCGCCAGATTGGCATGACGTTATGCAGATGATCGAGATTGCCCGGCCAATAGGCGCTGGACAGCGCGGTCGACGCCGCGGAGGCGTGCAGCGCGGCGAGCGTGCGCTGGCTCGCCTTGATCTCGCGCCAGAAGCGATCGATCAGCGGCGGAATGTCTTCGCGCCGCGCGCGCAGCGGCGGCAGCATGACCGCACCCGGCGAAAGAGTCGCCAGCAAGCGCCGGGTCGAAATGGCCTTCGGCCGCAAGGTTGCCCAGTTGCTCGCTGCTGGTGCACACGAGGACGGTGTTGTGGTCTCAAGCTTGCGGAGCAGGAACGCGAGACCCTTCTGTTCGGCCTTGGAATAGGTTCCGATCTCGGCGCAGTAGAGTGTTCCTTCGTGCGCTTCCTCGAGCAGCCTGCAGAGGATTGGTCGCGAGCCGCGCGCCGTTCGGTCAGCGCGACCAAAGGCGCTATCGGCAACTGCAGCGCGCGCGCCGCGACGTCGTGCCCTGCGCCGGGCTCGCCGACGAACAGGATCGGGCCGATCGGCGCGCAGCAATTGGTCGACGGCGCGCTCGACCTCGATCACCGGTGCGCTGGTGCCCAGCGTCGCGAGCGACACGCGCCGCGGGCCTTGCCCGGCGGCACTCTTGAACGCGCGCGTTATGGTGGACAGGAGCTTCTGCAGGCCGACCGGCTTTTCCAGGAAATCGAATGCGCCGATCTTTCGTCGCTTCGACGGCCGTCTCGATCGTGCCGTGTCCGGACATCATGACCACCGGCATCGTCAGCTGGCCGTTGGCCGCCCACTCGCGCAGCAGCGTCACGCCGTCGGTATCGGGCATCCAGATGTCGAGCAGCACCAGCGAGGGCTGCGCCCGCAGCGATAGCTGCGCGCCTCGCCGGCATTTTCCGCGACGCTGACGCGATAACCTTCGTCCTGGAGAATTTCCGACAGCAGGTCGCGGATGCCGACTTCGTCGTCGACAATGAAAATTTCCTTTCATGTTGCTGTCCATCACGTCAGCTGTGTTCCTTCGCCGCGATGGGAAATACAAGCGTCACCAGCGCGCCATGCGGCGGCCGGTTGTCGATGCGTGACACGCCCATGGTGCTCATCGACGATCTTCTTCACGATCGCGAGCCCTAGGCCCGTGCCTTTGGCCTTGGTCGTCACATAGGGTTCGAAACGCGTGCGCCAGCACATCGTCGGGGAAGCCGCCTCCGCGGTCGCCAATCGGTGAGCACAGTCGTCGCCTCGAGACCGTCGACGCGCGATATCGTACGCGGTCGGCGACGTCTGCCTGCGCGTCGACCGCGTTTGAAGCAGATTGTGGAACACCTGGCGCAGGCGCGTAGGCTCGCCCTGGATGATCGGGTGCCTCCGGCAAGCGGAACGACACGTGCGGGACGAAGATTGTCGTACAGCCCGAGCACGTCGAGCAAGAGCGCGTTGAAGATCGACCTGCTGCATGCTTCCCGGGCGCGGCTGCCGCGCATAGATCGCGAAATCGTCGACCATCTGCTTCATGGCCGCTACCTGCGTGACGATCGTCTGCGTGCCGCGTTTCAGGATCTCTGCGTCGGCACTGCCGAGCTTGCTGCGCGAGCTTGACCGCCAGCCGTTCCGCCGAGAGCTGAATCGGCGTCAGCGGATTCTTGATTTCGTGGGCGAGCCGGCGCGCAACTTCGGCCCACGCCGCGTCGCGTTGTGCTTCGGCCAGTTCGGTCACGTCATCGAAGACCACCACCGAGCCGGGCCCCGGTGCGCCGGGGAGTCTGTGATCCGCGCATCAGCAGAACGCGCGTATGACTGGAGACCCCGAATTCGGCCTGCCGTTGCCATTGTCCGTCGCGTCCGGTCGCGAAAACCTTCGCTCGACCAGGTCGGCGAATCGCGCGAGCGCGGGCAGGCGCGACGCGCCCAGTCGCCAGCGGTATGCCGATCAAATCCGCGAGTGGTTGCTGCAGGATCACGGCGGCACTCGGATTGGCGGTGCGCAGGCGAAATGGCATTGTCGAACGCAAGCACGCCCGCCGACAGGTTGGCGAGTATGCTTTCAAGATAGGCACGCGTGGTCTCGATGGCACTGTCGGCTGTCTTCGGCCTTGCGCTGGGCGTCGGAGAGCTGCGCAGTCATCGTATTGAACGATTCGGTAAGCACGCCCAGTTCGTCGCGACTCTGGACGGGATGGCGGCGGCTGAAGTCGCCTTGCGCGACCGCGCGCGTTCCCTCGGCCAGCAACCCCAGCGGTCCGCTGAACTGTTCGGACAGGACGACCGCGAGGCCCAAGGCGGAAAAAAGCGCGAGCAATAGCGTCAGCGTCAATGTCAGCGCATACAAACGCTTCAGCGAAGTCCGCGAATACGAGATGACCTGGTAGTCGTCATACGCGGCGCGCACTTTCTCGGCGTCCTGCTGAATTTCCTTGGGCACGCGTTCGACTATTTGCAGAACGCGAGTAGGCTCTTTGGGATCCGCGCTATTGACCGGGACGACGACTCGCATCAACAAGGTCTGATCTGCGGCCTGCTCGGTCTTGGCGTACGTTTGCTGCAGGCGTGCCTGCCTCATCGCCTGCGGAGGAGGCGGTTCGGGGGTCGAAGTCGACCCGGACACGCCACCGACCGCGATGACGCTGCCCGAAGAGGAAAATAGCGCCGCTTCGTAGATGCCTGCCTGCTCGCTGGCGATGTTGAGCCGTTGGGCTATGCCGCCGGGTTCGGCATCCTGCAACCTGAAAGCGAGCTGCGTGGCCTTGTTGCTTGTTTCCCTGAGCAGATAGTCGAGCGCGCCACGACCCAGGTTCAAACCGCCTTCGAGCGCACGATCTACGCGTACATCGAACCACGATTCAATGCTCTTCCCGAGAAACTGCACCGATACGCCATAAAGAAGCGCCCCGGGCACCACCGCGACCAGGGAAAACAGCAGTACCAGTCTAGCCGCCAGGCGCGAACCGAATACGCCTGCCTTGAGGTTTCGCCGCAGGCGCCAAAGCTGGTAGCCAACCAAAGCCATCAACAGCACGACCATGGCTCCGTTGAGCACGACCAGAAGGTTGTAATTGCGGGCAAAGAACTCCGTATTCGCGCTGGCGGTCGCCAAGACGAAAAGGAATATCGTGCCCAGTCCGGCGCACACCAGAAGGACGTAGCGAAGGGCGCGCGGCGCGAGCACCACACTCATGGCGTGTAGCTCCATCGATGCCACGCGGACTGCAGCGACCAATCGCGCGATGCAAGCGCGTTGATCTGGAATGGCTTCGGGAGCTGATCAATGTCGAGGCGCAGCCGGACTGCTGCGTCGTAGCGCACGCCAGGCGTCAATGCGTCCTTCTGAACCACCGGTCGCGAAACAACCCGTGAGAGCAGACGCTCGACTTCTTCGAGTGAATCGAGTTGCTGACCGAGAAGGCCGCTCGAGATGCGATATTGGCTCGTCAGCGGGTTGTAGGTCAGCCGGTACGGGACGGACAGTTGTGCAACTTTCTGATCCAGCCAGTACCAGCGCGGGCGCCCGAGTTCGAACTCCAGCACAAAATATAAGGGAATTCCCTTTTGCAGCGCCTCCTCGAGCGTGGGGTTGAGGGCGAGATCGAATTGCGCATTCAGCACATACCGGTCTTCTACCGACAGTAACTCGGCGGATTTGACCTCGATGGTGTCGGCACGTGCGAACGCGGGCAGCGTAAGCGCCGCGATACCGAACATGATGCCAACGAGGAGAAAACGCATGGACAAGCGACCGGCGAAGAAGCGCGCGCGAATTCTATCGGGTGGGGAGCCCCGGATAAGCCCGACGCACACTGCGTTGCGGGACTTGTTCACGGGTCCTTAGCGTTTCTGAAGGAGGGCGTAGAAAAAGCCGTCGTGATTGTGCGCTGCGTCACCCCTCGCTGGCAAGAGTTGACCGTCGATTGCCGCCGCGGCAGGAGGCAGTTGAGGCCCGATGCGCAACACGTCTTCGGCGCTCTGCGCAAACGCGCTGACGACGCCTTCGTTTTCCGCATGAAAGATCGAGCACGTGGTGTATAGCAGTGTTCCGCCGCGCTTCAGGCACGGCCACAGCGCTCGCAGCAACCTGCTCTGCTGCGCGGTGAAGCCGGCAATATCGGCCTCCCTGCGCAGCCATTTCACGTCGGGATGGCGGCGCACGACCCCCGAGGCCGAACACGGTACGTCGGCCATGATGCGATCGAATGGCACGCCATCCCACCATGCAGACGTTTCGGCTGCATCTGCGGCTATGACTTGTGCGCGCAACTGGAGCCGATCGAGATTTTCCGTAACGCGGGCAAGCCGTGCTGCATCCACGTCCAGCGCAATCAAGTCGATGTTGGCGAGCTCGGCCAAGTGGCTGGTTTTCCCTCCCGGCGCCGCGCACGCGTCGAGCACCCGCATGCCGTCCTGCGGGGCCAACAGTGGCGCGGCAAGCTGCGCTCCCGCATCCTGAACCGAGAACCAACCTTCGACAAAACCGGGCAATGTGTTGATTGCCCGAGGTTCGATGATCGTGATTCCGTCTTCGCCGACCGATCTCGCTGAAATCCCTTGCATCTCGAGCGTGGCCGCGTAGTCGCCCCGCGCAATCGCGCGCCGGTTGACGCGCAGGCAGAGCGGGGGGCGCTCGTTGCCATCGTCGAGGATGTTCGCGCTCTGATTCGGATATTCAGCTTCGATGCGATCGATCCACCATCGGGGATAGGAATAGCGCGCTTCGGCGTCGCCGGTGATCGCGTCGAGCACAGCGTCCTTCCTGCGCAGAAACGTTCGCAGGATCGCATTGGTGAGCCCACGCGCGGAGGAGCGCTTGAGCCGCGCCGTGCCGCGTACCGCGGCGTCGACAACTGTGTGTTGCGGGCGCGTTGGTGTGGATCAATTGGTAGAGCGATACCCACAGCAACGCCTCGACGCTTATGTCGCTCAAGCGTCGATCGGCGAGTTCGCGAACAATCGCACGCACCTGCCCGAGGAAGCGCAGGGTACCGTAGGAAAGCTCATGGATCAGCGCGCGGTCGCTTTGCGACGCCGCCGTTTCGGCTAGGGCAACAGGCAGCGGCGTTCCGGTAAGTACGCGTCGGACAGTCTTTGCCGCAGCGCGTTGCGCGTGCTCCACTTAGTCGCCGTTTCCGTTGCTATGAGGCGGGGAGGGCCACCCCGGGGGCCTGCCGGCGAGATAGGCCGCCGCTGACATTCGCTTTCCCCCGGTCGCTGAAGCTCGCGCACGAGGAGCGCACCCGCCCCGCACGCCACCAATAAACCGCGGGAATCAGCGCTGAGAATCGTACCCGGCGCGCCAAAAGCTCTTGCGGTCGCTTCGGCACTCCAGATTTTGACCGGCTCGCCCGCGAGCGAGGCGGTGGCGCCCGGCACGGGGTCGCAGGCGCGGACGCGACGATCCAGCGACTGCGCGTCCTCACTCCAGTCCACGATTGCGTCGTCGCGCTGAATCTTGGCGGCGTATGTCGCCCCCTCCGCAGGCTGTGGCAGCGCCGACAGCGCGCGACCCGCCCGTAGCAATTCCAGCGTCTGGATGATTGCCTCCGCGCCGGCGTCCGCAAGCCGGGCGGTCAGCGTCCCTGTCGTCTCGCGTGGCGCAACGGAAATCGCCCTGGTCGCAATCACGGGACCGGTATCAAGGCCTTCGTCCATTTGCATGATACTGACGCCCGATTCCGGATCCCCCGCCAATAGCGCACGCTGGATGGGAGCGGCGCCGCGCCATCGCGGTAACAGCGACGCGTGAATATTGATGCAACCGTGAGTTGGCCACTGCAACACGGCCAGCGGGAGGATCAATCCATAGGCAGCGACAATGAGAACGTCGAGTGCAAGGCCCTGCAACTGCGGAGGGAAGCTTCCGCGTCTTCAGGCTGGCGGGCTGCCACAGATCCAGGCCGCGTTCCAGCGCGAGGGCTTTCACGGCGCTGGGAGCTTGCTTCAGCCCACGTCCTTGTGGACGATCTGGCTGTGTGAGCACTAACTCCACGTCGAACCCGGCGCCTAGAATACGCGCTAGCGCAATTGCGGCGAACGGCGGTGTTCCGGCGAACCCCACCCGTAGTGGAGCGAGCACCGACATCAGCCCGCGAGTCGCTGCTTTTTCTTGAGCCGGGCCGACAAGCGTGCGCGCTTCAGCGGGGACAGGTAGTCGACGAACACCTTGCCGATCAAGTGATCCATTTCATGCTGAATACATACGGCGAGCATTCCTTCGGCCGTAAGCTCGAAACGTACGCCCTGCTCATCCTGGGCCGCGACCCGGATCGTGGCCGCCCGCTTGACGTTGTCGTAGTAGCCGGGGACCGAAAGACAGCCCTCTTCGCACTCAGCTTCGCCTTCTGCGGCGAGGATTTCGGGGTTGATGAAAACGCGCAGGTCGTCGCGCGCTTCGCTCGACGTCGATCACGATGACCCGCTTGTGCACGTCGACCTGGGTCGCGGCCAAGCCAACGCCTGGGGCGGCGTACATGGTTTCGGCCATGTCGCGGACCAGTTTTCGGATTTCCGGCGTGACTTCGGTCACCGGCGCGGCGACCTTCCTGAGCCGGGGATCGGGGTATTCGATGATGTTCAACAACATAATTGCTTGCAAAATGAATACTCGGGATGCAGAATCCCCCTAAGCCCTTATTTTGCGTCGGTTTAGGACGTTTGCAAGTCCTGCGCTAACCACGTTCGGAGAGGCCTTATGCGCCCATATACGCGCCTACACACGCGCACTGATACGCGCCCAAGCATGCGCACGACTACGCGCGAGAATTCGCGCCCGAAGTCTATCACAGCGAGGGTGGTGTTCTGGCCTGCCTGCTGTTCGCATCGCCACTGTTCGCGGCCGACGAACTGCAGCTCCAGGACAATCATCCTGACCGCTATACAGTGCAAAAAGGAGACACTCTCTGGGGCATTTCCGGCAAGTTTCTGAAAGACCCGTGGCGCTGGCCGGATATCTGGCGCATGAACCGCGAGCAGATCAAGAATCCGCACTGGATCTATCCCGGGCGATGTGGTGGTTCTCGACAAGGTCGATGGTCAGTGGCGATTGTCGCTGGCCGGCGCAGCGGCGGCGCTGGCAGCGCGGGCGGCCGCCCGACGGCACGACTTTCGCCCTCCGTTCGGGTCGACACGCTGCAAGGCGAAGCGATTCCCAGTATCCCGGCCGGCGATCTCGCGCCGTTCCTTACCCGTCCGCTGGTGACGGCGACTCCCGGGGGCCTGGTCGGCGCCGGCAAGATCATCGCCGCCGCGATGAGCTCGCGTGGTTCGCGGAGATGGCGACTACGTCTACGCGGTCGGCATCGATCCGAAAGCAGGGACTGAGTGGTACATCTATCGCCCCGGCAAGATTCTCGCATTCCTACGAATCGCGCGAGTTGCTCGGCTACGAAATGCGCTATCTCGGCACCGCTCGCGTCGAGCGTTTCGGCGATGTGGCCCGCATGGAGATCACCTCGGCACGTGAAGAAATACTGTTCGATGACTTGTTGGTCCCCGCGCCGCGCGAGGAGCTGATGAACATCGTGCCGCATTCTCCTGACCGGATCATCGATGGCCGCATCATCGCCCTCTACGGCGATTCGGCCGAGGGGGGTCGCGGCTCGCTGGTAACGTTGGACCGGGGACTCAAGGACGGCGTGGATGTCGGTACGGTGCTCGCGATCTACCATCCGGCACCGGTGATCGCCGATCCGCGTCCGTCGAAAGAAGGAACCGTAGTCACGCCGCTCATCGACCAGACCAAGACTTGGTCGCGCCGACGCACTATCTCGACATTCCACCCGAACGTTCGGGTCTGCTGTTCGTTTTCCGTTTCTTTGACCGGGTGGCGTACGGCATCGTGCTCAATGCCTCGGAACCGGTCGTCACCGGCGATCTCGCGCGCAAGCCGTAGCTGTCTTAATTGCCGCCGACCGCACGCTCTTTCGCTTAGTCCCGCCGCCGCCCCAGCGGATGCCCGGCAATGGAGATCGACGCCCGCGTCGAGGCTTGGGCCACCCTGCAGCTCGTCGCTGGCCTCGGGCCGGCGGCGCTGGTCACGCTGCTCAAGGCGTTCGGCGGACCGGCTGAAGTCCTCGCTGCCTCGCGCGCCGGTATCTCGAAACTCGTCGCTGCGCCGCTTGCAGCTTCGATAAAGCGCGGGCCTGATCCAGAAGCGCTGGCGAACACCCTATCCTGGTTGGCTCATCCGGATAACTCGCTGGTGACGTGGGACGACCCGGACTATCCGCAGAGCTTGCTCTCGATCGCGCGATCCGCCACCGGCGTTCTATTGCATCGGCCGGCGCGCGCTGCTCAAGCGTCCTGCGCTGGCGATCGTCGGCAGCCGCAACGCGACTCCGCAGGGTTTGGAGAACGCTGAAGCGTTCGCGCGCGCGCTTGTCGTCCGCCGGCGCTCACCATCGTCAGCGGCCTCGCGCTAGGCATCGACGCGGCGGCGCATCGCGGCGGGCTTTCCGGCGCCGGGAGCAGCATCGCAGTCGTCGGTACCGGTATCGACCGCGTTTATCCAGCGCGCAATCGCGATCTTGCGCACGACCTGGCCGAGCAAGGCGGAGTGCTGTCCGAGTTTTCTCTGGGGACGCCTCCGCTGCCTGGCAATTTCCCGCGGCGCAATCGCGTCATCAGCGGTCTCGCGCGCGGAGTGCTGGTGGTCGAGGCAACGCTCAATAGCGGCTCGCTGATCACGGCGCGCCGGCGGCGGAGCAGGGGCGAGAGGTGTTTGCGCTCCCCGGTTCCATCCACTCGCCGTTTTCGCAAGGGATGTCACCGCTTGATCAAGGACGGCGCGAAGCTCGTCGAGACCGCGCAGGACATCCTGGAAGAGTTCGGTGCTTTCGGGCCGATCGCGACGCCGTCTGCGGGCGCTGCAGCGGACAAGGCCAAGGACGCCGCTGACAGCGGCGACGCGACGCGGATCCTCGCGGCGCTGGGCAGCGAGGGCGCGACGTGATCGCCTGGTCGAACGTTCGGGCTTGCGTCCGAGCGCGGTGACGGTGGCGCTGCTCGCGCTCGAGCTTCGGGGACAGGTCGCCGCCGTTGCCTGGCGGGGCTCTGCCAGCGCATCCATTGAAGTGCGCGGCCGCGAGTCGGAGCCCAACGAGCGGGCCGGCCCTTGCTTGCGCGCATTTGACCCTCACCTCTGCGTTTTCTTGTACCCTCTCCGAGTCCTTGCTTATCATCTGCCGTTCCTCTTTGACCTATATCATAGTGGCCGCCCCATGGCCAAGAGCCTGATCATCGCCGAGAAGCCTTCCGTCGCCGCCGACATCGCGCGGGCGCTGGGCGGCTTCACGCGCCACGACGACTACTTCGAAAGCGACCGTTACGTCCTCTCGTCGGCGGTCGGCCATCTGCTCGAGATCGGCATGCCCGAAGAGGAGGAGGTCAAGCGCGGCAAATGGACGTTCGCCCATCTGCCGGCGATTCCGTCGCATTTCGAGCTGAAGCCGATCGAGAAGAACCGAGAGCGCGCCTGAAGACTGCTGCTGAAGCTCATCAAGCGCAAGGACGTCACCGCGCTCGTCAACGCCTGCGACGCCGGGCGCGAAGGCGAGCTGATCTTCCGCAACATCGTGCAGTACGCGAAGACCGCCAAGCCGATCCAGCGCCTGTGGCTGCAGTCGATGACCCGGCGGCGATCCGCGACGGTTTCGCGGAGTTGCGCAGCGACGAAGCGATGCTGCCGCTCGCCGACGCCGCGGTGTGCCGCTCCGAATCCGACTGGCTGGTCGGCATCAACGGCACGCGCGCGATGACCGCGTTCAATTCGCAAGTCGGGCGGCTTCCAGCTGACGACGGTCGGCCGCGTGCAGACGCCGACGCTGGCGATCCTGGTCGAGCGCGAGGAGAAGATCCGCGCGTTCATGCCGCGCGACTACTGGGAGGTCCTCGGGACGTTTCGCGCTGCGGGCGGCGCATACACCGGGCGCTGGTTCGACGAAACGTTCAAGAAGTACGACGACGATCCCGACGCGACGCGCGGAGCGCCTCTGGGACGAGGCCCGGGCGCAGGGCATCGTCGCCAAGTGTCAGGGGCAGCCCGGCATCGTCACCGAGGAAACCAAGCCGTCGACGCAGGGCGCGCCGCTGCTCTACGATCTGACGAGCCTGCAACGCGAGGCCAACGGCCGTTTCGGCCTTTCCGCGCGCACGACGCTCTCGCTCGCGCAGGCGCTGTACGAAAAGCACAAGGTGTTGACGTATCCGCGTACGGATTCGCGCGCGCTGCCGGAGGATTACCTCGGCACCGTCAAGGCGACGATGGAAGCGCTGCGCGAGACGAATGCCTACGCGGTATTCGCGCGGACAGATCCTGAAGACCGAAGTGGGTGCGCCCGAACAAGCGCATCTTCGACAACAGCAAGATCTCCGACCACTTCGCGATCATCCCGACGCTGCAACGACCGAAGGCCCTGAGCGAGCTCGAGGGAAAGCTCTACGATCTCGTCGTCAAGCGCTTTCTCGCGGTGTTCTATCCGCCGGCGGAATATCTTGCTCACCACGCGCATCACGCGCGTCGTCGACGAGCCGTTCAAGACCGAGGGCAAGGTGCTCGTGTCGCCGGGCTGGCTCGCGGTCTACGGCAAGGAAGCGCAGTCGGACGACGATGCCGAGGCTCGCGCCGGTCAAGCCTGGCGAAAAAGTGCGCGACCGAGAAAGTCAAGGTGGTCGCAAACCAGACCAAACCGCCGGCGCGATTTAACGAAGCCACGCTGCTCTCCGCGATGGAAGGTGCGGGCAAGCTGATCGACGACGAGGAACTGCGCGAGGCGATGCGCGAGAAAGGGCTCGGCACGCCCGCGACGCGCGCGCAGATCATCGAAGGCCTGATCTTCGAGAAGTACATGCTGCGCGAAGGCACGCGAACTGCAGCCGACCGCCAAGGCGTTTTCGCTGATGACGCTGCTGCACGGGCTGGGCGTCCCGGAACTGTTCTCGCCCGAGCTCACCGCCGAGTGGGAGTTCAAGCTCGCACAGATGGAGCGCGGCAAGCTCAAGCGCGAGCAGTTCATGCGCGAGATCGTCGACATGACGCAGCACATCGTCGGCCAGGCGAAGAAGTACGAGAGCGACACGATCCCCGGCGATTTCGCGACGCTAGCGGCGCGTGCCCGAAGTGCGGCGGCGAGGTGCACGAGAAGTACAAGAAATTCCAGTGCCAGTCGTGCGACTTCGGCATTCGTGGAAAATCATGGCCGGGCGGCAGCTCGAAATCGCCGAAGCCGAGGCGCTGATGCACGATCGCCAGGTCGGCCCGCTCGAAGGTTTCCGCAGCAAGCTCGGACGGCCGTTTCGCCGCGAGTCTCAAGCTCAACGATGCCAACGAGGTGCAATTCGATTTCGGCGACGCCAGCGGCGAGGGCGCGGACGGCGAGACGCCGGACTTCAGTGCGCAGGAGCCGCTCGGGCAACTGTCCGAAGTGCGGCTCGCGCGTGTTCGAGATGCCGGCAGCCTACGTCTGCGAAAAGGCGGTGGGTCCGGAAAAGACGTGCGACTTCCGCTCGGGGCGCGTGATCCTGCAGCGGCCGATCGAGCGCGAGCAGATGCAAAAGCTGCTATCGAGCGGGCAAGACCGACTCTGCTGCAATTCGTTTCGTCGCGCACGCGCCGGCCGTTTGCTGCCTATCTGGTGCGCCAGCCGGACGGCAAGGTCGGGTTCGAATTCGAAGCCAAGAAAGATGGCAAGGGACGCGGCGCGTCGCGTGGCGGCGGCGGCGCTGCGCGTGCTGGGCCCGCACCCGAAGGACAAGCAGCCGGTCGAACTGCACGCGGGCCGTTACGGTCCTTACGTGAAGCACGGCGGCGTCAACGCGACGTTGCCCGACCGCGAGCGCGTCGATACGCTGACACTGGACGAGGCGGTCGGGCTGCTCGCCGCCAAGGCGGGCTCGGCGCGAACGACGCGTGCGAAACCGGCCAAAGGCGCGATCACGCGCGTCCCAACAAAGGGACTGTCGACGAAGGCCAGCAAGCCAGCGGCGGCCAAGGCAACCAAGTCAGCAAAGGCCGGCGAGGCGACCAGGACGAGCCTGGCAAAGCGGGGAACCAAGGTGGCCAAGAGCGTCAAGACCATCGAGCCTGTCATGGCGGCACCGAAAACAAAGGCCCGTCCTGCGGCGCGCAAGCGTTCCCCCTAAGCAATCGTTTGCCGCAGCAAAACGATTCGCGATGCGCAAACCAAATAATCTGTCGGAGGCAGAATGAAGATCACGTTGATCGGCTCGCGTTATTTCGGCGCGACCATGCTCGCGCGATTTCTCAAGGACGGTGTGAATATCGCCGCGGTTGTGGTCCCCGCCGCCGACGACCGGTTGGCCCTTGCCGCCAAGGCCGCTGGGCTTGATGTTCGCGTGCTCGAAGATGCGAAGCATGTTCCGGCCAGCGCGATAGCCGACGGCACTGATCTCATCGTCGCGGCGCACAGCCACGCGCGCGTCAGCAAGGAGGCGCTGGCACGCTCGCGGCTCGGCGGAATTGGCTATCACCCGTCGCTGCTGCCGCGGCATCGCGGCATCGCAGCGATCGAATGGACGATCCGCGAGCGAGACCCGATCGCTGGCGGTTCGATCTATCACCTCGCCGACCGCATGGACGCAGGCGCGATTGCCGCGCAGGATTGGTGTTTCGTGAAACCGGGCGAGACCGCGCGCGAACTATGGGAGCGTGCGCTGGCGCCGATGGGTTTCGATCTGCTGGCGCAGGTCGTCAACTACGCCAAGGCGCATGGTACGGTGCCGGCCAAGCCGCAGGACGAGCGGTTCGCGACCAAGGCGCCGAAGATTTCCGAAGGCGCCTAGGTCCTCGCGCAAGGTCCTTCAGTCGCGCTGCGGAGCTTTGACCGTCAGCGCGGCAAGCGCGCTTTCGGCTGGCGAGCGTTTCGCGCCTTACTGGCAAACCGTGCCGGTCGCCGTTGAACACTTCGCGGGTGATGGCTTTGGTCTGCGTTACGCCGTTGACGGTGTAGGTAAAGCTCGCCGCGTTGCCGTTGCTGAACACGAAAGTCGCGGTTCCCACGGAGGTCCCGGTCGGCCCGCCGGCCGCCCCCAAGTGGCGGGAAGGGTACCGCGTTGAACGCCGGTCCGGAGAGCTTGAACAGTTGGGGCGCGTTGTAGGTGTTGGTCGCGGTCTTGCTCGCCGTCGCCACCAGCCACATCGGCGTGTGGTCGAGGTCGTAGGTGAACCAGCTGGCGAACAGCGTATCGCCCTGATGGGTGAGATTGACGCCCCAGCCGGCTTCCGAGCCCGCCGGACTCGCCCACCACAGGTCGGTGTAGTTGGTCGCAAGTGCCAGGTTCGGTTGCGTGCCGAACGTGCACACCGGCTGCGGCCCGAACAATTGTCGGGTGATGACCTTGGTCTGGGTGATGCCGGCGACGGTGTAGGTGAACAGCGCGTTGTTGGGGTCGATGAAAGTCACCGTGGCGGTACCGCCCAGGCCGCCGATCACCGCGCCGCCGGGACTGCCGAGTGGCGGGAACGGCACGGCGTCGAAGGCCGGGCCGGTGCCCTGGAACAGTTGCCCGGTGTACGTCGCACCCGTGGTCTTGCTGGCGGTCGTGACCAGCCAGGTGCCTTTGCCCGACAAGGTCGTAGGTAAACCACGAGGCAAAGATCAGATCGCCCTGATGGGCGAAGTTGACGCCCCATCCCGATTCGTTCGGGTTGAACCACAGGCCCTGGTAGTTGACGGGCGCTCCCGCCAAGGCTTGGGCGGCGACGACGGCGGCGTGAGCGTCGGCGATGCCCGCGCCACAAATGGCGGTCGTGCAAGTCGAGCTTACCGGGAACGGCTTGGCCGTCGATGTAAGCACTGTACGAAGTTGATCGGAACTAAGATTCGGCGCTACCGACAAGGCCAACGAGAGGATGCCCGACACAATCGGCGCCGAAAAACTGGTGCCGCTCAAATAACCGAACCCGGAGGATTGCGGCACGGTGAGGCCGGTATCGATCAAAACGATTTCGCCGCTGGCCTGCCCAGCCGTCGGACGATTGTTCCCGCCCGGGGCGCTGATCGTGATCCCCGATCCGAAGTTCGTATAAGTCGTCCGCGACCCGGTGGTGGTGGTCGCCGCGACGGCGATCACGCCAACGCAATTGGCGGGTTCATGGTTGGCTACGTCGTCGGCTTCGTTCCCGGCAGAAACGACGATGGCGCGGGTGATGCCGTGAGCGAGCGCAGCACTGATAACCGCCTGGCCGTATTGCGGACACGATTGTGTGCCCCCCAAGCTCAAGTTGATGATCTGCGCGGGGTGGAGATTGGCGGGAGCCCCCGGAACGTCGAGTCCTGCAGCCCACGCGACGCCATCGAAGATATCGGAGAAAAACCCACCGCATTTTCCGAGCACGCGCACGGGCAGAATCTTGGCGCCCCAGTCGATCCCTGCGGTCCAGATGCCGTCGTTGCTGTTCGCGGCGATGATGCCGGCGACCGCCTGGCCGTGCCAACTACTGGGCGCGACAACGCAATTGCCGCCGCTGAACGCGCCGTTGATGTCGGCCTGAGTGACCCAGTCCCCCGGATCACTTGCATCGGCGTCGCGTCCGCCGCCATCGTTGGCCATGTCGACGTCCGAAATAAAATCGTAGCCAGGGAGGAACCGCCCGGCAAGGCCAGTGTGCGGCCCCGAGCCCGTATCGACGACCGCGACGACAGTGGTTGCGCTTCCGGTCGTGATATCCCACGCGCTGTAGATGCTGTCGTTCGGCGGATCGTTGCCTAAATAAGGTTGCGCCATGATGAACGGATCATTGGGCACCAGTTGCGCTTTCAACCGATGATCCCGTTCGACGTATTCGACGTCGGGATCGGCGGCGAGCGAGGACAGTTCGTCCACTGACACGTCGTGATCGAGGAGAACGACCTCGGCGCCCAAAGCCATCGTGCGAAGATGGGTGAGAGCGAGCCCGCGCTTCGACCCCAGCCGGGCCACGCGACTGAGGCGACTGGTTGCAGACAGTGCCGCCGCCTCGACTGGAGGTTCCTTGAACTTGACGATAAGGCGACGGGTGGGGCTTTCGCCCGGTTCACCCGCTATCGGCTCCGCCGCCGATGGAGGCTGCGCGAATCCAAGCAGCAGGCCCAGCAGCGATAACGCGATCGCGGCCGAGCGCCGGTCAGACGTCCAGATTGCGCACACCCAGTGCGTTGCTTTCGATAAAGGCGCGCCGGGGTTCCACATCCTCGCCCATCAGCGTGGTGAAGATTTCGTCTGACGCGATGCCGTCGTCGATCTGCACCTTCAGCAGTCGGCGCACACTCGGGTCCATCGTTGTCTCCCAAAGCTGCGCCGGGTTCATTTCGCCAAGGCCTTTGTAGCGCTGGATCGAAATCGCGCCTCGCGCTTCCGCGAGCAGCCAGTCGAGCGCCTCCTTGAACGACCCGACCGCGGCGCTGCGCTCGCCGCGCCGCACCGTCGCGCCCGGCAGGATGAGGTCACGCAAGACTTCCGCGGCCGCCCTGATCTGCGCGTGGTCGCCACTCGCCAGAAAGTCTCCGTCCAGCGCCGTCATGTGCGGCGTGCCGTGGCGGGTATGCACGATGACCAGCCGATGCAGTTCGGATTGACCGTCGTACCGAGCCTGTACCGTGATTTCGGGGTCGGCGATGGCGCCCTCCAGCGCCTTGGCACTTGCCGCCGCGCTTTCTGCCGTCGACAAATCGACTTGCAAGCCGGTGAGCATTGCGTGCAGCGCGGCCGGCTCGACCAGCCGTGCAACACGATCGATGACCGCTTCGGCGAGCAGGTACTGCCGCGCGATGTGGTCGAGCGCCTCGATCGACAGCGCCGACCGGCCGGCAGCGGGTACGAGCTCGGCGCCCTTGAGCGCGACCTTCAGCAGATGCTGTTTCAGGTCGTGATCGTCTTTCAGGTAAGTCTCTTCTTTGCCTTGCTTGGCCTTGTACAGCGGTGGCTGCGCGATGTAGATGTGGCCGCGCTCGACCAAGTCCAGCATCTGCCGGTAGAAAAAGGTCAGCAGCAGCGTGCGGATGTGCGAGCCGTCGACGTCCGCGTCGGTCATGATGATGATGCGGTGGTAGCGAAGCTTGTCGATGTTGTATTCATCTTTGCCGAAGCCGGTGCCGAGCGCGGTGATCAACGTGACGATTTCCTGCGAGCTGATGAGCTTGTCAAATCGCGCCCGCTCGACGTTCAGGATCTTGCCGCGCAGCGGAAGGATTGCCTGGAACTTGCGGTCGCGCCCTTGCTTGGCCGAACCGCCCGCCGAATCACCTTCGACCAGATAGAGCTCGCACAGCGCCGGATCGCGCTCCTGGCAATCGGCGAGTTTCCCCGGAAGGCCCATGCCGTCGAGGACGCCTTTTCGTCGCGTCAGTTCGCGCGCTTTGCGCGCGGCTTCGCGCGCGCGCGCCGCATCGATGATCTTGCCGCAGATGATCTTGGCATCGGCGGGATTCTCGAGCAGGAATTCCGTGAGCTTGCTGCCCACAATCTCCTGCACCAAAGGCTGGACCTCGGACGAGACGAGCTTGTCCTTGGTTTGCGACGAAAACTTGGGCTCAGGCACCTTCACCGACAGCACGCAGGTCAGCCCTTCGCGCATGTCGTCTCCCGTCGTCTCGACTTTGGCTTTTTTAGCCAGCTCTTCTTTTTCGATGTACGTGTTCAGTGTGCGCGTCATCGCCTGGCGCAGGCCGGTCAAGTGCGTTCCGCCGTCGCGTTGCGGGATATTGTTCGTAAAGCATTGCACCGATTCGGCGTACGAATCGTTCCACTGCATCGCCACTTCGACAATCACGCCGTCTTTCTCGCCGGTTGCGTGAAAAATCTTGGGGTGCAGTACGGACTTGCTTCGGTTCATGTACTCGACGAAACCCTTGATCCCGCCGGTGAACGCGAAATTCTCGCTCTTACCATCGCGCTGATCGACTAATTCGATCTTCACGCCGTGATTGAGGAACGATAGTTCGCGCAGACGACGTGCCAGGATGTCGTAGTGAAATTCGATATGCTCGAATGTGGTGGCGGCAGCCATGAAATGCACTTCCGTGCCGCGACGTTCGGTGGGACCCACAACCGCCAGCGGCGCGACGGCGACGCCGTCGTGAAATTCCATCTGGTACGCCTTGCCGTTGCGCCAGATTCGGAGCTTCAGCCACGCCGAAAGCGCATTCACCACTGATACGCCAACGCCGTGCAGGCCACCCGATACCTTGTAGGAGTTCTGGTCGAACTTTCCGCCGGCGTGCAGCTCGGTCATCACGATTTCCGCCGCAGAACGCTTCAGCTCATCATCTTCCTTGATGTCGATCGGGATGCCGCGTCCGTTGTCCACAACCGAGACCGAATTGTCGGCGTGAATGACGACTTTAATGTCGTCGCAGTAGCCTGCAAGCGCTTCGTCGATCGCGTTGTCGAGCACCTCGAACACCATGTGATGCAGCCCGGTGCCATCGGACGTATCGCCGATGTACATGCCTGGACGCTTGCGCACGGCCTCAAGGCCTTTGAGCACCTTGATGCTATTTGAATCGTATTCGTCGCGCTCTTCTTTGGGTTTCGGATGGGTCTGAGTCATTCGCAGTTTTCTCGTTTGCCGCCACCCTGAATACGCCGACGCCGACTTCGAAGTCGGCGCCGTGGGTGGCTTTGTGCAGCTACGGCGTCAGATGCGCATCGGCATCACAACGTATTTGTAATCGGATCTCTCGGGCATCGTGATCAGCGCGCTTGAGTTCGCATCGCCGAAGGCGAGCACGACCTTGTCGGTGCCAAGATTCTGCAGCACGTCGAGCAGGTAGGTGATGTTGAAACCAATGTCCAGTCCTTCGCCACCATAGGCGACTTCCAGTTCTTCCTCGGCTTCTTCCTGTTCGCTGTTCGTGCAGATGATCTTCAGTTGTCCGTTCGCAAGGACGAGCCGCACGCCGCGAAATTTCTCATTCGAGAGTATTGCGGCGCGCTGCAATGCCTGCAGCAATTCGGCTCGCGACAATTCGATCAGCTTGCCGTGGCCGACCGGGATCACCCGGTTGTAGTCGGGGAACTTGCCATCCACGACCTTGCTCACCAACTCGATATTGGAAAAGCGGAAGCGAACCTGATTGGCAAGAAGGTCGATCGTCACATCGGAATCGTTGTCCTCGAGCAGTTTGCCGAGCTCGAGTATCGTCTTTCGCGGCAGTATGACTTCCTGCCGGCCAAACTCTCCCGCGACCGCGATACTCGCATACGACAGTCGATGACCGTCGGTAGCAACGGCTTGCAGCGAACCCTTGTCGACGACCAACAACATGCCGTTCAAGTAGTACCGAATGTCCTGTTGCGCCATCGCGAATTCGGCGAGCTTCAGCAACCCCCGAAATTGTTTTTGCGGCAGCGTAATCGTCTGCAACTGCTCATGCGCCAGACTTATGCGCGGATAGTCGTTTGCCGGCAATGTCTGCAAGTTGAAGCGGGAACGCGCTGCACGCACCACCATCTTGTTGCCCGACGTATCGATGTTGACCGAAGTATCTTCGGGCAACGCGCGAAGGAGATCCTGCAACTTGCGCGCAGCTACCGTAACGGCCTGGTCTTGCTTACCTGCGAGTTCACTGTACGCAGTGATCTGCATTTCGAGATCGGTTGCGGTGACGTAAAGGCGGCCGTCCTTTTGTTCGAGCAGAACATTGGCCAGTATCGGCAGCGTGTGTCTGCGTTCGACGATGCCTGAAACTGCTTGCAACGGTCGCAGCAAAGCATCTCTTGGTATTTGCTTTAGTTGCATTTTTTTAAACCTAATAACAGCTAATAGGAGACGGCATCCGAACGGGACAACCGGCAAAAGCGCAACCGCCTCCGTGACTTGCGCGCATTCGCGCGGCGGTAAAAAGTCTGTTCAGATTGTGGATTCTTTGGGGACAAAATCCGTCGTTCCAGAAGCCTGCGCTTAATCAACAAATTATAAACCCGTTCACCTGCAATTCATACACCAAAAGCGCTCCGGCGCGACTAGTTGCGCAGGACCTGTAGCAGGAAGTTGACGTCGTGTGTCATCTCGGGAACCGACTCGCGCAACTTCGCTATTTGCCGGCAGGCGTGTAGCACGGTCGTATGGTCTCGGCCCCCAAAGTTGCTTCCGATCTCGGGCAGCGAAAGTTGCGTCAATTCCTTGGCCAGCGCCATCGCGACCTGTCGCGGTCGCGCGATCGCTCGCGATCGCTTTTTCGAATGCATGTCCGAAATACGGATCTTGTAATAGTCGGCAACAGTCTTCTGGATATTCTCGATCGAGATCTGCCGATTCTGCACCGCGAGCAAGTCGCGCAACGCGTCCTTGGCGACGGTCAGCGAAATCTCCTGGCGGTGGAAGCTCGAATAGGCGAGCACGCGTTTGAGGGCACCTTCAAGCTCTCGTACATTGGAACGAATATGCTTGGCAATGAAGAAGGCGACCTGCTCGTCCAGTTTCATTCCGGTCTGAGCGGCTTTGGACAAAAGGATCGCGACGCGCATCTCGAGTTCGGGTGGTTCGAGCGCAACCGTCAGGCCCCAGCCGAAACGCGAGATCAACCGCTCTTCGATGCCGGAGATTTCCTTGGGATAGGTATCGCAGGTGATGACTACCTGCTTGCGCGCTTCAATAAGGGTGTTGAACAGATAGAAGAACTCTTCCTGGGTACGGCTCTTGCCGTTGAAGAACTGAATGTCGTCGATCAGCAGCAGATCCAGTGTCCGGTAATAGCGCTTGAAGTCGTCGAACGCCTTGTGTTGATAGGCGCGGACGACATCCGATACATAGGTTTCGGCGTGGATATAACGTATTTTCGCCGTGGGGTTCTGCAGCAGGATGTGGTTTCCGATGGCCTGGATCAGGTGCGTTTTGCCCAAGCCGACGCCGCCATAAACGAACAGAGGGTTGTATGAAGTCGGATTGTCAGCGACCTGCATTCCTGCGGCGCGGGCAAGCTGGTTCGCCTTCCCGGCCACGAACGTGGCGAAATTAAAGGCCACGTTCAAGCTCGCCTGCTCCCCTCGTCGGATCGCGGCCGGCGGTTCGGGGGCCGCGCCCGCTGGCGCGCCGTTGCCAGGCGGGGATGGGCGGTCAGCTGCCTCGGCGACGACGAGCGCGAGCCGCAAGGGCCTGCCAACGGCCACTGCGGCCAATTCTTCGATGCGTCCCGCAAAACGTTCCTTGACCCACTGCATCACAAAACGATTAGGGGCGATCAGGCGCAAGGCATCGCCCGACAGCTCCAGCCGCAGCGGCCTGATCCAGGTGTTGAATTGCTGTTCGGTCAGCTCGCGTTGGAAAGATTCCAGGCAGCTCTGCCAGAATGCAGGGGTAGACATAGCGAACGAATTGGACTGCCTAGAAGGACTGCGGGACGGAACAGGGGCCTGCCTATGATGCTCATCGGGCGGTGCAGCAAGGATCGCGGGCGGCGCCGCCCCGAACTGCCACCTCGAAGTGCTATTGTACTCGCGTTAGGCCTGAGTTATCCACAGCGCGGCCGCGCAATTTTCCTTGACAAATGGGTATGCAAAGCGCTCTAATATAAGGCTTTTTCCGACTCTCTTCGCATTGCCGATCAGAGCTTTTTTCTCAAGGTAGAACCCATGAAACGCACTTATCAGCCGTCGGTTGTCCGGCGCAAGCGGACCCACGGTTTCCGCGCTCGCATGAAGAGTCCTGGCGGCCGCAAGGTTTTGCGGGCCCGCCGCGCCAAAGGCCGAGCCAGACTGGCCGTATAAGCCAAGCCCTGATCCGCGTCGCTCGATCAGCGAATAGCAGCGATAGGCTCGAATCAACGCCATCGGATGCGCGGGGCTGCGGCATTTGCGCGCATGTTCCGGCAGGGCCGTCGAATCGAGGGCGAGTATCTGCAGCTTCTCGTCGTCGCGTCCAACAGTTCAACGGGCAGGGTGGGCTATGTCATCGGCAAACAGCAGCTGCCTCGGGCGGTTGATCGTAACCGGCTTCGGCGCGCTATGCGCGAGGCTGTGCGTCGGCGCAGGCCGGCCATCAATGCGTTCGACGTGGTCTTGAGACTGCGCCGCCCCTGTCTGTCGGCGGCGGTGCGCTTCCTCGGCGCGGAAGCCGCGACGTTGCTGGACAAAATCACACGGCCGGCCTTGCAATGAAACACGTGCTGCTGCTTGCTGCTCCGCGCGTATCAGTACGCGTTGCGCCCCCTGCTCGGCGCCAACTGCCGCTTCTATCCGAGTTGTTCGGATTACGCGCGGGAGGCTATCCATAATCACGGTCCCGGTAAGGGGTCGTGGCTGGCGGCGCGCAGGCTGGCACGTTGTCATCCCTTTCATCCGGGCGGGTATGATCCGGTCCCCGGCGTGGAAACTCGCGGCGCACACGTCAATTGATCTATTTCCGGACCTCGGCTTGATGGATACCCAACGGCTCATTCTGTTCGTCATTTTTTCGTTCTCCGCGCTCTTCTTGTACGAGTCGTGGCAACGGACGCAGCATCCCCCCGCTCTTCCGGTGCCCTCCGCGGTGGCGCCGAGCAGCAGTAGCGCAGCAGGCGCCTTGCCGCAGGTTTCCGGGACGACCGCGCCGGCGGTTCCACCCGCGGCCACCAGCGCCGCTCCCGCAACGGGCGAGAAGATCCAGGTCAAGACCGACTTGTACGTCGCCGACGTTGACACGCTGGGTGGGGTCATCACGCAGGTCGCGCTCGCTGCGCATCGAGACTTCAAGGACGAATCGAAACCCTACTTGCTGTTGCAGCAGAACGCTGACCGGACGTTCGTCGCTGAGACAGGGTTGCTCGGTGACGGCATGCCCAACCACCGCACCCTATGGGCGCCTTTGCCCGGGGCGAGAGAGTTGGCGCCAGGCGTCGACAAGGTCGACTTGGCGATGCAGGCAGTGGCAGCCAACGGCGCCAAGATCGTCCGCACGCTGACTTTCCATCGCGGCAGTTATCTCATCGACGTCGCTTACACCATCACCAACAACGCTGCCACGCCGATTGCGCCTTACGCCTACTTCCAGTTCACGCGCGACATCAAGGTGCAGGGCGTGCAGAACTCGATGGCACCCGCCGCGTATACCGGGCCGGTCCTTTACAACGAAACCGACAAATTCAAGAAGATCGATCACGGCGAGTTGGACAAGCTCGCCGCCGACTCGAGCCGCAAGCTTCCGTACACCAAGAACACCGACAACGGCTGGGTCGGCATGGTCGAGCACTATTTCGTCGCGGCATGGATGCCGTCCGACCAGACGCACGCGCCGCGCGAGTTCTATGCAAAGAAGCTCGACAACGGCCTTTACGCCGACGGCGTCATCGTTCCCATCCCGGCGATCGCCGCCGGGGCGACGGCGCAGCTTGATGTTCCGCTGTACGTGGGTCCGCAGGAACAGGACATTCTCAAGACGCTGCCGAAAGGGATGGACCTGGTCGTCGACTACGGGATCTTCACCATCATCGCCGCACCGCTGTTCTGGTTGCTGAAGGAACTGCATTCGTTTGTCGGCAACTGGGGCTGGGCAATCGTCTTGCTGACGATCCTGATCAAGAGTGCTTTTTATCCGCTGAATCACGCGAGCGCACGCTCAATGGCCAAGATGAAAGTCATCGGCCCCAAGCTCAAGGCCTTGCAGGAGCAATACGCGAAGGACAAGCAGCAACTGCAGATCAAGATGATGGAGATGTACAAAACCGAGAAAATCAATCCGCTCGGAGGCTGTCTCCCGATCCTGGTACAGATCCCCGTATTCATCGCGCTGTACTGGGTGCTGTTGTCCGCCGTTGAGTTGCGCCACGCTCCGTGGATCGGCTGGATCCACGATCTGTCGGCGCCGGATCCCTTCTTCGTGCTGCCGGTGCTGTACGCGATTACGGCGTACCTGCAGGTGAGACTGTCGCCGACGCCGATCCAGGATCCCGTGCAGGCGAAAGTGATGCAAATCATGCCGATCGCCTTTTCGGTGATGTTCATTTTCTTTCCTGCTGGACTCGTGCTGTACTGGCTGATCAACAACTCTCTGCAGATCTTCCAGCAATGGCACATGAACCGCGTGATTGCGCGCGAAACCGCGGCGGCGGTTGCCAAGCGACGCTAGAGCGGTTGTTCGAACCGCAGGAGGATGGCGCCGTTGTCCTTCAGCACCGATGTCATCGCCGCGATCGCAACGCCGCCCGGACGTGGCGGCATCGGCGTAATTCGCGTCTCGGGCAGCGATCTCTCGCGGGTGATCCACGGCCTGATCGGGCAGCCGCTGACGGCGCGCGTCGCGACGCTGGCGAAATTCCGCGGTGCCGGTGACGAGATCCTCGATCAGGGGCTTGTGCTCCACTTTCCGGCGCCTGCCTCGTATACCGGCGAACACGTTCTCGAAATCCACGCCCATGGCGGCCCCGCCGTCCTCGCTTTGCTGTTGCAACGCTGCGTGGACCTCGGCGCGCGGCTTGCTGAACCGGGCGAGTTCACCAAACGCGCGTTCCTCAACGGCAAGATCGATCTTGCCCAGGCCGAAGGCGTCGCCGACCTGATCGAAGCCGCGACGGCGACCGCGGCGCGAGCCGCTGCCCGCAGCCTGACCGGCGCGTTTTCAACCGAGATTCACGCGCTGGTGCAGGGGCTGATCGACATGCGGATGTTGACTGAGGCCGCGTTGGATTTTCCCGAAGAGGATATCGATTTCATTCGCGGCGCTGACACACAAGCCAGGCTTGCATCCCTGCGTGCGCGCCTCGCAGGTATCGCTGAGCGCGCGCGCGCCGGCAGTCTGCTGCGTGACGGCCTAACGGTCGCCCTGATCGGTCAGCCTAACGTCGGCAAATCGAGCTTGCTGAACCAACTCGTCGGCGATGATCTCGCGATCGTAACGCCGCATGCGGGCACGACGCGCGACACCGTGCGTGGGACGATCGAAGTCGCCGGTATTCCGTTGCACATCATCGATACGGCCGGGCTGCGCGAGACCGAAGACGCCATCGAGCGGATCGGCATCGAACGAACGTGGACCGCGGTGATGCAGGCCGATCTCGCCCTCATCGTTACCGATGCGCGGACGCCCGACGACGCGGGAGACACGGCCATTGTCGAGAAGCTGCCGGGGGCGATGAGCCGCATCGTCGTGCGCAATAAAGTGGACCTGCTCGACCGGCGCGAAAAGCCGGCGGTGACGACGAAGGAAGAGGTTTGGTTGTCCGCGAAAACGGGCGCCGGCATCGATACTTTGCGTGCGGCGATTCTTGCCGCAGCGCACGTCGATGCGGACATGGAAGGCACGTTCATTGCCCGCGAGCGTCATTTGCAGGCGCTTGCCATCGCCAGCGCGAATCTCGCCGCGGCGGCAGCACATCTCGAGGTCAAAGCGCCCGCGTTGGAACTATTTGCGGAAGAGTTGCGCGGCGCACAGCTCGCGTTGTCCTCGATTACCGGTGAATTCACCGCGGATGATCTGCTCGGCGCGATATTCAGCCGGTTCTGTATCGGAAAATAGGCCCCAGGTTGTTTTGCGCGAGACCCGCGGCGACATGAAGCCTGGGTGTCAACTAAATGCCCAGTAAACGTGGGTCGAGCGCTTCGGCTCGGCGGCCGAGTGGCCTTACCGGTCTGTGCTGCACATCGACTTCATTTGGCACTCGATGCCGACATGCTAGAGTTGTGTTTTAAAAGAACGGCCGCGGCGAGCCCGGTAGCGATCCCGCGAGTCGCCGCCGCTGCACTTCCCCGGGCCAAGAGGAATGAACGATCCCGGCATGAATAATCCCCGCGCCTTCGACATGTCCGCAAGCTTAGTGCAGGTGCCATCTTACGTTCGTCATGCAAGGCTCATTGCCTGGGTGCGCGATCTGGCGCTGCGCATGCGTCCGGACCGCGTGGTCTGGTGCGACGGGTCCGAGGAGGAATACGACCGCCTGTGCCAACAGATGGTGACGGCGGGCACGCTGCATCGGCTTAATCCCGACAAGCGGCCGAATAGTTATCTCGCGCGCTCCGATCCGTCGGACGTGGCGCGCGTCGAAGACCGGACCTTTATTTGCAGCGAGCGCAAGGAAGATGCGGGCCCGACTAACAATTGGGTCGCACCGCAATCGATGCGGGCGACGCTCGACGACATTGTTTGACGGTTGCATGCGCGGGCGTACTTTGTACGTCGTTCCGTTTTCGATGGGTCCGCTCGGCAGTCCGATCGCCCATATCGGCGTCGAGCTTTCGGACAGTCCGTATGTGGTTGCCAGCATGCGCATCATGACGCGCATGGGGCGGGCGGTTTACGACGTGCTCGGTGAAGATGGCGATTTTGTCCCTTGCGTGCATTCGGTCGGGGCTCCGCTGCTCGCCGGCGTCGACGACGTGGCGTGGCCGTGCAACCGCGAGCACAAATACATCGTTCACTTTCCCGAGACGCGTGAAATCTGGAGCTACGGTTCGGGCTATGGCGGCAATGCTCTTCTCGGTAAAAAATGTTTTGCGCTGCGGATCGCCTCAGTGATGGGGCGCGACGAAGGATGGCTGGCGGAACACATGCTGATCCTTGGCGTGACCTCGCCTGAGGGGCAAAAAACCTATGTGACCGCGGCATTTCCGAGCGCGTGCGGCAAGACTAATTTCGCCATGCTGATTCCGCCGCAAGGGCTCGACGGATGGAAGGTGACGACGATCGGCGACGACATCGCCTGGATCAAGCCTCACGCCGATGGACGATTTCACGCTATCAATCCGGAGGCGGGTTACTTCGGTGTTGCCCCCGGCACTTCGTACGAGTCGAATCCCAACGCGATGGAGACGCTTAGGCGCAACGTGATCTTTACCAATGTCGCGCTTACGGACGATGGCGACGTGTGGTGGGAGGGCATGAGCAAAGAGGTGCCGGCGCATCTCACCGATTGGCAGGGCCAATCGTGGACTCCCGGATGCGGGAGCAAGGCCGCGCATCCCAATTCACGTTTCACGGTTGCCGCAACGCAGTGTCCATCACTCGATCCGGAGTGGGACAACCCGGATGGTGTGCCCATTTCTGCGTTCATCTTCGGTGCGCGGCGCAGCGATACAGTCCCTCTCATCGTCGAGGCGACAAGTTGGGAAAACGGTGTTTACAAAGCTGCGACGATGGGTTCGGAAACCACTGCGGCTGCCACGGGCAAGGTGGGCGAGGTGCGTCGCGACCCGTTCGCTATGCTGCCGTTCTGCGGCTATCACATCGGCGATTATTTTTCGCATTGGCTGGCAATGGGCAATCGCATTGCGCGGCCTCCCAAGGTGTTCAACGTCAATTGGTTTCGCACTGACGAACAAGGCAAGTTTGCGTGGCCAGGTTTTGGCCAGAACATGCGCGTGCTCAAATGGATCATCGAGCGATGCAACGGCCGCGCTCATGCCGTTGAGACAGAGCTCGGGCTGCAACCTGAATACGGCGATCTCGACTGGCGAGGGCTCGACTTCGGTCCGGAGCGTTTCTCCCAGGTAATGCGTTTTGACGGAGCGGGCTGGCGGCGCGAACTGGCGGCGCACGACGAGCTATTCGCCAAACTCGGCGCAAAGCAACCACAAGCGTTGATCCAGCAGCGGCACCGACTGGGGACGAGATTCGCGAACTAGTTGTTGGGATTCAAGTTCCGTAAAACCCAAGGGCGCATTTGCGCCCTTTTTCATCACGCAAATGAAACTTGACTCGGTGGCACTTAATGCTACTCTACATGTAATCGTTTACGGCAATCGATTGCTGTAATCGTTATCGGTAATCGATTACATTGATCGGCTTGGCAGCATGGCAGAGCAAATAGTCACTCCCAGAACACGTCGTCGTCCTAAGCCACGAACCGGGGCAGCGACGCTGCGCGAGGTCGCCGATGCGGCGGGAGTTTCCACCGCATCCGTCTCGCGGGCACTGACCCGAGCCAGCCTCGTCAGCGACAGTTTGCGCGCCCGCGTGCTGGCGGCGGCTGCCAATGTTGGCTACGTCGCCAACCCGGCGGCGCGAGCCTTGGCTACCCGGCGATCCGGGTTGGTGGGTCTTGTTCTCGCCGCCACTGTGGATTCGAGCACGGTCCTTGCCCTCGACGCAATGCAGCGTAGGCTCGCAGCCGCTGGCATAGGCCTTCTGGTAACCATAGCTGACGGGGCTGCTGACGCCTCGGCTCACGCCGACGCGTTAGCGACGCGAGGGGCTGACGCGATTGTCTTTGCAGGCGTAGGCAGGTCGGCAGCCGAGCCCGGAGAATGGGCCTCAATCCCGTGGCTGCGGCTGGATGCGGCCGCAGCGGACCGAGGCGTCCCTCTGCCAGGAATCGATCGGCGTCGGGCGACCGTTCTCGCCGCGCGCTACCTGAAGGAATTGGGGCACCGCCATATTGGCCTGATCGCCGAGGAAATTGCGGGGGATGGCGAAGCAGTCCGTGAGTTGCTGGCGCCCGAACAAATCGAACTCGTGACGTTTAGCGTAGCTGCTGGTTCCGATGCGATGATGGCAAGGGATGCCTGCCGCGCGTTGCTGTCGCATCGAGCCAACATAACCGGCGTCATAGGCGCCAGCGATTTGATCGCCACCGTCGTCGTGTGCGAGGCGGCTGCGCAAGGCATCAGCATCCCGGGAGCGTTGTCGGTCGTCGGCTTCGGCGACACCGAACTGTCGCGTGTGGTGAGACCCGGGCTAACTTCGGTCCGCGTTCCGGCCCGGGCTACCGGCATTGCCGCTGCCGATTATCTGCTGTCCGTCTTCGCCGGCCGGCCACCGACCGAGCTCGTGTTGCCTGGCCCAAAACTCGCGGTTCGGGAGTCGACGGGGCCGTGCCCCGCCCGGAGCTGAGGCGCTTGTCTCCACGTGGAACAAGGACAAGGGCCGCCCACCAATTGGCGGTTCCACGTGAAACAAGACGGAAGGGGCGCGACTTCGCAGGCTTTCGCCCGGTGCCGGTTTCGCGTATCATTAACGGTCCTGCGCCAACACAGATTTCCCTTGTAAAACATGCTGTTCGCACAAAAATTCGAGGTCATAGTCGTTGGCGGCGGTCACGCTGGGACGGAGGCCGCGCTTGCATCGGCCCGCATGGGGCGGCGGACGCTCCTGCTGACGCACAGCATCGAAACTCTGGGCCAGATGTCATGCAACCCATCGATCGGCGGCATTGGCAAGGGCCACTTGGTCAAGGAGGTCGACGCGCTCGGCGGGGCGATGGCGATCGCTACCGATGAGGCGGGCATCCAATTCCGCATTCTGAACTCGAGCAAAGGTCCCGCGGTTCGCGCAACCCGCGCGCAAGCCGACCGACTGCTATACAAGCAGGCGATTCGGGGACGACTCGAGAATCAACCGAATCTCACGCTTTTTCAGCAAGCCGTCGATGACTTGATGCTGGATGGCGATCGCGTCAGCGGCGTCATCACCCAGCTGGGCATACAATTCGCGGCCGACGCCGTCGTCCTGACGACAGGCACCTTCCTCTCGGGACTGATTCATGTCGGGCTGGCCCACTATGAAGCGGGGCGCGCCGGCGACCCGCCGGCAAAGACGCTTGGGGGCGCGACTGCGCGAACTCAAACTCCCGGTTGGCCGACTGAAGACCGGCACTCCGCCGCGCATCGACGGGCGCACCATCGACTTTTCCGACCTTGAGATTCAGCCAGGGGACGACCCTGCGCCGGCTTTTTCCTTCATCGGTTCGCCGGACATGCATCCACGGCAACTGCCGTGCTGGATTACCCATACCAACGAACGTACGCACGAGATCATTCGCGCCGGTCTCGATCGTTCACCTATGTTCACCGGCGTCATCGAGGGCGTCGGTCCTCGTTACTGCCCGTCGATCGAAGACAAGGTCGCCCGCTTTGCCACGCGTAGCAGTCATCAGATCTTTCTGGAGCCCGAAGGACTGACGACGCACGAGGTGTACCCGAACGGGATTTCGACCAGCCTTCCGTTCGATGTCCAGGTGGACGTCGTGCGCTCGATGCGCGGCTTGGAGAATGCACACATTCTGCGTCCGGGTTACGCCATCGAATACGACTACTTCGACCCGCGCGCGCTGAAGACGACGCTCGAAACCAAAGCCATTCGCGGCCTGTTCTTTGCGGGGCAGATCAATGGCACCACAGGCTATGAAGAGGCTGCGGCTCAGGGTCTGCTCGCCGGTATCAATGCGGGGCGCTACGCGCGTGCGGAGGACGGATGGGTGCCGCGGCGCGACCAGGCCTATCTTGGCGTGCTGGTCGACGATCTCGTGACGCGCGGCGTGAGCGAGCCTTACCGGATGTTCACCAGTCGCGCCGAATACCGCCTGCAATTGCGCGAGGACAACGCCGACCTGCGTTTGACCGAAATCGGACGCAGCCTGGGGTTGATCGACGACCAGCGCTGGGCGTCGTTCTGTCGCAAGCGCGAAGCGGTCGCCCGAGAACTCGAGCGATTGAAAACAACTTGGGTAAACCCACGAACTGTCGATGCTGTTATGGCCGACCGTGTTTTCGGACAGCCACTCGAGCGCGACTATTCGCTGGCGGAGCTTCTGCGTCGTCCCGGCGTTACTTACGCCACATTGATGACGCTGCCCGCTGCCGGGCCCGCGCTCGACGACGCCGCCGCTGCTGCGCAAGTCGAGGTCGCGACCAAGTACGCCGGCTATATCGATCGGCAGAACGATGAAATTGCGCGGCGTCGCGGAGCAAGACGCGCTTTCACTGCCGGCCACGTTCGACTACCGCATGGTTCGCGGACTGTCCACCGAAGTGCAGCAAAAGCTGAATCAGCATCGGCCGGAGACCATTGGCCAGGCTTCGCGCATCTCCGGCGTAACGCCGGCCGCCATTTCACTGTTGCTGGTCCATTTGAAGCGCGGATTCGTAGCGCCCGCTGACGCGAACCGTGCCACTGCATCGGGCCCGCTGGGCAGCCCGAGAAATACTCAGCATGAAGCTCGACCAGTTGCTGGCAGACGGGATTGCGGCGCTTGGACTCGGCGAACAAATCGACGCGGTCGCGACCGGCAAGCTACTTGCCTACGTGACTTTGCTCGAACGAAGTGGAACCGTACGCACAACCTCACGGCGATACGCGAACCCGAGCGCATGATTACACATCACCTGCTGGATTCGCTGGCGGTGTTGCCGTTTCTCCCGGCGCGCCCCGCGCTGCGACTCATCGATGTTGGAAGCGGGGGCGGACTGCCCGGCATCCCGCTGGCGATTGTCCGTCCCGACTGGCACGTAGCTCTCCTCGACAGCAACCATAAAAAGGCCGTCTTCCTGCAGCAGGCGGTTATAGAACTCCCGCTCGCGAACGTGGAAGTGATCGCGGGCCGCGCCGAAGACTTCGTGCCGGCTGCACATTTCGATATTGCGATCTCGCGCGCTTTTTCCGACCTCGCACTGTTCGTCAATGTCGCGGCGGGGCTGCTTTCCACGCAGGGCAAATTCATTGCGATGAAGGGCGTCTACCCGCATGAAGAGCTGGCGCAGTTGCCGTCGGACGTCCGGGTCGAGCATTCGCCGGTACTGCATGTCCCCGGGCTGACGGGCGAGCGACATCTGGTCATCATGGATCGAGCGAGGCGCGCCGCTTGACCAAGATCATCGCCGTCGCCAATCAAAAGGGGGGCGTTGGCAAGACCACGACGAGCGTGAATCTCGCAGCGAGTCTGTCGGCGATGAAGCGCCGTGTTCTGCTGGTGGATCTTGATCCGCAAGGCAATGCGACGATGGGCGCCGGAGTCGATAAGCGAGCGCTTACACACACCGTCTACCAAGTGCTGCTTGGTGAGAAAAAGATTGCCGAAGTCCGCGTCGCGTCGCCCTCCGGAGCGTTCGATCTGGTGCCTGCGAATCGCGAGCTCGCCGGAGCGGAAGTCGAACTGGTCGATCTGCCCGAGCGGGAAATGCGTCTGAAAGATGCGCTCGCCGAGGCCTTGTCGCAGATGCGCACGGCGATCTCGGAGGTGGCGGGCGAGTACGATTTCATCCTGCTCGATTGCCCGCCGTCGTTGTCGCTGCTGACGCTCAATGGATTGTGCGCGGCCGACAGTGTGCTGATCCCGATGCAGTGCGAGTACTACGCGCTCGAGGGTCTGTCGGATCTCGTGCAAACCATACGCAAGGTGCGCGCGCATCTGAATCCGCGACTTGAGATCGAAGGTCTGCTGCGCACGATGTTCGATCCGCGCAACACGCTCGCGCTCAACGTGTCCGCGGATCTGCAAAAACATTTTGGGGACAAGCTTTATCGCACGGTAATCCCACGCAACATCCGGCTTGCCGAAGCGCCGAGCTACGGCGTCCCGGCGCTCAATCTCGACCGCACCTCCAAGGGCGCGCAGGCCTACTTGGCGCTTGCCGGCGAAATGCTGCGTCGTGAAGAGGCCATTGGCGCCAGCGAACGAGGAGTTGCAAATGGTTAAGCTCAAGGGCCTCGGACGCGGGCTCGACGCACTGTTGTCGGCATCGAACGAAACGCCGGGCAAGCGAATCGCTGCAGACCATTGCGCTCGACCGTATTCGGCCGGGCAAGTACCAGCCGCGCACGCGAATGGACGATGCGTCGCTGGCGGAGCTGGCGGACTCGATCAAGGCGCAAGGGCTGATGCAGCCGATCCTGGTGCGGCCGGTTGATGCCAATCGATTCGAAATCATCGCGGGTGAACGGCGGTGGCGGGCGGCACAGCGCGCCGGGTTGAGCGAGGTTCCGGCACTGGTGCGCGATGTCCCCGATCAATCCGCGCTCGCTCTCGCACTGATCGAGAATATTCAGCGCGAAGACCTCAATCCGCTGGAGGAAGCGCAGGGAATCAAGCGCCTGATCGACGAATTCGGGTTGACGCACGAGGCGGCTGCGCAGGCGGTGGGTCGCTCGCGCAGCGCAGTGACGAATCTGCTGCGTCTGACGCAGCTCGCGAAACCAGTGCAGGACTATTTGCTGGCGGGCGAACTCGATATGGGACACGCGCGAGCACTGCTGGCGCTTCCGGCGGCGCAACAGGCGCCGCGGCCGCCAGAGTTATCGCACAAGGCCTGTCGGTGCGCGATACGGAGCGCATGATTCACGCGACGCAACATCCGGCGCAGCGGCGCAAGAGGCGCACCGCCAAGGCGGCCGACGCGGACACCGCGCGCCTGGAGGCAGAACTCGCCGACGCGCTCGGCGCGGTCGTGCGCATTCAAGCGCTACGAGAGGGAGCCGGACGAGTCGTGATTGCCTATTCGAGTCTCGATCAGCTCGAGGGGATACTGGCGAAGTTGCGATAAGCGTCGCTAGCGGCCCCCTGTAAAAAGCAACGGCGCCACAAGGCGCCGTTTTTCTTTTAAACCCGTACTGGAATGACGCGCCGATCAGCCGAGCTGCTTCAACATCGTTTCGGCGTCGGAGACTTCGAATTTTCCGGGTGCCTCGACATTGAGGGTCTTGACGACGCCATCTTCAATCAACGCGGAGAAGCGGCGGCTGCGAACGCCCATGCCGGGGGATATTCGACTTCGAGCCCGAGCGCTTTGGTGAACGTGGCGCTGCCGTCGCCCATCATGCGCACCTTGCCGCCGGTGTGCTGATCCTTCGCCCATGCGCCCATCACGAACGCGTCGTTGACCGACATGACAAACAATATCGTCGACCCCCTTGGCTTTGAAATCGTTGTAGTGGGCGACATAGCCCGGCACATGTTTCGCTGAACACGTCGGCGTGAACGCGCCGGGGAGTCCGAAGACCACTACCTTCTTGCCCTTGGTTAGATCTTCGACCTTGAATTCGTTAGGGCCAATCGTGCAGCCCGCGGTCTCGACTTCGATGAATTCGCGCAATGTTCCGGCGGGCAGCCGGTCGCCGACTTGGATCGTCATGGTCTATCTCCTGGGGTGAACTGAGCGTGCGAGAGCACTCGCGCCCGACCGGCGTGGTTGCGTCCGCGGTTATGTCTTGTGCACGCTGGTGCACATCAGGGCAATACCGCTCGTGCGCGCCGGTCGATCAATGATTGTAGCCGAAAAGCTTATCGCCGCCACCGCGCGAGGATGTGGTGGTGGCGCGAGCGCGGACACGCAAACTGCTACTTGTCTGCGCTCGCGCGGAGGCGTAACTTCTGCAATCCTGCGACGACACGATCGAAAAGGAAAAGCGTGGCAAAAAAAGAGGTGGTGGCTGCAGGGCGCGTGAGCCTGTGGGTCGCGACGCGCAAGGGGCTGTGGCAAATTCAAAGCGATGAGGCACGACGCAAATGGCGTCTCGTCGGGCCGCAATTCCTCGGCCACATCGTCCATCATTGCATGGCCGACCCACGCGACGGCAAGACGGTGCTGGCGGCGGCGCGCACTGGCCATCTCGGGCCCACGGTGTTTCGGTCGTCCGATCGCGGCAAGACCTGGCATGAGGCCAAGCAGCCCCCCGCGTTCCCCAAGGCCGCAGACGGCAGCGGCCGCGTCGTCGACCACACGTTCTGGCTGACGCCCGGACATCGCAGCGAACCAGGCGTCTGGTATGGCGGGACGTCTCCCCAAGGCCTGTTTCGATCCGAAGACAGCGGCGCGACATGGCGCAGTGTCGCTGGCTTCAACGAGCACCCGCAACGCAAGGCCTGGTGCGGCGGAGATCAGGACGGGACGCCGGACGGCCCGAAGCTGCATTCGATTCTGATCGATCCGCGGGACCCGGCGCATATGTATATCGGCATGTCGAGCGGCGGCGTATTTGAATCGAGCGACGGGGGCGCCGACTGGCATCCGCTCAACAAAGGTATCAAGGCGGACTTCCTTCCCGACCCCGACTCGCCTTACGGCCATGATCCGCACTGCGTGCGCATGCACCCGGCGATGCCCGATCGCCTGTACCAGCAGAACCACTGCGGCATTTATCGTCTGGATCGCCCAGCGATGCGTTGGGACGATATCGGCGCGAGCATGCCGAAGAGTGTCGGCCCGATCGGTCTCCCAATGGCCGTGCATCCGCGCGATCCCGATACAGCGTGGGTCTTCCCGATGGATGGCACGAGCGTGTGGCCGCGGGTGTCGCCGGGAGGCAAGCCAGCGGCGTATCGAACAGTCAATGGCGGCAAGACGTGGCAACGGCAGTCGACGGGCCTGCCGAAAGCGCAGGCCTGGTACACCGTCAAGCGGCAGGCGATGGGCGCCGACACCCGCGCTCCAGTCGGCGTTTACTTCGGTACCACCAGTGGCGAGGTCTGGGGAAGTCGCGACGAGGGGCGCAGCTGGAAATGCCTCGCTGCGCACTTGCCGGAGATCTATGCGGTTGAGCCCGCCTAAAGCAGGCCACGCTGCCGGCGCGCCGTATGCGTGTATTGATACCTGGTCCTTTGCGTTCCTACACCTCGGACGCGCGAGTCGTCGACGGACGCGGCGCTACGCTGGCGGAATTGGTGGACGATCTGGAGAGGCGCTTTCGCGGTTTTGCCTTTCGGATCATCGACGAACAGGGACGGATCCGTCAGCACATCAAGATATTCGTCAATCGCGATCAGGCGCGCGGCCTCGACGCTTCATTGCTGCCCAACGATGAAGTCATGATCGTATGTGCGCTGACCGGCGGCTGAGGGCCCGCTTGCCGGGCGCAAGCAGCGGATAAGGCGGGACTTTCATTGACGCACTGCCGCAAAAAACTTTATAATTTCGTGCTCTGAGTTCGCGTCGTGTCGAGGCGAGTTAGGCAAGTGAGCACGTCAGTGAGCACGCCAGTTTCGGCACGTTCCCCATCCTCGTTTCCGATCCGCCAAATCGCGGGTTGGCAGTTGATTGCAACGCTCGCAATCGCTGCACTCGGAGGCTGGTGGGCAGGGTTGGACGGGGCACTTTCGGCGCTGTTGGGAGGTGTGCTGGTGATCAGCGCCGGCGTCGTGTACGCGGTGGTTATTCGCATGAGTTCGACCGGGGAGAGCACGGCGGGCGGGACGGTGCGGACAATGATCCGCGCCGAGGCGGCCAAGATCACGATGATCGTGGTCCAGCTTTGGTTGGTGCTGACGACTTACCATGATGCGGTTCTGGCGCCGTTATTTCTGGCGTTCGTAGTGAGCGTGCTGGTGTCCACGGCGGCGATCACGATGCGCGATTGATTCGGATATTCGGGAACGGAAATGGCAGCGGAAACTGCACATGGTCGGGGAAAAAGTCGGCGAGCAACTCGACGCGTCGAGCTATATCCAGCATCACCTCAGTTTCTTCGCCGAGCCCGTGCGCGAAGGTGGCGGCTTCTGGACGATCCACTACGACACTGTTATCACTTCGCTGATCCTGGGCGTGCTGGTTCTCGGATTCCTCTGGCTGATCACGCGCAGGGCGGTGGCTGGCGTCCCATCGAAAAAACAGGCTTTCGTCGAGATAGCCGTCGGCTTCGTCAACGACCAAGTCAGAAGCATGTTCCATCATGACTACCGCATTGTCGCGCCGATCGCGCTTACGGTTGGGGTCTGGGTGCTGTTCATGAATCTGATGGATCTGCTGCCCGTCGACATCATGGCGTGGATCTACACCAATGTATTCCACCTCCATAAATGGCGCACCGTCGCGACCGCAGACGTTAACACCACGTTCGCGTTGTCGCTGTCGGTGCTCGGGCTGATGATCTTCTACAGCATTCGCATCAAGGGGCTCGGCGGCTGGCTGCACGAGCTCTATGCGGTGCCTTTCGGCGTCAAACCGCTGTGGGCGGCGCCGCTGCTGATCGCATTCAATCTCCTGTTCAACCTGATCGAATACGTGTCAAAACCACTTTCGCAGTCGCTGCGGTTGTTCGGCAACATGTACGCGGGCGAGATCATGTTTCTGTTGATCGCGATGCTCGCGTCCAGCAGCATCCCGGGCGCGATCGGCGGGGGCATCGCAGCAAATTATCTGGCTGGTCTTTCGACGGGTTCATCGCTGGATTGCAGGCGTACATTTTCATGATGCTGACCGTCGCATACATCGCGATGGCGCACGAGCACCACTAGTCATCAGGTAAGTTCAATTCGATTCACGCAGAAAGGGAAAACAATGGACAAATTGCAACTCATCGCCCAGATCCAGGCATCCACGGGCATCGGCATCGGTCTGATGATCGGCCTCGGCGCCCTTGGCGCCTGCGTTGGCATCGGCATCATGTGCTCGCGCTTCCTCGAGGGCGCGGCGCGCCAGCCGGAAATGATCCCTCAGTTGCAGGCCAAGGTATTTCTGCTGCTGGGCCTGATCGACGCCTCGTTCATCATCGGGCTGGGCATCGCGATGCTGTTCGCGTACGCCAACCCGCTGATTCCCGCCGGACTCAAATAGGCCCACAGGCCAGCGGGACGAAGGACTGCCATGAACATGAACCTCACGCTACTGGTGCAGGCGGTGATCTTCGCCGTCTTCATCTGGTTCTGCGCGACGTACATCTGGCCGATGCTGATGCGTGCGATCGACCAACGCCAAAAGCAGATCGCCGACGGCCTGGCTGCCGGCGAAGAAGGCCGCCACAGCCTGGCTAACGCCGAAAAGCGTATTGGCGAGATGATGGTCGAAGCGAAGGCGCGCGCGCAGGACATCGTTGCGCAAGGCGAAAAGCTGAAAAGCGAAACCATCGACCAGTCGAAGTCATTGGCCAAGGCCGAGGCGGATCGGATCATCGCTTCCGCCAAAGCGGAAATCCAGCAGGAAGTCGTGCGCGCGAAGGAAAGCCTGCGCAATCAGGTTGCGGATCTGGCGGTCGCCGGCGCGCAGCAAATCCTGAAGCGCGAAGTCGATCCGAAAGCGCACGCCGATCTCCTCGCGGCGATCGAAAAGCAGCTTTAGCCAAAACTCGCAAGGCAGCATAGACCGCATGGCCGAAAACGTAACCGTCGCACGTCCCTACGCTGAGGCCGTATTCCAGCTCGCACGCGGGAAGAACGCGCTGCCGGTATGGGCCGAAATGATCCGAACGGTCGACGGCGGTTGCCGGCGATCCGAAGGTGCGCGTTGCACTCGACAATCCGAAGCTTGTCGGCCGCCGAAAAGGAGTCGATGTTCCTGTCGTTATGCGGGGACAAGCTCGACGCCGATGGCCGCAGCTTCATTCGCGTGCTGATCGAAGGCGATCGCATCGGTCTCTTGCCCGAGATCCGCGAGCTGTTCGATACGTTGAAGGACGGTGCGGACGGCGTCGCCCGCGCGCAGATCACCAGCGCATTCCCGCTCGACGACAAGCAACTCGGAGACATGAAAGCCGCGCTCGAACGACGCTTCGGCAAGAAGATCGAGGCCACCGTGAGCGTCGATCGGGAGCTGATCGGCGGGGCGAGGATCGTCGTGGGCGACACGGTGATCGACGGGTCGGTGCAGGGCGAACTGCAGGCGATGGCGAATCACTTACGTATCTAGAGACCTCCGATTTCAAATTTCGAAACTGACGTGACTTCGGGCAATGTGCCGCGAAGTGACGCGAGGAAAAAACCATGCAGTTGAATCCGTCGGAAATCAGCGAACTGATCAAGAGCAAGATCCAGAACCTGGATACGGGCGCGGAAGTGCGCACACAAGGTACGGTCGTCTCGCTTTCCGACGGTATCGCGCGCATTCACGGACTGTCGAACGCGATGCAGGGCGAGATGCTCGAATTTCCGAACAACACGTTTGGCCTGGCGCTGAATCTCGAGCGCGACTCGGTCGGCGCGGTGATTCTTGGCGACTACGAGCACATCTCCGAAGGCGATACCGTCAAGTGCACGGGCCGCATTCTCGAAGTGCCGATCGGCACGGAACTGATCGGTCGCGTTGTCGACGCGCTCGGCCAGCCGATCGACGGCAAGGGCCCGATCAACGCCAAGATGACCGACGTCATCGAGAAGGTCGCGCCGGGCGTGATGTGGCGGAAGAGCGTCAGCCAGCCGGTGCAGACGGGACTCAAGGCGATCGACGCGATGGTGCCGATCGGCCGCGGCCAGCGCGAGCTGATCATCGGCGACCGGCAGACCGGCAAGACTGCGGTTGCGATCGACACGATCATCAACCAGAAGGGCAAGGACCTGATTTGCATCTACGTCGCGATCGGCCAGAAAGCGTCGTCGATCATGAACGTGGTGAAAAAGCTCGAAGAACATGGCGCGCTGGCATACACGATCGTCGTCGCCGCGTCGGCATCGGATTCGGCGGCGATGCAGTACATCGCGCCGTACTCGGGCTGCACGATGGGCGAATACTTCCGCGATCGCGGCCAGGACGCGCTGATCATTTATGACGATCTGACCAAGCAGGCATGGGCGTACCGTCAGATCTCGCTGCTGTTGCGCCGTCCGCCGGGCCGCGAAGCGTACCCGGGCGACGTGTTCTATCTGCACTCGCGTCTGCTCGAACGCGGCGCGCGCGTCAACGAAGAATACGTGGAGAAATTCACCAAGGGTGACGTCAAGGGCAAGACCGGTTCGCTGACGGCGCTGCCGATCATTGAAACGCAAGCCGGCGACGTGACTGCGTTCGTTCCGACCAACGTCATCTCGATTACCGACGGCCAGATATTTCTGGAAACCGACTTGTTCAACGCCGGTATCCGTCCCGCGATCAACGCGGGTATCTCGGTGTCGCGCGTCGGCGGCGCGGCGCAGACGAAAGTCATCAAGAAGCTCGGCGGCGGGGTCCGTCTTTCGCTGGCGCAGTATCGCGAACTCGCCGCATTCGCGCAGTTTGCCTCGGACCTCGACGAAGCGACCCGCAAGCAACTCGATCGCGGTCGCCTGGTGACCGAGCTGATGAAACAGCCGCAATACTCGCCGTTGTCGGTGTCGGAAGAGGCGCTGACGCTTTACACCGTCAACAAGGGTTACTACGACGACGTGCCGGTCGACAAGGCGCTGTCGTTCGAATCGAGTCTGCGCACGTTCATGAAGAGCAAATATGCGGCGCTGATGGACAAGCTCGAAGCATCCAAGGAAATGGACGGAGACGCGGAAAAAGCGTTCTCGTCTGCGATCGAGGACTTCAAGAAAAACGGTTCGTTCTAGAGTTCGTTACGTAGCGACGAGGATTCGCGATGGCTGGCTCCAAAGAGATCCGCAACAAGATCAAGAGCGTGCAAAACACGCGCAAGATCACCAAAGCCATGGAAATGGTTGCGGCATCGAAGATGAAAAAAGCGCAGGACCGCATGCGTGCATCGCGTCCGTACGTGTCGCGCATGGTCGCGATCGTGCGGCATCTGGCGCTCGCGAACCCCGAGTACCGGCATCCGTTTTTGCTCAAGCGTCCTGAAGTCCGCAACGTCGGACTGATCGTCGTTACTTCGGACAAGGGACTGTGCGGCGGCTTGAACACCAATGCACTGCGCCTCGCGCTGTCCATGATCAAGGCCTGGCAGGCCAAGGGCATCGGCGTGCAAGTCACCGCCATCGGCAACAAGGGTCTGGGCTTCATGCATCGACTGAACATGAACGTCGTCTCGCAGGTGATCAACCTCGGCGATCGGCCACATCTGGACCAACTGATCGGCCCGGTCAAAGTTCAGCTCGATGCTTATATGGACGGCAAGATCGACGAGTTGCACCTGGTGGCGACTCGTTTTGAGAACACGATGAAGCAAACGCCGGTCGAGAGACTGGTCCTGCCGACGGCGGATCTCGGCGACGAGGCCGACAAGCGCGCGTATCCGTGGGACTACATCTACGAGCCGGACGCGAAGCTGGTGCTCGACGGATTGCTGACGCGCTACATCGAGTCGGTCATCTACCAGGCAGCCAACGAGAACATGGCGTCCGAGCAGAGCGCGCGGATGGTGGCGATGAAGGCCGCGTCGGATAACGCGCTGACCATCATCGACGAGCTGCAGCTTATCTATAACAAGTCACGCCAGGCGGCGATCACCAAGGAACTGTCGGAGATCGTCGCGGGTGCGGCTGCGGTTTAGACACACTTACGATTCGATTCGGAACTTTAGGGAATGGTCATGACTGAAGGAACCATCGTCCAATGCATCGGCGCGGTGATCGACGTGGAATTTTCACGCGAGCACCTGCCCAAAATCTATGATGCGCTGACGCTCGAGGGCACGGAGCTCACGCTCGAGGTGCAGCAACAACTCGGCGACGGCGTCGTGCGCACGATTTGCCTGGGCTCGTCGGACGGTTTGCGCCGCGGCATGAAGATCAAGAACACCGGCGGCCCGATCATGGTCCCCGTTGGCCCGAAGACGCTCGGCCGGATCATGGATGTGCTCGGCCGTCCGATCGACGAAGCCGGTCCGATCGGCGCCGAAAAATCGATGTCGATTCACCGCGACGCACCGACATTCGAAGAGCTGTCGCCATCGACGGAGTTGCTGGAAACCGGCATCAAGGTTATCGACCTCGTTTGCCCGTTCGCCAAAGGCGGCAAGGTGGGTCTGTTCGGTGGCGCCGGCGTGGGCAAGACCGTCAACATGCTCGAACTGATCCGCAACATCGCAACAGAACACTCGGGCTATTCAGTGTTCGCTGGCGTCGGCGAACGCACGCGCGAGGGCAACGACTTCTATCACGAAATGAAGGACTCCAACGTCCTCGACAAAGTCGCGATGGTCTACGGCCAGATGAACGAGCCGCCGGGCAACCGTTTGCGCGTCGCCCTGACCGGCCTCACGATGGCCGAATCGTTTCGCGATGAAGGCCGCGACGTGCTGTTCTTCGTCGACAACATCTACCGCTACACGCTCGCAGGCACGGAAGTTTCGGCGCTGCTCGGCCGGATGCCGTCCGCCGTGGGTTACCAGCCGACACTCGCTGCCGAAATGGGTGCGTTGCAGGAGCGCATTACGTCGACCAAGACTGGCTCGATTACGTCGGTGCAGGCCGTCTACGTTCCCGCGGACGACTTGACCGATCCGTCGCCGGCGACGACCTTCGGCCACCTCGATTCCACGATCGTGCTTTCGCGAGACATCGCCGCGCTGGGCATCTACCCGGCGGTTGATCCGCTCGACTCGACATCGCGTCAGCTGGATCCGCACGTTGTCGGCGAGGAGCACTACACGACGGCGCGCCTCGTGCAGCAAACCTTGCAGCGTTACAAGGAATTGCGCGACATCATCGCGATCCTGGGCATGGACGAGCTTTCGCCGGAGGACAAGCTGCAGGTGGCGCGTGCGCGCAAGATCCAGCGTTTCCTGTCGCAGCCGTTCTTCGTGGCCGAAGTGTTCACGGGCTCGCCCGGCAAGTTCGTGTCGCTGAAAGACACGATTCGCGGTTTCAAGGCGATCGTCGAAGGCGAATATGACCATCTGCCGGAACAGGCGTTCTACATGATCGGCGGCATCGAAGAGGCCGTCGAAAAAGCGAAGACATTGCAGTAAAACGGTACGCATCTCGAATCGAACAATATGGCCAATACCATCCACGTCGACGTCGTCAGCGCGGAAGAGTCGATCTACTCGGGCGAAGCGGAGTTTGTCGTGCTGCCCGGCGTGATGGGTGAGCTCGGGGTCTATCCGAAGCACACACCGCTGGTCACGCAGATCAAGCCCGGCGCGGTACGCATCAAGATTCCGGGACAGGCCGACGAACAGGTTGTGTTTGTCGCAAGGCGGCTTCATCGAAGTGCAGCCCGATGTCGTGACCGTGCTCTCGGATACGGCGATTCGGGCCGCCGACCTCGACGAAGCCAAGGCTTTGCAGGCCAAGCAGGCTGCGGAAGAGGCGATGCAAAACAAGGCATCGAAAGCGGACGTGGCTCGAGCGGAGGGCGAGCTTGCCGGCGCGATGGCACAGCTCGCAGCGATTCGCCGCCTGCGCAAGGGCCGCGGCTAGTCGGCACATTCGACCGATAGGGGGTGGCGAGAGCCGCCCTTTTTATCATGACTGACGCCATCCTCGTTCTGAACGCGGGGTCGTCCAGCCTGAAATTCTCGTTGCACGCGGCGCTCCGTTGCCGATCGTTCGGCCAGCGAGCAGCCCCGCGTCTGACGTCCTGGTTCGCGGCCAGATCGAGCGTCTGGGCGCCGCAGGCGCCCCGTTGTTGACGGCGAGGACTGCTCAGCGCGCGGCCGCGTATCGCCACGAGTGGCCCGCCGGCACGGTGCTATCGCACGCGGAAAGCGTGGCCTATCTGCTCGACTTCATTGCACGACGAGTGGCAGGAACATCGCTTGGTCGCGGTGGGTCATCGCGTCGTGCACGGTGGCGCGGACTTCGATACTCCCGTGCGGGTCAATGCCGATGTGCTCGCGCGCCTGCAGCGCCTCGTTCCGCTCGCGCCCTTGCATCAGCCGCACAACCTTGCAGCGATACAAACCATCGCCGAAGTCGCGCCGACGTTGCCGCAGGTCGCGTGCTTCGACACCGCATTTCACCGCGCGCAGGCCACGCTGGCGCAGACATTCGGGCTGCCGCCAGAAATTACCGGGCGCGGCGTTCGCCGCTACGGCTTTCACGGCCTCTCGTACGAATATGTCGCGCAGGCGCTGCGAGCGATCGACTCCCGCGCTGCGCGCGGCCGAGTCATCGTCGCTCATCTTGGCAACGGCGCCAGCATGTGCGCCATGCACAATGGAACAAGCGTCGCGACGACGATGGGCTTCACACCGCTCGACGGGTTGATGATGGGCACCCGCGGCGGGTCGCTCGACCCCGGGGTGATCCTCTACTTGCTCGACGAACTGCAGATGGATGCGCGTGCGATCGAGAAGCTCCTCTACCGTCAGTCGGGTCTGCTCGGTGTCTCGGGGATTTCGAGCGATATGCGCACCTTGCTTGCGAGCGACGACCCGCGCGCGCGATTCGCGATCGACCTGTTTTGCTACCGCGCCAAGCGCGAACTGGGCTCCCTGGCAGCGTCGCTCGATGGCCTCGACGCGCTGGTGTTCACTGGCGGCATCGGCGAGAACGCGGCTCCGATCCGTGAACGCATCTGCCAGGACGCGGCCTGGCTGGGTGTGGCGCTCGATCGAGAAGCAAACCTGAACGGCGCGCCGCGCATCAGCCTGGAAACGAGCCGGGTTCCGGTATGGATCGTGCCGACGGACGAGGAAACAATGATCGCGCGGCACGTGGGCGACGCCCTGTCGCGCAACTGACCCGCGGCACGAGTCGAAGCTAGGCTGCCTTGCGCCCGCTTTTTGCGGCCAGTTGCTGCTCGACCAACGTTACCCAATAGCTCGCGCCGATCGCCAGCGCATCGTCGTTGAAATCGTAGTGCGGACTGTGGATGTTGGGAGTGTCCGCGCCGGCGCCCGCGCCGAGCCAGACATAGCAGCCGGGCTTAGCCTGCAGCATGAAGGCGAAATCTTCGCTCGCCATGTCGGGCATCGGATCGGTATCGACGTGCGCGGCACCGACAATCGCTGTCGCCGCGTCGATCGCGCACTGTGTTTCCGCCGGCGAATTGACCGTCGCCGGGTAACGCCGTTCGTAACGCAAGGTCGCACTCATTTCGAAAGTCGCCGCAATGCCCTCGACGATGGTCTTCATCCTGCGCTCGATCAGATCCTGCACGTCGCTCTTGAACGTGCGCACCGTGCCGCGCAGGACGACTTCCTGCGGAATGACGTTCCAGGTGTCGCCCCCATGGACCTGGGTCACGCTGACGACCGCGCCCTCGAGCGGATGAACGTTGCGCGCGACAATGGTCTGCAGGGCGTTGATCGCGTGCGCTGCGAACAGCATCGGGTCCTTGCCGGTATGAGGCATCGCGGCGTGCGCGCCTTTCCCGGTGACGACAATTTCGAAGATATCGTAAGCCCCCATCAGCGGGCCGGCGCGCATCGCGAACGAACCCACGGGCCTGCGCGGCCAGTTGTGCATGCCGTAAACCGCGCTCATCGGGAAACGATCGAACAGGCCCTCTTCCACCATTACCCGCCCTCCGCCTTCGTTCTCCTCCGCCGGCTGGAAAATGAAATAGACCGTGCCGTCGAAGTCCCGCTTGCGCGCCAACGTCTGCGCGGCGCCGAGCAGCATGCTCGTGTGCCCGTCGTGACCGCAGGCGTGCATCTTGCCCTCGACGCGCGAAGCGTACGCGACGCCGGAACGCTCGAGAATGTGCAGCGCATCGAGATCGGCGCGCAGGCCGATGGCTTTGCCGCTGCCGCCATGGCGCACGACCCCGACGACGCCGGTCTTGGCGAGGCCCGTATGAACTTCCAGTCCGAACGATCGCAGCTTCTCCGCGACGAAGGCACTGGTGCGCGCCTCTTCAAACGCCGTTTCCGGATGCGCATGAATGTGGTGACGCCACTGTTTCATTTCGGGGACGAGCGCGGCAACTTCAGGGACGATATTCATCACGGTATGCGGATCTCGGAGAGAATGCGCGATCTTAGCGCAGATCGTATACGCCGGCTGCTGCGTTAAAATAGCCGGCCAACAAAAACCACCGATATGAGCACGCCCACCGACGCAATCTACGATCTGGCCATTATCGGCGGCGGCATCAATGGCGCCGGCATCGCACGCGATGCCGCGGGGCGTGGGCTGAAGGTGTTGCTCGCGGAAAGAGACGACCTCGCATCTCACACTTCGTCGTGGAGCACCAAACTGATTCACGGTGGCTTGCGCTACCTCGAGCACTACGAATTTCGTCTGGTCGCGGAAGCGCTCTCCGAGCGCGAGGTCCTGCTGCGCGCAGCGCCACACATCATCTCGCCACTGCAGTTCGTGCTGCCACACGAGCCGCACTTGCGTCCCGCCTGGATGATTCGCGCCGGACTGTTGCTCTATGACCATCTCGGTGGCAGGAGGACGCTGCCATCATCGTTCGCGCGTGGATCTGTCGAACAGCTCTTGGGGCGCGGGACTCAAGCCGACCTTCCGCAAAGGCTTCGTCTACGCCGACGCGCGCGTTGACGACGCGCGGCTGGTCGTGTGCAACGCAATCGGTGCGCGCGAACTCGGTGCGACGGTACGGACGAGGACGCAAGTCACTGCGGCGCGGCGGGAGGGGCGATTGTGGCGCGTCGAATTGACGGCTGCGAACGGGACGACGACGGTCGCCATGGCACGCGCGCTGGTGAACGCGGCGGGCCCGTGGGTCAAGGACATCCTCGATCTGGTGACGCCCGGAGCGTTCAGCGCGCGGGTCCGTCACGTCAAGGGCAGCCATATCATCGTGCCGCGCGTTCACCGCGAGCCGCACGCCTACATCCTGCAGAACTCCGACAATCGCATCGTCTTCGTCATCCCGTACGAGAAAGACTTCTCACTGATCGGCACGACCGATATCGCAGTCGAACAGTACGAACAGCCGCAGATCACGTCGGACGAAATCGACTATCTCTGCTCGATCGCCAGCGCCTACCTGGCCAAGCCGGTTGCCGCAGCTGATGTCGTGTGGACCTATAGTGGCGTGCGCCCGCTGTACGACGATGGGGCGTCCGATCCTTCGTCGGTGACGCGTGACTATGTACTGCAGCTCGATGCGGACAACGATCGCGCCCCGCTTCTGTCCATCTTCGGCGGCAAGATCACGACTTATCGCAAGCTTGCCGAGCACGCGCTCGGCGAACTGCGGGCTTTTTTTCCGAGCATGAAGCCGACATGGACGCGCGACCAGCCGCTGCCTGGCGGCGATATGCCTCGCAGCAATCCCGCCGCGTACCGTCGTGAACTCGAGGCGCGCTATCCGGCGTTGCCGCCGGACTACCTCGGCGCACTGCTGGGCCGATACGGGACACGCACGACGCGCTTGCTGGGGTCGGCGAAAACGCTCGCCGATCTGGGAGAGCATTTCGGCTACACGCTGTACGCTGCGGAGGTCGACTACGCGGTGGAACACGAGTGGGCGACTTGCGCGGAGGATGTGCTGTGGCGTCGAACCAAGTGCGGTTTGCACATGACCCGGGCGGAGCAGCAAGCGACTGCACACTATTTCAAATCGCGGCACGGCATGGGGCCAGCGTGAACCCGCTGTCCGGAGAGACGAGCGGCACGATGCGGCCGCTCGCCGCGATGGATGCGAGCTCTCGCGCGTCAGTTCGCGGCTTGCTCACCGACATCGACGACACCGTGTCGACTGAAGGCAGGATCACGGCGCAGGCGTTCGCCGCGATGGAACACTATCATCGCAGGGGGCATTTGCTCATTCCGATTACGGGCAGGCCGGCAGGCTGGTGCGATCACATCGCGCGCATGTGGCCGGTGGACGCGGTGGTCGGCGAAAATGGCGCGCTCTACATGCGCTACGACGCGACGTCTCGGCGCATGCACAAGGTCTACATCGTCGACGAGGCCACTCGCAGAATGCAGCGCGAACGACTGGCGACGATCGGCGCCAGGATTCTGCGCGAGGTGCCAGGATGCGCGCTCGCGTCGGACCAAGCCTATCGCGAAAGTGATCTTGCGATCGATTTTTGCGAAGACGTCGCGCCGCTCTCTCCTGCGGCGATCGACGAAATCGTGGCAATCATGCGCTCCGAGGGACTCACTGCCAAAGTGAGCTCCATCCATGTGAACGGCTGGTTCGGCAGCTACGACAAGCTGACGATGACGCGACGCCTGCTACGAGACGAATTCGATATCGATCTCGATCGCGAACGCGATCAGTTCATTTTTGTCGGCGATTCGCCCAACGATGCGCCGATGTTCGATTACTTTCCGCTGTCGGTCGGGGTCGCCAATGTGCGCGCGGCGATGGCGCGCATTGCGACGCCTCCCAAGTTCGTAACCACCCATCCTGCTGGCGCGGGGTTCGCCGAGGTCGTCGAGCATTTGCTCGGTCGCGGGTAGCGCAGACACTGGGCAGACACACAGCGAAGCTGGCGTCATTTGCCGGGTTCGGCGCCGCCCGTGCTCGTAGTCCCGCCGGCACCCGTGCCAGTCCCCTTCTTGCGCCCCTGCTGCGCCTCTGCGGCCCCCGTCGCTGATTTGGACGCCCCTGAGCTCGCGCTTCCTTTCTTGCTGCTTTTGTCCGCTGCTTTCGAAGACGGTGCGGTACCAATGCGCCCCTTGCTGGCGTCGGCCTTGGGCGCTGCCGCGGGCGCAGGCACATTGGTGGGATCCGCTACCGGCGATTTCCTTTCTTGTACCGGCGGGAGTCGACCAAGCGAGCTCTCGCTCGCGACGCCAAAGGCAACTACCGCGCACGTCGTCAGAGCCGCAACCAGCATCCAAAGCATGATCGAGCAGAGTGCCACGACGATGATGTAGCCGATGGATTTGTCCCTGGGCGAGCCCATCAGCGGCGGAAGGCCGAGATACATCAGGTAAAAGCCGTAGAGCAATCCGACCAGCAGCGCGAGCATGCCTAGAGACGGGACGATCTGCAGCGTCGCGGCGAGCCAGAACGGCGTCAATCCGTAGACGGTGACCTTGAGCGCACGCGCTGAGTCGCGGCGTCCGCCGAAGGTCGATGCGAGCGCGGCGACCAGCCATGCAATCAGGAATGTACCGACAAAAGCGAAGACAAGTTGCAGGGCCCCACGCGTGAGGCTTGCAATCAGGTTTGCGCGACGGTGCCCGAAGAAAGGCATGTCGTAGCCGATCAGCGAATAACCGAGAATGACGGCGAGGACCCCGAACAACGCCAGAGGGACGAGATAGCGCCAACATACGGCCGTCGCCGACGAAGATTCTGCCGCGATCAGTCGCCATTCATCCGAAGGCGAAAAGAGCATTCCACGGATACGACCGAGAAACCCCTCCTCGTGCACGCTCGCGTCCGCCCTGCGGAAATCGACAGGCGCCAGCGTTGCCGTGGCCGCCAGCGATGCTGCGGCAGGGGCCAGCGGCGCGTCCGTTCCGCGCTCGACATCGGCCGGCGATACCGACTCGGCTGGGGGTTCGCCGGCACTTGCCGCCGGGACTGCAACCGACGCTTCGAGGAGAGCCTCGGCGGGAACCGCGGCGGCGGCTTCGACCGCGCCTTCAGGCCGCGTTTCCGCGACCCCGGCGACTGGCATCGCGACGGGGGCGTCATTGCGCACGTCCGGCGGCATCCACACGGGCGTGCCGCAGTTGGCGCAAAATCTCCCATCAGTCGCCAGCTTTTGGCCGCACTGGGCGCAGAACATCGCCGCTTTCCCCTATTTCCTGAAACTTCGGTCGGGGCCATTGTGCCCCGGGACGCCGCGTGGTTCAACGCGACGGCTCGCCGCGATGCGATGTTTGCTCTTTTCCAGGAATCATGCAGGCGGCCTCCGCCGCCGAGATTGGGCGCACTCGGCCGTGCCGCGCGCCTCGCCAAGCCGCATCAAACAGACCCACGCCGACGCCCGGTACTCGCCGAGGTGTACGTGAGTGATTACACACTACTAATAAATGGCTTATTCTGCGGTGCGTTCAAAGGCGCCCCGAGTCAGTGCACTAGCAAAAACAGCTTGAGGTAAACCATTCGTGCCGCATGGGTATGATAATTGCGTAATTTGGGATTATCATTGCCGTCGCGTCGAAAAGTGGTCAGGCGTCTCGAGAACGCATATCTTCGGAGGCTGCCCGGGCTGACAACCGGGGATACACAAAAATGAATCGCTACGGTTTCAACATACGAACGCGCACCGGGCAGCGGGTCGATAACATCTGCATTATGGCCGCGCATCGCGAAGACGCCGAGAGGCGACTCCGGCAGATGTACCACCATTGCGAAATTCTGAGCTGCAACCGCGAGTCGGTACGACGCGGCGCTCCACTCGACATGGAAGGCGTCATCAGTGTTATGAGTGGCGAACACGTGGCGACATTACCTAACGTCGCACGTTCGTTGCTGCGCAGTAAATAGTCCGGATCCTCGTAGTTTCTCTCTAGTTCCTCGTAGTTCCACCTGGTTTCCCATAGCTCCATCAATCAGCGCGTCATGGTCATGCGTGAGCGTTGTTGATCGGCGCGCGCTGATAGTGCTGCTGTTTCGCGAAGCCTTATGCTCCGCGAGCGCGTGCCGCAGATCTGTCTGAACGGAAGATCACTGTCGTTGACGACAACAATGCGCTGACAACAACGCGCGAATAAGCGTACTGACTATCCTGTGGACCGCTCTCCAGCGGGTCGAGTCGATCCGCAATGCGCAGCATGCATCCCGCGGCAAGCAAGGTGGAAGGGCTAGAAGCGAGCACCACTGAAATAGTGCGATAATTTGTGTCCCATGCAAACGTTGCAAGTGGCGATTCTGGCTGCGGGCGAAGGCAAGCGGATGCGCTCGACGGTGCCCAAAGTTCTGCAACCGTTGGCGGGCCGGCCGCTGCTCTCGCACGTACTGACGACGGCGCGGTCCCTGGCGCCGCGCGCGATTTGCATCGTCGACAGCGCAGACACGATCCGCCAGCGATTTCCCGATGCTGATCTCGCATGGGTGCGACAGGCACCGCCGCGTGGGACGGGCGACGCGCTGAAATGTGCACTCACCGCCCTATCGGCCGACGGCGTGACGCTCGTTCTCTACGGAGCGGATCCGATGGCGCGCGTATCGACGCTGCGCAAGGTGGTCGAGCACGCGGCGGCCGGCGCGTTGTCGCTATTGACCGTCAAGCTCGACGATCCTTCCGGGTACGGCCGCATCGTTCGAGGCGCCGATGGCCAAGTCAAGGCGATCATCGAGCAGAAGGATGCGACGCCTGCGCAACTGGAGATCGCCGAAATCAACACCGGCATCATGGCCGCGCCGACGGCCGCATTCAAGCGCTGGCTGGCGCGCATCGAAAATCGCAACGCCAACGGCGAATACTATCTGACGGACGTGGTCGCGCTCGCAGTCGAAGAAGGCGTCGCGGTCGACACGGCGCAGCCCGGGAGTGTGGTTGAAACCTATGGTGTGAACAGCAAGCGTGAACTCGCCATGCTCGAACGGATTTATCAGCGCGAGCAGGCGGATGCGCTGCTCGACGCGGGCGTGACGCTGGCTGATCCGGCGCGGATCGATGTTCGCGGCTCTCTGCAATGCGGACGCGACGTAGCGATCGACGTGGATTGCATGTTCGATGGCGCCGTGACGCTTGCGGACAATGTGTCGATCGGCGCCGCACTGCGTGATTCGCGACGTGAAGCTCGGAGCAGGTTCGGTCGTTGCGCCTTCTCGCACATCGAGAAGCGCAGATCGGCGCTCGCTGTCGCATCGGACCTTATGCGCGCATCCGGCGCGCAACGGTGCTCGCCGACGAAGTGCACATTGGAAATTTCGTCGAAGTGAAAGCGAGCGAAGTTGGTTTGCGCAGCAAGGCGAATCACCTTTCGTATGTCGGCGACTCGAATGTCGGGACGCGACGTCAACATCGGCGCCGGTACGATCACTTGCAATTATGACGGCGCGAACAAGCACCGCACGGTGATCGAGGACGACGTGCTTATCGGTTCGGACACGCAACTCGTCGCGCCCGTGGTCATCGGCCGCGGCGCAACGATCGCCGCGGGAACGACGGTGTGGAAGGACGTCGCCGGGGACGCTGGTGATCAACGAGAAGACCCAGCTTGGCCGGGCAGGCTACCAACGGCCACGAAAGAAAGCTGAAGGAGTAAACCATGTGCGGCATCGTTGGCGCGGTCGCGCGCGAAACGTCGTCCCGATTCTGATCGAAGGCATGCGCCGGCTGGAATATCGCGGATACGACTCGAGCGGCGTCGCCGTGATCAACGGCGGACGCACGACGGTCAGCACCGCGCGCGTTGCCGATTTGGCGCGCAGGCCGCGCGACGCACATCGCCGGGAACACGGGCATCTCCCATACGCGCTGGGCGACGCACGGCGCACCGACGTCCGCCAACGCGCATCCGCACACCAGCAGCGGCGAGATCGCGGTCGTGCACAACGGCATCATCGAGAATTTCGAGTCGTTGCGCGAAAGGCTGCAAGCGCAAGGCTACAAGTTCGTCTCGCAGACCGACACCGAAGTGATCGCGCACCTGATCCACGCGCATTACGCGGCGACCTGCTGGACGCGGTCAAGAAAGCGGTCGAGGAATTTCATGGCGCGTACGCGATCGCCGTGATCAGTGCGCAAGGACCAGGCCGCATCATCGGTGCGCGCGCCGGCAGTCCGCTCCTGGTGGGCATGGGGGAGGGCGATAACTATCTCGCCTCCGATGCGCTCGCGCTTTCGTCGGTGACACAGCGCTTCGTCTTCCTCGAAGAAGGCGACGTCGTCGATATCGGCCGCGGAGCGTACGCGATCTATGGTCGCCGACGGCGCGCCTCGCTGCGCGCGAAGTCGTGACGGTCAAGGCCAATGGCGACGCGGTTGAGCTGGGGCCTTACCAGCACTTCATGCAGAAGGAAATTTTCGAGCAGCCGCGTGCGATCGCCGACACGCTGGAAAGGTCGGCGGCATCGGCCCAATTGTTCGGCCGAGGGTGCGGAGAAGATCTTCGGCCGACATCGACGGCATTCAGATTCTCGCGTGCGGCACGAGTTACTACTCGGGCGCTGGTTGCGCGAGTATGGCTCGAATCGGTCGCCAGGATTCCGGCGCAAGTGGAGATTGCGAGCGAGTATCGCTATCGGGAGTCGGTGCCGAATCCGAAGCGCGCTCGTCGTGGTGATTTCGCAGTCGGGCGAAACCGCGGACACGCTCGCTGCGCTGAAGCATGCGCAAGGCGCTTGGGCACGAGCACACGCTGGCGGTCTGCAATGTCGGCGACGAGCGCGATGGTGCGGCAGACGGAACTCGCGTTCCTGACGCATGCGGGCACTGAGATCGGGGTCGCGTCGACCAAGGCGTTCACGACGCAGCTGTTGGCGTTGTTCGTGCTCGCGGTGACGCTGGCCAAGCTGCGCGGGCACGTTGATGCCGAGCAGGAGACGGCTATCTCGCGCGTTGCGCCATCTTGCCGGCGGCGCTGCAGCGTGCTGGCGCTGGAGCCGCAGATCATCGCCTGGGCCGAGCAGTTTGCGCGCAAGGAGAATGCGTTGTTCCTCGGCCGCGGGCTGCATTATCCGATCTCGCTCGAGGGCGCGCTGAAGCTCAAGGAGATTTCGTACATTCACGCCGAAGCTTATCCGGCGGGCGAGCTGAAGCACGGGCCGCTGGCGCTGGTGACTCCGGAGATGCCGGTGGTCACGGTCGCGCCTAACGATGCGCTGCTGGAGAAGCTCAAGTCGAACATGCAGGAAGTCCGTGCGCGCGGCGGCGAGCTGTACGTCTTCGCCGACGCGGACACGCACATCGCAGTCGAGCGAAGGCATGCATGTGATTCGGCTGCCGGAGCACGCTGGGTTGCTCTCGCCGATCCTGCACACGGTGCCGCTGCAGTTGCTGGCTTATCACACGGCTGTGCCGAGGGACTGATGTCGACAAGCCGCGAAATCTGGCGAAGTCGGTGACGGTGGAGTGAGTCACGCAAGTAAGGCATGAGAGATTAGCGGACGAAAATGTGTCAACGATCCGCAATTTCCCCGCAAGTGAAAAGCGAGTCCGCGTGAACATTCTCCTGCGTGCGATCGTCGCCGCATGCGTGCTGAGTCTCGCGGGCTTTGCAGCAGCACAGTCTGCCGAACGCTGGCCAAGCAAGCCGATCCGGCTCGTCGTTCCTTTTGCGCCGGGAAGCTCGTCGAGATCATCGCGCGCGCACTGGCTGCGCGCCTGTCGACCTCACTCGGGCAGCAGGTCTACGTTGAGAATAAACCCGGCGCCGCAGGCAACGTCGCGATGGAGGACGTCAAGCGCGCGCCACCCGACGGCCACACGCTTATTCTCGGACACGTGGGCACGCTGGCGGTCAATCCGGCGTTATTCGGCGCCGCGCTGCCCTACGATCCGACGAGGGATTTTGTGCCCATCTCGCTGGTGGCCACCGTGCCCAATGTCATCGCAGTGAATCCCGACGTACCGGCTCGAACGCTCGCGGAATTCGTCAATCTTGTGAAGGCGCAACCGGGCAAACTCAACTACGGATCGGCCGGCAATGGTAGCGCCGGCCACTTCGGCCATGGAGTACTTCAAGATGGAGGCCAAGCTGGACATCGTGCATATCCCCTACAAGGGCACGGGGCCGATGCTGACCGACCTCCTTGGTGGTCGCACGCAGGCAACGTTCAACGGCGTGCCGCCGATCGCTGGACAGATAAAGTCGGGCAAGTTAAGAGCGCTCGCCGTCGGCTCGGCGCATCGCATCGCGACGCTTCCCGACGTGCCGACGATCGCGGAGAGTCGGCTACCCCGGATTCGAGACATCGCAGTGGTACGGCATTCTCGCGCCGGCGGGTACGCCGCCAGCAATCATCGATCGATTGCAACGCGAGATCGCTGCGGCCACTCGCGACGCTGCCGCGATGCAGCGCGTGACCGAGGACGGCGGCGTGCTCGTCGGCAACACGTCAGCGGAGTTCGCCGCGCTTATCGCCAGTGAGCAGAAGAAGTGGGGCGCGATCATCCGGGCTGCGAACGTCAAGCCGGATTGACGAGGACGTTCCACCTGCGGACGCTTGAGGTGCGCGCGATCCAAGCACTGACGCAATTCGCAGCAACGCCGTTCGCGTCAGCTGGCGCCGCAGTCAACCGCCGAGATAAGCACCGCCATTGATGTGCAAGCGTCTGGCCCGTGGTGAAGCGTCCGCCGGGGCTCGCCAGCCATACGACGGCGCTGGCAATTTCGGAAGGAAAGCCGCGTCGCCCGAGTAAGAGTTTGCGATCGATGTGGTGCGCGGGCTGGGGCGATGCGTTTACGCCGTCGCGGATCGTGTCGACCATTCCGGGCGCGACGCAATTGACGGTGATGCCGAACTCTGCGAGTTCATGCGCAAGAGCGCGCGTGAGCCCGCCCAACGCAGCTTTGGCGGTCACCACATGCGCACGCATCGAAGCGCCGGTGTACGCCGTCAACGCCTCCGATATTGATCACCGTCCCCGATCCGCTCGCGCGAAGCAGCGGCAGCGCTGCCTGTGTGCAATGGAAAGCGCCGTCGACACATACCGCTTGCACTGCACGCCAATCGGCATAGGAAAGCTCGGTAAACGCTTTCTCATTACGCACGGCGGCGTTGTTGACCAGGATGTCGAGCCGTCCGAAGTATTTGGTTATCGCCGCAATCATCGCATCCACGTCGCCTCGGTCTGCAACATTGGCGGTGACCAGCAACGCGTCGCCCCCGAGCGCCGCGATCTCGCTCACGACGCTTCTACCTTGCTCCAGGTTGGTGGACACATTCACGGCGACTCGGGCGCCGGCATCGGCGAGTGCCAGCGCGATCGCGCGCCCGATGTTGCGTCCCGCCCCGGTGACAAGGGCGACTCTATGTTTAAGCGGCGCGCTATCCATTATTCGTTGTTCGTTCGTCGCTCAATTACACTCATTTGTGTCACTAGCCGCGTAGAACGGCGAGGTCGACCTGCCGCGCGACACCTAGAGCGCGCAATGCCACGAGCGCGCGTTGAGCATGATCCAGATTCCAGCCACCATAGCTGCAATTGGCGACGAACTTCGCCTCGAGCGCTTCGGGCGACATCGGCTCCACGCCCTCCGCGAAAATGCCCCTGGAACGCCTCGCGGACTTCACCCGACTTCAGCGTCACGCGCAAGTGCCCGTGAACTGGCGGGGATAGGGATTGTCCGGATCGACGACATAGCGCACCTTGCCCGCAAGCGCGCGCACCGTCGGGTCGTGCACCACCGGATTCCTCGTAATCGACGAGGCCTGCGTCATCGCGCAACATGCCCACAGCAATGGCATAGGGAATGCTGAATTTCGCGGCGTACCCGTTGGGCGGATTCTGCTTTGCGGACAGAGGTTCCCAGAGCCGGTGCACGATGCCTTCGGCCGTTTTGCACTCGATCGAAAGGACGTCGCCGACCCGCAGACCTTCGGCCACGAGCTTCCGCGCGCAATCGATGTAAGGGTGCGCCATCGTGCCGCAGGCGTAAGGTTTGAACGCAATGTCGGTACAAAGCCATTGCTTGCCCGCACCTTCCAGCATGGCAGTGAAATCGCAGTCGTCGGCGTTGGCGAAGGCGTGGAAGTAGCCGTGCTCGCCTTCGAAGAGCGTGCGCGGTCCGGTAAAGCCCGCCTGCGCCATGCGGGCAGCACGGTAGCCGGCTTGCGCTGCCCACCCTGGGTGCATGCGTTTGGTCCAGGCTCCTTCAGCGAGGTATTCGATGATACCGGAGGCCATGCTGCCGGCGATCCCCAACGCATTGAACCACTGCCTCTCGTCGAGGCGTAGCGCCGACGCCACGGCTGCCGCTGAGCCGAGCGCACCGAACACGGCTGTCGGATGAAATCCCGCTTTGTGGACGCGCTTTGGCGCCACCAGGCACAAGCGACACATGACTTCGCAACCTACGGCGATGCCGTGCATCAAGTCGCTTCCGCCGAGCGCATGGTGTTCAGCGGTAGCGAGCACGGCCGGAATGATGACGGCGCCGGCATGGATCGGTCCGCCCTCGAAAGTGTCGTCGTAGTCTTCGCCGTGTGCGGCCGTGCCGTTGCACAGCGCGGCCGTTGCGACGTTGAAGCCCCCGGCAATGCCAATGAGCGTGCACTCACCGGGTTCGGATGTTCCACGTAGCGCCGCCTGGACGTAGTCGCTGTTGCGCGCGGCCACGCAAAGGCCTGTGACATCCATCAGTACCGCATCGCAAATACTGGTCACGGCAACGGGAAGCGTGGGCGGCATGCTAGCAAAGGCCGCCGCCATGCGCTCAGAGACGGAAATCTCCGGCAGGGTCATGGCGCTTGTTGTTTGCTAATCATTCGGCTTCGATCTTGCTGGCGCGAGCGACCGCAGTCCAGTGCGTGATCTCGCCGGCGATGTAGTTTCCGAATTGCTGCGGCGTCATCGGCATGACGTTGAGTGCCTGTGCGGCGAACAGATTCTGCACTTCGGGGGTAGCGAGCAACTTGTTGATTTCCGCGTTGAGTTTCTTCGTGATGGGCTCTGGCAACTTTGCGGGACCGACAATGCCGTACCAGGTGAGGCCGTCGAAGCCCTCGTAGCCGGACTCCTTGAAAGTCGGCACGTTGGGCAGCAAAGCTTGCCGGCTGTCGCCCGTTACGGCGAGCGGCTTGAAGTCGCCCGAACGCACATGCGGCATCGCGGCCGCGAGGCCCGGAAAAATGACCTGGATCTGCCCGCCTAAGGCGTCGGTGAACGCCTGGCCGATGCTTCGATATGGCACGGCCATGCTCGGCACGCCTGAAGCGTGCTTGAACTGTTCCATGACAAGGTGGTTCAGCGTGCCGACACCTGAGGTGCCGTAGTCGACCTTTCCCGGATTGGCCTTCGCATAGACCACGAACTCCTGCAGCGTGCTGACCGGGACTGCGCGCGCGACCACCAGCAGGTTGGGGGTTCCGCCGATCATCGCAATCGGGGTGAAATCCTTGACCGCGTCATACCCGAGATCTTTCTTCACCGCGGGATTGGTCGCGTGCGTCGCGACGTAGCCGATCATCAGTGTGTAGCCGTCCGGCTTCGCGCGCGCCGTCATTTTCGTTGCAATCGCGCCGCCCGCCCCGGCCTGGTTTTCGATGACGAAAGGCTGACCCATCGCCGCACTCAACCTCTCGGCGATGATGCGCGCGACAAAGTCCACGCCGCCACCGGGCGCCTGCGGCGCCACGAGTTTGACCGGTCGGTTGGGGTAGGAATCCTGGGCGCTCGCGGGCGCGATCGCAACGCTGACCGCGGCGAGCAGCGCAGCGAGGAACGCGGTCAGTGGCGCGGGCCTCGGCGCCGCCCTGGGTGCGCCCCGAAGTGCGACCCGCAGTGCAACCCAACGCGCGCCAGGCGCTACGCCACGGCAGGCGCGCTGCGACGCATAGACAGGTCGCAGCGTCGTCTGCCCCTCAACAGGAATCCGAAGCATCCTACTTCCTAGGATCGGCATTTCACTTTAACTGTCGCGGCGCGCGACCTGACCGACTATATTGTTTATATCTCTGACCGACCAGAGAACTTGGAAATAGAATACCAAATCGATCCCTATGAGACCTCAAGTCCAGTTCCGTCTGCGCATCAGCAAGGACGACGACATCGCCGTCGGGCCCGGCAAGGTCGACCTGCTCGAGGCTATCGCGGCGGAGGGGTCGATTACCGCAGCCGCGCGCAAGTTGGGCATGTCCTACCGTCGCGCGTGGTTGTTGGTAGACACGATGAACCGCGCGTTCAGGGAACCGGTCGTCGAAACCGAGGCAGGGGGCAAGCGTGGAGGTGGCACGCGCCTGACGCGGACCGGCAGCGAGGTCGTGCAGCGCTATCGCCGCATCGAGGCTAATGCGGCCCGCGCCGGCGCGCCCGATATTCTCGCGTTGACTCGCCTGCTTGGCCGACCATAGTGGAGAACAAAATGCGTTGCAACGCGTACATCGGCCCCTTGATCCTGATCATCGTCGGCACACTTTTTCTGTTGTCGAACTTCGGGTTCATACCGCACCTGGGCGTGCTATTGGCGCGGTGGTGGCCGCTCATCCTGATCGCGGTGGGCGTTGCGCAACTGCTGCGGCGGTCCTAGGCGCTGCTCAAGAATCGAAGCCGACGCTGTGGCGGTCGAACGATACGGCTTTGACCAGCGCATAAACCTGCTGACCGACGACCAGCTTCAGCACCGACCGCGAGCGCCTTGTGATCTGCGCGACGATCGAGCTTGCGCCCACACGCAACTGCACTTCGACGCTGGCGCCCTCCTCCGAGCCGAACGCGACTAGCGTGGCCTGCAACACGTTCAGAACGCTTAGCGCGGCCGGTCGTTCAAGCGATAGGGAGACGTCACGCGCACGAACGCGAACCCGCACACGTTCGCCTACCGGCCTCGCGACCCCCGGAACGATAAGCTTGCCACCATCGAAAACAAGCGTAGTCAGATCGAATGCGGCGTCGTGTTCGCCGACGGTGGTGTCGATGACGGCGCCGGCCTCGTAGTGACCGGTGTACGCGCGCAGATCGGCACGGGTCATCAACGTGTCGACATCGCCGACGGAAACGGCCTTGCCGTCGGCCAGCAGGACGACTGTATCGGCAAGTCTCGCGATCTCGGTGAGGGAGTGCGTTACATAGACGATGGGGATGCGAAGGTCGTCGCGCAGGCGCTCGATATAGCGCAACACTTCGTTCCGACGTGCGACATCGAGAGAAGCCAGCGGTTCGTCCATCAGGATCAAGCCGCGGCTGCGCGAGAAGCGCCCGCCCTATTGCGACGCGCTGCTTCTCGCCGCCGGAAAGCTTGTCGGGCACGCGGTGGAGCAACTCGCGCAGTCCGAGCAGGTCGATGACGTGTTGCGGTTCGATCACGCGCGTAGCGGCGCGCGCCAGGCGAAAGCCGTAGAGCAAATTGGCTTCGACGTTCAGGTGCGGGAACAACAGATCGTCCTGGAACACGTAGCCCAGTCGCCGCTTCTCGGGCGGCAGATCGATGCCCCGTGCGCTATCGAAAAGCGTTTCACCGTTGACGACGATGTGGCCGCTTTGCGGATGCGTGGTGCCGGCGAGCGCGTTGACGACACTGGTCTTGCCTGAACCTGAGCGACCGAACAGGCCGACGACTCGCGCATCGGCCTTGAACGCCACGACAAGCTCGAACGAGCCCAGGCGCTGCCGGATGTCGACGTCGATCATGCCGGTCGCCGCCGCACGTTCATGTCGAAAGTGCGCGCCGGCGAAGCGCGTCGGGTAAGCCATTCCGACGCGATCAACGCAAGTATCGAGAGGATCACCGAGATGATGGACAGGCGCAGCGCCTGCGCATCGCCGCCCGGCGACTGGACGAGAGTGTAGATCGCCAGTGGCAAGGTTTCGGTTTCGCCTGGAATGTTGGACACGAATGTAATCGTCGCGCCGAATTCGCCGAGGCTGCGCGCGAACGACAACAGCGCGCCAGTGACGATGCCAGGCAAAGCCAGCGGCAACGTGATCGAAAGAAAAACCCACATGCGCGAGGCCCCGAGCGTGCGCCCGACGGTTTCCAGGCGCCGGTCGATCGCGGCAATCGACAGGCGGATCGCGCGAACCATCAGCGGGAAGCCCATGATCGCCGACGCGAGCGCGGCCCCGGTCCAGCGAAAAGCGACGACGATGCCGAACGAGCGATCGAGCCATTCGCCGACCACGCCATGACGGCCGAACAGCAGCAGCAGGACATAGCCGACGACGACCGGCGGCAGCACCAGCGGCAGATGCACGACCGCATCGACCAGGGTCTTTCCCGGAAATTCAGCGCGCGCGAGCCACGTTGCGACGACGATAGCGATCGGCAGGCTTACGGCGACGCTAAGGGCCGCAACTTTCAAGCTGAGCAGGATGACGCCAAGTTCCTGCTCGCTTAAGTAAAGCATACGGCTACTTTCCGGTCGCGAAACCGTATTGCTTCCAGATAGTCGCTGCCCCCGATGAGCGCAAGTAGTAGAGGAAAGGCCCCGCAGCCTCGGACTGGGAAGCGGCCACGATTGCCGCCGGATAGACGATCGGCGGATGCGAGCTCTCGGGAAAAGTGTCGACGATGCGCACGTTCTTTTCGGCCAGCGCGTCGGTCGTGTAGACGATGCCGAACGCCGCCTCGTTGCGCGCGACGAAAGCCAGTGCTGCGCGCACGTTGTCCGCGCGCACGACTCGCGGCTCGACGCTGGGCCACACGCCCAGACTTTCCAGTGCGGCCTTGCCATACTTGCCTGCCGGCACGCTGTCGGTATTGGCCATCGCGAGCTTGTCGCTGCCCAGCGCGTCGGCGAGTCCGAAGCCGGGTCGCGATCTGCAGCGTGGAATGTTTCGTCCCCGGCTCGATCAGGACCAGCCGGTTGCTCAGCAGATTCGTACGCGTGTCCTGCCGCAGCAGTTTGCGCGTGCCGAGATAGTCCATCCAGTCCAGATCGGCGGAAAGGAACACATCGGCTGGCGCACCCGATTCGATCTGCTTGGCCAACGCATTGCTGGCCGCATAGGAGACAACGACGTGGTTCTTCGTGTCGGCCTCGAAGCGCCGGACTTGGTCGTCCAATGCCTCCTTCAGACTCGCCGCGGCGAATACCGTCAAATTGGCTGCCGACACTGAAATGCACGTCGCAGTACTCAGTAATACACCCAACAGCACGTTCAAGCAGGCAATACTTGCTGCCCGTATTCTCGGCATGACCGAACTCCCGTCTGGCGAGGGACGGTAATATACCGCGGGATATAGCGGGCGGCAACGGGTGGGCGCTTCCCCGGCTTGCGCCCGTCCCGTTTCCCGACGCCGTGCGAGGCGCTTGAGATCGACGTGAGACGACGCAAACTACGGTAGCATGTGCACCCGTTCACCCACAGTGCCTGCGGCCCATCGGTTGCCCGCTACCCCCAAATCGACCTTATTTGTCTAGCCGCCGACACCGCCGCCTATCACCGCGGAAACCCATGGAATTCGCCTTTATTCTCGATCCCCTAGATACGCTGAAGGCGTACAAGGACACCAGCGTCGCGATGATGCGCGCGCTGCAGCGTCGCGGACATCAGCTGTTCGCGCTGGAGCAGGCCAACCTTTGCTGGATCGGTGGGACGACGCTGGCGCAAGTGTGCCCGCTGACCGTCGCTGATGACGATGACGCCTGGTACCGCGCTGGCAAATCAAGCACGCGCTTGCTCGCCAGTTTCGATGCCGTGCTGATGCGCAAAGACCCGCCGTTCGACATGGAATACGTTTATTCGACCTACCTGCTCGAAGGCGCGGAGCGCGAGGGCGCGCGAGTATTCAATCGGCCAAAGGCCATTCGCGACAACAACGAGAAAATGGCGATCGCCCGGTTTCCGGAATTCACGGTCGAAACGCTGGTTACTCGCGATCCGCAACTGCTCGGGTCCTTCATCGACGAGCACCGCGACGTGATCTTGAAGCCGCTCGACGGCATGGGGGGAACGTCGGTATTCCGCGTTCGGCACGATGACTTCAATCGCAATGTGATCATCGAGACGATGGCGCATTTCGGCGCGCGCAGCGTAATGGCGCAGCGATTCATTCCGGAAATAACCGAGGGCGACAAGCGCATCATCCTTATCGACGGCGAGCCGGTGCCGCACTCGTTGGCGCGGATCCCGAAGGCAGGCGAGACTCGCGGCAATCTCGCCGCTGGCGGCCGCGGAGTGGCGCGACCCTTAAGCCAGCGCGATCGCCAGATCGCCGAGGCTGTCGGCGCCAAAGTCGCCGCCGAAGGCTTGCTGATCGTTGGACTCGATGTCATCGGCGACTACCTCACCGAAATCAACGTGACCAGCCCGACCGGGATTGTCGAAATCGCGGCGCAGACCGGGTTCGACGTCGCCAGCAAGTTTGCCGATGCGCTCGAGCGCAACGCTGGGAAGCGTGGATAAGCTCATTGCGCGCCCACTGCGCGCCATCCGCGCGAGCAGCGCTGGCCTCCGCCTGATCCGGCACGACGTGATAACATGAACTTACGTGTGGCGCGGCAACCGTCCTGGCGACCTCGGGTCCCACGCGAGCGCGTCTACCGGCCATGCGCGCGCGCAAACGCGCGTCGCTTGTTGGGGGGAATTGCACCATGATCGGCATCCTCATTGTCGCCCATGGCACGCTGAGTGACAGCCTCATCGGTGCCGTCACGCATGTGCTCGGCAGCCGGCCGCCTCAATTCGAGGGCATGCGCGTCGCCGCCGCGGACGATCCATTGCTCTTACTGCCGCGGGCGCGTGAGCTGGTTACCGAGCTCGATACCGGCGACGGTGTGGTGATTTTCTCCGACATCTACGGCGCGACGCCATGCAATCTCGCCATCAAACTGCTGCAACCCGGGCGCATCGAAGGCGTCGCCGGCGTGAACCTGCCGATGCTTGTGCGCGCCTTCACTTATCGCTCCAAGGGCATGGATACGATGATCAAGAAGGCGATCAGCGGCGGTTGCGATGGCGTGCTGCATGTGGCCGTGGATCCGGTTTATGCAGCAGCGCGAAGTTGAAATCGTCAACAAGCTGGGCTTGCATGCACGTGCTTCGGCAAAGCTGACCCAGCTCGCGGCGAAATATCAGTGCGACGTCTCACTGTCGCGCAACGGTCGCAAGATTAACGCCAAAAGTATCATGGGTGTAATGATGCTCGCTGCAGGAAAGGGCAGTCGCGTGCTGCTCGAGACCGATGGGCCGGACGAGACCGAAGCCCTCGACGCGATAGTCGCGCTAGTGGGGGACTATTTTGGCGAGGGCCAGTAGCGATCCCAGCCGCATTTTTGAGCAGCGCGCGCAGGAATGGATTTTGCGGCGCGACCCAATGTTGCAATAGACTCCGAGTACCTATGCCGCAATTTACAAACGCTACACAAGCGAAGCAGCGGCCCGCGAATCACGTTACAAATTTGTCTCGGTTCTGTTTCCATTTCTGTCTCAGGGAAACAGATTATGGAACCAATGCAGGTACAGACGATCAATTGGAAGCCGCCGCAGAATCCGCGGGCGCACGTCCTACATATTCGATCGGTACCGACCATGCAGATACACAACATAGGCATCACCAACCGGCTCGGCTTGCACGCGCGCGCCGCAGCGCAGGTCGTCAGGGTGGCTTCACAATTTCGTTGCAGCGTATCGCTTGTCGTCAATGGGCGACGCGCCAGTGCGCGCAGCATGCTGGCAGTGATGATGCTCGCCGCCAGCATGGGTTCGATGGTGCGACTGGAAACCAGCGGTCCGGACGAGGATGCCGCCATGACGGCGATGGTCCGGCTGATCGGCGAAGGCTTCGGCGAAAAGCAGTGAGGCAGGCGGTTCGGCCGACGGACCGCCGAAGCAGTCGCGGCCCGCGGAGTTGCGCGGACGCGTCGGCCAGTAAGTTGCCCAATGAGTTGGCCGCTGAGTTGGCCACGGAGTTGGCCACTGAGTTGGTCACTGAGGCGCCCGCTGAGCGGCATCTCGCCGCCCGTTGTTCCTTAGCGCGGCGGACATCCTTTGAGCTTCGTCCTCCACGGCATCGGCGTTTCGAGTGGAATCGCCATTGGCCGTGCCCAGCTCGTTTCGCACGCGACGCTGGAAGTGGCGCATTACTCGATTCGGCCCGAACAGGTGGCGGCCGAGATCCAGCGGCTCGAGCACGCGCTGCAAGCGGTGCAGAAGGAACTCGAAGGGTTGCATGGTGCGATGACCGCCGGCGATGCGCCCGCCGAATTCGGCGCGTTCCTCGATGTGCATTGGATGATCCTCACCGATCCGACGTTGTCGGCAGTCCCCAAGAAGATGATCGCCGAACAGCTTTGCAATGCAGAATGGGCATTGACCCAGCAGATGAATGTGCTGGTCGAGCAGTTCGACGCCATCGAAGACCTGTACCTGCGCGAACGCAAGGCCGACGTGGTGCAGGTCGTCGAGCGCATTCTGAAAGTGCTGCTCGGCCGACCAGGGGGCGTGCATCCCGCCACCGCTGAAGAGCAGACCATACTAGTGGCGCACGACCTGTCGCCGGCGGACGTGATCCAGTTCAAAAGCCATCATTTTGCGGCGTTCCTCACCGATCTGGGCGGCGTGACTTCGCATACCGCGATCGTCGCCCGCAGCTTGAACGTGCCCGCCGTCGTCGCGACCCACAATGCGCGGACGATGATCCGCGAACACGAGCTGTTGATCGTCGACGGCGAAAAGCACGTCGTCATCGTCAATCCGGATCGCTCGGTGCTCACCGAGTACCGACTGAAACAAGGCGAGTTCGAACTCGAGCGCAAGAAACTCAAACGCCTCGCAAGAACGCGGGCGACGACACTCGACGGACATCATGTCGAGCTGTTCGCCAATATCGAACTCCCTGAAGACCTGGAACAGGCACTGGAAAACGGCGCGACGGGAATCGGCCTCTTCCGCAGCGAATTTCTGTTCCTGAACCGGCAGGGCTTGCCCACCGAGGATGAACAATTCGAAGCGTATCGTGAAGTCGCGGCGGGTATGCGAGGCATGCCGGTGACCATCCGTACCTTCGATCTTGGTGCCGACAAGCACAAGGAAGGCCTCGACGGCCTGGCGCGTGTCGCACCCAATCCCGCGCTGGGTCTGCGCGCGGTCCGCTTCTGCCTGGCCGAGCCGAAGCTGTTTCTGACGCAGCTTCGCGCGATCCTGCGGGCCTCGCACTATGGCAACGTCAAGATCCTGATCCCGATGCTGGTATCGGCGACCGAGATCGATCAGACGCTGGTCTTGATAGCGCGCGCCAAGGAGAGCTTGGTCGAGCAGGGCGTCCCGTTCAACGACGCGATCGAAGTCGGCGGAATGATCGAAATCCCCGCGGCGGTGCTGGCGATCGACACGTTCACGCGTCGACTGGACTTTCTCTCGATAGGCACCAACGACCTGATCCAGTACACGCTCGCGGTCGACCGTGCCGACGAGGCGGTGTCGCATTTGTACGATCCGCTGCACCCCGCGGTGATCAAGCTGATAGCTCTGGCGATCTCCACCGCCGACAAGGCGAAGGTGCCGATCGCCGTCTGCGGCGAAATGGCGGGCGAGCTGCGGCTGACGCGTCTGCTGCTGGGCTTGGGCTTGCGTAATTTCTCGATGCATCCCGCGCACCTCCTCGCGATCAAGCAGCGCGTGCTTACCACCGATGTTGGCGAAATCGGTCCCGCCGTTGCGCGCATTCGTCGGGGCGACGAGGCGGTGCGGCTCGCGGCGCTGCTCGACAAGCTCAACAATTGACTTTCGAGGGCGGCAGGGTAGACTAATCCATCACGCGCCGATTTGATTCGGAGACGTTCTCCGCCAGCTTGCGGGCGCGCTATAAATATCGCTAAAGCGGACGAGGTTCCGAACCCGACCCGCATAGCTGGTCGGGTTTTTATTTTTCCGGACACTGGTGGCAAAGCGGATTGAGCATCCTGCACGAATCATGAGCAAACCCCAAAAGTCGGTAGGCGTCGTCACGCCGCAGCGCGCGATTTTCAGCGATCCCATGCGCCTGCGTTCGGCCGCGACCTTGCCCGCGTTCGAGCTCGTCTACGAGACTTACGGGACGCTGAACGCGGCGGGGTCGAACGCGATCCTCATTTGTCACGCGCTCAACGCGTCGCATCACGTCGCAGGCACCTACGCCGATCAACCGGACAACGTCGGCTGGTGGGACAACATGGTCGGACCTGGAAAGCCGGTCGACACCGACCATTTCTTTGTCATTGGCGTGAACAATCTCGGCAGCTGCTTTGGCTCGTCGGGGCCGGCGTCGATCAACCCGGCGACGAATCGACCGTGGGGCGCAGACTTTCCCCTCGTCACGGTAGAGGATTGGGTCGACGCGCAAGTTCGCCTCGCCGACCGCCTCGGCATCGAGCGCTTTGCCGCGGTGATGGGTGGGAGTCTCGGGGGCATGCAGGCGCTGGATTGGGCGATCCGCTATCCGCAACGCGTCAACCGCGCGCTGGTGATCGCGGCTGCGCCGAACCTTTCGGCGCAGAACATCGCTTTCAACGAAGTGGCACGCGCCGCCATTCTCACCGACCCCGATTTTCACGAAGGCCATTTTTACGATTTCGGCGTCAAGCCCGCGCGCGGGCTGCGCGTGGCCAGGATGATCGGCCACATCACCTACATTTCCGACGAGCAAATGGGCGCCCGTTTCGGCCGCCAGTTGCGCGAAGGGCTCAAGTTTTCTTTCGCACCCGAGTTCGAGATCGAGTCGTACCTGCGTTATCAGGGCGAAAAATTCGCCGAGTACTTCGACGCTAACACGTACCTTCGCATCACCAAGGCCCTCGACTACTTCGATCCGGCCTTGGCCTCGGGGGGAGACCTGACGCAGGCGCTCGCCCCGGCGGCGTGCAAATTCCTGGTCATCTCGTTCACGACCGATTGGCGTTTTTCCCCCGCGCGCTCACGCGAGATCGTGAAAGCCCTGATCGACAACAAGCGCGACGTCAGCTACGCCGAAATCGTCGCGCCGCACGGTCATGACGCCTTTCTGCTGGACACGCCGCAGTACCACGCGATTGTCGCGACTTATCTCTGCACGCGCACTCGAGGAGCTGGCACGGTGAGTTACGCAACGCGCGCGGACTTTTCAACCATCGCCGGCTGGGTCGCGCCCAACGCGCGAGTCCTCGACCTGGGTTGCGGCGATGGCGGTCTTCTCGCTTATCTACGCGATTCGCGCGGCGCGAGCGGTTACGGTATCGAAATCGATGACACCGGTGTGCTTTCGTCCATCGGCAATGGCATCAATGTGCTGCAAAGCGATCTGGAAAGCGGTCTCGCGGGATTTGACGATCAGAAATTCGACAACGTCATCCTTTCGCAGACACTGCAGGCGATGCGCCATACCGAAGAAATCGTGCTCGAAATGCTGCGCGTGGGACGCGAAGCTATAGTGACCTTCCCCAATTTCGGCCATTGGTCGCATCGATTGCAGATTCTCGCGGGCCGGATGCCGGTATCGAAGAATCTGCCTTACCAGTGGTACGACACGCCCAATATCCACTTGTGCACCGTCGACGACTTCGACGCTTTCTGTGGTGAGCGCAAATTTCGCGTGCTCGACCGCGTCGTGCTGCACGACGCGCGGCGTGCGACTTTCCTGCCCAATCTTTTCGGGTCGCTCGCCATCTACCGGTTGCAACGCGGTTAGCCGAGAGCCTCGAGCCGGTACAATGCCGGCGATGAACAATCCACGAGCGCCGCTGTACGCCGCGCTGTTCAACCGGCGGATGCTGATCTGCGTCTTCACCGGTTTCAGTTCGGGCCTTCCGCTCTACATCCTAGTCAACCTGATCCCGGCGTGGCTTCGTACCGAACACGTCGATCTGAAATCTATCGGCTTGTTCACTTTGATCCAGGCGCCTTTCACCTGGAAATTTATCTGGTCGCCGCTAGTCGATCGATTCTCGATGCCGCTGCTCGGACGTCGCCGCGGCTGGATGCTGATGACCCAACTGGCTTTGCTGATATCGCTGCCGCTGTTCGGCGCGCTCAACCCGCAACTCGATCTCTGGACGATCGCCTACTTGGCACTGGCCGTGTCTTTTTTCGCCGCGACGCAGGATATCGTCCTCGACGCCTATCGGCGCGAACTGCTGCCTGAAGCCGAGCTGGGACTGGGCACGTCCGTTCACGTGCAGGCATATCGCATTTCGAGCCTTATTCCGGGCGCGCTCGCGCTGATCCTCGCTGATCATTTTCCGTGGCAAACCGTTTTTATCGTAACGGCCCTGTTCATGCTGCCCGGCATCGTCAACACGTTGCTGATCAGCGAGCCGAGGCTTGCACGACCGGCGCCGCGCACGCTGCGTGCGGCCGTCGTCGAACCGTTTCGCGAATTCATCACCCGCTCGGGCTGGCGCCACGCGCTGCTGGTGCTGGCCTTCATATTTCTGTTCCACGTCGGTGTCAGTATGGCGACCGCGTTGGCGACCCCGTTCTACATGGACATCGGTTTCACCAAATCGGAAATCGGCCTGGTCGCCAAAAATGCCGGGCTGTGGGCGAGCATCATCGGTGGCCTGCTGGGAGGTTTGTGGATGCTGCGCATCGGCATCAATCGCGGACTGTGGATTTTCGGCACCGTCCAATTGTTGTCTATTCTCGGCTTCGCATGGCTGGCCGCCGCTCCGCGGCCTGATCTGGGCATGCTCGCCGTAGTGATCGGCTTCGAGGCGCTGGGCGTCGGACTCGGTACCGCTGCGTTCACGGCGTTCATCGCTCGCGAAACTGATCCGCGCTATACGGCGACCCAGTTCGCGCTGTTTACCAGCCTCGCCGCGGTGCCGCGCACGTTGGTCAACGCGACGACCGGCTGGATTGTCGACGCCATCGGCTGGGTCGATTTCTATTTGCTGTGCGCGGCGCTGGCACTGCCCGGAATGTTGTTGCTCCTGCGCGTCGCGCCGTGGAATGCGACGCCGTCGCCTGCGGCTACGGTGCCGGCGACGGCCGAATGACGGCACGCGCGCCCAACGCACCATCGCGCTACTCCGCGACCTGCTCGAGGGCCTCGTGCATCGCAAGCCAGTCGGCCTCGGCGCGCGCCAGCTGCCAGCCCAGTTCGACCTGCCGCGCCAGCGAGTCCTTGAGGCGTTCCTTGTTTTCGGGCACGTACGCCTCGGGCGACGCGAGCCAATCGTCGAGTCCGCGTTTTTCGTTCGATAGCGCATCGATAAGTCTTCTCCGACGCGGCAATCTTCTGTTGCAACGGGCGCCGCAAATCCGACCGCCGCTGCCGCGCTTCGGCCTCGGCGCGTTTCTGTGCGCGCCGATCGACTGCGGAGGAACTGTCAGCTATCGTATCTTCGACGTCAGCGCCGCGCGCGCCCAGCACCCACTGGCGATAGTCATCGAGGTCGCCATCAAAAGGCGCGACCTTGCCATCAGCGACCAGCCACAATTCATCGGCGGTCGCCCGCAACAAGTGCCGATCGTGTGCGACGACGATCAGCGCGCCTGTGTAATCCTGCAGCGCTTCGGTCAAAGCCTCGCGCATGTCGATGTCCAAATGATTGGTCGGCTCGTCGAGCAGCAGCAGGTTTGGCCGCTGGCGCGTCAGCAGCGCGAGAGTCAGGCGCGCTTTTTCGCCGCCTGAAAATTCGCGCACCGGCGCTACGACGCGATCGCCACGAAAATCGAATCCACCGAGAAAATCGCGCAGCTGCTGTTCGCGCGTTTGTGGTTCTAGCTGGCGCAGATGCCACAGTGCGTTCTCGTCAAGACGCAGTTGCTCGACCTGGTGCTGGGCGAAATAGCCTATCGAGAGGCCTTGCGCGGGCAATCTGCTGCCCTGCGGACGGCACGAGGTCGCCGGCAATCGCGCGCAGCAGTGTCGATTTACCCGCGCCGTTGGGACCGAGCAGGCCGATGCGCGCGCCGGCGAGAATGGCCCAGTCGACATCGGCGAGTATCGCTTTGCCGTCATAGCCCAGCGTCACATGGTCGAGTTTGAGCAGTTGACGGGCGTGGATGGTGGTCGCGGGAAACTCGAACGAAAACGGACTGTCGACGTGTGCGGCGGCGATCAATTCCATACGTTCAAGCGCCTTGATGCGGCTTTGCGCCTGCTTGGCTTTGGTTGCCTTGGCGCGGAAGCGATCGATATAGGAGCGCAAGTGTGCGACCTGCTTCTGTTGCTTGATGTAAGCCGACTGTTGCAGCGCGAGGGCGAGAGCGCGCTCGCGCTCGAACTGCGCGTAGTTGCCGGTGTACAGACGCAGCTTGTTGTTGTCGAGGTGAGCGATCTCGGTGACCACTGCATCGAGGAAATCGCGATCGTGCGTAATTAGCAGCAGCGTTCCAGGATAGCGCTTGAGCCAGTCTTCGAGCCACAGCACGGCGTCGAGGTCGAGATGGTTGGTCGGCTCGTCGAGAAGCAATAGATCGGAGCGACACATCAGCGCCTGCGCGAGATTGAGTCGCATGCGCCAGCCGCCGGAAAAATTGGCAACCGATTCGCTTTGCCGCGTGGCCGAGAACCCAGGCCGGACAATAGCGTGGCGGCACGGGCACGCGCACTATAACCGTCGATCGCTTCGAAGCGATGATGCAATTCCGCCAGGTGTTCGCCGCTATGGAGCGGGTCGCCGGCAGGGGCGGCCTCCGCTTCCAGCAACTGTCGCTGCACGGAACGCAACTCGGCATCGCCATCGAGCACGTATTCGATTGCTGGCATTTCGGCCGCCGGCGTTTCCTGCGCCACGTGCGCTATGACCCACCCGGGCGGACGCGTCACTTCACCCGCATCGGCGAAGAGTTCACCACGCAGCAGAGCGAACAGCGACGACTTTCCGCTGCCGTTGGCACCGATGAGCCCGACCTTGTGTCCCGGATGGACGGTCAGCGACGCTCCTTCGAGCAGCCGCTTGTTGCCGCGGGCGAGCGTGAGATTGCTGATGCGAAGCACGATCAGATCACTGCTGCTTCAGCGCAAGTCGAAGTCGTAGTCGATGATCAGCGGCGCATGATCCGAGAACCGCCGGTTCGTGTAGATCGACGCTGCGCGCGCGGTCGAGGCGATTCCAGCGGTCGCGATCTGGTAGTCGATGCGCCAGCCGACATTCTTCGCCCACGCCTGGCCGCGATTCGACCACCACGTGTATTGCTCCGGTTCCCGATTGATGCGACGAAACACATCGACGAAACCGAGCTCGTCGAAGACCTGCGTCAACCACGCGCGCTCCTCCGGAAGGAAACCGGAATTTTTCTGATTGCTGCGCCAGTTCTTCAAGTCGATCGGCTGATGAGCAATGTTCCAGTCGCCGCACAGGATCACCTCGCGGCCGCTGTCGCGCAGTTCACGCAAGTGCGGGAGAAACTCGGCGAGAAAACGAAACTTGGCGAGCTGCCGCTCGGGTGAACTCGAACCTGAAGGCAGGTAGACGCTGATGACGGCGAGGTCGCCAAAGTCCGCTTCGACATAGCGACCTTCGTTGTCGAATTCCTCGCTGCCGAAGCCGACCCGAACGCTCGTCGCGCGTCGGGTATACAGAGCGACACCGCTATAGCCTTTGCGGGCCGCCGGGTGGAACGCGGCGTGGGCCTTGCGTGGCGCCACCAGTGCTTTCGGCACGTCCTCGCGCTGCGCCTTGATCTCCTGCAGGCAAACTACGTCCCAGGGCTCGATGCGCGCGAGCCAGCGAGCCAGGCCCTTTTTTTCTGCCGACCGGATGCCGTTCACGTTGAGGGTGACAATGCGCATGGAATTCTTGGCGTTTACAGGCGAACCGGCGATTCGCCCGTCGCGCGGCCGGCTGAGGAGCTTTCCTCGAAGCCGCGACCGCACGGAGCGCGGAGTGTACACGATGATGTACGCGCGCACTTCCAGCGGGGAAATGCGCCCCGCGCGGTATACTTCAAAGCAAACTCGACACCGACCGGTAAGCGCGCAATGACCGATTTTCGCCAGGAATTCCTCGAGTTTGCCTTGGCACGCGACGTGCTTCGATTTGGTGAGTTCGTCACCAAGGCAGGCCGCAAGACACCCTACTTTTTTAACACCGGTTTGTTCAACGACGGAGAAAGTTTGCGCCAGCTGGGCCGCTTCTATGCCCGTGCGTATCTGGCTTCGACGGTGAGATGCGATCAACTGTACGGCCCGGCTTACAAAGGTATCCCGCTGGCTGCGGTGACGGCTGTCGCTTTGGCCGAAAATGGTCACAATCTGCCGTACAGTTTCAATCGGAAGGAAGCCAAGGATCACGGCGAGGGCGGCGTTGTCGTCGGGGCACGCATGCGGGGGCGGATTTTGATCGTCGATGACGTGATCACCGACGGAGGCGCGAAGCGCGAGGCCATCGAACTGATTCGCTCCCAGGGAGCGACACCGGGCGCGGTGCTGATCGCGTTCGATCGTATGGAACGAGGCCGCGCCGAGCGGTCGGCGGTCCAGGAGTTGCAACAGGAGTTTGGCGTTCCGGTGATCGCGATCGCCACGCTGGACGACTTGATGGGTTTTCTGGCCGGGCGGACCGAGTTGGCGGCCCAGCGAAAGGCAGTGACCGCGTATCGTGATGAATACGGTGCGCGAGCTTAAGAGCTGCGGCGGCACGACCATCGAAACCGGTGCGGAGCAAGCGACGTGAGAAGCAGGCGGCAATCGACGAGTTCAATCAGCGCAGTGTTGCTGGGCGCCCTCCTGCTGCTAACGGCCGCGACGGCGGGTGCGGCCGGCACCTACAAATGGACCGATGATCAGGGTGTGGTCCATTACACCGATCACATGCCGACCGACTCCGTGAGCAAAGGCGCAACGGTCCTGGACAAGCAAGGGCGCGCCGTCAAGAAGATCGACCCGGCACCAACCGCCGAACAGCGCAGGCAGATGGAAGCCGACGAAGAGCAGCGCCGCGCGGTGGCCAAGGCGCAGGCTGATCAGCTGCGCAAGGATCGCGCGCTGACACTTTCGTTCAGCAGCGAAGCCGAGATCGACGTGGCGCGGGCGCGCGCGATCTCGACGATCCAGGGTCAGCAAAAAACCATCGAAACCTATATCGCGGACATGGGCAAGCGCCAGGCGGACTTGGAAAAGCGCAAAGCGGCGCTCGGAACCAAGCCGGTCCCTGCCGCGCTTGAAAACGAGCTCGAGGCCGTGGCGGCCGAGGTGACGCGGCAGAACGAATTCCTCCGACAGAAAAAGGAAGAACTCGTCACCGTCGCTGCGAAATACGATGCCGATAAAAAACGCTGGCGCGAAATCACTGAAGAGCAGCAACGAATGGCGGAGCAGGAACGCGCCGCGGCGCAGCAGTCGCCGACGGCCCGCGGCAAGAGTACTACCACGACGCGCTAGCGGCGACTCGGCGGCGCGCATTTTGCGCCTGGCTTTACGCTCCTGCTGCGGAGGCCGCGCTGCCGTCGCCGCATCCTCTGTTCGGTCGCCGATTCGGTCGGGCATCCCGCCCGCACTCTGTCGCGGCGATCCAATTTCAGGTAAGTTCTGGTCTCGCTCGCGGGCAGCCTTTCGCAGGCTGGTCCCAAGTCCGATCCGCTTTCATCTTCGTCAGGAAATCAGTGGCTCAATACGTTTACACGATGAACCGCGTGGGCAAGATCGTGCCCCCCAAACGGGTCATCCTCAAGGATATTTCGCTGTCGTTCTTCCCCGGCGCCAAGATCGGCGTCCTCGGAATCAATGGCTCGGGCAAATCGAGCCTGCTGCGCATCATGGCCGGAGAAGACAAGGAATACGAAGGCGAAGCGGTGCCGATGCCGAACATGCGGATCGGCTATTTGCCGCAGGAGCCTCAACTCGATCCCGACAGGACCGTGCGCGAGACCGTTGAACAAGGGCTGACCGAGATCTTCGAGGCGAAGCAGAAGCTCGAAGACATCTACGCCGCATACGCCGAGCCGGACGCCGATTTCGACAAGCTCGCGGCGGAACAGGCAAAGTATGAAAACGTGATCGCGACGGCCGGCGCCGATACCGACGTGCAGATGGAAATCGCTGCCGACGCATTGCGCCTCGCACCGTGGGACGCGCAGATCGCCCAACTCTCGGGCGGCGAAAAGCGCCGCGTCGCGCTTTGCCGCCTGTTGTTGTCCAAGCCGGACATGTTGCTGCTCGACGAACCGACGAACCACCTGGATGCCGAAAGCGTCGAGTGGCTCGAGCAATTCCTGCTGCGTTTTCCTGGCACCGTGATGGCGGTGACCCACGATCGCTATTTCCTGGATAACGCCGCCGAGTGGATATTGGAACTCGACCGCGGCCACGGCATTCCGTGGAAGGGAAACTACAGTTCGTGGCTGGAACAGAAGGAGCAGCGCCTCGAGGTCGAAGCCAAGCAGGAGTCGGCCCGCATCAAGGCGATGCAACAGGAACTCGAGTGGGTCCGCACCAATCCGAAAGGCAGACAGGCGAAATCGAAGGCCCGGATTGCGCGTTTCGAGGAACTAGCGAGCCACGAGCATCAAAAGCGCAACGAGACGCAGGAGATTTTCATACCGGTCGCCGAGCGCCTCGGCGGCCAGGTGATCGAGTTTCATGGTGTCAGCAAAGGGTACGGCGAGCGACTGCTGATCGACGATCTCACGTTCAGCGTCCCGCCAGGCGCGATCGTCGGCATCATCGGACCGAATGGCGCGGGCAAGTCGACGCTGTTCCGCATGATCACGGGCGCCGAGAAGCCCGATAAGGGAAAAATTGTGATCGGTTCGACCGCGAAACTCGCGGTGGTTGATCAGTCGCGCGAAGCGCTCCCCGACGGCAAGACCGCGTGGGAGGCGATTTCCGGCGGACGCGACATCCTGACCGTCGGCCGGTTCGAAATGCCGTCGCGCGCCTATCTTGGGCGCTTCAACTTCAAGGGCGTCGATCAGCAGAAGATGGTCGGAGCGTTGTCGGGCGGCGAGCGCGGGCGGCTGCACCTCGCGATTACATTGCTACAAGGTGGTAACGTGCTGCTGTTGGACGAGCCGTCGAACGATCTCGATGTGGAGACGTTGCGTGCTCTCGAAGAAGCGCTGCTCGAATTCGCCGGGAGCGTCCTGGTCATTTCGCACGATCGCTGGTTTCTCGATCGGATCGCGACGCACATCCTTGCCTTCGAAGGCGATTCGAGGGTCGTGTTCTTCGAAGGCAACTACCAGGAATACGAGGCCGACAAGAAAAAGCGCCTTGGCGAAGAAGGCGCCCGCCCGCATCGCTTGCGCTACAAAGCGCTGATGAACTGAGCGTACGACGCGCGCTTAAGCGAGGCCGTTGCGCCGTCGGCGAGTCTCATCAATTCGCCCACGCGGTTGGCCCGTGCAGTTGGCCGATGCAGCTGGCTCAGTCGCCGAGGAGGCTCCCCTCGCTGTAGTGCCTTCGGCCCCAGGCGCGCTCGCGACGTTCCAACTCGAATCGATCTGCCGAATGTCCCAGATTGTGTTCGAGCGTGCCGTGTTGCCAACGCGGCGCCCGCGCGACCCGCAGTTGCGCGGCCAAACCGCGCCACGCTGCGCGAAGATAGAGCCCGAACGTCTGCATCGGCCGCATCGCGGCCTTGATCAGGAACATTGTCGTCCTCGTCCGTTCGCAGGATTGGCTTTTGCATGATCGCGTGCATGTGCTGCGCATCGTGACGCCTCATTCTGGGCAAGGTCGGCTTTGCCGGAGGCAAGCACGGCGTTCCCGGAACCCGTCTTCGCCCGTGCTTGTCTCGCGTGCGCCGCCTGCTCTTCGCTTTCGAGCCTCGCCAGTGCCGCCTTGCGCGTGGTGACGACACTGATCGAGGGCAAGTGATAGACGGGAGCATCGCCGACGTACTCGCCGGCAAATGTCGCCACCACCGGTTCCTTGCCGTTGGACTTGGTCGGAACAGGCGATGCCAAAGGCGCGGCGTTCGTCTGCAACGCCACGACTGCCATCAACGCCGGCAGCAGCTGCGCAAACATGCGGCCGATGCGCTGCGAAGCGCGACGAGGCTGGCGCGCGGCAGAGGAGCTCAACGTACCGGCAGCCGCTACGTTGCTGGGCGTTGCAACAACTATGTCGACAGGAAACATGATTACCTTCCCAGGTACGGTTGACTTCCAACAATCGTTTGCGGCGCCGGGCCAGCCGGCGGGCGGCGTTCCGCTTCGCGGAGGACGCTCAACGCCCACCACCAGCACACTGCAGCAAGCAGGCCCGCGCACGCGGCCCAAGCCAGCGACGAAGACCATCCCGCGATGCCGTCGAACGCCAACAACAGCGCGAACGCCGATACGGTGGCGCTGATGAAGCCGACGTCGAGCCATACGGCACACGCGGCAAGCGCGGGCTCGGCGAATTCATCGAATTTAGGCAGCGCGTCCACCTGTCACATCCGATGCATCAGTCGATCGAGCGTCGGATAAGGCGTGCCATGCACGTCCTCTCGGGTGACGCCGATGTCGAGCAACTCGCGTTCACTCATCGCGGCAAGATCGCTTCGCGGCGACGCTGAGAACCGACGCTGTTCGAGATAAGTTCTGAGGCTGGCGCCTGACGCCACCGCCGACAGTAGCCAGCCGTGCAAGAGCCGTAGCCAGTCGGCCAGAGCCCCGTTGCCTACGAACGGCGCCGCTGGCGCCTGGGCCAATGCCGGCGGCGATTCGCGTACCAAAATAGGCGCCGGTGCGGTATTGTTTAGCGGCGCCCGGTCACCGGTGCGCACGCCTCCGACCTTGCGGCTGCCGGCGTTGCCGCTGATCGACGGCTGCGAAAAGTCTTCGGACGCAATGCTCGGTTGAAACACGGGAATCTCCTGTGAGTGCTGATCGAAATGCAGTCTATGGATCGCACGCACCAGCAGAACTTCATCGACGTGCCATTTTTGTTTCGTTTGTTTCATACGCCGACACAGGCGCCCCATCGAGGGCAAGTCGATTTATCCTCTGGGCTTCAATCCTTTCCAGGGGCTAGCCTTGACCTCCGTTTCCCCATCGCCGGGCAGTAGCGGTACGATCTACGATTCGCAGCGTCGCGGGCATCCTCGCGCGCCTGCGCGCGAGTCGGGAGGGACCGTAACCGTGTCTGTGAGCCCCAGAGCCACGATCCTGGTTGTCGACGACGAACCGGATGTACGCGAGGTTCTGGAGGAGTACTTCGCCGGCCACGGCTACGCCGTGCTCGCGGCGGAAAGCGCCGACGCCGCCAAAGCCATAACGGCCGAACATGCAATCGACCTGGCACTGGTGGATATCCATCTGCCTGGCGAGGACGGGCTGAGCCTCGCTCGTCATTTGCGTGAACGTCACGCCAAGATCGCCATCGTCATGCTGACGTCTGCCGCGACGGTCGTGGATCGAATCGTCGGCCTCGAGATGGGCGCTGACGACTACGTTCCCAAGCCCTTTGATCCGCGGGAGCTGCTGGCCAGGGTCAAGAGCGTGCTGCGTCGTACGTCGGCGGCCGCGCGGGCCGACCTCGGCGATGCCCGCGTACGCATCGGACGCTGCGTGCTCGATTTGGCGGCGCATCGACTAAGCGACGAGCAGGGCGCTGAAGTGCCGATGTCTCCGCTGGAATTCGATCTGCTCAAGGCGCTGGCCGAGCACCCGAATCGTGCGCTTTCGCGGGAGCGAATTCTGAACCTCAAGCAACAGCGCGATTGGGACCCGTTCGACCGCAGCGTGGATCTGCGCATCATGCGTCTGCGCAAGAAGATCGAACCCGACCCGGAGCATCCGAGGTTCATCAGGACGATCCGCAATGAGGGCTATATCTTCGTGCCTGATGGGGAATGAGGGAGCCTGAGCGAGACTGAGGGGACTGAGGGGGAGTGAGAACGCGATGAACGAATGGCTTCGCGCAAAAGCAATCCTGGCGGTACTCGCGTGCGTTGCGTTTCTGCTTGCTTTGAGCGCGTGCATGCGCGAGCCGGAAGCCGCGCTGCGGATCGGTACCAACGTCTGGATCGGCAGCGAGCCGCTCTACCTCGCGCGCGACTTGGGCCGTCTCGATCCAAAGGCGGTGCAGCTCGTCGAGTATCCCTCGGCGAGCGAAGTGCTCAGGGCTTTTCGCAATGAGGCCATCGATGGGATGGTCATCAGTCTGGATGAATTGTTCGAGCTCGCTTCGGATGGCCTGGAACCGCGAATCATCCTGGTGGTGGACATTTCCCACGGCGCGGACGTCGTCGTCGGCCGTCGTGGCATGAAGCATATGGCTGACCTCAAAGGCAAATCGGTGGCGGTGGAAAGCAGCGCTCTTGGCGCATTCGTCCTGAGTCGCGCCCTCGCGCTCAACGGCATGCAGCCGGGCGACGTCAACGTGGTGCATCTTGAGTCGAACGAGCAACCGAGCGCGTTCGAAAAAGGGCAAGTGGACGGCGCGGTGACGTTCGACCCCTATCGGGCGCAGTTTCTGCGCGCGGGCGCGAATACGCTTTTCGACAGCACTCAGATACCCGGCGAGATCGTCGACCTGGTTGCTGTGCGCGCGACCGTCATCGAAAAGCGACCGGCAGCGGTGCGTGCGTTGCTCAACGGCTGGTTCGCGGCGCTCGACTACATGAAAGAGAAGCCGGGCGATGCGGCGCGCCGCATGGGCGTGCGTCAACAGACGACCGGCGAGCAGTTCCTGGAAACGCTCAAGGGACTGCAGATCCCGTCGCGCGATGACAATATGAGGATGCTCGGCGGGCCAGCGCCGGAATTGGCCACCGCGGGACGCAAGCTGATGACGCTGATGGTCGACGCCAAGCTCTTGCGCGCGCCATTGCAGATCGAGGGGCTGCTCGCTCCCGGACCGTTAGCGAGTCTGCCCAAATGAGCGGCCGATTCGCAAACCCCCGGGTGCGAGCCGGAAGCGTGGCGCGGGATGCGTATCGCTGAGCCAAGCCGAGGAACGAATTTCGCACCGGCGCCGGGCGTGCCGGCGCAGGTGATCGTTCCGACGTCGCTGAAATTCACGGTTCCGCTCATTTTGCTGGGCTTTGCCGCGACGCTCAGCGCGGTGAACCTTCTGTATCACGTTCCTCAGGCAGAACGCGAGGCGGCAGAAGAAGGCCGCACGCGCATGGTCCAGGAGATGTCGCGACTGCAGAGCACGCTGGAATACCTGCTGCTCAAGGGGGACATTTCGGGTGCCGAGCACGAGATCGCCGTGCTCGCGCACAGTCACGATGTCAGCGTCGCGGCGCTGCTCGATGACCGCAATCTCGTGATCGCTTCGACGATGCGAGCGTGGCTTGGGCGGCAGATCACCGAAGTCATGCCGAACATCGATCTCGAGGAGGCTGCCGCCGCTCTACGACAGCGGCGCGCGATTACCACCACAGAATCCAACGGCAACCATCTGCTCGGTTTCGCTGGCATCCTGATGGGCAGTGAAGGTGACGAACTGCGCCCCTCGCGAACCGGCACGTTGCTGCTGGCTTACGATCTGGAGCGCTACAAGGCGGAAGCGCGCGCCCAGGTTCTTCAGCAATCGCTTTACTGGGCCGGATGGGTGACTGCGCTCGCCCTGGCGATGTGGCTGGTGTTCCATTTCCTGCTAACCAGGCGTACCGCGCGGCTGGTGGAGGCGGCCGAACAACTGGCCGCGGGAAATCTCGCTGCGCGGAGCGATCTCAGGGGAGGCGACGAACTGGGCCGCCTGGGTCGCGCTTTCGACGCGATGGCGCTGAAGGTAGCGGACACGCAGACCAAGCTGCGACAAGACATTGCCGATCGGCAGCGCGCAGCCGAGGCGCTACGCGTGTCGGAGGCGAGCTATCGGGCGATCTTCGATGCCGCCGAAGACGCGATCTTCGTGCATGACATCGATACTGGCGCCATTGTCGACGTCAATCTCAAGGCTTGTGCCACGTTCGGCTATACGCGTGAGGAGTTCCAAAGCAACGACATCGGCACGCTCGGCACCGGCGAACGTCCCTACACGCAAGAGGATGCGGTTGGGCTGCTGGAGCGCGCGCGTGCCGGAGAAGACGTGCGCGTCGAATGGCACGGCCGGAGAAAGGACGGCAGTCTGCGCTGGCACGAGGTGTTCATCAAACGCACAACTATCGGCGGACAGGACCGCATACTGGCGCTCGCGCACGACATTACCGACCGCAAGACCGCCGAGGAAGCGCTGCGTGCGAGCGAGGAGCAGTATCGAGCCATGTTCGACGCCTCGATCGACGGCCTGGCTCTATGGAATGCCGCCGGTGAGATTGTGGACACCAACCCCGCGCTGTGGCGGATGTACGGGCAAGGCGGCGAATTTCCTGTGCTGCCTGCGCGGCAGCACGGGGGACCGACCTATCGCCCCGATTTTCTGCGAACCATCGCCGCGGGGGAATCGCTGCATACAGAGGTCACTGAAACGCGGAGCGACGGAAGCGCGCTGGAACTCGATGTGCACAGGATTCCCATGCAGTATCGGGGCGAACCCCATGTGCTCACCATTGCCCGCGACATCACCGAAAAGAAGCGCTCGGTCGAAGAGCTGGCTCGGCAGCGCGAAGCGCTGTACCAGCGCGAAAAGCTTGCTGCCCTCGGTTCGTTACTCGCCGGGGTGGCGCACGAACTCAACAATCCGTTGTCCGTCGTCGTGGCGCGCGCTGTCCTGCTCGAGGAACGCGGCGACTCTGCCACACAGACTGCCGCGCTCAAGATCCGTACCGCGGCCGAGCGGTGTGCGCGCATCGTACGCACGTTCCTCGCGATGGCGAGGCAGCAGCGGACCGAACGCGGCCCGGTGGCGATGAACGAGGTCGTGTCCGCAGCGCTCGACATCGCAGGCTATGCGGTTCGCACCAGCAGCATCGACGTCGTGCTCGATCTGGCCGAGGACCTTCCATTGATTCTTGCCGACGCCGATCAACTGCATCAGGTATTGCTCAACCTGATCATCAATGCGCAACAGTCGCTGCAGGATCAGCAAGTGCCGCGGTGGATCCGCGTGACCAGTCGATTCGATCCGGCCGCTCGGGTTGTGCGCGTTCTCGTTGCGGACAATGGGCCCGGTGTTCCGGCGCATCTGCGGGCGCGGGTGTTCGAACCCTATTTCACGACCAAGCCCACCGGTGTCGGCACCGGCGTTGGATTGGCGGTCAGCCTCGGCATCGTCGAGGCCCACAACGGCACGCTTACGCTTGTTTCGCCTGACGAAGGAGGGGCGGTGTTTACGATCAGGCTGCCGGTGGGCAATGTCGGCGCGAGCGGCGCTGCCAGCGTTACCTCGCGGAAGACGAACCCGGGCGAGCGTTCGATACTCGTTGTCGATGATGAGGCGGAAATTCGGGAGGCGTTGGCCGAAATCCTGACGGGTGCGCATCATCGCGTCGTCACCGCGGCTTCAGGACGCGAAGCGCTGGAGCGGATGGCCGAGGAGGACTACGACGTTATCCTGAGTGACGTTCGCATGCCCGATCTCGATGGGCGCGCGCTCTATCGAGAGATCAAACAGCGGTGGCCAAAACTGCTGAAGCGCATCGTATTCGTGACCGGCGACACGCTGGCCGCGACGCTGCGTGAATTTGTCGGCGAGAGCGGGTGCCCGGTGATCGAAAAGCCATTCCTTCCCGCCGAGGTGCGGCGCGTCATTGCCGAGCTCGCGATCGACGGCGAGATCGCCCCCCGCCACTAAAGCGGTCCGCCCCGCTTTCGCGCACTAGCCACGCCGCAGTTCCGACGAAGTCAGCGCGGCGATCTGGCGTCGCCGCCCTGCAGGCGCCACATCCGCACGGCCCGGAGCCGCGTCGAGGGCAATGGGGCGAACTAGTGAAACAAACGAAACCAAAACGGCCTCACGGTGAAGTCGGCGCGCGACATGCGTCCGCTACGCTGCAGTTCTTCCGCGCGCGTCGTTTGTCGCGCTAAAAAAGGAAGAGGGAGGCTCCTCATGTTCAAGCGCTTAAGCGTGTTCGTCTATGGCGTGATTTCATACGCCGCATTTTTCGCAACCTATCTGTATGCGATCGGATTTGTCGGCAATCTGGCCGTTCCGCGCTCGATCGACGGGCCCGCGTCCGGCGACCTGCTCGTGAGTCTCGTCATCGACATCGGGCTGCTCCTGGCTTTCGCCGTCCAGCACAGCGTGATGGCACGACAAGGGTTCAAAAGCTGGTTGACGCGCGTCATTCCTGAACCGGCAGAACGCAGCACGTACGTACTCGCCTCGAGCCTCGCGCTGATCGCGCTGTTCGCGTTCTGGCGTCCGCTGGGCGGCGTCGTGTGGTCCGTCACGGATCCGATCTTTTCAGCGCTGCTCTACGGCTTCGGCGCTTTTGGCTGGCTGCTGGTGCTGTTCACGACGTTTCTGATCAATCACTTCGACTTGTTCGGACTGCGCCAGGTGTGGCTGTACCTGACGCGCCGCGCATACAAACCGGTTGGTTTCAAAACCCCGGGCCCGTATCGCTTTGTTCGTCACCCACTGTATGTCGGCTGGCTGTTTGCGTTCTGGTCGACGCCGATGATGACGGCAACGCACCTGTTGTTCGCCGTGGCCACCACCGGCTACATCCTCATCGCGATTCAGCTCGAAGAGCGCGACCTGATCGCGCATCTCGGCAACGCCTACCGCGAATATCGCCAAAGCGTGCCGATGCTGATTCCGTTTACGCGCTCCAAGAACGGCCCCGACATCAGAACCAAACGGATGTCCGTATAGAAACGTAGCTCCAAACATGCGGGCGGTCCAAGTGAGCGAACAACGTTCCTCCGCCGTCCGGATTTCGTACCCGAACACTTCCAAACAGGGATGACGGGATTTACAGGACCGAACCAAGGGACCGAACGATGAATGCACCTATCGACTTCGCCGCGTTGAAAAGCCGCCAGCAGGCGGCGTGGGCCAGCGGCGACTACGCAGTGATCGGTACTACTTTGCAAATCGTCGGCGAAATGCTGGCCGAAGCTTGCGACCTGCGCTGGGACGAGGATGTGCTCGACGTCGCCGCCGGCAACGGTAACGCCACGATGGCAGCAGCGCGTCGTGGCTGCCGCGTCGTGTCGACCGACTATGTGCCAGCTTTGCTCGACCGCGGCGCCAATCGCGCGCAAGCAGAAGGGCTGGACGTTAAATTCGACGTCGCTGACGCCGAGGCACTCCCCTTCGCCGACGCGAGCTTCGATGCGGTGTTGTCCACGTTCGGCGTGATGTTCTCGCCCGACCACGCACGCGCTGCTTCCGAGCTGGCGCGCGTTTGCCGTCCCGGCGGGCGCATCGGACTGGCTAACTGGACACCCGAGGGTTTCGTCGGACAGATGTTCAAGACGCTGGGCCGACACTTGCCGCCGCCCCCCGGCGCCCAGTCGCCCGCGATGTGGGGCGTCGAGACTCACCTGCATTCGCTGTTCGGCGACTACGCCGCGACGATCAATGTCACGCGGCGGATGTTCAACTTCCGCTATCGCTCAGCCGCACATTTTATCGATGTCTTTCGGACCTGGTACGGGCCGGTGCACAAAGCCTTCGCAGCGTTGCCGGACGACAAGGCCGCGGCGCTAGAGCACGACCTGACCCAATTGTTGAACGGCATGAATCTGGCAGGCGGACGTTCGCTGATGGTTCCGAGCGAGTACCTGGAAGTCGTCGTCAAGCGTCGCTAAGGCGTCTGAGAAGCGACACGTACTGATGAGAGGCGAATCATGAATCTTCGACAAATGGGAATTTCGCGGTCTGCGCACTTGTTTTTGACGTTGGGGCGAGCGCTGACCGGACGTCGTTCTCCCGAAGCCCCAGCGGTCCACGACGAACTATCTGTAACCGTTCCGGCAAACACGTGCCTCGCCATCCACGGCGGCGCGAACTGCGCAGTGCAGGTGCAATCCGGTGAAGTGCGGATAGTCTCGCAAAGCGACGCCGACGATTTCGTGCTCGGGGCGGGGGAACGCTGTCCGCTGAGATCGAATGGCAAGACGCTTATCGGCGCCTCGTCTGAATCGCGCATTGCCATCGCGGCCGACGGCGAGTCCCGTGATCTCGCATTTCAGTTGCGTCGCGGCAGTGCCTCGCGCTTGTTGCGGATCGTGGCGAAGGCTTCGGCGCGGAGCCGGTTTGATCAGTGGCTGGCTGTCGCGGCCTGAACGCAGCAGACACGACGGAGCCGGAACGAAGGCGACCCCATGAATCTGACAAGCGAAATGCATACGCCGACTGCGATATCGGCCCGTCCCGCCCCGTCGCGGCGAGGTGTCATCGTCGTCGGCTCGGGCGAACCCGTTGTCTTGCTCCACTCATCGATGAGTTCCAAGAAACAATGGGAGGCGATGACAACGCGCCTGGCGCCACGACACCGTGTCATCGCTGTCGACCTTCATGGATACGGCGACAACGCGCTGCCGCCGGCCGACGCCGAGTTCGAACTCGACGACGAGGTCGATCTGGTCGCGGCACGAGTGAACGCTGTCGTAGATCGCCACACGCCGATCCACCTGGTCGGGCATTCGTACGGAGCAATCGTCGCCTTGCGCTTTGCCCACCAGCATCCCGGGCGCGTGCGCAGCCTGTCGCTGTACGAACCGGTGGCGTTTCAACTGCTGAACCGCGACGATACCGACGTCAAGCAGATGCGTGAAATCCATCATCGGATGAGGCATCTGCTCGCGGCCAAGCGGGCCGATATGGCGGCGCAAATGTTTTTCGATTTCTGGAATGGCGGCGGTGCGTTCGCCGCGCTTGCGCCGGAACTGAAGGCGAAACTCGCTGTTGCGTCGGCAAAAGTCGTGTTTGATTTCCTTGCCGTGCAAAACGCTCGCCTGACCCTGGCCGACTGCCGGACGATAAGCACGCGGACGCTGCTGCTTGGCGGCTCACGCAGCCATGCCATCACCCAACGCATTGTCGCGTTGCTCGCCCGGACGCTGCCCAACGCGCGGTCGGCGTGGATCGACGGCGACCATATGGCGCCGCTCAATTCGCCAACGCTCGTCAATCCACTGATTGACGGCGTTCATCGACTTGGTCGCTACCTCGCGGACGCAAGCAGCGACGGCAAACCTGGCCATGAGACTTTCGCAATCGGTGCGCACCTCGACAGGCCCACTCTGACCCGGAGCTCGTCGCGACACGCAAGAAGCGGCTTGCGGGCGATCAGCCACGCGTTTGCCATCCCGCGCAACACGCGGCACGACCGCCGCTCATACGCCACTAAGCGCTAAGCGTCGTTCGTGTCGAGCTTCTTCTTTAAAAGCGAGGTGAGCTGTACGGGGTTTGCCTTGCCGCGCGTGGCGGCCATCGCTTTGCCGATGAGCGAGTTGAAGGCCTTTTCCTTGCCCGAGCGAACCTCCGTAACGATGCCCGGGTTGGCGGCGATGACGTCGTCGACGATTTTTTCGAGCGCACCCGCGTCGGAGATTTGCTGAAGCCCCTTGGCGGCGATGATCGCGTCGGCGTCGCCCTCGCCAGCCCACATGGCATCGAATACGTCTTTGGCGATCTTGCCTGAGATCGTTCCGTCTTGAACGCGCGCGAGCAATCGCGCTGAATCGGCCGGGGCGACTGGGATCTGGTCGATCTCGATGCCGTCGCGGTTCAATCGAGCAGAGATCTCGCCAAGCACCCAGTTTGAAACCGTCTTGCCGGTGAGCTGCAGCCCGACCGGCGCCTGCACCGATGATTCGAAGTAGCGTGCAGTCTCAGCGCTCGCGGTGAGATGCACAGCATCTGCGGGCGTGATGCCATATTGGGCGACAAAGCGATTGGCCATTGGCTCGGGCAATTCGGGAAGTTCGGCGCGGATCCGCTGGATCTGTTCCTCATCGATCACCAGCGGCGGCAAATCCGGATCGGGGAAATAGCGATAGTCCTGCGCGTCTTCCTTGCTGCGCATCGACCGCGTCTCGCGGCGATCGGGATCGTAGAGACGTGTCTCCTGGACGACGCTGCCCCCATCCTCGATCAATTCGATTTGCCTGCGCACTTCGAAGTCGATCGCGTCTTGCATGAAACGAAAACTGTTCAGGTTCTTGATCTCGCAACGCGTGCCGAATTTGCTCTCGCCGAGCGGACGCACCGACACGTTGGCGTCGCAGCGAAAGCTCCCTTCCTGCATGTTGCCGTCGCAAATGCCGATCCAGCGCACGAGGCCATGCAAGGTCTTGGCGTAGGCGACTGCTTCGTCGGAACTGCGCATCTCGGGTTCCGAGACGATCTCCAGCAGCGGCGTCCCTGCGCGATTCAAATCGATGCCGGTCACGCCGCGAACGAGCTCCCCGGGCGAGCCAAATCCTTCGTGCAGGCTCTTGCCGGCGTCTTCCTCCAGATGCGCGCGCGTCAGCGTGATTCTGATTTCCCCACGGGTCGGCGACACGATGGCAATCGAGCCTCCTTGCACGACCGGGATTTCGTACTGCGAAATCTGGTAGCCCTTCGGGAGATCGGGATAAAAATAATTCTTGCGGGCGAACACGCTGCGCCGGTTGATCGTCGCGCCCACCGCAAGGCCAAAACGAATCGCGCGCTCAACGGCCCCTTTGTTCAAGACCGGCAGGACGCCTGGCAATGCGATGTCGACCGCGGATGCCTGGGTGTTGGGCGCGGCGCCGAACGCGGTCGACGCGCCGGAAAAAATCTTCGACACGGTCGAAAGCTGCGTGTGGGTTTCCAGCCCGACGACGATTTCCCATTGTTTCATGAGCGAATGCCGCCTATAGCCCCGGTGGCACGCGCCGATGCCAGTCGGTCGCCTGCTGGTAGCGATGGCCGACATCGAGCAGACGCGCTTCGCCGAAGTGATTGGCCTGCAACTGCAGGCCAATCGGCAGACCACCGGCGGTAAAGCCGCAAGGAATCGATATCGCCGGCGCGCCGGTGAGGTTGGCCGCGATCGTGAAGATATCGTTCAGATACATCTGCACCGGGTCATCGACGTTGGCGCCGATTCTGAATGCAGGCGTTGGTGCGGTCGGCCCCGCGATGACGTCGCATTGGGTGAAAGCACGCGCGAAATCATTGGCGATCAGGCGACGAACCTGCTGCGCCTTGAGATAGTAGGCGTCGTAGTAGCCGTGCGACAGCACGTAGGTTCCGGTGAGAATCCGTCGCTTGACCTCAGCGCCGAAGCCTTCGGCGCGCGTCTTCATGTACATGTCGGAGAGGTCGGTGTAGTGCTCGGCGCGATGACCATAGCGCACGCCGTCGAAGCGCGACAGGTTCGACGAGGCTTCCGCCGGGGCGATCACGTAGTAGACCGGAACCGAATGGCTGACCGCGGGCAATGACAGTTCGACCGTAGTGGCACCCAGCTCGCGCAACACCGTAAGCGCGCCCTGGATCGCGGCAGCGACTTCCCCGTCCACGCCTTCGCCGGAATATTCGACGGGCAGTCCGATCTTGAGGCCTTGCAGCGGTTTGGCGCCGCGCGACTCATCCAACAGCCGTGCATAATTTTCGGTGGGTCGCGCGATTGAGTCGCGTCGCGCGGATCGTGGCCCGCCATGGTGTTAAGCAGCAGTGCGCAATCTTCGGCGGTCTGTGCGAACGGTCCCGGGTGATCGAGGCTGGATGCGAACGCGACCAGGCCGTAGCGCGAGCAGACGCCATAGGTTGGTTTAAGCCCGCAAACTCCTGACAGCGACGCAGGCTGGCGAATCGATCCTCCGGTGTCGGTGCCGGTGGCCGCTGGGCACGATCCGCGCGGCGACGGCGGCGGCGGATCCGCCAGAGCTGCCTCCCGGAACGCGGTCGAGGTCCCAAGGATTGTGCACCGGACCGAAGTAGGAGTTCTCATTGGACGAGCCCATGGCGAACTCGTCCATATTGGTCTTGCCGATCAGCACCATCCCCGCTTCAGCGAGCTGGTCCACGACGAACGCGCTGTAGGGAGCGACAAAGTCCTTCAGCATGCGCGAGCCGCAAGTGGTCTTCCAGCCGGCCGTCATCAGCACGTCTTTGTGCGCAATCGGTATGCCTGTCAACGGCGTTGCGTTGCCTCGCGCGCGGCGAGCATCGGCCTCCCGGGCCTGCTCCAGAACGCGCTCCGGCTCGACGGCAAGAAAGGCATTGAGCTTCGGGTTGAGGTCGCTGACGCGAGCCAGCGCCTGCTGCGCCAGCTCGAGGCTGGACATCTGCCCTGCGCCGAGCGCCCGACTGAGCTCCGCAATCGTCGAAGGCGTCGTCATCGATCGCGGGAGAACATCGGTAGGTGTTGAGATTGAGACATGCGCGCGTTCGAAAGATCGGCTAGTCGATGACCTTGGGCACGAGATAGAGACCTTCCGCCACCGCAGGCGCGCCGCGCTGGTAGAGCTCGCGCTGGTCGATCTCGGTGACCTTATCTTCACGCAGGTCCAGGCTGACATCCTGCGCATGCGACATCGGCACGATGCCCGTCGTGTCGACCGCGCGCATGCGGCCGATCAATTCGAAAATGCTGTCGAGCTTGGCGCGAACTCGTCGGCCTCGACGGAAGTGATTTCAATGCGGGCCAGATGGGCGATGCGCCGGACATCGTCGAGGGAAAGGGCCATGTTACCGGGCACGCTTTACAAATGACCTGCGTTCGCTGGCAGTAGCCGAAGCGGTGCAGAAACAAAGCCGATTAGGGTATCATAATCGCTTGTCATAAGTATGGGGTGCCACTCGGCGCCCCATCGCGACCGAAAGTCTCCATGTTCGAATTTTTTAAAGGCTACTTTTCCACCGATCTCGCGATCGACCTGGGCACTGCGAACACGCTTATTTACGTTCGCGGCAAAGGCATCGTGCTGAACGAACCTTCGGTCGTGTCGATACGCCAGGAAGGCGGACCGAACGGCAAGCGAGTCATCCAGGAAGTCGGCTTGGCCGCCAAGCAGATGCTGGGACGAACGCCTGGCAACATCACTGCGATTCGTCCGATGAAAGACGGCGTTATTGCCGATTTCACCGTGACCGAGCAGATGTTGAAGCAGTTCATCAAGAAGGTTCTCGATTCCAAACTGTTCAGCCCAGTCCGCGCATCATCATCTGCGTGCCGTGCGGCTCAACGCAGGTCGAGCGGCGCGCGATCCGCGAATCGGCGCTGGGCGCCGGCGCATCCAAGGTCTACCTGATCGAGGAACCGATGGCGGCGGCGATCGGTGCTGACATGCCGATATCCGAAGCGACCGGATCGATGGTGGTCGATATCGGCGGCGGCACCACTGAAGTCGGCGTGATCTCGCTCGGCGGCATGGTATATGCCGGGAGTGTGCGCGTCGGGGGCGACAAGTTCGACGAGGCGATCGTCAATTACATCCGCCGCAACTACGGCATGCTGATCGGCGAAATGACAGCGGAGACGATCAAGAAGACGATCGGCTCTGCGTTCCCCGGCTCCGAAGTCAAGGAAATGGAAGTCAAGGGTCGCAATCTCGCCGAAGGCATTCCGCGCAGTTTTACCGTATCGTCGAATGAAATTCTCGAAGCGCTCACCGATCCGCTGAACAGCATCGTCTCTGCGGTGAAGAGCGCGTTGGAGCGCACGCCGCCCGAACTGGGCGCCGACATTGCCGAGCATGGCATGGTCCTCACCGGCGGCGGCGCCTTGTTGCGCGATGTCGATCGGCTGCTGATGGAAGAGACCGGTTTGCCGGTGATCGTCGCCGACGATCCACTGACCTGCGTGGTACGCGGTTGTGGCAAGGCGCTCGAGAACATGGAAAAGCTGTCGAACATCTTCACGTCGGACTAGAACCTTCCCACGATGTCCGCGCGCGCGAACAGGCCCTGAGAATTTGGCGTGATACGCGCCCGGAGGTTCATGCAACAAAAGTCCACCCGTCGTGGTGATTCGTCGGGAACTGCGTTGCTCCAGCGCTACGCGCGACGCTGATCGCCTACATTCATGCGCCACATTTCGGTCGAACCCCCGCCATTTTTTCGTCGCGGGCTGTCGCCGCTGACACGCTTGGCCGTATTCGGACTGCTTTCACTGATGCTGTTGTTTGCCGACACGCGTTATCGCTACCTGGAAACGATACGCCACGGCGCGGCCACCGTGCTCTATCCGCTCCAGCGTGCCGTGCAGTTGCCTGGTGAGGCGGTGGCCTATATTGCCGCCTACTTTTCGTCGCAGCGCACGCTCGCTAACGAGAACAACGCCTTGAAGCAGCAGCTGCTGGCGCAGGCGACCGTGGTACAAAGCGCACCGGTGATCGAGAAGGAGAACGCACGGCTTCGCGCGCTGCTGCAGATCGAAGGTCGCGTTCGTACCGATGCTATCGCGGCGGAAGTTCTGTACGCGAGCCGCGACCCGTTTGCGCAGAAATTGTTCGTCGACAAAGGCGAAAACGCGGGAGTTCGTCCGGGGCAGGCGGTTATCGACAGCGTTGGCGTTGTCGGCCAGGTAACGCGGGTCTTTCCCGGCGTTGCAGAAGTGACGCTGGTAACCGACAAAGACCACGCGGTGCCGGTGAAGGTCGAACGCAGCGGCGTACGCACCGTCATCTACGGCGCGGGCGCGGCGCGTCCGCCCGAACTGCGTTTCCTGTCGCCGACGGTGGACGTGCAGCCGGGCGATAAACTCGTGACATCGGGGATTGATGGAACCTATCCCGCAGGCCTGACTGTCGCCGAAGTAGTATCGGTCGAGCGCGAAACGGGACAAAGTTTTGCGCGCGTGACATGCAAGCCGCTCGCCGGCGTGGAATTCAGCGCACAGGTCTTGATCCTGACTCAGGTCGCCAGCATGCCGCCTCGCCCTGAGGAGCCCATCGAAGCCGACGTTGCGCGCAAAGGTCGCGGACGTCGCCGCGCTCCCTAGTCGGTACACCGCGATGCCTCCATTCACGCCCGCGCGTCCCGAGGAGATCCTGCTCCCTGTCAAGCCGTGGTTCATCGCGCTTACGCTGCTGTGCGGGCTGCTTGCCAACGCGGGCCCTTTTTCCGGCGTCGCATTGGCGCTCAAGCCGGATTTTCTCGCGCTCGTCCTACTGTACTGGTGCATCCAGGAGCCGCGCATAGTGGGTGTCGGCAGCGCGTTCTGGTTGGGCTTGCTGATGGATGTGATCGACGCTACGGTGTTCGGCCAGCATGCGCTCGCGTACTCGGTGCTCGCCTACGCGGCAGGCTATTTTCGCCGACGAGTGTTGCGCTTCCCGCTGTGGCAGCAGGCGGCGCAGGTTGCGGTGTTGCTGGCCGTGTGCGCGGCACTGGTGATGCTGGTGCGCGTCGTCGGCGGTGCCGCTCTGCCGCGCTGGATCTATTTCGTCGGCTCGTTGACCGGAGCGCTGCTGTGGCCGCCGATCAACGTGCTGTTGCAGTGGCCACAGCGGCCGCCGCGGTCGCCGGCCGAACTCTAGAACGCAATGCGACGCATATTCGCTACGGGGCATCGCGGAAACGCGATAGAACTCCAGGAACTCAGGAATCCGCAGCTCGAGGCCTATCATTTTCGCTGGCGGCTTCTGCTCGCCGGCATCGTGATGCTGCTCGGCTTCGCCGGCCTGTTCGGCCGTTTTTTTTATTTGCAGGTCGTTCAGCATCGGCACTATCAAACGCTGGCCGAGAGCAATCGGGTGGCTATCCTGCCAGTTGTCCCCAACCGCGGCCTGATCACGGACCGCAACGGCATCGTTCTCGCGCAAAGTTATTCGGCGTACACCCTGGAAGTTACGCCATCGCGCATCGCCAATCTCGATCAGACGATCGACAGCCTGGCGACGGTCGTCGACGTGCAACCGCGCGATCGGCGCCGATTCAAGCGACTGCTCGAAGATTCAAAACGCTTTGAGAGCCTGCCGCTGCGCACGCGCCTGACCGATGAAGAAGTCGCGCGTTTCGCCGTCAATCAATACCGGTTCCCTGGCGTCGAAATCAAGGCACGGCTGTTTCGAAGCTACCCCTACGGGGAAGTCGCTTCGCAATTGATCGGCTACGTGGCGCGCATCAACGACCACGACATCGATCGCATCGATGGATGGAACGAGACAGCAAACTACAAAGGGTCCGATTTCATCGGCAAGATCGGGGTCGAGCTCGCGTATGAGCGCGAGTTGCATGGCACAACGGGTGTCGAGGAGGTCGAGGTCGATTCAGGCGGCCGCGCGGTCCGCACCTTGTCGCGTCACGCGGCGACTTCGGGCAATAACTTGCGCCTGTCGCTCGATATCAATCTGCAGAAGGTTGCCGAAGACGCGTTCGGCAATAAGCGCGGAGCGCTGGTCGCGCTCGAGCCGGCCACCGGCGAGATTCTGGCATTCGTCTCGCGTCCGGGATTCGATCCCAATCTTTTTGTCGACGGCATCGATCCGACCACGTGGGAGCAGCTGAACGAATCGCCCGACAAGCCCCTGCTCAATCGGCCGTTGCGCGGTGCTTATCCACCCGGTTCGACGATCAAGCCGTTCTTAGCCCTCGCTGCGCTCGAGTCGGGGAAGCGCACTGCCACTCAGACAATTTTCGACGTCGGTTATTACCAGATCCCGGGCAGCACACATCGGTTCCGCGACGACAAGCCGGGAGGACACGGCTACGTCGACATGACGAAGTCCATCGTCGCCTCTTGCGACACCTACTATTATCAACTGGCAGCCGACACCGAGATCGACGACACGCATGCATTCCTGGCCCAGTTCGGGCTCGGGCAGAAGACGGGTATCGATCTCGAAGGCGAAGTCGCCGGCGTACTGCCATCACGTGACTGGAAGCGCGAACGCTTCGCCGGCAACACGTACCGGGAAGAGCACCGCAAGTGGTATCTCGGCGATTCGATATCGGCGGGCATAGGACAAGGCTACAACGCATTCACGCCGGTGCAGGAGGCGCAGGCCATGGCTGTGTTTGCCAACGACGGCCTCGCGTTTCGCCCGCACGCCGTGCGGTCGATCGAGAGCATTGAGACCGGCGAGATCCGAACGGTTCCGCTGGAGGTGACACATCGGCTCCGCGCCAAACCGGCGAATATCGCGGTGATCAAGAATGCGCTGATCGGCGTCCCCCGCGAAGGAACGAGCGCGGCAGCGTTTGTCGGTGCGAAATACGTGTCGGCGGGCAAGACGGGCACCGCGCAAGTATTCTCGCTCAGAGGGGAAAAATACAAGGAAGGCCAGGTCGACGAGCGGCTGCGAGACCATGCGTGGTACGTCGCCTATGCGCCGGCCGATCATCCGAAGATCGCGCTTGCCGTGTTGGTCGAGAACGGCGGCTTCGGCGCCGAAGCCGCGGCGCCGATCGCGCGCGCCGTATTCGACTACTACCTGCTCGGCATCAAACCCGGAGTCCCGGCGAAAGCCAAGCCGGAAATACCGCGCAGCGCCGACGATGAATCGGACTGAGTGAATGAGTCGATGAATGAGTCGGCTGAATGAATGCTATCGAGCGAATTTGCATGATGGGCACTCGCGAGGCAAGAGTTGACTGAGCTGCTCGCAAGACTCTGGCAGCTGCTGTGGCGACGCGTCGACAGCTACCTGATGGCCGGAGCGCTGGCGATCGTCGGCGTCGGTCTGATCACGTTGGTGTCGGCGTCCGAGCAGAACGTCTCACGCATCAGCAGCCAGGCGCTCTCGCTCGGCTTTGCGTTGATCCTGATGTGGGTGATCGCCAACATTCCACCCGAGCAGTTGGCTCGGGCCGCCGCCCCGCTTTACGTCGTGACGGTGCTGCTATTGATCGCGGTCGCTATCGGCGGCTCGACGGTGAATGGTTCGCGTCGGTGGCTCAACTTCGGCATCGGCCGCTTCCAGCCGTCGGAGCTGATGAAGATCGCGTTGCCGTTGATGCTCGCCTGGTATTTCCAATGGAGGCAGACCCGTTTGCGGTTCCGCGACTACGTCTTCGCGGCCGTCCTCATCATCGTGCCGGTCTTTCTGATCCGGCGTCAACCCGACCTCGGGACGGCCCTGATGATCGGCGCTTCGGGTTTCTATGTTCTGTATCTTGCCGGTCTTTCATGGAAGATCATTGTTGGTTTGGCCGCGTTGGCGGGGGCGGCGGCGCCTCTGATATGGCCGCATTTGCATGACTACCAGCAGGAACGGATCCTGACTTTCCTCGATCCCAGCCGCGACCCGCTCGGCGCCGGCTACCATAGCTCGCAAGCGTCGATCGCGATCGGATCGGGCGGAGTCATTGGCAAAGGCTGGCTGAATGGAACGCAGACACACCTCGACTTCCTGCCCGAACGGCACACCGATTTCATTTTCGCAGTGTTCGGCGAGGAGTTCGGGCTGATCGGCGTGGCGGTGCTGCTGCTGCTTTATATGCTGCTGATCGGCCGCGCGTTTGCAATCACGCTCAACGCGACGACGATGTTCTCGCGCTTGATCGCTGGCGCGATCACGTTGATGTTCTTCAGTTACGCTTTCGTCAACATGGGCATGGTGAGCGGTCTCTTGCCGGTAGTTGGCGTGCCGCTGCCGCTGGTATCGTTCGGCGGGACGGCGCTGGTGAGCCTTTTCATCGGCCTGGGTATCCTGATGAGCGTGCAGGCCAACTGGAAACTGGTGAAGACATGACTCGCGCCACGATCTTCAGCGCGGCGAAGTGCTCGATCCGATCCGCGCGTACCGCGCTATTGGTGCTTGTCCTGGTCGCGTGCACTTCGACACCAAAGTCCGATGCGCCGCCAGCGCAGCCGGCGTCAGCAAGCACCGCGCGTTCCGGTGGCTACTACAAGGATGACGGACCGGGCGATCATCCGCCCGCCAACCTCGATGCGGTTCCGGACGCGATACCGCGCCTCGAGCCTCTCAACCGCTTCGCCAACCGGCCTTACACCGTGTTCGGTCGTGACTACGTCCCCGCGACGACCTTGCGCGAATACAAGGAGCGAGGAGTCGCATCCTGGTACGGACGAAAGTTCCACGGACAAAAAACCGCCGACGGCGAAACATACGATATGTACGCGATGACCGCTGCGCACCCGACGCTGCCGCTGCCCTCATATGCGCGCGTCACCAACGTCGCCAACGGCAAGAGCGTGATCGTGCGCGTCAACGATCGCGGGCCGTTCCATCCGGGACGTGTGATCGACCTGTCGTACGTCGCAGCGTTTCGGTTGGGGATCGCGCAGCGTGGCAGCGGCGAGGTCGAAGTCGAAAGCGTGTTGCCGAGCGACGCGCCGATCGTGGCGTCGGCGCAGTTGCCCCCGCTGTTGCCCCCCATCGCGGCGAGCCCGGATACCGCCGCGCTGCCCATTGGCCAGGACAGCGGCGGCTACGTCGTGCAGCTCGGCGCCTTCGCCAACTACGCCAACGCGCAAGAATTCAGCGAGCGCGTGGCGAACCAAAGCATCGAACCACGCGTCGAACCGAAAGTGCGCCAGATCGACACCTTGTTCCGCGTGTATGTAGGCCCTTATCCGACGCAGGACGCGGCCAACGCTGCGGCCAGCGCGCTGCGGCACGGCCTGGGCCTTGACGTCGCGGTAAAGCCCAAATAGCCATGGGGCCGCCGTCTCAAGCGAGGGCCCAGAACCGCGAGGCAACGGACATCGGGACTATCTGCGCCTCGTTTGCCGAAACCCCGTGCCTGTCTGTCGGGCGAACGGGCGAATTTGCCACGTTCGCTATAATCGATGCCGTGCTCCCGCCGGCGCGACGCGCGGCAGTGATGCTGGGCCCCGCCACCGCGTCGACAGCCCGCTCTAGCGGGACGCCAATCCCCTACTTCTTACCTGGACTTCGATGACACGAATCGTTCGCATGCTGGTCTTGTTCTGCGCGCTGGCAATAGAAACGGCGGGCGTCGCGCGCGCGCAACTCACGATCGAAATCGTCGGTGGCGGAGCGACGACGATCCCGATCGCTATCGTTCCGTTCGGCAACGAATCGACGTACCCGTTGGGCCTGACCGGCATCGTCGGGGCCGATCTCGCGCGGAGCGGCCTGTTCAAATTGATCGATGCGACCGGTGTCACGCCAAGACCTTCCAGGGCCGACGAAGTCCGCTACGGCGACTGGACCTCGCGTAGCGCCGACGCGGTTGTTGTTGGCTCCATGGCGCCGCGGGCCGACGGCCGCATCGACGTCCGCTTTGCGTTGCTTGATGTCGTCAAGCAAACACAACTGACTGGAATGTCGTACGTGGTCACGCCCGCCCAGTTCCGCGCAACGGCGCATCGCATCGCCGATGCGATCTACGAAAAGATGACGGGCGATGTCGGCGTCTTCAGCACGCGCATCGCCTACATTGCCAAGCAACCTCAGCGCTACGAATTGTTCGTGGCCGACGCCGACGGATTCGATCCACAGTCGATCGTCTCCTCGAAGGAACCGCTGTTGTCTCCGGCGTGGTCCCCGGACGGCACGCGGATCGCTTACGTATCGTTCGAAAACAGGAAGCCAACGGTCTACGTCCAATCGTTGACTACGGGGTTGCGGAAAGTGGTCGCCGACTTTCGCGGCAGCAACAGCGCACCCGCGTGGTCGCCTGACAGCTCGCGACTCGCCGTCACGCTGAGCAAGGATGGCAACTCGCAGCTCTATCTGATGAATGCCGACGGCAGCGGTGTGCAGCGACTGACCAGCTCGAGCGGCATCGATACCGAACCCAATTTTTCGCCCGACGGCAGCGCCATCCTGTTTACGTCGGATCGCGGAGGCGGTCCACAGATTTATCGACTGAATCTCGGCAGCGGCGCTGTGGAACGGATGACTTTCGATGGCAGCTACAACGTGTCGCCGCGATATTTCCCCGACGGTAAAGGTTTCGCCTTTGTGCGCCGCGATGGCGGACGCTTGAATATTGCGTTACAGGATTTCAGCACACGTCAGGTGCAGATACTGACTCAGGGCAGCCTCGACGAATCACCGAGCATTGCACCGAACGGGAAGCTGGTGCTGTACGCGTCCGAGGTGGGTGGCCGTGGTATATTGGCCGCCATTTCCAGCGACGGACGCGTCAGGCAACGCTTGACCGCGACCGCCAGCGATGTGCGCGAGCCGGCGTGGGGTCCGCTTCAAAAATAGACAAACCGCCAATCGTGTATTTGCAACGCCACAAGAAAGGAGAACCCATGAATAAATCACTGATCAGCGTGCTGATCGCCTTGTCGCTTGCCGCGTGTTCGACAACGCCGACGGACACCACCGCTCCGGTCGAGGACCGCGGCGCTGCCGCGGGGAATACCGGGGCTGGCACCACTGGGGCGACCGCTCGCCCGGCCGCACCGACACCCGCTCCTGCGGCGACGGCGAATCCTGGAGATCCGAAGAACCTGCTCGCCAAGCGCAGCGTGTTCTTCGATTTTGACAGTTTCGCCATCAAAGACGAGGACAAGAGCGTTATCGAAGCGCATGGACGTTATCTGCAAGGCAGCCGCAATTCGCGCCTGACCGTCGAAGGCAACACCGACGAACGTGGCAGCCGCGAGTACAACATCGCGCTAGGACAACGACGCGCCGACGCGGCCAAGAAGGCGATGATGCTGATGGGAGCGACCGACGTGCAGATCGAGACAGTGAGCTTCGGCAAGGAGAAGCCGAAAAATCCTGGCCATGACGAAAGCGCCTGGGCGGAGAATCGGCGCGACGACCTGCACTACCAGGGTCAGTAACGGGTGACTCGTTCGGCGGCGCGAGCTGCGCTCAATCCGCTCGCGTTTCTTCTTCTCGGCGTGCTGCTGGTGTCGCTTCCAGCGCGCGCGGCGTTGTTCGACGACGACGAGGCGCGCAAGCGCATCGAGGCTGTCCGCGTTCACGTCGATGAGATCGAGCGCTCGATTGCAAAGCGGCTCGATGCGCTCGAATCCAGAAACGGAGCCTTGGTCGATCTGTTCAAGGACGTAGAGCAACTCAAGGCGGACATTGCCAAGTTGCGCGGCCAGTACGAGGTGCTCACCTACGAACTCGAGCAAGCGCAAAAGCGGCAGCGCGATCTCTATCTCGATCTCGACAGCCGGCTGCGCAAGCTTGAAGGCGGCCCGGGCAATGCTGCGGGCGCGGCCGATGGCGGCGCGGCGCCCGGATCCGCGTCCGGGGCAGGCGATGCGGTGCCGGTGCCAGGAGCCGCGACGGCAGGCGATGGTGCCGTCGAACAGCGCGCCTATGATGCGGCCCTCGATCAATTCAAGAGCGGTAATTACGCGACCGCGGTGGTCAATTTCCAGGCATTTGCCCGCACCTATCCCAAGAGTCCGCTCGCACCCTCGGCGACCTACTGGTCCGGTAACGCGCAATACGCCCAGCGCGATTTCCGCGCGGCCATCGCGACCCAGCGACAATTGATTGCCGCCTATCCCGACAGCCAGAAGGTACCGGATGCGCTGCTGAATATCGCCAGCTGCCAGCTCGAACTCGGCGATACGGCGGCGGCGAAAAAAACGCTCGAGGAAGTCGTCGCCAAGTATCCGACCTCCGACGCTGCGGCAAAGGCACGCCAACGGCTTTCCGCGCGATAGCAGCAGGCCTCGTCTTGTCTGCGTGTGTCGTCCGGCGGCTGATCGCAATCGCAGGTCGCATCCCTGATGGTCATGAATAAGCTGCCGCCGTTCGCGACACGCTTGATTGCATGGCACGCTCACGCCGGGCGGCGGGACCTGCCGTGGCAGAACACGCGCGACCCGTACCGCGTGTGGCTATCCGAAGTCATGCTTCAGCAAACGCAGGTAGCTACCGTCATCCCGTACTACCAGCGATTCCTGGCGTCGTTCCCGGACATCGGGGCACTCGCTGCTGCGCCGATCGAGCGCGTGCTGGAGCTTTGGAGCGGGCTCGGTTACTACCGTCGCGCGCACCTGTTGCATCGCGCCGCGCTGCGAATTGTCGAACAGCACGCCGGCGTGTTTCCGAGCGATGTCGAAGCGATTGCGGATCTGCCGGGCATCGGACGCTCGACCGCGGCGGCGATCGCCGCGTTCGCGTTCGGCACGCGGGGCGCAATTCTCGACGGCAACGTCAAGCGTGTCCTCGCGCGTCACCGCGGTGTGGACGGCGACGTCGGCAACGCGCCAGGTCGAACGCACGCTTTGGGCGCAGGCGGAGAAGCTGCTCCCCGCCTCGGGCATCGAAACATATACGCAAGCAATGATGGATCTCGGCGCGACGCTGTGCCTGCGCAGCCGTCCGCGTTGTGAGGTCTGTCCGGTGGCAGCGGATTGCGTCGCCTTGTGCGAACGCCGCGTCGATGAGTTACCCGGCCGTCGTGCAAAGAAAACATTGCCGCATCGTTCTGCCACCGTCTTGCTGATCGAGCGGCGCGGCGAGATCCTGCTCGAGCGACGCCCGTCGGTGGGCATCTGGGCGGGTCTTTGGAGTCTTCCCGAATTGAGTGACGGTGGCGACGCGGTTGCCCATTGTCGAAGGCGCTTCAATGCAGATGTAATGCTGACACCCACTCTGGCGCCGATCGAGCACGGGTTCACCCACTTTCATCTCACGCTGACGCCGCAGCCGTGCAAAGTACATCGCTGGGAGAATCGTGCCCAGGAGCCGGGGCTCATCTGGTTGCCGTTGGCCGATGTGGGTGGTGCGGCGCTACCGGCCCCGATCAAGAAACTGCTGCGCACACTCGCAGTCTGACCGACGCAGGGTCAGCGCATCAGGGTTTGATGTCGCGCAAATCCGGCGGGCAGCAAGCGCGTTGGCGCCCGCTCCGTAGATAACGCGAAACGCGGCAAGCTCCTTAAGCAGTTCCTCCGTCGCGCCTTGTTCTTTGAGGCGACGCAATCGTCGAACCCAATCGTCAATCGTGCGTGCCGGCGTTTCTCCGGCGAGCGCATCGCTTTGCGCTGCCGCAGTCGCGCCCGCCGTCTTCGCGCGCTCGGCTCGTGCGCCAGGTTCGTTATGGGACGCGAGTTGCCCGCTGGCGTCGTGTCGGGTCGGCGGCTGCGGTGATGGTGACAGGTCTTTTGACAAACCACCTGCGGCTTGCGAGGGCTCGTCGCGTTCGGACGCCGAAGAAGATATTTTCGCGGCGGGCGCCGGACCCGTTCCTTGGTTCGCGCCAGGGAAAGGATCGCTATGACGCGCCTGCGGGAGGGCCTGTGAGCTGGGCGCAGGAACTGCCGACGGCGCCGGACTTGCTGACGCAGCATCCGACGCAGAAGCAGTGTGCCGGGTGGCCGACGCAGAAGCAGGCGGCGTTGCAGGTGGCATTGTCGGTGGCGTTGATGCGGATGGTGCGGGCAAGGATGGCGTCGCATTCGTCGATCGGGGCTGTTGCGATTCGGCCAATGAATCTAGCTGCGGCGCCGCCTTGGCGAGCGGGTTTTCCGGACGACGCTGATCGGACGACGAGCGTTCCTCCTTCGCCTGCGATTCGCCGCGCGCGGCCGGCTTCGCCGCGGCGGGTGAGGTCGCTGAGGTGGTACGACGCGTCGCCGCGTGCCGCTGTTGTCGGCATCGGCGTCACCTGTTCGGGTGGTGCCAGCTGCACGATGCCCACTGCGACGACGGCGACCGCGGCTGCCGCGGCGAGCGAAGGCAACGCGCGCAGCCATGCAGGCTGACGCGAACGCAGCGGTCCCGCGCCGACTTCGCGTCGCGCCGCCGCTCGGATCAACTCATCGAGCGCCGCCGGCGGTTCGTCGCGACTCGTCGCGCGCCACGCGGAATCGATACGCTCGTCGCGCTCGGGATCAGGATTTTCGGTTGAACTCATGACGTCGCGCCGCGTCGGAAATTGTTCGCGCCTGGCGATATTTCGTCGGCCAGGTCGGCGAGTTCTTCACGTAATTTGTCGCTTGCGTATCGCAAGCGGCTTTTCACCGTCTCGATGCCGACTCCGCTCAACTCGGCGATTTCCGCGAGCGAAAGACCTGCTTCCTGTTGCAGCAGAAACGCGTCCCGTTGCGGCGCCGGCAGCGCTGCCACAGCCGCGGCGATTCGCGCTCCCAGTTCGCGGGTTTCCACTCGTACGTGCGGTTCGTCGCGTTTGTCCGCGGGCATTGCTTGCATAAGCTCGGCGTGCGCGTCGTCGTCTGCCGAGACCAGCGTCACGCCGCCTGTGACGCGAAAGTGGTCGATCAACCGGTTGTGCGCAAGTCGATAAAGCCATGTCGCAAACTTGGCTGTCGGCTCGTAGTTCAAGCGAGCGCGTATCAGGTTCAACCACACATCCTGGAACAGTTGTTCGGCGACACTGCTGTTCGCGCATTGGCGCAGCAGATAACGGTAGACGCCGCCTTTATGGCGCGCATACAGCAGGTCGAATGCGCCGGCGTCACCGGCAGCGTAGGCGAGCATCAGGTCTTCGTCGCTGGTTGCGGCAGGGGCGGGCATGGGCCGCCCAGTATGCGAGCGGACCCATGGTGCAAGCAAGCGGCGGCCGGTGCGCGCCAGCGGTACGCGCGAGCCTATTCGTCGTCTTCGCCTTCGCTAGGGTGCGGGCACGAAGCGGCCGCGATCGGGAAACGGTTCGGGACGAGCGCGAGCGAGCGGCTGGGAGGGCACCGGCACGCCTTGCGCAAGAAGGTTGGCGTAGGAATCGTAGTAGATGGCTATCGTTTCGTCCGGCGTGTCGCTCGCGCGTTCGAATTGCGTGTAGCTGATGTACGACGTTTCGCTGCGTCCGTAGCCGGTGCCGATGCTCGGTTGCGCCGCCGGCGCCGCGTTGTCATACGCTATCCCGCCCGCGGCTGATGATGCGGGCTTGGCGCGCGAATCACTTTCGGCTTTTGCCACGTCCTTGCGCATCGGCTCTTCTCTGGCGATTGGCCGCGGACGCTCGCGAAACACGGCGACGCCGATGACGCCGACGTTGTCGGGGCGACCCGTTCGCGTCGAATACGCGTCGGCGAGCGTCGTGAAGTAGAACGCCGCTGTGCGCGAGGTGCTTTTTCGCCAGCCGCTGATGTCGGTACCTTCATACGGAGCAAGTACGTAGCCGGTCTGATTGGGCGCTGCGTTGTCTCCTGAGATCACATTGACGCCGTCGACGCTCATCACCGTAAGGACGCGGCCCGCCGTCGTGTTGCGCACGCGGATCGCATATTCATTGCCGGGCTTGCCGATGACGTAGCGTCGGCCCTCGAACATGTACGTCGGCAACACACGGCCGTCGGTGCGATCGTAGATCTCGATGGAGGCGGACGGCTGCGGCCAGGTTTGCGCGGTACCGCACGCCGAAAGAGATATGGTGGCGGACGCAAGCGCGGCAAGTGCCGCCAGCGTGCGGTGAAACTTTTTCTCGTATGCATGCTTCGCTCCAGGAATCCGCGCGAGGAGGCGCGGTCTGGAGCTATAAACGCGAGGCGCCGGCAAAAGGGGTTAAGTCGCGACAAGAAAGTTGGCGCGCACCCTCGCCGGCGATCACTGGGCCGCATGCGATAATTCGCCCGCCATGCAACAACTGGAACATTTGCAGACGCTGGTCGCGTGGGCGAGCTTTGCGCTCGCCTTTGTCTTCGGCGCGGTCGCCAAACGCGTCGACTTCTGCACCATGGGGGCGATCAGCGACATCGTCAATATCGGCGACTGGCGGCGCATGCGCATGTGGCTGCTGGCGATCGCAGTGGCCATCGCCGGCGCGGGCGCCCTGCACGCCGCCGGGCTTGATCGACCTGTACAAAACGATCTATACGACCCCCAGCGTCGCATGGCTTGCCCACGTCGTCGGCGGGTTTCTTTTCGGCTTCGGCATGACGCTTGCTTCGGGATGTGGGAGCAAGACGCTGATCCGACTGGGCGCCGGGAATCTCAAGTCCCTGGTGGTACTTATCGTGCTAGCCATCTCGGCTTATATGACGCTGAAGGGCGTTTTTGCCGTATGGCGCGTCAACGGGCTTGAGCCGCTGCGCCTGGACACGACGGGCGTTGGCTCGGCGCATTCGGACCTGGGCAGCCTGGTTGTAGGGATATTCGGGGGTGGTACGACGCTCAAACTGGTGCTGGCGCTGGGAGTGGCGGCGATCATCGCGGCGTTTGCGTTCGCGGCGCGGGACTTTCGAGCGAGCGGCGAAATGATTGTCGGCGGCATTGTAGTTGGTGCGGTGATTGTCGGCGGGTGGTATGTGACGGGCCATCTCGGACACCTTTCCGAAGATCCGAGAACCTTGGAAGAGGTGTTCGTCGGCACCACATCCGGAAGGACGGCCGAGTCGTATAGTTTTGTTGCACCCGCGGCTTATTTGCTGGAGCTTTTGATGTTCTGGAGCGATCAGTCAAAAATTGTGACTTTCGGCATCGCCGGGGTTCTCGGCATGGCGGCCGGGTCCGCCGCGATGGCGCTGGCGACGCGGACATTTCGCTGGGAGGGTTTTGCCTCCACCGAAGACCTTGTCAACCATATCGCCGGCGGGGTGTTAATGGGATTTGGGGGCGTTACCGCCCTCGGTTGCACGATCGGCCAGGGTTTGTCGGGTATGTCGACGCTGGCCATCGGTTCGATGATTGCGTTCGCGTCGATCATCGCGGGTTGCGTGGCAGCGCTCAAGTTCCAGTATTGGCGGCTTGATGCGTAGCTGCGGTTTAGATGAAGTGAAGAGCAGACGATGATTGTTTACGATTTGGTATGCGCGCAGGACCATCGATTCGAAGGCTGGTTCGCATCGAACGAGGACTACGCGCGCCAGCAGGAGCAGACGATGATTCGCTGCCCGTTGTGCGACGACGCGGCGATCGAGCGACGTCTGTCGGCGAACGTGCAGGTGCGCCATGCGGCGCCGCCGGCCGTCGAGCGTAAGGAATCGACAGCGAACGAGTCGAGCATGACCGATGCCGACCACGCGCGGGCGTTGCAGTTATTGCGCCGGATGGTCTCCGAAACCGAGAACGTCGGCGCCAAGTTCCCGGAAGAAGCGCGCAAGATCCACTACGAAGAAACCGCCAAGCGCGCAATACGCGGGCAGGCCTCGCCCGAAGAAGCTGCGGAATTGCGCGACGAAGGCATCGACTTCATGTCGCTGCCGAACATTTTCACGCGCGACCTCAACTAGCGACCGAGCAAGTACGAGGCTCTCGAGCGCGTTCTGTCTTTGCGCAAGCGCGCCGGATTCGCTATAATTCGCGCCCTTTGGGTCGTTAGCTCAGTTGGTAGAGCAGCGGACTTTTAATCCGTTGGTCGTGGGTTCGAGTCCCGCACGGCCTACCAATGAATCAAGAAGTTAGTTCCACAGTAAACCGCTGGTCCCGCAAAAGTAGACGATCCGTAGACACGGCGCTCGCCAACGGATCTAAAAGTACCGCTCCTCCGCGACATTCTACGCCGCTCCCGTCCTCGAAAGCGACGCATTGTCCCAAGCGCAACGCTTTCTCCGGTGCTCTACCAACTGAGCCTATTGACCGGAAGAGCAGTCGCCCACTAGAAGGCGACTTCCTGATTTACTCTACCGGGTTGTCGGGGCGTACGGATAGCACGGGAGAAGTCATGAACGATGCGGGGCTCTATACAAACACAAATGGGCGTGCCGATTTTGTTACAAATGCGATATCGAATCTCAGTAGCGAGCCCTGCAATGTATACATTGCCGTCGCCTTTTTCACGGAAGCCGACGTAGTCCGAGGGCTAGTAAGACGGGGGTGCCCGGTCGGCTAATAGTCCGACTTGGGTTCCCAACTAGTGCGGCTGCCCTGCAGCGCCTTATGGGGGATTCGAACGTAGAGATACGGTACTTCACTGACTCGGCCTTCCACCCAAACCTATACGTTTTCGGTCTCCGCGCCGCATTGGTCGGGTCCGCAAATTTGACGAATGCGGCGATAACTTCCAATCAAGAAGTCATGTTGTCAATAACCGCCGAAGACCCGCGCTTCGATTCCCTGACAAATCTTTACTCCGAGTACTGGGCGCAAAGCGCGGTTCTCACTAGCGAGGTCCTCAGTATCTATCAGGCAATCTGCAAGAAGTACGAAAATTTGCAGCAGCTTAAAGGGGCGCTGGACGGTGAGGTTGTTTAAGCTAGGGCGAGTATTCGCTGGCGACGTAATTAGGGATAAAGGCCGTCAAAAACCAGAGAATATTTTCTTGGAAGACATTCCTGCAAACGATACCAAGAATGTGTGACGTCATTCAACGTTGTCAGACGGATCTACGAGGGAGCGGGGCGAAAAAAAACGGACGAAGACGTTCCGCTTCGGCTAGAGATCGATTCTTTCGTAAGCTTCGTCCGTGAGCGCCATGCGCAGGGAGATGCTTGGCAGGATGCGCCCGTTCGCCCTCCGTCGTCTCAGATTGAACTAGTCCGCTCCTTGGTCGCGGAATGGCTCGATACCCCGTGGCCGTACTTTGACGAATCGTGGTGAAGGAGAAATATCCAAGAATCAGTCGGGTGTTTTCCACCACAGAGTCGATTCTAATGTCAACCGACGACGAGCTTTTTGATGGACTTCTCGTCGAACATTCGTTTCACGACCGTCAGCGGTTTTTCCTGGGTGGCATGTCTGCGTGGAAAAGGGTATTTCTCGCAGCGAATGACCCAAAGCGACTTCGAACTAGTTTGGCCTACCTAGTGCATGGCACTGATAGGGTTGAAGATCGAATGGCGGCTTTAATTTATGATCCAGCGTACAAGTTGCGTGAGTTTGGCCATTCGAATGTGCAGGGGCCGTTGGGTGGTGCAATAGGCAGGAGCTTCCCGTAGTCAATGGGAGGACAACGAAGGTCCTACGATATTTGGGGTTTGATATCACTCAAATGTCCGCGCAATAAAAAAAGTGGTCATGTTTTCCGGGAGCGCCAGGCGCAACCCGACGTCGCCCATGGGAGACAACTTGCGCTTAGTCAGTAGAAGATTCGACTACTCTGTTTGCGACTGGCCCACCCACCATTCAAAGAATATGTCGAGGAAACAGAAAACTGATCTGGTGACTTCGTCTGCGAAGGGTGGGGCGTCGGGACCCTGATCGTGTAGCGCCGTCGAGGACACCCTATTGATGAAAACCACCAACGGTTCTATGCGCGCTGGGAGCGCCTTGGTTGCTTGTACTAACGTCAGTAGGGCACCTACCATCGGCTGGTCAAGCGACTGATTGGCCTTTGCAATATTCCGCTGTCGACAGAGATCTTTGAGAATAATCTCTGTTACCAGCCGCGCGTTATGCATCGCGGCCGCTACGTCGAGATCAAGGTAGTGCCAAGCTTTCTCCTTTAGTCCAAGGGCGCGGTGAACCACGTCGTTTGAGCCTGGAGCGACACTATCAGGGGCCAGCGGAATTGCGGACTCACAGCTATCCTTCGCCCGCTTGGATATTTCTTGTATTGCCGTCCTTAATGTTGCTGTGAAGTCGTTCTTGATTGCCGCAACCAACGGCGACGACTCCAACGTCACGCGTTCCGGGGCTTCCTTCATTATCGCCGTGGCCAACGCGGTCGTCACGGCCGCCTTAGGAATGTGCTCATCTGGTAGCCGGTAAGAAGACGAAGACTAGCTAGTGATCCGTGATCCCTCAACGCGGTCACGATATGTTCTGAATTGCGTACTCGTCCTTCTCGTAATAGTCCAATAGGCGGTCGAGCAGGTTCCGCTCGATGTCGGGGTCCGGATAGTCGCTACGAAGTAGATCAACAAGCGCCCAAATATCCCCCATTAGGCGGCTCTTAACCTTCGGATACAATTCCCTTGAATCTTGTTCGAGAGCAATTGAATCAAAGTACGGGAAGGCAGATACCGTACCCCATCGCCCGCACGTAGGAGTGCAGCAATGACTTCCGAGTCAATTGCGTCCTCTCTCAAGAGCGAATCAATTACGCTCTGCCGTTCAAGGGGCTCACCCTCTGCGATCGTCCGAAGCTGCTTCAAGGTAGCCAAGTGCTCTCCCTCGACTTTGTCGCGCTCACTGCCGAGATCGAAACGGGTCAACCATTAGACATGGGTCTAACAACAGTTCCCTGCTAATGGTATCGTCGATTTGAGTGCTGGGATTTGGCCGACTTGGCACTCAGAAGACCAAATCCAGTACTCATGAGTGATTCTAATGCGCGATTGGGCGTGTCAATGCTAGGGAACGAAATTTGAATAAGACCTTTGCTGTCTCCAGCGGGTCGAACCGCCAGCGTTCCAAATTAAATATATCTTGCCTAGTACGGCTCTCCCCCGTCGGGAAGCGAGCAAGAGGCTAACGTGCCCAGTGTTTTGCCAAATGAGAGAAGGAGCGATGTTAGAAATCCTGCGGCTGTATTTGAAATACGCGCCCGCCAGGCAGTGACATCGTTGCGGCAGTGGGCGAAGAGAACACGATAGTCATTGTCCCATCACTTCCGTTCAGTACGGGCGCCTGATAGGCGCATGAAATGCATTGCCCATTGAGCGTTTTTATCAGAGTGCCGGAAAACGTAAATCCCGATACAGGACCGGTCGCGATATACCACTGCGCCAAGCCATTCGCCAGGTAGGAATACACCGTAACGATTAAGGTGCCGTGCTTGTAGTCGAGTGCGTAGCCGCTGCCTGATTCGTTCGGATTCCACCACAGACCGACTTGTGGCGCTATTGCTGACGGTTGGGGGGGCGCTGGTGGTGGTGGTGGCGGTGGTGGCGATCCGATGACTAACGGTGAAGCGAGATTGCCGTACGTCCAAACCTGCCCGGTCGCAGCATCAACCTCAAAGCGCAAGAGATACCAAGTGCCATTTGGCAGATTGACCAAAGGGGCGATCGGTGCAGACACAAAATCCTTCCCGTAACCAATCCAGACTCCGGGCTCGGGAGGCGTATTTGGATTTGCTACGAGTAGATTGAGCGTCCCAGATCGAGCAACCTCATACCCAGCTTGGGACCCGGTGTATGGAGTGGAGAACGCCCACAAGGATAGATAGGCCGATTTGTACGCATACTGCACAGTGCCGTTGCCAACGCCAAACGACAAGTTACACGGACCGCCCACGGGGCGAGAACATCTGGGTAAGCATACTGGATCCCCCTGGCGCTGATGATGTAGTTACTCCGCTTTGCGAGTAGCTAATCGATGCGACGTTGAAACCAAAGGGCAGATCGGCGTAGTTACAGGCGGCGCGGGCATAGCCAGTAAATGCGAGCACCAGAAGGCCAAAAAGCAGACCTACCCCATACATACCGGTCCGGTTGTCCTTGATCGCCGCCCTAGCCGGGTTGGTAGCGTTTTGCTCAAACATCGTAGTCCCCTCTCCTGGACACCTTCCGCAAGCAGCGCATGCTGCCCTAGTGCGGCACACCTAGCCGCTGCACAGGCGCTCCGACGGCATGGCCCCTGGGTGCTAGCGGTTGTGCTCGGTTTCCGGCTATCAGAGCGAAATCTATGCCCACGGGACTTTGTCATTTGTCCGGAAAAAGAAAATTTAGCGCAGCGGGCCAGCTCTTGCACCTGCGTTCGATCGCGCTACCTTGGCGGCGGACCAGTGCTCATCGGAGCTAGAATCCCCCTTTCTATAGACGAAGTATTTTCCTGGCAGACCCCCGCGGCAGTTATGGATACACGTTTTATCGACCCCGGGGTGGGGGGAAAATCTTCCGCATCGATTCCCTTAGGAATGTCGTGACACATTTTTTTTGGATTTTTCGAAAGTCTCGCTGTATATAAATTGAGTCTCATAGATGGGAGAAGCGGCAGCGAACGTCCAGTCGGCATATGAACAAATTCGAAACCCTGCTCGCGGTCGGTTACTTTCCCCGAGAACTGCCGCCACCATTTGTTATAAGTCCCTAGCGAATGCTGCCACCAAGCTTGAAACGGCTTTAGCGTTCGAAATCAATCCAACGCACGACACAGCGTTGGTCAAGCCATTTGTTTCCTATCCAACAACGCACAATCTTGCGCGTACTTGATCACTACGCGCAAGCTTTCGATTCCCAATCCGGTCAATCACTATCGAGCTCTGCTCTGCAATCGTGCAAAACTGGGGGTACTCTATTCTCCAAATCCCGATCTAACTGGTCCCTGTCCCAGCCAACGTACAAGTCTTTAGGGCGCGCCATCGGCGCTCGTTATGGGTTCCACCACATGGAACCAGCCCGCATATTTACGCGCGCGACAAAAACGCACGTGTTGTTTGCAGATATAGTCCAGTTCTATCCCTCGATCTATACCCACTCAATAAGCTCTTGGGCGCTCCATACAAAGGGTGTCACGAAGGCGAACCACTCACTCAAACTGGTGGGCAATCTGTTAGATACTCTGGTACGAAACGGACAAGACCGGCAAACGGGTACGGATCCCTATCGGGCCGGACACGTCACTATTGATTGCCGAAATCATACTTGCGCGCATCGACGACTACCTCCGAAAGACGATTGCGCATAGCAAAGGATTTCGCTACGCGGACGACATGGAGTTCGCTTTCGACTCCATAGACGACGCGTACGCTGCACTGGCTCACCTTCAAGGGGCCTTAAATGAGTACCAACTTTCGCTAAACAATTCGAAAACCTCTATTGCGGCACTGCCGCAGGCGCTGGAGGCACGCTGGGTCGCGGCACTTCGTGACCATCGCATTCGTCTTACGAGACAAGGTCAGCGAATAGATTTGATTACTCTGTTCGATAAGGCCTTCGCCCTCCGCGACGCCGATCGCGATCAATCGATCCTTCGATCCCAATTAAGCGGCTCAACTCGGTCATACTGGATCAAAAAAACTGGCCTGTTTATGAATCGCTTTCGGCGCAATGCATGCGAGTGGAGGCCGGAACACTTCCCCATGCCATAAACGAAATCGCGAAATACACGTTTCGGGGCTATGGTGTGAAGTCGCACCTTATTCAAAGCTCGTTCCAGAATGCCATTCGCGATCACGCACTCATTGGACATGGAAGCGAGGTCGCCTGGGCGCTCTGGGGCGCGATGCTTCTGCATATTCCCCTCAATGTGC